>JACKIK010000008.1 GCA_020638455.1 Hyphomonas sp. | reverse complement strand
ATCGCCGGCACGTGGGGGAACCATGAGGGCTCGATGGCCCTCTGGGCGCTGGTGACGCTGGGCTTCGGCGCTGCCGCGGCAGCCCTTATGAAGACCGGACGCGAAACCTTCGAGGCCCGTGCTCTTGGCGTGCAGGGCCTGCTCGGCGCCGGTGCGCTCGGCTACCTCCTGTTCGCCTCCTCGCCCTATCTGCGGCTCGACCCCGCGCCGTTCCAGGGCGCCGGCCTCAATCCGCTGTTGCAGGACCCGGCGCTCTCCTTCCACCCGCCCATGCTGTATCTCGGCTATGTCGGCTACTCCTTTGTCTTCGCGTTGGCTGCCGCCGGAATGATGGAAGGGCGGATCGACTCGGTCTGTGCGAAGGAAGCCCGCCGCTGGTCGCTTGCGGCGTTCATCCCGCTCACCTTCGGCATCGCGCTCGGCTCCTACTGGGCCTATTACGAGCTCGGCTGGGGCGGCTGGTGGTTCTGGGACCCGGTGGAAAATGCCTCGCTGATGCCCTGGCTGATCGGTGCGGCGCTGCTGCATTCGGTCATCGTCACGGAAAAGAGGGAGAGCTTCGCGGCGTGGACGGCGCTGCTCGCCGTCATCGCCTTCCTGTTCTCGATCATGGGCGCCTTCCTCGTGCGCTCCGGCGTGCTGACCTCCGTGCATGCCTTCGCCGTCGATCCGAAACGCGGGACGATCCTGCTGAGCGGCCTCGTCGCCTATGGCGCCCTCGCGCTCGGCCTGTTTGCCTGGCGCGGGCCTCAGCTGAAAGGCGGCAAGCCGTGGCTGATGGTCAGCCGGGAAGGCGCCCTGATGGCGAACAATATCGTCCTCTTCGTTGCCGCGCTGACCGTCCTGCTCGGCACGCTGTTCCCGCTGATGGCGGAGGCAGCGGGCCGGACAATGTCCGTAGGCGAACCATATTTCCGGCAGACCTTCGTGCCGATCCTCGCCTTGCTGCTGATCCTCCTGCCTGTCGTCCAGGCCTGGGCCTGGGGCAAGGCTGACCTCAAGCAGTGGACCCGCTGGGCGGCCGCCGGCGCCGTGCTGGTCGCCATTTTCGCAGCGCTCGGTGTCGGCGTCTGGAAGATTCCGCTGGGGGCTGCGCTTGGCGTTGCACTCGGCCTCTGGCTGATCGGCGGCGCCTTCTGGGAGCTGAAGCGGCGTGCCATTACCTTCCCGCGCATCTTCCGCCTGCCGCCGCGCGTCTGGGGCATGACGCTGGCCCATGCCGGCATCGGACTGTTCATCATCGGCGCCGTGGTCGAGACGACCACGCGCTATGAATCGACGGTCGCCCTCACCGAAGGCAGTTCCGGCAAGGTGGCCGGCTGGACGCTGACGCTCGACAATGTCGGCTCCATCGAAGGCCCGAACTGGTACGCCGACAAGGCGGTGCTCACGGCTGTGAAGGGCAGTGCCCGTGCCGTGCTGGAGCCGATGAAGCGCTACTATCCGGCGGCCCGCATGCCGACCACGGAAACGGCCATCTACAAGACCGGTACAGGTGACCTCTACGCCGCCCTCGGCGAGCGGCGTATCATCGACGGCCAGTCGAAATGGGTCTTTCGCGTCTACTTCAACCCGCTGATCGACTTCGTCTATTTCGGCGTCGTCCTGATCGGCATCGGCGGCCTTCTCAGCCTCGTGAAGGTGAAGCGATGAAAGCGCTCCTCCTGTCCTTCGTGATTGCCATGGCGGCCGATGTGCCGCTGCAGGATCCGGCCCAGGAGGCGCGGGCGCAGGAGCTGATGCGCGAGATTCGCTGCGTCGCATGCGAGAATGAGCCGGTGTCCCAGTCCGCTGCGCCGATCGCCGAAGACATGCGCGAGCGTATCCGGGAGATGATCTCCGAAGGATCGACCGACCAGCAGGTGCGCGACTGGTTCGAGAGCCGTTACGGCGAGTTCGTCCTGTTCCGCCCGAAAGGGCGCGGCCTCAGCGGACTGGTCCTGTGGGGCGGCCCGTTCCTGTTGCTGCTGGCAGGCGGCCTGATCGGCTGGCGGGCCGTCCGGCGGAGGCCTGCGGAAGCGGCCGGTATCGAATCCGAAGACGCCTAGGGCCCGGCTGCGGGCCTTTCGGTGTTTGCGATGGGCGGGGCGTGGGTTTGCCGGCACTGCCCCCCGTGGGAATAGTCGTCAGGCTGGGTGGGGACAATGCTTGACGTCTGGTCGGGACTCCGCGCGGTGCCTTGGCAGTAGGCAATCCACACGAAGTGGTGACAGGCACCGGTTGGCCCGGGGAACGGGCCGTATCAGTGCCGGCAAGTGGTAAAAGGCGCTCGCGTGCTGCCCGGGCATAGCTTTCGCAATGCAGTGTGTGCGGCGCACCGGCGAGTCCCCCAAATAGCGATCAAGTCGAAAGCAGTATGTAACAGGCCCCGTTATATTTCAACAGGATTTTGGCGAAGTGCATACCGGCGGTACGTTAGTATTCGGGCTCGCCTGGCAAGTATTGTCGCGGCCGGCGCCGGATCCGGAAAAACCCTCCACAGATTGAGGGATTCGCGGGAGACTGCCGCGCGTTGGCGAAGATTCAGGGGTCCGCATGGAACTCTCGCAGCTGGCGAACGTACACACCATCGTGTGTGCGGCTTACTGTCATTTAATGACCATAATTAAGAGCGCGTGTTTATGTATCAGTCGCTTGGACAAACCGGCGTCTTTTCAGCGAGTTGGAGATTGGAATGATGAAACTTGGCATTTCGCGGCAGGCCATGGTGGCAGCGCTCTTCGGGGCAGCAGCCGTCGGCACGTTGTCGATCGCGCCGAAGATTATCAATCAGGAGGCCGGCGCGCAGCCCATCGCTGTCGAGCCGCCCGGCGGCGCGCCGATGACCTTCGCCGACCTGATTGAGCGAGTCGAACCGGCAGTTGTTTCCGTCAACGTCGTCTCGGAACGCGAGGTCGGCAATCTGGGCGACATGGAACAGTTCTTCGAACAGTTCCGCGGCTTCCCCGGATTTGACGAGTTCCTCGAACAGCGCCGCCAGCAGCAACAACAGGAAGGCCAGGAAGAGGACGACCAGCAGCCGCATACCGAAGAGGCCCGTGCCCTCGGCTCCGGCTTCTTCATCTCGCAGGACGGCTATATCGTGACCAACAATCACGTCGTTGAAAACGCCGTGCAGATCGAGATCGTCACCAAGGACGGCAAGGAACTCGAAGCCGACCTGGTCGGCACCGACAAGCAGACCGACCTCGCCGTGCTGAAGGTGAAGGAAAAAGGCTCCTATCCCTATGTGAAGTTCGGCAACTCGCACGACCTGCGCAAGGGCGACTGGGTGGTCGCGCTCGGCAACCCGTTCGGCCTTGGCGGCACGGCTACGGCAGGCATCCTGTCGGCGGACGGCCGCGAGCTCGGCAATGACAGCCCCTATACGGACTTCCTGCAGATCGACGCCGCCATCAACCGCGGCAATTCGGGCGGCCCGACCTTCGACCTGCAGGGCGATGTCGTCGGCGTGAATACCCAGATCCTGTCGCCGACCGGCGGCTCGGTCGGCATCGGCTTCGCGATCCCCGCGGAACTGGCCGATGAAGTGACCAAGGCGATCATCAAGGACGGCCACGTCTCGCGCGGCTGGCTCGGTGTCTCGATCCAGGACCTCACCGAGGACATGGCTGAAGCCCAGGGCATGAACGACCATGACGGCTCGATCATCGCCGACGTCACCGATGGCAGCCCGGCGGCCAAGGGCGGCCTGCAGCGCGGCGACGTCATCCTCTCGGTCAACGGCAACAAGGTGACCGACGCGACGACCACCACGCGCGTCGTCGGCAAGCTGATCGCCAACACCTCGAACAAGTTCGAAATCATCCGCGGCGGCAAGCGCCAGACGATCAACGTCGTCGTCGGTGAGCGGCCTGACGATCCGAACGCCCGCATCATTCCTGCCTCCGCGAGTGCGGACAAGCCGGACACGGCACCGGAAGGCTCGACCATGGATTCGCTCGGCGCCACTTTCGTGCCGCTCGATGCGGAAGCCCGCACGCGCCTCGGCCTCGATGATGACGAAGCCGGCCTCGTCATCTCCGACGTGAAGCGCGGCGGCGTTGTCGAGGAATCCGGCCTGCAGCCCGGCATGGTGCTGCTGGAGGCCAACAACCAGCCGGTGAAGAACGTCGATGCGCTGCAGAAGGTGATCGATGCGGCGAAGAAGGCCGGCCGCACGAAAGTGCTGGTCGCGGTCCGGATCGGCCAGATCACAAATTACCGCACTATCGACATCAGCGAAGCGGAGTAAGCTGCCATGATCGCAATGACGGCGGAGGAGAATGCCATGCGCGTTCTGGTGATCGAGGATGATGCCGAGATGGCGCGCTTCATCGAGAAGGTGCTGGTCGAGGCCGGCCACTCGGTGGACACCGCCGCCGATGGCGAGCGGGGCCTCGAAAAGGCGCGGTTGGAAGACTTCGACGCCATGGTGGTCGACCGCATGCTGCCGGAGAAGGACGGGCTGACCCTGGTGCGCGAGTTCCGGGATGCCGGCGGCACCACGCCCGCCCTGTTCCTGTCGGCGCTGGGCGATGTGCAGAACAAGGTGCAGGGCCTGAAGGCCGGCGCCGAGGACTATCTCGCCAAGCCCTTCGCCCCGGCGGAGCTGGCGGCGCGGGTCGAGGCGCTCGGCCGGCGCCAGCCTGCGCAGGAGGCGCCCGTCACGGTCCTCAAGGCCGGCGATCTCGAAATGAACCTGCTGACCCGCAAGGTCACGCGCGCCGGGCAGAAAATCGACCTGCAGCCGCGGGAATTCCGCCTGCTCGAATACCTGATGCGACATGCCGGCCAGGTCGTCACGCGCACCATGCTGCTCGAAAAGGTCTGGGACTATAATTTCGACCCGCAGACCAATGTCATCGACGTGCACGTCTCGCGCCTGCGCGCCAAGATCGACAAGGAATTCGAGGAGCCGCTGCTGCACACGGTCCGCGGCGCCGGATACCGCCTGCAGGGCTAGACGGACGGGCGGGCGGCTGGCACCTAGCGGGCCATGAAGCTCGCCGTTCCGACCTTTCTGAGGACGACCACGTTCAAACTGGCGCTGCTCTACAGCGCCATGTTTGCGGCGTTCTCCGGGGCGCTGCTGATCTACCTCTATTACTCGACGGTGTACTACATCCGCGCCGAGGCCGACCGGCGCATGGACCTTGAGTTCGAACAGCTCGGCAATGCCTACTTCACCGGCGGCATGGAACGCCTCAGCCAGTCCGTTCTCGAGCGGATGACGCGCAACGGCTCGACGTTCTACTACTACCTCGAGGATTCCTCCGGCCGGAAGATCGTCGGCCACTTCCTGCGTATGCCGGACTGGAACCCGGAGCTCGACGTCCAGACCGTCTATTTCGACGTCAACCAGGCCGAGCCGGACGGCACCGAAGTCGTCCATCCCATGGCCGGGCGCATCGTGCGCCTGCGCGACAATGGCGGCGCGCTGCTCGTCGCCTTCGACACCGCCCAGCAGACAGCCATCGTCGGCCGCATCCAGCGGGCAATCTTCATCGCCGCGCCCATCGGCCTCGTCCTGTCGCTGCTCGGCGGTCTCGTGATATCGCGCGGCGCCGCCCGGCGGGCTGACGAACTGGCGCATACGGCAGAGGCCGTGATGGGCGGCGAACTCGGCCGGCGTGTGCCCGTGCGCGGGTCCGGCGACGAATTCGACCGCCTCGGCCAGCGCATCAACGCCATGCTCGACCAGCTCGAGAAGCTGATCGAATCCACCCGCAACACCGGCAATGCCATTGCGCACGATCTGCGCTCGCCGCTCTCGCGCCTTCGCAACCGGCTCGAAATCGCGCTGTCCGAGCCGATGACCCGCGAAAGCGCCGAAGCGACACTGGGCGAGACGGTGGAAGAAGTCGACCGCGTGCTCGACACGTTCAACGCCATCCTGCGCCTTGCACGCCTCGAAGCCGGTGCTGAGGGCGAGCGTGTGCGGATGGATGTCAGCGAGCTCGCCGAAGAACTCGCCGAACTGTTTGAACCCGCCTGCGACGAGGCCGACCTCACATTCCAGAGCCAGATCGCCCGGCACCTCACCGTCCTGGGAGACCGGGACCTGATCGGGCAGGCGCTGTCGAACCTGCTCGACAATGCGGTCAAGTACACGCCGAAGGGCGGCACGATCCGGCTCACCGTGGCACGCGGGCCGGACGGCACGGTGGACCTGACCGTACTCGACACCGGCCCCGGCATCCCGGCCGGCTCGCGTGAGCGCGTCGTCCAGCGTTTCCAGCGCATGGACTCCGCCCGCACCCAGCCGGGCAGCGGCCTCGGCCTCGCGCTCGTCGACTCCGTTGCTGAAATGCACGGCGGCAAGCTGATCCTCGCGGACGGCAGCGGCCCGCCCGAAGCACCGGGCCTCAAGGCGACGCTGCGGCTGTCGAGAACATAGGCTCCGTATGCTGAATGTGAAGCCCGTCGCCGCTACGCCCGATGCCGCCCTCGCCGCAGCGTTCGACCACGCGCCTTATCTGAGGCGCCTTGCCGGCCGGGAGCTTGACGACGAAGGCTGGCGCGAGGCGATCGAGACGGTTCGCATGCTGGCGAAGCGGAAGGAGGTCCCCTACGAGGAGGCCATGCGCGTGCTGCGCCGCGCCAAGCAGGCGACGCACCTGTCGCTTGCAGGCGACGACCTGTCCGGGACGCTGGACGTCATGGACGTGACCCTCGTCCTCACCGAACTTGCCTGCGAATGCGTCGATACGGCCCTAAAAGTGGCGCTCGACCATTACGGCCTCTCCGGCGCCGGCATATTCGCCATCGCGCTCGGCAAGATGGGCGCGTTCGAGCTCAACTACTCCAGCGATATCGACTTCTGCATCTTCTACGATCCGGACACGTTCGACGGCGGAGAACGGTCGCCCGGTGAGGCGGCGCAGCGCGTCGCGCGGGATATCGTGCGCATTTTCGACGAGATGACGGAAGACGGCTATGTCTTCCGCACCGATCTGCGCCTCCGCCCGGACCCGTCGTCCACGCCGCTCGCCGTCTCCACGGCGATGGCGGAGATCTACTATGAGAGCGTCGGCCAGAACTGGGAGCGCATGGTCTGGATCAAGGGGCGCGCGGCTGCCGGCGATATCGGGGCCGGCAAGCGCTTCCTGCAGCGCCTTCAGCCCTATGTCTGGCGCCGTCACCTCGATTACTGGGCGATCGGCGACATCCAGGCGATCAAGCGGATGATCAATACAAAGGCCGGGGCAAAGGCGTTCGATATTCCGGGTCCGGACATCAAGCTCGGGCCGGGCGGTATCCGGGAGATCGAGTTCTTCGTCCAGACCCAGCAGCTCATCCTGGGCGGGCGGCGGCCGGAACTTCGCGACAATACAACGCTCGGCGCCATGGAGGCGCTGCGCCTCTGGGGTGTCATCTCCAATGACACCGCGGGTGACCTCTCCGAAGCTTACCGCCAGCTTCGTGCGGTCGAGCACCGGATCCAGATGCGAAATGACGCGCAGACACATACCGTCCCGTCCGATCCGACCGAGCGCGAGTCCGTGGCCTTTCTCAGTGGCTACGGCAATCTTGCAGAATTCGACCGCGACCTGCTTGAGACGCGGCGCATCGTGCAGGCGGCCTACGATGCCCTCTTCGCTGCCGAGGACCGCGCGGTGCAGCAGAGTCCGCTCGGCAACCTGGTCTTCACCGGCGTCGACGATGATCCGGGTACGGTCGAGACACTTTCAGGGCTCGGCTTCAGCAATCCGAGTGCCGCCATCGATACGATCCGCAACTGGCACCGCGGCCGCGTGCCGGCAACGCGGACGGCGCGGGGACGGGAACTGCTGACCGCCATCCTGCCACGCCTGCTCGAAGACATGGGCAAGAGCGGTGAGCCTGACGAGGCGTTCCGCTGGTTCTCCCGCTTCTTCGAGGGGCTGTCGTCCGGCGTGCAGACCCTGTCCATGCTGATGGCGGAGCCGGACCTGCTGGACGATCTCGTCGCCACGCTGGCGCTCGCGCCGCGGCTTGCCGAAATCCTTTCGCGCCGGCCCAACCTGCTGGAGGCGCTCGTCTCCGGCCAGGCGCCGCCGCGGCCGTCGATCGGCGCCGAAACCGACTTCGACACGGCACTCGACCTCTGGCGCCGCTATCATCGCGAGCAGAGCTTCCTCGTCGGCCACCGCCTCCTGCACGGACTGATCCCCGCCTCGGACGCCGCCCGGCACTGGACCGACCTCGCCGACGAGACGATCCGCGAAATGGCCGCCGCCGCCGTGCACGAGACCGAGCGGCGCAACGGGCCTCAGCCGGGCCGCTGGGCCGTGTTCGCCATGGGCAAACTCGGCGGCGCCGAACTCACCGCCGGCTCGGACCTCGACATCATCGTCATCTACGATGCCGACCCGCTGGAGGCGCAGACCTGGTACACGCGCTTCACCCAGCGCCTGATCACAGCACTCACCGCGCCGACCGCCGAAGGCGCGCTCTACGAAGTCGACATGCGCCTGCGGCCGTCCGGGCGGGCAGGGCCGGTCGCGGTCAGCCTGCCGGCTTTCGAGTCGTACCAGAACAAGGAGGCCTGGACCTGGGAGCATATGGCGCTGACGCGCCTGCGTCCCGTGGCGGGTGATCCGGATCTCGGCAAGGCGGTCATGAGGATCGCCGCAGACGCCATCACGCACCGCGCCAGGATCACGGATACCGACACTCCGGTCACGGACGCCGGCGCAGCAGTCACCGGCACGCAGGCCATCCGGGCCGACATCACCGACATGCGCCAGCGGCTCTACCGCGAGAAACCGGGCGAAGGCCTCTGGGACCTGAAGACCGCAGAGGGCGGCCTGATCGACGTCGAATTCGTGGTCCAGCAGGAAATGCTGCTGGCCGGCGACCCGGCCCTGATCCGCTCGGCGACGCTGGACGCGATCGCCGCGGTGTCGTTCGACCCGGAAACCCGTGCGACGCTTTCCAGCGGCCTGCAACTCCTGCAGGCCCTGCAGCAGGTCCAGCGCCTCGCCATCGGCACGGAGACGCGCAGTGAGGCGATGCCAGCAGGCCTGCGCGACCGCCTCTGCCGCGCCGTCGGGCTGGAGAGGTTCGACGATCTCGAGGATAAATTATCCGCAACAAAAACAAAGGTTCATGACATCGCTGTGAAAAAACTGCACCTCGACGCGACGGAAGGCTGAGCCTTGTGCGTTGAACTCTGTGATGGCCCCCCATCAGTCAAAAGGAGTTCCCCCGATGAAACGCATTCTTCTCGCAGCTGCATCCCTGGCCGCCATTGCGGCCGTTGCACTTCCCGCTTCGGCGCACGGCCCCGGCCAGCGCGGCGGTGGCCCCGGCCCGGACATGATGCGGCCGGATCCCGCTGAACTCGACACCAATGGCGACGGCGCGATCTCCAAGGACGAGATCAAGGCACATCGCGAAGCCATGTTCGCCGAGATCGACACCAATCACGACGGCGTCCTCAGCCAGGACGAAATCGTCGCCCACCACGAAATGAAGAAGGCCGAAATGCGCGCCAAGATGCAGGCGAAAATGTTCGCCCGCCTCGATGCCGACGGCAATGGCACGGTCAGCAAGGAAGAATTCGAGGACCGCCCGATGCCGATGTTCGACCGCATGGACGATGACGGCGACGGCGTCGTCATGATCGAGGAATTCGAGGACGGCCCGATGATGCGCAAGGAAGTCCGCCGCTACAAGTGGATCGAGAAGGACAAGCCGGCGACGCCCGACGACAACTAGTGCCCGCACACCCCTGAGACAGGGACCGGATGCACACAGGTGGTCGCCCCCTCACCCTGACCCCGCTGAGCAATGACCACGTGCATTCGGTCCCGACTGGAGTAAGCTCCGCTTCGTGGCCTTCACATCGGACCTCGACCAGATCACGCGGGCGGCGGCGGGCGATCCGTCTGCCGCCGCCTGGCTCGTGGATCGCTACTCCCCGGGGATAATTGGCCTGGCAACCCGCATGCTGGGCGACCGAACGGAAGCAGAAGACGTGACACAGGAAACATTCCTCCGGGCCTGGAAGGCCCTGCCGGACTGGGAACCGAGGGCGAAGTTCTCGACCTGGCTCCACCGTGTCGCGCTGAACCTCTGCTACGATATCCTTCGCAAACGGCGGGAGGACCTGCCGGGCGAGCTGCCGGACTTGGCAGACCCGGCGCCGACGCCGCCGGAGCAGCTGGCGCAGGGCGAGCGCGTACGCGCGATCGAGGCTGCAATTGCTGACCTGCCCGAACGGCAGGCCGCCGCCATCACGCTCTGTGCCCTGCAGGGGCATTCGCAGGCCGAGGCGGCGAGTATCATGGAAACAAGCGAGGAGGCGCTGGAAAGCCTCCTGGCAAGGGCCCGTCGCACCCTGCGGACGACGCTGGCCGAACGGAGTGTGGCATGAACAGGCATGACATGACCGACGAGCGGATTTTCGAACTGATCGACGCCTATGGCGCCGACCCCCATGCTTTTCCCGAGGCGGAACGGGACGCGGTCCGCAAGCGCCTTGCCGAAGCGCCCGGCCTGTTTGCCGCGGCGCTTGAACAGGCCCGTTCGCTCGACACGATGCTGGCGCGCCTGCCGGAGCCGGCCATGCCGGAGGCGTTGCGCGCCTCGATCCTTGCCGCAGCGCCACAGGCGCCGAAGCCTGCCGCGACGGGCCTGCGCGGGCGCCTGTTCGGACGCCTGCCGAACTGGATACCGGCCGGCGCTGTCGCCTCGCTCGCCATGGGCCTGCTGATCGGCGTCAACGTATCGGTGCCGGCCAGCATGGCGACGGCCTCAACGGATGACGCGGATACGGTGATGTATGCCGCGCTGGGCTTTGACGATTACTCCCTGATCAATGAGGGCATGGAATGAGCGAGACACCCTCCAGGCGACCGCGCCACGTGCCGTTCTGGCTGGTCCTGTCGCTGATGGCGAACATGATGCTGGTCGGCCTGGTCGCCGGCATGGTGCTGCGTGCCCCGCGCGGCCCCGAGCCGCAGTTCGATCGCCGTGAGCCGGAATGGGTGGCCAGCAACGGCGAACGGGCGAAGATCGGACTGATCATGCGCGGCGCCTATGATTCCTCGAAAGAGCAGCGCTCCGAGCGGGCCGCGGCGCGCAAGGCGCTGGGCGATGCGCTGGCCACGGATCCCTATGATGCGGATGCGGTCCGCGCAGCGTTCGCAAGGCTGCGCGCCGCGGACGAGTCGGTCCATTCGGCCATGCACGAGCAGATGATCGAGCAGTTCGCGACGCTGCCTGTCGACGAACGCATGCGGATTGGCGAAATGCTGGAGCGCGGGCCGGGGACGTTCGGTCCCGGCGGTCCGTCCCGGCGCGAACGGGTCCTGATCCGGCACGAGCGCCGCGAAGGCCCCGATGACGGGCCGCCCGGCGGTCCCGGCATGATGGGGCCGGACGACTAGGCCGCTCTTCCCTTTCTGTGTCCGGCGTTCCAAACTGGCCGGGAAAGGGAGGCACGATGAAAGACTACACGGAATACGATGCGCTTGGACTGGCAGAGCTCGTCCGCACGCGCCAGGTGAGTGCGCGCGAATTGCTCGCCGAGGCCCTTGGCAGGGCGGAGAAGGCGCAAGCCGAGCTGAACTGCTTTTCGGCGCTCTATCCGGAAATGGCGGAGAAACAGCTGGACGCCGGCACCGGCGACGGCCCTTTCGCCGGCGTGCCATTCGTCACCAAGGACCTTGCTGTCGAGGTGACCGGTGCGCCCCTCACCAACGGGTCCGTCGCATGGAAGGGCTACGTCGCAAGCCGGGACTCGGTGCTGACCGGACGCTACCGCAAGGCGGGGCTCGTCTTCTTCGGCCAGACCACCAGCCCGGAATACGGCCTCACCACCACAACCGAATCCACCCTGTACGGACAAACGCGCAATCCGTGGGACGTGACACGCACGTCCGGCGGCTCCTCCGGCGGGGCGAGCGCCACGGTGGCCTCCGGTGTCCTTCCGCTGGCGCATGCCAGCGATGGCGGCGGGTCGATCCGCATTCCGGCTTCGTGCACGGGCCTGTTCGGGATCAAGCCGTCGCGCGGCCGGGTGCCCATGGGGCCCGGCCGGACCGAGGGCTGGAATGGCATGTCCACCGTGCATGCGGTCAGCCGCAGCGTGCGGGACAGCGCCGCCCTGCTGGACGTGAGCCACGGCCGTGAAACCGGCAGCCGCTACATCGCGCCGCCGCCCGAACGCCCCTATCTCGAGGAAGTCACGCGCGCTCCCGGCAAGCTGAAGATCGCGCTCTGGCGCAAGGCACCAAACGGCAGCATGCCGGACGCGGACGCCGAGGCCGGCCTGATGGCAACCGCGAAGCTGCTGCAGGACCTTGGCCATGAAGTGGTGGAGGCCGGGCCAGATCTCGACGGCGAAGCGCTCGGCAAATACGCGCTGTTCACAATCTCCGCCAACATTGCAGCTGCCTTCGACGATCGCGGCGCCATGCTGGGCCGGGCGATCCGCGACGACGAGATGGAGCCGATCACGGCCTCCATGGCGAGGCTCGGCCGCACGGTGCCGATGGTGGAGCTCGCGCGGGCGAACAACCTGTTCAACGCCGCCGCGATCACCTACGAGCAGTTCCTCGACGATGGCGGGTTCGACCTGACGCTGTCCCCGGTCACGCACCGCGCGCCCGACAAGCTCGGCACCATGTCGCTGGCGCAGGACGGCGAAGCGATGGGCAAGGCAATCGCCGGCTTCGGCGCGCATTGCCCGATCTTCAACCAGACCGGCTGCCCGGCGATGTCCGTGCCGTTGCACTGGACCGATCCGACCGACGAGGCGCCCGGCGGCTTGCCGATCGGCATGATGTTCGGCGGCCGGCTCGGTTCGGAAAGCCTGCTGTTCCGCCTCGCCGGGCAGCTGGAAGAGGCGAGGCCCTGGGCGGGGCGCCGTCCGCCCGTCTGGTTCGCCTAGGGGGCGCGGCATGGCGGAACTGAAGACCCATTCGGGCGGCTGCCATTGCGGCGCGGTGCGGTTCGAGGTGGATCTGCCCGATGCCTTCGAAGTGGAAGACTGCAACTGTTCCATCTGTGCGATGAGCGGCAACATCCACGTCATCGTGCCCGCCAGCCGCTTCCGCCTCCTTCAGGGAGCGGACAATCTGACCGAATACACCTTCAACACGGGCGTCGCGAAGCACCTGTTCTGCAGGACCTGCGGCATCAAGAGCTTCTACATCCCGCGTTCGAACCCGGACGGGCGGGCCGTGACCTGGCGCTGCCTCGACGACTGGCAGGACCTCGACGTGACGGTGAACAGGTTCGACGGCCAGAACTGGGAAAAGAATGCCGGCGCGCTGGCGCACAAGTCGAAAGACTAGGCGTCAGTCCATGCCATCGAGGATGCGGTGCATCTCCTCGTCGGACCAGCCGAAATGGTGGCCGTATTCGTGGATCACGACATGCGCCACCAACTCCTCCAGCGTGACGTCGCCGCGCGCGGCCCACTCGAACAGGATCGGCATGCGGTAGAGGAACACCAGCGGCGCCTGCGTCGAGGGATGTGTCACGCTTTCGTGGATCAGCGGCACGCCGGAATACAGGCCCGACAGGTCCAGCGGGTCGTCGATGTGCATCTCGTCGAGGATCTCGTCTTCGGCGAAATCCTCGACAATGATCCGAACAGCACTTGCGGCCGCCTGCATGTGTTCCGGCAGGCGTCCGAGGCAGGCCTCGGCCGCGTCGAGAATGTCTTCCGCAGACGGTGCGGTGCCGGGCAGCGCGCTCACGCCAGCGTCACCGCCGTGCCGGAGACCGCCACCATCATCATCGACCCGTTCTGGCCGATCACCGTGTAGTCGAATTTCACCCCCACAATCGCATTTGCGCCGAGCTTCCTTGCCTCTTCCACCAGCTCGGCCAGCGCATCGTCGCGCGTCTGGCGCAGCGTGCTTTCATAGGCTTCCGACCGCCCGCCGACGATGTTGGTGAAGCTCGCCAGGATATCCTTGCCGAGATGCGCCCCGATCACGGCCTCGCCGCAGATGACGCCGTGATATTGCGTGATCTCATGACCCTGGACGGTGGGCGTGGTGGTAATGAGCATTGTCGGTTCCTATTCCGCGGCTGTCCGGGCCCCGTCATCGTCTCCCAGCAGTTCCAGCATTTTCACCGCGCTGTCGGCGATCACCGTGCCGGGCGGGAAGATGGCCGTGGCGCCGGAGGCGTAGAGGGCGTCGAAATCCTGTGGCGGGATCACCCCGCCGACAATGATCCGGGCATTGGCCGCGCCTTCATTGCCGAGCGCGCGCTTCAGCTCCGGCACCAGCGTCAGGTGGCCGGCCGCGAGTGAGGAGGCGGCGACAATGTCCACGCCTTCCTTGCGCGCGTCGGCGGCGGCTTCTTCCGGCGTCTGGAACAGCGGGCCGATCACCACATCCCAGCCAAGGTCCATCAGCGCCGAGGCGACAACCTTCTGTCCGCGGTCGTGGCCGTCCTGACCCATCTTGGCGATATAGATCTTCGGCCGGCGGCCATGCTTCTTCTCGAATGCCGCCGCCAGCGTCGCCGCCTGCTTGGCCTTGTCCGTGCCCTGAACGCCGCCGCCATAGACTCCCCTGATCGAGCGGATCACCGCCTGGTGACGGCCCTGGCTGCGCTCGACCGCTTCGGAGATTTCGCCCACGGTCGCCTTGGCGCGCGCCGCGTCGACGGCAAGGGCGAGCAGGTTGCCTTCCGTGCCCGCCGCCGATTTTGCGATCGCATCCAGCTTCGCGGTCACCTCTGCCTCGATCCGCTCCGATTTCAGACGCGCCAGCTTGTCGAGCTGCATCTTGCGCACGGCCGCATTGTCGACCTTCAGGACGGGCACATCCTCATCATCATCGAGCAGGAACTTGTTGACGCCGACCACGGTCTGCGTGCCGCTGTCGATGCGCGCCTGCGTGTTCGCGGCGGCTTCCTCGATGCGCAGCTTCGGCAGGCCTTCCTCGATCGCCTTGGCCATGCCACCCATCTTCTCGACTTCCTCGATATGGGCGAGGGCCTTGGCGGCAAGGTCGTGCGTCAGGCGCTCGACGTAATAGCTGCCGCCCCACATGTCGATCGTCTGGCAGGCGCCGGCTTCCTGTTGCAGGAACAGCTGCGTGTTGCGCGAGATGCGTGCGGAGAAATCCGTCGGCAGGGCGAGGGCCTCGTCGAAACTGTTCGTGTGCAGCGATTGTGTCTGCCCTCCCGTCGCCGCGATGGCCTCAAGGCAGGTGCGGATGACATTGTTGTAGACATCCTGCGCCGTCAGAGACCAGCCGGAGGTCTGCGAGTGCGTCCGGAGGCTCAGCGACTTCGAGTTCTTCGGATTGAAGTTCTCTTTCACCAGCTTCGCCCAGAGCAGGCGTGCGGCGCGCATCTTGGCGACTTCCATGAACGTGTTCATGCCGATCGCCCAGAAGAAGGAAAGGCGCGGCGCGAATGCATCGACATCGAGGCCGGCGGCGACACCTGCGCGGATATATTCGATGCCGTCGGCGAGCGTGTAGGCAAGCTCGAGGTCCGCCGTCGCACCGGCTTCCTGCATGTGGTAGCCGGAGATCGAGATCGAGTTGAACTTCGGCATGTTCTGCGAGGTATAGGCGAAAATGTCCGAAATGATCCGCATCGAGGGCTTGGGCGGATAGATATAGGTGTTCCGCACCATGAACTCTTTGAGGATGTCGTTCTGGATCGTCCCGGCCAGCTGTTCCGGCCCGACGCCCTGTTCCTCGGCCGCCACGATATACAGCGCGAGGATTGGCAGGACAGCGCCGTTCATCGTCATCGACACCGACATCTTGTCCAGCGGAATGCCGGAGAACAGCGTGCGCATGTCATAGATGGAGTCGATCGCGACGCCCGCCATGCCGACATCGCCCGTCACCCGCACATGGTCGGAATCATAGCCACGGTGCGTGGCGAGGTCGAAGGCGACCGACAGGCCCTTCTGCCCGGCGGCGAGGTTGCGGCGATAGAAGGCGTTGGAATCCTCCGCCGTCGAAAATCCCGCATACTGACGAACCGTCCAGGGCTGGTTCGTGTACATGGTCGGATAGGGCCCGCGGCCATAGGGCGGAAGGCCGGGAAAGTCGTCCAGGAAGTCCAGTCCCTTGCGGTTGGCTGCCATGTAGGCCGTCCTCACCGGAATGCCTTCCGGCGTTTCCCAGGCCTTGCCGGTTTTGGGCGCATCGTGTTTCACGTGCGGCTTGCCGAGGTCGAGCTTCGTGAAGTCAGGAAAGCGGGTCATGGTGTCGTTTCGTCTCCGTCCGGGTCAGGAGCAATGCGTTGCGCCGCGGTCGCTTGTCATGGCGAGCCAGTCGGGTTGCAGGTTTTCGATGTGGAAGTCGCGAGAGCCGGTCAGCATCTTCGCATAGCGGTCGAGAAAGCTGTACTGTGCCGACGAAACGGCGCGCGAGTCGTCGATGAAGAGGTCGGTCATCTCGATATTATCGACGGTTTCCGAATACGTGTCGCCCGTGTGCGCCCAGGTGCCGGTTGCGTCGATCCGGCCATCCACCTTGCCGTCCGGCTCTGACTGCAGGATCTGGTAGTGCGCCCGCAACAGGCCGCCGGGGGACAGGATCGTTTCGGACGTGATGATGAACGTCAGCGGGCCATCGGACATGTCGGTCGAACAGCTCCACGTCTTTATCATCATGTCGCCGGGGTCGGCTTTCACGGGCGTCGAAGCCGGGTTGTGCGTCCTGGCTGGCTCCGGCTTCTGCTTGCTGCACGCCGTCAGTCCGGGGACGAAAGCGCCCATTGCGGCGAGGCACGCAGCGGCTGCGAGTATCTGTCTCATGCCTTGTTCCTCCGTCCTGTCCAGCGGGAGCCGCGTACTGCGCAGGGCTAGTCCTTTCCGATACCGAGTTCCGCGTGTGCGAGGGTGAGCGCCTGCAGCACATCACAGCCCATGAAGATGTTCGAGTCGATGCCACCGCCTTCGTGCTTGCCGGCCAGCCAGATGCGCTGGACGCCTGCGTCCTTCAGGGCCGCCGCGGCGGCGTCGGCCTCTTCCGTATAGCGCTTGTCGGTTCCGCAGATACAGGCGATGCGGCAGCCCGAGGCCCGGAACGCCGCGGCGATCTCGGCGGGTGAGGCCGGCGGAACGGGTGCTTCCTTGGCGGTGAGGCCGCCCGCAGCGAACAGGTTGCGCGCGAAATCCGCACGCGCGGTGAACTCGGCCAGCGGCCCCAGCGTCGCGAGGAAGATGGCCGGTTCCTTTGCCGCGGCGGCGGCGTGGTCGCGCAGCGTTTCGAACGCGGCGGCCAGCCGGATCGGTGCCAGCGCCGGCGCGTCTGCATCGGCACCCGGCTCCGGGAAGCCGCCCGGCACGAACGCGTTGAGAGCCGCATCGCTGACGGCCGCATTGGCGCGCGGCGGGAACGGCTCGGCCACCGGCGCAGCGACTTCGTCCAGCAGCGGGAATTCGGAGACGCCCGTCACCGGGATCTTCCGGCGGGCAATGTCCTTGTCGCGCGCCTCGCGTACTTCACTGACACGGTCCTGCAGGGCGCCGGCAATCAGGGAGGCGCCGAAGCCGCCTTCCGATTCGATCTGCCGGAATTCTCCCCAGGCGGCTTCAGCCAGTTCATTGGCGAAGGATTCTGTGAACCAGGCCCCGCCGGTCGGGTCCGCCACGCGGCCGAGCTGGCTTTCCTCCATGGCGATGATCTGCGTGTTGCGCGCAATCCGGCGGCCGAGTTCCTCCGGCGTGCCGAGCGGCTCGTTGAAGGCGCGTACCGTGATGATGTCGGCCCCGCCAATGGCGCCGGCAAAAGTGGCCGCCGTATTGCGCAGCATGTTCGTCCACGGATCGTAGCGGGTCAGCATCCGGGCCGAGGTGGTGGCCTGCAGGCGCATCGGATGGATGTCCAGCTTCAGCACTTCCTGGATACGCGCCCAGAGGCGGCGCGCGGCGCGCAGCTTGGCAACGCCGATGCCGTAATTGGCATCCAGCGCGACGGCAAAGATCATCTTCTCGGCCGCATGTGCTGAATCGATCCGGTGCTCCAGGCGGCGCAGCGTGTCGACCGCAGACGCCATCAGCGCGCCGAGTTCCTGCGCTTCCGATCCGCCGGCCTCATGTACCATGCGTGCGTCCACGCGCAGCAGGTTGGCGTGCGGGAATTTGCGGGAGAGCGGCTTGCAGAGTTCGGCCACTTTGCTGAACGCGGCGTTGAGCCCGCCCTGGATCAGGCCGGTCCGCGCCAGCGTGCCGAGCGGGTCCATGTTGAAATCCAGTTTCTGCTCCGCCGGGATGTCCTGCCGTTCGGCCCATTCGCCCAGCAGTGCCGCGACGCGCGAGCCCATGCCGCCGACTGAATCGAGTGCGATCGTCGCCACCGAGGCATCGACGCCGTGCAGGGCGGTGTCGAAATCCTCCGCATCGCACAGCTGGACGCCGTGCCGGCCGGTCGAATCGACCACCAGTTCGATGGACGAGACGCCGCGCTCGAGGTCACGCAGGATTTCGGCATTGGTGATGGCCGCGGAGGTGTGCGTGAAGGCCTGCCGGATGTCCCACGGCAGCCAGGGATTCGGCGCCGCTGTCGGGCCCCGGAGGTAAGGTGCAGCGCCCGGTGTGCCGAGCGGGTCGCCGGCGGTGGGGACGTCGTCTTCCCGGTACAGCGGGCGGATCTTCAGTCCGTCGGCCGTCATGCGCGTGATGGCGTCGAGGCCGCGGCCCTTGAGGGCCTTTTCGACAGTGGCCAGCCATTCGGCTTCGGTCGCGTCCGGGAAGGTGGAGGAAAGGGGGAGGATGTCGTCTGCCATGATGGCGCGTTTCTGGCGCAAAGTTTTGCAGATGTGAACCTATTCCTTAGCGGTACTTCCGCGGCCCTTCGTCCGCCGTCTTCTTGACGGGCCATCTCCAATATGCGAATGAGAATGAGTCGCAAATTGGAGATGGCCATGAGACAGTCCGGACTTGTCCTGAAGCTCGTTCCGCCGGCAGAGCCGGTCAGCCTGCAGGAGGGCCACCGCAGCGGGTCCGCAGGGTCACCGGTGATCACGCAGGATCACACTACGATCACGGATACTGACACCGGGATCACGCGCATGGCCCGCCACGATCTCCTGAAAGACTGGATGGACTCCCACACCCGCGTCCTCGGCCTCTGGCTGGACCGGTTGGTCGAAGAGGGCGACGAGGCTGACCTGATTTCCATGGTCCACCGGCAGCACGCCTGGCTCTGCCTGATGCAGGCGCGCCTGGAGCGGGGCTGACGCCGCGTCCCGCTTGCGGGCGCCGCGCCGAACGCGTTTAGTTCCGGTCAGAAAAGACCGCCAATAGACCGGGAGGCACCGCCATGAGACTGAAAGCCCCACGCATCGCACCGCTTGCAGATTCGGAGATTACCGAGGACCAGCGCAAGCTGCTCGGCGACCGGTTCACCGGCCCCGTCTATAATATTTTCAGGACACTGGCGAAGGCTCCCAAGGCCTACAAGGCGTTCATGCACTGGGGCGGCTATGTCCTGTCGGACCGCAACAGCCTCAGCGCCCGCGACCGCGAACTCGTGATCCTGCGCACCGGCTTCAACTGGAAAGCCGGCTATGAATGGGCCCAGCATGAGCGGATCGGCCTGCAGTGCGGCCTGACCCCGGAAGAGATCGCCCGCATCAAGGCCGGGCCTGACGCGCCCGGCTGGAGCGAGGGCGACAAGGCCCTGCTGCAGGCGACCGACGAACTCACCTCCGACGCCTTCATCACGGATGCCACCTGGGCGGCCCTGTCCGGCCTGAACGAGAAGCAGCGCATGGACCTCGTCATGACCGTCGGCCAGTACACCCAGGTTTCGATGATGCTCAATTCCTTCGGCATCCAGCTCGACGACGACCTGACCCTCGACCCGGACCTCGCCAGATGAGCCTTGGTGACGTGACGGGGCGGCTGCAGGGCAAGACGGCCATTGTCTGCGGCGCCGGCCAGACCCCCGGCGACACGATCGGCAACGGCAAGGCCATCGCCCTCCTGTTTGCTCGCGCAGGCGCCCGCGTCCTCTGTGTCGACCGGGATGCGGCGCGCGCCGGGTCCACCGCGGCGGAGATCCACGCCGAGGGCGGCGCCGCGCAACCGTTCGCGGCCGATGTCAGCCAGCCGGACGAAGCCGATGCGATTGCCGAAGCCGCCGTCGATGCGTTCGGCCCGCCGGACGTCCTCGTCAACAATGTCGGCATCGGCGAGCGGGGTGACGGCCCGCCGCACAAGCTCACCGAGGAAGCGTTTGATCATACGCTTCAGGTGAACCTGAAGGGCGCCTGGCTGGTGACGAAAGCGGTCATGCCAGGCATGCTCGAGCGCCGCGCGGGCGCCATCGTGAACATCTCCTCGCTCGCCTCGATCGCGGGCGGATTCCAGATGGCCTACGAAGTGTCCAAGGCCGGCATGAACCGGATGACGCTGAGCGTCGCCATGGCCGGTGCGAAACGCGGTGTGCGCTGCAACGCCATCACGCCCGGCCTGATGGACACGCCCATGGCGATCCGCGGCATCTCTGCCATGCGGGGCATTCCGGAAGACGACCTGCGCAGGGAACGCGCGGCGCGCGTGCCGATGGGCTTCATGGGCAATGGCTGGGACACGGCCCACGCGGCCCTGTTCCTCGCCAGCGACGAGGCTCGCTTCATCACCGGCGCCATCCTGCCGGTCGATGGCGGCGGCAGCGCCCGCATCGGCTGAACTCCGCGCCCGCCCGCGACGCGGCGGGGCGAATGCAGGCCAATCCGGGGTTGCCATGCTACCTTAAAGCGGCAACTCTGACCGCCGGGATATGGACTCCGGACGGGAGGAAGGGAGCGCCATGCTGAAGTGGGTCAGTGCATTTTTCGTTGTGATCGCGATCGCGGGCCTTGGCGCCTATTACTTTGTTGCTAAGCCGGACCTCTCCGCGCTGCTTGACCGGGACGAACCGGTCGTGTCGCGCTCGTCCGCACCTGCGCCGGATGCCGAGCCATCCACGGCGCCCGAAGAGGTGAAAGAAGTCCGCTACGCGCTGCTGATTGCCAATGAAGACTATCCCTCGGTTGTCGGCCGGCTGAAGAAGCCGCACGAAGATGTCGCCCGCATGGCCGCCGCGTTGAAGCAGGCCGGATTTCCATCCGCCAATATCAAGACGCTGCCCAACGCCAACCAGTCCGAAATGAACCAGGCCGTGGCAGAATTCGCCTCCTTGCTGCGCGCCAGTGGCCGGGGATCCGTGGGGTTCTTCTACTACTCCGGCCATGGCGGGTCAGCGGAAAAAGAGGGCAAACGAGAGAACTACCTGATCCCCGCGAAGACGTCCGTGACGGGGGCCGAGCAATTGCCCATTCTGGGTGTTCCCGTTTCCGGCATCGTCGACTCGCTGGCGCTGGCGAACGCCAAGGCGGTATTCATTGTGTCGGATGCCTGCCGCAACACGCTGCCGATCACGTCGTCCAAGGGCGGAGCGGCCGACAAGGGCATGGTCCAGGTGCCCCGCCGTTCCGGCGTTTACATCGCCTTCGCCACCGCCGACGGCGCAACCACACCGGATGACGGGCTATTCTCCGAGGCCCTCGCCGAGCAGATCGTCCAGCCCGGCCAGACGGCCGACCGGGCCTTCACACTGGCCCTCCGAAAAGTGGCCAGTCGCCGGCCCGGCGGACGCCTTCCTTTCTCCGCAGACGGATTGAACGAAGACATCTGTTTTGCAGGCGGATGCAAGCGGAGGAATGCAGAAACCTCCTTGCCCAGTGACGAAGCCGTTGCCCTCGGCCAAGCCCTGGACTCAGGCGACGTGTCCCAATTGCAGGCATTCCTGGATCAGTTCCCCGAAAGCCGAAGTCGACAGTTAGTGAGCCAGCAGATTGCAACACTAGAGTCGGCGTCCCTGCCAGAGGTGTCGATACCCCCTGCTGATTCTGCACCAACTGCTGACAGCATGCCTGCTTCCGCCGCAGCAAGTAGTAATTCTACGGCGAGCGCCCACAGTTTCGGCTCCGAGGAAGCCCGAAGCCAAATATCTTCGGGTGAGCCGTATGCCAGCACAGAACCAGAGTACAAAACATCTACTCAAAGGTCGTCATCGGAGGAGCCTTCCTCCTATGATCCAATGTCTGCACTTGCAATGTTGGACCGGTTAGACAAAGCGGACGCACATGAAGTGGTATCAATTGAAGCTGATCGTGGCTATCTATTTGTTAGCTCGGTCGATTTTAGCCCAGACGGAAATCGGATTGCGGCGCTATCTACAGACGGAGCCACCGTATTTGATGCGTCAAATGGACAGCCATTGGTGACATTGGCGAAACAAGGAAACGTCTCGATCAGGGCCGTCCGGTTCAGTCCCAACGGTGGCAGGGTTGCAACAATTTCCAGCACTAGAGAAATTAAAGTGTGGGACTCAACCAGCGGGCGACCGCTGATGACCCTAAACCCCACCAAAGCTCTCGGGAACGACGACAATCGGCCCTTAGAAGGCTTTTCTGTGTCCTTTAGCCCGGATGGAACTCGGATACTAGCCGCAACGGCTGAGAATGTTGCAAGGGTGTGGGAAATTCGCAGCGGCCGCGTCGTCGTGACATTGACTGGTCACGAGGGTGTCGTTCTGTCTGCGAGTTTCAGCCATGATCCCGATGGCAAGCAAATTGTTACCGCGTCGGCGGACGGGACAGCAAAGGTGTGGGATGCATCCAGCGGTCGCCTAATAAAGACTCTGAATGGGCACGAACGCGGAGTTCGCACCGCTGACTTCAGCCCGAATGGAGAGCTTATCGTGACAGCGTCGGAAGACGGGACGGCAAAGATTTGGAACGCATCGAATGGACAAGTTGTTGGCGAGCTCGCTGAGCTCGATCTTACACATGGGCCAGCAACCCGATTTGCATCCGCTTCCTTCAGTCCAAATGGAGCGCTAATTGCTACGTCGCCGTACGGAACGGAGCGTGCGAAAATTTGGAATGCATCAACTGGAACTGTTGTCGCTATCCTCGACAGGAGGCACAATATTTCCGCAAGCTTCAGTCCGGACGGAAATAAGCTAGTAGCGGGCTTCGGTGAAGGTCATGTGGGGGTGTGGAAACTTGAATTTGACGAATAAATAGGCCTCTCTTGGCAACAATCCAGCGGCGTGCTGCGCGAAGTGTTCCGTACCAGTACGGTATGCGCCGAAGAACGCAGCGGGGAGCAATGTTGGACTCGCCCGATGCTTTAATGTTGCAATCTAGCGAATTTTGTACTGCCTCTAATAGTCGCGGTGCGCCGCCGCATTCCTTGGCTTCCCCCCACGTAACGGCTTGCCCATGCCGGGCAGGCCGCTACATTCATCCTCAATGTAAACACTGTTCACTTTAGGGGAGACCGCCCATGGCCCTGCCGCCCGTGCTTCAGAATCTGCGCCTGCCGGTAATCGGTTCGCCGCTGTTCATCATCTCCGGCCCGGAGCTGGTGATTGCCCAGTGCAAGGCCGGCATTGTCGGAAGTTTCCCGGCGCTGAACGCGCGCCCCGGTCCGATCCTGCACGAATGGCTGGACCGGATCACGACCGAACTGGCCGAGCATGACGCGAAACATCCGGACCGGCCGTCGGCACCGTTCGCAGTGAACCAGATCGTGCACAAGTCGAACGACCGGCTGGACCACGATGTCGAGGCCTGCGTGAAGTTCAAGGTGCCGCTGGTTATCACCTCGCTGGGCGCCCGTGTGGAAGTGAACGAGGCGATCCACTCCTATGGCGGCGTGGTGATGCATGACGTGATCGATACCTGGTTTGCCAGGAAGGCGCTGGAGAAGGGGGCCGACGGCCTGATCGCGGTCTGCGCCGGCGCGGGCGGCCATGCGGGACGGCTTTCGCCCTTCGCCCTGATCCAGGAGATCCGCGAATTCTTCGACGGGCCGCTGGCGCTTTCGGGCTCCATCGCCAATGGCGGGGCGATCGCCGCCGCTTTGGCCATGGGCGCCGACCTCGCCTATATGGGCTCGGCTTTCATTGCCTGCGACGAGGCCAATGCTGTTGAAGGCTACAAGGATGCCATCGTGCAGTATGGCGCCGAGGACATCGTCTATTCGAACCTCTTCACCGGCGTACACGGAAATTACCTGAAGCCGTCCATTGTCGCGGCGGGGCTTGATGCGGACAATCTTCCCGAGAGCGATCCGAGCAAGATGAATTTCGGCTCCGGCGGCAACACCAAGAGCAAAGCGTGGAAGGATATCTGGGGCTGCGGCCAGGGCATCGGCGCGATCAAGCGGCGGGGGCCCGTGGGCGACTATGTCGACCAGCTGGAGCGCGAATACGAGGCCGCCGTCGCGAAGCTGAACCAGCCGCGCGTCTGGGGCAAGGTGAAAGTGTCGGGCTAATCGGCCACTATCCAACACATGATATACGCGCGGCTGGCGGAAACGCTGGCCGCGCATCCGCTTTCCGGGCGATGAATTCGACGGAGGATCACAAGGCGCACCTTTGTGCGCATGCTGATCGAATCCTTCACGAAGTTTGATACATCGCTCTGGCGTTGGCCGCATTTCAGCCCGCGTGAGCTCGCCTGCCGCTGCGGAGGCAGGTTCTGCCGCGGCGAATACTGGCATGACGAATCCTTCCTCGATGCGCTGGAAGCGCTGCGGGCCGACATGGCCGCCCCGTTGGTGATCAATTCCGGCCATCGCTGCGACCTCTGGAACGCATGGGTCGGGGGCGCCGCGCATTCCATGCACAAGCAGATCGCGGTCGATGTCTCCCTTGCCGGGCATGACCGCTTTGCCCTGCTCCACGCGGCAGAGCGAAGGGGCTTCAGCGGCTTCGGCCTCGGCAAGAATTTCCTTCATCTCGACCGGAGGGCCGTTCCGGCGCGCTGGTTCTATCCGGGGAGTGCAAGACAATGGCGGACATAGCGGGGCTGGCGGCGAGCGCAGCGGGCGGCGGCCTGTTCGGCCTGATCGGTACGGTGATCGGCCGGGTCGCCGGCGTGGTGGAGGCGCGGCAGGCACAGGCGCATGAGCGCGCACGCTGGTCGCATGAGAGCGACCTCCTGAAATTGCAGATGCAGGCAAAGGCCGCCGAAAGCGAGTCCGAGCTGCGCCTTGCCGAGTCGTCGGGCGCCTGGGCTGGTCTGTCGGCTTCGCTCGCAGCAGAAGCGGCGATCGGCGAGAGTTACAAATGGGTGAATGCCGTGCGGGCGCTGACCCGGCCTGCGCTGACCGTGCTGCTATGGGGCATCACAGGGGCGGTCTTTGCGGGCGCCGATGCGGCCGGCCGGCAGGGCATCGTCGAGACGGCGACCTTCGCCGCGACGGCAGCAACGCTCTGGTGGTTCGGCGACCGCGGACCGAGGCGCGAGGTGCGTTGACGCCTGCTGCCGGTCCAGTCCATCTTCCGCGAAAATTTCGCGGAGGAAACAAGGCAT
Organism: Hyphomonas sp.; assembly: GCA_020638455.1. Lineage (GTDB taxonomy): Bacteria > Pseudomonadota > Alphaproteobacteria > Caulobacterales > Hyphomonadaceae > Hyphomonas. The sequence continues at coordinate 21,123 of JACKIK010000008.1, read as the reverse complement.
GGCCGACTGCATCCTGGTGATCGATGAGGGTACGACGTCGACACGGGCGATCGTGTTCGACCGGGACTTCAACCAGGTCGCTCTCGCGCAGGAGGAAGTGCCGCTCGCCTATCCGGAAGACGGCTGGGTGGAGCAGGACGGCGAGGAGATCTGGGAAAAGACGCTGGCCGTGTGCTGCGCAGCGGTGGCGCAGGCCGGCGGTGTGGGGCGCATCGCCGGCATCGGCATCACCAATCAGCGCGAGACAACGCTGGTCTGGGAGCGTGCCACCGGCAGGCCCATTGCACCGGCAATTGTCTGGCAGGACCGGCGCACGGCAAGCCTTTGCGACAGCCTGAAGGCGAAGGGCTACGATTCCGAGGTGCAGGCCGAGTCCGGCCTGCTGATCGATCCGTATTTCTCCGGCACCAAGATCGCCTGGATCCTCGACAATGTACCGGGCGCCCGCGCGCGGGCCGAGGCGGGGGAACTCGCCTTCGGCACCGTGGACAGTTTCCTCATCTGGCACCTCACCGGCGGCAGGGTGCACGCGACGGACGTGACGAATGCGTCCCGCACGCTGCTCTATCGCCTCGGCCTTGGAGGCGACGGCGGCTGGACGGAATCGATGTCCACATTGTTCCGTGTACCCCTGAACATGCTGCCGTCGGTGAAGCCCAACGCGGCGGCCTTCGGCGAATGCGATGCCGCCCTGTTCGGCGTGCAGCTGCCGATTCTCTCGTCGGTGGGAGACCAGCAGTCGGCCCTTGTCGGGCAGGGGTGCCTCGCGCCCGGCATGGCGAAGATCACCTATGGCACCGGCGCATTCCTCGTCGCGAACTCGGGCGCCGAAAAACCTCACTCGAAGAACCGGTTGCTTGGCACCGTCGGCTATGAGGCCGCCGGCACCGGCGCAATGGCGCTGGAAGGCTCCATCTTCAACGCGGGCACCGTCGTGAAGTGGCTGCGAGACGATCTCGGCCTCATCGATTCCGCAGCGGACAGCGAAGCGATGGCCGCCGGCCTGAAAGGGAATGGCGGCGTCTACATGGTGCCGGCCTTTACCGGGCTTGGCGCGCCGCACTGGAATGCGGAAGCGCGCGGCACGATCACCGGGCTGACCCGGGCGGCGACGGCGGCACACCTTGTGCGCGCGGGTCTTGAGTCCGTGGCCTACCAGACCAGAGACCTGCTGGATGCCTTCGAGGCAGACGGTGTGGAGATCAGCGAGTTGCGCGTTGACGGCGGCATGGTCGGCAATGACTGGCTGATGCAGTTCCTGGCTGACGTGTGCGCCTGTCCGATTGTGCGGCCGGACTATCAGGAAATGACGGCGCTCGGCGCAGCGGCGCTGGCCGCAGTACAGCTTGGCTGGATTGATGGCGCCGGCTGGCGGGCCCGCAATGTCAAGGGAACCCGCTTCGAGCCACAGATGGAAGAGGCGACGCGCAAAGCACTGCTCGCGGGCTGGGCCGCTGCAATGCGGCGCACGCTGGCCTGAGGACTAAAGATCTCCTGAAATGAAAAAGGGCGACCACATGGGCCGCCCTGTCTCGTCTCGATGCAGGCCTGAGCTACATGCCGCAGGTCGTTGTCAGGAACTTGTCCATTTCCGTCAGCATCTGCAGCTTGTGTTCGGGCAGCCACTTGTTGCCCTGGTGGCCCATCTGCTGCATCACGAAGAACTCGCTCTCCGGCTCCTTGTTCTTGATGGCGTTGTAGAAATCGCGGCTGTTGAAGATCGGCACGCGGACGTCGTAGTCGCCATGGTACAGCATGATCGGAATATTGACCTTGTCGGTGTTCTGCATGGGGTCCATGCCGTCGACCGTATGACCCTGGATGATCCGCGCGATGCGGCTTTCACCCCAGTTGTGGCCCAGCTTGGTCAGGTTCGACACGCCGGCGCCGGCAACAGCGCACTGGAACGGGCTGTTCGGCCGGACGGATGCGGCAATCGCCGCGAACCCACCATAGGAATAGCCGTGGATGGCGATCTTGTCGGCGTCGACATAGCCCTGCGAAACCAGCCAGGCCGCCGCGTCGTCATTGTCGTCCTGCATCTTCTGGCCCCACTCGCCGTCGCCAGCGAGCCAGAGCTTGTGGCCCCATCCTGAGCTGCCGCGATATTGCGGCTGCAGGACGATATAGTCGCGGCTGGCGAAATACTGCGTCCAGCCCGAATCGTCCCAGCCGCCATCATCGCGGGCCCATGGGCCGCCATGCGGAAGGACGATTGCGCCGCGTGCCTTGTCGCCGTCTTTCCAGCCGGCCGGGAAGGTGACGAAGGCCGGAATCTCCAGGCCGTCGCGGGCGGCGTAGTGGATGAACTCACCCTTGCCGAGCGACTTCTGGTCGATCCAGGGGCGCAAGGAGCCGATGGCGGCGACCTTCGACTTGTCGACCAGCAGGAACCAGGCTGGCGGCATGTCGGCCGCCTGCACCACGAACAGCACGCGGCTACGGTCTGCATTGTAGCTGCTCAGCGATACTTCCTTGCCCGGGAAGGCCGCATCCAGGCCCTCCTGGATCGACTTCATTTCCGGATCGATCCAGTAGGTCGTGCTTACCGGCCCCTCATAGGAGAAGCCGAGCACTTCGCCGAAATCCTTGGCGCGATTGGAAAAAATGATCCCGCCGACGTCGTAATCCGGGTGCGCCAGCACGGGCTGGTCGCTGAAAGTGTGTGTTGCCGGATCGTAGAGGAAGACTTCCGTCTTGTCGGAAAACTTGTCCGTGAAGATGAAGTACTTGCCCGTACCGTTCTGGCGGCCGGCAACATCCATCACGTAGCGATTCTCGACTTCCGTGGTCAGCGGTTCCTCGCGCACGAACTCGCCGGTCTGCGGGTCCAGCAGGCGGATAATCTGGCGCCATGCGCCGTCCTCGAATTCCAGCTTCACGCGGGCGATCTGCGAGCCGTCACGGTCATCGATCACAATGGATTCGGTATCGCTTGCCTTGTAGAGAAACTTCTCGTGGCTGTTCGACAGGTCGTGCTCGAAATAGCTGGTGCCGTTCTTGGTCGACTGGCGGGCGATAATCACTTTCGTCGGATCCAGCGGCAGAAGGGACGCAATGCTGGTCTCGCCGACCAGTTCAAAGCACCGCAGCATCGCCTTGTTGGCGCCGATCTCGGCGCGGCCATCCGGGAGGTCGTCGATCTTGGTGATCTTCTCGTTCCCCATATAGGCCTTCTGCAGGTATTTCTTTGTCGAGCCGGTGTCCTTGCCCTCGCCGCAGCCCATGAGGGCGCCGATATAGGGCTGCACTGTAAACCAGAGTGACTTCTTGTCCTTCAGTGCGGCAGCGGCAAAGAACATCGACTTTCCGCTCGTCGGCGTGATCGCCGTAGGCACGAGCGGCTTGCTCGTATCGATCGGGCCGGAAAGGTCCCAGTAAGCCGCCGCGCGTGCCTTGCCGTCCTTCGACGGGTCCGCCACCACACCGACCAGCATGTCACCTTCGAGGGACATCGACACGCTTGAAACATAGGGAAATTGTGCGAATTCCTCTGCCGGGATGGGGTCGGCGTTTGCGGCGAAAGTGCCGGCCACAAGGGCCAGGGCTCCAGCCGCAAGGCAACGTCTTAGCATGTCGGTCTCCTCCGGGATTAAGTGCGCGCAATATTTAAAGGGGGGGCTTCCGCGTCAAGCGCGCGGTGCACGATCTGACACATCCATTTTGCCGCCATTGCGTGAGTGTGAGGGCAAGTTGTGGCGGAAAAGGCACACCAATGAGGTGAAACTGTCCGCAATATGAATTTCGTGTCATGAAACCTTGCATGGCGGCAACAGCCCGTACAAACCTGTTACGAAGCACCGGCGTTCGCCGGGCTGGCTCGCGTTTCATCGTTGGGCAAGTGTGCTGAGGCCCAAAAGGTTAGGGGAAAATCAAAATGAACAATCGACTGTTCCGTCGGTCTGTATTCAGTGGCGTTGCAATCAGCGCCCTGATCATGTCCGGTGCCGCGCAGGCACAGGAAACGGATGCTGCCGACACTACTTCAGACGAAGCCATCCAGCAGGTGGATGTTGATTCGACGGCCGAGGAGGAGGAAGCCCGGCAGGAGAAGGTTGTCGTTACCGGATCGCTGCTGTCGCGCGACCAGTTTGCATCGTCTTCGCCGATCCAGGTGATCACGGCTGAAGTCGCAACGCTCGAGGGTCTGGTCGATACGGCCTCGCTGATTCAGGGCTCCTCTCTGGCCAAGGGTTCGACCCAGCTCAACAACACGTTCCAGAACTTCGTCACCAATGGCGGTGTCGGTTCGCAGACCGTCGACCTTCGCGGTTGCGGTGACACGCGTACCCTGGTCCTGATCAACGGTATCCGCCCCGGCCCGTCCGGCACGCGCGGCGCTGTGTCGTCGCTCGACCTCAGCGTCCTGCCGCAGTCGATCCTGCAGCGCGTTGAAGTCCTGAAGGATGGCGCCTCGACGATCTATGGTTCCGACGCTGTCTGCGGCGTGGTCAACATCATCACCCGCACCTCGGTGGACAAGCCGGAAGTCACGGTCGACTATTCGCGTCCGTTCGACAGCGGAGGCGACCAGTTCTCGATCAGCGGCGCCATGGGCTTCGGCCCCGACAATGCCAAGTTCACCCTGTCGGCCGAATACCGCCTCGACAGCGAACTCGACATCAGCGATCGCGCCTATCTCGACTGCCCGACGGACTATGTCCGCAACGAGACCACCGGCCGCCTGATGGATCGTATCAACCGCTCCGCAGAGCCGGGCCGTAACTGCTCGAACCTGTACTTCAACACGGTGATCGACCAGTTCTCCGGCGAGCGTCTGATTCCGTCTCCGGATGGCTCGACCGTCCCGAACCTGCTGCAGCAGTACTACAACTTCTTCGTCGATCCGAGCGATCCGGGCCTTGTCGGCTACCGGCCGCGCGTTTCGACCGTGATCGGTGGCGTGCGCCGCAACGGTACGGGCCAGCTGCCTGACGGCACGCTCTACTACGAAGACATCCTTGATGCTCCGTTCCTCGACAACACTGACTTCATTCCGCGCACGGAAAACCTGTCGTTGTTCGGCACGGCCAACATCAACTTCAGCGGCATCGACTGGAACAGCGAAGTGCTGCTCAGCCGCCGCAAGAACCAGATCGATAGCTGGCGCCAGTTCTTCCCGTCGGTGGGTTCGTCGTTTGTCGACGCCCTGTTCGGAACGAGCTGGTACGGTTACCAGCTGGATCCGACCTTCGACAACGCAACCCACACGCTGGCCCTGCCGGTGATGCCTTACCGTTCGAACAGCGACATTCAGGTCGACTACCTGTTCGCGCACTCCTCGCTGGGCGGCGGTATCGGCCAGACGGGCTGGTCTTGGAAACTCGACGGGTCCTACTCGCGTGGTGAAGGCACCTATGGCGGCAACCAGATCCTGATCTCGAAGTCCGGCGACTGGAACTATGACGCGACTGACTACAACAATGACGGCGTGATCGACTATGTTGCCCCGCCGAGCGTTGATTACTTCGACCCGGACATCCTCAGCGGCCGCGCAATCGACCAGCTTGAGGCTGCTATCGGCACCTACGCCGAAGGCAAAACGACCTACGAGCAGAAGACGGTGACCGGAGTCGTCGCCGGCGATGTGTTCGAACTGCCCGCGGGCAAGGTCGGTCTCGCTCTCGGTGCTGAATGGCGCGAATTCAGCATTGACGACATTCCGAGCCAACTGTCCCAGAACTCCGAGCTCTGGGGTACGTCGTCCGCTGGCCGGACCAAGGGCACGAACAAGGTGTCCGAGTTCTTCGCTGAAGCGGGCATCCCGCTGATCAAGGGCGCACCGCTGGCTGAGGATGTGGAACTGTCGCTCTCCGGCCGTATGTTCTCGTACGACAAGGGCGGTGACGACTCGATCTACAAGGCCGGCCTGAACTGGCAGATCACGCCGACCATCCGCGCACGGTCCAGCTACGGTACATCCTACCGTGCGCCGGCCCTGTTCGAGCTGTTCCTGCTTGATCAGACCAGCTTCTCCAGCCAGCTGAATACGGACGTCTGCTTCAACTGGGATACCAGCAACAACCCGAACATCGTCGCGAACTGCGGCGCGCTCGGACTGCCGGCTGGCTACAGCATCGGCGGCCGTTCCGCGACTGTCGTGCAACGCGGCGGTGGCGACGACCTGAAGCCGGAAACCGGCACGACGTTCACCGGCGGTCTGATCTGGACCCCGACCTTCGCAGACCTCAACATCGCTGTTGATTACTACGAAGTCGAAATCAAGGACCAGATCACGTCGCTCAGCGCACGTCAGGTTGTGGCAGGCTGCTATGCTGCCTCGAACTACCCGAACTCGTTCTGTGACTACATCACGCGTTCGTCGGCAACTGCGCCGTCGTTCCCGCTGTCACTGACGCAGATCATCGCTCCGACGCTGAACGTTGACTCGCAGCAGCAGCGCGGCATCGACTTTGATGTCCGCTACACGCACGACTTCAACTTCGGTACGATGACCTTCGACTCGAGCTTCAGCTTCCCGATCGAGCGTTACATCAACGTCTTCGGTGCTGACGGTTCGACGGGTATCGCGAACAATGACTTCAACGGCACGATTGGCTATCCGAACGTCGTCGGTGATTTCAACCTGCGCCTCGACCGTGGCGATTGGACCTACCAGTGGTTTGCAAGCTTCGTCGGCCACCAGGACGACAACCGCTACTACTCAGCTGACTACAACGACGCCCAGACCTATTTCGGCGTGCCGGGGGCTATCTACACCACCAGCACCGAAGCCACCTGGACGCACGGTATCTCGGCCCGTTGGGAAGGCGATACCTGGTCGATCACCGGCGGTATCTCCAACCTGTTCGACGAAGCGCCGCCGGCCGTGTCCGGTTCGCTCGTGACGACCAGCGCTGGCAACACCCCGCTGAACGCAACGGCCTACGACATCCGTGGCCGCCGCGCCTTCGTGACGATCTCGAAGACGTTCTAAGCCGCACAGGCAAGCCAAATCAGGGAAGGGCGGGCCGCAAGGTCCGCCCTTTTCGCTTGTGGCAACATCCTGTGCCCCGGTGTTCCGCCCGGCACAGCCGGGCCATTGTGAAATCGGCCAGGCTCGCATTAGAACAACGGGGCGCGCCGCTGCGGCGTCCTTCGAAAAACGCATGTCATTCCGAGGCTGGCTTCCATGAAACATCTTCCGCTTTCCGCTTTGCTGTTCGCTCTGGCTGCGTGCGCGTCGCAGCCGGCCGCGGCGCCTGCCGGGCCCGAACCCGAGACCGCCGCCGGACAGCCGGAACCCGTCGCTGTGCAGGAGGGCGATCCCAACAAGTGGCTGGAGGATGTCTACGACCCGAAAGCGCTCGAATGGGTCGACGAACAGAATGCGCGCACCTTCAAGGCGCTGACGGAAACGACCCTGTTCACCGAGCTCGACAAGGAGGCAACCGCTATCCTCACCAGCAAGGATCGCATTCCCGAGCCGGAGCTGATCGGCGATGAGGTCTACAATTTCTGGCAGGACGCGGCCCATGTGCGCGGTGTCTGGCGGCGCAGCGATGCGGCGTCCTTCAATGCCGGAACGCCCGCCTGGGAGACAGTCCTGGATGTCGATGCCCTGTCGGAAGCGGAAGGCGAGAACTGGGTCTACGAAGGCGCCCGCTGCTATGGCGCGCCCAGCGACCGCTGCATGGTGGAGCTGTCGCGTGGTGGCACGGACAGCAGCGTGTTCCGCGAGTTCTCGTTGAAAAACAAGGCATTCGTGGAGGGTGGGTTCGTCGTGCCCGAGGCCAAATCGAATGTCTCCTGGCTCGATCAGGACACGCTGCTGGTCGGCACGGACTGGGGTGAGGGCGCGCTGACGCAGGCCGGCTACGCGCGCGACATCCGCGCCTGGCACCGGGGCGAACCGCTGTCCGCAGCAACGTCCGTCTTCGAGGGCGATGTCGAAGACACGCAGGTCTCTCCTGTTCTCTATCGGACGGACACGGAGAATTTCGCCTTCCTCATCCGCGCCAGGCAGGACTGGAACCGGACCGACCTCTATCGCATCGAAGGCGGGAATGCAGTGCTCATGGACGTGCCTGAGAAATCCAGCCCCCAGGGCGTGGTCGGGCAGGACCTGGTGCTCACCCTTGAACAGGACTGGGACGATGAAGGTTTCACCTTCCGCAGCGGCGACATTGTCGCCGTGCCGCTCGGCGGCGGGGCGGCACGCCTTGTGTTCCGCCCACTGAGCAATGAAGCGGTCACCCATGTGGCCCTGACGAAGACGGGCATCCTGCTCAGCCTGCTCGAAGATGTCAAAGGCCGCCTTGTCATGCTGAGGCCCGGCGAGGAGGGCTGGACGGCCCACAGCCTGCCGGTGCCCGACAATGGGACCGTGAAGATCGTTGCCGCCAGCAATTCGAAGTCCGACGCCTATGTCACCTATGAGAGTTTCACCCAGCCGAACACGCTCTATCGCCTCGAGAGCGGCACGACACTGCAGGAGGTCACCCGCCTGCCGGCGCTCTATGATGCGAGCGACGTGAAAGTCGAACAGCGCTGGGCAACCAGCGCCGACGGCACGAAGATTCCCTACTTTCTCGTCGGCAAGGCAGACGTGCTCGCCAGGGGCAACGCCCCCGCCATTGAATATGGCTATGGCGGTTTCCTGATCCCGATCCTGCCGGTCTACTACGAAGACCCCGGCCGGCCGCAGCATGGTGCGTTGGCGGGCCGCATGTGGATCTCGCGCGGCGGCGTGCTGGCCATCGCGAACCTGCGCGGCGGCGGCGAGTACGGGCCCCGCTGGCACGATGCCGCCCTGCACGAGAACCGCCAGAAGGCGTTCGACGACTATTATGCCGTTGCCGAGGACATGATCGCCAGCGGCGTGACCTCGTCCGACAAGCTCGGCGCGCTCGGCCGCTCGAATGGCGGCCTTCTGCTGGGTGTCGCGCTCACGCAGCGGCCGGATCTCTACCATGCCCTCGATATCGGCGTGCCGCTGTTCGACATGCTGGACTTCACCGAGCTTGGCGCCGGCGCCAGCTGGGTCGGCGAATATGGCGATCCGCGCGTCCCGGCAGAGCGGGCCTATATCGAAAAGTACTCGCCCTACCAGAATCTCGATCCGGCGGCCGACTATCCGGAAGTGCTGATCTATACGTCGACGCAGGACGACCGCGTGCATCCCGGCCATGCCCGCAAGGCCGCCGCGCGGCTCGAGGCGTACGGCAAGCCGGTGCTGTATTACGAGAACAAGGAAGGCGGCCATGGCGGCACGGCCAACCAGGACCAGCTCGCCTTCCGCACGGCGCTCGAATACGCCTATTTCATCCGGCGCCTGATGCCGGACCTGTCAGAAGAGGGGGAAGCTGGTGCCGCGAGAGAGAATTGAACTCTCGGCCTCATCATTACCAATGATGCGCTCTACCACTGAGCTACCGCGGCATTGCAGGTGGGGTCTGCGGCGTTTAGCTTAAGCGGCAGGGTATGAAAAGACCGTTTTGCCGCGAATTGCACCTGCCATGACAGACACGCCAACGCCGGGGCCGCCCCCGGACCCGCCAGCCAGGGACGAGAAGGCCGAGCGCCTCGCCGCGGCGCTGCGGGCGAACCTCAGGCGCCGCAAGGCGGCCGCCCGCAAATCGGCCGATTCGCCCGCCCCTGATGCGGACCCCGGCTCGGACGAGGACAGGTGACCCTCAGCCTGACATCGCCGGCCTATCTGGCCGCGCCGCACAAAACGCTCGCGGCTGTCTTGGCGGAAGGCCCTTACAATCAAACGAAAATCCCGTTCTTCGGGCCGATCACGCTGGTCACGCGCCATGCCGCGATCCAGACGCTGCTGAAGGACTCGGACAGGTTTGTGGTCGATGCCCGCAATGCCGGGCACAAGTCGCCCTTCGCCATGCCTTTCCTTCCGAAATCGCTGAAGATCATGGCGGACAACCTCCTGTCGCTGGACGATCCGCACCATCAGCGCCTCCGTCGCCTGACCGACGCCCCGTTCCGCCGCGCCGCCATCCTGCTGCAACGCCCGAAAGTGCAGGCCTGTGCGCATGAGCTGCTGGACCGGATGGAGCGGGAAGGAAACCGGGACCTCGTCTCCGGCTTCTGCCGCCCACTGCCGCTGCGCGTGATCTATGGCCTGCTCGGCTTCCGGCCGGAGACAGAGGCGAAGCTGGACCATGCGCTCGACAATCTTTCCAGCACAGATGCGCCCCTGAAAATGCTCTGGGGCCTGTTCCGCCTCGGCAGCGTGCAGGAGATGCTGCGCGAGGAGTTCCGCGCCCTTCACGAAAGCCCGCGCGAGGGCCTCGTTTCCGAGCTCGTCCACGCCGAGGCCGACGGCCAGAAGATGACCGAGAACGAGCTGCTGGCCATGGTGTTCGTCCTGTTCGTTGCCGGGCACGAGACTACAACGCATCTCCTTTCGTCCGGTGTCTGGACGCTTCTGACCCATGACGGCGCCTCAGAACAGGTCCGCGCGGCGGACGACGAGGCCCGCCCCGTCATCGTCGACGAGCTGATGCGCTACTGCAGCCCGGTCCAGATGACCAAGCCGCGTTTCGTGAAGCAAGACATGGAGTTCGAGGGCCGCGCCCTGAAGCGCGGCGAGCGCCTGTTCGGCTTCCTCGCCTCCGCCAATATGGACCCGGACGAATTCCCCGATCCGCTGACACTGGACCTCGCCCGCCGGCCCAACCGGCATGTCGGCTTCGGCGGCGGCCCACACATCTGCCTCGGCATCCACCTCGCCCGGATGGAAGCCGACGCCGCGCTGGAAGCCCTGTTCACCCGCTATCCCGGCCTCGCCCTAGACGGCGACCCGATGGCCATGAAATGGATCTCCCGCTCCGGCCTCAGGGGGCTGAAGTGCCTGCCGCTGCGTATGGAAGCGTGATAGGCCGAGACAGGAACTCGCAGAAAGACAGGATCGTATGGCCCAACTGATCGTCTGGACGTATGACTGGGTGCCGGAAGGTCCGCGTGGCTTCGTGCGCGACTTGCGGCTGAGATGGGCCTGCGAGGAGGCCGGGCTCGATTATGCTGTGCGCACGGTCCCTTTTGACGACAGGGGCCCCGAACATCTGGCACGCCAGCCCTTCGGTCAGGTGCCATTCCTCAGCGATGGTGATATCGACTTGTTCGAGAGTGGAGCGGGCCTGCTGCACATCGCCCGGAAGAGCGAGACATTGATGCCGCGCGACCCGGCCGGCGAGGCGCAGACGCTGCAATGGACGATTGCCGCGCTGAATTCGATAGAAATGGTGTCTGTCCCGTGGTGGTTTCTGGAGGTAACCGGCGCGAAGGAAAACGGCCTGACCGGCTGGCTGACAAGCCGGCTCGACCGGATGGAAAGCATCCTGAACAAGCAGGACTGGCTCGCCGCCGGCCGGTTCACTGTTGCGGATCTGCTGATGGCTGATGTCCTGCGAGTGGAAAGACTGCGTGCATTCGGGCATTATCCCGCGACCGAAGCCTATATTGCACGCCAGACAGGCCGCCCGGCATTCCGGAAAGCCCACGCCGACCAGATGGCGCACTTTGCCGCCGCCGATGCGGCCCGCGCCTGACGCCATCGCAGCAACTGCTGCTTCCGGCGAGAAACCCGCTGATCTTCAACACATTCCGGCCCTTCCAAAGCCGCGAAGCGCTGTATAAGGGCCGGTCATGGACAGATTGCACATCATCGGCGGCACGCCCCTGAACGGCCGCATCCCGATTTCCGGCGCCAAGAATTCGGCGCTGAAGCTCATGGTCGCCTGCCTGCTGACGGACCAGCCGATCACGCTCACCAACATGCCGAGCCTCGCCGACACGCGCTTCCTGGCGCAGCTGCTGGAAACCCTCGGTGTGGAAGTCTACTGGCCGAAAGGCGAGTCGACCTGCCACCTCAACGCCGCTGAGCTGAAAAGCACGATCGCGCCCTATGACCAGGTGCGGAAGATGCGGGCGAGCTTCAATGTGCTGGGGCCGCTGATTGCTCGCTCCGGCCATGCCACCGTGTCGCTGCCCGGCGGCTGCGCCATTGGGGCCCGGCCGGTGGATCTGCACTTGCAGGCCCTCGAAGCCATGGGCGCGGACCTGAAGGTCGAGCAGGGCTATGTGAAGGCTGCTGCCATCCACGGCCTCAAGGGCGCCCATATCAACTTCTCCATGCCAAGCGTCGGCGCCACAGAGCACGCCATGCTTGCCGCGACGCTGGCCGAGGGCGAGACCGTCCTCGAAAACGCCGCCCGTGAGCCTGAGATCGAAGACCTTGCCGACTGTCTCAACACGATGGGCGCCCGCATCACCGGCGCCGGTACGGCCGTCATCCGGATCAAGGGCGCGGAGAGCCTGAAGGGCACCACCTATTCCGTCATGCCGGATCGCATCGAGGCCGGCACCTATGCCTTCGCGGCCGCGGCCGCCGGCGGGGACGTGACGCTCGACGGCGCGCCGGTCGAAGCACTCGGCGCCATGATCGCCAAGCTCCGCGAGGCGGGCGTCAAGGTCGATGCGGACGAGGCCGCTGGCACGCTCCGCATCCGCCGCAACGGTACGCGCCTCAAGGCCGTCAACGTCTCGACCCAGCCGCATCCCGGCTTCCCGACAGACCTGCAGGCCCAATTCATGGCCCTGATGACCATGGCCGAGGGCACCAGCGTCATCCGCGAGACGATTTTCGAGAACCGCTTCATGCACGCCCCGGAACTTTCCCGCCTCGGCGCCGACATTACGGTGCGCGGGCAGGAGGCCATCGTGAAGGGCGTCAGCCACCTCACCGGCGCCCCCGTCATGGCGACAGACCTGCGCGCATCGGTCTCGCTCGTCATTGCAGGGCTTGCCGCAGAGGGCGAGACTGTGGTCAACCGCATCTATCACCTCGACCGCGGCTTTGAGCGTCTCGAAGACAAGCTCAATGCCTGCGGCGCCGATATCACGCGCCGTTCCGGGGAAGAGGAATAGTCAACGCGCCTGAAGGGGCTGGTATGTCAGACGCAAAACCCCTCCGACTGCTCGCCGAGGAGCCTGAGGATCTCGAAATCATCTCCGCCGCCGTGCAGGACGCGGTGGTGAAGGCGGAGAACCTTGTCTACGAGGCCCGCCAGCGCCGTTTCTCACTGGAAATCAACCGCTTCCGCTGGGAAGAGGGCACCGGCAAGCGCCGCGAGGCCGAGCGCATCCGCTCGCTCCTCGCCTTCGACGGCGTGCTGGGCGTGAAGACCCGCGCCATCACCAAGGCGGATCCGGAGATGATCCTCTCCCTCCTGCAGGTCACCTTCACGCCGGAGGCAGACCCGCCCGGTGGCACCGTCACCCTCCTGTTCGCCGGCGACGGCGAAATCGCCCTCACCGTCGAAGCCCTCGACGCCACCCTGATGGACAGCGACTACATCTGGGCCACCCGCCACACGCCCAGCCATGAGCGCCGGAAACGGTAGGGGAAAGGCCCTCACCGCCCATCGCTTCGCGGTGGGCCCCTCCACTCCCAGAGGGAGAGGGGTTAGCATCAAGCAACTTGTGACGACGGTGCCGGGTCAACCCCTCTCCCTTCAGGGAGAGGAGGGGCCCGCGCCCGAAGGGCGTGGGTGGTGAGGGCTTATCCCGGCTTCCGGTGACACACCGCCTGGATCTTGTTGCCGTCCGGATCCCTTACATACGCCCCGTAATAGTTCTTGTGATAATGCGGCCGCGGCCCCGGCGGGCCTTCGTCCGAGCCGCCATTGGCCATCGCGGCGGCGTAGAAGGCATCCACCGTCGGCCGGTCCTTTGCGATGAAGGCGACATGCGTGCCGTTGCCATTGGTGGCAGGCTTGCCGTCAAAGGTCGGCCCCACGAACAGTTTCGGCCCCGTCGCTTCACCGAAGGCGATGCCGCGGTCGTATTCGAACAGGATGGGGTTCCCCAGCGCCTCCATCACGGCAATCCAGAAGGGCCGGGCCTTCTGCCAGTCATTCGTCCCGAGCGTCGTGTGGCTGTACATCGGCCGGTCCTCCCCATCCTTGCAGGGAAGAAGGCTACGCGCCTCCCACGCTTTCGCCAAGAACAACCGGCAAAAGTGCCGAATCGTCGCCTTGTCAGGGGCGGCCTGACAGGCCATGAAGCGAGGTTTGGAAATACGGGACTTGCCTGATGGCCCGCACATTCGACGCCTCCGCCCCGGACTTCGACGCCCGGTTCCGCCGCTTCCTGCGGGAGCCGCGCGCGACGGGCCATGACGTGGCCGGAATCGTCGGCAAGATCCTTGACGAGGTCGAGGAGCGGGGCGGGGAGGCGGTCGCCACCCATACGGCAAAGTTCGACGAGCTGCAGATCGATCCCGTCACCCTGACCTCCGACAATGTGAACCTTGCCGAGCTCGCCGCCCAGTGCCCGGACGATCTCAAGCAGGCCATCGATTTCGCGCATGACCGCATCGCCGCCTACCACCGGGCCCAGATGCCGCAGGACCATTCGTTCACGGATGAGGTCGGCGTCGAACTCGGCTGGCGCTGGACCTCGCTCGACAGTGTCGGCGTGTACGTGCCGGGCGGGCGGGCGAGCTATCCGTCCTCCGTGCTGATGAACGTCGTGCCGGCGAAGATTGCCGGCGTCGGCCGCATCGTCATGGTTGCCCCGGCACCGAAGGGCGAGCTGTCGCCAGCCGTCGCCTATGCGGCCCTGCACGCCGGCGTGGACGAATACTACCCCATCGGTGGGGCCCAGGCTGTTGCCGCGCTCGCTTTCGGGGCGGGTCATCTGGAGCCCGTCGACAAGATCGTCGGGCCGGGAAATGCCTTCGTCGCGGAGGCCAAGCGGCAGGTCTTCGGCCGCGTTGGCATCGACACCATCGCCGGGCCCTCCGAAATCCTCGTCATCGCCGACGAAACGGCGCATCCGGACTGGGTCGCCGCCGACCTGCTCAGCCAGGCCGAGCATGACCCGTCCTCCCAGTCGATCCTGATCACTGTGGATGAGTCTGTGGGCAAGGCTGTGGATAACTCTGTGGATCGGCAGTTGAAATCCCTCGCCACGGCCGAGCGCGCCGCCCGCTCGTGGAGTGCCCACGGCGCCATCGTCACCGCGCGGGACCTCGACCAGGCCGCCGCAGTCGCCAACATCGTCGCGCCGGAGCATGCCGTGCTCTGCGTCGCCGATCCGGACGCGCTGCTGCCGAAGATCCGCCACGCCGGCGCTGTCTTCCTTGGCCACCACACGCCGGAAGCCCTTGGAGACTACGTCACCGGCTCCAACCACGTCCTGCCGACCAGCCGCGCCGCGCGCTTCTCCTCCGGCCTCGGCCTCGCCGATTTCATGAAGCGCATGAGCGTGCAGCGCGCGACGCCGGCCGGCTTCGATGCGCTCGCCCCTGCGGCCCTCCGCCTTGCCGAGGCCGAGCGCCTGCCGGCCCATGCCCGCTCCATCACCATCCGCACCAATGCCGGGGGCGGCCATGACGGATAAGAACCGCTTGATTGCCGTCGAGATCGACGACGACACGCTCGGCGCCTCCGGCCCGGATGCCGAGCATGAGCGGCGCGTCGCCATTTTCGACCTGATCGAGCAGAACAGTTTCAAGCTGATCGACAAGGACCAGGGCCCCTACATCCTCGCCCTGTCGCAAGCCGAGCGCCGCCTCGTCTTCGCGGTGAAGGACGAGCAGGGCATCCAGGTGCACACCTTCATCCTGTCGCTCGGCCCGTTCCGGGGCGTGATCCGCGACTATTTCATGATCTGCGACAGCTATTACGATGCCATCCGCACGCAGACGCCGCACCAGATCGAAGCCATCGACATGGCCCGCCGCGGCATCCATAACGAAGGCTCCGAACTGCTGGCCGAACGCCTCGAAGGCAAGGTCGAAGTCGACTTCCTCACCGCCCGGCGCCTGTTCACCCTGATCTGCGCCCTCCACGCCGGCCAGGCCCGCGCGGCAGGGTGATCAGACGCCCAGCGCTTTCAGGACTTCCGTGATGCGGGTGCGCTGGGCCGGGTCCGAAAAGGGAAATGCGTGCAGGAACGTCTCGGCACTGATGTTCGGGTCGCGCTGGCGCGCATACGCCATCCAGCGCTCAGCCGCAGCTTCGTTCTGCGCCATCTTCTGCGCCGCCGCCGCGATGAGCGCGATATGCACATGCGCGCCCGGCGTGCGGACGCCCTGTTCGGCCCAGGCCGTCGCATCCTCGTATTTCCCCTGCATCATCAGCAGGAGCGCGCGGGTGGACAGCATCGCGTATCGGAGCGGGTCGAGCGGGCTGAGCCTGAGCGCGAGGCCGACATCGGGATCGGCGGCCTGCCCGTCGCCGATCAGTGTCTGCGTCAGGGCCCTCAGGTACACTGCCTGCGCATAGTTCGGATTGAGCTGCACCGCCCGGTCGAGCCAGCTGTGGGATCCTTCGAGGTCCTGCTCGATCCAGTGTGTCCGTCCCATCACAAGGTTGCAGAACGGGTCCAGTGGGTCGTGCGCCATGGCGCGCTCGGCCGCTGCGCGGGCCGCGGCGATTTCGGCATCGGCATCCGGCGTGTAGCGCAGGAAGGCGTTCTGGAACCGGGTGAACGACGCGCCCGCATGCGCCCGCGCAAAATGCGGGTCGAGCGACAGGGCCCGGTCAAACAGGCTGGTGGCCTGTTCATTGTCCTGCCGGGTGAACCGGAACATGTGCGTCAGTCCCAGATGGTAGGCCGACCAGGCGTCGAGCTGCTCCGTCGCCACCAGCCGTGCATGACCTGCCTCGTGCAGCGGGATCTGGACGTCGAGTTCCGACATGACATGCGCGGCGATCTGTTCACGGACGTCGTGCACATTGCCGAGGTTGCCGTCATACCGCTCGCTCCAGATCACGCCGCCGGTGCGGGTGTCCGCCAGCTCGACGGACACACCCATCCGTGATCCAACTATTTCGACGGCCCCCGACAGGCAGTAGTCCACCCCCAGCGCCGCCCGCACGCTGGCGAGGTCCGGATCGGACTGCCGGAACCGGAATGTCGATCCGCGGGCGATCACAAAAAGCCAGCGGAGGCGCGACAGGCTGGTGATCAGGTCATGCGGCAGGGCATCGGCGAGCGCCGCATAGTCCCCTGCAACGCCGACCAGCCGGAACGGCAGGACGGCAATGGAGGGCTTGTCCGGTGCCGGCAGGGGCGGCGGCTCCGCGTCCGCCGGCGCTTCTGCGACCTGCACCACGACCGGCAGAGCCACCGGCTGCACATCCGGCGGAGTGGCGAAACGAAAGCCGCGCCCGTGGATCGTCCGGATCAGGCGCTGCGCCTTGCCGTCATCATCGAGCAGCCTGCGCGCGGACTTGATCCGGCTCGACAGGGCCGAATCCGAAATCGCGCGCCCGTCCCATATGGTCTCGACGATCTCGTCCTTGCTCACCATGCGGTCAGAATTCGCGGCCAGCAGCAGGAGCAGCGACAAGACCTGGGGCTCTGCGGCCACCGGCGTGCCGCTTCGCCGGAGCTCGAACTTCGCTGAATCGAGCTCGAAGTCTTCAAACCGATAGATCATGTCCGGGCAGGATAGGCGAAATCCCGCATTTCTCCAGCATTTCTCCAGATACCGTTCAAGTTTGCCCGCGCCGGCCGGGGTACACGTCTCACATCGGCGGCGGGATGGTCCCGCAGCCGGGACAACTCAAGACAAAGGAACAAGACAATGCCTCTCGTGAATATCGACGTGATCAAGGACGTTTTCACCCCCGCCCAGAAGCGCGAAATGATCGAACGCGTGACCGATGCCATGCTCGCCGTCGAAGGCGAAGCGATGCGCCAGGTGACCTGGGTCCGCATCCAGGAAATCCAGCAGGGCGACTGGGGGATCGGCGGCAAGACGCTGACGGCGGCCGACGTCCATGCCCTCGCAGCCGCGGGCGCGGAGAAGGAACACGCCTGACCCAGTAGCCTGTCTCTCTCCAGGCACTGGCCGGATGCGGGGATACACCCCCCCGCATCCGGTCTCTTGTTTTTGGGAGTGACTCCCAAAGCTTGCCGCAATCCGTGCAAAAGTATAAGGCGCACCCTATATCGGCGCGTGACGGCGCACTGGACCGTCCTGTTTTGGAGACTGCATGTCGAACAAAGAAGAACTGATCGAATTCGAGGGTACGGTGGTCGAACTGCTGCCGAACGCGACCTTCCGCGTGCGACTCGAGAATGACCACGAAATTATCGCCCACACCGCCGGCAAGATGCGCAAGAACCGCATCCGCGTGCTGACAGGCGACAAGGTGATGGTCGAAATGACGCCCTACGACCTGACCAAGGGCCGCATCACCTACCGCTTCAAGTAAACTCCCATGGCGTTTCCCGGGGCCGCGCGGCTCATCCTTGCCAGCGCAAGCCCCCGGCGGCAGGACCTGCTCGCCCAGATCGGCATCGTGCCGGACGCCATCTGCCCCACCGACATCGACGAGACCCGCCGCAAGGACGAAAGCCCGCGCGCGCTGGCAGAGCGTCTTGCCCGCGAGAAGGCCGCCGCCTGCCGGGAAGAGGGCTATGTGCTGGCCGCCGACACCGTCGTCGCCCTCGGCCAGCGCAATCTCGAAAAGGCGGCCGATGCCGCGGAGGCGGAGGCCTTTCTGCGCCTGCTGTCCGGCCGGTCGCACCAGTGCATCACCGGCCTCGCCGTGCGTGCGCCGGACGGCCGCATCAGCGCCCGCACCGTGCTCGCCCGCGTGAAATTCAAACGCCTGACCGATCAGGAGATCGCGGCCTATGTCGCCAGCGGCGAATGGCAGGGCAAGGCGGGCGGCTACGGCATCCAGGGCCTCGCCGGTGCCTTCATCACCGGCATCAACGGCAGCTACACCGCCATCGTCGGCCTGCCGCTCTACGAGACGAAATCGCTCCTTGAAGGCATGGGCTGGCGCGGCTGACGGGAAAGCCTCCGGAGGCAGGCAGCCCTGCCGATGTCACACCGTGGCGCAAACGCGCCGGACCCGGACGCTACTGGCACGTCCCGACCACTGAGCCGAGACCGCATCCATTGTATGATGTCGGCGGGCTGATACCGGTCGCGCCGCCCGTAGAAGGTGCCCGCAGGCTGTATCGCCAATCGACAGGCGCCGCGAAGCCCGATCCCGTCGAGGCTGACATCTTCACGTCGCATCCGCGCGCCGTCGCGACATCGGCCCTGCCGTCACCGGTGAAATCCTTCACGAACGTGTAGGCGGCATCGCCCCACCAATTGGTGATGGGCTGCCGTTCGACTGCAAACCCTGTCAGGACACCTTTCTGGCCGACCGGCTGGGCGATCGCGATCGAGATCGTATCGCCGCTGGCGGAGGCGATGTCGGCCTTGCCGTCCTTGTTGAAATCGGCTGCCCAGGTATATGCGCCGCTGCCCCATGGCATCGGCACGGAGAAGTCCTTGCTGTCGAAGCCGCCCGTACGGCCGCCCTTGGAGCTGAAGACCCTGATATTGCCGCCGTTCGCGGTCGCGATGTCGGTCGTTCCGTCGCCGTTGAAGTCAGCTGCCCAGCTATAGTCCGCAGCGCCCCAGCCTCCGGGGACGCTCCAGGTCTTGCTGGTGAACTGGCCGAAATGATCGGCGAGCGTCGAGCAGGAGGCGTAGCCGGGCTCTCGCTGGTAAGTCGCCGGGCTGTGGCCGGCATCATACAGCCATTGGGTCGCCGGAACCGTGTAGCCAGTGAAGTCGTAGAAGTGGATGCGGACGTCGTTACCGGAGGCGGTCGCAATGTCCGCCCGCCCATCGCCATCAAAATCACCTGTCCAGGAGTAGCCGGGAGCGCCCCAGGATCCCGACACCTGCAGCGAATCTTTCTGGAAACCCGACAGCTTGTAATCCTGGCGCTTGGTCAGGGATTGGCCGTTGACGACCTCGCGCCGGCATTCGGAAATAGGCACGTTATTCGTCTGAAGCCGCATCTCGACTGTGGATCCGTTGGCAGAGGCGATGTCGTCGAAACCGTCGCCATTGAAGTCACCAACCCAGTTGTAGCCCAGACCGCTCCAGAAATTTCCGACCGGTATGACCTTGCCAGGGGACAGGGTGAGAGAGGAATACAGGATCACGTCGCCGGAAATCCCGGTGGCGATTTTTGTGCCTTCCGGCGTTTTCATGGCCCAGGAATAGCCGGGGCTTCCCCACTTGCATGCCGTCAGGGCCTGCGCGTGTGCCGGAACAGCAACTGCCATGGCGGCGGCGACGAGCGCGAGCCGTTTCATTGTCGATTGCGGGCGCATAATGGAAGTCTCCTGGTTCGTGAAATCTCGGAACTTGCCGGGGATCCCCTCGGGACTGGCTGGCGGTTCGTCGGCAGACGTGGATCCAGCGCGAACAAAAAGTCTTGCTCGCCTGAAACGAAAAATCCTGATGGAAAAATGATGGGACAAAAAAAATCGATCATCGCCGGACTGCAAAATGGCCCAGACGCGGGTGCCCGGAGCTGAGACGGCGCGGGAAGCCGGAGAAGGCCGTGATTGCTCGCGATACGGACAGTCCTTTCACGACAAATCGCGCTGGCCAGCCCCGAATTTGATGGTCGTTGACAGGGCGTCGCGGCATTGGCCTCATGCTCGGGCAAAATGATTCGCCCGGAGCGCCGCTGATGAAATATCGAGTCCCTGTCGCATTGATCGCGCTCTGGCCGGTCTTCCTGTTTGCAAGCCCCGCTGCCGCGCAGGAGGACGCCTCCGAACGGGGCGATGCCGCTTATGAGATGGGGGACTACGAAGAGGCCTTCAAATGGTACAGTCAGGCGGCCGAACAGGGAAATTTGGCTGCGCAGCTCAACATCGGCATCATGTATGACGATGGCATCGGCGTTGCTGAAAATGACGCGGAGGCCGCGAAGTGGTTTCGTCTGGCGGCGGAGCAAGGCGACGAGCAGGCCCAGCACAATCTCGGCGTCATGTATGAGGAGGGCGAAGGCGTTGCGCCCAGCCATTCAGAAGCCGTGAAATGGTACCGCATGGCGGCCGAGCAGGGGTACGCGCCCTCGCAGCTCAATCTTGGTGTGATGTACGCGCAGGGCACAGGCGTTTCGAAGAACTATGTCGAGGCTCACAAATGGTTGAGCCTTTCGGCCGCTCAGGGCAACGACCTGGCGGCGGCAAACAAGGAAATCGTGGGCAGCTGGATGTCGCCCGCCCAGATCGAGAAAAGCGAGAAACTTCTGCTCGAGTGGAAGCCTGCCGCCGAACGCTGACGCAGCCGGCCGTCTGATGCGGGGATGCAGCACGCCTCAATCCCCCCTC
>JACKIK010000007.1 GCA_020638455.1 Hyphomonas sp. | reverse complement strand
CTCCGATTGCTCCATGCTGACCTCCAAACCGGCTTGAATAGCCAAACGCTATTTGGTCCTGTCAGACGAAGCAATCGGGATCTCTCCCCGTTTCGAGCCTTTCAAAGCGCTATCACAGACCGGCAGGTATTCGCCGAAGTCGGACATCCAGGCCTTTGCTTGTGGACACCGATCGTAGCCACTAACTGGATGACTTCGGACGACGTCACCAAGTAGCGAAAGGGTGACTTGTTCAATTCTCGAAGGGAAACGCTGGGCGCGCCACTGCAATTGAGATCCCTTCGAACAACCATCAAATGGAACGGCAGAAATCAGGCAACAACTGCTAGGGAATGGTCGTTGCGACACGAAATCCGATCGTACTTCCTGTGACAGTGGCGGAGTTGCTAATCCGATCAGCTGATCTCAAGCTCTTTGCTCCTTGATGCCATGAGCCACCTCTATAAACGCGCTTAGAACACGATGGCTTCTGGAAGGCGGATCCGTCTATTGGCTTGCCTCGATATGACTCCTCATAGCAATCGTCCACCCATTCCATAACGTTTCCATGCATATCGTGCAGACCGAAGTCATTAGGCAAGAACGAACCTACCCGTGCCGTATTCGCGTACCCATCATCGCAAGCCAAGTCGTTTGTGCGCGGCCGCACACGATGCAAGGTCGCATCAGCACCATTCATGTAAGCGCATCCGGATTCGGGATCGCTTCCAAAACTATACGGAGTCGTGGTGCGGGCTCGCGCAGCATATTCCCACTCCGCCTCTGACAGCAATCGATAGGGCCGCCCTGTCTTTTCGCTTAGCCAGGAAGCATATGCTTTGGCATCATCCCACGATAAGTTGGTCACTGGATGGGTGCCTTTCCCCATATTATCATCCGCCAACGGAGGACATGCTCCATCGGATATGCATACCTCCCACTCAGCCCAGGTCACTTCATATTTTCCCACTGCTAGATGGTATTTGATCGTGACGGTCCGTTGCGGCCCCTCATCACTGTCGCGGCCTTCCTCATCCGCCGGAGATCCCATCTGAAAGTTACCCAAAGGCAACAAAACCATCAGAGGGCCCGCATTTGTGCCAGACACAAACGCGTCACGAAATTCAATACCATCGGCAGTCGAGGACGCCGGCCGTGGTGTAAGTTGGGCAATCTTTGCTTCTACGAACGCGAGATTGGCGCTGTTTGGGAACCGGTCTTGGAATTCCTCATAAGCGGCGGGCGTATTGGCCGAAATGGCCTGCGCCAAGGCGGTGCCCTCGTCACTGGCAAGGAGCGGTGCTGCCGAAGTGGCCGGCGCCTGACATCCCGCAAAACAGACTGACTGGTAAAGCTGTGGATTGAACCATGGCTTCTGACGGAAGCCAGTTTTCTGGGCGACCCGCTTCTGGACATTGGCGAACACAGTCTCGGCGGGCTGGCCCTGCTGGCGGATTTCCTCCGCCAAGACGGGGGCATAGATGCCCTCCTGAGCCACATCATCCAGACCCGTCGAATAGGCAATCAACATGTCGGCGCCAGCCTCGATCCGGCTCATGCCTTTCACGTTGGCCTTGAAGCCGGACCCGGCGACGACGTTTCGGCAGGCATCGAAGACAAGGAACACGGCTTTTGCCCCTGTGGCCGCAAATCCGTCGCGCTGCGCTTCGAGGTCGATGCCATAGGCCGCAAGGTCTGAGGCAGCCCTCAGCCGGGCGTCGATACCAAGCAAGAAAGAACTGTGCGTCTGCGGATGTTGGGCACCGTGGCCCGTGTAGTACACGAAGCCCACGGCTTCGGGCCCGGCCTGTTCGAGGTGGATACGGAAGTCGTCCAGCGCATTGACCAACTGGGTGCGAGTGCGGTTGCTGACCCGGGTTACGTCGAAGCCGGTGTCGCGAAGCGCAGACTCGATCAGGTCCGCCTCATGGCCGGCCCCCGCGACCCGCGAAAGTTCGCTCGCGTTCTGGTAGTTTGTCTGGTCGATGACGAGCGCTAGTCGGGTCTCGTCCGCAAATCCGGGCGCTGCCAGCAAGACCAGGCAGGCCCAGATCAGCCACAGGCTTCTGCGAATTGTCCCCACCGCAGCTGTCCTCATTTACACCTGCTGGAGCGTCCAATCGTTCAGCTTGCAGCAAGTGTTTCCAATCCGCTTTGAATGTTGAAACACAAGGCCACATCCGGCAAGTCAAAATGCAACCTCATTGAGCTGGATCTGCGTCGGAGTTTGAGAGATGTGACCGCTCCAAGCCTCGCATTGAAGGGCAGAAAAGGGCCAATACCGGCCTCTCGCACCGCTCACCCCGCCAGTCGCTGGATGTTTGCCAGCAGCATCTGCAGGGCCAGTTCCCGCGCGCGTTCCGGCGGCTTGCCGATCAGTGTACCGAGGGATCGGCCGAACAGGCCGACGCCGACGGCCAGCGTCACGCTGAGCAGGATCATGTCCTCCGCCATGTCCGCCGGGATGCCCACGCTGGCGATCTTCTTCTGCGCCACCTCCTGCACCGCCTCGCGCACGACGGTCATCCGGCCCGTCTCGCCCGTCAGCTCGAGCCAGGCCGCGAGCCTTGCCGCGCCGCGTGTCTCGAAGGCATCGAACAGCGTCTTCAGGCCGACGGCCCGCGCCTCCAGCGGCGCGTCGGCGGGGATTTCCACGGAGAGGATGCTGTCGACAAGGTCCGCGATCATCCGCTCCATCAGCGCCTGGTGGACAGCGGCAATCGATCCGAAATGGTGCAGCACGGTTGCATTGGCGACGCCCGCCGCCTTCGCCACATCCGCCAGCCGCAGCGATTGCGGTCCGTGCGCCACGAGCAGCGATTCCGCGGCCGCCAGGATATTGGCGCGCGATTCCTCCGGCGTGCGCCGGATCCGGGAAGGTGCGTTACTGTTTATTGACATTTTTGTCAGTAGTGTTATCTGGCATCATGAGCTTGTTGTCCAAACCTTTCCTCCCAAGGCACTAAACACCATGACGATCAAACGCACACCCGACGATGTGACGATTCTGCCGCGCGACATCCATTTCGACATGACCGGCGCCGACAACGGCCCGTGGCTGGACGGCGACCCCGTTGCGACCGCGGTCTTCAATGCCATGTCGCTGACGTTCCCGGATGGCGAGCGCATGTTCATGGATTCGGTGAAGGCCTTCCGCAACGACGTCTCCGGCAAACTCGCGCAGGACGTTAAGGACTTCGTCGCCCAGGAAGCCATCCACTCGCGCGAGCATCACCTGCTGAACAACAAGATCGACCGCAGCAAGTACCCGGTCGCCGAGATCGAGGCCGCGATCCGCGAAAAGGTCCAGTTCGGGCGCTCCGGCGGCCCGTTCCGCATGCTGGTCGCGACCATCTGCCTCGAGCATTTCACCGCCATGATGGCAGACCTGATGATGGAGATGGAGACCGATTACGGCCGCCTGTTCAGCAAGACCCATCCTGCCCTCGAGCGCCTCTGGCGCTGGCACGCCATGGAAGAGACCGAGCACAAGGCGGTCGCCTATGACGTCTTCCTCGAAGTGACGAAAGACTGGCCGCCCTTCAAGCGCTATTTCCGGCGCTGCCTGTCGATGCTGATCATCACCAGCAACTTCACCACCAATATTGCCGGCTATGCCGTAAAGCTGCTGCTCGCCGACGGCTACACGCAGGAAGACGCAGAGCGCGCCGTGAAGGCCTTCCTCTGGAAGAAGCCGAACCTGTTCGGCAAGGGCTGGAAGATCTGGCTGTCCTGGTTCAGGCCCGGCTTCCATCCGTGGGACCATGACAACCGCGCTGAAATGGCCGGCTGGAAGGAAGAGTTCAGCACCGTTCCCGCCGAATAGGCCGATAGCGCCACTCAGCCTTGCGACCTGCCACGCCGTGCACGCAGCCATCGCTGCGGCACGGTTGGCGCGTCTTCAACATGCACGTATTTCTACTTATATGAGGTCCGGATTACCTCCGTAAACTTGTCAGCTTTGGTCAGGGAGTAGATGATTGCGCTTCCGTACATTGGGCTGAAGACACGGGAGGCACGGCATGGCAGAAAAACAAGGCGCGGACACAAACCCGAAATCCGCTCGCGCGAAGAATGGCCCGTCGAATGGCGCGCAATCCGTGGCCGGAAGTGTCGAGACAGACATCCATGCCGCCACGCTCTCCGCCCAACGTCATGACCCGGATCATATCCGCCACATCTTCGAGAACGGCGAGTTTCCCTACAAGTCCCGGATGCGGCGCGCCGTTTATGAGCAGCACAAGGCAGAGCTCCAGGTGGAGCTTCTGAAAGCCCAGAAATGGGTCAAGGAAACAGGCCAGAAGATCGTCAGCCTCTTCGAGGGCCGCGACGCGGCCGGCAAGGGCGGAACGATCAAGCGGTTCACCGAACACCTGAATCCCCGCGGCGCGCGCGTCGTCGCCCTCGAAAAGCCAAGCGAGGAGGAGCGCGGGCAATGGTATTTCCAGCGCTACATCAAGCACCTGCCCACCGCCGGCGAAATCGTGCTGTTCGACCGGTCATGGTATAATCGCGCCGGCGTCGAGCGGGTCATGGGGTTTTGTTCGCCCAATGAATATCTCGAATTCATGCGCCAGGTCCCGGAGCTTGAGCGCATGTTCACCCGCTCCGGCATCCACCTGTTCAAATACTGGTTTTCCGTCACGCAGGAGGAACAGAGAAGCCGTTTCAAGGCACGCGAGCATGATCCGCTGAAACAGTGGAAGCTCTCGCCCATCGACCGCGCCTCCATGGACCGCTGGGACGATTACACCGAAGCCAAGGAAGCCATGTTCTTCTACACGGACACGGCCGATGCGCCATGGACGATCGTCAAGTCCTCAGACAAGAAGCGCGCCCGCGTCGCCTGCATGCGGCACCTGCTCTATTCTCTGGACTATCCCGACAAGGACCATCGCGTCGCGCGCCAGCCCGATCCGCTGATCGTCGGCATCGGCCAGCATGTCATCGGCGACAGCCGGCACATCCTCGGCCGCGCCCTTCATCCGGACGATACATAGCTGCGATACAGTAGACAGGGGCCTACACCCTGATGCCCAATTGGCTCTTCGTCTCTATCGTCGGCTCCGTCGTCCTGACGCTGGCCCTCAACCTGCTGCCCATGCTGTTCCCGCGCACGACGCGCCGCGCGCAGGAACGGATGATCGACGACATCCGCCGCCAGCAGGAACGCATCGACGCGCCGGAGCCGGGGCCCCGCATCCGCGTCTTCTTTCCGTGGAAGTTCATGCTGATCGCCTCGATCGGCCTCACCCTGCTCGTCAATCTCGTCGCCTGGCTTGCCCGTTCCTAAGCCCCGCAGCCCGTGCTAGGCCTTGCGCGGGAAAAGGGAGCTGACGGGCATGAACGCAGGCACGACACCGGGAATTTCAAGTGAGGAAAAAGGCGCCGCCTGGCGCGCGATCCTGATCTTCCTCATCCTGACGATGGCCTTCAGTGCTGTCTTCGACGGCATCATGATCCATCAGGGCGTCTCCAGTCTGCTCATGGTCACCGGTGTCATGTGGTCCCCCGGCATGGCGGCAATCGTCACCTGCCTGATCCTGAAGCGCCCGATTGCCAGCCTGCCCTGGCGCTGGGGCGGCTGGAAGCTCAGCTGGTTCGCCTATCTCCTGCCGCTCGCCTACGCCCTGGCCATGTACCTGCCGGTCTGGCTGGGCCATCTCGGCGGCAGCGGCTTCGGCCCGCCCGATGCACTGCGCGAGTTTGCCGGCCTCGTCACCGGGAACCTGCCGGAAGGCGCGGCCGCCCCGGCCGGCGCCGTAGCCGCCGGGGTCCTGATCACGGGCACAGTGGGCATCATCGACAAGGCCTCCCGTGCGCTCGGCGAAGAGATCGGCTGGCGCGGCTTCCTTGTCTGGGAGATGCGCAAGGTCATGCCCTTCTGGGCGGTCGGCCTGCTCTCCGGCTTCATCTGGTCGCTCTGGCATTGGCCGGGCATTCTGTTTACGGACTATAATGCCGGCGAAGGGAATCTCGTGGTACAGATGATTCTGTTCACGCTTTCGGTGATGCCGATGGGCGTCGTCTATGCCTGGTTCGCCTTCCGCTCGGGCAGCCTGTGGCCCGCAGCCATCCTGCATGCGAGCCACAACCTGTTCCTGCAGCGCGTCTTCACGCCGCTCACCACGCACGGCGAGGGCACGCATGTCTATATCGACGAATTCGGCATCCTGTTGCCAATCGTCAGCGTCGCACTGGCCGTCATCTTCCTGTGGAAGGCGAGGAAGGACGGGCTCTGACCGCCGCTCAGTCGGCGACTCAGGCCGCCGGCTTGATCGACACGATTTCGATGGCGAAGGTCAGGTCCTGCCCTGCCAGCGGATGGTTCGCATCCAGCGTCACGGAATTTTCGTCCGACGCAACAACCACGACCGGGATCACCTGCCCGTTCTGCGCCTGCATCTGGAGGCGGGTGCCGACCTCGGTGGGAATGTCCGCCGGGATCTCGCCCCGCGGCACATCCTGGCGCATCGCCGGATTGACCGGCCCATAGGCCTGCTCGCAGGGCACGTTCACGGTTTTCCTGTCGCCGACCTTCATGCCGGGGATTGCGGCGTCGAGCCCCGGAATGATCTCGCCCGCGCCGACCTGGAAGGCCAGCGGGTCGCGGCCTTCGGAACTGTCGAACTTGGTGCCGTCGTTCAGGGTGCCGGTATAGTGGATGTGTACGGTGTCGCCGTTTTTGACCTCGGTCATGATATGTCCAATCGTCTGGGAGGGTGGAAAGTCGAAGGCCGCGTTGCACGCAGCTGGAAACTGGGGCTCACCCGGCAGCCTAAGCCCGCCATCCTATATGTAAACCCGCTCATGCCACACCCGCCCGCGCCGGATTGTCCGGAGACGGAGGCTCGCGCGCCTACTCGTCCCAGGTTTCGTACTTCGCCCGCATATAGTGCACGCCGTCCGTCACGATTTCGCGCAGCACGTCCATGTCGATGTCGGACAGCTTGTTGATATAGAGGCACGACTTGCCCAGCCTGTGCTTGCCGAGTCTCGCCAGTTTTTCCTTCATCGTCTCGAACTTGTAGCCGGGCATCACATAGATGACGAGGTTCGCCTTGCGGGGCGAAAACCCGGTGAGGAACATCTCGCCCTCACGCCCGGTATCGTATGTGTAGTGATATCTCCCATAGCCGATCAGGCTCGGCCCCCACATCCTCGGCACGAGGCCGGTGACGTTCCGAAACCAGTCCAGCAACACTTCCGCATCCGCCCGCCGCTGCTTGTTCTCGACCGCGGCGATGAATGCCTCCGGTGCGACCTCCGTCGGCTTTGTCCTGTTGTCCGCTTTCGCCATCGAAATCCTCCGGCGCCCAGCCTAGCCGAGCGACACCTTCGCCCCAAGATCGAGATAGAGTATCAGGAAGACAGACACCAGCAGGAAGAAGGCGGACAGGCCCACATTGATCAGCACCGCGCGGTCCGCATTCTTCTGCTCGATCCAGTTGCGCGGACGGATGCGGCGCAGGCGGAACACGATCAGCGCCGACAGGATCAACGCCGCGATATTGAGGCTGAGCAGCAGAGCCGCCCGCAGGGCCAGTTCCCATTCGCCGGCCCCGATGAACAGGCCGATCGCAGCCCCCGGCGGCAACAGCGCTGCGGCGACCATCACGCCAACCAGCGCGGACGCCTCGACCCGCGTCAGCGACAGGGCTGCCGCTCCGCCTGCCGCCATGGCCAGTGCCAACCCGTCAAGGCGCACCTCCGCCCGCGACATCAGTTCATGGCTGTTGAGATCCACCGGCACGAAGAAGGACAGGACCAGCGCGCAGACGAGTGCCGTGCCGATGCCGGCCGCCAGCGTCAGCGAGGCGCGCCGCAGCAGGTGAAAATCGCCAAGCGCGGCGCCCATCGAGAAGCCGAGCACCGGCCCCAGCAGCGGCGCAATCACCATGGCCCCGATCACCGCCGCCACACCGTCCGAGTTCAGGCCGATCGTCGCCACGATGGTGGAGAGCACCACCATGATGATGAAGTCCTGGTCGAGCCGCGCACCGGTCACCACATCGGAATAGATTTCCTCGCGCGTCGCCGTGACGGCCTTCTGGCGCTTGCGCCTGGTGGCAGCGTCGTCCTCTTCAAGTTTCGGCACCGTCGCCTCGATGGGCAGAACGCTGATCCGCCAGCCCGCGCTGCCTTCAAGGGCCGCTTGTACGCTGTCCATCAGGGTTTGCTCTGCTCCGTCGCGCATAAAGACCGAAATCAGCTTGCGGTTCTCCAGTTCCGTATCGAGAACATAGAAGTCGACCGGCTCGGAGGCCTTGACCGCCCGCAGGACGGGATCGAAACGCTCGTCCGAGCGCAGATGAATATCGAGACGCCTCAACGCTTCAGCCGGGCGAGCAGGCTGGACGTATCCCAGCGATTGCCGCCCATTGCCTGCACGTCGGCATAATACTGGTCCACCGTCGCCGTCATCGGCAGGCTGGCGCCATTCTCGCGCGCCGCCTCCAGCGTGATGCGGAGATCCTTGCGCATCCAGTCGACCGCGAAGCCGTGCGTGTAATGGCCTTCCACCATCGTCTTCCAGCGGTTCTCCATCTGCCAGCTCTGCGCCGCTCCGCCGCTGATCGCCTCGATCACCCGCGCGGGGTCCAGCCCGGCCTTCTCGGCAAAGTACAGCCCCTCGGCGAGCCCCTGCACGATGCCGGCAATACAGATCTGGTTGACGGACTTCGCCAGCTGCCCCGCTCCGGCCCCGCCGATCAGGGTCATCTTCTTTCCGTAGGCGGACATCACCGGCTCGGCCCGGCTGAACGTGTCCTCGTCGCCGCCGCACATGATTGTCAGGGCACCATTCTTCGCGCCGGCCTCGCCGCCGGAAATCGGCGCATCGAGGAAGTGCGCTCCCTTCGCCTTGCAGCGGGCATAGAGATCGCGCGCGAGGCCTGCCGATGCGGTCGTATGGTCCACCACCACCATGCCCGCACCGACACTCGGCTCCAGCGCCGCGAAGACTTCCGCCACGTCCGGATCGTCGCCAAGGCACAGGAGCACATATTCTGCCCCAAAGGCCGCCGCGGCCGGGTCCTTCGCCACCTCGCCCTTGTGCTGTCCGGCCCACAGCTTTGCCTTTTCGGCGGTGCGGTTCCAGACGACGGCTTCGTGCCCCTTCGCCGCCAGATGCCCAGCCATGTGGAAGCCCATTACCCCCAGCCCAAGAAACGCCACTCGTGCCATTCTGATTCTCCTGTAGTCCCGGCAACAGATAGATCGAATTTCATCGAAATCCCACCATCCCCCGTGAGGGGGTCTTCACCAAGACCTGTTAGAAGGGGCAGACCACTCAGAAGGAATGGATCGAGCGAGCGAATGGCTTATGCCAGTATCTCACGCCCAGGCGCGGGCAGAATGCCCGTCGCGCCCGCCCGCAAGGCCGGGACATGGAAGCTCGCCTATGCCGACTTCCTGACAGCCCTGATGGCGTTTTTCCTGCTGCTCTGGCTGGTCAGCGGCGTGTCCCAGGAAGGCCGGGCCGAAATCGCCAACTACTTCCACCCCCGCAACGACGCGACACAGGGCGCCGCCGCCGAGGCCGGCCCGTCCGAGGCCGACCGCCTGTTCAGCGCCCTCAGCCGCAACCCGGCCCTGATTGCCGCGGAATCGAGCATCGTGCTGACAAAAGAAGCAGACGGGGTGCGCCTCGACCTCGTCGACACCGCCGAACGGCCCCTGTTCGACCGCGCCAGCGGCCGGCTCACCGAGGCGGGGCTCGATCTCACCCGTGAGACCGGCACCGCCCTCGCCGGCCTCGAAGGCGCCCTGACCATTGAAGGTCACACCGATGCCTTCCCCAGCCTGGTCGACCATTATTCCAACTGGGAGCTGTCCGCCGACCGGGCCAACGAGGCCCGCCGGGTGCTCGAAACGGCCGGAATCACCCCGGAACGCATCCGCGCCGTCACCGGCCTTGCCGATACACGCCCCCTGGTGCCCGGACAGCCCCACTTGCCCGTTAACCGCCGGGTCAGCATACTTGTCCACATTGAGGGCTGACGTCCTCCGCCCCCCGGCGGACCGGACCGAGAAGGAAGACCCGGTACCACAATGATTGCCCAGTTCCTGTCAGACTGGCCCATGTGGGCAAGCCTCGCGGTCGTGTGCGCCGCGATCGGCTTCTACATGTCTGACCGCTGGTCGATGGAGCTGGTGTCGGTCTGCGTCATGGCGGGCCTGCTGGTCCTGTTCTCCCTGCCCGGCGCCCATGGTGTCGACGGCAACCCGATCACGGCACAGGACCTTCTGTCCGGCTTCGGCAACCCGGCCCTGATCACCATCATGGCGCTGCTGGTCGTCGGCCAGGGCCTGTTCCAGACCGGCGCCCTCGAAGGCCCGACCAAGGCTCTGCTGTCCGGTTACGACCGCCGTCCCATCCGAACCCTCGTCTTCGCCTTTGCCGGCGTGTTCGCGATCAGCGCCTTCGTCAACAATACGCCGATCGTCATCATGTTCCTGCCGGTGATGAGCGCCATCGCCCAGCGGATGAAGACGCCCGCCTCGAAACTGATGATGCCGCTCAGCTTCATCTCCATCTTCGCCGGCATGACGACGCTGATCGGCACCTCGACCAACCTGCTCGCGGCCGAGGCCTATGAGCGGATCGAGAACCGCCAGCTCGGCTTCTTCGACCAGACGCCGATGGGCCTGATCCTCGCCGGTGCCGGCATTGTCTACCTCGCCATCTTCTCGCGCTTCTTCCTGCCCAGCCGCGAGGGCCTGACGGAAGACATCGCCTCGACCTCCTCGAAACAGTTCCTCGCCCAGATCGAAGTCACGCCCGGCCATTTCCTGCAGGGCAAGAAGCCCGTCGCCGGCATGTTCGTGGACCTGCCGGACATGACCGTGCGCATGATCCAGCGCGGCGAACGGGCCTTCCTGCCGCCCTATGAGGACCTGACCCTGAAACCCGGCGACCTCGTCATCGTCGCCGCCACGCGCGCCGCGATCCAGCATGTGCTCGCCCGCCAGCCGGATTTCCTCCAGCAGGTCTGGCAGTCGGCCGGTGGCGATGTCGACGACCAGGGCCGGCCGGACCGTCTCGCCCTGACCGAAGCCGTCGTCGCCCCCGGCTCCCGCATGGTCGGCCGCACCGTGGAAATGCTCGGCTTCCGGCGCCTCACCCGCGCGGTCACGCTCGGCATCCAGCGCCGCAGCCGGATGATCCGCACCAAGCTCGGCGAGATCCGCCTCGAATCCGGCGACACGCTGCTCCTTTGCGGCCCGGTCGACGCCTTCCTGGAACTGCGCCAGAGCCGTGACCTGATCCTGCTCGAATGGTCGCAGACCGAAATCCCGCTGACCACCAAGGCGCTCGCCGCCCGCGCGATCTCGCTGTCGCTGGTGATCGGTGCGGCGTCCGGCGTCGTCTCCATCCTGCACGCTGCCGTGCTGGCTGCTGTCGCCATGCTGGTGACGGGCTGCCTCAACTACCGCCAGGCCAGCCGCTCGCTGGACCTCCGCATCTTCCTCGTCATCGGTGCCGCCCTCGCCATGGGCATGGCGCTCGAAAAGACCGGCGCGGCCCACATGATTGCGCACGGCGTGGTCAATCTCGCCTCGCCCTATGGCACGCTGGCGGTGCTGTCGGCCCTGTTCCTGGCCGTGGCCCTGCTGACCAACCTCCTGTCGAACGCCGCCACCGCCATCCTGTTCTCGCCCATTGCCCTGTCGGCCGCGCACGAGCTGCACGTCGCCGACCCGCTGCCCTTCCTGCTGGCGGTGATCTACGGCGCGAACTGCAGCTTCGCGACGCCGATTGCCTATCAGACCAATATGCTGGTCATGGGCCCCGGCCATTACCGGTTCGGCGACTTCATGAAATTCGGCGGTCCGCTCGTTTTCATACTTTGGTGCGTGTTTACGATCTTCGCCCCTTGGCGGTTTGATCTGTAGGTGTAGAGTCGAGCGTGATGAAATTCACGGACTCGAAGATACTTCCCCCGGGACTGGAGCGGTCGTTGCGGTTTTACGTGACGAACCCCAGCCCGTGCCCGTATCTGCCGAACCGGCGCGAGCGCAAGGCCTTCACCAATCTCGCGATCACCGAATCGGACCTCGTCCACAACATGCTGAGCCAGGCCGGCTTCCGCCGCAGCCAGACCATCGCCTACCGGCCGGCTTGCCCGCGGTGCAATGCCTGCCGCAGCGTGCGGGTGCCGACGCGGGACTACGAATTCTCCCGGAGCGACCGGCGCGTCCTGCAGCGCAATGCCGGCCTCGTGCGCCGCACGGTCGCCCCGACGGCGACGCGCGAGCAGTACAATCTCCTGAAATCCTACGTGAAATCGCGCCATGACGGTGGCGGCATGTCGGAAATGACCTACCGGGACTATTCCGCCATGGTCGGCGGCAGCCCGGTGCAGAGCCACATCTTCGAATACCGCGACGGCCCCGAGGAGGACGCGCCGCTGGTCGCCGCCTCGATCACGGATGTGCTGCGCGACGGCTTCTCGATGGTCTACACATTCTTCGATGCCGAGCAGGAAGCGCGCAGCCTCGGCCACTTCCTGATCCTCGACCATATCCGCCACGCGCAGGACCTCGGCCTGCCGCACGTCTATCTCGGCTATTGGGTCAAGGGCAGCCCGAAAATGGACTACAAGCGCCGCTACAAGCCGCTCGAAGTGCTTGAGGGCGATCGCTGGCGGCTGCTCCGGGACGACGAATAGCCGCACGGCACGGCCCGCAAGAGGCCACCGGGGCAAGGGGAAGGAAACGCATGATCAACAGACGCAACCTCATCGGGGCGGGCGTCCTCGGAGTGGGCGGCGCCACGGCCGCCTTCGCGAACCCGTCATCGGCTCCGATTCTCGGCGCCCCCGCCATCACCCGCAACCGCCGCCGCTTCAACATGGTCACGACCTGGCCGAAGGGCCTGCCCGGCCTTGGCGAAGCGGCCGAGCGCGTCGCCCAGCGGATCAGCGACATGTCCGACGGGGCAATGGAAGTGAAGGTCTATGCGGCCGGCGAACTCGTCCCGCCTTTCGAGTCCTTCGACGCCGTCGCCAATGGCTCCGCCGACATGTATCACGCCGCCGAATATTACTGGACGGCGAAATCCACGGCTTATCCCTTCTTCACCGCCGTGCCTTTCGGCATGACCGCGCAGGAGCTGATGGGCTGGATCGATTTCGGCGGCGGCCAGGCCCTGTGGGACGAGCTCTCCGCCCAGTTCGGCATCAAGTCGATCCAGGCCGCCAATACCGGCCACCAGATGGGCGGCTGGTTCCGCAAGGAGATCAACTCCCTCGACGACTTCGTCGGCCTCAAGATGCGCATTCCGGGGCAAGGCGGCGACGTGCTGCGCGCCCTTGGCGGCGCGGCCATCGCGCTGCCCGGCGGCGAGATCTACCAGGCCCTCCAGACCGGCGCGATCGACGCAACCGAATGGGTCGGCCCGTGGAACGACTTCACCCTCGGCTTCTATCGCGAGGCGCCCTACTATTACGGCCCCGGCTTCCATGAACCGGGCGCCAGCCTCGCTGTCGGCATGAACCTCCGCGTCTGGGAAAGCCTCAACACCGGCGAACAGGCCATCATCAAGGCGGCGTGCGAAAGCGTGAACCACACCTCGCTCGGCGAGTTCACCTACCAGAACTCCGTCTATCTCGATCTCCTGATCCGCGAGCACGGCGTCAAGATGCGCAGCTTCCCGCCGGACGTGGTGAAGGCCATGGCCGAAGCGGCATGGGACGTGCGTGCCGCCTCCGGCAAGGACGGCATCGAGAAGCGCATCTATGAAAGCTTCGAAGCCGCGCTGAAGCTGGTGCGCGAATGGTCGAACTGGTCGGACGGGCCGTACTACGCCGCCCGCTCGGCGAACAAGTAAGGCCGCAGGCTCCGATGGACCCGGTCCTCTTCCTCCAGATCGGCGGCGCGCTCAAATGGGTGGGCATCGTCCTCCTGCCCCTGTTCCTGCTGCCGCTGGCTGCACTCATCGCCCCCGGCGCGGTGGCAGATATCGCGAAACGCCTCATCGCCCTGATCGACCGCCTCACCGGTTATGCCGGCAGCGCCGCCATCGCCAGTGCCCTGCTGCTCGTTTTCTTCCAGCTCGTCGTGGTCGTGCTACGCTACGCCTTCGGAGTTTCCTTCACCTGGCTGAACGAACTCGTCATCTACGCCTTCGCGGCCATGTTCATGCTCGGCGCCGCAGCGGCCCTGCGCGATGACGACCATGTCCGCGTCGACATCCTGCGCCCCCGCTTCGGCGCCGCCGGCCGTAACTGGATCGAGCTCGCCGGCATCTACCTCTTCCTGTTCCCCATCATGATCCGCATCCTGACGACCGGCGAACAGGGCCTCGCCCGCTCATGGTCCTTACTGGAAGGCTCCCGCGAATCCGACGGCCTGCCCTTCCTCTACCTGTTCAAGACGCTGGTGCCTGCCTTCGCCGTGCTGATGCTGGCACAAGGCCTGTCCGAGGCGCTGAAGGCCGCCCTCCGCCTCACCGGCCGGCTGGAAGAGGCGACGCCCCCTTCTGCAACGGAGGGCGCCCATGGAGCTTGAGATCGTCCTCGCTCTCCTGATGTTCGCGACGGCCGTCGCCGCACTGCTCATGGGCTACCCCGTCGCCTTCACCCTCGGCGGCGTCGCCATGCTGTTCGCCCTTGTCGGCATCGCGCTCGGCGTCTTCCCGGAGCCGCTGCTCCGCACCCTGCCCAGCCGCATCCAGGGCGGTTCCATCATGCAGAACGGCACCCTCGTCGCCGTGCCCCTGTTCGTGCTGATGGGCGTGATCCTCGAACGCTCCCGCGTCGCAGAGGACCTGCTTCACATCGCCAGCCGCCTGCTCGGCAAGCTTAATGGCGGCCTTGGCTTTGCGGTTGTCCTTGTCGGCGCCCTGCTTGCCGCCTCCACCGGGATTGTCGGCGCCACGGTCATCACCATGACGCTGATTGCCCTGCCCTCGATGCTGAAACAGGGCTACGACCCGCGCCTTGCCACCGGCACTATCGCCGCCTCCGGCACGCTCGGCCAGATCATCCCGCCCTCCATCGTGCTGATCCTGCTCGCGGACGCCGTCTCCAACGCCGCCAGCCAGGCCAGCCTCTCCGCCGGTGGCCGGCCGCTGGTCGTCTCCGTGGGAGACCTGTTCGCCGGCGCTCTCATCCCCGGCCTCATCCTCGTCGGCTTCTACCTCGCCTGGATCGCCTTCCAGGCCATCACCCGCCCGCAGCACTGCCCCGCCGTCCACGTTCCGGAAGACACCGCGCCGCTCACCTTCAAGGAAGTCGCCTTCGGCCTCGGCGCACCGCTCGCCCTGATCTTCGCCGTCCTCGGCGCCATCCTCGGCGGCATCGCCCCGCCCACCGAAGCCGCCGCCATCGGCGCCGCCGGCGCCATCATGCTCGCCGGCCTCCGCCTCGCCCGCGAAGCCGGCAGCCGCCTTGCCCCGGTCATCCTCGCCGGCCTTGCCAGCCTTGTCCTCGTTCTCATCCTCCGCAATTCCTTCGACCTGCGCCTCGGCGTCGAACGGGTCGGCACGATGAACCAGGTCGGCATCGCCATCACTGCGCTCGCCTGCCTCGTCTTCTTCGCCGCCCTCGGCAGCGGCGCCCTCGTCCTTCGCCATGCGCGCCAGCTCCTGCCGGCGATCAAGAGCGCCACAAACATCACCTCCATGGTATTCCTCATCCTGATCGGCGCTTCGCTGTTCAGCCTCGTCTTCCGCGGCTTCGGCGGCGACGACATCGTGAAGGACATCCTGCACGCCATGCCCGGCGGCAAATGGGGCGCCCTCCTGATGACGATGATCGTCATGTTCGTGCTGGGCTTCTTCCTCGATTTCATCGAGATCGTGTTCGTGGTCGTGCCGCTGGTCGCCCCGCCCCTGATCCTGCTCGGCTTCGATCCCGTCTGGCTGGCCATCCTGATGGCGCTGAACCTCCAGACCAGCTTCCTGACGCCGCCCTTCGGCTTCGCCCTGTTCTACCTGCGCGGCGCCGCCCCGCCGGAGGTCAGTACGCTGCAGATCTGGCGCGGCGCGGTGCCTTTCATCGTGCTGCAGGTCCTGCTCATCCTGCTGGTGGCGCTGGTACCGGCGCTGGCCACCTGGCTGCCCTCGCTCGTGGCCAGCTGAGCATGGGACAGGATATCGACCCCTTCCGCGCCATCGCGATCAGCCGCCGCGCGCATGACCTCAAGGAAGAGGGCCGGCGCATCCTGCACATGGAATTCGGCCAGCCCTCCACCGGCGCGCCGCAGGCCGCCATCGCCCGTGCGCACGAGATCCTCGACAGCGACGCCATGGGCTACTGGGAAAGCCGCCCGCTGAAGGACCGGATCTCGCAGCATTACAAGGACAGCTACGGCGTCGAGGTCTCGCCCTCGCGCATCTCGCTGACCTGCGGTGCCTCGCCCGCGCTCGTGCTCGCTCTTGCCAGCGCCTTCTCGCCGGGCGACCGCATCGCCATCGCGCGCCCCGGCTATGTCGCCTACCGCAACACGGTCCGTGCCCTGAATTTCGAGCCCGTGGAAATCCCCTGCGGCGAAGACGTACGCTACCAGATTTCGGCCGCCGCCCTCGACGCGCTGGACCCGGCCCCGCAAGGCGTCATCATCGCCAGCCCGGCCAATCCGACCGGCACAATCATTCCCGCAGACGAACTCGCCGCCATCGCCGCCGTCGCGAAGGCGAAGGGCATCCGGATCATCTCGGACGAGATCTATCATGGCCTGACTTACGGCCCGGCAATCCACTCCATGCTGGAATTCGATCCGGATGCGTACATCGTCAACAGTTTCTCCAAATATTTCTCGATGGCCGCCTGGCGCCTCGGCTGGCTGGTCTCGCCGCGCGAGGGCGTGAAGCGCACCGGCGCCTATATCGGCAACCTCTTCCTCACCGCCCCCTCGCTCGCCCAGCATGCCGGCCTCGTTGCCATGGACGCACGCGAAGAACTGAACGGCCATGTCGAAGTCTACCGCAAGAACCGCGAGCTGTTGCTGGAAGCCCTGCCGAAGCTCGGCCTTGCCCGGATCGCCCCGCCGGACGGCGCCTTTTATATCTATGCGGACGTTTCGCGCTTCACCAATGACAGCCTCGGCTTCTGCCTGAAACTGCTGGAAGATACAGGCGTCGCCACCGCCCCCGGCGTCGACTTCGACCCCGTCGAAGGCCACCGCTTCATCCGCTTCTCCTTCGCCCTCTCGACGCCCGAAATCGAGGAAGCACTGGCGAAACTGATCCCGTGGTTCGGCGCGCTTTGACGCCAGACTCCGCGCGCCGGGAGCCGTGACGCCGGCTGGCCCGCCCCCTCACCATGGAGAATAGGGAAATGAGCAAGCCAGGTGACTTCGAAACAGAAAACAGGGCGCTCGCCCTGAGCGCATTGAACTTGACGAAGGCACTCATGAACGCACTCGAAGCAAAAGGCGTTCTCGATGGAACCGAAATCCAGGCTGTGCTGGACGAGGCGCTCTCCGTCCTGGAACACCGCCCCCAGGATCAATCGACTGATATAGCTCGCCGGATCATTGAGGCGATCATCATCACACGCGCCACGAAACCGCCCAAACCAACGGCGTAGGACCGGGATCGTACGCGGTCGGCCGCCTTATTGCTCAGGCGGCGGTGATTTGGCGTCGCTTACCGGCAGTTGGGGGATGACCAGTTGAGGCTGGTCGCCGGTTAGTGAGCCGAGGAAGGCCGTGATCTTATCAACCTCGTCCGGGCTCAGCGTCTGGCCCAGCTGGACTTCCGCCATCACGGCGACGGCGCGCTTCAGGTCCGGCTCGGACCCGCTGTGAAAATAGGGCGCTGTCTCGGTGATGTTCCGCAGGGTCGGCACCTTGAAGAAATAGTCTTCGGCCGCATTCCCGGTCACACCGCCGCGTCCCTTGTCCTCCGGCGGACGGTAGGCCGGCCCCGGATCTGAGAAGACGCCGAACTTCTGATACATCGTTCCGCCGAGGTTCACACCGGAATGGCAGGCCGTGCAGCCCTTGTCCATGAACAGGCTGAGGCCTGCCTTCTGGTCAGCTGTCAGGGCGCCGGAGTCGCCGCGAAGGAACTCGTCGAACGGTGCGTTTGGCGTGATCAGGGTCGCTTCGAAGCCGGCGATGGCCTTCTGCGCATTTGCGAGCGTGACAGGATCCACCTCTCCGGGGAACGCAGCCGCAAACATCGGAGAATAGCCTGGCAGCGCCAGGATCTGCTCCGTAACGTGTGCCTCGGGCGATGCCATCTCAACCGGATTGACCAGGGGGCCGCCGGCCTGCTCGACCAGGTCCTTCGCCCGGCCGTCCCAGAACTGCGCGAAGTTGAAGACGGCATTGTAGACAGTTGGCGCGTTCCGGCCGCCGCGTTCGCCGTGGAACCCGGCAGAGAAGGGAGAATTGTCCGCGCCGCCAAGACCGGGATAGTGGCAGGATGCACAGCTGATCGAGTGGGTCGCGGAAAGTCTGGGATCGAAGAACAGCGCCTGTCCCAGCCCGACCAGTTCGGGTGTTGCTGTAACGCCTTCGATGGTGGGGGCACTGACCGGGACAGGTTCAAGGAAATCCCGCGCCTGGAGGATCAATTCGTCGCTGGTTTCGGCCATTGCCGGCACGGACTGCGGCGCACCCTCGCTTGCGGTCGCACCACTGTCCGAGCTTGCGGCCTTGCCACCTGGCGAGCACGCCACAACCGTCATCAATGCGGATAGCGAAGCCGCCAGAAAGAGATGCTTTGTTTTGACGTTTGCCATGATGCACAACTCCGATGCCACGAACTCAGGTCCGCTATGCTGGCAGCGGCATGCTTCCAGCAATGTTCCTACCAGCAGTAACTTACAGCGTGTGGTGTCGGCGCATAATGTGACATCAACGCTTCGAATACGGACGGTGTTGTCAGGTTGTTGTCAGACTAGCCCCGGCTGAGATGGCACAAACTGGCACTGGCCTCGGAAAATGAGCGGCCACCGATTTGCTGTTGCAAGACCTCGGTACATACTACCCAGTTCGTGCTGATGGTGTCTGCGTTCGCGGCGAAACGGCAGAGGCCAGTTCCAGGCTCCGATGAGTGTCCGCTTTCGATGAATTATCGTCACCATATCTCAGTATGATGGCTATCCCCGCAAATTTGGCACCATCCTGCTGCAGTCATTGGCCGAAAAATAAATCCATCCAACACCCCCGGAACCGGGCGTATCCTTGCGCAATGTCGCTGCTCTCTCCTCCTCCCGGATTTCCCGTGCACCTCGTGCCCGTCTGGCCATTGATCTGGCTGCAGATCCTGATGCTGCGCGCCTGGGTCCGCGCCACCTATGGCAAGGGAACCCAGTACCACTGGAGCGTCACCCCCTGCGGCCGTGTCTTCATCGCCAGCATCGACTGGATCGCAAACCAGAAGTCCGAGCCGGCACTGGTCCGGCCTGCCCTTCACCCCAACAAACGCATCGCTGCTGCCCTGAGCGGAGAGCTGCTGCAGCCCCGCTACACCCGCATTTCCCTACTCTCCGCGCACTGCTGCCTTCTCTCCGCTCACCCCGGCGAAAGCCGGGGCCCAGTGCGGCAGGCATTGCACTACTTGGCGCTGGATCCCGGCCTTCGCCGGGATGAGCGGATAATGGGCCTGCCCGCACCAGAAACCTGACGCTCGCCCTCACCCCGAAAATCCAGTTTACCCCCAAAGCGCCTTCACGGGCGCCGCACGTGCAGCTTCAGGCCAGTCTCAGGCGAGGTTCAGCTGCCAGGACACGCCGAACTTGTCGGCGATCCATCCGAAACGCTGGCTGAAGCCGTAATTGTCGAGCGGCATGAAAACCTTTCCGCCCTCTGACAAAGTCCCGAACGCGGCATCGAGTGACGCGGCATCCTCGAATTCGACAAACAGGGATGTGGACGGCGTGAACGTGAAGTCGTGCACCGGCGGGCTGTCCACCAGCATCACGTTGTGCCCCGCCAGGTTCCAGTCGGCCATATAGACCGGTCCCGGCCTCACGCTGGACGTGCTTTCCGGGAACACGCCGGTGTAGAAGGCGAGCGCGTCGGCGGCCTGCCCGGTGAACATGAGATAAGTCGAAGCGCTTCTGATCACCGCTTATTCCTCTGCATCACAATCATAGTCCGCCAGCGCGCCGCCATCGGCCGTACGCTGAACAGACACGAAAGTGCAGCCTTCCGGCGCTGCCGCCTTCGCGGCCTCTTCCAGTTCCTCGTCTGTCGGCGCGCCACCGCTGGCAATGCCGAAATTGCCGTCCGTCTTCAGCGTGAATTTCAGCTTGAAACCCTGCCCTTCGGCCGGAGCCGCGAAGAACTGGTAGCCGCCGCCATAGACATTCTGCGGCGCAAGTCCGTTCCAAGTCGATGCGCTCCAACCGCTGCTGCTGCCGCCCGATGCGCAGGCGGCGACCATCAGGGCCGCCGCTGCTGAAACAAGCTTTCTCATTGTGACCTCCTTTGCCGCCCGGCAAAGGCCTACCACAAAGCGCCGGCCGCTAGAACTTCACTTCCGGCGGTGTGCTCATCGTGACGCGGGTCTCGTCGCCCAGGTCGAAGAAGTCGCGGCCCTCGAAATTGAACATGCCGGCGATGACCGAGCCGGGGAACTGCTCGCGAGACGTGTTGTAGTCCTGCACGGCCGAGTTGTAGAAGCGCCGCGCCGCGGCCAGCTTGTCCTCGATCGCGGACAGCTCGTTCTGCAGCTGGATGAAATTCGTATTGGCCTTAAGTTCCGGATAGTTCTCGGCAAGGGCGAACAGCTTGCCCAGCGCGCCGGTCAGCGCGCCTTCCGCCTGGCTCATCTCCGCGGCAGTGCTGGCATGCTGGGCGGCATTGCGCGCCGCGATCACCTGCTGGAAGGTTTCCTGCTCATGCTTTGCATAGCCTTTGACCGTTTCGACCAGGTTCGGGATCAGATTCTGGCGCTGCTTCAGCTGCACGTCGACATCGGCGAACGCCTGGTTGACCCGCTGGCGCTTCATGACAAGGCCATTGTAAAGCAGGATGATGACGCCGATGATCAGCACGACAATGCCGAGCAGGACGAGAAGAGGCTGCATGTCGGATCCTCCGGAATGCCTGAAACACCATTGGCCTAGCCGTCACCGGGCGGTTGCGCAAGGAAAAGTGCACCCTGCGGCAACCTCCGGCCTTGACCGTCCCGTCCAGCTTGGCCACGCAGGGTACCTAACCAGGATCTGCCGATGAACCCGTCCTATATTCATACCGAGCACCACAACATCCACCGCGTCGGCTGGCTTCGCGCCTCCGTGCTCGGCGCCAATGACGGAATTGTCTCGACCGCCAGTCTGGTGATCGGCGTCGCCTCCGCAGACGCAACGCCGGGCAATATCCTGATCGCCGGCCTTGCCGGACTGGTTGCCGGCGCGATGTCGATGGCCGCAGGCGAGTTCGTCTCCGTCTCCTCGCAGGCCGACGTGGAGAAGGCCGACCTCGAAATCGAGAAGCAGGCCCTGAAGGAGTATCCCGAAGCGGAGCTGGAGGAACTCGCCGGCATCTACCGTGAGCGCGGCCTGAAGGCGGAGACCGCCATGGAGGTTGCCCGGCAGCTGACCGAGGCGGACGCGCTTGCCGCGCATGCCCGTGACGAGCTCGGCCTGACGGACCACGGGAGCGCCCAGCCGGTTCAGGCTGCCCTCAGCTCGGCCGCCAGTTTCGCCGTCGGCGCCTTCCTTCCGCTGGTCGCCGCGATCCTGTCGCCAGCGAGCCAGCTGACCGCGGTCGTCGCCGTGGTGTCCCTGATCGCCCTTGCCATTCTCGGCGCCCTGTCGGCCAGGGCGGGCGGGGCCAGCAAGCGGCGGGCCGTCTTCCGCGTCGTCTTCTGGGGCGCTGCCGCCATGCTGGTTACAGGCCTGATCGGCGCCGCCTTCGGAACGGTCGTCTGACCGGTCTCCGGGAAGCAGACATGCAATTGCTGCAGGAAATCGTCATCGGCGCTGTCACCGCGGGCGTCCTGTATGTGCTGCTGATGAAGCGCGTCCGCACGGCGCGAGCGTGGCGCGCGACCGTCACGCCCCTCGCCTCGATCATCGGCAGCGGCTTCCTGGTCCTGGGGCCGATCCTGTCGGACTCCTACGGCAAGTACGCACCCCTGGTCATGCTGCTGCTGTGTGCGGCGGCCTACGCCTTCGGAACGGCGGTCCGCTTCAACATCCGCAACATCGACGCGCACCCGGACCGGTCCCCTCTCGAAGAGCGGCTGGAATACTTCTCCTCCTGGTCCCTCGCTTTCGCCTACTGCATCTCGGTGGCCTACTACCTCAACCTGTTCGGCGCTTTCGGGGTGAAGCTGACGCCGTTCAATTCACCCGTCGCCGCCAAGTCGCTGACCAGCGCGATGCTGGTCCTGATCCTTGCCGTTGGCTGGCTGCACGGCTTCCGGGCAATGGAGCGGATGGAGCAGGCCGCCGTCAGCCTGAAGCTCGCTATCATTGCCGGCCTGCTGGTCGGTCTCACCTTCTATTTCGCGCAGCAGTCCGCTGCCGGAAATCTCGTTGTCGCCGCCCCGCCGAAAACCGGATGGACCGGCATCACCCTCGCCTTCGGCCTGATCATCACAATTCAGGGGTTCGAGACCTCCCGGTATCTCGGCGAGGAATACTCGGCAGCGATGCGCATCCGTTCCATGCACTATGCCCAATGGACGACGACGGTCATCTATTTCGCCTACGTCCTGCTGCTGACATTCCTGTTCCATCCGGATGCTGTCGCCCTGTCGGAAACGTCGATCGTCGACATGATGAAACTCGTCTCGACCCTGCTGCCGATGCTGCTGGTCGTGGCTGCGCTCAGCGCACAGTTCAGCGCCGCCATCGCGGACACGAGCGGCGCGGGCGGGCTGGTGGCGGAACAGTCGGATGGACGCCTCTCCTCCCGGATGGGCTATCTGATCCTTGTCCTGATCGGTCTTGGCCTGACCTGGTTCGCGCATA
This sequence comes from Hyphomonas sp., assembly GCA_020638455.1. GTDB lineage: Bacteria > Pseudomonadota > Alphaproteobacteria > Caulobacterales > Hyphomonadaceae > Hyphomonas. The sequence continues at coordinate 38,089 of JACKIK010000007.1, read as the reverse complement.
TTTTCGAGATCATCACCTACGCCTCGAAAGCCTTTGCGCTTTACTATGCCCTGCAATGCGCGATTGCTTCCGCCGGTGCGCTGAAAGAGGCGCGGAAGCCGCATCTCGCCGTCCTGTTTGCTGTGTTCGGCATGCTCGCTGTCGCCGTGCTGGCGTTTGGCCGGCCGGTCGAGGGCGGCAGCTAGCGGAACTTCAGGCGGTCGGCATGCTCGCCGTCGAGCTACCGGGCCTCCGCACTGCCGCATCGAGGAGACGGCCACCGTTGAGGATGCCGAACAGCGCCGGTGAAACGGCAAAGAGACTCTCTGCCACCATCACGGCGCCCGCAAACACAACAAACGGCGCCAGCATGAAGAAGACCGGATAGGCCGCACCGTAATAGTCGCCGAAGACACTCTGCCAGATGAACCAGAGCGGCGTGAGCAGGATCATGTGTGTACAGAATGCCATGAACATGTAGGGCTCAAGGCCCGACAACCAGCGGCCCGATGCCTGACGGGACAGCCATACCGACGCCGACCAGAAGATCACGGCTGCCGGAAACCGGATGGTGCTGAACACGGCCTTGATCAGCACGGCCCGTTCTGCAGTGGGATCGGTGAACTGGGTAAATTGCAGCGAGGTCACAACCGCCCCCAGCACGATCAGGAGACCAGCGGACATCCACAGAACCGGCACAGGAAACGCCATCGGCACGCGCCCGCGTTCGGCGCACCAGATGCCGATCGCGAAGAACAGGATCAGGTCTGCCGTTATCAGGAGCGGGACGAACTGCGCCACCAGGAAGATCGCAACGACGGCCGCCACAAAGAGCCCGATATGCCGGCGGAGCAATACAAGGAGCAGCGGCATCATTGCCGCACACACGAATGTATCGCGCAGGAACCCAAGCGGCACATTCGCCGGCGCAGCGAAGGCGCTGACCAGCAGCGTTGGCAGGCGCCACAGGCTCAGCGGCCCGGCCAGGGCCGTCTCCAGATAACCGGGCCTGACATGATCGCCCAGCACGGTGAGGAGGATAAATGCAGCATTCCAGATCGCAAGCGGCACGATCAGAGAGCGAAAGCGCCTCGCCATCAATTTCGATGCTCCCAGCCTGACGAGGCTGTGAGCCGCAAGGTAACCCGAAATCGCCGACAGCAGCGCAACCGAAGCGCGGCCAACAGAATTCACAAGGCCGAAACGGAAAAGATCAAACGCCCTGATGCCATGGCCCGGGATATCGAACTCGGCAAAACCAGGGTTCACGTGCACGTAGATCATGAAGAATATGCACAGGACCCGCGCGACGCGGATGGGCTCGGAAACGCGCCGGTCGAAGGCGGGCATGTTCGAATGCACGAAAGTTCCCCATCTCCGCTGCCGCCTTCAGGCGGGCGCTGTCAGAACATCGAACCGGCGTCCATGCGCGACCATTGCGAACACCTGTGAGGTGATTGGTCGCCCCTGGAATCCCGCCTCGTGACAGGCCGGATTTATTGATGCAATCTGCATTCCATGTCCGAAGCTGCCGACGCTCTTGCCAGCCTGATTTCCCATGCCAGCCGAACGGTCGTGTTCACCGGCGCGGGCATTTCCACGGAGAGCGGCATTCCCGATTTCCGCAGCCCCGGCGGCGTGTGGAGCAAAATGACGCCGATCTACTATCAGGACTTCGTCGCCTCCCGCGACAAGCGCCGCGAAGCTTGGACCCGTGTCTTCAACAAGACGGCCGGATGGACGGGCGCCTCGCCCAATGCCGGGCACTACGCCGTCGCGAAACTGGTCAGCGCGGGCAAGGTGTCCTCCGTCATCACACAGAACGTGGACAACCTCCACCAGGACTCCGGCGTGCCCGACGAGCGCGTGATCGAGGTGCATGGCAATGCCAGCTACGCCCGCTGCCTCAAATGCGGCAAGCGCTACGAGCTGGAAGACCTCCGCCCGCGCTGGGAAGCGGATGAGGACATCACCTGCATCTTCTGCACGGGCCTCGTGAAGACGGCGACGATCTCGTTCGGCCAGCCCATGCCCGAAGCGGAAATGAACCGCGCCATGGAAGAGGCCGTCACTTGCGACCTGTTCCTCGTGCTCGGTTCGTCACTGGTCGTCTACCCGGCTGCGGAGCTGCCTATCATGGCCAAGCGCGCCGGCGCCGCCGTCGCAATCGTCAACCGCGAGGAGACCGATCACGATACGTATGCGGACCTTGTCCTACACGACGAGATCGGCCCGCTGATGACCAACGTTCTTGAGCGGCTTTGACGCCCCTTAGCCCGAGAAAGTCCCGCCGCGCGGGAAGCCCTTCGGAACGACCTTGCCGGCCTGGGCGCGCTGGCCCTTCCAGCCCTTCCATTCCGGGAAGGCACGGTAGCGCCCGCCTGTCATGACGATCAGGCCATCGCGCTTGTCGAAGGTGATGAGATCGCGCAGCTGCGCCTTGCCGCTGTAGGACTGCAGCTTGTTGCCCTTGCCGCGCGCCATTTCCGGCAGGTCCGACAGCGGGAAGATCAGCATCTTCTTGTTGGTCCCGACGACGGCGATCATGTCGCCTTCCACTTCGGGGCAGCAGACGAGTTCGCCATTGCCCGTGTTCACGGCCTGCTTGCCGGCCTTGCGGTTGGATTCGAGTTCCTTCTCCTCGACCACGAAGCCGTAGCCGGTGGACGATGCCATCACCCGCTTGCGCTCCGGTTCGAAGCGGAACATGGCGACGATATCGACGCTGTCTTCCAGCTGGATCGACAGGCGGATCGGCTCTCCATGGCCGCGCCCGCCCGGCAGGCCGTCGGCGCCGATGGTGAAAGCGCGCCCATCAGACGACATCAGGATGAGCTTGTCCGTGCTCATCATTTCCTCGATGAGGTAAAGTTCGTCGCCGTCCTTGAACTTGACCGATCCCACATCGAGACCGTGGCCCTTCATGCCGCGGATCCAGCCCTGGCGGGACAGGACCACGGTTACCGGTTCCTTCGGCTTCGAGGCTTCGAGTGCAGCGGCGAGGTCTACGTCCTTCACCTCGGAGAAGCTGGCGCGGCGGCGGCCAAGCTCCGAATCCGGATCGAATGCGTCGCGCGCCGCCTTCAGTTCCTTCGAAACCTTCGTCCACTGGCGGCGGTCCGACCCGATGAGCTTGATCAGCTCTTCGCGTTCCTCCGTCAGCTGCTTGTGTTCACCGCGGATTTCCATCTCCTCCAGCTTGCGCAACGCACGCAGGCGGAGGTTGAGGATGGCTTCGGCCTGCACGTCGGTGAGTCCGAAACGTTCCATCAGCACCGGCTTCGGCTCATCCTCGTTGCGGATGATGCGGATCACCTCGTCGATATTGAGGTAGGCGATCAGGTAGCCGTCGAGCAGGTGCAGGCGCTTCTCGATCTTGTCGAGACGGAATTCGGCACGGCGCACCACGACCTCGCGGCGATGCTCCAGATATGCCTGCAGCACATCCTTCAGGCCCATGACCTGCGGCGCACCCTTGTGCAGCACGTTCATGTTGAGGCTGAAGCGCGTTTCAAGGTCGCAGACATTGAACAGGCTTTCCATCAGCACGTCCGCCTCGACCGTCTTGGAGCGCGGCACGAGAACCAGGCGGACATCCTCCGCCGACTCGTCGCGGACATCGTCCAGCAGCGGCAGCTTCTTCGCCTCGATGAGTTCGCCGAGCTTCTCGAGAAGCTTCGATTTCTGGACCTGGTAGGGGATCTCGGTGACGATGATCTGGTAAGTACCCCGGCCCGTATCCTCGACATTCCAGCGCGCGCGCATGCGGAAGCTGCCGCGTCCCGTCTCGTAGGCTTCGAGCATGGATTCATATGGCTCGACGATGACGCCGCCAGTCGGGAAGTCCGGCCCCTTCACGAAATCCATCAGTTCCGCTGTCGTTGCCTTCGGCTTTTCGATCAGCAGGCGCGCCGCATCGATCAGCTCGGCGGCATTGTGCGGCGGGATGGAGGTCGCCATGCCGACGGCAATGCCGCTCGCGCCATTGGCCAGCAGGTTCGGGAAGCCCGCCGGCAGCACGACCGGCTCCTCGTCGTTCTCGGCATAGTTCGGACGGAAATCGACAGCGTCCTCGTTCAGGCCGTCCAGCAGCAGCTCGGCGGCTACGGTCATCCGGGCTTCGGTGTAGCGATAGGCCGCGGCACTGTCGCCATCGATGTTGCCGAAATTGCCCTGCCCGTCGACCAGCGGGTAGCGGACCGTGAAATCCTGCGCGAGGCGCACCAGCGTGTCGTAAATCGAGCTGTCGCCGTGCGGGTGGAAGTTACCCATCACATCGCCAACAATCTTGGCGCACTTGCGAAAGCCGCCTTCCGGGTCGAGCTTCAGCACACGCATGCCGTAGAGGATGCGCCGCTGCACGGGCTTCAGGCCATCGCGCACATCCGGCAGCGCACGGGCCGTAATCGTCGACAGCGCATAGGCGAGGTAGCGCTTGGACAGCGCCTCGCTCATGGGTTCGTTGATGATCCGGTCGTCTGGCATGCCATCCTTGAGGTCGGACATTCTGGCCCCTTACACTTCTTGCCACATTCTGGTGCAGGTCCACGAGCAGAATCGCCTTCGACTCGCGGCCGCGCTGAAGTTAACAGAAATCGCTGTTTGGTTAAGGAACCCCAAAGAGATGAGCTGCAGATGACGGAGTTCCGCGCCTGGGTGCTGCTGATTACAGTTCCGGCGTTGTGTGTGGCCCTGTTCCTGTGGATGGCGCCGCCCCGGCACAATCCGTTCGCGCCCGTCGACCTGACCGAGCAGCCCGGCCTCGGCACCTGGCACAAGCTGACGCGGGTGAAGAAGAATCACGAGCTCTGCTTCAAGGCTCTCGATGATGCCGGCGTGCTCTATACGCCGCTGCCGGACTCGGCGAGGGGCGAAAAGTGCGGCCTTTACAACGGATTGACGCTGGACCGGTCGCTGACACCCTATTCCGCCACGCTGCGTATGACGTGCGCGGAAACCGCGGCGCTTTACGTTTGGGAACGTCACGTCGCCCGGCCGGCTGCGATCAAGTATTTCAGCACGCCCATCGCCCGGATCGAGACCTATGGCAGCTATTCCTGCCGCAACATTGCCGGTTCGGGCCGGTTGTCAGAACATGCCGCGTCCAATGCCATCGACATCTCCGGCTTCCGGCTGGAAGACGGGCGGCTGATCGATGTGAAGACCTTCTGGGGCAAGGGCGGTAAGGAAGACCAGTTCCTCCACCTCGTCCACGACCGCGCCTGCGGCCTGTTCTCAGTCACGCTCGGGCCGGACTACAACGCCGCCCATGCCGACCATTTCCACATGGACATGGGATCAGGCCGCGCCTGCCGCTGACATCATTTCGGCCAGTGGACGTATTCGAGCTTCAGCCCGTCGGGGTCTGAAAAGAACACGGCGTAATAGCCGGGTCCATAGCGCGGATAGTCCGCCGGCGGGTCCAGAATGGTCGCGCCGATACGAAGCAGGAGCTGGTACATTGCGTCCACGTCCGCCCGGTCGGCTGCGTTCCAGGCGAGGTGGTGCAGCCCCGGTGAGTAGCGATCGTGCGGCTGCGTCGCGCCCGGCCCGCTCGCCTTCATGATACCGATGGAGGTGAATGCGCCTTCCGGCGTCTTAAGGTCGAAATCGATGCCGCGTTCATGCACTGCAACGATGCGATAGCCGAGGAAGCCCAGCACCGCTTCATAGAAATCCCGGGATGCCAGAGGATCCCGGACAGTCAGGTCTATGTGGTTCACCAGTCCGCGCATGCATGCCTCCGAAGCCGGGCACCCGTTTCACCGGCGCCCGGCCCCAGACAACGACTATTCGTCAGTCTTGCACTTGTAACCGTCGTCGGTGACTTCCTTGACGTTGTTTTCACCGCCGCATACGCGGATCGCGAGATCCGTATTTGCGGCAACGGCGTCGACATCGTCGTGTACCCCGCTCACGGCCACGCAGCCGGTCAGCGAAACGGCCAGCAACGCGCCGGCAATCATTGGATATTTCATTGGCATCAGCCTCCTGGAAGGAAACGCCCGGCTACCCCGCCGTCACCCTTGCCCGCCTAGCCTGAACCGATAGTGAATGCCAGCCCCCTTGCGCAATCGGGCAGGAAGCTAATAGTTCCAAAACAAAACCCGGGAGGAAAACCATGAAACTCATCCACTCCATTGGCCCCAATCCGCACGTCGTGCGCATGTTCATGGCCGAACGCGGCATCGAAATCCCGATGGAGGAGATCGACATCAGGGCCGGCGAGAACCGGCAGGATCCCTACCTCGGCACCAACCCGGCCGGCCAGTCGCCCTGTCTCGTGCTCGACGACGGCTCGGTCGTCACGGAAATCACCGCCATCTGCGAATATCTCGACGAGAAGTTCCCCGGTGAGCCGATGATGGGCTCGACCCCGGAAGCGCGCGCGCAGAACCGGCGCTGGGCCCGCTGGGTGGACCTCAACATTGTCGAGCCGATGGCGAATGGCTTCCGCTATGCCGAAGGCCTGCCGATGTTCAAGGATCGGATGCGCTGCCTGCCGGAAGCCGCCGACGGCCTGAAAGCCTGCGCGCAGGACAAGCTGAAATTCCTCGACGGCCAGCTGGCGGGCCGGCCCTATATCGGCGGCGACAAATTCAGCCTCGCGGACGTGCTGCTCTATTGCTTTCAGACCTTCGGCACACAGGTCGGCCAGCCGCTGGACCCGGCGCTGAAGAATGTCGGCGCGTGGTACGCGAAGATCTCCGAGCGCCCCAGCGCGAAGGCCTAAATCCACATCTCCACTCACCCCGGCGAAAGCCGGGGCCCAGCATCGCGGGTGTCGTGCCTGCAGTTCTGGATCCCGCCTTTCGCCGGGATGAGCGCCGAACGAAATGCGCTCTCATCCCACCAGCCGTTTCACCAGCCGCTCCCGTTCCGGCGGCATGGCGCGGTTCATGGCGTGGAAGACGCGCGCCTCGAGGAAGTACCCCGTCAGCTTCAGCCCGTCGGCAATGTCCTCCGGCGTCACCGGCGCAGCGGGCGAGACCAGGAATTCCGGCAGGCGCAGGAGGCGCGCAACATAGTCCTCTGCCTCCGACCCTCGCACGGCACGGCCCGTACGCGGCGAGACATGGGTCAGCCCGTCATTCGCGCCGCTGATCGCGCATTCCTCAAGGTCCAGCCCGAAGCCGAGCGCCGACAGCAGGCCGAGCTCCCAGCGCACATAAAGGGCTGGCCAGATTTCCCGCGCCTCGATCTGGTCGAGCAGCACCTCGGTCGCCCCGAACATGGCCGAGCCCGCCACATCGCCCTCATCCACCGCAGCGCGCAGCAGGGCTGTGATGGAAGAAATCGCTGCCAGCGCCCTTGGATCGTCCAGCACATGGGAGGCGCGCTCCCGGCTCGCCTCGGCCACGTCGAACCGGCCGAGCTGGTCTTCCAGCCGCCCGGTCCACGACAGGGACACCGAATTTCCGGCTTCATACTGCGCGCGCCGCCGGCGCGAATTGCCGCCATAGACAAGGCCGGCACGGCGCCCTCTCGTCCGCGTCAGAACATCCAGGATGAGCCCGCCCTCGCCGAAGCGGCGGCCTCCCAGGATAATTCCGTCATCGGACCAGTTCATCGCGCCTAGACATCAAATTCGAGGCCCAGCCCCTGATAACTCTCGCGCCGCTCCTGCCAGCGCTCGTCCACTTTGACGAACAGGAACAGGTGGACCTTGCAGCCGAGCATCTCGGACAATTCCTCGCGCGCCATCCGGCCGATCTCCTTGATCGTCGCGCCGCCCTTGCCGAGCACCATGGATTTGTGGTTCTCGCGGCCGACGACGATCACCTGCTGCACACGGACGGAACCGTCCTTGCGCTCCTCCCAGCTCTCGGTCTCCACCATCAGCTGGTAAGGCAATTCCTGATGAAGGCGCAGCATCAGCTTCTCGCGTGTGACTTCCGCCGCCAGCAGGCGCATCGGCAAGTCCGCCACCTGGTCCGGCGGGTACAATGCCGGGCCCTCCGGCATTCGCGCCGCGATGGCCTTTTCGAGTTTGCCGACACCGTCGCCCTTTTCGGCAGAGATCATGTGGATCTCGTCATAGACGCCGGTCTCGTTCAGCTCCGCCATGATGGGCAATACCTGATCGTGCGGGAACAGGTCGATCTTGTTCAGCGCAAGAATGGCTTTCCGGCCGCTTGCCTTCAGCTGTTCGATGACACGCCGGTCATCCTCGATGGAATGCTTCTGCGCGGCAGTTTCCTTGCCGCTCTTGTCGGCGACCCAAGCGGCGGCATCGATCAGGTGGACGATGGCGTCGGCGTCTTCCGCCCCGCTCCAGGCCGCCTTCACCATGGCGCGGTCCAGCCGGCGCTTCGCAGCGAAGATTCCGGGCGTGTCGACCAGCACAATCTGGGTGTTGTCCGTCTGCGCAACGCCCCGCACGGGAAAGCGAGTCGTCTGCACCTTGTGCGTGACGATGGCCACTTTGGCGCCGACCAGCGCATTGGTCAGCGTGGACTTGCCGGCATTCGGCGCGCCGATAATGGCGCAGAAGCCGGCATGGGTGATCTCTGTGTCGCTCATGTGTTTCCTGACAGGGATTGCAGCAGCAGCGCGGCGGCGCTTCGCTCGGCTTCGCGTTTTGATGGGCCCGTTGCGACGGCAGCGCCCCGGCCGCCAACGCGCGCCTCGATTTCATAGACAGGGACATGGTCCGGGCCTGACCGGCTCAGCACATTGTACTCCGGCAACGGAAGGCCCTGGCCCTGCGCCCACTCCTGGAGCCGCGTCTTCGGGTCTTTCGTCTCGGCCGGCGCCGAGGCGAATTGCGGCGCCCAGCCCTTCTCTATGAACTTCCGGGCCGGAGCGAGACCGCCGTCCTGATAGATCGCGCCGATGACTGCCTCACAGGCATCGCCCAGCGTCGACTCCCGGTCCCGTCCGCCGGAGGCAATCTCACCATCCGACAGGATGACATAGTCCTGCAGGGCGAGGTGCCGCATGGCATCGGCGCAGGCACCTTTCTTCACGAGCCGGTTGAGGCGCGGTGCAAGATCCCCTTCGCTCTCGGTCTTGCGGCGCTCGATCAGCCGCTCGGCGATGATCAGGTTCAGCACCCTGTCCCCCAGGAATTCGAGTCGCTGGTTGGAGTCCCGCACGGCATCTCCATTTCCCACGGCGCTTGGATGCGTCAGCGCCCGGACAATCAGTGCGGCGTCCTTGAATTTGTAGCCGATGGTCGCCTGCAGCGCCTTCAGCTCGGCCTCTGCCAGGGATGGCGCCGGCGACTTCGCCTTGTCACGCAGGCGCGTGCGTTTGGGACGCGCGGGTTTCATGCGAGCCCCGCCGGCAGCGCCTCGATAATCACATGCGCTTCTGCCCATGGATGATCATCCGTGATCGTCAGATGGATCATGACATCGTGCCCGGCCGGCGTCAGCGAGGCAAGCCGGACCGCGGCCCCGCCCGTAAGCGCAAGCGTCGGCTTGCCCGTCGGCAGGTTGATGACGCCCAGGTCCTTCCAGTGCACGCCACGGCGCGGCACGCCGGTGCCCAGCGCCTTGGCACAGGCCTCCTTGGCCGCGAAGCGCTTGGCATAGGTCTCCGCCGTGCGGTGGCGCCGCCGCGCGAGCGCGATCTCGGTCTCCGTAAAGACGCGCTGCTCGAACCGCTCACCGAAGCGGGCCAGCGTCTGCTCGATCCGCTCGATATTGCAGAGATCGTTGCCGATGCCGATGATCATGCGCCTGCCTTGCTTCTGGCCTCGTCCATGCAGCGGCGCATTTCGCGGATGGCGGCGTCGAGACCGATGAAGATCGCTTCGCCGATGATGAAGTGGCCGATATTGAGTTCGGCGAGTTCGGGTATCGCTGCGACCGGCCCCACATTATCGAACGTGAGGCCGTGCCCGGCGTGCGGCTCGATTCCCCGCTTGCGTGCTTCCGCGGCTGCGCGCTTCAGGCGTTCCAGTTCGTCGGCGGCCGCCTCCGCACCACCTTCGATCCAGAGCTCTGCATATTTGCCCGTGTGGAGTTCCACCACCGGCGCCTTCAGCACTTCTGCCACGGCGATCTGCACCGGGTCCGGCTCGATGAACAGGGAAACGCGCGCGCCTGCCTCCAGAAGGCGGCTGACAACCGGCGCTATCTGGTTGTGCAGGCCTGCAACATCCAGCCCGCCCTCGGTCGTACGCTCCTCGCGCTTCTCCGGCACGAGGCAGGCCGCATGCGGACGGAACCTGCAGGCGATGTCCGTCATTTCCGTTGTGGCGGCCATTTCGAGATTGATCGGCAGCCGGCTCGCAGCGCGGATCGCCTCGAGATCCCCGTCACGAATATGCCGGCGGTCTTCGCGCAGATGGATGGTGATGCCGTCCGCTCCGGCCACTGCCGCGATCCCCGCGGCCCGCGCCGGATCGGGATGCGCCCCGCCCCGGGCGTTCCGGATCGTTGCCACATGGTCGATGTTGACGCCAAGGCGCAGGCGGTCTGCCATCAGGCGAGCCCCCGGGACCCCGGCTTGACGGCGGGAATCGCTGCAAGCTCCGCAGGCAGATCATCCGGATCGTAGTCCGGAAAATCGACGGCCGCCAGCGAAACCAGCCTGCAGCCGACATCGGCGCGTCCGTTGGAGCGATCGATGATGCAGGCGCCGCCGACGACTTCGCCCGGCAGTTTCTCCAGCGCTTCCACCGTTTCGCGGAAGGAAAGCCCCGTCGTAACAATATCCTCGGCGATCAGCACGCGCTCGCCCGGCGCGATGGAAAATCCGCGGCGGAACTGCAGCTGGCCGTCCACGCGTTCGGCAAAGATCGCACGGCAGCCCAATTGGCGCGCCAGCTCATATCCCGGAATAATTCCGCCGACCGCCGGCCCGGCAACCACATCGATCCGGCCGAATGTCTCTTTTAGCTTCTTCGCCAGCGCCGCGCACAGCTTTTCGGACTGGTCCGGCTGCGAAAAGACCAGCGCTTTCTGAAGGAAGACCGGGCTGCGCCGGCCCGAGGAGAGAATGAAATGCCCCTCCAGCAGCGCCCCCGACTCGCGGAACACCGCGAGCACCTCTTCATTGGTCATCCGCACCCTCCTGGTCGCGCACTGCCCGGTCGACCACAGCGAGCGACCGGAGCGCGGCCAGTATCTGCGTCAGGCGCTTCAGGTCTTCAACCTCGATTTCCATGATCAGCTCGATGAAATCCGGCCGGCGGTCGGCGGTTGCGATGCTGACGATGTTGCCGTTTGCCTGCGCGACAGCCGCGCACAGCTTGGCCAGCACGCCCCGCTCATTCGCTGCATTGATACGGATGCGGCCGACGGCCATCGCATCGGTGCGGGCGAGCTCGGTCCACTTCAGGTCCACCCACAGTTCCGGCTTGTCATCATATTCGGCGAGCTTCGGACAGCTGGCGACGTGCACGACGACGCCCTTGTCCGGCACCTGCACGCCCATGATCCGGTCGCCCGGCAGCGGGCAGCAGCACTGGCCGAGATGCAGCGTCACGCCGGGTGTCAGATCCTGCCCGGCGACCAGCAGCGGCGCGTGCTTGGAATCGAGTTTCGTCTTCGCCGGATCATCGACCGGATCGGGCCGGTAGCCGGGAAAGGCCGCCATGATCACATCGGCCGAGCTTATCTTCCCGCGCCCCACCGCCTCGGCCATTTCCTCGCGCGTCTCGAAGCCCGCAAGCCGCGCCGTATGGTTCATCTTCAGATCGACCGGGTCGATCCCTGCCCGGCGCAGGGCGACATTGATCAGCCCCTCGCCAAGGCGGCGGAAGTCCGCCGTGTCACGCTCGCGCACCAGCTTGCGCATGGCCGAGCGCGCCCGGCCCGTGATCGCCAGACCTTCCCAGCCATGGATCGGCGCCGGGCGTTTGCCCCTGACGATCTCCACCACGTCACCATTCTTGAGCGGCCGGCGAAGGGCCTTGACCTCACCATTGACCTTCACTCCGACGCAGGAGTCCCCGACGGCGGAGTGCACGGCATAGGCAAAATCCAGCGGCATGGCGCCGGCCGGCAGGATGATCAGCTTCCCTTTCGGCGTAAAGGTGAACACGTGCTCGCGGTACATTTCGAGCTTGGCGTGTTCGAGGAATTCCTTGGCATCCGCGCCGTCCTGGATAAGGCCGGAAAAGGCTTCAAGGCTGGCTGCCGGGTCGAGGCCGGCGGCGCGGGCTGACTCGATGTCGAAGCCGTACTGCTTGTTCTTGTAGCCCCAGTGGGCGGCAACGCCGAACTCGGCCGTCTGGTCCATCGCTTCGGTGCGGATCTGTAGTTCGACGCGGCGGTTGCCGGAAGCCCGCACGGTTGTGTGCAGGCTCTGGTACCCGTTCGGCTTCGGCACGGAAATGAAATCGCGGAACCGGTCCGGGATGCATGCCCACAGCGTGTGCACCTCGCCGAGGACGCGATAGCAGTCTTCCGTGTTCTGAACAATGATGCGGAACGCGAACAGGTCCGCGACGTCACGGAACGAAATCGACTTCCGCTCCAGCTTGCGCCACAGCGAGTAAGGCGCTTTCTTGCGCCCCTTGATGCGGCACTTGATACCGGCAAGGTCCATCAGCTGCTGCAGGTCATCGCGGATGCGCTCGAGGTCGTTGGCGTTTTCCAGCGCCAGTTCTTCCTGGCGGTAGAGGATGGCGCGCCGCGCTTCGGGGTTGAGTTCCTCGAAGGCGAGGTCTTCCATCTCGGCAGCGAGCTGGTAGAGGCCGACGCGCCGGGCCAGCGGCGCGTAGATGTCCATCGTCTCGCGCGCCGTCCGCTCCCGGCTTTCGGCCTTCTTGCGGAAGTGCAGCGTGCGCATGTTGTGCAGGCGGTCGGCCAGCTTCACCAGAAGCACGCGAATGTCGCTCGTCGTCGCGAGGATGAATTTCTGGAAGTTCTCGGCCTGCGCCACTTCCTTGGAGCTGAAGTCCAGCTTGTCGAGCTTGGTGACGCCGTCGACGAGTTCGGCAACATCGGCCCCGAAACGCACTTCGATCTCGCCGATGTCGATCTCGTCGACGTCTTCGACCACATCATGGAGCAGCCCCGCCACGATCGTGACTTCATCCAGCTTCACATCGGCCAGCAGGCTCGCCACCTCGACCGGGTGGGAATAATAGGCTTCGCCGGAATCGCGGGTCTGTTCGCCGTGCTGCTTCTTGGCGAAGTCATACGCTGCGCCCAGCAGTTCGGATTTCACGCGCGGGTGATAGGCGCGGACCTTGGCGATCAGTTCTTCGCGGGTGAGGATATGGTGTCCGGCCGCGGCCGCCTCGGCCGGGGGTGCCGCGCCAGCCCCTTTTTCCTGAGCGGAAAGGGCGCTGCCGTCCATTAAGCCTCCTACAGCCGGTCGTCGCGCCCGGATTCGAGTTCAGCCTGGTACGCGCGCATCACATCGTCTTCCGTCGCTGCCGGAGCAGCCTGCAGCGCCTGGCGGTCGGCTTCGCGCTCCATCTCCTCGCCCGGACGGATGTCCTGCAGGCCGGAGATCAGGGCTTCCTTGACGACCTTGAGGTCCACCGTTTCGTCGGCGATTTCACGCAGCGAGACCACCGGGTCCTTGTCATTGTCGCGGTCGACCGTGATCGGCGAGCCTTCGCGGATCATGCGGGAACGGTGCGCGGCAAGCAGGACGAGATCGAAACGGTTCGGCACCTTTTCGATGCAGTCTTCAACGGTCACTCGGGCCATGGGTGGGGGGTCTCCTTTGAACCGCTCCTTATATGCAGTGCAGCACGCCGGCGCAACCCGTCCCTTGCGCCCGGATGCAGCGCCAAATAAGCTGAAAAGTCATATTTGAACACATCGTATCCGCGCCGCCGATTTGCGGCTTTCAGGGGCCTTTTCATGGCATTTTACAAGGACGAGCGCCTCGCGCTTTTCATCGACGGGGCCAATCTCTACTCCGCCGCCCGTGCGCTCGGGCTCGAGATCGATTTCCGGAAGCTGCTGAAGGAATTCCAGGGTCGCGGGCGGCTCCTGCGCGCGAATTATTACACGGCCCTGGTCGAGAGCGACGATTACAGCCCGATCCGGCCGCTGGTGGACTGGCTGGCCTATAACGGCTTCAACACCGTGACCAAGCCGGCCCGCGAATTCACCGACCGGGAGGGCCGCAAGCGCCACCGCGGCAGCATGGATGTGGAACTCACCGTCGACCTGCTCGAAACCGCCCCGCATGTCGACCACATCGTCCTGTTCAGCGGAAACGGCGATTTCCGACGGCTCGTGGAGGCGGCAAAGGCCCGCGGCGTGCGCGTATCTGTCGTTTCGACCAACGAATCCAGCCCGCCGATGGTGTCCGACGACCTCCGGCGCGTTGCGGATTCCTTCATCGAGCTCGAGGACATTGCCGAACTCATCGCCCGCCCCCGCCGCGAGACGGCAGATACGCCACCGCTCGACGATAGCGAGGACTGACCTCCGCCGCACTTGGCAGGCCCGCAAACCTTGCTACGCTCAGCCGGAAGATTCCGGAGATAGCCCATGCTGCGCCCTGCCCTGATTTCAGCCCTTGCCCTTACCGCCGTGCTGTCCGGATGCGGAGGCAGCGGCGGCCAGGGCGAGCCGGCCCCGAAAGCCACAAGCGACCCGGCCGTCTCGACCGCTGCCGCAACCGATGCACCTGCTGCAGTCCCCGCTGCGGCAACGCTGACGGCACGCACCGTTGCGCCCGCCGATGCAGACCTGCTGGAGATCTACCGTAAGCTCCACGCCGCCCCGGAACTCTCTTTCGAGGAGGCCAAGACGTCGGCCCTGCTGGCGCAGCAGATGCAGTCCATGGGATTCGAGGTGACCACCGGTCTCGGCGAGGACTGGGTCAAGGCCAAGGCGACGAAGGATGTCGGCAAGGTCCTGCCCGGTGTCGGCGGCTATGGCGTGGTCGCCGTCCTCCGCAATGGCGACGGTCCGACCGTCCTGATCCGCACCGACATGGACGCCCTGCCCGTGCCGGAGCAGACCGGCGTGCCCTTCGCCTCGACGGTCCGCGCCGAAACCTGGACAGGCGTCAATAGCCCGGTCATGCACGCCTGCGGCCACGATGTGCACATGACCGTCTGGCTCGGCACGGCGCGTGCGCTCGTCGCGCAGAAGTCCAAATGGAAGGGCACGCTGGTCATGATCGCCCAGCCGGCCGAGGAAATCGGCCTTGGCGCGAAAGCGATGATCGAGGACGGCCTGTTCTCACGCTTCCCGAAGCCTGACTACAATATCGCCTTCCACATCGCGGCAGACGTGCCGTCGGGATCGGTCGCCTATGCCTCCGGCTGGGCGATGGCAAACGTCGACAGCGTCGACGTCACGGTTCACGGCCGCGGAGGGCATGGCGCCTATCCGCAGACCGCGATCGACCCGATCCTGATCGGCTCTCACATCGTGACTGCCCTTCAGAGCCTCGTGTCGCGCAATGTGAACCCGCTCGACAGTGCAGTGGTCACTGTCGGCTCGTTCAAGGCGGGCGCCAAGCACAACATCATCCCGGATGAGGCGACACTGCTGATCACTGTCCGCTCCTATGACGACAAGACACGGGCGATGCTGCTCGACGGCATCCGGCGCATCGCCAAGGGGCAAGCCGAAGCCTTCGGCGCCCCGGAACCCGACGTGTCGGTCGAGGAGGACTACACACCCGCCACCTACAACGACCCGGCGATGACGGCCAAGGTCATGGGCGCGATCCGCAAGAAGCTGGGCGATGCCTATGTCGACGAACGCCCGCCGGTAATGGGCGGCGAAGACTTCTCCAACTACGCCCGCACCGCCGAGAAAATCCCCAGCGTGCTGTTCTGGGTCGGCGGCGTTGCACCGGACAAGTACGCCGAGGCGAAAGCCAGTGGAGAGAGCCTGCCGTCGCTTCACTCCTCTACGTTCGCCCCAGATTATGAGCGCGCCATCCCGACCGGGATCGACGCCATGTCGACAGCCGTGATTGCGCTGTTCAAAGGAGGCAAGTGATGAGCACCGGATTTTCCAATGCATTGCCAGCGTTCCGCGCGGCGGGACTGGCAGTTGCCGCAGCCCTTGCTTTCACGTCCTGTACGAGCGCGTCCGGCACGGGCCCCGACCGGATTTCCCGCGTCCTCGTGATCGGGGATTCCATGGCGCTGGGCGACGGCGCCGGCGCCTCCGGACCGGATTGCGGCAAGACGATCCAGGAAACTGCGCGCCCGGATCAGGCCTATGGGCCGGTCGTCGCAACGGCGCTGGGCGCGGACATCAGCGTGCTGGCGGTCGTCGGCCGAGGGCTCGTCTACAATTACGAGAACGGCACAGCGCCGAACATGCAGACCTGGCTCGGCTATCCGAAATACGAGCGTCTGCCCCCACGACGCGAAGCGCCCGGCCTTGTGATCATCCATCTCGGAACCAATGATTTCTACAAGCACGACGCCGGCGCGGAGTTCACGGACGCCTATGCCGACCTCGCCGATCACATCCTGTCGAGGTACCCGCACGCGAAGCTGGTCGCGATGATCGGCCCGATGCTGGACGAGCAGGAGCGGTCGCGCGCAAGCGATGCGATCACGACGGCCCTTGCCCGCCTGCCGGAAAAAGAGGCCGCACGCGCCACGTTCATCCGCGTCGAACCGTCCGAACTCGGCGATGACTGGGTCGGCTGTGACTGGCGCCCGACCGTTGCGGCACATCAGAAAATGGCAGGGATGATCCTGTCCGATCTCGGCCTCGAACAGGCTCACTGACAATTTGACCCGCGCCTATTCGGCGAGGGCAATGTCCTGGAATTCCGAGCCGATGCTCTTGAACGCCGCGATCAGCGCTGAGGGGTTGTCGGCATTGAAGAAGTAGGTCGAATCCGTCGCACAGGATTTGAGCATCGCAACCGTGTCGGCATCCTCGATGCCGAATGCAATGGTGAAGACTTCGATGCCGTCCTTCTTGATGTCCGTGCAGGCCGCTTTGGTTGTTGCGTCAGCGGCTACCCGGTCCTGGTCCCAGTGATTGCCGTCCCATGAGCTGCGCGAACGGGTATTTTCGCCATCCGACATCAGGACGAGAATCTTCCGCGCCGCGGTAGTGTTCATTTCATCATAGCTGATGCCGTCGTCGAACGGCTTGCCCTCCGACAGAACGCGATGGCCCCAGGAAAGACCGGTCGCGATATAGGTTTCCGACTCCGCCTTCATGGCCGAAATTGCCGCGTTCAGCTTCGATACGCTGCTGGTCATAGGCAGGATGGCGGACGGGCAACCCCAGTCGTTTTCGGTCAGGTGCCCGGGAACCTTTTCGGAGACGTAGTTGCGGTCTTCGATATCAAGCGGCGGCGTCCGCGACCGGACGCACCCATACCAGCTGTAGGTCACCTTCGGACACGACTGCACCAGCGACTTGCCCGACGGGCACGTCCACTGGTCACAGGAATACGGATCGCCATCATTGTAGCAGGTACTGGTGGTTTTGGAGCACCCCAGCGCCTTGCTTGCCGGTTCATCGACCGTGCACCCCCAACCGTCGCCGGTGTAGCTTGGCGGCACGTTGATCCAGCTCGCCGTCTTGTTCGACAGGCCCACATTGACGAAGTTGTTGAACGGCACGACGCCCACGCGCACGGTGTCGTCATTGTTGGTCACGACCGTCGAAACGAACGTGTTGGCGGCCGAGCGAAGGGCAGTCATCCGGGTGCCATCCATGGACCAGGAATTGTCCAGTACGAGCACAGCCTCGATCTTTGCCGGCGCCTGGTACACGGCTTTCGACTTGACCTTCACTTCCAGCTTCGAGATGCCGGCAAGTGCCAGCATCGATGTGGGCATGGCGTACTTGGCCGTGACCGTGACCGAGTCGTCCTTCTTCACGTTGACGATCGGAACGATACCGACACCCTGACGAACAGCCGGCAGGTTTTGATCGAAGTTCTGGATCGCGACTTCCCGGACCTCTTTGGCTTTGGCGCCCGTCGTCATGCCGTGGCGCACGCCGGCGATCGCAGCCATGTCGGCTGCCGCCTTCAGCTCCCGCTCAACTGTCTCGCGATTGCTGAAGTCAAGCGCTGCTGCAGCGATGACCATGATGGGCAGCATCATCAGCGCCCACATGGTCGCCGTGCTGCCACGCTCGTCAGCGCCTGCCTTGCTGAATCGGAACATTGAGTTCCCCCCAAACGAACCGCCAGTTTACTCTGAACAAGGAAACACGCCGGTAAGCGGGAAAACCGACTTTCAGGCCCGCTCTTCGGAGAAAATTAAGGGGCGATTGCATTTTCCGCTCGCGTGCGCTAAACACCCTTTTGCTCAGAGTGCGCAAAAGGTTCTGAAGAGCGTCGCACAAGAGCCCTGATCCCGGACGTTTGAAGGCTTCCTCCTTGAAACGTGCATTTTCAGGACCATATTATACTCAATTCGAGCAAAAGTCGCTCGGTTTGTGAAGGAGGAATGCATGGCACGTCTGATCGACTCTGGTCCCGGATGCCCGACCCCCACCCCGCTGCGCGGCCCCAACGCCGCAGAAGCCCGTGGCCTGGTCTATGACGACGCGGTGCGCGCCGAAACGGACCACCTCTACCCCCTCGTGCAGGACTTCGTGACACCCATGGAATGGCCGGCGATTGCGCCCCTGGTGGCCGCGATCAACCGCCTCAAGGCCGAGAAGAACGCCGTGATCCTCGCGCACAACTACATGACACCGGACATTTTCCGCCTCGTCGGCGACTTCCGGGGCGACAGCCTGCAGCTGGCCCGCGAAGCCGCCGCGGTCGATGCCGACATCATCGTCCAGGCTGGCGTGCACTTCATGGCCGAGACGTCCAAGATCCTCGCGCCGCAGAAGACAGTGCTGATCCCGGACATGCGGGCCGGCTGCTCGCTCGCCGACTCGATCACGGCCGCCGATGTGCGCCTGATCAAGCAGAAATTCCCGGATTATCCGATCGTCACCTACGTCAACACGTCGGCCGACGTGAAGGCCGAGTGCCATATCACCTGCACCAGCTCCAACGCCGCACAGGTGGTCGAAGCGATCGCGAAGGAGTGGAACTCCGATACGGTGATCCTGGTGCCGGACCAGTACCTCGCGAAGAACGTCGCTGCGCAGACGAAGATCCGCGTCATGACTTGGCCGGGCTCGTGCGAGGTGCATGAGATGTTCACGGCCGACGATGTCGAGGCGCTGCGCGAAGCCCATCCGGGCGTCGTCATCCTTGCCCACCCGGAATGCCCGCCGGACGTGCTGGAAGCCGCAGACTTCGCCGGCTCGACCTCGGCGCTCGCCAATTATGTGGCCGAAAAGCACCCGCACAAGGTGGTGCTGCTGACCGAATGCTCGATGAGCGACAATGTCGCCGCAGAGAACCCCGGCACGAACTTCATCCGGCCGTGCAATCTCTGCCCGCACATGAAGCGCATCACGCTGGAGAACATCTACGACTGCCTCGTCAAGGGCGAGTACGAGGTGACCATCCCGGAAGACGTGCGCGTGCGCGCCAAGAAAGCCATCGATGCGATGCTGGCGCTGCCGCGGATGGAGAAGCCGCTGGCCTTCGAAACGGGCCTCAAACCTCTCGAACTTGAAATGGTGGTTTGAGCGGCTGGGGCGTTGTGGCGTGGGCAGAGGCAGATTAGGCTGGCGCCGGTGAGGACGATAGGAGAGGTGTGATGATGCCCCGCTTGGCACCTTTGGCTGCGATTGCGCTGGCGGTCGGCCTGATGGCATCGGCGCCCGCCTTGGCCGGTACGGAGCCTGAAAGCGACCCCTCGGACGTCCTCGGCACGTGGAGCTTCCAGACCAAGCCCTATCGCAACGGCCAGTGCCTGATGACCGGCACCATGTACCTCTCGCCCAATCCCGAGGAGGGCGAGTACGATTGCGAACTGACGGCCGTGGAAGTGTGCTCCATGTGGGGCCGCTCCGTCGTGCGCCAGTCCTGCAAGGCGCGCCGCTTCGGCAATCAGGTCTCCATCCGTTCCGAGATCGAGGAGATGCTGGAGAGCAAGGTCGAAGGCCTCATCTATGTGCCCGACAATTTCACCCTGACCGTGGAATCCGCGGACCGCATGTTCGGCGCTCTGGTCTCCGCCGTAACGGCCCCGGCCGAATTCAGGCGGGCGAGCAACGGCATTTCCTGATTTGACAGCGGGGGGCAGTCACCAGACCCTGACAGCACAGGGAAGCGCCGCCAGCGACGTCCTGATCGTGGGCGCCGGCCTGGCTGGCCTGTTCCTGGCGCTCAAGCTCGCCCCGCGCCCCTGCGTGGTGATATCGCCGGCCCCGCTCGGCCAGGCCGCGTCCTCCTCATGGGCACAGGGCGGCCTCGCCGCGGCGCTCGACCCAGCCGACAGCCCCGCCCAGCATGCCGCTGACACGATTGCTGCCGGCGCAGGCCTCGTGGACCCGGTTGTCGCGCGGCTCATCGCCGAGGAAGGCCCGGCGCGCGTGCGCGACCTGCTCGAACTCGGCGTGCCGTTCGACCGCACGCCCGACGGTGCCCTCGCCCTGTCGCTGGAAGCAGCGCACAGCCATCCCCGCGTCGCCCGGGTCGCCGGAGACCTGGCCGGCAAGGCCATCATGGATGCCCTCGTCGCTGCCGTGGGCGCGGCCAGCCACATCACGGTGATCGAAGGCGTGCGCGCCGCCGGCCTGATCCAGGACGACAGGCTCACCGTCACCGGCGTGATCCTGCGCGACATGGAAGGCCGGCTCAGTGTTCAGACCGCGCGGGAAACCGTGCTCTGCACTGGCGGCTCCGGCGGCCTGTTCCAGGTCACGACCAACCCGCCGGAAGCGCGGGGCGACTCCATCGCCATGGCCTGGGAAGCGGGCGCCCTGCTGGCTGACCTCGAATTCGTCCAGTTTCACCCGACCGCCATCGATATCGGACGCGACCCGGCCCCGCTCGCCACCGAAGCCCTGCGCGGCGAAGGCGCCACGCTGCACAATCGCGACGGCACGCGTTTCATGCCGCGCTATCATGCGCTCGGCGAACTTGCCCCGCGCGACGAAGTCGCCCGCGCCGTTCACATGGAACGCGAATCCGGCCGCGGCGCCTTCCTCGATTGCCGCAAGGCCGTTGGAGCGCACTTCCCGGAACACTTCCCGACCGTCTTTGCCGCCTGCAAGTCCGCCGGCATCGACCCACGGACGGACATGATCCCCATTGCCCCCGCCGCGCACTACCATATGGGCGGCATCGTGCCGGATTTCTGGGGCCGCTCCTCGCTCGACGGCCTGTCCGTGTGCGGGGAGTGCACCTCGACCGGCGTCCACGGCGCCAACCGGCTCGCCTCGAATTCCCTGCTGGAAGCCGTCGTCTTCGCCCACCGCATTGCCGAGCGCCTGCGCGAGGCGCCCCTGCCGGACATCCGTGCCGGCCTCGGCCATGTGCCCGCCGAGCTGCCCTATCCGGCCCTGCAGACCCTGCGTGCGGCGATGTCGTCGAAATGCGGCGTGGTGCGCGACGCTGGAGGCCTCGGCGAGGTTGCAGGCCTGATCGAGGGCCTGCGCGCCGAACATGGCGCGGCCCGTTCGCTCACCTCCGCCGGGCTGATCGTGCAGAGCGCCATCAATCGCCATGAAAGCCGCGGCGGGCACTATCGCTCCGACTTTCCCGACACCGGCGAACCGCACCGCCAGTTCCTTCAGCGCCCCATGGAGGAGAAAGTTTCCGCATGATCATCCTGCCGCCGCCGCTGCCCGACATCATTCTCGATCCGATCGTCCGCCTGGCGCTCGCCGAAGACCTTGGCCGCGCCGGGGACCTGACAACCGATGCCACCATCGCGCCAGGCACGCAGCTGAAGACGGTCATCGCCGCGCGTCAGCCGGGCGTCATCGCGGGCCTCGATGCCGCCGCCTATGCCCTGAAGCTGGTGGACCCGTCCGTTACGCTGGACATCGAAAAGCCGGACGGCTCTTTGCTGAACAAGGGCGACGTGATCGCTCGCATCGAAGGCCCCGCCCGATCCATCCTGATCGCCGAGCGCACCATGCTGAACTTCCTCGGCCGACTCTCGGCCGTGGCCACCATGACCCGCACCTTCGCGGACCGCATCTCCCACACGAAGGCAAAGATCGTCTGCACAAGGAAGACAACGCCCGGCCACCGTGCCCTCGAAAAGCGCGCCGTCCGCTGCGGCGGCGGCACGTCCCACCGCTACGGTCTCGATGATGCAATCCTGATCAAGGACAACCACATCGCGGCCTGCGGATCGGTTTCCGAAGCCCTTGAACGCGCGAAAGCCTATGCCGGCCATCTCCGGATGATCGAGGTGGAAGTCGATTCGATCGAACAGCTGAAGCAAGCCTTGCCGCACGGCCCGCACGCTGTCCTGCTCGACAACATGTCGACCGACATGCTGCGCGAAGCGGTCGCCATTGCTGGTGGCAAGGTTGTGCTTGAGGCCTCGGGCGGGGTGAACCTGGATACCGTTGCGTCAATTGCCGAAACCGGCGTCGACTTCATTTCGGCCGGCGCGCTCACCCATTCTGCGCCCAACCTTGACCTCGGAATGGATGTAGTCTGACACTGCTGCGGACGGGGCAAAGCACCCCATGCAGGAGGACAGAACCCATGGCCAGCGCAAACGGCCGCAAGAGCATCTTCATCACCGGAGCAGCCTCCGGCATCGGCGCCGAAACTGGGCGCCTGTTTTCGAAGCGCGGCTGGTTCTGCGGCCTCTATGATGTCAACACCGCCGGCCTTGCCGCCGTGGCAGACGAACTGGGCGAGGGAAATTCCATCTCCGGAAAGCTCGACGTACGCAGCCGGGATGACTGGGCACTAGCCGTGAAAGGCTTCGGCGAAGCGACCGGCGGCACGATGGATGTTCTCTTCAACAATGCCGGCGTCGGGCGCCATGGCTGGTTCGAGGAAGTCTCCGGCGAAGACAATGACTGGGTCGTCGACGTCAACGTGAAAGGCGTCGTCAATGGCGTTCAGGCTTGCCTGCCGCTTCTGAAGAAGACGGCCGGCGCGCGCATCGTCAACACGGCACCGACGGCCGGCATTGTCGGCTCGCCACGCCTTGCCGTGTACTCGGCCACCAAGTTCGCCGTCCGTGGTCTGACGGAAGCACTCGATGCGGAGTTCCGGGATCTCGGCATCCGCGTCACCAGCCTGATGCCCTGGTTCATCGATACGCCGATCCTCGACATCGGCGCCAAGGAAGGCGCGAACGTGAAGATGGCGGACGAGATCAGGGAAGCCGGGCAGAATGTTTATCCGGTGTCGCTTGCGGCCGAGCGCGCCTGGGATGCCGCCCATGGCGACGACATTCACTACATGGCGGGCAAGGATGCCGAGCGGGCGAAGTTTCTCACCCGCTGGATGCCTGGCCTGATCCGCAAGCAGGTGAAGAAGTCCGTCCCGCCACGCACCTGAACACGGCAGGCCCTGAAACAGAAAAGCCGCCGGTAATCCGGCGGCTTTTCTGATCTGGATTTTCCGTTGCCTAGCGCATCGCGCTGCCAGCAGCAGCTGTTGCCTTCGCCGCCTGCGCAGCCGTGTAGGCATCCATGCTCACGGCATCATTGGAAGCGACCTTGTAAGAGACTTCGCGTGCCGTGGTCATCCGCGGAGCACCATTGGTGATCGTGCGGGTTGTCGTCGTCACCGTGGCCGGCGCAGCCGTTGCCGCGATGCCCGTCGACTTCGGCGCAGGCGCAGAAGCCTGCACCAGCATGGACTGCGCCGCCGCATCCAGGTCGCGCGCGTCGGCTGCCGGCGTGACGATCGGCGCGCTGGAACGGCGGCCGTAGTCACGCTGCACGCTCGCCCATTCAGCGCCGCGCGGGAAGCGATAGAAGACGTGCAGACCGATGCGGTCCGTCTTGATCAGGCCGGCGCTCCAGACCGGATCGACGTAGATCGCATGATAATGCGTCGCGCCACCCGTATTGTCCTCGCCGAGATTCATCAGGACGTGCGCGGCAATCCGCTTGGCGCGATCCCAGTTGCTGCCCATGGGCGGCGTTTTCATCGCCCCGTCGCAGGTGAAGGTGAACTGGCAGCCCGTCGTGCGGGTCGATCCCTGGAAGACCACATCGCAGGCCGTATCCGGATAGCGATGGTCGCGCATCCGGTTCGACACGACTTCGGCCACGGCCAGCTGGCCGGCAACCGGCTCATTGCCGGACTCATAATAGACAGCCTGCGCCATGCAGTGCGTTTCGGCATCCAGCGATTCAGCGCGCTTGAGATGCTCGGGCCGGAATGAAACCAGCGATGCGAGCGCGGCGCCGTCACGGTCGCGCTTGGCATAGCGGCTCATGGAAGAATCTGTGTCGCGTTCCAGCGTGTATTCGACGGTACGCAGCCAGGGGCTGTCGAGCACATCCGGCGCGTTCACCTCGGTACGGGCCGTGGTGCCGCCATCCTCGATGGCTGCCAGGCGCTGGGCGCTCTCGCGGAAGTCCGCCTGTGCGCGAATATCGGACTGGACCTGGCCGATCACCGGCAGGGTCACAGTCGCCGCCACGGCACAGACTGCTACGGTCGCACCGCGGACGAGTACATCACGCTGTTCTTCGTTCGTCATTGCCATCCACCAACGCCTGAGCTTCCCTAGGAGCCCACGCATTGGCGACAGCGTCGCCTGTCGTGGTTGAAGAACCCTTAACATCACCGCTCCCCAAGTCCCGCGGGCGATATGTTTCCGCCCTCTTAACAGTCCGGGACTGCTTGGTTTGACTAGTTAAGACGCGCACCGCGCCGTCTACCTACGGCCCATATGCGGTCTGAAGGGTAGGTAGCAAGAACTCCGCCACGGGCGTGAGTGACAATTCTGTGAGAAATCGCTCTACTGTGAGGCGAATTTTTTTGTCCTCATTTCTCGTAAAGGGTCCAGTCGTTTGATTTTTTATGAAATTTGGACAGGCAAAAATTTACACTTGCTGCGGCGCACAAAAACGCCTGTGGCACGAATGCCACAGGCGCCTGCTTTTGTTTTGGACACCCTGCCGCCTATTCAGGCGACTCCGTGAGGGCGGCGTGTGCCGCAGCGAGACGGGCGATCGGCACGCGGTATGGTGAACAGGACACATAATCGAGCCCCGTACGATGGCAGAAGCGGATCGAGGCAGGATCGCCGCCATGCTCGCCGCAGATACCGAGTTTGATGCCCGGACGGGTCTTACGGCCGCGTTCGGCGGCGGTGCGAACCAGCTCGCCCACGCCTTCCTGGTCCAGCGTCACGAACGGGTCTTTCTCGTAGATGCCCTTGTCCTCATAGATCTTGAGGAACCGGCCGGCATCGTCACGCGAAATGCCGAGCGTCGTCTGCGTCAGGTCGTTGGTCCCGAAGGAGAAGAACGCGGCCGATTGGGCAATATCGCCAGCGCGCAGCGCAGCGCGCGGCAGCTCGATCATGGTACCGACCGTGTAGTCGAGCGTGACGCCCGTCTCCGCGAATACGGCCTTCGCCTGCTCGTCCACGACCGCTTTCAGGATCTGGAGCTCCCGGTGCGTCGCGACCAGCGGGATCATGACTTCCGGCACCGGCTTGCGGCCGGTCTCCCTGGAGACGTTCACAGCCGCCTCGAAGATCGCACGCGCCTGCATTTCGTAGATTTCGGGATACGTGATCCCCAGACGGCAGCCGCGATGGCCCAGCATCGGGTTGCTTTCGTGCAGCTCGGCCGCGCGGCGCTTCAGCTCGTCCACGCTGACGCCGGAGGCTTTCGCCACGTCCGCCATGTCTTCATCCGTGTGCGGCAGGAATTCGTGCAGCGGCGGGTCCAGCAGGCGGATCGTTGCCGGGCGGTCCTCCAGGATACGGAAGATCTCCTCGAAGTCGCCCCGCTGCATCGGCAGCAGCTTGTCGAGCGCGGCGCGACGGCCTTTCACATCGTTCGACAGGATCATCGCGCGCACTTTAGGAATGCGCTCTTCCTCGAAGAACATGTGCTCGGTGCGGCAAAGGCCGATGCCTTCGGCACCGAACTCGACGGCGGTCCGCGTATCGAGCGGCGTCTCGGCATTGGCGCGCACCTTCAGGCGGCGGGCCTTGTCGGCCCAGCCCATCAGCGTGCCGAAATCGCCGGAAAGGTCCGGCTGCACCATTTCCACTTCGCCCAGCATCACCTGGCCGCTGGCGCCATCAACTGTGATGACGTCGCCCTTCTTCACTTCGCGGCCCATGACGCGGAACACGCCGGTCTTGCCGTCGATCTGCAGGCCGCCGGCACCGCAGACACAGGGCCGGCCCATGCCGCGGGCCACAACGGCCGCGTGGCTGGTCATGCCGCCGCGCGCCGTAACGATGGCGCGGGCCGCATGCATGCCCTTGATGTCTTCCGGGCTCGTCTCGACACGGACGAGGATGACGTCCTCGCCCTTCTCGGCGAGCGCCCAGGCTTCCTCGGATTCGAATACGACCTTGCCGACGGCGGCGCCGGGGCTGGCCGGCAGGCCGGTGACGAGCACATCGCGCTTCGCATTCTCGGCGATTGTCGGGTGCAGCAGCTGGTCGAGCTGCGCCGGGTCGAGGCGCAGGATGGCCTCGTTCTCGCTGATCAGGCCATCGCGCGCCATCTCGACGGCAATCCGCAGCGCCGCGCCGGCGGTGCGTTTGCCGTTGCGGGTCTGCAGCATGTAGAGCTTGCCGTCCTCGACCGTGAATTCGAGGTCCTGCATGTCCTTGTAGTGGCGCTCCAGCTTGTCGGCGACTTCGCGCAGCTGGGCATAGACTTCCGGCATCGCCTCTTCCAGCGGCGCTTCGTCGGAGCCGAGCGTGTCGGCGCGCTCGCGCGAGATCGGCGCCGGCGTGCGGATGCCCGCCACCACGTCCTCGCCCTGCGCATTGATGAGGTACTCGCCATAGAACACAGCCTCGCCCGTCGACGGGTCGCGCGTGAAGGCAACGCCGGTGGCGGAGGTTTCGCCGAGATTGCCGAACACCATGGACTGCACGTTCACCGCCGTGCCCCAGGCTTCCGGAATGTCGTGCAGCTTGCGGTAGGTGATCGCCCGGTCGTTCATCCACGAGCCGAACACGGCCGAGATGGCGCCCCAGAGCTGTTCGCGCGGATCTTCCGGGAACGGACGGCCAAGTTCTTTCTCGATCGCCCCCTTGTAGAGGGTGATAATCTTCTTCCAGTCGTCGGCCGACATGTCGGTATCGAGATCGATGCCCTGGCGGTCCTTGTACTCGTCGAGGATGTGCTCGAACTCGTCATGGCCCATGCCGAGCACGACGTTGGAATACATCTGGATGAAGCGGCGATAGGAATCATAGGCGAAGCGCTCGCCGGCCTTCGTAGCCATGCCCGCGGCGGAGGCTTCGTTGAGGCCGAGGTTCAGCACTGTATCCATCATGCCCGGCATCGAGGCGCGCGCGCCAGAACGCACGGAGACCAGCAGCGGGTTCTCCGGATCGCCGAAGCCCTTGCCCGACTTCGCCTCAAGATCGGCCAGCGCGGCATCCACCTGCGCGGCGAGCGTCGAGGGATATTCGCGGCCAAGCTCGTAGTAGGCCGTGCAGACGGCGGTGGTGATCGTGAAGCCCGGCGGCACCGGAAGGCCCAGCTTGGCCATCTCGGCGAGGTTCGCGCCCTTGCCGCCCAGCAGATTCTTCATCGACGCGTCACCGTCGGCAGAACCGCCTCCGAATGCGTAGACCCAGGTCTCATCCGCATGCTTCAGTGCTGCCTCACCCATGGAAAACCTCTTTTCGTTTCATGCGCCCGGGTCTTCCCCGGACCGGACGCTCTGGAATTGCAAACCGTATGCTGCAATGCAGCGGCAAATTCCAGCGGTCGCAACGCCGCGCAGGCCGTGACAACGTTGTTACAGCTAACATTATCTGTGCAGCGACCGCCGTGCCGCCGCGAACTGTCCCGCTGGATGTTCGGAAGTGGGACAGGACCGCCCCGATGCGGCCGGATCAGCCCTCGATCAGGGAAAAATCGGCCACCCGGTGCAGCGTATCGCGGATATCGGCCAGCAGGGCGAGGCGATTCGCTCGGATCGCCGGATCGTCGTCGTTGACCATGACGCGCTCGAAGAAATAGTCGACCGGCGCGCGGAGCTTGGCGAGTTCGGTCATGACGGCGGCGAAGTCTTCCTTTTCGAGCGGCGCCTCGATGTCGTGGCGCACCTGGCCGAGGGTCTGGTGCAGGCGGATTTCGGAATCCGCGCCAGCATCGATCAGCGCCCCGTCGACGACGAGGTTCTCGGGCAGCGCGCCCTTCTTCGCTTCGGCCGTCAGGATATTCGCGGCACGCCGGTAGCCCGCCAGCAGGTTCGCCCCGTCTTCGGTCTTCAGGAACGCATCCAGCGCCTCGACCCGCTTCACGATCAGCACGAGATCATCCTCGCCCAGCGCGAACACCGCATCGATCAGGTCATGCCGCTGGCCCTGATCGCGCAGGTATTGTTTGAGGCGGTCTGCGAAGAAGGAGAGGAGGTCAGCTACCTCCTTAGATACTAGCTCGTTCCCATCGTCACTGAATAAGAAGTCTGCAACTCGTTGCCGGTCAGCCAAATCACCCTCTGCAATTTGGTCAAACGCGATTTTGTTGATCTTGCCCTCTTTGAACAGCCTAGTCAGCCAATCAACTCTATTGAATCCAGGCAAGAAAATTACGTCCAGTTTCGTTACCAACATCGCCAAGACCAAGTCGTAAGCGAGGCCCAATCGGACGCCATTCTCCAACACAATCCGCACCACACCCAGAGCCGCGCGGCGCAGAGCAAACGGGTCCTTTGAGCCCGTCGGCTTCTCGTCGATGGCCCAGAAGCCGACCAGCGTGTCGAGCTTGTCGGCGAGGGCGACGGCGATGCCTATCGGATCGGTCGGCACGGAGTCGCTCGGGCCCTGCGGCTTGTAGTGATCGCGGATCGCATCGGCGACGGCCGCCGGTTCGCCCGCTTCCAGCGCATAATAGCGGCCCATCACGCCCTGCAGTTCCGGGAACTCGCCGACCATCTCGGAAACAAGGTCCGCCTTCGCCAGCCGCGCGGCACGTTCGGCAAGGTCCGGATCGGCGCCCACTTTCGGCGCGAGTTCGCGCGCCAGCGCAGCGACCCGCTCCACCTTGTCGCCCAGCGAGCCGAGCTCGGCCTTGAACGCAATCGTCGACAGCTTCTGCGCCATCTCTTCCAGCGGCGTCGCCTTGTCCTTCTCCCAGAAGAACCGCGCATCCTCGAGCCGCGCAGACAGCACCCGCGCATTGCCCTCGGCGATCTTCTTCCCGCCATCGGCCGCCTCGATGTTCGCCACGACGATGAAGTTCGGCGCCAGCTTGCCGGTCTTCTTGTCGTTCACGGCGAAGTATTTCTGGTGCGTCCGCATGGACAGCTGGATCACTTCCGGCGGCAGGCTCAGAAAGTCCGGGTCCATATCGCCCAGTACCACCACCGGCCATTCGGCGAGGCCCGTCACTTCTTCCAGCAGGCCCTGATCCTCGATCCACTCCAGCTTCGCCCCGGAGCAGACCTTCTTGATGCCCGCCAGGATCACCTCGCGGCGTTCCGCGCGCGTCAGCTTCACATGGCCGGCCTGTTCGAGGCTGTGCTTGTAGTCCTTCCAGCCGGTGACGGTGTACGGCCCCCGGCCATGCACGCGGTGGCCTTCCACCTCATTGCCGCTGGCAATGCCGTCCACCTCGAACGGCACGGTCTTGCCATCCAGCACGCACGTGATCCGCTGAAGTGGGCGCACCCAACGCAGGTCGCCCGATGCCCAGCGCATACTCTTCGGCCAGTGAAAGCCGCGGATGATCGCCGGCACCGCCTCGGCAATGATGTCCTTTGCCTCACGTCCCGGTGTCTCGATGACGGCGACATAGAAGTCGCCCTTCTTCGGGTCGGCGCGAACTTCGGCCTCGGAAATGTCCTTGAGGCCTGCCCCGCGCAGAAAGCCTTCGACCGCCTTGTCCGGCGCGCCGACTTTCGGGCCCTTGCGCTCTTCCTTCACATCGGCCGAGCGCTCGCTGAGGCCGTCGATGGAAACGGTCAGCCGGCGCGGGCCCGAACAGGCCGCCAGCAGCTTCCATTCAAGGCCGGCCTCGCCGAGGGCCTTTTCCATGGCATCGCGCAGGTCGACTTCCGCCTTCGCCTGCATGCGCGCGGGAATTTCCTCGGAAAAGAGTTCAAGAAGCAGCTCAGCCATGGGGGTCCAGCCAGTCAGGATTGAAGCCTGCACGGCTTACAGGCGCCCGCGCGCGGGTCAAGCTGCGTCCCTGTACTTAGGGAACCGGCGCATCCTCGAAGGTCAGCTGCCAGAGCTGCAGGTCGGCCCCCTTCATGGCGACCGCGAGCATCTTGCCGTCCGGCGAGAACGCTACCCAGTCCGCGCCGAACGCGCCGAGGTCCTGTATCTGGGCGAGCTGCGCGCCGTTCTCCGCGTCCCACAGCCAGGCAACCCGGTCGTCGGCGCTCGTGGCGATCATCTCCCCGTCATGGCTGAACGTGGCGTTGTAGAGCGGTCCGTTCTGGCCGGTCAGCACCAGCGGGTCGCCGTCCTCCCGCCAGATATGGGCCCGGTGGTCGGCCGAGGCGACGATCACGCGGTCACCGGCGGGGCTGAACTCCGCATAGGTCGCGGGCACCTCCAGCGACTCGAGCGTGCGCACTTCCGCCCCGGTACCGGCGTCCCACACCCTGACCCTGCCGTCATTGGAGGCCGTCACCAGCCGGCTGCCCTCCGGATTGTACCGCACCGAGCGCACCGCCTGCTCATGGCCCGCAATCGTGAACAGCTTATCGCCTGTCGAAACATCCCAGACGATCACCGTGCCATCGCTGGAGGCGGTCGCCACCCGGTCTCCGTCCGGGCTGAAATCAGCATAGTTCACATCGCCCGTATGTCCGCGCAGCACGCGCACAGCCTCGCCCCCGGTCGCCCGCCAGATCCGGGCCGTGTCGTCCTTCGAGGCGGTGACGATATACTCCTCATCCGGGCTGAACCGGACGGACATGACCGGCTCCGTATGCCCCTCGAACACAGTCGACTGGCCGAACGTGTTGGGGCCCATACCAACCACCCAGAGCCGCGCCGTATTGTCCGCCGAGGCGCTGGCCAGAAACCGGCCGGAGGGGCTGTAGTCCAGCCCGTAGATATCGTCCGAATGGCCCTGCAGGTCCGCATACCAGGCCGCCTGCTTGAGGCGCAGGCGCGTCTCCGCGCAGGGCGGATTGGCGAGATTGCGCTTCGCCACCGCTGCAAACCGGCCTTCCGGGTACTTCTCCAGGTGCCGGCGGTACTTCTCGCAGACATCCAGCTGCGTGTAGCCGTCACTGGAAATGTAGATCCAGTCCACCGTCTCCTGATCAGCCACCATTTTCTGCTGGCACTCTCTCGCAAAACAGAAGCCCGCCGAGATATCGGAATAGATCGCCGGGCGCTGGTCGTGCTCAATGGTCTGCGCCAGCGCCGACACTTCGTCACGCACCTCGTCCACGCTGAACTGCAGCGGCACGTTGGCTTTTTTCAGAAGCGGCAGCATCGAGCGCGTGAACACCGAGTACGGCGAGTCATCGTCCGGCCCCAGCCGGTCGAGCGCCCTCTGCCGCGCGCCGGCAGCATAGACGACCAGCGTCCCCGGCACGATCTCCTGCCGCACCATGCCCCGCGTCACGGACCGCGTACCCGTATCGAACGGATTGTCCCGGCAGGCGTCGATAATCGCGAACAGCACCGCCGGCTTGCGCGCCCTGATCTCCGCCAGCACGCCGGTCGACAGGGAAATCGTCTGGTGGCGGAGCGCAAACTCCGAGGACTCCAGCGGCGCATCGCTGAAGGCGAGGAAATTGTCCGCCCCGTCGGACCAGCCATGCCCGGAATAGATGAACGCCACCTCGTCGCCCGGTTCGATCGACTGCAGGAAGCCGTCGAGCGCCTCCAGGAAGCCGACCGTCGTCGGATCGATCAGCCGGGTGACTTCGAAGCCGAGATCATTCGAGAAAACATCGGCATAGCCCGTCGCATCGCCGGTCGTCTTCTGCAGGTCGGGCAACTGGGCATAGTCCCCGACACCGACGATCAGGGCGCGCTTTGTGCCGGCCGAGGCAGCAAGGGCGACAAAGGCTGCAAAGAGCAGCAGGCTGAGCGAACGAAACATCGGGGCTCCTCCGTTTCAGGAAGGTTACCCTGACGGCGTCCCGGCGCCAAGCGCGCCACCGTCAAAGGCCGCAGCCGCCCCGCACTTCCATGGCCGGCCCCTTCACCGGCCCGCGTATGCGCAGCGTGGCGTTCTGCGGGCCATGGGTCACGCCGCCCACTTCGGCGGCGGGCTGCTCCAGCTTCAGCTCCACTTCCAGCATGCTGCCGTCTTCGCGGTAGACCCAGGTCTGCAGGTCCGAGCCCGGCGCCATCAGGTTGCGGCTGAGGATCACCTGCTCGCCGTCGATCTGCATCACGGCCGGCGACGCGGCGACTGGCAGGCCCGGTTTTGGCGTGGTGACGAACACAAACTCCCAGGTCGACTTGTCGCCCGGATTGAACTTCGTGCCGGACGGCAGGAAGGCGCAATAAGCGGGCCGGTCCGCCCACAGGAAGGGCTCGATCCGTGGTGCGTTCGCGTCGCCGCCCCCGTCGCCGCCGAACGCACCAAGCCCGCCATCGGAACAAGCCGACAGCACACTCGCCGAAATCACCATGCCCGCACAGGCAAGCACCGTCCGCACACTCATGAATATCCGATCCCTGAAAACTGGTCCGCGACTACCCGGCCCGCTGGCCCGGCCGAAAATTCAGAGGGCGTGATGGCTGCCGTCGCACAGCGGGCTCTTGCCCGTGCGCTTGCAGGCGCAGAACCAGACCGTACCGGTCTTCGGCGCTTCCCAGGCCTTGGGCACGAATTCGGTGCCCTTGTGGCTGCCGTCGCAGAAGGGCTGGTTCTTCGAACGCCCGCAGGCACACCACCAGTAGGTCTTGCCTTCCTCGACATCCACCGCGACCGGCTCGCGCCCGCCGATTTCCGGTTCTTCTGCCATCAGAATTCCTCCACTTTCGCTGTCCTTGCCGCTGCCGGCGAGATTCACGCGGTCACGGCACCGGGCTGTCATGGAACAGCGCCCGGATATTACCGGTATCGGCGCCCGGCGCCAGATCTAGCATCGCCCGGCTCGTATAGGCGCCCCGGAACCGGCCACCTTCCTTGTAGCGCCAGTCCGCAATCTGCCCAGGCAGGAAATCGACCTCGTCGCCCGAAGCGAAGCCGTCATCCATCTCGTGATCCTTTGTAATGGTGCCGTGATAGCGGCCGCCGGCTTCCCTGATGTCCACGACCCAGACATGCTCGGCCGTGTAACGCTTGGACGGCGTGATCACATTCAGCGCAAAGTCCGAATAAGCGGCGTCGCCAGAATTGAACGCATCCCAGAACACCGGAAGCGATGCGCGCGCCTCGTCCACGGCCGCCTCCATGCTCTTGTACCTGTAGAGCGGCGGCTCGCCGTCCTCCGGCCTGGATGCGCCACCACAGGCTGTCAGGCCGGCCAGCGCGAGTGCGAGCAACGCGGCTCTCATCCTGCGCCTGCCCGTGCTGCTTCCTGCTCGGCCCATTGCTCCGCCGCGCCGCGCGCCAAATCGCGCACGCGGGCGATATAGGCCTGGCGTTCGGTGGGGCTGATCGCGCCGCGGGCATCGATCAGGTTGAAGGTGTGGGACGCCTTCAGCGCATAATCATAGGCCGGCAGCGGCTTGCCCGCCGCGCGCAGCGCGTTCGACTGTGTCTCGCAGTCGGCAAACCAGCGCTTCAGCATCTCGACATCGGAGAACTCGAAATTGAAGGCAGACTGCTGGCGCTCGTTCTCCAGGAACACGTCGCCATAGCTCAGCGGAACCTCCGAGTCCGGATCGTTGAACGGCAGGTCGTAGACATTGTCGACTCCGAACACATACATGGCGAGGCGTTCGAGCCCGTACGTCAGCTCGCCGGAGACCGGCCGCACGTCGAGGCCGCCGACCTGCTGGAAATAGGTGTACTGGCTGACTTCCATCCCGTCGCACCAGACTTCCCAGCCGAGGCCCCAGGCCCCGACGGTCGGGTTCTCCCAATCGTCTTCCACGAAGCGGATGTCATGCACGGTCGGGTCGATCCCGATGCGGTAGAGGCTTTCGAGATACAGGTCCTGAAGGTTCGGCGGGTTCGGCTTCAGGATGACCTGGTACTGGTAATAGTGGCCGAGCCGGTTTGGATTCTCGCCATAGCGGGCATCCTTCGGCCGGCGCGACGGCTGGACGTATGCCGCCCGCCAGTCCTTGGGCCCGAGGGCACGAAGCACAGTGGCCGGGTGCAACGTACCGGCGCCGACTTCCATGTCGTAAGGCTGCAGGATCGCGCAGCCCTGCGCCGCCCAGTAATTCTGGAGCGTCAGGATGATGTCCTGAAAGGATTTCGGCTTGGCATTGGCCTTGGGTGCGGGCATCGGTCGGGTCCGGTATGGCTGGTCTTTCCGGACCTACCGCCCTGCCTCTTTGCGCGCAAGCGCCCGGCTGCCGGATTGCCAGATGCCGCGAACCGTGCGAGCGGGCGGGCTCATGCAAGCGTGTGAACTTCCGGTCATCTCGGGAACCTTCTTCCGCATCGTCTATGCGGAACACGCCACCGATTCCCTGCAGGGCGCCCGCAGCCCCGAAGGCCGGTTCCATCATGACGGCGAGCCGGCCCTCTACATGTCCTCACGGCCGGACTGGGCGCTGAAAGCTGTCGAAGCCTACCTCAGACCGGGTGATCCGCCCCGCGTGACCGTGCCGCTGGCGCTCGGCCCGGCGCGCATCGTGGACCTTCGCGACGCCGCCCTCTGTGACCGGCTCGGCATCGATGCGGCCCATGCGGCAATCCCCTGGCAGCCACAGCGCGCACGCGGCGAGGCGCCACACACATGGCGGCCGGCCGATGCGTCCCGCCGCGCCGGCGCGGACGGCATGATCTACACCGCCCGCAGCGCGCCGGATCGCTGGCACCTCGTGCTGTTCCGATGGAATTGCGCCGGAGGACCCGCCGTTGCGGTCAGCGGCCCGTCCCGGCCACTCGTCGTCTGATGCTACCAGCCCTTATGGTCCAGCGACCCGCCGCGATGGCCGGTGACCAGATTGTAAAAGCCGGGAAAGCCCATCAGCGCGATGAACAGGCCTAGCGCGAAAAAGGACCAATAAAGCACGCCAAACAAGGTTCGCTCCTTTCCGCCCCTCTCAGTGCTTATAAGCGAGAAATGGGGTCGAAACGGGTCACCGCAAGAACAATTCGGGCTTACCAGGCGATTCCCTCGCCACGCCGCACCGCTTCAAGCGCGGGGCTGGGCGATCCGTCCTCCAGATGGGTGACCAGCGGGGCGAGCAGGCTCACCGGCCCGCGCTTCAGCCCCTTGCGGCCGCGCACCAGCACGCGCCGCGCTACTTCGTCCGGCTTCGAGGCGATGGGCAGCACCGCGACTTCCCCGGTCTGGCGGTCGAACGCCGTCAGGATGCGGGCAAGTTCGGCAGCGCGGTGGATCATGACAATTGGCGCGCGCGGTTTCGCGGCGAACACCATCGCCTTCACCCAGCCGGCGAGGTCCAGCGATTCGAGATAGGCGCCCGCCTTGCCTTCGCCCGGTTCCGAGATTCGGCCCGGCTCGAAATACGGGGGATTGGCGAAAACGAGGTCGAAGCGGTTCTCGTGGCCGCGGACCCATTCCGAGGCTTCACCCTGTTCGGCGCTGACACGCCCGTCGAAGCCGTTCAGCATCACGCCGCGCTGCGCCAGGGTCACCATCTGCTCATCTGAATCGACACCCAGGATCACCGTTGCTGACAGCCTGTACGCCGCCGGCAGCAGCGCCCCGCCGCATCCGCAGCCGAGTTCAAGCACCTCACCGCCCTTGGCCGGCGCCTGCAGCGCCGCCGCCAGCAGCAGCGAATCCGTCCCGGCCCGGAACCCGGCTTCCGGCTGCACCAGACGCACCCGGCCCTGATAGACCGTATCCTCCGTCACCATCCGCGCTCGATCCCCTGTAGAACGGTTTCGGCACGCGCTTTCTGGCCCTGGGGCACCATAACGCGGCGCGGGAAGGCGCCGATATTTCCCTCAACCGCCGAGATGTGGCGGTCCGCCACGAAATACTCGATCCCCGCTTCCTGCAGCAGGTGCTCCACATAGCTCAGCTTGATGAGATCGTTCGTCCGGAAGACTTCTTCCATCAGGAAACGGCCGCGCTCCTGAGGTTGATGTCCACCGACCGCGCGTCGTAGACCGACGGCCGGTCGGGCTTCTCTCCGGAACCCGTCACGATTTCAAGCACTTCGGTGACCGGGCCCGCGCTGCTGCCGCCCAGCGGGATGCCAAATCCGACGCCCACGCCGACGCTGGAGCGCCCGTGCGACCCGGTTGCCCCGCCGATGGAGATCGACGTCCCGCCCGCAGGCCGTCCCGCGGATGCCTCGTCGACATAGGCGCTGGTGATCTCGAACCACTCCTGACGCGCCTCCAGCGTCACCTCGGCGGCTCGCAGAAGGGCCCGGTCATGAGCCTTCGCCGGATCCCTGTCTGTATAGGAGATCCGGTAGCGGTTATTCTCGATCTGGATGGTGTCATATCCCACCGCGCCGGGCTTCGATGCGGGGCCGTAAGGCGCCGTGCTGGCGCACGCTGCCACCAGTCCAAGCGCAAGAGCGGAAAGCAGAATTCTCATGTACGCCTTGTACCCTGCAACGCCCCCATCCCGCCAGCCCTTCACACCACCGTGAGAACGGCACAATTGACTGCGGCCCGGTGCCACGTCGTTCTTGCCACCGCCTTCGCTTAAGCCTAATTCGTGCCAACAGCGCCAACCGCCGTGGAGCTCCGCTTGACCCTGTCCCCCAAACCGAAAGGCAAGGCTGCCTCCGGCTCGGTGGTGGACCGTATGCAGGCTCTGGTGGCGGAGGACATGGCCGCCGTCGAGGACATCCTGGCCGCGCGGGCTGCGAGCCCGGTTGCAGTGATCCCGGACCTTTCCGGCTACATTGTCTCGGCGGGCGGCAAGCGCCTGCGCCCGATGCTGACGCTGATGGCCGCCCATGCCGTGGGCAAGCCGAACCATTCGACCCATGTGCTCGCCGCAGCCGTGGAATTCATCCACACGGCAACGCTCCTGCATGACGATGTGGTGGACGAGAGCGACCTGCGGCGCGGCAAGCCCGCCGCGAAGGCGATCTGGGGCGAGAAGGCCTCCATCCTCGTCGGGGACTTCCTGTTCGCGCGCGCTTTCAATCTGCTTGTCGAAACGCGGAGCCTGGCCATTCTCGACCGGCTCGCAACCGCCTCAACGACGATTGCCGAAGGCGAAGTCCGGCAGCTGGCCGCCATGAGCCAGCGCGACCTGCCGACCGAAGAATACCTCACCATCATCGAAGCCAAGACCGGCGCCCTGTTCGAGGCTGCCGCCGAGACCGGAGCCCTGTCCGCGGGCGGCGACGCCTTTGCCGACGCCTTCGCGACCTATGGCAAGAATCTCGGCCTCGCCTTCCAGATCATCGACGATGTGCTCGACTATGGCGGTACCACAGCCGTGATCGGCAAGTCCGTCGGCGACGATTTCCGCGAGTGCAAGATCACGCTACCGGTGATCATCGCCAAGCGGCGCGGATCGGACGAGGACCGGGCGTTCTGGGACCGCGTGATGAACCCGGAAACACAGGTCGATACGGACCTCGCCCACGCCGTGCACCTGATCCGTGCGACCGGCGCGGCTGAAGCAACGATCCAGGAAGCGGAAGCCTATGCGGCGCTGGCCAAGGCGGCGCTGCGCACGCTGCCGGAATCCCCCTATCGTGAAGCGCTCGAAGACCTTGCCGATTTCTGCGTGAGCCGCGCTTTCTAGCGACCATCCGCTTCGAGGTGACGGCCAAGCGTCAGGCGCTGCCCGAACCACAGCACGCTGCCGGCAGCCGCAAGGCCCAGGAACACCCAGATTGCGAGATGTGCCGGTGCCCGGGCAGCGGCAAACCAGCAAATGCCGCTGAAGCTCCACCAGATCGCCGCCACCGGCAGATGGGCCCAGCCCCCGCGGATCATCAGCTGGTAGGCGTGTTCGCGGTGCGCCGTCATGACCGACCGGCCGGAACGGGCGCGCCAGAGGATAGTCAGCATCACGTCGACGAGAAAAGGCAGGAACAGAATGGCCGCCGTCCAGACGGTCGTTGCCTGCGCGACCACGATGCTGGCACCCCCGAACAGCGCCCCGATCCCCAGCGAACCGGAATCCCCGGCATAAAGCCGCCCCGGCAGGTTCCAGGCAAGAAATCCAAGAATCGCGAGCGATGCCG
>JACKIK010000006.1 GCA_020638455.1 Hyphomonas sp. | reverse complement strand
GTTTCCGGCCTGCATGCGGTCTATGCGACACTGGCCGCGCTGCGCCAGAGGGACCGGACCGGTGAGGCGGTGCATGTCGAAGTGCCGATGTTCGAGTGCATCACCGGCTTCCTGCTGGAGGAGCATTTCTACGAGGCGGAATTCGACCCGCCCGTCGGCCCGTTCTGCTACCAGCGGCAGGTGGACCCGTGCCGCCAGCCGCTGAAGACGGCAAACGGCTGGATCGTGATCGCGCCCTATGTCGACGCGCGGTGGGTGAAGCTGTTCGAGGTGATCGGCGCGCCGCAGGAACTCGAGGACGAGCGCCTTGCTGACTATCGCGGGCGCTATTTCAACATGGACTACATGATGGAGCGTGTGCAGCACTATTTCGTCAACCACACGACGGACCACTGGCTGAGGCTGCTCGGCGAGGCGGACATTCCGGCGGCGCGCGCGAACGATTTTCCGGACCTGCAGGACGACCCGCACCTCCAGGCGGTGAAGTTCTTCCAGCACCGGGACCATCCGACCGAGGGCGGCTATTGGGAGACGCAGCCGCCGGTGCGCTTTGTCGGCGCGCCGGAGCGGACGATCACGCCGGCCCCGCATGTCGGTGAGCATACGGACGAAGTGCTGGCCGAGCTGGGCCTCAGCAAGGACAGCTAGGCCGCGCCGATCCCCCGCGCCAGACCGTCCCAGGCATCGCGGGCATATTGCTTCGTCACGCGCGCGTCCGGCACCCACATGAAGCCATGCGGCGCGCCGGGATAGACGTGCAGTTCCACCGGCACGCCAGCGGCCATCAGGCGCCGTGCGTATTCGAGGTTCTCCTCTGTGAAGAGATCCATCGCGCCGGTCGAAAGGAAGACAGGCGGCAGGCCGGACAGGTCCTCGGCGCGGGCCGCTGCGGCATAGGGCGAGACATCGTCCGTGCCGGGCTCGTGGCCAAGCAAAGCGGCCCAGCCGAAATGGTTCTTGTCCCGGGTCCAGACATATTCGCCGAACATGCGCGAGAGGTCCGCGCGGATGGTTGTGCGGTCATCCAGCATGGGGAAGATCAGCTGCTGGTGGCAGAAGGCGTATTCCTTCCGGTCGCGGACGAGCAGGGCGAGCGCCGCGGCGAGGCCGCCGCCGGCGCTTTCACCTGCCACCGCAATGCGCGATGTATCGATGCCGAGCTGGCCGGCATTGGCATACATCCAGGCGAGCGCCGCATAGGCGTCCTCGACATTGCCGGGATAGCTGGTTTCGGGCCCGAGGCGGTAAGCGGGCGCGACGACCACAGCGTCCATGCCTTTCGCCCAGGCGCAGCATTGCGGCGCCATGCTTTCGGGGCTGCCGAGGACATAGCCGCCGCCGTGCAGGTGCAGGATGGCGGGGCGGTCCTTGCGGGCGGATGCCGTGCGGTAGATTTTCATCCGCACATGCGGATGGCCGTCCCGACCGGGGGCGTATTCCTGCACGATGCTGACCTCAGGGGGGAGGGGCGGCATCTGTTCCATCGCCATGGCCTCGCGCGCCTCGCGGACGGCGGGCAGGGTGTCGCGCGTGAATTCCAGCGGCGGCATGGAGAGGAAGAAGTCGCGGAGGTCCGCCTCAAGCAGGTATTCTGACGACATCATGCGCCTCCGTCGACGCGGATGATCGCGCCGGTCGTGAAGCTGGACTGCGGCGAGGCGAGATACAGCGCGGCGGTGACGATCTCTTCCGGCTTGCCGGGGCGGCCGAGAGCGTTGCCGGACCTCTCGCGCGCCTCTTCGGTCCAGGCCCTGGAGATGTCGGTCAGGAACGGGCCGGCGGCGATGCAGTTGACGCGCACTTCGGGGCCGTATTCGCGGGCCATGGAGGTCGTCATCGCGTTGAGCGCGGCCTTGGCGCCGGCATAGGGCACGACCGCCGGCATGGGCACCAGCGAAGCGATGGAAGAGATGTTGATGATACAGCCGCCGCCCGCTTCCTTCATCCGCTGGCCGACGATTGCGGCGAGGCGGAACGGGCCCTTGAAGTTGAGGTTGAGGACACTGTCGAACAGGTTTTCCGGCACCTCATGGCTGGCGACGTGAGGTCCCATGCCGGCATTGTTGACGAGGATGTCGACGCGGCCGAACTCTGCATAGGCGGCCTCGATCAGGTTGTCGATATCATCCCAGCGGCCGCAATGCGCCGCGACGGCCAGGGCGCGGCGGCCCATGGTGCGGATCTCAGCGGCGACTTCCTCGCAGGCGTCGAGCTTGCGGCTGGCGATGATGACGTCGGCGCCGCGCTCGGCGAAGGCTTTCACCATCTGGTAGCCGAGCCCGCGGCTGCCGCCGGTGACGAGGGCGACCTTGCCCTCAAGGCTGAAGAGCGGGTCTGGCATGGCGGTCCTCCGGGTGTCTTCTGGCTTTAGAGAAAGGCGTTCAGGTCAGCGACGAATTCGTCGAGCTTGTCATGGTGCAGCCAGTGACCGGCTTCGCTGTAGAGCTTCACATCGGCATTGCGGAAGTGCTGCAATCGTCCGTCCTCGGCGGGATTGGAGGCCCAGCTCTTTTCGCCATAGAGAAGGAGCGTCGGGCAGGCGATGGCGCCCCAGAGCTCTTCCACCTGTTCCTGCGGCAGGTCATGCGGTGTCATGACGCGGAAATAGTTGTCGAATTTCCAGGAATATGTGCCGTCCTCGTTCTGGCTGATGCCGTGGATCGTGAGGTGGCGGGCCTGCGCGTCGGAGAGGTAGGCATTCTCTTCCTTCATGCGCTGGTAGGCGGTTTCGAGGTTCGGGTATTTGCGCGGCGTTCGCCCGGCGGCGGCGCGCTTCTGGTCGATCCACTCGCGCATGCGCTGGGCGACAGGGATCTTTGCGCGCTCCGCCATGAGCTTCGGCGACGGGCCGAGGCCTTCGATGGCGACGAGTTTCCTGACCATTTCGGGATAGATGCCGGCATAGCGGAGCGCGATGTTGCCGCCATAGGAATGGCCGACAAGCGTGACCGGGCCGGCGTTCAGCTGGTGGATCAGCTGGGCGAGGTCATAGACATTGGCGCGCAGGGAATATTCCCCGTCCTCGGACCAGGCGCTGTCGCCATGACCGCGCAGGTCCGGGGCGACGATGTGCCAGCGGTCGCGCAGGCGTTCGGCCACCCAGTCCCAGTTGCGGCAATGGTCGCGGCCGCCATGGACCAGAACCAGCGTGGGGGCGCCCTCATTGCCCCAGTCGACATAGTGCAGGCGAAGGCGCTGAGAGATGAAGGAATGCGATGTCGGCCCGGAAATCATGCGCCCGAGTTTTCCGGCCTCGGGGCGGGGATGTCCAGATGCGTCGTGGGGGAAGGGACGTTTGCCCCAGCACGTGCGGCGCCCGTGAAGGCGCTTTGGGGGTAAACTGGATTTTCGGGGGATGGGCGAGCGTCAGGTTTCGGGCGCGGGCAGGCCCATTATCCGCTCATCCCGGCGAAAGCCGGGATCCAGAGCGACGGGCATCGGGCTATGTGGCTCTGGGCCCCGGCTTTCGCCGGGGTGAGCGGCGAAAAGAGAGTCGCTCGCATAGCGGGGCTCAAGCAGCTCGCCACTGAGAGCGGCGGCGATACGTTTGTTGGGGTGCAGGGCGGGCCGGACCAGTGCTTGCTCGGACTTCTGGTTTGCGATCCAGTCGATGCTGGCGATGAAGACGCGGCCGCAGGGGGTGACGCTCCAGTGGTACTGGGTTCCCTTGCCA
Source organism: Hyphomonas sp. (assembly GCA_020638455.1). Lineage (GTDB taxonomy): Bacteria > Pseudomonadota > Alphaproteobacteria > Caulobacterales > Hyphomonadaceae > Hyphomonas. The sequence goes on along the minus strand of JACKIK010000006.1, from coordinate 58,187 downwards.
TAGGTGGCCCTGACCCAGGCGCGCAGCATCAGGATCTGGACCCAGATCAATGGCCAGACCGGCACGAGATGCACGGGAAATCCGGGAGGGGGAGAGAGCAACGACATTGCGCAAGGATACGCCCGGTTCCGGGGGTGTTGGATGGATTTATTTTTGCGCGCGCATTTGCTGCAGGTTCAGGAGAAAAGGCCGGGGATAGTGGCGGCCGGCCATCTTGCCCGCGGCCTTCGCGCCGCCCTATAGGTGGGAGCGTAGCCACCGGTCCCGGCTTGCGGCCGCACCTGCCCGAACAGGTGGGCCAGCCCATCGGACATATGACAAGGATCCCGGTTCATGACTTTTCCTCACTCGTCTTCGCGCCTGCTTTTCGTGGCCGGCCTGCTCCTCGGCGCGCTGCCTGCCCTTGCGCAGGATGCGGGGCGGGTGACGCCGATGACGCCGGACATCGTCGAGAGTTACGATCAGGTGCTGCCGTCGGCGGACTTCATCCGCCGAGAGGCGATGGTGCCGATGCGCGACGGCACGAAGCTGTATACGGTGATCGTGATGAAGAAGGGCACCAAGGACGGCCCCATCCTTCTCTCGCGCTCGCCCTATGACGCCCATGGATCGACGCACCGCGTCGCCAGCCAGAGGATCGTCGATATCCTCGAGGCGATGGACGCCGAGTTTGCTGAAGACGGCTATATCCGCGTCTACCAGGACATCCGCGGCATGCACCGGTCTGAGGGCGAGTATGTCATGAACCGGCCGATCGTCGGGCCGCTGAACGATACCGACATCGACGAATCCACGGACGCCTATGACACGATCGACTGGCTGGTGAAGAACGTGCCGGAATCGAATGGCAAGGTCGGCATCATCGGCTCGTCCTATCTCGGCTTCACGACGCTGATGGCGGAGATCAACCCGCACCCGGCGCTGAAGGCGGCAGTGCCCGAAAGCCCCATGGTCGATGGCTGGATGGGCGACGACTGGTTCCACAACGGCGCCTTCCGGGTAAGCTCGCTCGACTATGCGCTTGGCCAGGCCTTCAACAAGGGCGACGGCGGCGGAGAGTTCGCGCTTGGCGGCGGTGACCAGTACACGCGCTATCTCAAGGCGGGCTCGGTTGCGGACTTCGTGAAGATGCTCGGCATCGAGGACGTTCCCGGCGTCCGGAAGTTCCTGGAGAACCCGGCCTACACGGATTTCTGGTCGCTTCAGGCGGTCGACAAATGGCTCGCCGCGCGGCCGCTGACGGTGCCGACCATGATCGAACTGGGCCAGTGGGACCAGGAGGACAGCTATGGCGGGCCGGCGGTGTACCGCGCGCTGGAACCGAAGGACAAGAAGAACAATATGGTCTCGCTGGTGATCGGTCCATGGCGCCACTCGGGGGCCAATCATGGCGGTTACGATCTCGGCGCGCTGACCTTCACGGGCGACACGGCGCGCGAGTGGCGGGTGCGCTATGTGAAGCCATTCTTCGATCACTGGCTGAAGGGCGCGCCCGATCCGCACACGCCACCGGTGCTGACCTATGCAACCGGGATCAATGAATGGGAGGAATCGCCGCGCTGGCCGATGGGCTCCGCCAAGCCGCTTTACCTGGCAGCGGACGGGGCCGCGAGCTTCGACCGGCCGGCAGCGGCGGGGCATGACGACTATGTCAGCGACCCGGCGCATCCGGTGCCGTTCATTCCGCGCCCCATCAACATGGACGATGCGACGCAATGGAAGCCCTGGCTGGTGCACGACCAGCGCTTCGTGTCGGACCGGCCGGATGTAGCCGTCTGGCAGACAGCGCCGCTCGACAAGCCGGTGCACATCATGGGCGCGCCGGAGGTGGAGCTGTTTGCTTCGACGACCGGCACGGACAGCGACTGGGTCGTGAAACTGATCGACGTCTATCCGAACGACGTGCCCGAGGACGCGGTGCAGGGCGCCAAGCCGTCCATGGCGGGCTATGAGCTGCCCGTAGGGATCGAGATCTTCCGGGGGCGGTATGCCCGGAGCTTTGCGGAGCCGGCGCCGCTGACGCCGGGCGCTGTGGAGCACTACAGCTGGACGCTGCCCAATGTGGACCATGTCTTCCTGCCGGGCCACCGGATCATGGTGCAGGTGCAGTCGAGCCTGTTCCCGCTCTATGACCGCAATCCGCAGACCTATGTCGACAACATCATGTATGCGCAGCCGGAGGACTATCAGAAGGCAACGCAAGGCATCTGGCGCGGCGGCTCGACCGCCAGCGCAGTGGTGCTGCCCGTGGTGGAGTGACCGGCGGAACCACAAGGGGCCGGCTTCCCGGCCCCTTTGCCTGAACAGGCTTGCGGCCCTGAAGCGTGAAATGGATGCTTCGGGCCGCTGGCCATGACGCGGATGATTGCGGGCCGGGCCGCACAGCGAAGCCCTTGACCTCTTCGCAAATCGCTCAATTAGTATGATGAAACAAAATGCAAAAGCGGCCCGCCGGGGAGGCGCCGGGTGGCCGCGGCTCGGGGAGGGCAATCATGGGGCTTTCGACAATCGATCTGGTCGTGCTCGTCGTCTATGCGGTGACGCTGGTCTCCATTGCGTGGTTCGTTTCGCGTGAGAAAAAGGGCCACCAGAAGAACACCGAGGACTATTTCCTTGCAGGAAAGTCGCTTCCCTGGTGGGCGATCGGCGCCTCGCTGATTGCGGCGAATATTTCGGCCGAGCAGGTGATCGGCATGTCGGGCTCCGGTTTCGCCATCGGGCTGGGCATTGCCTCGTATGAGTGGATGGCGGCGATCACGCTGATCCTCGTTGCAAAATTTTTCTTACCGATCTTCCTGGAGCATCGAATCTACACGATGCCGCAATTCCTGGAGCAGCGGTATGACGGGCGCGTGCGCACCGTGATGGCGGTGTTCTGGCTGGGCGTGTTCACGCTCATCAACCTGACCTCGATCCTGTGGCTGGGGGCGCTGACCATCAATACCGTGACCGGGCTCAACATCACGTTGGGGCTGGTCGCGCTGGCTTCGTTTGCAGCTGTCTATTCGCTGTATGGCGGCCTCAAGGCGGTGGCACTGACCGACATTATCCAGGTCGTGATGCTGATCCTCGGTGGCCTGCTGATCTGCTATATCGCGCTCGATGCGGTGAGCGGCGGCAACGGCCCGATTGCGGGCTTCCAGACGATGCTGAAGGTTGCCCCGCAGAAATTCGACATGGTGCTGTCGAAGAACAATTACTTCCACAACGACCTGCCGGGCCTGTCGGTGATCCTGGGCGGCATGTGGATCATGAACATCTCCTATTGGGGCTTCAACCAGTACATCATCCAGCGGGCGCTCGGCGCGAAGAGCGTGCCGGAAGCCCAGAAAGGCCTCGTCTTTGCGGCCTTCCTGAAGCTGCTGGTGCCGGTGTTGGTGGTGTTTCCGGGGATTGCCGCCTTCCTGCTGGTGCCGAACCTGCCCTGTCCGGACGGGCACCAGCTGCTGCAGCCGTCGCTGGACGTGGCGCCGCTGTGCCAGCCGGGCGATATCAGCCCGAAATTCGACCGGACCTATCCGACACTGATGACGATGGCGCCATCCGGTATCCGCGGGGTGATCTTCGCGGCGCTGGTGGCGGCGATCGTGTCGTCGCTGGGATCGATGATGAACTCCATCGCGACGATCTTCACCATGGACCTGTACAAGCCGATGCGGCCGCAGACGTCCGAACACCAGTTGGTGACCATCGGACGGGTCGTGGCGTTCCTCGCCATGGTGATCGCGGTGATCGCGGCGCGGCCGCTGCTGCAGGGGGCCGACCAGGCGTTCCAGTGGCTGCAGGAATTCACCGGCTTCTTCACGCCGGGCGTGGTGACTCTGTTCGTGCTGGGCATGTTCTGGAAGCGCACGACGGCGCTCGGCGCGCTGCTGGCGGCGCTCGGCTCGGCGGTGTTCTCGCTGCTGTTCAAGGTGTACCTGCCGGAGATGCCGTTCATGAACCGGGTCGGCTGGGTGTTCCTCGCCTGCGTGGCGGTGGCGGTGATCGTGTCGCTGCTGCAGGGCGGCAAGACGCAGGCGAAAGCCATCCATCATGAAGAGATCGACTTCCGAACGCATACGCTGTTCAATGTGGCGGCAGGTCTCATTGCGGTGATCCTGATCGGGCTCTACTGGCTCTGGTGGTAAGCGGAAAATACGGGAGAACAGGGTCTTGGACTGTGCCAGGCTGATTGGCGCTATTGTTTCACTGCTTTTGCTGGCCGGATGCGGGACGTCCGAACCGGAAGCGCCGCCGCCCGGCACGGAAACGCAGCAGACCCTGACCCTCACCGACGGATGGGAGTTCTGGCGTGGCGCGGACGACCATGCCGTCGGCCCCGACGCGCTGCCGCAGGATGGCTGGCGGTCCGTGCGCCTGCCGCATACGCCGCGGATCGAACCGCGCATCGTCAACGACCAGTGGCAGGGCGATGCCTATTACCGCCGCACGATCGTGCCGGAGCCGGGCTGGGCGGGCCAGGCCGTCTGGCTGCGCTTCGAGGGCGCGATGAATGTGGCGGACATCTACGTCAACGGCCAGAAGGTGATGACGCACCTCGGCGGGTTCCTTCCGTTCACGGTGGACCTGACGGAGGCGATGGCAGCGGGGGAGCCGGTGCAGCTGCTGGTGCATCTCGACAATCGCGACAATGCGGTGACCGGACCGAAGCCGCTGAAGCTGCTGGACTTCAACACTTATGGCGGGCTGTACCGCGAGGTGACGCTGAGCGTTCACGACACGCTTCACATCACCGACGAGATGCTGTCGGACACGCAGGCGGGCGGTGGCGTGTTCGTGACCTATCCGGCCGTGACGCCGAACAAGGCGACCGTACAGGTTGCGACGGAGGTGGAGAATACGAGCCGGCATCCGCGCATGTTCACCGTGCACCAGCGCCTGATGCAGGGGAACAAGGTGGCGGCGGAGGCCGAACGCAAGGGCGTGCTGCTGGCGGCCGGCAAGAAGGAGACAACGCTGCTGACCATGGAGGTCATGCATCCGGACCTCTGGTCGCCGCAGGCGCCCAATCTCTTCACGCTGGTGAGCGAGGTGATCGAGGACGACCATGTCGTCGATGCGCGGCGGACGCGTGTCGGCATCCGACGGCTGGAGATCGCACCGGGGGGCTTTCTCATCAATGACAAGTCGATGTTCCTGCGCGGGGTGAACCGGCACCAGGAATATCCCTACGTCGGCTATGCGGTGCCGGCGAATGCGCAGTATCGCGATGCCAAGCTGATCAAGGAAGCTGGCTTCGACTATGTGCGCCTGTCGCATTATCCTCAGTCTCCGGACTTCATGGATGCGGCGGACGAGCTGGGCCTGCTGGTGCTGGACTCCATTCCCGGCTGGCAATATTCGCCGGCCGACCCGGCCTTCGAGGAGCAGGCGATCCGGACCTGCCGCGACATGATCCGGCGCGACCGCAACCATCCGAGCGTGCTCGCCTGGGAATGTTCCCTGAACGAAAGCCCGATGCCGGACACGCTGGTGCGGCGCCTGCACGGCATGGTGCACCGGGAGTATCCGGGCGACCAGGCCTGGTCCGCGGGGTGGCTGCCGGTGGACTATGATATCTATCTGCAGGCGCGCCAGCACCGGCTGCAGCATCCGGACGCGCCGCTGCCGGACAAGCCCTACATCGTGTCGGAATACGGCGACTGGGAGTATTTCGCCCAGAATGCGGGCTTCAACCAGGAAGACTGGGCCGACCTGACGGAGGCCGAGCGCACCAGCCGGCAGCTGTTGTCCGACGGCGAGCTGCGCCTGCTGCAGCAGGCAACGAACATCCAGGAAGCGCACAATGACAACCGCAAGACGGTGGCGCTGGCAGACGGCTACTGGGATATGTTCGACTACAATCGCGGCTATGCGAACGACCTGGAAGCCTCCGGGATTGCCAGTATCGAACGGGTGACCAAGCCGTCCTATCAGTTCTTCCGCAGCCAGAGGGATGGGTCGGAAACGTCCGCCAGGTGGAGTGGCGGGCCGATGGTCTACATCGCCAATGAATGGACGCCGGATTCCCCGCTGGACGTTCGCGTCTTTTCGAATGCGGAACGGGTGGAGCTGCAGCTGAACGGCCAGACGCTGGAAGTGCGCGATCCTGATACGGACGCCCTGTCGACCCATCTGGCGCATCCGCCCTTCACCTTCCATCTCGACAAGTTCGTGCCGGGCGTGCTGACGGCGATCGCCTACAGCAGCGGCTCGCAGGTGGCACGCGACTCGGCCGAAACGCCGGGCGACCTGCTGGGCGTCGAGGCACAGCTGATGACGCTGGACGTGGCGCCCGTCGTGGATGATCTCATCTTCGTGCAGGGGCGCCTTGTGGACGGCCACGGCAGGACAGTGCCGGTGAATGATGTCAATGTGACCTTCGACCTGGGACCCGGCCTTGCAGCGGTCGGGCCGCTGGTCATGCCTTCGGAAAACGGCTTTGCCGCAACGCTGGTGCGGGTGACAGACCCGGGCAACGTGTCCGTGTCGGCGCACCTCGTCAAGGAAGTGGAGGGGCTGGATGATGTTCCGTAGTCCGGGCGCAGCGCTGCTGGCGGCAAGCCTTGCCGCGTGCGCCACGGTGCAGAGGCCGGAGCGGGCGGACGCGCCCTTGGCTGCGGCGCCGCATGCGATCTGGCTCGGCAGCGACCTTTCCTATGTCAACGAGATGGAGGATTGCGGTGCGGTCTACCGCGACGAAGGCGTGGCGAAGGACCCGTACCAGCTGTTTGCGGACCGCGGGAACAGGCTCGTGCGCCTCCGCCTCTGGCACAATCCGGACTGGACGGATTACAGCACACTGAGCGATGTCAAGCGGGCCATCCGGGCGTCGAAGGCGGCGGGCATGCAGGTGCTGCTGGACATCCACTATTCCGACAACTGGGCCGATCCGGGCGACCAGGTCATCCCGAAAGCCTGGGAGGGACTGGGCGAGGCAGAGTTGGAAAAGGCCGTCTACGACTACACCTATTCCGTGATCTCCGGCCTTGCCGCAGAGGGCCTGATGCCGGACATGGTGCAGGTTGGCAATGAGACGAACACCGAAGTCATGCTGCCCGGCAGTGTGCCGGAAGACGAGCCGATCGACTGGGAGAGGAATGCGCGCCTGCTCGGTGCCGGGCTGAGGGCGGTCGGCGATGCCGGCGCGAAAGCCGGCCAGACGCCGCTGCGCATGCTGCACATCGCACAGCCCGAGAACGCCGAGCCCTGGTTCGACGATGCGATGGAACATGGCCTGACCGATTTCGACATCATCGGGCTCAGCTACTATCCCAAATGGTCGACGCGCGACATGAAAGGGCTTTCCGACACGATCCTCCGTATCCGGCACAAGTATGGCAAACAGGTCGTTGTGGTGGAGACGGCCTATCCCTTCACGCTGAAGAACAAGGATGCGGCGGGCAATATACTCGGTGAGGACTCGCTCATCCCCGGTTATCCTGCAACGCCGGGCGGCCAGCGGCGCTTCATGGTCGACCTGACGCAGGCCGTGCTCGGGGCGGACGGGTCGGGCGTCGTCTACTGGGAGCCGGCCTGGGTCTCGACCGGCTGCAAGACGCGGTGGGGAACCGGATCGCATTGGGAGAATGCGGCTTTCTTCGACTACAGGAACACCAACGCCACGCATGGCTTCGACTTCCTGACGCATGACTATGCGCAGCCAGTGCCGGTGACGTTCCGCTTCGCGCCGGCGCCGGGCGCGGCCGGACCGGTCTGGCTGTGGGGCAGCTTCATGGGCGCGCGGGACTTTGCCGTGCGGCTGGAGCCGGTGGACGGGGCCTACACATATGAGGCGCGGTTGCCGGCCGGTACGGAACTGACCGCGCAGGTCTACGGCGATGCCGCGATGTCGAAGCCGCTCCTGGCTGAGGATGCCCGGCTTGTTGTCGGGAAGGGTGGCGCCGCGCTGACGCTCAGCCTGCCGACGAATTGAAGCTGGCGCGCGGGAAGGCGGCTTCATTCGCTTCGTGCAGCAGCACGCGGGTTTCGAGGATGAGGTCGCGCATTGCCTCACGGGCGCGCTCGGGGTCCCGCGCGAGGATGGCGTCGAGCACCTTGCGGTGATCGGCGGCGCTGGCACGTTCGACGCCCTTGCGCTGGTTCGTGATGCGGATCGAGAATTGCAGCGCCACCTGCACCATGAAGCGCAGGCTGTAGAAGAAGCGGTTGCCGCTGGCCTTCAGGATGGTGACATGGAAGCCGATGTCGGCCGCCAGCGGCTCGCCGTCGCCGCGCCCGGCGGCTTCCATGAGCTGCCAGGCTTCGCGCATTTCCTGCCGGCCGGCTTCGGTGGCGACCCCGGCAGCAAGCGCGGCCGCGGCCGGTTCCACGGCGAGGCGCAGATCGGCGAATTCCATCATCAGAGGGAGGACGTTCTTGCGGTCCAGCATCCAGTTCAGGATGTCGGGATCGGCCAGGTTCCATTCCGTCTCCGGCTTCACCATCGTTCCGCGGCGGGGGCGCGTGTCGATCAGGCCCTTGGCGGTGAGCATCTTGACCGCTTCGCGCAGGACCGTGCGGCTGGTGCCGAACTCCTCGAGCAGCTCGGCCTCCGTCGGCAGGAAGGAGCCCGGCGCGCGCTCGCCCGATGCAATCGAGCGGCCGAGCGCGTCGGCGACCTGGTCGCTCAGAGTGTTGCGTGAGAAGCGCTGCATGGCGGGCCCCGGATATTATCATATGACCTCAGGTCACATGATTGGCAGTGTCAAGGCGTGGCGCCGGGGAAGGGCAACGGCGCCGGAGGGCCGCGTCAGGCCGTGTGGAACACCTTGTCGGACGTACCCGATGCCTTGCGGTCGACCAGCGCCGCCGGCACCATGATCGTGGCAAGCACGCCGCCGTCGCTGGCATTGCGGATGTCCAGAGACAGGCCGAGCTTTTCGCACAGGCCCTTGGCGATCGCGAGGCCGAGGCCGACATGGTGGCCGTCCTGGTTCATGCTGCGCTCGGAAGCGCCGCTGAACGGCGTGGCGGCGATGGCGAGCTGCTGGTCGCTCATGCCGGGGCCGCGGTCGCGCACGAGAATGGCGGCGCGGCCGTCCGGCATCAGGCGCGCCCGGACCTGCACGCCGCGGGCGCGGCCGTGGGTCAGCGCGTTCGAGATCAGCTTGCTGAGGACGCGCTGGAAGCTGGACCGCTGGACCGAGAGCGAGAAGCCTTCGTCGCAATGGACGGTGACATCTTCCTTCGCTTCGTGCGTGAGATGGTTGATCGACTGGCGGATCGCATCGCTGGGTTCGAACGTGTCGATATAGATGTGCGGATCGTCTTTCTCGAGTTCGAGGAATTCGTTGATCTGCTCCAGCGTCGCGGCGAGGTGGTTCGCTTCCGTGCCGATCGTATCGATATAGTTGCGCAGCTGTTCTTCGCCGACCGGGATACGGGAATTGCGGCCGGTGACTTCGCACACGGCGCGGATCGTGTTGACCGGCGCGCGCAGGTGCACGCCCATATGGTCGAGGAAGATCGACTTGGCGCGGTTCGCCTCGTCGGCCTCGGCGCGGGCCTCTTCGAGATCCTGCTTGGCGTTCTCGATGGCCGTGATGTTGGTGTGGATGACCACGGCGTCGCCGGTGGGCAGGCGGTTGAAGCTGCGCATCCACAGGGCGCCCGGCGTGCGGACGGTGCGGTTGCCCTCTTCGATGGTGACGCCGAGCTTGGACACGAGATACCTGTGCTCCGAGTTCTCGACCTTCGTATTGTTGTGCTCGTCGAGGATGGCAAAGGCCTGGCCGGACGATTCAAGGGCGGACATCAGCAGGTCGTGGGCTTCCTCGGCCTTGGTCCGCTCCTGGAATTCGGCGAGGTGCACCAGGAAAGTGGAACGCAGGCCGACAATCAGGCTGTAGGCATAGACCGCGTTCATGAACAGCATCACGAAGTTCGCGACCGTCGGGTGCACAACGCAATAGGCGGCACTGGCGATCCAGGTGCCGGCGGCATAGCGCAGGACGACGCGCGGGTTTTTCGGGATCAGGCTGAGCAGGCCGCCGGCCATCGGAATGGAAATCGTCGCGCCGACGAGCAGGGGCAGGTGCCGTTCATCGGTCAGGAAGAAAGGCGCCGAAGCCCAGATGGCGCCGACGACCAGGGCAATCGTCTCGTTCTTGCGCAGATAGGAGCCGCTGACCGAGGCGGGCTTGCCCTTCATCTTCGACCAGCGCATCCAGTCGCGCATCAGCACGGCCGCAACCAGCAGGTTCAGCGGCAGCCAGAACACCACATTCGTTTCGCCAAGGCCGAATGCGGCAAAGGCCGAAAAGGCCAGCGCGTTGACGATGATGATCGTGGCGAGGTGGTGAGTTGAGCGCGTGAACTCGAGATGCTGGCCGACAAGGAAGCTCCCGGCGCGGGGGTCCGGGCCGAGATCTGGCGTACCGAGTACGTATTGCAGGAAGTTGCGGTCAGCAGTGAACATATTGCTCTAGTAGCGCAATGTGGTTGAAGCTGCGTTCGGAATCGTGGCTGAGGTCAATGCAACGTGGAAAGGACTTGTAAACCTTTGGGTACGCAGGCGGGCGATTTCGGGCAGGGTGCAGCGCCGATCGGGCCTGCCGACGGTCGTCCGCGCGTGGCGATTATCGGCGCCGGGCCGGCGGGTCTCAGCGCTGCACGATTTGCGCAGGACAAGGGCCTTTCCGTCACGGTATTCGAGAAGGAAGACCGGATCGGCGGCAAGAGCTATTCGGTGCTGCACGGCGATGCACTGAACGAGCTCGGCACCTGTTACACGACCCGCGCGCACCGGCAGGTGAAGAAGTGGATGCGGGAAGAGGGCATCACGCTGCAGCGCCTCGGCAAGGCGGTGTATGACGGCCGCCCGATCCGCGACTTCGTGAAGGATGGTCCCGGCGGGCCGCTGGTGGGCCAGGCGCTGCGCTTCGTGCGGGCGGCCGGCCGGTTGCGGCACAATCTGCTGAGCCGCCCTTCAGATCCCGACGTGCGCCGTGAAGCGGCGATGCCGACCGAAGATTGGGTCGCGGGTCTGAAACTCGGCAAGATCGAGCGCGCGATGGTGCGTATACAGACGGCGCAGGGCTATGGCTACCTTCAGGAGACCGCCGCCGGCCAGACAGCCCGCTGGTGCGATTTCGATTTCCTTCTGTCCGGCGTGCTGAACGAGCTGCACATGCCTGAACAGGGATGGAGCGAGTTCTGGCAGCGCTTTGCGCGGCGGCTGAAGGTGGTCACCGATGCGCACATCACGGAGATTGCGCGCCGGGACGGCAAGCCTGCGCTGACAGTCAATGGCAAGACGCTGGAGTTCGATGCGGTGATCTCGAGCGCGCCGATGGACGATTTCATCCGCATCTGCACGCCGACGGAGGATGACCGGTTTATCGCCGAGAGCGTCGACTGGCAGGCCTATACGACAACATTGCTGTCGTCACCGGACTGGTTCGACCAGTACCAGGTGATGGGATTTTCCGATGCGGCGCGCGGGCCGGACCGGCTGGGCGCAATGCTGGGTGCGCGCTGGGAGGGCGAGAGCGCAGACCTCGGCGGGCGGCTCTACATCACCGGCCAGTTCTCGCGCGGCCTAAGTCACGAGGAATTGCGCGATATCATGCGGGAGGAAGCCGTGCGCCATGGATTCTCCATCGCCGCCATTATCGACCAGCGCACATGGAAGTACTTCCCGCAATACAGGCGCGAGGCGGTGGCCGAAGGCCTGTTCGGCCGGCTGCAATCCTGCCAGGGGCAGGGGAATATCTGGTTTGCCGGCTCGACCTTCTCGCACGAGCTGGTGTCCAGCGTGGTGGAGCAGGCCCGCGGCGTGGTGAACCAGATGGCGCGGAGCCTGAGCGTCCGCGCCTAGGTGTGGTCCGAAATCGCGACGCGCACCGCTTCGATGGCGTCGACATTGTCGATTGTCGCAGGCGTGTCGAAGGGCTGGCCGTCGATCAGGCTGCGGATAGTCTTTCGCAGGATCTTGCCCGATCGGGTTTTCGGCAGCACCGCGGTCTGGTAGACGCGGCGGAATGAGGCAACGGCGCCGACTTCGTGACGCACGCTGGCGATCAGATCCTGTTCCAGGTTCGCGATGGTTGCCTCGGTCGCGCCGGCCTTCAGTACGACGAAGGCGACCGGCACCTGGCCCTTGAGCTCGTCCGCGGCGCCAACGACGGCACACTCGGCCACGGCCGGATGCGCGGCGATGACCTCCTCGATGGAGCCTGTCGAAAGGCGGTGCCCCGCTACATTCATCACATCGTCCGTACGCCCCATGACGAAGACGAAACCGTCCTCGTCCATGTAGCCCGCATCGCCGGTGAGATAGTAGCCGGCATATGTGCTGAGATACTGGTCCTCGAACCGGCCGGGTGCGTTCCAGAGCCCGGTCATGGCGCCGGGCGGCAGCGGGCACTTGATGACGATGGCGCCGTTCTGGCCGCGCGGGACAGGGTGGCCGTCCTCGTCGAGAATGTCGAAAGCGAAGCCGGGAACAGGGCGACCGGCCGCACCGATGTGAACCAGCGTGTCGCCGAGGCCGGGGAAAGCCGACAGGGCGGGCCAGCCGAGTTCCGTCTGCCACCAGTGATCGATCACCGGCACGCCGAGGGACGTGCGCGCCCATTCGACCGTGTCCGGATCGGCCCGCTCGCCGGCGAGGAACAGGAAGCGGAGGCAGCCGAGATCGTATTTCGACACGTGGGTCGCCTGTGGGTCTTCGCGCTTGATGGCCCGGATTGCCGTCGGCGCGGTGAAGGCGACGGAGACATTGTATTCGCTGATGATCCGCCACATGGCGCCGGCATCCGGTGTGCCGACCGGCTTGCCTTCATACAGCACGGTCGAGTTGCGGTTCACCAGCGGGCCGTAGACGATATAGGAGTGGCCGACGACCCAGCCGATATCGGAGGCGGCCCAGTAAGCTTCACCCGGCTGTGCGCTGTAGATGTTGGTCATCGACCATTTCAGCGCCACCAGGTACGAGCCGATGTCGCGCACCACGCCCTTGGGCGTGCCGGTCGTGCCGGAGGTGTAGAGCACGTAGAGCGGATCGGTGGACGCGCAGGGGCAGCAGGGCTCCGTGCCGCCGGCCTCCAGGATGCCGTCGAAGTCGACGTCCCGGCCTTCCTCGAATTCGACTTGTTGCTCCGGGCGCTGCTTGATGACGACATGGTGCGGCGGATGCACGGACATCGCCAGCGCCTCGTTCACCAGCGGCATGTAAGGGATCTTGCGGCCAGGCTCGATGCCGCAGGTGGCGGTGACGATCACGTCCGGCGCGAAATCGTCGATGCGCTTTGCCAGCTCGCGCGCCGCAAAGCCGCCGAACACGACTGAATGCACAGCGCCGAGGCGGGCGGTCGCGAGCATGGCGACCACGGCTTCCGGGATCATCGGCATGTAGATCAGGACGCGCCCGCCCTGGCCGACGCCGAGATGCCTCAGCCCTGAGGCGAAGGCGGAGACTTCTTTCAGGAGCTCGTCATATGTGACCTGTCGCTTCGTGCCGGTGACGGGGCTGTCGTAGCAGATCGCGACCTGGCCGCCATGGCCGGCCTCGACATGCGTGTCGAGCGCGGCGTAGCAGGCGTTCACCTTGCCATCCGGGAACCAGCCCTTGCCGGCCTCGTAGGCGGTCTTCGGCGCCTCGAACCAGGCGATGTCCCCGGCGGCGTCGAGCCAGAACTGCTCCGGATGGGCCTCCCAAGCTCCGAACACATCGCTGTAATTCACGGCATCCTCCCAGATTATCGGGCCATTTTTTGCGGCCGTCCCGGTTTCTAAGCGGCGGGCAAGGCGTATCGAAGTACGACTTTAGCCTAAGTGCGGCATGCGTGCACAGCGCAGACGCGACGGAAGGCGTGCCCGGCCGCGGTCAGCTGTTGCGGGTGGGGTCGTTGGTGGCATCTGCGGAGAGGTCCGGGTCGAGCGTGACACCGGTGACCTGCCGCTCCAGCAGCCGGTCCACACGCGGCGGCCAGCTGCCCTTGTGCAGCGCCTTGATGGCCTCCGTGCTGGCGCTGTCGGCATGGGTGCGGCGTTCGTTCAGGAGGACATAGTCCATCCAGCGTCCGAACCTGTATTTCTCGATCCACAGTTCCGGGTCGCTGAGGTCGCGCGCGAGGGCCCAGTTACGGGCGCCGTCACGCAGGCGAATACGGCGGCGCTCGTTCATGGCGGCGAGGAAGCGCGGGATGTCCGCCTCGTCGATCCGGTAGTGGACGGCGATGTGCACGGGGCCGCTGCGCGGCTCGACGGGGAGTTTCACGTCCGGCGCCCGCCAGCGGCCGGTCAGCTCCAGATTGGCGTCGCCGATTTCCGGAAGGGGACGGAAGAAGCCAACGACCAGCCCGACCGACAGGACACCCGCCATGATCAGGATTGCTTCGGCGATGCCATAGAGTTCGGATAACCGACCGCTGGCCCAGCTTCCGAATGCCATGGTTCCGAACAGGCACATCTGATAGAGCGACAACGCCCGGCCGACGACCCAGCGCGGCGCCGACATCTGCACCGTCACATTCATCGTCGCCATCGAGAGCAGCCAGCCCCAGCCATACAGGACGAGGCCGAAAATCGTCAGCGCGACCCAGGGGCTGAGCGCGATGATCACGGCACCTGTCAGCATGACGCTGACGGTCAGGCGAAGCGTGTTCTCGCTGGTCAGGCGTGCGCGGACATGCCGGTTCGACAACGCGCCGGAAACAGCGCCGATGCCGAAGGAGCCCGACAGGAGGCCGAAGGTGATGGCGCTGCCGCCGACGAGGTGCCGCGCCACCAGTGGCAGGAGAGCCGGTATGCAGACGGCCGCGATGCCGAACAGGGCGGCGCGCAGAAGGACGCGCCGGATCTGCGGCGACAGCAGTGCGTACCGCACGCCGGCGAGCATCGCCATGCCGAGATCCTCGCGCAGCGGTGTCTTGTCCGGCTTTGCTGGGCGCCAGGAGAACAGCACCCAGATGATGCCGAGATAGCTGACTGCATTGAGGGTGAAGGCGGCCGCGGAGCCGAAGGCGGCGACGATCGCACCGCCCGCCGCCGGACCGGCCGTGCGGGCGATGTTGAAGCCCATCGAGTTCATGGCGACGGCCCCGGCAATGGTGCCGCGCGGGACGATGTCTCCCACCGTGGCCTGCCAGCTCGGCGCATTCATCGCGGTGCCGCAGCCGATCAGGAAGGTGAAGCCGAGCAGCGACCAGGGCGTGAGATGCCCGAACCAGGCGAAGATGCAGAGCAGCACCGACAGGACGAACATCCAGATCTGGCAGGACAGCATGACGGTCCGCCGCGGGAAATTGTCCGCGATGGCACCGGCGAGCAGGGCGAGGATCATGATCGGCAGGGTGACCGAGGCCTGCACGAGGGCGATCTGGGTCTTGGTGCCGCCCATCTCCACCATCAGCCAGGCGGCGCCGACGCTCTGGATCAGGCTGCCAAACTGGGAGGCGACGCTGGCCGTCCAGATCCTGCGGTAGAGCGGGATCGAAAAAGGCGGCGGAGCGGCGGCGTCTGGCATCGGGTCCTGCATGAGTCTCAGCCGCCAATCGTGAGAGCGATTGCGGCGGAGCGCAAGTCAGCCCTCGGCCAGCCTCTCTTCGGCGGCCGCGTAGTAGGCCTGCCAGCACTTCCGGCCCGTATCGTTGTAGCGCACCATCGTGTCGACCATGGTCAGGAAGTCGTCCTGGTGACCGAGCTCCGGCGGCAGCAGCGGGTCGAAGTTGATGGTACGGATCACGGCCTGGCCGATCAGCAGCGTCTCGCGGGCGGCTTCGTCGGGGCGAAGGTTCGGCAGGCGGGCGAGACTGTCGGTCATCGCCTCGATGGCCTGCACGTAGGACTTCGCCAGCGCTTCCGACGACCAGAGGGACGGCCAGTCCTGCGCCCCCGGCATGGACACGCCGGATGCGCGCAACAGGACAATATCCTCATCCGCGCCGATGCCGGTGAGGTCCGCCCGGTGATCGTCCAGCGAGCGGGCGAGATTGGCCGGGCGCACCCAGAAGCCTGCCTCCGTCGGCTGGTAACCGGACAGGGCGAGTGCCCGCTCGCGGGCGCGCAGCTGCTTGCGGTCCGTGCGGCCGAGATGGCCGGTGAGCGCGACCAGCCAGTCCCCGTTCCACGGCACCAGCCGGCTCGCGACATCGCGCCAGCCCTGCACGCGGCGGGTCAGTGCCTTCGACTTCGGCCCCGGCCGATAGACGCCGCGGTCCGGGCTTTCCAGCAGGCCCTCCTTGAGGAGGCGCGTGACGGCAACGCGCAGGGTCGCCGGCTCGATCCCGAACAGGGCCGCCGCGCTGATCAGCCGCCCGATCGGCTGCGCGGCGCTGAACTCGCTGCTCATCAGCGACAGGACCAGCGCGCGGGGCGAGACGTCCTGCGGGGCAAGGGGCTCAAAATAATACATCGATTGACTCATTATGATATTTTATGTAATAAGTCGTAAAGCGACAAATCGAAGAGGTGCGACGTGGCGAACGAGCTGAAACTATCTGATGCGCTGACGAAAGACGAGCTGCGCGACCTGCGCCGCAAATCGGATGTCAGGGCGCTGGCCTCGTTCGTGTTCACCTGGGGGCTGATCGCCGGAGCCTTTGCCATGGCGATCATCTGGCCGAACCCGCTGACGATCCTTGCCGGCATCGGCATTCTCGGCGGCCGCCAGCTGGCCCTCGGCGTTATCAATCATGACTGCGCCCACCACGCTTTCTTCAAGAGCCCGAAAGTGGACGAGTTCGTCGGCCATTATCTCGTCGGCGCGCCGATGAATATCTCGCTGCCGGCCTACCGGGCCTACCACCTGAAGCATCACAAATATGCCGGCACGCCGAACGATCCGGACATCGTGTTCGTGAAGGACTACCCGATCTCGAAGGAAAGCATGCGCCGCAAGTTCATGCGGGACTTTACCGGCCGCACTGGTTTCCGCGACACCTTGCGGAAGATCCGGAACTTCAAGCTGCAGCGGAACTGGCCGTGGCTGACCTTCCACATCCTGCTGCTCGGCACGCTGACGGCTGCTGGTGCGCCGTGGGCCTACCTGATGTGGTGGGCGGCGGAACTGTTCGTGTACCCGGCCATTGTCCGCCTGCGCCAGATCGGCGAGCACGGCACTGCGAAGGACCGGACGCAGCTCGACCCGCGCCTCAACACTGGCACCACGGTCGCGCCGCTCTGGCAGCGCGTGCTGATCGCGCCGAACGATGTGAACTACCATCTGGAGCATCACATGTTCGCGTCGATCCCGCCCTACAACCTGCCGAAGCTGCACCGCCTGCTCGCCTCGCGCGGCTACTATGACGGCTTCGAATGCATCTCGAAGGACTATTTCGATGTCATCCGACGCGCCCTCCGCCCGGAGGACGTACCTGCGATGGTGCCGGCGGAATAGGCGCGCCTATTCCACGTCGCTGTCCGGATCGCGGACGGCGATCAGGCCATTCGAGACCATGGTCAGGACGATCTCGTCGTTCTGGTTGTAGACGGTGGTTTCCGTCTTCATCAGGCCCATCTCGCGGCGGCTGTTCATGCGGCGTTTCGAGATCAGTTTCGATTCCGCACGAAGCGTATCGCCGGGATAGACGGGCTTGCGCCAGCGCAGCTCGTCGACGCCGGGAGAACCGAGCGAGGCCGACGGCTCCTGCGTCCGCCAGCCTTCGACCATCATCCGCATCGTCATCGCTGCCGTATGCCAACCGGAGGCCGACAGCCGCCCGAAATGCGTCTTCGCGGCGGCCTCGTCATCAAGGTGGAAGGGCTGGGGATCGTACTTGCCGGCGAACTCGATCACTTCCTCGCGCGTGACGTCGTAGGTCCGGTCCGATTTCGTGACGGTTCCGATCACCAGATCTTCATAGTAGCGCATCGGCGGCTTCCTTGCTGTCATTGGGGCGGGCAGCCTTTACGCGGCTGGCGCAGCGTCAGGCAAGAGGGCGGAGCCTACTCTTCGGAGCGGTCCGCACTGTCGCGGTTGCGCTCAAACGACTTGCCGACCGGGAAGGGCGGCAACCAGGCCTCGCTCCGGACGGTCCAGCATTCATAGGTCGGCACCAGCTGGTCCGGCGTATCGAGGGCGCCCAGGTGCACTTCGATCTCGTCGCCGCTGCGGGCGAAGACGGACGAGCCGCACCGGGGACAGAAATGCCGACCGGCATAGTCGCGTGTGTCGCCTTCGATGGTGACTGCATCCTGCGGAAAGATCGCCGCGGCGTAGAACAGGGCGCCGTGATGCTTGCGGCAGTCGAGGCAATGGCAGAGGCCGACCCGGTAAGGGCGCCCCGTCGCCACGAGCCGGACATCGCCGCACAGGCAGCCGCCGGTGAAACGCTCCATCTTTGTCTCCCTTGCTTTCGGGCAGGCCCGCGTCCGGTCAGGACTCCGCGTCCATGCGCTGCGCGTAGCCGCCGGCGACGAGGCTGGCCATCATGTCGAACAGCGCTTCCGGGTCGTGGCGGCGAAGCCGCGGGATCTCCAGCTCCATGCCGGTCGCCAGGATGAGTTCGCGCTTGTCCTGCTCGAGCGCTTCGAGAATGGCGGCGGCTGCGTCATCCGGGTCCATGCCGTTGTCGATGGCGGCATCGCTGACACCGCGCACGCCCGCGCCGGCGTCCAGCGCGTTGCGGGACACATTGGTGCGGACCGAGCCGGGGGCGACGACGAGGACCTTGAGGCCCAGATGCGCCGTCTCTGCCCGCACGCTGTCATGGTAGCCGATCAGACCATGCTTGGCCGCGCAGTAGGCGCTGCGGAGCGGCACACCGGCCGTGCCGGCGACGCTGGAAATGCCGATGATATGGCCGTGCCCGGCCTTTGCCATCCGCGGCAGCAGGGCCTGTGTCAGGGCGATGGGCGCCAGCAGGTCGACATCGACGATCCGGCGGTAGACATCGAACACGGTGTCGACGGCGAGCGAGCGTTGCGAGATGCCGGCATTGTTGACGAGGCCGTCAAGTCCGCCATGGCCCTCGGCCCACGACCAGGCCTTGTCGGCGAGCGCGGGGATGGCGTCGAAATCGGTCGCCTCGAACGGCAGGATCATGGTTTCGGCCGGGCATTTCGCGGCGACCGCTTCGAGGGCCGGCACGTTCCGGCCGGACAGGATCAGGTTGGCGCCACGCGCGCTCAGCGCCTTCGCCAGCGCCTCGCCGATGCCGGACGATGCTCCCGTGATCCACCAGACTTTTCCTGCAAACATCGTGTCCTCCCGTCATGACTGCTGCGGCCTTTGCGGTCAGGCATAGTGGCAAACCGGCGGCATGGATAGGTCGGCGGAAGGGGAGTCCCGGCGGGAAGCAATCTGGAGCGGGTGAAGGGAATCGAACCCTCGTATTCAGCTTGGGAAGCTGCTGCTCTACCATTGAGCTACACCCGCGTCCGGAGCCCGCGTATTTGAGCGTCTTGCCCAGCGCTGGCAAGGGGGCTTTGACGGCCGCGGGCGGTGCTGCCGGAGGACAAGGCAGGGCGGGGCAAATATTCGGCTCTGACGGGAAGGCGGTTGTCGCGGGCCGCCATTGCGGCGACAGTCCGGGCACGCTCGTCATGAGGAGGCAGGACCACTGACCGTTCCGACCGGACTTCCGCAATCTGTGACAACGGCGCCGGACCTTGCGGCGGCGGCGGAAGAGCTCGGCCGGTTCCTCGGGCTGGGCGAGCCGGCGAATGCTGCGGCGACGGCGCGGGCGCTGGCCGATCCGAAATTCGCAAGGGCCCTGGCAGGCACCAGCAAGCTGCCGGACCTTGTCCAGCGGCTGCTGCACGATCCCCGCAACGAAGCCTTCCTGACGGTGCACGCCGACCAGAGCGACGGGGTGTCCCAGACGCTTGTGCTTGCCGGAAGGGCGGCCGGGGCGCTGGCAAGCTGGACGAAGGACGGCCTCAAGCGGGCGAGCCCGGACGTGATCGCACGGCGGCTGGACGCCTGCGGGTCATGTGCCTTCCGGGCGCCGGCACCCGACACGATGGCCTTCCGCGCGGTGCGGAAAGTCATGGGGCCGGATGTTGAGATCTGCTCGATCTGCTCCTGCGTGATCCGGGCGAAGGCGGCCATTCCCGGCGAGACCTGCCCGACACAGGATCCGGAAGACTCCGGCCTCTCGCTGTGGGGCGAACCGTGGAAGCCCGATCTATAGTGCCTGCGCGCCTGTAGTACGCGGCCAACGCCATCACCATTACAGTAAAAAGTGTGCAGGCGCGTGACTGTTATTTCGCCGCGCCGAGAAATCGTCCCTGTTTTTTCGATTGAATATTGACAAGCCAGTTCGCGGGTCCGCACAGTTAACCATAATCAGAATGATTGCGTTGTGTATGGGGGACAAGAATGTTCACGCCGACTACGTCGGGACTCGTGCTTCGGCTTGAGACCAATGATGGTGTAACGGAAACAAACGGCGTCGTTACAAGCTGGCAGGACCTGTCCGGCAACGGGAACGACCTCGATGTCGTGGAAGGCGACCCCCGCCTTGGCGAAGTCCTGACGCCGACGGGGCTGGCAGCGGTCTCCTTCGATGGCGGTTCGGATGGCTCCGACGACAGCCTGTCGCGCAATGGTGGCATTTCGAACCTCGTCGCAGGTTCCGGCGACCGGACCATGTTCGTCGTTGTCAAATATGATGCGGTCGGGACGTATGGCGGCTTCGCCTATGGCCAGGCCTCGCTCAACCAGACTTTCGGCCTGATTGCGACGCCGGGCACCGGATCGAGCCTCGCCGTCCAGGGCTGGGGCACCGCCAATGACTTCAATTCCGGTGTCAGCGCACCCGGCGCCGGTTGGATCGTGCACACGGTCGTGGTGCGCGACAGCCACATCGAAGTCTATGCCAATGGCGTCCTGATCGACGAAGACAGCCATATCTACAACACCGTCGTGAACAATATCGTCCTCGGGGCGAATATCGGCGGCAGCGGCCCGATCGACATGAACGTTGCGGCCGTGATGGTCTACGATCACGCGCTCTCCGCGTCGGACCGGCAGGGCGTCGAAGCCTACCTGCACAACACCTATATCGACAACACAAGCGACGATGCGCCGATCGCGAACCCCGACAGCGCCATTGCGCCGGTCAACAGCGTCGTGACCATCGATGTGCTGGCCAACGATTTCGACGACGGCAACGCGCTCGATGCATCGACCGTGTCGATCGTGTCGGGGCCGTCGAACGGCCAGATCGTGGGCATTGATACGAATACGGGCGCCATCTCCTACCAGTTCACGGGCGGCGCTGCGGGCGACACGTTCACCTACGAGGTGGCCGATGCGACCGGCCATGTGTCGACGGCAGCAACCGTGACCGTGACCGGCAGCGACGGTTTTTCGCTCGACGGGTTCGTGGATGAGGGCGTCGTCACCTCCGGTCTTGGTCAGCCCGTCTCGCTGGAATTCCTGCCGGACAACCGCATCCTGCTGCTCGAGAAGACCGGCACCATCTATATCGTCGACCCGGAGTCCGGCGAGAAATCCCTGTATCTCGAGATCCAGAACATCAATTCCGGCTCCGAGCGCGGCCTGCTGGACATCGCCATCGATCCGGATTTTGCGAACAATGGCTACATCTACCTGTTCTACACGCCGGCCTCGCCTGCTGCCGCGCAGATCGTCCGGTATCACCATGAGGAAAATTCCGGCGGCCTGACGAGCACGGCCTCGCTGAGCAGTGCCACGGTGCTGTGGCAGGATACCGACGGCTACATTTCATGCTGTCACTATGGCGGCGGCCTCGACTTCGGGCCCGACGGCAAGCTGTGGCTGACGAGTTCCGACAAGTTCACCTCCTCGGCGCCGGGCGAAGGCTCGACCGATACGGACCTTGCGGTGAACCTCGAGCATACCAGCGGCAAGATCATCCGCATCAACAAGGACGGCTCGATCCCGGACGGCACCGATGGCTGGCCGCCGAACCCCTATATCACGACGGCCACCGACCCGGACGGCACGATCCCGGATTCGATCTGGGCCTATGGCTTCCGCAACCCGTTCCGCGCCAGCTGGGACCTCGACAACGGTTACATGTATGTCGCCGAAGTGGGCGGCAACCAGGCGGGCCTGTCGAGCGAGGACCTGCATCTCGTTTCGCTGGACCAGGGCGGCGTCTTCTACGGCTCGCCCTTCTATGAAGGCGTCGACAATGTGCTGGTCAACACGAATGACGAGGCCGTGCGCCTGACCCTGCCGATGCCGGACAGCGATCTCGGCGACCCGGCGAATGGCGACTACTATTCCGCGCCGATCTTCTCCATCAACCGCGAGAACGGCGCCTCGATCACCGGCGGCGAAGTCTATCGCGGGACGATGTTCCCGTCGGAATGGAACGGCGTCTATTTCTATGGCGACTATACGCGCGACTATATCCGCTACCTGACGTTCGACGCCTCAGGCACGCATGTGCTGGGCGATTACGCCTTCAAGCCGTCCACCGACATTCCGGGCACCACGCCCAACATCGTCTATATCGGTGTCGGCAATGACGGCGCGCTCTACTACATCAACTATTCGACGACGGGCGGGCAGCTTCGCCGGATCGTCTACCAGAGCGACAACCATCCGCCGGTCATCGACTCCGTGCTGGGCGAACCGACCGCAGGCGGCACGCCGCTGGACTTCACCTTCACGGCGCATGTGACGGACCAGGATGGCGACAGCCTGAACTACACATTCGTGTTCGGCGACGGCCAGCAGGTATCGGGCACACCCGACAGCAATGGCGACATCAGCGTCACCCACAGCTACGGCATCGACGGGCACTACACGGTGTCCCTGCACATCACCGACGGCACCACGACGACGTTTTCCGCGCCGGTCGACGTCACGGCCGGCGACCCGAACGATGCCCCGACCATCGATGCCATCGGCGCCGATCCGGGCTTCATCGACGCAGGCGGCACGGTGAACTTCACCGCCACGGTCTCCGACCTCGACAATGACACGCTGACCTATACCTGGCATTTCGGGGACGGGACGACCGACACGGGCACCGCGCCCGTCAACGGCCTGCTTTCGGTCTCGCACGATTACACGACAGATGGTTCCTACCAGGCCTATCTCGTCGTTTCCGACACCCAGGACGAGACATCGTCCACCAACCTGGCCATCCAGGTCGGCCAGCCGACCAGTGTCGGCGTGACCGCCGGCCTGGTGCTGGAGCTGGAGTCCACCATCAAGGTGGGCCTCAACGGAACGACCGTGGCCAACTGGCTGGACGGCTCGGGCTCCGGCAACAACCTGACCGGCACGGGCGATCCGCAGCTGGTGATGAATGCCACGCCCACCGGCCGGCCTGCCATCGTGTTCGATGGCGTCGGCGACAGCCTGTTCCGCACCAATGGCGTCGACAGCCCGATCGACGGCCTGTCCTCCGGCAGCCAGGCACGCACTGTCTTCTTCGTGGTCAAGTATGAGGACCCGAACGGTGTCTATGCCGGCTTTGCCTATGGTAACGGCGCCCCCGACCAGGCTTTCGGCCTGATCGTCAACGGCGCGAACGACAATCTGACCGTGCAGGGCTGGGGCTCCGGCAATGACGACACGTCAACGGTCAACGGCCCGAACTCCGGATGGATCGTGCAGTCTGTCGTGATGCAGGACGGCGGCGCGTTCACTCACTACGTGGACGGCCAGGTCATCGATACCGGCAACAACAACTTCAATACCATCCTCAACAAGATCGTCATCGGCGAGGAGATCAAGGGCCTCGGCAATGCCCCGATGAGCGTTGCGGCCGTGCTGGTCTACAACCGCGCGCTGACCGAGAACGAGCGCCAGCAGGTCGAGGCGTATCTGGAGAGCACCTATATCAGCGGCACGCCGCCGGCGAACACCGACCCGGTTGCCGTCGACGACGGGTTTACCACGACGGAAGGCAGCCTGCTGGCGGTTTCCCTGCTGGATGGCCTCCTCTCGAACGACACGGATGCCGACAACCAGCCGCTGGAGGTCACCTCGATCGACGGCAACGCCGTTACCGACGGCCAGGTGATCGCGCTTACCCATGGCGACCTGACCATCCACCTCGATGGCAGTTTCACCTTCGCGGCAGACACGGGTTTCACCGGCGACCAGACCTTCACCTATGACATCAGCGACGGAGCAGGCGGCGTCGATACGGCGACGGTGACCATCACCATCGATCCGGCAAGCAGCAATACGCCGCCGGTTGCGAACAATGACGCGTATTCAGGCCCATCCGGCAGCGTGGTGGGCGCGAATGCGGCAACCGGCCTGCTGTCGAACGATACCGATATCGACGGGCAGACGCTCACGGTGCTGACGATCAACAACACGGTCATCACGAATGGCCAGGTGATCGCGCTGGCGCATGGCGACCTGACCATCAACACAGATGGCAGCTTCAGCTTTGCGGCGGATGCCGGCTATGTCGGCGACCAGACCTTCACCTACACGGCCGGCGACGGCGCTGGCGGCACGGACACGGCAACAGCGACCATCACGCTCGAACAATCGTCGTCCTCGACAGATGTGCCGATCACGGACGGCCTTGTTGTCGTGCTGGAAGCCGATTCCAATGTCGCACTTGTCGGTGGCTCGAATACGGTCAGCGGCTGGCTCGACGGATCCGGCAATGGCAACGACCTTACCGCCGCCGGCGATCCGCAGCATGTGCAGGGCGCAACACCCTCCGGCCTGCCGGCCATCGAACTGGATGGAAACGGGGATTTCCTGGCCCGCTCGGGCGCCACGGATCTGTCATCCCTGCCATCGGGCTCCGAAGACCGGACTGTGTTCTTCGTGGTCGACTATATCGGCACCACGCGCGCGACCGGCGCCGTGTTCGGCAATGGCGCCCAGAACGAGGCGTTCGGCCTTGTCGTGCTCAATTCCTCCAACGACCTTGCCGTGCAGGGCTGGGGGAATGCGAACGACTTCTCGTCCGGCGTCGATGCCGGCGACAATCAGGGTAATGACGAGTGGCTGGTCCAGTCGGCGGTGCTGAGCGGCAACCAGCTGACACAGTTCCTGAACGGCGTGCAGATCGACAGCGATACGCATGTCTTCAATACCAATACGGGCGCGGCCACGAGCCGGCTGGTGATCGGTCAGGAGATCGCCGGTCTTGGCTTCGGCGTGATGAATGTCGCCGCCGTGCTTATCTACGACCGGGCGTTGACCGATGCCGAGCGGTTGCAGGTCGAGGACTTCCTGCAGCAGAAATACCTGACCGTGCCGTCGGGCTCGAACAACGACCCCGTTGCGGTCGACGACGTCTACAATGTGCTTGCCGGCAATACTGTGACAGCCACAGCGGCCCTCGGCCTGCTGTCCAATGACAGCGACATCGACGGGCAGACGCTGGCGGTCGCGTCGATCGACGGCAATGCGATCACGGATGGCCAGGTGATCGCGCTGGCGCATGGTGACCTTACAATCCATACCGACGGCAGCTTCAGCTTCCTGGCCGATACGGGCTTCGCCGGCGACCAGACGTTCACCTATGTGGTGGCCGATGGTGCCGGCGGCGTCGATACGGCGACTGTGACGGTCTCGATTACGGATCCCGGCTCGCCGCCGCCGCCCCCACCTCCGCCGCCGTACAACATCATCAACGCGACGGCCGCGCAGGAGACATTGCAAGGCACGGCGGCGGACGACGCCTTTACCTTTGCGGTGGGAACGTCAACGACGGCGTCTATCGATGTGGTGCAGAACTGGCAGCCGGGCGACGTCATCGACCTGTCGGCCTGGGGCTTCTCGCCGGGCGACCTGGAAACCCGCCTGATTTCCGGCGGAGCGACGCTGAAGCTCATCGAAGGCTTCGCAACGACCGACTTCCAGCTGAAGGTGAACCTCAACGGCCACACTGTCCAGGAGGTGCTCGACTCGATCATCTACAGCACGCCTGTCTCTCCGCCACCGCCTCCCCCACCGCCGCCGTCGAATACGCCGCCTGTGGCCGTGGATGATACGGCCTCGACAACCGACCAGAACCCGGTGGTCATCGATGCGGCCGGCAACGACACGGATGCAGACAACGACACGCTCAATGTCTCGGCCTTCGACCAGCCGGCCAACGGCACGGTCACGCAGCTGGTTGACGGAACGCTGCAATATGTCGCCGATGCCGGGTTCAGCGGGGATGACACGTTCGGCTACACGGTCTCGGACGGCAATGGCGGAACGGACACCGGCACCGTCACCGTGACGGTCGAGGTGACGACATCGCCGCCCCCGCCTCCGCCACCACCCCCGCCGAATACGCCGCCTGTGGCCGTGGACGACACCGCTTCGACGACGGACCAGAACCCGGTGGTCATCGACGCGGCCGGCAACGACACGGATGCAGACAACGACACGCTCAATGTCTCGGCCTTCGACCAGCCGGCCAACGGCACGGTCACGCAGCTGGTTGACGGCACCCTGCAATACGTCGCCGATGCCGGGTTCAGCGGGGACGACACGTTCGGCTACACGGTCTCGGACGGCAATGGCGGAACGGACACCGGCACCGTCACCGTGACGGTCGAGCTGACAACCTCGCCGCCCCGCCTCCGCCGCCACCCCCGCCGTCCTACAACATCATCAACGCGACTGCGGCGCAGGAGACGCTGAAAGGGACTGTTGCGGACGATGCCTTTACCTTTGCGGTGGGAACCTCCGTGGTCGGCGCAATCGACGTGGTGCAGAACTGGCAGCCGGGCGATGTCATCGACCTGTCGGCCTGGGGCTTCTCGCCCGGCGACCTGGAAACACGCCTCATCTCCAGCGGGGCAACGGTCAAGCTGATCGAAGGATTCAACACCGGCGACTTCCAGCTGAAGGTGAACCTCAACGGCTACACCGTCCAGGACGTGCTCGACTCCATCATCTATTCGAGTGCGGCTGCGCAGACGACGACAGTGTCCAAGACCACGATCATGGAGGTCCAGGGCGTGACGCCGGATGTCGTACAGGCAGATGTCGCCGCCAAGACGACCATCATGGAAGTGCAGGATACTTCCTCGGTGGACAGCGGGCTGCCCAGCTATTTCGGCTTGCTGAGCGGCGCGCTGCCGCACCTGGCGCGCGGCTTTGCGGGCAGCCTGAGCGTGAGCGATGCACCTTTTGCGAATGCCGGGGCAGGAACGGGCTTTGGACTGGGCATCCTCGATGCCAACAATTCCGACAGCCTTTCGAGCCTCTCGGTGAAGTCGCCGATCATGGAGCCGCAGGCGGCCGCGCCGGCGGATACGGCTGACGCGGCTGTTGCCAAGGCGACGATCATGGAAGTGCAGGATGCGCAGCCGGAAGCGCCCGCGGCAGACACCGTCAAGGTGCAGGTGATGGATGTACGGGACGGCGACCTGGTCGACACATTCTCCTTCGATCACGTCGATGCCGACGGTGCACAGGCCGCGTATCTGCCAGACCTTCGCCTTCACCAGCAGGCCTTTTCATTCGACGGGCTGGCAGCGAGCCGGGCCGACATGCTCGACTGGGCGGCGCAGGACCTGCACGCTTCAGATGCGTCGCTGGCGGCGCACGCGCTGGATCTGCAGGGCGACAAGGGCATGCTGGTTCACGACCTGCTGGTTGCGGACGCTCACCTGGCGGACATTCACGATGACGGGTGGTTCCACTTCTGACCGGTCAGGAATGACGACGATCGCGGTAGAGGGCAAGCACGCCGTCGGCAAAACGCTGCCAGCTGAGCGTAGCGAGATAGCCGGCAAGTCGGGTCCGTGCGGCGCTGTCCGGCACCGGCAGCGCCGACAGGCGCGCCGCAAACGCCGTGTCGTCGTCGGCCGGCAGGCGCCGGACCCAGTCCGCCCCGAGGTCCGCTTCCAGCTCGGCAAACACGCCGAGGTCCGATGTCACGATCGGCACGCCGCGTTCCAGCACCTTGATCGCCATGCCGGAATTCCAGCCCACGAGGTACGGCAACAGCACCGCGCCGGCGCCGTCGACCAGGGCATCGAGCTCGCCATGGTCGGGACGGGACTTGTGCCAGACAATGGCCGAGCCTGCCGCATTGGCTGCAGCGACCGCCTTGTCCAGCTGTGCTTCATAGGCGGGCTCGTCGCAGACACCGAAGATTTCGAGCTTCACCGGGCAGCCGGTCCGCATCGCCCGTTCCAGGAAGACATGCAGCCCCTTGTACGGTTTGAGGTCCCCGACAAACCGAAGCCCGCCGCCGCCGGGCGGTACGGCGCAGGACAGCGCCGGCGAGTTCGCCTCGAAGCGTGGATGGAACAGGAGTGCACCGGTCTTCCGCGCTTCCCTCGGCGCGCTCGCGAGGAAGGCTTCCTTCGAGGACGCGGACAGGAACACATAGGCGTTCATGAAGCGGCTCGACAGGGCGCCGTTGATGGCCAGCAGCCGGGCGCGGTTTGCTTTCAGGTCCGTCACATCGTGCACAATGCGCACGATGTAGGCACCGCGCAGGCGCTGCCACGTCATGAGGGTGAGGAACACGGCGGTGCGCACCCATGCGACCGGCAGCGAGAACTGGGTCGAGAAGATCGCGGGCCAGTGCAGGATGATGATATCGTAGCGCGTGGCCAGCACGCGGCGCAGCGAGAACGGCTCCACCACGCAGCCTTCGGCCTCAAGCGCATCGGCCAGCAGGGCCGAAAATGGATTGAAGCGCTGCATGGCCCGCTCGGGAATGCTGAGAACTCTAGGCTTTTCCGGCATGAATTGGTTTCGCCCCCCGGTAATATTATGGACGATCTGGCGGCAGTTTCGTACTGCCTGCCAGAAAAAAATCGGGCCTTTGTTGACAACGGCACAATAGATCGTCCCAAAATACTCGCCGATGAGGCAGATGTTGGCGTGCCTGCGCGTCTTTTACTCGTTGGGGACCAGAATGGACGGTGAACAAGAGCACCTGTCGGGCTACCAGGCGCGTGACTGGGAGTATGTCGACTACGAGATGTACCAGGACGAGGAGACGGGACTCTGGTTCCGCGGCCCGCGCCCGGTGCTCGAAGGCGGCAATTACTTTACCTGCGTCGGCGCGGCGCAGACATTCGGGTGTTTCTGTCCGGAGCCCTATCCCGAACTCCTGTCTCGGCAGATCGGCCTGCCTGTGCTCAATCTCGGCTATGGCGGAGCCGGGCCGTCCTTCTTCCTGAAATATCCGAAGCTGATCGACCGGATGAACCGGGGCAGGTTTGTCGTCCTGCAGGTCATGTCTGGGCGAAGCGAAAGCAATGGGGCATTCGACAGCGGCGGTCTCGAATACCTCATACGGCGCGACACGGGCGAACGCGTCTCGTCTGATGATGCGTATGCAGACCTTCTTTCACAACATGCGCTGCCGGAGAGCATGCCACCCAAGATGCGCAAGGCCATCCGCATGTTCCATGGCCCGCCACCCGTGAAGGCGCTGGTTGAGGAGACGCTGGACAATTGGGTGGAAAGTTACGAGGCGCTGCTGGATGCGATCAAGAAGCCGGTGGTGCTTGCCTGGATATCGACCCGCTCGCCGCGGCTTCACAAATCGGCCAGGATGGTCTGGTGGTGGCGCCGCTATGACAGCGTGCAGGCCATGTTCGGGGCGTTTCCGCAGCTGATTGGCCAGCGCCAGGTCAGCCAGATAGCGAGCAGGTGCGCCTCTTATGTCGAATGCGTGTCGGAGCGCGGCTTCCCGCAGCTCCTGGTCAGTCGGTTCACGGGTGACCCGACCCCGGTCGACTGCAGCAAGGACCGGCCCGATTTCCAGTACATCTCGCCCTACAACTCCTATTATCCTTCACCGGAAATGCAGGAGGACCTCGCCGCGCAGCTGGCGCCGGTCTGCCAGCAGATGATGAAGGAGGATGCGTGATGGAACACCGGCCGATCCTCGTGACCGGCTGTCCGCGATCCGGCACCACCTGGGTCGGCAAGGTGCTGGGGGCGGCGCCGGAAGTGTTCTACATCTATGAACCGTTCAATGATGACGCGCCGCATCACCTGCCAGTGCCGGAGCGCTTCATCGACTTGTCGCTGAATGCGCCGGCGGACCTGCTGCACGACCTCGACGAGATCATGCGCCTGCGTGCGTTCGGGACGCGGGCGTCGGGACTCCTGCGTTGGGGGCTGGAGCGCAGTATGCGTCGTGCGCCCAATCGCGCGGCGCGTCACGCCGCCGCCTGCCTCAGCCGCCGGCGACAGCAATTCTTCAGTGCCACAAGGGTCTGTCTCAAGGATCCGCTCGCCTTCTACAGCGCGGAATGGCTGGCCGAGCACTATGACGCGGAAGTTGTCGTGCTGGTACGTCATCCGGCAGGGGTCGTTTCGAGCTACCTGGGGCTCGACTGGCTGCCCGAGCATGAAGCCATCCTCGCCCGGCCGCCGCCGCCGGGGATGCCGGACCTTGCCGACGATATCGAACGCTACCGGGCCGGCGGGATGAGCCGGCTTGAAGCGCTCGTCCTGCAATGGCGCGTGTTCACGGCCCATACGCTGGACATGCAGGCGCGCCGGCCGGACTGGACCTTCATCCTGCATGAGGCGCTGTGCGACGACCCGGTCGGGGAGTTCAGCCGCCTGTTCGGCACGCTTTCCATTCCGTTTACGGATCATACGCGGGCTGTCATCGAGGAAGGGTCCGGAGAGGGCAACGCCGTCGATGGCACCAAGCATGTTCAACACAGCCACAAGCGCGCGAGCCGGGATCTCGCCTCCGCCTGGCGAAAGCGCCTGTCGGACGCGGACATCGACTTCATCCTGCAGAAGGCCGGGGGTTTGTGGGAAGAAGCGCAGCGCCGCCTTGCGCCGGCAGGTGCGGCTGTCGCTCCGGCGGTGCTACAGCCTGCACAGTCCGGCGGGGACGCGCTTCCAATGGGGCGGGCCCATGACTGACGCCGGAGGCACCGGCCCGGCGGGGGCAGTGCGCAGCGGCCGCAAGCGCTTCCTCGTGATGGTCAGGGCAGGGCCCGAGTCCCTGCATCCGCTCTGGCTCGGAGAGCCGGGCAAGCGCGATTTCGACATTCTCGTCTCTGCCTATTCTCCGAATGCGCCGCGCCCGCAGGCACCGGGCGTGACGTATGTCGACATTCCGGGCTGGAAGGTTTCCGGCTACCGCCAGACATTCGACCGGGAATGGGAGCGGATCTCGCAATACACCCATGTCGCCCTGCTGGACGACGACCTCGAGACGAATGCGGAGACGATCAGCAAATGCTTCCGCGACGGCGCAGCACTGGAGCTTGACGTCTGGCAACCCTCGCTGACGCATGACAGCTATTTCACCTATGCGGCCTTCCTGCACAATCCGGCCTTCAAGGTGCGGTACACGAACTTTATCGAAATGATGTGCCCGTTCTTCTCGCGTGATGCACTGAGCCGCGCACGGGGCCTGTTCGGACTAGGCTACGAGGCGGCCATCGATCTCGTCTGGTGCAAGCTGTGGGAGGACAACCGCTATCGTTGCGCCATTCTGGACCAGGTGCGCGTGCGCCACACGCGGCCGGTTGCTGCGCTGGCGCATGTCAACGGCTTCGCGGATGGCAAGCGCTACGAAGACGATATCGATGCCCTGTTGTCCGAAACCCACCAGACATTCCGGGGCAATGTGGTCTATTCGGCCGTTACGGCCGACGGCCATGCACTCGACAGCCGGCTTGCCATTGCGCTTCGCTACCTGCCGGTGGCTGGCGGCGTCGTCGCCACGCCCGTGCCTAAGCGGCGCTACCTGAAGGTCTGGCAGGATTCCGTCCGGCATGTGCTGACCCGGCCGATCAATCTCGGCTATTTCGATGTCGAGGCTTTCCTTGCCCGGCGCAGGCATTCGGCCGGAAGCCCGGCGGGCAGCCTGCGATGACGGAGACGCACGCAAAGGCGGACGAGCCCTCCCTGCGCGTGCGTACCGCACGCGGGGTCAGCTACCTGATGGTGCAGGCGGCGGCATCGCGGGTCGTGATGTTCGTCTCCCAGATATTCCTGGGCTGGATCCTCTTTCCCGAGGATTTCGGCCTCAGCGCCCTTGCCGGGACGATCTCGGCGGTTGCCTGGTCGATCATCGGCTTCGGCGTGGACGATGTGCTGCTGCAGCGCGGGCGGACGATGCCGAAATGGGAGCGGACGATCTTCTTCCTCGGCATTTCGATCGGCACGACCGTGGCGCTTGTCGTGCTGGCACTGGCCCCGGTGATCGCCTGGCTCTACGGGCACCAGGAGATCATGCTTCTCCTTTGTCTGTCCTCGCTCAGCCTATTCATCGCGGGCTTCGAGACAGTGCCGATGGTGAAGGTGCGGGCTGCATTCGATTTCAAGTTCCTGGCCGGGCTCAATGCGTTCAATGTCGTGCTGGGGCAGGCGCTGGCGATCCTCTTCGCCCTGTCTGGGTTCGGGCCGTACTCCTTCTTCCTGCCGCTTCCGATCCAGATCCTCGTGCGCGTCGGCCTTCTGTGGATGCGCGCGCGGCCACGTCTTGAGGGCCGCTTCAGCTGGGCGCGTGCGCGGCTTGCCCTGTCGAGCGGATCGAAAGTACTGGGCGTGCGCTTCTCCGACGCAGTCACCGGCGAGGCGGATTATTTCGTGCTCGGCTTCTTCGCGGCGACGAACATTGTCGGCTTCTACACCTTCGCCTTCCGGCTTGCGGCGGTGCCGGTGCGGATGATGAGCCAGAGCCTGCGCGGCGTTCTGCTGCCGGCGATGGTCAGGATCCGGCGGGACTCCGACAAGAGTGAGCGGGTCGGCGCGCAGTCCGCGGAAATGCTGGCCTATCTCGTGACACCATTCTGCCTGCTGCAGGCAGCGGTGGCCGAACCTGCCATTCTCCTCGTGCTGGGAGAGAAATGGCGCGCCTCCATTCCCATCCTGCAGGTGCTCAGCCTCGGCCTTCCGGCGCAGGCGGTGACGGAAGTCGCCAAGTCGCAGCTTGTCGCGTCCGGTCAGTTTACGCGGGCCATGCGCTATGCGACGCTCAGCCTTGCCGCTTTCATTGCAGCCTGTGTCGCCGGCGCCGCGCTGGGCAGCAGTCTCGGCCTTGCATCAGCCGTTGCGGTCCACAGCATCATCGCGAACACGACGATCTTCGCGCTGGTCAGCCGGGCACGCGGGGCTGAGCGGCTGCGCAACATTGAGCGCGTCTTCGTGCGGCCGGTCCTGATGTCCGTGGCGGCTGCCGGCGCGGCGCTGGCCGTGGATCATGCCATCGCGCCGCATGCGGGCCTGATCGTGCGTGTTCTGGCGGGTGGCCTTGCCATGGTTGGCGTGTTTGCGGCGCTGGTGGCACTGTTCGGGCGCCGCGTCGGGCGCCAGCTGTTTGAACTGTTCGGGGCGCTCGCCGTCAGGCGGCGGGGCAAGGCGGGGCTCGAACAGCCCGCCATGGAAGGAGTGTAGAGTCAGGATGTTGATCGAAGCATTTGTCCGGCGCGTGAACCTGACGGGGCTGAGCGCTGCAGCAAAGTCCCTGCGCACGAGAATGTTCCGCCGGCGGATTTACTTCGCGCACATACCGAAGAGCGGCGGCACTTCGCTGTCGCACATGATGCGGGCGCGCTACCCCGTTTCCTATTTCAAGCTGGACGAGGATGCCTCGCGCGAGGCCTGCCCCGGCGCGGCGGGCGAGTGGATGCGGTTCAAGTCGCGGATGGCGTCCTACCACGCGGCACTCGGCCGGAATTTCGTGCAGGCCCACGCACCGGTGACCCGCATGATGCTGGACCGGTTCGCGGACGAGTACCAGTTCGTCACCATCCTGCGCGACCCGGTGGACCGGGCACTGTCGAGCTACTTCTTCGATCCCCGCCTGCGCGCCATGACGCCGGAGGCGTTCGTGAAGTCGGAACGGTTCAGCATCGAAGCCAATGTGCTGGGGCACTTTTTTGGTGAGCTCGACTGGGATGGCGGCGGCGATGCCAACCGCGCGGTGGCGCGCGCGATCGAGAACCTCGAGCGGTTCGACGTCGTCGGCCTGCTCGAATACGATGAGGACCTCAGCCGGCAGTTCCGCGAGAAGATCGGTTTTCAGGTGCGCCTGCCGAAGCGGAATGTCGGCAGCAACCGGACGGACAATGACATCGAGGCCTGGCTGCGCGGCCCGCTGACCGAGGCATGCGCGCACGACTATCGGATCTACAATCACTTTGCGGCCCGCGTCGCAGCGCCGTCGGTGGACGGCGGCGCCAATGCGGGACTCGTGGGCAGCGGGGCGGGGAGCTGACATGGCAGGGCAGGGAGACATCGCACTCGCCGGGCACAGCACCTCGGAAACGCCATCGGCAACGCGGCTGCCGTGCGCCGTTATCATCGCCACCAAAGGCCGCCCGGACTATGCCCGCAGGATCGTCGATGCCCTCGCCGCGCAGACACTGCGCCCCGAACGGGTCGTCGTCGTCGGCTCCGAAGCAGCCGACCTGTTCGCGGACGACGGCCCGGTGGGCCCGGGCGCACTGCAGCCCGAACTCGTCCTGGCCGGCCGTCCCGGGCTGACCATCCAGCGGAATGCGGGCCTCGACCTGCTGGTCCGCACGGGCGCCTTCGCGGACGGGCTCGCCTTTATCGCCTTCTTCGACGACGACTTCCTGCCCGCGCCGGACTGGCTGGAGGCCTGTGCGGAGGTTTTCGCGGACCGGCCGGACGTTGTCGGCGTCACGGGCCATGTGCTGGCCGACGGGATCAAGCTTGCCGGCTACACGTTCGAGGAGGCCGAGTCCTTCCTGGACGGCCGCCGGCCGCCGACGCCGCACTGGACGGACCGTCCGGACCGGAGCGAGACCGAAGGCGCCTATGGCTGCAACATGGCCTTCCGTGCGGACCTGACCGAAACGCTCCGCTTCGACGAGGAACTGCCCCTTTATGGCTGGCAGGAGGACAGCGATTACACCGCGCAGGTGCGGCGCTACGGGCCCGTCCTGTTCGCGCGGACCTGCCGGGGCGTGCACATGGGCACCAAGTCCGGTCGGACGAGCGGCGTCCGGATGGGCTATTCGCAGGTTGCCAATCCCATCCACATCGTGGGCCGCGGCAACATGAAGGTCTCGCGTGCCGCCTTCCTGGTCGGCCGGGCGCTGGTGGCGAATGCGCTCAAGAGCCTGAGCCCGCCGGAATTCATCGACTATCGCGGCCGCCTCCGGGGCAGCGCCATCGCGCTGGCAGACCTTGTCCGCGGCAGGTGCCGGCCGGGGCGAATCCTCGAGCTCTGACGAACGGCTTCTGGCATCGTCGCCACAGGACGACCCGTGTGGCGGCGCGCCGTTCGAATTAACGAAGCAAAATCAAGGCGGTCGCCTTGCCGGTCCGGGTATAGTCCTAATACAGAATATTCTAATAATTCTCGGTGCGCCTTACCCAACATTGATGATGCCAACTGGCTCCAACAGGAGTATTGTTTCGCGTCATCTGGCTTGTCTGACAGGACAGATGAAGAAGACATGGCATGAACGCTGGTTCGGCACGCCGGCGGAGATACGTGCACCAGCCGATTCTCGAATTGGCGTGCACGAAACGTAGACTTTGTGCGCTTTCAACTGCTGTTTTTTGTATCCGCGGTGGGCGTTTGCTGGGCAACCGACCGGAAATACTGATTTCTTCGGATAATTCTTCAAGAAACCCGAAAATACAGTTGAAAAACGTGGTTAATTATTGGTTAATTCTTCTTCCTTCCAGTGATCGATGGGGACGTTGTCATGACTGGATCGGTTGCGAAATCGACTGTGCGGACGCTCGTTACGTACAGTCCGGTTGACGATGCTGATTTTGTATCCAGCTATCCGGGGCTGAGGCCGGATGGCGGTATTGAACCTGAGCTCTGGTGCGAACAGGTCAATGCGATTCACCGGCCACCGGCCGCCAGCCAGTCCAGGGGGCAGGAGCTGCCCCCGGAGGCTGACGACATACGGCCTGAAACGGCCGACATACCGGCGCCGCTTGCTGCCTATCAGTGGCGGGGCAGGCCGGAGCGTCAGGCCTTCAAACGTGCGCTGGACATCTGCGGCTCCCTCGGCCTGCTGGTCTTCCTCGCCCCGCTTCTGCTCGCCGTCTGGCTGATCCTGCGCCTGTCGGGCAAGGGGCCCGTCTTCTTTTCGCAGGAACGTGTCGGCCAGTTCGGGCAGACCTTCCGATGCCTGAAATTCCGGACCATGGTGCCGGACGCCGCTCAACGCCTCGAAGCGCTCCTGCGGGATGACCCGGCTGCGGCGGCGGAGTGGGACGATACGCGCAAGCTGAAGAACGACCCGCGCATCACGCCGCTCGGCGACTTCCTGCGCAAGAGCAGCATCGACGAGCTGCCGCAGCTGATCAACATCCTGCGCGGCGAGATGAGCCTCGTCGGCCCGCGGCCCGTCGTGTTCGACGAGATTTCCCGGTACGGCCTCGACGTGATCTTTTACCTTCGCGAGCGGCCGGGCCTCACCGGCCTGTGGCAGGTGAGCGGCCGGTCCGACACGACCTATGACGAGCGCGTGCTGCTTGACCGGGCCTACAGCCTCCGGCGGTCTTTCTGGCTCGACGTCAGGATCCTCCTGCAGACCATTCCTGCCGTGCTGAAGCGCAAAGGGGCGACGTAGTGGCCCTCAGCCCCCTCTCCGAGGTGACTCAATTCCCGGTCAGCCGGAGTCCGCTGGATGTTGCCCGCC
This sequence comes from Hyphomonas sp., assembly GCA_020638455.1. Lineage (GTDB taxonomy): Bacteria > Pseudomonadota > Alphaproteobacteria > Caulobacterales > Hyphomonadaceae > Hyphomonas. The sequence goes on along the minus strand of JACKIK010000006.1, from coordinate 21,755 downwards.
GCAAGCCGCGCGTGGCGATCATCCACTACTGGCTTATCGGAATGCGGGGCGGAGAGAAGGTCATCGAGGCATTGTGTGAGATGTTTCCGGATGCGGATATTTTCACCCACCTCTACGACCCGTCGCGCATCTCCGACACGATCAAGCGTCACAAGATCACGACGACCACGTTCCAGAAGATTCCCTTCGCACGGAAGCTTTACCGCAAGCTCGTGGCGCTGATGCCGTCGGCGCTCGAACAGCTCGACCTGAGAGAATACGACCTTGTCATCTCCAGCGAGTCCGGGCCGGCTAAGGGCGTGATCGTGCGGCCGGGTGCGCTCCACATCTGCTATGTCCACACGCCGATGCGGTACATCTGGGATCAGTATACGGATTATTACGAACGCTCCGGGTCGTTGACGCGCTTCTTCATGCCGCCGATGACGCATGCGCTGCGGCAGTGGGACGTCACGTCGGCCGCACGCGTCGACCATTTTGTCGCCAACTCGAATGCGGTGAAGAACCGCATCGAACGTTACTGGCGCCGGGATGCGGAAGTCATTCCGCCGCCCGTCAGCACGCAGCGCTTCAGGCCATCCAGCGACCGCGGCGACTTCTACCTGTTCGTCAGCGAGCTTGTTTCCTACAAGCGGGCGGATCTTGCGATCCGCGCCTGCGCGCTGCTTGATCGCAAACTGGTGGTGATCGGGGACGGGCCGCAGGCCGCCGAACTCCGGAAAATGGCTGGTGAGCACACGGAGTTCCTGGGCCGGGTGCCGGACAAGGTGCTCGAAGACTATGTCTCGAAGTGCCGGGCACTCCTGTTCCCGGCGGAAGAGGATTTCGGCATTGTCCCGGTCGAGGCGATGGCGGCCGGCGCGCCGGTGATCGCCTATAACCGGGGCGGCGCACGCGATTATGTGCTGGCCGACAGCACCGGCATCTTCATGAACGACCAGTCCGTACCGGGAATGATCGAGGCTATCATCCGGTTCGAACTGCAGGCCCACAAGTTTGATGCGAAGACGATCGCCGAACATGCGCGCCGGTTTGACCAGACGATCTTCCAGGAGCGGTTCCGCGAAACCGTCCTCGACCAGCTGGACAAGCGGCCGAATCTCGCCTGGCTCCGCACGGAGCTGAACCGGCAGTGGCAGGAGCAGTCGGAGCCGGACGGCGACGACAGGCGTCCGGGAAAGACGGGCTGACGGATCGGACATGCGTAGAGGGCAAACGACAGACAGGGCACAAGAGGCTGCGCGGCGTGGGCGGCGGGGCAACACACGGAGGGCAGGCGCATGAACCGGCCGTTCTCCACCAATGCGCCGCTGGCCTTTGGCGCGACCGACTCGGAAACGATCTCGATCGGCGAAGTGATTTCCGCGCTGATGGACCGTATCGCCATCATCGTCGGCCTCGCCCTGGCTGCCGCGCTAGCGGCGTTCCTGTTCATCAACTCCCTTGTCGAAACCTACACGGCCTCGTCCGAGATCATGTTGTTTCCGCAGCGGGAAAAGGTGCTGGGTTCCGAAGAACTGTTCGACAGTTCGAAGCCGGATGAAATGTTGATTGCGACGCAGGTCGAGGTCATCGAATCCCGCGCCATGGCGGAGCTGCTGGTCGACACGTTCGAGCTGAATGAAAATCCGTCCTGGAACGGAGAGGCGACGCCGCGGCAGGGCCTTGCCCTCTGGATTGCCCAGCTCACCGGGCGGGACGCGCCGCGCGAGCTGACCGGAGAAGAGAAATGGCTGAATGCCGTGAACCTCGTGATGGCGCGAACCGGTGCCGTGCGGGTGCGTGACAGCCTCGTCCTGTCCATCTGGGCTACTGCCTATGATCCGAAGCTTGCGTCCGACATGGCGAATGCGCTGCGCATGACCTATATCGACTCCGAAAAGTCCGTCGCCTCCGAGGCGTCGGCACGCGCCAGCTCGTGGTTCAAGCAGCGTCTTGTCACGCTGGAGCAGGAACTGAAGGACAAGGAGCGCGCGGTTGCCGAGTACCGCCAGTCCAATGGCCTGATTGTCGCGTCCGGCTCGACGCTCGCAGAACAGCAGGTGCTCGATTCCCAGACGACCGTCTCCAAGGCGCGTGACGCCCTGCTCGAGAAGGAAGCGCAGCTCAACCAGGTGATTGAGGCGAGTTCGTCGCCCGACCGGCTGGCCGAGATCGGTATGGCCGTTGGCTCGACCCAGATCGCGGAACTGCGCCGCCACGATGCGGAAGTCAGCGCGAAGCTCGCTGACTATGCGACCCGCTTCGGGCCGCGCCATCCGCAATACAAGGCGCTTGTGGCTGAGTCCGAAGACATCCGTGCGCAGATCAAGGATGAAACGGGCCGCATTATCCAGACCCTGCAGGATGAGGTCGACACGGCCCGCGCGCGGCTGCGCCTTGCCGAGCGGGACATGGATGGCTTCGAGCAGAAATTGTCCAGCAACAACCAGGCGCTGGTGCGCCTGGGCGAACTGGAGCGGGACGCCGAGGCGACCAAGGAAATCTACGAAAACTATGCCAAGCGGTTCCAGGAGGTGAACGACCAGGCGAGCCTCGGGCTCACACCCGTCAGGCTTGTGTCCCGCGCCGTGGCGCCGTCGCATGGCAATACGCCGAGCCTCGCGCTCAGCCTCATGGCGGCGTTGATTGCCGGCGGCCTGTTCGGCGCGGCGGCCGCACTGCTGCTCAATGCGCTCGATGACCGGCTGCGCACCAAGACCGATATCAGCCGCAAGCTCGGCAAGGCCGTATACGGCGTGATTCCCAATCAGAAGCCGGCGGTGTTCGAGGTCTTGCAGCAATCCTCGGGCTCAACGGAGCACCGGGCCGCGGCGAGGCGGGCGGCCAAGCCGTGGAACTGGCTGCTCGACAATAAGTTCTCCCGGTTCGGCGAAGGTTTCCGGCTGGTTCAGAAATACATTCAGTTCGCCAATCCGAACGAGCGCAGCCATGTCGTCGCCATCACGTCGGCCGTGCCGGCCGAGGGCAAGACGACGAACTCCATCTGCCTTGCGCGCTCCATCGCCCTGTCCGGGCGGCGCACCCTCCTGGTCGATTGCGACACGCGCATTCGTGGCGTGTCGAAAGCCTTCCCGGCGCTGGCGGACAAGTTCGGAGGGCTGGTTGCCGCGCTGGACTCCGAAACCCAGGTGTCGAAGCTCGCCGGACAGGATCCCGACACCCCGCTGCACGTGATCGGCGCGAGTGAAGCCGACAAGCACGCCGAGGATATCTTCTCCAGCCCGAAGATGCGCACCTTCCTCGAACGGGCGGCACTCGACTACGACACCATCATCCTCGACACGCCCCCGGTGCTCGCCCTGTCGGATGCGACAGCACTCGCCGCACTTGCGACGCAGACTTTGCTGGTGGTGCGCGCCTATCATACGCCCTCGCGGCTTGCCCGCGCGGCGATCGAGCAGATCGAGGAGGGCGGCGGCCAGGTGTCCGGCGTCGTGCTCAACCGGGTCCAGGCCAACTCGCTCGGCCTCTTCTCCTCCCGCGACCGGGACTTCTACCGCAAGATCAAGCGCTCCTACTACAGCCAGTAAGGCCGGGTGAGCCGATGAGTTTCGTGATCAATGGCAGGTTCCTGACGCGTCCGATGACCGGCGTTGACCGGGTCGCGATGAACCTGCTTACCTCGCTCGACCGTATCTGGCCGGTCGCATCGCTGGGCCGGTTCACCGTCGCCGTCCCGCCAGGCTATGACGGGCGGCTTACGCTCGAGCATGGCGATGTGGAGCCATGCGGGCGCCTGTCCGGTGCGCTGTGGGAACAGGTCGACCTGCCGCGCCATCATCGCGGTGCGACCATCTTCAATCCCTGCAATACGGCGCCGCTTCTGCATACGGACAATATCGTCGTCATCCATGATGCCAACGTGCTCGATTATCCGGATTCGTATTCGGCGCCGTTCCGCGCGTGGTATGGTTTCCTCCTGCCGCGGCTGGCGCGCCGGGCCTCGATGGTGGTGACGGTGTCGCAGCATTCGGCCGAGCGTCTCATGGCGCAGGGCATCACCGATACGCCCGCGCACGTCGTGCCCAATGGCTGCGATCATTTCCGTCCGGGCGCTGCGGAGGACTCGCCGCGCCGGCGCATGTTCCTGTTCGCAGGGTCTCCCGCCGCGCACAAGAATGCGGTGCTGTTCGCGAAGCTGGCGGAGCGCTTCGCCGGCCGCGACGTTGAGTTTGTCGTCGCCGGCTCCCGCGATGCGCGCGCCTTCGGCGGGGCCGCCGATACGGCACCGGCCTCCGGCAACCTCACCTTCCTTGGGCGGATCGAAGACGATGCGCTGGCCCGCCTCTATCGCGAAGCCGCCGCGCTGGTCTTCCCCAGCTATGTCGAAGGGTTCGGCTTCACTCCGCTTGAAGCGCAGGGCTTCGGATGCCCGGTGATCTCATCGGACCGGGCGCCCATGACCGAGACGCTTGGCGACAGCGCGCTGTTCGCGGATCCCGACGATCTCAATGCCTGGGAAGTGGCGGCGCAGCGAATCCTCGAAGAGCCCGGCCTCGCCGCGCGCCTGTCGGAAGCCGGGCGGCGCAATGCCAGGCGCTACACCTGGGCGGATGCCGCGGACGCCTATCTCGGCCTCATCCTGCAGGTGACCGGGCCCGAGGCGCTGCCGGCCGCGCAACCTGCGGCCTGACGCCTGTGGCGGGCCGGGCGCGATCCGCTTCCTGAGCCTGCGCATCGGCGGCCGGGTACTTCCAGGCGAGGATGAACCCCATGCAGGCAGCGGCGAACACGCCGAAATCCGCGGATGTGCCGGACAGGGTCAGCCCGGCCATGGACACCAGCAGGACCAGCTTTGCCCCGCGCATCCGGAAGCGGTCGCGGAAGGTCGCCGACTGGTGCTTCGACATCAGCAGCAGGCCGAGAAAGGCGGCCAGCAGCAGGGTTCCGGCGATCCCCGTATTGCTGAGCAGCGCCAGCACCCAGCTCGATGCACGGCAACTGCCGAGCCCGACGCCAAGCCCGCGTGAGGCGACAAAGGCGTCCCAGGCGGCGACGTTCCACGACGAACGCTCCTCGAAAGACTGGGACTGTGTCTTTTCCACCAGCAGGGTGTTGAGCAGGTCGAGAATGGGCTGAACGGTTCGCGGCATGAAGGCCAGCAGGAACACGACGCCGGCTATCCCCATCGAGGCGATGAAGATGCTGGACAGGATGCTCGCGCGGGACAGCCGCTGCTTGTGCACCACCATCGCATAGAGCGCGCTGACCGTCGCCAGCAGGCCGAACACGCCCAGCATCACCTGCGCCGTGGACGAGGCCGACAGTGCCGCCATCGCCAGCAGCGCGATCGTGGTGAGCGCGGACACATAGACCGCCGGGCGCGGACGATCGAAGCCGGGGCTCAGGAAGTAGATCAGCGCCGCCATCGATACACAGAGCGACCCGAAGGTCGCCGGTTCGCTCATCAGGCCGACGACGCGGTCCACGCCCTGCATGTTCTGCGCGGTGTTGAGGGCGTAGGTCGCCGTGCGGAACGGCGCCAGCAGGGGGCTGTCGCCGAGGATCATGTCGGCAATGCCGGTCGCAACGACGATCATCCCGCCGACGACGGCCGCGCGGTATGTCTCGGCGGGGCGGGTCCGTGCCGCGGCCCACGCGCCGACGGCGGCCAGCAGGGAAATCACGAGGTAGGCGCCCTGGGTGATGTTCTGCGTGCTCGGCGCCAGCAGGCTCAGTCCGTTTTCGCTGCCGCGCACGGGGATGACATAGATCTGGCCTTCCAGCAGGCGCGGCAGGAACAGCCCGCTCGTCGCCGCAAATGTCACGAACAGGGTCAGCAGCAACAGGCCGCCCGGCGCGGTGAGCACCGAAACCATCCCGGCGACGCCGCCATGCTTCCGCGCCGACCAGGCGACCAGACCCAGCGCGGCGAACGGTGCCGGAACGAAGGTCGTCCCGCCGGTCAGGGCCGGAGGCACCACCGCCAGCGTGCCGAAGGCAAAGCACCCGAACAGCACATACAGGATCAGCGGTCCCCGCGAGAGGATGGCCACCAGCAGGATTGCCCAGAATATGCCGATCACAACCCACGTCATGGCGCGCATCTTTCCGCAGGATGCCGCGCTGGGCAACTGATACCGGCATGGCCCACATCCCGTGAGGCGCGGGAAGGCTCCGGCAGCTCGCCCGGCTCGCGAAACCGGGCCCTGCCTATTGCTCCAGCGTGACGACGATCACGGAACGCGGCGGCAGCGACAGCACCAGCGTGCCGCGGCTCCCCTTCGCCGCATAGGGCATGGGCTTCACCGTGTCGGGATGATCGAAGGTGTTGTGGGCGTCCATCGTCACTGCAGTCAGGATGCGCCCCTCGGCGCGGCGCGCCCCGAACGCGCTCGCATCGATTGTATGGCTGTCACGAGCATCGGCGTTGACCAGGGCGAGCACGATCTTGCCGTCCGTCCGGCGGGCGGCGCTGGCGCTGATCGCGGGCACGGCGACCTCGCCGAGTGCATAGTCCGGCGTGTCGAGGGTCACGCGCAGCGCCTCGGCGCCCATGAAAGGCTCATACATCTCGAACACATGATAAGTCGGCGTCAGCACCATGCGCGGCCCGTCCGTGAGGATCATGGCCTGCAGCACGTTCACCATCTGCGCGATGTTCGCCATCTTCACCACATCGGCATGGGACTGGAAGATGTTGAGATTGAGCGCGGCAACGACAGCGTCGCGGATCGTGTTCTGCTGGTAAAGCTTGTGATCGTCCTCCGTGGCCGGATCGACCCACATGCCCCATTCGTCGACATACAGGCCGAAATCGTCCGGCAGGTCGGCATGCTTCGCGAACATGGCGACCTGCGCGTCGATCACCTTGTCCATGCGAAGCGTGCGCTGGATGGCGGAAATCCATTCCTCCTCGGGAAAGCCGGTTGCCGCGCCCTTGTGGCCCCAGTCGCCGGTCGGCAGCGTGTAGACGTGCAGCGAAATTCCCTCTGCGAGGTCTGCAATATAGGGATGCGAAAGCACGGTGTCGGAGTATTCGATATTCTCGTCATGCGAGCCGGAGATGATGCGCTTCGGCTGTTCGCCTTCGGTCTTCGCGAAGCTGGCATACATGGCGTACTGGTCGGCATAGGCTTCCGGCGTCTGATGGCCTCCGCAGCCCCAGGTCTCGTTGCCGATCGCGACATAGTCGACGGTCCAGGGCGCCTCCCGGCCGTTGGCGCGGCGCTCATCCGCCCGCGCGCCGGTCGTGGCAGTGAGGTATTCCAGCCAGTCGGCGGCCTCCCTTGTGCTGCCCGTGCCGAGATTGAGGTTGAGATAGGTCCTGGCGCCAAGGCGCTCGGCCAGATTGAAGAATTCATGCGTGCCGAAGGCGTTCGGTTCCGGCGTGCCGCCCCAGACCATGTTGTTGCGAAGCGGACGCTGGTCCTGCGGGCCGAGGCCGTCGCGCCAGTGGTAGAGATCGGCATAACATCCGCCCGGCCAGCGGATCACCGGCACGTGCAACGCCTTCAGCGCCGCAAAGACGTCGTCGCGAATGCCGTCCGTATTGGGGATGTCGCTGTCCGGCCCGACCCAGATGCCGTCATAGGGCTGCGCGCCGAGGTGTTCGAGGAACTGTCCGTAGATTTCCGGCTGGATCGTTCCGATAGGAGAGGTCAGGTCCACGTCCAGTTTCGCTTGCGCTGCGGCGGGCAGGACGGCAAGCGCCAGCCCGGCGAGGCCGGCCGAGAGCCACTTATTCGGACTTTTCATTTTTTCCTCCCGGCAGCTATTTATGCGAGCGCTAACATTGCCTGCCGATATCGGGCCGGGTCAAGCTGCAACCGAATGGCCGCACACCGCGCAAGCCGCTGGTACAAAAGGCAGGATGCCGTTAGAAGGCCGCGCATGAACGGATTTCTTGCAGTTGCGGCAGGTGGCGCGATCGGGGCATCCCTGCGCCATGGGGTCAGCGTCTATGTGGTGCGGCACCTGCCGCCCGGCTGGCCGCATGGCACGTTCCTCGTCAACATTCTCGGCAGCCTGCTGATGGGCTTGCTCATCGGCTGGCTGGCTTTCCGCGGGCAGGGCGGGCCGCAGACGCTGCGCCTGTTCCTGGCGACCGGCGTGCTGGGCGGCTTTACCACCTTCTCGGCCTTCTCGCTGGAAGTGGCGAACTTCGTCCGCGGCGGCGACGTGACCCGGGCGGTGGCCTATGCACTGCTTTCCGTGACGCTGGGCCTCATGGCGCTGTTCCTCGGCCTCTGGCTCGCCCGCAAGGTGTTTGCATGAGCGGACAGGTCATTACCGAGACCGTCACAGACAAGGAAGAAGGCACGCGGCTGGATCGCTGGATCAAGCGCCGCGTCCAGCTGACCCAGGGCCAGGTCGAGAAGATGCTGCGGACGGGCCAGATCCGTGTCGACGGCAGCCGCGCCAAGGCGAATACACGCCTCAGCGCCGGCATGCAGGTGCGCCTGCCGCTGCTGGAGGGCGATGGCGCAAAGCCCGCGCCTGACAAGGCGGCAAAGCTGTCGAAGGAAGACCGGGCCTTCCTCAAGAGCATCACTCTGTATGAGGACGATGATATGATCGCCCTCAACAAGCCGGCCGGCCTTGCCGTGCAGGGCGGCTCCGGGCAGGGAAAGCATATTGACGGCATGCTGGCCGCGCTCAGTGACGGGCAGCACCGGCCGGTCCTGGTCCACCGGCTGGACAAGGACACATCCGGCGTTCTTCTGGTCGCAAAGCACCCGGCTGCCGCCGCGAAGCTGGCCGAGCTGTTCCGCAGCCGCGACATGGACAAGGTCTACTGGGCCGTCACGGTCGGCGTGCCCAACCCGCCCATGGGCCAGATCCGCTGCTGGATGGTGAAGGGCATTCCGGACGAACGCGAGGAAGACGGCTACCGTGTCGTCGATCCCAAGGCGCGCGGCCGCCGCGATTCAGACCGTGAACGGATGTTCCGCTCCGCCCAGGGTGTCGAAGGCGCGCGCCACGCGATCACCGACTACAATGTCATTTCCACTGCCGGCCAGCGCGCCGCCTGGGTGGCCCTGAAACCGCAGACCGGCCGGATGCACCAGTTGCGCTTCCACATGCTGGAAATGAACACCTCCATCCTTGGCGACTTCAAATACCAGTGCCGCCGTGAAGTGCCGCAGGGCCTCGCACCGGGTCTTCATCTGCACGCCCGCGCCCTCGTCATCCCGCGGCCCAATGCGAAACCGCTGAAGATCGTCGCGCCGCTGCCGCCGCACATGAAGCAGACCTTCGAAACGCTCGGCTTCCTTGAACAGGAAGCGGGCAAGGACCCGCTGGCACCGTTCATATGACGCTCCGCCTCGCAATCTGGGACATGGACGGCACCATTGTGGACAGCCGCGACACGATCCAGCGCGCCATGACGCGCGCCTTCGAGGCAAACGACCTTGCGCCACCCGCCTATGATGCCACACGCCGTATCGTCGGCCTCGGCCTGCACGAGTCCTGCCGCATCCTCGCGCCGGACGACATCTCGCCCGAACATCTCGATGCCCTCGTCGAATCCTACCGCACATCCTTCCGTACCCTGAGAACAGAGCCGGATTTCCACGAGCCGCTCTACGATGGCGCCGTCCACGCGCTGGAGGAATTGCGGAACAATGACTGGCTGATCGGCATGGCCACGGGGAAGTCGCGTGCCGGCATCCGCTCGCTGTTCGACACGCACGAACTCGAGCAATTCTTCGACACCATCTGGTGCGCCGATGACGGACCGGGAAAGCCGCACCCGTTCATGGTGGAAATGGCGATGGATTCGCTCGGCGTCGAGCCGGGCAGTGCCGTGATGATCGGCGATGCCATCCACGACATCGCCATGGGCCGGGCGGCCGGCGTCCGCACCCTTGGCGTCAGCTGGGGCTTCGGTGCGGCGCACGAGCTGGAAGCCGCCGGTGCGGACGAGATCCACCATGATTTCGGCTCCCTCCGCGAGAGCCTGTCGGCGTTTACCGCTCGTTAGCCAAATCGGGCGCAAGAGGGTCCCGCCGTAGGCTGTAGAGTACCCTCCAGCCCCTGCGGCACAGGTGGACGCCGGTAGTATCATGACCCTCAAGATCGAATTCGCCATCATGGGCTCCGCCCTGTTCGGGGCCGGTGCATTCTATGCCGTGAAAGGCAATCCGGTGGCGGAAGCGGCGCCTGTGGCCGTCTCCCATTTCACCCAGGCCGACTACAATGCCTTCGACCGGAATTTCCAGATGGACGGGCAGACCTGCGCCGTCGGCTTCCGCGACCATCGCATCTGCTTCGGCGCCTCGCCCTATGAGGCGGAACTGCAGGACGGCGATATCCTGCCGGCCTACATGCCCGCGCTGAGTGCAGAATTCCGTGTCATCGTGGAGACGGACCTCAAGGTCGACGGCCTGCAGACGGTCCGTTTCGGCCGCTCCCTCGCCCTGATCGATCCGGAGACCCGGCAGGTTCGCGACGTACTGCGCCTCGACGCGCCGAACTTCCGCCTCGCTCGCGAGCCCGATCCGACGCGGAAAAGCTGACGCGCGCACTTGGAAGGCGGCGCGCGGAGGCGTAAAGCCTCGCGCATGACAGACGCGCCCACCGAACGCCCGAAACGTTTCTACAAGCAGGCCGAAGCCGAGCAGATCCCCGGCGGCTGGACCGTTGCGCTGGACGGCCGCTCGATCAAGACGCCAGCGCGCGAGGCGTTCAGCCTGCCGACCGAGAAACTTGCCAAGGCGATTGCCGCCGAATGGAACGGGCAGGGCGAACGGATCGACCTTGCCCGCATGCACCTCACCCGTCTCGCCAATGTCGCCATCGACCGCACGCCGGAGATGCGCGAGGAGATGGCCGACGAAGTCGCCCGCTATTGCGAGACGGACCTGATCTGCCACCTCGCCGAAGGCCCGCAGGAACTGGTCGCGCGCCAGGACGAATACTGGGCCCCCGTTCGTGAGTGGGCCGGCCGGGCGCTCGACATTTTCCTTGTGCCGGTGGAAGGCGTCGTCGCCTCGCCGCAGCCGGACGCCTCGCTCGAAGCGGCGCGCCACCATGTGCTCGGCATGGACGATTTTCGCCTGACCGGTACGGTCTATGCCTGCGGCCTGTTCGGTTCCGCCCTGCTGGCGCTTGCCGTGATGGAGAGCCAGATGACCGCCTCCGAAGCGTTCGAGCGTTCGCGCATCGACGAGGCCTGGCAGAACGAACAATGGGGCGAGGATGACGAGGCGAAGATCGCCACCGAAGCCCGCCGCAAGGAAGCAAGGGCGCTCGACGCCTGGATACGCGCGCTGCGCTAGATCAACAGAAGGGGGACAAAATGCCGGATACGGATCATGTGAAGGGCAAGGTCATCGTGGTGACCGGTGGCGGCGGAGGCTTCGGCCGCCTGATCTCCCAACAGGCCGGCGCGCGCGGCGCGAAAATGGTCTGTGCCGACATCAATGACGACGCGGCGAAGGAAACGGCAGAGCTGGTCCGCGCAGCCGGCGGCGATGCGCTGGCGGTAAAGGCGGACGTGACCTCGGCGGAAGACATGGAGGCCCTCGCCGCAAGGGCGGTGCAGGCCTACGGCGCCATCGATGTGATGATCAACAATGCCGGCATCATGCCGCTCGCCTTCTTCTCCGATCACAAGGCGGCGCTGGCGGCGTGGAACCGCTGCATCGACATCAATTTCCGGGGCGTGATGAACGGCATGATCGCCGTCCACGACCAGATGATCGCGCAGGGGCGCGGGCACGTCATCAATATCTCCTCCATCTACGGCAATTTCCCGGTCGTTGGCGCCGGCGTCTACGGCGCGACCAAGGCGGCGGTGAACGTCCTGTCGGAATCGCTGCGCATGGAATCGCGCGGGAAGATCAAGGTCACCATCGTCAAGCCAACCGGCGTGCCCGGCACAGGGCTCGGCGCGGGCGTCATCAATCCCGCCGCCGTGGTCGGCATTGTCGGCCAGAACATCATGGAGTTCGGCGAAACCCTTCAGGCCCTTCAGGCCGGCACGCTCGACCCGTCAAAGCTCGATCCGGAACTGATTGACTACCTGGTGCTGGACCCTGCCTTCATCGCCGCCGAAGTGATGCACGCGATTGACCAGCCCTGGGGCGTCTCGATCGGTGAAGTCACGGTGCGCGCCGCGGGTGATCACTACCTTTTGTAAGCCTTCAGCGGAATTCAGGATATTCCGCCTTCACCCATTCCAGGACTTCGCGGCGGAAAAGCATGCCGGCCTGGTCGCCCGCGATGATCAGTTCCTCATAGTCGGCATGATCCTGCTCCAGCAGGGCCTGCATGTTCCTGATTGCCCAGAGGTCCTCGTCGAAGGCGCGGCTGAACAGGGCCTTGGTCGCGGCCTTTGCCTCGTCATTGCCAAGGCCGTAGTCCCGGCAGAGGGACCACCAGTAATGCGCCGTCGTCTTCGTCTCCGGCGTCACGAAGTGCATGACATAGGTCTTCAGCTCCATTTCGACCTCGCCATCCGCTCCGTACACGTAAAGGGGCGAAAATCCCTTGAACAGGCCGGGGCCCGCATTGACGCCACCATTCCGGTTCAGCACCTCCTTGCCCTTCAGCTTTTCCTGCAGGGCGGGTGGCAGCCGCTCCGTCTGGCGCTTCCAGTCCCGGTCGAGGCGGTAGCAATAGACGCCTTCCTCGTCCTTGCCGGCTTCCGTTTCCAGCCGCCCGAAATATTCGCCGAAAGCGAAGGAATTTGCATGCAGGAAGGAGAAATGCGTGAGATCGTTGAGGTTCTCCATCATCAGCAGGTAGCTGCCCTCGACGAATTTTTCCTCGTGCACGCATTCGTATTGCGGGTCGCCGAGGAAGCTGAAATCCGGCAGCTTCGACTCGTCCACCGCATCTTCGTCGCCCATCCAGATGAAGATGTACGGGCCCTGCTTGCGCAGGGGATATTTCTTCAGCTTGCGGTTCGGCACGCGGTCCTGGCACGGAATCCGGACGATCCTGCCGTCCGGGTCATATTCCATGCCGTGGTAGCCGCAGACCAGATTGTCGCCGTTCAGCGTCCCGTCCGCCAGCGGGAAGGAGCGGTGCAGGCACCGGTTCTGGAGGGCCGTCAGCTCTCCGGCCTTCGTCCGGTAGAACACGATGGACCGCTCCAGCAGCGTCTTGGCTTTCGGCATTTCCCCGAACTCGTCGTCGAAACCCGCGACATACCAGTGATTATAGATGAGCGGCAGCCCGATATAGGACTGGACGTCGCGGATGGGTGAGCGGTCCGGATGGTGTGCCTGGTCGGGCATGATGTCTCCCTTGCGGCCTTGCGCGGGATGGCTCCGCACCGGAGGAAATCGTCCTGCAGGTGCCGGCACATCTTCTCGCCCGACTATTTGGCACCGCTGCCTGATTGTCAATTTTATTGTCTATTGTGCGGGCCGGACTTCGCGCATCTTGGCTCGCCTGTCGCGCGAGCTGAAAATAACCGTGCGTGAACGCGCCCTTCAGGGTGGGTTCCATGGCACCATGTTTTCCTGCACCCATGATGAAACGCATCATGACCTCTGGAGTGGCCGCCGTTGCCCTTGCTGCGTCGGCACTCTTCGCTCTCCCGGCCGCTGCCGATGGCCCGGCCGCCCGCGCCACGATCGCCACTAAGGTTGGCGACAACACACGCCTCGTCGTGTCTGTCGGCCACAACGACCAGCGCGACGTCGCCTATCGCGATCGCGACATGCGCGACAGCCGCTACGGCTACGGCCGCAATGCCTGGGGCCAGACCCAGCGGCAGGCCGACCAGCTGAGCCGTGTCGCGATCCAGGCCTGCCGCCAGGATGTCCAGCGCAGTGCCCGCTATGCCGGCTTCCGCGATGTTGATTTCGACAGCCGCTCCTGGACCGACCAGATCGGCCCCAACGGCTTCACGGTCCACTTCCGCGAGGTCGAGTTCGAGCGGGGCCACGGCCGCGACATCAACCGTCCGGTGACCTGCACGGTGCGTCAGGGCCGCGTCGTCGACATTGACGGCATGCCCCGCGCCGATCGCGGCCGCCTCTATTCCGATCGCGGCGTGCCCGCCCGCCGCTAGGTAATGCCCCCGCCGACAGAAAGACGGCAAGGCGCCCCGGACCGAACATCCGGGGCGCTTCCTATTCCGCGGGCGGAGCGTCCGGCGCCGCCGGCCGCGCAAAATGCGTAGGGTCCAGCGCGGGGTTCAGCTCACGGGAGGTGACGCGCGTTGTCTGCAGGATCTTGCCTGTCGCCGTGTCGCGCTTCTCGCGCACATTCGCGAAGATGATGCCGTCCACGGTCTGCCAGTCGCTGATGAAGGTTTCCTGCGGTTGCTTCGTGGCGTCGAGGTCCGGGTGCAGGGCGCTCACTTCCGACGAGGCGATCTCCAGCCAGGTCCCGGCATCGAGCACATGGTACTCCACGAACCCGTCCGGCGACGTCGTCCTCAGTTCGACCCCGTCTTCCGTCTCGCCCGAAATTTCCACCGCATAGCCAAGCCCCGCCAGCTCGCCCAGGCTGTAGAGATTGCCGACGATGCCGCGCTTCAGCGAGGCCTCGCCATCGGCCGACATGTCCTTTGGCACGCCGTCCTGCAGCATCTGCCAGCCGCCGTCCGGCCCCAGCGCCTCGGTGAACACGCGCTGGCCCTTGTCGGAAATGTCGATCCGCACCCAGCCGTTGCGCCCGGCATAATAGTCGCCCGTTACCGTGAACCTGGGCTCCGTGATTTCCAGCTCGATATGCACCGACTGCAGCGCCGCCAGCTTCGCCGCCCCGCCGCGTGCCGCCGTATTTGCCGCCAGCACATCGGCCGCCGTAGCGGGCGCAGGCGCTGTGGTACAGGCGGCAAGCGCTGCGCAGGCGACAGCGAGGGCATGGAGGCGTCTGGCGATCATGGGGAGACGTCCTGTTGACTACAAACGTAGTCGTATGCCGCGCATCCCCCCACGTCAAGCCGCGCGGCGTCCCCGCCGTCATCCTTCCGTCGCACTTGCCTTTGCTGCGCTGCCGTATAAGCAGATCGGAACAAGTGTGTACCGGCTGGGAGTGCCCCCATGAAAGATGTGATCGAAGCGCTGGAGCAGAAGCGGGAGGCCGCGCGCCTCGGCGGCGGGCAGAAACGGATCGAATCCCAGCATGCCAAGGGCAAGCTCACCGCCCGCGAACGCATCGCCGTCCTGCTGGATGAAGGCAGCTTCGAGGAATACGACATGTTCGTCGAGCACCAGTGCGCCGATTTCGGCATGCAGGACCAGAAAGTGCCCGGCGACGGCGTGGTCACGGGGCAGGGCACCATCAATGGCCGCCTCGTCTATGTCTTCTCCAAGGACTTCACCGTCTTCGGCGGCTCCCTGTCGAAGGCCCATGCCGCCAAGATCGTGAAGGTGCAGCAGGCTGCCGCCCGCGTCGGCGCGCCGGTGATCGGCATTTTCGATGCCGGCGGCGCGCGTATCCAGGAAGGCGTCGACAGCCTCGCCGGCTATGCCGACATCTTCATGGAAAACGTGCTCTCCTCCGGCGTCATCCCGCAGATCTCGGTCATCATGGGCCCGTGCGCCGGCGGCGACGTCTACTCCCCCGCGATGACGGACTTCATCTTCATGGTGAAGGACACCTCCTACATGTACGTCACCGGGCCGGACGTCGTGAAAACCGTCACCAATGAGGAAGTCACCCACGAGACGCTCGGCGGCGCCTCCGTGCATGCCGCCAAGTCCGGCGTCGTCGACGGTGCCTTCGAGAATGATATCGAGGCCCTCGTCCAGATGCGCCGCCTGGTGGACTTCCTGCCCGGCTCGAACCGCGAGGCGCCGCCCGTGCGCGACGTGTTCGACACGATCGAGCGGACGGACGACAGTCTCGACACGCTGGTGCCGCCCAACCCGAACTCGCCCTACGACATGCGTGAGCTGATAGAGAAAGTGGCCGACGAGGGCGACTTCTTCGAGATCAGCCCGAAATTCGGCGCCAACATCCTCTGCGGCTTCGGCCGCATCGAGGGCTCCACCGTCGGCTTCGTCGCCAACCAGCCGATGACGCTGGCCGGCGTGCTCGACATCGACGCCTCCCGCAAGGCGGCGCGTTTCGTCCGCTTCTGCGACTGCTTCAATATCCCGATCGTCACCTTCGTGGACGTGCCGGGCTTCATGCCGGGCACCAAGCAGGAATATGGCGGCCTCATCAAGCATGGCGCAAAACTGTTGTTCGCTTATGCCGAGGCGACGGTGCCGAAAGTCACCGTCATTACACGGAAGGCCTATGGCGGCGCCTATGACGTGATGAGCTCCAAGCACCTGCGCGGTGACGTCAATTATGCCTGGCCGACGGCCGAGATCGCCGTGATGGGCGCCAAGGGCGCGGTGGAAATCATCTTCCGGAAAGACATCGGCGACGCCGCCAAGATCGCCGCCCATACGAAAGAATACGAAGACAACTTCGCCAACCCCTACGTCGCCGCCCGCAAGGGCTATATCGACGACATCATCATGCCCCACTCAACCCGCCGCCGCGTCGCCAAGGCCCTCCGCAGCCTGAAGAACAAGCAGCTGGAGAATCCTTGGAAGAAGCACGATAATATTCCGCTTTAGTCGCGCAATCTGAGGTCTGCGAAATGCGGATTGGCCAGAGATCGGCTTTAGTGCTCTCGTTGCTCGTGTTCGCGGGAGCTTGTTCGACTACGAGCCCGGCTCCTGAGCAGGATTGGGACTATGGATTGGACTCCGTATTTATCAGGTATTCGAGTTCGGCCTGCTTCGGCACGTGTCCGGTAGTGGATGCCTTTGCCTTCCCGGATGGCGAAGTCTTCTTGAAAAGCGGCCGTCCAGGTATTGCAGACGCTACGCATGTTCCTGCGACAGCCATATCGTCACTTCATGGCACGTCCTTCGAAGGTCTGCTGGACACTCTGGACGACATGGAACTGAGGCGGTTGGCGGGAGAGTACGATACACCTGCGGTTTGCAACAAAATCTACACCGACCATTCCACTTTGATTCTTGAGGTGAATGCCCCACGGCGACAGGACAAGATTGTTTACTATCTGGGTTGCAAGGGGTTTGCTGAAGAGCAGGCCGTCAGATCAATTTTTGAAACGGTGCAGACTGCTTTGGGCGTTTCCGAATTTGTTGGTGCAGGCTTGTCTCCAGACTGATGAGGGCAAACGTGCGCCAGCAAGCGTAGGGTGGGTATCGCTTCGCTCAACCCACCCTACAGGTCTGCCGCAGAACCCTGCCTGCGCAGGTATCTCCGCGAAATAAGTTCCCGATCCGCGTCATCCCGGAATTTGCGCAGCAAATATCCGGGACCCAGTGCGGAGCCGCAACGCCGTAGCTGGGTCCCGGATAAGCCCTGCGGGTCTTCCGGGATGACGAGGGTGGGGGCACACCCTTGCATCCCGCCCCACCCACCATACCTTCCCGCCCATGACCACCACGGCGATCATCGGAGACGTGCACGGCGCCCTCGGGCCGCTGGAGGCGCTAGTGGCGCGGCTGGCGCCGGGGCCGGTGCACCGGCTCGTCTTTGTCGGCGACCTGGTCGACAAGGGGCCGGACCCGGCCGGCGTCGTTCAGTATGTCCGCCACCTGCACGAAACCGCTCCGTTCGAAATCGTGCTGGTCGAGGGCAATCACGAAGAGCGCCACCGCCGCTATCACGACAACACCGCCGAACGCCCGAAGGTGGCCCGCGATATGGCCGCCGAAGCGCCCGAACTGTCGGCGCTGGACGCGCAGCTCTCGGCCGGCGACCGCGCCTTCCTCGCTGCCGCCATTCCGTTCCTGCGCCTGCCGGACTGGGGCGCCCTCATCGTGCATGGCGGCATTCCCGCGGCGATGGACAGCTTCCCCGACACTGCGGAAGAGGCCGCCCGCCTGACCGGCGCGGAGCGCGACAGTTTCCGCAAGGTGCTCCGTACCCGGTATATCGAGGCGGAAACGGGCAAATTCCTCGCCCTCGGCCGCAACCAGCCGGGCGACCCGTTCTGGGCCGATGTCTATGACGGCCGCTTCGGCCATGTCGTCTTCGGCCACCAGCCCTGGCTGGAGGGCCCCGCCTGCTTCCGGCATGCGACCGGCATCGACACGGCCGCCGTCCATGGCGGCCGCCTGACGGCGCTGGTCCTGCCCGATGACGGCGCGGCGCATTTCCTGTCCGTCCCCGGCATCGACCACGCCGCTCGCCGCAGCGAGGACTGGCCGGCCCATCCGGGCGGCAACCTCCGCCTCGGCAATCGCGGGGCCGGTTGAGCGCGGCACGGCTCTGCGAACTTTCCTCGCCCGGCCCGATGTGCCACCAATGCCCGAAAGGGACCGTGCCTGTCGGCGTGGCATGGGCATGAAGGGATTTCGGGATGTTGAACCGGTTTGGCTATCCGGCGCTGGCGGCGCTGGTCCTGTTGGGCGCCTGCACACACGAGGCCGAGGCGCCGGCATTGGACGCCGCGCCCGCAGCGGCACCCGAAGCCGCCACCGAGACTTTCTCCATCCGCCTGTTCGACAAGACGATCGGCCAGATGGTCGCCACCACCCAAGGCAACGACATTTCGGTCGACTATGAATACCGCAACAATGGCCGCGGCCCGACGCTGGCCGAGGAAGTCGAGCTCGGCGCCGATGGCCTGCCGGTGAGCTGGAAGGTCGACGGCGCCACCACCTTCGGCAACGAAATCCACGAGACCTTCGCCCTCACCGACGGCACGGCCAGCTGGACCGACACCACCGGCCCCGGCAGCGCGGAGAAGATGGAGCCGACGATCTACATTCCCCAGAACGGCACGCCCTATGCGCTGGCCGTCTATGCGAAGGCGCTGCTGGCGGATGCGGACCACAAGCTGCCTGCCTGGCCAGCGGGGGAGCTGTCGCTGGACGAACTGGAACATGTCACCGTCGATGGCGCCGCCGGGCCGGTCGAGGCGACCGCCTAGGCCCTCGTCGGCGACGATGTCGACCCGACCTATTTCCTCACCGACGCCGATAATCAGCTGTTCGCCTTCATCTCGCCGCGCTTCGTCATCGTGCGCGAAGGCTATGAAGGCGCAGAGCACCAGCTGACCGACCTCGCGACCCGCCTCTCCACCGAGCGGCTGGAAGCGATCCAGGCCGCCACCGCCCACAAATTCGACGCTCCTCTGGCGATCACCAATGTCCGCATCTTCGATCCGCACGCAAAGGCGCTGACGGCGCTCTCTACAGTCACGGTGAAAGACGGTGTGATCACCGCTGTCGTCCCCGGCGTCACCGATATGGGCGGCGACTATGTGGTCGACGGGCAGGGCGGCACGCTGGTGCCCGGCCTGATCGACATGCACGCCCACCTTGGCCAGGACGGCGCCCTCAAGAACATCGCCGCGGGCGTCACGCTGGTCCGCGACATGGGCAACGACAATGCGGTGCTGAAGGAACTGATCGGCAAAATCGATGCCGGCACGCTGGCCGGGCCGCGGGTCGTCCGCTCCGGCTTCATCGAGGGCAAGAGCCCGTTCAGCTCCAATAACGGCATCCTCGTCAACAGCGAGGAAGAGGCCGTCGCCGCCGTCGACTGGTATGCCGACCAGGGCGATTTCTGGCAGATCAAGATCTACAACTCGATGAACCCCGCCTGGGTGCCGGCCATCGTGAAGCGCGCGCATGAGCGCGGCCTCCGCGTCACCGGCCACGTGCCGGCCTTCACCGATGCCAACCACATGATCGAGGCCGGCTATGACGAGATGACCCATATCAACCAGGTCATGCTGGGCTGGGTCCTGACCCAGGGCGAGGACACGCGCACCCTGCTGCGCCTCACCGCGCTGCAGCGCCTGCCGCAACTCGATCTGGGTAGCGAGCCGGTGCAGCACACGCTCGACCTGATGGTGCAGAAGCATGTCGCCATCGACCCGACCTATGCCATCCATGAAGCGCTGCTGCTGTCGCGGAATGGCGAGACCCAGGCCGGCATGGCCGACTATATCGACCACATGCCCGTCGCCGTGCAGCGCCAGGCCAAGGCCGCCTGGTCGGCCATCAACAGCCCGGAGGACGACGCGGCCTACAAGGGCGCGTTCGACCAGATCACCGACACGCTGCAGCGGATGAAGGATCGCGGCATCTTCATCGTCTTCGGCACCGACATGGGCGGCGCGCTAACCCTGCACCGGGAGCTGGAGCTGTACCAGAACATCGGCTTCACGCCCGCCGAGATCCTCGCCCGCGCGACGCTGGAAGAGGCCTCCTATATGGGCCTCGGCGACACGCTCGGCTCCATCGAGCCCGGCAAGCAGGCGGACTTCCTCCTCGTGCCCGGCAACCCGGTGGAGGACCTCAAGGCGATCAAGACCATCCGCCTCGTGTCGAAGGGCGACACGGTCTACTTCCCCAGCGAGATCTATCCGTATTTCGGCATCCGGCCCTTCACCGACATTCCCGCCGTGCAAGCGCCCGCCGCCGCAGATCCGGAATAGCGCGGGCCCGCACCGCCCTATACAAACCCGGCGCATGGCTTACACCTTCCTGCACAGACAGGAGGACGCCATGACCATCACGAACACCGGAACCGATCATCTGCTCGCCGCACTGGAAGACGGCGTGCTGACGCTCACGCTCAACCGGCCCGAGGCACGCAATGCCATGTCCGCCGAAATGAATGCCGCCCTTGCCGACACGCTCGCCAGGGCGGAGCTTGACCCGGAGGTCCGCTGCATCGTGCTGACCGGGGCGGGCAAGGGCTTCTGCGCGGGCGGCGATGTGAAGGGCATGAACGCGCGCAACACCGGCGGCGGACGCCAGACCACGATCGACGAAGCGATACACGCCCAGCGCGTCAACCAGCGCGCCACCTCCGGCAAGCTCTACACCATGCCGAAGCCGACGCTCGCCGCGCTTCCGGGCGCTGCGGCCGGGGCGGGCCTTGCCTATGCGCTCTCCTGCGATCTTCGCATCATGTCGCGCACTGCCATCATGACCACGGCCTTTGCCCGCGTCGGCTTTTCCGGCGACTATGGCGGCACCTTCTTTCTCAGCCAGCTGGTCGGGCAGGCGAAGGCGCGCCAGCTCTATTTCCTGTCCGAGCGCGTGACGGCCGACGAGGCTCTCGCCCTCGGCCTCACCAACTGGGTGTGCGAGCCGGAGGAACTGGAAGCGAAGACGATGGAGATCGCGAAGCGCCTCGCCTCCGGTCCGTCCGTCGCCTACCGCTACATGAAGGAAAACCTGAACCGCGCCATGTCGTCCGGCGACGTGTTCGACTGCATGGACCTCGAAGCGACGCACCACGTCCATTGCGGCCAGACTGAGGACCACCGCAACGCCACCAGGGCATTTGTCGAAAAGCGCGAACCGACCTTCGTCGGCCGCTAGAAGAAACACCGCAGGCTCAGGGAGTGCGCCATGATCGAAGGCACATGCCATTGCGGCAAGGTCCACTGGACCTTCGAAGGCGACCCCGGCGGCGCGACCGCGTGCAACTGCACGCTGTGCCGCCGTTACGGCGCGCTGTGGATCTATGACTACGAGAACGAGTGCATCCACCTGACCGGCCCGGTCGCGTCCTACACGCGCGCCGGAAAGGAAGACCCGGCCCTCGAAATCCTGTTCTGCCCGGCCTGCGGCGGCGTCGCCGCATGGCGCGGCCTCAGGCCTGACGAAAACGGCCGTATCCGGATGGCCGTCAATGTCCGCCTCGCCGAGCCGGATACTGTTGCCGATCTCCCGATCGACCATTTCGACGGCTACGACACTTTCGACGACCTCGGCCGCGACGGCCGCTGCGTGCGGGACATGTGGTTCTGACGGTGCACCGGATGTGCCCGGAACGTATGTAGCGTTCCCCCTCCGCCTCGCTTCGCAGAGGAGGATGGCTGCGCCGCACGTCCGGTCCTT
>JACKIK010000005.1 GCA_020638455.1 Hyphomonas sp. | reverse complement strand
TTGTAGCGGTTCAGCGTCGGGCTGTCGGCCACGCTGACGATCTTCACGAGGTTGGACAGCGGGATCAGCTGCCCCGACTTTGCAGAGCGCACATAAATATTCTCGACATCCGTCGGCGACGTCTGGTCGGACCGCAGCCCTTCGAGGATCACATCGTATTCCTCGCCATTGTCGACATAGGTCGTCACCCGGCGTGATCCGAGCATGGTTTGCAGCGTATTGCCTATGTCGGAAACGGTCACGCCCAGATCCGAGGCACGGTCATAGTCGATCTGCACACGGTATTGCGGCTGCGTTTCCTTGTAGTTCCAGTCGATGTCAGTGATGCCCGGATTGTTCGCCTCCAGCGCAGCAACGAACGTATCCCGCCATTTCACCAGCTGGTCATAGGAAGGGCCACCCAGCACGAATTGCACCGGCTTCTGGTTCCCACCGCCCAGCCCCTGTCGCATGATCGCGAAGGCGCGAATACCCGGCAGGTCAGACAGCTTCATATTGATCTCGCCGATGATCTCGTCGGCCGGACGGCGCTTGTCCCAGTCGTCCAGCATGAGCACCACGAAGCCCTGGTTGAAGGCGTTGCTGCCGAAGCCCGGCGCGCGCATCAGCAGGCGCCTCACCTCGCCCGTCTCCGTATACGGCATCAGGCGCCGTTCGATCTCGTCCATGTATTGCTTCATGTAGTCGAACGAGGCGCCTTCCGGTCCGGACACCATGATGAAGAAACTGCCCCGGTCCTCGCGCGGCACGTATTCCTGCGGGATAACCCGCGTCAGGCCATAGGCCGCGCCGAACATGCTGAGCAGCACGAGACCCACTGCAATCGGGCGCCCGATCAGCACGTTCAGCACCACGCCATACGCTCCGCGCAGGCGCTGGAAGCCGGAATCGATCAGCCGCGGAATTGCAGCGAACACGCCGTCGTCATCGGACTCCCTGAGGATCTTTGACGCCATCATCGGCGTCAGCGTCAGGGCAAGAAGCGCCGAGAAACCGACAGCGGCCGCAATTGCCAGCGCGAACTCCGTGAACAGACGGCCAAGGTCGCCCTGCAGGAAAGTGATCGGCACGAACACGGCGATCAGCACCAGTGTGGTTGCGATCACCGCGAAGCCGACCTGGCGCGACCCGCGATAGGCCGCAACCAGCGCTGTCTCGCCATATTCCTCCATGCGCCGGTGGATGTTCTCCAGCACGACGATGGCATCGTCCACGACGAGGCCAATGGCGAGCACCAGCGCCAGAAGCGTCAGCAGGTTCACCGAGAAGCCGAGCGCGAAGAGGACGATAAATGTCGCCGTGATCGAAACCGGCACCGTGATGGCCGGAATGATGGTCGAGCGGAAGCTGCCGAGGAACAGGAAGATCACCAGCGTCACCAGCCCGACAGCAATGCCCAGCGTCACCCAGACCTCGCGAATGGACGCGCTGATGAACACCGAAGAGTCATAGCTCATGGCGATCACCATGCCTTCGGGCAAGGTCTTGTTGAGCTCCACGGCAAGATCACGCGCTTCCTTGGCCACGGCGACCGTGTTCGCCGTCGACTGCTTGACGATGCCAAGCCCGACCATCGGCACGCCGTTGCCGCGGAACAGGTTGCGATCCTCCGTTGTGCCGCGCTCGACGCGCGCCACGTCGCCCAGCCGAACGAGATACCCGTCCTGCCCGCGGCCGATGACCAGGTTGGCGAACTGCTCTGGCGTGCGGAACGTGCGCTCGATGCGCACCGTGTACATCCGCTCTCCGGATTCGACGTTGCCGGCCGGCGCCTCGACGTTCTCGCTGCGCAGCGCATTCTCGACGTCCGAGACGGTCAGGTTGCGCGCCGCTAGTTCGCGCCTGTCGATCCAGACGCGCAGCGCATACGACCGGTCGCCGCCGACACGCACCCGCGCCACGCCGTCCAGCGCCGAGAACCGGTCCACCAAGTAGCGGTCGGCATAGTCCGAAAGCTCCGGCGTCGTCAGCGAGTCGCTGGCGAGGTTCATCCACATCACAACGTCTTCGTTGTTGTCGGCTTTCTGGATTTCCGGCGGGTCGGCTTCGGTCGGCAAATTGTTCAGCACGGTCGCGACACGGTCGCGGATATCGTTCGCCGCCGCATCGATGTTCACATTGACCGAAAACTCGACGCTGATGCTCGAACGCCCGTCCGTCGAATTGGAATCGATGAAACGGATGCCCGACACACCGGCGATCCGGTCCTCGATGATCCGCGTGATGCGCGTCTCGACCACATCCGCCGAGGCGCCCGGATAATTCGTCGTGATGTTCACGACCGGCGCGTCGATGTCCGGATACTCCCTCAGCGGCAGGCGCATGAAGGCCACGATCCCGAAGATCACGAGAACCAGCGACAGGACCGATGCAAAGACCGGCCGCTTGATCGATGTATCCGACAGCAGCATCCGTCCGGCCTCCTACTGCGCGTTCACCATGCCGGGCCCGGCCGCCGTACCGGAATTGAGGATGCCCCGGTCGCGCACCACGATCGGCGCCCCGTCCCGCACGCGGATCAGGCCGTCCGACACGATCGTGTCTCCCGCCTCAAGGCCGGAAACGACCTCCACGCGCCCCTTCTGGCGCAGGCCCACATCCACCTTGCGGCGCTCGGCCACCAGCTGGTCGCCCTTCTTCACGGCGACATAGACGAAACTGTCCGGACCGATCGGCTCGATCGCCGTCTCCGGCACCGACAGCGACTGGCGCGGATTAGCCAGCAGCGTGACCTTCATGAACATGCCGGGCTTCATCAGCCGGTCCTCGTTCGGCAAGATCGCCCGCACACGGATCGACCGCGTCACCGGGTCGATGGTTGCGCCGACCGTCTCCACTTCGCCCTCGAACACCACGCCCGGCAGGTCATCGGTCTCGGCCGTGATCCTTGTGCCTTTCTTCGCCGATCGCAGGAAAGTCGACGGCACGGAGAAGTCGAGCTTCATCTGGCTGTCGTCGATCAGTTCGGCCACCACGTCGCCGGCCTTCACATAGGAGCCGACGCTCACCATGCGGAAGCCCAGAACGCCATCGAACGGCGCCACCAGCACCCGGTCCTTCTGGCGGGACTGCACCGCGCGCAGCTGCGCATTGGCGGCGTTCAGGTCCCGCTGCGCCTCGTCCAGCGCCGATTGCGCCACGGTCCGTTCCGCCGCGAGCTGCTGGGTCCGCTCGAAGCGCTGGCGCGCCTCGTTCGCCGTCGCCTCGGCGGCGTCGACCAGCGCGGCCTGTTCGCCCTGCGCCAGCGACAGTAACGTCTTGCCCTTCGTCACCCGGTCGCCGTCGTCGAAATAGATTGCCGTCACGCGGTCGGCGACGTTCAGCGTCAGGTCGACGCGCTCGCGCGCCTCCAGCGTGCCGATCGCCTCGATGTGCATGGAGAATTCGGTTTCTCCCACGGGCTCTACAAAAACACTCGCCGCACCGGGACCGCGCTGGGCCTCGGCCTGCGGTACCGCTACCAGCGCCAGCGCGGCCAAGGCCGCCATCGTCGCTGCGTGCCACGAACGGAACATTCCGAATTTCATCTCAACTCAATCCTGACGGCCGGCATTTACCGCCCTCCTGACGCCAGAAACATGCCAGTCGCCACGATTCTGCAAACGTCCCCATGCCTGCTAAGATAGGGGAAACCCGGCAATGTCCAGCCATGTTGGTCCGCGACCCTACACGATTTCGTGAGTGCCGGGCCATCAGGCAGTTGCACCGGCCTGAGAAGCCTGATGCTGTAGGCCGCACAGGGATTCCACTCACAGTCCGGGAGGGCTCATGTTCGGCGCCATCGAAGCCGGCGGCACCAAGATCGTCTGCGCCACGGCCACGGCGCCGGACCGGATTGAGGCTCGCATCACCCTGCCGACCGGCTCGCCGGAGCAGGTGTTCCGCCAGATAGGCGAATTCTTCGCTTGGGAAGGCCTTGCCTCTCGCCCGCTTCGCGCAATCGGTGTCGGCGCCTTCGGCCCGGTGGACGTGAACCCCGCCTCGCCCGCCTACGGCAAGGTCCTCTCGACGCCCAAACCGGGCTGGACCGGCGCCGACTGGCGCGCGGCGCTTGCCCGCTTCAACTGCCCCGTTGCCATCGACACCGACGTCAACGCGGCCGCCTTCGGCGAGTGGCAATTTGGCGCCGGGCAAGCCTGCTCGCCCCTCGCCTACGTCACCGTCGGCACCGGCATCGGCGTCGGCATCCTGCACGATGGACGGTCCCGTTCCGGGACGCACCACTACGAAATGGGACACATCTATCCGCCGCGCGACAGCCGGGATGACGGCTTCACGGGCGTCTGCCCCTTCCATGCCGACTGTCTCGAAGGTCTCGCGTCGGGCCCGGCCATCGAGGCACGCTGGGGCCGAGCCCTCAACGAGTTGCCCCAGGACCATCCCGCCCACGCCCTGGAGGCACGCTACCTCGCGCACCTCGCCGTCACAGTCACCCTCAGCCACATGCCCGAACGCATCCTGTTCGGCGGCGGCGTAATGAAGACGCCGGGCCTGATTGCCCGCATCCGCGAGCAGGCATGTACCCTGCTGGCCGGCTACATTTCTGAAGGACCCGCATCCGGCGACCTGTCCGACTACATCCAGTTCCCGGCGCTCGGAGATGACGCCGGCATCACCGGCGCCCTCATTCTGGCCGAACGCGCAGCGGGTTGATACCCGTCAGAATGACGCCCGTACGCCGACGCGGATGTTGCGGCCGGGCGCCGGCAGCTTGTCCTTCAGCACGCTCGTCGAATAACGGATCTCTTCATCCGTCACGTTGCGCGCGTCCACGAACAGGGTCGTACCGTCCCGCCCGAAGCCAAGTTCAGACAGCTTCAGGTCCGCCCGCAGGTCCAGCTGCGTGTACCCGTCGGTCGGCAGTTCGCCGGCGCCGGTATCGGTCTGCTTGTCGGCCCAGGTCACATGTGCCGCGGCCGACCACAACCGCCAGTCGGCCTTGGCGCCGGTGTTCACTGTCAGCGGCGGAATCAGCGGGACATTGCCGCCCGCGTCGAGTTCGGCGCGCACCATGTCGATGCCGCCGTCCAGCGTCCAGTCTGCTTTTAGCAGGCCTTCCGGAATGAACGCCTTGCCATAGATCTCCGCGCCGGTGAACGTCGCATCCTGCTGCAGGAACTGGTAGACCGGCAGCCCGTCGATTTCGCTGACTGGTCCGGTGCCATGGTCCACGACGCCCGGCGCCAGAAATACGAACCCGTCGAACATCGTGCGGAACAGGTTGACGCCGAAGCTCGCATGCGAGCTTTCCCAGCGGGCCGTCGCCTCGACGTTCAGGCCCTTCTCCTTGTCGAGATTGATGTCACCAACTTCATACTGCTCCGTCGCGAGGTGCAGGCCGTCCGCATACAGCTCGCTCTCGTTCGGCGCGCGCTCGGTGTGCGCCGCCTGCAGGCCGACGAACCAGCCATTGTCCCAGTGATGGTGCGCGCCCAGCGAGGCGCTGAACAGGTCGAAATCCGTATCGCCCAGCATGTTGCTGCGATTGACCTTCTCGACCCGGCCGCCGCCCTCAAGGCCGAAGCCATTGTCCCAGTCGATCGTCTCGTAGACAAAGCCGCCAAGGCTGTCCGATTTTGTCAGTGTAATGAAAGCCTCGTCGCCGAAGGCGTCGAGGTCCTTGTCCGTGTATTGCAGGCCGACCGCGCCCTTTACCAGGCCGATTTCATTTGCCGCCTCCAGCCGCGCTTCGGTGCCGCTCGTCTCATACCGCGTACCCGGCTCGCCCGGTCCTTCAAACTCCGTATGCGCATAATCCGCCGTGGAGACCGTTCCGGTAACCTGGGTCAGGTATCCCTTGTCGAACTTGATGCCGCCGCGGGCGTCGTAGCGGGTCTGCTTGAGGTCGATGAAGGGAGAGGCATCCGCCTCGCCCGGCAGGCCGTAATTGGCCTTCTGCTGCCGCACGGCGACGCCGAGAAACGCCTTCTCACCCACCCAGCTTGCGCCACCAGCCAGCGAGTCGGTCTTGGTGAAGGAATCCGGAACGGTCCCCTTCGGCCCGTCTTCGCCGGTCTCTGCCCGCAGGGCCGCAGACTTCGAATAGCCCGGAATGTCATAGTCGCCCATGTCGCGCTTGGAGCCTGTGAGGGTGAACACGAACGGCCCCTGCACGCCCTGCACCCGGCCGGACATTTCGGTGCCGTCGCTGACGCTGTTGTAGGCGCCCAGCACGTCGGCCGAGAATTTCTGCTTCGGCAGCTCTTCGGCGAGGAGGCCGTCGATCACATTGACCACGCCGCCGATCGCCTGCCCGCCATAGGCCAGCGCCGCCGGCCCGCGCAGGACCTCGATCTTCTCCGCATCGATGCCGTCCGCAGCCGCCTGGTGGTCCGGCGAGGCGGCGGACACGTCGATCACGCCGATCCCGTTGGTCAGCACCTGTACCCGTTCGGCACCGAGGCCGCGCAGGATCGGCCGGCTTGCGCCCTGCCCGAAGAAGCTCGACGCCACGCCCGGCTGCCGGTCCAGTGTATCGCCCAGCGTCGTGCCGAGCGTCTCGACAATGCCCTCGCGGCCGATTGCGGTCGCGTTGCCGATCAGTTCGCCGACGTCGCGGTCGGGTCCCGGCGCGGTAACGATGACGGTCTGCTGGCGCAGGTCCGTGTCGGGATCGGCTTGGGCGATGCCGGCGAGCACCAGCGAGGAGGCAGCGAAAAGCAGGAGCTGTTTCATGGGAGGGAGGATCCGTTCGGTATGTTATACTATTGCATTTACCGGATGCGGGTCCCCGGTCAAGCGGGAGCGTGAGGATTTCTGCGGGTTACGCTGCGTCCGCAAACTTTGTAGGCAGAATGGTCACACACAGTCACCGTCAGTCACATTCAGGCCCGTTTGGGTCACCGCAACAGACACCATAGTCACATGCTGATCACCCTTTCCGGCGTCCTATCCGCAGACCAGGTCGCAGAGGCGCAGGCGCTTGCCGGCGCACTCACCTTCCACGACGGAGCCCGTACGGCAGGGCCCGTTGCACGGCAGGTGAAGCGAAACGAGCAGGCCGAACTGACCGGCGGAACAGGCGCGGCGCTGAAGCAATTGCTGCAGAATGCAGTCGAGAGCCATCCCGTGCTGAGGGCCGCGGCCCAGCCGCGCCGCTTCTCGCCGCTGCTCATCAGCCGCACCGGCCCCGGCGGCGGCTATGGCCGCCACGTCGACAACCCCTTCATTGGCCACGGCGACCGGCGCGTGCGCACCGACTTGTCCTTCACCCTGTTCCTCACAGATCCGGACGCCTACGAAGGCGGCGAACTCGCTGTGGACACAGCAGCCGGCGAGCATATGGCCAAGCCTGCGGCCGGCGACCTTGTCCTCTACCCTTCCACAACCCTGCATGAGGTCCGGCCGGTCACCGCCGGCACCCGCCTCGCCTGCGTCGGCTGGATCGAGAGCACCGTCCGCGACGCCGCTGCCCGCGAGATCCTGTTCGACCTCGAAAACCTGCGCGCCAACCTCACCGGCCGGTATGATGCCCAGTCGCCGGAAATGCTGGCGCTGGCCAAGACCGTCTCGAACCTGTTGCGCCTCTGGGGCGAGGCCTGAGCGCTACTGGCGCAGGTGCCGCTCAAGGTCCGACGACAGCGAGAGCAGCCGTGCTTCCGCAATCTGCAGCTGTGTCGCCGCGCGGTAGCGGGCAATCTGCGCATCGCGATAGGCATTCTCGGCGTCCAGCGCGTCGACCAGCGTGCGGATGCCCGCCTCATGCTCCTTCTGCGCGCCTTCCGCGGCGAGCTGGGCCGCCGTTTCGGCCCGCTGGGCCGCTGCGAGCGCAAGCCGCCGGGCATCGATATCGCCCCACAGGCCGGTCACCGCCTCATGCAGCTGCAGCTCCGCAAGACGCACGTCGGCCAGGGCCGCATCCTGTGCGGCGCGCGCCTCGCGTGTGCTTGCGCCGCGGAGGCCACTGGTCACCAGCGGCACTTCGACCGTCACGAACGCGCCAACATCGCTGATCGGGTCCTCGAAGAAGAAGTACATCTCCTCGCCGGTCGTCGCCCGCGCCTTCACGGACACTTTCGGTCCGAACCGGCCTTTCGCTTCGCGCACCTTGTGCCCGGCGGACATTTCCGCTGCCCGCGCGGCCGCGAGGTCCGGATTGCTGTCCAGCACGCGCACCAGCGATTCCGGCAGCGTACCCGAAACGGCCGTGTCGAGCGCGGCGGCTTCCACCGTCGAGATGTCTTCAACGCCGGTCAGGCGCGAGAGGCGCGCCTTGGTGCCGGCCTGCGAGGCGTGGGCGGCTTCCAGCTCGGCTTCAGCGGACGCCAGCCGCGCTTCCGTCAGCGCGACGTCCGTCCGCGTGACCTGGCCCTGGTCGAACCGCGCCCTGGTCTCGTTCAGCCGGATGGCGAACGTCTCCTTCCGCGCCTGCGCAACTTCCACCGTCCGCTCGGCCAGCCAGGCCTGCGCATAAGCTTCGAACGTGTCGTAGACAGTCCGCTCGCGGGTACCGAGCAACTGGTAGGCGGCCGCGTCGTTCTGCGCTTTCGCCGCATCCACGGCAGCCCCAAGCGCACCGGACTGGAACACCGTCCACTCCGCCTGCAGTCCCGCCTGACGCGGGGTCTGCGTGATCTTGTCGGAGGTGAAGTCCGTGTCGAGCACGCCGGCCTGCGCCATCAGGCCAAGCGTTGGGCCGCGTCCGGCGCGCGCCGCGTCGATGCCCGCCTTGCTCCGCTCGACGCCGGCCTGCGCTTTCTCGATGGTCGGGTCATGCGCCAGCGCCAGGGTCACGGCCTCGCGCAGCGATACCGGCTGTGCGAACGCTGCCTGCGCGGAGAGTGCGAACAGGCTGGCGGAAATGCATGATCGGAACTTCATTTGAATGCGCAACCCGCCTGCACGCCGAATGCCTTGAAGATCAGGGCAGCAGGGCAGAAGCCGGTAAAGGCAGACTGGAACAGGTTGAGACCGGCAAAGGCCGTCAGCAGGAACCAATACGGCGACACGAAATAGCCAAGCGCAACGCTGGCCAGCACAACCACGCCTGCAAATGCAAACACAGCACGATCAAGGGTCATTTGGATTTCCTTTTCTGGGGATCAGGCGTTCAGCCCGAGAGTTGAGCGGATCCACCGCATCAGGCCTTCGCCTGTCTGGGCACCGGCCTGGTGCGCCACCATCCGGCCCTTGTCCCAGGCAATGAGCGTCGGGATGCCCCGGATGCCGAGCCCGCCGGCGGCGGACTGGTTTTCGTCCGAATTCAGCTTGAAGAACCGCACCTGGTCGGCAAATCGGGCTGCGGCCTGCTCATAGGCCGGCGCCATCATCCGGCAGGGTCCGCACCAGGGCGCCCAGACGTCGAGGACATAGGCACCGGTATCGCGCGCCATCAGGCGCTGCAGCGTCTGGCCATCGATCGCCACCGGATGCGGCGTGGCAAGCGGGTGACCGCATTTGCCACACTTCCCGGCCGACAAGGCCTTGCCGGCGGCAACGCGGTTCGCCGTGTCGCACTGCGTGCACACCACCACACTGTCCGTTGCCACCGTATCGACCATCTCCGACTCCCTATTTGAGCTTGTGGGTCTTCAGCAGGTTGAGGGCTGCGTTCTCGTAGAAAGTCTCGGACTTGCCGGAGCGCAGCTTGCGCAGGAAGTATTTCTCGAAACCGATCTTCGCCGCATGGACCCAGCCGCCGGAGACGGACCAGTTCACGTTGCGCGGCGGGATCTGAGGCTGGGCAATGAAGGCCACGCCGCCATCGCCGAAGTCCGCGATACAGATCGCGTTCCAGGTTGCCTCATGCGTCGGCTCCTTGCCGCGCACGATCTCGCCAAGATTCTCGGCCGTCGCGGTGACCATGGATTCGATCATGAAACCCGTCTTCGGCACGCCCACCGGAACCGGCGTCGGACCGGTCGGCGGGATGGCGATGCACACGCCGATGCCGAAGATTTCGGGATATTTCGGGTTGCGCTGATGCTTGTCGGTGATGACGAAGCCGCGCGGGTTCACGAGGCCATCGATGCCGCGCACAGCCGGCACGCCGCGGAACGGCGGCAGCATCATCGAGAATTTCTGCGGCAGCTCATGCTCTTTCTTCACGGTGCCGTCGTCATTGTATTCCTCGACGATCATCTGGTCGGCCGTGACCTTCTTCACCTTCGCATTGGTGATCCATTTGATGTGGCGGTCGCGCATTTCGCTTTCGAGCAGGCCCTTGGTGTCGCCAACGCCATCAAGGCCGAGGTGGCCGATATAAGGCTCTGATGTCACGAAGGTCATCGGCACCTTGTCGCGAATCTTCCTGCGGCGCAGTTCGGTCTCGAGAATCATCGCCGTCTCATAGGCAGGACCGAAACAGGACGCGCCCTGCACCGCGCCAACGATCATCGGTCCCGGATTCTTGCAGAACTCCTCAAACGCCTTGTAGCCGGCTTCCGCATGGTCGATGTGGCAGACGGACTGGGTGTGATGCTCCGGGCCCAGGCCTTCGATTTCGTCGAACGCCAGTTCAGGGCCGGTGGAAATGACGAGGTAGTCGTAGTCGACCTGCGACCCGTCTTCCATCTTGACGGCCTTGTTGTCCGCATCGACCTTCACGGCCTTGCCGACAACGAGGCCGACACGCTTGTTCTTCAGCGGCTTCACAAGGTCGACAAGGATATCCTTGCGCTCGCGCCAGCCGACGATCACCCACGGGTTCGACGGCACGAACTGGTAGAAATCTGTTTCATTGATCGCAACGACTTCATCCTGTCGCCGCACGGCCTTGCGGATTTCATAGGCTGCAATGATGCCGCCAAGGCCAGCCCCAAGCACAACGATTTTCGCCATGTCTCAACTCCCTTTGTTTGCCGCTTTATCGCGAATATTCGAATTTTATAAAATGCGCATTATGTCGCATGGGACGCGCACGCGACGAACTATATCACACCGCAGAAGCAAGTGCGTGCAAGGCGCGCTCAATGAGGATTCAGTACCCATGGCCGATCACCGCGATCTTTCCCCCGAAACCGTCTTCGAAGGCCTGAAGGCCGGAACCATCGTGCTCGTCGATGTGCGCGAGCCGCACGAATACGCCAATCTGCGCATTCACGGTTCGGTGCTGCACCCCTTGTCGACGTTCGAGCCGAAAGCCATTCCCACGGACACGGCCCGCCAGATCGTGTTCCAGTGCGGCTCGGGCCAACGCTCGCGCACCGCGCTCAATGCCTTCCTGGCCGCTACCGGCGTCGATGCGGCGCACATGGCTGGCGGTATCATGGCCTGGCGGAGGTCCGGCCTGCCCTGCGTCACCGTCAACCCGGCAACCGGCAAGGTGGAAGACCATGGCCGCTACTAGGAACATCCTGCTGTTCGCAGCCTTTGCGGTGGTTGCGGCACCCGTTTTCGCTGAACCGGTGACGGTGGAAGAGACCGTTATTGTCGACTACCGCCCCGCCGTCGCCCGCATCGAAGCCGGAGACACCGCTACAGCGCGCTCGCGGCTGCAGGGCGTCGTGTCGCGCCTGTCGATCGATGAAGGCGACGTGGTCGATGCAGGCACGCTGGTCGCCGTCGTGACCGATTCCACCATCAGCCCGCAGATTTCCGCGCTGTCCTCCCGCATCGAAGGCCTCCAGGCCCAGATCACCCAGGCCACGGACGATCTCGCGCGCAATGAAGCGCTGTTCAATCAGGGCTTCTTCCCGAAAGCGAAGCTGGATGAGCAACGCACCGGCCTCGACGTGCTGCAGCGCAACCTCGCCTCGGCGCAGTCGGAGCGAAATGCATTGTCCGCCCGCCAGGCCGAAGGCCGCATCCTCGCCCCCGCGGATGCTACCGTAACCAGCGTCAATGTGGTCGAAGGGTCCGTTGTTTCCCCCGGCGAGGTGATCGCCACGTTCGCGACGGTGAATGGCGTTGTCCGCCTCTCGCTGCCAGAGCGCCACGCTGCGCAGATCAACGAGGGCGAGACCGTCACGCTGCGCCTGCCGACCCGCGGCGGGGACCTCCGCACCGCCACGATCGTGAAGGTCTACCCCGAGCTTCGCAATGGCGCGATCATCGCTGATGCAACCGTGCCCGGCGGTCTTGAGGCGCTGGTCGGCGAACGCGTCGACGTGCTCGCCCCGGTCGGCGAACGCCGCGCCATCCTCGTGCCCAAGGCCTATGTCTCGACCCGCTACGGTGTTGATTTCGTCCGCGTCGAAGTTGGCGACCGCTTTGTCGAGGCGCCTGTCGCGCTCGCTGCCCCGCTGGCTGACACCGAAGGCATGTACGAAGTCCTGTCCGGCCTGAAGCCGGGCGACCGTATCGAGAAACCGGAGTAACGGCATGAGACCGGACATCTCGGGCTCCATCACACGATCGACCATCCGATCGCCGCTGACGCCGCTGTTCCTGCTGGCGGCGCTGGCTGTCGGCCTTGTTGCCCTGCTGACGATCCCGCGGGAAGAAGAACCGCAGATCTCGGTGCCGATGGTAGATATGATCGTCGCCTCGCCGGGCCTGAAAGCCGCCGACGTGGTCGAACAGGTCACCGAACCGCTGGAGGAGATCGTCAAGGCGATCCCCGACGTCGAGCACGTCTATTCCCAGAGCCGGGACGACGGCGCGTTGGTCACCGCACGCTTCAAGGTCGGCACGGATGCCGACGACGCGATCCTGCGTGTGCACGAGAAGATCCGCGCCAACATGTTTCGGATTCCGCCCGGCGTGCCAATGCCGACCGTTATCGGCCGCGGCATCAACGACGTGCCGATCGTCACGTTGACTCTCACGCCCGAAGAGTGGACCGGCGATGTCTGGAACGACACGACGCTGCGCATGCTCGCGGACGAACTCCAGAAGGAACTCATCAAGGTCGATGATGTCGGCCTCACCTCGATTGTCGGCGGACGCCCGCTCGAGCTTCGCGTCGAGCCCGATATCCGCGCCATGGCCGCCTATGGCGTGCCGCTGCAGACACTGGTCGAATCCGTCGGCCAGGCCGCCGCCGCCATGCCGGTCGGTACGGCCCGTCAAGACGGCGAGTCCCTGCTTGTCCAGGCCGGAGACCGGATCGACGCGGTCGGCGAGCTGGAACGTCTCGAACTCCGCGGCTCTGACGGTCGGACGGTCTATCTGTCGGACGTTGCCACCATCCGGGTTGCCGGGCAGGAATCCGAGACCCGCGTCTGGACGCTTGACCGCAAGGCCGACGGCGATGGCTTCGTCGCCCGGCCTTCCGTCACGCTGGCGCTCGCCAAGCGCCCTGGCGCCAATGCCGTGAACGTCGCCGAAGGGATCCTCGAGCGCGTCGACCATCTCAAGGGAAAGCTGATCCCCGAGGGCGTCCGCGTCGACGTGACCCGGAACTATGGCGAAACGGCAGACCACAAAGCGAACGAGCTGCTGTTCCATCTTGGCCTCGCCACGGTGTCCATCGTCGTTCTGATCGCCTTCGCCATCGGCTGGCGCGAAGCGCTGGTCACGCTGATCGTCATCCCGACGACGATCCTGCTGACCCTCTTTGCCTCCCTGATGATGGGCTACACGATCAACCGCGTCTCGCTGTTCGCGCTGATCTTCTCGATCGGTATCCTCGTCGACGACGCCATCGTCATCATCGAGAACATAGCGCGGCACTGGGCCATGAAAGATGGCCGCACACGCGTACAAGCCGCCATCGATGCTGTTTCCGAAGTCGGCAACCCGACCATCGTCGCCACCATGACCGTGATCGCAGCCCTTCTGCCGATGATGTTCGTATCCGGACTGATGGGACCATACATGGCGCCGATCCCGGCGAATGCGTCGGCCGCCATGCTGTTCTCCTTCTTCGTCGCCGTCGGCGTTGCGCCCTGGCTGATGATGAAGATCGCCGGCAAGGCACCGTTGCACGGCCATGGCGCCAGCGGCGAGGAAGACCACCTCGAAGGCGGCCAGGCGACGCGCCTCGCACGTTTCTACCGCCGCGTCGCAACGCCGATTGTCAGCTCCAAGAAAAATGCCTGGACCTTCCTGATCGCCGTCGGCGTCGCCACGCTTGCTTCGCTCAGCCTGTTCTACTTCAAGCTTGTGCCGGTGAAGCTGCTGCCCTTCGACAACAAGTCGGAGATCCAGGTGGTTGTCGACTTGCCGGAAGGTGCCTCGCTCGAAGACACCGAACGCGCCCTGTTCGCGCTGGGCGATGCCATCCGGGACGTCAAGGAAGTCGTCACGATCCAGGCCTATGCGGGCACGGCTGCGCCGTTCAATTTCAACGGCCTGGTGCGCCACTACTTCCTCCGCAGCGGTGCCGAGCAGGGCGACCTGCAGGTGAACCTCTCCGAGAAGTCACACCGCAAGCGCAACAGCCACGCCATCGCGCTCGAACTCCGCCACCTTCTGCTCGCCGTGCCGATGCCGGAAGGCACCAGCGTGAAGGTCGTCGAAGTCCCGCCGGGTCCGCCCGTCGTCGCGACCCTGCTGGCAGAAATCTACGGGCCGACGCCCGAAGCCCGCCGCGAAACCGCCGGCATCGTCCGCGGCTTCTTCGAGGACACGGACTTCATCGTCGACGTCGACGATTCCATCGGCGTTCCCGCGCCGCGTCTGACCGTCTCGGTCGACGAGCCGCGAGCCGCGGACTATGGCGTCAAGCAACAGGACATCCTCGACACGATCTCCCTCACCTTCGAGGGCCAGACCGTCGGCGTCAGCCCGCGTGGCGAGGGCCGCGACCCGCTCGACATCCGCATCCGCCTGCCCAAGGGCTCGCGCAGCTGGTCACAGGAGATCGCCGCCATTCCGGTGCCGGCACGCCTTGTCAGCCTCAGCGCTCCACCAGTCGAGCTCGGCGCACTGGTAGACGTCTCGGAGGAAATCGGCTCGCCGCTCATCTTCCGCCGTGACGGCTACTTTGCGGACATGGTCATGGGTGAACTTGCCGGCCGGTTCGAAGCGCCGATTTATGGAATGTTCGCCATCCAGGACAAGATCAAGCATTACGACTGGGAAGCGGCAGGCCTCGAGAAGCCCGCCGTCCGCATGTACGGCCAGCCGGAGGATGAGGTCGAGCCCACCCTTCTCTGGGACGGTGAATGGGAAATCACCTATGTCACCTTCCGCGACATGGGCATCGCCTTCGGCGTCGCCCTGCTCGCAATCTACATCCTCGTCGTCGGCCAGTTCGGGACATTCCGCGTACCTCTGATCATCCTGACCCCGGTGCCGCTCACCCTGATCGGCATCATGCTGGGCCATTGGCTGTTCGGCGCACCGTTCACGGCCACCTCGATGATCGGCTTCATCGCGCTGGCGGGTATCATCGTGCGGAACTCGATCCTGCTGGTCGACTTCGTGCGTCACCTCACCGACGGGCGTACGCCGCTGAAGGAAGTTCTGCTGAATGCCGGCGCGATCCGCTTCAAGCCCATCGTGCTGACGGCACTCGCCGCGATGATCGGCGCCGCCGTGATCCTGACCGACCCGATCTTCCAGGGCCTCGCGATCTCGCTCCTGTTCGGCCTCGCCTCGTCGACGGCGCTGACCGTGCTGGTGATCCCGGCGATCTACATCGCCCTGCGCGGGCCCGACTGGCTGCCGGAGAAAACCGGCACGGAACCTGCTGAAAGCAGACCCCATGGAGAGGAGGTGCATGCATGATGACCGCACCGAAACGATCGCCCAATGAAGCCTTTGAAGTCGTCTCCGGCAGCATCGGAGAGGCCTCCGAAGTCCTCAAGGCCATGGCCAGCGATACGCGCCTGAAGATCATGTGTGCCCTCAGCGAAGGCGGCGAGCTGCCGGTCGGCGAACTCGCCGAACTCACCGGGCAATCCCACTCCGCCGTCTCGCAGCACCTCGCAAAGCTGAGGGCCGCGGGCCTCGTCGAATCCCGCCGCGACGCGCAGACCATCTTCTATCGCTGCGGCAGCGGCATCGGCAGCGCCCTGATCAATACGCTCTGCGAATACTATCGCTGAACGCCCCGCCTCTCGCGTCGGGGTCAGCCAGCCCGCTGTCGCGGGGTGAAGGCGCTCCTGATATTGCCAAGGCTTCACAATATGGAAGGATAGGCGACACGAAGCGCGGCAAAGGGAGCGAGAGATGACTGACAAGACGGTCCGCCTGGACAAGAACGGACCTGTTTTCACGCTGACGCTGAACGTGCCCGAAAAGCTGAATGCGCTCAGCGCCCGCCTCCTCGGCGATCTCATGGAAGCCCTGGATGATTGCGCGGCGGATCCGGATCTGCGCGTCCTCATCCTGACCGGCGCCGGACGCGGCTTCTGCGCCGGCGCCGATCTCTCAGATCCATTCCAGCTTCCGAAGGAAATGAGCGAACGCCGGGCCGCGCATCAGAAGCGCATGGACGACACCTTCAACATGGTCGTCAAGAAGCTGCTGGACCTGCCTGCCCCGACCATCGCGGCCGTCAATGGCGTCGCCGCCGGCGGAGGATACGGGCTGGCGCTGGCCTGCGACCTGGTCGTCGCGGCGGAAAGCGCCAAATTCATTCTGGTGTTCACGCGGCAGCTCGGCCTGATCCCCGACATGGGCGCCAGCTGGCATCCGCCCCGCAGCCTCGGTCGTGCGCGGGCGATGGCAAGCGCCTTTTTCGGAGAGCCGATGACCGCAACGGAGGCCGTCGAGCAGGGCCTGATCTGGAAGGCGGTTCCGGACGCGGAGCTGCAGGCCACCGTTGAGTCGACGGCACAAATTCTCGCCCGCGGACCGACGCGCGCCTATGTCGAAACGCGCCATGCCCTGGACAAGGCAACCCGCCAGTCGCTGCACGAACAACTCGACATGGAAGCGAGGGTGCAATCAGAGCTCCTCGTCTCCGAAGACTTTGCCGAAGCCGTAAAGTCCTTCATGGAAAAGCGTCCGCCGACCTTTCGCGGGCGATGACGCGGGCCGCCCGGCAGAGCTGTCGCATCTGCCTGAATTCACTGGCTTTCTGGAAGTCCGTCCCGGACGAAATGGCGCGAGTGACGGGGCTCGAACCCGCGACCTCCGGCGTGACAGGCCGGCACTCTAACCGACTGAGCTACACCCGCGCATTTTTGTGGGCCGCGTTGCGGCGAGCCGCCTCTTTATGCGCGCCCGAAAGGTGGGTCAAGCGGGGAACTTCAGGCGGTTTCGGCTATTTCCTGCTTTCAGACGTCATTCATGCGACACAATCCATGTACATGCTGGTATACAGGTTTCGCAGGTAGGAACATGAAGCGCATTCTTCTCATTCTCGCCGGGGTTCTCGGGCTCCTGGTAATTGCCGCCCTCGTTGTGCCGTTTCTGGTGCCGAAGGAAGTCTACAAGGCCCAGATCGAAAAGGCTGCGACCGCCGCCCTGCAGCGCGACGTGCAGTTGACAGGCGATGTCAGCGTCTCCGTCTTCCCGCGTATTTCCGCCAGCGTCGGCGGCGTGACCGTCGCCAACCCCGAGGGCTTTTCCGCCCCGAACATGATCGAGGCCGGCCAGCTGCGCGGCTCGGTGAAATGGCTCCCCCTCCTCCAGCGCCGTGTCGAGGTGCAGGAAATCGCCTTCGTCGATGCGAACGTGCAGCTTGAGAAGCTCGCCGACGGACGCGCCAACTGGGAATTCGCCTCTGACTCTCAACCCGAAAGCGGCACTGCTTCGGGCGGCGGAAGCGTTGACGCCGCAGTCGATCAGGCCCGCCTGACCAACGCCTCCCTCACTTACCGCGACGACGCATCCGGCGCCGTCTACGAGCTGAAGGACCTTAACCTCGAAGCCTCGCTGCAGGCCATGAACCAGCCGCTCAAGGCAAAGGCTGACGGCGTGTTCCAGGACCAGAAGTTCGATATCGCACTGGCCCTCGATTCGCCGGATGCACTGACCACAGACAAGCCCGCCAATGTCGACCTGAAATTCGATTCGTCGCTCGCCAAGGGCACCTATCTGGGCAGCGTCACGCTTGGTGACGCCCCCGCCATTTCCGGTGATCTGACTGCAACCGCCTCAAGCCTCGCCGCGCTGGCAAAGTTCGCGAAGGTCGACCTGCCGGTAAATGTCGAGCCGCTCGGCGCCGCAACCGTCAAGGCCACTCTCTCCGGCGCCCTGACCAGCCCGACCATCAAGTTCGAAACGCTCGGCCTGAAGAGCAATCTTGTCGACCTGAACTATGCCGGCGGCCTCACTCTGGGCGAGACACCGACGCTCGACGGCTCCCTGAAGGCCTCGCTGCCGAACACCGGCGAGCTGATGAAGGAGATGGGTGTCGACGTGCCCGCCGAGGACGCACTCGAGAAGGTGCAGGTCTCCGGCAATGTCCGCGGGCCGGCCGATGCGATCATGCTGCAGGGCCTCGACGTCACCCATTCCGGCGCCCTGATCAATGGCAGCTACAAGGGCGACGTCTCCCTTGCCGGTGACGGCCGCATCAACGGGCAGGTCGATGCGTCCAGCAAGGAATTACGGGCCCTTCTGGCCGCCGCTGACGTCGAGATGGCGCCCGGCGAAACGCTGAAGGCCTTTTCCTCCAGCGGTGCAATTTCGGGCACTTTCAAGAAGTTCAGCCTCAGCGGCCTCAACCTCACGCTTGACGACCTGAAAGCCACCGGCGATGCAGGCCTCGACCTGTCGGGCGCAAAGCCCCGCCTGACCGGTAATCTCGACATGGGAGCGCTCGATCTCTCGCCCTTCCTCGCCGCCGAGGACCAGGGGGCAAAGCCCCAGCAGCCGATGACCGGCTGGAGCAAGGAGCCGCTCGACCTGGCCGGCCTCGAAGCTGTCGATGCCAATCTCGACATCCGCACCACGACGTTGACGCTCGGCAACGTGAAGCTGGACAACGCCAGCATCCAGGCCGTGCTCAAGGACGGAAAGCTGGTTGCCACGCTGCCGGCCTTCAGCACGTTCGGTGGCAACTGGGAAGGCAAGCTGGCGCTTGACGCCACGGCGGCCCGCCCTGCCCTGACGGTGGACATGACCGGCCAGAGCGTCGCCATGTCCAGCCTGCTCGGCACGCTTGCCGGCTTCGACAAGCTGACCGGCACGGGCTCGTTCAACGTGTCGGCCACGTCCAGCGGCGCATCGATCGACGAGATCATGCACGCCCTTAACGGCACGGTCAGCACCAAGCTCAGCGATGGCGCCCTCAAGGGCCTCAACATCACCCAGCTCGTGCGCAGCGCGGATTCCCTGCGGCAGGCGATCACGACCGGCTCCCTGCAGAAGCTCGACTTCACCTCGGTCCTTTCGCCGGAGGCCCAGACGGACTTCACCAGCTTCGACGCGGCCTTCGAGTTGAAGGATGGCGTCGCGCAGGTGGACCTGATGAAGCTGCTCAACCCTGTTCTCGGAATCGATGGCACCGGCGAGATCAATCTCGGCGGCCAAAGTCTCGACCTTCGCCTTGCGACCAGCATCGACAAGAAGGCGCAGGGCACCGGAAGCGTCGTGCAGCTGAACGGCATTCCGGTCCCGGTGCGCCTTTCCGGCTCGTGGACGAAACTGAAAGTCAGTCCCGACTTCTCCGGCGTGACGAGCGCTCTTGCCGCCGATCTCGGAAGCCAGGTCCGCGAAGGCTTGACGGGCCAGCTCGGCGGCAGCCTTGGCGGCGATGCCGGCAATGTCATCGGCGACATTATCGGCCTTCCCAAGAAGACCGAGACCAAGCCGGAGAATACGGCCGCGCCGGCGGACGGCACTGCCGAAACGCCAGCCGAACCGGTTGCGACTGAGGCTGAACCCGCAAAGCCGCAGACAATCGAGGATGCAGCCAAGGACGCGGCCGAGAACGCAGCGCGTGATGCGCTGGGCGGCCTGTTCGGGTCCAAGAAAAAGAAGACCACCGAGGATGATACACCCCCGGAGTCTTCCGATCAGGGAAACTAGGCTGACGCCTTAGGACGCCTTGGCTGCGCGCGGGGACGCACCGCCTTCGATCGCGCGCAGGCCGACCCGTTCAGCGGGCTCCGCCTCGACCTCGACAATATCCTTGAGATCGACAAGGTGGCGCAGCTTTTCGAGCGGCTGGGCGCGGCTGATGAAGAAGCCCTGAAGCTCGTCACAGCCATTGTCGCGCAGGAAGTCGGCCTGGTAGCTCGTCTCCACGCCTTCGGCCGTGCAGCGCATGCCGAGCGTCTTGGCGAGGTTGAGCGTCGCCACCGTGATGGCCCGGCTGTCGGCACGGTTCTCGATGTCGGCCACGAAGCTCTTGTCGATCTTGATCTTGTCGAACGGGAAGCTGCGCAGGTAGCTGAGCGAGGAGAAGCCGGTCCCGAAGTCGTCCAGCGCGATGCGCACGCCCAGATTCTTGAGCTGGTGCAGGCGCTGCAGCGTGAATTCCGTATCCGACATCAGCACGCTTTCGGTGATCTCAAGCTCGATGCGGCCAGGATCGATACCGTTGGTGGCCAGCGAATGGACAACCGTCGACACCAGCGTTGCGCTGTGAATCTGCAGCGGCGAGATATTGATCGAGATCTTCACATCGTCCGGCAGGCGGCGGGCTTCGGCCAGGGCGGCCCGGATGACCCAGTCGCCCATCCGCGTGATGAGGCCGTTGTCCTCGGCGTGTTCGATGAACTCGCCGGGATAGATAAGGCCACGCTTCGGATGCTCCCAGCGCACCAGCGTCTCGCAGCCCACCATCTTGTGCGATGTGGCATCGACGAGCGGCTGGAAGTAGACGCGCAGCTCGTTGTTCTCCAGCGCACGATGCAGGTCCGCTTCGATCTGCTGGCGGGCGCGGGCCTTCTCGTCCAGTTCGGTCGTGAACATGCACCAATTGGCCTTGCCCTGGCTCTTGGCCTGGTAGAGGGCGAGGTCGGCATGCTTCAGCAGCACCCGCGCGTCGCTGGTGAAGGCATCGAACAGGCGCACACCGACGGACGCGGCACAGTTTACCGTCGATCCCCAGAGATCGTAGGGCTCGGACATGATCTGGGTCAGCTGGTCGAGAAATTCCTCGAGTTCGCCGCCGGCGTCGCGCTCGACAATCATGGCGAACTCGTCGCCGCTGAGGCGCGCCACGATATCCTGCTCCTGGCAGAGGCCGCTCAGGCGGGCGGAAGCCAGCTGCAGCAATTCGTCACCAGCCGGGTGGCCAAGCGTATCGTTGACCCATTTGAAGTTGTCGAGATCGAGCCAGATCAGGGCGCGGTCGACCTTCGGATTGATCGGACGACGGGTCGCCTTTTCCAGATGTTCCTGCATGTTCATCCGGTTCGGCAGGCCGGTCAGGCCGTCATAGTGAGCCATATAGGCAATACGGTCCTCGATCTCCTTCGACTGGGAAATGTCGGCCGCCACGCCGCGAAAGCCTTTGAACACGTCGCTTTCGAAGATCGGCTTGCCCGTGACGGACCACCAGCGTTCCGGCTCGCCCGGTGCAGTTTTCACCTGCAGCGCAAGGTCGCGGAAACCCTGGCGGCGGCTCAGGCTGGTCTCCAGCACTTTCAGCGCTTCGTCCTCTGCGAACACGCTGAGGATCGGCTCACCGATGCGCATGACGCCATTTGACTCGATCGCGCCTTCGAACACCAGCGGGATGTCCTGCAGTTCGCCGCGCGCATTGGTCTGCCACAGCCAGTCAGAGGTGCTTTCCTCGAAGTCGCGCAGCAGCAGGCCGATGAGCTGCGACTGTTCCTTCACGGCGGCCTCGTTGAGGTGCTGCTCGACGAACTGCTTGTGCGTCCAGCGCACGCCGAGCATCAGGACGCCGACATAGGAAATCGTGATGACCGACACATACTGGTATTGCGGGTTCTGCTGAAACTGCAGCGCGATCACCATGCCGATGCCGACCGGCACGATGAAGGAGAAAGCCGCGTCCGGCAGGCGGGACATCAGGAACGCGCCGGCGAACATCATGCCGGCCAGAACGATACCCATCACCATCTGGCCCTGCGGGTCGGCCGCATTCATGACGATGATCGGCACGACGGCCCACAGCAGGCCGTTCAGCGACGTCGCCCGCGAATACCGTTCCAGCGCGCGCTGCGAACGGTCGTCTTCCTTGTCCTTTGCCAGCGACGAGAAGACCTGATGGACCACCGCAAACAGGCTGGCCGCGGCGATTGCGCAGGCCCAGATGTAGAGCAGTGTATCCGCGGCAGTATTCCGGAAGGACAGCAGGACGACCGCCGCATTGAGCAGGTTCGTCAGGACCAGCACCGTGGTCATCCGGCGAACCATCTCGATCTGCTTGGCCCGCAGGGATCCCGCGTGCTTTTCAGGGACCGGAACGTCCTTGATCAGGTCGGCAAATGTCCACCCGTTGGTTCGCGACTGATTGCGCTTTCCCATACCGCCTCTCTCTCGTCCCCTTTAAAGGGAAGCGTTCTAAGCCACTGGGGTACCAGATAAGGGTAAATCGCCAGCGAGACTGATCGATGAAATTTCACCGATCCGGGTCATGGGGGCCTTTCCATAAGGCGTTTCAGCCCTGCTGATGTGCCCCTTCAGGCGTGGGACTTATTGCAGCGGTTGTGCTGCAGCGTCCGGCGCTCTAGCTTCCGCCAGGAACCAGATTCTAAGACTCAGGATGGCCGCCTGAATGCAATTTCACCGCTCCGTTATTGACCTGATCGGCAACACGCCGCTGCTGCGCCTCAACAAGGTGTCGGACGAAACCGGGTGCGAAATCCTCGGCAAGTGCGAGTTCCTGAACCCCGGCCAGTCGGTGAAGGACCGCCCGGCCCTCGGCATCGTACGTGACGCAGAGGCATCCGGCGCCCTGCAACCCGGCGGCACCATCGTGGAAGGAACCGCCGGCAATACCGGC
Organism: Hyphomonas sp.; assembly: GCA_020638455.1. Taxonomy (GTDB): domain Bacteria; phylum Pseudomonadota; class Alphaproteobacteria; order Caulobacterales; family Hyphomonadaceae; genus Hyphomonas. The sequence goes on along the minus strand of JACKIK010000005.1, from coordinate 113,426 downwards.
ATCGGCCTCGCCCTTGTCGGCGCTGCCCTTGGTTACCGGGTCGTTATCGTCATGCCCCGCACGCAGAGCCAGGAGAAGAAGGACGCCATCCGCCTCCTCGGCGCGGAGCTGATCGAAGTGGACGCCGTCCCTTACAAGGACCCCAACAACTACCAGCACTATTCCCGCCGCCTTGCCGAGGACATGGCCAGGAGCGAGCCGAACGGAGCCATCTGGGCCAACCAGTTCGACAATGTCGCCAACCGCAAGGCCCATTATGAGACGACAGGACAGGAGATCTGGCAGCAGACGGGCGGAAGGCTGGACGCCTTCATCTGCGCCGTCGGGTCCGGAGGCACGCTGGGCGGCGTATCGCTCGCGCTGAAGGAAAAGAACGAAGCGGTGCAGATCGGCCTCGCCGATCCGGGCGGCGCCGCACTCTACGAATATTATACCAGCGGCGAACTGAAATCCGAAGGCACCTCCATCACCGAAGGCATCGGACAAGGCCGCATCACCGCCAATCTCGAAGATGTCGTGGTGGATCGCGCCTATCGGTGCACCGACACGGAAGCCCTCAACGTCCTGTTCGATCTCGTCCAGCAGGAGGGGCTCTGCCTCGGCGGTTCGTCCGGCATCAATGTTGCCGGCGCGATCCGGATGGCGCGGGACCTTGGCCCCGGCCACACGATCATCACCATGCTCTGCGACTACGGCAACCGCTATCAATCGAAACTCTACAACCCGGAATTCCTGCGGTCCAAGGACCTGCCGGTTCCACCATGGATCAAGGGCTGACATATGGAATCTGGCGATCCCCTCGTCACAGCAGACTGGCTGAAGCAGCACATCTCCGCGCCGGATATCCGCGTCGTGGACGCGACCTGGTTTGCCTCCTTCCAGAATTCGGACAAGTCCGGCCGCGAAGCCTGGTCAGCCGGTCATATCCCCGGCGCGGTCCATTTCGACATCGACGCGATCAAGGCGACCGATACGGACCTGCCGCACATGCTGCCGGATCCGATCCTGTTTTCCTCGCGCGTCCGCAAGCTCGGCATCGGCGACGGCAACCGGGTCATCGTCTATGATCAGAACGGCTACTGCGCCGCGCCGCGCGTCTGGTGGATGCTGCGCGTGATGGGCCACAATGACGTCAAGGTGCTCGACGGCGGCCTGAAAGCGTGGACCGATGCCGGCGGAGCGCTTGAAGACATGCCGCCGATGCCGACCGAGCGACACTTCACCGCGCGCGTGCGCAGCGACCTCGTGAAGGACGCCGCCCAGGTGCGCGCAGCATCCGACGCCGGCAATTTCACAATTGTCGATGCCCGCCCCGCCACCCGCTTCACCGGCAAAGCCCCCGAGCCACGCGAAGGCCTCGCCTCCGGCCATATTCCGGGCAGTCTGAACGTGCCGAGCGCAACGCTTGTGCACGACGACGGCACGTTCAAATCCGCCGCCGAGCTGAAAGCCCTGCTGCCGGCCACAGGAAAGCCCGTCATCACCACGTGCGGGTCCGGCGTCACGGCATCCACGCTGGCGCTCGCCTATGCGCGCACCGGCAACTGGGACGTTGCCGTCTATGATGGTTCGTGGACGGAGTGGGCCTCGGACGCTTCGCGTCCTGTCGCAACGGGCTCGGCATGAAGTCGACCGAAACACGCATCATCCACACGCGGACGAAACGTCTCGACCGGGTCACGGTCAACCCGCCTCTGGAACGCGCCTCCACGGTCCTCCTGCCGACGGAAGACACGCTCTACGGAGAAAAACCGACCTATGGCCTGATGGGCCTGACGGTCCATCGCGAACTGGAAGCAGCGCTCTGCGAACTGGAAGGCGGCACGCACACGCAGCTTGTCGCCAACGGCCTGCAGGCCTGCGTCATGGGCATCCTCGCCTGCGTCGAGACGGGCGGGCATGTCCTCATCCCGGACAGCGTTTACGGCCCGACGGCGCGTTTCTGCGAGCAGCGCCTTCCCCGTTTCGGCATCACGTCCAGCCGCTATGATCCGCGCGCCGGCGCCAGCATTGCAGACTTCATCACCCCCGAAACTCAGGCCATCTTCCTTGAGGCCCCAGGCTCGCTCACCTTCGAAATCGCCGATGTTCCCGCGATCGTCAAAGTCGCAGGGGAGCGGGACATCCTGACCCTCGCCGACAATACCTGGGGCGCAGGCTATTTCTTCAAGCCGCTGGCGCTCGGCGTCGACCTCTCCATCCAGGCGCTGACCAAATATGCCGTCGGCCATGCCGATGCCTTTGGCGGCGCCGTCATCAGCGCCAGCGACGCGATGAAGCATCGTGTGGCGGCGGTTGCGGAGCAATTCGGCTTCAGCCTGTCGGTCGATGACGCCTACACCGCCCTGCGCGGCATGCGCACCATGCATACGCGACTCAGGGCGCACGAGGCGAGCGCGCTGGAACTAGCCGAATGGCTTTCGACGCGGGAGGAAGTTGCCGAAGTGCTCCACCCGGCGCTGCCGTCCAGCCGTGACCACGCGCTGTGGAAGCGTGACTTCACCGGCTCCTGCGGCCTGTTCGGATTCATCCTGAAGCCCGTCCCGGATGAGGCCATGAAGCGCTTCATTGCCGCCCTCCACCTGTTCGGCATGGGCTTCTCCTGGGGTGGCTACGAAAGCCTGCTGATCCCCTGCGACCGCCAGATGGACCGCCGCGCCGGAAGCTGGGCGGACGACCGGCCCGGGCCTCTGCTCCGGATCCATGCGGGCCTCGAAGCGGTCTCCGATCTCAAGGCCGAACTGGACGCGGCCTTCGCCGCGATGCGGAGCGGGGCATGACCCGCTCGCCCCGGACGATCGGCCTGGTCCTTGGTCCGGCCCTGTCCATTCTCATGCTGCTTGTCGGTCCTCCGGCAGGCCTTCCGGAGATTGCCTGGGTCACGGCGGCGCTGCTCGTGCTCATGGCGATCTGGTGGGCGACAGAAGCCATCCCGATCCCCGCCACGTCGCTGCTGCCGCTTTTCGTCCTGCCGGTGGCGGCCGGTATCGTCGGCCATACCGACAGCGGGATCGACCCTGCCATCCTTGGCGAGCTGTCTCCCAAACGCATCGGGGCGAGCTATGCAGACCACATCGTGCTGCTTCTGCTCGGCGGCTTCATCATCGCGCTCGGCGTCGAGCGCTGGAACCTGCACAAGCGGGTCGCCCTCAATATCGTCGACCGCGTCGGCACCTCGCCCAAGGCGCTCGTGTTCGGCTTCATGCTGGCCACCGCGCTGATCTCGATGTGGATTTCCAACACGGCGACCTCGCTGATGATGGTTCCCATCGCGCTATCGGCAGCCGTTGCGCTGCGCGACGAGGATGGCCGGTTCACGACCGCCGTGCTGCTCGGTGTCTGCTACGCAGCGTCCATTGGCGGTGTCGCGACACCCATCGGCACGCCGACCAACCTCATCGCCCTCAAATGGCTGCAGGAGCAGACCGGCACCGGCATCGGCTTCTGGCAATGGATGACCTTCGGCATTCCGGCTGCCGGCTTGCTGGTGCCCGCCGCCTGGTGGGCCGTGACGCGCGACATTCCGAAGGCGGCCCATGGCGACCAGATGGCCGCCTCCGTTCACCAGGACCTGCTGGACCTTGGCCCGATGACGCAGCCCGAGCGCCGCATCGCCATCGTCTTCGCCGTCGTCGCTGCGCTCTGGGTGCTCCGCCTGCCGGCGACCAATGCGCTGGCGTCGATGGGGTTTCCGCAATTCCAGTCCTATGGCGGCCAGAACGACATGATGATCGCCATGTTCGGCGCCGTGCTCGTCTTCCTCGTGCCGGCCGGCGGCGGTCAGCACCGCGCCCTGATGACATGGGACGAGGCAGAGCGCCTGCCCTGGGGCGTGCTCCTGCTGTTCGGCGGCGGCATCGCCCTCGGAAATGCCATGCGTGCGACCGGCCTTTCGGACTGGATCGGCCAGCAGCTTCACGTGCTCGCCATCTTCCCGCCGCTCATCATTGTCGCGATCCTGGTGGCGCTCGTCATCTTCCTGACCGAAGTCACATCGAACGTCGCCACCATGACGACGCTCGCCCCGATCATCGGCTCACTCGCCACCGCGGTCGGCGCCGCACCGGAAGCCCTGTTCGCCCCGGCCGCCGTCGCTGCCAGCTGCGCCTTCATGCTGCCGGTCGCCACCGCGCCGAACGCCGTCATCTACGCCACGGGCAAGGTTCCAATCGGCAACATGATCCGCAGCGGGTTTCAGATCAATCTGATGGGTATCCTGATCATCACCGCGATCGGCTACTGGATCGCCCCGCTGGTGCTCTGAGGCTCAGTTGCCTTCGTCCGACGCCCCATCCTGCGATGGATCGCGCACCCAGCAGGCACAGTCCGGATCGAACACCAGCCGCTCGCCCCGTTCGTTCACTCGAGGGGCCGGCCGCGCCGCACCATAGGACGTACCGAAATTGCCCGTGATCAGCGAGGCATCCTTTTCCGGATCCCCATACCGGTCGGCATAGCCGTCACCTGTGTCGTCGCAGACGAGGTCCCGGTACACATTGTACCCGCACCCCCAGGCCGGAACGAGCGTCGTCGTCACCGCCGGTCCGATCTTTCGTTCTGTCAGCTTGTGCGCCGCAGCCTTCACGCGCGCCCCGGCGGAGCATCCGGCAAGCACCATCGCCGCAGCTGCAGCGGTCAGCAACAAGCGTCTGCCAGCCATGAGAGCCCTCCCGTCTGCTGCCCGGACAGTGGGCAGCGCACCCGGATCAGCTTGCCGGGATTCTTCTGTTTGAACAGCGGCAAGCGCAGGCAGGGCTCGCCCTAGTCGTCGTCCCAGTCATCGTCATCGTGATGGTGGTGCCCATGACCGTGATCGTCCGGTAACTCATCCAGCGACGGTTCCCGCACCCAGCAGGTGCAATCATCGTCATAGACGTAGGCTTCGCCGTAGCCATTGATGCGCGGCGCCAGCCCCGACGATGCGTAGGGCGAGCCGTAATAGGCCCCGGTCGAAATCGTGTCGTATGCCGGATCGCCATACCGGTCCGCATAGCCGTCCCCATTATCGTCGCACACGAGATCATTGTGCGCATTGTAGCCGCAGGACCATTGCGGCACCGAAGTCATGGTCACGGCCATGTCGTCGGCCACCTCGTTCATGCCGTCGGCGAAGGCGGCAAGGTCTTCGCTGGTACAGCCCCCGAGACCCGCCAGCGCCAGCGCGGCCGGAACGAGAATCAGTACAGGTGCCTTCATCATGTTCCTCAGCCTTATTGGGGCGGCGGGCTGCATTCGACCACCAGCTTGCCGAGATTCTTGCCTTCGAACAGGCGCGACAGGCTCGAAGGCGCGTTCTCGAAACCCTTCACAACATCCGTCTCGAACTTGAGTTTGCCTTCCATCAGCCACTGCGCCATCTGCTGGATGCCTTCCGGGAAGCGCGGGAAATAATCGATCACGATGAAGCCCTTCACCAACGTGCGCCGCATCAGCAGGTTGGAGAAATTGTACGGGCCGGGCACCGGCCCTGTTGCATTGTAGGTACTGATCAGGCCGCAGAGCGGCATGCGTGAGAAATCGTTGAGGCGGGCAATCACCTCATCCATGATTTTCCCGCCGACATTCTCGAAATTGATGTCGACGCCGTTCGGACAATGCTTGTCAAGCGCCGCGCCGACGTCTTCCTTCTTGTAGTTGATCGCGGCATCGAAGCCGGCCGTTCCGGTGAGCCATTTGCACTTGTCGTCGCTGCCCGCGATGCCGACAACGCGGCAGCCCTGGATCTTTGCGATCTGGCCAACCATCGAACCAACGGCGCCCGCCGCAGCCGAGACGACCACCGTCTCGCCCGCCTTCGGCTTGCCGATATCCATCAGGCCGAAATAGGCCGTCATGCCGGTTGCGCCCAGCGGCCCCATGAACGCCGTCAGCGGCACGCCGGGCAGCATCGGCAGCTTCGCCAGCCCGTCCCCCTGCAGGGTCGGATACATCGTCCAGACGCCGAGGCCCGTGTTGACGACATCGCCCTGCTGGAAACCTTCATGCCGGCTTTCGACGACCACGGCGAGGCCGCCACCGCGCATCGCATCGCCGATCCCTACAGGCGGCAGATAGGCGTCGATGTCGCTCATCCAGATCCGGTTCGTCGGATCGAGCGAGAGATAGATTGTCTTCGCCCGCACCTCCCCTTCTTTCAAGGGCTCGAGCGGCGTTTCGACCAGTTCGAGGTCGCCCTCCTTCACGTCGCCCACGGGGCGGTGGCGCAGCACCCAGGTCCTGTTCACGTCGCTCATTGGTGTCCTCCCTTTTCCGAAAGGCTAGAGCCTTCCCGCGCCAGCGCAAGACATGCCGCCGCGACGACGCCTCAGACGAGCGTGCCCCGGCGCGCTTGCCACCAGGCATAAATCGCCAGCAGGGCCGCGATCCCGATGATGACCAGGCTGAAAACGAGGCCGCCCTCGGCTTTTGGCGCCGTTTTGTCCAGATTGGCTGCTGTCATACTGATGAGCGCCCCGAGAAGCGAGGCACTGAACAGGATGAGGGCAGATCGCTTCCGCCCCAGAAGCGCAGCGCTGCCCAGCAAGGCGCCGAACACGCCGATCGCCCAGGCCGTCCACCGCCAGGACGGCATGTTTGCCCAGTAGTCCAGCATCTCCTGCGGGTAGGGCTTGAGATAGGCGGCGTTCTGCGTCGCCGTCATCATGAAATCGAAACAGCCAAACCCATTCCACAGCAGACTCAGCCCGCCCACAACCCACAGGTGCCACGGCGCCTTGTTTTCCATGATCCAGCCCTCCCCGGCTTCGGTTTTCCACAGGATACGCCGCCCGCCTGCCGCGTCCAGCGATATCCGCCCGCTCCCTGGGCGGGTGACGGGGCCGCGCGAGGCCGCTAAACCAGTGCCCTGAAAAGGAATCCCCTCATGGCCACTGCCCCCGTCACCAAGGACAGCCACCTCTATCTGGTCGACGCCAGCGCCTACATCTTCCGCGCCTTCCACGCCCTGCCGCCGCTGACACGCAGTTCGGACGGCCTTCCAATCGGTGCCGTCAGCGGCTTCTGCAACATGCTGTTCAAGCTGCTGGAGGACCTGAAGGGCGAGGAGCGCCCCACCCATTTCGCGTGCATCTTCGATGCCTCGGCCCACACCTTCCGGAACGAAATCTACGACCAGTACAAAGCCAACCGGGAGGAGCCGCCGGAAGAATTGCGCCCGCAATTCCCGCTCGTCCGCCGTGCCGCCGAAGCCTTCGCCGCCCATGCCATCGAACTCAACGGTTTTGAGGCCGACGACCTGATCGCGACCTATGCCCGGCAGGCCGAAGCGAAGGGCGCGCGTGTCACCATCGTGTCGTCCGACAAGGACCTGATGCAGCTCGTCTCGGATCAGGTCGTCATGCTCGACACGATGAAGAACAAGGTGCTCGGCCGCGAAGAAGTCATCGAGAAATTCGGCGCAGGCCCGGAAAAGGTTGTCGACATCCAGTCGCTCGCCGGCGACAGCGTCGACAACGTCCCCGGCGCACCCGGCATCGGTGTGAAGACAGCCGCGCAGCTGCTGGAGGAATATGGCGATCTCGATACGCTGCTCGCCCGCGCCGAAGAGATCAAACAGCCGAAGCGCCGTGAGACGCTGATCAATTTCGCCGACCAGATCCGCCTTTCCCGAGAGCTCGTCACGCTCAAGGACGATGTGCCGCTGAAGGTGAAGCTGGAAGACCTCGCCGTGCAGGACCCCGACCCGCAGACCCTGCTGGGTTTCCTCGAAGAGATGGAGTTCCGCACCATCACCCGCCGCGTGCGCGAGATGATGGAAAAGGAGGGCGCGCTCGATCCTGCGCCGCCTGCGGAGGACCCGATCGACCGTTCGAAATATGAATGCGTGCGCGATTTCAAGACGCTGGAAGACTGGATCGCGCAGGCCGTGAAACAGGGCTATGTCGCCGTCGACACGGAGACAGACAGCCTCGACTCGGTCAGCGCAAACCTTGTCGGCGTGTCGCTCGCCCTCTCTCCCAACGAGGCGTGCTACATCCCGCTCGCCCATGTCGATCCGAACGATGCCGGCGAGGGCGACATGTTCGGCGCAGACCCGCCCCGCCAGGTGCGGATGAAAGACGCGATCAAGGCGCTGAAGCCTCTGCTCGAAAACGACGCCGTCCTGAAGATCGGCCAGAACATCAAGTACGACCTCAACGTCTTCGCCCGGCACGGCATCCATGTAGCGCCCATCGACGACACGATGCTGCTGTCCTATGTCCTCAACGCCGGCAAGCACAGCCACGGCATGGATTTCCTGTCCGAGAAGTATCTCGGCCACAAGCCACTCGCTTTCAAGGACGTGACCGGCACAGGAAAATCCCAGATATCCTTTGACCGCGTGCCGCTCGACAAGGCCACCGAATACGCCGCCGAAGACGCAGACGTGACCCTCCGCCTCTGGCAGACCTTCAAGCCCCATCTGCACACGGAAAAAGTCACCACCGTCTACGAAACCATAGAGCGTCCCCTGACGCCCGTACTCGCCGCCATGGAGCGCGAAGGCATCAAGGTCGACCGGGAAAAACTGTCGCGCTTGTCGGCAGATTTTTCACAGCGCATGGCCGCGCTGGAGGCCGAAGCCTACGAACAGGCCGGCGAGGAATTCAACATCGGCAGCCCGAAGCAGCTCGGCGAAATCCTGTTCGACAAGATGGGCATCGAGGGCGGCAAGAAGACCAAGACCGGCGCCTGGGTCACCGACGCCGACGTGCTCGAAGGCCTCGCCGCCGAAGGCCACGACCTGCCCCGCACCATCGTCGACTGGCGCACCCTGTCGAAGCTTCGCTCCACCTATACCGAGGCCCTGCAGGCCGCAATCGACAAGGAGACGGGCCGCGTCCACACCAGCTTCTCCATGGCTGTCGCCCAGACCGGCCGCCTCTCCTCGACCGACCCCAACCTGCAGAACATCCCGGTCCGGACAGAAGAAGGCCGCAAGATCCGCGAGGCGTTCATCGCAGAGGACGGCAACATCCTCGTCAGCGCCGACTACAGCCAGATCGAGCTGCGCGTCCTCGCCCACATGGCCGATATTCCGGCCCTGAAGGAAGCCTTCAAGGAAGGCCTCGACATCCACGCCATGACGGCCAGTGAAATGTTCGGCGTGCCGATCGAAGACATGGACCCGATGGTGCGCCGCCGCGCCAAGGCGATCAATTTCGGCATCATCTACGGCATTTCCGGCTTTGGCCTCGGGCGCCAGCTGAACATCCCGCAATCCGAAGCCGCCGACTATATCAAGACCTACTTCAAACGCTTCCCCGGCATCCGTGCCTACATGGATGAGACCAAGGATTTCGCGAAAGAGCACGGCTACGTCCAGACTGCCTTCGGCCGCCGGGTGCATCTCGAAGGCATCAAGTCGAAAGGCCCCCAGCGCGCCTTCGCCGAGCGGCAGGCGATCAACGCCCCCATCCAGGGCTCGGCCGCCGATATCATCAAGCGTGCCATGATCCGCATGCCGGACGCGCTCGCGAAGGCGAAGCTGAAGGCAAGGATGCTGCTGCAGGTGCACGATGAACTCGTGTTCGAATGTCCGGAAAAGGAAGCGGACAAGGTGATCGAGGTCGCGAGACAGACCATGCAGCACGCGGCCGCCCCGGCCCTGGAACTCTCCGTCCCGCTCGTCGTCGACGCCCGCGCCGCCGCCAACTGGGCCGAGGCACACTAGGACCACCCCCATGCCGCTCACGCTTTACGCTCATCCGTTCTCGTCCTACTGCCAGAAAGTGCTGACCGGCCTCTACGAGAACGCCGTCGATTTCGACTATCGCCTGCTCGCGCCTGACGAGCCGGAAAACGGCGCCGACCTCGCCCGCCTCTGGCCCATCGGAAAATTCCCTGTACTGACAGATGGCGGACGCACACTGATCGAGTCGAGCGTGATCCTGGAATACCTGGACCAGCGGCATCCGGGCCCCGTTCGCCTGATCCCCGACGCCCCCGATGCAGCCCTGCAGGTCCGTTTCCTCGACCGCTTCTTCGACAATTACGTCATGACACCCATGCAGCGCATCGTGGCCGATTTCATCCGGCAGCCGGAAGACCGCCACCCGCCGACCGTCGCCGAGGCGAAGGCCCTGCTCGACCAGGCCTATGACTGGCTTGAGGCCAATCTCGGCGCAGGCTCCTGGGCGAGCGGCGACGCTTTCAGCCTGGCCGACTGCGCTGCCGCGCCGTCTCTCTTCTACGCGGACTGGGTCCATCCCATCGGTACCGGCCGCCCGAAGGTCGCCGCCTACCGCGCCCGCCTGCTCGCCCGGCCATCCTTTGCCCGCGCGGTCGACGAGGCCCGGCCGTATCGTCACTTCTTCCCTCCCGGCGCCCCGGACCGGGACTAGGAGAGACACAGGCATCGGGACATTCCCCCGATCCCGATTGATTGCCTGCCCGCTTTCGGCTTAGCTGGCCGCCATGAAACTCACGCCGCTCCGCCTTGTCATGCTCGCTGTCGGGGCTTTCGTCGCTGTCAGCTTCCTCGGGGGCTCCGCGATATGGACGGTGCTCGGCCTGTCGAAAAACCTCGACATCGATGGCCGGGCCGAAATCATCCGCGAAGCACCTGAAAGCCTTGGCCAGGCCTGGACGGCTTATGGCGGCGACGCACAGGGAACGCGCTATTCAGCCGCCGGACAGATCGCACCTGACAATGTCGGCCAGCTCGAAATCGCGTGGACCTTCCGCACCGGCGCACTCGACGGCCACGAAGACATCATTCGCGACACCGCCTTCGAAACGACCCCCATCCTGGTCGAAAACAAGCTCATCTTCTGCACACAATTCAACGAGGTCATCGCGGTCGATCCGGGCACCGGCAAGGAAATCTGGCGCCACGATCCCAATGTGCCGACCGATGTGAACCCGGCCAACCAGTACACATGCCGGGGCGTTTCCTACTGGAAATCAAGCGCCGGGGATGCCACCGGAAGCTGCGCGTCCCGCGTCTTCATGGGCACCGTCGACTCCCGCCTGATTGCGCTCGACGTTGCCACCGGCGCACCCTGCGAGGCGTTCGGCGTCAACGGCGAAGTGAAGATCGAGCCCAGCCTCAAACTGCGCTGGCCGGGCGAGTTCCAGATCACCTCCGCCCCCGCCGTCATTGGCGATACGGTCGTCACCGGTTCCGCCATAGGAGACAACCTCCGCACCAATGCCCCCAAAGGCACCGTCCATGCCTTCGATGCCCTCACCGGCGCCGAGAAGTGGATCTTCAATCCGGTCCCGGTCGACCCGGAAGACCCCGCCATGGCAAGCTGGGCGGGCGACTCGGCAGCCCGGACCGGGCACGCAAATGTCTGGTCCACCATTTCGGTCGATCCGGTCCGCGGCCTCGTCATCCTGCCGACATCCAGCGCCAGCCCGGACTATTACGGCGGTAACCGCGCAGGGGACAATCATTATGCCGACTCCATCGTCGCGCTCGATGCGGAAACCGGCACGGTCGTCTGGCACTTCCAGACCGTCCACCATGACGTGTGGGATTACGACCTGCCTGCGCAGCCCGGCCTCTATCAGATATGGCGTGACGGCGCCCCGCGCGATGTCGTCGCCCAGACGACCAAGACCGGCCTCGTCTTCGTCATCGACCGGGACACGGGGGCTCCCTTCCTGCCTGTCGAGGAACGCCCCGTGCCGCAGGACGGCGCAGCGGGCGAAGCGCTCTCGCCGACCCAGCCCTTTCCGGTCACCCCGCCGATCGTGCCCAACACGCTGAAACCCGGTGACGCCTTCGGCGTGACGCTGTGGGACAAGATGAACTGTGCCAGCCGCTTCCGGGGCCTCCGCGCCGACGGCCTGTTCACCCCACCGACGGAGCAGGGCACCCTCGCCTATCCGTTCCAGGGTGGCGGCAACAATTGGGGCAGCACCGCTTTCGATCCGACCCGCAACCTGCTCGTTGTCAACATGAGCAGCCTCGCCGGCTTCGCCGAGCTGACCCGCAAGCCGGAAGGCGAAGACCATCCGGCGAACCAGATCAAGGACGGGGCGGAGTATTCGCCGATGGAGGGCGCGCCCTTCACGATGCGGCGCTCGCCGGTGCTTTCGCCACTCGGCCTGCCCTGTTCGCCACCGCCCTGGGGCGTCCTCGCCGGTGTTGACATCTCCACCGGCAACATCGTCTGGCGCCGGACATTCGGCACCACCCGCGATCTTGCCCCCGGCGGGCTGGCGCTGAAACTCGGGACGCCAAACCTCGGTGGCCCGATCGTTACCTCGTCCGGCCTCGTCTTCATAGGCGCCGCCATGGACGACTATCTGCGCGCCTTCGACGTCGAAACCGGCAAGGAGCTCTGGAAGGGCCGCCTGCCGGCCGGCGGCCAGGCCACGCCGATGACCTATGAATATGACGGTCGGCAATACGTAGTTATCGCCGCCGGCGGCCACGGCACCGCAGGCACGCACCTCGGAGACTCCCTCGTTGCCTTCGCGTTGCCCTGAAGAAAATGGGCAGGTGGCCGAACTGCCCGACTGCAAATCGCTCGCAATTCCGAACCCAATCTTAACCCTGCGCTGCTAGTCGTGTCCGCTATTCGTGTTGGACGAGGCACAGATGGCATACGATGCAGCGGTGAGCCCGGTAGCCGCCCGGCCGAGCACCACGCTCCTGGTGCGGAAGCTGGGACAGGATGCAAAGCGCATTGCTGCGCTGAAGGCGGCGGTTGCACCCTTCTCGATCGGGTTCCATGAATCCGGCCCTGATGTCGATCTCGTTGGCGACAAGCCGGCAATCGTCTTCGTGGAACATCTTGCCGAACGGTTCGCGACGCAATCCGGCCAGCACGGCACGATTCCCGATGCCGAAGCGTTCCAGAGCATGATCGACGAGGCACTGGACGATGTCCTGCGCCACGAACTGTCCCTGCGTCTCGAAGGCGTGCTCCAGCCGATCCGCCCCTATTCGATGGCGCAGCTCGCCTTCCTTTACGATCTTATCGACCGCAGGTGCCCGCTTGTTTTCGGCGTCGGCCCCACCGGAACCGGCAAGACCTACCTGACCGTCGCAACGGTGATCAACTAGCTGGAAACCGGCGCCGTGAAACACGTCGTCATCACGAAGCCGCACGAAATGCTGCATGGCGAACGCATGACCGCCGAGAAGCGCGCCGAAAAAGAACTCGATGAACAGTTCGAGGTCTACTACGACATCCTCAACGATCTGATGGGGCCGGACACCATCCAGTCCCTGATCGACGAGCGCCACCTGTCGATCGTTCCACTCGGTCTGCTCCGCGGCCGGGTCCTGCGGGACTCTTTCATCCTCGTCGACGAGGCCCAGAACGCGGACAAGCACTGGATGCGCCTTGCCGTCACGCGCGCCGGCCAGAACTCGCGCACCATCGTCACCGGCAACCCGGTGCAATCGAACCTGCCGTCCGGCGAAATGAGCGGTCTGGCGCACCTGCTCAAGCTGATCGAAGGCCGCGATCTTGCACGGGTTCACACGTTCCGCCCGAACGACGTCGTCCGCAACGACACCGTCGCGAAGATCGAGGCGCTTTACGCACAGGCCGGTGAAACCGATCTCGACCTCGCCCTGCAGCGCGACTAGCTGCGCGTGCTGGCTGCATGCCGCCGCCGCGCCGCCCCAATTGACCCTTAAAACGCCGTAATGTGAGCAAGCGCTCGCCGAACTCCTCGCGCTTCATTGCAACAGCACTGAAGGGAGGCTATTTCCATGACGCGAACAATGTTTCACTCCCCATCGATCCGGCCGTCCGAGGGCGCCGGGACGAAGCTGGCGGACAAGGACCGGAAGATGACGACACTCGCGCTTGTGGACGATGACGAACACATCGTTGCCTCGCTCAAAATGTTCTTCGAGGCTGAGGGCTATACCGTCCGCACCTACCATGACGGCGAAGCCGCCCTGCCGGCGCTGACCGAGAGCCCGCCGGATATCGCCATCCTCGATGTGAAGATGCCCCGCATGGACGGCATGGAACTGCTGCGCCGCCTGCGCCAGACCAGCGAACTGCCGGTCATCTTCCTCACCTCCAAGGACGAGGAAATCGACGAGGTCATCGGCTTCAACATCGGTGCCGACGATTTCGTGCGGAAGCCCTGCTCCAACCGCCTGCTGGCCGAGCGCGTGAAAGCCGTCCTGCGACGCGCCCGCGGCGGCACGGCCGGCCCGGAAGAAGGCGACCACAAGCCGATCGTGCGCGGCAAACTCACGCTGGACCCGAACCGCCATGCCTGCACCTGGGATGGCCACCCGGTTCGCCTGACGGTTACCGAATTCCTGATCCTGCAGGCCCTCGCCGCCCGCCCCGGCTACGTCAAGAGCCGTGACCAGCTGATGGATGCGGCCTATGACGACCAGATCTATGTCGACGACCGCACCATCGACAGCCACATCAAGCGCCTGCGCAAGAAGTTCCGCGAAGTCACCGACGATTTCGACGCGATCGAAACGCTCTATGGCGTCGGCTACCGCTACACGGAATAGGACTTAGCGCAGCCAGCCCAGCCGCCATGTCCAATAGGGCAACGACAGGGTCAGCAGCGCAAAGCCGACGCCGATCAGGAAGATCAGGGGCGAATAGAAGCGCCGGTTCAGCGACAGGAAGGGCTGTTCCGGCAGCGCCCGCTCGAACGCCGGCAGCACACCCAGGATGCCGCGCCCGGCGAAAAGCAGCGCCGCACCGCCGCCGGCCGCTGCAACCAGCCATTTCGACACCGGCATCGGCACCTCCCGGCCCAGCATCAGCGCCAGCAGGGCGAAGGCGAACAGGCAGACCGCCACGAACAGGCACGCCGCCATGGACGGCATCCTGGTGATGCCCCGCTTGCCCACCACCATCCGCGCCAGTTGCTGCTCATTGGCCGCCGGAAACGTCACGCCGAAGCCCCAGAGGGCGTGCATCAGCCCCGCGACCGTCAGGATTCCAGCCAGCACAACGGAAATCAGGGTAGCGAGCATGAGCCCCTCAATGGTCGCACGGCGCGGAGCCCGCCTGGCACATTCCTGCCGCACGGGCTTGCCGCAATGGGCGTGATTCAATAGCCAGTCTGTAGATTAGCACAAGCAATAGGATGTCCCATGGCAGACCCCGAAAACACAATCATCCTCGAAACCTCGAAGGGTACCGTTACCATCGAGCTGCGGCCGGACCTCGCGCCGGGCCATGTCGAACGCATCAAGGAACTCGCCCGTGAGGGGTTTTACGACGGAATCGTCTTCCACCGCGTGATCGACGGCTTCATGGCCCAGGTCGGCTGCCCCAAGGGCACCGGAACCGGCGGCTCGTCCAAGCCGGACCTGCAGGCCGAGTTCAACGCAGAGCCGCACGTGCGCGGCACCTGCTCGATGGCCCGCACCAACTATCCCCATTCGGCCAACAGCCAGTTCTTCATCTGCTTCGACGATGCCCGCTTCCTCGATGGCCAGTACACGGTCTGGGGCAAGGTCACCGGCGGCATGGACGTGGTCGACAAGCTGGCCAAGGGCGAACCGCCGCGCAATCCTGACCGCATCGTTACCATGCGCGTCGCAGCGGACGCCTGACCGGGCGCCGCAGGACCGCGCAGATGGCCGGCAGGAACGTCAGGACGAAGATTTCCGCCTCCCGGGGGTCGGTGGTCTTCGGCTCGCGCATTGCGCGGCTGATCTTCGCGTCGAACCTTGCCGGCCTCGCCATCCTCATCGTCGGCGCCATGGTGCTGAACGAGATGCGCGCGGGCTTCGTGGTCTCCAAGAAGCAGGACCTTGTCGCCCAGGCGCAGATCTTCACCAGCCTGTTGGGCGAAGACGCGACCACGCCCCAGCCGGCTCTCGATGTCGAGGCAGCCCGGCAGACCATCGTGCGCCTCAACCTGCCCGAACGGGTGCGCGCGCGCATCTACCTGCCGGATGGCGAGATGGTGGGCGACAGCTTCTATCTCTCCGAACGGGTCGACGTGACTGCCCTGCCACCCCTCCGCGAGCCGGGACGGGTCGCTCGATGGGGCCGTAACCTGTCCGAATGGGCGGGCGCCGTCTTCGGCCCGATCATGCCTCGCCGCTCCTCCGATGCCGTCCGGACACAGAGCTTCGAGGAAGAATTCGAGATCGCGAAGAATGGCGGCGAGGCGGCCAGCCAGCGTTTTTCCGACCGTGGCCAGCGCATCATTTCCGTCTCCATGCCGATCCAGCGGGTTTCAGCCGTGGTCGGCGTGCTGACCCTCGAGTCGAGCGACATCGACGAGATCATCCGCGCCGAACGTGCGGCCCTGCTGCCATTCATCGGCGTCGCCGTTCTGGTCGCCTTCATTACGTCCGCCCTGCTGACGCTCGGCATCGCCCGCCCGCTGAGGCGCCTGTCGCTGGCCGCCGACCGCATCCGCGCCGGCTCGTCCGAGCGGATCGACATTCCGGCCCTCACTTCCCGCAAGGACGAGATCGGCAATCTCGCCACCTCCATGCAGGGCATGACCGAAGCCCTGATCGAGCGCATCCAGGCCAACGAGCAGTTCGCCGCCGACGTCGCGCACGAACTGAAGAACCCGCTCACCTCCATCCGCTCCGCCATCGAGACGCTCGACAGCGTGAAGGAAAACCCGGAACTGACCGAACGCCTGCGCGCCGTCATCGCGCTGGATGTCCGGCGCCTCGACCGCCTGATCACCGACATCTCCAACGCCTCGCGCCTCGAAGCGGAAATGACGCGCGTGCCGAGCGAGCAGATGGATATCGCCCGTTTCGTCCGCGACGTGGTCAGCACCTACGACTCCCTCGCCCACGAAGAAGGGGCGGTAACCGTGCATTTCCACGACGCCACGATGGGCGCCCGGCTGCTCGTCCGCGGCCGCGAGGGCCCGCTCGGACAAGTCATCCGCAACCTGATCGACAATGCCCGCTCCTTCTCGCCGGCCGGTGGCCGCGTCGACGTCACGCTCGACCAGACCAATGACGGCCCGCAGACGGTCGCCCGCATCAAGGTCGAGGATGGCGGCCCCGGCATCCCCGAGGACAAGCTCGACACCATTTTCAACCGCTTCTACACGGACCGCCCGAAGGGCACAGCCTTCGGCAACAATTCGGGCCTTGGCCTGTCGATTGTCCGTCAGATCGTCGCCACCCATCGCGGCAAGGTCTGGGCCGAGAACCGCGCCGAAGGCGGCGCCCGCTTCTGCGTCGACCTTCCGGCGATCTGAGCCTTACTTCTTCGTGTACTTCCAGTTGCGCGGCTTGCCCTCGGCAAGCCATTCGACGGCCTGGGCAATCCGCTTCGCGCGCGTCTCGTCGCGCTTCGCTTCCAGAATCCACTCGACATATTCACGCCTGTGGCTGGGCGCGAAGCCGTGGAACGTATCCGCCGCCGCCTCGGACGCCTTCAGAGCCCGGGCGAAATCCGCGGGCAGCTCCGGCGCCGGTCTCGGCGGCTTGCGCCGCGACGCGGCCTTCGGACCCGCATCGACTTCCTGCATCCGCGCCGCCAGCAGTGTCGCCATGTCCTGCTTTGACGGCAGGTCTTCCAGGCTGGTCATCTTGCCGAAATTTCCCATTCCCTCCGCATCGCCCCGTCCGGACGAACCGTGGACATAGAAGACGACATGCGCCTTGAACCCACCGAAGCCGCACAACACCTTGCCATGATAGGTCAGCGCCGGCATGCCCCACTTGATGGCTTCTTCCGCCTGCGGACAGATCTCCCGCGCCTGCGCCCTCAATGCGTTGAGAAGCGGCTGGGCGAACCCGGCCGCTTTCTCGATATAGGCGTCGACCCGTGCGTCGGTGATCACCCGCGGTTCTGCCGGTTCTCGATCAGGTCATTGACCACTTCCGGCTCCGCCAGCGTGGACGTATCGCCGAGATTGCCGAACTCGTTCTCGGCAATCTTGCGCAGGATGCGGCGCATGATCTTGCCGGAGCGTGTCTTCGGCAGGCCGGGCGCGAACTGGATGAAGTCCGGCGAGGCAATCGGGCCGATTTCCGCCCGCACATGCTGGACGAGGCTCTTTCGCAGGTCGTCATCGACCACCACGCCCGCCACCGGTGTGACATAGGCGTAGATGCCCTGCCCCTTCAGGTCGTGCGGGCAGCCGACCACGGCCGCCTCGGCAACGGCATGGTGCGAGACCAGCGCGCTTTCGACTTCCGCCGTCCCCATCCGGTGGCCGGAGACATTGATCACATCGTCCACCCGGCCGGTGATCCAGTAGAAGCCGTCGGCATCGCGCCGGCACCCGTCGCCGGTGAAGTAATTGCCCGGATAGGCCGAGAAGTATGTCTCGATGAAACGCTGGTGGTCGCCATACACGGTGCGCATCTGGCCCGGCCAGCTGTCGGTGATCAGGAGGTTGCCTTCCGTTGCGCCTTCCAGTTCGATGCCTTCGCTGTCCACCAGGGCTGGCTCGATCCCGAAGAAGGGATGGCTGCCGGCGCCGGGCTTCATCGGTGTCGTCCCCGGCAGCGGAACGATCATCGCGCCGCCGGTTTCCGTCTGCCACCAGGTGTCGACGATCGGGCAGCGCGCCTCGCCCACGACATGGAAATACCATTCCCAGGCTTCCGGATTGATCGGTTCGCCCACGGTACCGAGAAGGCGGAGCGACTTGCGGGATGTCGTGCTCACGGGGCCTTCGCCCTCGCGCATCAGCGAGCGGATCGCCGTCGGCGCGGTGTAGAACAGCGTGACCTTGTGATTGTCGCATTCCTTCCAGAACCGGCTGGCATCCGGATAGCTCGGCACGCCCTCGAACATGACGGATGTGGAGCCGTTCGCCAGCGGGCCGTAGACGATATAGGTGTGGCCGGTCACCCAGCCGACATCGGCGGTGCACCAGTAGACATCGTCTTCCTTGAGATCGAACACGTATTCGTGCGTCATCGAGGCCCAGACGAGGTAGCCGCCGGTCGTATGCAGCACGCCCTTCGGCTTGCCGGTGGAACCGGACGTGTAGAGGATGAACAGCGGGTCCTCGGCATTCATCGGTTCCGGCGGGCAGTCCGCCGCGACGTCGGCCGCCGCTTCGTGCAGCCAGTGGTCGCGGCCCTCCACCATGTTCACACCGGCCCCGGTGCGCTTCACCACGACCATGGTCTTGACCATGCCGCCGGCAAGCTCCGACGCCTTGTCCGCGTTCACCTTCAGCGGCACCTTGCGCCCGCCGCGTACGCCTTCATCGGCCGTGATCAGCACCGTCGACTCACAGTCGGTGATCCGCCCGGCCAGCGCTTCGGGGCTGAAGCCGCCGAACACGACCGAATGAATCGCCCCGATCCGCGCGCAGGCCAGCATCGCATAGGCCGCCTCGAGGATCATTGGCATGTAGATCGTGACGCGGTCGCCCTTCTTCACGCCCAGCTTCTTCAGGACATTGGCAAACTTGCAGACCGCGCCGTGCAGCTCCCTGTAGCTGACGTGATGCACATGCCCCGGCTCGTCGCCGATCCAGATCAGGGCCGTCTTGTCGCCGCGTGTCGCAAGGTGCCGGTCGATGCAGTTCTCGGTCACGTTCAGCACGCCGTCGGTGTACCAGCGCACGTGCAGGTCGCCGGTTTCCCAGGAAACGTCCTTCACGATCGAGTACGGCTTCATCCAGTTCAGCCGCTTGCCATGTTCGCCCCAGAACGCATCCGGGTCCGCGATCGACGCCTCGTACATCTCCCGGTACTTCTCCGGCGTCAGGTTCGCCTGCGCCGCAAAGTCCGCCGGTACCGGATAGACTTTGTCGTGTTCGCTCATGGTCGTTTCCTCATACGGCAGTGTTTTTCGCTGCGCTCAGAATGCATATTTGGTGGAGAACGTGAAGCGGGTCATGTCCCCTTTGTTGCCACTCTCGTCCTCGCGGATGCCATGCATCAGCTCGACGCCGAGCGTCGTCTTGGGGGCAACATCCCAGAGGATGGCACCAAAGGCGGACTGCACTGACTTCGTCGTCGTGAGCGGCAGATAGGTCGGGTTGTCCACGAACAGGCCGGAATAGCCGCCGCTGAACCGCGCCGTCTCGCCAAACGGGTGGCGCCAGGCGACGAGGCCGCCGACACTCGGGATCGCTTCCAGCTTGCCGTTCGGATCCAGTGCCGTCGACCGGCTGGCCGCAAGGCCGACATAGCGCCCGACGCCCTCGCCGCCGACGAGGTTGAAGCGGATGTCGTCCTTGGCGCCCGCCTTGACCATGCCGGACACGCTGAGGCCATAGCCGAACGTTTCCTCCTCGCTGGCGCCGAAATCGGCCCGCAGCTGCCGCGCGATACCGGCGAACGACACATTCCCGAAATCACCGGTCATGTTGTAGCGCGCCACGACGTCCGGCAGAAGGTTCTCGTCCCGCGAGCCGGCATTCAGCGTCGTCGTGTTCGGGTTCTCGAGGGCGAACATCCAGTTGCCATTGGTGTAGCGGATCTGCGGCTGGCGGATGAAGATCATGCCGTCCGACAGGGCCAGGAAGCTCGCGCTCTCCGGGATGGCCGACGTGTTCTGGAAGGTCGACCATTCCTGACCGACCAGCCAGTTGCCATACTTCACGAACGCCCGGCGCAGCCGCGGCGAATAGGAGTTCGAGACCAGCTCATTGCCCTGGCCGGAGCCGAGGAAGTCCATCTCGATATAGCCGCTGACGCTGCCTTCGCCCACCGGCTTCGAGGCCGCCAGGAAGAAGCGCGTAGGCTCCGCCGTAAAGTCGGTGAAGGTCGTCTCCGCTCCGCCAATCGGCGTTGCGCCCGGAATGTAGAAGTCCCGCGCAATCGAGGTCGAAGCGATCCCGCCATCGGTCAGGTTTGTGACGTGCACGTCGGCATCGATGAAGCCGCCGAATTTCAGCGTCGTGTCGCCGACAAGGAAGCCGTCCGTCTTCGGGGCCGGTGCCGCCGCGGCGGGCGCTTCGGCCACGCTCTTCTCGATACGGACAATGCTCTCATCCGTCTTCGTGCGTTCGGCCACGAGTTCGGCCTTCAGCTCGGCCACCATCGCCTCGAGTGCCGCGACGCGGTCCTCCATGGACTCCTGGGCACTCGCCCCAAGCGCGATCACCGCGGCTGCGGTCGACAGCAAT
The DNA here is from genome assembly GCA_020638455.1 of Hyphomonas sp. Lineage (GTDB taxonomy): Bacteria > Pseudomonadota > Alphaproteobacteria > Caulobacterales > Hyphomonadaceae > Hyphomonas. Next base: position 92,465 of record JACKIK010000005.1, on the reverse strand, counting down.
ACAGCGCGTACGGAATGAGACATGCTTTCCTCCCTCATGTCATTTTATGAGGGGCAGTATCCGGAGCCCGGCCCCGGCCCGCTATTGGCCATTGGTGCTAAGACCAAGGTCGAATTCCTGTCGGGCCATTCGCATGGCATGTAGAGTGTTGTAAGAGCTGAAGATCGCGGCCGATGAAGCCCGCGGCGCAGGGGAGGAACGAACATGGCCGGTATCCCCACGGTTCTCATCGTGGACGATCACCCCCTGTTCCGGGATGCGCTCGAAGTCGCGCTCACCGCCGCCTTCCCGGACGGCGCAACCGCGCATCATGCCGGCAGCCTCTCGGACGCGCTCGCCCGGCTGGACGAAACCCGGTACGACCTCATCCTGCTCGACCTCACCCTTGCCGATTCCCAGGAATTCGACGGCCTTACCCGGCTGATCGGCGCCGGCCCCGGCTGTCCGATCGTGGTCGTCTCGGCCACCGAGTCCGCCCAGGCCTTCGAAACGGCCCGCGCCCTGGGCGCCGCCGGATACATGCCAAAGAGCATGTCGCTGGAAGACCTTTCCGCTGCGCTCGCTACTGCGCTCGATGGCGGCCAGTGGTTTCCACCCTCTGACACCGGCGCCTCGCCCGACCGCCAGGAACTGCTTGCCCGGGTCGCCGGCCTGACGCCGGCCCAGCGCAAGGTGATCGCTGGCCTCGCCGATGGCCTCCTCAACAAGCAGATCGCCTATGAGATGGACATTTCCGTCGCCACCGTGAAGGCGCACATGACGGCCATCTTCCGCAAGCTCGGCGCCAATAACCGCACCCAGGCCCTGCTGATCTACAAGGAAGCGACCTCGCTCTGACCTATTCCGCCGCGTGCGTCCGTCCGGTCGCCTTCAGTCCTTCCAGGAAGCGCCTGATGTCATCCGGCCCTGCCGGCTTCCTCAGCACGGCGACTCCGGCGGCCTGCGCCCGCGCCTTCACTTCATCCGTGGCCGTCGCCGTCAGCAGCAGTGCATTGCCCGGCGCGGGAAGCCTTTTGCGGTATTGTTCGATCAGCCCCAGCCCATCGCGCTCGCCCTGCAGGTGCAGGTCGGCAATCACGGCGTCGAATTCCTCCGACGTGAACCGGGCATCGGCTTCAACGTCGGACCCCGCCCCCGCCACATCGCATCCCCAGCTGCCCAGCAGCGCCCTCATGGCGTCCACGATTGCCGGCTCGTCGTCGATCACGAGAATCCTGAGACCGGTCAGCGGCGCCTTCTTCCGCGACGCGGTCGACGCGGCGGCCTTGCGCCGCACCGGTTTGGTGATGGCCAGCGGCACACGAACGGAAAACACGCTGCCCTTGCCCGGCTTCGAACGGACATGGATCGCCGCGCCCATCAGGTCCGCCAGCCGCTTCGACACCGACAGGCCGAGGCCCGCCCCCCGAATGCCGGCATTGTCGGCATCCTCATACCGGCGGAATTCCTCGAAGATCAGGTCCAGACGGTCCGGCGCTATGCCGGGGCCCGTATCCCAGACCTCTATCTGCGCCACGTTTCCGCGCCGCCGCGCGCCAACCAGCACGCCGCCCTTGCGCGTATAGCGCCGGGCATTGGAAATGAAGTTCCTCCGCACGCTTTTCAGGAAATCCGGATCGGCCTGCACCACAAGGCTGGTCGGCGCGATGCGCATCTCGAGCCCGGCGAGTTCCGCCATCGGCATCGCCTCGTCGACGAGGTCCTCCAGCAAGGGGCCCAGCGGGATCGTCACCGGCTTGGCGGTGATATTGCCGTGGTCGAGGCGCGAAATATCCAGCAGGCCGCGCAGCAACTCATCCGCAGACTGAATGGACTTGTCGGCCTTGCTGACGAGATCCATTCCCTTCTTGTCCGAACTGATCGAGCCGAGGAACAGCCGCGCCGCATTCAGCGGCTGCAAAAGGTCATGGCTTGCCGCTGCCAGGAAGCGCGTCTTCGACGCATTCGCCCCCTCTGCCTCGCGCCGCGCCACATCGAGATCGTCCGCCATGACCTCGAGGTCGTGCGTGCGCTCCCGCACACGGCTCTCCAGCGTCTCGTTCGCCTCGATCAGCGCCCGTTCGCGCAGCTTGTCGGTCGTGATGTCGGTGAATGTCGTGACATAGCCGCCACCCGGCATCGGATGGCCGGTGATTCGAAGGTAGCGGCCATCCGGATTGCGCCGCTCATAGGTGTGCTGGCGCCCCGCCCGCATGTGCTCCACACGCCGCCGCGCCTCGTCGGCCGGGTTGCCCTCGATCCAGCCGGAGCGAAGGTTGTACTCGATCAGCCGCTCCACCGGCGTTCCGACGGCCACAAGATCGTGCGGATAGTCGAACAGCTCCAGATACGCAGTATTCCACGCCACGAGGCGCTGCTCGGAATCGACCACCGAGATACCCTGCGAAATGTTCTCCAGCATGGACTGCAGCATGTGCCGCTCGAACCGCTCGGCCTGCGTCTTGTGGTCGAGCATCGACAGCACGTCCGGCAGCGCCACCTGGCTGCCGCCGATGGCGGAGGCCAGCACCACCCGGGCGGACGAGGCGCCGAGCGCACTTGCCAGCAGCCGTTCGGTCCGCTGGACAAGCTGCCAGTCGGCCGGGCCGTCGCCCGAGGCCGGCACGCCGGTCGTGCGTTCGAAATCGGCGAAGGCATGGTCCACCGCCTCCGGCGTCAGGAAGCGGGCCGCCAGCGTCTTCAGCCCGTTGGGCGTCACCGAACTGACACTCGCGCCGGACCCCGACTCGACCTGCAGGGGCAGGTCCGTTCCGCCGACGAATGCGCCTGCCTGCACCTTGTCCCGCAGCCGCTCACGGGCGCGCAGGGACACGAGCACATAGGCCGCAAGGTTCGCGCCAAGGCTCCACAGCGCACCATGGGTCAGGCTGTCCTCGAACCGCATCCCGAACAGCGCGTATGGGTCCAGCCATCCGGGCAAGGCTGCCGCCATCCGGTCATGGCTGAGGATCGCCGGCAGGAACAGTGTGTAGGCCCAGACCACCATGCCGATGGCGAGTCCGGCCAGCACGCCGGCCCGCCGCCCGCCCCGCCAGTAGACCGCGCCGATCAGCGACGGCGCAAACTGGGCCGCCGCCGCGAAGGACAACAGGCCGATCTGCGCCAGCGCCTCGCCCGTCCCCGCCAGCCGGTAATAGCCATAGGCCAGCAGCACCAGCACAACGATGACGCTGCGCCGGATCGTGGTCAGGCGCGCACCGGAATCGCCGCCAAGGCTGGCGAACCGTCCCGTCTGCATCACGGCCGGCACGATCAAGTCATTCGTCACCATCGTCGACAGCGCGACGCACGCCACGATCACCATCCCCGTCGCCGCCGAGAAGCCGCCCAGGAAGACCAGCATCGCCAGCAGGCCATCCCCGGATGCCAGCGGCAGGTCCATCACATACAGGTCCGGCGGCACGCCCTCCTTGATCGTCGCGATCCCCGCGACCGTGATGGGGATCACCACCGCGCTGGTCAGGATCAGGTAGAGTGGGAAAACGAACCGCGCGAAGTGGCGCTCCGCATCGGTCTTCCGCTCGATCACGGTCACGTGGAACTGCCGCGGCAGGCAGATGATCGCGCACATGGAAAGCAGCGTCATGGTAATGAGGCGCGTGTCGATCTCGAGGTGCGTGAACGGCTCATAGGCTGCCTTCGGGATCGCCGCCGGATCCGCCATGATCACGGTCATCGACATCAGGCTCACCGCCACCAGCGCCACCAGCTTGATCACCGCCTCCAGCGCCAGCACATGCATCAGGCCGGAATTGCGCCGCGTTGCGTCAGACTGGCGCGCACCGAACAGGATCGCGAACACCGCCATCGCCAGCGCCGTCAGCAGCACCGTCTCGCTCGCTGGCTGCCCGCCCGCATTCTCCGCCCCATAGGCCAGCGCCTGGAAGCTCATGCCGACGGATTTCAGCTGCAGCGCGATATAAGGCAGGCTGCCCATCACCGCCGCCAGCGCCGCCAGCGCACCGACACCGCGGCTCTTGCCGTATCTGGCCGACAGGAAGTCCGCCAGCGAGGAGATACTCTCCCGGTGGGCCACTTCCCCGATCCGCTTCAGGATCCCTGGCAGGAAGACGAATACGATCACCGGCCCGGCATAGATCGGCAGGTAATCCCACCCGCTCGACGCCGCCGTTCCGACCGCCCCGAAATACGTCCACGACGTGCAGTAGACCGACAGCGCCAGCGCGTAGACGAACGGGTTCGGCGCCGCGTCGGTCCCGCGCGCATGCCGGTCGCCGCGCCAGGCCACGGCAAACAGGCCCGCCACATACAGCCCCGCCGCAAGAACAATCAGCCAGACCGGCATCCGATACCTCTTCCGTCGCCGCGATCTTCACCTGCCCGGCACAGGATTGGCAAGTTCGCCCTTTGTAGGACTTGCCGCAGAATTCCTGAAGAAAAATAAGGGCGGCCCGTTTTACGGGGCCGCCCAGTCCTCAGCCGTTACCGGCTGTCTGCCATGTTATTCCGGCAGCATCTCCGCATCGGCGATGCCATGCGGCACGCGGGTTCCGGGCACCCGGATGTCTTCCACCAGGTCCTGGATGTCCTGCGGTGGCGGGGCCGTGACGAGGGCGACGCCCACGCCGACAGCCAGCGACAGGAACATGAACACGAAACCGATGCCTTCCGGCGACACGCCCAGCCACCAGTGCGAGGCGTCCGTATCCACGAACTTGAAGTGGTAGATATACCAGAACGTGGTCACGAGCCCGGTCAGCATGGAAGCAATCGCCCCTTCCCGGTTCATCCGCTTCCAGAAGATGCCGAGCACGATCACCGGGAAGAGCGACGCCGCCGCGAGGCCGAAGGCGAAGGCAACCACCTGCGCCACGAAGCCCAGCTTGGCCGTGTTCATTCCCATGATCCCGGCCAGGATCACGGCGCCCGCGGCCGCCCCCCGCGCCGTCAGCAGTTCCTGCTGGTCGGTCATGCCCTTGAAGAAGGTCCGCCGGCAGAGGTCATGGCTGACCGATGACGAGATCACCATCAGCAGGCCCGCTGCCGTCGACAGCGCCGCCGCAAGGCCGCCCGCCACGACGAGACCGATCACCCAGCCCGGCAGGCCTGCAATCGACGGGTTGGCCAGCACGAAGATGTCACGGTCCAGCTTGGTGACTTCATTGGAGTCGCCCGCATGATACTGGATCACGCCATCGCCGTTCTTGTCGGTGATGCCCAGAAGGCCGGTCTTCTCCCAGTCCTTGAACCATTTCGGGATCGGCTTGCCGCCGGCCTCGACGATGGCTGCCGCTTCCGCGTCATAGTCCGCATCGTCGGCGATGTAGGTCGCTTCATTGACCGTATCGATGAAGTTGAGGCGGGCGAAGGAGGCCACGGCAGGTGCCGTCGTGTAGAGCAGCGCAATGAACACCAGCGCCCAGCCGGCCGACACGCGGGCAGCGCCTGCGCTCGACACGGTGAAGAAGCGGATGATCACGTGCGGCAGGCCGGCCGTGCCGAACATCAGCGCGCCGGTGATGGCGAACACGTCGAACATGGTCTTGTTGGTCTGCGTGTACTCCATGAAGCCGAGGTCGGTGACGACATTGTTCAGCTTCTGCAGCATCGAAATGTCTTCGCCCTTCACATTGGAAATGAAGCCCAGCTGCGGGATCGGATTGCCGGTAACGATCAGTGAAATGAAGATCGCAGGCACCGTGTAGGCGAAGATCAGCACGCAATACTGCGCCACCTGGGTATAGGTGATGCCTTTCATGCCGCCGAGCACCGCATAGACGAACACGATGGCCATGCCGATCATGATGCCGGTGTTGAAGTCGACGCCGAGGAAGCCCGAGAAGGCCACGCCCACGCCCTTCATCTGTCCTGCGATGTAGGTGAACGACACGAACAGGGCACAGATCACCGCGATGAGACGTGCCGTGGTCGAATAATACCGGTCGCCCACAAAGTCCGGCACGGTGAATTTGCCGAACTCGCGCAGGAACGGCGCAAGCAGCAGGGCCAGCAACACGTAGCCGCCGGTCCAGCCCATCAGATAGACAGAGCCGCCATAGCCGAGGAAGGCGATCAGGCCCGCCATCGACAGGAACGAGGCCGCAGACATCCAGTCTGCCGCCGTGGCCATACCGTTGATCACCGGGTGCACATCGTGCCCGGCGACATAGAAATCATCGGTCGAACCGGCCCGCGCCCACAAGGCAATCGCGATGTAGGTGCCGAAGGTCGAGACGACCCAGAAATACGTCCAGAAATCCTGTGACATCGCCTCAGGCCTCCACGCCGTATTTCTTCTCCAGGCGGTTCATCGCCCGGCAGTAGTAGAAGATCAGCGCCACGAAGACGTAGATGGACCCGTTCTGTGCGAACCAGAATCCCAGCGGCGCCCCGCCGATCGACACCTGGTCCAGCACGCTGCGGAACAGGATGCCTGCCCCGTAGGATACCACGAACCAGATGACGAGAAGGCTCAGGGTCAGCCTGACGACTTCGCGCCAGTATCCCTTCGCATCAATCTCAGCCAGATTGTGTGTCATTCCCTTGTTTCCTCCCAGTTGCCTTTTATTGCGTGCGGGACTCCGCAGTCTTTACGCTGACGTAAGCGTACGGACTTTGACAGCCCCACTTTGGTCTTAACTTTTCTTCAGCCGGCGCCGTTCTTTCAGGCCGCTGAGCACCAGCGCACCCGAAATAGCCAGCCCGCCGATCAGGTAGCTTTCGCCAAGGCCGACGCCGTCCGACAGGCTGAACCCGGCCACCAGCCGCATGGCGTAAACCATCGCCAGCAACAGGCCGAGCGCCACCATGATGTGCGATTTCAGCATGTTTTCCTCCCATTCTTATACGGCCACTCTAGGCCCTTCCCGCCGAGGCCCCACCCCCGACCTTGGTCTGAGGCGGCCGTTCTTGATCAACACCGGCTCCCATCCCCCAATCCTCATCTTGACCCTTTTCGTCATCCCGGAATTTGCGCAGCAAATATCCGGGACCCAGTTTGCGATGCCGCACGTCCGTGCTGGGTCCCGGATAAGCCCTGCGGGCTTTCCGGGATGACGAAAAATGGGAAGAAGAGGCAGCCTCTGGTCCCCCGTCCGCTCACCCCGGCGAAAGCCGGGGCCCAGAGCCGCAAGTGCGGCGCCTGCCCAATCTGGATCCCGGCCTGCGCCGGGATGAGCGGCTAAGGGAGCCGCAAATCCCCCACCTGCCCCGCGCCCTTGCCAATCCACAGGCAATGCGGTATCCGCGCGCCTTCAGAAACGGCGGCGCAAGGCCGTACGTGTCAGCTTCTCACCTCTCCGGACAGGCGAGGCGGAGTCGAGGGCGAAAGGAAAAACCATGTCGAAACAAAAGATTACGTTTAACGTCGAAGTGCGCGAGCGCGTCGGCACCGGTGGCGCCCGCGAGGCCCGCAAGAATGGCGGCGTGCCCGGCGTTCTCTACGGTGGCGGCCAGGACCCGGTGGCGATCACGCTACGCCGCGGCGAAGTGCAGAAGGCCATCGAAACCGGTCACTTCCTGTCCTCGACGGCCACGCTGATCCATAAGGGCGAAAAGCAGCTCGTGATCCCGCAGGCGATCCAGATGCACCCGGTCACCGACCAGCCGATGCACGTTGACCTGTTCCGCGTCGACGCCAACCAGAAGATCAAGGTCGAAGTCGCTGTCCACTTCAAGGGCGAGGCGGTTTCGCCGGGCCTCAAGAAGGGCGGCACGCTCAACGTGGTCCGTCACGCCGTCGAACTGCTCGTCCCGGCCGGCCATATCCCGGATTTCCTTGAAGCCGACGTCTCGACCCTTGAGATCGGCGACAATGTGAAGATCTCCGACATCGCCCTGCCGACCGATGCCGAACCGACCATCACCGATCGCGACTTCACCATCGCCACCATCGCCGGCCGCTCGGCCAAGGCGGACTCGACCGAGGCCGCAGCTGAAGCGGATGCTGGCGAAGGCGAGGAAAAAGAAGAAGACTAAGCCCATCGGCTTGTTCTTTAACGTTCGGCCCGCCCGCACTAAAGTGCCCGGCGGGCCGTTCATTTTCGACCGCGACGGACAGGAGGCGACATTCCCATGCTGATCCTCTCCGGACAGGGCAATCCCGGCGACCGCTATGCGAAGAACCGGCACAATGCAGGCTTCCTCGTCATCGATGACCTGCATGAGCGCTTCCGCTTCGGCCCGTGGCGCGCCAAGTTCGAAAGCCAGATTTCAGAAGGCACGGTCGGCCGTCACAAAGTGCTGCTGGTCAAGCCGCAGACCTTCTACAACGAGACCGGCCGCGCCCTCTCGAAAGTGTTGCAGTTCTACAAACTGCCCACGCATGACGTGACCCTCTTCTATGATGAGATCGACCTTGCCCCCGGCCGGCTCCGTGTGAAGCGCGGCGGCGGGCATTCCGGCAACAATGGCGTCCGCTCCATGATGGCGCATCTGGGAGAGGACTTCCGCCGCATCCGCATCGGCATCGGCCATCCGGGCGACAAGTCCATGGTCATGCCGCACGTGCTGTCGGATTTCTCGAAAGCGGATCTGGACTGGTTCGCGCCAATGGTCACCGCCATCGGCGATGCCCTGCCCTTCCTGCTCGATGGCGACGATGAGCGGTTCCAGACCGAAGTGCTCCGCCTCGCCCCGGCACCGAAACATGACCCGAAGCAGACGGCCCGCCGGACCGGCGAGGATTAGACCTTGAGGCGCTGGAGTGCGATCGCTTCAGCCGCTTCCGCCATTGCCACCGCCGCGACCGTACCGTGGGCCGGCACCGGGCTCCGCGCCTCGCCGAGGCAGGCCGCGTAAAATCCCTCATCCGCCGCCCCCAGCGGATCGGGCAGCTCGGCAGAGATATCGACCTTGATCTCATAAGGCGTCGTGTTGTCGACCTTGCGCGTCAGGAAGTCGATCGTGATCTCGCCCGAAGGGTAAGCAACATGCATCGTGCGCTGGCGCTCGCTGGCGGCGCGGCTGGCCGTCAGGCGGGCCACGCCGCCGCTGGCATAGGTGAACTGCGCTTTCGCCTCGTCGAGATGCGCCGAATGAACGCGCCGGCCCGTTGCCGTCACGCCGGTGAACTCATTGCCCAGCATCATCGCCGCAAGGTCAAGGTCATGGATCATCAGATCCCAGATCACCGAAACATCGCCCGCGCGATTGTCCGCTGCCGGAGGGCCGGACCGGACCGACTCGATCAGCAGCGGCGCCTCCTCGATGGCCAGCACGCCCATCGCCTTTGCGACAAAGCGCTCCTGGTGGCCGACCTGGAGGATTCGACCGCGCGCCGCCGCCTCGTCTGCGAGGTGCCGCGCCGCCTTGCCGGTCAGCGCCAGCGGCTTTTCGCACAACACATGGCAATGCGCCTCGATCGCCTCATGCGCCAGCGGCTCATGCCAGGTGGCCGGCACCGCGATCACGATGGCTTCGCACGCGTCCAGGAATTCAGGGTACTGGTCGAAGCCCCGCCCTTCATATTGCTCGGCAATGCGGCTCGCCCGGGCAAGATCGATATCGTACACACCGACGAGTTCGGCCTTCGCCGAAGCCGCCGCCTTCTGCGCATGATAGTTTCCGAAAACGCCGGCGCCCGCGACGCCCACTTTCAGCTTCGTCATATCCAAGCCCTCTATGCGTCCGCCATCGCATCCGCAGGCCCGTCTAGCAAGAGTCTGCCTCAGCCTGAAAGCAGCGGGAATCTTTGCCCCGCCCCCTTCACAGCGCCGTCCTGCCGGTCCACTTAGTCCCCGGATACGACAACAGGAAGGAAACGAACATGGCGCAGCTTACCTCAACCGAATGGGCTCTTGCCCAACGCCCCGTTGGCCTGCCGCAGCTTTCCGACTTCCAGAAAAAGACCACCGACGTGCCGGAGCCGGGCGATGGCGAGATCCAGGTGAAGAATGAATGGATGTCGGTCGACCCCTATATGCGTGGCCGGATGTACGACCGCGAAAGCTATGTCCCGCCCTTCCAGATCGGCGAAACCATGCAGGGCGGCGCCATCGGCCGCGTGACCGCCTCCAATCATCCGGGCTATGGCGCGGGCGACCTCGTTTCCTCGATGGCGGGCTGGCGCACGGCGTGGACCGCGAAGCCCGAGGCCGTGATGGCGATGAAGCTGCCGGAAACCGGACTTCCGGAAAGCGCCTTCCTTGGTGTCGCCGGCATGCCCGGCCTGACCGCCTATGCCGGCATCCTCCGCATTGCGGAGCTGAAGGAAGGCGACACGGTCTTCGTGTCCGGCGCCGCAGGCGCCGTCGGCTCGACCGTCGTGCAGATCGCCAAGATCAAGAATTGCACCGTCATCGGTTCCGCCGGCGGCCCGGAGAAGTGCGCCACCGTGATGGCGCTCGGCGCCGACCATGTGATCGATTACAAGCAGGCCAGAGGTTTCGACGGGCTGGTCGCGGCCCTCCGCGCCGCGGCGCCGAAGGGCATCGACGTCTATTTCGACAATGTCGGCGGCGACCACCTGACCGCCGCCATTGAGGTCGCCCGCCCGATGGCCCGCTTCGCCGAGTGCGGAATGATTGCCCAGTACAATGAGACCGGCACGCCTGTCGGCCCACACAACATCATCCAGGTCGTCGGCAAGCAGCTGAAGATCCAGGGCTTCATCGTGTCGACGCACATCGACATGCAGCCCGCCTTCCTCGCCGACATGGCGAAGTGGATAGGCTCCGGCCAGATGCAGTTCAACGAAACCGTGATGGAGGGGATCGACAAAGCGCCGGACGCCTTCCTCGGCCTTTTCAGCGGGGCCAATACGGGCAAGATGCTCGTCAAGCTGGGATAGTCATGGCACGTCTGTTCGATGCCTATATCATGGTGGACTGGAGCGCCGCGTCGAAGCCGGCGACGGGCTCCAATTCCATCTGGGTCGGTGTGCTGGCCAAGGACGCCCGCCTGAAATTCCACTTCACAGCCGCCAATCCGCCGACACGCCTCAATGCCCGGGACATCATCCGTGACCTGACCGAGCGCCTTGTGAAGCGCGGCGACCGCGTTCTCATCGGCTTCGATTTTTCGCTCGGCTATCCCGCCGGGACAGCGGCCGCCCTCGGCCTCGATACAGACGGCGCCCCGCCATGGGCGGCCATGCACGCCTACCTTGCTTCCCGGATGAAGGACAAGCCGGACAATAATTCCAAGGCCCGCTTCGCCGTAGCCGCCGGCATGAACTACACCATATCCAAAGGCCCCTACCCGTTCTGGGGCGCCCCGCCGAGCGAGCAGGCGAGCACGCTTGCGGCAAAGAAAACGCCGTTCACAGATGACATGCCGCTTCCCGAATTCCGCCTTACGGAGATCGCCTTGCGCGAGTCGAAGCAGGCCCAACCGAAGTCGAACTGGCAGATCTATGGCAATGGCAGTGTCGGCAGCCAGGCGCTGACAGGCATTCCGCATGTCCACGCCCTGCGTCAGGCCTGGCCCGACGCGCGCATCTGGCCATTCGAGCTTGCGCCTGGTCCGCTGACGGATGAAGAGCTTGACGGAATCAGCATCGTGATCGCCGAAATCTATCCATCGCTGCTGAAGGTGACGCCGGGCCCTGGCGAGACGACCGACGAGGCGCAGGTGCGCGAAATCGCCAGTCATTACGCCAGTCTCGACGAAAAAGGCCGGCTCGGAACTGCTTTTTCCACAGGCATTTCCCCTGATGGGGGAAAAATCGCGGAAATTACCTCCGAAGAGGGCTGGATTCTCGGCGTTTAGCCTGTGTTTATTGGGATTCCGGCGTGTTCACGCCTTCCGAATCGTGGACTAGTCGGCGCAACGGCGGGGCATCGCCGTTTAACTCAGAGGAGAACCCCTATGAACAAGGGTGAACTTACCAAGGCAGTGGCCGCTGCTTCGGGCCTTTCGCAGAGCGACGCCGGCAAGGCTGTCGATGCCGTATTCGATACGATTGCTGCCGCAGTGAAAGACCGCAAGCAGGTCGCCATCGCCGGCTTCGGCACGTTCGCGCCGAAGACCCGCAATGCCCGTATCGGCCGCAACCCGGCCACCGGCGACCAGATCCGGATCCCGGAGAAGACATCGGCTGCCTTCAAGCCCGCCTCGGCGATGAAGGATCTCTAAAGCCGGCCGCTCCGCCTCCGGAGCATCTGTGTAGAGAGTTCAGGCGGCGCGTCCAGACAATGGGCGCGCCGCTTTCCATTCCAGCACGGCCGTCTGTGCAGTGCCTGCCACCAGCACGCCGATCAGCGCCCCCTCGATCATTCCGTGCGCGCCCCGCCCCTCAACGAGGCCCAGCCAGTAGCAGGCCGGCAGCATCACGAGGAAGAACGAGCCGATATGGATGAGGCTCGGCCACCAGACGATCTCCTGCGCGCGCAGGGCAAACGAAGCTGTCGCCTGCAGCCCGTCGAAAATCGTCATCGCCGCCGCGACCACCAGCAGGGATGCGATCGCCGGAGCGAGCATCACCCCGTCGAGTACGGCATCGCGCCTCACCAGCAGATGGCTCAGCGTGTCGTTGAACAGGATCAGGATACTGCCAAGTACTGCCCCCAGCAGGATCGTGGCAACCACACCGAGACGCCCGGCATTTGCGACTTCCTGCCGGTTCTTCCGGCCAGACGCTTCGGCCACACGCACGCTCGTCGCCGAGGCGATGCCGAGATAGAACATGAAGCAGAAGCCGACCAGCTGCACCGAGTATCCGTACACGGTGTTGGCCGCGAGGCTGATCCAGGTTGCGATGATGTAGGTAAGGTTGAACCCGCCCCATTCGGCAACGTTCGAAACTGCCGTGCCGAGGCCGACGGCATATTGGCGGCGCGCTTCATCCGCCGCTCCTTTCGGCGAAGGCCGCAGGCCCGGCGTCAGGATCGCGACGCAGACGAGCAGGATCACGCCGATCAGCCAGCGCGAACCCGAGGTGGCGATGGCAACGCCGTCCGCGCCCATTTGCGGAACGCCCCAGTAGCCGCCGACAAAGGCGAGATCGAGCGCAAGGTTCGCCGCCACGCCGAAATAGCTCACCACCGAGACGAGGATCGGTCGGCGCAGCGCCTCGAGATAGTAGCTGCACACGTTCGATATCATGAAGCCGGGCAGCGACAGTGCGAGGATACGCGTCACCGACGAGGTCGACGCCGCCACATAGGCCGGGTCGCTCATGTGCCCCTCGCCGCGCGGCGCAAGGTCGACGAAAAGCCAGTGGAACAGGGGCGGCGCAACGGCATAGACTGCCACACCGAACAACAGGCCGAGCACGACCGCACCCATCAGTCCGCGGCGGAAGATGCGCCCCGATTCCGCGCCGTGTCCAATGCCCATCAGCTCGGAGGTCAGCACCTGCACGCCCAGCAGGATGCCCATGCCGAAGCCGAGCGACACGCCGATCGGCAACCAGGAGTTCAGCACGAAAGGCAGCTCCGCCGGCGTGAACTGGCCCAGCACGATTGCGTCCGTCACGCCCATCAGCATCCACGCCATGCGCGACACCGCAATCGGCGCCGACAACCGCAACAAATCCAGAATGTCCGCAGGCCGGGCCCAGGCCGGCCAGTTCATGCTCCGCATCGGGATGCCCTCCGCCCGGCGTATTTCAGCCGAGCTGCGCGTTGTGTTTGATTATGGCTTGTGGAGCAAGGCCGGATCGGGTCCGGCCTCGTCTTTCCAATTTCCGTGTCCTGAAGGACACGGTGTGTCAGCGTCCGGAATTACGGGGTCTTCAACCCGCTTTTCGCACCGCTTCCTTGCCGTTGCCGAGCGCCTGCAGCTTTTCCGCGATCATGAAGGCCAGTTCCAGCGCCTGCTCGCCATTGAGACGTGGGTCGCAGTGCGTGTGGTAGCGGCTGGAGAGGTCGTCCTCGGAGATCGCCTGCGCGCCACCGAGACATTCGGTGACATTCTGGCCGGTCATCTCGAAATGGACGCCGCCCGGATAGCAGCCTTCGGCATTCAGCACGTCGATGAACTGGCGCACCTCGGAGAGGATGCGGTCCACCGGCCGCGTCTTGTAGCCGGTCTCGGTCTTCAGCGTGTTGCCGTGCATCGGATCGCAGGACCAGACAACGGTCCGCCCGCTCTGCTTCACGGCCCGCGCCAGCGGCGGCAAGCCCTTGGCGACCCCTTCGGAGCCGAAGCGCGAGATCAGCGTGATCCGGCCCGCCTCATCGGTCGGGTTGAGCGTGTCGATCAGGCGGATCAGCTCGCCCGCTTCCATGCCCGGCCCGCACTTGACGCCAATCGGGTTCTTCACGCCCTTGCAGAAATTGACGTGCGCATGGTCCAGCTGCCGCGTGCGATGTCCGATCCACAGCATGTGTGCCGAGGTGTCGTACCAGTCGCCGGAGGTGGAATCGATCCGTGTCAGCGCCTCTTCATAGCCGAGCAGCAGCGCCTCGTGGCTGGTGTAGAATTCCACCTGCGCCATCTGCGGCACGGTCTCGGCATTGAGGCCCACCGCTTCCATGAAGCGCAGCGAGGCCGAGATCTGGTCCGCCAGCTTCTCGTATCGCTCACCCTGCGGGCTGCGGTCGACAAAGCCCAGCATCCAGCGATGCACGTTGGCAAGGCTGGCATAACCGCCCTGGCTGAAGGCCCGCAGCAGGTTCAGCGTCGCAGCCGACTGCGAATAGGCCTGGATCAGGCGTTCCGGGTCCGGGATGCGGGATTCCGGGGTAAACTCCATGCCGTTGATATTGTCGCCCCGGTAGGAGGGCAGCGTCACGCCATCGATCGTCTCGATCGGCTCGGAGCGCGGCTTGCCGAACTGGCCCGCGATCCGGCCCACTTTCACCACCGGCTTGGCGGCGGCGAAGGTCAGCACGACAGCCATCTGCAGAATCACGCGGAACGTGTCGCGGATATTGTCGGGATGGAATTCCTTGAAGCTCTCCGCGCAATCGCCGCCCTGAAGCAGGAAAGCCTTGCCGGCGGCCACTTCGGCCAGTCGCGATTTCAGGCGCCGGGCTTCGCCGGCAAATACCAGCGGCGGAAACGAGCGCAGACGTGCCTCGACTGCAGCAAGGGCTGCAGTATCGGGATAATCTTCCGGAATGTGCTTTGCGGGCAGATTCCGCCAATCCGAGGGGGTCCAGGTGCTCATGGTGCGCTCCAATCTGGGCTGCATAAATCACATGGCAGCGCCCTGCTCAAGTTTCACCATAATTTCACAGCACAAAGCTGGCGGAATCACTTCGCTTCCCCTTAGAAAACAAGGCGGGGCAATGCTTTAGGGAACCGGGCGAAATCATGTCGCACGTCTATATCAGCCACGCCCCCCAGGATCTCGACGATCTCCTGAAGCTGCACGAGGCCCTTCGCGCGGCCTCGATTGCAGACTGGTACGCCCCGGATGGCGACAATGACCGCGTGCGCAACAACGCCGCGATCGACGACGCCTCGGCAATGGTGGTGCTGGTTTCAGCCGCCTCCGTCCGCTCGAAAGCCGTTCGGCAGGATGTCGAGCGCGCCAAGGCCCGCGGCCTGACCATGATCCCTTACCAGATCGACAAGGCGCGCCTCACCGGCTTCTTCAAGCAGGAAGTCCAGCCGCACCTCCGCCTGTCGAACGCAATGCCCGACGGGCTCGACCAACTCGTGGGCGAGGTCCAGAAAGCCTATCGGCGCAAGTGCCCCGTGTTCGCTGTGATGAACCTCAAGGGCGGCGTCGGGAAGACGACCGTCTCGGCGCAAGTGTTCGGTGCCTGGCATGCAGCCATCGGCGGGCGTGTCCTGCTGATCGACCTCGACCCGCAATACAACCTCACGCAGACCTTCTATTCCATGGACTTTGCCGACGAGAGCGCCGCCCGCGACCGGTCGGTGATCTCCCTGTTCGAGCGTTCGCGCCTGCACATGCGCGATGCGGCGAGCCCGGCCGAAAACTGGCTCGGTCTCTCGACAGAGCCGTTCGCGCCGGTCGCCCGCAGCTATCTCGTGCACGACATCATGGCCGGCGGCGACAGCCCGTCAGGCCGCTTCGACCTGATTTCCGGCCAGTTCGAAATCTCGAAATACGCTTTCGCGACAGACCTGACCGCGCTGGAACAGATCAAGCGCCACTTCCTGCGCACGGTGGAATACTATCGCAGCGAATATGACCTGATTGTCTTCGACACCAATCCCAACGCCACCTTCCTGACACGCTGCGCACTCGAAGCTTCCGACCGCGTGATCGCGCCGATGCATACGGACATCTATTCCCTGCGCGGAGTGAAACTGCTCCAGCAGGTGATCCAGCAACAGGTCGATCCCGCGACGCGGCCGGACCTGTCGGTCCTGTTCAACGCTGTGCGGCGGTCCGAACAGTCCACCTTTGAGGCGGATGCCCGCAATGGCGCGTTCGACGCGGTCGCTGGCTTTCCGCTCTCGAAGGCGCTGATGAATTCCGCCCTGCCCCGTTCCCGCCACCTGGCCGTGAAGGCGCCTCAGGAGGGCCAGCCGCCCTGGAAGCAGCTGACCATCCATGCTGGCCGCGGCGGCGGGCTGAAACCGATCCGCGAAAGCCTGAAGACGATTGCGATGGAGCTGAATGCGCTCGAAAGCGCGCGGGCCTGAGGTTCAGCCCGTCTCCTCTGGCACCCATTTGGTCCGCATCGTGACGAGTTCTTCGGCAACGGACGGGTGCAGCGCGCAGGTGCGGTCGAAGTCCGGCTTGGTCACACCCATCTTCATCGCAATCCCGATGGCCTGGATGATCTCCGCCGCATCCTCGCCCACCATGTGAACACCCAGCACTTTCTCGTCGGACGGGCGTACGATGATCTTCATCAGGACACGGCTCATATCACCGTTCAGCATGTTCTTCATCGGGCGGAAACTGGTCTTGTAGATGTCGACCGCGCCATAGGCCTTGCGGGCCTGCGCCTCTGTCAGGCCGACCGTGCCGACCTCGGGCTGCGAGAAGACGGCGGTCGGAATGTCCGCATGATCGAAATGCCAGGGCTTTCCGTAGAACTCCGTTTCGGCGAAGGCGTGGCCCTCGCGGATCGCCACAGGCGTCAGCGCGACCCGGTCCGTCACATCGCCGACAGCCCAGATATTCGGCACATTCGTCTTCGACCATTCATCGACGACCACGGCGCCATTGTCGTCCAGCTTCACTCCCGCTGCATCGCTGCCCAGCCCATCCGTATTCGGACGGCGTCCCAGCGCTGCCAGGATCACATCGCACTCGATATGGTCGCCATTGCTGAGATTGATGCGATACGGCAGGCCCTCGCCATCGCGTTTCACGATTTCGCTGAACACGGCGCCGGTCACGACCCGCACGCCGGCGTCCTTCAGGCCTTCATGAACCGCCGTGCGCACATCGGCGTCGAAGCCGCGCAGCACTTCCTCGCCGCGATAGACCAGGCAGGTCGGCACGCCGAGCCCGGCGAAGACATGCGCAAACTCCACGGCGATATAACCACCGCCCCCGATCACGATATGCTTCGGCAGCGTCTCCAGATGGAACACCTCGTTGGAGGTGATCGTGTGCTCGATGCCGGGAATTTCCTCTTCCGTCGGCCGCCAAGGACGCCCACCGACGGCGATCAGGATCTTGTCCGCCGTGACGGTCTTGCCGGACGATTTCAGTCGCAGCGTGTGCGCGTCCACGAACTCGGCACGCTCCTCGAAGATTTCCACACCAGCATTCTTCAGGTTGCGGAAATAGATGCCGGATAGCCGGTCCACTTCCGCATGCATGGCTTCGGAAAACGTTCTGTGATCGTACGAAACATCTTTGGCGGTCCAGCCATAACCGGCCGCCTTGCGGATATCCTTGCCGTAGGTGCTGGCATAGACCATGAACTTCTTCGGCACGCAGCCGCGGATCACGCAGGTACCGCCCATGCGGTATTCCTCGGCGACGCCGACTTTCGCCCCGGACAGTGCGGCCAGCCGTGCCGCGCGCACGCCGCCGGAGCCGCCTCCGATCACGAACAGGTCGAAGTCGAAAGCATGCTCAGCCATGGGTCATTTCCTTGGATTATTCAGGTCCGGCAGCCGATATGTGGCCGCCCCGGCCGGAATTCAAACTCAGAATTCAAACACGGTCGCGCCGTTCTCATTCCCGATGATCACGGTACGCGCGAGCCCGATAAACAGTCCGTGTTCGACCACGCCCGGCACGTTCGACAGGCGCGCAGCCAGCGACTCGGCGTCCGGAATGCGCACACAGTGGCAATCGAGAATGTAGTTGCCACCATCGGTCACGACGAGCTTTCCGCCCGGCTGCGCCCGCAGCTCCACCCGCGGCCGTTCGACCCCGCTCGCCACCAGGGCGTCGTAGACCTTCTTCGCCGTGATCGTGTAGCCGAAGGGCGTGACCTCCACCGGCAGGGGGAACGCGCCCAGCCGCTCGACCTGTTTCGACGGATCGGCAATCACCACCATGTGATCGCTGGCATTGGCGATGATCTTCTCGCGCAGCAGCGCCGCGCCGCCGCCCTTGATCATGTTGCCGTTGGAATCGACTTCATCGGCGCCGTCCACGGTCATGTGGATCCGGTCCACCTGTTCGAACGGGATCAGCGGCACGCCAAGGCTTTCGGCCAGGCGCCGCGTCTGCTCGCTCGTCTCGATGCAGCGCACGACGAGGCCGTCGGCCACTTCCTCGGCCAGCATTTCGACAAAGAACTTCGCCGTCGAGCCGGTGCCGAGCCCGATGGTCATGCCGTCCTCGACATACTCCATCGCCGCGATCGCCGCGTTTTCCTTTTCCAGTTCGTTCGCCATCCCATCAGCCCTTTTTGGTTTTGGCCTTCTTCTCCGCCATCTTCTCGTGGAACGCGGCCGCCCAGCCCTCGCGTTCGATCTGCCGGCCGCGGCCGACGGCCAGTGCATCGTCCGGAACATCCTTGGTGATCACGCTGCCGCTGCCGACATAGGCGCCCTTTCCGATCGACACGGGCGCGACCAGCGCCGAGTTCGATCCGATGAAGGCCCCCGCGCCGATCTTCGTCTCGTATTTGAAGTAGCCGTCATAATTGCAGAAGATCGTGCCCGCGCCGATATTCGCGCCCGCGCCGACCGTCCCGTCGCCGAGATAGGACAGATGGCTCGCCTTCGCGCCCTCGCCCATGCGGACCTTCTTCACCTCGACGAAATTGCCGACATAGGCATCCTTCTCGAGAACGGCGCCAGGGCGCAGGCGCGCGAACGGCCCGACCGAAGCCCCCGGCCCGACGCGTGCGCCTTCGAGATGGCTGAACGCCCGGATCGTTGCGCCCGACTGCACGTGCACGCCCGGCCCGAACACGACGTTCGGCTCGATCAGCACGTCCGCCTCGACGATTGTGTCATAGGCAAAGAACACGGTCTCCGGCGCCACAAGTGTGACGCCATCGGCCATCGCCTCGGCCCGGCGGTGCGCCTGGTAGATCGCTTCAGCCCGGGCGAGGTCAGCCTTCGAATCGCAGCCGATGAGGTCATCCTCTGCACAACGCACCGCACGGCAGATCCGGCCTTCGCCCCGCGCAAGCCCGACAAGGTCTGTCAGGTAGAACTCGCCCTTGGCATTGTCGTTTGAAATATTTTTCAGGAGCCGGAACATGGTCTCGGCCCGTCCGGCCATCACACCGGAGTTGCAGAGACGGATTTTCAGCTCCTCCGGAGAGGCTTCGCGCGCCTCCACGATGCCTTCCAGCTCGCCCGTATGCGACGTTATGAGGCGCCCGTAGAGGCCCGGCTCAGCCGCATCGAATCCGAGCACGCCGATCGCTGCGCCCTTGTCGAGTGATGCGAACAGGTCCTCGATCGCCGTCGCGGGAATCAGCGGGCTGTCACCGTAGAGCACGACAAGATCACCGTGGAAGTCGCCCAGCGCGCTCTCCGCACACCCGACCGCGTGCCCCGTGCCCATGGGCGGGTCCTGGAATGCGACCTGGATGTCCCCCGGCAGGCCGGCAACATGGTCCACCAGAACCTGCTGGGACGGATGCGCGATCACCACGATCCGCGAGCACCCGGCCCGCTGCGCCAGGTCGACGGACCAGTCCACCATCGGACGTCCCGCCACAGGATGCATCACCTTGGGCAGACTCGATTTCATGCGCGTGCCCTTGCCGGCGGCTAGGATCACGGCGGCCCGGTCTCTGGTAAGCTGCGTCATGAAGGCCCTCTCGCTTTCACAAGCTCATTCGCCTAGACCAAAGGCCGATTCAAGGCGAGGGGCGAGGAGGAATCAGGCATTGGCGGAAAAATGGCTCGACGGCTGGACGGTGGTGTTCGATCTGGACGGCACGCTGGTCGACACGGCGCCTGACCTGCTGGGCGCGCTGAACCACGTGCTCGAACATGCCGGGCTTGAGCCCGTCACGCTGGACCTCGTCGCCACCATGATCGGTCACGGCGCCAGGGCAATGATCCAGAAGGGCCTGCGCTATCGCGGCATCGAACCGGACGACCACCAGCTGCAGGCCTATTTCGACCGCTTCCTTGTGTACTATTCAGACCACATCGCGGAGGGATCGCGTCCCTTTGACCAGGCCGAGGAAATTCTCGACCAGCTGGCAACGGCCGGGGCGCTGCTCGCCGTGTGCACCAACAAGACCCAGGTCCTGACTGACCGTTTGCTGGACGAACTCGACCTATCGCAGCGCTTTGCCGCGATCATGGGTTCCGACAGCGTGCCCTCGAAGAAACCGGATGGCGATCACATCGTGCGGACCGTTGTTGCCGCCGGCGGGGATCCCGCACGCGCCATCATGGTGGGCGACAGCCGGACAGACGAAAGGGCAGCCCGGAATGCCGGGCTGCCCTTCGTGTTCTTGCCATTCGGCTATGAGCAGGAGTCAGTGGAAGCGATTGGCGCGGACGCCGTGGTTACCCATTACTCGCTGCTGCCTTCAGCGCTTTCGCGCTTTGTGAACTAGGCCGTCGCTTCAGCGCGCGGACGGTAGCTCTGACGGCCGGCTGCAGCATCCTGATTGATGCGGCGGCGCGGCATTCCGTTGATCATATTGCTGCGCACATCCGTACGGGCGCTACGCATGGCCGGAACGAAGCCGGCGTCGACAAGGTCGACATCCACTTCATAGCCACGCTCTGCCCAGTAAGCAGCAATTTTCTCACGCAGGCGCTTCGCGCCTTCTTCGTCACACCAGTCTTTCATGTTCTCTCTCTCCAGGCTGTTTTTTATCCGGGGCGTTACCGCCCCTGCCTGTCCTTCTTATGGTTACATCCGCGAACCAGTCCGGTCCGTCTTGTGTGACTGCAAAATGACAATGTTGCAGCGCAATCTCAAGACCTATTTCGAATGAAACACCCGTAATGTTTGCCGATGAACAATTGTTCATTCTGAACATCCGTTCATTTTAACTGTTAGCGCAAACACGAATTGGCGCAGATGTGTAAAAAATCGCAAAATTTCTGCAAAGTCTTTGTCCCCTGCATTGGTGACTTGGTGTAAATTCGGAAAAAGCCCTGCGTGTCACGATTTCCATGACACTATGCAAAAACGGATGGCAGCTCCGACAAGGTATGAATTCGCTTTTCGGGATCGAAGCGCAACTTGTCCCCCAATCAGGGTACAAGCCGGAATGCCGCGCTTCCGCTTTCGGCGCTTGACCTTGCGACTCAGGCAGACTAACCCACGCTCTTCTTCCGGGCCGGGCGATTAGCTCAGTGGTAGAGCACTGCCTTCACACGGCAGGGGTCACAAGTTCGAACCTTGTATCGCCCACCATTTCTCCGGCCCGTCCTTCCCCTGCGCGCGAGTATGGTCCGTAAAGGAAACGGCGCTATAAGCCGCGCGATGAGGTCACTTCTCCGCTCCCCCTTTGTTGCCGCCCTGCTCGGCCGCATGATCTGGGTATGGATGGAACTCGTGGCCCGCACGGTCCGCTGGAAAATCGAGATCCCGGAAGAAACGCGCAACGCCTGGCGCGAATACGATGGTGTCGTCGTCGCGGCCTGGCATTCCCGCATCCTGCTTCTGCCGACCGGCTGGGTTCGGGTCATCCGCGGATGGAAAGACCGCATCCATCGCGCCGCCATGCTGATCTCTCTGTCGGCGGACGGCGAAGCCGTCGCCCGCGCCATCGACCATCTTGATCTGCATGCCATTCGCGGTTCTGCCGCCAACAAGAAAAAGAAGAAGGACAAGGGTGGCGCGCGGGCAATCGCGGAGGCTGTGCGCCTGCTGAAGTCCGGCAGTGCCGTCTGCATCACCCCGGACGGTCCGCGCGGCCCGGCCGAGAAGGTCAGCCCCGGCGCCATCATGATCGCGCAGCGCGCCGGCGCGCCGATCGTGCCTTATGCGCTGTCCGTGCAGCCCGCTTGGCGACTCAAGACCTGGGACCGGTTCATCATCCCCTTCCCGTTTACGCGCGGCGCCATCGTGCTCGGCACGCCGATCAGCACCGCGCGCACGACGCCGCTTGAAGTCCTGCAGGCGCAATTGCAGGAACAGCTTGATGCGGCGACGGTCCGCGCCGATATGCTGGCAGCAGGAAAGACGGCTTTCACAACGGACCCCGCCCCGCAATGACCCCGGCGCTTCATGCGTATCGCATCCTGACCGGCGCCCTGTCGCCGTTCGCCGGATTCGTCCTGCGCCGGCGTGTCAGGGCCGGCAAGGAAGACTATCTGCGCCTGCATGAGCGGACCGCACGCCGCATGCCGGGCCGCAAGTCCGGCACGCCGCTGGTCTGGCTGCATGGGGCGAGCGTCGGCGAGTCCCGCCTGCTGCTGGAGCTCGGCAACCGCCTCCTCGAAGAGCGTCCGGACCTGATGCTGCTGTTTACCAGCCAGACCCAGACATCGGCAAAGCTGCTGGAACCCCTGTTGCCGGACAATGCCTTTCACCAGATGGCACCGCTCGACACGCCCGGCGCGGCCCGGCGCTTCGTCCGCCACTGGAGCCCTGACCTCTGCATCTTCGGAGAAGGCGAGATCTGGCCAAACCTGATCCTCGAGGCGGAGAAAGCCGGCGCGCGGCGCGCCCTCGTCAACGGCCGCATGACGGAGGACTCGTTCCGTGGCTGGATGCGGCTGCGCGGCGCTTTCCGGCGTCTCGTCGGCAGGTTCGACGTCGTGCTCGCCGCCGACGAAGACACGGCCAGGCGCCTCGCCACATTGCTCGGCAAGCCCATCACCTGTGCAGGCAACCTCAAATCGGCACTGCCGCCGCCCGCGGCGGGTGACGTTGAGCTCCGGCGCCTGCACGAAGGCTTCAAGGGGACGCGCAGGTGCTATCTCGCTGCCTCCACGCATGAGGGCGAGGAAGCACTGTTCCTGGAGGCGATGAAAGCCGCGCCGGAAGCCGCCCTGATCATCGCGCCTCGGCATCCGGAACGCGGACCGCTGATCGAAGACATGCTTCGGGAACGGAACATCCCCTATGCGCGCCGGTCGCGCGGCGAAGCGCCGACCATGCGCACGCAGGTGCTGCTGGCTGACACGATGGGTGAGATGGGGCTCTGGTTCCGTCTCGCGGACGCCGTCTTTCTCGGCGGCGGCAACACGCCGGATGTCGGCGGTCATAATCCGCTGGAGCCGATCCGTCTTGGCAAGCCTGTTGTCTCCGGTCCGGACGTGTTCAACTTTGCCGCCATGATGCAGGACCTCGAAGAGCGCGGACTCGTCCGCCTGCTGAAGAGTGCGAAAGCTATCGGACGCGCCCTGGTCTCCATGGAACCGCCCTCGGCCGCCTCCCTCGACCTGCTGGCCCACGAAGCCGATGCACCGATGCAGGTCACTCTGGAGGCGCTGCGCCCGGTGCTGCCGGCTGAGGCACAATCATGAAGGCACCGCACTTCTGGTCTGCCGGGCTCGACCCCCGGTCGCGCGAAGCCGCGCCGCTGATACGCATCCTCCTGACGCCGCTGGCCGCCCTCTACACAATGGGCATCCGCCGCAAGCTCGCAAATGCGAAGCCCGCCGCAGTGCCCGTGCCCATCATCTGCGTCGGCAATCTCACGGTCGGCGGTGTCGGCAAAACGCCGGTTGTCGAAGCGATCCGCAGGATGGCGTCCGAAGCCGGCCTGCGCGCCGCCAGCCTGTCCCGCGGCTATGGCGGCAGCCTCTCAGGACCGCTCCGCGTAGACCCCGCCGGCCATGCCGCGGCCGAGGTCGGCGACGAACCGCTGATGCTGGCCGCCAGTGGAGAAGCCTGGATCGGACGCGACCGCGCCGAAGCCGCCCGCGCCATGGCCGCCGACGGCGTCCGGCTCATTGTCATGGATGACGGCCACCAGAACCCCTCCGTCGCCAAGGACCTGTCCCTCATCGTGATCGATGCCGCCGCCCCGTTCGGCAATGGCTTCGTGCTGCCAAAGGGACCGCTGCGTGAGCCGGTGGCGGACGGCCTCACCCGGGCACAGGGCGTCGTCCTTATGGGTGAGGGCAAGGAGCTGACGGCCGTGCAGAAATCCCGCCTACCGGTGCTGCGCGCGGCCATCGCCCCGTCCGGGGCGGTGCCCGAAGGCCCGCTCGTCGCCTTTGCGGGCATCGGCCGTCCGGTGAAGTTCTTCGACGGCCTGAAGGCGGCCGGCGCCGACCTTCGCGAAGGCGTGCCGTATGGTGACCACCATGTCTTCACCGCCAGCGACCTCCGCTTCCTGCACGACCTTGCCGCCAGCCACGGGGCGCGGCTCATTACCACAACGAAAGATCATGTGCGCTTGCCAGCTGACGAGCGGCAGCGCATTCTTGCCTTTCCCGTCGAAGCCCGCTTTGAGGACGAGGCAGCCCTCAGGGCGCTGCTCGCCCCAGTCCTACACCCTGCAAAGGCCCGGTAACGGCATGAGCGGAACCGAAACAGAGGCCGGTTACGTCCGGCCAAAGGATATCGATAACCGCGCCAGTCTTTGGCAGCGCGTCCAGTGGCGCCTGGAAACCTTTGCTTGGGACTGGATCTACTGGGCGCCCGTCAAGGCGATGGGGCCGGACCGGGCGTCGAATTTCGGCGGCTGGCTGTTGCGCAAGATCGGCCCGATGCTGTCGCAGCACAGGACAATGCGGCGCAACCTGAAAATGGCCTTCCCTGACTGGACCGATGCGCAGGTCGAGGAAACTGCCCTCGCCGCCTGGGAATCCGCCGGGCGTACAGCCGGCGAGCTTCCCCACCTGCCGAAGATCGATCCGTACACGTCCGGCCGGGTCGAGATCGTGGGCCTTGACGTGCTGGACCGCATCCGCGACAGCGGCAAGGGCGCCGTCTTCGTGTCCGGCCATTTCGCCAACTGGGAAATCATGCCTGCCGCCATCACCAAGCGCATCCCGCATGCCGTGATGACCTACCGGGCGCTTAACAATCCGCACATCGACTGGCGCATCTCGAAGCTGCGTCATGACTATGGCACAGCCATCAACGCGCCGAAGGGCATCGGCACGCGAGAACTGATGCGCGCTCTCGCCAAGGGCTCTCCCATCGCCCTGATGAACGACCAGAAATTCAACGAAGGCATCGCCGTCCCCTTCTTCGGCCGCGACGCCATGACCGCGCCCGGCCCGACGCGCCTTGCCCTCAAATACCACGTCCCCATCGTGCCGGTCTCGACGACGCGCACCGGCCCGGCCCGCTTCCGCATCGAATTTCACGAGCCGTTCGTGCCCGGCGATACCGGCGACCAGGATGCCGACATCCTTGCCTCCGTCACCCGGATCAACCAGTTTCTGGAAGCACAGGTCCGCGCCCATCCCGGCCAGTGGTTCTGGCAACACCGCCGCTGGCCCAAGGAAGCCTGGAAAGATGCCGGCGTCACCTGACCCGCACGAAGGAGGGGCAAACATGAGCGAGACGCCGCACTGGATTTCCGCAGGTGAAGGCCCGGGCGTTCTGTTCATCCACGGCGCGGGCGGCAATGCTGCCGTCTGGTGGCAGCAGATGGCCTATTTCAGCAACACCCACAAATGCGTCGCCTATGACCTGCCCGGCTTCGGCCGCACGCCGACCGTCGCGCCGGAAGCGCTGGACCAGGCTTTCTCTGACGGCGCGCTTGCCGTGATGGACGCGGCAGGCCTCGACAAGGCCAGCATCGTCACCCAGTCGCTCGGCGGTTGGGCGGGCCTCCGCCTTGCGCTTCGCCATCCGGACCGCGTCGAGCGCCTGATCCTCGGCTGCACCATGGCCGGCATCGCGCATCCGCCAGCCCTTCAATCCTTCTTCGACAGCCAGAAAAAGATGGACGCCCGCGGCCCCGCCTCCGTCGCCCTCGGCCAGCAGCTGCATACGGCCGAGCCCGCGAAGGAATACCTCTACCAGCAGCTCGGCGCCTTCAATACGCCGTTCAATCCGGATGCCGCCCGAATCCTGTTCGGCCCGGATGCCCTGATCCCTGTCGAGCAGCTGAAAGAGGTGAAATGCCCGGTCATCATCTTCGCCGGCGAGCACGACGCGATCTGGCCGCCGGAAGCCCTGAAGGGCGTGCTGCCCTACTTCGAAGAGCACGAAGCACATTTCCATGTTTTCAAGGGCTGCGGGCACTCGCCTTACTTCGAAATTCCCGACGAATACAATTCAGTACTGGGGGTTCACCTGTCGGATTGATGCACCGCAACTCAGAATTCACTCGACATTCAGGTGAATTCGCGTTGCCTGCACGGACCTGTTGGTCGCGCAATAAATATTCGAAAGGGAGACGCGACCGGATTCAGAGCCGAAAGGGACGCGGCGTGAATTTCTTCAAATCGGATATTATGGGCTCGCGCAGTCTGCGCATGGCAGCAATCGCTTTGGCCGGCACGTTCTTCGTGTCGCTGCCCGCAAGCGCCCAGCTCAGTTGGGGCGACCAGGGCTCAAAATGCAGCGGCACAACCAAGGTCGACTATGCCCGCCTCTACGGCCTGACCCTGTGGGATAACTGGCCAGCCAAATGCAACGCAACGAACGGAACCGGTTCCCTGCCGCACGGCAAGCCGACGCGGTGTGTCGACAAGGCATCCCTCGGCATGTGGGGCGAATGGGACACGCCGAACGCGGCTGCCTGCAAGCCGAAGGAGCCTCATTGGGGCACGGTCACGGCCTATGGCTGCACCGCCCGCTCCGAAGGCAAGCGTATCTACGCGTCCCGAATCTGGGACGCCACGGGTAACGTGAAGTCGGTCTGCGAGCACACGCCTGCAAAGTTCAATGACAAGTACGGCGTATCGCACTCCTATACGGGCGGCGAGTCCTGCGCCGGGCGCGGGATCGGCGAGATGTGGGCCGAATGGCGCGTCGACGATCCGGAATGCGGCTTCAATCACTGGGGCGTGCCGAAGGCTGATCATTGCACTGGCAAGAACACACGGCAGTGGTCGTCGGTCCTTTACGACATTCCGGACGGCGAAGATCACTGGGAAGCCTGCGGCAAGAGCCCGATCAAGTTCGACGGAAAGGATGCCTATCCCATCTCCTGCGTCGAGGATCCGACGACGAAGGAAATGTGGGGTGAATGGGAACGCGAAGACACCACCTGCACGGGCTCGCGCTGGGATACGCCGAAGGCAGATTATTGCGTTGCCGCCGGCAAACGCCAGTATTCAAGCATTCTGAGGGACATCCCCAGCGGTGAAGCCTGGGAAATCGCCTGCCGTGAGACCTCCGGCACCATCCACGGACAGGCGTTCGGTCGTCCGAACCGCTGCATCCTCGATGTCAGCATGTGGGGCGAATTCGATGTCGACGACCCGAGCTGCACCGGCGATGAGCGGACGGCCGCCCAGCGCGCCGATGACGAGAAAGCCGAAGCGCTCGACAAGCGGATCGAGGAAGCCGCCGAACTCGGCAACTACCATCAGGCCATCCTCGCCGTGACCAAGCCGGACAATGCGCAGGGACTGCTCAAGCAGGTCCTCGAATCCGATGCTGCGAAGAACGGTGGCTACGACACCGCAACCTTCATGATCAGCTCCGGCGGGTCCTTCGTCGTCGGCTACGATCACGCCGAGGGCCTTTCCATGACGCGCAAATCCGATGGCACCTTTGCCTGCGCACCGATGTGGGCGAACTCGTTCACCGCTGGCGCCCAGGCGGGCGCCGGAAGCAGCGGCATCCTCGCCCTGTCGAAGGGCGGCTTCGATGGCCTGAAGGGCGAGTCGAACGGCTTCGTGATGGGCGGCTCGGTCGGGCCGGCCGGGTATACCAGCAGCTTCAGCTGGAACTACGGCAACGCCACCGGTGACCCTGACATGATCGCCTACCAGCCGGGCGTCGGCGCAGGCTTCGAAGTCCAGGTTGCCTACAACCACACCTGGACCGGCGTCACCCGCGAATTCGCCTGCAACCCGAACTGAGCGACACCACAAAGGATTTCGCCGCAGCGCATGGGTCGCGCTGCGGCGAATTCATTTCGTGCTATGCACTTCAGTTTTTCGGCTTGGATGCCTTCCCGAGAGAGGTGAGGCCGTCGAGGTCTCCCCCGCTGATGCCAAGCTCCGCCATCAGAGTGTCCAGCAGCGGCGCCTGCGTGCGGTAGCGCAGCGCGGCGTTCACCGCCTGGTCCGCAAGTCCTGCAGCCGGCGCCTCATCCGCTCCGTTGCCACTGCCAGTCACGCCGTTCAGGCCTTCCACGTGCAGGATCTTGATGCCTTCGATGCGCTCCATCGGCTTGACCGACTGTTCGATAATGGCCGGCAACGCCTCGATCAGGGCTTGCTTGATCTGCATGGCGATCTGCTCCGGCGACAGCGTGTTCGCCGCTTCGTTCACCTTGCGCTTGCCCTCGGCCTCGGCATCGTAGACTTCGCGCAGCGCCTCGGCGCGCAGCTTCTCCGCCTGGGCCGCACCTTCCGCCGTGATACGCTGCTTGTTGGCATCCGCTTCGGCGGCCAGCCGGATGGCTTCGGCCTTGTCGACAGCGGCCAGCTTTTCCGCCTCGGCGGCAACCTGGATCTGGATCGCCGATTGCTCGGCCTGCTTGCGCGCCTCGATCAGTTCGATCGCCTTGTCGCGCTCGGCCGTCTCGGTTGCGCGCGTCGTGGTGACCTGCTCTGCCGCGCGGGCAGCGATGGCGCGCGCTTCGTCAGCTTTCGCGTCGGCTTCGGACTTCGCCCGTGACCGCTCGGCGACGGCAATGTCGCGATCCTGCTCGGCCAGCATCACCTGGCGGGCCTTCTCGATGTCGCGTTCGGCAACCCGCTGCTCGGCCGCAATTCCGGATTCCTTGATGTGCTGGTCCGCCAGGATCTTGGCCTGCTCGGCCTCGCGCTGGCGTTCGGCCTGCTGCTGGGCGATCTGGGTCGCCTGTTCCGCCCTGCGGATCTCGATTTCCCGTTGCTGCTCGAGCCGGGCATATTCGACGTCCCGGGAAATCTGCAGCTGCTGCTGCTGTGCCTCGAGGTTCTTGCGCTGGATCTCGACCTCGGTCTCCTGCTCGATATCGTTGCGCTTCTTGCGCCGCGCCTCGATCTCCTCGGTCAGCTTGGTCAGGCCCTCGGCGTCGAACGCGTTGTCCGGGTTGAAGTATTCCTTGCTCGTCTGGTCGAGACCGGTCAGCGACACCGATTCCAGTTCGAGGCCGTTCTTCAGGATGTCCTCCGACACTGCCGCCTGCACCTTCTGGACAAAGTTCACGCGCTGCTCGTGCAGTTCCTCCATGCCCATCTCCGCGGCGACCGCGCGCAGGGCGTCGACGAACTTGCCTTCGATCAGCTCCTTGAGCGATTGCGGCTGCATGGTCCGCTGGCCCAGCGTCTGGGCGGCATTGGCGATCGACTCGACGGTCGGCTGTACACGGACATAGAATTCAGCCTGCACGTCGACCCGCATGCGGTCGCGGGTGATCAGCGCCTGCTCGGCATGCCGGCGCACTTCCAGGCGCAGCGTGTTCATGTTGACCGGGATCACCTCGTGCAGCACCGGAAAGACCAGCGCGCCGCCATTCATGATCACTTTCTGGCCGCCAAAGCCGGTCCGAACGAATGAAACCTCCTTCGACGCCCGGCGGTACAGCCGCGCGAAGATCAGCAGTATGGTGAGGAAAGCCAGCAGGATAATGCCGGCGATCGACAGATAGGTCACCAATTGTTCGTTCATCAGTCTTCGGCCTTTCTAGCCAGTTAGCCCACGCTGCCTGACAGCGCCGGCAGCGTATTCGCAATGGCGCGGAACACCGGCCCTTTCTGCTCGACCAGGATGACTTCTGCGCCTTCCTGGAAGGTGGCGCCGGCCTCATCCGGTTCAACCAGAACGTACTGGACCGTTCCTGCCCTGTCTTTGAGCTTCGCCTCTGCGGGGAGGCCCTGTTTCGCCTCTCCCCTGATGACCACCGCGGTGCGTCCGACAAAGCTGTCGCGGGAGACCGCATCGGTCTCCTCCTTCGGCACCAGGCGTGCCAGCGCGAGGCCAAGATGCCGGGTCACCGGCAGGGCAACGAACAGCGCTGCGATGACGGCTACCGGAACCGGAAGATAGGCGCCAATCAGACCTTTCACGGCGTTCTGCCCGATCACGCCGGCAAGGCCGAAACCCGTCAGGAAGGCGACGATCAGCACCAGCAGCGGCACCCGGCCGATGCTCAGCCAGGACGTCACCGCGCCGAGTACGCCCGCGGCCCCGTCGGCATCCGGTGCGTCGGCGTCCGCATCTGCATCCATGTCCGCGTCGAAATCCGGCAGCGCGCTGTCGAGCAGGCCCGACAGGCCCATGCCGAACATCAGCCCGACGATCTCCATCACGGCCAGCATGGCCATGATGATCAGCGCAATGGTGAACGGCGCGACGGCAGGTGTCAGAAAGTCCATGGCATCAATCCCCTTGCTTCTGTTCCGTCCGCCCCGCCGCGAGACGCTGCAGGTCCCGGAACGCGGCTTCTTCAGCCGCAGTCAGCGATCCGCCCAGACCTGCTTCGTGCTTCATCTGCTCGATCAGCTGCGACAGCCGCCCGCTTTCGGCATCGATTTTCCTGAGGCTTGCCTCAAGGCCTGCGCGTTCCTCCGCCAGCGCGTGCCGCCGGCCGAGAACCGCACGGGCGAGGTCGTCCCGGTCTGCGCCGACAGCCAGTTCGGCCTTGCCGCCGATATCGGCCAGTTGTGCGTCGAGCGCATTCAGCCGCTTGCCGGCCAGGTGCCGTTCGGCTGCAAGGCTGCTCAGCGCATTGCGCATTTCCTCGATCAGGGTCAATGCAGGATTGCCGGCGGGCACGGGGTCGCCATCCTCAAGACCGTCCATGAAGCCTGCGACGCCGTCTTTCAGCATCCTGGCGATACGGTCTACCAAATGGGAAGACATGGCTCCCTCCTTCTTATCGAATATCGGCATGCCTTGCTGGCTTTGCAAGACATATCCGCAACCTTTCAGCGCATGCAGGTCAAGGCATGGACTTGCGGGCGAAGCGCCCTAGTCTTCTTCCCACATCTGAAAGGGCCTCGCATGCATTATGGCGCAATCATTTCCAGCGTCGCGCTCACCTTCGGTGCGGTGCTGGGGCTTGGCGGCCTGTTCGCCCCTGGCTGGGCGGCAGGCATTGTCCGACTCATCGAAGATCCCGACCCGCTGAAGCCGGGCGGCTTTTCGGAATTCCGGGCAACGTTTGGCGGCCTGTTCCTGTTCTCGCACATGATGGCGCTGGCGATCGTCGTGTCGATGCCGCCAGTCTTTGCCGTCGTGGCCGTGCTGCCGATCGCCGTCGGCTGGATCGGCGCCGCCCTCGGGCGTGCCTTGTCGCTGGTCGCCGACCGCAACCGGAACCGCGAAGCCGGGCTGATCCCTGTCTGGATCGTGCTGGAGCTCATTATCGGGCTTGCCATCGCCGCCCCGCTCGCGCAGTTCATCGGGTGAAGACGGAGTTGTCCCCCATGTCCCACACGACCAAGCTGCTGCCGGCCCTGGCGGCATTCTTCCTCGCCGGCTGCATGACCGCGCCGGCCGGTGCCGCCCCGCAGAGGGCCGTCAGCCAGGCTGACGTCGACAAGGCCACCGAGATTCTCGGCGCCTCGGTCGCCTTTGATACCGTGGCCGGCCGCGGCAGGGTGCCCGCCTATGCCGACTATCTGGCCGGCGTGCTCAAGGCGGGCGGCTTTGCCGATGAAGACATCGAACTCGTGCCGCTGGGCGAGACCGCGACGCTCATCGCCACCTATCACGGCAAGAGCGCCGAGGCCCCGATTGTCCTGAACGCCCACATGGATGTCGTCGAAGCCAACCCGGCAGACTGGGTCCGCGACCCGTTCAGGATGGAAACCGACGGCACCTATTATTACGGCCGCGGCGTGCTGGACGACAAATACGGCCTCACCATGCTGGTCACCACGCTGCTGCGCCTGAAGCGCGAAGGCTTCGTGCCCTCGCACGATCTCATCCTTGTGCTGACGGGCGACGAGGAAACCACGCAGAAAACGGCAGAAGCGATCGCGCCGCGCTTCAGGGATGCCCGGTTCGTGCTGAACGCTGACGCCGGCGGCGGCACGCTCGGCGAGGACGGCACGCCGCACTACTATAGCCTCCAGGCCGGCGAAAAGACCTATGCCGACTACGAAATCGTCATCACCAATCCCGGCGGCCACTCCAGCCGCCCGACGGGCTCGAATGCAATCGTCGACATGGCCGGCGTGATCGAGCGCATCGCTGCTTACGAATTCCCGGTCCAGACAAGCGAGGTCACGCTCGGCTACTTCCGTGAGTCCGCCAAACAGACACCGGGAGACCTCGGCGAAGCCATGGCGAAGTTCGCCGCCGACCCGTCCGATGCGGACGCGGTCGCCAGGCTGTCGAAGGAGCCGGAATATATCGGCCAGATCCGTACGACCTGCGTTGCGACACTGATCGACGGCGGGCACGCTCAGAACGCCCTGCCGCAGCATGTTTCCGCCAATGTGAACTGCCGGATCTTCCCCGGCGTCTCACCGGACTCCATTCTGCAGAAGCTGCAGGAACTTGCCGGCCCGGGCGCAACGGTGAGCCTGCCTCTGGCGGCCCATTCCAGCGATGCCTCGCCGCTTGACCCCACCCTCATGGCCGCCGTCCGCAAGGCGGTCGACGTCGAGGCGCCGGGTGTTCCGGTCATCCCGAACATGTCTGCCGGGGCCACCGACAGCCTGTTCTTCCGCGCCCAGGGCATCCCCAGCTATGGCGTCTGCGGCATCTTCATGAAGCCGTCGGACGATTTCTCGCATGGCCTGAACGAGCGTGTGCCGGTCGCCTCCATCCCCGGCGCACTGAACTACTGGCACACGCTGCTGACCGAGCTGTCGAAGTAGGCCGAACAGGAAGGACTGATCATGACGGAGCGTCGGGAGACGGGCCGCCCAAGCCGGAAACCATCCGGCCCGAAAGGCAAGCCAGCAAAGCCCCGCAGTCCGGCGCCCGAGCCCGACTGGAGCGAAGGCGAACGGATCGCAAAATACCTCGCCCGTGCGGGCGTCGCCTCGCGCCGCGAGGCCGAACGCCTGATTGAGGAAGGCAAGGTCACCGTTGACGGCAGGACGCTCACATCACCCGCCTTCAAGGTCACGGGCAAGGAGCTCATCCGCGTCGGCCGGCGCACCGTTGCCGCCCCCGATGCGACCCGACTCTGGCGCTACCACAAGCCCTCGGGCCTGATCACCACCAATGCCGACCCGGAAGGCCGGCGCACGATTTTCGACGAACTGCCGAAGGGCCTGCCGCGCGTGGTCACCGTCGGCCGCCTCGACCTCACCACCGAGGGCCTGTTGCTGCTGACCAATGACGGCGCCCTCGCCCGCGCGCTGGAGCTGCCATCGTCTGGACTGGAGCGGACCTATCGCGTCCGCGCCCATGGCACGGTGACGCCCGAAAAGCTGCAGAAGCTCGCCGGTGGCATCACCGTCGAAGGCGTGACCTACCAGCCGATCCGGGCCGTGCTGGACCGGGAAACCGGCGCCAACAACTGGCTCACCGTCACCCTTTCGGAAGGCAAGAAACGCGAAGTGCGCCGCGCGCTGGAAGCCGTCGACCTGATCGTCAACCGCCTCATCCGCGTCGCATACGGCCCGTTCGAACTCACCGACCTGAAGCCCGGCCAGGTCGACGAAGTGCCGCCTGACCTGCTGGCCCAGGCCGTCGGCCATCTCTACGCAGGCGCTGCAGGCGCAGGCCCGAAAGACCGCTCCGGCCCAGGCCACAAACCCGGCCACAAACCCGGCATGAAGCCCGGCCAGAAGACAGGCGCCGGGCGCGGCAAGCCCGCTCCGAAAGCGGGCGCGAAACAGGCCTCCACGGCGCGCCAGCGCAAAGGCCGCAAGCCGGACGAGGAATGGACGACCCGGCCGGACCGTCCTTCCCCCAAGTCACGACTTGGCAGCAAGCCCCGGTCGGCTAAGCTGTCCCGCAACAGGAAAAGCAGCAAGCCGCGCTGAGACGGCCGGGAACAGGGCCGCCCGTGGCATTCGCCATCAGGGAGACCCGCATGACCCTTCAGAATGTCACCGAGACCTATCAGCACGAAGCGCCGCCACACGCGCCGAAGAACAAGCCCGTCTACAACCTGGCTCCGCCGGTCGACCTG
This sequence comes from Hyphomonas sp., assembly GCA_020638455.1. Classification (GTDB taxonomy): domain Bacteria; phylum Pseudomonadota; class Alphaproteobacteria; order Caulobacterales; family Hyphomonadaceae; genus Hyphomonas. The sequence continues at coordinate 58,176 of JACKIK010000005.1, read as the reverse complement.
ACGGACCCGGAGGTTTTCTCCTCGCGTGGCGGCTACACGCACGATGCCTTCGCGGAGATGCGCGAGAAGGCGCCGGTCATGTGGCACCCGGAGCACAAGGGCGCCGGCTTCTGGGCCGTGACCTCCTATGAGCTGGTCAAGAAAGTGGAGGTCGACCCGGCCACTTTCTCCTCACAGCGCGGCGGCATCCTAATGACCTATGGCCTGCCGGACGAGCCGCGCCACCCGCTGCTGCACGCGTCCAGCCTCAACAGCCTGATCAATCTGGACCGCCCCTACCACACGCCGCTCCGCATGGAACACATGCACTTCTTCCGCCCCGGCTTTGTCGCCGAACTGAAGAAGCGCGTCGATGCGCACGTCACGGAACTCCTGGACGCGATGGAGAAGCAGGGCCCGGTGGTCGACATGGTGGAAATGTTCTCTGCCGAGCTGCCTCTCTTCACCCTCTGCGAAATCCTCGGCGTGCCGGCGGCCGACCGGCCAAAGCTCGTCCACTGGATGCACTTCCTCGAAACCTCGCAATACCAGGCCCAGCAGGAAGGCCTCGGCAATGTCACGCCCGAACAGATCATGGCCTTCATGACCGAGATCCAGGCGATGTTCGACTATGGCCGCCACATCCTGGCGGAGCGTCGGCGCGAGCCGAAAGAAGACCTGCTCTCCGCCATCGCCAATGTGAAGATCGACGGCGAACCGCTGAGCCCCGAATTCCTCGACGGCTCCTGGCTGCTGATCGTGTTCGCCGGCAACGACACGACCCGCAACTCCCTCTCCGGCACCATGCGCCTGTTGACCGAATTCCCGGACCAGAAGGCGAAACTGCAGGCCGGTCCGGACCTGTTCCCCAACTTCGTCCACGAAGCGATCCGCATGGTGACGCCGGTGACCTATATGCGCCGCACGGCGACAGCAGATACAGAGCTCGGCGGCCAACCCATCGCCGAAGGCGAAAAGGTCGTCATGTACTACCCCGCCGCCAATCGCGACCCGGCCAAGTTCCCGGACCCGCATCGCTTCGACATTACCCGCGAGAATGCAAAGGAACACATGTCCTTCGGCAACGGACCGCATGTCTGCCTCGGCCAGCGCGTCGCCAACATGCAGCTCGAAGCAGCCTACCGGCAGATCCTCTCCCGCTTCCCGGACGTGAAATGGACAGGCCAGCAGACCATCGCGCCCAACAATTTCGTCCATGCGATCTCCAGCCTGATGGTGGATCTCGGCACATGAGCGACCTCGTCACCCGTCAGGATACAGATGGTTGCGCCGTCCTCACCCTCAACCGGCCGGATAAGCTGAATGCGCTCACCGTGGCCATGTTCCGCGAACTGCGCACGCATGTCACCGCCCTCTACAAAGATGAAAGCATCGGCTGCGTCGTCCTGCGCGGTGCGGGAAAATGCTTCTCCGCCGGTCACGACCTCGCCGACATTGCCGAGGGCGAGGCGGTGCCGTCCCGCGGCTGGCATTCCGAGACGCTGCGCCTGATGGAGCGACTTCCGAAGCCCGTCATCGCCGCCGTGCATGGCCATTGCTACACCGGCGCGCTGGAAGTGGCGCTGGCAGCCGACTTCATTATCGCCGCCGACAGCGCCCGTTTTGGCGATACCCATGCCAAATGGGCGCTGACCCCGATCTGGGGCATGAGCCAGCGTCTCCCCCGCCGCGTCGGCATCGCGACGGCAAAGCGTCTCATGTTCACGGCCGAAATGATCGGTGCCGCCGAGGCCCTGCGTATCGGCCTCGCCGAAATGGTCGTTCCGGAGGGCGAGTTCGAATCTGCCATCCTGAAGCTGGCACAGCAGATCACGGCGAACTCCCCGTTCTCCCACGCCGCCAACAAGCGCCTCCTGGAGGCCACCGATGCTCGCGACATGGACAGCGGCCTGCAATGGGAAATCCTCAATGCCGAAGGTGTGGGGCCTGACATGCAGGCCCGAATCGCGGCCTTTACGGGGAAATCAGGGAAGCCGAAATCATGACCGATTTTCTCATCCGCCGCGACGACCTGCGCGACGTGCACTGGGCCGTACAGCCCCTTCCCCCGCTTGCGCCGGGCCATGCCCGCCTGAAGGTCGAAGCCTTTGCCCTCACCGCCAACAACGTCACCTATGCGACATTCGGCGAGGCGATGAAATACTGGAGTTTCTTCCCGGCCGCCGACCCGGCTTTCGGGCGCGTACCCGTCTGGGGCTTCGCGACCGTGACTGAATCCAATGCCGAAGGTGTCGAGCCCGGCCAGCGGGTCTATGGCTACCTTCCGATCTCTGACGCGTTCGATGTCCAGCCCGTAAATATCTCGAAGGCGAGCTTCGTCGACGGCGCAGCGCACCGCCAGGGCCTTGCGCCAATCTACAACACCTACATCTTCACCGCTGCCGATCCGTCCTATGACGCCGCCTTCGAGGCGCAGCAGATGCTGTTCCGCCCGCTTTTCACCACAGGCTGGATGATCGACGACACGCTGATGGAGACGGGTGATCCGATCCCGGAAACCGTGGTCATTTCCTCGGCATCCTCCAAGACGGCCATGGCCCTCGCCCACTGCCTCAAGCAGCGTGGCGGAGTCGATACGGTGGCGCTGACTTCTCCGGGCAACAAGGACTTCGTGGAATCCACAGGCCTCTATGGCCGCGTCCGGACCTATGACGATGTCGACCGGCTGCACGCACGCGGACTCACTGCCTTTGTCGACTTCCTCGGCCGGCCGACCCTGACGGCCGACGTGCACAATGCCCTGCGCGACCGGCTGGTGCGCAGTCTCGTCATCGGTGTCACCGACTGGGAAGGCAACCGCGCGCCGGTGCCGCTGCCCGATCCGCAGCCGGAATTCTTCTTCGTGCCGACCTATGCGGCAGAACGCGCAAAGGCGCTCGGCGCGGATGTGCTGAACGCCCGCCTTGGCCAGTCCCTGATGAGCTTCTATCGCGCCTCGAAAGATTTCGTGACGCCGCAGATGGCGAACGGCCACGACGCCATCACCGGCGCCTGGCAGGAAACGCTGGAGGCCAAGGTCAGCCCCGGCATGGGCCTGATCCTCGCGCCGTGACGCGCCGGTGACGGACACCGCTGCACTCCTGAAATCCCTTCGCGATGCGGCCAGTGGTGCGCCGCGCCTCTACATTCCGGGTGGCCCCGCCGAACCCACTTTCCTCGCGGATGCCTTTCGCACCGATCCCGCGCTCGCCGACGGCGTGACCTTTCTCGGCCACTGGCTGCCGGGCATCAACCACACCGACTGGGCGGGCCTTCATCCCAACGCCGCTGCCGAAGGCACATTCCTCTATTCAGATCACCGCAGGAGTTTCGAAGCAGGCCGCTTCCGGCTGCTGCCCCTGCATTATTCCGAGGCCTTCGACTGGCTGAAATCCGTCCCGCTCGACGCCGCCTTCATTCCGGTCTCTGCACCGGACGCCCGCGGCAATGTCTCCCTCAGTCTCGGTACGGACATGTCGCCGGCCATCACCGGCCGCCCGGATGTACGCCTCATCGCCGTCGTCCGGTCAGACCTTCCCGCACCACCCGCTTCGCCTCACCTGCCGCTCCATGCCTTCGCTGAAACAATCGAAGACGCATCGCCCCTGATCACGCTGCCGGACCCTCCGCTTTCCGACGAAACAAGAGCCATCGCTACCCATGCCGCGACGCTCCTTGCGGACGGCTACACGGTCCAGTCCGGCATCGGCAGCGTGCAGCAGATTGCCATGGCCGCCGCCGCACACCACCGCAACATGCGCGTTCATACCGGCATGGTATCCGATCCCCTTCTCGCGGCGCTGGAAGCCGGTGCCATCAGCGCATCTCCCGGCGCGATCCTCACCGGCACCGCCATCGGCACGCCACCGCTCTATGAGCGCACCGCCACCGATCCGCGCTTCAGCTTCCAGCCCGTCAGCGTTACCCATTCCGTCCTGGTGATCGCCGGCATTCCGCGCTTCGCCGCCATCAATGGCGGTGTCGAAGTCGACCTCTTCGGCCAGGTCAATTCCGAATGGGTGAACGGGCGCCAGGTCGCCTCGACCGGCGGCCTTGGCAATTTCGTGCGCGGGGCCAACCTCTCCGCTGGCGGACGGAACATCATCGCCTTGCCGGCGACGGCCCGCGGCGGCGAACGCTCCCGCATCGTCGCCCGGCTCGCCTCGCCGACGATCACACTGCCCCGCTCCGAAACCGGCTATGTCGTCACCGAGCATGGCGTCGCGGACCTTGCGACCGCCGACATCGACCAGCGCGCCGACCGCCTCATCGCCATCGCCGCCCCACCCTTCCGCGACCAGCTCGCGAACGAGTGGGCCGCCCTTCGCGCCGGCCTTTAGCCATCCGGCGGCACAAAGTCGTTCCGGACAAATGGCGCCAGTCCGGGATCCGGAGATGTGGGAACGGTCCTCCACGGCTCATTTTCGCCCGCGGCCTGTTTCCCGGCCGCCCGCAGCTGGGCGATCATCGCCGGATCGAACACGGCATCCTTGTTCAGGCCCGACAGCGAAACCTGCGCGGCGTCCTGGTAGCGGATTTCCTTCCAGTTCATCAGCATGGCGATTTCCCTTGTCCGGGAAACCGCCGCCCAGGTCGCCGTATCGTTGACGATGTTCATCGAACGCCGGGCGATCGGGATGAGGCCCTTGCTGACAACCGTGTCTCCCGATGGTCCGGTCCCGACATAACCGTTGCCATTCACGATCATGTCCAGTGCCACGCGCACCTCGGGTTCGTCCGATATGATCCCGACCGCCGCCTGGACCCGAAAGTTGCGGCCGCCAAAGGATGATGGGCTGTCGTTGACCCACAAGCCAAGAGCCCTGGCATTGGCGGCGACCAGTTCCGACGTCATGAACAGATTCTGGCGCAGGCCCGCATCGAGGTACATGCAGCCATTGTCGAAGTAGATGGGCTCAAACGCCAACGGGATTGCCGTTGAGGCGAGGATGATCTCCGCAAACCTCCGCTCTTTCTCGGAATGCTTGAGATCGCTGTGCGCAATGGCCGTCAGGTCGTAAGTCTCGACCATGCCCGTATCCATGTTCACCGTCGCGATGGCGAGCACGCGGCCTTCATCCGCCGTGCCCGGCATGGAGCGATCGATGACCCGCTGGACGACATCAAGTTCTTCGATTTCGTCCTCTATTTTCTTCTGCAGCCCTTTCGTATCGTAGAGGGAACTCGACCAGATCAGCTCGAACGGGCCGCGCTTTCGCACCAGGCCGGTGTCGCTGAGTCCCGCGTAGATACTGTCGGCTTCCTTCAGCGCCTTTGTGTCACCAATGAAAGCAAACGGCGCGATAATCGATCCAGTGCTCGCTCCGGTGACAAGGTCGTAAGCCGGCAGCTTGCCAGTCTCCGCCAGTTCCCGCAGGAACGCAGCACCATACGAGCCCCAGGCGCCGCCAGTGGAGAGCAACAGAGCATTGTAGTTCCTTTTATTGCCTTTGGCGCGCTCCATCCGATCACTGATCGAATTATCCAGTGACGTGCTGTTGCCCGGCGGCACAGCGCCATGCAGATCCAGGTAGACGCTGCTGCTGTCTGCTATTCCGCCTGCGCGCCGGTCTTCATCGGCATTGAACGGTCCCGAAACCTCATAGCCGGCCCGGCACGAAGCATACGTCCCCTTGCGCGTGCCCGCGCAGGCCGTGACGCTCACCGCGCAGAGCAAAACAAGCATCAACCTTGCGAACATAACGGCCTCCCCACCGGTGTTCATGTTCCGGCAAGGTTAGCGCATTCTATCTATGGTATAAAGTGTTCAGGCGGCCTTACGGGGCCCAGGCTCTTGCGCCTTCCGGCTTCCGCTTTCCCTTCGCACCATTGCCGCGATGCCTGCGGCCGCCGGCGGACTTGCCCTTGCCCTGAACGTGCGGCTGACTTTGCGACCGGGCCTGCCCGCCGCGCCCGCCGGTGCCGCGCGCCGGGCCTTTCGGCTTGTAGAGGCGCTCGTTCGGATCCGGCGTCGGCAGAAGGTCGACTTTCGAGCCCTCGGGCCGCGCCAGTACCTCAATCTCGATCCCTGTCGTCTTTTCGATATCGCGCAGGAAGTAGCGTTCGTCCTCGGCCACGAAGGAAACCGCGGTCCCCGTCCGGCCGGCACGCGCCGTGCGTCCGATGCGGTGCACATACTGCTCCGGCACATTCGGAATCTCGAAATTCACGACGTGGCTGATGCCGTCGATATCGATGCCGCGCGCTGCGACATCCGTTGCCACCAGCACCGGGCAGGCACCCGTCCGGAATGCCTCCAGCGCCTTCAGGCGTTGCGGCTGCGACTTGTTGCCATGAATCGCGCGCGCATCCATCCCCTTGGCCAGCAGCTTCCGCACCACCTTGTCCGCGCCATGCTTGGTGCGTGTAAAGACCAGCGTGCGGTCCATGTCCGGCGCGTTCAGCACGTCGAACAGAAGGTCCAGTTTGTCGCCGTTGGAAACGTGGTACACACCCTGCTCCACGCGCTCCGCCGTGGTCGCAGGCGGCGTCACCGACACGCGCACCGGCTTGTCGAGGAATTGCTGGGCGAGGTCGGCAATCGATTTCGGCATCGTGGCCGAGAACAGCAGCGTCTGCCGCTCTTTCGGCACCTGCGCGACGATCTTCTTGAGGTCGTGGATAAAGCCCATGTCGAGCATCTGGTCCGCCTCGTCGAGGATCAGCACCTCCACGTCCTTCAGCGTCACGGCTTTCTGGTTCACGAGATCCAGCAGCCGGCCGGGCGTCGCCACCAGGATATGCGCGCCGGCGTGCAGCGCGCGCTTCTGGGCATTGATGTTCACACCACCGAAAACGGACTGCACGGTGCAGCCGGTGTGCCTGGCATAGGTCTCGAAGCTCTCGGCAATCTGGCGCACCAGTTCCCGCGTCGGGCCCAGCACCAGCACGCGTGCACTGCGGCCTCGCGGCTTCTCCGGGTACTCCAGCAGGAAATCGAGGGTCGGCAGCGCAAAGGCTGCCGTCTTGCCCGTGCCCGTCTGGGCGATGCCCAGAAGGTCCTTGTCCTGAAGAAGCAGGGGAATGGCCTGTGCCTGGATCGGCGTCGGCGTCTCATAGCCTGTCTCGGCGATCGCTTTCAGCAGCAGCGGATTGAGGCCGAGATCGGAAAACTTGGTCATGTCGTTCTTTCGCATATGCGGACGCGCGGCATCCTTGCGCGCAGCCCGCCTGGGAGGTTTGTCTTGTGGAAGCCCCGCGCGAACAGGGGCACCGGCATGGATATGATGCCTGAAGGAACCGGCTCGTCAGCCCGCGACACATTCGCGGACACGCTTCACGCTGCCGGTCCCATGCGCCGGTTCCGGCGCTGCGACAGCGGGCAGATGGCCTGCTTTGGGTGAACAGTCAATGAAGACACTGAATATTTCCGTTCCCGGAAAGGCAAAACCCCGGACGGTCGTTGCCGTCCGGGGCCTCTGCCAAAGTCCTTCCTGCTTCCCACCCGGCCTTGCGGAGGGTAGCTTTTTCCTGCCTGCCTAGCGTGCCGACACTTTGAATTGTGTACGCCGGTTCTTCGCCCAGGCCTCAGGTGTATCCGCCGGATCGATCGGCCGCGTCTCGCCATAGCCGACCGCCCGGATGTTCGTTCCATCCACACCGCGGTCCATCAGGTACTGTTTCACCGCATCGGCCCGTTCCTGCGAAAGCTGCAGGTTATAGGAATCCGACCCGCGCGAATCCGTGTGCCCTTCAATCTCGATGTCGTAGGCGCTGCACAGCGTCGCAACGCCCGTGACCGCATCCAGCAGCCGCGCACTCGCCGGCGAGATCGAGGCCTGGTTCAGCTGGAACTCGATGTTCCGGCCTTCCATCGTGTCGACAAAGGCCTTCTGGCAGTCGGCCAGCGACAGCTCGCTCTCGGCCAGTTCCGCAAGCCCCTCGCCGACGCCCTTGTCGCCGCCCTCAACGGCAATGCCGTCGACCACCAGGCTCACTTCGCGTGAGCCGACCGGGTGCGCCTTGATCGCTGCTTCGCCGGCCGCGAAGGCGCGTTCCTTGGCGGCAGCATCCGGCGCGAGGCCGATCAGCGTTGCCACCTTGTCGCGCACGCGCAGGCCCATCCACGGGAAGCCGAGATCGCCGAAGCCCTTCTCCAGTTCCGCAGACCAGCCGACAGGCGCTTCCACCACGCGCTCGACCACCGTGGTGGGCGGCGTCGCGGCCACGAACTTGCCGTCCTTGAACAGGTAGTAGCCGTCCGCCAGCGGCACGCACTCGTTCGACGCGTTCCGGGACGCATCGGATGTGCTGCCGGACGAATGCTCCGCGGTGCAGGCTGCCATGGCCAGCACTGCAGCAGATGCGACAGCGCCAATCATAACGCGCTGGACTCGAACCATGTGTTTCCCCTTGCAGATCTGCCGGGCGCCCGTGCGGCGCCATACACATGACGTAAACCATCCAACCTTTGGAAAGTCTTGTCAAAACCGTTCGCGGGAAAGGCGAAGGCAGGGGCATTCCTGCCCCTGCCCGCGATCGGTGCGGCGGCAGCCGGCTACTTGCCGCCCTTGTAGACCTTGCCGCCTTTCATGACGAAATCGATATCCTCGAGTTCGGTCACGTCCTTCAGCGGGTCGCCTTCGACCGCAACAATGTCGGCATACTTCCCGGCCTCGATCGTGCCGATATCGGCATCCATTTCGAGGTGCTTCGATGCAACGACCGTTGCGGACCGGATCGCCTCCTCCGGCGTAAAGCCCGCGCCGACCATCAGCGCAAACTCCTTGGCGTTCTGGCCATGTTGCGAGACGCCCGTATCGGTGCCGAAAGCGACGGTCACGCCGCCTTCATGGGCGCGCCGCAGCATGTCCTGCATCAAAGGCCCGACAATCGCGGCCTTCTCGCGGCTGGCTTCCGGCAGCCAGGGCTCGTTCACCCAGCCGGTCACGGTTGCACCGGCCAGCACGGTCGGGACCAGCATCGCATTGTGCTCCTTGAACAGCGCGATCGTCTCATCGTCCGTATACGTGCCATGCTCGATTGAATCGATGCCGGCGCGGAGGGCCGCCTCGACGCCGGCCTTGCCGTGTGCGTGGGCGGTCACCTGACGGCCCATGGCATGCGCCGTCTCGACAATCGCCTTCAGTTCCTCATCGGTGAACTGCTGTTCGAGCCCCGCCTTGGTGTTGGACAGCACACCGCCGGTGGCGGTGATCTTGATCACGTCGGCGCCTTCCTTCACCTGCTGGCGCACGGCGCGGCGGCAATCGTCCGCGCCATTGCAGATGTTCGGGCCGGTAAACAGCTTCATCACGTCCGGTGCATAGCCATTGACGTCGCCATGCCCGCCGGTCACCGAGATCGGCTCGCCGGCCGCACGCATCCGCGGCCCCGGCACCAGGCCCTTGGCAATCGCATCGCGCAGGCCGAACACGGCATCGTTCGGGCCGCCGACATCCTGCACCGTCGTGAAGCCCGCCAGCAGCGTCTTGTACGCGAAGCCCGCCCCGTCGAACGCCTCGTCGACCGTGGTTTCCTCGAACGTTTTGATGCGCGCATCGGGCCCGTTCTCATGCGTGATGTGGACATGGCTGTCGATCAGGCCCGGCAGGACATAGTCGTTGCGCAGGTCGATCACCGGCACACCCTTGGGCGCCGGCCGGTAGCCTGCCTCCACCGACACGATACGGCCGTCCTTCACCGTCACCGTCTGCTTGCGCAGGTATCCCTCGCCGGGCTTCGCCAGCAGGTAGCCCGCATGGATCACGGCATCCTGCGCACTCGCTATGCCTGCAAACGCCAGCGCCGCCAGTGCGGCCAATCCGAAACGCTTCATGGAATTCTCCCTCTCCGATGCCGGAACCCTAGACGTGTCGCGGCAGCGCCGCAACGCGCTAGTCGTCGCTGGTCAGCCGCCCGTCTGCATCGCGCTTTTCCGGCCCGAACACGCGGGCCCGGCCGTCGCCGAACGCGGCGTCGCGGGCCCGCAAGGTTGCCTTCAGCCCGTTCTCCGCCACGCTCTTCCGGAAGCCGTCGGCCGCCCGTGTATTGTGCCCCCGCACATCGTTCTCTACCGCCAGCCGCTGCAGCGTGCGCGCACCCATCAACTCCATGGCAAGGTTCACGATCCGCTTGTTGGCGGACAACAGGTCCGGGTCGATCAGCGCCATGCGCGCCGCCAGCCCCGTCACCTCCGCCTCGAGGTCCTCTCCCGGCACGGCCTTGAGGACCAGGCCGATCGCCTGCGCTTCGGCGCCCGTCACCGTATCGCCGGTCAGCAGCAGGCGCTTCGCCCATTGCGGCCCACAATTATAGACCCAGAAATTGTTCGGCAGCGCGCCGAGGTCCCGCGCCGGCGGGAACCCGAACACCGCATCCTCCGCCACGATCACCATGTCCGCCAGCAAGGCAAGGTCGCACCCGCCGGCCAGGCAATAGCCGTGAACCTTCGTGATCACCGGCTTGTGCATGTCGAACAGCGCCATGCGCCAGCGCTGCTGGCGTTCCAGCTGCCAGGCGTCGTCATCGATGCTGCGGTGGCCGCGATAGGCCTTCGTCTCCCGGTCCTCCACCGGGGAAACCGGCACCTCGCCGTCGGCACCCGAAAGGTTATAGCCGGCACAGAAGGCCCGCCCTGCCCCTTCGAGGATCACGCAATGGACGGCCCGGTCATTGTCCGCCTCCCACAGCGCCGCCGCCAGTTCGGCCTGCATCACATAGGACAGCGCATTCAGCTTCTCAGGCCGGTTCAGCGTGATCCGCGCATAGCCGTCCTGCACCGCATAGAGAAGCGTCTCGAAGCCACTCACACGCCGCCATCCTTCTTCCACGACACGTCCAGCCGCGGCTGGTCCCGGAACGGGTCGGTGCTCTCCGGGTCCCACGGGAAGCGGCCGTCATCGCCCGGCCAGAAGATCTGGATCATGCCCATGAGCGGCGGCCGCCCCGTTTCCCGGCGCACCATGATGTTCATTGCGCCGACTTCATTCAGATGCTCCGGATGCACCGCGCGCAGTTCGACATCGGCCTCGTTCAGCACACCGTCCATCCGCATCGGTGCGCCCGTCCACTTGTGCTCCTGCACCAGTTTCGCCGCCACATTGTGGATCACGCCGTCGATCGTCTCCTGGTTCAGGCCGAACAGGACAAGCTCCGGCACGCCGAATTTCTCCTGCATGCCGATTGTCGTCGTGAACAGGATGCGGGAGTTCGGATCGCCCGGTGTCTTCTGGATGTAGACTTTGGTCCAGCCATCGCGGTCGAGACCGGCCGCAATCGGCAGCAGTTCTGGGGAAAGCGCCATGTCCGTCTCCTCAGGCAGGCAGCAGGTGAGCCGGATAGTCCGGATAGCTCGCCTTCATCACGCCGCTGTTGAGCAGCATTTCGGCAATCTGCGTCGTCCCGGCCTCATCGAAAAATTTCGTCCGTATCCAGTAATTCTCCGCCCGCCGGCTCTGCGCAAGCGCCACGACTTCACGCCGCAGGACATAGGTCTCTCCCACCAGCAGCGGCCCGTTGACCATGCGGATCTCGAGGTCCGCAAACAGCCCGATCGAGGGCTGCTTGACCGGGAACTTCGCCTTGCGGCTGGAGTAGTTGCCCAGCACACTGACCATCTCCAGCGGCACGATGGGCTTGCCCCATGACCCGGCCGATGCATCGGCATACACAGCCATCGGCTCGGTGATCACCTTCAGCTTGTCGGCCAGCGAGAAGGGATAGAGGTTCCCCATATGCTGGTCCGGCCCCATGCTGACGGCTTCCTCGGCGGCACCGGTCATGCCGACTTTCATGTCCGCCAGGATGACCAGTTCGCCCGCCGGGCGCAGGGCCTTCATCCGGCCTTCCAGCAGCGTCTCGCCATGGTCCGGCCCGATCGAGGCGCTCGCCTCCAGCACGGGCGTGCCGTCTTCCTTGAAGGCCCGGCACAGGGTGCGCCTCGCGCCCGGCGCCGGCTTGTCGACCTCGACGCGCACTTTCTCGCCTTCGAACACCATGTTCAGGAAGTGGCTGGAGAAACAGCCCCGCTCGAACCAGTCATCGCCCCAGAGATCCGCCAGGATCGGCACGAACTGCGAAAAATGCGTCGGCCCCTCGATCGGGCCGGCCTTTATTCCCAGCTTCTCGGCCTGCGCGTCGTCATGCAGGCTCTTATGCCCGTCATAGGTCTGTTCCTGCAGCATCTGGGCAGGCGCCCGCAGCGGCCCCTCGATCACTTCGGTCATGTCATCTCCCTTTTGCGGAACTCTGCCACCATCGCGAAATGGCGTCACCCCTTCTCCCCACGCGACGCATGCAGGCGCATGGCGATGAAGGACAGGGTCACCAGCGTCGCCGACATCGCCATCGTCATCAGCGTCGTGCCGTGCCAGCCGGCGTGCTCATAAGCCGTCGTCGCGCCCCAGCTGGCGAAGCCGCCGCCCACGAACATCAGCACGATATAGGCGGTCATCAGCCGCGTGCGGACGCCCGGCGGCTGGCTGAGAAAGGTCATCCGCCCGGTAATGTCGACCAGCGGGCCGACCACGTTCATCAGCATGATCGGCAGGATCATCAGCCACAGGCTGTGCCCGAACAGGCCCAGCAGGCAGACGGCGGCGAACTGCACCAGCGAGATCATGAACCGCGCCCGGCGTGGCCCGGTCCGGTCGGCCCAGGCCCCCATCGGCGGCGTGGTGAAGAGGTTCAGCAGCGACACCGCGGCGAGATAGCCGACCGTATCGGCGCCGTAGCCCATCTGCGGGCTCGTCAGGTACAGGCCGAGCCCCAGCCACACCGACAGGAAGATACCGAAGCCCAGCCCCTGGATCGTCCCCGACAGCAGCACTTCCGGATGCGCCCGCACGACCGGGAACACCGACATGACCAGCGCAAAATAGTTACCCGCCGGCCGCTCTGCGTCGGACTTCTCCCGCTCGTCCATGATCCGCGGCAGCAGGAAGGTGATGACCAGCATCAGCACCGCCGCGATGTCGTACACGCGCCGCCAGCCGAAATGCTCCCCGATCCATCCGCCGCCCGCCCGCGCCACCAGGATGCCCGTGATGATCCCGGTCGTCAGCGTCGCCATCGCCTGCCCCAGGCGGCGCGGCTCAACCCGCTTCGACGCATAGGCCGGCAGCAGGTAGGGCGTGATGGTGGCGAAACCGAGAAAGGTGGAGCCCGCCAGGAACAGCCTGAAATCGCTCGCCAGCGCCATCACCACCAGGCCGCAGAACTGGCCTGCCGCAAAGATCGTTGCCAGCCTTCGGTTCGAGAACCGGTCGCCCAGCGGCAGCAGCACGAAGATGCCAAGCGCCAGCGCGATCTGGTTCAGTGCCGGCACCAGTCCGATCTCCGACGGCGACACGCCGAAATCCTTCGCCACCAGCGCGATGATCGGATGAATGTAATAGGCATTCGCCGTCACCACCGCGCTCGCCACGGCCAGCAGCAGCAGGTCGCGGCGGGTCAGATTCTGTCGCTGCGGCTCCCCGTCCGGCAGGCCCGATGGTTCAGACGTCACCCGGTCATCCCGGCCCGGCGTGCATATGACGCCGCGAATTTCGCCAGCGGCACGACGCGGGCGGCGTTCGATTCGGCATTGGCGCTGTTGGCCGTGCCGTCCCGCACCCGTCCGATGATGCCCTGCAGGATACCCGCCAGCCGGAAGCCGTTATAGGCGAAATAGTAATCGAGCTGCGGCATGCCATCCCGGCCCGTATGCTCGCAATACATGTCGACATATTCCTGCATCGTCGGGATGCCCCAGGCCTTGAGGTCCGGAATTGCCGACAGCGAGCCGCGCGAAGAGTCTCCCGGCGGCATCACCCAGTTCATCAGGTGATAGGAGAAGTCCGCCAGCGGATCGCCCAGTGTGGAAAGCTCCCAGTCCAGCACGGCGATCACTTTCGGCTCGGTCGGGTGCAGCACCATATTGTCGAGCCGGTAGTCGCCATGCACGATCGTCGTCGTATCGCCCGCCGGGATGTTCTTCGGCAGCCAGTCGATCAGCTGCTCCATCTCCGGAATGTGCATCGTTTCCGATGCCTTGTACTGCTTCGTCCAGCGATGGATCTGACGGGCGACATAGTCCCCTTCCTTGCCGAAGCCTTCGAGGCCCGCGGCCCGCCAGTCGGTGTTGTGCAGGTCCGCAAAGGTCTTCACCTTGGCCTTGTAGATCGCCATGCGCTCGGCCGGTTCGTATTGCGGCAGCGTGCCGTCCCACAGGATGCGGCCCTCCACCATATCCATCACGTAGAACATGGTGCCGATCACGCCCTCATCGGTGCACAGGCCGTACGGCCGGGCGACCGGGAAGCCGAGCGGATACAGAGCCGAAATGACCCGGAACTCCCGGTCCACCGCGTGCGCACTCGGCAGCAGCTTGCCCGGCGGCTTGCGCCGCATCACGTATTTTTTCTTCGGGGTTACAAGCTGGTAAGTCGGGTTGGACTGGCCGCCCTTGAACTGGCGCACTTCCAGCGGGCCCTCATAGCCCTCGACATTTGCCTCCATCCAGCGCGCCAGCGCCGCCTCGTCGAATCTGTGGCTTTCGGCGACCTCCTTGGTGCCGGTGAACAGTTCGCTTGCTGTCGGCGCCTCGGCCATGTTCCTGCCCTCATTTCTGCATTTTTTCCAAGGATACAATACTCACGGGCCACGCTGCGCCAAGGCCTTCCGCGACGTCCGCGTGGCCCCCCGGAAAAGGAAAGGTCACGCCCATGCGCCCGGTAGAGACACTGCTCACCACCCTCACCATCATCTGCGTGGCCAGCACGTGCGTGGCGGGGCTTGTCGCCTTCATGCTCTGGCGCGAAACTCAGCGGGTGTTGCGTTCCGCCAGGGCCATTCCCATGTCGGACAAGCACGCGGGCCTGCTGGCCCTGCCAGACCGGACCAGGATACCATGAAGCGCGCCGTTTTCAGCCTTTCCGCCCTCTGCATGACTGCCCTGCCGGCTGCGGCGGCACCGCTCGATCCCGGCCACATGATCCGCCCTGAACTGCTCGGCCGGGCGCTTGACGCGCTCAAAGCCCACCGGGGCGAGGCCGACCAGACCCATCTCGTCGTCGTCGACTATGCCCGCCGCTCGGACCAGCCCCGCGCCTATGTCGTGGACCTCGTCACCGGCAGCGTCGAAGCCTTCCGCGCCGCCCATGGCAGCGGCTCCGACCCCGACCATGACGGCTATCTCGACAAATTCTCTGACGTCCCCGGCTCCTCCGCCAGCCCGCAGGGCGCCTACCTCACGGCCGAGGAATATTCCGGCAAGCATGGCCGTTCCATCCGCCTCGACGGCCTCGACACAACCAATCTGAACGCCCGCGCCCGCGCCATCGTCATCCACGCTGCCGACTACGCAGAGCCCGCTTTCCTCAAGCAGTGGGGCAAGCTCGGCCGCTCGAACGGCTGCATCGTCTTCTCGAAGGAAGACCTCCGTACCTTCCTGAAAGATGTGCCCGAACGCACGCTAATCTACGTCGGGAAATAGCCCTCCGCCCTGCAACCTGTTGTCATGGAACCGTAACGCCCTACAGTGCTGACAGCGCTTGAGCGTTGGGGGGACTTCAGATGCGCCTGAGACTACCGCGAGTCCTTGCGCGTTTCGGGCGAAAGCCAGCACCTGCCGAGCCACCTGAACCACCCCCGCCCGAACCGATCACCCCGCAGCCCGCGCCCACTGCGCTGCATCGGATTGCCGTCGCCCTGCACCGGAGGGACTGGATTTCCGTCCTGGTGGAAACCCTGATCGTGACGTTCGGCGTTCTTCTCGGACTGCAGCTCAACAACTGGAACGAATCGCGGGTCGAGCGCGAACACGCGCGTGAATACATTTCGAGCATCCGTGCCGATCTTGTGGCGGACATGACGGAGCTGACGCGGCACCAGGACTTCTGGCAGCAAGTCGCTGACGAAGGATACACCGCGATCCACTTTGCCGAGACCGGGGAGGCAAACGGGGCAACAGACTGGGAAATCCTGCGGGCATTCCTCAACGCCAGCCAGGCCTGGCAGTTCACGTTTATCGACACGACCTATTCCGAATTGCGCAGCTCTGGCGAACTGAAGCTCATTCCCGACAAAGACCTGAAATCGGCACTGGCAGACTACTACGTCCTCGTCGCGGCCCGGCGCGGCGGTCTCGGCCCCTACAACCTCCTGCCGGCGTATCGTGAAATGGTGCGCGGCCGCATGCGGTCCGACATCATGCGCTATTACTGGCAGGCCTGCTTCAAGCAGGACGCCGGCGTGCAGATTTTCGTCGACTGTCCTCCGCCCGAGGATGTTACGGACATCGCCGATTTACTGAGGCAGTTGGCGGAAGATCAGGCGCTCATCGATGCGCTCCGCTACTGGACCGACACCGAGGTGATGGCCGTGCAACTCGCCGGCTTCGATCTTGCCCGCGCACAGACAATCATCGACCTGACGGACGAAATGAAATGATCCTCCGCCGCATCACATCCGCCTTCCGCAGGCAGGACTGGTTCACCGTCTTCATCGAAACCCTCATCGTGGTCCTCGGCGTCTTCCTCGGCCTGCAGGTCAACAACTGGAACGCGGCGCGCCAGAGGCACGCCGCCGCCCAGCAGTATGAACAGCGCCTGCTTGAGGACCTGCGGCAGGACTCCGGCAACTATTTCTTCCTCCGCGACTATTATCGCGGTGCGCTGAAAGCCGCAGAAAAAACGTATGACGGGCTGACGGGAAAGACAGACCTCACCGATGCGGACCTCCTGGTCGCTGCCTACCGCGCGAGCCAGTACAACTGGGCCGAACGCCACCGGGCAACATTCGATGAGCTGGTCGCCTCCGGCAATCTCGAACTGATCGGCGATACCGATTTTCGCACGCGGGTCAGCAGCTATTATGCCATGGACCTGCTTGCATCGGTCAGTCAGGCCAGCCTCAATTCAGAGTACCGCAGGGCCTTTCGTATGCTCATGCCGCCCGACCTTCAGAGCGCGCTCGGCGAGCAGTGCGGAGACCGGGAGGTTGGTCCCGGCGTCTACACGATCGATTATCCGTGCACCCTCGATTGGCCGGCAAGCGATGTTGCCGCACAGGCGGCCGCGCTGAAAGCCGACCAGGACATCCTGCCCCTGTTGCGACTGCGCATCGCAAACCTGACGGCCCGTGACTTCGAGTTTGATTCGAACTTCACGTATTACGGCATGGCGGACTTCCTGCCCAAACAGCCGGAGGCGGCCCCATGATCCTCCGCCGCATCACCGACGCCTTCAGGCGACAAGACTGGTTCACCGTCTTCATCGAAACCCTGATCGTCGTCCTCGGCGTCTTCCTCGGCCTGCAGGTCAACAACTGGAATGAGGCGCGGAAGGATCGGATTGAGGCGGAGACCTCGCGTGAAAGGCTAATTGCCGATTTGCACGCTGATCTTGATGCCTTTGCGGTTCGTCGGCAGTGGTATGAGGAAGTCCAGGAAGCCGCTCTGCGCGTTGATGACGCTCTGCGGTCCGAACCGCCCGAAACGGTCGATCAGACGTGGCGGTTTGTCCTCGACAGCTGGATTGCCGGCGGCGAATGGCCGTTCGCACCGTCGGCGCAGATCTACAAAGAACTTCAGAATGCTGGCGAGCTGGACCTCATCGCCAGCGGATCCTTGCAACGTCGACTGCGCGACTATTATGAAGACTCTGCCAACGAGATTGAAATATCACTGACATTCAAATCCGCCTATGGCGACCTGGCGCGCCAGTTAATCGAAGGCCGCGTCGGTATGCACATCGCTGACTGTCTGTCAGCGGCCAGTTTCGAGCCCAGCCTGCCGGGTACAAACCCCACGACATTCTACAAAGACTGTCCGCGGCCAGAAGATTTTGCGCTCGTTACGCGCTCAGCCGCAAGCCTCCGGGAGTCGGCGGCGCTCCGGCCCAAGTTGAACGCGCGCCTGAACGATCTTTCGGGGCTCCAGTCATTGCTTGAGTATCTTGATCGACAGGCGGCATCACTGGTGTCTGATCTGGAGACAGCACGATGATCCTCCAGCGCCTCGCCAACTCCTTCCGCAAGCAGGACTGGTTCACCGTCTTCATCGAAACCCTGATCGTCGTCCTCGGCGTCTTCGTCGGCCTGCAGGTCAATAATTGGAACGAGGCGCGGCAGGCGCGGGGCAAGGAAGCGCTCTACTTGTCTGATCTCATCGATGACCTAAACGCCGATCTTGGTGAAATTGATCAGGTCAGGCGCACCGCTGAAATCCGGATGGGCGCGCTGGAGCAGGTACTGGCGCTGGTCAAAATCGAGCCCCGGCGGACTCTGACCTATGATGGGCGCAGCTTCACTTTTGATCAGGCACCGCCGTTTCATAGCGATGATCCGTACGAGGGCAATGCCGAAATCACGGCCACGCCGCATCTCGACGGATCACGTGAAACCTTCCAGGCACTCATTTCGACAGGTGACATAGGACTGATCCGGGATCGCCGCCTGACGCGTCAGGTTCAGACCTATTATGCGGACATGACTGAGGTAAATAGTCTTGAGGAATCCATTCATGATGTGGCCGAGACCGTCAACGAATCCCGCCGGCGCCTGGGCGCATCGCTGACGGGCCGGGTGACAATCGAAGACCTGGGTGCGCTTGCAGCAGGCGACCCGCAATTCCGGGCTGAACTGGAGACATACTGGACAGCCAGTGCCTTCCAGGTCCGGGCTATGAATGGCCTTCGCAGGGAGGCAGAGGCGCTGATCGATGCAATTGAAGTGGAGCGAAAGAAATGATCCTCCGCCGCCTGACCAACGCCTTCCGCAGGCAGGACTGGTTCACCGTCTTCATCGAGACCCTGATCGTCGTCCTCGGCGTCTTCCTCGGCCTGCAGGTCAACAACTGGAACACCACACGTTCGGATTCGCGTCGCGAGATGGCCTATCTGAACGGGCTGCACGATGATTTTTCGCAGATTATCACGGAACTGCAGAGCGATAGCGCGGAGTATGAAGACATCGCCGCCGCGATGACCTTGCTGATCGACCAGTCGCGGAAGGACGCGCCGGATGTTTCGCTCGAAACGCTCAACACGTCGGCGGCGAAACTTGTCAGGATGGTCGGAACGCCGATCGTCTCGGACACCTATGCGAACCTGACCGGCTCCGGTGACCTGGCCATCATAAAAAATCCGCGCATCAAGATCGCGCTCGCCTCGTTCTACGGACAGGTCGAGGTCATCAATCTCGTCGACAACACGCACGAGATGCAGCTGGTGAACATCTTCCAGCCCTACATCATCGACCATCTGGACTATACGCTGATGTTCCGGGACGACCGTGAACTGCCGATGAGCCCCGGAGACGATCCGGATCGTATCCTGACAGTCCTGACAACCCCGGAATTCCGGAATATCGCCGCCACGAAATGGGATATTGCCACCGACATCCACAACCTGCTTGGGACCGCACTTGATGAGGCGCGGACCGTGGAAGCGCTTCTGGACGAAGAACTGGAGCGACGCCAATGATCCTCCGCCGCATTACAAACGCCTTCCGCAGGCAGGACTGGTTCACCGTCTTCATCGAAACGCTGATCGTCGTCCTCGGCGTCTTCCTCGGCCTGCAGGTCAACAACTGGAACGCCGGGCGCACCAATCGCGCCATGGAAACGACCTACCTGGAATTGCTGCGGCGCGATCTGCGCACAATTGTCGTCGATCTTGAAAATCAGATCGAGTTCGAACAGTTCCAGGTGCGGCTGGCAAACGATGCGGTGTCAATCATTGAACAGCCGCCGTCCGAGTTGCGAAAGAAACAGCTCGGTATGACCCTGACGCAACTCGGCGCGCGGCGTACAATGCGGATCGACAGTCCGACATTCCTGGACCTGCAGGGCTCGGGCCGGTTGGGTCTTGTCTCCGATCCTGATCTTCGCAGCGCGATCCTGTCCTATTTCTTCGGTATGCAGCGGTGGGAAGCCGTAATTGACAAAAACAATGAGTTTTTTGTCGACAATAGCTTCAACACGTTCACTGACGACCTGTCGGTTGGCTATTGGTTTTGGGATGAGGATGTCATGAATCTGACGCCGCCGGCGTTTGTGAGTCTCATCCTGAAACAGCGAAGGGAGGGCGTGGATCCCCGCCTCCTTGAAGCGGGGGGCGCAGTATTGCAGTCCCCACCGGATGCGGCGGTCTGGGACGAAGTCAGGACACGACTGGGAAAGCGCGCCAGCATTGCAATCGCGAATGAAAGTATCGCTTCAAATGTTCGCGACGAGGCACAGGCAGTCGAGAAACAAATTACGGCCTATCTGGAGGCGCGAAATTGATGATCCTCCAGCGCCTCACCGATGCCTTTCGCAAGCAGGACTGGTTCACCGTCTTCATCGAGACGCTGATCGTCGTGCTCGGCGTGTTTCTCGGCCTGCAGGTCAACAACTGGAACGCAGCGCGGCAGGAACGCGCGCAGCAGGAACTGGTTGAAACCCGACTGCACGAGGATTTCCAGCTTCTCGATGAGGCGCTGACCGGCGGGCTCGAGTTCCAGGAAAAAATCATCCTGTCGCTCGAAGCACTTCGGACGGCCATCCGTCGTGGCGAGGCGCTGGACAGCGAGGATGACGCCATAAAGTTCGCGCTCGTCTACGGGCGTGCCTACCCGTCCTTCCCCCGGAAGTCGGCGACATATGATGAACTCCTGTCGAGCGGAAAACTGTCCCTGATCCGGGACGATGCGCTCCGCACCGCGCTGGCAATCTACAGTGAACGGATCGACAACAGCCTCTACAATATCGAGCAGACACGCGCGCCCATCAATACGGATTTTCTGTTCACCGCCCAGTACGCCGAACTGACGCCCATCCGCAAAGGCGAAACCGGTATCCAGTCCGTTCTCAGCTACGACATTCCGGCCATGGCGCAGGACGATGAGTTTCGCAGGCGGCTCGACAGCCTCATCGTCGTGCAGACATGGATCTACACCAACCTCGCGAGCCAGAGAGACGCCATCGACGCCGTGGAGAAGGCCATGGAGGCCGCCCCATGATCCTCTCCCGTGTCATCCAGCATGTGAAGGACCAGCACTGGACGGCGGTGTTCCTCGACTTCGTCATCGTGGTCCTCGGCGTGTTCATCGGCCTGCAGGTGCAGGACTGGAACACGGCACGCAAAGCCCGGGCGGATGCGCGCGAATATCGCGAGCGCCTGATCACGGACATGGAGATATCCGTTTCCCGAAACCAGACTCAAATCGACGTCAGCCGCCAGCAGGTCGACCAGCTTGACCTGGTGCTTTCAGCGTTGACCGCGTGCCATCTTGACCCCGACAAGGCAGGTACGTTCGATGCCGGCTTGTACAGTATGGGCAGGTTCGACCTGCCCACCATGGTGATGGGCACGATAGACGAACTGAACTCCACCGGAGACTTCAGGCTGATCGGCGATCCCGCCCTGCGGCGGTCAATCTCGGATACGGTGCGGGCTTACCGGACGGAAAACGCGATCGAGCCGCAAATCACGGGACGCATCGTGCCGCACGTGAACTACGTGCGTTCCCGCGTTCGCTTCATGCTGAGCAAGAACACCGACAATCCGCCCTCCGTCGATCCGGAGAAAGTCTTCTACAATTTTGACGCGCTGTGTTCCGACCAGCAATTCATCAATGCCGTCGCGGCCGTCCGGGAAATGACGCAGGCCGTCATCAGTTTGAATCAGGAAGTTCATGATCGCCAGAACAGGCTGCTTACCGAACTGAAGGAAGCGCCATGATCCTCTCCCGCGTCATCGAACATGTGAAGGCCCAGCACTGGACGGCGGTGTTCCTCGACTTTGTCATCGTCGTGCTCGGCGTGTTCATCGGCCTGCAGGTGCAGGACTGGAATACCGCGCGCGCGGCACGCACAGAGCTCAACCACCAGCTGGTCGGCTTCCGCATCGAGCTGGAGGAGAACCAGGCCCATTTCAGCGAATACAGGGCGGAGCTCACGGGCCAGATGGAGGACGTCGCGGCAATGCGGGCGGCCTTCAAGTCCGATGCCGCTTCAATCGACGCGGAGGAAATCAGTGCCCGGCTCGTCAACGTTGCGCGTGTGAAGGTGTTTGCCCCGGATCTGGCGGCGCTCACGGAATTGCGCGACTCCGGCGGCCTCCGGCGCCTTGCCGACAAGGACATCCGGGCCGCCATCACCGACTGGGAGCGCAGCCTCGCCGAGGTCAGTCGCAAATATGATGACGGCCTGAGGGAAAGAGACACCGTCCTCATTCCCTACATGATGCAGAACATCGCCTACGGACCCTTGCTGGAAAAATCCTCGCTTGTCGCAGATACCGTCGGCGTTTCGAAGTTCCGCAATGATTTCGCGGCGCTGGCGGACAGCCGGGAATTCGACAACCAGATCGCCTATCGCTACGGCAATTGCGGCTCGACGATCCATTCGCTCGACAAGCTCGACGTCGAAACGGCGCAACTGGTCGAAGCGCTCAGGGCCAGGGAGGCGACGCAATGATCCTCCGCCGCATCACCGGTGCCTTCCGCAGGCAGGATTGGTTCACCGTCGCCATCGAAACCCTCATCGTCGTCCTCGGCGTCTTCCTCGGCCTGCAGGCCAGCAACTGGAACGCAGACCGGCTCGCTCGGGCGCAGGCGGACGACTTGCTGCAACGAATGATCGTGGAGGCGGAAGAAGCCCGCGCCGACATGGCCGACTACCGGGACAGCCATGCCTGGATCCTGGACAAGGCGCTAAAGCTTTCGGTGCGCCTCAATGCGACGGAAGACTGCCTCGCCATGGACGACGAGATGAAGACGCTGATCCTCGCGGTCGGAGACTTTCCCCCGCCGCGCTTTTCACTCGCAACCGCCAATGAGGCGATTGAATCGGACAGTCTGTCGATCATCGGGTCAGCAGATATCCGGAGCGAAGTCCGAAGGATGGTCGACGAAATGACATTCGTCGAACGGCAGTGGCAGCGCTACGTCCGCGTCAAGCAGGACAGCGAGAAGGCAATCTATACCGCTGCCGGACTCAGCCTGAGCCGCGACGAAGCGCTGAAAGTTCTTCCGGGCAACGAGTGGAGCGGGATCGACCAGTACCGGCTGCAGACCCCGGAAGGTGTCTGCGGCAAGCCGGAAATGGTCGCCTATGCGTCCAATGCCGCACTGACCGAGCACATCTACACAATCTTCCTCGGCGAGGTATCGGAAAAGCTCGACCAGTACGCCGCCCTTCTGTCTGCCTACAGAAGCAAAGGCCAAATGCCAGACAAGGCGCCCGCCCCATGATCCTCCACCGCATCCCCCGTACCTTCACCCGGTAGCGTCCCAGGCCCCCGCCAGCTCCCTCGATTAAACTTCCGCCACATTGCATTTTTCCGCGACGGACAGCCCGGCGCCGCACGTTCCATTCAGGAGAGTTCACCGGATTCAGTCCCGTTCGCTGTTGTTTCCTCCCCCCTGAACGACACGGCGAACCGCCCGCCATGCCACTCCCCCTGACCTCCCGGCATGGCGGGCCCCCTCTCCCCCGAAAGGCCCCTCCATTAAACTTCCTCCATCTTGCATTGCGGCGCGACGGAACTGTCCCCATCTCCCGTTCAACATATGAGACCGCACGAAAACACGGGTCTCGTTCGCTGCGTTTCCTCCCCCTACACCGCGCAGCGAACCCCGCCCGCCATGCCAGGTCCCGACCTCCCCCTAACTGGCATGGCGGGCTTAATTTTTCCGGCGATGCCCGCGTGGCGCCCCCATGCCGCAGCAAGTGCTTGCTTTCGCGGCGCGCGCCGATACACCCCCGCCCATGCTCACCATCACCAACCTCGATTTCCAGGTCGAAGCCCGGCCGCTGTTCGAATCTGCCTCGGCGCAGATCTCGTCCGGCTGGAAGGTGGGACTTGTCGGCCGCAACGGCACCGGCAAGTCGACCCTGCTGCGTCTTATCCGCGAGGATGTCGAACGCCCGACGGCCGATGCCTCGATCCGCCTGAACGCCGGCGCGCGGCTCGGCTGGGTGGCCCAGGAAGTCGCCCCCACCGACGAGACCATACTCGACGTCGTCCTTGCCGCCGACTCTGAGCGCCACGCCCTGATGCAGGAGGCCGAGACTGCGACCGACCCGCACCGCATCGGCGAAATCCACGAGCGCCTCACCGACATCGACGCATGGTCCGCCGAGGCCCGTGCCGCCGAAGTGCTGCACGGCCTCGGCTTCACCGATGCGGACCTCTCCCGCGCCACGAAGGAATTCTCCGGCGGCTGGCGGATGCGCGCGGCCATGGCCGGCGTGCTGTTCTCGCAGCCGGACTTCCTGCTGCTGGACGAGCCGACCAATTATCTCGACCTCGAAGGCGCCGCCTGGCTCGAAACCTATATCCGCAAATACCCGCACACGGTCCTGATGGTCAGCCACGACCGGGAGATGCTGAACCGCTGCGTCACCCACACCATGGCACTCGAACACCGCAAGCTCTCGATCACGCCGGGCGGCTATGACGACTGGCTGAAGCTGCGCGCAGCCAAACTCGCCCAGCTGGAATCCCAGCAGGCCAAGCAGGCCAAGGAACGCGCCCACCTGCAGTCCTTCGTCGACCGTTTCCGCGCCAAGGCCTCCAAGGCCCGCCAGGCTCAGTCCCGCATCAAGATGCTGGAGAAGATGCAGGACATCTCCATCCCCGTCGCCGACCGCACGACGCCGTTCCACTTCCCTCCGCCCGCCGACAAGCTCGCCCCGCCCATGCTGGAACTGCGTGACGCCGACCTCGGCTATGGCGACGGCGCGCTGATCCTGAAGAAGGTCAACCTCCGTCTCGACCCGGACGACCGCATCGCGATTGTCGGCGCCAACGGCCAGGGCAAGACGACGCTGGTGAAGTCCATCGCCGAGCGCCTTCCCCTGATGGCCGGCGCGCGCGTCACACCGAAGGCCGTGCGCATCGGCTATTTCTCGCAGGACCAACTGGACGAACTTTCGGAGGGCGACAGCGTGCTCGACCATGTGCGCCGCCTGCTGCCGCCGGACACGCCGCCCGCGAAAGTCCGCGCCGCCGCCGCCGCCATGGGCTTCTCTGCCGAGAAGGTTGAAACGAAAGTCGAGAAGCTCTCCGGCGGCGAGAAAGTCCGCCTGCTGCTCGGCCTGATGTCGCACAGCGCCCCGCACATCCTGATCCTCGACGAGCCGACCTCGCACCTCGACATCGACAGCCGCGAGGCGCTGATCTACGCGCTGAACGACTTCCCCGGCGCCGTCCTGCTGATCACCCACGACGTCTACCTCGCCGAGGCGACGGCCGACCGGCTCTGGCTGGTCAAGGATGGCCGCGCCACCACCTATGACGGCGACCTCGAGGACTACCGCGCCCTTGTCATGAAGGCCGACCGCGCCGACGCTAAGGAGGCGAAAGCGAAACAGGCCCCCACGCCGAAGGCGGACGACCCGGACGCAAAGAAACGCCTCACCGCCCTCAGGAAACAGGCCCGCGACGCCGAAGAGCGGATGGAGAAGGCGAACGCCGCCATCGCGAAAATCGACGCGAAGCTCTCCAATGGCAATCCGCCAGCGGACGAACTCGCGAAACTCCTGAAAGACCGCGCCGCCCACGCCGATGCCGCCTCAGCCGCCGAAACGAAATGGCTCGAGGCCGCCGAGGCGCTCGAAGGAGACGCCTAGAAAACCTTCATCCCCGCGCTTTCGAAACGACGGCGCGGCGGCGCAAGAAAACCCCTCTCCCGCAAGCGGGAGAGGAGGGGCCCATCGCGTCAGCGATGGGAGGTGAGGGCTGCCGAAGCACCCGAAGCCGCCTCCTGAGCCTTATGGCCGGCTGGAAACCTGGAACGGATTGCCGTCCGGATCCTTGCCATTGCACATGTCGAACGATGTGGCCGAAACCACCGGTCCCATCTTCACGCCCCGCCGCACCAGCGTCGCACGAGCCGCCGCCACGTCCTTCGCGAAGAACACCGTTTTCGGCGGCCGCTTGCCCGGCTTGCCGCCATCCTCATGCAGCGCGAGATGGCACGCCCCGGCGTCGAAATCGATCCAGCCGGCCTCCCGGCCCGCCACTGTCAGGCCGATGACGTCCCGGTAAAAGGCCGTCATCGCCTCCATATTGGACGTGAACAGGATGATGCGCCGGATCTGCAGGTCCATCGACCGTCTCCCTCTGATCTGGCGGCATCAGAGTCGGTCACATTTTTTTCCGCAAGCGGTTTCTGCCACGCCGATCCGCCGGGCATCATCAATATTGACGATGCGGACGCCCGCCCCGGCGTCGTAATTTCCACGATGGTTGGGATATCGGACCCCGGAGACACCGCATGAAAAAGCTCGCAGTCACTGCCCTCGCGGCCATCTTCATGGCCACCGCTTCCCTGCCCGCGCAGGCCGCGCCGGCCAGCGTCGGCTGGTGGAACACACATCACGATCTCTGGATGGACGACTATTACAGCCTGTATGGCTCCAACAAGGGCGGGCCGGACGAGAACGCCTTTCGCACCTACCTGCACGCCCTCATCGCGTACGCCGAGGGCATAAGCGATGCGATCAAAGTCGGTTCCATCGGCGATGCCGATACGCTGAAATACGCCTACAACACCCTGTCCATGGAAGAGCAGTACATGAACATGAACGCCAAACTGGCCACCGATCATGACTCGATCGAACTGCTCCGCCAGGCGCGGGAGGCAGTCGCGAACGCCAAAACCGCCATCAAAACCGCATGGAAAGGTCTGGGCCTCGACATCAGCGACCTGACCAGTGATGTCAAAGTCCACTCACGAGACAATCCGACCACGATCGGCACGCGCCAGCCCGGACGGTGATCGCTTCCGCGCCGGAACGTCCGCCTACTGCAATTCCGCCGCCAGGGCGTCAACATCGGCGCCCTGCGCGGCAAGGCCCGCGAACACATTCGCCTGCGTCCGCGCGGCACCGGTCTGCCCCGTCGCAATAACCCGCATCTATCCACGCTCCAGCGCGCGCCAGCCGATATCCCGCCGGCAGAACCCGCCCGGCCAGTCGATCGCATCCACACCGGCATAAGCCCGGTCCACAGCCTCGCGCAGCGTCTTGCCGCTCGCCGTCACGCTCAGCACACGCCCGCCATTCGCGGTCAGCAGGCCGATCTCGTTCATGTCGGTGCCGGCGTGGAACACTTTCACGCCGGGCAGGTCGTTCGCCTTGCCGACATGCTTGATCACCGATCCCTTCTCCACCGTGCCGGGATAGCCCTTCGCCGCCATCACCACAGTCGCCGTCGGCTCGAACAGCTCCAGCTCGAGCAGCGCCTCGAACGCCGCCTCATTGCCTGCAAGGCCCCCCGTCGCCGCGGCCAGCAGCGCCGGCACGATGTCGCCCTTCAGGCCCTTCATCAGCACCTGGCATTCCGGGTCGCCGAAGCGGGCGTTGAACTCCACCACTTTCGGCCCCTCATCGGTCACCATCACGCCGATGAACAGCACGCCCTGATACGGCATCCCGTCCCGCGCCATGCCCTTCAGCATCGGCTCGGCAATCTCGCGCTTCACCCGCGCCATGATCCCGTCCGTCACCACCGGCGCCGGCGCATAGGCGCCCATGCCACCGGTGTTCGGCCCGGTGTCGCCGTCGCCCACGCGCTTGTGGTCCTGCGCCGCCGGCAGGTAGACCGCGCCTTCGCCATCGGTGATCACGAAGATGCTGGCCTCCTCGCCATGCATGAACTCCTCGATCACCAGCACGGCCGAAGCATCGCCGAACTTGCCGGACAGCATCTCGTCCACTTCGGCGTCTGCCTCGTCCAGCGTCTGCGCGATCACCACGCCCTTGCCGGCCGCCAACCCGTCGGCCTTCAGCACATACGGCGCTTCCATCGTGCGCAGGAACGCCTTGGCCAGTCCCGGCTCGGTGAACTCGCCATAGGCCGCCGTCGGCACGCCATAGGCCACCATCCGTGCCTTGGAGAAGGCCTTGGAACTTTCCAGCTGCGCCGCTTCCCGGCTCGGCCCGAACACATCATAGCCGCGCGCCCGCAGCACGTCCGACAGGCCCGCCGCCAGCGGCGCCTCCGGCCCGATCACGATCAGGTCCGGCTCCAGCTGGAGTGCAAGTTTTTCAAGGTTGTCGACGTCCGTCACGCCGACATCGAAACACGGGCCCACCTCGTCCATGCCGGGATTGCCCGGCGTCGAATGCACCACGTCCACCAGCGGCGAATGGGCCATTTTCCAGGCCAGCGCATGCTCGCGCCCACCCGATCCGATCAGCAAAATGTTCATGGCGCGCTTGATGCGCGGGCCCGCGTCTGAGATCAAGTATTATGAGCGGACACCAAGACATGAGCGGCCTGTGGAGCGGTGAGTACCGCTACGACCACGATGGCATGTGCGTCCGCTTCACCGCCATGATCACCGAAACCGACGGCAAGCTGTGCGGCACGACACTGGAACCCGCCACATTCGGCCCGCTCGCCGGCCCTGACGGCGAGTACGAGGCGACGATCCGCGGCGACCGCTGTGGCCAGCATGTCCTGTTCTCCAAGCGCTACCTGGACAGCATCGGCAACGGCCAGCCGCCGCTGCTCTATTCCGGTGCGGTCGACGCCACTTTCACCCTGATCAACGGGCGATGGACCTTTGCCGAACCGGCCCTGCCGAGCGGCACATTCTCGCTCAGCCGCGTCACCACCCGCACCTGCGCCGTCATCGCCTCCGTCGCCGAAGCCGGTTCCTAGACCGAGGACAACCTAGACACTCTCCGCCCCCAATTTGCCGCAACGGCAACAGGATGCGCGCCGGCAATCCGCCTCCATGTCCCGCCGCGGCAGTCTCGCGCCATGACGTTCCTCATCCCCAGTCACACCCAGGACCTCATTTCCAGCTGGTGGAACAGCGTGAAGGACGCTGTGGCCGGCCTGGTCGTCCGCTGCTCGCCGGCAGGCGGCGGGCCCGCGCCGCGCCTGTCGCGTATTGAGGCGGGCGCCATTGCCACCGCGCTCGACATATTCGAGGCGCTGGTCCGGCGCATGCTGGTCGTGCTGTCCGCAGGGCGCGGCCCGCGCCCCATGTCCACAGGCCGCGTAAGACTTCTCTTCCGCATCGACGAACTCCCCGCCGAACCCGTGATCCGCGTGCCGCGCGCGGAGGATCCCGACTATTGCCTGAAACCGCCGCCCGAACGGGCCCTGCCCTCCGGCCGCGCCCCGGATGGCCTCGTCTCCGCGGCCCCGCTGCTGAGGCGCCTCGCCGCGCTCGCCCACGTGTTCGACAATGCAGAGCTCTATCTCGATGCCATGCAGGCACGTCTCGGCGCGCCGCTGAAGCCGCTGGCATCGCCGCAACCGCCTGCTTTCTCCTATCCCGCCCTCACGCCCGGCCAGGCCACCGCCATGCAGCACCTGCACGACGTGGCCCTCGAAGCACAGCACGTCGACTCGTCCTGACCCAGCCCCACAACCCGGCCCCACCCGCTCCCCCGCCCCGGCGGCGGGAGGCAGTGGTGCTGGAGCCCTTGCCCCCGCCCGCAACCGCGTCCAGAACAGGGCCATGTCAGAGACAGCCCCCGCCTCGAACGATGCCGCCCTCAGCGTCTCGGACCTTGCCGCCAGCCTGAAGCGGACCATCGAGACCAATTTTGACCACGTCGTCGTGCGCGGCGAGCTCGGCCGCGTCACCATCGCCCGTTCCGGCCACATGTATTGCGACCTCAAGGACGAAAAGGCCGTCCTCAACACCGTCATGTGGAAGGGCCAGGTCGACCGGCTGCCGTTTCGCCCCGAGGAAGGCCTCGAAGTCATCGCCACCGGGCGGCTCTCCATCTACGAAGGCCGCTCGAACTACCAGCTGATCGCCTCCTCCATGCGCCCCGCTGGCGCCGGTGCGCTGATGGCCCTGCTCGAGGAGCGCAAGAAGAAGCTCGCCGCCGAAGGCCTGTTCGCGGCTGAACACAAGAAGAAGCTGCCCTTCCTGCCGGCCACGATCGGCGTCGTCACCAGCCCCACCGGCGCGGTGATCCGCGACATCCTCCACCGCATCCGCGACCGTTTCCCCGTCCGCGTCATCGTCTGGCCCGCACTTGTGCAGGGCGATCAGGCCGCCGCGCAGGTCACCGCCGGCATCCGCGGCTTCAACGCCATGACCGGGGCCGACCGGCCGGATGTGCTGATCGTCGCGCGTGGCGGCGGCTCGATCGAGGACCTCTGGCCCTTCAACGAGGAAATCGTCGTCCGCGCCGCCTTCGACAGCGAGATCCCGCTCATCTCCGCCGTCGGCCACGAGACAGACACGACGCTGATCGACTATGTCTCCGACGCCCGCGCGCCGACGCCGACCGGCGCTGCCGAGATCGCCGTCCCCGTGCGGCAGGACCTCCTCTTGCAGACTGGCGAGTTCGGCGAGCGCCTGAAGCGCGCGCTCGCCCGCCGCGCCGGGCAGGCCGCCGACAAGCTCTCCGCCGCGCGTCTGCCGCGCCCGGAAACCCTGCTCGCCTCGAAGCGCCAGCGGCTCGACTTTGCCGCCGCCAGCCTGCCCCGTGCCGCGCTCGCCCTCACGCAGAAAGCGCGCCTCCGCCTCTCGCGTCTCGCCCTCAGCCCGGCGACGCTCCGGTCGGACATCCGCACCTCGAAGCAACGCCTCCGCGATGTCGCCGTCCGCGCGCGCCCCGCCCTCACCCGCCTCATGCAATCCCGCGCCACGACGCTCGCCGCGCAGGGCAAGCTGCTCGAAACCCTCTCCTATCACGCAACGCTCAGCCGCGGTTACGCCCTCGTCCGCGACGAGGACGGAAAGCTCATCCGCTCCGCCGTCCCGGCCGCCGCCGCCGACAGCCTGCGCATCACCTTCGCCGATGGCGACATCACCGCCGTGCCGGAGGGTAGCTCGCCCGCTCCGAAAACACCGAAGCCCGGCCCGAAAGGACAACAGGGCTCATTGTTCTGAGTACCCCCTCCGACCCGCTTCGCGGGCCACCTCCCCCGCAAGCGGTGGAGGATGAAGTCCGGAAGCGCGGCAGGCTTATCCTCCCCTGCGAAGCGGGGGAGGTGGCAGCCGGCAGCGCCGGCTGACGGAGGGGGGGCCTCCGCCTACGGATAAATACGGACTTGCCATTCCCGCCCGCAGCCGCTACCTCGCCCCCCATGCACAGACACGCGACCACCGTTCAGCAACAGGCCCGGCTTCATAAGCCGGCGCGTGCTTGTGCCTGGCGACTGCCCTGCTGACCGTCACCGGCCACAGAGCATTCGACCGACAAGCCCCGCCACCCGGCGGGGCTTTCGTTTTGGTCCCGCCACAACTTGAAAGGACCTTGAACTATGAGCTTTGAAACCGACGCCGAGATGGTGGCCCTCACCAGGGGCTTCCGCACCTGCACCCTGCCAAAGGAGAAATGGACCCACGCCGCCCACTGGGCCGGTGCGCTCTGCCTGCTCTCCGAAGACAGGGACGCCGCCTATCGGGACATGCCCGGCATGATCCGCGCCTTCAACGAATCCGTTGGCGGCCGCAACACTGACAGCGAAGGCTATCACGAGACGATCACCATCGCCTCACTGCGCGCTGCCGAGCACGCGCTCGATACAGCCCCGGAAGGCACGCCACTACACGACGTGCTGGCCGGCCTCGTCGCCGGCCCCTGCGGCAAGCCGGACTGGATCCTCACCTATTGGAGCAGGGATTGCGTGTTCAGCGTGAAAGCCCGGCGCGAATGGGTCGAGCCGGACCTGCGGCCGCTTCCCTTCTGATGGACGCCAGGCTCAGCCCGCGAGATCTTCTTCCAGAACCGTCATCTGGAACTGGTAGGAGGTCTCGCCCTCGTCCACGTCCTTGTAGATCACGGCCAGGAATTCTGCCCCAAGATAGACTTCGACCGAATCTTCCGTCTTGTCGCGCGGCAACAGGCGCAGGCCGGGGTTCAGCTTCTGCTTGAGGTACGCTTCAAGGCGCAGCGTTTCTTCGCGGGTCATTTCAGGGACTTCCTTTCCAACAGCGCGCGCACCCTAGTGTTTTTCATGCCGCACGCAACCGCGCCACTGCGCTCATATGCCACCCGATTCCGCGAGGCAGTGCGCCGCCAGCTCGTCCACATCGGTTGAGTATTTCTCCGGCAACAGCCGCATCAGCTCCGCCTTGTCGATCTGCCCGCAATCCATCAGTGACAGCACCATGGCCGTATCCTTCTGGATTTTCTGCATCTCCTCGACCGCCGCCCGGCTGGCACCGGAGCGCTTCAGCGCCTTCTCGTTCTCCCGCGCCGCGATATTGCGCACGGTGAGATTCCAGGCGAGCGGCAGGATCTGGTCGATCGCCTCGGTGTGCGACAGCGCCGCCGGCCAGTCCTCTTCGAGGATATAGATGAAACCCATGTTTTCTTCCGTATACGCAACGCCGACCCGCGTCGCGCCCCGGTCGGCCCGCACCTTGGCCGCGATCTTCAGCTCGCCCAGCGCCTCCTGCAGGGCGACGCCACGGTCCTGGCCTTCCGGCAACTGGTTCTGCGCCGCCAGCGCAATCAGCGTCGTGCCGACGCCGTGGTGGGCGAGCTGCGACTGTTCCAGCGTGATGTCCTGCGGGTCCTGGTCCATCAGCTTCGTCGCCTGGCTGAAGGCGCGGTAGGCCAGCAGCGCATCACCCCGCTTGCGCAGGCATTGCCCCTTCCAGAGCAGCAGCATCGGCGCGTTCAGGTCGCGCGCCGCGGCCTGGTTCACATAGTCCACAACGGTGGAGCAACCCCGGTTCCAGCTCAGCGAATTGGCATTCGCCTTGCGGTATTCCAGCATGGCAAGGCCCGCCGCGCCGATCGCCTGGTCGCTGAGATCGCCATGCTCGTCCAGCAGTTCCTGGAAGCTGTTGCGGACCACGGAGGATTCCACCTGCCCGCCCCAGTCGTCGAGCGCAGCCTGCATCAGGATCCGCTCCGGCTCTGTCAGCAGGCTGACGGAGCCGCTCTCATCCGTCCGCAGCACCATCGAGACGACCTGCGAGGTCACCTCGTTCATCGGCTTGCCGAGAATATGGTCGCGCGCGATCGCCACGGCCTGGTCCTTGTAGCCGGCAATCTGCCGGGCCGATCCGGCCTGCTGCAACTCGCGGGACAGCTCGGCCTCCCTCCGCGCCGCCTCGTTCTCCTCCCGGATCGCCACCAGCTGCGCCTGCGTCGACTCCCGCTGCCGGCTCGCCTCGCCCGCCACGATGCGAAGGTTGACCTGATTCAGCTGCGCCTGCCGCGCATATTCGGCACGAAGGCCCTGGAGCTGGAAATAGAAATACAGCACGCTGCCCACCGCGACGACGGCGGCGGTTGCCAGCAGCGCCCCCAGCGCGCGGATCAGGAACCGGAACGCATTCTGCTCGCCCTGCAGCTCCATCAACAGGTCAAGCGACGTCACCGGCGAGTGCGCATTGTCATTGCTGCTGTCCATGCTCACATTCTCCCCAGTGGATTGCTCTTCGCGCCGAGCCACACGCCCTGTCCGAACATCGGCTCCAGCAGGAGGCGGAGGCCCGTTTCCTCGTCATTTTCCCGGATGAAGGCCTCCGCGATCAGCAGCTTTATCCGCGTCTGCCGCGTCCGCCACATCTTCAGCGCCGTGCCGATCGCGGTCGCGACCAGGAAGTTGGAGGCCCCCAGAATCCGCTCCGGATTGTTGGCGAGCCATTTCCGCCCCATCGGCAACGGATAGTGCCCGAACAGCGTCATCAGGAAGATACTGAATGCCATCAGCGCCGCCAGCATCGCGCCCACCAGGATGTAGCGATTGAAGCGCGATTCCGCCTTCAGCGCTTCCCGGTGGGAACTGATCAGGGGGCTGATGGACTCGATCATGCCGGATCGGGATCCCTCGCCACACGGAAGCCGATGGCATCGTCGCGGCCGACATCCGGATACGAATCCCGCGTCGCCGAGCGCACATAGGACGGCACCTTCTCCCAGCTCCCGCCGCGCACGGCGCGCGTGCGGCAGCCGGCCTTGTCTTCTGCCGCCGCCTCGCCGAAGCGGCCGACATAGTCGTGGAACCAGCAGTCCGCCACCCATTCGGCAACATTGCCGTGCATGTCGAACAGGCCGAACGCATTGGCCGCATAATGCGCCACCGGTATCGGCCGCCGCGGCCATGTCCCCTTGGCGCTGCCATTGTAGACGACGCCGGCATTGAAGTTCGCCTGCGTGTCCGACAGCGTGTCGCCGGTGTTGAACGCCGTCGTCGTTCCGGCACGGGCGGCGTACTCCCACTCCGCCTCGCTCAGCAGCCGGTAAGGCTCACCCTCGACCTGGCTGTTCAGCCAGCTGACATACTCCATCGCCTCGGGCCAGGTGATATTGACGACGGGCAGCGGGCCCTTCGTCCATTCCTGCGACCGTGTCTCGGCCCTGGCCTTGTTGCCGGCACAGCCGCCGGCATCGATGCACGCGTCCAGCTGCGCCCAGGTCACCTCGGTGGCGGAAGCGGCGAACAGGCCGACATCCACTTTCCATTGCGGCCCCTCGGTCGGCTTGCGCTGGTCCTCGCTCTCGGGCGATCCCATCAGGAACGACCCGGCCGGGATTGCCACCATGTCGGGGCAGTTCGCGCAGTCCCGGAACTTCCGCTGTTCGAGGTCGACGCCCGCCTTGGCCGCCGCAAAGGCCGCCCCGCGCATCAGGGCCGAGACCTCGGTGAATTTCGGCGCAGCTTCAGGCGCTGCGCCGGTCTCGTCGCCAACCGACCGGCTGCCCGCCGGCAGGCGCGAAGCCGTCACGGAATCGGCCAGCACGACCGGTGCGGGCGCCGCCCCGCCGCTGCACCCGGCAAAGCAGAAATCCGCCCCCGTCAGGCCGGAATTGTAGAACGGCGTCTGCAGCCCGCCGGTCGCCACATTGACGCTGTCGGCCACGCGCTTGAACACCTGCTCGGCGATGAGGTTCTTCTGCGACAGCGTTTCGGCCAGGGCGACCGCAAAGGCGGAGTTCCCGCCGTCGCCGTCATAGGCAACATAGCCGGGCGCAGTGGAATAGGAAATCAGCAGGCCCCGCGCCGGTTTCACTTCGGCCAGCCCCCCGCCGGCACTCCGCGTCGCGCTCGGCAGCGGATTGTCCCGGCAGGCATCCAGGATGACGAAATTCACCGAATTGCCCGCATCCTCGACATAGCGCAGCGCATCTCCGAGCCGCGGCGCCTGCCGCCAGATATCCTGCTCGGACCGGGCATTCGCATCCACGGGCACCAGATAATTCAGCCCCTGCGACTGCACGCCGTGGCCGGCATAGTAGATCAGGCCGACCGCGTTCTTCCCCGCGGCCTTGAGGCGCGCACCATGGGCCGCGAACGCGTCCTCCATCTGCGCCTCGGTGCCGTCCAGCAGGACGGTGACCTTGAAGCCGACATCGGACAGCGCCTGCGCCATCAGGCGGGCGTCATTGGCCGGATTTGTCAGCTTCCAGGCGGGCTGCTGGTAGTCCGAATTGCCGATAACCAGCGCATAGCGCGGCTGGGGCGCCGGGTCCGCGAACGCCAGCGCGGCACAGAGCGCGCCGACAAACCCAAGCAAAACAAGGCGAAGCATGGTGAGTGTCCCCTTCCCACGAGATCGAGACTGTCTTCCCCAGCGCAAGGCTTACCTAAACGCAATTTGGCGGGCGGGAAAAGGGGTCGATCAGGTGGCGAGAGGCAGTCTATTCCCTTCCGGGGCGCCGGGCGGAATCGGGCAGCCGGGCCAGTTCCCGCGCCTGCCCGACCCAGTTGTCGCGCTCGATGCGGCCCTTGAAATGCTCCAGCTTCTCGTCGACCCACTCGACATCGCGCGGTGTCCATTCGGCGACCTGCCAGAAATAGAACACCCCGATCTCGTTGAGCAACTCGCTCAGCATCGGGCCGACGCCATTGATCTCCTCAAGGTCGTCGCCGGCGCCGAAGGCGGCCTCGGTCAGCAGGTTGGCGCGGTCACCGGGGCGGCGGGCCGAGTCGATCGGGTCCGGCCCGGTCTCCACCGTGCGCGTCGTCCGCCGCGTCGTACTGCGGGCGGGCGGCGGCGGAGGCGCAGGTTCCGATTTCTGCTCGTACTGAACTTCCGGCGGCTCATAGGCCGGCGGCGTGTAGGCTGGCTGCCGGTAGGAGGTGTAGTCCGTCTCCGTGCGCACATAGCTGCCGCCCGTATCGCGGGAGCGCAGCATGTGGTGGATCGCGGCAAGGCTGTACTCGATCGAGGTCAGCCGGTTCTCCACCGCACCCATGTCGAGCCGCGCATCCAGCTTGCGGACTGTGGAGACGACCGGCGTGATGTCCGGCATCGACTGCACGTCCACCCGCACGGCCGAAATGGCGGACTCCAGCGCCGCAATCCGGCTCTGAACCGGCGTCAGGTCGACGCCGGACCGGGCGAGCATCGCAACCGTGCTCTCGATCCCGGCCAGCTTGGAATGCATGGAGGCGCTGCCGCCCTCGATATCGGACAGGCGGGTCTGCAGCATGCGCAGCTCGTCAGCCGGCGCACGCAGCGACGACTCGATGTGCCGGAGGCGATCGATCACCGGGTCAAGATCGACATCCGCCTGCGGGCCCGCCAGGCTGCCCACGGCGGCTTCGATCCGCGCGAGGCGCTCCTTGACCGAGTCGAGGTCCGGCACGCGCAGGCCGGCCAGGGACGAGGACAGCGTCGACATGCGGATGGTGAGGTTTTCGAGGTCGGACTTCCGCGCCTCGTCCAGCCGCTCGGCAAACTCGGCCAGGCGCGATTCCATGGCGCCGAGATGCGCGCGCAGCGGCTCGATGTCGGCTGTCGGGAACTCCATGCTCTCCAGCGCCAGTTCGAGGCGCGCAAGGCCGGCATGCACCGGCCCGAGGTCCGTCGCCGGCACGGTCTGTGAGCGGACGGTCTCTTCCACCTGCGCCAGCTGCGCCTCGATGGGCTCAAGGTCCGCATTCTGCAGCCGGGCCACATCGTGCGACATGGTGACGACCGTACTCTCCAGCTCGCCCAGCCGGCCGAACAGCAGATCCAGCGAGGAATCCGGCTGCTGCAGCAGCGTTTCCACCTTGCCGAAGCGCTCATTCAGCTGGCCGAGGCCCGGCATGATATTGCCCGTCGCCGCAAGGCCGTGCTCGATCCGGATCAGGCGCTCGTGCAGCGGCGTCATGTCCGGCATGCGGAAACCGGAAATCGTGTTGCGCAGGTCCGCCAGGCTGGCATTCAGGTCGTCCTTGGTCAGCGGCACCACGGCATCCTTGCGGCCGGCGCGCGAGACGAGCTCCTCATGATAGGTGGTGACGTCCTCATAGTTGCGGCGGAACCACCACCAGGCGAGCCACGCCCCCAGCACGGCCGCCAGGGCCATCAGCGGTAAGATCTTGAGCAGCAAGTAGAACATGGCGGTTACTCTTGCAGGGGCCCCACGCCCCTTCTGGTGTTGGACTTCATTCCGAGGCGCGCACGACCCGAATCTCGATACGTCGGTTGCGGGCACGGCCCGCGGCAGTGGTGTTGACGGCAACCGGACGCGTCGCGCCATAGCCCTCCGCGATCAGGCGCTGCGGATCGACGCCGCGCGCGATCAGCGCATTGCGCACCGCATAGGCGCGGTTGCGACTGAGCGTCATGTTCGTATCCGGCAAGCCGGTGGAATCGGTATGCCCTTCGATGCGCAGTGTGCCCGGACAGGCGCCAACCGCGAACGCGACCTTGTCGAGCAGGCCGTTGCTGGACGAGGAGATCACGGCGCTGCCGGAGTCAAACTCGATCCGGGCATCGCCGAGCAGCGCCGTCAGGCTGCTTTCGCACGAGGCGACATCCTCGTTGGTGATGATATCGATCGAGCCGATCGAGCCGAAGGGCAGCGCGGCATGTGCCTGCGCGCGCACCTCCGCCGCATCCTCCGCGGCGAGTTCACAGCGCAACGAAAAGCGCCCCTCACTGAGACTGGACACGCCATTGTCGCACTGGCTCACCGTGTTCACGCCGCGCAGCGCCACCAGCAGGTAGCCGGCCGGAAGCGGGTCGCCGCTCACGCTCAGCGCATCTTCCACCGAGACGATCCTCGGCGGGTCGATCCGCGCGCGCGCATTCTCCAGCAGGGCGTCCTTCGTCGCCTGGTCCGGCACGGCGCCTTCAAGGCGCAGGATGCCGTTGGCGAGGCTGAACTGCCAGCCGGGCGCCTCGGCATCGCTGCCCGCGGGTTCCGTGGGCGTCGCCGTATCGGCCGGCGGCGCCGCGGACGCATCCGGCTTCGTCAGTTTCACCTTCACCACTGTCGCGGGCCGGGCAAGGCCGAACGGTGTCGCGGCAAGCGCCTCGCGCGCGATCCGCTGCGCGGTGCGGCCTTCATCGGCGCTCGCTTCGCCCGCCAGCGTCACCATCTGTCCGGACACGGATGTCTTCGCCCAGTCGATCCCTTCCGCCGCCAGCGCCTGCTCCACCGTACGCCGGGTCGAATGTTCGATCCCCTGCGCAAAAGGCCACAACGCGAACAGCGTCAGCAGGCCGAGGCCCAGCGCCGGCAGCAATCCATAGGGCACGAATGGCAAATGGCCGTCGCGCCGCAACAGCCGGCGCACACGCGTCCTGCGCGAGACGGTCTGGTTCTCATCCGACCCGTAGCTCACCGTGCCGCCCCCTTCTGACGCGGAAAAAGTCCAGAAAAGCGAATGCCTTAACCACTCAACCTTAGACGAAAGCCAAATCCCCGCCAATATTGGGAACCTGCTGCACAGGGCTTCTGCCTCAATAAAAAGCACTCAGGCCCGCAATGTTTCGTGCGGCGCACGAATACTGTCCCGCAGCGTTCTCCTGCTTAGGGAAACACTGCGGCCGCAGCCTCGGGAATTTCGGATTCGGTTCCGGGTCGCCGGCGGTCAGCCGCCGGCGGACTCAGCCTTCCGCGCCGTCCGGCAGGGTCTGGTCCATCGTCTTCGCCGGCTGGCAGCAGGCCGGGCCGCTGACGACCTGCGCGGGCACGCCCGCAACGGTGCAGTGCGCGGGCACGTCCTTCAGCACCACACTGCCGGCTGCGACCTTGGCCTCGTCGCCAACATGGATATTGCCCAGGACTTTCGCGCCGACCGACAGCAACACACCGCGCCCGATCTTCGGGTGCCGATCGCCCACCGTCTTGCCCGTGCCGCCCAGCGTGACGCCGTGCAGCAGCGAGCAGTCGTCGCCGACAACGGCCGTCTCGCCGATGGTGATCGCCGTCGCGTGGTCCAGCATCACGCCGGAGCCGATGCGCGCTGCCGGGTGAATATCGACACTGAACAATTCCGAAGACCGGCTCTGGAAATGGAAGGCCAGCGACTCCCGCCCGTTCCGCCAAAGAACATGCGCAATGCGGTGAGTTTGCAGGGCCTGGAAGCCCTTGAAGTGCAGGAAAGGCTGCAGCAGCGTCTGGCAGGCCGGGTCGCGCTCCAGCACGGCAAGCATATCGGCCTCGGCCGCCGCGACAATGCTCGGGTCGGTCTGGTAAACATCGAACAGGATATCGCGCACCTGCTGCGTACCGACCATGCTGTCGCCCAGCTTTTCGGCGAGGTGATACGACATCGCCTGGCACAGCGTGTGGTGGGACAGGATCGCCGCGTTCAGGTAGCTCGCCAGCGCCGGCTCGTCGGACGAAGCCGCAGCGGCTTCAAATCGCAGGCGTTTCCATGCAGGCGGGGGCGCGCCGGGTTCCGGATTGTCGACCATGGGGGGCTCCTTTCCGACTCAATTCAGCCGAAGATGGGGAACCGGACCGGGCGCATCAAGGCCCCAGCCGGTCACGATTGGGTCATTCGGCCGGCATCGCCTGCTGCTCCGGCCGGTATCCGAACAGCCGCCGCACCGGCTTGTACGTCATGATACGGAACACCGCCGGGGTGAAATACAGCGCCAGCAGGGCCGACCCGGCAACACCGCCGGAAATCCCGGCCGCCAGCGGCAGCCAGAAATTGTCGCCCGACATCAGGATCGGCACGAAGCCGCCCATCGTCGTCAGCGTCGTCGCCACGATATGGCGCGTGGCATCCACGACGATCTCGCGCTGCACGATCACATCGTCCGCCAGCGCGCGCTTGTCCGCTCGCAACAATGACAGAACCACGATCGACGAGTTGATCGAGACGCCGAGCAGGCCCACCGCGCCAATGATCGCGTTGAACCCCATCGGCAGGTTGAACAGCCACACACCGAAGAAGGCGAGCCCCAGCGACAGGAAACCCGTTGTCAGTATCAGGAGCATCATCCGGAAGGAATTGAACACCAGCATGATGGCACCCGCCATCACGAGCACCAGCGGAATGCCGACCACGGCGAGATCGCCCTGCGTCTGGGCGGCATTCTCCGCCTCCCCGCCGGTGACGACGGTATAGCCTGCCGGCACCGTGAAGTCCGTTGCGGCAAGGCGCTCGTTGAATTTCTTCAGTGCCGGATCGGCCAGCGTGTAGGGATCGAGATAGGCGAGGATCTGGTTCGAGCGCTGCCCGTCCCAGCGCGAAATCACCGCCGTTTCCGGATCGAGCGAAATCGAGCCGAGCGCCGAAATCGGCGTTCCGGACGAGCCGACGCTCGCCGAGCGCAGATTGGACAGCTCGCGCCGCCGCCTGTCCGGCGCAATCACACGTACCGGCAGCTCTTCCGTCCCTTCCAGAACCGAGCCCGCCTGTACCCCTTCGAGCTCGGCATTGAGATCGGCGGCAAGCCCGGTCAGCCGCTCGCCCGTCAGCGCCGCAGCGGTCTCGTCCGCATTGAATCGCATGGTCGGCGCGCCGAGCTGCAGCGAAGCCACCGTGTAGGTGACGCCCGGCGTCTGCGCCAGCGTTGCCCGCATCTCGTCGCCGAGACGGTTCAGCACCTCGAAATCGTCGCCAAGGACACGCAGTTCGATCGGCGCGTCCGCCGGCGGGCCCTGTTCGTACGGCAGCGCCAGGAAGCGTGCCTCGGGGAACTCGGCCCGCACAAGGCGCTGCACCTTGTCCACCATCTGCCGTGTCCGGAGATTATTGTCGAGCTGCACCCAGCCTGACGCAAACCCCTCGACCCCGGACGTGTTGTTGATCGCGTTATAATAGACGCGCGGCCCCGGCTCTCCCATTACCCAGGTGACCTTGGACACGCCGTCGAGGGAGCGGATCAGTTCCGTCGCCCGTTGCGTCGCGGCTTCAGTATCGGCAAGGCTCGCCTCATCCGGCAGCTGCAGTGTCAGCTGGAACTGATCGCGTTCCGTCTGCGGAAAGAACTGCGTCGGCAGTTGCTTGGCCAGCGCGAAACCCAGCACGGCGGGCGCGACCCCGGCGAAGATGCCGAGCAGCGGAAAGCGCAGCACCGCCTCCACCGAAGCCCTGTAGCCGTCGGACACATAGTCGATGGCGATCCCGTCCCGCCACCAGCGGCGGGGCCGGCGATGCTCGCCGCGTTCCCAGCCGCGCGTCCGGTCGAACCAGCCGGCCATGGCGGGGATGATCGTGACGGACACGAAGAAGGAGGCGAGGATCGAATACACGACCGACAGGCCGATCATGCCGATGAATTCACCCGACGGGCCCGGCAGCATGGCAATCGGCGCAAAGGCCAGCGCGGTGGTCAGCGCAGAGGCCCCCAGCGGCGCGAACAGGTGCTTCAGGCTGCGCTCGATCGCGTCGAGCCGGCCCAGCCCCTTCACCCGCCACTGGTCGAAATCGTCCACCACGACGATGGCGTTGTCGATCAGCAGGCCGAGCGAGATGACAAGCCCCGTCACCGACATCTGGTGCAGCGGGTGGCCGAACACCTTGAACAGGATCAGCACCAGCGCCACGGTCAGCGGCAGCGCCGTGCCGACCACGATGGCAGAGCGCCAGCCCATGGTGAAGAACAGCACCGCGAACACGATCAGGGCCGAGAACATCAGGTTCCTGCCGAGGCCGTTCAGGCGCGCATTGGTATATTTGCTCTGGTCGAAGATCGTGTGAATCTCGAGGCCCGGCGGCGGGTTCTGCGCAAACGTATCGACGACCTTTCGCGCCGACGTCGCCCATTGATCGACGCGCTGGTCCGGCGAGATGTAGACGCCCACCAGGATGCTCCGGTGTCCGTCCTCCAGTGCCATGCGCACCGGCGGATCGGCGAGCCCTTTCTGCACCGTCGCGACATCGCTGACGCGAACGGATGTGCCATCGGGCCGCTGCACCAGCGGCACGGCCAGCACCCGCGAAATCGAGTCGAACTCACCGCCGATCTCGACGCCGACATTGCCGCCCTGCCCGCGCAGCCGCCCGGCGGGGGACTTGGCGTCGGCGGACGCAATCAGGTTCGCCGCCTGCCGGAACGACAGGCCGGTCGCCGCAAGCGCATCCGGATCGGGCACCACGCGCACTTCCTCGTCCGGCAGGCCGAACACGCTGGTCAGCTCCGTCCCCGGCAGTCGCTCGAACCGGTCCTCCAGGTCCAGCGCCAGGCGCCGCATCACGGCCAGCGGCGGGTCGGAATCCGCCTCCCAGGTGATCCCCACCACCAGCGTCGCCGCGCCGACATATTGCCGGTGCACTTCCGGGATCGACACGCCCGGCGGAAACTTCGCGCGCGCTTGGTCCACCTTCTGCCGGATCAGCGTCCAGGCATCGTCGACTTCGGCCTCCGTCAGGTCGTCGCGAATGCGCAAATTGACCTGTGACACGCCGGCACGGGTGGACGATTTGAGCTCCTGCACTTCCGGCAATTCCATCAGCGCCGTTTCGACCGGCTCTGTGACCAGCGCTTCCATCCGCTCCGCATCGGAGCCGGGCATGGTGGTCAGCACGAAGCCGAACCGCTCGACCAGCGTCGGGTCCTCCTGCCGGCCCAGCGTCAGCAAGGCGCCGAGGCCGCCGACAAGCACCACGATGATCGCCAGCGCCGTCAGGCGCGGCAGCTTGTAGAAGATGCTGAGGATCCCCGCCATGTCGCCTCAGCCGCCGTTGGTATTCGAGGCGCTGGTCGCATCGCGCGGCGTCACCGGCATCCCCGGCGTGATCCGCTGCAGGCCGTCCACGATCACCCGGTCGCCGGCGCGCACGGGACCGCGTACATAGGCGCGGTCGCCCTCTGAGTGCACCATCTCCACCGGCCGCGGCACGGCGGTCCAGCCATCCGCGGACGGAGATGCGACATACACGTTCCACAGGCCGCGCGAAGCCGCCGAGAGCGCCTTGACCGGCACCCAGAAGCCTTCCTCGCCGATATTCCGCTCCAGCGCGAGCCGCACGACGGAGCCTGCGGCAACCACATCGGGGTTCTCGATCTCGAACACGGCGGTCACCGTGCGCTGGCTGGAATCGATCACGCCGGTCACATTGCGCAGCTTTGCGGTCACGCTGCCCGTGTCCGCCGTCAGTGTGTATTCCGTGCCCGGCTTCAGCAGCGCTGCGCTCTGCGCCGGCAGGCCGAGCTGCGCTTCAAGCACACCTGATTCCAC
This sequence comes from Hyphomonas sp., assembly GCA_020638455.1. GTDB lineage: Bacteria > Pseudomonadota > Alphaproteobacteria > Caulobacterales > Hyphomonadaceae > Hyphomonas. The sequence goes on along the minus strand of JACKIK010000005.1, from coordinate 14,981 downwards.
CAGTTCGAGGATCGGCTGGCCGGGACTGGCAATCGCGCCTTCATCGGCCAGCCGCCGCGTCACCACGCCGGCGAACGGCGCCCGGATGCGAGAGAGGTCGATCTGGACACGGAGCGTATCCGCCTGCGCCTTGGCGGCTTCCACGCGCGCCAGCGCCGTATTGGCCTGCGCTTCCGCTTCATCCACCCGCTGCTGCGACACATGCCCTTCGAGGCGCAGCGTGCGTTGCCGTTCGACGGTATTCAGCGCCAGGTCATGCCCTGCGCGAGCTTCCGCCACCATCGCCTCGGCCGAAGCAAGCTGGGCCTCCAGGCTGCGCGTGTCGAGCCGCGCCAGCGTGTCGCCCAGCTTCACCCGGTCGCCGACATCGGCGGAGATCGCGGAAATCCGCCCTCCTCCGGCAAAGCCGAGTTCGCTGGTCCGCCGCGCTTCGGCGAGCCCGGAATAGCTCTCGTCCAGTTCGAAAGACGCCGCCGGCGCAACCGACTCCACGCTGACGGTCAGGGGCGCCGGCGCCTCCTCGGCCACGCGCGGCCCCTCAGCACTGCGCAGCAGGGTGGCCGCAAACAGCAGGCCGACGGACACGACGATCATCAACAGGAAGAAGATGATCCCCTTCACCCAGGTCGGCTTTTTCTCGCGAACCTCTTCGCCCGTTATTCCGTAGGCATCATTCATCAGCTTGTCCGTTCGTCGCTGGTGTCAGGGGCGCATCGCACGGCATCCCCAGACCGCGGAGCAGGAGGTCGGCGTGGAACGCCACAAAGGCATCCGGCGGAAGTGCACCGCCATGCGGCTGCACTTCGGGCAGCAGCGGCATATGGATCATCAGCAGCGCCAGGCCATGCAGCGATGCCCACACGGACTTCGCCGCCGCAACCGGGCACATCGCCTTGTCGAAGGCGCGATTGGCCTGTCCCTCTTCGACAATGTCCACCAGCACCCGGAACGCCTGGCCCTTGCGGGTATCGATGAAACTGTCCCAGCAGACCGGCGCCCGCGCGGCAACTTCGTCGGGCGAGGGAATGGTCGAGAACGCTGCCGCATAGTGGTGCGGGCGCTCCACCGCCGTCTTCACATAGCCTGTCAGGCAATCATGCGCCCGCTCGCGGAACGGCCGGGCCGTATCGGATATCCGCGCGACCTTTTCCATGAGGCGCGCAAAGAACGCCTCCTTCAGCTCGTCCAGCAATTCTTCCTTGGAGCCGAAATACTTGTAGATCGCCGAAGGCGAGTAATCGATCTTCTCCGCCAGGCGGCGGATCGACAGGCCGCTTTCACCTTCCTCGGCGAACACCTTCTCGGCCGCCGCAAGGATCGATTCCTTGACCTTCTTGCGCCGGCGGCGCGCCGGCGTCGCTTCAGGAGGGTAGTCCGTGTCCATGCCCGACCCAGATCAACGTTCAATTAGTGAACACTGTTCACATTCTAAGCCCGCATCACCCGTGCCGCAAGCAGGAAAGGCTGAATCCGGCTTTGCGCCTGTTTCGGTTCACAGTAAGCACGGGCGTATGACGAAAAGGTTTCCTCCCGCCCCGCCGCTCGGCACGCCGATGCTGCCTGTCCGCCCCAGCACCGACACCCGCGCGCTGCTGGCGCTCCGCCGTTCGGCCGGAAAGCAGTTCATCGGCCCGCCCGGCCCCTCGCCGGAAGCGCTGGACGAACTGCTGGAGATCGCCGCCCGCGTTCCCGACCACCGCAAACTGGCTCCCTGGCGTTTCATCGTGTTCGAAGGCGACGCCCGGACTCGGTTCGGCGAAGGCCTCGCCGGCATCCTGTCGGGCCGGAAGGCACCTGAAGCCGAGATTGCCGAGGCCGGAAAGCTGTTGCTGCGTGCGCCGGTCGTGGTGGCAGTGGTTTCCTCGCCGGTCGACGATGGCAAGACGCCGGTCTGGGAACAGGAGCTGTCCGCCGGTGCGGTCTGTTACAACTTGCTGCTCGCCGCCAATGCCAGCGGCTGGGCCGGAACATGGCTGTCGGAATGGCCGGCCTTCGATGCCGAGGCAGGAAACCTGCTGGGCCTCGTCGGCTCCGAGCGCGTCGCCGGGTTCATCTATCTCGGCACGGCGACCGTGCCCTCGACCGAGCGCCCGCGCGCCGACATGGCGGCGAAGGTGACCCGCTGGGTCAGCTGAGGCGTCCGTCCGGCTCCGCCCGCTGAGGATGTCCCCCGGCCCGCTGCGGCAGGACCAGGATCGCCCCGATAATGAACACCGCGAGGACGAGCGTCGCAATCGGCCGGCTGAGCGCCAGCCCGCCTTCGCTGAACGGCTTGTCGAGGAAGTCTCCCACCGTCGCGCCGAGGGGCCGCGTCAGGATGAAGGCCAGCCAGAACAGGACGACGCGGGACGCACCCGTCCAGAAGTACGCCGCTGCGATCAGCGCCAGCAGGCCGCCGAAAAACGCTGCGCCGCCGAGATAGCCGAGCCCGGTATCGTCGGCGATCCAGTCGCCCAGCGCCGTGCCCAGCGTCTGCGACAGGGTGATCGTGCCCCAGTAGAACCCCTCGGCCCGCGCCGAGACGACCGACTCCACCGCCACAGTTCGCTCCACCGCATACCATGCACCGAGCATGGCAACGACACCCGCCAGCAAAAGCGCGGAGCCGCCGGCATATCCGATACCGAGGGAGCGCGTGGCGAAGTCTGCCATCGTCGTGCCCGCCGTTGTCGAGGCAATGATGGTGGCCCAGTAGAGGAAGGGCCGGAACCGGCTCGCCGCAATCTGCAGGCTGACGAGCACGACCAGCGCCGTCAGGAAGATCGCCGTCCCGACGAGGTAACCGAGATTGAGGCTCATCGAGACCGTGTCGCCGCCGGTCTCGCCGAGCGTCGTCGCCGCAATCTTGATGAGCCAGAAGCCCAGCGTGACGGCCGGGACCTTGCTCAGTGACGACCGTGTGTTTTCCGCCTGCATGGAAGATCCCCGACATTGTGTCTGACAGAGTTGCGCACCTGCCGACCAACGCCCCGGGGGCCGAAAGCGTTCCGTTCAGCCCCGGCCGCGATACGGCGCAACGCCTGTCTCGGGCACGTAGAGACCCTCCGGCACCGCGCCCGACTGCCAGAACACGTCGATCGGAATGCCGCCGCGCGGATACCAGTAGCCGGAGATGCGCAGCCACGTCGCATCGGTGAACTCGAAGATCCGCTTGCCGATGGAAACCGTGCAGTCCTCGTGGAAGGCACCATGGTTGCGGAAGCTGGTGAGGTACAGCTTCAGGCTCTTGGATTCGACCAGCCAGTCGCCGGGCGCATAGTCGATCACGAGATGCGCGAAGTCCGGCTGGCCTGTCACTGGGCACAGCGAGGTGAACTCCGGCGCCACGAAACGCGTCAGGTAGAGCGTGCCGGCATGCGGGTTCGGCACGCGCTCAAGCTCGGCCTCCTCCGGGCTCTGCGGCTGGGCCGTATGCTGGCCGAGCTGGCCGAGGTTCTGGTAGATCGGATTATCAGCCATGGGGCAGGATCGCGGGCACGGGAACGAGATTGAACAGAAGCCCCATGTAGAGCGCATAGCCGGCCAGCAACAGGGCCCCTTCCCAGCGCGCAATCTTGCGCCCGGTGATCCCGAACAGCAGCAGGAAGAACAGCGACAGGACCAGCGCCCCGATGTCGCCGGTCGAGATGATGCTTGTGGCCGTCCCGGTCTGCATGGCCTCGCCGGAAAGATTTCCCGCCTGGTTTTCGATGACGCTGAACGGGTGCACCAACGCGGTCACGCCGAGAATGCCCAGAATATTGAAGATGTTCGAACCGATCACGTTGCCGAGCGCCACGTCCGCCTTGCCGCGTGTCGAGGCGACGACCGACGTTGCGAGTTCCGGCAGGCTGGTGCCGATGGCCACGATGGACATGCCGATTACCGCCTCGCTGATGCCGAACGTGCGCGCGATCGTCACGGCGCCCTGCACCAGCAGGTTCGCACCGAAGATGATCGCCACCATGCCGACAATGGCGATGATCAGGCCGACGCCGATGCCAAACTCGGACGGAACCATTCCGCCCTCTTCCACATGCATCTCGGCGGCCGGCGTGTCGGCGTTCTGGTCAGCCAGCAGCGATAGCGCGATGTACAGGATCAGCACCGCCAGCAGCAGGAAACCGGTCAGCCGCGTGAACGCGTCGAACCAGATCAGCGCACACAACGCCGCCGTCGCCAGAACAAGCATGAGTGCATCGCGCCAGAGCGCGCGCGGATTGGTCAGGATCGGCCGGATCAGCGCCGCTGTTCCGAGAACCAGCAGGATGTTGGCGACGTTCGAGCCCATCACGTTGCCGATCGAGATACCGACGGCGCCGGCATCGATGGCTTTCAGGCTGGTCACCAGTTCGGGCATCGAGGTGCCGCAGCCGACCAGCGTGAGGCCGATGACCAGTTCGGAGATGTTGAGCTTGCGCGCCACGCTCACCGAGCCGCGCACCAGCCCTTCGCCGCCAAAGATCAGCAGGGCCAGTCCCGCCAGCACGAAAAGATAAGCCATATAGCGCCCTTTCAGGAATCCGGCCGGATCATAGAGGCCCCGGCGCCGGAGACAATGCCGACCTTCCGTGGCGGCTCAGGTCCGCCCGGCATCGATGGCGAAGGACTGGCCGGTGATCATCCGGGCGTCGTCACTGGCGAGGAACAGGACGAGGTCCGCGACATCGTCCGGCTGTATATCTTCCTTCAGGCAGCAGGCCTTGCGCCACTCCGCATGCGCCTCCTCGGTCAGCCACAGGCGCTTCTGCTTTTCCGTCATGATCCAGCCGGGCGTTACGGCATTGACGCGGATCCGGTCGGGCCCGGCCGCGCGGGCGAGCGATTTGGTGAGTCCCAGAATCGCCGATTTCGACGCCACATAGGCGGGGAGATTCGCGTCCGCGATGATCGCCTGCAGGGAGGACAGGTTGACGATCGCCCCGCCCCCGGCCGCCTTCAGGTGCGGCAGCACCGCCTGCGAGGCAAAGAACACCGGATCGAGATTGACGGACAAATTGTTCCGCCAGGAGTCGGGCGTGACGTCAGCGACCTCATGGCGCGCATCGTTGGCAACATTGTTGACCAGGATGGAAAGCCCGCTGCCGCCTTGCGCGAACGCTTCGATCGCCGCCTGCAGGCCCACCACGTCCGTCACGTCCTGCATGGAAAACGCTGCGCCGGTTTCCTCCGCGAGCGCCAGCCCGGCCGCCTCGTCGAGATCGACAAAGGCCACCTTCGCGCCATTGCGGGCAAAGCCGCGCACGATCGCCGCACCGATCCCCGTGGCGCCGCCGGTAATGAAGACCGGCTGGCCCTCCAGGCTCGGATAGCGGGCGCGTGTGTCCGGTGCGGCCATGAAATGTCCTTCCTGCTGATTTCGGGGCAGCAATGGCCCGCCTTCCGGGCACTGGCAAGCGCTGCGCTCGCCCGATTGGAGAAGTTTCTGCTTTCTGCCCCGAGAATCCCGCACACTGCGTTCCCATATTCACCGGAAACACAGGAATTTGGCGCAGAAGTCGCATGAGCGATCCGATGGCCCCAACCCGCATGCCCCCACGCGCCGATCACGCGGATTATCGGCGGATGCGCCGTATCGCCGGCCTTGCCCTGGCCGGCACCCTGACGGCGTGCGCGAGCCTCGGCGGGAATGGCAAGGAAGCGAACACCAACGGTGCCGGCATTGCCGCTGCCACGTTCGATGGATTGCCCAACGGTCTCGCGACGCGGGCCATGTCCGTACTCGACACGTATGACACGCCGCCGGCGAGCGTCCTCGAAGCCCGGCGCAGGGCCGACCGGGCGGCCTCGACCCTGCAGGAATTCCTCGCTGCCGAGGGCTATTTTGCCGCGACTGTCACACCGGAATTCATCAGCACGACCAGCGAGACGCCCCGGCTTGCCATAGACCTCGGAAAGCGATTCAGGATCGCCTCGGTCGGGATCGATATCGACGGCGACCTCGATGCCGACACCCGCGCGAAGCTCGACACGGCGAGAACCGCCCTGCCCGACGGCGCCGTTGCCCGCACCAGCGACATGGAGAGCCTCAACACCTCGCTGGTGAGCCAACTGAAAGAGTCCGGCTACGCCTTTGCGGCGAGCCAGCCGATCGACGCACTCGCTTCTCGGGCCGACAGCACGATCGAGCTCACCTACGCCCTGACGCCCGGCCCGCGCGTGACGCTGGGCCAGCTTGTCGTGCCGGACGATATCCGCACGCGGGAAAAGGCCCTGCGCGTGCTGCGCACCTGGAAGCCCGGCGAGACCTACACACCGGAACGGATCCGCACGCTGCGCACACGGCTGCGCTCGACGGGCCTCTATGACGGCATCGGGATCGATGTTTCCGAGACTCCGGATGCGGACGGAAACTATCCGGTCAACCTGCTCCTGTCCGAAGGCAAGCCGCGTTCGGTCGGCATCGGCGCCTCGGTCTCGACAACCGAGGGCGCCGGCGTGGACGCCTACTGGGAACGCCGCAACGTCACCGGCCGCGGCGACACAGTGCGCGTCGAAGGGTCCGCGGCCAATCTCGGACGCAGCCTGACCGGCACCTACGAACTGCCGAACATCGGCCGCTACGGCCGGACGCTCACCGCGGAACTCGGCGCCCGTGGTCTCGAAACCGATGCCTACGACATCCAGGGCGTCAAGCTGGGCGCCTCGCTCGCTCAGCCGTTCAACAAGAACTTCACCATTTCGGCCGGCGCCTATGTCGATGCGACACACACAATCGATTATCGGCTGAAGATCGCGGGGCCCAGCCCGGCGCGCGACCAGGTGACCTTTTCCTTCCCGCTGAGCGCCACCTATGACACCGTGGCTGACAAGCTGGACCCGCAGGGCGGCAATCGCATGTTCGCCTCGCTGGAACCTGCCGTTTCGACCGGCTCGGTCACGGCGACCTATTCCCGGTTCCTGACGTCCGCCTCGACCTATCATCTGTTTGCGGAAGACCTCGTCGGCGCAGCCCGGGCCGAGTTCGGGGCCTTCTTCGGCGACAAGGACGTTCCGGCCGACCGCCTGTTCTTCGCCGGTGGCGGCGGATCAGTACGTGGCTATCCCTACCAGTCTCTGTCGCCGCACAATATTGCCGGCGCCTATGTCGGCGGCACATCCCTGTTCGACGCCTCCATGGAGCTGCGCTGGCGGAAGTCGGAGCGGTTCGGCTATGCGGCCTTTGTCGACACCGGCGCCGCAACGCTCGATACGGGCGACCTGTTCAGTGACATGCGGACGGCCGCGGGTCTCGGCATCAGGTACTATCCGGGCTTCGGTCCGATCCGGTTCGACATCGCAACGCCGCTCAACCGCCGCGAAGGCGACGATGCGGTGCAGGTCTATATCTCCATCGGGCAGGCCTTCTGATGGCCGGGCCGGGCTTCCTTCCCGCCACCGTGCGCCGGCGCCCCATCCTGGCCGGCGCAGCCCTGCTCCTGGTCCTGCTGATTGGCCTGGTCATCGCAGCGCGCCTGTGGATCGCTTCCGATGGCGGTCGCGCCTATGTGCTGTCCCGCCTCAACGGTCAGGAAGCCGGGCGATACGGCACGCTGAGCGCCGAAGGCCTGTCCGGCGACGTGCTCGGCCGTATGCACCTCCAGCGGCTCGCCGTCGCCGATGCGAAAGGCGACTGGCTGGTTATCCGTGACGTGGACCTCGCCTGGGCGCCCGCCGCGCTTGCCTCCGGCCGGATCAGCATCGACAGCCTCGCGGCCAGCCATGTCGACATCCTGCGCAAGCCCGAACTGTCCGAACCGAAGGAGACAGACGGCGGCGGCAAGGCCCCGCGGATCAATATCAGCAGCCTCTCCGTGCCGGACCTGTTCTTCGCCGAGGGCGTTGCCGGCCCGGAAGCCCGCTTCGCCGTCACCGGTCAATTCGAACAGGGCGACCACGCCGTGAGGGCCCGCCTCGAAGCAACGCCGCAGGATGGCGGCGGAGACCACGTGAAGCTCGACGCCAGCCGCACCGGCGCCGGCGCGCTTCATCTCGACACGGAAATAACCGGCGTTCCGGGCGGCGTGCTCGCCAACCTGCTCTCCCTGCCCGACGGCGAGGGTCTCTCGTTTGCGGCGACTGCCAGCGGTGACCTCGAAAATGCCGACGGCACGGCAAGCCTGGTGCTCGGTGAGCAGAAGGCTGGAACCATGGAGATGAAGATCCATGACCGCCGCCTGACAGCAACATCGGACATCGACACCACGCACCTGCCCTTCCTCGGCAAGCTGACCGGATCGCTGCTGGGCCCCGATCTCAACCTTCGGCTCGAGAGCACGACGCAGATGCGAGATGCACCGTTCGGCCTCGAAGCGCGGTTCACCAATGGCAGCGTGTCGGCGCGCGGCACGGCCGACACAAAAAAACTGAAGCTCAAGGATGCGGCCGACATTGACCTTCGCCTGAGCGATGTCAGCGCCCTGACGGGCCGGAAGAGTGCGCTGGCCTTTCTCGGCACCGCCGCACGCGCGGACGATGGATGGCAACTGGCGGGCAACGCCACGCTGACGGGCGACGGATCCGATATGCTGCCATTCCAGCAGTTGAGTGGCCCGCTCAAGGCCACGACCGGCAGCCGTGAGACGACCTTTTCCGGGACCCTGACCGCGGTCCGGCCCTTCGAGCAACGGCCGGAAGTCGCCCGTCTGCTCGGCGAGTCGTCCGATATTTCGGTCGAAGGCAGCGTTGCGCATCATGGCGGCAAGGTCGACTTCAAATCCGTATACGTCCGGATGGCCGACGGTTTCGTGTCCGCGCGCGGCACGGTCGATCCGGACGCCGGAACGCTGGACCTGAAGGGCCAGGGCGACACCGCGCTCAGCCGGCTGCCGGGCGGCCTGACGGGACGCGTCTCCGGCCCCATCTCTGTCTACGGGCCATTCAAGGCCCTGCGCGTCGATGCGGACCTTGTCAGCAGCCGGTTTGGCGGTGTGCCGGACGCCCTGCACCAGCTCACGGGCGACGCCCCCGGCCTGCGCGTGGCGCTCCGCATTGTGGATGGAGGGCTTGCCATCGACTCCGCGCGCCTGTCGGGCAGCGGTGCGACCATGACAGCCGCCGGCCGGTACGCCTGGACCGGCAACAGCGACCTGCGCGCCGCGCTGACTCAGGCCCACCCCGTCAGCTTTGGCGACGCAACTTTGGATCTCGGTTCGCTCAACGCCCAGGTCACCGGCTCGTCCCGTGCCCGAAAACTGACATTCGAAAGCGCCAATGGACGCACGGCCAGCGGCAAGCGCACTCTCGACGGGCTGCAGCTTGCAGGGCAGCTGTCGCTGGCGGATGGTGCCATCATCGGCCCGGTCTCCCTGCGCGCGGCAAGCGACGGTGAGCCGCTTGCGGTGGACGCCCAACTCGAACGCCACGACGGCGAAACGTTACTCTCCGCTATTTCCGGCATGCTGGGGCCCGGCCATGTAACCGGCGACGCGAAGTTTACCGATGCGGGCGGGCTCGATGGACATTTCTCCGTGGACGGCGCGAATGCGACGTGGTCCGGGATCGACGCGAAACAGCTTGGCGGCACGCTCCACCTCTCGCGCGAAGCTGGCCAGAAACTGGCGGTCGAAGCGGACCTTACCGCCGAAGCCATCCGGCTGTCAGGCGGGTCCGCGCCCCTGCTCGACAGGGCCAGCGCAACGCTTCGCTCGGCGCCCGACGGCTATGAAATCCACGCACAGCTCGTGTCCGACAAATCCCAGCGGGCAACCGATCTGGTCTTCGACTCGACGGCCAACTTTGCCGGCGATGCGCCGTCCGGCGTATTCGGGATTTCGGGCACGGCGCTTGGCGAGCCGATCTCGACAGCACGGCCGGCAACCTGGCGTCTTGGCGACGAGCCGGAACTCGACATGCAGCTGGCGCTGCTCAGCGGCACGATCACGGCAAACCTCACCGGCGCGGGCGATGACACCAGGCTGGTCTTCGACACCAAGGATGTCGATCTCGCGCCCGCCCTCGCCAGCTTCGGCGAAGCGACGAAAAGCACGCGCCTCAACGGTCACGGAGACCTGCGCGTGTTCGGCGCGGCACCGTCGGGCACGTTCCGGATGACGGCCGACAGCGATGTGCCGGGGCTCGACACTTCCCTTTCGCTGGACGCTTCCGGAGCACTCGGCGAAAATGCCCTGACCGTCCGCCTCCAGAGCAATTATGGTGGCAAGCTCGACCTCCTGGGCGACGGCAGCCTGCCCATGATCGCCCGCGCCGGCCATCTGGTACAGCCGGACCGCGCCGCCGCCCTCACCGGCAATGCGACACTTGATGGCGACCTCGGCGTTCTGCGCACGATCGCGCTCGCCTTCGGCCATGACGTGGGCGGTACCGTCCATGCCCGCGGCACGCTGACGGGAACGCTTGCCGCGCCCGCGGTGACAGCCCAAGCGACTGTGACCGATGGTGTCTACGAGTTCGGCACCACCGGATTCCGCCTGACCGGCGTCAGCCTTCGGTCGGCATATGAAGACCATACGCTGACGGTGAAGGCGTCCGGCAAGGGCAGCGACGGCGGCACACTGGATCTCGACGGACGTCTCGCGGGAGAGAACACCAGCCTGACGGCCACGCTGAAAGACCTCACGCTTTACAATCGCGACGGCGACTATGCGCGCGGGTCAGGCGAAGTCGTCCTCGCCGACAGCCCGGACGATCGCACGCTATCGGGCAACCTGTTCCTGAGCCAGGCCCGCTTCTCGATCGAGAACCTCCCCTCGGCCCGGCCACATGCACTGGATGTGCGCTGGTCGGACGAGCCGCCCGCCGCGCCCGAAGTCAGCCGCATGCGCCGCACGCTGGGCCTGAATGTGCGCCTGAGGGCCGACCGGCGGATCATGATTACAGGCCGCGGCCTCGACAGCGAATGGCGCCTCGACGTCACCGCAACCGGAACGCCGGCCGCTCCGCTCCTCAAGGGGCAAGCCAACCTCGTCCGCGGCGATCTGGATCTGGCCGGCCGGCCTTTCGTGTTCGACAGCGGCAAGGTGGATTTCGACGGCCCGCCCAGCAGGGCCCGTATCGCGGTGTCTGCGGAACGCTCCGTCGACGGATTTGATGCGCAGGTGAACGTTTCCGGATCTCCGGCCAAGCCCGTTTTCGAACTGACCAGCACGCCTGAGCTGCCGCAGGACGAGATCCTGTCCCGGTTGTTGTTCAATCGTTCCTCGATGGACCTCAGCCCGCTCGAAGCTGCGCAGCTGGCCTCCTCCATCGCCAAGCTCAGCGGCCGTTCGACCGCATTCGACCCGGTCTCCGGCTTCGAAGCCGCCCTCGGCATCGACCGCCTGTCGATCGGCACGTCCGACGCCGGCAATGCGCAGATCGGCGTCGGCCAGTATGTCAGCGACGATGTTTACCTCCAGCTGAAATCTGCCGGTGCCGAAGGCAGTTCCGTGGAAGTCGAATGGCAACCGAAACCGCAAGTCTCGGTCACATCCGAAACTCACTCCACAGGCGAAAATAAAGTTTCGGTTCGCTGGAAGCGCGACTATTGACGGCACTCAACCGCAATGGGAAACTAAAATTGATTGGAGCCGTGTCCCTCAAACGGAGAAGCTGTTTCTTTTCAGGGCGTTGACGCGACGCAAATGCGCGCCTCAAAATCGAGAAGATACCTTACCTTACGACTCCCCCATTTGGTATTTCATATTTTTTGCAAGTCGAAATCTGGCCATAACAGCCAGAGCGAGAAAAAAGGGTATAAACAAGGGGAATTGGTTGTGCCGACTCGCAGACATACGACATCCCGCGCGCCCACAGCGGTTGACCAGATGGTGGGCGACAAAATCCGCAAGCTCCGGTTGGACCGGAACATGACGCTTGCCGAACTTGGCTCGGAGCTTGGCATCAGCCATCAGCAGCTCCAGAAATACGAAACCGGCACGAACCGCCTGAGCGCCGGCATGCTGTCGAACGTCGCCGATGTGCTGCGGGTGTCGATCGAGGAGCTGTTCGAGGATGCGACCGCCCCCAAGGGCCGCTCCCCCGACCCGGTGGAGAAGGCGCGCAACGAGTGCCACACCTGGATCAACCGCACCAGCTCGACCGACAAGCTGTCCGCAATGGCACGCGTGCTGAAGGCCCTGTCGGCAGACTGAGCTTTTCTGAGAACCGTTCCGGCAATGTCGCCCGGCGCTACGAGGCCCGGGCGATAACGTCGTTGCTCTTGCTGACCTGTGACGGGTGGACAAAGTCGTCCCGGAACCAGGCGACCTTGCGCTCGTCGAAAATGGACCAGATCCAGTCCAGCACGGCCTTCCCGTGCGGCAGGCGCCGGACCCGTTCGGTATAGGTGATCCAGAACTGGATCGGCGCCATCTCCGGCAGCTCCAGCGCCTTCAGCCGATTGTCCACCTCAACGAAATAGGATGGAAGCACGGCGATCCCTCCGCCATTTGCACAGGTTTCGATCATCGCCGCGGCCGAGTTCGTGATGAACGCATAGTCGATCATCTTTCTCAGCTCGGCGATCTTTGGGATCCATCGCTCAACCTGGTGCACATAGCCTTCGTGCAGAATGATGCGGTGCTTGTAGTATTCGAACAGGCTGCCCGGCGTATCATGCTGCTTGAGATAAGCCTCGGAGCCGAAGGTCAGGTAGTGGACCACGCCCAGCTTGCGGGAAATGCCGTCGACGGCCTTGGGCTCGGTGAACTGGATCGATATGTCCGCTTCGCCTGCCTCAAGATCGGGCACCTTTTCCGACACGCTCAACCGCAACTGGACCTTGGGATTCCGCTTGTTGAATTCGGGCAGCCGCGGCGCAATCCAGTACGGCCCGAGCCCGTCTCCCGTCGCGAGGACAATCCGTCCTTCGAGTTCTGAAGCCTTGTTGCCGGCCAGCGCATACATATTGTCGACCGACTCGGCCATCTTGTTGATGTAGCTGAGGGCAACCCGCCCGGCGTCTGTCAGTTCGACGCCGCGGGTGGAGCGTGTCAGCAGCTTGACTTCCAACTGCTTTTCCAGGTCGTCGATCTTGCGCGCGACAGTCGGCGGCGACTCACCGAGGCGCTGGCTGGCGGCACTCATGCTGCAGAGTTCCGCCACGACGCGGAACACACGCATGTTGTCCCAGTCCATCCGTTCCATATCCATCGCGCCCGCATATCCTTTTTTTGCCGCGTCTCCGTCGGCACGCACTAAACCGATCTAAGTATCGCAGGCAAACGGATTGGAGCGCAACAGTACGCATGTGCGACAGGCGTGCTTGCCTGGCTGGTGCCGGCTGCAGGACTCGAACCCGCGACCCTCTGATTACAAAACCCTTTGAAGCCATGTTTCATGCGGTTTCAATGCGTTCCAATTCTCCAATAAATACAATTCACTATGGACGATCTTCCGCTCATTCCGTAGCATCTTGTTGCGTCGAATTTCATCGATTTTGGAACCCCAGTGGAACCCCAAATCGACGATCATGAAGGGAGAATGGATCAATGTCGCGCGTCAGAATTACCGATCGCACACTGTCCAAACAGCATGACATTCCTGCCGACCAAAAACGGATCGAGCTGTGGGACAACGTCCTACCGGGCTTTGGCGTCCGCGTCACGGGTCGAGGTGTGAAGAGCTACTTCGTTGTGACCCGCCTCGGCCGACAAAAGATCCGGGTGACCCTTGGCAAGTACCCTGCCCTCCCGCTTGCCGATGCGAGGGATAAGGCGCGCGAAGTTCTCGAAAGCGCAATGGGCGGCGTCGACCCAAGGAGCACGGCCCCGACCGCGCCCAAAACCATCGAGGCACTTATTGAAGAGTTCGAGCGCCGACATTTGCCGAGCCTGAAGCTTAAGACGCAAATGCAATACCGCAATGCGCTGAAGAACTTCGCCAAGCGCTTCAAGGGACGCGACCCCGTCACCATCAACAAACGCGAAGTGCGTGCCATGCTCGATGATATGGTCGACGACGGCACGCCTATCCATGCGAACCGAAATCTCGCCGTCGTCAGAAAACTCTTCAACTGGGCAGTTGAGCGAGGCGTCATGGATATGAGTCCGTGTTACGGCTTGAAAGCACCCTCGAAGGAAAAGCAGCGGACGCGATTCCTATCGATGGCCGAAATCAAGTCGCTCTGGTCGGCCCTCGATACTGTTCACCCCATCCAGGCTGTCTTCGTGAAAACCCTGCTCCTTACGGGACAACGCCGCGAGACGGTTGCGACCATGCGGCGATCGAATATCGAGAGTGGAGTCTGGACAATCCCCAGGGAGAAGATGAAAGGCGACAGAACACACGCGATACCCCTTCCGAACCAACTGATCCAACTGATCAGTGATCTTCCTCGTCAGGGAGACGAGGATATCGTCTTCACACATGACGGACGCAGCACATTCTCCGGCTACTCGAAACTGAAGCAACGCCTCGACGAAGCCGCCCCGATGGACGAGTGGCGCTATCATGACCTACGCCGGACAGCGGGAACGCACATTGCCAGACTTGGATTCCAGCGGCTGGTCGTCTCAAAGATTCTTGGGCACGTGGAAAGTGGTGTGACGCAGATCTATGAGCTGCATTCGTACGACGAAGAAAAGAAGACCGCGCTGCAAGCTTGGGCGGACGAGGTATTCCGGCACTGCGCACACACTCCGTCAATTGAATGACGTTTTTGGTGTGGTTCGAAGGCCTACCCCCAAGGTGAACCTAACCTGGATTTAGACCAAGACAGGATCGCTCGTATCAAGCCAGATAGGGCCCAGGTCGTGAACTGTCCGGGTGCAACACATTTGGCCCCAGACTTGCTTGAAGCTTTCGATGAAACAGGAAAACGTCCGTTACACCGTTATCGTTGAGCCCTATGACCGTTCATACCCGTGCTCCCGGTATGTTCACTACTCCTTTTACCCGGAAGTGGAGGACGCTCTCCTGGAAGCGGAGTCAGCCTGGAACCTCGATAATCCGAACATGGAAGGCGTAATAGTTTTCGTTGCTCTCGGGTTTGGCTGGGATCCACGCATAGGCCGGCCTGCCGCAGACGATCTCGAGACGTTCCGCAGGTAGACTGGCAACGGATGGAGCTTCCCAAGCTGAAT
>JACKIK010000004.1 GCA_020638455.1 Hyphomonas sp. | reverse complement strand
GAATTCCCCAAGCGCGTCTGGTCTGCTAATACATTTCCTCTGAGGTAGCGATTGCGCTACTACTGCGAGCAAATTCTGCGCTTCGGATACTAATGGAATCTTAAGTTTCGGGGCATTCCTATGTAATTAGGCGTACATATAAGTACGAGGAAAGAAAATTGTCCAAAATACTTATTGTCTACTTGGTGATCTGTTCGCGGTATTCCGGATGCAGTTCGGCGTGTGGTTTCAAGACGCAGGACAGCTATCTTAAATAGAATCCATGAATGTTTCCGGGACATTGGACGGGCCGCGGGAACAGTGCAGGTTCGGAGGAAGCAATGGCGCACCCAAGAGGATTTGAACCTCTGACCTCTGCCTTCGGAGTTTGACCCTACCATGTTTGCGAGAGTCAGCAACGCCTTGCGAGTTCTTGCGAAAAAACGTTCTACGACAAGCCCTTAGAGCGGTTTATGATGACTTTTGAGGGTCGCGGTTTTGCGAGACCTTGCGAGAAATTGGAGCCGTTTACGGCTCGCGGTGCTGACATGGTGCTGACTCAAATTCGGGCTGAATGGCCCGCAGTTGCTGGAGTTTTTGGATTTATTTGTCCGACTCCGTGCTGACTCAAAAGTCAGGAAACCCAGTCGCCACCGGACAAACCGGAGAATTGGATGTCAAAAACAGGAAAAAAGGTCAAGATAACGAAGCGTGTTGTCGATTTGGCCGACCCGAAAAAGTCGCCTTACATCATCTGGGACAAGGAGCTTCCCGGCTTTGGTCTCAGGGTCTCTGCAAACGGGCGCAAAGCCTACATCGTGTCCTATCGGGTCGGCGTGGGGCGCGGCGCAAAACAGAGACGGGTCAGCATTGCCGCCTCCAATACGATGACGTGCGAGATGGCGCGCAAGGAGGCTCAGGTCTATCTCGCCAATGCCCGCCTCGGCGAGGATCGCCGGGAAGAGATTGACGCTGCCGCCAAGGCCGAAGCAGACATCACCGTCGCAAAAGCCATAGAGATCTGGCACGCCGAAGCGGCGCACCGCAATCGGCGAACAGGCAAAGCCAGAGACCCGCGCAACATCCGGAACGAGATGAGCCGGATGGATGCGCACCTCATCCCTGCAATCGGCAACAAAAAGCTCCGTGAACTGACGCGTCGGGATGTCGAATTGCTGCGTGATGATATCACCGCTGGCCGGACGGCTGTGGTTCTTAAGACCAAGAAGCATGGGGTCCGCCGTGCCACAGGCGGCACCGGGACAGCGAAGAGGACAATGGTGAGCTTCAAGAGTGTCCTCGCCTACATGAAGGATATCGGTCTTGTAGATCAGAATGTTGCAGCCAATCTCAGGCTCGCGCCAGATGGCAAGAAGGAACGCTACCTTTCCGTCGCTGAGGCTCACCGTCTCGGCAAATGCCTTGATGAGTGGGAGCAAATGGATCGGCGTGTGACTGGCATCACGATTATCCGTCTCCTGCTGATGACGGGCGCGCGAACCAAGGAGATCGAAGAGCTGAAATGGTCGGAGATTGATTTCGACCGCTCATTCTTCCGGTTCGAAGAGACCAAGTCAGGCCGGTCAATCCGGCCTATCTCGCCGCAAGTCCTGGATATTCTCAAAGGTTTGCCGCGACTGCACCCAACCTGGGTCTTTCTCAACAATGCGGGCACAGGCCCTTATTGCGGAACGCAGGCGGTCTGGAGACTTGTGCGCGAGGAAGCGGGCCTCATGGATGTCCGGAAGCACGATCTCCGGCACAGTTTCGCGAGTTTTGCTTTGGCCAATGGTCTGTCGCTCCCTGTCATCGGTACACTGCTCGGGCATAGCCGACCTGAGACCACGCAGCGTTATGCCCATTTGTCGGATCGTCATGCGATGGAGGCCGCGAAGAGCGTCGGCCTCGCCGTCATGAACGCGCTCCAAGGCCGCGAGTGATGGCAGGTATAAAGGCATGTTCGGTTGGCCGAGCGCGTCTTGTCAGTTCCGTGAAAACTGAGCTTGGACAGACTTACTAGTCCGATTGTCACGAATGTCAGTTTCGAAGACATTTAGCCACTCAACGGCACTGAGGCGAACGAACATGTTTGGCCCTTTGTGGTCGTTGGTAGCGCACGCGGCAAACGGCTTAAGACGCCCAAAAACGGTCGCTGACTTCGTATAACTTTCTGACATCAATGGCTTTCGCACGCCCAAAAATACTAACTTTGAGTCGCGACTGAGGATCGTCTTTATGTCACCGACGCGATTTTGAGCAATGAAAACGTCGGCAGCAATTATCTGAAAGCCGCTCATTCCCAAGCGGTCTTAGAAGTGACCGCTCTTGCCGGACAGGAGATAGAGATGCTGCAGATTCGACCATTGGCGAAATCAGATCGAGAAACTTGGGAAAGGCTCTGGCGAGCGTATCTCGCATTCTATCATACAAGCGTTCCAGATTCCGTTTTCGATACGACTTTCAAACGGCTGATGACCGATGAACCTTACGAGCCCAGCGCTTTTGTCGCCGCACTTGGAAACGAGCTCGTCGGGCTCGTACATTTTCTTGAGCATCGCCACTGTTGGAAGATCGAGAATGTCGTTTATCTGCAGGATTTGTTTGTGGTGCCCGAGGCCAGAAGCACTGGTGTTGGGCGCGCGTTGATACAAGCGGTATATCAAATCGCCGATCAGAGTGGATTAGGTGTAGTCTACTGGACCACTGAACATACAAATGACACGGCGATACGTCTCTATGATAGGATCGCGAGCCGCACGAAATTCATCAAGTATCAAAGATAGCGCACGCATATTAAGATTGGCAAGTTTATGAAAGCGCCCCGCCGCCATGGCCGCTATCTTCGTCCCTGAATTCTGTAAGCAGTGTCAGGGCACATGAACATATGAGATCAGTTTCAGCGGTCATTCGAGCCACCTGGTCCCACTGGCTATTACCAGCCGCATGTGTCGCACTTGCCGCCTGCGCAAGCGCACCGAGCGTCTTAGACCCACCTCAGGCAGAATCCCGCCAAAACGTGGCCGGCGCTCTTCAGCTCTACTCACAGGCATGGGCGGCGCGAGACGCCGATGCCATTCTTGCGCGTCACGCCGTAGACACCGAGTTTCATCTGGTGACATGGGGCTCGGCCCCGACTCAAACCCGCGAAGAGCTTCGAGCGGCGTTCGATGCAATTTTTGCGTCCAATCCGGATTATCAGTCTACGGTTAGGCGTGTTCGCATCGGCGATGATTTCGCGGTGGTGGAATACGATATCCATATGGATCCCCACCGACCGGCACGTGCCGGTGAGACGATCTTCACCCCGTCAGGCGAAGCTTATCGCGCTCCTGCTGTCGACATCATCGTATTCGAAGAGGGATTGGTGACGCAGAAAATCACCTATCTGGATACAGAGACAGTTCGCGCAAACAGCGTGAAGGTCGAGCGCGCTGCGCAATGACAATATGGCGGTTCATACTCCTAACAGTTGGGGGCGTCAGCGCGCTGACAGGACTATACATCTTTGCGGCACCACAGGCATTCTACGACGCAGTTCCGGGTCTTAATTTGATGGGCCCGTTCAGTGTGCATTTCATTCGCGATGTCGGCCTGGCCTATCTCGCTGGTGGTGCCATCTTAATCACTGGTGGCGCGTTAGCGGACCGCCGACTAGCGCTCGCAGGCGCGCTTTGGTTTGTTCTGCACGCGTTGTTTCACCTGCAGATTTGGGTACATCGCGGGCTGCCTTTCGACCATATCTTCTGGTTCGATCTTTTCGCCGTCATTGCGCCGAGCTTTTTGGCGCTTGTGTCGGGTCTGAAGCTGACGCGTGGACAGGCGAGTTGATGCGTCTGATCACTGGTCCCTTGTCCATGTTCGGCCGCAAGGTCGAAATTGCGCTCGCAGAAAAGCGACTGGACTATGCATTGGAGACTGTTCCCTTTTCGCTGGAGACATTCTACGCGCCGATCCATCCGGACGTTGCACGCATAAATCCAAAGCATCAGGTTCCCGTCTTGCAGGACGGCGATCTCGAGATTTTCGATTCAACACTGATCTTCGATTATCTTGACCACGCCTATCCGGAGTTTCAGCTGTGGCCGGACGCGCCCCGGGATCGCGCGCGAGCGAAGCTGACGGATCTCAAGGCCGACGAAGTCTTCTTCCCGGCGGTGCAGATGTTCATGCCTCACAAGGCGAGCGGGTTCGACGATACGGCACGAACGAAAGGCACTTGGATTATGCAGACTCAATACGCTGAATGGGACGCTCAACTTCGTGCATCTAACCCCTATCTGCACGATTCATTCAGCTATGCTGATATCGCCGTCTTCATGGCGCAGCACTTCGCGACCTTTTTTGGCCATGGCCCGAGCGATGAGCTGTCCGCTTTTCAGGCGTGGAAGACCAGAATGCTAACTCGGACCTCCGTCGCCCGCGTCCTCGAAGAGATAAGCATGTTTTTGGCACAGGCCGGGCAGTGATAAAGGCAAAGCACTATGGAAGTTACCAACAAGATCGCCTGGGCTTTGCTTGCCTTGCTCCATGTCACACCGGCCTTGAGCGCTTTCGCGCCGGGACTGGTAGAGCGGCTTTATGGCGTATCTCCTGACGGCGATATCGGCGTGCTGCTTGTGCATCGCGGCGCGCTCTTCCTCGCCGTTTGCATTGCGGCGCTTTATGCGATGGTCGATCCCGGCAGCAGGCGACTCGCCAGCCTGATCCTATTTGTGAGCATGGTCGGTTTTCTACTGGTTTATGTTCGCGCGGGTCTGCCTGCGGGTGAACTCAGAAAAATTGCCATTGCGGATCTGATAGGGCTCATCCCCCTGACATGGGTCACTGTGAATGTATGGCGTTAGCTAGTCTCAACGAGGCCGGAAGCGACAATCAGAAGCGCACAACCGGCAAGCTCCAGGCCAAGATAAAAGGCGGGCTTTCTGCCAATCGATCGGTCCATTGCTGCCGAAAGAACCCGGCCCGCCGCCATGCCGCCAAGGGCAAGGGCAACCGCAAGAGATATACCCGCCCGAAGTCCTGGCATCAGTACCGCCGCGATCAACACACTCGCCATGGCCAGACCAAAGCCGCCATAGACCGCGCGAACTTCATTGCGGCCGTCGCGATCGAGTTCGTTGATTCCAAATTGAGCCGTTGTCAGTGTTGGCGCGATGATGCTTGCGACGCCCATGATGGTGAAAAGCGTGGCGATGAGGATCAAGATGGTGGATTCGGGCATGGGCAGTCTCCTATTTGACCGGTAATGTAACGCCCATGACGTCCGATCGCTTTCAGGAACTTGCCAAAGCACATCATTCAATCTCTCAAACGAGAATTGTGCTGACCGGTGCACGGTCGGCGTTCATCGGTCCCAGCCTTGTTAAAGAACCTTATCGAACAGCGGTCACATCGATTATCGTTGGGCTCGATCGAGACATAACGCTTAGCTGGATCGAGAATAGCGAAGATCCCGCTAGACCAAGCCCTCTCGCTGTTATTCCGCCCGATACGGTATGCGAGCTGGATACCGACGGCGACATCGCGATCCTCTTCACGGACGTGTTAAAAGACGATTGCTCTGAAATCGATCTGCGGTTGGTCGAAAGCAATATCGATCAGTTGCGCGAATTGCTGAGGCAGGGGCCGGGAGATCGCGCACCGGAAGCGTATCTGCAGGACGTGTTTTCAGAACTGGGTGTCGTGTCCGAGATGTCCGCACGGCAGGAAATCGCGCGCGTCGTTGCCGCGCTGGGTCGCACACCCGAAGAGTTCGCCACGGTAGAACGCGCGGCAGAGCTTGCGGGATTATCGACCATGCGATTCCAGCATGTTTTTACTGAAACGGTTGGGGTGCCCTTTCGGCGCTACCGGCAGTGGCGGCGTATGGGCCGGGTCATTCGCGCCCTGGCGAAGGGCGACAACCTGACGGAAGCTGCCTACCTCGCCGGGTTCTCGAACAGCGCCCATTTGTCGACCGCGTTCAAAGCGATGTTTGGACTTCGCCCGTCTACCTTACTAGCGAACCCGGTCGAATACTTTCTGTCCGATGCCGAGTTCGGTGATGATGTCGAAATAAGTCGGGCCGATCCGTATTAAATTATGGGAATTGTGAGCGTCTTAAACTCGCCCCAAGTAAGACACTGGCTGAGTTCAATTCGATGGCAACTTTTGGCGAGTTTTTGCCCCACGACTTGATCTATCTTAGTGGCGGCAGAGGAGGCCAAAGCTGCCAGTTGCGCAGACCGATTGCGAAAATAGCGATAGCTTGTCAGGTGCCAGAACGCTGCTTCAGCTTTGGCAGGATAGTCGGTTCAGGTCCGCCGGATTCAACACATTTCGAATTTGCTCGTTTTCGTATCCCCAGGGTATACCAAGTAAGCCGTACTCGAAATTCTCCGCTTGCCAAATTTCGAAAACCTGCTATTTTGTATCCCATGAGGCTACAAAAAGAGACAAAGCTAAAATGGCTGCTGGAGACCGTCCTGCCCGGGCGGCTGGTCGATACGCCGACGCTGCAGCGTCATGGCGTCACGCGCATGCTCGCCCATAAATACATAGACAGCGGCTGGCTCGAACCTGTCGTGCGTGGCCTCTACCGTCGGCCAGAGACTACCTCAAACAGTGCCGAGTGGCAGCTAGTCGTTCGTTCACTGCAGCATGTCATGGGCTATTCATCGATTGTCGGCGGACGGACCGCGCTGGAGCTGCAGGGGTTCGCCCATTATCTGCCGATGCGCGGCGATCAGGATGTCCACCTCTACGGCGAAGCGCATCCGACCTGGCTCAAGCGGCTGGATGAGGCGGATCGCTACCGGCTGCACAGCACCAAACTGTTCGACATGCACGCTGATGAAGAAACGACGGAAGTCGACTCCCCGGTTGGCCCGCTGAAGTGTTCAACGCCGGAACGCGCCATCCTCGAAATGCTCGACGAGCTGCCGAAGCATGAGAGCGTTCATATCGTCGATACGGCGTTTGAGGGCCTCGCCTCGGCGCGCCCCCGCCGCCTGGAGAAGCTGCTGGCGTCCTGCACGAGCATCAAGGTCAAGCGGCTCTTCTTCGTCTTTGCCGACAAGCATGGCCATACCTGGCGCCGACATCTCTCGCCCGAGCGGTTCGACCTTGGCTCGGGGCCGCGGGCCCTCTTTGAGAAGGGACAGTTTCATCCGCGTTACGCGATCTCCGTGCCGCCTGAGCTGATGCCGCAAAGTGAGGCGCGCCATGGCGCGTGAGCGATATGTGGATCAGGTCCGGCTGCTGGTCGATATTCTGCCAGCCTTAGCGGCAGAGGAAAACTTCGCCCTGAAAGGCGGCACGGCGATTAACCTGTTCTATCGTGATCTTCCGCGCCTGTCGGTCGATATCGATCTGACCTTCCTCCCGATCAGGGATCGCGTGCAGTCCCTTGCGGACATCGACGCCGCCATGGACCGCATCGCTGCGGCAGGTTCGAAAGTGCGAGGCGTGACCGCAAGCAGGATCGCAGGCGGTGGCGGCGGCGCAACCCGCGTCCTTTTCCGGCGCGGATCTGCGACCGTGAAGGTCGAAACCTCCCCTGTGACACGCGGCGTGGTCTTCGAGCCCGAAACCAAACGCGTCTCACCAGCGGTCGAGGACGAATTCGGGTTCGCAGAGACAAAACTGGTCGCGTTCGAGGATCTCTATGCCGGCAAGCTCCATGCCGCGCTTGACCGTCAGCACCCGCGCGATCTGTTCGACGTGAAGCTGCTTTACGAGAATGAGGGTATCACGGATGATCTCTTTCGGGCCTTCCTCGTCTATGTCGCGAGCTCCAGCCGACCGCCACATGAATTGCTGAATCCGAACCTCACACCCTTAACAAACGTCTTCGAGGTTGAGTTTTCCGGCATGACCGTCGATGCTGTCAGCGTCGCTGAACTGGAACACGTGCGGGTCAGGCTCATTGAAGACGTCCAGTCCCGTCTGACCGGCCATGCCGCGCAATTTCTGCGAACGCTGGTCGAAGGCGAACCGGACTTCAACGTCATCGGATTGCCATCCGCGGCAGACCTCCCCGCCGTCCAGTGGAAGCTGCAGAACATCCTGAAACTGCGAGACACGAATCCGGAAAAGCACGCCACCCAGTGCGAAAGCCTCGAATCTTTGCTCAGCTGATACGCCCTTTAACTTCGCCTGCGTGAATCGCCGAAAGCTTTCCCGATCAGGAAGACGTCTCCGCGTCGCCTAACTGAGGCGAAAAAAATTCCCGAGCGGAAAGAATCTGAACATTCTGTTTCGATCGGGTGCTTCCGCAACGCCTTCAATAGCCTTCTGCGTTTTCGAGAATCGTTTTTAAGCTGCCAAGCTTAGGTCAATTTCATAGTTTTCATGGCGCCCACATCTCTTCTCTTGAACTTTTTGCCCGTATCGCTCACCGGCGATACGCGAATTCGCATTGGATATCGCCCTTACAACGAAGACGTTTTGCGGGAACTGCGAGGGGAATTCGGTGAAAGTCACGTCTTTAAGCGTGACTATAAGGAAAATACGATAACAGAGATTCCAGTAATCTCCGGTGCCGAACCGCTCGCCGACAAATCGATAGAAGAAGATCTCGCCGAAGCATGGTGGCTTTGGAAACCACTTCTTAATGCCGCTCTTCTGCGGCTGTTTTCCGGGTCCAGAGAGATTACAAGCGATTATCCTGTCAGCGTTTTGGGTAGTCCGAAGAACAATTTCATTTCGCATGCTGACCTACCTGGTTGGGTAAGGATTTTGCCGCTATTGGAATTTGAGTCTCGCACATTGTTTGGCGGGAAGTCAGGTGCGCAGTTCGGACTGGTCTGCAATGCGCGGACTCGTCACCAGGTTTTGGCACCTTGCGATCATCTTATCGAGCGGGGCATTTCTCCGATCGGACGTTATGTTCAAATAGATCAGCCGCAAGGAGACCCTCGATTGGCGCCGCGCGGCCTCACGGTGGGCAAAGTATCATCGATCGACGGTGGAACACTCATTTTGGAAGACCATCGTGAAGGCTATGAACGGGTAAAAGCATCTGATGCGAGGTTGACCGGGAATCGCGGTGACTTCGACTGGTGCGTCAATGCGCTTTTGCCGGGACAAGGGCAAGCTACCCTGTCGAGGGCGCGGGACGCCATGAGCGCATTAAATCAGGGGCCAGGCCGCCTGAAGATGATCAACCAAACGGCCGAGTATTTGAGAACCGCTAATCTTGAAGCTGTTCCAGGCGTCGCTTTCGAAATCGGCGAATGGATGTCGAGCACGGACGCTCGTTTCCCCATGACGGAAACGATTGATCGGCCCACGCTCGTATTTCACCCTTCGGGCCGACCGAACGACACGTGGAACGAGCGTGGCATCAAGGACAACGGACCGCACGACCAACGCACGTTTACGCCAAAACAGCTAAACATCGCAGTCATTTGCCAAGGCCGGTTCGAAGGTCAAGTCGATCGTTTCATGGGAAAATTTCTCGATGGCATTCCCGACTCTCAACTTCGAAATGGGCGCAAGCCTTACGATGACGGTTTCCTTAGCCGCTTTCGACTCGAAAGAGCCAATGTCCAGACATTTCGAGCAAACTCAGCGTCACGCGCAGCATATGAAGCAGCTTGCGAAGACGCACTGAAACATGCCGCTGACAATGGCTTTGGCTGGGACTTGGCGATTGTGCAGATTGATGAGGACTTCAAGGCGTTGCCTGGGCCTCAGAACCCTTATTATGCAACGAAAGCGATGTTGCTCCGCAATAATGTAGCGGTACAGAATATACGTATCGAGACGATGAGCGAGCCGGACAAAAGTCTGGTATACACAATGAATCAGGCGAGTCTTGCCTGCTACGCGAAGTTGGGCGGTCGTCCGTGGCTTTTGGGAGCGCAGCAATCGGTTGCCCATGAACTTGTCATTGGCCTCGGGTCCCATACAGAACAAAAGTCTCGATTTGATAAGAGCGTTCGGTACGTTGGCATTACCACGGTGTTTTCCAGCGATGGCGGTTATCATCTTAGTGAGCGAACAGGCGTCGTTCCATTTGAAGATTATGCCAGGGAACTAACCGACACACTCACCCGCACCATCGAACGGGTTCGCCGGGAAGATAATTGGAAGAATACCGACCGAGTTCGACTAGTTTTCCACGCGTTCAAGCAAATCAAAGACATCGAAGCTGAAGCTATCAAGCAGGCGGTCGAAGCTCTTGACCTCGAGAACGTGGTTTTCGCGTTCGTTCACATTGCCGAGCAGCACCCCTATTTGATCTTCGATCAGAACCAAGAGGGTTTGCCACAATGGGAGAAAGATCAGTCTAAACGAAAAGGCGTATTGGGGCCATCCCGCGGCGTGCACATCAAATTGGCTGATTCTGAGTCGTTGGTTGTGTTTGCGGGTGCAAATGAACTTAAACAAGCGGCCCACGGGATGCCGAGGGCCTGCCTTCTTAAACTGCATCGCAATTCAACCTTCCGAGATATGACTTATCTCGCGCGCCAAGCGTTCGACTTCACCGCCCATTCTTGGCGCGTTATGACACCAGAACCGTTTCCTATCACCATCAAGTATTCCGATCTTATCGCTGAACGTCTGGCCGGCCTGAAACAAATAGAGACATGGGATGATGATGCCGTCCGGTTTCGCAATATCGGCAAGGCGCCGTGGTTCCTGTGATGGATATTGCAAGCATCAAACAAGCCTTACGCCAGCCATGTGTTGAGGCCGACAGACTGCCGGTTCATATCGACGCTTGTTGCCGGTATCTGAGTCCGTGGCCGAAACCGTCATGTGAGATCGAGGGGATAGAAAGCGACGGTTCCTACCGACGCATTGCTGCCATAGGATTTGCACTCGCTCAAAACCGGCAGTCTGAAACACTGAAAAAGGCTTTCATTGAAGGGACGCAGCAACTAGCAGGCCGTGTTTACTTCACGCTTGGACGCGCGCCGACAATCGAGGTTGACGGTGTGGCGTTGCTTGGCCTTGCCATCGGATACAACGCGCTCGCTCCCTCAGACGCGGATGATGGCTGGTTGCGGGTTTGTCTCGAACAGTCTGTCGCCGCGCTTCAAAACGACCGCTGGCAGTGTAGCCTTGCGAAGTCTGCGCAAGCCACTTTGGGCGTGTCCAGCGACAAATCCGATATCGATCCTGTGTTGCGCGTCGCTTTAGCTGAACGCAAAGGGGACGTGATCGAGGAAGAGCTACGTAAAGCGGCGTGGCGCGTCCTCCTCGAAAACATCGACGAACCAGAACCGACACGTCGTGCCGCATTACAGCGTACATTTGAAGCGTGCGCTTCTGCGCTGGCGCGCCTCCCGCTTCATGGAGCCGGCGTGACTGAACTCATAGAGATTCTGGACGGCGTTTCGCGTTCGATGGGACACTGGACCTACGAGGAAAGGCCTAAAGTTCGAAATGTTCCGACCCAGAAGTGGGAGATTGACCATGAATATCACGTTCAAAATCTGCTCTGGACAATCTTGCGCCCCATCTTTCCTGATCTCGTCGATGAAGAAACGCTGAAGAAACTGGGTCATACTTCTCCGCGATACGATCTTGGTATCCCGAGTCTCAGCACGATCATTGAAGTGAAGTATCTGCGAAAGCGGGGCCAATCTGCGCTCAAAGCCATCACAGATGAAATTGCGGCGGATCATTCCCTGTATCTGCGGGAGGGAACAGGGTTTACACGCATGATTGCATTCATTTGGGATGAACAGCGCCAGACCGAAGAGTATCAGACCCTCCAATCGGGTCTAGAAAATCTCGGTGGAATCGAGCGCGTCATCATCGTCCCTCGCCCGGCGAAAATGGAAAGAGACGAGTAAAAGTAGTCTATCGCTTCCAGACCATCACACCCGTTCTCTCCTTTTCATTCTCGAAGAAGGCCGCGCGCATCGGGCTGGCGAAGCTCGGATCATCAAGTTTGACGGCGAGATACGGGGTCTCGCCATCCTTGCTTTCCTGACGCCAGGCCGCGCCGAGTTCGGCCCCGCCGGCATAGAGCCGGAAGTCGGGTGCGCCATCGGAAGCCTTGTCCGTGTTGGGAACAAGCTGGGCTTTGACGTTGATGGTCATGGTGCGGATGGTGCCGGTATAGCTGCCATCCTTCAGGGTGAACGTGCCGATCTGTGCCATTGGTTTAGGTCTCCTTGCTGGCATTGGAATGAAGGGCGCGGCGCGCCCGCTTGAACCCGGCATCTGAAGCCAGGAAGCTTTCGATCATGGCGGGGATCAGCGCTTCGGGCTTTTCCTCCGCGCCATAGGTCTGGCGGTAGATTTCGGCATAGTCGCTGAGCGCGCTGGCGAGGTCGGGATCAACCGAGAGGCTCATGCGCACCGGCGTGCGGTCGGGTAATTTGTCGAGACGAAGGGTCATCGTGTGGCTCCTTGGGGATGGGGTCTGAGGATGAGATCGCGGGTGACGACCACACGCACCGGCCAGCCGGGGCGCACGCGGATGGTCGGCTGGATGCCAAGGTTGCGCTCAACCACGCGCTGGCCGGCTTGGTTGATGGTGTCCGTCGTGCCGCGGCGGATGGCGCGTTCGAGATCGCCGTCGCCGTCTGCGCCGAGTTCGGCCCCGACGCCGAGGATGGTCGCAAGACCGGCCGCGACAAACACGCGATCCCAGTGATGATCGGTTCTGTCTGAGAGGCCTGCAAAGCCCTGCGCGTCCGCGCCGGGCGCAGAGATGAGGATGGAGGACCCGTCAGGGAAGATGATCCTGTCCCAGGTCACCAGAGCCCGGTCCTGCCCGAATGAGACTTCGGACTGGTAGCGTCCGATGAGGCGTGAGCCTTGCGGGATCAGGAGATACTGCCCGGTCACGGTGTCATAAACGGGCTGCGTCACCTGCGCGACGATTGTGCCGGGCAGGTCCGAGTTGATGCCGGTGACCAGCGAGGCCGGGATCAGCGTGCCCGCCATCACCTGATAAGGCGAGGCCGGGTCCTGCAGCCCATGCGGATTGTAGATGTCGCTGGCAGAACCCTCGCTCGCAAAGGCGAGCTTGCGGCTTTGGAGATTGGTATCGGCGGGCTGACCGAACGCTGACGGTGCGCCTTGCGGCAGGGCCGCGAGTGCAAGAAGCTCCGAGCCGAGATCAAGCGCGGGGTCGCGATAAGCGGGGCGAGCCCCGGTGGTGCTTGCCATGCCGCTCTGAGAGTCGAGCCGGAAGAAGACCGGCGCGCGGGCGGCTTCATCGGCGAGCGCTGCCTCGCGCATGCGCCGGGCGCGTTCGGCCTCGTCAGCCGGGTTCGGGCGGAAATCGTCTTCGAAGCGGGTCACGTATTCAGGCTCGATGCCAAGCTCGCGTTCAGCGCGCAGCATGGTCGCGCCGAGATCGCCCGACAGCGGCGGGCCAAGGCGTGCTATGCGGTCTTCGACCGGCGCGATGTCGCTATAGCTTGTCGGGAGTGTGGAGAGGCCTTCGGGCTTGCGTGTGTTGGTCGTGTTGTAAAGCTCGCGGCGGGCATCGGGGTCGACCGCAGTTGGCGGCTTCAGGGCAATGCTCATGGCGGCGAACAGGGCGAGCACGCCAATGCCTGCGCCGACCATCAGGACCTTGCGATTGATCCGTGTAACCGGCTTCGGGCTGGAGCGGATCTTCAGCCGCTCGGCATGCTCGTCGAAGGGAATGGGCTCGGACATCTTCCTAGCCCCCGAAGATCGCGGCCAGCGGCGGACGGCGCTCATTGCGCGAGATGCGGACAACGGTCTGATTGCGCTCGCCAAGGCGCAGCTCGGCCGCGCGGAACAGCCGGTCGACGACATAATAATTGCCGCGCACGCGATAGTTGACGAGTTCCGCGTCGCCATCCGCGCCCAGAACAAAGAGCGGCGGCATGTCGGTTGTGGCGATGTCTTCCGGCATCAGGATGAAGACCTGTCGGCCATCATCGAAAACGCGGACCGGCTTCCAGTCTGGGCTGTCGCCGGTCATGCGGTAGTCGAAGTTGAGGCCTTCCAGCGTCAGGCCTTCGCCGATCGTTCGCGCTTCACGCGAAATCGCACGCCCATTGCGTGCGGTGAGCTCGGCCAGCTCATCGGCGGGATAGCGCCAGGACAAGGCGGCCATGTAGCCGCCGTCGGTGCTTTCCAGCTCCAGATGATAGGTGCGCCGGTCGGTGGCGATCATCAGGTTTGTGCGGATGCCGGAGCTGATCGGCTTGACCAGGACATGCGCGCGGGCTGTGTTTCCCGATCCGGAGATCGTATCGCCCACAACCCAGCGGACCGTGTCGCCTGCCGAGACGGAGACCAGTTCTTCGCCCGGCTGGAGGGCAATATCGCTCACCTGGCCGGGGCTCGCATAGAGGCAGTAGAGCGCGCCTTCGGTATAAGGATAGACCTGGATCGCGTTCACATAGCCATCGACCGAGGGCTCGATCAGGGCGCTGGTGCGGCCTTGCCGGATCGCCTCAGCGGGAGAAACCGAAGGTGCGCTGACGGTCCTTGTATAGGTCCGCGTGACGCTGCCATCGGGATTGGTGGTGACGCGCGCGCCCACCGGCATCATCTGGCCCGGCAGCGGAAGCGGGACGGCGGTCTCGACGATCTCGACGGGGTAGTCGGCGTCATCTTCAACGGGCGTGGCCGCGACGAAGGCGCTCGCGTCGATCGGTTCGATCTCGGTCGTGGCGCAGGCCGTGGTGAGTGCGAGGACCGAAGTGGCTAGCAGAATACGAAGCATGGGGATCATTCTCCTGTGACAAGGTCCTGACCCCAGTTCAGGGCATGGACATAAAGGCCGAGCGGATTGGCGCGCAGGGTCTCTGCGTCCGTCGGCGGCTGGGTGATGAGAGTGAAATTGCCGGTGAACCTTTGGGCACGGACCAGCGCGCCATTCTCATAGGTCTTCTCGATCCAGCGGGCCTGGAAGCTGTCGTCCGAGACGCGCACCACGCTGACCACATCCACGGTGCGGGACTTGCGGCCGACATCGGCGAAGGGATCATTGGCCGAGGCGTATTCGTTGAGCGTGGTCGCGGCGCGGTCAGTCACGAAGTCATAGGCACGCAGCCAGTTCTCGCGCACGACGACAGGATCGACGGAAAGGCCCCGGACATGTTCAATGAAGTTGGCAAGGTGATGGGCGATCTGGGCATCGGTCGGCGTATAGCGTTCCGTCGCCGGAGCAACGGCGCGGGCCGCGCCGGTCTCATCGACTTCCACGACATAGGGCGTGACGGTGGACTGCATCGAGCGCCAGACCAGCGCGCCGGAGGTGACGAAGCAAAGCCCGAGACAGCCGATCGCCATGAGCCGCCAGTTTTTCGCCTGCACGCGGGCGGAACCAATTCTTTCGTCCCATACCTGTCCGGCCTTCTGATAAGGCGTTTCGGGGAACGGGCTTGGCCCATAGCTGGAGGAAGATCGCCTGAAAGCCATTGTCTAATCGTCCTTGTCTTTGAGGGTGGGGTTCGCGCCCGAAGCGCCGCGATCACCGTCGCGGATCGAGTGCGCGGCCATCTGCCCTGCCTGTCCCATGCGCTGGCTGGTCTGCATGCGCCGCGCCCAGCCGGGGCTTTGGGCAGAGGATGATGCGGAGGCAGGGTTTTGCATGGATGCGGTCGGCGAACCGCCGGTGGCGCGCCAGGCGCCTTGACTGCCGCGCTGGTAGGCCTCACGCATGGACTGGGCGGGACGGCTTGCTGCGCGGCGCATGGCGTCCCCGCCAGCGCGGGCGACACCGGCAAGGCCTGCGGCGACACCCGCCGCGCCGGATGCGCCGGAGGCGACAGAGCCCAGCGTATAGGAGGTGCGCGCCGCGCCCGCCATGCTCGCACCGGCCTTGACGGCGCTTGAAGCACCGCCTGCCACAGCGCCGACGGCGGCGCGCCCGCCCATCCCGGCGACATACGTCCCGGCAGCGACACCGGCCGCCGCGCCTGCAGCGGAGCCTGCGCCAAGCTGCGGCGCGCCGGTAATGAGGCCGGAGGCAATGCCGGGCGCAAAGATGCCCATCCAGAAGAAGACAATCGCGGCCAGCACCGTGCCCATGACCTGAGCGAGCGTGACATCATCGCCGGTGCGGAATGCGTCGGTGACAGACGAGAAGAGCGTCGAGCCGATACCGATGATGACGGCGAGCACCATGAGCTTGATGCCGGAGGTGATGACATTGCCGAGCACGCGTTCAGCCAGAAACGTCGTCTTGTTCCAGAGCGCGAACGGCACGAGCACGAACCCGGCCAGCGTCGTCAGCTTGAACTCCAGGATCGTGATGAAGAGCTGCACGGCGAGCACGAAGAAGGCGACCATGATGATGGCCCAGGCGATGAACATCACCGCGATCATGATGAAGTTATGGAAGAAAGAGATTGGCCCCAGCATGTCGCCGATCTCTTCCAGAAGCGGCTGACCGGCATCGAGGCCGACACTGGCGATGAAGCCGGGGCGCAGGAGATCATCGGCGGTCATCGTGCCGCCGCCTGCGGTCACGCCGAGTTCGGCGAAACTGTCGAAGACGATGCCTGCAAGGAGCGAAAAGTTGCCGATCACGAAGGCGAAGAAACCGACATAGAGCACCTTTTTGAGGAGCCCCGCGATGACGTCGGTGTTCTGAGACAGCGCCCAGAAGAGGCCCGCCAGCGTGATGTCGATGGCGATGAGCGTGGTCGACAAATAGGCGACATCGCCCGCCAGCAGGCCGAACCCGCTGTCAATGTAAGCGATAAAGGTCGCAAGGAAGGTGTCGATCACGTCCATGGCGCGCTACTCTCCAAGGAAGGCCCGGGTGCGGGCGCGGCCACGTTCGGCTTCAGCCAGCTGGCGGGCGCGCTCCAGCGCCTCGGCGCGGTAATGCGCGGCCATCATGGCTTCCATCTGCATCAGCTGCTCAGTCTGCAGGGCCTCGATCTGGTTGCCGGCCTGTGCGACCTGGAGATTGCCGACGGCCGACTGGCTGTCGGCGATCAGCCGGTTGAGGCTTTCAGAATCCTCGCGCGCCGATGAAACGACTGAGGCTGTGACTTGCAGACTCTCGCGATAGGCGGTGCGCGACTGACGCCAGCGGGCGCGGGCCTCTTCGACGAGCACGGCCTGACGGGGCGGCTCGGCGCCATAATCTTCCGGATACGCCTCTTCATAGTCGCGCTCGATCTCCTCGACGCGGTAACCGATGCCTTCGGCCTCGCGCATCAGCTCCTCTATGCGGCGCATGCGGCGGAGAATGTCGTCGGCGATGGAATCCGGCAGCGCTTCGAGATCGCGCGCCATGTTCTCCAGCATCTCGATTTCATGGGTGAGCTGCTGGATCTGCTGGTTGACTTCCTGCAGCGAGCGGATGGCCTGGTAGATGTTCTGGATGTGATTGGCCGGGTCATAGACCGTCCATTGGGCCGACGCGGGCGGCGCAATGAGAATGGAGAGCGGCGCGGCGCAGATGGCGACTGAGGCGAGCAGGCGTTTCATGATCGTGGCTCCTATTCGGCGGCGAGGAATTGGGCGGGATGGAAGGAAGTTTTCGCCTCGGGTTCCGGCGCATCGCCGGGCCAGCGGGCGAGCAATTCCGCCGCCCAGGGCAGGCCTTTCTCGATGAGCCAGCAGGCGGCAAAGCCGTCGCCTTCCGTCTCGGCCCAGATGCGATCCATGCGGGCCTGGTCTTCCGGCGATGACGCGCCGCAAACTGAGAGGGCGATGGGGCCGAGGCCAAGATCGAAGACGCGCGCGGCCAGCGGCGACTGGTAATAATAATCGCGCTTAGGCGCGGCCCGGCTGATCAGTTCGATCTGGCGGGCATTGAGGCCGAACCGCTGATAGGTCTCGCGGGACTGGGGTTCCTGTGCGCGTTCATTGGGCAGGAAGATGCGTGTGGGGCAGGATTCGACGAGGGCGGGCGCGATGGTGCTGTTTGCAATGTCGGCAAGGCTTTGCGTCGCAAACACGACCGACACGTTTTTCTTGCGCAATGTCTTGAGCCATTCGCGAATGCGCGCGGCGAACATTGGATCGTCAAGGAAGAGCCACGCCTCATCGAGGATGAGCAGCGTCGGCTTGCCGTCGAACCGAGCTTCCAGCCGGTGGAAGAGATAGGTGATCACGGGCGCCACGGCGCCCTTTGCGTGCATCAGCTCTTCCATCTCGAAACACACCGTGTCTGCGAGACTGAGGCTTTCATGATCGGCGTCGAGAAGCCGTCCATGCGGGCCTTCCAGCGTGAACGGGTGCAGGGCCGATTTGAGCGTGTCGTCCTGCAGCATCAGGCTGAGGCCTGTCAGCGTGCGTTCGCTTTCAGGCGCTGAGCTGAGAGACTGGATCGCTTCCCATAGGCGGGCTTTGAGGTCCGGCGTCATTGAGACGCCCTCATTGGCGCAGAGACCGGCCAGCCAATTAGCGGCAAAGCTTGCACCATGTTCGGTGTCGATATTCTTCAGCGGCTGGAGGCTTGGGGAATTGCTGCTGCCGAGATCAATATGCGCGCCGCCCATGCAAAGCGTTGCCGCGCGGGCCGAACGCCCCTTGTCGAAGATGAAGACTTGGCCTGACTCATAGCGCTTCCATTGCAGGGCGAGCAGCGACAGGAGCACCGACTTGCCCGCGCCGGTCGGACCGACGACCAGCGTATGGCCGACATCGCCAATGTGGAGGTTCAGGCGGAACGGTGTCGTGCCATCAGTCTGCGCCTGAATGAGCGCGGGGGCGCCCAGGTGCCGGTTCGTCTCCTCGCCCGCCCAGACCGCCGAGAGCGGCACCATATGGGCAAGGTTCAGCGTGTGCAGGATCGGCTGGCGGACATTGGCATAGGGGTGACCGGGCAATGAGCCGAGCCAGGCATCCACGGCATTGAGGGTCTCGCGGATCGCTGTAAAGCCGCGGCCATTGACGATGCGCTCGGCCACGCGGATGTGCTCGTCAACCGCCCGCCGGTCGGGATCGGCAACCGTGATGGTCGTGGTGACATAGCCATAGGAAACAAGATCACTGCCAAGCTCCTGCAGCGCCGCATCGGCATCGGCGGCCTTGTTGTCGGCGTCATTGTCAACGAGCGCGGCGGGCTCGTTGAACATTGTCTCGCGCAGCACCGTGCCGATGGATTTGCGCTTGGCGAACCAGTGGCGGCGCTTTTTGCCGAGCACCTTCTCGGCCTGCGCCTTGTCCATGGCGATGAACCGGGTCGCCCAGCGATAGGCAAACCCTTGGCGATTGAGCTCATCAAGAATGCCCGGCAGGGTCGAGGCCGGGAAGCCGAGAATGGTCAGTGTGCGAAGGTGAGCCTCGCCGATCATGGGTTCGAGCCCGCCGGCGAAGGGTTCATCGGCAAGTATGGCGTCGAGGAAGACGGGCAGTTCCGGCGTCACCACAGGATGGCGCTTGGTCGATATCGTCGAATGCAGATAGGTCAGCGTCTCGTCGTCAGTGAGCTTTGCGATCTCGGCGAGGCAGGTGGAGAGGAGATCGAAAACGCGAGACGCATGCTGCTGGAAGGTCTCCAGCCGGTGACGCCAGGTCGCGGCGTCTTCCGTTTCGGCACGCTGGATCAGGGCCTTTTCGGCACGGCCTGTGGCGTCGGCGGGCGGCAGCCAGAGCAGGGTCAGGAAGTAAGCACTCTCAAAGCGGGTTCCGGATTCTTCGGCTTGTAATGCCCGTTCCTGATCGACAAGCCAGGACAGCGCATCGGGGAACTCCGCCTCCGGATAGTCATGCACGTCATGGCGCTGCGCTTCGAAGAAGAGCGCCCAGCCCGAGCCGAACCGGCGAAGCACATTGTTCACACGGGCATTGATCGAAACGAGTTCTTCCTCGGTGGAGCTTTCGAGGTCAGGGCCGCGATATTTGAATGTCGTCTGGAAACTGCCATCCTTGTTGAGCACCACGCCCGGCGCGACGAGACAGGCCCAGGGCAGGTAATCCGCGAGGAGGACCGGGGTTTCTGCGTATTCTTTGAGGTTCAGCATGTCAGATGCTCCTTGTGGCGCGTCGAGCGGCCCGCGACGGCCATGAAATCCGGATCGCTTCTGGCCATGAACACCGCTGCCGAATGCCCGACGGCCCAGAGCACGAGGCCCGGTATCCAGAGCTGCAGGCCAAGGCCCACCGCGGCAGCGAGCGTCCCGATGGCGATGGCGGCCGTGCGCGGCGCGCCCGCCATCAGGATCGGCTCGGTCAGGGACCGGTGGAGCGGGATCTCATAGCCTTCGGCAGACATCAGATGAGCGCTCCGCCGCCGAAGCTGAAGAAGGTCAGGAAGAAGCTTGTCGCGGCAAAGGCGATGGACAGCCCGAATACGATCTGGATCAGCTTGCGCATGCCGCCGGAGGTCTCGCCAAAGGCCAGCGTCAGGCCGGTAATCGTGATGATGATCACCGCAACGATGCGCGCGACCGGACCCTCAATCGAGGTCAGGATCTGATCGAGCGGGCCTTCCCAGGGCATGCCGGAGCCTGCTGCATGGGCCGGACCGGCGATCATGAGGCCGATACCGATACAGGCCGCGACCTGGACCGTTCGGTTCACCGTCTGGAGGTGATTATAGAGCGTCATTGGGTTTCTCCATGTTGGACGAGGGACAGGGAACGGGAGACGAGCGGCTGGGTCTGATACCCCTCGCCGTCAAAACCTGTGACGCGTAGCGCCTCTTCAACGCGGCGCTGGCCGCCTGCGCGGCTCATGAACACGACCACGTCAATCGCTTCAGCGATGAGGTCGAAGGGCGCGCGCGGTGTGGCTTCCAGTGTCAACTGTTCAAGCCGCGCCAGCGCGCCGTGTGCCGAGTTGGCGTGCAGCGTCGTGATCCCGCCCGGATGGCCGGTGTTCCAGGCTTTGAGCAGGTCGAGTGCTTCAGCCCCGCGCACCTCGCCGACAATGATCCGGTCTGGCCGCAGCCGCAGCGTCGAGCGCACAAGGTCCTGCAGGCTGGTGCTGCCGCGATGGGTGCGAAGCTGCACCACATTGGGCGCGGCGCAGCGAAGCTCGCGCGTGTCTTCGAGGATGACGATGCGGTCACCACGCAGGGAGGGTTCGGCGAGCAGCGCGTTGGTGAAGGTCGTCTTGCCGGAGGACGTGCCGCCCGCGATCAATATGTTCGCACGGCTGGCAATCGCGTCTTTCAGCGCCGTAGCCAGCGCAGGCGCGAGCACGCCCTGGGTGACATAGTCACCGAGTTCAAACGGCGTTGTCGCAGGCTTGCGGATCGAAAAGCATGGCGCGGTCGAGACAGGTGGGAGAAGCCCCTCAAACCGCTCGCCGCTACCTGGGAGTTCACCAGAAACAATCGGGGCGGACCGATCACAGGCCTCGCCTATGCTGCTCGCGACAAGGCGGATGATCCGTTCGCGCGCGGCGGCTGAAATGATTTCGGGACTGACCTCGATCCCTTGCCCCGCCCGTTCAATCCAGATCGAGCCGTCAGGGTTGGCGAGGATTTCGATGACGTCATCAGCTTCCAGCGCTGCCCGCACCGCGCCTTCGCAGGCAGACCGCAGCATGGATACGCGTCGTTGGTCGGTCTCAAGCGTTCGGGCGGGTGCGGACATCGGGGGAATGGCTCCTGTCGTTGCTGACAGGTCCAATCCTCTGATTTAACGCTAGTTTCTGATAGTTGGGAAAGTCGCAAACGGTCGGAACGGATCGAGAGGTCTTGCAAGATCGGGCCGTCTAAGGGCTGCATAAAAGATGCAGCACTAATGCGTCGGATATCACTCAATAGCCCTGGAAAATGCGCTGTATGCGTCAAAACTCAATCATTAAGGTCGTCGGCAGCCGAGGCAGACAAAGCCCGCTTCGATAGCGGTTCATCCGAGGCTACGCGTCTCGCGACCTGATCGATGAAGAATTCGAACCTCCGCTGACCGAGGATCTGGGCGGCGTCGCGCTGACTTTCAGGAATCGGGTCTGTCCTTGTTAGCCAGTAAAGGACGAACTGGCCGAGGGTTTCGAGGCAGAGCGCTAGGTCCCGCTCCATCGCGTTCTGGCGCTTCTCGATCCGGTCGAGGCGCTGCAAGAGAATGTCATCGCGCGCCGCGGTCCGCTGCGGATCGAGATAGGCCCGTAGCGCATCTTCCATGATCGCGGATTTTGTTGCGCCGGGCGCAAGCACCATCTCCTCCAGCTTGCGATGCATCTCATAGGACAAGCGGATGTTGACGCGTGGCTTCATGATCAGAATTTCGGAAAGAAGTCGCCGTCCGCGCGGTCCATGCCAAGGGCGCGCTGGGCTGGCTTGAGGGATTTCACAGCTGCCGCATCAAGATCGCCATCCTCTTGCGGCAGGTCACGCGCCTCCTCGCGTGCGGGCGTCTCTTTTTCTGGCGGATCGAGGCTCGGCGTCTGGCTGTGTTGCAGCCCGCCCTCATCCGAGTGCGCAGGCTCGGAAGACAACTGGGTGGCTTCAGGCCGCGCTACTACGCCCTCCCAGTCATGACCGCGCCTTTCGGGGAGGACCGGTTCAACGGGCGGCGGCAGAACCCGTGAGGTGAAGTTGCGGTCTTCAAAATAGCGGAGCTTCTTCGCCTTCAAGGGCCGCGCGCCGGAGACCATGACGAGTTCTTCGTGAGGGGGCAGCTGCATGACCTCGCCGGGTGTCAGAAGGGGACGCTGGGTTTCCTGGGCCGAGACCATGACGTGGGAGAGCCAGGGCGCGAGGCGGTGGCCGGCATAGTTGCGCTGGGCGCGTTGCTGCGTGGTTGTTCCAAGGGCGTCGGATATCCGCTTGGCCGTGCGCTCATCATTGGTCGCAAAGGCGATGCGGACATGACAATTGTCGAGGATCGCATTGTTCGGCCCATAGGCCTTTTCGATCTGGTTCAGGGACTGGGCGATGAGATAGGCGCGCATGCCATAGCCCGCCATGAAGGCGAGCGCGCTCTCGAAGAAATCAAGTCGTCCAAGCGCCGGAAACTCATCCAGCATCATCAGCACCTTGTGGCGGCGCTCACCCTTTCTGGGCAGGTCTTCGGTCAGCCTGCGTCCGATCTGATTGAGGATCAGCCGTACCAGCGGTTTTGTCCGTGAAATGTCCGAGGGCGGGATGACCAGATAGAGCGAGCATGGCCGCTTGCCCTCGATCAGGTCCGCGATCCGCCAGTCACTGGCGCTGGTGGCGCGGGCAATGACCGGATCGCGGTACAGCCCCAGAAAACTCATGGCGGTGGAGAGCACGCCGGAACGTTCATTCTCGGACTTGTTCAGGAGTTCGCGGGCGGCCTGCGCGACCACGGGATGCACCGCGCTGCCCAGATGCGGCGTGTTCATCATGGCAGACAGGGTCGCCTCGAAGCTGCGGTCCGGGTCAGACAGAAACCGCGCGCAACCGGCCAGTGTCTTGTCTTTTTCGGCATAGAGCACGTGCAGGATGACACCGACCAGGAGCGCATGCCCGGTCTTCTCCCAGTGATTGCGGCGTTCCAGCGAGCCTTCGGGATCGACCAGAATGTCGGCGATGTTCTGAACGTCGCGCACTTCATTGTCGCCGCGCCGCACCTCCATGAGCGGATTGAACCGAACCGAACCTGCATCCGTCGGCTCAAATCGCAGGCAATGGGAAAAGCGCGCCCGCCAGCCAGAGGTCAGGTCCCAGTTCTCGCCCTTGATGTCGTGAATGACCGCGCTGCCGGTCCAGCCGAGAAGGGTTGGCACAACCAGCCCCACGCCCTTGCCGGAGCGGGTCGGCGCGAAGGCCATGACGTGTTCCGGCCCGTCATGGCGCAGATAGGCGGATTTCCAGCGCCCGAGAAACACACCGTCCTCAACCAGAAGTCCGGCCTTTTGTACATCATGCGCGCTGGCCCAGCGCGCCGACCCATAAGTTGTCAGATGCTTCTTCGATCGCGCTCGCATGAGCGAGCCGATCACGGCGACCACCGCGCCTAAAAACCCGCCACCAGCGGCGATCAGTCCACCACGCGCAAACACGCCCGGCGCATAGGCTTCATAGGCGTACCACCACTGGAACAGACGCCAGGGCCGATAGACCGGCGTATCGCCAAGCATGAACCAGGGGCGCCCAAGTCCCGGCTGGTAGCCAAGCGCCTCTGCGGTCCACTGGGTCGCGCCCCACATCGAGAACAGGATGATCAGGCAGACCAGACAGAAGGTGCCGATAAGAACTTTCGTGCCGGTCATAATGCGCTCCGAGCAGACAAGGGCAGCGCTCAAGCATCAGACAAAGTGAGGCCCTCGCCCAGACGGGAAAGGCGCAAGAATTCGCAAATCGGAGATTGGACCTTTTCAACTCCGGAGCGTCATTTTCCGGATTGCGGGAATCAAACAACCCGACTACGGTCTGCGTGCAACCAGTTTCTGTGTGAGCAAAGTTACTGGATCAATCATGTCGGCAGGAGGACATGGGCGCAATGAACAAGTCGGAGCTTCGCTGGGGCGTCGAGCGGCGTCTCGAGTTTATCGAGTTCCGGCTGTACTGGGAGGGGCATGTGAACCGCGGCGATCTGATGGAAGTTTTTGGCGTCTCGGTGAATCAGGCTTCGACCGATCTCAACCGTTATCTGGAGCTCGCGCCGGGCAACATGCTCTACGATAAGAGCGAACGGACTTATGTGCGCGGCGATCACTTCTCGCCGAAATTTCTGCAGCCGGATGCAGGTCGTTATCTTTCACAGCTTCATTTGCTGGATCAGGGAATTGTGGAGCGGTCGGATGCCTGGCTGGGCCATCTCCCGGAATTCGAAGCGTCGCCAACACCAGCGCGCGGCGTCGATCCGACAATTCTCCGCTCAGTTCTCAAAGCCATCGAAAACAGCGAAGCGATCGAGGTGCGATACCAGTCCATGTCAAACTCGGATCCTGTCTGGCGCTGGATCGCGCCACATGCGCTCGGTTTTGACGGGTTCCGCTGGCATGCCCGCGCCTGGTGCCTGAAGGACGAGGTGTTCAAGGACTTTGTGCTTTCGCGCATGCTCAAGGAGCGTGGTCGCAAACCTTCAAAAATAGATTTGCAGGCTGATCTCGACTGGCACAGGAAAGTCAAGTTGGAGGTCGTCCCGCATCCGGCCCTGTCCGAAGCCCAGCGGGCCGCAATTGCGCTCGACTATGGCATGACCAATGGGAGCGCCAGTCTCTCGGTCAGAGGCGCTATGCTTTACTACACACTCCGCCGCCTAGGCCTGGACACTGATCCCGGTGCCCGCAAACCGCAGGATCAGCAGATCGTGCTTGTCCGTCAGGAGATGACAGCATGAACGGGCTCGAAGATTTGAAACCTGGAAGTCGCGTCACGGGCATCGCTCCAGGAGTCGCGGTTGAGATCATTTCTGTTGAGTGGATTGGCGATCAGGCAGTGAACGTGGTTTACCGGGCATCATCCGGTGCACCTTCGGAGGCCACGCTCTACAGGGATGATGAGTTTCGACTCAAAGTCGAAGAGTCAGGCAGAATGTGGTCCTTTGATGCGGACGGAGCGATGCTCCGCCTCGTTACGGAAGCTAATCGCATAAAGCTTGCGCATTATTTTGATCCCTACTTGGCGATCCATACCAGCCTCGTTGATCCACTTCCCCATCAGATTTCGGCCGTCTACGGAGAAATGCTCCCTCGACAACCGCTTCGCTTTCTTTTGGCCGATGATCCGGGCGCGGGAAAAACCATCATGGCCGGCCTCCTGATCAAGGAGCTGATGGCGAGGAGCGACCTTGATCGCTGTCTTGTCGTCGCGCCGGGAAGCCTCGTTGAACAATGGCAGGACGAACTCGGCGAGAAGTTCTCGCTCGAATTCGACATTCTGTCCAAGGACATGATCGAGACTTCGAGGTCCGGAAATGCTTTCAATGATCGCAACCGTCTGATCGCGCGATTGGATGTTCTCGCGCGCAATGAAGAGCTGCAGGAGAAACTCGCCGCCTCAACCGAGTGGGATCTGATCATCTGCGATGAGGCACATCGTATGTCGGCGAGCTATTTCGGCGGTGAGGTGAAATACACCAAGCGCTACCAGCTCGGACAGCATCTGGGGCGTTTGTGCCGCCACCTCCTTCTCATGACGGCGACCCCGCACAATGGCAAGGAAGAGGACTTTCAGCTCTTCATGGCGCTTCTTGACGGCGATCGGTTTGAAGGGCGTTTCCGGGATGGCGTTCATTACGCTGACAGCGCCGACATGATGCGCCGTCTGACCAAGGAAGAGCTGCTGAAGTTCGATGGGCGGCCGCTGTTTCCGGAACGTCGCGCCTACACGGTCAAATACGAGCTTTCGCCAGAAGAAGCCGCTTTGTACAGCGCCGTGACTGAATATGTCCGCAACGAGATGAACCGGGTGCAGCGCTTTGCTGAGACGGATGGAAGAAAGCGAAACAATGTCGGTTTCGCCCTGCAGATCCTTCAAAGGCGTTTAGCTTCATCGCCCGCGGCGATTTACCAGTCACTGAAGCGGCGCCGTGAGCGTTTGGAAAATGAACTGGCCGAAGCGCGACTTGCACGCAAAGGCGGGCGTTCGGGTCTTAGTTCAGATGAGGTCTCCGATGAAATCCTCAAGAACATCGAAGAGCTGGGACAGGACGAGATTGATGATCTGGAAGACCTGATCTCTACGGGCGCAACGACAGCAGAGACCATTGAGCAGCTAGAACTGGAAGTCGAAACGCTCAAGGGCTTGGAAGTCATGGCGCTCGAGGTTCTGCGATCAGGCAAGGACACCAAGTGGACCCAGCTGGACCGGATACTCGATGATGAGCTGATGATCGACGGTGATGGAAACCGCCGAAAGCTGATCATTTTCACCGAGCCGAAGGACACGCTCTTTTATCTTACTGAAAAGGTGCGTGCACGCCTCGGGCGTCCGGATGCCGTCGAAGTCATCCATGGCGGCGTCACGCGTGAGGAGCGCCGCAAGGTCGTAGAGCGCTTCATGCAGGACCGCGATATGCTGGTGCTGATCGCAAACGATGCGGCGGGTGAAGGCGTGAACCTCCAGCGCGGTCACTTGATGGTCAATTACGACCTGCCCTGGAACCCGAACAAGATCGAGCAGCGGTTCGGCCGTATACACCGGATTGGGCAGATGGAAGTCTGCCACCTGTGGAACCTGGTTGCCGCGGACACAAGGGAGGGGGAGGTCTACGCCCGCCTCCTCGATAAACTGGAAGCGGCGCGAGAGGCCCTTGGGGGAAGGGTCTATGATGTCCTGGGAGAGCTCTTTGAGGGCACAGCGCTCCGCGACCTCCTATTCGAAGCGATCCGCTATGGCGAACAGGACGATGTCAAAGCAAAGCTCTTCCAGGCTGTCGACGGAGCCGTTGATCAGCAACACCTGATGGACCTCCTGGAACGGCGGCA
The DNA here is from genome assembly GCA_020638455.1 of Hyphomonas sp. GTDB lineage: Bacteria > Pseudomonadota > Alphaproteobacteria > Caulobacterales > Hyphomonadaceae > Hyphomonas. The sequence goes on along the minus strand of JACKIK010000004.1, from coordinate 114,582 downwards.
GCTAACGCAGGACACCATGCCAGCCGCACGGGTCCAAGAGCTGAGACTGGAAATGGAACGCGCTGAAGCACAGCGTCTCCAGCCTCACCACATCCAGAGCTTCTTTGTAGAAGCGTTCAAACAGCTCGGTGGACAAATCAAGAAGCGTGAAGAAGGGCGTTTCGAGATCACCCATGTCCCGATGAGTATCCGGGAACGGGACCGGCAGATCGGAACAGGCGCGCCTCTCCAGAAAAAGTATGAGCGCATCTGTTTTGAGAAATCCCGCATCAACCAGCAGCCCGTCGCAGCCTTTGTCTGTCCTGGCCATCCGCTGCTGGAAGCCGTGATCAGCCTGATCCGGGAGCAGTACGATCACCTCATGAAGCAGGGCGCGGTGCTCGTGGACGACACCGATCCGGGCGAAGACATCGGAGCGCTTTTCTTGCTTGAGCACAGCGTCCAGGACGCACGACCGACGGCAACAGGCAAGCCGCATATCATCTCGGAACGCCTGCAATTCGCGACCATTGACCGGGTGGGTCGAGCCACCAATGCCGGTATCGCGCCTCACCTCAATCTGCGCCCGGCACAAACGGCAGAAATCGATGCCGTGCGTGAGCTGCTGGAAGCAGACTGGCTGCGCGGCAATCTTGAGAAGACCGCGATCGGGTTCGCCACCATCGAGCTGGCGCAAACCCATGTCGCCGAGGTCAAGGCGCGTCGCTTGCCGGAGATTGACAAGGTCGAGCAGGAAGTCCGTGCGCGCCTGAAGAAGGAAATCAACTATTGGGATGCGCGCGCCTTCGAGTTGAAGGAAGAAGAGCGGGCCGGAAAGAAGACCCGCGTCAATTGGCAGAATGCGGAACGCCGGGCCGAAGACCTCGCGGAACGTCTCAAGCGCCGCATGATTGTACTGGAGCAGGAGCGTTTCATTTCTGCCCAGCCGCCCCGCGTGCGCGGCGGCATGGTGGTCATTCCGCGCGGGCTGCTTGATGCGCGCCTTCCTTCTGCAGGTTCAGCGACGGGCAAGCCCACCGGCTTCGCCGAAGACCCGGTTGCCCGACGCGAAATTGAACTCAAGGCCATGGACGCCGTGATGGCGGCTGAACGCGCGCTGGGAAACACGCCAACGGACGTCTCGGCCCAGAAGGTGGGGTATGACATCGCCTCATTTGATCCAGAAACGGAACACCTGCGCTTCATCGAAGTGAAAGGCCGGATCGATGGCGCGGACACGATCATGGTGACGCGACAAGAGGTCATCACCTCGCTGCATGAGCCAGACAAATTCATCCTCGCCATCGTCCAGGTTGAAAACGGCTTCGCCCAGGAGCCGCGCTATATCCGGCGTCCGTTCTCGCAGGAGCCGGAGTTCGGCGTAACCGCCATTCAGGTTCAGATGAAGGGCCTTCTCGAAAGAGCAGAGGCACCATGTTGAAAAAGGAAGCAGCCTCACATGGAAGCGCGGGTCCCCCAGATTATTTCGCACAGATAAAGGAGAGCGCGGCGCGTCGATGGGACCAATTAGAAGCTGATCCCGAGCTTGCTGGGCCTTGGCACCAGCTGTTCAAGCAGGTTCAGAGCCCGCGCCACATTCTGTCAGAGCTTCTGCAAAATGCCGACGATGCCTGCGCGACCGAGGCGCGTGTTTCGATCGAAGACGAGCGTTTCGTTTTCGAGCACAATGGCGAAGATTTTGTCGAAGCGCACTTCGCCTCGATCTGTCGGTTCGGCTACTCAAACAAGCGCGCTCTTCACACGATCGGGTTCAGAGGGATCGGCTTCAAAAGCACGTTCAGCCTGGGTAATCGCGTCGAACTGTTCACCCAGACATTGTCGGTTGCCTTCGAGCGAGATCGGTTCACCGAACCACATTGGATTCACGGCCGCTGCACGACGCACGGCGTCACGCGCGTCGAGGTGGCGATAAGCAATCCTCTTCTCTGCCGCGAGGTCGAGAAGAACCTTGATGAATGGTTGAAGAGCCCGGTTTCGTTACTGTTCTTTAAGAAAATTCGGCGGCTTCAGATTGGTGACCGCGTGGTCCATTGGCAAAGCCTCGGACCAGGTCCGGTCGCCGACAGCGAGTGGATGTCGCTGGACGATAAGGGGGATGACGCCTTTCTCTTGGTCCGGTCGGCGGAAGAAGCGTTCCCCGCCGATGCGCTCGACGAAATCCGTAAGGAACGGATGCTCGGTGCCGAGGACGGCGGCGACTTCCCGCCCTGCCGGGTCGAGATCGTCCTGGGCGCGAAGGGCCGACTATATGTCGTGTTACCAACAGGTGTTGAGACGCCGCTCCCATTCGCCTGCAACGCTCCGTTCATCCAAGATCCCGCCCGCCTTAAGATTAAAGACCCGGAGACTTCGCCAACAAACCGCTGGCTGCTGCAGCGTGCCGGAGCACTCGCGGCCGGGGCGATGATTGAGTGGCTCGAACAGACAAAGAGCGGTGCTTTGGATCGAGCTGCAGCCTATGGCCTGCTTCCCGATGTTGACCGAGAGGCAAGCACGCTTGACGGCGCTTGCGCGGCAATCGTCGAGCTGGCGTTCGCGGACTTGATCGAGGACCGGCCGATCCTGCTGACTGAAGAAGGCAAACTGGTTGTACCCGACGCTGCGATCATTATGCCGCTGCCGATCTTTGACATTTGGCCAGCCGAGCAGACGACGGCCCTATTGGACAAGAAGTCGCGCCCGGCGTTGTGTCGGCATGTCTCAACGGAGGACCGGATTAAGCTGGTTCACTGGAACATGGTCGAGGAGTTTTCGAAGAGCGACCTGCTCGATCGACTCCGCACAAGCCACCTGCCTCGACCGTCCACATGGCGCAAACTCTTGAACCTTTGGACCTATATCGCACCTGAAGTGACGGGATGGCAAAGCCGACAGCCGGAGCGGCTCCGAATCGTTCCTGTCCAGGGTAAAGAGGTGTTGTATTCCGCGTCTGAGGTTGTGCGCCTCGGGGAGAAAAAGCTGCTCCAATCGGATGCTGACTGGGAGTTCCTCGCGGATCATCTGATCGTCGCAAACCAGAATTGGACCCGCTTTCTTGCGGAGCAGCGTCGAGACAATGGAGACGAAAGTGAAGTGTCGGACTCTGCTCAAGCGGCCCTTGCAGTGCTTAAGAAAGTTGGTCTGGACGATACAAGTGACGTAAGTGCCGTAGTTGACCGTGTAGCGGTCGACTTTTTTAGCTCAGGCGAGATCAAGCTTAAAGAATGCGTTCAGCTTGCCCAGATTGCCGCCAAATTGGGGGCAGTTGTAGGAGACAGTTTCCGTTTCGTCTGCTCGGACCGTAAAATAAGACACGGATCCCAATCAATAATATTCGACGAATTCGGTACACTCGAATACCTCCTGCCGGAAAGTGTGCAGCAGACCCAGTTACTGCATTCCGATTATGTAGCTGATTTTTCCTCCTGCTCGCGGGATGATTGGCTGCGTTGGGTATCGTCTGGTCGATCAAGCTTGCAGACCTTCGCGCCACTCACGGCAAAGCGAAAAAACATCTATGGTCGCCAGCAAATCGAGGCTGAGGCTCAAAAGCGTGGTCTATGCGGAACGCTTTCCTATCACTATGTAACTAACCAATTTGTTGTCGAGGACTGGGATTTCCCTGCCGAATACTGGCGACATTGGGAAGCGCTCTCGAAGTCAGATCCGCAAATTTGGGCAAAGCTTGCGGGTCGCGTGTTGGAGCAACGGGACAGCTACTGGTCTCGATCGTCGCATGTGCGTCTCTCCCAGGTCGCAACGACTGGGTCGACGCGGTCGCTAACCACTGAGCCATTGCTAGCTGATTGGTTGATAAAGCTGAGGGCAAAGCCCTGCCTCCCCGATACTCGTGATACAATTCAGATACCGGGTGATTTGCTTAGGAGAACGCCGCAGACAGAACCGCTGCTGGATGTCGAACCCTTCGTGCACGGCTTACTCGACCGGGAGACCACGCGACCGCTTCTTGACCTTCTTGGTGTGCGCAGCACACCGGCCAGGCCGGATCGATTGCTCGCGCGGCTGCGAGCCCTGGCGGGGTCCGACCGAGCACCGCCGCACGAAGTCGACAAATGGTATCGACGCCTCGATCAACTATTCGATGAGGCATCCACATCTGACGCCCAGAATGTCATCGATGCGTTTAAGTCAGAGAAGCTCGTTTTCGCGCAAGACGGCAGCTGGGTAACATCGAGCGGTGTCTTCTTGATCGGCGACGAGGAAGATGTTCCTGGCGCGGCCGTGGTTCGGAGTTCGGTGCAGGACCTCAGCCTTTGGCGACGCATAGGCGTTGCTGATCGGCCGTCAGCTGATCTTGCGTTGCGTTGGCTCGGCGATTTGAGTCCCAACAAGATGCTCTCCTCTGACGATGCGCGTCGCGTTCGTTCCCTCATTTCTCGGTATCCGATGCGCATCTGGGAAGAGTGCGGGCATTGGTTGAACCTCGCCGGCGAGTGGGTCGAAGTTTCTGGTCTTGCCTACAGGATCAGTATGCAGAACCTGCAGGCCTACAGCCATCTGCATGACTGGGTGAAACGAAAGACCGCTGACCTGCGCCATCTATCAGCGGAGATTGTTGGAAGCCCGCCCTTCGATACACTGCGCCCGTTGTTCGACACCGTTGAAGAGCGTTTGGACCAAGCTCCGCTTTTTTCCGGAACCGGGAGCCAACGCGCCTGGCTGACATCCTTTGGAACTGAGCTTGCAAGGATTGAGTTAAACGACCCATATGAAACTGAGCGTGTGAGGACAATCGCCGAGCAGATAGCGAAGACCGGCTGGGTCACGTCCCCAAAGCTGGAGGTTATTCCCTACATCGATGGCGTGCCAGCAGGCACTTCGCGCCTGACCGATATTCTGTGGCGAGAGCATACGCTCTATGTTGGTCATCTATCTAAAGCGAAGCTCGCAAAACGCGTCCCCGAAGAGCTTGGCAGAAGTTTGAGCGCCGAGGTTCGCGCCGCTCTGGCCTATGCGTTCGAGCGATCTCCCGCGGACATCAAGGCGTATCTGGAAGAAAACTTCACCCTCGGCGATGAACGTGCGTTTACCGATGCGTGCGATGAAATTCATGATGAGAAAGCCGACAAAGCGGACCAGCCCGATGATTCTGCAACGCACGAAAGTGCTCCGCCGTTCGAGATCGACGGCGACTCGGCAGACCCGCTTGATGATGACAAGCCGAGCGAGCTGGAACATCAGGATGATACGCTCACCGATGACGACGGTCGCAGCGATTTTTCAGAGCCGTCACCAGAAAGACGGCCACGCGCGCCGACCAGACCAGCCCGACCAAAACTCATCAATCGGTTTGCAGTTTCGCTAGGCTATCGCCCAGACGGACAGGACCGTTTCTTCAAGGATGACGGAAGCTGGATCGCGCGAACGAACGGCGCGCGGTTTCCATGGGAGCATCGCGCGGTGAGCGGCGATGTCATCCGCTATTATTATCCGCGAGAACATTGTCTCGACAGCGAGCCGCTTCAGATCGAAGCCGACATCTGGAGCCTTCTCGATCAGAAGCCTGATCTCTACGCTTTCATCCTGACCACTCTTGATGACAAGCCGATTGAGGTGACGGGCGCACAATTGCGCACGCTTCGGGACGAAGGCGACCTCTCAATCCATCCGGCAGCCTATCGCCTTGTGAAGTCGGAGGCGTCGGCATGATCGGGGTTCCTTCTTCCAGTTTCGCGCCATGGTTTAGTCAGTTAGCTCATCTTGCCGCTACTCTTAGCAGTCACAGCGGTTTGCCTGTGCATGAGATTGAAAAGGCTAAAGTGCTCAAGAAGCACGCCAAAATCCGCCCCCTTCCAAACTCGTCAGTTCAACTCGGCTTTAGCGCGTGGAAACTCGCGCACGCAATCAAGAAGGCAGACTGTGCGCGTTGGCGCGCGAACGCGCCTCTATTCGTTAGCGCATCCGGATTCTTAATTGAGAACGCTCAACTTTTTGCCTGGAACGGGGAGGCTTTAGCCCTCAACGACGGCGCGAGCGAATTCCTCGCAGATTTTTCTGGGACCAGTTTGGCAGGCCGAGTGGCGCAGGGAATGGCTCTCCTGTTCTTGGAAAGCAAAGGGTATTCGTATGTCGGTCGCTTCGAGGCCGAATGGAAAAAGCGAGCTGCAACCCAAAACAAGGCATGGCCGAAAGGGAAAATGAAGGCGCCAGATTTCATTGCTGAAAACGCTCAGAAAGAGTGGATACTAGCCGAATCCAAGGGCGGTTTTCCTAAGCCTGAAGGCAAACCAAACATCAAAGGTGCCCTCAATGAGGGGCTCTCCCAACTGGACGGGTGGGATAAGTACATCACCCCACAGCCAAGCAAGAGCTTCGTGGTCGGAACGTTTTTGAGAGAGTCTGGAGATATTTCAGCCGAAAAGTCGTTATTGGCCTTCGTTGATCCAGAACCCGATGAACCCGAAGACCCCGTCGAGTTCCCGCGCGATGCAGTGCGCCGCGCAAACTATGCCTCATGGTTGTCGCTTATGGGCTTCGATAGTTCTGCCTCGAGGCTCCTCGGCAGCATTGGAGAGCCGCAGCGACGAACCGTTCCGGTGATTTCACTGGCCGGGCGCAACTATGCAGTCCGCATCGCTTCGGTCTCTCCGAAATTTCGAGACCCTTCGAGTCCAGACTTTTGGCATGATTTCGACGAGTTCCTCTTTCACCCTCATTGGATGTTCCGGAATGGGCTTCGTATCGAGGTGATGGGCATTGATTTCTCCGTTTTGAAGATATTGGGATCGCGATCTCAGGCGGAGATAACGCAAAGCCTGCTCGAACTTACTCCCCAAGAAAGCAGCGATGACCAACTAGACGCCGGACGCGGCAATTTTTACGGCAGTATTTTTTCAGACGGAACGTTACTTGGCGAGCTGCGGATCAACCGCCCCTCCATGCCGATGCCTGAATTTGAATGGATGGAAGTTGAAATATGACCCCCTACCGCAAGAAACTCATCGAAGTCGCTATTCCGCTGGAGGCCATCAATGCGGCGTCGGCGCGGGAGAAGTCTATCCGGCATGGGCATCCCAGCACCTTGCATCTGTGGTGGGCGCGGCGGCCTTTGGCTGCGTGCCGGGCGGTGTTGTTTGCGCAGCTGGTGGATGATCCGTCCTCACGCGTGGAGGAGCTGCTCGCGGATGCGGCGCTGACGGCGAAGGCGGAAAAGGCGCTGCCGGAGCGGATTGCGGCGTGGGAGACGAGCAAGGCGGCGGCGACAGGCACCGCAGCGAAAGCGGCGAAGCCGACGCTGGCCGATGTCGTCGTCGAGATCGAGCGCGCGCGCCTGTTCAAGATCATCGAAGACCTCGTGAAGTGGGAAAACTCCACCAATGAGGAAGTGCTGGAGCGGGCGCGGGCGGAAATCCGCAAGAGCTGCGGCGATGAGTTGCCGCCGGTCTATGACCCGTTCTCGGGCGGCGGGTCGATCCCGCTGGAGGCGCAGCGGCTGGGCCTGCCCGCCTATGGGTCGGACCTGAACCCCGTGGCGGTGATGATCGGCAAGGCGATGATCGAGATTCCGCCAAAGTTCAAGGACCAGCCGCCCATCCATCCGGGGCCGAAGGCGCGCACGCATTATCGCAATGCGGAGGGGCTGGCCGAGGATGTGAAATATTATGGCGAATGGATGCGCGAGCGGGCGTTTGAACGCATCGGGCACCTTTACCCGCAAGTGGACCTGCCGAAGGAGTATGGCGGCGGCAAGGCGACGGTGATCGCCTGGATCTGGGCGCGCACGGTGCCGAGCCCGGACCCGGCTTTTGCGGATGTGCAAGTGCCGATCGCGTCGAGTTTTCTGCTGAGTTCCAAAAAGGGCAAAGAGGCTTGGATCGCTCCCATCGTGGATAAGGGGGCCAAGACGATCCGCTATGAAATCCGCACCAAGGGCACGAAGGACGAGATCGCAACCGCCAAGACTGGCACGAAGGAAGGTCGCGGGGCAAATTTTCGCTGCATCGTTTCTGATACGGCGATCACACCCGATTACGTGAAGAAAATGGGCCGCGATGGACGGATGGGGCAAACGCTCATCGCGATTGTTGCCGAAGGCAATCGAAGTCGTGTCTATGTCGCGCCATCAGAGGCGCACGAAGAGTTGGCTTTGTCGGCAAAACCAGAGTGGAAGCCTGAAACCGGTCTTCCTGATGATCCGCGCAATTTCTGGACGGTCGATTACGGCCTGACCACCTTCGGTGATCTGTTCACCGACCGGCAATTGGTGGCGCTGAATACGTTCAGTGATCTGGTGCATGAGGCGCGAGCTAGAATCGAGGCCGACGCTCTCGCCGCCGGGCTCGTCTCCGATGACACCCCCCTGCGCGACGGCGGCAAAGGCGCCAAAGCCTATGCCGAGGCGGTGAGCGTGTATCTGGCGTTTGCGATAGATCGACTGGCTGACGCGGGAAGTTCAATCGCGACTTGGTCAACCTCTGAGTTCATTCGGTTCACATTCGCTCGGCAGGCGCTGCCGATGACATGGGACTTTGCTGAATGCAATGTGATGAGCACGAGCACTGGAAACTTCCAAGGCGCAGTAGACTGGGTCTGGAAAGCGCTGCTCGGATTCGGCCCGAATGCTGACGGTCATCTCATTCAGCAAGACGCGCAAACCGTCATATTGCCTGAAGGCGCAGTAATTTCGACCGATCCTCCTTACTATGATAATATCGGGTACGCCGATCTATCAGACTACTTCTATGTCTGGTTGCGCAGAAGCATCAAGGACATCTACCCCGACCTTAGCGGAACGCTTGCCGTGCCGAAGGCCGAGGAACTTGTAGCCACGCCTTATCGACATGGCGGCAGGGAAAACGCTGAGAAGCATTTTTTGACTGGGATGACATCGGCGATTTCGAGCCTTTCCAAGCAATCAACTTCCAATTTCCCCGCGACCATTTACTACGCGTTCAAGCAAAGCGAGATCGAACAAGAAGGGTTGTCGTCAACGGGTTGGGCGACATTCATTCAAGCGATCATTACGGCAGGATATTCAATCGTCGGTACGTGGCCGGTCCGTACAGAGAGGGCCGCACGAACCATCGCCTCCGGCACCAACGCCCTCGCCAATTCCGTTGTCCTCGTCTGCCGCAAGAAAGACGCGAGCGCCGACACGATTACGCGCGCCGAGTTCATCCGCGCGCTGAAACGCGAACTGCCCCCGGCCATTGCCGAGCTGCAGGCCGCCAATATCGCCCCGGCCGACATGCCGCAATCGGCCATCGGCCCCGGCATGGGCGTGTTCTCGCGTTGTGCGGCTGTGCTCGAAAGCGATGACAGCCCGATGAGCGTGAAGACCGCGCTGCAGCTGATCAACAAGGAGCTGGATGAGTTCTTAAGCGATGTGCAGGGCGAGTTTGACCCCGATACGCGCTTTGCCATCACATGGTATGAACAGAACGGTATGGGCAAGGGCGATTATGGCGTGGCCGACAGCCTCGCCCGCGCGCGCGGCATCGCGGTCGATAGCGTCAAACATGCCGGCATCATCGAAAGCCAGGCCGGCAAGGTGCGCATCCTGAAACGCAGTGAGCTGGAGGCCGACTGGGCGCCGGAGACGGACAAGCACCTGACCGTCTGGGAGATGCTGCAATATCTCGTACGCCTGCATGAGGCGAGCGGCCTGTCTGAGGATGCTGCCGCGCTGCTCAAACGCTATGGCGCGCAGGCCGACGCGGTGAAGGATCTGGCCTATTGCCTCTATGACATCGCCGCCAATAAGCGCCGCGAGGCGAGCGAGGCGACCGCCTATAACGCGCTGATCGCCGACTGGACCGAGCTTAGCCGCATGGCCGCCAGCGTCTCGCTCGAAGACGCCAATCGCCAACTCAGATTTGAAGTGTAAGGGGGAAGAAGATGGCCAAGAGTACACGCCAACATGTCTTTGACGGCATGGAACTGCTCCCCGAGGGGCTGACGCCCTTTGTCGAGAAGCGGCTCGAAACCTCGCTGAAGGGCCATTGGCAGGTTGAGCTGATGGAGCGGGTTCAGGGCCTGCGCGCGACGGCCGATGGCGCGATCAACTGGGATCAGCAGGGCCTGCTCAAGACCATGATGTTCCTCTGGAAGGAAGCCTTCGCAGCCGTGCTTGGGCATCAGGAACGCTCCTACGTGTCGGAGCTCTTGGAGGTGCGCAACCGGCTCTCGCACAATGAGACCTTCACCTATGACGACGCCGAACGCGCGCTGGACACGATGCGCCGCCTTCTGGAAGCGGTCAGCGCGAAGGATATTGCGGAGAAGATCGGTACAGCCCGCGACACGGTGCTGCGGGTCAAATATGCCGAGCTTGCCCGCAATGAGGAGCGCCGCAAAACGCAGCGCACGGACATTTCCGTGGACACCGTAGCAGGCCTTCTGCCCTGGCGTGATGTGGTCGAGCCGCATCAGGATGTGGCCACAGGTGAGTTCCAGCAGGCCGAGTTCGCCGCCGATCTCGCCAAGGTCCACAATGGCAGCGCGCCATCGGAGTATAAGAACCCGACCGAGTTCTTCGCCCGCACCTATCTGACAGAGGGCCTGAGCAATCTGCTGGCCGGTGCGGCCAAGCGCCTGAATGGCAGCGGCGGCGACCCGGTCGTCGAGTTGCAAACCAATTTCGGCGGCGGCAAGACCCACTCCATGCTCGCCCTCTATCATATGGCGAGCGGGACGGCTGTCCAGGACCTGCCGGGCCTCGATCAGCTCCTGTCGCGTCATGAGCTCAGCGTACCGACGAAGGTCAACCGTGCGGTGCTGGTGGGCACCTCACGCGGGCCGCAGGACGTGATCAAGCTTGAGGGCGGCCAAACCATTCGCACCACATGGGGCGAGCTCGCCTGGCAGCTTGGCGGCATGGCCGGATTCGACATGGTCGCCGAGAATGATGCGAGTGGCATCGCGCCGGGATCGAATCTGCTCGAAGCCCTGTTCAACAGGTTTTCGCCTGCGCTGATCCTGATCGACGAATGGGTCGCTTACCTTCGCCAGATCTACAAGGTTGAGGGACTGCCCTCGGGGTCGTTCGATTCAAACCTGTCCTTCGTCCAGTCCCTGACCGAAGCCGTAAAGGCAAGCCCAGGCACGCTGCTTGTCGCGTCTCTGCCTGCCTCCCAGATCGAGGTGGGCGGCGAAGGGGGACAGGAAGCGCTCGCACGCCTGAAGCAGACCTTCAGCCGCGTCGAATCCTCATGGCGTCCGGCCAGTCAGGAAGAGAGCTACGAAATTGTCCGTAGGCGACTCTTCAAGGATATACCGGGCGACAAGTACATGCACCGGGACAACACGCTGAAGCAGTTCGTGAAGCTCTACCGCGAGAATGCGAACGACTTCCCGCAGGGTTGCTCGGATGAGGATTATCGCCGCAAGCTGGAAAAGGCCTATCCGATCCATCCGGAACTGTTCGACCAGCTCTATACGAGTTGGGGTTCGCTTGAAAAATTCCAGCGCACGCGCGGCGTGCTGCGCCTGATGGCGCAGGTGATCCATGAACTCTGGATGGGCGGCGATCCATCGGTGATGATCATGCCGGGGAGTGTCGCGATCAGCTCGGCAAGGGTGGAGCCTGAACTGCTTCATTATCTCGATGCCAGCTGGCAGTCGATCATTGCCGGGGATGTCGATGGCGTCACCTCAACGCCATACAAGGTCGATCAATCCGCGCCGAACCTTAACCGCTATTCTGCAACACGCCGCGTTGCCCGCGCCGTCTTCATGGGCACGGCGCCGACGCATGGACAGGAGAACAAGGGCCTCGACGACAAGCAGATCAATCTCGGTGTCGTGCAGCCCGGAGAACGCCCGGCCATTTTTGGTGATGCGCTCCGCAGACTGACCAATCAGGCCAAGTTCATGCACAGCGATCTTGGCCGCTATTGGTATTCCATGTCGGCCAGTCTGAACAGGATTGCGGCCGATCGCGCCGCGCAGTTTGAAGACGCGCTCGTTCTTATGGAAATCGACAAGGCGCTCTCGACCTATATCAACGCCATGGCCGATCGCGGCCATTTCGATGCCGTGCAGGTGGCTCCCGGCAGCTCGTCAGACGTGCCGGATGAACCGGGTGGGGTTCGGGCCGTCATACTTGGTGTTGCGCACCCGCATACCGGACGCGATGGTTCAGAAGCGCTGGCGGAAGCGAAAGACATTCTTATGCAGCGCGGGTCTACGCCGCGCGTTTATCGCAACATGCTCGTTTTCCTCGCCGCAGAGCAAAGGCAGCTTGATAACCTCAAGGCGGCGCAGCGCTCCATGCTGGCCTGGGCGGAGATTGTCGGTCAGACTGATCGGCTGGACCTGAAACAAAGTGATGTGGCGCTAGCGAAGGCCAAGCTCACAGAAGCGACGGAAACGCTGAAGACGAGACTGAAAGAGGCGTGGTGTTACCTGATCTATCCGGTCCAGGAGACCGCCCAGTCGGATGTCGAATGGACTTCAGCGAAGGTTCCTGCGCAGGACGGCCTTCTATCGCGCGCAAGCAAGAAGCTCGTCAGTGATGAAGGGCTTTTGCCGGAACTAGGCCCAGCGCGCCTCGATCGCGAGCTTCAGAAATACATCTGGAACGGCAAACCGCATCTCAGTCTGAAGGACCTCTGGGAATATCTCAATCGATACACTTATCTTCCCAGGGTGAAGAACCGCGCCGTGCTGATCAACACAGTTCGAGCAGCGGTGGGCGGGATGTTGCCGGGTCCTTTCGCTTATGCCGACCGGTGGGATGATTCAAAGCAGGTCTATTTGGGTCTGGCAATTTCGGGCGCTGCCAGTGCGCAGGTGGTCATCGACAGCGACGCTGTCATCATCAAGCCTGAAATTGCGGAAGCGAAAAGACCGCCAGAACAAGAGCCAAAGAGCACGCAAACTGAAGCCACCGGAACTGGAGGCGCAACAACAAGCTCGGACGGTGCCTCTGGCTCAGTCGGTGTCACCGATGAAGAACGGCTGCCAACGCGCTTCCAGGGTACGGTCATGATCTCCGCCGACCGACCAGCGAAGGAGATCCACCAAATCGTAGAGGCGATTGTCGAGCAACTCACCACGCTTCCAGGCGCAGACGTTAGGCTCAAGCTGGAGATCGATGCTGAAGCGCCGGGCGGGCTTGATCGCGCCAAGGTCAGGACGCTTCTCGAGAACGCGGCAACGCTCGGTTTTATCGACAAGAAAGTTGAATGAAAGATTCTTCGGATAGTCGGAGACCGTGAGCATCTTCCGGTGTCCGGACACCAAAGCCGAGTCACCGCCCAATCCCCCTCGCACGGCCCACGCTCCAGTCGAGGCCGCCTGCGCGGGCTTTCACGCTGATTTCCGCGCCGCGATAGCGCTCCAGTTCAGGTCGCCAGGGGACGAGGGTAAATTCCTTCGCGCGCACCACCAGAGCGAACCGGCCCTGGGCAAGGTCCACGGGACGCTCATAGACACCGCTGATGGCCATGCCGTCTTCGAGTTTCAGGAATGCGCCTTTGCCTTCAATTCCATTAGCGGCGGATTTCAGTTCTTCGGCGGCGAGACGGTCCCTCATGCCGGGCTTCAATTGACCATCTTCTCCGAGCCAACCTTCACGCTCCAGAAAGGCGCGCCTTGCGCTGAGCGCTGATGCGCTTTCCTGGCCAAACCCTTTGCCCGTCAGACGCCCGTGATCCACGCCGTCCAGCCAGACAGGTGCGCGACGTTCGATCTGCGCTTCAACAGACAGCCAGGATTTCACCTCCAGCCGCACACCGCCGGTGCGCGCGGTTTCGAACCTTGCAGCCCTGGCCAGATAATCCGCACTAATCGCAAAGCGTCCTTCGCTGTCACGGGTCACGAGGCCTGCCCGCCGCATGGCTTCGAGGCGGCGAATATGGGCGCGGCGATAGTCAGGCCGTGAGGCGGGATCGAACGCTTCGTGCAATGCGTCAGAATACATCTCTCCATTCAACGCAGCGATGCGGGCGATGGTCCTGTCGGAGGCGCGCGCGGCCCCGGCTGCGGGCGCAATCTCCACCACAGCATCTTTCGGTGGCACCGCGCCCGGCAGGGTCTCACCGAGGCTGACATGCCAGCGCTCGCCATCGAGGGCTTCGAGGATGAGATAGCGGCGATTGCGAGGTTCGTCCTCGGGGCCGTCGGTGACGACCCGTCCGACAACCGCGCGGGTATGTTCATGGCCCGGATCATAGACCCTGCCGGAAAGGCCGTCGCCTGTATTGAAGGCGGCGGCGATTTCACGGATGCGGTCACCGTCGCGGCCAATGGCCTGAAGCCGGTCCTTCCAGCCCTCTTCAAGCGCGAAGGCTCCATCGCCGCGCGCGGACGCAAGTCCCAGCCCTCGCAAATGCTTCAGCCTTCGCTGGATCAGCGCACGCTCAAACCGGCTCAGTTTCTTAAAGGCCTCAGGCCGTGTCATGTCGCCGTTTCGCGCAAGCCGTTCGATCTTCCTATCGAGCCGTGTCAGCCGGCCCGCTGTGACGTCGCGTTCCTGAGCGCGGGCAATCTCGAGATCGCGGCGGGGGCCGAGTTCATCTGACACGATCGCGCTGGCGCGCTCGCGAAGGCCCTCGGTCAGATAATCGCGGGCGATGACCAGATCGCGTCCCATCTGATCCTTGCCGCGCACGACGATATGGGTGTGGGGATGGCCGGTATTGTGGTGATCGACGGCGACCCAGTCGAGCCTTGTGCCGAGATCCTTTTCGGCCTGCGCCATCAGGGCGCGCACGGTCTCTTTCATGTCGCCGAGTTCTGAGGCGTCCTCGGGCGACACGATGAAGCGAAACTGATGGCGGTCAGCGGCGCTGCGCTCTTCGAACAGGGACCCGTCCATTCTGTTTGCGTCCCGGCCATAGAGTTCACCGCCTTCGCCGTCCCGGTCGACACCGTCGCGCTGGATGTATCGAAGATGGGCTCTGAAGGCGGCCTGGCCGAGGCCTTGCCCAGCGCGTGCTATGTGGAGTTTCACCACGACGCGCCGCATGCGAAATTTCGGGTGCGGCGTCTGGCGAAACTGGCTTGCCCGTCCCGCGCCGCTGCCACGGGCCATCTGAGCCCCGCTGAAAGCGGACTTGCCGGGCCTTGAAGACAGTCGCCGCGCGGCGCGTTTGAGCTCGGCCCTGAACCGCCTGCCGCCTGTGGCTCCAGCATCGCGCAGGCGCCCAAGGCGCGGGGTGAATTCATCCTCCCCGCTCATGGCGAAAACGCCTCTGGCGCCCTCTCAACCCCTTGTGATATATGGGTTTTTCTAAAAAGAGGGCGCCACAAGGTTTTGCAAGAGGCGCCAAAAAAATGATGTGCAGACAAGGGGTTAAGGGGCCGAGGGCGCCAACCCTTTAATCTTGCCCTCCGGGTCCGCACATCCATTCCTTGCCAATCCTTGCAAGCGCTTGCGAGATCGCCGGTCATCGCTGTTTCCACAGCAGGGTCGCCACACCCTCGAGATCGCTGTCCTGCATGATCCCGAAATAGCGCCCATCGAGGGATCGGGGATGCTCATTAAGGAGAAAAACCTCGCCGTCCTGGAGCACATGACAGCCCTGCCAGCGCGGTAAACTGAGGCCGCCGGGCGCGTGCAAAATCACTTCGGCAACTTGCGTCTGATTGATCAGGATGGTCTCGTTTTCGCGGCAGATTTCATCGCCGGGAAGCGCTGCAATCCGCTTCACCAATGGCCAGTCCGTGCCTGTAAATCCGTTTTCAGAAGTCCATCTTGCGGCCTCTGAGCTGGCAGAGACGACGGCCCACCCGTTCAGGGTGAGCGGGCCGTCGCTCCGCCAGTAGAGGCCAATAGGCGCGCTTTCCGTGCGGTTCCAGATGAGCCGGTTCTGATCGACCAGAACGCTTGCTGCACCCATCATCGCGATGGCGAGGCCCGTGAGGATAAGAGCCGATCTTCGCCTCACGGCCGCACCCGTGTCGCGCTATCCTTGAACTTTCTGCGCTCGGACCATTCGATGAGATCATCGATGTGATAGAAGACGAGTCCACCATGTTTGCGGTAGCTCGGCCCGCCTCCGATCCAGCGATAATGCTCAAGAGTTGAACGGGTCAGCCCGAGATAATCTGCGGCTTCCTGAGCGCGTAAGAACGGGCTCTTGCGCCCGCCATTTTCATGTGTGTCTGTCATTGTGATCTGTCCTTTCCGGTCGCTTCGGGACCGGGGAAAGATCAGCACAGCTTGCAAGATTTCAGGGGGATCGTTCAGCCGGTGGCGGCCAGCGATCCCCCTTCAGACCGGGCTGGAGTCATCAGATCGAGATAGCCGCCCTGCATCAGGGAGAGGCCTTTCTTGCGGAGCCTGCGCATGCGGTTTCGCACGCTCTCATCAGGCGATTTATAACGCTCGCTCCCATCCTCTTCGCCGTAAATCACCATCGCCGCGTCACGATGGGAGCCGCCTTCAAGGTGAACATCGAGGGCGATCAAGGCATCACGCAAGCCAAGGGCGGTGCTGGTCCATTGCGGGCCTGCAGGCGGCTCGGGAAGGAAGCCTTCATAGACCATTTTCAGCCTGCGAAGCGTCTCCACCTTCGCGTCAACGGGCCCGAAAAATCGCAGCATGAAACGCAAATCAACATCGCCCAGAAGCAAGCTGTCGCCCTCGCAGCGCAGCTGGATTGTGCGCTTGCAATAGACGATCCGAAGGTGCTGCGTGCCGTCATGATCGATGAAGAGCGACCGGCGACAGGTCAGCCGCGAAAGGTTGAACAGGCCCTCAAGGCAGCGATCCCGAAGGCTCGGTTCAACCGCGCGGACATCCACAGTGGTCACCCGATGATTGGCCTCTTCGGTCCAGAAGATCGGGGCATCGAGACAGCTGCGTCGGGGGCTGACGAAGAAGGAAAGACCAAAACGCGCCGCATCCGGTTCGGGCCTCGAGAGCTCAAGGATTTCCATGCCGCAGGGTCGGCTCGTTCGCGTCAAAGCGCCGTCGCAATGATCGGCATGCGCGTTTGCATAATCGGGCCAGCGGCGGGCGAATTCCCAGGCCCAGCTGCCCAGCGTCACGTTCTTGAGATAGGCGTAGTCGTCTGCATTCAAACGCTGAAAATCCTTGGGCCTTCTTCAATCTTCAAGAGCAAAATGCGTGCCAACACGCGGGCTAGGCGAGGAGCTGTTGGCATGAAAGCAAACACAAAAACCGCCCCGAAGGTGATCTCCGGAGCGGCTCATTGGCGATGGATCGGACCCCTAATCCCGCGGGTTCCAGAGGATCACGTGACGGCCCTTTTTGCCTTTCACGGGGGCGAGGTTCGCGTAAATCTTGCGCGGGCCGATCTGCGGGTCTGCGAGCGTGATCGAGACATATTCGCGGCCTGAAGCCTTGGCTTTGCGAAGCCACCCGCCGCCGATTTCGGTCGAGGTTTCGCCGGCGAAGATGCGGTAGTCGGGCTGTCCGTCGGCGGCTTTCTCCGCATTCTTCTCGATGCGGATGGCAGCCGAGAGGTTCATCATTGCAAGAGCGCCTTCGAAGCCGGTCTTGGTCTCAGAGACATATCCGAGTGCGTTGGCCATGGTGTGGTTCCTTTCGTTTCCATGTGTCTGAGAGGACCCCTTGTCCCCGTCGACGCCGGACCGAAAGGACGGCGCAGGGCGGGCCTGAACCGCTCGCGGGCGAAACGTAGTGGAGCACCGGACAGGCAAGAAAACTTGGTCCGCGAGGAGCCGCGCAGCGGCGGGGAAGTTTTCTTGAATGGCCGGTTTCAAGGCCCGACAGGCGTCGTCCAGGTCACACGGCATGAGACGGGAACAAGGGGTTCGGAGTGCATCAGGTGGAAACGGATGAAGCGGCGCTGGCCGACGTTCTGGATAGCTCGACGTAACACAAAAGGCGATGTAGCTTGATTGGGACCTAAAGTAATTCAATGGAATGCACATGCCAGATATTGAGCCTTCTCGAAAGCTCTCAGCAGATCAGGAAGAATACCGGATTTGCTCAAAGCCTTATGTCTTCTTTCGCTTGATCTTCGATAAGCACGGAGCAAGGCTTATGACCGCGACGGCGTCTGAAAACTGCGGCGGTTACAGGGCGTTCGAGGACCAAAAAACACTGACCGCCGCGACAGCTAGAGTTCTAGAAGATGCAGGGCTCCATCCCACACTTAAAGAGGATCACGCCCAACGATCCTACATCGAAACACCCATTCCACTTGATCGCGTTGACCGCGAAGAACTGGTTCATCTGGCATCAACCGTTCTGCTCACCCTGGGCATAACCGATGTTCAAGTCTTGGCTCTGGCGGAAATGCTTGCGCTATACGACGAATTTTCGGTTAGTGAGAATGATGAGGCGGTATATTTAAGTGACGGAATGTGGATTACCGCAGATGGAAACATAGTCGAGAAATAAGTAGGCTAGTTTATGGCAGTGTGCCGGTGGATTTAGGGGGAAATGATGTGGTTGGATAAATTCATCAAGCGCAAGGTTCGTGACTATCACAAGGGAAAAGAATTGTTTGAGCAAGGTGTTCATGCTGCAAACAACGGCGATTTCAAAACAGCATTTACGTTCTACACCCAATCCATCGCGGAGCGTGGCGATCCTTCACCTTATCTGAATCGCGCCCGCATATTGTTCAAAAGGATCCGCTACTGGGAGGGACTCCAAGACCTTCTGGTGGCGAGAGACTTGGACTTGGAAAAAGACCGCCTATTCATTCGGGACGAGATCGATCAAGAGATTGTCTTCGCTGAAGCTATGACTGGGAACTATCGAAATGGCATCCGAGAAAAGCTCATAGCTGACTTCGACCGGAGAAGCGATGAGCATGATATCGCTATGCGAATTGTGGAGGTTTCATTTGGTCTTCCAGAAGGCAGTTGGGGCTTTGCGCTTGGTGCCAATCCGCTGTTTGAGTTCCATTTTTTCAATGAACTTGATAATATTAGGCTCTTCGATGAACTCGAAAACTACCCGACTGCAAGAGAGTATTTGCAACTCTATCCGGCTGATTTCATTCAGCAGAAGATCAGTGTGCCGATAGATGACGATGCTTACAAAAAGGCTGAGTTAATGCTGCACGGCTTCCTCTGTTCGTACGACCAAAAGCGAATGTGTCAGCTTCGCGAATACATCCTCTATCGTATGCACGACGCATTGCTCACTGCCGACTATGGCTCCACGGGATTGAGTTCAGAATGCCGTGGAGTGACGAAAGACGCCTACGAATACCTAATCAAAAACAAAACAATTCAACGCGGCGACTACGTTGGATGATTTGGCTTTCTCTTCATTAAGTGACTTTGGGATTGGCGCGCGTTCAGTAGCACGTCCAACTGTCAGCCGATTGCTGTCTCAGGACAAAATTGAAGAGCCGCCTGACGAGGAGACTGAAAGGTCAGGCGGCGTGTGGCTGATCGAAGGCTTGCGTCCCGGCTCCATCAATGTGTTCTCCGCGCTCGAACAGGCCCGCAATCCGTGCCCATGCGTCTGCGGGCGGTGAGCCTGCCCCCTCGACAAGGCGGGCTGGCGGCACCTGCATCCATGCGGGCCGCCAGTCGCGATTGGGCTCGCATCCATGGCCCATGATCCGGTTGCCGATGATGGCTTTCTGGACCTTGGCGGTGTCGCTGGCGCAGCTTTCCGCCAGCGATCTCGAGCCGATGTCAGCGACCATGGCATTGATTGCGCGCTTGTCGCGCAACAGGTCGAAGAAGGCCGCGTCCGGCTTCCAATGTTCGGATAAGTCCGTCTCGCAGACATGCAGTACGGCCTCGACAACCGGCCCGCCTGCTTCCAGCGTCTGCGCCATCGTAAAGGCCAGCACCTCCATGACTTCCTCGTCTGACATGGCCAGCAAGGCGGCGAAGATTTCGCTAAGGCGGTAGGCGTCTGTGTTGCGCCGCGCCTCGCCGCGCACGCCAAACGCCTCGAACAGGGCCGCGATGCGAGCACGCTTTTCTTCCATCTCTGCGGCGGCTTTCGAGCCTTGAAGGCTCGCGCGTGTCTCCTCCTTGCGGCTTGTGCATTCATGGGTGCGGACTTGCCAGAGCGCGCTGCCGGTCATGGCGTGGGCAACCATCAGGCGCAGCGCGATGGCAGGCTGGCCCGCAAGGCTTGCCGACGCTGCGCCATGACGATGCAGGAGAATGTATTCCGCCAGCGGGCCGGACATTTCCGGTTTGACGGGCGCGGCAGGCGCATCGTCATCGCCCTTCTTCGCCGTCTCCATCCGTCGCGCCTCGGCCTGTGAGACATAGCCCTCATGGAAGGTCACGGTGCCGTCATGGCGTAGCTCGACGTAGACCTTGCCACCTTGCTTCTTCGTACGCGTCTGGTGGTCCCAGCGATGGAAGAACGCCCCGCGCTCAAGGCAAATGACATCCTTCCAGCCGTCTGCAATGTAAGTCTCGATGCGCTGCGCCACGGCGGCTGACTGCGCCTTCCAGAAGGCGTCGGGATCGGCAAACACGCCATGCTCGCCGAACAGGTCGGCGGTGATCTGGCCGTCATAGTCGGCGATGTCGAACAGCGCCTTGTCGGTGGTGATGACCGCCCCGCCGGTGATCCAAGCCTTGCAGTTGCGGCCTCGCGGTGCGCGTTCGTCCTCGCTCTCGTAGAGCCGCAGCCATTCGGCCTGCTGGTCTGGCGTGGCGAGCGTCAGGGCGCGGATCGTCTCGCGGTCGATCTCGTCCTCGGCGTAGAGTTTTCGGATCGGGTCTGCGAGCGAGGCGAGCGCCAGAACGCGGCGCACCAGAAGGTCTGTGACGCCAAAAAAGGCGGCAATTTCGTCCACGCCTCGCCCTTCATCGTGCAGGCGCTTGAAGGCGGTGTATTGCTCCATTTCGGAGGCTGGCAGGCGTCCGACATTCTCGATGACAGAGGCGGCGATGGCGCTCGCGGCGTCGTTCTCGGCCATGATCGCGCAAGGCACAAGCGGGGTATCGCCCGTCTCTTTCTCGATCTCTTTGAGAGCGAAATAGCGCCGCCGTCCGGCGACGACGCCATAATGATCGCCCTCTTTGCGGACCAAGAGCGTCTGCCGGATTCCGCTCTCGCGGATGGACGGCAGGATGTCGGACACGTCCGGCTTCTTGCGGCTGTGGCGCATGTTGAGTTTTGAAATCCGAAGCTCGGACAGGGGGATGGTTTTGAGAATGGGCTGGGCCATGATCTGGCTCCTTGTTGATTGATTGGCTTGTGGATTGGGGGCGCGCCATCAGGCGCGCGCCCCGCTGGTCTCCAGCGCCGCGCAAATGCGGCGGGCGGCGGCGCGGCCTGCGTCCAAGGCTTCGGGCAGAAGCTCCCGTGCGACCTCGGTCAGATAGGCGTTGTCACTATCGGGATAGTTGGCCTCAATGCCCCAAAGGCTCGCCGCATGGGCGTCCAAAGTGACGCCTTCCAGCGCGACGGAAAGAACGATCCCGCAAAAGAACCATTCATCCTTGCGCCATGCTTCCATGACGGCCTCGGCTTTAGCCTGCGCTTCGGCAAAGCGTTGCCGGTGGTTCGGACCGGGGCCGATGAACCCCGGCGCGTCCTTGTAGAGTGAAGGCCAGAATCCGTCCTGGCGCTCGTCGGGTGCGTCGCCGCAATCATCGCGCACAATACGTGCGATGATCTCGAAGCCTTGGGCCTCGCAGGTGATGCTGTCGCCCTCGCAAACGAAGGTCTGGAAGCGTTCCGTGAACGTCATGCCGCGCCCTCCTTGAAGAGTCCGGCAATCGCGATCCAGTGCGGGCCGTAGACGGCATGCTCGCCGCATTCATCGCATGGATAGGCGCTCGCATCGGGTTCGCAGCACTCGCGCGGGGCGCGGCAGGCAAGGCAAAAGCCTTCTGACCAGTCGTCGGCCTGCTGCAATTCTTCGACGGTGAAACGATAGCGGGTGGTTTCGGGAGTCATGCGAAATCCTCCCCGTCTTCACGGTCCAGCGGCTGTGCCAGCGGATTGATGAAAACCTGCCAAGCATCGGCGCGAAGGGCGGCATGCCATTTGAGCGCATCGGCGGCATTTGCCGCCAGATGGCTCTTGGCTGATCCATCGCCATAAAGGGCGGTGACAAGAAACATGTGTCTGCCCTCCGCCTATCGCGACCAGAAAATGTGGACTTCATCAAAGCCCGTCTGAAACACCATGATCTCGCCATTCAGCGCCATGTCGCGGGCAAGGGCCTGCCAGTCGATATAGTAGCGAAGGCTTTCGGGAATCTGGGTTCCGGTGTCCTCGTGCAGGCTCTCGGCGAAGTCTGCGGCGCTGCGATATTCGCCCGCATAGTCCTCGAAGGCGGCGCGCGCCTCGGCGAGGTCGTCGCCGAAATGGCTGAGCAATTTCGCGCCAAGCTCGCCATGCCCCTCAATGAAGTCGGCCAGTTCGCACACGGTTTCGAATGAGGCGTATTCGGAAAGGCTCGCGCCCTCGAAGCCCTCATAATCGTGGATCGCCCATTCCTCGGCGTCCGGTTCTGGCGAGGCCGCCAGCATGGCGCGAACCTGTTCCCAAATCTCGTCAGGGGTGGTCGCGTCGATCCACCGTCCGTGCAGGCAGCCATTATTGTAGGCTGCAAGGCAAGCCACGTAGATGCGCGGTCTATCGGGCTGCGCGGGTGCGGCGGTGGCTGCAAGAGGTGCAGCGGTTGCGAGTTGGTCAGTCATGTCAGTCTCCTTCCCCGCCCGCGTTCTTTTCCCGACAGTCGGGTGGGCGGCGAGGAGGTGCTCAGCCAGAGCGTGATAGGGCGGCGCGCAAGGGGAAGCTGTAGGTATGACGCCTGAAGACGATCAGAGATCACAAAGCCCCGCCCCCTTGCGCGGCGACCGCGCTCTGGCAGACGCACCGTCCGCCCACCTGACTGATGGGAACAGATATTGAGGCGGAGGGAGGCTGGGGTGGCCGGGTCTGAACACTGATCCAATCGGGCGAGTGGCCCGAAACTTGCTCGCGCTTCAGTTGAGCCGACGACGAGCCGGGGAAAGGAGCCAGATCATGTGTTGTCCGAATGAAGTGTGCATGAGTTCGCGTGTCCGAGCGCTGAGAGATGCGGAACGGTCGCGGGTGAAGCGTATGCCGCCTCACGATCCTGATGTTGAGTTTGATGCTCAGATGATCTGCGACGATTGCGGCACCGCCTTTGTGGAGGGGCGACTCCATGACGTCTTTCCGCTTATCGTGTTGCTTGGGTCTTTGCATCCCCGCGCAAAGAGTCTGTCGCTGGTGAAAGCCTGAGATCAAAGCTGCGACCCCTCTGGCGCCAGCCAGTGGGAAGCGCAGCGTCGGCCCCGCCGGCGAGTCCCAGCGACCTGCCTGAAAAGACTGGGGACGTCCCTGAACTGAGCCTCGCCGGGCCGGTCGGCGCAAGACGACTTCCGCGGCTCCGGTCAGAGCGCCGGGCGCAAGGTCGGCGATCCGGCCGGACCGCCAAGATGCTCTTTGGCGGCAGGAATCCGCCGGGCGAAGTGCTCCGCGCGATGAGCGCGGACGGGGCTGAAAACGATTTTGAAGAATCGAACGAGATGGCGGTCCCAACAGGATTCGAACCTGTGACCTCTACCTTCGGAGGGTAGCGCTCTATCCAGCTGAGCTATGGAACCTTTGACTCTCGATTTAAGGCCAAATCCGGTTTGCGGCCAGTTCGTAATCACACAGCTTGCGAGACCTTGCGGAAATCCGTGCTGACATGGTGCTGACTCAAAAGCGGGTCGAAAAGTGCGGCCTTAGATAACTCCTTGTAATTCTTTCATAATTTCATCTCAAACAGATAAAGGTTGCGTCCTTCGGAGGGCAGCGCTCTATCCAGCTGAGCTATGGGTGCTGGGCCGAGGCCGGTGAATAGGGCATGGCGGGCGAATGTGCAACGCCGGAGTGCCGCAGCAGGCGCCGCTTTCCCAGGGGGCGGGTTCCGGTCTAGGCTGGCCGCTCAGGGATATGAGGTAACAAGCATGAAATCGTGGGTCTGGCCGCTGATTGCGGCAACCATGCTCGGGCTGGCGGCGTGCACGCCGAAATCCGGGACGGCGTCGACGCATGAACCGCCTGAGACGAGCCGCGAAGCGCTGAAAGCGGTGCGGGACAAGCTCTACGAGGATGCCCTGGCCAAGGCCGAGGCCTCTCATGGCGACGGCGAACCGGCGCTGTGGAAAATGGCGGACGATGACACGACCATCTATTTCATCGGCACCGTCCACCTGCTGAGGCCGGACCTCGACTGGCGGTCGCCGGAGATCGATGCGGCGGTGAACGCGGCCGATACGCTGGTCTTCGAGACAGACATTTCCAGCGACGCGGCACAGGCCGACATGATGCGCTTTGTCAGCAAGAACGGCATGTTCACCGACGGGCGCCAGCTGACCAGCCTGATGGACGATGTCGAAAAGGCGGAGCTGCAGGATGCGCTCGACTATCTCGGTCTGCCGCTCGGCGCGGTGCAGCCCATGCGGCCCTGGTTCGCGGCGATCAACCTCTCCGTGGTGCAGATCCAGAAGGACGGGTTCGACCCGAATTCGGGTGTCGAGCAGATCCTCGAGAAGGAAGGCACGGCGGACGGCAAGTCCTTTGCCTATCTTGAGACGATCGATGAACAGCTCGGCCGGTTCGCCAACCTTCCGGACGCGGAACAGGTGGAGTTCCTGGTCAGCACGGCGGAATCCGTGGAGGAGGGGAGCGAGATGCTGGACGTGCTGGTCGACGAATGGGCCGACGGCGACGTGAATGGCATCGGCGTGCTGATGTCGAACCCGGACATGATGGGTTCCGAAGCGGTGTACGATGCACTGCTGAAGGCGCGCAATGACGACTGGGTGCCGAAGATCGAGGCGATGCTGGACAAGCCGGGCACGATGCTGGTGGCGGTCGGCGCCGGACATCTTGCCGGCAAGGACAGCGTCATCGAACAGCTTCGCGCGCGCGGCCATGACGTGTCAGGGCCGTAACGCCCAGCACGTGCGGCGCCCGTGAAGGCGCTTTGGGGGTAAACTGGATTTTCGGGGTGAGGACGAGCGTCAGGTCTCGGGCGCGGGCAGGCCCATTATCCGCTCATCCCGGCGAAAGCCGGGATCCAGAGCCAAGTAGTGCAATGCCTGCCGCACTGGGCCCCCTGCTGCGGGGAAATCGTGCCACTGGCACGATTTCTGATCCCTCCGCAGTCCGCCGGGGTGCGCGGCGAGAAGAGAGTCGCTCGCATAGCGGGGCTCAAGCAGCTCGCCAGACAAGGCGGCGGCGATACGTTTGTTGGGGTGCAGGGCGGGCCGGACCAGTGCCGGCTCGGACTTCTGGTTTGCGATCCAGTCGATGGAGGCGATGAAGACGCGGCCGCAGGGGGTGACGCTCCAGTGGTATTGCGTGCCCTTTCCGTAGGTGGCGCGGACCCAGGCGCGCAGCATCAGGATCTGGAGCCAGATCAATGGCCAGACCGGCACGAGGTGCACGGGAAATCCGGGAGGGGGAGAGAGCAGCGACATTGCGCAAGGATACGCCCGGTTCCGGGGGTGTTGGATGGATTTATTTTCGGAGCTGTGATTGCAGCAGGATGCCGCGGACGGGCCGGGGATAGCGCCCATCTGCGCGCCGCCGGGGCATCTGTCGATTCCGGTCCGGAAATCTGGCAAGGTCTGCCAAAGCGACGCGAAAGGGGCACTCCGCAATGGCGCACGAGGAATATGGCTGTCCATGTTGCCAGGCCAGCCTGGGCAATCTTTTTGCCTACAATCCCGCCGACCAGCTGGCCGCGGAAATCAGCATCCTTCCCCTGGGCCGCCGTCAGGTCAGGTCCGGCGGGGCGGCCGTCGCCCGGACGGCGGCTGCAACCGCCTGCGGAACAGTCCTCATTCCCGCCTTGCCGCCCGTTCCCGATGTGGAGGCGCGCACCCGGATCTATTTCGGCGGAACCGTCATGACCGTCGATTCCGACTTCGCGAAGCCGGAAGCAATGGCGGTCAAAGGTGATCGTATCCTGGCCACAGGAAGCCTCGCGGAGGTGAAGGCGGTGGCGGGCGACTCCGCGGACCTGATCGACCTTCAGCGCCGTACGATCATGCCCGGCCTGATCGATCCCCATACGCACATCCTGATTGGCGCCCTGATGGACCAGGCGATGCACTATGTGGGCATCACGCGGTTTTCCACGACGGCAGACATCCTCGACTTCATCGGACAGCTCGATGCAACGTTGCCGCCCGGCGAGTGGATCGTTTGCCGCAATTATTACCCGATGCTGCAGCCGTTCGAGACGCCGATGGGGTTTGCGCCGCTCGATGCCATTTCCGGCACGCGCCCGATCCTTGTACTGAACGCATCCGGCCATATCGGCTATGCCAACCGCGCCGCCTTCGCCGCTGCTGGTATTCCGGACGATATCGTCAGCCCGGCTGGCGGGGAGTTCGTCCGCGACGGGGACGGCCAGCTGACAGGGGAGATGCGGAACCAGATCACGTTCTCCAAGGTGCTCGGCGCACGACCGAGCGGCGCCGGCTCGGCGCCAACCGATGCGGTGCTGAAAACCTGCAGGAGATTTGCCTCTCTCGGCCTGACCACGGTTTCGGAACTGGGGCTTGGCGGGCTCCTGCGGGGCGTGGGCGATTGGGAGATCCTGAAGCAGGCGGGCGCAACCGGGCAGTTGTCACAGCGCATCCGCGCCTACCCGATGTATGTGTTCGACGAGGCGTGGGATGCAGCGGGCCTCGCGCCCGGCGACGGCGACGACCTCGTGCGGATTGCCGGCTACAAGCTGATCGCGGACGGCTCCAATCAGGGCTTCACCGGTCTTCAGCGCGAACCCTACTACACCGTCGATTCGATCGGCATCGCCTATATGACGCCGGACGACCTGACCACGCTGATGCGGAAGCGAGCCGGCCAGGGCTGGCAGATTGCCGTGCACGGAAACGGCGACAAGGCGATCGACAATATCCTCGACGCCATCGACCGGGTCGCATCGGAAGGGATCGATGTCAGGTCGCTGCGCATGCGAATTGAACATTGCTCGATCCTCCATGACGAGCAGATCGAACGCATGCGGTCCCACGGCGTGTCGGCGAGCTTCCTGATCGGGCATGTGCACTATTGGGGCGTTGCCATGCGCGACCGGATTTTCGGGCCGGACAAGGCGCGCCTGCTGGATCGCTGCGCGAGCTGCGAGCGCGCAGGCGTCGGCTACACGATCCATTCGGACTTCTTCGTCACGGACCCGAATCCGCTGCACATGATCGAGATGGCCGTGACCCGCAGGACCTGGAAGGAGCCGGATTTCGCCCTCGCCCCGGAAGAGGGCGCCAGCCGCGAAGGCGCGATCCGTGCGATGACGTCGGAAGCGGCCTGGCAACTCGGGTCCGAACATGAAATCGGCAGCCTGGAGCCGGGAAAGTTCGCCGATTTCGTGATTCTCGATGGCGACCCTTCGACCGTTCCGGCCGGCGACATCGGCAACATCCGCGTGCTGGAAACCTGGATGGGGGGTGTCAGGACGTTCCAGGCCTGATTACGGGGCGGGAACGGCAGGGTCACCGCTTGTTGCCATTGCAGCAGGGGCGGGTAACGTCGGCGCCATATTGCAGCCAGTAGAAGGAGCGCCGGATGCGGGTTCTGTTCGCATTGACCCTGATCGTGACATGGCTCGGCATCGGGCAGGCGCAGGCGGAAGACTGGCCGGCCGTCGCCGGGAAGCATTCGGTGGAGCTTGCGGATTTCGCCTTCCACACGGGCGAGACGTTGCCGTCGATCACGATGAGCTATTACACGCTCGGCACGCCGCAACGGGATGCGGACGGCCATATTACGAATGCGGTGATGCTGCTGCACGGGACGGGCGGCAACGGGCTGTCGCTGCTGCGGCCATCGTTCGGCGACGAATTGTTCGGGCCGGGGCAGCCGCTCGACCTTGCGCGTTACTACATCATCTCGCCCGACAATCTCGGCCATGGCGACAGTTCGAAGCCGAGCGACGGGCTGCACGCCGCGTTTCCGCGCTATGATTATGACGACATGGTCGAAGCCCAGTACCGGATGCTGACCGAGGGCCTCGGTGTGCAGGGGCTGGAGATGATCGTCGGCACCTCGATGGGCTGCATGCACAGCTTCGTCTGGGGCGAGACGCATCCCGGCTTTGCGCGCCGGCTGGTGCCGCTGGCCTGCAATGTGATCGAAATCGCCGGGCGGAACCGCATGTTCCGGCAGATGATCATCGATGGCTTCCGGAACGATCCGGCCTATGCGGGCGGCGAGTATGCCGATCCGGGCGACCTCGGCATGGGGCAGACCATCTTTGCCAACACGCTGGTGCTGGCCGGCTCGAACCCCTACCGGGCGCAGGCCGAGGCGCCGACCTGCAAGCAGGCCGCCGAACAACTGCACGGCGTGGTCGAGCGCTACCGGGCGCACCCGGTCGATCCAAACGATACGATCTACCAGTTCGACGCGTCCCGGAACTACGATCCGGCACCGCGCCTCGCCGAGATCAATGTGCCCGTGCTGTGGATCAATTCGGCCGACGACTTCATCAATCCGCCGGGGCTCGGAGATCCCGAAGCTGCGGCGGCGGGGATGCCGAATGCGCGGTTCGTGCTGGTGCCTGCGAGCGAGGAGACGCACGGCCACGGCACCCACAGCTGGCCGGTGTTCTGGAAGGACGACCTGGCGCGATTCCTTGCGGACAATCCGTAACAGGACTGTTTCAGGACGCGGCCGGTTTCACCAGACGGAGCGCGTCTTCGAGCAGGGCTTCGCTGGCGGTGCAGAGGATCTGGCCGCCGAGGCGGGCAGGGTTGCCGGCCCAGTCCGTGGCGAGGCCGCCGGCGCCGGTGACGACCGGGATGAGGGCGCCGACATCCCAGGGCTTGAGGCCGGTCTCGGCGACAAGGTCCAGCGTGCCGCCGGCGAGCCGCGCATAGGCATAGGCATCGAGGCCGTAGCGGGCGATGCGGGCGGTGGAGCGGAGCCCCGTCCAGGCGCGGTGCTCGGGGTCTGTCAGGATGTAGGGATCGGTCGTGGCAATCACCGCGTCGGCAAGGGAAGGGCAGGCCGAGGCTTTCAGCGGTGTGCGGCCGGAGGCGGTTTCGAGCGCGGCACCGCCCGGCCAGCCGAGATAGCGCTCGCCAAGCACCGGCTGGTCGATCACGCCGAGCACGGGCCGGTCCTCGGGATCGACGAGCGCGATCAGCGTGGTCCAGACGGGCAGGCCGGCGACGAAGGCGCGGGTCCCGTCCACCGGGTCGAGCAGCCAGCGCCAGCCGGAGGCCGAAGCGGTCTCGCCATATTCCTCGCCGGTGATGCCGTGATGCGGCCGCTCGGCCTCAATGACGGCGCGCATGGCACGCTCCGCGGCGCGGTCGGCTTCAGTGACGGGATCGTAGCGGGCGCCGGGAGCGCCCTTGTTGTCGACAGAGGACAATTCACGAAAATGCGGCCGGATCGCTGACCAGGCCGCATCGGCAAGACGGCCCGCCAGGGCAAGCTCGTCTTCGGGGGAGAAATCCGGCGTCATGGCGCGTGGGCTAGGCCCGCGCGCGACGCCGGTCAAGCAGGTCAGGCGGCGCCGTGACCTGCGGTGTCGCCTTCAAGGGCCTTGGCCAGCTCGAGCAGGCGGCGGCGCGGACGTTCGTCGAGGCGGTAATAGGCGCGGACCAGTTCCAGCGTTTCCTTCTGGCTGAGGATGTCGCTTTCGAGGCGTTCGGCATCATTGGCCGCATCCGGGGCGCCGTTGGCCGGCATGCCGTCGAAGAAATACTGGACCGACACGTTCATCGCCTTGGCCAGCTCGTACAGGCGGGAAGCGGTGATACGGTTGGCACCGCACTCATATTTCTGGATCTGCTGAAAGCGCACGCCCACCTGGGACGCGAGGTCTTGCTGGGTCATGCCCAGCAGGCGGCGGCGGCGGCGCAGGCGCTTGCCAACGTGCAGGTCTGTTTCGTCTGCCATTATACTCTCCGGGCATGCGGGACAAAGTTCGTCCCAATTCAGGAAACTCGCCGAACCCATACGCAATCGGCGTGCCGGAGAGGCAAACCTGCCCAAATCACGGGCAATTTCAGGAAAATTTCGCGATGCGGCAGCCTGTCACTTGGCTTTTTGTGCGTCGCACAATAATTCTGGTCCTGCACTTCGGTGCAGACGCCTCTGGCGTTTCCTCCCTTTGACTTTACGGCCGCGCTTTCCAGCGCGGCCCTTTTTTTTCGAACAGGGGAGATCTGCAGCGATTGCTGCAGGATGTGGGAAATTCAGACCTTCGGGAGGATAGCCGCCGTGTCGATCAGGCCGGCGATGACTCCGTCGATCGCATCGCGCAGGGCGCCGAAGGTGGCCAGGCGGCTCACTTCGCGCTCATTCATGTAAAGGCCACGATTGATTTCGATCTGCAGGGCATGGACGCCGCGCTTGGGCCGGCCATAGCGCCGCGTCGTGTAGCCGCCCGCATAGGGCGCGTTGCGGGCGACGGTGAAGCCCAGATCGCGGAATTCGCGCTCAGCGCGTGCGGTGAGCCGGGGATCACAGGAGGATCCGAACCGGTCGCCCAGCACGATATCGGCAAGGCCGCGGCGTCCCGGCTGCACCGAGGGCATGGAATGGCAGTCGATCAGGACCGCCACACCCCGCGCATCGCGCAGGCCGACCAGCTCCTCGCCGAGGCGGGCGTGGTAGGCATCATGGATATGGGCAAGGCGCGCTTCGCCCTCCTCGCGGGTCAGCAGGCGGGCATAGATGCCTTCGCCGCGGGCGGCGACGCGGGGCAGGCAGCCGAGGCCGGCCTCAACCCTTGCCGTCGGCAGGCCGCAGACGCGCGGCGGGCCGCCTTCGAACATGGCGGGGTCGAGCTCGCGCGGGTCGCGATTGAGGTCCGCCACCGAGCGGCCATAACGCGCCGCCATCAGCAGCGCCCCGGCCGGCGGGGCGCCGGCGAACAGTTCCTCGACGAAGGCGTCTTCGGTGCGGCGCAGGTCGATCAGCGGCACGCACAGCGCCTCCAGCATGGCGGCGGGGTACAGCGAGCCGGAATGCGGCGAGGCGAAGACGAGGGGCGCCGTCTGGTGCTGTGGGCGCATCAGCGTGTAGGGGACCTCGAACGAGTCGCTTTCTGCGGCAGGCGCAGCGGCGGGCAGGGCGGCAAGATCGGGTACGGCACGCATCGGTCCTATGGTTTGCGAGTTCGCCCGAAGGTCAAGCCTTAAGGCGCCCGCAGCTGAAAAAGACAGGCGCATTGGCCGGACATTCACCCAAGATTTACCCGAAGCCGTGTTTATGGTTAGCCTGACACACCGATGAAGGGGGCAGCCCAAGTGACCAAGATCCTGCTGGCAGAAGACGACGATTCCATGCGCGCCTTCCTGGCGGCTGCGCTGCGCCGCGCCGGCCACGATGTGCAGGACTATGCCGATGGCGAAACGGCCCTGGCGGCGCTGGAGCGCGAGGTCTTCGACCTGCTGCTGACCGACATCGTGATGCCGGGTCTCGACGGGATCGAGCTGGCCCGCCGCGGGGCGGAGCTGGACCCTGCCATGAAGATCGTCTTCATCACCGGCTTTGCCGCCGTGGCGCTGTCGTCCGGCGCGCCGACGCCGGCTGGCGCGAAAGTGCTGTCGAAGCCGTTCCATCTGCGGGAAATCGTCGAGGAAGTCGACAAGGTGATGGCCGCCTGAGGCGGGCTCCGGCGGGCTGGACAGCAGAAATTCATCCGGCCGCTTCTTGTAAAGGCGCATTTTCATACCCATCGTTACAATATTAGCGATGCGGAGGAATTTGCCCGATGGACCAGAAAGAATCCGGCGGCCGGCGCGGACGGCCCCGCAGTTTCGACGAGCAGGAAGTGCTGCAGCAGGTTCAGGAAGCTTTCTGGAAAGGCGGCTTCGAGGGCACCTCGATCGAGGACCTGACCAGCGCAACGGGCCTCAACCGGCCGAGCCTGTACGGCGCCTTCGGTGACAAGCATGCGCTCTATATCCAGACCCTGCGGCAGTATCGCGAGGCGACGCTGGCCCGCGGCCGGAAGATTCTCGACGAAGCGCCGACCCTGCGCACGGGCCTGGAAGACGTCTACCGCGCCGCGATCCGCATCTATTCCGGCCACGAAGAAGGCCGCGGCTGCTTCG
Organism: Hyphomonas sp.; assembly: GCA_020638455.1. GTDB lineage: Bacteria > Pseudomonadota > Alphaproteobacteria > Caulobacterales > Hyphomonadaceae > Hyphomonas. The sequence goes on along the minus strand of JACKIK010000004.1, from coordinate 82,641 downwards.
TGTCGAGCACGGCGCCGCCGGAGGCCCTGCACGATGCGGCCGTCCGGCGCGAGCTGGCAGCCACCAATGACGGGCTCGACGCGATGTTCGAAGCGCGGATTGCGCGGGCGCAGGCCGATGGCGAGGCCTGCACGGACCTGCCGCCTTCCGAAGCGGCGCGGATCGCGACTGCCGTGCTGCATTCCCTGTCGGTTCGCGCGCGGGCAGGGGCCTCGCGCCGGGCGCTGCACGCGCTGGCGCAGAGCGCTGTGAACCTCATTGCCTGGACGCCGGGAGAGGGCGCAGCGGACGCGGCGGAAGACGCTTGACGGCGCCCCGCCGATTGTCCATTACCCACGCTTCCTGACGGGGCCGGCTGGCCCCGGATGGGCGGTTAGCTCAGTGGTAGAGCACTACGTTGACATCGTAGGGGTCACAAGTTCGAACCTTGTACCGCCCACCATTTCAGGCTGGTGCGCCTCCGGCGCACAATTCGATCAGGGATCAAATCGAAGTCTGAAATGCCCGCAGCGCAAGCAAGGGCTTTTTCGCACGGGAACGCCGATCTACTGGCCTGAAGCCTTTCCGGACCGCAAAGACGGACGGAACCTGTAGGCGAGCGCGCGCCCGATGAAGCCACCCGTGAAACAGGCACCGAGTTGCGCCCAGACGCCAATCAGGAAATGTGCGTTCATTATGTTCAGGCGCTGAAGGAAGGGCCACAGGGGCCCCATTTCATCGCCAAATTCTCTGGGCCACACCACGTACCAGACATAGAGGCCGTAGAGGTGCTTGGCCGTGACCAGCACGAAGCTGACGAGCACGATCTGCCGTGGACGATAGGCGCCCAGCAGAACACAAATGACGGTCAGATGCACAAGCACCGGGTTCAGGCCAAAGCTCAGTAATTCCTGCGGGATCAATTTGGCTTCATAGACAAAGAGAGGGTCTCTACTGACAAACCAGGTCGCTGCACAAAGGAGTGCCGCGTAGAGGCCGTCCCTTGCAACGCGCCAGCCGAGTGCCACCGCCACGCAGCCGAGAGCCCAGCGCAGGCGGCCCGTTTCGAGCGCCTGATATTCGGCCTCCATGGCGTTCAGCCAGTCGGCCCGTCCTTCAGGGGCGATCCGGTGGGCGAGGTAGAGGACCATATCTGCAGGGGTCATCTCCAAGCCTCCTTCAGTCCGGGCTTTCGCCCTGTGGCGAGGGCGTGGTGGAGCACGGCTCGGCCCTCGCCAGTGATGCGATAGGCGTGACGCGCGGGGCGGCCGGGCTGTGCCGGGTCCTGCCACTCGCTCTCGAGCAGGCCCCGTTCTGCCAGCCGGATCAGGATGGGGTAGAGGCTGCCGGAGGCGAGGCCGGTCGCCTCCGCAATTTCCAGCCCGTACGACCAGCGGGCATGGGGACCGGAAAGCGCCTGAAGCACGGCGATGGTCTGGGGCGAAGGGGCACGGAAGCGTCTGCTCATGCAATAACTCTATATATATAGAGTTAAGAGTCAACAGGCATCGTTTCGACCATGATATTAGCGGGCGTCGACGTCGTATCCACCGTGCCCGCATGCCTGCGCGAGGCGGCAGACCCTCAGGATGCCAGCATGTTCAGCAGGCGGCCGTGCAGGTAGGTGATCCGCGGATTCCGCAGGTCTTCCGGCGGCAGCGCTGCCAGCCGTCCGCGGATGTCGTCCGGACCCGTACCGTTCAGCAGGTCGACGATCAGGCGGGTGACCGCGACGTTCAGGCGGCTGGGGTCGTTTTCGGGCCGGTCCGCCAGCATTGCGGCCACGGCATCCAGTTCGGCGTAGGCGGCATCCATCCGGCCCTGACGGGCCAGGATTTCAGCCCGGACGGTACGGATGCCGGGATAGCCTTCCGTCGGCGCGCCACCGTAGCGGGCCATCAGGCCGGCTGCTGTATCGAGATTTCCGGCCGCCTCATCGTATTCGCCGAGTTCCAGCTGTGCCATGGCGAGGATACCAAAGCACTGGCCGATCAGTTCGTTCTCCCCGAGGTCGGCGGTGTCCTGCCCGGCGCACCGTGCGGCATAGTCCCTTGCGCTTTCGGGGTCGTGGTGCTGCTGCAGTTCGGTCCCGGCCAGGCGGATGCGAAGATTGGCGCGCAGAGGGCTGATGAAGTCCGGGTGCTGAGTGAAGACGTCATGGGCCTGCACGATCTGCGCGAAGGCGCCGGCATCGTCGCCAGCGAGGCCGAGCACTTCGCCGAGCATGCCGTGCCCTTCCACGAGCTGTTCCGGCGCATTGGCGCCGGCCAGGTTTTCAAGGGCATAGCGCTTCGCCTTTTCGATATCGCCGGCATCGCCGGTGACCGATGCGATCCGCAGCGCGGTGGCCGAGCGGTCGAAAGCCGGGCGGTGGCGCGCTTCGAAAGTCGCCAGCGTGTCGCGGAGATAGGGCAGGGCGGCGTCGTATTCGCGGCTGTCGAACAGGAAGTTGCCGTACATTTCCTTGCCAGCCTCAAGGATCTCGTCGCTGCCGAAATCCTCGGCAAACCAGGCGTCCGCAACCTTCTGGGCGGAGGGATAGTCTCCCCTTGAATAGAAGCTCCGGAAAAGCGCCAGGCTGAGTGCGGCCGCGCGTTCCGGATCGCCGGCCCGGTTGTCGTAGGCGGCCTGCCATTCCTCCAGCAGTTTCGTCGTCAGCGCTTCGGTATCCTGCTCACCGAAGGCCTTGTAGAGCAGGTCGCCATAGGCCTGCTGGGCGCTCAACATAGCGCCGGCGCGCCCGCTCTGCCAGCGGGCGTCCTCCAGCGCGGCCTCGGCGCGGTCACGCTGGCGGTTGGCCTGCAGGGTCTGGTGCGTTGTGGCGGCAAGGCCGGCGACCAGGGCGGCAACGAAGGCGGCGGCGAGCCCGCTGGCAAGGGGATAACGGCTGAGCGCCTTGGTGGTGCGGTACAGGCCGCCGGTGCGGTAGGCGTCGACCGGGCGCTTGTCGAGGAAGGCGCGCAAATCCTCTGCGACCGCGCTGGCGGAGGCATAGCGTTCGGCCGGATCGGTCCGGGTCATCCTGTCGGCGATAGCGGCGAGTTCCCGTGCGCCGAGCGCCGCCCGGTCGATCTGCACCCCGCCATCGGGCAACCGGGCAGGCGGCGCGCCGGTCAGCAGCGTGTGCAGTACCATGCCGAGGGCGAAAATGTCGGTCGCTGCTGACAGGCGCTCGCGCTTCAGCTGCTCCGGTGCGGCGAAGGCGACTGTCAGCGGGCCCGCGGCCGAATCGTCATCGCTGTCGAGCAGGCTGGCGACGCCGAAGTCGATCAGGCGGACCTGGCCCTGGTCGTCGACAAGGATGTTATCCGGCTTGATGTCGCGATGCAGGACCAGCCGGTTGTGCGCGTGCTCGACGGCGGCGCAGAGCTGCAGGAACAGGCGGATCGTGTCACGCCGGCCGAGCCGGGCTGTGCGGACGTGCCGGTCGATGGGTGCGCCTTCGACATATTCCATTGCCATGAAGGGGCGGTTGCCCGGACCCTCGCCGCCGTCGATGATGCGGGCGATGCCCGGATGGTCGAGGCTGGCGAGGCGCCGGCGTTCCTGTTCGAAGCGGCGGCGGTCGAGTTCGCCGCCAAGCTGCATGAGTTTGAGGGCGACGGTCTGATCGTAGCGGCCGTCGGACCGGTCGGCCCGGTACACTTCGCCCATGCCGCCGGCGCCGATCAGGCCGCGGACCGTCCATACGCCGACGGCCTCGCCTTCGGGCAGGACGGAGCGTGCGCGAATATCCGCACCGTCCACCGAGGTCTGCATGAAGGACTGTCCGAGGCGGCGGCGGCCGATGATTTCGCGGAGTTCGCCGGCAATGTCCGGACTGGTGTTGCCGAGCCTGGCGAGGTGCTGTTCGAGCGCCTCGGCATCCAGCGTGCGCGCCGTGTTCAGTTCCGCGGTGATTTTCGACCAGTCCAAAAGCCTGCGTCTCCCTCGTTACAGCCTGTCCCGGCCGTATGTGCGGGACAGTCTAGCGGAAATGACCGTTTCGCAAACCCGTGTGTTTTGAAGGCAGAAGGCAGCGTGAACCTTGCGGGGCTGGCCGCAGGATGCGCGCCGGCGCCGAGATTGCGCGCCGTGGCCGGGAAGGGCGTCGCGGCAAGCATGGAAATCTGCTAGAAATGCAGCACGAAGCGCGGTGAAGTTGGGAGGCATTCCGGATGCGGCTGCTGGCAGGACTGGTCCTGGCACTCATGCTCCCGGCTTGCGGCAAGGCGGGGGAGGCGAAGGCGGCAGGCCATGACACCGACCAGGCGCCCCTGCCGGTCGGGATCTGGGAGCATCGCTATGCCGACGCAGTGGGCCAGACCTACCGCGACGTGATGGATCTGCGTGCGGACGGATCCTATGTCGTGCACGCAAGCGGCTGGATGGCCGACCGGGGGCACTACACATTGCAGGACGGCAAGCTGTCGCTGGAGAGCGATACCGATCAGCGCCATACCGTGACGGTCGATGTTGATTTCCAGAAGGGGCACATGACGACGAGCTTCGTGCCGCCGGGCTTCGAGGCGCAGGCGCAGTATTTCAGGAAGACGGATGAATGGACGCGCGTGACGGTGCCGCCGAATTTCCCGGTCGTCGAGATCGACGGGCGGGCGGTGCCGGCCGGGCTGCCTTCGGCCATGGCCTCGGCCCTCCGGACGATCGCGGAGCCGTGGCAGGCCGACGCGCTGCCCGTTTCGGTAGAGGTCGACGAACTGCCCAATCGCAATTTCGAGGTGGATTTCCGCTTCTATTCGCCTTCCGCCTTCGAGGGCATGGACGTGCGGATGACCGCCTACGACCTGAAGACGAGCAAATTCGATCAGTCGAAACCGGACGCGGCGCCGTTGCCGCCAGACTTCCTGGACCTGCCGCGCGTGATCGCGGACGCGAAGGAAAGCGGCGTGAAAGGCCCGCTGAAGCGGGCGAGCCTCAGGCTGTACGATACGTACGGAGCCGTCTGGGGCCTGTCGACCGTGGCGGAAGGGGCCTGGATCGATGCGGCAAGCGGTGAGCGGATCCACGACGATGTCACCGGATATATCGCCGCCTACAATGCCCAATGGGACCAGATCAACCAGCAATGGCGCGCCATGTTCCGCGGGCATTCGGCGCGGCCGCACGGCTTTTCGTCCGCCTCGTCATCAGGCGATTCCGGCACGTCATATGATGATGGCGGGGGCAGCGGCGCCGACGAGCCCGACTACAGCACCGGCTTGCAGGGGTCCTGGGAGAATGGCGACTGGGACGCCTATGACCGCTACCAGAGCGGCGCACCGAACGACGATGACTGCTACAATTACGGCTGCTGAACGACAGGTGCGCGTGCGCTCGCAGGCAATCATTTCTTAATCGGAGCAACGACATAAGTCCGCCATGGCCCGCGTTGAGGGCCGGGAGGGGATTGTCCGGTGGAGCCTACGAAATCTTCGCGCAACAGTGTCGACCCCAACGAGTCGCGGTTCGAGTTCAACGAGCTTTTCTTTTCCCGTACGGATGAATCGGGCATCATCAAGTTCGGTAACAGCGTGTTCCAGCGCGTCAGCGTGTACGAATGGGACGAACTGCTGAACAAGCCGCACAAGATCATCCGGAATCCGGATACGCCGCGCGCCGTGTTCCGGCTGCTGTGGGATTCGATCAAGTCGGGCTCCCCGATCGGCGCCTATGTGAAGAACCGGGCCAAGGATGGCCGCTATTACTGGGTGTTCGCGATCGTGACACCGGTCGAGGGCGGCTACGGAAAAGGCAAACCGCAGCGCGGTCGATGCCAAGCGCAATGCCGAGGAAAGCGGCGCCGTCGTGAAGGACACGGTTGTCGCGATGAGCGAGATCGAGGAATCTTCCCGGCAGATCTCGCAGATCATCGGTGTGATCGATGACATCGCCTTCCAGACCAATTTGCTTGCGCTTAACGCCGGCGTCGAAGCCGCGCGGGCAGGGGAGGCGGGCCGCGGTTTTGCGGTCGTCGCCTCCGAAGTCCGCGCCCTCGCTCAACGTTCGTCCGAAGCCTCGAAGCAGATCAAGCAGCTGATCTCGAAAAGCTCGCACCAGGTTGAACGCGGTGTCAGCCTCGTCAACGAGACCGGCCGCGCGCTGCAGGAGATCGTCTCCTCGGTCAACGAGATCGCGACGCTGGTGGCCGACATTGCCTCCACGGCGAAGGAGCAGGCGACCGGCATCTCGGAAATCAACTCCGCCGTCAGCCAGCTTGACCAGGTGACCCAGCAGAACGCCGCGATGGTCGAGGAATCGACCGCCGCCAGCCACTCAATGCGCGAGGAAGCGAATGCGCTCGGCAACCTCGTTCGCCGGTTCAGGATCCGCGAAGACGAAGCCGGCGACGCCAGGACTGCAGGACCGATCGTGAGCCCGGCGCTGAAGTCGTCGACCTCGGTTGCGACACGGCCGGCAGCTGGCGCTGCGACCGGGAACGCGGCGCCGGCCTGGGAAGAGGATGACTGGGAAGACTTCTAGGCAAAGGCTTTCAACTGATTGTCCGTGATGTCAGGAGCCCCGCGGAATGAACCCGTCACCCTCGTCGGATCAACAGGCAGACCAGCCGGTCCGTGTTCTGGTCGTGGACGACTCCCCGACCATGCGGGCGGTCATCGGGTCGTGCCTGCGTGCGGCGGGCGACATTCAGGTTGTCGGCGAGGCGGGTGATCCCTACGAGGCACGCGAGGCGATCCGGCGCCTGTCGCCGGATGTCATCACCCTTGACGTCGAAATGCCGCGCATGGACGGGCTCGACTTTCTCGGGCGCCTGATGCGGCTCCGGCCGACGCCGGTCATCATGATCTCGACACTGACGTTCGAGGCGGCGGAAGCGGCAATCCGGGCACTTGAGCTCGGCGCATTTGAATGTATCGGAAAGCCGATCGGCGGCGACCTGATCAAGGCATTTGCCGACCTTCCGGACCTGGTTCGCGCCGCGGCGAAGTCGAAGCTGCGGCAGGCGCCGGAGGCGAGGAAGCCCGTTGCAGTACAGGAAATCCCATCGTACCGGCCCAACGACAACATCGTTGCCATCGGATCCTCGACCGGCGGCGTCGAAGCCCTGATCCAGCTGATCTCCACCTTTCCGGCGAACTGCCCGCCAACGGTCATCACACAGCACATTCCGGCGTCCTTCTCGTGGCGGTTTGCAATGCGGCTGGACCAGAATTCCGCAGCGAGCGTGAGCGAGGCGGTCGACGGTGCGCCGCTGCTGCCTGGCCGCGTCTATCTTGCGCCGGGCGGGGAGTACCATCTTGAAGTCGAGAAGGGTCCGACGCCGGTCTGCAGGTTGCGGGCGGGAGACCTGCATTCCGGGCACAGACCGTCTGTGGATGTTCTGTTCCAGTCGGTCGCGAAGCTCGGCGCAAATACGGTCGGGGTTATCCTGACGGGCATGGGGAAAGACGGCGCCGAGGGACTGGGCGCTATCCGGGCCGCCGGCGGCCATACGATCGGCCAGGATGAGGCGACCAGTATTGTCTACGGCATGCCGCGCGTCGCCTTCGAGACGGGCGCCGTGGAGACGCAGCTACCATTGCCGGCGATCGCCCCGGAAATCCTCAGACTTTGCGCCGCAAGCGGGGGGATCCAACGTGCAGGATGACGTCCGCCTTGCGCCGCCGCTGCGCTCGATCCACGTCATTCAGGGGACGCATGCCGTCTCCAATGATCCGGATACAGTCCTGTCGACCGTGCTCGGCTCGTGTGTTGCGACCTGTCTCTGGGATGACAGGGCCGGCTGGGGCGGAATGAACCACTTCCTTCTGCCGGAGGCGACCGGCAGCGATGCGGAGGCGACCCTGTTCGGCGCCTATGCCGTGGAACTTCTGATCAACGAATTGCTCAAGCACGGCGCCAGCAAGAGCAGCCTCAGGGCGAAGCTGTTCGGCGGTGGCCGGATCGTCGATGGGCTGAGCGACATCGGGGCGAAGAACGGCGTTTTCGCGAAGCGCTTCCTCGAACGCGAGGGCATTCCCTGCGTTTCCGAAAGCCTTGGTGGTGACCGCGGGCGCAGGATCCGCTTCTGGCCCGTCACCGGCCGGGCCCAGCAGCTGTTCCTGAAATCAACGGTCCGCGAAGCGGCCGCTCCGTCGAAGGCGCCGGACAGCGGCAGCGGCGATGAAAGCTTCTTCTAGCGGCGGCAGACGACCTGGCGGATGGCTATCCCGCGGCTGCTGACGGAGCTTTCATGCAGGTTGATCAGCGGGCCGCGCTGCATGAGGGTTGGCGAGGCGGTGCCGGCATGGCGGAAGCCCATGCGCCGGCAATAGGCGTCGGCGGACGCCTGGCCGCAGCTGCTGGCCGACTTGCCGCACCATGCGACGTAGCGCCCGTCGATCTGCGGATAGTTGAAGGTATGCGTGGATGGCCCGTTGCCACCACCTCCGCCACCATTGCCCCCGCCGAAACCGGGCCCCGAGGATTTCACCTGCCGGACCGATGAGATATTGTTGTTGAGGCGGTAGATTTTCAGGTCGGGGACGTCGCCACTGAGATCGAAGCAGTGGCCTTTGTAATTGCCGTGCTCGCAGGCCTTCCATGTGCCGACAACTTTTGCGCTGGAGGCGCGATCGTTGAAGACAGCGCTTGGCGAATCCGTCGTGACGGTGACCGAGGCGCCGGTAAAGTTCGCCCCGTCATAGAAGGTGATGCTGGGCGTGGTGCCGAAGCCCGGGGGCCTGCCGCCGTTGCCCCCGCCGAAACCGGGCCCGTTGCCGCCGGATCCACCGCCGTTCCCGCCACCGAAGCCGGGTCCATTGCCACCGGATCCGCCACCATTCCCGCCGCCGAAGCCGCCACCGACTTTGACCGACGCGATCGTGTTGTTCATCTGGACGGAGGCGAGGTTCGGAATGTCACCGGTCAGCGTCGTGCAGCGGCCGCTATAGCTCATGCCGTCGCAGACTGTCCACGAGCCGACGATCCGGGCGCTTGACGCACGGTCGGCCAGCGGGATCTTGGAGGAGTCTTCCGTGATCGTGGTGGAGACACCGGTGAAGTTCGTGCCGTCATAGAGCGTGATGCTGGGCGCGCTGCCGAAGCCCGGCGGCCGGTTGCCGCCCGAGACCTGGGCGAAGGCGACCGGTGCAAGGCCGGCAGCCAGAAGGGCGGACGAGAGGAGGAGACGGGATTTCTGCAGGCGGCTCATGGATAACTCCTTGGACAGGGCAGCACGGGAACGCAGGTATCAGAGACAGGAAGACGCCGGTGCCATGCCGCTTTCCGCCCCGCGCTTCTCGCAGCGGCCAGCATCGGAAGCCCTCCGATCTGCCGGGCACGCTAGGCCCGAAGCGGTCATCGCTTTGTCCTCTGCTTGACATTGGGGAAGGCGGACCGCGCGGCGGAGCAAATGGCGGAAAGCTGGGCAATATGGCGCCCCGCCGGCGGAAATGTCGTGCAGGCGGTTGGGTTTGGAGGCGGTCTGGCCTAAAGGGGGAACAGCGGAAAAGGATTCATGGCCGGCACAGCAGCCAATATTTCGACCACGCCATCAGGACGGCTGGTGGCCGTCTCGAACCGGACGGCTGCGGGAGGCGAGAGCAAGGCCGGCGGCCTCGCGGTGGCGCTGTGGGATACGCTGGTCGAGACCAAGGGGTTGTGGATCGGCTGGTCCGGCCGCGTGCTGGACCGCGAAACGGACCGCGTGCTGAAGTCGGAGGAGGAGGGCGTCTGCTTTGCGCTCAGCGACCTCTCGCGCAGGGAATATGACGGATTCTATCTCGGCTATGCCAACAGCGTGCTGTGGCCGGTGATGCACAGCCGCATCGACCTTGCCGTGTTCGAGAACGACTTCTTCGCCGACTATTACATCGTCAACGAGAAGTTCGCCCGCATGACGATCCGCGAAGCCTCGGAGGAGGATTTCGTCTGGGTGCATGATTACCACTTCTTCCTGCTCGCCCGCATGATGCGGGTGAGGGGATGGACGGGGAAAGTCGGCTTCTTCCTTCATATCCCGTTCCCGGCGCCCGATTCCTTCCGCGCCATTCCGCACCATCGCGAGCTGGGCGAGGCGCTTGCCGACTATGACATTGTCGGTGTGCAGACCGGCCGGGACCTCTACAATCTCGCCCGCTACCTGGAGGAGGAATTCGACGCCGAGGAGCTGCCCGATGGTCGCTACAGGGTGGGTGAGCGCGTGGTGCGGCTGCTGCATTGCCCGATCGGCATCGACGTCGAATCATTCGCCCACGCAGCAGAAGATGAGCGGGCCATCCTGGCGGCTGCGCGGCTTGTCAAATTTCTTGGAGACCGGCAACTGGTGCTGGGCATCGACCGGATGGACTATTCCAAGGGCCTGCCGCAGCGCTTCGAAGGCATGGCGCATCTGTTCGACCAGCATCCGGATGTGCACGGCCACATCTCGTTCACCCAGGTCGCTCCGCCATCGCGCACCTTTGTCGAAGGCTATGTCCAGCTGCGCGAGGAACTCGACCAGCTCTGTGGACGGATCAATGGGGACTATGGCGACCTCGATTGGATTCCGATCCGCTATCTCGCCCGCGGCTATGCAAGGGAAGAGGTGGCCGGATTCTACCGTATCGCGCGCGTCTGCCTCGTCACGCCGCTGCAGGACGGCATGAACCTCGTGGCGAAGGAATTCATTGCCGCGCAGAACCCGGACGACCCCGGCGTTCTCGTCCTGTCGCAGTTCGCTGGCGCCGCCGAACAGATGAAGGAGGCGCTGATCGTCAACCCGTACGATGCGAATGCGATTTCGGAAGCGGTCTACCGCGCGATGCACATGCCGGTGGACGAGCGAAAGGGCCGCTGGGCGGCGCTGATGGACGGGCTCCGGGCGCAGGATCTCAACTGGTGGCGCCGGCGCTTCCTGGACGCTGCGCGGGAAGATGCGGAGGTTCCGGCGCTGACGTGAAGGATGGGATGACGAAACGGCCGCCACCGCTGGATGCGGGCGATGCGGTGTTCCTCGATTTCGACGGCACGCTGGCGGGCCTTCAGGACGATCCGGAGACGGTGTTCCTGGCACCGGGCCTGGAGGAGGTGCTGGTTGCACTGTCGGCCCGGCTTGGCGGGGCCTTGGCCGTGATTTCCGGCCGCGATGCCGGCGATCTTGCCCGGCGTGTGCCACTGGGCCTGTGGCGCGTCGGCAATCACGGGCTGATCCGGCTGGCTCCGGGCGACGCGGCGCCGGGCAGCCGGGCGACCGCACCGGAGGAAGTGGACGCCGTGTTGCGGGGCGTGACGGCGCGGTTCGCCGGTGCGCGGGTGGAAGTGAAGGGCCCGGTCCTTGCGCTGCATTATCGTAACGCGCCGGACGCGGGCGCCGCGATCGGTAAGGCGCTGGAAACGGCGGGTCTCGAAGCCTTTGGCTACAGCCTGCAGGCCGGCAAGTTCGTCTTCGAAGCGAAGCCCGGCGATGCCAACAAGGGCAAGGCGCTGGAACGCCTCATGCAGCAATCTCCGTTTTGCGGGCGGCGCGCAGTCATGATCGGCGACGACACGACTGACGAAGACGCCTTCGCGGCAGCCAACAGGCGCAGCGGACTGACGATCAAGGTCGGCGCCGGGCAGACAGTGGCGCACTACCGGCTGAACGCCGTAGAAGATGTACATGCGTATCTCGGGGAGCTGACAGGGGCATGAGCGGATTGGATCTTGGTATCGTCGGAAATGGCACGGTTGCGGCGCTGATCAATTCGCGCGGGGACTACCAGTGGTTCTGCCTGCCACGTTTCGACGGCCAGCCGGTGTTCAACCAGCTGCTCGGCGGCGGCGGCTGTTTTTCGGTCTGGATGGAGGACCTGGCGAGCCGGACGCAAAGCTATGAACGCAACACGGCGATCCTGCGGACCCGCCTCGAATCGCGCGATGGAGCCGTCGTGGAGATCACGGATTTTGCGCCGCGCTTCGAAAATCGCGGGCGCATGTTCCGGCCCGCCGCGCTGGTGCGGCGGTTCAAGGTTCTGGCCGGAACACCGCGCCTGAAGATCACGCTGACGCCGGAGACGGACTGGGGCGGGCGCCGGCTGAAGCCGGTGCGGGGCGTCAATCATGTCCGCTATGTCGACGAGGAAATCGGTTTCCGCGTGACGACGGATGCGCCGGTTTCCTACATTCTGTCGGGGCAGAGCTTCATTCTCGACCGTGAGGCGGCCTTCATCCTCGGCGCCGACGAGTCGCTGTCCGACCATCCGGAGACGATTGCGCAGGACTGGGAGGACCGGACCTGCACCTACTGGAAGCGCTGGGCGCGGAGCCTCGCCGTGCCGTTCGAATGGCAGGAGGCGGTGATCCGCGCGGCGGTGACGCTGAAACTGTGCGTCTACGAAGAAACGGGCGGCATCGTCGCCGCGCTGACGACCAGCGTGCCGGAGCATGAAGGGTCCGAGCGCAACTGGGACTACCGTTATTGCTGGATCCGCGATGCGTATTTCACCGTCACGGCTCTGAACCGGCTGTCCGGCATGGGAACGCTGGAACACTATATGCGCTGGGTGCGCAATATCGTGGCCCAGTCTAAGGGCGGCCATATCCAGCCGGTGTACGGCATCGGGCTCGAAGCCGACCTGACCGAGGATTTCGCGAGAAGCCTGCCGGGCTATCGCGACATGGGACCGGTGCGCGTGGGCAACCAAGCGGCCGAACATGTCCAGCATGACGTGTACGGACAGGTCGTCCTGGGCGTGGCGCAGAGTTTCTTCGACACAAGGCTGCTGAAGCGGCCAGGCATTGCCGAGTTCGAACAGCTTGAACCTGTGGGCGAGCGGGCCTTTTCGGTACACGATACGCCGGACGCCGGCATCTGGGAGTTCCGTACCATCGAGCAGGTGCACACGTCGTCTGCGATCATGTGCTGGGCGGCCTGCGACCGGCTGGCGAAGATCGCCGCCTATCTGGGCCTTGCGCCGCGCGCCGAGTACTGGCGCGAAAGGGCGGATATCATCCGGACGAGCGTGCTGGAGAAGGCGTGGAACCCGGAGGTGGAGGCCTTCACCGCGGCCTTCGGCGGGACGGATCTCGACGCCTCTGTTCTGCTGATGGCAGAGATCGGCATCATCAGGGCCGAGGATCCGCGCTACATCTCTACCGTGCAGGCGATCAACCGCGACCTCAGGGAAGGGGACCATGTCTACCGCTACAAGGTAACCGACGATTTCGGCAAGCCGAAGACAGCCTTCACAGCCTGCACGTTCTGGCTGGTGGATGCGCTGTTCCGGATCGGCGAGACGGAAGAGGCCCGGCGCGTGTTCGAGGCGCTGCTCGCGACGCGCAACCATCTCGGCCTCCTGTCGGAGGATGTCGATACGGCGACAGGCGAGCTGTGGGGCAATTTCCCGCAGACCTACTGCATGGTCGGCATCATCAACTCCGCCGCGCTGCTCAGCCGTCCCTGGAGCGATGCGGTCTAGCCTGCCTGAAAATTAGGCAGCCGCAGTGCAATCTGAAGCTTGGTGCTTGACCGGCCGGGGTCTGCAGGTGTTGCTTGGAATTATGGGCGAGGCGCCGGAATTCTTTGATGAAATGCAGGGTTTTGGGGGCTCCGTCCGGGCGCCCTATGCCGGCTATGAGGCCTGGCTCAGGGAAGTCAGCCAGAAGGAATTGCTGAAGAAGTCGAAGGACGCCTACGACTTCTTCCGCCGCACCGGCATCACTTTCAACGTCTATGGCGAGGCCGAAGCCGACGAGCGGCTGATCCCGTTCGACCTCGTGCCCCGCATCATCAGCGCGCAGGAATGGGCCAATCTCGTGCGCGGCATCGAACAGCGGGTGAAGGCGATCAACGCCTTCCTGCACGATATCTACCACCGTCAGGAGATCATCCGCGCCGGTCGCGTGCCGGAGCGGTTGATCCGCGAGAATGACGCCTTCCAGCCCAAGATGATCGGCTTCGATCCGCCAGGCGGCATCTACACGCATATCGTCGGGGTGGACCTGGTGCGCACCGGGCCAAACGAGTTCTACGTGCTGGAAGACAATGCCCGCACGCCGAGCGGCGTCTCCTACATGCTGGAGAACCGCGAGACGATGCTGAAGATGTTCCCGGAACTCTTCTCGCACATCAAGGTCCGGTCCGTGCAGCAATATCCGACCATGCTGCGCCGGTCGCTGGAGCAGTGCGCACCGATGGCCTGCGACGGGCGGCCCACCGTGGCCGTGCTGACGCCCGGCATCCACAACTCTGCCTATTTCGAGCACGCCTTCCTGGCCGACCAGATGGGCGTGGAGCTGGTCGAAGGGCATGACCTGCGCGTCGCCGACGGGCGGATCGCCATGCGCACGACGCGCGGTTTCGAACCGGTCGACGTGATCTATCGCCGGATCGACGACGACTTCCTCGATCCGCTGAATTTCCGGCCGGACTCGCTGCTGGGCGTCGCGGGCATCCTCGACATCTACCGCTCCGGCGGCATCACCATTGCCAATGCGCCGGGCACCGGCATTGCCGACGACAAGGCGATCTATTCCTATATGCCGGAAATCGTCGAGTTCTATACCGGCCAGAAGCCGATCCTGCAGAATGTGCCGACATGGCGCTGCACGGAGAAGGACGCGCTGGCCTATGTGCTGGACCATCTCGACGAACTGGTCGTGAAGGAAGTGCACGGGTCAGGCGGCTACGGCATGCTGGTGGGCCCGGCGGCAAGCCGGAAGGAGATCGCAGCGTTCCGCAAGAAGCTGGAGGCGCGGCCCGGCAATTACATAGCCCAGCCGACGCTCGCCCTGTCGACGGTCCCTGTGCTGACAAAGTCAGGGCTGGCGCCGCGCCATGTAGACCTGCGTCCCTTCGTATTGGTTTCGCCCGCGGGGGTGGAAGTGACGCCGGGCGGGCTGACGCGCGTGGCGATGAAGAAGGGCTCTCTCGTGGTGAATTCCAGCCAGGGCGGCGGCACCAAGGATACCTGGGTGCTGAAGGAGGATTAGGCGATGCTGGGACGGACAGCCGCCGGCCTCTTCTGGATGGCGCGCTACCTCGAACGGGCGGAAAACATGGCGCGGCTGGTGGAAGCCGGCTTCCGCATGGCGCTGACCCGCGCCGAATCCGACACCGAGGAATGGGGCTCCGTCGTCACGACGGCCGGCTGCACGCACGCCTACAACGAAAAGTACGATGCGGTGCGGGCCGACAAGGTCATCGACTTTGTGCTGCGCGACAAGGCCAATCCCGGCAGCGTGCTGGAGGCCCTGCATGCCGCGCGGGAGAACGCGCGGATGACGCGCACGGCCCTGACAAGGGAAGTGTGGGAAGCGCTCAACGATGCCTGGATGAGCGTGCGCGATGCGCTGCGGCGGCAGGTGTCGGAGCAGGCCCTGCCGGAAGTGCTGACCCTGATCCGGCAACAGGGCGCACAGGTGCGCGGGGCGGTCGCCGGAACGATGCTCCGAAACGACATCTATGATTTCGCGCAGATCGGCACGCTGGTGGAGCGGGCCGACAATACGGCGCGCATCCTCGATACGAAGTACTACGTCCTGCTGCCGTCGAGTGCCTCGATCGGTTCTTCGCTCGACAATGTGCAGTGGGAGATGATCCTCCGGTCCGCGTCCGCCGAGCGCAGCTTTCACTGGCTGAACGGCGGCAATATGAGCCCGCTGGCGATTGCGGATTTCCTGATCTTTGACCCCCGCCTGCCCCGCTCGCTCGCCTTCTGCTATGACATGATCACCGAATACCTCAAGCGGCTCGAGGACGAGTACGGGGCCAGCGCGCCATCGCACGAACTGGCCGTGCGACAGGAGAACCAGCTGACCAGCCTGTCGATCCAGCGCATATTCGAATCCGGACTGCATGAATTCCTGACCGCCTTCATGGGGCAGAACGCGGCTTTCTCCCGTCAGGTCGAGGCCGACTACAGGTTCTACGAGTAGGCCATGAGATTGCGCATCGACCACACCACGACCTACACCTATGACGAGCCTGCGGCCTATGCGCTGCATCAGGTGCGCAAGCGCCCGCACGATACCAGCGCGCAGACCGTGATGTCATGGGATCTCGTGCTGGACGGGGCAAAGGACGAGGCCCGCTATCTCGACCAGCACGGCAATCATGTCGACCTGATCTCGATCGAGCCCGGCGCGACGAAGGTCTCGGTCACCTGCCGGGGTGAAGTGGAGACGCGGGACACATCCGGCGTGACCCGGTCGGACCGCCCGGTGCCGCCACTCTGGCTGTACCAGCGATTCACGCCGCTGACAGAGGCGGGGAAGGGGGTGAAAGCCCTTGTTGCGGAGCTCGGCAAGTCGCCGGTGCTCGACCTCGATACGTTGCATGGCCTGATGACGCTGGTGGCCGACACGGTCGCCTACGATACCAGCCATACGGGACCAACGACGACCGCAGAGGAGGCCCTGGCGCTCGGCCATGGCGTCTGCCAGGATCATGCACACGTCTTCCTTTCGGCGGCACGTCTCCTCGGCTTTCCCGCCCGCTATTCGAGCGGCTACATGATGATGCTGGACCGGGTGGACCAGGATGCGGGCCATGCCTGGGCGGAGGCCTGGGTTTCGGGGCTGGGCTGGGTCGGATTCGACGCAGCCAACCGGGTTTGTCCCGACGAGCGGTACATTCAGGTTGCAACCGGTCTCGACTATCGCGAAGCTGGGCCGTTGACCGGAGTGATGTATGGCGGCGGGCGCGACTCGCTTTCGGTGACGGTTCAGGTCCAGCAATAATGGACGGATTGGGGGGAGGCCTCAGGTGACATACTGCGTGGCGATGCGGCTCAATCAGGGGCTCATCTTCATGTCGGACACCCGCACCAATGCGGGCGTCGATAACATTTCCAAGTTCCGCAAGATGTTCACCTGGGAAGTGGAGGGCGAGCGGGTCATCACTATCCTGACGGCAGGCAACCTCGCCACCTCGCAGGCGGTGATCAGCCTGCTCGACGAGCGCACCAAGGCGCCCAAGGAGCGGCGGCCGAGCCTGCTGGAAGCACCGACCATGTTCCAGGTCGCCAACATCATCGGCGAGACCCTGAAGGAAGTCATCAAGGCGCAGAAGATGACGGGTCCGGAGTCGGAGGCCGACTTCGGCGCAACGATGATCGTGGGCGGCCAGATCAATGGCATTCCACCGCGCCTGTTCCTGATCTATCCGGAAGGAAACTTCATCGAGTCGAGCGACGAGACACCGTTCTTCCAGGCCGGCGAAACCAAGTATGGCCGTCCGATCATCCTGCGCGCCTATGATCCGAACATGAGCTTCGAGGATGCGGTCAAGCTGCTGTCCGTATCCTTCGACTCGACGCTGAAGGCGAACCTGTCCGTCGGCATGCCGCTGGACCTGCAGGTTTGCGAAGTGGATACGTGCCGGGTGACGCACCGACAGCGGATCGAGGAGAATGATCCCTATTTCACGACCGTGTCGCGCAGCTGGGGCGATGCGCTCAAACTGGCGTTCCAGTCGCTGCCGGATTTTTCCTTCCGAAACTGAGCGCCATTCAGCGCGTCAGGCGAACGCTTTCATTGCGGATCTTGGCGGCGATCTTCTTGTAGACATCCGGGATGTAGTCGGCTGAGGACGAAGCTGCGGACGCGGAATAGAAATGATCGTCATCGCTGGCGCAGGCGCGCAGCGTGTCCTGGTCGGCGTCCTCACCATAGGCGACGGCATAGATCTCGATGCCCTTGTCCTTCATGTCCGAGCAGATCGTCAGCATGTCCTGATCGGCCTTGTTGTTGCAGGCGTCGGACTTGCTCGTCGACTGCATGTAGTAGCAGAGCCAATCCAGCTTGCCGGCGGACTTCCCATACTGCGTATTCATTTCGCCATCGGTCATGAAGACGGCGATCTTGCGATCCTTGCTTGAGTAGGAGCGGGGGGTCGAAGAATCCTTCCACATGCCCTTCCACTTGGGTGACAGCGTGTACCAGGCGGCAACGAGGCCCGCATCCAGGCGGGTCGAGCCCTGAGAGGTGAGCTCGGAGATTGCATTCTCGAGGCCATTGAAGTCGCCGGACAGGGGTGTGATGGGCGGCGGGCAGAAGCTCTGGGACGACCCGGGATTGGTGTCCATTGCCACGAAAGGCCTGCCCTTCGGATTGTCATCGGTGAGGCCATAGCTGCCCGTTGAGCCGGTGTCTTTCATTTCGATGTCTGCGCGCGGCTCGATGCAGCCCATCCAGTAGTAGTTCTTGGAGTTGTACATGACCGGGGTCTTGCCATCGATCCACCAGCCTTTCG
Source organism: Hyphomonas sp. (assembly GCA_020638455.1). GTDB lineage: Bacteria > Pseudomonadota > Alphaproteobacteria > Caulobacterales > Hyphomonadaceae > Hyphomonas. The sequence continues at coordinate 64,532 of JACKIK010000004.1, read as the reverse complement.
AATAGCTTGAGCTGTAGCTTGCATTCGGGTTGGTCCAGCGGGATGGAACAGCCGGGCTGCCAGCGTAGGACATGAGCCAGTCCGTATGCGTCATGCCGATGTTGACGCGGCTGGAAAATGGCACAATCGCCAGTTTCACCTGGTCACTCAGCTTCGAGTTCGAAGAAAAGGCTTCGACGAATTCGCGTGCCGCGTCCTGCATGGGCGCGAACCGGCCCTCTTCGATCATGGAGCTCGAGACATCCAGGACGAGAGCGATCTCAGCAGATGTCATTTCCCCGATGGCGGAACAGGATGTTGCGGAAACAGGAATGGATGAGATGCGGATGAGCTGCAGGAACGTGGTTTCGAGATTGCGGCGGAGTTCGACGCAGACCTCGCTGCCGTCAGCGGAGAGGGTCGGTCCGCTGACGAGTTCCAGCGACGTATCGCCGTGCGCCGCAATCATGTCGTTCACGACGTCGACCATGTCTTTCTGCTTCATCTTGTCCGAATAGCTGGCCGACACGGTCAGCACGGGCCGTGTCGGACACGGACTGAAGGCGATCCTTTTCGAGTTCTGCGCGTCCAAAATCCACCGCGCCGCCAACGAAGACGAGCAGGGGAATAATCAGCAATCCCATCATAACGCTGGTGTTCGCGTTACGTGCGGCAAGATAGGTTCTGATCCGTTCCGAAATCATCGGGCACTCTCCAGGAGTGGCCCTTATGATGACCGCTTTGAGCTAATACCGGGTTTCCCGGCGACTTAATCTTCAACATCGGCTTTTACGCTTCGTAAGCGGACCAATAGGGAAGAACGCACGCTATGCGGTGTCCGGTTTACGACAAAAAGAGGGCGGCCCCGGAGGGCCGCCCAGCCAAATTCCCCTTTTTTCTCCTGCCTGGCGGCTGCAGCCCCCGGCAGGAACTGTTTCAACGGGTCAGAACGCGTAGACCAGCGAGACGCGTGTGGCCGTGTCGGTCGCCTCGAATCCGACCGGCGGGTCGGTGTCGTGACGCACGTCGAACGACATGCGTGCGGACAGCTTGCTGGTCAGCGACGCCGTGATTGCCGCGCTGTTGGAGATCTGCGTCGACTCCTTGGCGTAGAGCACGCTGGTCGTGTTGGTGAAGCTGACATTCTCGTTGAAGGCGTAGGAGTAGTCCGACGCGGCGATCACGCCAAACGAGTTGACAGTTTCGGACGGGATGGTGACCGGTGCGCCGGTGCCGTCGACGGTGTTGATTTCCCGCACCTTGTCGATCTTCAGGCCGGGACCGCCGCGCACGGCCCAGTTGACCTTGTCGCCCTCGTAGATCTGGTAGCCAAGGCCGGTGCCGACGAAAGTCCGCGACTCGAAGCCGGTGAATTCGTCACGTTCGTGCGAAAGGCGGCCGAAAGCAAACAGGCGGTCGTTGAGTTGGCGGTCGGCGTCGAGGCCGGCGAAGATCCGGTTCTTGGTCTCCTGGCCGTCGATCTTTCCATAGTCAGCCGAAGCCTGCAGGCCATAGGTCCACACGCCGGCTTCCTTCTTGAGGTCGACGGCGAGGCCGACATCGCTGGTGTCGGTATTGCCGGTCGTAACCCCGGCGCTGAGCGATCCTTCGCCGGACCAGCCGGAGGCGAGCCCCTCGGCATGAGAAATGCCGCCGCCAAGCCCGAGCATGAACAGCGCAACAACGAGTTTTTTCATTCAGGTGATCCCCACAAGTTCAGGTGGGGCGCATTAGCGGCAATCAATCTGAATGCGACTGCAATTTCGCATTCATGTCGCATTCATGGTCCGGGGGATCCAGGGGAGGGACCTAGGCGGGGGCCGGTTCCGGGACAAAGCGGCGATAAAGCGTCTTGGCCAGCGCGACGCGGCCTTCGGCGTCGAGGCCTTCGGTATCCGCCACAAGTGCGGCCTCCATCAGGGGTCGGATGCCCATCCGGTTGGCGACCTGGATGGCAAGGCCGGGACGGGCATTGAGTTCCAGCAACATCGGACCCTTGCCCTTGTCGAGCACGATGTCGGCCCCGAGATAGCCGAGACCAGTCACATCATAGGCCTTTGCCGCCATCAGCAGCATGTCATCCCAGTGCGGCACGGACACGTTGGCAAGGGGATTGGCCGTATCCGGATGAATGTCCGTGATCTTGCCGTTCTGCATGCCATGCTTGGTGCGGCCTGTGACGAGGTCCAGGCCGACCCCGACGCCGCCCTTGTGCAGGTTCGCCTTGCCGTCGGATTCCGCCGTCGGAAGACGTACCATGGCGACGAAGGGAATGCCCCGCAGCACGATGATCCGGATGTCCGGCACGCCGCCGAACGAGATCGGGTCGAACACGTCGTCGAACTTCACGCGGTATTCGATCATCGCGAAGTCCGGCAGGCCAGCCAGCGAATACATTCCCGAGAGGATATTGTTGACGTGGAACTTCAGGTCTTCCAACAGGGCGCGCTGCCCGTTCGACCGGCGCCAGCCGCCACGCATCGGGCCGAGCAGGACCTGGATGCCGTTGCCCTGGGAGCCGTTGGCCGGCTTGATGACGCAGCCATCCGGATGGTCGAGCAGCTTCTCAAGTTTTCGCATCTCGGAAGGAGCGCGGATGATCCCGTAGAGCTCCGGCGTCTGAATGCCGGCGGCATTGGCAAGGCTCTTGGTCTGGGTCTTGTCGTCGACAAGGCGCATCAGCTTGCGCGGGTTGAAGTCGTTGATGAGCCGCAGGTTCCGCTCATTGATGCCGAGCACGCCGGCCCGGCGGAGGGCGAGCCAGGTGCGGATCATTTTCCGGCCCCGTCCGTCCCTGCCAGTTCGCGGAAGCGCCAGACCTCACTGAGACGCATCCCGGTATATTTGCCCATCAGCAGGCAGGCTGCCATCAGCACAAGGAGCAGTTCGGGGAAATTGAACAGGATGTACTCGATGTGTGTGTTGGTCATGACCAGGTAGGCGAGGCTGGCAACGAGCAGGGAGCCGGCGCCGGCCTTGATGGCGTCGGTGGGAGAATACTCCTCCCACATGATCGACATGCGCTCGATCGTCATGGTGAGGATCACCATCGGGAAGAGCGAGATCGACAGGCCCATGCGCATATTTGCGCTGTTGAAGACCTGCGCGATGACCGCCATGCAGATCACGATGAAGATCAGCACGACTGCGAGGCGCGGCACGAGCAGTAATCGGAGCTTCTCGAGATAGAAGCGCATGGCCAGGCCAAGGCCGACCAGCATGGTGAACAGGATGAGGCCGTTCAGCAGCGCTGTCTCGCGGAATGCGATGCCGATCAGGATAGGCATGAAGGTGCCGAGCGTCTCGATACCGATGAACTGGCGCATGAAGACCAGCAGCACGATGCCAGCCGGAATCGTGATCAGAACCTGGTAGACGAGCTGTGTGGTGACCGGGAGGCGGTCGAAGCTGAACAGCTCGACCGGGGTGCGGTCTTCGCGGGCGGCCCGGCGCACGACGTCATTGGCGGCTGCCTCGATCGGCTGGATGGAGATCTGCGGGTCGAAGTCGAACACGCCGTCCGCGCGGATCATCTCTTCCGTGCCGTACCAGATCGTGAAGAACTCCTTTGGGTCGGCGCCGGGGAAGTAGCGCTTGTCCTCGCCGTCGACGCGGTATTCCAGCCAGTGCTGGATCTCGGTCCGCCGGCGGGCTTCGTCCAGATAGATGCCGTTCGCGACGCGGGCACGGATGCCCTGGCTCTGCAGCACTTCGGCGGCCAGTGTCAGGCGGTCGAGCGGCGGTGGCAGGTTGGGCAGAAGCGCGTCGACCTCGTCGGCGTCCTTCTCAACGAAGATTTCCTGCAGCACGAGTTCGGCCAGCGATTCATTGTCGGCCGAGCGGCGGCGCATGTCGGACGACCAGACGATAAACGCCTGGCGCTCTAGGTCGGAGAGCTCGTCCGGCGCACCGCGCTTGATCGAATCATGCATTTCCGGCGGCAGGGGAGAGCTTTGGGTCTCGCTTTCGAGGCGGGCGCGGTAACGCAGCACCTTGCGGTCGTCGGGATAGCGGTACGTCCAGATCGCCTTGCGGCCCGCATCCGCATCGGATTCGAGGCGCAGGCCGAAGGCGCCATTATAATATTGCTCCTGCGACACGCGGCGGGTTTCGCCGGCCGCGGGAATAAAGGTCTCGATCCGTACCGGCTGGTTGGCCGTGTTGAAGTCGAGATAGATCTCGAAATCCCAGGTCGTGGTCTGCGCGCCCGGGGCGAGCGGATAATTGTACTTGAATACCTTGATGCCGAAGATCGTGAGGGAAATCACGGTCAGCAACAGGGCCAGCAGTCGGGTATGGGTTGTGCTACTCACGCTCGGGAACGTCGCATTCGTCGTTGGCAATGAAGGTCGAGGCAGAATCGACCAGGACGCGGGAGGCGAGGAATTCGCGACCGATCAGGATGTCGTATTCAAAGTCCTCGCGATCAGCAAGGTTGACTTCCGCGAGGCCGCGCACGCCGCCCACGCAGATCGGCAGGTGAATGACCGGGCGGCGGATCGTGCCGCCGGTCTTCAGCTTGATGAGGGCGAAGCGGCGCACGTCCTGGTCATAGCGCACCGAACGCCCGTTCTTGCCCCGCAGGCGGAAGCTGACCCAGTCGTCCCGGCCGGATTTCTTGTAAACCTTTACATCACGCGCATAGACCGAACTGGAGTCGGCGCCGGTATCGAGCTTGCCTTTCATTTCAAGGCCGAGCTTGCCGACATGCACGTCCTCGACATAGCCGAGCACTGTCATATCGTCCCGCCCTTCGCGCTCCGCCATGGCGGGACCAGCCGTGGCAAGGCCGGCGGCGACGGCGGCAAGGACTGAACGTCTCCAGCAATTCACGAGGCGTATCTCCCTTCCTGGCCTTCCGGGCCTGACCGTTGGGGCGGTTGTGGCCTTAGCATACGCATTTTGAGCATGATAGCCGCCCCGCATAGCCCGACGCGGCGGCAAGAACACCTGATTCATGGCAAAAAAAGGGAGATTGCGACCCGAAACTGCGAGACGTGCCGGAGTCGGGAACGAAACGGGGCCCCTTGGAGGCCGGCCGCCTGCGCACGGCACGCGGTCATGCGGGCGTATCGCGAACCTGTTTGTCGGCTTCGAGGGCGTCCAGCAGCCACGCACGCGCGGCCCGCCAGCCGCGCTTCACCGTCGCCTCGGACGTGCCCGTGACCTCGGCGATTTCCTGGTGGCTCATCCCGGCGAAATAGCGCAGCTCGACGATGTCGGCCTTGGCCTTGTCGATGGCCGCCAGGCGGATGAGGGCCTTTTCGAGGATGTCGAAGTCGATCCGGTCTGCTCCGGCGCCGGCAATTCGCGTGACAAGTGTCACCTTATGGTGCTGGCGCTTGTCGGACGCCTTGCGACGCGCATTGTCGATCAGGATCCGGCGCATGGCGCGGGCGGCCAGCGCCAGGAAATGCGTCTTGTCGTTCCATTCAATGCGCTCAAGCCGGATGAGGCGCATCACGGCCTCGTTGACGAGGTCGCCGGTCGACAGGGATGAATTCCGCTCCGCCCGCAACAGGGCCGCGGAGACCTGGCGAAGTTCCGAATAGAGCAGGGTAAACAGGCGGTCACGGGCCGCTTCGTCGCCTTCGCGCCAGGCTGCCAGAAGGCCCCGGATATCGTCCGGATCGGTGTGCTGCGTGTCAGCCATCAGGCTTCGTCCTCTCCCACCAGCTACAGAGTGGCGCCGCCGGCCCCGCAAAATCAAGGGCAAAAAATATTTGGACCCTGATGAGCCGTTCTTCGCCGGACCTGCGCCTTAGCCATTGAGACCGCATGCAAGGAGCACGCCATGGAAGAGACACTCCGATCGATCCCGCCTGAAGCCTGGCCGCTGATTGACATCCTGTTCAACGTCACTTGCGCCGTCACAGCTGTCTGGCTGGCCGTTTCCGTATTCATCTGGTGGCGGCGTTCCGCCTCCAACCTGACAACCGTGTCCAGCGCCAGTCCCCGTCGCGGCGCGCAGCCGGACTTCCTTGAAGTCGATACCAAGGCGCGTGCCGAGGCGATCAAGCGCGGAGAGCGTTTCGACCAGGAACTCGAGCGCCGGGAACGCGCAGAGGAAAGGGAAAGCCGGCGTCAGGCACGGACAGGCAAGAAGGCCAGCCGCTGGGCCCGCTTCATTTCACTCGCCATGGCGCTGTTTTCACTCGCCACGATGATCTCCGGCACGATTTTCCAGGTTTCCATCATGGGTGCGTACTGGGAGCAATTCTCCGCCGGTGAGCGGATCATGGCGATGATCAGGCACTATCCGCTCGGCGTTGCCGTGACCGTCTTCGTCATTGGCTACAACCTCATCACCTTCTTCATCAATCGCCAATGGGAGGCGAAATAGTCATGAGCTCGGAACCGATTTCCCTCAGCGATCCGCGCATGATCGCAGAATTCCTGCGCCAGTCCGAATTCAAGTCCTTCTTCGAGAAGCGCTTCGCTGTGCCGCCGGATTATGCTGCGCTCCTGTTCAAGAACGGCCAGCTGATCGATGCCTACAAGGGTGGCCACTTCTCTGTGGGCGGACTTGTCAACCAGCTCAAAGGCCTGGTCGGGGGCTCCACCCATGTCGGCATGATGATCGCGGACCTCAAGCCGTTCTCGGTCTCGACGCCGCTGAAGGCATTGTCGAAAGACAAGGTCGAGATTGCCGGTGCTGCAACGCTGGAACTGCAGGTTGACCCTGAGAAGCCGTCCAACATCCTCGGAATGATGCATGGCATCAATCGGGGGCCGCACAAGGACGAAATGCCGGGCCGCAAGGCCCTGTCCAAGGACGACGTCCTGAACCGCATCCGTCCGCACCTGACCGACCGCGTGTTCGAGGAAGCCATCGGACGCGTGAATGCCGCCGAAATCCGGGGCGACCGCGGCCTGCAGGACAAGATCCAGGCCGACATCATGACCGAGGTCGAACGCATCTGCGGCGACATCGGCCTGCTGGTTCGCGCGGTCTCGGTCGAGTGGGCCGTCAACTCGGAAGAAGTCGCCGAGATGCAGATCGCCGAGGCGCGCCGCGAACAGGATCGGATGGACTTCCGTCTCGAGATGATCCGCCGCGAGGTGGAGCGCGAGAGCGAGGGCACCGAGATCATCATCAAGTCCGAGCTCGATACGGCGAAGCTGCAGAATGCTTCGGAAGACGAGCTGCGGATGATGGCCCTCAACAGCGAGGTCCAGTTCCTCGACGCCCGCGAAGAGGCCAAGCGCCGCCAGGAACTCGAAGCACTGGATCACGAAATCCGGTCGCTGGAGGTCGAGCGGGACGCCGCCTTCAAGAACCAGATCGCCACGGCCAAGAACGATGTGGACCTTGCCGAGATCCAGAAGCGTCGCAGCCAGGTCGATGCCGATATCGCGATGATCCAGCAGAAGCAGGCCGACGCGATGCGCAAGTCGGGCGCCTTCACCGAACTGGAGATCACCACGGCGGTTCAGAAGCAGCAGGCGGACCACCTTGCCCGGCTGCAGCAGCTCGACATCCAAATGCAGAATGCCGAAGCCGATGTCGCGGTGAAGATGGCGAAAGCCCAGAACGACCACGAGATCGCGAAGATCATGGCCGAGGGGAACAAGAAGACGAACGAGATCGCAGCCTTCCGCAACATGACGCCTGAGCAGATCATGGCGATCAATGCCGGCCTGTCCTCGGACGTCGCCACGGTGCTGGCCGAACAGGCCCGCGCAAGGGGGCAGTCGTCTGCCGAGACGATGCAGGCCATGCGCGACATGGTCGAAGCGGCAACCGCGGCGCAGATCCGGTCCGAGGAACAGGCCCGTGCCATGTTCAAGATGGGTATGGACGGCGCTGTCGGTGTCGCCGCGGGGGCAGGGGGCGGTCATGCACCTGCGCCCTCGTCGGCTGGCGCCGCCAGCGAGGCGCCGGCAACCGTCGAATGCCCGAAGTGCGAAACCGTGAATGCAGCCAAGGCGAAATATTGCAAGCAGTGCGGTCACAAGCTGCGGACCTGAGCGATGATGCAAGCAGCCTTCTCACATGTCAGGCCCAAGGCGTGCTGCTTCCGGGCGGCGCTGGACCGGTCCGCGACCTTCTGCGACGAGTGTGGCCAGCCGATCCTGCGCTGCATGGCATCGGAGGAGTGCGGCGGCCTGCTCGACGAGGACGGACGGTGTCCGGTCTGCGTGGCGCCGGAGTTGTCGATCGACGCCGGCGCGGTGTCGAGCGTCAAGGTTGGCGGAGCGCTGAGCATTCCGCTCCTGATCACCAACACGTCCGCCGTCGGACGGCCGCTCTTCATCAAGGAGATGTGGGTCAAGGCGCCCGACAAGGCGTTGACGCCGGTCGACCTGGCGTTCCAGCGCCTTGCCTCGGGGGCAGTTGCCGAAGTCAGCGTCAGTACGGGTGCCCTGCCCACAGCAGGCGTTCACCGCATCGAGGTCATCTTCATTGCGGCGACCCGCTATCTCTGGCGTGAGGAGTGTTATGCGTTCTCGGCTTCGTTCGCCGTCGACGTTGAAGCAGAGAGCGCCGGCAGCATCGTGCAGAACATCAATGTCAGTGCCGACCAGATCGGTGCCGGCATGACGATCTACAACCCGACGCGCATGCAGCGCGAAAAGGCGGATGCACCTGCACGGCGGGCGGAGCCGATCGTCCTGACCCTGCAGCGGGCCGATTCCTTCGAGCGTCAGGAAGGCTATCGCGGATACGAGTCGGGCATTGCCGTGCCGCGCTCCGTTGCGCTGGCCTGGGCAGGCTTTGACCATGGCCAGGTGCCGCCCGATGGCCCGATCCGGACGCAGACCGGCGTACTGAGCTTCGGACGGGCATCCAATGCGGCGCATTCGGGGATGAACGATGTGCGCCTGGTGATCAGCGGGCCCGACGGCACCGATGAGGATGCATCGGTCCACATCTCGCGGCGGCATTTCCTGCTGTATGTCGAGAACGACCGGCTGATGCTCCGGGTGGAGAGCCAGAACGGGCTCAGCGTGAACGGCGATCCGCTGCGGCGGGGTGAAACAGCAATTCTGAAAGATGGCGATGTGATCGCGCCGCTGGTGCGCCGGCCTGATGCAATCAGCCTGCAGGTCAGCTTCGACGTGCCGGCTGACGAAGTCGGCCAGGTTGTCCTTCGGCGCCGCATCGGAACAGGGAGACGTTAGGCATGGCCAACTGCGTGCATTGCGGAGCGGAGCTGCCGGAAGATGCGTCCTTCTGTGACGCTTGCGGCAAGCCAGTCGCATCATCGCCTGGGCGGGACGATGCGGGTCCGGTGGATCTGGTCACGCCGATGTCGGGACTGATTACACCGGACCCGGACATGGCGACGCAACAGGGAGCGACGGCTCATCCGACCCTGGAGCCAGGCGACAAATTCGCCGGGCGCTACACGATCGAGTCCATCGTCGGGCGAGGCGGCATGGGCGTCGTCTACAAGGCACTGGACGAGATTTCCGGGCGCGCGGTGGCGCTGAAGCTGATCAGCACGGCTTTCCTTGGCGGCGACAAGGCCGTCCGCCGCCTGATCGAAGAGGGCGTGCTGGCGCGGGATATCCGCCATCCGAACGTGGTCGCTGTCTATGATGTCGGTCTCGACGGCGAGCAGCCTTTCGTGGCGATGGAATATGTCGAGGGCGTGTCGCTGCGCCTCTGGCATGGCCGCCGGATGCAGCAGGGCGACGCTGTCCCGCTGCGTGTGGCCGCGCGGATCATCTGCGAAGTGCTCGATGGCCTGAAGGCGGCGCATGATGCCGGCGTTGTTCACCGCGACCTCAAACCCGAAAACATCATCCTGACGGCCGAACCCACCGACAAGGCCGCACCGCTGAAATTGCTCGACTTCGGAATTGCCAGGGCTGCCGGCAACCGATCCACGGCGTCCAGCAGCACGCGGGGCATCGGCACGCCATACTATATGGCGCCGGAACAGCGGACCAATCCGGACGCCGTTACGCCCGCTGCAGACCTCTATTCGATCTCGGTCATGCTGTACGAACTGCTGGTCAATGTCGTGCCGGAAGGGCATTGGCAGCCGCCGTCGGGCGGGCGCTCGGATGTGCCGCAGGAGGTGGACGCCCTGATCCTGAAGGGCATGTCCAACAATCGTGATCTTCGCCCTCAGTCTGCGGATCAGTATCGCAAGGAACTGGTGGCTGCAGTGAACCGCATTCCGACACCACAGGGTTTCGACAAACCCGCTGGCGGTTCTGGCGTCAATGGCAGGACCGTCGCCATGGTCGCCGGCGGGGCTGCCGTCTTCGTGCTTGCGCTTGCCGGGATCAGCATACTTCCGCGGCTGGTCAATGGCGACCCGTCCCGTGATCCGACCGATACGTACTGCGATCCGAACGATCCGGCGCATGCCATCTATTGCGACGATTCAGACGACAAGACGGATGACGATTCAAAGGGCGGCGATCATGTCCTGCCTCCGCCTCCGCCGCCCCCTCCGCCCGAGAAGAAATGGTACGAATACCTGTCCGGCCGCTGGGACGACGGGCTGGGCGGGTACTACAACATCCAGGTCAGCCCGAATGGCGGCTTCAGTGGCACGGGCCGCACGGGCGACGGCTACAATGTCGGGATCCGCGGCACGATCAACAGCGGGCAGATGGCCTATGTGATCAACGCGAACGGTGCGGACGTGGCGACCGGTCAGGCTGTCCAGCAGGACGCCTGCCACTTTGCATTCCAGACCTACATGTACGGACAGGTCGCCGCGACGGGCCAGTTCCACGTCCGGCACCAGCCGGGAGGCCCATGCCCGTCATGAGACATCTGATCGCCTGCTTTGTCGCCATGGCATTCCTGTCGGCCTGCAAGCCGAGCGAATTCCTTGCGCCCGATGCCAACAGGGAACTGGCAGGCGCGGCCGGTCCTGCGAACGAAGTGCCGTCCCGCTTCGGCTTTCCGGGGGGTGTCTGGCAGGACGGCTTTGGCGGAACCTGGCAGATATCGGTAGACGGACAGAAGCTGAAAGGTGTTGCCACCAGCGCCAGCATAGCCGGTGCGGTGATGACCGGGGCGATAGACGGCGACTTGCTGCGCTACGAGATTTCAATGCCCGACATGGGCATCCTTGCCACAGGAACGGCGGTCGCGACCGATCCTCAGCATGCCATGTTCGCGACCTACGACACCGATGGCCGCCTGAACCTTGGCGGCATCCTGCATTTCAATCACGCGCCCGACATGACCATGGGCCAGCCCGTGGACCTGCGGCCACCGCCTCCCTGCGATGGTCCTCAATAGCCAGCGATCGATCCATGAAACACACCAGCGGAAAGGGATCACAATCATGATCAAGGACATCTCGAAATACCGTCGCGACGGTTGCCTGATCGAGCCGACGCCGAGCGCCGCGCCGACGCTTCAGGCTTCGGCACAGGGCGGCCTGCCGGATCGGGTCGACCTCCGGGGCCTGTGCTCACCGGTGGAAAACCAGGGACATGTCGGGTCGTGCACGGCAAATGCGACGGTCGGCGCGCTCGAATACCACATGCGCCTTGCCAAGCAGCCGATGACGGATCTTTCCCGCCTGTTCGTGTATTACAACGCCCGCCGGATGGCACGGCGCGAGTCCGAGGACTGCGGCAGCTTTATCAGCCATGTCATGGCTTCGGTCATGGCATTCGGTGCGTGCCCGGAGCAGATGTGGCCCTATGTCGAAGCAATGTGGCCGACCGAGCCGACCCAGGCCTGCTACCAGGCCGCGGGCAACTTCACCGGTATCTCCTATGCGCGTGTCGGCCGGGGCCTCGGCATGAAGGTGGCACTGGCGAACGGCCTGCCTGTGGTGTTCGGCATCGTGCTGCCGGACGAGATGCTGATGATCGAAGGCAACATGACGGGCCGCATCCAGCGCCCGGCCGGCCAGTTTCCGCCGCCCGGAAATGGCGGGCACGCCATGCTTGTGGTCGGTTATGACGATGCCTCGCAATCCTGGTTGGTGCGCAATTCCTGGGGCGAGAGCTATGGCGAAGCCGGCTATGTCTGGATCGACTACCAGGTCATGGATGCCTACAGCGATGCGCACGAATTCTGGACAATTGGTGCGATCGAGGGCCGCCCCGGCCTGTCCCTGATCGGTCCGTCTGTGCACCAGACCATGCAGCAGGCCCAGCAACAGGCGCCACAGCAGGTGACCAGTGTACTGAATGCCATGCGCCAGGCGCTTGGGAAGGACCTGTCGAGCAGCCTCGAACAGAAGCGCCAGGGGATCCGCGAGCGCCTGCGCGGCCCGGGTGCCGGCGGCGGCTATTGACTTGCGCGCCTGATCCGCAAACCTCTCGGCGGCTGTTGCGGCACAATTGCTGCACGTGCCGCCGCAGGGGAGGGCGCTGATGAGCGATGACGAAATCGAGTCGGCGGCATTCGCGCTCTTCAACGACGCGCTGGACCAACCGTCGGGTGAGCGCGAGGCCTTCATCCTCGCAGCGGCGGCCGGCAATTCGGCGCTGATCGAGCGGGTTCGGGCGCTTCTGGCGGCCGATGGATCGGCCAGCGCCGTGCTGCGGACCGGCGGCGCTTCTGCCGATGCAGCCGAGGCGGCACCGCCCGAGCGGATCGGCGCCTACCGGATTACCGGCCTTGTCGGCCAGGGCGGCATGGGCGCGGTCTATGTCGGCGAGCGCGATAGCGGCGACTTCAACCACAAGGTCGCGATCAAGGTTATCCGGCCTGGCGTCCTGTCCGAGGCTCTGATCGAGCGGTTCCGGCGGGAGCGCCAGATCCTTGCCGATCTCAGCCATCCGAACATTGCCAGCCTGTTCGATGGTGGTGAGCTGCCCGACGGGTCGCCCTATTTCGTGATGGAGTATGTCGACGGCCGACCGATCGGGGCCTGGGCCGAGGAAGCCCGGCTCGGGCTTCCGGACCGGCTGAGGCTGTTCAACGATGCGTGCGCGGCCGTCCGCCATGCGCACCAGAACCTGATTATCCACCGGGACATCACGCCGTCGAACGTGCTGGTGACCCAGGGTGGGCAGGTGAAACTTATCGACTTCGGTATCGCCAAGCCGAACGATCCGGATGATCCGGCGACGGACGGACAGGCGAATTCACTTGCCAGCCTCAGCTTCACGCCCGGCTTTGCAGCGCCGGAACGCTCGCGCGGCGCCGCTGCGAATACGCTGTCGGATGTCTATTCGCTGGGCAAGCTGCTCGAGGAGTTGCTGAAGGGGCAGGATGCCCCAGAGGATCTGCGCGCGATCATCGGAATGGCAACTCGCAAGGAGCCGCAGGAGCGCTACGCCTCGGTCGATGCGCTGATGGAGGATGTCCACAAGTTCAACACCGGCCACTCGGTTGCAGCGCGCGATGGCGGCGCCGCATACAGGATCGGCAAGTTCATCCGGCGGCGGAAACTGGTTGTTACCGGCACAACGGCCGCCATCGTCGGCCTTGCCGGCGCGCTTGGCGTGACCAGCTGGCAGTACGCGCGGGCGGAGAAGGCGCTGGAACGCGCCGACTATCGCTTCCAGCAGGTGCGGACGCTGGCAAAGTCGATGATGTTCGATGTCTATGACAAGATTGACCTTGTCCCGGGATCGACGGGGGCGAAGGTCGAGCTGGCCAATGCTGCGCAGACCTATCTGGACTCGCTGGCGTCGGACAAGCTGGCCTCCTCGGAGTTGCAGATCGAAACGGCAGCGGGCCTGTTGCGGCTGGCAGAGATTGAAGGCCAGCCGGGCTTCGCGTCACTCGAAGATGTCGACAAGACCGAGACGAACCTGGCGCGCGCGGTTGCCTTGCTTGCACCGTTCGAGGATGCCGATCCGAAAAGCCCGGATCTCCTGAAAGCGCTCGGTCAGCTGAAGGTGTCGCAGGCGGCGGTTGCTTTCCATGTGGATTCCGATGCCGACAAGGCGCTTGGACTGCTGAAGCAGTCCGAAGCGTACTTCTCCGCCTATCGCGAGGCGGTGCCGGACGATTCCTATGGAACCTTCCAGCTGCTTTCCTCGAAGGCGGAGGAGGCAATGATCCTGTTCCGCAAGGATGACCGGGACGCGGCCATTCCGCTGGCGAACGAGGTGGCCGACAGCTTCCGGGAAGCACTGAAAGCCGACCCCGACAATTTCGACCTGCTCTACGGCCTGTCCCGTGCCGAGCGCACCCGATCGGAGATTCTCGTGAATTCGCAGCAGGGGGAAGAGGCGGTGAAGGCGGCCACGGCATCGCTCGAGACGCTCGACCACATCCGCACCCTGTTGCCGGCAGAGACGCTGGGCTGGTGGCGGGCAAGGGAGTTCTCATACTGGCGCCGCGCCTATGCGTTGTACTCGACAGGTCATCCCGCGGAGGCTGTCGACGACTACTACGCGGCGCTGAAGCTCGCCGATCAGCAGATTGCGCTGGATGCGGACGATGCGGATGCCCGCGAGAACCGCTCCATCTTTCAGGCTGAAATGGCGTATCCGCTCCTCGACCTGAAGCGCATGGACGAGGCGGAGAAGAGCCTGCTGGGTGCAACGGAGTTCTTCCAGGCACGCTACGACAAGGAGCCGGACCGCGGTGCCTACCAACGCAACATGCTTGTCCAGCATGTCCAGCTGCATGAGTTCTACAAAGGCTGGGGCGGACATGAGGCGGAGCGCTGCTACCATCTCGCCAAGGTCAAGGAATTCTGGGACATCCAGGAAAAGGCCGGCACGCTGCTGGACAGCGACCGGCCAGAACTGGTGGACTATTTCAAGCAGAACCCGCTCTGCAGGTGATCAGCCCAGCACAAGGGCCGCGATGGCGAGGGCCGTCACCAGCCCGGCAAGCGTGCCGGTGAATTCGACCCGCTGCCAGGCTTTCGCGGTGCTGTCCTTCGAGATGCCGGGCGAGTCCCACGGCGGCATGGATGTGTGCACAATACCCAGCAGCCTGGCGTGCGCCTCGACCATGCCGAGATCACGCAGGCGCAGGCCCGAGCGCAGGATGAGCTTGTCCACCATGCCACCCACCGTCTGGTCGGCAAGTGATGTGCCGAGCGCGCGGTCCTCGCCCAGGCGGACCAGCCGGCCGGACCTGAGGCGGAGGGCGTAAGCGCGCTGCATATTGGTCATGCCGAGGCTGTTCCAGGCTTCGGTTCGCGTTTCGATCGATTCGATGCTGGAATAGGGAATGTGCTCCCGCACGCGTTCAGCATGGGTCATGAGGAAGCGGTTTGCCGGCAGGTCGAGGGCGATCGTGTCGTAGCCGATCCCGACTCGCCAGCCATGCCTTGCCGACGCGTCGCGCCAGACATAACGCGCGAGGACGAGGAACCAGGAGCTGAACGCGCCGGCACAGAGCGCGGCACGCCAATCGCCGGATACGAAGAGGGCGACAGCAAACGCCGCTGCGGCGCTGCACATCAGGACCATCATTGCGGTGACGATGTATCCCCCGACCCACCGGGATGAGGGTTGGCGAATGAGTGTGTCCACGATGTCGTCGAATGGCATGGCGCGCCTCCGGGCTTCCTATCCCTAGAGGCGCAGGATTCCGGCAGGCCGGGTCGCGGAAATATGATCAGGCGGAAACGGGGAAGGTGGGCCAAGAGTCGACGATAGCGCCGTCTTCGTAGACAGCAATGTCGCCGAACTGCAGGAACAGTGCTTCGCTCTGTTGCGGCCGCAGGAACACGAATTCGTCCGGCGCGATCGACAGCTCCGGGCCGCCATTCAGCATTTCCTGGTTGGAGGAGCGCCCGAAGGTCTTGTTGTATTCGAGGCCCGGCGGATCGACCGGGTCGGCCAGCCAATGTCCGCCGTGAATGAAGACGGTCTTGCGGGAATTCGGGTTCCAGGCAGCGGTTGCGCCGTCGGCAAATTCAAGGCCCGGCAGGCGCGTGTGCTCGAACGACTTGATGACCGGCGTGGCGATGAAACTCGCTGGCACGTGGGGTTCCAGCAATTCGGTGTCGAAATGCGACGGCTTGACGAGGCAGGAGCCGGCCGAGACTTCGCTGGCGACGGACAGGTCCTTGTAATAGCGATAGGTCGGGCTGCCCGCCGCGTTGCGGGTGAGACCCGCCATGGCGTCGGCGCCGATCGCTTCTTGCGCCTGCTCGAGCGCGGCCGTGTAGATGCTCCAGGCGCCCTTGAGCGCCCGGTCTCGCCAACCGAGCGCGGTGGGCAGGGCCGGTATGTGCGGCTCGTAGCCCATGAAGCCTGAGAAATTGAGGCTGGGATCGGCCTTGATGGTTTCGATCGCGGCAGCAAGGGCGGGTCCCGGTTCGAACCCACCCCGGTGCAGGCCGACATCCAGTTCGAGATTAATATTCAGTGTGCGTCCTGTCTGCTGCGCAAGCACCGCGTATTGCGCCAGGCGTTCAGGTGTATCGATCAGCCACTGAATGTTTCCGGCCGCATCAGTGTGGGAGGCAGGGAGCGTGTCGAAATAATGCCGCGCCGCGACAATCGGCAGGGGCTTGCCGAGGAGCTGGCTGGCGTCCGGCATCTCGACCGAGAGGAGCGACAGCATGGGCTGGTTGAAGGTCATCAGCCGGTCCGTACCGGAAATGGCGCGGATATGCCGGAGCAGGCCGAGCGAGGGCAGGGATTTCGCGACGATGCGATAGCCCATGCCGTCCGGCAGGTCCGCTTTCAGCGTTTTCACATTGGCGGTGAGGCGCGCGCGGTCGACCACCAGCGTCGGCCAGGCGATGCCGGCATCGGCGAGCGCCGCCTGCATGGAGAGGAAATACGGGTCGCGCGGGCCGCTATGGTCCTTGGGCTTTGTCATCAGCACAGCTCCTCCAGCCAGGACGGCCCCGCCCGCAAGCAGGGCACGGCGCGAAACATCAGGCATGGTCGTCTTCCCCGAACAAGCGGGCAAGGTAGGGATTGAGGAATTTCCCATCCGGATCGAGTTGCTTGCGCAGGTCGCAGAAATCCTGGAAGCGCGGATACATCTGAACAAGCTGCTCATATCCCAGCGAATGCAGCTTGCCCCAGTGCGGGCGGCCGCCATGAGCAAGGTGGATGGGTTCGATCAGCGAGAAGAAATAGTCGTACGGCTCGTTGGCTGCCGCATGGCAGGCGATGGACAGGCGCGTACCGCTGTTGAACGGGCTGAGCCAGGCATCATCCTGCCCGGTGAAGCGGACTTCCATCGGAAAGTAGGTGTCCTTGCGGGTCTCGATTGCCTTGATGACGTCCCGCAGGCAGGCGAGGCCGTTGTCGACAGGGATATGGTATTCCATCTCGTTGAATTTTGTCGGCCGCGCCGTCGACAGCAGCTTCCAGTAGGCATCCGAGGATTCCTCGACGACGCCCTTGGGCAGGCTCCCGGCGGCAATCTGCCGGCGCAGCCATGGCGACCAGCCGAACACGTCGCGGAGGTCTTTCAGGCCCTCCAGCGTTTCGTCATCCTCGCCTTGCGCGCGGCCCGTGACTTCGCCTTCGAAAATGTCGTGCGAAATGCCGGCGGCGTAGCCGGTGAAGGGGAAGTAGTAGAACTCGAAGTTCCGATGCTGCTGGGCCAGGCTCTCGGCCTGCTCGATCATCGCATCGAGCGTGTCGACCCAGACGCGCCGGACAAGATTGTACGAAGGCACGCAAGTCAGCTTGTACTGTGTCATCACGCCAAGCGCGCCGAGATTGACCTTGCCGGCGCTGAACAGCTCCGGATGACTGTCAGCGGTGACGTCCAGTATGTCGCCCGATGCGGTGGCGAGGCGGAAGCCGTCGATCTGGGCATGCATGGCATGCAGCGTGCGTCCGGTTCCGTGGGTCGAGGTTGCAAAGCAGCCAGCCAGCGTCTGAACATCGATGTCGGGCAGGTTGGGAAGTCCCAGACCGGCGGCTTCAAGGTCACGGGCGGCGGCTCGGATCCGCGTTCCGGCGCCCAGCGTTGCGGTGCCTGCCGAGGCATCGGCGGCGCTGACCCCGGACAGTCGGCTGACATCCACGATCACATCGTTGCACGGAACGAGACCGGTGAAGGAGTGACCGCTGCCGACCGGACGGACATGTCCGGCGCCTTTCAGCAGGCCGGCGAGTTCGTCCTCGGAGGCGGGCACGGCGATGTTGGCGGGCGTCGCCGTCTGGATGCCGGACCAGTTCGACCACGCCACATGGCCTTCCGGCGGGGGAGGTGGTGCAGGATCATAACCCGCGCGCGTGAAGTCCTTCATCTGCCAGCCGGCATACTGGACGCCGGGCACGGCAGCTGCGGCGGCGACCACACCGGTTCCGATCAGAAGATTGCGTCGTGTCGTGCTCATTGCTCGCCCTCCGTCGACATGAAGGCGATCAGCGCCTTGAATTCCTCATCCGTGCAGTCCGGGCAGTAGCCGAGCGCCGGCATCGCATTCCGCCCGGATTTCACGGACGCAAGCAGGCCGTCGTCGCCGCGTTCGGCGCGCCTCGCCTCCCACGCCGCGGAATCGCCGGCAAGCGGTGCGCCGAGGCCGGGCAGGGCGTGGCAGGTGCGGCAGGAGCGGTCATAGATGGCGGCAAGGTCCGGGTCGTCGGGCACGATCGTCTCGGCAAGGGCGACATGGGCGGCGTCGGGCTCGGTCGCGTTCGGCGGGACGTCGGCAGCGCGCGGTGCACAGGCCGTCATCAGGACGAGCGCCGCAACGGCGAGTCTTCCGGTCAATGCACATCCTCCCCAGGCTGCATTTGAAGAATGAGCCTAGCGCCGCTGCTGCAGCTTGGCCAGCTTGCCGCAGGGGACGCCTACTGCACCGGGTCTTCGGAGGTGCGGACGTCTTCGTTCTTCTCGGCCAGCTTCAGGCTGACAGAGTAAGCCTTGCGCGTTTCCATGCTGGCGAGGATCAGGCCGGCCTGTTCGGACTTCATCACGCGCAGGAAGCCGGCGGCAAAGTCCGGTTCCATCTGGTTGAAGATGCCTGCGGCCTGGTCCGGCTTCATGCTCGAATACATCTTGGCGAGGTGATCGAGATCCTCGTCGGATACCGCCTGCATCTGCTCCCAGCGATCTTCAAGCGTCTGCCGCAAGGCATCGAGTTCCGCAGCACGGGCGTCGAGCTTTTGTTCGCGCTCCTGCAGCGACAGTTCCTTGTCGTGCAGGGCGTCCTGCTGCGCCTCGATGTTCTTCTGGTCCTCGGCCAGCAGGGCCGCCGTCTCGTCCGAGAAGCAGACCTGGTCGATCGGCGTGGGTTCGGGTGCCGTCACCGCCTCCTGCTGCGGGGCAGGCGCCGGGTGGGGGGGCTTGTCCGCGTCGGGATGGCCGGCGGCAGATGCCTCGTCGGCGATGGCGAGGTTGCTCGGCAGGAAGCGCACTGCCGCGCCCACGGTAAACATGAGCCCCAGGGTGAGGAGCACATAGGAGGAGCGGCTGGGAGTGAGGCTTTTCATGGCGCTAACCTGCCCGCGAGACGGCCTTTTTCTTGATCGCAACCGGATCGGCCGGCTCCGGATGGGCGGATTCGATGTCTGCCTGCACACCGTCGGTGAGTTCGCGCATCTGGTGCATCATTTCGGTGATTTCCATGACGCGCGTCTTCGACTGGTCGAGAATGATCCGCATCAGCGTGCCGAGTTCCGCCTGGGCCGCAGTGACCCGGTCCTCGGCATCCTGCTTGGTGCGTTCGAGCGAGGCCTGCAGGTCCTCGATGCGCGCGCATGTCTGGTTGGCCTCTTCCAGCAGGCGCGACAGGCGCAGCGTCATTTCGCTGACATGTGCCCGTGTGTCCTGGGTGGAACTCGACATGGCGGCGATCGACTTCGACATCGCGGTGATGGTCGCGCCGAGGCCGTCCTTCGTGTTCTGCAGTGCCTTCAGGCGCCGGTTCAGCACGAAACAGTAGACGCAGGCGGCGAGCGAGACGAGGACGATGGCAATGTCTGTGGGTTCTACGGTCATCGGCTTATCTCAGGAGGAATTCGGTGATCAGCACCCCGTCCGATACGTCGGATCCGAGCACCAGCTGGGAGCGGCGACTCAGCTGCTCGCGCATGTGGGCGTAGAATCCGGGATTCTCGAAGTCGCTGAGCTCTACGGAGCGAAGGTAATTGGTGAAAGCGTCGATCAGGACCGGCTCTGCCTTGCTGACTGCACCGGTTTCCTTGTTGTTCGTGATGACCGCGATCTTGATCTTGAGATAGCGCGTCGCCGGCTCGCTGCCGATCGTGACCGTGAGGTCGCGCAGTTCGACATAGGCCTGATTGTCCTTGATCGCCGGCTGGATGGCGGGGGTCGCCTCGCCGGGCGTGCAGGCGACGGTTTCGGCCGAGTGGCTGGACGGGGTGAGGAAGTAGACGGTCGCAAAAGAGCTTGCCAGCGCGCCGACGGCGAGCACGGCCAGGCCGACGACACCGCCACCGCCGCCTTTCTTGGCGTCGGCTTCGGCATCTTCTGCCTTGGGAGCCTTGTCGGCCTTGTCGCCCTTTTTTCCAGCCATGAATCCCCAGCCGAAGGTATGAGTTTCGTCCTCTGTTAAACAGAGTTTGGGGTAAAGGAACCGTTAATAATTACCCGTCTAATTTTAACCAATTGCAGTCTTCCCTCCTGTAACCGGATCCGCAGATTCATGAGTTTCCTTGCGAACCTGAGAGCGTTGCCCCTGTCGCGGCAGATAATGCTGGCCGCGTCCGTCCTGGCCGTGGTGCTGGTGATGACCTTCATGGTGCGCGGGGCGATGCAGCAGCCTATGGCGCTGCTCTATTCCGGGCTCGACGCGGAGCACACTGGCGAGATCATTGAGGACCTCGAGAAGCGCGGCACGTCCTACGAGATCCGGGGCGATGCGATTTTCGTCGCGCAGGACCAGCGCGATGCCGTGCGGTTCGCGCTCGCCCGCGACGGTCTGCCGCGGCAGTCGGTGAAGGGCTATGAGCTGCTCGACGACGTGAACGGCTTTTCGGTGACGTCCGAAATGTACAACGCTGCCTACTGGCGCGCGAAAGAGGGCGAGCTGACGCGCACGATCCTGTCGATCCCGGGCGTCAAGGAGGCGCGGGTTCACATCGGGGCCAGTCTCCGGTCCGGCTTTGCCCGGACGGAGCCTGCACAGACCGCCTCCGTGACGCTGGCAACGGCCTATGACCTGACCGGGAACCAGGCCGAAGCGATCCAGTACCTCGTCGCGCTTGCGGTTTCGGGCCTGAAGCCCGACGAAGTCGCCGTCATCGATATCAAGAAGGGCATCCTCGCCGGCCCCGGCACCAACAATGCGGAGCAACCCGCAGCGCAGGCCGGGACCCAGGAAGGCGCGCTGGAGGACAAGATCCTTCGGTTGCTCGAAGCGCGCGTCGGAACAGGCAATGCGCGGGTGTCGGTCTCGGTCGATGTCAGTCACGAGCGCCAGAAAACGTCCGCCGTCATGTACGATCCGGACTCCCGCGTTGTCCGCAACCGGACCACCGGCGACACGAGCGAGCAGAGTGGCGGGTCGACCAATGCCGTCACGGCCGCCAGCAATTTGCCACAGCCCGTGGGCGCAAGCGGCGGCGGTTCGACCAACAGCACGACACGCAATTCATCCGAGACGGTTTCCTACGAGATCAACGAGACCCGCACCGAGACCGAGCGCCTGCCGGGCGAAGTGCAGCGGATCTCGATTGCCGTCCTCTTGAACCAGGCCGTGCTCGGGATCGACCCGGCCGCTGCCGATGCGCAGGAAAAGACCGAGCAGATGGTCAACGACATGCGCCAGCTGGTGACGTCGGCCGCCGGGCTCGACACCAGCCGCGGCGACAATCTCACGGTTGAACTGATGCCGTTCCAGACCCCGGCCGCGGAGGAAATGGTCGCCGCGCCGAGCCTCGTGAGCAAGCTGATGGAGCGGTACATGTGGTCGGGCATCAAGATCCTTGTGCTTGGACTCGTCGTGATCGTGCTGGCCCTTGGCGTGGTTCGTCCGCTGCTGAAGCAGGTGCCGCCGCCGAAGGTCGAGGCGGGCATGCCGGGCAGCGATGCGTTTGCAGCCGATGGCACCGTCGATCCGTTCGTTTCGCTGAAGGACTACACGTCGGAGCGCCAGGATGAGGCTGCGGCAATCCTGCAGGAATGGCTGAACGAAGACCGGAAGGTCGCGGTCAATGAGTGACGCGTTCTTCGCCAGCCTGCCCCGGTTCGATACGGAAACCGTCGTGCCGCCGAACGGGCGGCAGATGCGTATCCTGCTGGGTCAGGAAGTCGAAGACGAACCGGTCCCGGACCTGCCGCTCAGCGACATGATGGACGATACGCCTGCACTGGAAGACGTGCAGGTGGATGCGGCCGCACCAGTCGAGGAGGCTGTTCCCGACCAGGGGGAGATCGACCTTTCCGAAGTCGAGGCCCTGATTGCTTCGCTGTCGGACACGATCGCCCGCACAGAGAATGACGCCCATGCGCAGGCCGTCAGACTGGTCCGCTCGATCGCAGACCGGCTGTTCCCGGAACTTTCCGACCTGTTCCTCGCCGAGGAAATCGGACGCCACCTGCCGGGCCTGATTCCGGCGGCGGCACAGGGTGTCGAGGTTCATGCGAGCCCCGCGCTTTGCGAGCGGCTTCAGGAAGTGATCGGTCGCAACGAGGCGCTGGCGAGCCGCTGCACCTTCGTGCCGGCGGAATCGCTCGGCCAGTCGGATGCCTGCGTCTCCTGGAAGACCGGGGGTCTGACGTTCGATTTCGACGGGCTGCTGAAGGCTTGCCTCGCCCGCCTCGACACAATGCAAGCCACGATGGACGAGTGACGCTATGGCAAACCCTGAACAGATCGAAGACACCGGACCGGAAGGCGCCGAGGAATGGGTTCCGGTGGAACGCCGGGATCAGTCGGCGGCCGGCAAGTATCGCCGCTCCATCTTCGACGTGCCGGTGTCGGTGACCGTCTCAATCGGGCACACGCGTCTCAGTGTTGCGGAAATTCTCGAGCTGCGCCCGGAATCGGTCGTGCCGCTTCTGTCCAAGATCGACGACCCCGTCGATCTGGCCATCGACAACAAGATCATCGCGCGCGGCGAACTGGTCGAGACCGAGGAAGGCACACTCGGCGTCAAGATCACGGAAATCCCGGAGCAGGCCGACGATGGAAGCGAGTAGGGCAGGGAGCGCGCTGCGCTTTCTTGTCATCCTGATTGCCGTCGGAGCGTGCATCGCCGGCGGGGCCTATGCACAGGAGGTCGTGCCGCCCGGCGCGGCGCCGCCGGACCTTGGCGGCCTGCTGGATGGGCAGAATGGCGGGCTGAGCCGCTCCGTCATCCAGCTTTTCCTGCTGATATCGGTGCTGAGTCTGGTGCCGGCCATCGCCATGATGGTGACCTGCCTGCCATTCATGGTGATCGTCTTCTCGTTCATGCGCCAGGCGATCGGCGTTCAGCAGGCGCCGCCCAATATGATGATCATGGCGCTGGCCATGTTCCTCACGTTTTTCGTCATGGAACCGGTGTTTACCACGGCCTGGAATGACGGCCTGTCGCCCTACATGGACGGCATGCTGACCGAGCAGCAGGCCTGGACGCAGACGACCGCGCCGTTCCGGGACTTCATGACCCAGCGCACCGATCCGGAGACCATCGCCGTCTTGGGCGATGCGGTGAACCGCCCGCTGGTGCAGGGGGAGGACCCGTCCTTCTCGCTGCTGGCGACGGCGTTCATGCTGTCCGAGATCAAGCACGCCTTCCAGATCGGTTTCGTGATCTTCCTGCCCTTCATGGTGATCGACCTGGTGGTTGCGTCGGTTCTCATGGCGGTCGGCATGATGATGGTGCCGCCGACTGTGGTGTCGCTGCCGTTCAAACTGGGCTTCTTCATTCTAGCCGATGGCTGGCTGAAGATCACTGAAGCCGTTCTCAGGGGATATGCCGGATGAGTACACAGGCATCCAGACAGGACTCGATGGCCGAGCGCCGCGCAAGGGTCGCCGCGATACCGGCATCCCAACGTGCCGCCATCATCATCGCCATCCTCGGCGAGGCGGCGGCCAAGCCCATCGTCGAAAAGCTCGATGATGTGGCGCTGTCGAAAGTCGCCGCAGCGCTGGAGAACCTGTCGTTCATCGCGCGCGAGCAGATGGTCGATGTTGTCATCGATTTTCTCGGCCAGCTCCGCTACTCGACCGGATCGCTGCGCGGGGGCAAGGACAAGGCCCGCGAGGTCCTGGCGGCGGTGCTGGATTCCGAGCGACTGGCCAATGTGATGGGCGAAGACCCGTTTGCCGATGCGAATGCGGACCAGGACGATATCTGGGAGCAGTTGCGCAGCGGGGAGACCGTCTGGACGCGGCTCGAGAAGAAGGACTCAAAACGGACCGCCGAATATCTGAGTGGCCTGTCGCCGAATATCATCGCGATGATCCTGCGCAAGCTGGATGTCACGGCCGCTTCCGACATCGTCGCCAACATGGACAGCGCAAAGCTTGGGCCGGTCATGGGTTTCATGATTCAGGACCAGAAGGCCGACGCGGGCATCGACCACGTGCTCGAGCGCATGGTCGAGATCGAGTTTCTCAATGTCGCGCAAGGCGGCAATGACGAGGAAAATACCGAACACCTGTCAGCCATCGGAGAAATGCTGAGTCTGATCCCTGCCGGCAAGCGGGACGACCTGGTGAAGTTCCTTCAGGGCAAGCATGACGACAAGCTGCGGGACATCCAGAAATCCCTGTTCACGATCGAGAGCCTGCCGGACATCATGCCGAAGGCGGCCGTTCCGGTGGTGATGCGTGAACTTGATCCGGACAAGACGTTGAAGCTGTTCGCCAGCCTTCGCGGACCCTACCAGCCGGTGTCGGATTTCCTGCTCGCCAACATTTCCTCGCGCCTGGCCGAACAGCTTCGCGACGACCTGTCCGATGTGAAGGACCTGTCGGAACTGGAGACCGACACGGTGCAGCGGGAGTTCCTGTCGACGCTCATGGCCATGAAGCGTGACGGGAAGATCGAACTCACGCCGAAAGCCGACGCGGGCCCGGCCGCCGCAGCCAGCGGCGCGTAAGGTCCTTCGCTCAACTCAACTTCAGGCGATCAGCGGATCACGAGTTCCGCGTGGATGGCGCCCGCCGCCTTCATGGAGCGGATGATGTCTGCCATCTCCTGAGGAGACACGCCCAGCGCGTTGAGGCCGGCGATCAGCTGCGACAGGCTCACATTCGGTTCAAGTTCCGCAATATGCCCGCTGCCGGTCTCGCCAATCGAGATTTCCGAGCGGGGCAGGGTGACGGTTTCGCCATTGGAGAACGGACCGGGCTGGGACGCCACGGGGCGCTCGTTGATCTTGATTGCAATGTTGCCCTGCGCGATGGCGACCTTCGAGATCGTGACGTCTTCGCCGAGGACGATCGTGCCGGACTTTTCGTCGATCACGATCCGCGCCGGCGTGACGGCTGCGACGGTGAGATTCTCGATGCCGGCAAGCACCCGCGCCGGGGAATCCGACATGGCCTGCAGGTTGAGATCGACGGTTCCAGGATCGCGCATGGATGCGATCGGCATGCCCACGGCTGCGTTGATCGTGTCCTCGATCCTGGCTGCGGTCGTAAAGTCCGGATTGCGCAGCGCAAGTGTGATGTAGCTGCGCTGGTTGAAGTCGTAGTTGATTTCACGCTCCACGCGGGCGCCGTTGGGCACGCCGCCGGTGGTCGGGGAGCCGCGCGTTTCGCGGGCGCCCTGCGCCTGGACGTCGATGCCGCTCACGATGACGCTGCCCTGAGCGACGGCATAGACTTCGTTGTCGGCACCCTTGAGCGGGGTGAGGATCAGCGTTCCGCCTTCAAGGCTCTTGGCATCGCCGATGGAGGCGACCGTGACATCGATGCTCGAGCCGTTGCGCGCGAAGGAGGGCAGGGTGGCCGTAACCAGGACCGCGGCAACGTTTTTCGGCTTGATCTGCTCGCCCTGCACGTTCACGCCAAGGCGTTCAAGCATGTAGGAGAGGGAGTCTTCCGTAAACGGTGCATTCTTGACCGAGTCGCCGGTCCCATTGAGTCCGACCACGATGCCATAGCCGACCAGATCGTTCTGCCGCACGCCCTGAACATCTACGATGTCGCGGATGCGTGGCTCCGCAGCTGCCGAAAAGGCGGCCGATGCAGCGGTGAGACAGGCGAGAACAAGCGCAGGCCACTTCATAGCATCATCCCATGAAATTCATGATGTTCAGGTTCGCCAGCCGCGCCGTGAGCATATACGAGGCCTCAAGATTGGTCTCGAGCTCCTGCAGCGAGGCGGCGGCTTCATACTGGTCGCGGGCCGTCAGCTGATTGAGGGACGCCGTGAAGACCGTTTCTTCAGTGTCCAGCGACTCTTTCGCCTTCTGCACCTGGCTCTGGGACACTCCGACATCGGCGCGCACATTGGTCAGGTCGGTTTGACCGGCAAACATTTTCTGGCTGGCCGAGAGCATGACGTCGTCGCTGGCGCGGAAGACGGACGGAGAGTCGCCCGGCGCGGACAGCGCCGCGACCGCCAGGCCGGCAAATATCTTGAGCAGGCTCGGATCCATGCCGGTGACGGCCTCCGGATCCGAGCTCGTGGCTGAACCTGTATAGACATTTGCCTGCCAGCCGGAGCCCGGCGTGTTGAAATAGGCATCCAGCGCTGTTTCGAAGTCCGCAGCACTTGTGGAACCCTCTGCAATGGTGCGGACATCGTCGAGGAAGGTGTCGACAGACCCGAAAGGCGGGCTGTCCGTTGCATCGCCGGCGAACAGGAACCGTTCGCCATGGCGGGAATTCAGGGCAGCAAACGACTGCTCAAGAGATGTACGGGCGTCGCGGGCAATGGCTTGCTGGGTGACTGCGTCGCCGGACGCCAGGGCCGTCTGCATGCGTGCCGGCAATGTTCCGGTGGAATCCGCCACGATGGCCAGGCTGCTCTGGGTGAGGTCCAGCCGGCCTTCGCGCAGCGAGAGGCGGGTGCGTTCGTTCTGGATGTCGTCGAGCGCTTTCTGACTCAGCATCGCGTTGCCGATACGCCCGGACAGGTGTGCGGTCAGGTCCGCATACTGACCGGTGGTCGCCTCTTTCGAGGTTGTCGTGATCTGCTGCTTCAGCGACGCGACCTCATAACGAAGGCCGCTGCTCAGAAGGGTGCCGGGCAGGGGAAGGCGCATGTCAGAGGAGCTCCATCAGCCGGTCGATCATGTCGCTGGCAGTCTGAATGACGCGGGCATTCGCGGCATAGGCCTGTTCGATCAGCATCAGATCCTGCATTTCGGAATCGATATCGACTCCGTTTTTCGACTGCTCTGCTTCCAGCAGCATCGTGTGCTGCGCGCTGGTCGACGACAGGACCGATTCATTCTGGACGCGCTTCGTGCCGACGAGGGACGAGAACTGCGCCACCATGTCGGTCGCCGAAAAGGCGCCCTGAATGCCGTTGGAGTTGATCGCATTGACGGCGGTGAACGCAGACACCATCCGGTTCAGCGTATCCGAATATCCTGACGGACCGGCGGTTGCCGCGCCGATGCCGTCGCGCAGGCGCCAGCTCGCGCCGCCCTGGGCAGGGTCGACCGCCGCATTGAGGGCAATCCGTCCGGCGAGGCCGGCAGCACCTGTTCCGGCCGGGTCCACGAACAGGCCGTAGTCGCCGGGTGTCTTGGTCGGGTCGATCGAGTCGTCCGACAGACGCGATATCAGGTCGCCTGCCATCGTATCGAGCTGCGCGCCGAACTGGGGCAGGTCGGTGTCGCGCAGGGTGAACAGGGCGCCGAACAGGCCGCTGGAGACAGCACCGAAGGAGGCCGCGGATGGCGTCAGATCGACGCCGTCGACCGTCAGGCCGGACAGCTGGCCGCCCCCGACGGTGTCCGTCGGCGTGAATGCCGTCGAAGGCGTGAATTCAAGCGTGCGCGCCTTGCCGGAGAGCAGGAACACGCCTTCGGGAGTGATCACGTCGATGCGGCCATAGTCCCGGTCGACCGCCTTGACAGGAATGTATTCGGAAATCGAATCCAGCAGTCGCTGTCGCTCGTCCATAAGGGCGGCGGTTTCCGATGAATCGGGATTTGCGCCGGAGATCCGCTCGTTGAGCGTCTCGATACCCTTCAGGGCGTTGTTCACCGTGTCGACGCCATCCGCAATCTGACGGTCGGCGTCCGAGCGCATGTCGAACACCATCTGGGACAGGTCGTGGAACTCGCCGATGAGGCTGTTTGCCGCCGTGATGACGGCCGTCGCATTGGTTGCGGACTCGGGCGAGAGGGCAAGATCGGACAAGGCGTTCTCGAAGTCCGAGAACTTCGAGAACAGGCTTTCGGAATCGGTGGAATCCCCGACCCGTGCGGATATGGTTTTCCAGGCCGATGACAGCATGTCCGCCTGCGCCAGATCGCTCGTGACGCTGCGCCGCTGCGCCGTCAGGTACATGTCCTGCGACCGGGCAATGCCATCGGACTGGACGCCGGCGGTCGTGCCGCCGACGACCCGTTCGCCGACCAGGACAGAGCGGCGGACATAGCCCGCCGTGTTCGCATTCGCGACGTTTCCAGCCGTGATGTCGGCCCTCAGACTGTTGATCTGAAGGCCGGATCTCGCTGCGTTGAGGGCGCTGGAAATGCTCACTTAGAGTCCCGCCTTCCGGCGCTGGTCATCAGCGCTTGAGGTTGGTGGTTTCCTGCAGCATCTCGTCCACGGTCTGAACGATTTTGGCGTTCGACGTGTAGGCGCGCTGCGTTTCGATCAGATCCGTCAGCTCGGCGGCGATGTCGGAGGTCGATTCCATCAGGGAGTAGTTGGAAATCTTGCCGACGGGGCCGCTGGCCGCATCCCACAGGTAGAGGCTGCCCGACGATGCCGAAACCTGGAAGGCCTGGCTGTCGAGGGCATGCAGGCCATTCATGTTTGGCACGTCGCCGACCGGAATCTGGTACAGCGTGCGGCGGAGGCCCGTATCGTAGACGGCCTGGAGATAGCCCTTCTCGTCGATCTCGACCGAAGACAGGTCGCCGATCGGGGCGCCGTCCTTGGAGACGTTCGTCGGGGAGTAGGGGGCCGCAAGCTGCGTGATGCCGGCGCTGTCGCTGGGACGGCCGATATAAACGGACACCGGGCCGTGGGGCAGCGTCAGCGACAGGGTACCGTCCGTCGCATTATAAGTCGCGCCGCCGCCGGCCGAGGCGCTCAGGATCCGGCCGCCGGAGGTCGAGGTGTCGCTGAACGTGATCGACGCCGTGCCGACGGAAACCGGCGTGCCGGTCGAGCTGTCAAAGATGTTGACCGACCAGGCGTTCGAAGCGCCGGTTGCCGGAACCGTGGGCGTGAATTCGAAGGTCAGCGTGTTGGCGCGGCCGAGGTTGTCGAAATATTCGATCGGCAGGTCGTACGCATCGCCCGACGAGCCGGCAACGGTTGCGTCTGCAGGCAGGTTGATACCGAGATCGATATTCGAGGTCGGCGTTGCGGTGAACTGCGAGGTCGCAATGTTCACCGGCTCAAGGTCCGCACCGGAGTTGCGGCTGATATTGCCGATGTCGCCGTTCGCATCCGCCGGCCAGCCGAGGAGGAAGAGGCCGGACTGTGTCCGGAGGTTGCCGTTCTGGTCGGCATAGAAAGATCCGGTCGGCGACAGCATCAGGTTGCGGTCCGATGCAAGCGCCGTGACGCCGGTCTGGTCGGTGACCGGGAAAAGGCCGCGGCCTGCGACCGCGATGTCGGTCGCATTGCCTGTCGAAACCAGCGAGCCCGTCGCCGCAATGTCCTTGAACGTATCGACCCGGACGCCGCCTGCAGCGTATGCGGACGACCGCTGCTGCAGAACCATGCTCGAGAAATCGACCTGACTGCGCTTGTAGCCGAAGGTCGACGAGTTGGCGATGTTGTCAGAGATGGTGGCAAGACGTGCGGCGTTGACATTCAAGCCCATAACGCCCGCGTTCAGAGACGACGAGATGCTCATACCGGTTTGCTCCTGCAATATGTGCAGAAGAAACTAGGCTGCCTTAGTTAATGAGCCGATAATCGCGAATTAACAACCCGCTAGTGCGTGAGGATCGTAATCGAGATCCGGCGGTTCTGGGCCGCATCCGGGCTGTCTTTCACCAGCGGATCGGTGTCAGCCTTGCCCGAGACTTCGAGGATCCGGTGCGCGTCCATGCCGTCTGCGATCAACAGCTTGCGGGCGGCGTTGGCGCGGTCGGCTGACAGGTTCCAGTTGTCGTAGGAAGCGCCGTCGCGGTAGCTGAGACTGTCCGTGTGGCCGACGATCTTAATGTCGTTTTCGAACGACTGGAAGGTCGTGGCAACAAGGCCCAGCATCTCGGTCAGCAGGTTCGAAGGATCGCTGCGGCCGACCGGGAAGAGGGGGGCGTTTTCGGAATCGGTGATCTCGAGCACGATGCCTTCGGCGGACATCTTGATCAGCAGGTGGTCCGAAAGCTGGCGGCCGTCATTCTCGAGCGACTCCTTCAGGGACTCCAGCTGGTCGGTGATGGCCTGTTCTGCTTCCTGGTCGGAGTTCTTTTCGCGGACGGGCTCGGTGATCGGCTTGTCATCCGGGTTGCGCTCATACGGATTGGCGACTGTCTGGTCACGTGATGCCCCCGTGCCCATGCGTGCATAATTGTCTTCCGTCATGATCGACGAACCGTTCAGGCCGTCGGACCCGCCGCCGGAAATCCGCGAGATCGGAACGGTTGGGCTGAAATAGTCCGCAATACCCTTGCGCTGGTCTTCGGTCGTCGCGTTGAGCAGCCACATCAGGAGGAAGAACGCCATCATCGCGGTCACGAAGTCGGCATAGGCGACTTTCCAGGCGCCGCCGTGATGGCCTTCACCTTTGACCACCTTCTTGCGCTTGATGATCGTGATGTTTGCAGGGGGGGTCTGCTGCGAGCCCATTCTTCCGTCCAAGACAATTCGAAGGGCCTGAATACCAGACAGCCATGAAGGATCGTTGCTTAGCCAGAGGTTAAGTTCGCCCGGCCTGTTAATGCTTTTTCAACCGGTCAGACACCATCAGTGGCGGTTAATAATGGGCCTGGACTGTAGGTGATCCCCGTGTCGGCGGTGCTGCGAAAAAAAATCGAGATGGCGACGGGAATCCCGCCGACACTCCTGCAGATCCGCACCTTCTGGAGCGGGATGTGCGACCTTGTCGCGGCGTGGGCCGGCGAGGCGCTGGGCGCTGAGTGCGGGGCTTCCATTGCCGAACGCAAGGTTGTCGGCGGGAAGGGGGTCAAGATCTCGGTCGACAGCCCGTACGCCTTCTACTTTTCGGCGGAAGCATCGCCGGGCCTCTGCGCGATCAAGCTCGACCAGGACATTGCCGTTCGAAATGCTGCCGCGCGGCTGCAGCAGGATACCGACGGTTTCGACGCGGGTTCCGGCCTGTTCCTCAAGCTTCTCGCGGAACAGTCCGTCCTGTCCCTGTGGCAGAAGCTTGCCGAAGAACTCGGCGGGCACGATGTTTATTCCGGCTTCGTGATGCAGCAGGACGCGTCAGCCGTGGCCGGCGCGCTGGGTGAGGACGCACGCTACATGCGGGTGGACGTCGACCTTGATTTCGACGGCAAGGTCAGCCGGATCAGCTTCGTCTTCCTGCTGGACTTCCTGATGCGGTTTGCGCGCGAATACATGGAGCGCGAGGTGCGCCGCAAGGCCGAGGTCCATTCGGCCAGCCCGAAGTCGCTCAACGAGAGCGTACGTGCCTCCAGCATCGAGCTGGACGGCGTGCTTGGCCGGTTGCCGATGAGTGTCGGCGATTGTGCACTGCTGGAAGTGGGGCAGATCCTGCCGCTTGCGGGCGTCGATCCGGGCCGGCTGTTGCTGAGCGCCGGCACGCTGAAGGGAAGTGTCGATATCGGTTCCGGTGAACTGGGCGTCTGGAAGAAGCACCGCGCGCTCAAGATGCATACGCCGGTCTCGGAAAGCTTTGTCCGGGAACTGATAGATTTCAAAAGCGCCTGACCGGCGTTTCGGGGGTAAGGAGTTAGGCAGTGAATGCTATTCTGGGGCTAGTGGTGACGCTCGTGCTCGTGTTCGGCGGCTATCTGCTGTCGGGCGGGAAGATGCACATCATCACGCATGCATTGCCGTTTGAGGGGATGATGATCGGCGGCGCGGCGCTGGGCTCGTTCCTTGCTGCCAATGACATGAATACGATCAAGCACGCGCTTGGCGATATGGGCTCGGTTTTTTCCGGCGCGAAGTGGAAGAAGACGGACTATCAGGACCTGCTTTGCCTGATGCACGAACTGCTGAACCTGCTGAAGCAGAATCCCGTAGAGGTTGAATCTCATATTGAGGCGCCGGAAGAGTCCAGCATCTTCTCGAAGTATCCGAAGATCGTGAAGGACCATTACGCCACCGAGATCATCTGCGACACGATCCGGTCGATGATCATGAACTTCGACAATGTCCACCAGGTCGAGGAATTGATGGAAGACCAGCTGGATGCGCTGCTCGAAGACAAGCTGCACGGCTCGCACGCGCTGCAGAACATGGCGGACGCACTGCCGGCGCTTGGCATCGTCGCGGCCGTTCTTGGCGTGATCAAGACCATGGCCGCCATCGATAAGCCGCCGGAGATCCTTGGCGGCATGATCGGCGGCGCGCTTGTCGGTACGTTCATGGGCGTGTTCCTCGCCTACGGCATCGTCGGCCCGTTTGCAAAGAAGGTGAAGGACATCCGGACGGAAGAGCACTTCTTCTATGCGACGATTGGCGAGATCCTGATCTCGAACCTGCACCACAACCCGGTCAATATCTGCGTGGAAGTCGCGAGGCGCCATGCGCCGTCCCGTCTCAGGCCGACCTTCGATGAAGTCGAGCAGGCCATTCGGGAGCTGAAACGCGCCGCATGAGACGCTTGCCGTGCATCCTGGCCCTCAGCCTCTGCCTGGTTCCCCAGGCTTTTGCGCGTGAAGGGGAGGGGGACGAGGCGAAGCGCAGCGCGCCGCCGGAGGACCTGTCCACCGAACTCGAGTCGTTCGTGCGCGATGCCCTTGACGAAGGCCTGCTGACCCCGGTTGCGCCGAAGGGCGCACCCGAGAAACCGCCCGCGCAGGAAGCCAGCCATGGCGACGCGCCTCCGGCACCTGCTGCTGCCGTGGAACCGATCCCGCAACGCGCCGCAAGCGTCACGCCCGACCCTGTGAAGCCCGTCTGCGCCGCCGCGGGCACACTCGATTTCGAACACTATGCCGAGTTCCATCAGTATCAGGATATCTACGCCTTCCGGAACGGCGATGGCACGGACGAAGGCGAGAACGGCCTCGCGTTGCCAAAGGCGTACATCACGCTGGGCATGTATTCCGAAGCGCTGATGGAGCTGAAACAGCTGCACAGTCCGGAAGCGGAGGTCCTGCAGAACCTCGCCGTCATGCTTGAGCGGCGGCGCGTGCCGGATGTCGAGGTCTTCCAGGCGCAGGCCTCCTGCGTGCCCGAGGACGGGATCTGGCTCGCCGCAGCCCAGCTTGCCGCCGGGGACGCCAGCGGCGCCGTGACGCTGAACGATTTTGTGACCGACTTCCGCAAGCTTCCCCTCCACCTCCGGGTCGACCTTGCCGGGATCATCATTCCGGAGCTCGTACGGGCCGGCCAGAAAACGATGGCGCGGCGCATGATCGCCGACTTCACCGAAGAGCAGATGTCGGCGTCGCAGGACCTCCAGTTCATCAAGGCGCTGGTCGAGTTCGAGGATGGCAACCGGGCGGCCGGCGAGAAGGTTCATGGCTATCTGGACCATCCGCAATTCCAGGATCAGGCGCTGGCGGCCTTGCTTGACCAGAATGCCCCGCTCGACCCGGTGCGCGAGGACGTGCTGCTCAGCGAGCTGATGCGCAAGTTCGGCCAGACTGGAAGCGGCGACGCAAGCCTTGGGACCAGCATCGAGTTTGCCCTGCGCGAGCTCAGCGAGCGGTCCAGGTATGATCCGATCATCGAGCTCGCCGCCACGCCGGCGCTTCAGAACAGCGCGGGGCAGGCGGAAGTGAAGCGCCAGCTGGTCGCGAGCCTGCAGCGGGATCTCGGCAGCGCGGAATCCATCCGCAACCTTGCCGCAATCGGGCTTCTGGCCGGCGGACCGGCCATTCTCGACGACGTTCCGGAACGTGCGCACCTCTACAATCTCGCCGCGGGCCGGGCCGTCGATTTCGGCTTCAGTGCGCTGGCCGAGAAGATCGCGGCAGAAGCGGACCTGGATGCGCCGGTCGCGGAACGGGTCGCGGGCCTCGCCTTCCGGCGCGGGTCTTATGGCGCTGTATACAGCATGGCCGATCACCATCCGCACGACGAGGCGCTGAATCGCCTCGCGGCGCTGAGCGCCGTCAGGAGCGACGATCGCAGCAAGCTCGCAGAATTCGAGGCACGGCTGCCGAAAGATCCGGAAACCATCCTTGCGCTGATCGAGGAGGACGCCGCGAGCGGCCACTGGATCGTCTCGGCGGGCTTCTATCAGGCGGCCCGGCATCTGACGGGCGAGGATCATGTGCGCCGCGTGCAACGGATCGAAGCGCTTCGCCGGTCCGTCAGCGACGCAGAAGCGAGCCCGCCGCTCGAGATTGCAAGCGCGCAAGCGCCGGAATCAGGAGGATTCCACTGATGTCAAACGCTGTTTATGCCGCGCTCACGCGCCAGCAGGGCCTGATGGATGAAATGCAGGTGGTCGCGAACAATCTCGCGAACTCCAGCACAACCGGCTACAAGTCCGACCGCGCGGTCTTCGCCGAATTCCTTGCGAACACGGGCGAGGATGGCGGGCTGTCCATGGGCGGGCTTGCCGGGCACGCCTTCGAACTGCAGCAGGGTGCGTTGAAGCTGACCGGCGGGCAGTTCGATCTCGCCATCCAGGGCGATGGCTATTTCACGGTTCAGACGCCGCAGGGGCCGCGCCTGACACGGGCAGGGCACTTTCAGCTGTCAGGCGATGGCACCCTGGTCGACGCCATGGGCAATTCGGTCATGGGCGTGGGCGGCTCGCCGATCACGATCCCTCCGGAAATATCCAGCGTGACGATATCGGCGGACGGCATCCTCTCGTCCGGTCCGGACCAGTTCGGGCAGATCGGTGTGGTGACGCCCAATGGCGACCTGCTGCGCGATTCGAACACCTACTTCTCGGCGCCGGACGGGTACACGGACATTTCCGATCCGTCGATCGTGCAGGGTGCGCTCGAGCAATCGAATGTCTCGCCCGTGCTGGAAATGGCGCGGATGATCGATGTCCAGAGGGCCTATGAAGCCGGCCAGACCGTACTCGAACGGGAGGATTCCCGGATCGGCCAGTTGATCTCGGCGGTACGTGAGTGATGGGAGCGTAAAGTTCAGGAAGCGGAAAATCCAGGAAGGAGAAACGCGTGAAGTCCTTACAGATTGCAGCAACAGGGATGGCGGCGCAGCAGCTGCGGGTCGACGTCATTTCCAACAACATCGCCAACATGAGCACCGCGGCCTATCGTCCGCGCGTCGCCGAGTTTTCGGACCTCATGTACCAGCAATACCTGACGCCGGGGACACTCACCTCCCAGGTGGGCACGACCGTGCCGGCGGGGATTCAGATCGGCACGGGCGTGCGTCCGTCCACCGTCTCAATGGAAATTACGCAGGGATCCCTGCGCCAGACGAACTCGGAACTGGATCTCGCCATCGACGGCGCCGGCTTCTTCGAAGTCACGCTGCCCTCGGGCGAGTCGGCGTACACAAGGGACGGCAAGTTCAATCGCAGTGTCGACGGCCAGATGGTGACCATGGACGGCTATCCGCTGGCCGACGGCATCACCATTCCTGACAATGCGCAGAAGATCACCATCAGCCGGGATGGCGAAGTGGTGGCCTATTTCGCCGACGGCCAGGCCGGCCAGTCCATCGGCACCTTGTCGCTGACCCGGTTCGTCAACGAAAAGGGCCTCGAAGCGCTCGGCGACAATCTGTTCAGGGCGACCGAGGCGTCCGGAACGCCGTCGCAGGTCGTGCCGGGCACGGAAGGGGCAGGCTATATCCGCCAGGGCTTCCTCGAAGATTCCGGGGTCGACGTGGTCAAGGAAATTTCAGACCTGATCGAGGCCCAGCGCGGTTACGAACTCAATTCCAAAGTGATCACGGCATCCGACGAGATGCTCGCGGCCACAACGCGGTTGAGGTAGCGCCATGAGCTTGCTTGCAGCACTTGCAGTGGGTGCCATCGCGCTCTCAGCCGACGCTTCGGCCGTCATAGCATCGGACGTGATCCGCGCCGGCGACCGCGTCACCCTGGCAAATGTCACGACGGAAGAGGGCGACACCGTCTCCGCTGAAAACCCGCTGATCGGCCAGGAGGTGCGACGCACCGTCTACAAGGGCCAGGCGATTACGCCGGACAACACGCGGGCGCCGATGCTGGTGAAGCGCAACCAGGTCGTGACGCTGAAATACATCAATGGCGCGCTGGAAATCACGACGACCGGTCGTGCGCTTGGCGAGGCCGGGCTGAATGAGACGGTTACGGTGCTCAACCAGTCGTCCAAACAGACTGTTCAGGGCGTCGTGCAGGAAAGCGGATGGGTACTGGCACAATGAAAAGCTTCTTCTACACGACACTTCTCGCCGGGGCCGTGACAGCCTGTGCCAGCCAGCCGCAGGCACAGGAAATGGCGCCGCCGCCAATGCCCTATGCACAGTGGACCCAGCCCGTGACGGAGCTGTCGTCCGGTACGGACGGCGAACCCAACCCATCGCTGTGGGCCACCTCGCCGAACGCGTTGCTCAGCATGCGGCGCGCCAAGGCTGTCGGCGACCTGCTGACCGTAATCGTAGAAATGGACGACAAGGCAAGCCTCAACAGCTCGCTGTCGCGTTCGCGCGGATCGAGCGAGAACATGAACGTCGATGCGCTGCTTGGTCTTCCGGAAGTGGTCAACCGGGCCCTGCCGGGATCGGCGAGCCTGTCGCCCGGCATCGACTATACGCGCAATTCGGACCTTTCAGGCAGCGGCGCCGTGAACCGGGCCGAGAAGATCACTTTCACGCTCGCTGCGCGGGTTGTCGGCCTCGAGCCGAACGGCAACCTGATCATCCAGGGATACCAGCAGACGCGGGTCAGCAACGAAGTCCGCTATCTCAGCGTCTCCGGCGTCATCCGCGCCCAGGATATCACGCGGACCAACACCGTGACCTACGACAAGATCGCGGACGCCCAGCTCTCCTATGTGAACCAGGGAGACACAACCGGCATGCAGGGGCGCCGGGCCATTCCGAAAGTGATCGACAAGGTCCTCCCATTCTAGGAGCGGAGACATGAAGAACATCATCGCTGCCGTTGTTGCCGTCGTCTGTATCGTCGTCGGGGGAATTGCGGGCAATTTCCTCAAGAGTGGCTCGGGCGGATCTTCCAAACCGGCCGGTGGTGGACATGAAGCCGCTGCCTCACATGAGTCCGGCGGCGAGAGTGGCCACGGAGAAAAGGACTCCGGCCACGAAAAAAAGGAAAAGAAGAAAAAGGAAGCCTCCTCGCACGGCGGGGGAGGGGGGCACGGAGACAGTGGCGGTGGCGCCAGCTCCGGCGACGTAACCTATTTCAAGTTCTCCCGCGAATTCGTCATTCCACTGATGGGCGAAGACCGCGTCGAGAGCCTCGTCATCCTCAACATCAACCTCGAAGTCGACTCAAACATCTCCGGCAAGCTCTTCTCGATGGAACCGAAGGTGCGCGACAATATCAACACCACCCTGATCGAGCTCAGCAGCCATGGCGATACGATGCGTACGCTCGGCAATGTGGAAAGCTATGAGACGATGCGCACCATGATCCTGATGAACCTGAAAAATGTTCTTCCGGAAGGTGTCGAAAATGTCCTGATCGTCGATATGGGCAAGCAGGATCTCTGATCCGGCCTGCACCAACGCCTGGAAATTCCTACTCTTTCCGGATGTTGCCGAGATCCGTCGTCAGGTTGGACGTGGTTCCGAATTTCAGCGTGCCGTTCTCATTGCCGACACCGGTGACCGTCGTCAGGACGCGGGGCGCGACCGTGCCGACATAGGTGCCGCTCTGGTAGAGATCGATGCCGAACTGGTAGATGCCATCCGGTGACGTTCCGCCGGCGTCCGTATGTCCGTCCCAGGAGAAACTGTCGGCGGACATGTCTAGGTTCTCCGTCAACACCACATTGCCCTGCGAGTCCTGGATGTTGAGCACGGCTTTCGAGATGCTCTCGGGGAAGTCCACGGTGTAGTTCACCGGCTCGCTCTGATACGGCACCCACGAGGACTCGACGGAGACATTCTGGCCAAGCCAGTCGGTCGCCGCAATCGAATGCAGGTCGCTGATCATCGATGCGATGGACTCCAGCGTGTCGTTGGAGCGCACCTGCTGTTCAAGCGTCGAGAAGGTGGCGAGCTGTTCGACGAACTGCGTGGAGTCCATCGGCGACAGCGGGTCCTGGTTCTGAACCTGCGCCGTCAGCAGCTGGATGAAGCTGTTGAACTCCTCGCCGATATTCGCCTGCGTCGCAGTTGAAGCCACGCCGTTGGTTGTGGACGTGTCGGTGTTCGTAGCGGATGTGACGGTCGACATGGATCCTGCTCTCAGAGTCGGATGTCGAGGCCGGAGCCTGACATTGCAGTTTGCTGGGGCTTACGCGGTGGCACAATCGCCGGGGCATCCGCCTCGGCATCGGTAAGTACGGACGGCGCGCTGGCGGCCGCCGAGGCGCGGGGCTGGTTGCCCTGCGGGTTCTGGTGACCGGCGCTCTGCTGCTGGTAGCTCATGCTGTCGCCGGACAGGCCGTTGCGCTCGAGCGTCTGCACGAGATCGTGGTGCATCAGGCGGAGTTGCTGCAGGGCTTCCGGCCGTTCACCGGTGATGGTGACATGCTGGAGGCCCTGGCCGTCAAACCGGAAATCGATCGAGATCCGGCCGAGTTCGGGCGGGTCGAGCTGCACGACGATCCGGTCCGACCGATCCGGCGATGAGGCCATGTGGTCATTGATCAGTGTGGTGACGTCTGCCGGTGTGGCGGTCACGAGGGCGTGGGCCGGCACCATGGAAAGCGGCGCCTGCGCAACCGGCGTTACAACAGTTGCGGCCGGAGCGGCCGGGGCAGGGGAGGCCGTGGCGAGCGCTGCCGCCGCGGACGGGTCGGAATCGGATCGCGTCACAGCGTTGAGGGCCGTCTCAAAGCCTCTGGCGGCAGCCGATGGGGCTTTTGCTCCATCCGTGCCGGCGATGTCATCGGCTTTCTCGGCCAGAATTGTGCGTGCCACTGCCCGGGGGGCCTGCTGGGTGTTCGGGGCCTTGCCAGGCGCTGCGACGCCCTGTGCCGAAGAGACATTGGCCTCACGTCCATCCTGCTGGGACTGCGTGCCCGGCTTTGCCGGAGGAACCGTAGTCGCCGCCTGTCCGGCCAGTGCCTGGAGCGAATCGTGCCCGGCCTGTACGGGTGCGGACGAAGCGTCGACCGACGACGTGCCGGTCCCGGCCGGCTGGTCCGCGGTCCCGGAGTTGTTCTTCCCGGCGTCTGCTCTCGTCCCGGCGCCTGCCCGGCGTGCGGGCTCCGTCGAGCCGACCTGCTGCGCAGGGGAGGGCGTCGCTACGCCCGCGCCGGTTCGGGTCGCGTCGGACCCCGTCGCGACTTGCGCGGCCCCGGCATCGGCAATCTGCTCCGGCCGCGGACCGACCCTGTCGGTGGCATCGGATGAGGCAGGCGTGACGTTCGCTGTGGCAGCCTGCTGCACAGCGGCGCCGGCGTCCGGCGCGTCTGCATCACCATCCGTGCGTGTCTGCTCAGGGTCAACCGGCGTGTCGTTTCCTGAATATCTGAGGCGGCTGGACGCGGCGTCCGTATCCTGCGTGTGATGGGCGCTCTGGGGCGCGTCCGCGGCGACCGCAGGCGCACGCCCGGCAATGTCGGGAAGGGGAGGTTGCCGGGCCATGGCATCATCGCCTGCCGGCGCCGCCCGGCCTGCGATTTCGCCGGCTTCCTGGTCGGGCCCGCCCTCGGCCGGCAGGTTTACAAGCAGGGCCGAGGCAGCGGTCTGGCCCGCCGGAGCATCCGGAACCTGGCGTGCATCGTCATTGTCGGGTTCTGCCTGGCCGGCCTGCAACAGACTGTCGGCAAAGCCGGCGGCGCCACCGCCGGGCTGCGAGCTGCGTGAACGCGGCTCTTGCGCCGGGCCCGTCAGGAGGGCCCGGAAATCGCTGTCGATCGGGAGCGTCATGCGCCGTCTATGCATCCTGCACTTTGTGTTAACCAAATTAAAACCAAGCGGCGTAAAAACGGGGTTAATGATGTGGGGATTTCTGGAAAGAAATTTCTCCGTATTCTGAATGTGGAGCCTGTCATGGCCGGTCCGAGTCCACTCCAGGGCACCGCTGCGAACTTGCCGCTCGCACCCAACCGAGCGTCTCATAGTCTGAAGAATCTCGATGGTCCCGATATCGGCAAGCGGTTCGAGCAAATGCTCTGGTCGGAAATGCTGAGCCATGCAGGGCTCGAAAAGGCCTTCTCGCAGGGTGGGGGAGAGACGGCATCCGCGTTCTCCCGCTTCGTCGTTGAGGCGGTCGCCAAGGATATTGCAGAAACCCACCCGCTCGGCTTTGCCGAAGCCGTCGATGAGAAGGCAGCGGGCGTAGCGGTCGCGGCCAAAGCTCCTCAGACGGATGGTCCCGATGACTAAGGGAAGCCTTGCCGACACGACGACCCAGCTGCGCGACCTCCTGACGCAGGAGCGGGAATTGCTGCTCACCGGCCGGGCCCGGGAAGCGGTTGCGCTCGTCGAGCCGAAGCTGGCGGCAATACAGCACATCGAGTCCTTTCTCGGGGGAGGGCAGGCGGGTGCCGTGTCGGCCGAGGATCGCCGGGAAATACAGGCGATTATGTGGTTAGCGCGGGAGAACTCCGTGCATTTCGAGGCGATCCGCAACGGCCTGCGCCATGCCATCGAACGACTCGGTTCGATGCATGGCAATGCCTATGTCGGATCGTACGGACGCGATGGGACTAAGGTCGCATTCTCAGGTGCGACCGGCAGTTTCCAGCGAAAAGCCTGAGATCGGTTAACCCGATATACACACAAGAACATTATCAAAAACTCGATCAACCAAGAGTGGTTGGCGGCAACCCCGCTGTCAGGACGACGCGTGTTTGAAATAAGTTCGCGGTTCGCGATGAAATCGCGGACACATAAGGTAGAGGCAACAAACAGTGTCCAGCATTCTTACAAACAACAGCGCGATGGTGGCTCTCGACACCCTTCGCAGCATCAACAAGAACCTCGCTGAGGTTCAGAACCAGATCTCGACCGGCAAGAAGATCAACTCGGCAAAAGACAACGCTGCCGTTTGGGCGATCTCGACCGTCATGTCGACTGACGTCTCCAGCTTCAACCAGATCACCGACTCCCTGAACGTTGGCTCCGCCACCGTCGGCGTCGCCCGGTCGGCTGCTGAAACCGTCACCGGTCTCCTTCAGGACATGAAGGACCTGATCGTTCAGGCCCAGCAGGACCTCAACACCAGCGACCGTACGCGCATCCAGACCGACGTTACCTCGCTGCGTACGCAGATCGGCAACATCGTGAACGCTGCTCAGTTCAACGGCGTGAACCTGCTGAAGGGTACGTCCGCAATGTCCGTCCTGGCATCGCTCGACCGCGCCTCGGACGGCACGGTTTCGGCCACGAACATTTCGGTCTCCCGCAACGACCTGGCCACGACCGCTGCCGCTGCCGGCACGGCCAAGACCAGCGGCGATGGCGGCTACGTCTCGACGGCCGACTCGATCACGGCAACCGACGTCGCCAAGACGGCCGGTGACCCCGGCACGATCACGGCTTCGCAGGCTGGCGACCTTTCCGACGGCCAGACCCTGACCCTGACCATCAAAGCCGGTGCGATCAACGCTGGCGACGTGTTCTCGTTCACGGTTGGCGGTTCTGCGATCTCGTACACCGCGGTTTCCGGTGACACGATCAACGACGTTGCTGCTGCTCTTCGCACGGCAATCGACGGCGCAAGCATCACCAACGCAACCGCCGCTGGCGGTGCCGATGCTGCAGACCCGCTGGTCAACGACGCGACCGTCACGGTTGGTGCGTCCGGTGGTGCCGTTACCTGGGCTGACAGCTCGATCACCACGACCTATTCCAGCTCCGACCTTCAGGACGGCAACAGCGTGGACGTTACGCTCGACGGCGGCACGATCACGGCTGGCGACACCTTCACGGTCAATGCTGGCGGTGCGGACTACACCTACACCGCAGCTGACGGCGACACCAACAATGACGTCGCTGCCGGCCTCAAGGCCCTGATCGACGCAGGTTCCATCACGAACCTGACGGTTACGGTTACGGATGCAACGGATCCGACTGCGGACGCTGCAACGATCACGCTGGCCGCTTCCGGCGGCTCGGTGGCGGTCAACCTCAGCGCCCTCGCATCGTCCGGCCCGGCAACGACCGCCGGCGGCCTGGCTGCCCTGTCGAGCATCGACGTTTCGACGGCAACCGGCGCAACGGCTGCCCTGTCGTCGATCGAGACGCTGCTCAACACGGCGATCTCCGCTTCGGCTTCCTTCGGTTCGGCCCAGAAGCAGATCGATGCTCAGAGCGAGTTCGTGATGCAGCTGGTCGACTCGATGAACTCGGGTATCGGCGCCATGGTCGACGCAGACATGGAAGCGGCTTCCGCGAAGCTGCAGGCCGTCCAGGTCCAGCAGCAGCTGGGTGTTCAGTCCCTGTCGATTGCGAACCAGTCGCCGCAGGTTCTGCTCAACCTGTTCCGCTAATGACTTCCGGACCCGGGCGCTGGAGCGCCCGGGTCCTCCTTACTGCTGCTACATAAACGCTAGGAGGGCGTGTTGCAGAATCTGGCTTACAAGGCTTATGGTGATATCACGAAGCGCACGTCGAGCGACCGACAGCTCGAGCAGGCGCTTTTTCTGCAAATTACCGAAGCGCTGGAATCTGCCGCTGAAGCGGGTCCGAAGGAGTTTCTTGGCTGGGTCGACGCGATCCACAGAAACCTGCAGCTCTGGACCGTGCTCGCCACTGACCTTCTGAACCCGAACAATCCCCTTCCTGACGACCTCAAGGGTCGCCTGATTTCGATTTTCCAGTTTGTCCGCCGCCACAGCCACACCCTTCTGGGAGGACAAGGCGACATTGCGGACCTCATTGAAATCAATCGCAACATAATGGGACTGCCGGCGAAAACGGGCGGGCCCGCAGTGGAAGGGGAGGCCGCCTGATGTCGGGTCTTGTACTGAAAATTGCTCCGGGCGAACGTTTCATCGTGAACGGTGCGACGCTTGAAAACGGCGACCGTCCGTCGCGCATCCGCATCGTGGACGGCAATGCCCGTGTGCTGCGCTGCCGCGACGCCCTGCGTCCGGAAGAGGCGAACACGCCCGTCAAGCGGATCTATTACGCGATCCAGCTGCTGATCACGGGCGACCTCCAGGAGGAGCCGACGGTCCCGGCCATCGATGCCGAATGTGCCCGCCTGCTCGACGTGTTCCGGGTCTTCGATCCGGACCTCATCCCGACGCTGCGGTCGATGGTCGGCCGCGGGAACTATTATTCCGCCCTTTGCCATCTGCGCCAGTTGCTCGAAATCGAGGAGCAGCTGTTCAAGCATGCCGCCCTGCGCCGCACCGCAGTGGAAGGCGCTGCTGTCGCCTGAGCCATGTTCCA
Source organism: Hyphomonas sp. (assembly GCA_020638455.1). Taxonomy (GTDB): domain Bacteria; phylum Pseudomonadota; class Alphaproteobacteria; order Caulobacterales; family Hyphomonadaceae; genus Hyphomonas. The sequence continues at coordinate 21,117 of JACKIK010000004.1, read as the reverse complement.
GCCGGTCATTCCCCTGTCTGGCAACAGCGGCTGGAACTTCCTCCAGTCGACCTATGACCGGCAATTGGAAGCCTATTCCAATTCTCCGCAGATCCGTCAGGACAGGGAGTACATGACGGAGAAGCTGTCGCAGCCGATCACGCTCGACGACTTCATGAACGACAAGCGCCTCCTGCGCGTCACCATGACGGCCTTTGGCCTCGGCGGAGAGGAATGGAAGGGCGGGTTCATCCGGAAAGTGCTGACCGAAGTGTCAGACCCGGAAAGCACTTTTCTGCCCCGGTTGAACAACGCCAAGTACACGGAATTCGCCAACACGCTCCTGCCCTTGCTCGGCGAGATCCAGCTCGACGAGGCGACGGTCACCGATCTCGGCGACCGCTTCGAAGCGGCGTCGTTCGAGGAAGCCGTCGGCGAAGTCGACGATGACATGCGCCTGTCGCTGAATTTCAAGTCGGAAATCGGCGCCATTGCGGGCTCAGGCTCGAGCGAGGACACGATCGCCTACAAGATCCTGGGCGACATTCCGATCCGTACACTGCTTGAGACGGCGACCAATCTTCCGTCGGGTATCAGCCAGTTGCCGGTCGAGAAGCAGGCGGAGATCTTCAAGGACAAGATCCGTAGCGCCTTCGGCATCAGCAATCTCTCGCAACTCGCCGATTCCGACGTCACCCAGAAGGTGATCCAGCGGTTTCATGCGATGCAGTCGATTTCGAACGGTGTCAGCTCGACGGCCCCCGGTGCGGCGGCGCTGACATTGCTGCAGGCCGGCACCAGCCAGTCGGGCCTTGGCTCCCAGGCCAGCCAGAACCTGTTTCTCAGCCTGCTCTGATCAGGTCTGCGCGGGCGCCGGCTCGCGCACGCCGGCGGTCCCTTCCAGCATGTCGGACAGCGCAGTGAACGCGGCATCGATCCCGTCGGGATTTCGCGTGCCCGCAAATGCGTCGATGGCGGGAAACAGGGCGACCGCGCGATCCGATTCCGCGTCCTTGCCGGGCACGTAGAGGTTCGCCCGAAGCATGGGCGCGATCTCTTCATACAGGGCGAACAGGCGCTTGCCCTGGCGGATGAGGTCGTTCTCGAGATCGGTGGCGGCGTGGGGCAGGCTCCGCGACACGCTGCGCAGGATGTCGATCGCCGGATAGCGGCCACGCTCGGCGATCTGGCGCGACAGCAGGATGTGGCCGTCCAGGATGCCGCGGATCATGTCGGCGACCGGCTCTTCCATGTCCGATCCGGCGACCAGAACCGAGTAGATCGCGGTGATGTCGCCCTTGCCCTGCGTGCCCGGTCCGGCCCGCTCGGCAAGCTCGGCGATCACGCGCACGGTCGACGGCGGGAAGGCGTTGAGGGCAGGGGTCTCACCGGCAAGCAGGGCGGTTTCCCTGTGCGCCTCGGCAAACCGCGTGATCGAATCGAACAGCAGCAGGACGCTCTTGCCTTCATCGCGGAAATGTTCGGCCGCGGCCATGGCGCAATAGGCGGCGCGCTTCTTCGCACCCGGCGACTCGCTTGCTGTCGCGGTCACCACAACAGTTTTCGACAGGACGGGCTTCGGCAGCACATTGCGGATGAACTCGTTGACCTCGCGCGAGCGCTCACCGATCAGCGCGATGACGACCCGGTCGGCTTCGAGCCCCCCGGCGAGGGAGCCCAGGAATGTCGACTTGCCGACCCCGGAACCGGCAAACAGGCCCAGCCTCTGGCCGCGGCAGATCGGCAGCATCGTGTCGGTGATCATCCAGCCGGACGGCAGGCGCGGCCCGATGCCGCGGCGGTCGTGTGCGGGCAGGGGGGGTGCGTAAAGGCGCCGGCTGGACGTGTGGGCGGGCGCCGGCGGCAGGTTCGTGCCGGTCAGCTCACCGCGATAATTAACGATCTGGCCGAGCCAGTGGTCGCCGGGCTCGACCCGCGCTTCCTGCTCGATCTGCACCGGGTCGCCGATGCGGATCGTGTCGCAGGGCGAGTAGAGAAGGGCGGTTACCGTATCGCCCGCAACGGACAGGATTTCTCCCAGAACCGTTACGCCCTGCTTCTCGATCACGATCTCGTTGCCGACGCCCGCAAGTTCGCTGACGCCGGCCACTTTGACCATGCCGGGGGCGACTTCCGTCACGGTGCCCCAGAGCTTCACGAGCCGGAGAGAAGAGGAAGACACAAGTGTCGCCATGGCAAGGGACCTGAGCAGGCAATTAACTCTTTCTTCAGCTTATCCTAACAAATCTTGTGAACCGGTTAACCAAGGAGACTCGGGCATGATTTCCGAACTCCCCCTGTTTCAGCTTTTCGGGGCCATGGCCCGCTATGCAGCGGAGAGCCAGCAGGTCAGCGCGACCAATATCGCCCATGCAAATGAGCCCGGCTACAAGGCCCAGCAACTGGAATCCTTCGAGGATTTCCTGACCCGCGCCGCGCATGGATCGCAGACCGAGGGCCTCGACGGCACCTTCAAGGTGCTGGACGCGAAGACGCCCGCCTCGCCGAACGGCAACACGGTCAGCCTCGAGCAGGAGCTTTACAAATCCGCCGATGCGATGGGCCAGCACAATCTGGCGATCACGGTCTACGAGAAATCGATGGACCTGATGCGTACCGCAATCGGCAAGAGCAAGTAGGGAGGCGCTGAATGAACCCTCTGAAAGCGATCATGCAGCAGGCCGTGATGGGCATGGGCGTTGAACAGCGCCGCATCACGCTTGCCTCGGAAAACATCTCGAATGCGGACACGCCCGGCTACCAGCGCAAGCTGCTGATGGTCGAGCCCAGCCCGTCCGACCAGTTCCAGCAAATGCGCGTCGCGCTGGACCAGGCGCCCGGCGAGCGTCTCTACGAGCCGTCCAATCCGATGGCCGACGCCGACGGCTATGTGACGAAATCGAATGTCTCGCTGGTCATGGAAATGGCCGACATGCGCGAGGCGAACCGGACCTATGAAGCAAACCTCAACTCCTTCCAGCAGGCCCGTACCATGTACCGGTCGCTGCTGGACATCCTGCGCCGCTAGGGAGGCCTGAACCGTCATGGCAAATGTCAGTTTCAATGCCTACACCGCCCTCAACACGGTCCGCCCGACCGACCAGGCGCAGACCGCCGGCAAGGCCGAGGCGGGCAAGAATGTCGTGGCCGAGGGTATTTCGGACTTCCGGACCGCCATGCAACAGGCCGAAAAGACGACCATGCAGACCGGCGTTTCCGGGGCCGACCCGCACGCCATGGTCGCCGCGCTCGCCAATGCCGAGATGATGCTGGATGCCGCCGTGACGATCCGCGACAAGGTGGTCGAGGCCTACCAGGAATTGCTGCGGATGCCGGTCTGAGTCGGGCGTGCGATGTCTGAGGCGGAGATCTTCGAAATACTGAGAGCCCACATCTGGGCGGCGGCGATGATGGCCATGCCGATCCTCGCCGTGACGCTGGTTGTGGGCTTTGCCATCGGCCTCCTGCAGGCGCTGACCTCGGTGCAGGAAATCACGCTCACCTTCATTCCCAAGGTGTTTGCCGTGATCGTCGTGTTCTTCCTGTCGCTTGGCTACATGACGCGCATCGCGCTCGACCTGTTCAACAATACCGTTCTGCCGATCATCTCCCGATAGGTTCCGTCCCGTGAAATCCCAGAAACTCTTCGGACTATCGTCAACGGCCCTGCTGGCCGTCGGCCTGATGGTGATCATCCTCGTGATGGTGCTGCCGGTGCCGTCATGGGTGATGGACATCGGCCTGACGGCCTCTTTCTCCTTCGCCATCCTGATCTTTGCGACCTCGGTATTCATCGAGCGGCCGCTGGATTTCTCGTCCTTTCCGAGCGTGCTGCTCGCCTCGCTGATGCTGCGCCTCGCGCTCAACGTGTCCTCCACCAAGCTGATCATCGGGGAAGGGCACACCGGCACGGCCGCCGCCGGCAAGGTGATCGAAGGCTTCGCCATGTTCATCATGGGCGGAAACCTGTTCGTCGGCCTCGTCGTGTTCGGCGTGCTGGTCATCGTGAACTTCATGGTGATCACCAAAGGTGCGGGCCGGATGGCCGAAGTCGGCGCACGCTTTGCCCTGGACGCCATGCCCGGCAAGCAGCTCGCCATCGACTCCGACCTTGCCGTCGGCGCCATCACGCATGAAGAAGCCAAGGCCCGCCGCCAGAAGGAACAGGAGGAAGCCTCCTTCCTCGGCTCGCTCGACGGTGCCTCGAAATTCGTCAAGGGCGACGCGATTGCGGGCCTGCTGATCACGGCGCTGAACCTTGTCGCGGGCATCGGCATCGGCCTCACCGTGCACCATCTCAGCTTCTCGCAGGCGCTGAGCAACTATTCCATCCTGACCGTGGGCGACGGCCTCGTCTCGCAGATTCCGGCCGTCATCGTGTCCGTCGCATCTGCCCTGCTCCTGTCCAAGGGCAGGGAAGAAGGGTCGATCGACCTCGCGCTGGTTGCCCAGCTTGGCTCCAATGCTGCCGCCCTGGTGATCGTCGCCGGCATCCTGGCCGTGTTCGCCGTGGTTCCGGGCATGCCGTTCGTGCCGTTCATGCTGGGCGCCGGCGGCTTCGGCACGGCGGCGTACTTCATCCGCAAGCGGAACCAGGAGGAAGCCGCGAAGAAACTCGCGACCGCCGAGACCGAAACCGACGATGCCCAGCCGCTGGCCTTCGGCGATTCGATCCATGCCGACGAGATCCACCTCGAAGTGGCGCCCGACCTCGTCAATCTGGTACTTGTCGGGGACAACGGCTTCGAGTCGCGCATCCACAAGATCCGAAGATATATTGCGGAGGAATATGGATTCGTCCTTCCGTCGATACGGATGACGGACAATCCGACGCTCAGGAAGAACGAATACCGGATCCGTATCCAGGGCGTGCGGATCGATTCCGGCTTCCTGCGTCCCGGCTCGGTGCTGGCGCTCATGGAAGACGACCAGCTGCCCCACATCCAGGGCGAAAAGGTCAAGGAGCCTGTCTACAAGGCCTCGGCCCGCTGGGTGTCCGCCGGCAAGAAGCAGGAACTGGCGGCCTCGGGCATTCCGGTCGTCGACCCGATCGAAGTGCTGGCCACGCACATGCTGGAAACCATCCAGGGCAATTTCTCGCTGGTCTTCACCCGGATGGTCATGATGGAGACGCTGGATGCGCTGACCCATGTCAGCGATCGCGAGCGTGCCGCGGCCAACCGCCGCTTCCTCGACGAGTACGTGCCCGGCAAGGTCTCGCCGGAATTGCTGCTCTCCGTCGTCCGCATGCTGCTGGAGGAGCGCGTCTCCATCCGCAACCTGTTCCTGATCATCGAAACGATTGCCGAGGTGAAGCCGTCGTCGCCGGGCTTGCCGCGCATCGTCGAACTCGTGCGCCAGCGCCTCGCCTTCCAGATCGTCGACCGGCTGCAGGACGACCAGGGCCGCCTGCCGCTGGTGCAGCTCTCGACGTCCTGGGAGCAGAAATTCTCGGAATACGAGATCAACGGTGAGAACGGTTCGTCCGATGTCGCGCTTCCGCCGGAACTGTTCGGCGAGCTGACCAACTCGGTCCAGACCAAGCTGAACGAGGCGGCCAAGAAAGGCGTCATGGCGTCGATCGCGACCTCGTCGCGCCGCCGGCGTTTCCTCCAGACCGTGCTGGCGAGCAAAGGCATTCGCAATGCCGTGCTTGCCTATGAAGAGATCAACGCCAAGACAAAGCCCTATATCGTCGGCGTGGTGTGATGGCAGAGCTGATGTCTCTGTCCGGTCCGCTGGCCTCCTGGGTCGCGCTCCTGCTGGTTGTCGTGGCCCGCCTGTCCTTCGTGGTCTTCTTCATGCCGGGCATCGGCGAGCAGGTGATGCCGATGCAGATGCGGCTGATGATCCTTCTCGCACTGGCCTTCACGCTGGCGACCAGTGGCGTCGTCTCGGTTCCGACCCTGTCGCCGGCCTCCGGCTACGGTCTGACGCTGATCGGGGAAGCGACCATCGGCTTCTGTCTCGGCGCCACGCTACGCCTGGCGGTCTGGATGCTGAGCATCGCCGGCACCGTCATCTCCCAGTCCATCGGCCTGTCGCAGCTGCTCGGCTTCGCGCTGGAACACGAGCAGCAGGCGATGACGGCAAACCTGCTGTCGATGGCCGGCACGGCGGTGCTGCTGTCGGCGAACTTCCACCTGAACGCCGTCGCCTCGCTCCTGCGCATGTATACGGATGTTCCGGTAGGGGCGATCAGCGCGCTCAGCCCGGACATGCTGATCGACGCCTTCATGTCGGCCTTCCGCTTCGCGGTGCTGCTGGCCTGGCCGTTCGTGGCGATCAACCTGCTCTACAACATCTGTCTCGGCTTCATCAACAAGGCCCTGCCCACGCTGATGGTGGCGTTTGTCGGTGCCCCGATCATGATCGGGGCAGGGCTGTTCCTGCTGGCGCTGTCCATCGTCGGCCTCCTCGTCGTGTGGAAAGATCGCGTCATGGCGATCATCGGCTGGATGTGAGGTAGGCCATGGCCGAGCAGGAACAGGATGCCGGTGGCGAGAAGGAGTTTGAAGCCTCCGAAGAAAAGCGCCGCCGCGCGCGTGAAGAAGGCAATATCCCGCAATCGAAGGAGACCAACACACTGGCGCTGGTCTTCGGCATCCTTGTCGGTGGCGCCGTCCTGCAGGCCACGGTTGGGCATCAGATCTTTTCGGACTTCTCGGCGCTGCTCTACCATGCCGACTCCTTCTCGAAGGACATCTTCGAGGCGCACGGAAACCAGACGCGAACCCAGCTGAGCGGGGCGCTGGTGCGGGTCGCGATGCTGCTGGTGATGCTCGCGGCGATCGTGCTTCTCTCTCTCTTGGCCCAGCGCGCCATCACCTTCTCGGCCAAGAAGATCCAGCCGGACATGAAGAAGATTTCCCCGGCTTCGAACCTCAAGAAGAAGTACGGCACGCAGGGCCTGCTCGACTTTCTCAAGGACACGGTGAAAATGCTGTTCGCGGCCGGCATCGGCATCGCGTTCCTCATTCAACTCGCCACCAGCTATTACGCCAGCACGGCCATCGAGCTCGGCCATTTCGCCCAGTTCACCTTCGGACAGGTGCTGAAGCTCGTCCTGCTGTTCTTCCTGTTCCAGTTCGTACTTGCTGCAATCGACCTGCCGCTGCAGCGCCAGCTGCACTCCAACAAGCTGCGCATGTCGCGCGAGGAAATGAAGAAGGAACTGAAGCAGAGCGAAGGCGATCCGCACGTCAAACAGCAACGCCGTCAGCGGGGGGCTAAAATCGCACGCGGCCAGATGATGCAGAATGTGAAGACGGCCACGGTCGTGATGGTCAACCCGACCCACTATGCCGTCGCGCTGAAATGGGAACCGGAAAGCGGCCGCGCCCCTGTCTGCGTGGCCAAGGGTGTCGACCATCTTGCCGCCAAGATCCGCGAGCTGGCGATCGAGAACAATGTGCCGATCTACAGCGACCCGCCGACGGCGCGGTCGCTCTACAGCCTTGTCGAGATCGACGAGGAAATCCTGCCGGAGCATTTCGCTGCCGTCGCGGCTGCGATCAATTTCGTCGAACGCGTCCGCAAGCATATGTGAGGAAGCCATGGCCGATAAGAAACGTGTGCTGAACAAGCTGGTGGGCCTGCGCCGCCAGAAGGCCGAACAGGATTATCTGGCAGCCCGGATGGAGCAGGAGGCGCTCGCTGCGGAAGCCGAACGCCTGACCGGTGCGCTGCGGGCGCTGGACGAACCGGATGCGGATGCCGGCGATGCGATCCTGTCGCTCCGCTTCGGCCATGTCCGCAAGGTTCTGTCGGATATCGAGGCGAGCAAGGCGGCGGCCGCGGCAAAGGAGGCGGAGCTCGACGAGGCGCGCGAAGCGTTGAAGCGGGCCTTCGATTCCGAACAGCGCCTCAAGGACATGAAGAGCAGTCGCTGATCAGCCGCCGCTCATCGGCGGCAGGAAGGCCACCTCGTCCGCCGATGTGATCACAGCGCGCTCCGACGCCGGAACGATTGCCTGGTTCACGCAGACCCGAACGCTCGGCTGCTTCAGCGCGCTGGCGAGTTCCGGCTTCCCGCCGGAAATCAGTTCGATGAATTCGCCCTCATCCATCGTGCCGGCAAATTCCGGCATCGGCCATTCGCTGTCGCCCGAGAGGTCGGAGAGCTTGCCGAAGAAGAGGATCCTGCCGCCTGCCACGATCAGCCTCCGGTATGCGACATGGTGCGGACGGTCGACGGCGTGTCGATGCGGGCGACGTCGAAATCGTGGCGGGCCGGCTTTTGCCCGAGGGCTTCGTCGAGGAGCGCGTGGAAGCGGACAAGGCCGTCATCGCTTCTCACGGCGTCCCGGAGATCGATCCCGCCATCATGGCCGAGGCAGGTGTAGAGCATGCCCGTGCAGGTGACGCGGACGCGGTTGCAGGTGTCGCAGAAATTGTGGCTCAGCGGCGAGATGAAGCCGAGGCGGCCGCCCGTTTCGGCGATTCGCACATAGCGTGACGGCCCGCCGCTGGAATAGGGGACCGGGTCCAGCGTCCAGCGCTGCGCGAGCTGTTCGCGGACGGACTGCAGGGACAGGAAGTCCTTCGATCGTTCGGTCATGCCTTCCCCGAGCGGCATCACTTCGATCAGGGAGAGATCGAACCCTTCGCCATGCGCCCAGGATATCAGGTCCGGCAGTTCCGCTTCGTTTATGCCTTTCAGCGCGACGGTATTGATCTTGATGGTCAGTCCCGCGGCCTTCGCGGCGCGGATGCCCGCCATGACATCGTCAAAGACATCCCGGCGCGTCAGCTCGGCAAAGGTTTCCCGGTTCAGCGTGTCGAGGGAGACATTAATCCGGTCGACGCCGAAGCGCTTGAGGTCGGCCGCATGCTGCGCAAGCCGGGTGCCATTTGTGGTCAGGCAAAGTTCCTGCAGCGAGCTCGTATGGCGGCGCTCGGCAAGCCGCTCGAGCAATTGCAAAACGTCGCGGCGCACCAGCGGCTCGCCGCCGGTGATCCGCAGCTTGCGGATGCCGCGCGCGATGAAGGCATCGACGAGGACCGCCAGTTCCTCGAAGCTCAGCACATCTTTCTTTGGCAGGAACTGCATGCGTTCCGGCATGCAGTAGGAACACCTGAGGTCGCAACGGTCCGTTACCGACAGGCGCAGATAGGTGACCTCACGGCCGATGCCGTCGATCAGCGGCGCGACAGCGGAATCCTGCTGGCCGGGCGCGCGTTCGGGCTGATTATCGATCAGGCTGAACTTCATCGGTCAGGCTGGAGCCCTTGTTAGTCGCCGCTTCGCGGCCCTGTCTCAAATAATGCGAATATTCTAAGGCGCCGGTTTCCGTCCTGACAAGCGGGCCCGGTCAGGCGTCCAGCCGCAGGCAGGTCACGATCTCGCCTGCTGGGACCGGTGGGGCGTCGACCGGGCGCTGGATCAGCAGGCTCGCCTGAAGGAAGGGCGAGAGTAGCGAGCTGTCCTGGTTGGCGGCAGGGGTCACCCAGGTCTGTCCCGTCTCGTCGACATGGCTCACCGCGCGCAGGAAGGACTCCCGCTTGCCATTGGCAGGAATGTCCGCGGCGGCTTTCGCCCGCACCATGGCGCCAGCGGGCTCCAGCCCCTGCATCCGGGCGAGCAGGGGAGCGAGGAAGACATACGCGCAGACAAGGGCAGATGCAGGATTGCCGGGCAGGCCCAGAACGCGCGCCGCGCCCAGCTTGCCGAACCAGGTCGGCTTGCCGGGCCGGATGGCGACCTTCGAGAAGAGTGTCTCCAGTCCGCGACGGGCGAACGCCGATTTCATGTAGTCATAGTCACCGACAGAGGCGCCACCGAGCGGTACGATCACATCAGGATCACGGATACGGTCAATGTGATCAACGATATCGTCCTCGCTGTCGCCCGCGATGCCGGTGAAATGCGCCTCGCCGCCCCAGCGCTCGATCAGGGCGGCCAGTCCGAACGGGGTCGAACAGATGATCTCTCCCCGGGCAAGGCTGGCGCCCGGCAGTTTCAGCTCATTGCCATTCGCGATCAGCACCACTTTCGGCCTGCGGCGCACCGGAACCTCGGCCCAGTTGGCGGCAGCGATGAGTGAAGGGACCGCGCCCGAAAGCCTTGTACCTGTTGCGATCAGCGTCTCGCCTTCGGAGAAATCGAGCCCGGCAGGCCGGATGTTCGCCGGGCCATTCTGCGCCTCCGTGAGGTAGACACGGTCGTCGCGGATCGCGACCTCTTCCTGGATCACGACATGATCGGCCCCGGCGGGGATAACCGATCCGGTAAACACCCGCACCGTCTCGCCCGCGCCGACTTCGCCATCGAACGGCGCGCCAGCAGCCGATTCCCCGATCTGTACGAACCCCGCACCCATATCCCCGCAGTCCGCGAAACGCACCGCATAGCCATCCATGGCCGACATGGCACTCGGTGGCTGGGTAAGGCGAGCAATCACCGGCTCCGCCAGTACGCGGCCGGCCGCCTCGGACACCGGAACGCGCTCAGCCGGCAGGACAGGCGTATTGGTGGCGATGATATTCAGGGCGTCATGGCGTGTGATCATGAGAATTCCCCGGCCCATTTGAGGAGAAGGCGTGCGGCAACGAAGAGGATCAGCAGGGCCGTGGCAAGCTTCACGGTGCGTTCCGGCATCAGCCCGGTCATCAGCCGCCGGCCTGCTGCGCCGCCAAGGATCACCGCCAGGGCCAGTGGCCAGTAGGCGCTGATCGCGCCCAGAGCCGCAGTATTCCCGGCAGCGACATATTTTCCGAACAGGGCTGCGAGCGAATTGGCGGCGATGTATGCGCTGGCCAGCGCGGCGATGCGCTTGGGTGTGTCCCATTTGAGGTGGTGCAGGATCGGCGCAAGGAAGATGCCCCCGCCGATGCCCACAAGGCCCGAAAGGTAGCCGACGCCGCCGCCGATGATGGGTGCAATCCACGACCGGCTTCGCTCGCCACGGTCTTCGTAGGTTTCGTTCCGGCGGAGCGCCGAAATCAGCAGCGTTATCCCCGCGAACAGAAGGCTGAGGGCCAGCAGGCCGAGAAAGGTGCTGCGATCGATCGGTGTGACACCGCCGAGGAAAGAGGCAGGCACGGAGAAGGCGAGGATCGTCAGCATCTCGCGGGCGCGGTAAAGCTTCTGCCGGTGGAAATGCCAGACACTCGCCGTGGTCACCAGCAAATTGCAGACCAGCGAGACGAGCGGCAGCGTCTTGTGGTCGAGGTCGGTCAGGGTGAGCAGGGCGGTATAGGTCGATCCGCCGCCGAAGCCGACACTGGAATATAACAGCGCCGTCAGCGCGAAGAGGGGAAGCAGCCACCAGGACATGGCAGCGACATAAAACCCATAGCCCCGGCCCGGCAATCGATAGTAGGGATTGGTCTGCTTTTGCCGCACCTGTTGCGGTGTCGCCGGACGGAGCCCGCCGAATGATCCGCGTGCAGCGCGAGACATTTTTCCCTGAGAGCGAGCTTGCCGGGTTCCGTGCAGGCCACGCCGGGGCGGGCGCAATGGCAAGTTTTGTGGGCTTTGTCCGCGCGGAGGCCGGACATGTCGCAGCCCTCGAACTCGAACACTATGCCGGCTTCACGGAGCGCGAGATCGCCCGGATCGAACGCCTCGCGTTGGAGCGCTTCAATATCGACGGAAGTCTGGTCATCCATCGCTTTGGCCGGATGCTGCCGGGTGAGCCCATCGTGCTTGTCGCTGCCGCGGCAGCGCACCGGAAGCCGGCACTGGAGGCGGTGGACTTCCTGATGGATTATCTCAAGACCGATGCGCCTTTCTGGAAACGGGAAACCGGCCCGGAGGGCGCGCGCTGGATCGAGCCGACCGACAAGGATCGCGCCGCCCGGCAAGACTGGAAGGACGAAAACGCATGAGCAATACACCACCTGACCTGCCGGCCCCCGGCGGCCGCATGGCCATGGACCTGCCATTCCACCCCGTGCGCATCGCGGTGCTGACCGTTTCGGACACGCGGACGCTGGACAATGACACATCCGGGCACATCCTGGCCGAGCGGGTGAAGGAAGCCGGTCATGTGCTGGCCGACCGGGCGATCCTTAAAGATGACAAGACCGCGATTGCCGGGAAAGTTTCTGAGTGGATCGCCGACCCCGAAGTCGATGCGGTCATCTCCACGGGTGGAACAGGTCTCACCGGCCGGGACGTGACGCCGGAAGCGGTGATGCCGCTGTTCGAAAAGCATATCGAAGGCTTCGCCGTGGTCTGGCACATGGTCAGCTATCAGAGCGTCGGTTTGTCGACCCTGCAGTCGCGCGCGTGTGCGGGCGTTGCGAACGGCACCTTCATCTTCTGCTTGCCGGGCTCCAACGGGGCCTGCCGGGACGGCTGGGACAAGGTTATCCGATGGCAGCTCGACAGCCGCCACATGCCCTGCAACATGGTGGAACTGATGCCGAGGCTGCTGGAAAAATGAGTGGCAAGCGGCTGACCCATATCGGTGAGGATGGCCGGGCGCGCATGGTCGACGTCTCGAACAAGGTCCCCACGCGCCGGGAAGCGCGCGCCGAGGCAAAGCTGTTTGCCGCGCCGGAGACGCTGGCACTTGTCCGCGAAGGGAAGGCGAAGAAAGGCGACGTGATCGGCGTTGCGGAGCTCGCCGGCATCATCGGCGCAAAGAAGACGGCCGACCTGATCCCGCTTTGCCATCCGCTGCCGCTCAGCAGTCTCAAGGTCTCGGTCGAACTGGCCGGAGACCACCTGCGCGTCGAATGCCTTGCCGCAACGACCGGCCCGACGGGCGTCGAAATGGAAGCGCTGACCGGCGCAAGCATTGCGGCACTCACGCTCTACGACATGCTGAAAGCGACCGACAAGTCGATGCGGATCGAGGGCATCCGCCTGCTCGAGAAGTCCGGCGGCCGCTCCGGGCATTACCGTGCGGAAGACTAGGGACCGGCAGGATCACTCCGGGAGTGGCCCCGGCGGTTGATCCGCCCTACATAGGGGGCAGGAGAGCCCGCCAATGCCAACAGAACAGGACCGCTTCCGCGCCGCCATGGCGCAGCTCGGCTCGGCCGTGTGCGTGCTGACGACGGAGGGAGAGGCGGGGAAGTACGGCATCACGGTTTCCGCCGTGACCAGCGTGTCGGACGATCCGCCCTCGCTGATCGTCTGCGTCAACCGCGCGTCCGGCGCCAATCCGGTCATCAAGGCGAACGGGAAGCTGTGCGTGAACGTGCTGTCCTGCGACCAGGAGGACATTTCCGGCGCCTTCGCCATGGGATCGAGGCCGGTGGCGGAACGGTTCGAGAGCGGCGTGTGGACGGTCAGCGATCTCGGCAACCCCGTGCTTGCGGAAACGGCGGCAAGTTTCGATTGCGAAGTGGACCAGGCGGTGGAGTTCGGCACCCACACCGTGTTCCTGTGCCGGGCGATCCATATCGAGCATTCCGACGACAGGAACTGCCTGATCTATCACGGCCGCGCCTATCACCGCATCCGCACGCTGACCTGAGCGCGCATGCCGGACTACCGCTTTTCCGTTGCGCCGATGATGGAGCGGAGTAAAAGAGTATAGATATCAAATACTTATGGGTCTTCGTGTGCGCTCCGTGTGCAGTGAGAAAAAGTTGGTATACAGCATTCACGTCCTTTTGGGGCGGTGGAATGACTGATTTGACGAACTATGAGTGTGGTTTGAGTATTCGACAAACTATTTCCGATCCGAGGAATATTCAGCTCCCGATCTATTTATTCACCAGGCGATTTATGAGGTCACGCGCCTAATAGATACTAACTGTCGGGTTCGTGGTACAGACGAAGGAAGGCCGGATGTCGTTTCTGAGAAGTTCATCAATGTTGAGCATCCCAGCTGCCTACACCGTTGTCTCCTCCCAGAAGCAAGGAGTTTCAGCGCCCGGCTCAATCGGGCCTCCACTTCCCAAAGCCACATTGTAGTACCTTCTGGCCTGCCTCTTTCGTCCATTCTTGGCCTTTTCGAATCCAAACCTGAGTCAGACTTCGGACCAGTTTCTCTAGGGCAGATCACCGACGTTGCGGCACGGGGGGACGATCTGCGATCTGACCCGAACAGAAGATCCGTAAGCGGAAGGGGGGGCTGTTGCTTCGGCATCCGGTTGTGGCGTGGGCTTTGCAAATGGATCGGGCTGCACATCCTGGTGTTCGACGAGAGCGAGGGTTAGGACGGATCCATCTCACGTTCCGACTTTACCTATGATCTTGAGGCGGATCGTTATCCGCGCCCGACCGGCTACCTACCACGTCCCGGAAGCCGCGCCCTTACGACGTTGCAAAGCGACGTCGGAAAGGATGGCTTCGGGCGGTATCGTGCCAGGAAAGCCGACTGAGACGCCTGCTCGCTCAAGCAGAGGTGCTGCCCAGGACATGCCCATCGCAAGATCATCCGCTCAATCGAAGACGGCGCAGGTGATATGGCACGGGACATTGCGATGACCGAGGACTATGCCGACTCCCGCCGTAAACGGAAGAAAGTCGAAATGCTGCTTGCCCACCTCAAACTCTTCCGCGGAATGACCAAGCTACGTCTCTGAGGCTCAGACGGCGCTCGCGACGAGTTCCGGTTCGCCGCAGCCGCCCAGAACCTATTCAAACTCGCCAAACTTGTCCCGGCGCGGGCCTGAGAAAGGATAGGAATAATCCAGGCTCAAAACAATGATTGAAGTAAAGGCGACTTCTTCAATACAATCAGCCCAAATAGTCGTATCAAAGGGTGTGGCGAATGACTGACTTTTGTCACACAAACGACTGGTGGAGGGGCCGATTACAATTGGGTCTCACCATCATTTTTGGCCATCATAAGCATCGCCGCCGAATTCAGTGTCAGCAAGAAAAAACTTGACTTGACTTGAAAGCAGGGCGGATGGGCGAAGCCCGAACATCGCCTTAAACGCCGTTGAAAGATGCGCGCTATTCGAAAACCCCGCAGTGTAAGCAGCGGCAGTGAGATTTTCGCCCTTTGCGATCGCGCGAATGACCCGTCCCATGCGCCGCCATTGACGGTAACGCCGAAATGAAAGCCCGACAGTCTCCGTAAAAACGTGCTGAAAGCGCATTGGCGAGAGTCCAGCAAGCTGTGCTGCCTGCTCTACGGTTGGAAACTCTTCCGGCCACCGCCCCAATGCAGCTACTACACGTGCAATCTCCTGCCTCGCGGCGGTCCGGGACACCACTCCCATTTCTGAGAACACATTCCGCAAATACGCATCAGGGGCGATATCGCCCGGGCCGAGTCTCAGCTTCGTGCGCAATGGATCTATTCTGCTCGTCAGCTCGCGCGCATCGATTTCGGAGCAGTCATCCGTTAGTGCGTCCGCAAATAGAACTGCAATGTCACCGCTGGCATCCATCTCACAAACTGTATCTGGTGGAATGACCATAACTGGGCATGGTCGTAAGCCGTTCTCGATACTTCCGATCCTGCGCAGCGCGACGTCCCCGTCGAGTCCAATAATTATCGTTGCAACGGCCGTTCGATGAGGTTCATCGATGAGATTGGGACCAATGAACGCCGACCGCGCACCAGTAAGCAGGATCCTGGTACTGACGGGCGCTCGACCTACGGCGGCAAGTTCCTGAAAGCGGCGAGTCTTCATGGGTGCTACCTTACCGCTTGAACCGGAGACTGACTATGGCCGAGCCCGCCGTATTGATCCTTATCGCTATACTCTTCGCCGTTATGGGAATTTCCAGTATTGTCGCGCCGCTGCTGACGACAGCGCAGTTTGGCATCAACGAACTAGGCCGCGATGGCCGCAACGAGGTGCGCGCTATCTATGGAGGCTTTGGTATGGCCATGGCGGGTGTGCTAGTTGTAGCGACCCTTATGCCTGAACTTAGGGCAGGCGTATCTTTGACCGTTGCGGTCGCGCTTGGCGGAATGGCGGCAGGCAGGGTTCTTTCAGCAGCACTGGACGGCTCTATCGGTCGTAAACCGGCCTTCTATCTTGGGCTGGAGTTCTCCGGATTTGCGCTCCTCTTTTGGGTTTCCGGCATCGCTATGACGATTCTTTAGCGCCACGCATTGAGGGTTACCCAGCCAAGTGGGAGCAGGCCCGCAAGGTCGGCGCTGGCGATCTTTCTGAGTTCGCCAGCCGGCTTGCCAGCACGCATATAGAGCACCAAAAAACCTACCACGCTGACAAGCAAGATCAGACTCGCGAGTCGCCGGACGTCGGGATCAACGAACGCATAAACTGCAGTGATACAGACGGCGAGAAAGAGTGCGCCGCGATGCGCGAGCAGTATTCCGATCTCGCCACCCGGCGGGACGCCGTACAGCCGCTTGACCAATCCAGGCGCAAACACGATCGCGGCCGGCGTCACATGAAGCAACGCGAGTAATGCCCAAGCGATCTTTGTTGGAACTTCCATGGATACTTCTCCGTTATGCCTGGTCGAGACAGTGGAAGATCAGTGTTGAATCGATGTGCTCGAGGCCACCTTTCTCCAATGATTGTGCGTAGTGCCCCGTCGCGTAGAATTGAGGCATGCAATGCCCGCATGCGCAGGCTCATAGTGAGTCGCCTGCGGGTTAGATTGGTTGACACTCGCATCAGTCTAAAATCTCGTTCGGCAGAAGCCTGAGACTCGCCAACAACGCAAGAAAGCTCGGAATAATGACGGCAAAGAGATCGAACCAGAAGATATAGTCGAATGGCAATCCGCGGTGCAGCCAAATTTGCCAGTGAAACAGAGCATGTAAAACGAACCAGAGAGTGCCCGCCAGAGCAAGTCGGCGGTCTAGCAGCACTCCACCAGCGATGAGCATAGCCCCACTTGCGAGATAGGCGAGAGAGACGTCCCGAATGAAGTGCACATTATAGGGGCCCATGAGATCGAGGCCCGGGACTGCATCATAAAAAGCTTGCGGCGCATTGAATATGACAACGCCAATTGCGGCGCTTACACCGCCAACGAACAATACGGTGAACCGCCAAATCGTCATTTTTCAATGTGCTCGACTTTGGCGCTATTTGTCCGAATGGCGTCTGTATCTGAGTGAATGATTTTCTCCCTCACGCGCCCGCTTTCAAAAACAGTAATGCCGGAAGTGGGCGTGCGGTACGTCTCGCTAGATGGGGCGAAGTCTCTTCCACCCTCGCGTGCGGATCGATCGGGATTTAAATGGACGTCATAGTCCACCACTGCGAAATCATTGCCAGTTCGACCCTGCCGGACGATGGATCGATAGTCCGGATGGGAAACGAATTGCGCATCGAATGCCGCGCGAGGCTCTTCGTTGAATCTCACCGGTGACGAACTCAATGTCACCAGATGAAAGTCGGTTTTGCTCGCATAACGGCCGATGAATGCTTCGGTCCCTCGCGCCGCTGATGCGCGCGAATAGAGTTCCAGTGCGTCTACGATGTCAAAACCAGACTTGATCTGGAAGCGCTTCGTTGCTTCTGGAGCAACAGCGCCATTCGCAGGAACAATGCAGACAGCTACCGCCAGACCAGAAGATTTCGTCGGATGGAGGCTTCGCGGGAGTGTAGGCATGCGGATCGGACCCCGATGCAGTTCCAAGTTCATAAGGCAAAGCTAACCCCGCCGATGACTTAGCACTTTCATAAACTTGCCGGGCTTCTCAATCGCCGGGATTATCTCTGATATTTGATAAACTTCGTGCGGGTTGCGAGTTTGTCGTAGAGCCTCATCGCAGTCTCATTGGTGTTTTCGGTGGTCCAGTACACGGTGCCGGCGGCCGTCTGGTCAGCGATGTCGTAGACAGCCTCAATCAACGCGCGACCAACGCCCAAGCCTCTGGCGGTAGGCGCTGCAAACAGGTCCTGCAGATAGATAACGTTCTCGGTCTTCCAGCAGTGGCGATGCTCAAGAAAATGCACCAGACCGACGAGGCTACCGTTCCGGACGGCCACGAGAGCGTTCGGCTCATACGCCTCATCGGTCAGCAGCCGCTCAAATGTCACATCGAAAACAGATTCCGGAACATTGGCCTGATAGAAGGCAAGATAGCCTCTCCAAAGCCGCTCCCACCCTAGGCGATCAATTCTTTCAAGTGGTCGGACGTGCATTCTTTCAACCTCCTTTCACGCCTATTTTTCGCACTTTCCTGGATGATCCATCGAAGCGCGCCTTTCAAATGCCGGCAAAAAGCGACCGCCAGAGCTTAGCCCTGTTGCAACAGCGCCTCAGGGGAAAAACCGTTCTCAGCCAGCGGCGAATTAGAAGACGCTCTGCCCAGTGGGTCGTGACCATTTCGGAATAGTATTGCGATCCCTCGGCTTGGTATTCAATTTGTCGGTCGGCTTCACTATATCGCTGACAATCCTCAAGCTACGGACGCACGGGAGCAATGCCAACTCGAGAAGGGGGCCCATGTATGAAATCTCAGAAATTTTCTTATGTTGCGGACGGTCGCACCTATATCGGATCCATTCGTCGGGCGCCGACGGCAACTCCGATGGCTGCCGTCGTTCTGCTGCCGGACTGGCGCGGGCAGAGCCCTCTGGCGAATGATCACGCCGCCCATCTTGTCAGCCTTGGCTGCTCGGTTGTGATATCTGATCTTTATGGGGACGGATTCAATCCAACACGCCCTGACGAGGTCGGACCGATGGTGAAGCATTTGATGGACCACCGGATCGAAGGCACAGCGGCGCTCCACGCCTGCGTTGAAGCGCTGAAACAAGAGGTGCCTCACGGTACCCCGGTCTTCTGCCTTGGCTTCAGCGCCGGTGGCATGGTGGCGCTCGATTATGGGCGCTGTGGAGCAAGAGTTGACGGTATCATTCTTTGTTCGGCGCTTCTGAAGACCGCCGTCGAGGGCATGGCCGCGAAGATTGCTCCGCCTGTCCTGATATTGCAGGGAACCCAGGATCAGGTCTCACCAATGTCGGTGATCGCCGATCTGATTAGCGAAATGGATGCCGCCGGCAACGATGTGCGCTTTGTACTATATAGCCAGACCCACCATGCCTTTGACAATCCTGACGCCGGAAGCGATCCGACTGCGCGGCTGTGCTACTCGCCGGCTTCGGCGGTTGGCGCTCGCGCGGCCATCGCAGCGTTTTTGGACGAACAGTGCAGGTCTAACTGAGGGGGCGCCGCCGTGATCGGCGAACGTGACCCCACCGTAGATACGCAAGATCCAGTACGAGGGAAACGCTGGTACCTGTTCGCTCAGCTCGCCTTTTACGGGCTGACCTCCGTGGGTGCTTATATTGTGCTGAATCTTCTCCTGTTTGCCGCCCACCCCTTCGTGAAGAACTGGCCAATCCTCGCGACCACAGCCGTAACAGTCCCGCCGATGGTGATATCCATGATCCACATAGTGGTTCCTGTCGCCGCGAAGGTGCGGTCAGATATCCTCGGTCGCGGATAGTCGGATTTCTAGGGCAGTCTCGGGCGCTGATGCCGGCGTGATGGTTCACATTTTCTTCATCCAAGATTCCGGCTTCACCATCGGAGACAAAGTCGAGGCTCCATCTCAGGCTCGGCCCATCCGGGATTTCCATGGGCGTGCGGGTGCCAATGACCCGCTTCCGGCCGCGCCGGCGTTTCACGGCAAGGCCTTCTTCTTGGTAGATCCGGAAGAACTTCTTTTGGCTCTCCTCGAGAACCTCACTTTCGAGCGGTATGCCGAGACTGATCGAGAGAATCTTCAAATTTATGGCCGGAATTCCGGGGGCTGGGTCACCTGCTCGCTAACACTGATTTGACGATAATTGACCCGGCAGCTATCCGTTCCCTGCGAACGTATTGATCAGTTCATGGCGCTCTTCTGCCCCAAACTCTTTTGCGGCAAGATGGGTTCGACCAAGATAAACTGCGCACAGTAGACGGGCGCGGGCTTTTGCCACGGGCTCTTGGTACCCGATGGCTTTCAGCAGGTCAGTCAAGAGGTCGATACGGCGCCGGTTGATCTTGCGAACTGCTCGCTGAACGGTAGTCGACTGGACGGCCCAGGCCGATACAGCAGCTTCGAGACGGATCGGGGCACTCATCGCCTGTTCGATCAGATTTGCTAGAGTTTCTGCGGGTCGTTCCAGAGTTTCCGCATTAGCCAGCGCAATCGGTGTTTCGACGGCAAGCTCCGCCCAGCGCCCAAGCAGGGCGTCCTGAAAGTCTGCCACATCGCGGAAGTGCCAGTAGAAGCTACCGCGTGAGACGCCGAGCCGGCGAGCGAGTACGTCTGCCTTGAGCAGGGAGGGGCCGCCTTCGGCCAGCGCGACGAGGCCTGCATTCAACCAGCTGTCAGCGGTCAGTGATCCGGTTTGTTCCATACACAACTGTATTGACTTGTTCGTCGGAAAGTGCAACGCCGTACACTAATGTATGGAGGAGCTAATGCAGTACCTATTGATGCCTATCGGCGTGGCCTGCGTGATCGCGGCGATTGTTCACGGCTATCTTGGTCAGGCCAAGCTGATCGGTCCGGCCGCGTATACGCACAAGTGGGCAAAGGGCTTTGTCGGTATGATCTGGCAATACAGTACGGTGACCTGGGCAATGATTGGCGCGTTTATCGCCGTCTCGCCCTGGCTGGTCCCGCGCGAGGACCTGTCCTGGGCGGTTCCACTTGCGTGCTCGCCGATCCTGTATGGGGTTGCCGGGAACTTCCTGGTCAGCGGCGGACGGCATTTCGGCTGGATGATCTTTGCCGTCATCATCGCGGCGGCGACCCTCGTCGCCAATCTGTAGGAATCGTTGGCAGCTTCGTTCTTGGGCTATTGAGGGTTAGATCGTGCCATGAGGGTTTTCCTGACCGGCGGAACAGGCGCGATCGGGCGCCATGCGCTGACTGCCCTGCTCATGGCGGGGCACGAGGTAAGCGTGCTCGTCCGGTCGGAGGAAAAAGCTGCGCGCGTCACCCGGCTTGGTGCCCAGCCTGTCCAGGTGTCGCTGTTCGACCGGGCCGGGCTGGAGACGGCCATCCGGGGACACGAGGCCGTCGTGAACCTCGCAACGGCCATCCCACCCAATTCCGACTTCATGAGACCCATGGCCTGGGAGATGAATGACCGGATCCGGACCGAAGGGTCCGCCACGCTCGTCGATGCGGCCCTGGCCGCGGGCGCCCTTCGCTTCATCCAGGAGTCGGTCGTCATGCTCTATTCCGATGGCGGGGATGTCTGGCTGGATGAATCGGCGCCCACGGACGATTTCCCGATGGCGCGTGGTAATCATTCCGCTGAAGCCAGCGCGCACCGCTTCAT
>JACKIK010000003.1 GCA_020638455.1 Hyphomonas sp. | reverse complement strand
GGACTAAGGGTCCAGATCCCCATCCTGAGCCGCTCCGGAGCAAACATCCGGGGCGGCTTTTGCTTGTCAGAAACATGGTGAACGGGGCAGGGGAAAAATCCACGGCGCGAATATTTCCTCTCAAATCCTGCGCAGGATCGCGCAGTCTCATCGCATCGCAAAGAGATCAGAGAAAGGAGCACAAGAATGAGCGATGCAGACAAAACGGCGCCTCAGGCGGCAAACGACAATGACCTCTTCAACGTAGTGGAGGCGGCGAATTTTCTCCGCCTCAAGCGCTCGACCCTGGACCATTATCGGTGTGAAGGACGGGGGCCGATCTATCGCAAGCATGGCGCACGCGTCTTCTATACGCGGGCCAGTCTGACGGCCTGGTCCGAGCGTCAGATGTTCTCGTCCACGTCCACACGCGTTGAGAAAAAGAAGTGAGGTTGGCCTGGCTTCCTGCAACAGCCGCTGGCGTCCTGGCGGCTGTTGCAGGCCTTGTCTTTGATCCGGACGCCCGTCTCATCTGGAACAGGACAGGCAGCGCGCCGATAGGGCTCTACGGGCTGAGCGATGACCCATTCACCCGTGGCGCATGGGTTATCGTCTCAGCCCGGAGCGGAGAGGCGGATTGGGCGGCAGCGCGCGGTTATGTCGGCAGAGACTGGCCACTCATCAAACGAATAGCAGGGCTTTCGGGCGATGAAATTTGCCGGGAAAGTAGCGCTGTCTTCGTGCGTGGAATCCACGTCGCAGAGGCTTTGAATGCCGACACTCTGGGCCGGGAATTGCCGGTGTGGGAAGGATGCAAAGTATTGGAGGCGGATGAAGTGTTCCTGCTCAATCCTCATCCGCGGTCAATCGACGGGCGCTATTTCGGGCCGATCAAAATCGGCGATCTCGGTGGAACGCTGGTCCTGCTCTGGAGTCCGGATGGACGGTCGGCGGACATGTCGGTGCAAGGCGATGCAGAGCGTGGCCAGGAATTCTGAGGCGGACCCGGTAGGGCAAGATTGAAGCTGATGCACCTCCTTGCGGTCAGTGCCCTGTCTGCACATCTCTTTTTTGGTGCCTTTTACGAGTTTTCGAGGTGGACGCAAATGACGGAGCGGCTTGATCAAGCTGGAATTCTGCTGGTGTACGGAATGTGATGGGCGAAGACGACTTCAACCCACGCCTGGGCCGTATCAGGGATGTTGGTGCGTCGGGCGGAACGCGCTTCCGAAAGCGCGTTGCGAAAGCCGCCGCGAGACTTGGAACGAAAGGGCGCGGCAGCAAGTTTACAGGCAGCCGGTATGGTAGGGGGTCAGCAGCCGGCCGAATGGCAAGTGTGAGGGGACACAGACTGCCGATGCGGCGCATGCGACGCGTTATCGTGAAAGTGCACATTGCCAGGAGAACGAAGACAGGCGGAACGGGTGCTTTCAAGGCGCACCTCAACTACATCCAGCGGGATGGTGTCGAGAGGGACGGGCAGGGCGGCGAACTCTACAACAAGCGGGACGAGGGAATTTCGGACAGGGAATTTGCTGAGCGGTCAGGGGCAGATCGCCATCAGTTTCGCATCATCCTGTCGGCAGAGGATGGCGACAAACTGGGGGACCTGAAAGAGACAACGCGCCAGCTCATGGCACGCATGGAACAGGACCTCGGAACACGCCTAGATTGGATCGCCGTCGATCACCACAATACGGGCCATCCTCACACTCATGTCGTCATCCGCGGAAAGGACGCGCTTGGACGCGACCTGGTGATCGCCCGGGAGTATCTCACCAAGGGACTCCGGCACCAGGCCGAAGAGATCGTCACAGAGACCCTTGGCCCGAGGCGAGATCTGGAAATCCTCGCGTCACGCCAGCGGGAAGTTTCGCAAGACCGGTTCACCAGCATCGACAGTACGCTTCTTCGCGAGAGCGATCAGGGGAGGGTCGAGATCGGCGCTGCCGGAACATCGGCGGACCGGTTTCAGAGGTCTCTCAAACTGTCACGCCTGAAACATCTCGAAGCGCTTCACCTCGCGGCACGGATTGAGACTTCGGTCTGGCGCCTCGAAGAAGGGTGGGAAGGCACACTCCGGCAGATGGGGCGCAAGGGTGATATCATTCGGACATTGTCTGCATCACGTAGAGTGGGACAGCATGCAGAGATCCGGATGTTCGAAACGCGCGCGGAGTCTGCACCGCCCTTGCTGGGAGAAGTGGTCGCATCTGGCCCGTCCGACGAGTTGCGCGATACGCGCTATCTGATTGTACGCAGTTTTGATGGGGGAATTTGGCATGTTGATGCCGGCGAGGGAGGCTGGGGTGGTCTCCCACCTGAGGGCGCTGTTGTAGAAGTGGCGCAAACAATAGGCGAACCACGGCAGGCAGACCGGACAATCAACCAGATCGCTGAGCGGTCCGGAGGCGTATATTCTGACGAGTTGCATGCTGCTGCAGAGCCGGCTGCCAGCGGAGCGTACCGGCTTGCGCACAAGCGGCGGCTGGAGGCGCTTCGGCGCGCGGGCTTTGTGGTCCGAAATAGTGACGGATCCTGGCAGATCGGAACGGACTTCCTGAAGCATGCTGAAGAATTTGAGCGAACCCGCGCGGGCGGAGCCCGGATACTGGTTCGGTCGTGGATTGGTCTGGAAGCCCAGATTGAGCATTCGGGGGCAACCTGGATCGATCGGTTGCAGAATTCAGACGTCCAAGTGCGGACTTCCAGCCGGTTGAGGCAGGTAGTGGATGCGCGACAGTCTGTTCTTCTGGAGAGGGGTTTGCTGGAGCTTAGTGTGAACGGCCTGACCAGTGATCGGATTGCGCAATTGGAGGCCTGGGAAAGGCAAGCGGTTGCGGCCCGTATTGCACGGCGCAGCTCGCGGTCGGAGATATTGTTAAGTGAGGGCCAGACGTTTTCGGGAAATATGCAGGGCTCGGTCGATCTTGCTCAAGGACGCATGGCGGTGATCGGGAACGGGAAAGAATTTGCGCTCGTCCCGTGGCGGCGAGAGATGGGAAAGTACATGAGACGAGAAATTACCGTTGTCCGGCGAGGACAGGGTCTGGATTGGCAAGTGAACACGACCCGGACGCGGACGAAGGGGCTGGGATTGTAAGTCACCCTGTTCGGAGCTTGCGGGCATAACTGTATCGGGGCGACGATTGGCATACACCTGCAAAGCGTTGCGGACGTTTGCCTACAGGCCGTCTTTCGAGCGATTTGTTGAAGGAACATAGTTGGCGGCAGCTTTTTGGAGATAACCCATGCTGCCCACCAAGATCCTCGTCGGCCAAATTGCGATCGTATTTTTTCTGATCATCGGGGCGACATGGCTTGCGACGCAGTTCGCGGCGGCGCAATTGGGGTATCAGGCAGGGCTAGGGCAACCCTGGTTCATCGCTGGGGAAATGCCGGTCTACAAGCCCTGGCGCATTTACCAATGGTGGTATGCGTATGAGGCCTATGCGCCGGACGTGTTCAACCGGGCCGGGCTCATCGCGCTAAGTGGCAGCGGTTTGGGAATTCTTGCGGCCGTGATCGGATCGGTTCTGCGCAGCCGGCATGATCGGAATGTCACGACCTATGGATCTGCGAAATGGGCAAGCGGTCGTGAAATACGGCGGGCAGGCCTTTTGTCAGCGGACGGGGTTTTCCTGGGAGACTGGAAGGGCCGATACTTGCGGCATGCCGGACCGGAACACGTCATGGCGTTTGCACCCACGCGGTCGGGGAAGGGCGTGGGACTGGTGGTGCCAACCCTTCTGTCGTGGACACACAGCGCGGTCATACACGACATCAAGGGTGAAAACTGGGATCTGACATCCGGATGGCGGTCGAAGTTCAGCACCTGCATTCGCTTCGATCCGACAGATTCGCACTCGCCCCGGTATAATCCGCTCATGGATGTCCGGCGTGGGGAGACAGAGGTCCGCGATGTCCAGAACATTGCCGATATCCTGGTTGATCCGGAGGGAAGCCTTGAGAAGCGCAATCATTGGGAAAAGACCGGGCATGCTCTTCTCGTTGGAACAATCCTGCATGTGCTCTATGCCGAACCCGACAAGACCTTGGCAGGATGCGCGCGGTTTCTGTCCGATCCGAAGCGCAGCTTCGAGGCGACCCTCACTGCGATGTTGAACGGGCGTCACCTGGGCCAAGCCGTTCATCCTGTCGTCGCCCAGACAGTGCGGTCATTGTTGAACAAGTCCGAGAATGAACGCTCTGGGGTTTTGTCGACAGCTTTGAGCTTTCTGGAACTCTACCAGGACCCGGTCATTGCCAAGGTTACGGGCAGCAGCGATTGGTGCATTTCCGATCTGGTGTGTGCCGACAGGCCTTTATCTCTGTACTTGGTCTGCCCTCCGTCAGACCTGTCGCGGACCAAGCCACTGATGCGCCTGCTGCTGAACCAGATTGGTCGGAGGCTCACGGAACTGAGGCCGGATCCTCACCGAAGGCAACTTCTGCTGATGTTGGATGAGTTTCCAGCGCTAGGCCGGCTCGACTTCTTCGAGCAATCGCTTGCCTTTATCGCCGGCTATGGGATGCGGGCTTATCTGATTGCCCAATCCCTCAATCAGATCGAAAAGGCCTACGGGCCCAACAATTCCATTCTCGACAATTGCCATGTGCGTGTTGCGTTCGCGACGAATGACGAACGGACCGCGAAACGGATTTCGGAGGCTTTGGGCACGGCGACGGAACTCCGGGCACAGAAGAACTATGCGGGTCACCGCCTCGCGCCATGGCTCGCGCACATGATGGTGTCGCGGCAGGAGACGAGCCGGCCGCTGATCACACCTGGCGAAGTGATGCAGCTGGCGCCGGAAGATGAAATCGTCATGGTGTCGGGTTCTCCGCCGGTTCGGGCGAGGAAGCTTCGCTACTACAAAGACCGGAATTTCAAGGAGCGGGTTTTGCCGGCGGCAGCCCTTGAGGCCGTACTGACATCCAGACAGAACAATTGGCCAGAAGGCAATGCGATGCGTTCCATGGATCCTACGCGGTCGGAAGGACAAGGGAGTGATACAGGCGGACCGCAAGTCCAGCCCGAATTGGTGCCGCCTCTGTTGGACGTAGTTCCCGAGGAGGTTCCAGAACTCAACCAGGAACTCGAAGACGGGCAGGAACCAGCGGATGCGAACCAACTCGATGTAATCCGACGTGCTGTTGCCATGGATCGCGGTGACCAAGACATGTTGCCGGATTTCTGATGATGGTGAAACCACGTGCCAATCTGCGGCTGTCCCCGAAGCTGAACGATGCGCTGTGTGCCGCGGCCGAGCGCCCGGGCGTTACCAAGACGGCCATTCTCGAGGCGGCCCTTCAGCAGTTCTTGTTGCCTCAGGAGGACAAAGGTCTTGAGGCGCGCTTGTTGGCGCGCATGGATGCGTTTGATGAGCGGCAGGGGGCGATCGAGCGTGATATTGCGCTGATCATGGAGACCCTCGCGCAGTATGTCTTTTACTGGCTCACGAGAACAGATCCGATCCCTGAAGGAGAGCGGGACGCGGCGCATGCGCTCGGTCAGCGAAGGTTTGACTATTTCGTTGCACAAGTAGCCAGAAGGGTTTCAGGGGAGGGGACTACGGTTGATCGCCTCAGATGTGGTGCGGACGAGAAGCATGGCCGCGGATCAAATTGAACTCACGACCGTGGTGGGCTCTGGGCAAGACAACCATATTCCTCGCAAAGCTGGAGGCATTTGGTATTTTCGCGACGCCGAGACGCAGGATGCGCCTTCGAACTAAGCCAAAAGCGTGCGAGTTGTCGATCAAGAGACCATACGCCCCCCATAGGACTTTCTGCTGCTTTACACAATCGTCCGCTTCATCATCAACGCGACCAGTTCAGACCGATCCAATATTTTACCGTTGAGTATCACCTCGCCGAAGGTATCGTCGACCACCCTGTGAGTGCCGCTGTGGATATGCACATGAATTCCAAATTCCTGTTCGCGAGCGGCGGTCCAGACAATCGCTGGTGTGGAGGCCCAAATTGTGTAGGAACAGCCGGCATAGTCGTCGAGGTTCAGCGAACGGTCCGGAGTGACGTATTTCAGGGTTTTCGCGAAAGTGTCATGCAAGGGCTTCAATGGTGTTGAGACGATAGGCTTCTTGCTCCAAGTGCTGTCGCGACCGCAATTCCCACAGAAATGCTTTCGGTGCGGCGTCTGGGCGAAGTCGCCTAGGTCCAGATGCGGATAGCCGCAATGGCTGCAATTGATGCAGTCCATGTCTTTCTCAAGTTCCAGCCCGCAGACGAAATCAAACGCCGCAGGCGGAGTGACGTTCACGAGGCTGATATCGTTCGCACCAAACAGGTCCATGCTTGATCCATATTGAATGGAAATGGCGTGGAAGTCCCTGTCGATCACCTTTTTGGCGCCGGCGTTCTCCCGCACATGCACATGGATTTTCGGAGGTCGAGGGGCGATTTCTTCGGTGGAGATCGCGGCCGGCATGGAACACCAGACCCCAACTTCTTCGTGCTCATCGACATTCACACAGTAAGGTGACACGACATAGTTCATCCGCTGACCGTGATTTGCGCACCGCATCACACTCAGTTGTTCCCTCGATGCAAAATCGGCCCTCGTTCCCCAATGCGTCTGATGCGTGCGACACCAGACCCGCGGTTGGCCATTGCGGAACTTTCCGGCGTCTACGAAATCGCACGGCAACTCCGCGTCAGCACCGCTCTTGGCCGGAAAGTGACCCAGCATATCCGTTGAGTTTACGGCGATGTTTCCAAGCGTTCGTCCATACGCCCAACATATCGCCGCAGCCTCGGTCCGGACTTTTGCAGCGTCCTGCTTCGCCGCTTGTTCATCACAGACTTTTTCGACCCAAACCTTTTGCGCGTCTTTCCCTGATGCGTTCTTCCATTCGCAGTACCAGAGTTCGACGGCGCCGGTCGCCTTATTCAGTTTTCGTTCGATGAACATTCCTGCGATTCACCTCTCTTTGAATGTGACGCCAAATTCTAAACGCTGTTTGGCGTGCAGATGACGGTGCAACAAAAGCCGTTCAGCCGGCTCGACTGCTTGGTATGGGCGTCAATTGACCCGCCCGGCTTTTGAAAATACTCCCGACAATGATCGCCGGAGCGGAACCGGATGTATTCACTGACATTGGCGAGGCCGACAAAAACCGGCCGAAATCCAAAGCCATGTCCTGGCTCTTCAACGTGGCGCGAAACGCCTTCTTGAAGCGCAAGCTCAATCGCGGAACCGGCATCATTCAGTTTCGCGAATTTCGGATTCTTTCTCAGGCTCTCCAACACGCCAATACCGCGATCGCGAACCACAAACTCGAATCGTCCCGGCTGCGCCGCGAAGAGCACCTGTCCGGTTTCAATTTTCTCGCTGTGCTCGATGACGTTGCTGGAGAACTCTCTGACTGCCGCAAGCAGCTTTCCGCCGTGGTCAGAGGAAAATCCAGCTTCTCCCGCGGCGGCCTTAAGCTTGACAGCAAAATCGGTCCATGCGGTGGCGTTTCGGTTGATCTCCGCAACAGAAATCATGCCTTGCCGACCATCAGTGGAGACAAAGGCATTCAAATTGCCCATGCTGGCGACGAGCAGCGCTTCTGCGGCCTGGATATCGAGCCATCCGCGGGGCCCGTTGAACGATGATGCGACCTCAGGTCTGCAATGGACCAGCTCCAACGCCGGCGACACATCGTAGACATAGAACTCGGGAAGATCGACGATTGCAGCCGCGCCACTTTCGAGCGCAAGTGCAATATCGTCCGCAATGTCGTAAGTAAGCGCGTCGATGAAGCACCTCACGCCGCTCTCGACACGGGGTCGGGTTCGGGGTCCGCGTAGAACCTGTTGCGAAGATAGGCTATCCGCTCGCGCGCATTGTGTTGAAACAAAGCATCGATGGGCGCGCCCGGATCAGTCGGCATTGTTGCCCAGGCGAGATCGCGGTTTCCGAGCCGCTCTGCGCGCTGCCGATTGATGGTTTTCACGAAAGTTCCGGATTCGATGTAAATTACTCGCCGAAAGTGCTGCCTCAGAAATGGAATGACATCGGGCTTGCCGCGGATGATAATGTCCAGATCTCGGTCAGCCATCTTCGCGATCATCGCCAGCTGTTCGAGATGAAACTGGCGTCGGGTCTTCGTGGCAGGTCCAGTGATGAATTCATACGACAGGATCTGAATCTCCGGCCGCTCGTGAATGAAGTACGCCCACCGGCTGAAGTCGCGTTCCGTCCTTCCATGGGCATGAAGCGCGCAGGCGATGCCGCCCAATTGGAACTCGGCGAATACCAGCGCAATCCGCTTCATCGCATGAAGGTCATCCGTGCGGGGATGATCGAGAAAGACGCTAAAATTGGGTGCCGTCACCAGTGCAACGCCGATCTGGCGTAGGCGTTCAATGATGCCGAGGCGCTTTTCCCCAAGTGCCCACCACGGCTCGATGCGGTGATCCTGATCAACGCCTGTCAAAATGAGCGTTGCCGCCTCGTCGATGCGGAACGCCTGGCAAAGCGCGGCCTTGGATTCGAAACGAGGTGATTTGGTCCGGAAGTCAATCAGGTCAGGGAGGCGTAGCGCCATGACATCGTGTGAAAGCGCGGTCGCCCGGCTGCTGCCATGGTAGATCAGAGGGACAATATCGTCGTTGAAATTGAACGCAATGGCTGGCGTTCGTGCGACATTGCAGAATTCGAAGCCATCGATCTCACGAACTTGTTGTGCGAACAATTCAGCCTTTTTCCGGCAAACCAACGAGCAGGACTCCGGTTTCCCGCAACAGAAGGCGAGGCAATCGAGAACGCCTTCCTCGATGCTGAGACCGCCACAGATATCGAAATGGCGGCAGGACGGGCAACCAAGCGCCATTGGAAAGCTTCCTGGGCTGTCGGACAGTTTTCGCGCAATCAATCGGTCGCTCCGCAGGTCTGGCTGCAACTGGCTCATTTGATCGATACCTCTGCCGTTCCTGAAATTGCATTTACCTTCTCGACTGTGCCGGTGGCGACGCCGCTCGATTTCGAAACGGCGTCAGAGATCGTGGGGGAGGCGTTCTCAATCTCGGCCACCACGCTGTTACCCTGGCATCCAATCAGACCCGCGCCGTTCTTCTCGATAATGAGTTTATCGCCTATAGCGAGGCTGGCGCCGCGCCTGATCTTGGCTATAACGCGGCGAGGCTGATCGTTCGGCTCTTGCGTGAACAAATCGCTAGTTGCCAGCGCCGCGCGCTTGCGATCAATATGCTTTGTGTAACCCTTGTTCCGCTTATCCAGAAACTCAGCACCCATCACACCGCCTCATCGAGAATTGGCTTGTAGAATTTTGCTCGGCCGCGTGAGAACTCCTTGATCACGCCGCGGGCGACGAGACTCGCAAGTCTGTTGTTCCAGGCATTCGTGTTCTTGGCTTTGTCAGTATCGCCAAGCTGCTCTTTCAACGTGTTCGCGTCCGCGACGCGATTTTCGACGATGTAGTCGAAAGTAATCTGCTGCTTCGGATCGAGTTTGCCGAAGAGTTGAACGTTTGAAAGCACTCCTGAGGAGGAAATCTCGCACGAGATGATCGCGTCATTCAGCGCCTCGGTCAGCACCGCGAGTTCATCGCGAATCTCGGCGTTCAGATTGGCAACCACCGGATAAAAGGCAGATTGCCGTGCCCGCATGTAAGTCTTAGCCGCGAAAACGGTTTCACGAAGAAAGCTGGCAGTCGCTATCTGGACGTCGTCGAAGTCCATTATTAACGCCGTCGGCTCTGTCGGTTCGATCGCCGTCTCCGCAATCACTTTGACGAAAACTGCCTTGCCAGTAACGGCCCCGGCCAACACGGTGTCGTTTCCAAGGGCTTTCATATCGATCTTCATAAAGCTCACCATTCTCACGAATAAAAAGTGAAATAGACGCATCTCATCCAATCGTCAACCCCTTCCGGCTTTTTGGAATGCCGATCGGTCAATTGATTAGATTGCACCGGTCTGTTGAACGGGAAGTGGAGCTTCCATCAATTCTGAGTATTGCCGTTGGACATTCGGATTGGCTGAGGCCGCACATCAAGCTTCGGCGTTCACACTCTTTGATTCATTCTCGCGAAGTTCACGATCATATCCGCACTCAGGTGAGTGTAGCGCTTCAGCATTTTCCAGTCCTTGTGGCCGGTCACTAGGGCGACTTGCTCGATCTGCAGCCCAGCTTCGAAGAGGCGGCTTGTGCCTTCGTGGCGCAGATCGTGGAAGTGCAGGTCTTCAATCTCCAGTTCCTGGCAGGCCCTGCGAAAGGCTGCTCCCACCGAGCGGGAATTGTAGGGGAAAATGCGGCCTTTGGACTTGCGGTTTGTTCGCTGCTCCTGCAGGAGCTGCCAGGCATCGTAGCCGGTCAGGTCGACGAGTGGCACGCGTTGGTCGTTGCCGTCCTTGTTGCGAGGATCTTTCCGGTCCCTCACGAGCACAGTGTGCTTGCGCTCATCGACATCGGACCATTCGATCGAGCAGATCTCTGACTGGCGCATGGCTGTCGCGACCGCAAACTTGACGATGCGGGCCATCGGCGACTTCTGGCGATCATTGGCCTCGAAATAGTCGATCAACAGATCGAGCTCTTCCTGTGTCGGCCTACGGTTCCGCTCGCGGCCTTTGCCGATCATGCCCAGGCGGGAAAGGGCGACGCGGGCGAGGTTGACCTGGTCGATGTCGAGCTGCACGCCATGCACGGCTGAGGCATGGAGCATGATGGTTTTCAAATAGGAGACATCCATCGCGATGGTGACCGGGCCAGCGCCCTCGTCACGGCGTCTCTTTGCGAACTCGATAATGCGCTCGCGGTCGAGCTGGTTGAATCGCAGGTGGCCGATGTCGTCTCTTAGCTTGTTCAGCGAATAGGCTTTGGACCGGCGGAGGCGTTTGCGCATGTCGAGCATGTCGGCAATGTGGAGATCGACGAGGTCAGCAATCGTGTTTATATCGTCCGGGCGGCGCGCGGAGACGCTCTCCCCGCGGTCCACCCGGCGCTCCATTTTGAGGGCCCATTCCTCGGCGTCCTTGCGGCGCCGGAATGACTGAGAGACATACCGCCCCTTGCGGCGGACCTGAGCCCGCCAGTTGCCGGAAGGAAGCTTCGTGAAAGACGACATTTCGTGTGCGCTCCGTGTGCACAGAGAGATCAAAAGCGGTACAAACGTGTGCAAATTCGTGCACTTGACTTGCACACGTTCTCGATTCAGTCCCTTGAAACTACTAAAAAAATGACGAAAAAACAAGACTATAGATTTTCTGTCGCCCCTATGATGGACTGGACGGACCGGCATTGCCGGGCTTTCCATCGTTGCCTCTCGAAGCGGGCGCTGTTGTGGACCGAGATGGTGACGGCCGATGCCGTGATCCACGGGGATCGGGAGCGCCTGATCGGGTTCAATGACATGGAACATCCGGTGGTGCTGCAGCTCGGCGGCAGCGAGCCCGGAAAACTCGCGGAAGCTGCGCGGATCGCGGAGGGCTTCGGCTATGACGAAGTGAATCTCAATTGCGGTTGCCCGTCGGCGCGGGTGCAGTCGGGGTCTTTCGGGGCCTGCCTGATGGCGGAGCCGGATCTGGTGGCGGACTGTGTTGCGGCCATGGGCGCGGCGGTGCAGATCCCGGTCACCGTGAAATGCCGCATCGCCATTGATGACCTGCCGGCCCGCGAGACATTGTTCACCTTCGTGGACAGGGTGGCGGCAGCGGGGTGCCTGGTGTTCACGGTGCATGCGCGCAAGGCGTGGCTGAAGGGCCTGTCGCCGAAGGAGAACCGCGACGTGCCGCCGTTAGATTATGGCCTGGTGGCGGAGCTGAAGGCGTCACGGCCAGATCTGACCGTCGTTCTGAACGGCGGTATCCAGACGATCGAGGCGTGTACGGAGCATCTGGCGACATTCGATGGCGTCATGCTGGGCCGTGCGGCCTATCAGACCCCGGCCCTGCTCGGCGAGGTCGATGCTGTCCTGTTCGGGGAAGGGGAGCCGGTCTCCCCCTTCGCCGCGCTTGAGGCTTACCGGCCCTATGTCGCGGAGCGGCTGGCCGAAGGCGTTCCGTTGCACGCGATGACACGCCACATGCTCGGCCTGTTCAATGGCCAGCCGGGCGCGCGGCAATGGCGCCGCACGCTCTCCGAACGTGCACCGCGCGCGGGGGCGGGGCTGGAAGTCCTGAACGCCGCGCACGCGCCCCTTATGCAAGCGGCAAGCGCCTGACCCGCATTTTTGTTCTTTATTTGTTCGCGGAACCGTGTTAACCATTTTCCCGCTGAAGGGGAAAGGGTCGATGGTCTGCCGGGTCACGACATTTGCGTTCGAAGGGGTCGATGCCCAGCCGGTCGACGTGCAGGTGCAGCTGACAGGCGGCAACCCGGCTTTCCATATCGTCGGTCTGCCGGACAAGGCCGTTGGGGAGAGCAGGGAGCGCGTGCGGGCCGCCTTTGCATCGCTGGGCCTCGCCCTGCCGCCGAAACGGGTGATCGTGAACCTCGCGCCGGCCGACCTGCCGAAGGAGGGCAGCCATTACGATCTGGCGATTGCGCTTGCGATGCTGGCTATCATGGGCGTGATCCCGCCGGACGAGCTTGGGAAGTATGCCGCGATCGGGGAATTGTCGCTGGATGGAAGCCTTGGTGAGACCCTGGGTGTGCTGCCCGCGGCGATGGCAGCGGAAGCGATGAATCTCAGCCTTATCTGCCCGGAAATCTGCGGGGCGGAGGCCGCCTGGGCGGGCGGCAGCGTGCTCGGCGCGCGCAGCCTGATCGCATTGATCAACCATTTCACGGGACGGGACCTGATCGGCCCGCCAAAAGCCGGCATGCTGGCTGAACCGCCGCCGGGGCCCGACCTGCGCGATGTCAAAGGCCAGGAAGGCGCCAAGCGTGTGCTGGAGATCGCCGCAGCGGGCGGGCACAACCTTCTTTTCTGCGGGCCGCCGGGCTCGGGCAAGTCGATGCTCGCCCAGCGCTTGCCGGGACTTCTGCCGCCGCTGTCTGCGCGGGAATTGCTGGAAGTCTCGCAGATCCATTCGATCGCCGGGCTGCTGGAGCGTGGACGCCTGTCGCGGACGCGGCCGTTCCGGGCGCCGCACCACTCTGCCTCCATGGCGGCGCTGGTCGGCGGCGGGATCAAGGCAAAGCCGGGTGAGGTTTCGCTCGCCCACCACGGCGTGCTGTTCCTTGATGAATTGCCGGAATTCTCCGCCCAGGTGCTCGACAGTCTCCGCCAGCCACTCGAGGCCGGTGAGGCCGTGGTTGCGCGGGCAAACCGGCACGTGCGCTATCCGGCCCGGTTCCAGCTGGTGGCGGCAATGAATCCCTGCCGCTGCGGAGGCGGGCCGGGCGCCGCTGCCTGCCGCCGCGGGCCGAAATGCGCCGAATCCTACCAGGCGCGCCTGTCCGGCCCGTTCCTCGACCGCATCGATCTCTACTACGATACCCCTCCGGTGACCGCCGTGGACCTTGCCCTGCCGCCGCCGACGGAAGGGACCGCCGAAGCGAAGGTGCGGGTCGAAGCAGCCATAGCCGTCCAGTTGGAGCGGTACGAGGACGAGACAAGCGATACCCGCCGCCCGGTCAATGCCGATGCGCCGCTTAACGAGCTGGAACGCTTCGCCCGGCCTGACGAATCGGGTGCGGCCCTGCTTGCCGGAGCAGCGGACCGGTTGCAGCTCACCGCGCGGGGTTATTCGCGCGTGCTGAAAGTGGCCCGCACGATCGCTGACCTCGATGGAGCAACTAGTGTACGCCGCGTACATATTGCCGAGGCGCTGTCCTACCGGCAACGTCCGCCGGGCAGGGGAGAGGGCGTGAGCGCCGAAGCGCTCGCCCATTAGCAATTCCAGTCGGAAACTGGCTGCGGGCTTAAAGGATTCCTAAAGCGTGCGGGGCACGATTGGGTGCATGAAAGAGACGCCCATCCTGCCGCCCGTGACGACCAGCCCGGAGGATACCTTCCTGGCAGCGGCCAGCCACGAGATCCGCACGCCGCTGAACGGCATCCTCGGCACGGTGTCGCTGCTGCTGGAAACCGAGCTCGAGCCGGCCCAGCGGGAATATGCCGAAGCGATCCGTCAGAGCGGGGCGCGGCTGCTCGACCTCCTCAACAACGTGCTCGACTATGCGCGGCTCGATGCTTCGGCGGTGGAACTGGAATCGGAGGCATTCTGTCCGGTCCGGCTCGCCCGGGAAGTCGTGGAGCTTTTGAGCCCGCGCGCTCATGCGGCCGGGCTGGATCTTGCGGCGCGGGTGTCGCAACTGCCCATGCCGACCTTCACGGGCGATGCGGGCCGTATCCGCCAGATCCTGTTCAACCTCATCGGCAACGCGCTGAAATTCACGCAGACCGGCGCCGTTCTGCTGGACATTCACGCGCATGATGACGGGCTGGAATACCGCGTCATCGATACGGGGCCGGGCATCGCGGCGCCGGACCGGGAGCGCCTGTTCGATGCGTTCCGCCAGTCGAGCCGCAAGGACGCCTACAAGGATGGCGGCGTCGGCCTCGGCCTTGCCATCGTCAAGCGCCTGACCGACCTGCTTGGCGGGCGCATCGACGTGACCGGAGCGCCGGGGATCGGCACCTGCTTTTCCGTCTTTCTGCCCCTGCCAAGGGCAGAGCTTCCGCCGACGCATGACCTGCCGCAACTGAACGCCACGGTCGGCCTCGCGGGACTGCCGCCGGCCACCTGCCTGTCGACGGCGGCGGCGCTCGTGGGTGCGGCCGCGAAACCTGTCAGCGTTGACGTCTCGTCCGGGCATGTGCCTGCAGACGTCGATGTGCTGCTGATCGGGGCCGACCTGCCCGAAGCGACCGTCCGGGCCCTGGCCCGTCAGGCGCCGTCGCTGATCGTGCTGCGGCCGGAGGATCGCGGCGCGATTGCGCGATTCCGGGCGATGGGCTGTGCCGGCTGGCTGGTGCGGCCGCTGCGGGCCTCGTCGCTGGCCGAGCGGATCTTCGTGGTGCATTCCGGCGAATGGGCCGCCGACGAGCCGGAAGCACTGACCGGCGCCGGGCGCGTGCTGATTGCAGACGACAATCCGGTCAACGCGCTGATTGCACGGCGTGCCTTGGAATCGGCCGGTTTTACCGTCACAGTCGCCTCGACCGGAGCCGAAGCCCTGGAGGTCGCCGAACGCATGCAGCCCGCGCTCATCCTGATGGACCTGCGTATGCCCGTCATGGACGGGTTCGAGGCGACACGCCGCCTGCGCGCGGGCGGGTCCGGCGTGCCGGTGATTGCCCTGTCGGCGGAGGTGAATCCGGAGATCGAGCGCCGCGCGATCGCGGCCGGGGCGAATGGCGTGGTCGCCAAGCCGATCGAGCCGGAGGCGCTGCGCAGCATTGCGGTGCACTGGACGGGCCGGGCCGGCCGCAATGAGGCCGGGGCCGCATGAGCGAGGCAGGCGCGCCGGCGCAGCAGCCTTCGCGCATGGCGCGGGCCTTTCGTGCCCTGAAAGACCGCCGCATGGCGGCAATGCTGATCCTCGCCTTCGCTGCGAGCATTCCCTATGGCGCCATTGTCGGCGTGCTGACGGCCTGGCTGACGGAAGAAAAGATCGATACGGACACGATCGGCGTGCTCTCGCTGGTCGGGATCGGCTATTCCTTCAAATATCTCTGGGCGCCGGTCTTCCAGACGCCGCACGGCGTGCCGTTCATCCCGGTCGGCGGACGGCGCTCCTGGCTGATCCTGTGCCAGGCTTCGATTGCGATCCTGCTCGTCGTGCTGGCCTTCTCGAACCCGCCGCATAATATCGGGCTGGTTGCGCTGATCTGCTTCGTGATCCTGCTGCTTGGCCCGACGCACGACATCATCCTGGATGCCTGGCGCATCGAGGTCGCGCGTTCGGACGAGGACAAGGACCTGATGTCGGCGCTGTACCAGTTCGGCTACAAGTCCGGCGGGTTCATCTCCGGCTTCGTGGCGCTGCTGGTTGCGGCGCGCGGCGGCTGGGTCGTGTCCTATGTGATGATGGCAGGCTTTGTCGGGCTGACGGTGTTCGGCAGCCTGCTGGCGCCGGAGCCGGAATACAACAGGCACGAGCACAGGACGCGGCCGAGTTTCCTGCCGTCCGTACCGGTCCACGAAGCAACCCCCGCGGTCGCCTTCGTGTCGCTGTGCTGGGCCGCCGCCTTCTGCATGATCGGCTATTTCGCGGTCATGCGGCTCGGCTTCCATGCCGACATTTCCTCCAGCGCTTTCGTCTTGGAGCAGGG
Source organism: Hyphomonas sp. (assembly GCA_020638455.1). Taxonomy (GTDB): domain Bacteria; phylum Pseudomonadota; class Alphaproteobacteria; order Caulobacterales; family Hyphomonadaceae; genus Hyphomonas. The sequence continues at coordinate 556,455 of JACKIK010000003.1, read as the reverse complement.
CCCCCTGATCGTGATGCTGACGGTGATCGCCCCGGCGGTGGTGGCGGCCGTTCTGCTGGTCCGCAACCGGGCAGTGGCGGCGGACGCGCCGTTGTTCCATGCCGGCCAGAGCCGCGCCGGCAAGCTGGTCGCGACGCTGTTCCGTGCGATCTTCGACCCGCTGATGGACCTGATCTACCGGCTGCGCTGGTGGACGGTACTCGTCCTGGCGCTGGCGCTGACCTATCGTTTCACTGATGCGGTGTGGGGCTCGTTCGCCTATCCTTTCTACCTGCGCAGCGATCTCGATGCGCTGGGGCATACGCTCGACGATGTGGCGATCGCCTCCAAATTCTTCGGCGTCATTGCCACCATTCTGGGTTCGTTGCTGGGCGCGACGCTGATCGCGACAATCGGGCGGATGCCCGTCTTCTTCATCGGCGGTATCGTCGCGGCGGCGACCAATCTGCTCTATGCCGACCTTGCGGCCGGCGCCCATGCGGTCGACGCGTTCCTCGCCTTCACGCACCTGGACGGCCCGCTGATTGCCTTTGCCGATTTCGCAGCGAAGCTGCAGCCGCATGCGATAGACCTGCCGCCGGACCATAGCCGGCGCCTCGCGCGGCTGATGATCACCATCTTCGCCGAGAACATCGCCGGCGGCCTCGCCTTGGTGGCCATGACGGCGTACCTGACTTCGGTCGTGAACCCGCGCTTCGCGGCGGTCCAGTATGCGCTGATGGCGTCGCTGACCATGCTGATTGGAACGCTCGGCCGCCCGTGGCTGGGGGAGATGATCGAGAAGAACGGCTTCCACGACGTCTTTGTCGTCACTTTCTGGCTGGGCGGCGTCGCGGTTGCGCTCAGCGTGCTGGAATGGTGGCGGCTCGCGCGCGAGGCACGGATGAAGCCGGAAAGCGCTGGTTAGGGCGGGCGGCTGGCATTAGGCTGATGCAAAGCCATCAGTGGAGCCCCGCCATGAAAGCCCTTGCCGCCGCCGTCAGCGTATTCGCCCTTGCCGCCTGCGCCACGCAGGCCGGAGCGCCCGCACCCGTCCATAATATCGCGCTCGACGATGCAGCCGAGATGGCTGCCATCACCGGGTTGCTCGAAGCGCAGGACGCGGCATGGAACCGGGGCGATATCGACGCCTTCATGGACGGCTACTGGAAGTCGCCGCTGCTGCGCTTTGCCTCAGGCGGAAAGGTCACGCGCGGCTGGGACGACACAAATGCGCGCTATCACACCACCTATGGCACGCCGGAGAAGATGGGAAAGCTGATCACGTCCGACTATGAGATCGTGCTGCTTGCGCCGGATGCGGCGGTGGCGCACGGGCGCTGGAAACTGGAGCGGGACGGGGACGAGCCCTCCGGCCTCTACACGCTGATCCTGCGCAAGTTCGGCGGCGACTGGAAGATCATCTCGGACACCACGACCTCGGCCGGCTGACCGTCGCGCCACGCCCGCGCCGGCGCTTGGCAGGCTGTCGCTTTGGCGGCAGAACGCTCATGCGAGCAGGTCTGGCAGGGCAGCGTGAGGGACGGTCATGAAGCGTGCAACACTCGATACTGAAACGGCGAATTTCGATCTGGAGCGGGCGATAGAGCGGCCCTGGTTCCGGACCTTCATCATGGTGTTGATCATTTTCAATGCCGTCATCCTGGGAGTCCTGACGTATCGCGCGTCGCTGCCGCATGAACTGGTGGTGGGTCTCGAAGTGATCGATGCGGCGGTGACCTATGTGTTCGCCGCAGAGATCCTGCTCAAGCTGGTCGTCTACCGGCTGCTGTTCTTCCGTTCCGGCTGGAACTGGTTCGACTTCATCGTGGTCGGCATCTCGATGATCCCGGGGGCAGGGGCGTTCAGCGTCCTGCGGGCGCTGCGTGTGCTGCGCGTGCTGCGCCTCCTGCATGTCGTCCCGGTGATGAAGCGCATCACCGAAGCCCTGCTGAAGGCGCTGCCGGGAATGGGCGCGATCGTCGCGGTGCTGGCGCTGGTGACCTATGTGGCCGCGGTGATGGCCACCAACATGTTCGGCGATACCGAAACCGAAGAAGTGCGCCAGCTGTTCGGCGACCTGCCGAGTTCGGCCCTGTCGCTGTTCCAGGTGATGACCATGGACGGCTGGCGGTTCGAGGTCATGCAGAAGGTCATCGATGACGGCCATCCGCTGTCCTGGATGTTCTTCCTGATCTTCATCTTCGTCGCCAGCTTCGCCATCCTCAACCTGTTCATCGCCCTGGTCGTCGACTCGCTGGCGGAAGAACAACGCGCCGTGCTGAAGGAAGGCTTCGGCGAGCTGGAAGGGGAAATCGAGGACATCGAGGAGGAGATCGAGGAAGAGCGCGAACAGGCGGGCGGGGCTCGCAGCGAAATCCTCGATCTGTTGAGGGAACTGCAGCGCGAGGTCGCCGAACTCAAGGCGGCAGTCGCGCCGCCATCAGCGCCCTGAGACCCCGTTCAATATTGCGCATGAAACACGAAATGCGGCGCGACAGAAAGCGCACGAATTCAGTGAGCGCTCCTTCACGTTGTTGTCAGCTTCGCTGGCCTCGCCTGCGCGCGGATTCCTGCTATAAGGCGCAGGAATGAGCCTGTGGACTCGCCTTCTCGACAGCGGAAAACGTCTGTTCGATTCTGACCCGGCGCTGGACGATGCCGCCGCGCCAGGGCCGGAATCGTGCGCGCCGGACCCGAACGATGTCGGCTTCACAGCTGCTGTGGTCGGCCTCGGCGCAAAGCTCGCCAAGGCGGATGGCACCGTGTCGGACCGGGAGATCATGGTGTTCTCCCGCGTCTTCCGCGCCCCGCCGGAAGAAGCCGAGAATGTGCGCCGGGTGTTCAACCTCGCCCGCCAGACGGTTCGCGGCTACCGCAACTATGCCCGCCGCATCGCCAAGCGCTACCATGACCGCCCGTGCCTGCTGGAAGGCGTGATGGACGGCCTGTTCCAGATCGCCGGCGCCGACGGTGTGGTGACGCAGGACGAGCTTGAGTACCTGCGCAATGTTTCCGACGCGTTCGGCTTCAGCGAGGCGACCTTCCGGCGCATCAAGGCGAGCCATCTCGGGCCCGACCGGGACGACCCGTACCATATTCTCGGCGTGGCGCATGATGCCGATTTCGACGATATCCGCGCCGCTTACCGCCGCCTCATGGCGGACAACCATCCCGACCGGCTGATCCGCATGGGCGTTCCGCGCGAGTTCGAGGATGCCGTGCACGCCAAGGCCGCGGCGATTACCGCAGCCTATGCGCAGATACGCAGCGAACGCGGACTGATCACCCAGCCCGATTAACGGGCACCGGACAAGATTCTGTGATCGCCGGTGCCGGATTCGTTGACGGGGTGCCATGATGCAGCCATGTTCAGGGGGCACAAGGAACTGACATGACCAGAACGGCCCCCCACCCGCATGGATTTGATTTCGCAGGCACGTTGCGCGGTGGCATCGCGCTGATCGTCCAGGTGATGATCGGGATGATGCTCGTGATGACGGCCGGGATCGTCGCCGTGATGACAGCGATGGCAGGGCTTCTGCTCGGCGCGGCAGCGCTGGTGATGCGGTTTGCGGGCGGACGCCGGATGCGCCCGGTCCACGATGTCGGCGCTGGCGAAACGGTGACGCTGGAAGCCCGGCGCACGCCGCGCGGCTGGACCGTCGAGTAGACAGAACTGTTGGATAGCCAGGCGGTGCGCGGTCCGGAAAATGGTCCGGACAGCGGTCCGTAAGCAGACCGGAAATAGGCCGGAATCAGACCGGAAAAGAAGAAAAAAGGTCCGGACGAGTCCGGGCCTTTCTTGTTTTCGAGGCCGCTTGTCGGCGTGCCTCTTGACGCATGTGCGCTACAAGTGTAGTGAGTCGGCGACCAACATAGTGAGGTTGCCATGTCCCAACCCAATTCATCCGAGCTTGCGGTGCTGAAGCGTCTCTGGTCCGCCGGGCCGCAGAGCGCGCGGGAAGTGCACGACGCCGTCGGTCCGGGGCAGGGGTGGAAGCCGTCGACGACGCGCACCGTGATCGCCCGGATGGAAGAGAAGGGCTGGGTCACGCGTGCCGACGTGCATGGCATTGCCGTCTTCACCGCCGCGCTGGACCGGACGGCGACGCTGGGCGGACTGGTGCGCCACCTCGCCCGGCAGATCCTCGACATGGACGGGCCGATCCCGGCGGCGCTGTTTGCCGAGAGCCCGCACCTTTCGGATGCCGAACTCGACGAACTCGACGCCATCATCAACGCTGCCGAGGACGGCGCAAAAGAGACGAAGGAAGGCAAGTCATGAGCCTGCCCGGACTGGTCTGCCTCGCATTTGTCTGGAGCGGTATCCTGTGGCTTGCGGCGACACTGCTCTGCCGGCTGAAGCCGTCGCCGCGGGCGGCGCAGGCGATCTGGCGCGTCGCGGCGGCGATGGTGCTGGCCCCGTTTGCAGCCTCGCTGGTGGTGCCGGGCCTGCCGCAGGCGGCCGGGGCCGCATTGCCGGATCTGCCGGTGCTGGAGCCGCTGATGGTCGCGCCGGTTGCCGGCGAGGTGGCGACGAAGGCTGCGCCTGTCCGTCTGCCGGACCCGGCAACGCTGGTGATCTGTATACTGATTATCGGGTGGACGGTGCGTCTCGTCCTCTGGATCGTGAGCCAGGTGCGCCTGCAGCGTCTCAAGCGGCGCGCCTTCAGCTCTCGCCGCGATGTGCGGCACTGGGCCGAGGCGCTGGGCATCCGCCGGGCGCCGGATGTGCGGATCGTGCCGGCCGGGCCGGCCTTCCTCGCCGGCGTCGTCCGCCGCTCCATCTACGTGCCGTCGGCGCTGGCGATGGGGACCGACACGCACCAGATCCTGGTGCACGAATTGGTGCACCTGAAGCGCGGGGATCTTGTGGCCCGCCCGCTGGAACGCCTGGTGGCGGACATCTTCTGGTTCTCTCCCTTCGCCTGGTGGATCCGCGACCAGCTGGACTACTGGCGCGAGGCGGCCGTCGATGAGGCGGCAGCGGAGATCACAGGCGACCGGATCGCCTATGCCCGTGCCCTGACGTCCGCTGCGCGCGTTTCGCGCCTTGAGGCGATGCTGCCTGTGGCAGCCTTCACCCTCAGAAAGGAAGGAACCCTCAAGATGCGACTGACCGAACTTCTCACAGAGCCGGCGCGGCGGCCTCGCCGGCTCGGCCTTGCGGCGGCGGCCGCGCTGCTCCTGGCAACGCCGCTGGCGCTGGCCCAGGGCATGCTGATCAAGGGCGCCGGTGCGGCGCCGGGCGGCGATGTGCACTACGGCCACGCCGTGCTCGACAAGGCGACGCTGACGAGTGCCTATGGCGCGCGCAAGCATCCGATCACAGAAAAACCCGTCTGGCACAACGGGACCGACCTTGCGGCCCCCGAAGGCGTGCCCGTCTATGCCCCGACCGTTGGCACTGTCACCCTTGCTGGAGAGCGGGAAGGCTATGGCAAGCTGGTGGTCTTGCAGGTCTCGGACGACGTGAAGCTGCGCTTCGCCAAGCTGTCCGACATTTCGGTCGAAGTGGGCGACGTCGTAAACGCCGGCGATGTGATCGGCAAGGTCGGCCAAACCGGAGAAGCAACGGGCCCGCACCTGCACTTTGAAGTCTGGCATGGTGCGAAGCCCAACGATCCGCAGGACGAGCCGGGCCTGATCCTGGCCGACGACCTCACCATCATGGCAAGTTCCGGGGCGAAGCCGCCCGTAGCGCCGCTGGCGCCAGCCGCACCCGCCGAACCGGTGGCGCCGCTCGCGCCGGAACCTCTGGAAGCGCCTCCTGCACCGGCGGCCCCTGCGCCGCCGGAAGCACCCGAGGCACCGGCCTATGTGATGCCGGCGGCGTGCATGAAGCAAGTCGGCTGGATTGAGGAAACGCCACTGCCGGCTGACTGGGCCGAGCGCCTGACGGGGGCCCGCGCCGCCAACAGGGCGGCAGGCCTCAAGGAGGGCTTCGCCCCCGAGCCGCTCTCGCCGCCGCATCCTTCCTATCCGGCCGGTGCCGCCAGCGAAGGCCGCAGCGCGATGTGCGAGGTGTTGTTCGATCTGGGCACGGAAGGCCTGCCGAAGAACGCCGTGGCGCGCTGCTCCGATTCCATGTTCGACGCCTCGGCGACCGAACTGCCGGGTTTGCGGTTCGAACCGGTGCGCGACGCCGGCGGCAACGCGGTCGAAGTGAAGGGCGTCCGCTATCCGCTGCAGTACTGCATCGGCTGATGCACAGCCTGGAATAAGCGGAAAGCCCGCAGCATGGCTGCGGGCTTTCCTGTGCTTTCCGGAAGGGCCTAGCGGTCGAACAGTTTCGAGACGCTTTCCTCATTGGCGATGCGGCGGATCGCTTCGCCGAGCAGCGGGGCGATGGGGAGGATGCGGATCGACTTGGATTTCAGTGCCTCTTTGGAGGGCTGGATGGTGTCGCACATGACCAGCTCGTCCAGCACCGATTTCTCGATTTTCTCAACCGCATTGCCCGACAGGACGCCATGGGTGACATAGGCCGAGACGGAAGTCGCGCCGTGTTCCTTCAGCGCGGCCGCGGCGTTCGCCAGCGTGCCGCCGCTGTCGCAGATATCGTCCAGCATGATGCAGCGCTTCTTGTTGACGTCGCCGATGATGTTCATGACTTCCGACTTGCCGGCTTCCGGGCGGCGCTTGTCGACGATGGCAAGGTCCGCATCGAGACGCTTGGCGAGCGAGCGGGCCCGCACGACGCCGCCGACGTCCGGCGAGACGACGATGATCTTGTCCTTGCCGAAGCGTTCCCTGATGTCGTCCACCATGACCGGGCTGCCGAACAGGTTGTCGGTCGGGATGTCGAAGAAGCCCTGGATCTGGCCGGCGTGCAGGTCGACCGTGAGGACGCGGTCGGCCCCGGCGGTGGAGATGAGGTTGGCGACCAGCTTGGCGGAGATCGGCGTACGGCCGTCGGTCTTCCGGTCCTGCCTGGCATAGCCGAAATAGGGGATGACGGCCGTCACGCGCCGCGCCGAGGCGCGCTTCAGCGCATCCATCATGATCAGCAGCTGCATCAGGTTGTCATTGGCGGGGTGGGAGGTCGACTGGATGACGAAGACGTCCTCCCCGCGAACGTTCTCATCGACGCGGATGAAGATCTCCTGGTCGGCGAAGGTCTTCACCTCGGAGCGGGTCAGCCGCATGTCCAGATAGTCGGCAATGGCTTCGGCCAGCGGGCGGTTTGCGTTGCACGCGAGAAGTTTCATGGCGATGGTCGACCCCGTTTGCCCCGGTTCGCGTCGCTTTTGTAACAGCCGGCGCCGAGTCGCAACCGGACTCTGGCACCCTCCGCAAAGATTTACGGCTGGAGCAGGATGACTGAGGCATTTCGGCCATAGTCCGGCTCGCCGCGATGATTGCGGCGCCGGTTGGAGAAATACCGGTCTTCGAGGGCGCAGGTGTCGAGGGCAAGGTCGGCGATGTGGCCGAGGCCCATGGCCGCGAGGCTGGCGTGGCAATAGCCGGGCAGGTCGAAATGGAAGCGGTCGCCCTTGCCGGGGACGAACAGGCCCTCGCTGGCCGGCGAGGCTTCGAGGAAGGTGTCGCGGAATTCCGGGCCGACTTCGTAGCTGGCCTGCGCAATCGTCGGGCCGATGGCGGCGCGGATGCGGCCGGGCTCGGCCCCGAGCTCGGTCATCGAGGCGACGGTGGCCTCCAGCACGCCGCCAAGGGCGCCCTTCCAGCCGGCATGGGCCGCGCCGACGACGCCGGCCTCCGCGTCCGCAAAGAGGACGGGTGTGCAGTCGGCGGTGAGGATGCAGAGGGCCAGGCCAGGCGTTGCGGTGACCATGGCGTCGCCTTCGGGGCGCCTGTCCCAGGCTTCGGTGACATGGATCACGTCGGGCGAGTGGACCTGGTGGCAGGAGAGGAGGGCGGTGGCGCCCATGGCCTGCCGGATCAGGTCCCGGTTCTGGGCGACGGCGACCGGGTCGTCCTTCGAGCCGGGCCCCGCATTGAGGCTGGCATAGAGGCCGGTGGACACGCCGCCTGGCCGGCCAAAATAGCCGTGCCCGACACCGGCGAGCGCGGCGAGGCCGGAAGAGGTTTCAAAGGGCGGGGGGGTCTCACGCATGCGCCAAGCCGTGGTCTCCGCGGTGCAGGATGTCAAGCGATCGCAGTTGGCGCACTACTGGTGATAGGCGCTCTCGCCATGCGAGGCGGAATCGAGGCCTGCGTCCTCATCCTCGCGTGACACCCGCAAGGGGATCATCGTGCGAATGGCGTAGAGCAGGCCAGCCGTGACCACGGCCGAGAAGACGGCGACAACACCAACGGCGAGGAGCTGGACGCCGAACTGGGCGAGGATGGGCTTCCCGATCCCCGGCGCGAGCGGACCGAGCCCGGCGAGGAAGGGGATCAGCAGGCTGCCCAGCATCCCGCCGACGCCGTGCACCGCGAAGACGTCGAGACTGTCGTCGATCTTCAGCTTCTGGCGGATGTGGACAACGGCATAGTAGCAGACCATGGCGCTTGCCGCGCCAATGATCACCGCTCCAATCGGGCCAACGGACCCGGCGGCAGGCGTAATTGTCGCGAGGCCCGCCACCATGCCGGTCGCGATGCCGACCAGTGTCGGCCGCCGGAAGCTCACCCATTCGATCCCCATCCAGACCAGCGATGCGGTTGCGGCCGAAGTGTGGGTCACAAGCATCGCCCGCGCCGCATCGGCATTTGCGCCGAGGGCGGAGCCGGCGTTGAAGCCGAACCAGCCGACCCAGAGCATGGCCGCGCCCAGCATGACGAAGCCGGGGCTGTGCGGCGGTCGCATGTCGTTCGGGAAGTGCGCGCGCCGGCCGAGGATGACAGCGAAGACAAGCGCAGACACGCCGGCCGTCGTGTGCACCACGATACCGCCGGCAAAGTCGATCACGCCCATGCCGGCGAGCCAGCCGCCGCCCCAGACCCAGTGGACGACGGGCGCATAGCAGAGCAGCAGCCACAGCGCGCAGAAGATCAGCATGGCGCCGAAGTTCACGCGTTCCGCAAAGGCGCCGATGATGAGGGCGGGGGTAATGATGGCGAAGGTCATCTGGAACATCATGAAAAGTGGTTCCGGGATCGTCTGCCCCTCCAGCGGCGCACCGGTCATTCCGGCGGCGAAGGATCTTGCAAAGCCGCCGATCAGTCCGCCTTCACCCGGCCCGAAGGCGACGGAATAGCCGAAGAACAGCCACAGGAGGCTCATCAGGGCGGCGACGGCCATGCACTGCATGAAGATCGAGAGGAGGTTCTTTGCCTGCACGAGTCCACCGTAGAAGAGCGCAAGGCCCGGCAACGTCATGAACAGGACGAGTGCAGTGGAGGTGAGAATCCAGGCGGTGTCGCCTGTGTCCGCGAACGCCGGTGCACTGAGTGCCATGCACAGCAGCGAGAGCGCGCCGAAGCGCGCTGCAGTTCCTTGAGGCCCCAAAATCAGCTCCCTTTGTCAGTCCGCACGCGACGGACTTGCCCTCCGCTCGCGCTGATCGTGATCGATTGCGGATCGATTCCCTCTCCGCATCACAATGGCATTAGTTCGGAAACCACGGAGCGGGGTCAAGGGCTGACCGAGGGTCGGGCCGGGACGGGCAGGGTGCAGATGTCGACCTTGTGCGGCGGGGTGACGACAAAGGCGGAGATGCCGGAATAGTCCTGCTTCGATGCCTTGAGCGCCTCCCAGTGGGGGCCGGGCGTTGCCATCACCTCGAATGCCGGACGTCCGGCCGCTGGCAGGTCGGCTGCGACCCTTGCCGAGACGATCCGGTTGGAGGCGAGGCGGGTGGCGCGTGCCGCCGCTGTCTCACCGGCGAGGGCGGCATCGTCGCCGAACAGGGCCGCTGTTTCCTCCGGTGTTGCGGGCTCCACGCGAGCCAGGCGGTTCACCACGTCCATGCCGGAGATGACGCGGCCGAAGACGGTGTAGTTGCGGTCAAGATAGCGGCGCGGGAGCAGGGGGATGTAGACTTCGGCAACGCCCGTGTCCGGATCGTCGTCGCGCGCCATGGCAACGGCGCCGGGGCAGTTGAGCAGCCATTCCCGATTGCCCTTGCGGCCAACGGCGAAGCCGTCCCGGTGGCCGACGAGGGGAGCGAACAGGTCATCATTGCCGAGCGGGTCGAAACCGTCCGCGCTGACCGTGCGCTCCGCCTCCAGCGGCACGCGGGGCATGCCTTCAAGGCGCTGGTCGAATTCCCGGCCCGCCTGCGCCACATGGGTTTCGACGACCCGGTAGAAATATTCCCCGTCAAAAAAGCCGCTGCGGGCAGCCGCGCGCAGCGCTGCGGCATTGGCGGGGGCTGCTTCGGGGAAGAGTTCGATGGCGATGGTGCCGTGGTCTCCCATGTCGAACAGGATGACATTTTCGGGGTCGACCGCGCGCCAGGAAGGGGCGTCCGCTGGCGGCGTTCCGGCAGGTGCGTTCTGGCAGGCGGCGAGAAGGGCGAGGGCAGGGATCAGGCGTTTCATGCGGCCATGATCGCGCCGCCGGGGGCTGCGTCAACCGCCTTTCGGGGCTACATCGAAGCCGTATTTCTCCTTCAGGAATGCGCACACTTCTTCGGATGGCCCCTCGCCATAGCAGGAAGCGATGACCTTGCCGTAGGTTTCGAGGTCGATCGTGCCGTTGCCGTGCAGGGCATCGAGGAATTGCTGTTCGCGAAGGGCGGGCACGTAGACGAAATAGAAAGCCCAGCGCCCGGTCGTGTCCTTTGCCTTGAGCTTGTGGACAAGGTGTCCGCTGCGGGCGATTTCGCTGTCGAGATGGCTGCGCCGGACAGGCGGGCGGGAGGCGGACGAGCTGCCTTGTTTGCGCTGTTCCAGCAGCCGCCTGACATGTTCGCCGTCACTCATCGCCGCTCCCTTTTCAGGCCGGAAACGATGCCGGCGGGCAGCGGCAAAATCATGGCAGGCTTGCACGAACATGCTTGCGGGAAGGGGGCAGGCGGGAGACAGTTGCCGCCATGATCCGGATCGACATTTCCCGGCCGCCCCTGCCGGCCTTCCCGATTGAGGGCGGGTGCCATTGCGGCGCTGTGCGCTATCGTGTGATCGCGCCGCCGAAATGCGTGAATGCCTGCCATTGCACGGATTGCCAGCGCCTGACGGGCTCGTCGCATGGCCTGTTCCTGCACGTGCCGGCGGTGGACATGGAACGGCTGTCCGGAAGCTACGACGTGTTCCGGCGCACCGGCGGCAGCGGCAACCGGATCAATATCGAACGCTGCACCGAATGTGGCTCGCGGATGTGGCATCTGCCGGAGGCGTCTCCCGAGCTGGTGATCCTGTGTGCCGGGACGCTGGACGATGCGAGCTGGGCGGTCGCGACCTCGCATATCTTCGTCGAGGAAGCGATTGCGGGGGCGACCGCCGCCTCGGACGCACTGGTGGTTGAATCGTTCAACTCGACGCGGCCTGCCCTGTGGCAGCGCTTCACCGATATCTATGGCAGCTGATCGTCATAGGCGCCCTGTCCGAACGCCTCCGCCAGTCTGAAGCGCTGAATCTTGCCGGAGCCCGTGAGCGGCCATTCGTCGACCCAGATCCAGTAAGCCGGCGTCTTCTGCGGCGACAGGCGCTCGCGGATGAAGGCCTTCAGTTCGGTATTGTCCGGCCGGGCATGGGCATTGCCGCGCATGAAGCAGGCGACCTGCTCGCCCCATTTCTCGTCCGGGATGCCGACAATGGCGATTTCGGAGATCGCCACATGTTCCAGCAGGGCGTTTTCGATCTCGGCCGGGAAGAGGTTTTCCCCGCCGCGGATGATCATCTCCTTCACGCGGCCGGTGATCTTCACATAGCCGCGCGAATCCATGCGGCCGAGGTCCCCGGTGTGCAGCCAGTTTTCGGGGTCGATCGTGGCGGCGTTCGCTTCGGGATTGTCGTTGTAACCGAGCATGACTTCATAGCCGCGGGCGCAGATCTCGCCCTGCTCGCCGATCGGCACGACCTGGTTGGTGGCGGGATCGCGGATCGAGATCTCGGTATGTGCAGAGGGCTGGCCGATCGTCTGGGTCAGGTCTTCCTCGCTGTCCTCATACCAGGTCTGGGTGAGGACGGGGGAGGTTTCGGTCTGGCCGTAGACGATCTGGATCGGCGCCCCGAACACCTTGCGCGCCTTGCGGCAGAGTTCCGGCGGCACCATCGAGCCGCCGGACATGATGCGCCGGGTGGACGAGACGTCGCGTCCGGACCGTTCGACCTCCTCGATCAGGGCGACCAGCATGGTCGGCACGCCAAGAATGAAATTCGTCCGTTCCCGTTCGATCACGCGCACGATCATCTCCGGATCGAACATCGGGGCGAGCAGCATGGTGGCGCCGACGCCGAGCCCGCCGAGCACAAGGATCGCGCAGCCCGTGGTGTGGAAGAGCGGCATGTTGTGCACGAAACTGTCGCCCTGGCGGACGCCGGCGCGCGTCATGCTCTCGATCCCGTTGAGGACAAGGCCGTTGTGGTGGAGCAGGGCGCCTTTCGGGAAACCGGTCGTGCCGGATGTGTACTGTATCTGCGTCGGGTCGAGCGGGCCCGGATCGCGGAGGCCGCCGCTGTCCTCGCCATCGAACAGGGCGGCATGGTCGGTCAGCAGGATGCGGTGGCGGATGGCGGGGATCTCGTCGCAGACGGCGTCGGCGATGTCCTGCATCGGATTGCCGCGGAAATCGGCGACATAATAGATCGCCTCCGAGCGGGACTGTTCGAGCACGTATTTGAGCTCGCGCTTCTGGTAGGCGGGATTGACCGTGACGAGCGTGACCCCGGCGAGGCCACAGGCGAGTTCCAGCAGCACCCATTCGGGCACGTTGTTGGCGTAGGCGGCGATGCGGGCGCCCTCGGCATGGCGCGAGGCCAGCGCGCGGGCGAGCCGTTCGCTGTCCTCCAGGAGTTCGGCATAGGTCCAGGTGCGAAGGACGGTGCCGTCATAGTCCAGCGCCTTCATGGCTGGCTGGCCGGGATGGCGGGCGGTCGACGCGCGGAGCATGGCGCCGATGGTCTGCGGGGCTGGTTCGGGCCCGCCATGGGCCGGGAACCAGGACTCCGTGAGCGATACCTCGTACATGCGTTTCCCCATTCTTTTTCGGGGAGACTACATCCAATTCCGTGTGTCCGTCATCCTCCGGGCCGGGCGATCCGGCTCGCGAAGCCGGCGAGCAGGCTGCGCCAGTGCTCGGCAAGGCGCATCTGCGTGGCGGCGAGCGGGAAGCCATGGCGCGCGACATGTTCCTGCGGGATCGAATCCCAGCCGCGATGCTCCACGGTGACGCGGGTTCCCTCACCGATGCGTTCGAAGCGGATATCGACTTCGGTGACCTGATCGGCCGTGAAGCCTGCCTGGCGCCAGGAGAAGGCGAGCCGCTCGCCGCGCAGCCAGACATGGACGAGGCCGATCTCGAACACCTTGCCGTTGGGCAGTGTCGTGACGAGGCGTTCGCGGTCCTGAAAGCTCAGCGTGCCGTCGCCGCGCGGGGTGAGCTGGAAGAGCATGTTCGGCCGCCACCAGACGCCGATTTCGCCGGTGAACACATCGAAAGCCTCTTCCGGTGCGGCGGCGACCCGCAGCGACACGATGACGGCACTCACCCCGTCCGGCCCTCGACATGTGCCTTGAAGGCGGCGAGCTGTTCGGTCCACATCGCCTCGGTTGCGGCGAGCCAGCTTTTCAGCTCGTCCATGGCGCCGGATTTCAGCGTGTAGATGCGGACGCGCGCGTCGAATTCGGGATGGGTCTCCTCGACCAGGCCGCCCTGCTTGAGGATGCGCAAATGCCGGCTCATGGCGGGGGCGGGAAGTCCCAGCGCTTCGGCCAGCTCTCCGGCGCGGCGGGGCTTCTGGCCGAGCAGCTCCACCGCGTGACGGCGCACCGGATCGGCGAGCGCGGCAAGGGCTGCGTCGAGACTCACAGGCTGGTCACCGTGCGCAGGCCGGATGCCTTGTCCCAGTCGTCGGGCATCATTTCCACGACGGTGACAGCGAAGGTCCAGATGTGGCCCTCCGGATCGCGGGCGCGATAGGTGCGGTCGCCATAGAACTGGGTTTCGCATTCGGTCATGATCTCTGCGCCGGCTGCGCGGGCGCGTTCGCAGTGGGCGTCGATGTCGTCGCCCTTTTCGAGCTGAACATGCACGGTCTGGGTATTCTTGCCGCCGAGACTCTTCGGACTGCGGTGATCCTCCGACCATTCGTTGCCGATCATCACATAGCTGTTGCCGAAGGTCATTTCGGAGTGGGCGAGGTTATCGTTCTCGTCGAGCAGGATGAACAGAGGCTCGAAACCGAAGGCGGCTTCCAGCCATTTGAAGGCGGCCTTGGCGTCGACATAACAGACCGCGCTGGAGAGGCCCCTCGGGCGGTAAAGCTCAGCCATGTTCTGTTCCTTTCTATATCGTGGAATATTTATACAATATCGAAAATAACTGGTCAAACGAAAAGCAGGCAGGGAAGGGCGTGCCTTCCTGCCTGCCTGAGGAATTGCGGATTGGCGACCTTACCAGGCGTAGTCGCGGTGGCTGAGATAGCTGCCAAGGCGGGCGCGCTTGTCGTCGAGATCGTCCTCGATGATCGAGGGGATCAGGAAGAAGTCGAGGAACCACCAGACAAAGCCGATGAGGAAGAAATAGGAGATGATCTGCAGGATCGCGGTGCCCCACTTGCCGAGATAGAAGCGGTGCGCCGAGACGAAGCCGAGGAAGAACCAGAGCAGATAGGCGGCGCCGGCGCTTTTCTTCTCGTTTGCGACGCGCTGCTCGATATAGATCATGTCATTCGTCGAAAGGCTCATGGCCCGATACTCCTTCTTATCGAAAAACAATATATGCAGTTTTGCGGTGATTTCCAGAGGCGGAGAGGCCGGAAGGCATTTTTTTTGATCGGGCGGCGGAAAGGTTGGGGCCATTTGCCCGCCGGGCGGGCTGACTTGGGGGCTTTCATTGCCGGGTGAGGCTGGCGTAGGTTGCGGCCAAATTCATTTGGGGCAGCGCCCAGGGACGGTGCGCCCCGACAGGAGGACTCCCGACATGACCCGTTCCAGATCTCTCTTCGCTTCGGCCTGCCTTGCAGCGCTGCTGGCGGCCTGCACCAGCCCGGCGACCGATTATCCGGTCGACCTGAACGAGCCTCAGATCATACCGGATGCCGGCCCGGCGCCGGAGCAGAAGGCCATTCCCGTGGCGAGCCATGATCACCTCGTCGCCATGCGTGCGCAGATCGCGAAGATCGACATGGCGCCGGACACCTCTTTCCTGACGCCGGAAGAAGTGCAGGTGGTGGACCTGCTGAACCAGGCCGCGAACCTGATGAGCGAGATCTACAAGCACCAGGTTAACGCCGGCACGGACGAACTGCGCGCCGAAATCGCCGCGACCTCATCGCCGGACAAGGACCTCCTGCTCAACCTGTATGATCTCTACTATGGCCCCTGGGACATGCTGGACCATGACAAACCCTTCTACGGTTCGGAAGATCGCCCGGCCGGGGCGGCCTTCTATCCTGCCGACATGTCGAAGGAGGAATTCGAGGGCTGGATCGCGGCGCATCCGGAGGACAAGGAAGCCTTCATCAGCGGCTACACTGTGATCGAGCGCACCGATGATGGCGGCCTGAAGGCTGTGCCGTACCATGAGGCCTATGCCGAATGGCTGGTGCCAGCTGCCGGCCTGCTGCGTCAAGCGGCGGCGATCACGACCAATGAGAGCCTGAAGACATTCCTCACCCTGCGTGCCGACGCTTTCCTGTCGGATGACTATTTCGAGTCCGAGATGGCATGGATGGACCTCGACGGGCCCATCGAGGTCGCGATCGGCCCGTATGAGGTGTATACGGATGGTCTCTATGGCTACAAGACGGCGTTCGAGGCCTTCGTCACGATCAAGGACCCGGCCGAGAGTGCGGCGCTCGACAAATACAAGGGCATGCTGCGCGACATGGAAGGCAACCTTCCGGTTCCGGACAGCTACAAGAATTTCAAGCGCGGTTTTGAATCGCCGATTGCCGTGGTGAACCAGGTGCATGGCGGCGGCGATAACGTGCCGGGCGTGCAGACCATCGCCTTCAACCTGCCGAACGACGAGCGGGTGCGCGAGGCAAAGGGCGCCAAGAAGGTGCTGCTGAACAATGTGATGGGCGCGAAGTTCGAGCGCATCCTGCAGCCGATGGCGGAGCATGTGCTGGTGGACGACCAGGCGCCGATGCTGATGCAGAAATACATGGGCGCCGAGACACTGTTCCACGAACTCTCGCACAGCCTCGGGCCGGGAACGATCACGAAGAATGGCGAGGAGACGACCGTCAATGCCGAGCTGAAGGAGCTGTATTCCAGCATCGAGGAAGGCAAGGCCGACGTGATGGGGGCCTGGAACATCCTCTACATGATGCAGCGCAATGAACTGCCTGCGGCGGAGAAGGAGAATTTCCTCGCCACCTATTTCACCGGCATCTTCCGCGCGATCCGCTTCGGTACGGGCGAGGCACACGGAAAGGGCGCCGCGATCCAGTACAGCTGGTACAAGGAACAGGGCGCCTTCACTGTGGATAAGGCGACCGGGAAATACCGCGTCGACTTTGCGAAGCTGGAGGAGGCCATCCGCTCGCTGACGGCGAAATTCGTTACCATCGAGGGCGACGGCGACTATGACACCGCCAAGGCCTTCCTCGACCAGTACGGCCAGGTCGACGCGGCGGCCGAGCACGTGATCGGCACGATGACCGATATCCCGGTGGACATCCAGCCGGTCTACAAGGACAAGCTCTGAGACCAGCTATGATGTGATCCAAACGGCGGGGCGGCGGCGAAGGCGGCCGCCCTTCTGATTCAAGGGGCTGGCTGGCCCGGCGCGGGCCGCTCTACTCGATCGTCCGGTCAAAGAAGAACCGCCGCTCACGCAACACGACGAATGCCGAGAGAAGAACCAGCAAGCCGGTCTGAATGACCTTGCTGTCCGGATGTGTGGCGAAAATCTCGTTGAAGTAGCCCGCAGTCACATGGAACACGCATGCGATGAGGATGTTGCGGTGTGTCTTGTAGTAGAGCCAGTTCATCAGGATCACGAATGGAAAGACGCTGATGAGAAAATTGGCCGTATACAGCAGGCCGCCCTGCACAAGATGGCTGTGATAGTAGTCCTTTATCGACGCCAGCGGCATATGCCAGATCGCCCAATATGCGCTGAACATCATGCAGGTGCTGAAAAGGCTGAAGCGGCTCCGGAGCGCGTCTGTGCCGTAGGCGTGCCAGGCAAGTTCCTCGATGACCGGCGCCGCCACCAGCAGGAACCAGACCGGCAGGACGCCGGAGGTGAATGAGAAATGGCCTGCAAGCCGGAACTGGTCGGTGCTGTAGCCGAACAGGACCGATACGGCCTGAGCAGCAAGGATGCTTGCAAGCATGAGAAATGCGGCAACGGCCGCATAGAAGGGCGTAACGCCGCGAAGCGTGAAGAGCCGCCGCGCCACATCACGGCGCAGATCCGGCTGGCCCGCCGTGAGGGCGAGCGCCGTTGCCAGCGGCGCGAGCAATCCCAGCAGGGCGAGCAGGCTGGCGGCGATGACCTGCTTCCCACCGCTCCAGTCCTGATAGCTGACCGCGCCGGCGACGAACCAGAAAGCCCACGGAACGACGAGCGATATTCCGAAGAACAGCCAGGGGCGCCTGTAGCGTTTGACGATGCTGTCAGGTTGCACGGTCTTTCCTTCACGCGCATTGCGGGTCTGCCGTGAGGTTTTGCACCGGATTTTGCCGGCTGTCAGTCTTCGGCGGGGAATCGCCGTTGTTTTTTCCTTTCTGAATGGCGGGCATGGCATGCGTTGACAGGGACGGACCCGAAGCAGGAGCGGCGTGGCCGGGGTGGCTTTCTTTCGCGGCAGTGACCTGCTAAGCGCCGCGGCCATGTACCAGATTTCGGCAAAGGGCGCGCGGGCGCCGGTGGAAGCGGCATGGGATGCGCTCGCCTGGGCGGATCCGTCGCCGGCGGGCGCGGTTGACTGCAAGGAAGACGGACGGGGGGTCTGGCGGCTCGATGCCTTTGCGGAGACGCAGGAAGATGCGGACGCCTGTGTCGCCATCGTTGAAGGGACCAGCCCTGGCCTCAATCCCCGAATCGAAAAGGTGGCAGAGCGCGACTGGGTGACTCTGTCGCTGGAGGGCCTGCCGCCGGTTTCGGCCGGGCCGTTCTTCGTGGCAGGCAGCCATGCCATCGCGAAACATGCGCCGGGGAAGATCGCCGTGCTGATCGAGGCGGGGCCCGCTTTCGGTACAGGGCATCACGGCACGACGCTGGGCTGCCTGCTGGCGCTGGACGAGGTACGCCGCCGGCGCGCCATCGGCCGGGTACTGGACCTTGGCACAGGGTCAGGCGTACTGGCGATCGCGGCGCTGAAGGCCGGTGCGACCATGGCGCTTGGCACGGACATAGATTTCGACAGCGTCGTCGTGGCGAACGAGAATGCGAAGAAGAACGATGTCTCGGGTTTCACCGCGCTGCATGTCACCGGGGCGAACGCTCCGCGCATCCGCCGTTCGGCGCCCTATGACACGGTGTTCGCCAACATCCTGATGAAGCCGCTGATCGGGCTTGCGCCGGAAATTGCCAGGCTCACCGCGCCGGGCGGCACGGTGATCCTGTCGGGCCTGCTGCATCATCAGGCGGGACAGGTGAGGCAAGCCTTCGAGGGCCACGGCCTCCTGTTCCAGCGTCGCATCCGCAAGGATGGCTGGTCGACGCTGGTGATGCGGCAGCCGGGCTGATCCGCGCACGCAAGCGGCCGGGAAACCGGATCATTTCCGACACAGCGACAGCAATCCATGATATCCATTCCCGTCAAACGGGAGTGGGAGAGGAGAGCATGTTCAGGACAGGTTCTGCCGCAGTCACGGTGGCTGCCATCCTGCTCGCCGCTTGCGTACAGGATGGAGCAATTGCGCCGGAGCCGGCACCCCAGGCCGCCGCAGACGCAGTGCCTGAACCAGCTTCGGCAAGTGCGGCAGAACCAGCTGCCGCGATGGATGCGCCGGCCCAGCCGGCCGCACCGGCGACTGCGGCGGACCCCGAACCCGCTTCTTGCGCCCTTAATGGGTCATTCGACCATGTGACGCGGAATGACGGGACGCGCCGGGTGATCTTTGGCGAAGACGGCCTGATGTTCCGGTCGGACTACGCCGTCAATACGGATGGCGCGCCGACCTCATACCATCCAGACGACCCGTGGGGCAGCAGTGGCCTTGCGATCAATACAGTGTGCAATGGCGTGGACATCGCGGCGCCCGAAGAAGTCGATTATTCGCAGTGCAAGAAGCTGATCGATTATTTCGCGCAGGCCCGCGACGCTGGCTGGACAGGCGCGGACAGCCCGATCGTCAATTTCTACGGCATCGCGACGAAATCGGATACGGGAGAGGGACGCCACCAGCCGTGCATTAATGACGATCCGGCCTACAAGGGCTATTTCGTTTCGACCACGTCGCAGCTGGCAGACCCGTCACGCGGCCGGTGCGACCAGGGCCGCTACCTCAATTCGCTGGATCTGCCGTTCATTATCCGACCCCGCGGGGCGAATTTCAGCGGCAATGGCGTGGATGTCGGCGACCTCGCCCTGGTCATGGACCCGGCGTCCGGGCGGCAGACATTTGCGATTGTCGGTGACATCGGTCCGAGTTGGGGCCTCGGCGAAGGCTCGGTCTACGTTTCCCGCGCCCTGACCGGGAAAGCCACAAATCCGAAGACCCGCAAGGAGGTCTACGGATACGGCGCCCGGAACGTCCTGACACTGGTGTTCACCGGCGCGCCGATGAAGCCACCCTACACGCCGGAGCGGATCGAGGCGGCCGGGAAGGCCGCGCTCGAACGGTTTGGGGGCCAGGACCGGTTCAACGCCTGCGCTGCGGAACTGGACTGATCCGTCTCAGCCGTGGGCTGCGCGGCGGGCCCAGCGAGCCTTGCGGCGAGCGAGGATGTTCGGACGCCCGACAGACATCTGCACTGGCTCGCCAGCGATGATGGCACGGGTGATTTCGTTGACTTCCGGCTGGCGTTCGGCAGTGGCGGCGGTCTGGCTTTCGCTGCGGACGGCGGTGATGGTTTCGGTGTTCATTTTCTTGTCCCTCTTGTGCGGCGCACAATTTGTTCGTGGACGCGCTATATGGGGCAGAGAGGTAAACAAAAAAGAGGGAAGAAACCTGCAATTTTCATGCATTTTCGCATAGCTGAAAGACGCTTTCCACGCATGGGGCTGGGCGGTAAGAGTCGAACATGAGACAGACATTCGATATCAAGGGCGGTCCGCAGGACGGCCGCGCGCACCTTCCGCTGCTCCGCAAGGAGCTTGTCCAGCTGGGTCTCGACGGCTTCTACGTGCCGCATGACGACGAGTACCAGAACGAATACCTGCCGGATGCGAATGAGCGACTTGCCTGGGTGTCGGGCTTTACCGGTTCGTTCGGTTCGGCCTTCGTGTTTGCAGACAGGGCGGTGATCTTCGCGGACGGGCGCTATACGCTGCAGGCGGCCGACCAGACCGCGCCGGAACTGTGGGAGCGTCAGGGCATTCCGGATCCCGGCGCCTTCGGATGGCTGGCGAAGCAGAAGCTCTCGGGCAAGACCGTCGGCTACGATCCGCGCCTGATGAGCCCGAACGATGTGACGGCGCTGAAATCGGCCGCCGATGCCGCCGGGGCGAAACTGGTCGCGGTCGAAGAGAACCCGATCGACAAGGCCTGGCAGGGCCGTCCGCCGCAGCCGACGGCGGAGGTCGTGCCGCACAACGTGAAATATGCCGGCGTCGCGCATGACGACAAGCGCGCCGAGATCGGCAAGGCGCTGGAGGCGGCGGGCGTCGATGCCGCCGTGCTGACTTCGCCGGCTTCGCTCGCCTGGGCGTTCAACATCCGCGGCGGGGACGTTTCCTGCACGCCGCTGCCGCTTGGCCGGGCGATCCTCTTCAGGGATGGTACGGCCGATCTCTTCCTCGACGAGGTGAAAGTCTCGCCGAAACTGCGCAAGCACCTCGGCAATACCGTCACCGTCCGTCCATTGTCGGAAGTGGAGCAGGGGCTGGGCGAGCTTGCCGGCAAGACGGTCAGCCTTGATCCGGACCTGGCCTCGGCCTGGTTCTTCGACAAGGTGGAAGCCGCCGGCGGGAAGATCGTGCGCCAGCGCGACCCGGTCGCCCTGCCGCGCGCCTGCAAGAACGAAGCGGAGATCAGGGGCACGACGGCCGCGCACATCCGCGACGGCGTGGCGCTGACCAAATTCCTCCACTGGCTCGCCACCGAAGCGCAGAGCGGCAAGGTCACGGAGATCGAAGCCGCGATCAAGCTCGAGAACTTCCGCGAAGCGGTCGATGGGCTTGCGGACTTGTCCTTCCCGTCGATCTCGGGCGCGGTGGAGCATGGCGCACTGCCGCATTACCGCGTGTCCACAGCGTCCGACCGCACGCTGGAGCGCGGCTCGCTGTACCTCATCGATTCCGGCGGTCAGTATCCGGACGGGACGACAGATGTGACCCGCACCGTGCCGATCGGAGAGCCGACGGCCGACATGCGCCGTCACTACACGCTGGTGCTGAAGGGCCATATCGCGCTTGCCACCGTGCGCTTCCCGCTCGGCACGACCGGCACGCATCTCGACGTACTGGCACGTCATCCGCTGTGGCAGGCCGGGCTCGACTACCAGCACGGCACGGGCCATGGCGTCGGCGTGTACCTTGGCGTGCACGAAGGCCCGCACCGGATTGCCAAGCCGTGGAATGCTGTGCCGCTGGCGCCCGGCATGATCGTCTCGAACGAGCCCGGCTACTATCGCGAAGGCCAGTACGGCATCCGCATCGAGAACCTGCAATATGTGACGCCGCCCGCACCGATCGAGGGCGGTGAGATCGACATGCTGGGCTTCGAGTGCCTCACCTTTGCCCCGCTCGCACGCGACCTGATCGACGTGAAGCTGCTGTCGAAGGACGAGCGAAAGTATGTCAACGAATATCACAAGCGCGTCTGGAAGCTCTTGAACCGCAAGCTGCCGGACAACGTGAAAGCCTGGCTGAAAGACGCGACCGCGCGGATCTGATGCGCGGGGGCCTGATCTTGCTGACCTTGCTTGGCACCGCCGCGTGCCAGCAGGTGCCGGAGGTCGGGCGGGAGGACCGGGTGTCGGAAGCGCCTGTTCCTCGTTGCGCTTATGACCGCGACGCCATGCTGGCGTTGGACGTCGAGACTTTCAACTCGACCCCGGATGCTGGTTGGCGCCTGATCGGCAACGTTCCGGGTTGCGAGTTGGCAGGGGCAGACCTGCTGGCCCTTTATCGAACGAGCAAGGACGGCCTGTCGGCGGACGAAGAAGCCGGCCTGTTGCATCATGAATTCCAGTTGCGGGCGTCTTCAGGGGAAGCGGACGCAGCGATTGCGATTGCCCGCAGGCTGATCGAATTTCGCACGGATGACCCACCGATGCGCACCTACCACGAGGCGGAACTCGCTTTCATGTTACACGATCTTGAAGCGCTCGAAGTTGCCCGAGACCGCCTTGCTGCGGAGCCTGAACCGGATAGCTTCCGGGAAGGTGTCGCCAAATTCAAAGAGAAATATCCGGACTATCCGCAGCCCAGATGGCCTTTGAATCTGGATGTGGTCGAGGGGTTCATCAATTGCTTCGATCGACCCTATGCCGAGGCGTACACGTTCAGTTGTCGCCCCGATCAGGCCTCGGAATAGATGACCACTTTCAGGTCCGGGTTTTCGCGAACCTGAAGGGCGACGTACTCGTATTTCACTGGGCTGCCTTGTGACGGGTAGAGCGTCTTGCGGCCGGCACCGCCCGCCTTGATGTCGTGTGCGTCCCACCATTTCGCAAAGTCGGCGCTACCTGCCTGCAGCCGCCCGACGAGGCGCACGAAGCGTGGGTCGGACGCGTTGACATCATAGACGGGGCGGAACTCCGCCAGCATGCGTTTTGCTTCCGCTGCCCACCCCGTGCCGAACAGGCTGCGCGAGGCGGGGCGAAGGAACATGCCCGCGTAGACGTTCCGGTCCTCGCCAGAATGTTCGCTGAAGCCGAAGAAGCGGTCTGCCCCTTCATTCCAGTAAATCACGTCTCCGAGGCGGTTGGTGATATAGGCGGGTTGGGCAAGGCGTCCGATCATGCGTTGCACGGCGGGCGGCGCGGCGTCCTCCGCCGCTTTCCGAAGCGGGGCGATGCCCGTGAGTGCGTAGAGGTGAGCGGTCTCCACCGGGTCGAGGCGGAGGGCGGCGGCGATGGCGTCTACCGTCTTGCGCGAGGGGCTGACCGGCCGGCCCTGTTCGAGGCGGATGTACCAGTCGACGCTGATATCGGCGAGTTCCGCCACTTCGTCGCGGCGGAGGCCCGGTGTGCGGCGCCGCCCGTTGGGGGGCAGGCCGAGGCTTTCCGGGCGGATCGCCTCGCGGCGCGAGCGGAGGAACTTGCCGAGTGCGTTACCGTCATGGCGGGTGGCGGAGGGCATGGCTGCGGACATGGTGGAGCCTGTGTGGGATTGATGAATCCTAGGATAATCCTAGGCCTGTTTGAGCCTGAAAGCTGACCGTATTCTCCTGAAATGATCCGTCAACGGCGGATCGGCACAGGAGGAGAAACGACATGCCACTGATTCAGGTCTGGATGCGGTCCGGCAAGGACAATGCCTACAAGGCCGCGATGTCGAAAGGCATCCACAAAGCCATGATGGACGTGATGAAGCTGCCGGAAGACGACTACTTCCAGGTGACGTGCGAACTGGAGGAGGAGAACTACATCTTCGATCCGAACTATTTCGGTATGGCGCGCAGCCCGGACTTCCTGATGATCCGCCTGTCATTTAATGCCCGTCCGGCCGCCATGAAACAGGCCCTGTTCGAGGCGATCGCGGACAATCTGGTGAAATCCCCCGGTTTGCGCCGGGAAGATCTCGGCATGTCGATCGTCGAGACGACTTTCGAGAACTGGTGGGCTCACGGGCGCCGTGTCGACAAGGATACGGGAACGGACGCGCGGATTGGCGCCGCCTAGCTGAGACCCAGCGCCCGGATCGCGGCCCGCACGCCGTCGAAGCGCGGACGGATGTCCTCGCCGATGTGCTTGTGGGTCGGGATGTAGAACAGGCCGAGGTCGAGCCCTTTCAGGGCGATCCGGGCGCATTCCTCCGGCATGATGACGTTGAATTCGGGCGGGATCATCGCGGGATCCGGAATGCCGGCGGCGATCAGCGGCGTGTAGACCCCGCCCGGCATCAGCACATGCACATCCATCAGCTCGCCCTCGAGGTCTTCGCGCAGCCATTCGGCCATGATCAGCACGCCGTGCTTGGTCGCGCCATACGCACCGATACGGCTGCGCCGGACGGCGTGCGGCAGGCTGAGCGAATTCTCCGAGCCTGTGATCATCAGGCGCCCGCGGGCCCCTGACCCCGCCAGCAGAGCGGCATAGGCCTGCGCGAGACGGAAAGGGGAGAACATGTTCACTTCGAACATGCGCATCGTCTCCGGCCCGAAATCTTCCTTTGTCATGCGCTTGTGCCGGTCGATGCCGGCATTGGCGCAGACAAGGTCCAGCCGGCCCTTCCACGTGTGGGCCTCCCTGACGAGTTTTGCCGGTGCTTCCGGGCCGGACAGGTCGCAGGCGATGGCGAGACCGGGCCGGGCGAGGCCCGCAGCGACCTCGCGGGCGAGGTCCTCCTGGATATCCGCGACGATCACGTCGGCGCCGCGCTCGCTGAGTGCAGCGGCAAGCGCCGCGCCAATGCCGGAGGCGCCGCCGGTCACCAGCGCAACCTTGTCCGTGTAGTCGATCATGGGAAATCCTCCTTGCGCCTGTTGCCCGGCGTTCCGGCCAGCCTAGCGCAGATCCCGCGCGCGCCGAACCCGCATGAAGATTCTATTTGTTCCGCTTTTGTTCCAATGGTATGAAGCGCTTCTGTAGAGTTGGGAGAACGCAGATGATCCTTGCTTTGTCCATTCGTGATTTTG
The DNA here is from genome assembly GCA_020638455.1 of Hyphomonas sp. GTDB lineage: Bacteria > Pseudomonadota > Alphaproteobacteria > Caulobacterales > Hyphomonadaceae > Hyphomonas. The sequence goes on along the minus strand of JACKIK010000003.1, from coordinate 531,533 downwards.
TCCTGATCGATCGTCTCGACCTTGAGCCGGGCGGCGGCTTTACCGCGCTGACCGGGGAGACCGGGGCTGGTAAGTCGATCATTCTTGACGCCCTGTCGCTGACGCTCGGCGCGGCGGCCGACCGTGCCATGGTCCGGGCGGGGGCCGAGCAGGCCTCCGTTGCAGCGGAATTCGCAGTACCGCCCGGCCATCCGGTGTGGGACGTGCTGTCGGAACATGGCTTCGAAGCCTCGCCCGACGAGACGCTGACCCTGAAACGTGTCGTCCGCGCCAGCGGCCCGGCGCGCGCCTTCATCAACGACCAGCCGGTGAGTGCCGCCCTGCTGGGCGAGGCGGGGGAAACGCTTGTGGAGATGCACGGCCAGCATGCCGCCTCCAGCCTGATGCGCCCATCCGCGCACCGGAAATTGCTGGACCTGTTTGCGGGGAATGAAGCCCTGCTCGAGTCATGCGCCGCGGCGCATGCCGCGCGGCTGGATGCGCGGGAGACGCGCGAGCGACTGGAGGCCGAACTGGACGAAGCGGTGCGCACCCGCGAGTGGCTTGCCGCCGCCGTCGACGAGCTCGACCGGCTGGCACCGGTTGCGGGGGAGGCGGCCCGGCTGACTGACACGCGCACGCGCCTGATGCAGTCCGAGCGGGTGAGCGAGGCGATCGGTGAAGCCGAGGAGGCGTTCGCCGATGCCGAGATCGAAACAGCGCTGTCCAAGGCAGCGCGTGCGGCCGAACGGATCTGCCGTCTGCCGGGCTTCGACGGCGCCGACCATCCGCTGGCGCATGCGGCACGGGCGGCGGCTGAAGCACTGGAGCGGGCGCTGATCGAGACGGGCGAGGCAGAGGCGGCGATTGCCGCACTGGAAAGCCTGGTCGAGCACGATACAGGCGCACTGGAAGCGGCTGAAGCGCGCCTGTTTGCCCTGCGGGCGGCAGCGCGGAAACATTCGGTCGAGGCGGATCTGTTGCCCGACGTGCTGGCAGCGCTGCGAGAGCGGCTCAGCCTCGTGACGGCGGGCGAGGACACCCTCATCCGTGCGCGCAGGGCCGAAAGCGCGGCCAATGCGGCCTGGCATGATGCGGCCTCCCGCCTGTCCGCAGCGCGGCAGGCAGCTGCCGCCCGGCTGGAGACAGCGATCGCGAAAGAACTGTGCCCGCTGAAACTCGGCCGGGCGGTGATCCGTGTCAGCGTTTCGGCGCTCGACGAGGATGAGGGCGGCGCCTCTGGGGCCGACCGGGTGGAGTTCGATGCCGAGACGAACCCCGGTGCCGGCTTCGGGCCGCTGCGCAAAATTGCATCCGGCGGGGAGCTCGCACGGGTCTCCCTTGCGCTGAAATGCGCGCTCGCCGAGGCAGGCAGCGCTGCGACGCTGATCTTCGACGAGGCCGACCAGGGCGTCGGCGGGGCGGTGGCGGCAGCCATCGGCGAGCGTCTGGTGCGTCTCGGGAAAACACGCCAGGTGTTTGCCGTCACGCACAGCCCGCAGGTCGCTGCAGCGGCCCGGGCGCAGTGGCTTGTGGAGAAAGGCAAGGGCAAGTCTGGCGGCACGCGCCTGCGCGGGCTAGATGAAGCGGACAGGCAGGAAGAAATTGCCCGCATGCTGTCCGGCGCCGAGATCACCGAGGAGGCCCGCGCAGCGGCCGGGAGGCTGTTGGAGGATGCATGAGCGAGGCGACCCCGGTCGAGGACCTGACCCGCGAAGACGCCGCGGCCGAACTTGAACGCCTCGCAAAGCTGATCGCGGAAGCGGATGCGGCCTACTACCAGGACGATGCGCCGCTGATGAGCGACGCGGAATATGATGCAGCCCGTCTGCGCAACGCCGCGATCGAGGCTCGCTTCCCGGACCTCAAGCGGCCGGACAGCCCGTCTGACCGTGTGGGCGCCAGCGCGCAGGATGGCTTCACCAAGGCAGCCCATGCGGCGCCCATGCTTTCGCTCGAGAATGCTTTCAGCGACGAGGATGTCGCGGACTTTGTCGACCGCATCCGGCGCTTTCTCGGCCTCTCGGCAGATGAGCCGATCGCCCTGACGGCAGAGCCCAAGATCGACGGGCTGTCGCTGAGCCTCAGCTATGAAAAGGGCCGCCTGAAGCGCGCGGCAACCCGCGGCAATGGCGATGTCGGCGAGGACGTCACGGCGAATGCGCGCACACTGGCAGATATCCCGGCGAAACTCTCCGGCAAGGACTGGCCGGATTTCATCGAGATCCGCGGCGAGGTCTATATGACCAAGCAGGACTTCGCTGCCCTCAATGCGCGCGAAGAGGCGGCCGGGCGGAAGGTCTTCGCCAACCCACGCAATTCGGCGGCGGGGAGCCTTCGGCAGCTTGATGTCGAGATCACGAAATCGCGCCCCCTGCGATTCTTCGCCTATGCCTGGGCGGCGGAGAGTGCGCCGTTCGCGGACTCGCAGCATGAGGCGGTGAACGCATTCCGCAGGTGGGGATTCGAAACCAATCCGCTGATGATCCGTACCACGACGGTCGAGGGATTGCTGGACACGTACCGGAGCATCGAGTCGCAGCGGGCGAGTCTGCCCTATGATATCGACGGCGTCGTCTACAAGGTGGACCGGCTGGACTGGCAGCAGCGCCTCGGCTTTGTCAGCCGCGCGCCACGATGGGCCATCGCGCACAAATTCCCCGCCCAGAAGGCGACGACGAAACTGGAAGCCATCGACGTCCAGGTCGGACGCACGGGGTCGCTGACGCCGGTGGCGCGGCTTGAGCCCGTGACGGTGGGCGGCGTGGTCGTGTCGAATGCGACGCTTCATAATGAGGACGAGATTGCCCGGCTCGGTGTCAAACCGGGCGACATCGTCGAGATCCAGCGGGCGGGGGATGTGATCCCCCAGGTCCTCCGTGTCGTGACGGATGGAGGTGGCAAGCCCTGGAAGATGCCGGACCATTGCCCGGTTTGCGGGTCGGAAGCCGTGCGCGAAATCGACGACAAGGGCGTTGCGGACGTCCGCAGGCGGTGTACCGGCGGACTCGTCTGTCCGGCGCAGGCGGTGGAACGGCTGAAGCATTTCGTGTCCCGCAAGGCACTCGACATTGACGGCCTCGGGGCGAAGCAGATCCAGCTGTTTCATGATGCGGGCGTGCTGAAAGGCCCGCAGGATATCTTCCGTCTTGCGGCCGCAATCGAGGCGGCCGGCCTGCCGCCGCTGGAGGAATGGGAAGGCTTCGGCAAGGTCTCCGCCCGCAAGCTGTTCGATGCGATCGATGCGCGGCGCCAGGTGCCGTTCGCGCGCTTCCTGAATGGTCTTGGCATCCGCCATGTCGGCCAGACCACGTCGCAGCTGTTCGCCCGCCAGTTCCTGTCCTGGGAGACATTCTGGAACACTGTGGTCGCCGCGGCCGATGAAGGGGAGGGCGGCGAGGCCTGGGCCGCGCTGGTCAGCATCGACGGCATCGGTGCGGCGGCCGTCGGTGCGCTTTGCGATTTCGAGCACGAAGCGCACAATCGCAAAATGCTCGCCGCACTGCTGTCTGAGATCACCATCGAGGATGAGGCGCGTGCGTCGACAGACAGCCCGGTCGCCGGAAAGACCATCGTGTTTACCGGGACGCTGGAACGGATGACGCGCGACGAGGCGAAGGCACGCGCCAGTGCCCTCGGCGCGAAAGTATCGGGCTCCGTCTCGGCGAAGACGGATATCGTGGTTGCCGGGCCGGGCGCCGGTTCGAAACTCAAGAAAGCCCAGGAACTCGGTGTGCAGACGATGACCGAGGACGAATGGTTCGACCTGATCGGCGCCTGACGCGCGCCGCTTACTTGCCGCCGGGAATGATCTTCTGCAGCAGGGTGCGCTTCGGTGCAGAGGCCTGCTCCAGCGGCACGCCTTCAGACGTCATCAGCGTGTAGGCCATGCGATACCAGTCCGAGTCCGGATAGTTATAGCCCAGCGCGGCGGCCGCTTCGGTGGCCTGCGGGCGCATGCCGAGCGAGAGGTAGGCCTCGACAAGGCGATAGAGCGCTTCTTCCGTGTGAGAGGTGCGGTCATAAGTCTCGACAACGGTGCGGAAGCGGTTGATGGCGGCAAGGGTCTGGTTCGAGCGCAGGTACCAGCGGCCGATCGTCATTTCCTTGCCGGCGAGTTGGTCATTGACCATGTCCAGCTTGATCTGGGCATCGCGCGAATATTCGCTGTCGGGGAAACGGCGCAGGATATCCTGCAGGGCCGTCTTGGCCTGTTCGGTGGTGCCCTGGTCGCGGCCAACGTCGACGATCTGCTCGAACTGGCTGATGGCGACGAGGTAGTAGGCATAGGCCGCTTCCGACCCGCCGGGGTGCAGGCTGATATAGCGCTGCGCGGCGGAGATCGCCTCATCGTAATTGTGCTGTTTGTAGTTGGCGTAGGCCGTCATCACCATCGAACGGCGTGCCCATTCGGAATAGGGGTGCTGGCGCTCGACCTCGTTGAACAGGAGGATGGCGTCGGCATAGCTGCGCTTGTCTAGCTTCTCCGCGGCCTGGTTGTAGAGCTGTTCCACTGGCCGCTCGACATAAGCGAGTTCTTCGTGGCGCTTGGCCCGGCTCTGGCACGCGGTGAGACCGACAGTGGCCGCAATCAGGGCGATGGCGATGGGCTTGGCAGGCTTCATGGGCTCAGGCGCGCTCTACTGCAATTTTCGTCCGGACCTGATTAGCCCGAACTGACAGGCTTTTCCAAGGACCTTTCACAGGCAGGATGGGGCGCCGGCCCGACGTTTTCCGAACTGTAATGTGCAGGGCAGCCTAGAGGGCAGCGCGGGCGCGGGCTCCGCTCGCCTCGGCTTCGGCCTCGTCGCTCTCCCAGCACCAGGCTGAAGGGGTGGCCAGCAGCTTGCGCACCAGCTGGTTGTTCAGTGCGTGGCCGGGACGCACGGCATCGTACGCGCCGGCAATCGGCGCGCCGGCCAGCATCAGGTCGCCGACGGCGTCAAGCATCTTGTGGCGCACGAATTCGTCCTCCGTGCGCAGGCCTTCCGGGTTCATGATCTCTTCGCCGTCGACCACGACCGCATTGTCGAGCGAGCCGCCACGCGCGAGGCCCATGCTGCGCAGCATGTCGACGTCGCGGGCGAAGCCGTAGGTCCGCGCAAAGGCGAGGTTGCGGGCAAACATGCCGGGCGCGAGGCGCAGGGCCATCTGCTGAATGCCGATGACATTGTTGTCGTATTCGATGCGGGCCCGCATGGTCAGGTGCTGGTCCGGGGAAGGGGAGAGCGAGGCGCGCTTCTCCCCGTCGACGATCTCGACGGTTTCGAGGATGCGGATGCGCCGGCGCGATGCCGACTGGGTGCGGATCCCGGCCTGCAGCAGCAGCTCGCAGAAGACCGCCGACGATCCGTCCATGATCGGCACTTCCGGCCCGTCGATCTCGACAAGGAGGTTGTCGATGCCGAGGCCCGAGACGGCCGCCATCAGGTGTTCCACCACGGCGACCGACACACCGTCCTCGTTCGACAGGGTGGTGTTCATCCGCGTGTCGGAGACGTTTTCGGCATGCGCGCGGATCAGCGCGTCACGGCCGGTGAGGTCCGTCCGGCGGAATACGACGCCTGTGCCGGCCGTGGCGGGCTTCAGGACCAGGCGGGACTTTTCGCCGCTGTGAACGCCGATGCCGGCGCACATGGCGGGCCGCTCGATGGTCTGCTGCATGTCCATGGCGGGAAAACTTTCTACGACACAATCAGTTGCAGCCTATCTGACCGCAGGCCCCGCGCTTATCAAAACACGGCTTGTTTCGCCGTGTTACAGAATGGGCCGTACCTTGCGGTATGGCCCTGATTTTGTTTGACTATTCTTGTAACAGATCCGCAGGGCGGCGCTGCTTTTTGCTGCCCCGGTCAGTGATTGGCCGAGCGGCGCAGGAATGCCGGAATTTCGAGGTCCGCATCGTCGAACGGAGCCGGCTCCGGATGGTCGTCGGGCGAGGACACGATCGGCGCGCGTGCCTGTTCGGGCGTGTCGTCGTTTTCGCCCTGCGGTGCGCGGCGCCAGCCAAACAGGTTGGCGAAGCCGGCGCTGCGGCCATCCTGTCTCGGTTTGTCTTCCACGGGAATGTCGCGATGGGCGGAGAATACGGAATCTGCGCTCACGTCTTTGTCTCCTTCTTCACTCACGGCCTCCTCTTCGGGGAGGGGAGTGGCAGAAGCTGCGGCGCGGCCGTGGGTGATGATGGCGGGGCGCTCGTCCTGCAGCGCACCGGCCTCGTCCACATAATCTTCGTTCGCGTCGTCAGCAGTTTCAGCCAAGGCGGCGACATCCTGTTCCGCTTCGGCTTCGAATTGGGGTTCCGGCTCGGCTTCCGGTTCCGGCTCTTCCACCGGGGCCGCGATGGGCTGGCGCACCGTTGCCGGCGCGGCCTCCTGCGGCCGCTCGCCGGCGCCCATGGCAAAGCCGGCCTGCACGCCGGCAGCGACGACCGACACGCGGATACGGCCTTCCAGTTCCGGATCGAAGGCTGAGCCCAGAATGATATTGGCGTCGGAGTCGACTTCGCGGCGGATCTCGTTGGCGGCTTCGTCCAGCTCGAACAGGGTCATGTCATAGCCGCCGGTGATGTTGATCAGCACGCCGCGGGCGCCCTTCATCGACACTTCGTCCAGCAGCGGATTGTCGATGGCCTGGCGTGCCGCGTCGAGCGCGCGGGTGTCGCCGCTGGCTTCACCCATGCCCATCATGGCGGTGCCCATGCCGCGCATGATGGCGCTGACATCGGCGAAATCGAGGTTGATGAGGCCCGGCATGACCATCAGGTCCGTGATGCCGCGCACGCCGGCATACAGCACGTCATCGGCCATGCGGAACGCGTCGGCGAAGGTGGTGCGGTCATTGGCGATGCGGAACAGGTTCTGGTTCGGCACCACGATCATGGTGTCGACATGTGCGCGGATCGCCTCAAGCCCGGACTCCGCGACATTCATGCGGCGGTTGCCTTCGAAGCCGAACGGCTTGGTCACGACGGCGACGGTGAGGATGCCGAGCTCGTGCGCCGCGCGGGCGATCACGGGCGCTGCGCCGGTGCCGGTGCCGCCGCCCATGCCGGCAGCGATAAACACCATATGGGCGCCTTCGAGGCGGCCCAGAATGTCCTGATAGCTCTCTTCCGCAGCCTTCTCACCGATTTCGGGGCGCGCGCCCGCGCCGAGGCCGGACGTGGTGACAGGGCCGAGCTGGATCCTGATGTCGGCTCGCGAGCGTTCGAGCGCCTGCGCGTCCGTATTGGCGACGATGAACTCGACGCCCTGCAGGTTCGCCTCGATCATGTTGTCGACGGCGTTGCCACCGGCACCGCCGACGCCAAAGACCAGGATCCTGGGCTTCAGTTCATACGTCATCGACATCCCTCACTCTACAGACGGCCCCCGCTGAGAGGGGAACATGGCGTCTTGCGGCTAATAAGCAGTAAAGTGGAGTGAAATCGGCTCAGAAATTTTCTTCGAGCCAATGGAACACTTTGTTCACCACGCCGCTTCTCGACTCCGGTCCGTCCTTGCGCGATGCGGCGGCAGCCCTTGCCGCATCAGCAAACCCCAACTCCGAATACATTAGCAGACCAGCGGCTGTGGAAAAAGCGGGCGTTGCCAGTGTTTCTCCAAGAAACTCTGCGTTGGTGGGCTTACCGAGACGAACAGGGGCGTTGAGGATACGTGCGGCGACCTCACGCGCACCGGGCAGCAGGGATGCGCCGCCCGTCAGCACGATACGACGAGGGAGTACGCGGCGTACACCACTCGAATCGAGCGTTTTCTGCACGAACTCGAAAATCTCCTCGACGCGCGGCGCGATGATCCCGGCCAGCTGGCCTCGCTCCATGCGTGCTGCCTGCAGGCGGCCATCATCGCCAAGGCGCGGCACCTCGATCCGCTCCGCAAGGCCGGGGCCTTCGAGATTGGCGGTGCCGTAGACGCTCTTCAGGCGCTCGGCAGCGGCGAAGGTGGTGCCGATGCCCTGGGCAAGGTCGGCCGTGACATGCGCGCCGCCCACGGGAACGAGCCCCAGCCAGGCCGGCGATCCATTGAGATAGACCGAAACGGCGGTGACGCCGGCGCCCATGTCGATGCAGATGGCGCCATTCTCGATTTCATCGTCGATCAGCGTGCCGGCGCCGCTCGCAATCGAGGAGGGGACCAGCGCCGAAACGCCGAGATGGGCCCGGCCGACGCATTCGACGAGGTTCTTCACCACCGATTTCGGCGCAGTCACGACGGAGAGCAGCACGCCCAGCTCGTGTGCGTACATGCCCTGCGGCTCGCGGATGCCGTCTTCGGCTTCGGTACGATAGGCCACCGGCCAGGCAGCCAACAGCTCTGCGCCCTTGGTCGACACCTGGGCAAGCGCCTGGGCCTGGACCTTCTTCACGTCCTTGGCGGTGATCTCGCGGCTTCCGATTTCGATCGCGGCGGTGACCAGTGTGCAGGAAAGCTTCTGCCCGGTGATGCCAAGCACCACATTGGAGATCTGCTCGCCCGCTTCGCGTTCGGCATCCTCGACGGCGAGGCGGATCGCGCGTTCAAGGCCTTCCATGTCGGTGATCGTACCGCCGGTGAAGCCGCGCGACTGCTGGCGTCCGGCGCCGAGGATGCGGAAGCCGCGTGGGCTGCGCCCGTCATTGCGGCCGATCAGGCAGGTGATCTTCGAACAGCCGATGTCCAGCGCCGCGACCGTGCCGGCCGGGGACTTCCCGATGCGGGGAACACGACGGGACTGGACCGTGGCCATCAGCTGCGCACGGCCTCATCGCGTGCCTGGAAGTCCGGCGCGACCAGCGGCGCGAGGTACACGCGGCCGGCATTGCGCAGGTCGATCGTCTTCAGCGGGCGATACATCAGCGCCGTGCGCACCTGCAGCTTCGCGAGCCGCTCGAGCGCGCCGGGAAGCTTTGCGTCTTCCGGCATGCGCACCGTGGCGCCGGAGATCAGGCGCATGTCCCAGCGCCGGTCGTTGATCCGGGTCGCGATGGCGACGCCGGGGGAGACATCCGGCGCTTCTGCAAGCGCCTTCACGAGACCGGGAACGGCTTCCGGGGCGCCGCGGCCCGCGACGCGGACCAGCTTCGGATGATCTTCGGCGCGCTCGTCCGGAATGACGCGGCCGAGACCGTCGACCACGGTCCACCGCTCGCCGTCATGCCACAAGGCGACCGGCTCGGCCGCATCGGCGAGGATCACGACCTGGTCGGGCCACAGGCGGTGCACGCGCACGTTCAGCACCTTGCGGGTGGCCTCGACGCGGCGGCGGATGACGTAAGGGTCGGCGCGGAACATGTTTTCGCCGGGCTCGATCATGGCGGCGGCGCGGATCTCGTTCTGCAGGGCAGGGTCCTGTTCGAGGCCGAGCACGGAAACTTCGTTGACCGAGACGCCCATCATGCGGGCGCTGTCGTCCATGAAGCCGGCGAACCGGTTCTCGATCTGCGACATCGACCCGCCCATCCAGGCCGCCGTGGCGACCACGATGGCGATCAGCATCACGAGGCCGAACAGGACGGAAGAGGCGCGCACTTCCTCGCCCGTCACCTCGTCGACGAAGGTGATCGGTTCGCGCCTGCGCTTCGGAACGGTCTGGTTGCGGTTTATCTTCGGCATGAAGCGTCCTCGATCATCCAGGCGACCAGCGCTTCGAAGGACATGCCCACGAAGGCGGCCTGCTCGGGGACAAGCGAGGTCGGTGTCATTCCGGGTTGTGTATTGGTCTCAAGGATCACGAGCCGGTCTCTCTTGTCGTCATAGCGAAAATCGGATCGCGTCGCGCCCCTGCAGCCGAGTGCCTGATGGGCCCGGAGCGCGAAATCCATCGCCGACCGGGTAACGTGTTCAGGCAGGTCTGCCGGGATCACATGATGCGACCCTCCAGCAGAATATTTTGCATCAAAGTCGTAATAGTCCCTTAAGGTCGTGATCTCGGTGACAGCGAGGGCCCGGTCGCCCAGAACGGCCACTGTGAGCTCCCGGCCGGGGATGAATTCCTCGGCCATGAGATAGTCGCCATAGCGCCAGTTCGCGGCATCCAGCTCCTTAGGCGGCGAGTTAGCTCCTTCGCGGACGATCAGGACCCCGAAACTGGACCCTTCGGCGACGGGTTTGACCACATAAGGCGGCTTCAGGGCATGGGCGGCGGCGGCCTCCTCGCGGGTGACGCGCTTGTCCTCCGCGACAGGCAGCCCCGCCGAACGGTAGACGGCTTTCGATTTCAACTTGTCCATGGCCAGCGCCGAAGCGAGTACGCCGGAATGGGAGTAGGGGATGTCCATGATCTCCAGCAGGCCCTGGACGCAGCCATCTTCGCCCCAGGGACCATGCAGTCCGTTCAGGACCACGTCGGGCTTCACCTCTGACAGCTGGGCCGGCAGGTTCCGCCCCGCATCGATGCCGACGGCGTCGTACCCGGCTGCCTCCGCGGCGCGCAGCATCTGCGTGCCGGACGAAATCGACACGTCCCGCTCGGACGACCAGCCGCCATAGATCACTGCGACGCGTTTCATCAGCCTGTCCTCCTTCTGCCGGACGGGAATCACGTTGAATTCCCGGATTTTCTCCGTCCTGCCAGTGAATACGGGCTTAAGCGAGGCCGCGGCGCGGCCGTCGGCGGGCCGGATAACGAAAATGTTAGGAAGCAGGCTCTTGCCGGCTTTGGACTACAACAGTAGTCATTATCGAATAACGACGAGGGGAAGTCGGGCGGGGGCGCCGCTCTTTCCACGCAACAAATGGAATGAGGGAGGAAGCGCCCGTGGCGTCGAGCCGTAGACTATTGCCCAGCATCGCCGTTCTCGCCATGGCGATAGTTAGCGCTAACGTAGAGGTCGCGGAGCCTGACACAGGCTCACCGCCCAGTTCGGCGACGAGCTATGTGCCGGAAGATTTCGCCCAGTACAGCCCGCGCACCGCCTACGACATGGTGGCCCGGATTCCGGGCTTCTCGATCCAGAGTGACGATGACGGCCAGCGGGGCTTCGGCCAGGCCAACGGCAACGTGCTGATCAACGGACAGCGTGTGTCCGGCAAGTCCAATGGCGCCGAGGCGGCGCTCGGCCGGATCCCCGCCAGCAAGGTGACGCGGATCGACCTCGCCGACGGCACGACGCTGGATATTCCGGGCCTGTCCGGACAGGTCGTGAATGTCATCACGGATGGGGAAGGCGGGGTTTCCGGAACCTGGCGCTGGAAGTCGCGCGTGAGGGAGAACCTGACACCTTATTTCCATGAAGGGGCCGTCACCCTGTCCGGCGGGCGCGGAGCACTGAGCTGGAGCGTCGAAGCCAACAGCCTGCCTGAGCGCGGTGCCAATGCCGGCTGGGAGTCCATCACGGACGGGACAGGGCTCCTGCTGGAGCGCCGCAAGGAGGATTTCACCTACATTGCCGACAAGGCGTCCGTGTCCGGATCTCTGGCATGGAAGCCGGCGAGCGGCGTGGTGGCGAACCTCAACGGCAAGGTCGGGATCTCGCAGTGGGACCAGAAAGAGACCTCGAGAACATTCCTCGTGAACAGGCCGGAAGGCCGGCGCCTCTACCTCGGCGGCGAAGACGAATGGAACGCGGAGTTCGGCGGCGACTATGAATTCGGGCTCGGGCCCGGGCGGCTGAAAGGCATCGCGCTCATCCGGCGCGAGCACAGCCCGACTGTCAGCAATTTCACGGCGGGCACCCTCGATGGCACCGCCTTGGATCAGTCGCGCTTCCTGCAGACCGTGGACGAAGGCGAGTACATCGCGCGGGGCGAGTATGCCCTTTCCGCCGGCGATGGTCGCGACTGGCAGGTTTCGCTGGAGAACGCCTTCAACTTCCTCGACGGGGAAGCTGAGCTCAGCCTTGCCAGCAATGGCGCGCCGCTGATGGTCGTCCCGCTGCCGGGCGCGAATTCCCGCGTGGAGGAAGTGCGCTGGGAAGCGAATGTCACGCATGGCCGCGCCCTGACGCCGAGGCTGCGCCTGCAGGTTTCTCTCGGCGCCGAATATTCCGAACTGACACAGTCGGGCGACAATGCGAATGCGCGCAAATTCACCCGGCCGAAGGGCTTTGCGAGCCTGTCCTGGCAGGCGGATCCGACGCTCAAGGTGACGACGCGTCTTGAGCGGGAAGTCGGACAGCTTGACTTCTTCGACTTCATTTCCTCGGTTAACCTGAGCGCCGACAATAGCGACGAAGGCAATGCCGAACTCGTGCCGCGGCAGGCCTGGACGCTCAGTATCCAGACGGAAAAGGACTACAAGTCCTGGGGCGCCGCGACAGTGAAAGTCTACTATTCCGATATCGAGGACATCGTGGACCGCGTCCCGATCGGCAATGGCGATGGGCCCGGCAACCTCGACTCGGCCTGGGAGGTCGGCGTGACGTTCGACGGCACCCTGAAGCTCGGCAGGCTCGGCGTGCCGGGCGGGGAGCTGAGCAGTTTTGCCGAACGGTACATATCCGAAGTGACGGACCCGCTGACGGGCGAGACGCGCCCGATCAATGACAGCCAGCTTTACTACTTCAATCTCGAATTCCGCCAGGATATTCCGGGAACGGATTGGGCCTGGGGCGGCCTGTACGAGAACAATGGCCCTTACAAATACTGGCGCTTCAATGAAACGGGACGTGAAAGCCACCCGCCGGGCTATTCCTACATGTTCATCGAGCGCAAGAATCTTCGCGGCATGACGGCGACACTGGCGGTCGGCAACCTCCTGAACCAGGCCGACAGCTTCCGGCGGGAGATCTACGACGTGAACCGCCTGGGTCCGGTCGCGCGCATCGAGGACCGTACGCGCCGTTTCGGCCCGATTGCGGTCTTCGAGCTGAAGGGAACCTTCTAGACCGGGCCGGTGAGGCGTCCGATGCGGCGGACTTCCCAGCGGAGGTCGACACCCTGCGTCGCCAGGACTCGCGCGCGGACGAGTTCGCCGAGGGCTTCGAGGTCTGCCGCCGTTGCATCGCCGGTGTTGATCAGGAAGTTGCAGTGGAGCGGCGAGACCTGCGCCCCGCCGACTTTCAGGCCGCGGCAGCCGGCGGCATCGATCAGCTTCCAGGCCGAACGCTGGTCCGGTGTGCCGGGCGGGTCGGGATTGGCGAAAGTGGAGCCGGACGTCTTCTCCCTGATCGGCTGCGTATCCGCGCGCCGGGCCTGGAGCGCTTCGATGGCGTCCGTGATCGTTTCCGGATCGTCCGTGCCCGTTCCTTCGAGGATGAGGCGGGTGACGATGAGATCGTGCGGCAGGTCTGTGTGCCGGTAGGAGAAATGTGCTTCGGGCTGGGCGCCGGGCTTGCCGGGGCCGCGATAGGCGGCCTTCGTTCCGTCGCGGCGGAAGCCGTGCAGGGCGACCAGCGCGTCCCTCAGTTCGCGGCCATAGCAGCCGGCATTGGTGCGCGTTGCCCCGCCGATCGAGCCCGGAATGCCGGAGAGGAATTCGAGCCCGGTGATGCCGTTGGCGGCGGCCGTTTTTGCGACGGCCAGGTCCAGCGCGCCCGCGCGGGCCTCGACGGTGATGCCGTCCAGCGCGTCCACCGCGCCCCAGTACTTGCCCATCAGGCGGATCACGACGCCTTCAATGCCGCCGTCGCGCACGATGAGGTTCGAGCCGACACCGAGCACGGTGACCGGAACGGCGGGATCGAGCGCCTGCAGGAAGTCCTGCAGGTCGTCTTCATCTGCCGGCAGGAAAAGGGCGTCCGCCGGTCCGCCCACCCGGAACCAGGTGTAGGGGGCCAGCGGTGCATTCTCGATCAGCTTGCCGCGCACGGGGGGAAGGGGGAACGCCGTCATGTGCTGGCGTTCCCCTGACTTGGGGCCTCTGTCAAGCGGCCGCCCCGGCCTTGCGCCCGCCATACCAGTCGACATTGCGGGTCATGTACATGGTCAGGGCAATCGCTGCGAAGCTCGCCAGCGCGCCCGCGAGCAGCGCGTGGCTCTCCGCCCGCATCAGGACGTAGATGAGCCCGTAAATGCCTGTCAGGATGCCGAGCGCGCGGAGACCGTAGGCGCGCGACCGGAAGACGCTCATCGCATAGGCGGAGATCAGTCCGATCGTCATCACCGCCGCAATCAGGAAAGCGCCGTCAAATCCCATCCGCTCCGCGAATGCGAGCAGCAGGATGTAGAAGATCGACTGGGCAAGTCCGACCAGCACATATTGCGCCGGGTGGGCCCGTGCGCCGCTCGTCACCTCGAACAGGAACCAGGCGAGGAAGACGAAGCCGATGAACATGGCCGCATATTTCAGGGCGCGCTCGACGCTCTGATAGGGGCTCACTTCCTTCATGAACCGGACAGCCATGTCACGGCGGTTCCATTCGGTCACGTCCGCCAGGTCGATATTGCTGCCGGCGCCCGGAATGTCGCGGGCAAGGTACGGCACGCGCCAGCTGGCGGTGAAGCCGTCGACACCCTTCACGCTGGCCGTGTGGGTGTCGGGCAGCTTGCCACCCTGGAAGCTCGGATCATCCCAATTGCTTTTCAGGGTGAAGCTCGTGTCCTTGGCAAAGGGACCCACGGCGAAGCGTTCGGCGCCCGAGAGGCGGAGCGCCGCGCTGACGCGAAGCGGAGCCTCCAGCGAATCAAGGTCCTTGATCATGCCACCGGCCAGTTTCACGCCTGATGAGGGGACTGGCTGGTAGCTCTGGTCCATGCTGTACCGATAGGGGGCTGGCTCCATGGAGACCGGTTTGCCGTTTGCCGTGACGCGGAAGGCTTCGCGAATGCCGCGCGTGTCGGAAACGCCAAGATAAAGGCGTGCATCGGCCCAGATCGGGTCCGCCCCTTCGGGCAGGGCGGCGTGCAGCGCGCCGGGGTCAAATGTCGCCTCGAAGGTCACCTGCGCATCGAATACGGGAATGGTGTGGATACCCCGCTTTCGCTCCGTCACCTGAACGTCGGCATCGGCCGTGCCCGTCTCGGCAAAGGCGATGACGGTGCCGTAGACGACGTCATTCGGCCGCGATGGGTTCGGCGCGCGCGAATAGGGCAGGACAAGGACCGGGCCGAGCAGGCTTTGCGCGCCGCCGATTGCCTGGCTGACTTCGTCGAGGGCGCGATCGGCGCCCATGCGCCGGTCCTGCACGATGCCGAACACGAACAGCGCCGGAATGGCCATCAGCAGGGCAAGCCCGCAGACGAGCAGGAGCTTCAGGCCCGCCGATCGCTGTGGGATGAACTGGGTGAAGGGATTGGCCGGCGGCGCGGCCGGGGGTGTATCTGTCATGGTCTGTCCTCCAGGCTTGTGGAGGCTGCCGAGATGCAGGCCGCGCACGGCAGGGTCAGGGCGTTCAGGCGGCGCCGGGAAGGAAAGATTACGGAATGTTCAGGGCAACGTTCAGGCGGCAAGTCCTGCCATCTGCAGAAGGTCTGCCAGACAGTCGGGCACGTCTCGGGCGGCTGTATCGAGCCTGTGGCCGCAATGGGGATTGGCATCCCAGAGACGGGCCTGCACGGCCTCGATCGTCACGGGTGCGAGCCCTGCGATACCTGTCTCACGCGTCCGTAGCCGGTCGCGGACTTCATCTGCATCCGAACAGACAATCTCGATCTCGATGATTTCTGCCGCAGCCAATCCGGCGACCTTGCGCCAGCCTTGTCTTGCCGCTTCGACAGCGTTGACCGCGTCGGCGATCACATCGCGTCCAGCCCGGAGGTGATGCCTGGCCAGCTCATAGCCTTGCTGGTAGCCGCCTGTCCCGACATCGAAGTCGGGGCCGTTCTGATCGCGCAGCGCCTGTTCGAAGACATCGATCCGCAAATATTCTGCGCCTGTCCGCTCGGCGAGCAGCCGACCCAGTGTGGATTTGCCGGACCCCGGCAGGCCCGACAGCATCACCAGCCGGGCCATTGCGTTTATGCCTGCTGGTGGCTGAGGGCGCCGTGGCAGTGCTTGTATTTCTTGCCGGAGCCGCAGGGACAGGGCGAATTGCGCGGCGTGTTCGACCAGTCGTCTTCGGCCTGGTGCAGTTCCGGGCCGGGCGGCACGCTCGTGTCGGACGGGTCCATCTCGTTGACGCCGGTGTCCGGATCGAGATGCGTTTCGTGCATTTGCGGCGGAGCGGGCATCTGGGCCGGGCCGGGCGCGGCGGGGACCGGGCGCTGAGGTGGCTGCGGCGCTTCCTGGGCCGGGGCCTGGACGCGGATATGCATCAGCGAGCGGGTGACGGTCGCGCGCAGTTCCTCGAGCAGGCTGTGGAAGAGGTTGAAGGCTTCCGACTTGAACTCGTTGAGCGGGTCACGCTGGCCATAGGAACGCAGGTGGATCACCGAACGCAGCTGGTCGATCATCTGCAGGTGCTCGCGCCAGCGCAGGTCCAGAACCTGCAGCAGGACCTGCTTCTCGATGCGGCGCATCTGCTCTGTGCCCACGGCGCCCGAGATGGCGCCATAGATCATGTTCACCGCCTCACGGATGCGCTCGGCAACTTCCTTGTTGGCGACGCCTTCCTCGGCGGCCCACTGGTCGACCGGCAGGTCGGCCGCAAAATCCATGCGCAGCGCGTCGCGCAGTCCTGCAACGTCCCACTGTTCCGCATAGGCCTTTTCCGGCATCGTGCGCGTCACGAGCGCATCGATCACATGGTCCCGCATCTCTTCGATGATGTCGGAGACGTCGTCGGCGCGCATGAAATCCATGCGCTGCTCGAAGATCGCCTTGCGCTGGTCGTTGATCACGTCGTCATATTTGAGGACGTTCTTGCGGATCTCGAAATTGCGCTGCTCGATCTTCTTCTGGGACGTCTCCATCGCCTTGTTCATCCAGGGATGGGTGATGCCTTCGTCTTCCTTGATGCCGAGGCGGCGCATCACGGAGTCCATCCGTTCGGCCGCGAAGATGCGCATCAGGTCGTCTTCGATGGAGATGTAGAATTTCGACTTGCCGGGGTCGCCCTGACGGCCGGTCCGGCCGCGCAGCTGGTTGTCGATGCGGCGGCTTTCGTGGCGCTCCGTGCCCAGAACATACAGCCCACCGGCATCGAGCGCGCGCTTCTTCTTGACTTCGATGTCCGCCTTGATCTGCGAGGAGAGAACCGACAGTTCGCCTTCGGTCAGTTCGCGGCCGAGTTCCTGTTCCCTGGCGGTCTTTTCCTGTTCGAGCCGCATCTCGAAATTGCCACCCAGCTGGATGTCGGTGCCGCGGCCGGCCATGTTGGTGGCAACCGTCACGGCACCCGGCACGCCGGCATTCGCGACGATATAGGCTTCCTGCTCGTGGTGGCGGGCGTTCAGCACCTTGTGCGGGATCTTCGCGGCCGTCAGCAGGTTGTCGAGAATTTCCGATTTCTCGATCGAGGCGGTACCGAGCAGGATCGGCTGGCCCTTGGCATGGCACTCGCGCACTTCCCTGACGATCTCGGCATATTTCGCCTTGGCGGTGCGGTAGACCACATCGTCCTCGTCGATCCGCATGATCGGCTTGTTGGTGGGCAGGTCGACGACTTCCAGCTTGTAGATGTCGGCGAATTCGTCGGCTTCGGTGAGCGCCGTGCCGGTCATGCCGGCGAGCTTGCCGTAGAGGCGGAAATAGTTCTGGAAGGTGATCGAGGCGAGCGTGACGTTCTCGGGCTTGATGTCGACCTGTTCCTTCGCCTCGATGGCCTGGTGCAGGCCCTCCGAGAGGCGGCGGCCTTCCATCATCCGACCGGTGAACTCATCGATGAGCATCACCTGGCTGTCCTTGACGATATAGTCCTTGTCGCGCGTGTAGAGCTTGTGCGCGCGCAGGGCCTGGTTGGCGTGGTGGACCAGGGAAATATTGTGCGGCTCCCACAGCGAACCTTCAAGGAGGCCATCCTCGGCCATCCAGGTCTCGATCTTCTCGGTGCCGGTTTCCGTGTAGGTGACCGAGCGCTGTTTCTCGTCGAGTTCGAAATCCTCTTCCGCAAGGCGCGGGATCATCGCGTCGATCTTGATGTAAAGGTCCGAGCGGTCATCGGTCGGGCCGGAAATGATCAGCGGCGTGCGCGCTTCGTCGATCAGGATCGAGTCCACCTCGTCGACGATGGCGAAATGGTGTCCGCGCTGGGCCATCTGCTCCAGCGAGTATTTCATGTTGTCGCGGAGATAGTCGAAGCCGAATTCGTTATTGGTGCCGTAAGTGATGTCCGACGCATAGGCCTGCTTGCGCTGGTCGTCATTGATGCCGTGGACGATGACACCCGTGCTCATGCCGAGGAAGTTGTAGATCTTGCCCATCCATTCGGCGTCGCGGCGGGCGAGGTAGTCGTTCACCGTCACGACATGCACGCCCTTGCCTTCGAGGGCGTTGAGATAGGCGGCGAGCGTCGCCACCAGCGTCTTGCCCTCGCCGGTGCGCATCTCGGCGATCGCGCCCGAATGCAGGATCATGCCGCCCATCAGCTGGACGTCGAAATGGCGCATGCCGACAGACCGCCGGGCCGCCTCCCGGGTCACGGCAAAGGCCTCTTCGAGCAGCGAATCGAGCGGGGCGCCGTCGGCCAGGCGCTTGCGGAATTCGGCGGTCTTGCCCCTGAGTGCGCTGTCCGACAGCGCTTCCATCATGGGTTCCAGCGCATTGATCCGGTTCACACGGGCCCTGAGGGGCTTCAGCTTGCGATCGTTGACGGAACCGAAAATCTTGCGGGCGACGGAGAGCATATCAGGCAGTACCCATCAGGTCTGTGGTGAGAAAACACTCATCCTGACAGGTTACACCACAGGATATTCGCGGGGTCTCCCACCGGATTGCACCGCCCGAACCCTCTCGACCGGCGCGCGGGTGAGACTTAAGAACGCCGCAAAGGGGTGTCAATGCAGCGCCCTCAGCCGCCGGGAGTGTAAATCGTGCCGAATCTGATGGCCCAGAAGGCGGGAATCCGCCACCTCGTCGCCGCGTCCCTGATTCTCTCGATTTGCGCCTGCAATGCGCCGCCGCCCGACGAAACCCCGGTCATGGTCGACGGCGCGGTCGCCGCAACCGTGAATGGCGACAAGATCTATGTCAGCGATGTGGAACTGGAAGCGGTTGCCCGCGGCCTGGTATCGGCCGGCCAGCAGATCGGCCCCGGCAATGCCGACTATGATTCCGTGCTGAACCAGCTGGTCGAGGAAAAGCTGATGGCGCAGGAGGCCCTGCGCCGGGGCCTGGACAAGGACCCGGCGTCGCAGCGGCGGCTGGCGCGGGCGCGTGACCGTATCCTCGGCAACCTGCTGGTCGAAAGCGTCGTGGCCGAGCAGGTCACCGAGGATGACATCGAGAAGATGTACAAGGAGCAGGTCGCCCTGCAGCAGGATGACGACCAGGTGCTGGTTGCGCACATCCTGGTCGACACGCAGGAGGAGGCGCAGCAGCTGTTCGACCGGATCCAGGCGGGTGAGAATTTCGAGAGCCTCGTGGTCAGCCATTCCAAGGACAGCGCCACGCGCATGGAGAAGGGCAGTCTTGGCTATGTCTCGCCGAATGACGAGCCGGAACCGTTCCCGGAAGTGATCGCCAATACCGGCGTCGGGGAGGTTTCGCCGCCGTTCAAGGCGGATGACGGCTGGCATATCCTGAAGGTCAAGGACCGCCGCTCCAAGCCGCCGCAGACGCGCGACCAGATGCGCCCGGAAATCGTCACCTTCCTCACCTTCGAGCAGATGGCAAAGCTGATCCGGCGCCTGAAGGCAGAGGCGCATATCGCAAAAGGCGAACCGGCTCTCGACGCCGTGCCGGCAACCCCTTACAGGCTTCCCGACACGGGCGATGGCGGTCCGCCGGACGAGACGCCTGCCCCGAAGCCACCAGGAACCGAACTTTGAAGCTGACACCGTCGCCCTTTGCGCCCGCCGCCTTTCCCGTCCTGCCTGAAGTGAAGGGCGTTCGCGCCGCGACCGGCTCGCGCGGCTTTTATGCAAAGCGCGGTGTCACGCGCGACGATGTCTTCCTGTTCGTCTTCGATCCGGGCACGACCTGCGCCGGGGTCTATACCGTCTCGCGCACCGCCTCGGCCGACGTGCTGTGGTGCCGCGAAGCGCTGGAGGAAGGGAAGGGACAGGCCCGCGCGCTGGTTGCCAATTCCGGCAATTCCAACGCCTTCACCGGCCCGAAGGGGCGGGAGAAGAACGAAGCGACGCTGAAGGCCATGAGCGAAACGCTCGGCGTGCCGAAGCAGCAATGCTTCCTGGCTGCAACCGGGGTCATCGGCGAGCCGCTGGCGGACCCGAACTTCGTCGGCTCGATCGTTCCGGAACTTGCCGCACGCCTTGGCCCGCCCGACTGGGAAGCCGCCACCCGCGCCTTCATGACCACCGACACCTTCGCCAAGGCATCGGGCACGACGCTCGACCTCGACGGCACGGCCGTGAGTTTCGCCGGGATTGTCAAAGGGTCCGGCATGATCGCGCCGAACATGGCAACCATGCTGGCCTATGTGTTCACCGATGCCGCGATTGCGCCGGACGTGCTTCAGGAAGTGCTGACCGAAGTCACGGACGAAACCTTCAACTGCATCACGGTCGATGGCGACACGTCCACATCCGACACGCTGATGGTGTTCGCGACCGGAGCAAGCGGCATGGCGCCGATCGTCTCCCGCGACGACCCGCGCCTCGACGCCGTTGCGATGGCCCTTCACTCGGTCTGTCTCGAACTCGCCCAGCTGGTCGTGAAGGATGGCGAAGGCGCGCAGAAATTCGTGACCATCGAAGTGACCGGGGCGTTCTCGCATTTTTCCGCCCGCGTCATCGCCCGCGAGATCGCCAATTCGCCACTGATCAAGACGGCGATGGCGGCAGGCGATGCGAACTGGGGCCGGATCGTCATGGCGGTCGGCAAGTCGATGGAGCCGATCGATGACGAGGCGCTCGCCATCTGGTTCGACGATGTGCAGGTGGCCAGGGATGGCGCGCGCATGCCGGGCTACAGCGAAGAGGCCGCAAGCGCGGTCTTCGCCAGGCGCGAGTTCACGATCCGCGTCGATGTCGGCGCCGGGATCGAGTCCGCGACCATGTGGACCTGCGACCTCACGCACGGCTATGTCGACATAAACGGGGCCTACCGGACATGAGCCGCCGGCTCGTCCTGGTGGTTGCCGCCGCGCTGTACAACGACAAAGGCGAAATCCTCCTGGCCCGGCGGCCGGAAGGCAAGCAACTCGCGGGATTGTGGGAGTTTCCGGGCGGCAAGGTCGAGGCCGGCGAGTCGCCGGAAGCGGCCCTGGTGCGCGAACTGGCTGAGGAACTGGCGATCACGGTTAACGAATCCGATCTCAGGCCGGTTACATTCGCCAGTTTCGCTTATCCGGACTTTCACCTGCTGATGCCATTATACGAGTGTCATGCATGGCGTGGCGACGTGCATCCGCGTGAGGGGCAAGCGATTGCCTGGGTGCCTGCGTCGCGTCTGTCTGACTATCCGGCACCTCCGGCAGACCTGCCTCTGTTCGAAGTGCTGTCGGGTAAGCCCATGATGGAGTGAGCATGCGCGCCCACAAGGACCAGTACCTGTTGCGTTTCCTCGCCGATGAGCGGGGTGCGACGGCAGTTGAATACGCCCTCGTGATTGGCCTGATCGCCATTGCCATCGTCGGCTCGATCACCTCGATCGGCGTCAACATCAACAATCACATGAATACGGTCGCCAGCAGCATCAACGGCTGAGGCATCGCCTAACCGGATGTTTCCGGTGGCTTCGGCCTGCCAATTGCGTTGGCGAGGCTGACTTTCGCGCTGCCGGGCTTCAGAGGCTTCGGCTGCCCCGGCGCCGGCGCCCAGCCGGACACATGCACGATTTCAAACGTTGCGCACACGCGGCCGTCAGCATCGGCGAACCGGTCACGATACAGCGTCTTGGCGCGCTCCAGCACGCGGCGGGGCAGGGGCCGGATCGCGCCGGGCATGAAGGCGGACCGCTCGCCCATGCCTTTCAGGTCCGACAACAGGCGCTCCGGGTCGCGATAGCGCACCACAACGCTGTCCCGGTCGGCGACCGGCAGGGCAAAGCCGGCGCGCTGCATCAGGCTCGCCATGTCGCGGAGGCCCGGCAGCGGCGACAGGCGCGGCGCAGCCCCCCCGGTCAACTCGGTTTCGGCTTCCAGCAGGCAGCTGCGCAGTTCGGACAGCGTGCCCGCGCCGAACATCGCGGCAAGGAACAGGCCGTCCGGCCTCATGGCTGCGCGCAGGCGCGCCAACGTGCCCGGCAGGTCGTTCACCCAGTGCAGGGACAGTGCGGAAACGACAAGGTCGTAGACGGCGGGCGGCAGGTCCGGAGCTTCTTCGTTCAGCACGCGGGCCGCGAGACCCGCGGCGGCGGCCTGTGCCACCATGCCGGAGGAGAGGTCGGTTGCCTCCATCGTGGCAGCCCGGCCGGTCGCTGCGATCGATCGCGCCAGCCGGCCGTCATGGCAGCCAAGGTCCAGGCCGCGTTCGAACGTATGGGCCGTGTCCAGAAGACGCTCGCAGAGATCGCTCGACACACGGTCCTTCAGGAACGCATAGTCGTCATAGGTGGCGGCCGCACGATCACGGTTGCGCGCAATACGCGCACGGTCGAACAGGCGCGGCGGAGCAGGGGGAGAGCCAGGCGGCGTCATGGCGCGCGATATGGACCAGCCGGGCCGGGTGGCAAAGGCCTTTCTGCGCCAGGCCGCGGACTTCGTCTGGCCGCCGCGTTCACTCGTCAGCCGGGAGCGCGGCGCCGGCAAGGGACCCCTGACGCCTGCGGAATTTACCCGTATCCGCTTCCTCGACAGCGCTGTCTGTGACCGCTGCGGCGCTCCACACAGCGTGGATATGGGCGAGGGAACGGTCTGCGCCGCCTGTATCGCCCGGCCGCCCCGCTGGCAGCGTGCGCGCGCGGCGTTCGTCTATGACGCAGACTCCCGCCGTCTTGTGCTGGACCTGAAGCGGTCGGGCCGGCGCGACGGGCTCGAGACCTTTGCCACGTGGATGGCGCGGTCTGGCGCTGCGCTGCTGGAAGAAGCGGACGTGATCGTGCCGGTGCCGCTGCACTATGTCCGGCTGGCCAGCCGTGGCTTCAACCAGTCGGCCTGGCTGGCAACCGCCGTGGGCCGGCAGTCCGGCACGCCCGTCCTGGTGGATGCGCTGAAGCGTACGCGCCGTACACCGACGCAGGGCGGCCTTTCGGCGCGGGCCCGCCGGCGGAATGTCGCCGGGGCCTTTGCCGTCCGCAAAAGCGCCGCTGCAAGGGTGTCCGGCAAGCGCGTGCTGCTGGTCGACGACGTGCTTACGACCGGCGCGACCCTTGCCGCGTGCGTACGTGCCCTGAAACAGGCAGGGGCGCGGCAAGTCGACGTATTGGTGCTGGCCCGCGTTGTCCGGGAAATCGATGTCACCATATAGTCACATGAAATGATTCCAAAGGAGCGCCGGATGGCGAAGGTGACGATCTACA
Organism: Hyphomonas sp.; assembly: GCA_020638455.1. Classification (GTDB taxonomy): domain Bacteria; phylum Pseudomonadota; class Alphaproteobacteria; order Caulobacterales; family Hyphomonadaceae; genus Hyphomonas. The sequence continues at coordinate 508,235 of JACKIK010000003.1, read as the reverse complement.
CGCGGGCATTCTGTCCCTATTGCACCCGGGCAGTTGCCCTGCTGCGCAATAAGAAAGTGGACTTTGAAGAGATCGACGCCGGCATGAACGCTGCGAAAAAGGCCGAAATGGTTCAGCGTGCGCACGGCGGGCGTACCTTCCCGCAGATCTTCATCGGCGACACGCATATTGGCGGCTGCGATGACATGATGGCGCTGGAGCGGGCCGGAAAACTCGACGCGCTGCTGGCGGCGCACTGACGGAGACAGCCTGTGATCCGCTATGCCCTCCACTGCAAGGCCTGCGAGGCGGAATTCGAGGCCTGGTTTGCCTCGTCCACCGCGTATGACGGGCAGAAGGCAAAGCGCCTCGTGCGTTGTGTGGATTGCGGATCGTCGCGCGTGGAAAAGCAGATCATGGCGCCGGCCGTGAAGGGCACAAGGGCCAGTAATGAGCCGCCGGTCCCGGAAAAGCTGATGCAGGAATTCGCGGCCAGGGCCCGTCAGCACGTTGCCGAGAATTTCGACTATGTCGGCGACAGTTTCGCCGACGAGGCCCGCTCGATGTACTATGGCGAGCAGGACGACCGGCCGATCTGGGGCGAAACAACGGCTGAGGAGCGCGAGGCGCTGAAGGAGGAAGGCGTGCCTGCCGCACCGCTGCCGCCGGCCTTCACGCCGCCCGTTCCGAAGCCCAAGGGACCGGTAAACTGAGGCAGCGACGGCGTATTGCCGCGCTTGACCCCTGCAGCACCTTCGATATTACGGCAACAGCGACTGATTTTGCGGTTTACGGGGAGAGGCCTTTCATGACGGCTGGCGAATACCATCACGGCGAAATGGACATCCATGCGCAGGAAGACACCTGGCACGGCTTCATCAGGTTTTCCCTCTGGGGCAGCCTTATGCTGTTCCTCATCCTTGGCCATGCCATCCTGACGATCCCGCTGGGCCTGCACTGGGCCGTGTCGCTGGGCATCATGGCAGTGGTCGGCATCGGTGCCGGCCTTTTGCTGAAGATGGGCGGGCGGTGGTTCGCAACGCTGGTGCTGCTGCTGATCCTCGGCCTGTTCGTCCAGTTCATGATCTGGCTGTTCGGCGTCCTGATCTGAGGACGGTTCAGGCCGGCTTTTCCTGCATACAGGATGCGCACACCGCCTCGGCCGGATCGGCTTCGAGGCGGTCGAGCCCTATGCGCCCGTCGCACGTAACGCACAGCCCGTAGCGGCCCGCATCCATCCGGGCCAGCGCCGCTTCGATCCGCGCCAAGACCAGCAGCCTTGCGTCCGTCTCCGCATGCGGCCGACCGGATCGCGGTGCGCCACTGAGCCCGAGGCAGGCGGGTGCGTGGGAACCAATATTCGTCTTCATCGGATTTGATGCTGCGACGCCTTTAAGGGGTTGGCAAGGCACATCAGGGCAAAGAAAACGAAGCCTTATCGACAAACGCAAAAGGCATGCACGAAAACCCGTGCCATGGAGAAGCGATTGGCAGAATCTCCTCTCGTCCTGACTGAGGTGACCAAACGCTATGGCAGCTTCACGGCTGTTGACCGCCTGTCGCTGGACGTGCCGGACGGGCGGATCATCGGCTTCCTTGGACCGAACGGAGCGGGCAAGTCGACGAGCCTGCGGATGGCGCTGGGCGTCGTGCCGCCCGATGAGGGCGAGGTGCGGCTGTTCGGACGCGCGCCCGACATCGCGTCGCTGAAGCGTGTCGGCTTCCTGCCGGAAGAGCGTGGCCTCTACAAGAAGATGACGGCGCGCGACACGATCACCCATTTTGCCCGCCTCAAGGGGTTGTCGGCGCGCGAGGCCCGAGGCCGCGCGGACGAACTCCTGGAGACGACGGGGCTCGGTGAGTTCCGGTCCACCCGCGTATCGAAACTCTCCAAGGGCATGGCCCAGAAGGTGCAGATCCTCGCGACCCTCGCCCACCGGCCGGACTTCCTGATCCTCGACGAGCCGTTCTCCGGGCTCGATCCGGTGAACCAGCAGGGTCTGGAAGACCTTATCCGCACCGAGCATGCCCGCGGCGCGACGATCCTGTTCTCGACGCATGTGATGGAACATGCCGAGCGCCTGTGTGACCGTATCGTGATGATGGCACGTGGACGGAAGGTGTTCGACGGCACGCTGGCCGATGCCTTCGGCAAGCTCGATCGCGGTGCCAGTCTTGATGTGGAAGAAGGGTTCGACCTCGCCGCAGCCCTCCTGCCAAAAGGCTTCGAGGCACACCGCAGTGCCGCGCGCGGCCATGGCGATGCCTGGCGGATTGCGCTGAAGCCGGGGCAGGGGCCGCAGGACGCCCTGCGGGCGGCCATTGAGGCGGGGGCGCCGATTACCGGTTTCGCGCCGGACGAAGCGCGCCTGCGCGATGTGTTCGTCGCCCTGGTCGGCGATGCCGAAGCCGCAAGGCTGGACGCGGCCGAAACGGAACATGCTTTGCGGGAAGGGGCGCTGGCATCGTGAGGAATATCTTTCTCATCTTCCGGCGCGACTACCTCGGTTATGTGAAAGCCTGGGGGTTCTGGCTCAGCCTTGCGGCGGTGCCGATGTTCATGGGGGTCGGAGCGCTGTTCGCCGCCTTTGCGGCGCAATCCTCACCTGTGCGCTACTATGCCGTGATCGAACCCGGCCATGTCTATGCCGATGCAATCAATGCGCAGTTCCGTCATGACGAGGCTGAGGAGCAGGACCAGGCCGAAGCGCTCAGCGACACCATGCAACTTCCCGCGCAGGCGGGCGCACCCGGCAATATCAAGGCCATCCGGGAACGGAAGTTCGTGGAAGTGCCGGCGCCGGCGACGGATCTCGATGGGCTGCGGCCCTACCTGCTGGGCGAGCGTACGGTTGCCGGCCCCGATGGCGACAAGCCCCTGTTCGCGGCCTTCGTGCTGTCATCCGAAGGCGGCGAGCTCGAATACTGGAGCGACGATGTCAACATCCAGACGCTGCGCTATGTCGCGCGGGACGCCATGCGCCAACTGGCCCGCGATACGGCGCTGGCGGGCGCGGGGCTCAGTACGGACTTCATCGATACGGCTGAAGCCGGCGCAGTGAAAGTGCCTGCGCGCCGCATCCGTTCTGCGGAGGAACAGGAATCGGCCGGCGCCGAAGTGACGCTGGCGGACCGCGCGCCGGTCTTTGTTGCCGGCGGCCTCGCCTATTTCCTGTGGCTGATGATCTTCTCGATCATCCAGTACCTGCTGATGGGCACGATCGAGGAGCGCTCGAACAAGATCTTCGACACGCTGCTGACCTCGGTGCGGATGCGGGAATTGCTGGCAGGCAAGCTGCTGGCTGTGTTCGCCGTTACCTCCACCATGATGCTGGTGTGGGGCATGTTCGCGCTCGGCGGCTCTGCCGTGCTGGCATCACGGGTGCCGGGAGCAGGGAGCGTACTGTCACCGTTCATGGCGGCGGCGATGAGCCCGAAGATCCTGCTTCCCGGCCTGATCAGCTTTGTGCTCGGCTACATCATGTACGGCGTCATCTTCATGGCGCTGGGATCTCTCTGCGACACGATCCAGGAAGCGCAGACCCTGCTCAGCCCGATGATGATCCTGCTCATGCTGCCCATGTTTGCGATCTTCATCGCGTTCCAGGATCCGGGCTCCCGCATTGTTGAGATCGCCTCCTGGGTGCCGGTGTTCACGCCCTTCCTGCTGATCCTGCGCATGCCGCATGATCCGCCGCTGTGGGAAGTCCTCGCCCAGATGGGCCTGATGGCGGTGACCATGCTGGCCGTGCTCTGGGTAGCGGTCCGCGTCTACCGGGCAGGGGCCGTCAACGGCGCCAGCATCGGCGACCTCGGCAAGATGCTGAAAGGCATGTTCCGGAAGCGGCCCGCGCAAAGCAAAAGCCCCGCCAGATCGCTCTGACGGGGCTTTCGAAGATCTTGCGATAAGAAGCGCTTACACGATGCCTTCGCGCTGGGCGCGCTTGCGGGCCAGCTTGCGGGCGCGGCGGACGGCCTCGGCGCGCTGGCGGGCTTTCTTTTCGGAGGGCTTCTCGAAGTGCTGGCGGGCCTTCATTTCGCGGAAGAGGCCTTCGCGCTGCATCTTCTTCTTCAGAGCACGCAGGGCCTGCTCAACATTGTTATCGCGGACGACGATCTGTACGATGGGAATCTCCATTGGGTTGGGGGCGTCGCCCCGATTGTGACTTCGTGTCGGCCTGACGGGCCGGAAAGCGGGCGCTATATCACGTGAAAAGGGATTTGGCCAAGCCCCCCATTGCCATGGAGTTCAGTGATGACTGCCACACCTTCCGGGACCCTTCGCCGCCGCTGGCTCGACGCCTTGCTGCCTGAGGTCGCTTTTGACGGCTGGACAGAGGCGGCCGCAAGCCGCGCCGCCAGCGTTGCGGGGCTCAGCGAAGGTGAACAGGCGCTCGCCGCTCCGCGCGGCGTGGACGACCTGATCGACGCCTTTTTCGATGAGGCCGAAGTATCCGCAAAAGCGGCGCTGGCGGTGCAGGACCTCGCCGCGATGGGCACGACCGCCCGGGTCAAGGCCGGCGTTCTGGCCTGGCTCGCGGCACTGCAGCCGGACAGGGAAGCCGTAAGACGCGCAACCTCGCGTGGCATGGTGCCGTGGAAGTCCGGCCCCGCTCTGCAGCGCGCCTGGCGCGTGGCTGACATGGTGTGGACGGCGGCGGGCGATACCGCGACCGATTACAACCGCTATTCGAAGCGGGGCCTGCTGGCGGCGGCCCTGCCTTCCATCGTGCTCTACTGGCTGGATGCGCCGTCGGAGGAGGATCTGGACGCTTATGTGCTGCGGCGGCTCGAACAGGCCTCAGGCATCGGGCGCTCGGCGGGCAGGATCGTCGGCCCGTTGCTTGACGCGGTCAGTTCCGGCGTGCCCAATAGGAAAGGCCGCTAGAAGGACGTTCAGTTGCAGGGAAGCTGTCGGACGAAGGTTAAACAAGCGCCCCAGGGGGCTGGGGGGGCTGATGGGTCCGGGGTGCCTGCAGGACACCTCCGCCCGACAAGTCAAAGATGGATGTGTGCGGCGGCGCAAGCAAGACCGAAACATGGCAGATTCGCCGTAATTCCCCCGGTTTCAGGACCTTTTCGCATTAAAAGACAGTTAGGCGAGCTTAACCGGCCCTTACTCTCATTACAGGCGAGTCAGAAAACGGAATCATGACCGAATTTCCCTCCCGCAGGAGCCCTCCGGAGCCCCGAATCGCTTTCCACAAGACGGAGATGCAGCCGATTCTCGACGTTTACGGCCGCCTCGTCATGTCGGGAGAGGCGCGGGATTACGCCATCGGCATGCACAAGGACCACGCCATCTTCGCAATTTTCCGCCGGCACGCGGAAAATCCGACCTGGCGGATCGAAAAGCAGCCCCATCTCGCGAACTTGCAGGGCCAGTACGTCGTGTACGGACAGGCCGGCCAGGTGTTGCGCCGCGGGCGCGACCTGTCGCAGGTATTGCGCGTGTTCGACCGCCGCCGCTTCAAGGTTGTCGATTGACCCGCAACCCTTTCGTTAAGGCTTTGTTTACCAAAAACTTCTTGCGAACAGGAAGAGAACAAGTTAGGAACATGCTTCCAAGAACGGAGCATGAACATGGATATCACGGTCAGCTTTCGGGGACGCTCTGGCAAGGCATGGAACTTCCGGCGTGTTCCTTCAGAGTCTCCCTGGGCCCGCAGTGCCGGGGCCGTTATTTTCGCCGCGCCGGACGCCTATGGCTGGCGCATCATCCGGGTCATGGAGCTGACCGGCCGGCCGCATGACCTGCAGCCGATCTGGGCCCTCTCCGAGGCGGAGCGCTACGGCGCGAGCGCCGTGTTCCTGGCGCTTGAGTTCGACGCGGACAAGCGCAGGCACATGGTCGCGGATGTCGAGGAAGGCTTCAGCCCGGTCTGCCTTGGCGCGCGCAACGTGCAGCCGCTCGCGGCCTGACGCGCTACTTCCGGATCTTCGCGGCGTACCAGCGCTCGATATCGTTTTCGAGGATCGAAAGCGGGCGCGGACCCCCGGTCAGGATCGCATCGTGGAACTCAACGAAATCGAAGTCGGGGCCGAGCACGCGCTCGGCCCTTTCTTTCAGGTCGAGGATGCGCTTGCGGCCGATCCAGTAGGCGGCCGCCTGTCCGGGCCAGACGGTGTAGCGGTCGACTTCCTGCGCCATTTGCGAATCCGGCTGTCCGGTCGCGGCGACAAGGTAGTCCGTGGCCTGCTTCCGGGTCCAGTGCAGGCGGTGGATCCCGGTGTCGGCCACCAGGCGTGCAGCGCGGAACAGCAGTGATTGCAGGTATCCGATCCGGCTGATCGGATCGTCCTGGTACAGGCCGAGTTCGTCGGCCAGCGTTTCGGCGTATACGCCCCAGCCTTCGCCATAGGCGACATTCCAGATCATCTGCCGGATCAGCGGCAGGTGGGCCTGCTCGGCGGTCAGCGCGCTTTCAAGGTGATGGCCCGGCACGGTTTCGTGGAACACGAGCGTGGCAAGCGTGAAATCCGGCCAGTCGGTCATGTCCGACAGGTTGATCTCGAACAGGCCCGGCGCCGAACCGTCGGCCGTGGCGGCTGAATAGAACGCCGCCGGCGCCGAGGCGGTAAGGAAATCCGGCACGGCCCGGATGGCGACAGGCGTCCGTACCGGAGTGCTGACAATGCGGGGCAGGGCCGCTTCGGCGTCGGCAAGATGCGCGCGCATCCGGTCCAGCAGGGCCTGGCGGCCTTCGGGCGTGTCGGGATAGACCTGCCCGGGCTGCGCGGCGAGCATCTGCAGGCGCGCCGTCACGCTGCCCTCGGTGAGGCCGGCATCGAACAGGGCGAGCTGGAGATCCGCCGTCAGCCGGTCGACTTCGGCAAGGCCGAGCGCATGCAGCTGTTCGGCCGTCAGTCCCTCATCCGTATACGCCGCAAGCGAGGCGTCATAATACGCGTCCCCGTCGGGATGCTGCCATACGCCCGGCTCGGACGGCGCCGATTTCTGCAGGGTGTGGAAGTCGCTGGCGAGCCGCTGGTAGGCCGGGAATATCCTGTCGCCAACGAGGCCCGTCGCCTTTGCCAGCAGCGCCGACGCATCGCCGGACGAAAGGCCTTCGACGCCTGCAAGCTGGCTTTCCATTGTCGTCACCAGCACATGGGACGCCGCCGGTGTCCCGGCAAAGGCTGTGGCGAGGCCGGCCATCCGGACAAGGATGAAATCCGGCGGCAGAACGCCGGCCTGCGCATCGGCGTTCATCCGTCGGCGCTCATCGTCGAGCGCGTCGGCAAATTGCGCGAGCCGGTCGACATAGGCCGCCGCATCGGGTGCCTTGCGGAACGGGTGCGAGCGGGTCAACAGGTCCGGCACGTCGATATAGGCGCCGCGCATATGGTCCATGACATAGGGATAGGAAATGCCGAGTCCGGTCTGCCCGTGGCCGGCCACGAACAGGGTTTCGGCGGTTTCATAGGCGGCCGTCACCGTGTCGAGATGGCGGGCCTGTGAGCTGCCTTCTGCGGGACGCGGCGTTTTTGACAGTGCTTCCAGGATCTCCAGACGGCTGACCCGGTTGCGTTCGTAAGCAGCCTGCGACCGGTCGGTCAGGTAGCGATTGAAGTCATATCCGACCTGTTCCTCGGTGAGGCCGAGCCGGGTCGCCAGTTCTGGGTCGGCGGCGAGTTCCGTCCTGGCAATGGACTGCAGTGTCTGGTCCACCTGGCGGGCAATCCGGCGCGGCGTTCCGGCATCATCCAGCTGCGGCCCGCACGCGGACAGCGCAAGGCCGGCTGTGCCCGCCAGGAAGGTGCGCCGGCGGATCAGGAATGGCTGGCTGCGCGTTGGAAACATGACTGATTTTTCACCCTGTCGATACTGCAGTTCAAGCCGGTTCGGTGGTTGTGGCCAGTGCTTATTTCCGGTAGGGAACCGGCCAAATCCTTAAATCGGAGAGACATAAGTGAACACGCCTCCCGCAGCTGGTGCGCCGCCGCTGACCGGCAACGTCCTTTTCTACAAGGACCCGCAGCCGCTCAATCCGGAACAACATGCCGGTCTCGGCATCAAGCAGATCCAACAGCCGTTCGGCTTCATGCGCGAAGCCCATGCCATTCCGATCACGGTGACGGAATTCGGCATGGTGGCAAGCTGCTACCCGGTCATTTTCATCGGGGATGAGCGCACGCCGCTCGCCGTGATGGGCGTGCGCCAGGGCCAGAACCTGTTCATCGGCGCCGATGGCCGCGTGGTCGAGGACTTCTACGTTCCGGCCTTTGCCCGCCGCTACCCGTTCGTGTTCGCCAATGACGAAAGCTCCGAGCGGCTGATCCTGTGCGTCGACCGCGCCGCGCCGATGGTCACGAACCAGCCGGAAGTGAAGTTCTTCGAGAACGGCCAACCGACCCAGTTCACCAATGACGCCATCGAGTTCTGCAAGGAATTCGAGCGCCAGCGCCAGGCCACCAACGATTTCGTCAAGATGATGCGCGACTTCGACCTGTTCGAGCAGAAAACAGTCGCGTTCCAGCCGCGTGATGCCCAGGGCAATGAAGCCGGCCCGCAGCAGAAGATCGCCGATTACTGGGCGATTTCCGAAGAGCGCCTGAACGCCCTGCCGAACGACAAGTTCATGGAACTCAAGGCAAACGGCGCTGTCGGCGCGATCTATGCCCACCTTGTGTCGCTGCTCAACTGGCAGCGCGTCATCCAGCGCGCTGTTCGGGCGCAGGAGACGGTCCCGGCGGCTGCCGCCCCGGCCAACGCCTGAGGGCGCAGGATTGAAAAGTCAGGAGGGCGGCCTTTCGGGGCCGCCCTTTTTTCTGGTCTGCATTTCCGGCCCGTATTCCGGCCTGCGACGTTCACGCTTCCGCGAGGCCCTTCATTTGTTCACCTTTTCGCGGGCATAAGGGCTGCAAGATCAATGATTTCCGGGTGCATTCGATGAGAATAGGTGTTTGCCTGGCCGCTGCGTTCGGCGCCGTCCTTGCCTGCCTTCCGGTGCGGGCCGAGCCCGTCGATGGCGGTCACGCCCGGGTCGAGCTGATTTCGGAGCGCAAGGCCGCCCTGCCGGGCGAGACCGTCTATGCCGCGCTGAAGATGGACCTCGACAAGGGCTGGCACGTCTACTGGAAGAATGCGGGCGATGCTGGCCTGCCGCCGCAGGTCCTGGTTCAGCCGGACAGTTCCATTCCCGCCGGCGCCGTCGGCAGCATCATCTGGCCCTTGCCGCACCTGCTGCCCGTCGTCGACGGGGAGATCATGGACTACGGCTACAATGATGAGGTCGTCTTCCCGTTCCCGATCACGATCCCGGCCGATGCGACCGGACCGGTCACGCTGGATGCGGTGGCCGACTATCTCATCTGCGAAGACACCTGCGTGCCGGAATCCGCCCATGTCAGCCTGCGGCTGGACACCGATGCCGCGGAACCGGACGTCCGCAACGGTGACCTGATTGCCAGCTGGATCGCCCGCAGCCATACGCCGTTCCCCGGCGAGGCGCATATCGACCGCAGCCATACGCCCTGGGCTCTCAGCCTCCGGCTCGATGGCGGGTTCGGCAAGGTGACGTCGATCCGCTTCTTTCCGTTCAATCACGACATTTCCCACCCGGCTGACCAGCCGGCCGAGCTTGGCCGGCATGGCGCGACGCTGTCGCTGACGCCGTCCGGTCGTCCGGCTGGTGGCGAACCGCTGGACGGTGTTGTCGTCGTGGAAACGGCGGACGGACGGCGGACCGGCTATGCCATTTCGGCCAAGGAAGGCGTGCCGCTGGCGGATACGTCCGGCCTCGGACCCGTGCGCAGCGCCAAGTCGATGGGGGTGTCCCCCTTTCGCCTCGCCTTCCTCGCACTGATCGGTGGCCTGATCCTCAATCTGATGCCGTGTGTCCTGCCGGTGCTGTCGATGAAGGCTTTCGGCATGGTCTCGGCGGTCTCGACAGGCCATGCAGGGGAGGTGCGCCGGCATGGCCTGTGGTACACTGCCGGTGTCCTGGTGTCCTTTGCGGCGCTGGCCGCCATCGTTGTCGCCATCCGCGCGGCGACAGGACCGACCACGCTTGGCTTCCAGCTTCAGAACGCGCCGACCGTTGCGGTTCTGACCCTCGTCATGTTCGGCGTTGGTCTCTGGCTGATGGGCATGTTCGAGCTTGGCTCATCGTTGCAGAATATCGGCTCGGGCCTCGCCGACCGGGAAGGTGACCTTGGCGCCTTCTTCACCGGCATCCTCGCTGCCGTCGTTGGGGCGCCCTGCGTCGGGCCTTTCCTCGGCGCCGGTCTCGGCGCCGTCATGGACCAGTCGGCTGACGTTGTGGTGGCCTTCTTCCTCGCCATGGGTTTCGGCCTTGCCCTGCCTTTCCTTGTGCTGAGCTTCGTGCCCGGCCTTCACCGCCTGCTGCCGCGTCCCGGCAAATGGATGGAAACGCTGAAACAGCTGCTGGCCTTCCCGATGTTCCTGACAGCGGCGTGGCTGCTGAAAGTGCTGGGCGATCTCGCCGGCTCAGGCGCCGTCGCCTGGACGGTGGCGGGCGGCGCGGCGCTCGCCTTTGCCGCCTGGCTGTGGCACCGTGAAGGCCATGCACCTCGCCTTCTGGCTTTCGTGGCAATACTTGTGGGCTTCGCCCTGCCGCTTGAGCGCGCCATGGCACCTGCGCCGGCGCTGGGATCGTCCACCGCCTATGCCGCCAAGTACGATGCCGAACCCTGGAGCAGGGACCTTGTCTCCCGGCGCGTGGCGGAGGGACGGCCGGTCTTCGTCGACTTCACGGCGAGCTGGTGCGCGACCTGCCAGGTCAACAAGGCGACCACGCTGAAATCGAAGACGGTGCATGACTTCTTCACGGCCAACAATGTCGCCTTCATGGTCGCAGACTTCACCCGCAAGGACCCGGCGATTGCTGCCGAACTCGCCCGCCACCAGCGCGCCGGTGTGCCCATGTATCTCTGGTATCCCGCCGGATCGGATGAGCCACAGGTGCTGCCGGAGATTCTCAACCAGGGGCTGGTGACCGGTCTTCCGGTCACGCCTTGAGTTCAGCGGCCGCGGGCCCTACGTCCTCCACAGTCAAAGTCGATCGCCCATGTTCTTCAGCCGCCGCAACCTCTCGCTTGCCGCCGGAATGGCCGCCGCTGTCGCTCTTACGGCCGGTGCACTGATCGCCTCGACGGCGGACACGGCCTCCGGACCGGACGCGGGGGACATCGCACCCCTCTTCACCGGCCTGACATCGACCGGCGGCCAGGTTTCGTTGTCCGACTTTGCCGGAAAGACCGTCGTGCTCGAATGGTCGAACGATGGCTGTCCCTTCGTGCGCAAGCATTATGAAGCCCCGCCATCGAACATGCAGACCCTGCAGGCCGAAGCCGCTGCGGGTGATGCGGTCTGGCTCACCCTCATTTCGTCTGCGCCCGGCAAGCAGGGCTATGCCGACGGTGCGCGCGCCAATGAGCTGACGGCGTCACGTGATGCGCTGCCGACACACGTCATCCTCGACGCGTCCGGCGAGATCGGCCACCTCTACGGGGCCAAGACGACACCCGAGATGTTTGTCATCGGACGGGATGGCAGGATCGCCTATCACGGGGCCATCGACTCGATCGCCTCGGCCCAGGTGTCTGACATCGACATCGCAACCCGCTATGTGGGCGAGGCACTGGAAAGCCTCGCCTCGGGAAAGCCGATCACCGTGACCACGACCAAGCCGTATGGCTGTCCTGTGAAATACTGAGGACCGGACGAAACATCCGCTTGATCCGGGCGGCGGTGAGCCCTAAAGCCGCTCGCCATGCTTGAGATCGTGCCCGAAACGCCAGCCCTTCATGCCGATGCGATCGAAGACCTCTTCGACCGCACCTTCGGGCCGGGCCACTTTGCCAAGACGGCAGAGCGCCTGCGCGAATTTTCCCATTCCTTGCCTGAGATCACACGGGTCGCCGTCCTCGACGGACGGGTGATCGGGGTCTGCCGGGTCTGGCCGCTGGTGGTCGGGCCCGCGCGGGACCGGGCGCTGTTCTACGGTCCCGTGGCGGTCACGCCGGAGCATCGCGGCTCACGGCTCGGCCTGACGGTGACAGGCGAGGCGCTGGAGGCGGGGGCGGCAGCCGGCTGGCCCGCTGCGATCCTGATTGGGGCACCCGCCTATTTCGGCGAGATCGGCTTCACCGTCACCCCGAAGAACCAGCTGGACTTTCCGGGCCCGCAGGACCAGGCCCGCGTCATGGTGCGGGACCTTGCCGGAGACGCGAGCCGGCTCGCCGGTCTGGTGACCGCGCCCTAGGTCACGGCGTACCAGATACAGGCGCCGGCCGTGACCAGCATGACCAGCGCCGTGATCAGCGTGCCCATGCTGCGTCCGAAACTGCCGCCGGAAGATCCGCCGAGACCGATAGCATGCAGGATGCGCCCGACGAGGAAGCTCGCGCCAAGGCCATGGATCAGCAGGACAGGTGCCGCCAGCGCGCCGAGGCCGATCAGTCCCAGCAGCACGACGGGCACATCTTCCACCGCGTTTCCCTGAACGCGCAGGCTGCGCTGCATCGGCTCATTGTCGCCATGGCCGAAGCCGATCTTCTCCTTCGTCCGCACCCGCCCGACATTGGCTTTCAGGAACAACATCAGCAGGACGAACAGGCCGACATAAAGTGTGGCCGCTTGCATCGATGACATTTGGTTTTCTCCCCGGTTTTGAGCGAGTTTATCATCGCAGCCGGAAAGATCAGCAGAAATCGGGCGCTCAGTGCCGGAAGCAGTCCCCCACGTTCGCCATCCATTTCTGCACTTCCTCTTTCTGCTCCAGCGGTGATTTTCCGTGCCGCACGAGGATCAGGTCCTTGTCGGGTACCAGCACTGTGTACTGGCCTTCATAACCATTGCAGGAGAAGCTGCCCGGTCCTGCCATGCCGAGCCACCAGTGCGCACCATAGCCGAGGGGTTCGGCGTCCGGCACGGCCGGTGTCGGCGTGCGGGCATAGTCGACCCAACCGTCGGGGAGGATGCGCCGCCCGTCCCAGATGCCGCCACGCAGGTAGAGCAGGCCGAACCGGGCAAAATCGCGCGCCGCGCAGTAGCAGAAGGAGGAGCCGATAAAGGTGCCGGCCTCGTCGAATTTCGGGACCGGGGAGGACATGCCGATGGGGTCGAACAGTTCCCGGAACATGAAGTCCCGGAAGGCATCGCCCGAGACACCGAGCGCCCGGGCGGCGCAGCGCGCGACGATGTTCGACGTGCCGCTCGAATAGCTCCAGAACGTGTCGGGCGCGTGTTCCAGCGGCAGGGCCGCCGCATAGGCCGCGACATCCGCCTTGCCGCCGCCGAACAGCATCTCGATCACGTCCGAGACACCGGAGTCCACATAGTCCTCAGTGAATTTGAGGCCGCTCGACATGCGCAGAAGCATGTCCAGCGTGATCGAACCGCGGGGATCGTCGGCAGCCGACCATTCGGGCACATCGGCCGGGGCGTGGATGTCGATCAGTCCCTCGCGCACGAGCACGCCGATCAGGGCCTGGGTGATGCTCTTGGCCTCCGACCAGGAAGGGAAGGTGCTTTCCGCAGTGTAGTCGCGCCAGTAACGTTCGGCGACGATCCGGCCGCCCTGCACTGCGAGGAAGGCGTGGGTCTCGCCCATCCGCTCCGGGGCTGGATCGCTGAAGGCGACGTCCATCAGCGCTTCGAGGCGCTGCGTGTCGACGCCTTCGCCCGGCACGCCTTCCGGCCAGGTATCTGTCGGCCACGCGACATCCGCAGGCTGAGCGGGCAGGGGCGGCAGGTGGATGGTGTCAGCCATGTCTGGCCTCCTGAATGCAGACTCCGGTCAGCGCAGCTAACCAGACCGGAACGCCTTGCGGAAGGGGCCGAGGCAAGATGCCGGTTCAGCTTCCGCCGGTGTCGAGGAAGAAGAGGTCTTCCACATCGGTGCCGAGCGCCGCGGCCAGTTTCAGGGCGAGGAGCGTCGACGGGATGAACACGCCGTTCTCCACCGTGTTGATCGTCTTGCGCGAGACGCTGACGCGGTCCGCCAGTTCGGCTTGGGTGAGGCCCGCTCCGGTGCGGACTTCCTTCAGCCGGACGCCGAGTTTCGCGTCCATCACGCCCCGCGCCGCTCGAGCATGACGAAGCGGGCGCCGGCGATGATGGAGCCGATGCCGATCAGCACCGGCAAGGTCTCCTGCAGTGGCAGCGGCCAACGGAGATTGATGAGCATGGCCACGCCAAGCGCCAGCATCAGTGCCCAGAACCCCCATAGCGCCGCGCTCGCACGGTTTGCCATGGTCAGTTCGTCATTCAGGGCCGGGTCGCGGTAGCGGATGGAAAAGCGCGTTGTCGATCCGAGCGCAATTGCCGTGGCAAGGAAAAGCAGCGTACCGGTCTGAACAATATTGACCGGGCGCCAGTGGCCGCCCTGTTCCTGGATAGCGCTGGTCACGCTCAGGCCGACGGTCACCAGCACCATGATCGCAACTGCGAAGGCGCGCTGGCGCCGTTGGCCCGGATCTCCATTGTTTCTCCAGCTCATGACACGGTCCCTTTCGAGTAACCCTGAGGTTACAGGTAACACAAAGGTTACATCCGTCAAGAGGCCTTTCGTTGTGATGGGCGTCTAGCGTCCCTCCCGCCGCCAGGCGATCAGCAGCAGAACCATCAGGAATGCAGCAGCCGCGATGCCCGGCAGCAGGGGCTGGCTCGACGAGGAACGCACGGCATAGGCTCCACGCTCGCGGAGGCCCAGCCAGTTGCCGCCCGCGGATACGCCGCGCGCACCGGTCCGGCGGATTTCCGGCAGGTTCGATGCATCCTTGTTGATCCTGAAAACACCGCCGCCGGTCGCCTTGGCCAGTGGCTTCAGCAATTCGGTCGTGGACTGAAGGTCGGCATATTCTTTCGGATTGGCCGGCCCGTTCAGGGCGACCGCCTCAAGCCCGCCCGCGCGGGCCCGGTAAAGGCCGAGCTGGTCAATCGGCGCCTCCGCCTTGAAGGTGCCGGGTTCGGTTTCATGCCATTCAGGCTCGAGGATATGGCCTTCAGGCGTTTCGATCTGCAGCGGCGGGGCTGTGTCGAGCAGGGTGCGCAATTCGGCGGTTGCGGTGTCGCCCTCGGCCGAAAGGGTCAGGCGCCGCTCTTCCAGTTCGGGCTCCTTCATCAGCCAGTGGACGACCCGGCGGATCAGTTCGGCGAACGGGCCGCCGCCCTCATAGCCGCGCGCCCACAGCCAGATCTGGTCCGACATCAGCATGCCCACACGCCCCTTGTCGACGCGGTCGAGGATCAGCAGGGGCTTGTTCTCGGGGCCGCTCATCACCACGTCCCCGGCCTGGGCGTTGGCTTCGATGTAGCGCTTCCATCCACCCCATTTGCGTCCTTCCAGCGGCTGCGTGACGGCGTGGCGCTTGCCGACATCCGTCAGGGCCGGGACGAACTCGCCTGTGCGCACCACACCGGTGGGGACAGCGGGAAGCACGGCCGCCAGCGGCGAGCGGGCCAGGCTGCCCGGCCCGGAAAAATCTTCGCCTGCCGCAATCAGCAGCGCACCGCCGTCGGAAACATAGCGCGCCATATTGGCGAGATAGGACTGCGTGATTACGCCCCGGCGCTCATACTGGTCGAAGATGATGAGATCGAATTCCTTGAGCTTCTGCTCAAACAGTTCCTCGGTCGGGAAAGCGATCAGCGCCAGTTCGTCATTGGTTGCGCTGTCGGTCTTGTAGGGTGGGCGGAGGATGGTGAAGTGAACCAAGTCGACGGACGGGTCAGATTTCAGCAGGTCGCGCCAGGTGCGGCCGGCTTGGTTCGGCTTGCCTGTGACAAGCAGGACGCGCAGCCGGTCGCGCACGCCCGCGAGGCTCGCCGCCGTGCGGTTGTTGGCCATGGTCAGTTCCTGCCGGCCGGCGGGTGCCTCGACCACGATCACATTCTCGCCGCGGCGTTCGATCTTGATCGGTAGGGGCGTATTCTCGCCTGCCTTGACGCGCACGCGCTCGGGAATCCCTCCGTTGACGGAGACATTGAGATCGACTTCGCCGCCGTCAGGATCGTCGACGCGTACGATCAGATTGGCTGTTTCGCCAACGATGCCGAAGCTCGGAGCCTCGACCAGTTCGACCCGCCGGTCCCCCTGGTTGGGGTCGCCGACGACGAGCCCATGGACAGGGCCGATCACGCCTTCCTGCGCCGGGTTGTCCGGCAGGTCATGAATCTGGCCGTCGGTGATCAGGATCGCCCCGGCGATGCGGTCGCGGGGGACGTCTGCCATCAGGCCCTCGAGCGCACCATAGAGATGCGTGCCATCATCGTTCGGATCGCTTTCCAGGGTTCGCACCTCGAGGCTCGGATCCTTGGCGAGTTCGGCCTGCACGGCAGCATAGGCCGCTTCGGCGGCTTTCTCGCGCCCGCCGAAATCCATGCTTTCGGACCGGTCGAGAATGACGGCGGCAACCGAGGGCAATGGCTCGCGCTCTTCATGCACAAGGCTCGGATTCGAGAGCGCTGCCGCGAGCAACGCGAGTCCGAGCGCCCGTGTGAGCCAGGCCCGTCCGCGCCTCAGGATGTAGACCAGCCAGGCAAGTGCCGTCAGCGCGACGAGGCCCCACAGCAGCGGCCAGCCGAGGAAGGGATCGAACCCGATGCGGACGGCCTCCATCATTGCGGGCCTCCGTCGGGAATATTGTTGGGCAGGCGGATCGGCTTGTCGCCATCGTCACGGTCGTTCAGGCGCTCCAGCAGGGCCGGCAGGTGCACCTGGTCGTCCTTGTAGCTTCCGGTGAGAATGTACATGACGAGATTGACCCCGAAGCGCCGCGCCATCTCGCGCTGGTTCGGCCCGCCATCGACCGAATAGAGGTCACGGCCGTTCTGGTCTACAGCCCAGGCGGAGATCCAGTCGGCATCGCCGATGAACAGGCCCGAGACGCCATCGCCGCGCGGCTCCGACGCCGTGCCGGCCTTTTCGATCCACAGACGCCGCCCGGCATAGCGGCCAGGGAAATCCGTCAGGAGATAAAAGCTCCGTGTCAGGACATGGTTCTCCGGCACCGGCTGCAGCGGCGGCGCGTCTAGCCCTTCCAGCAGGCCCTCAAGACGGGAGATCCGGAAGTCCACACCCGCATCGCCACCATCCCGCGTATCGATGATCAGGGCACCACCAGACCGCAGGTATGCGTTCAGCCGCGCGACGGCATGCTCGGGCAGCGGCGCGGCATTTTCGGGCACGCTGAAATAGATCAGCGGATAGAGTTCGAGCGGGCTGGTCAGGAGGTCCAGTCCATCGGGCGCTGCGGGCTCGACCGATGTCCGCTGGATCAGCACCTGAGACAGGCCGAACAGGCCCGCCCGCGTGCGCTCGTCCAGGGCCGCATCGCCGGTCTTCACATAGCCGAACCGCATGGTGAGCGCCGGCCCGAGCGCGGGATCATTCTCGCTGCCGGGCAGGGGAACGACAGTCGGACCGGACGTCACGCGCCGGTAGGTTCCATCCGGCATCAGTTCATACTGGTAGGACTGCGCCGAAGCGTCCTGGTGCGGGGCGAATGCCAGCGCAGCAAGCATGAGGCCCGCTGCGGCGCCTGTCCGCCGGGCCGCCCTGCGTCCGAGGCGCGGCAAGTGTCCGGCCACGAGAAGCGCGATGAACAGATCAAGCGCCAGCAACAGCGCCGCCGATGTCAGCAGCGGTCCGGCGAGGCGGAGCGAGCGCGCTTCAGCGTCGCCGAGCAGGCGCGCCGAGGCGGGCCAGTCCGAAATCAGGGCGGGTCTGGCACCCTGCGCGGCATTGAGGGCGCGTGTTCCTGCCGGCCCCTGATAGAGGCCCGGCGGATGGGCTTCGGACGGAACCGTGGTGGCAAAATCGGTCGCCTTGAGCGGCGCGGCGGCAGGACCGGGGGCAGACAACCGTCCGTACCCGTCGAGTGTCAGCTTCGGGGTGTAGGCGCCGTCGCCATCGTCGGCGGACTCGCCGCGCCCGGCGGCGATCGAGCGACGGAGCATCTGCGAGAAGACATTTGAATAGGCAAGATTCGCCCAATCAGGCCCCGCCGTGATGTGGAAGAGGACAACCGTGCCCGCGCCGCGCTTGTCAGCCGTCACCAGCGGTGATCCGTCGGCGAGGCGCGCCCATGTATGGCTGGCAAGTTCGGGGCCGGGCCGGGCCAGCACCTGCTGGGTGACACGTACGTCTTCAGGCACTTTCAAGCCGGCGAACGGCGAGGTCTCGGGGAAAGGCGCCAGCGCCTGCGGCTTGTCCCAGGCAAGCGCCCCGCCCAGGGCGCGCGACGAACGCCGCAGCGGCACGGGCAGCAGGTCGTCGCCCTGCGCGGCAAGGCGCGGGCCGGCGAACCGGATCAGCGCGCCGCCGCCGTCGATCCACTTCTTCAGGCGGTCCGCATCTTCCGGCAGGATCTGGCCCACATCGGTGAGGATGATGGCATCGGGCGACTCGGCAACCAGCGTCTCGATCGTACCTTCGGTGATCGAAGCGAAGGGTTCGAGCGCCTTGCGCACATAGTGCATGTCCGACAACAGAGGCTGCGCTTCCGCGCCCGGGCCGACAAGTCCGACGCGGCGCGAGCGGTCGGTGGAGTCCCACAGCCAGACAGTCCCCGCCCCCTGCCGGCCGGTTACGGCGAACCGGGTCACGCGGGCAAGGGCCGCAGCGGGAATGGTGAAATCGGCCGTCGCCTCGGTCGCGCCGCTGGCAAAGGAGACTTCGGACGTCGCGAGGGCCGAGCCATCGATCGTCATTGCAGAAACGAAGGCGCGGCCCGTGACCTGCAGGTCGACCCGGCGGAGCGTGACCGAGACCGAGTCCGTCTCGGAGGAGATGCCTGTGATCGCCACCGGGCCGCGGGGCGGAGCGGCAAAGACGGTGAGCGGCGCGCGCGCCGCCAGGCTCACCGCAAAAGCCCGGCCGGTACCGGACTCAAGGCCATCGCTCGCCCAGAAAATACGGGCCGGCTTCAGACCGGAGGCATCGAGCCGGGCAAGTGCATCCTTTCGGTCGGTGTTCCAGGCCAGCGGACGGAGCGATGCGAGGCGCTTGGCGGCGTCCGTGCGGCTCATCCGTTCGGCCGGGTCGGCATTCAGCTGCTGCGGCGCCGTCAGCAGCAGGTGCACCGGGGCGTCCCGGTCGCCCGTGTCGAGCGTTGCTGTGGCGGCATTGATCAGCTCGCCCCAGCGCGGCGCGGAAGGCCAGCCATTGTCGATCACGATCAGCACCGGGCCGCTGCCCTCGGCCGTGTTGTTCTGCGCGCCGGGCGCATAGACCGGCTGAGCGAGGCCGATGATGGCGGCGAGGACGGCAAGCGTCCGGATCAGCCAAACCCACCAGGGCGTACGGGCCGGCGTTTCCTCCTGCGGCTCGGCGCCTTCAAGGATGCGCAGGGAAGGAAGTTCGATGTCTTTGGGGGCCGGCGGCGTTGCCCGCAGGATCCACCAGAGCACGGGCAGCGCAATCAATGCCGCCAGCGCCCAGGGGGCACCGAGAAGGAACGGCCCGAGTGCGGTCATGCCCGCGCCCCGAAACTCTCGATCTGGGCTTTCAGCGCGGCGGCACTGTTCAGGAGCGGCGTGCCCGTGACATGCGAGACGAAGCGCCAGCCCATGCGGTGGGTCAGGTCACGCAGGGCCTGCTGATGGTCCGCATAGCGCTTCTGATAGTCCTCGCGAATTGTCTCCGCGCGGCCAAAGATGCGGGAGAGGCCCGCGCCGGGCCGGTGCAGCCGGACGCGCCCCTGGAACGGGAAATCCAGTTCGATGGGAGAGGCGACCGCGAGAACGATCCCTTCCGGGCATTGTGCGGCGAGCGGGGCAAGGCGGGCCTGCCATTCGGGGACTGGATCGTAGAAGTCTGATGCGACGATCAGCGTCGCTGGTTTGCGCGGCGGGGCAGGGAAGGTCTGCCGCGTGCCGCGCGCCAGATCGTCCGCGAGGCGGTCGACCGCGCGCTTTCCGAAGCTCGGCGCGCGCCCTGCGCCGAGGCCCCCGATACGTTCGCCATCCTTCGACAGGAGGATCGACAGGGCCAGCATCAGCAGTGTCGCTTCCTCCGCCTTGGTGCGCAGCTCGCCCTCGCCCTTCCAGCGGAAGCCCGGATGGTCATCGCACCAGAACAGGACGGTGCGGGCCGTCTCCAGCTCGGTCTCGCGCACGAACAGGTCGTGGCCCTTGGCGGAGCGGCGCCAGTCGACCCGGTCGGCCGCATCCTCCTGCGCATAGCGCCGGTACTGCCAGAAATGCTCGCCCGTCCCCGCGCGCCGCCGCCCGGCCGAACCGATATGCGCCGCTTCCGAGGCTTCCGCCTTGAAGTTCAGGTTCGGCAACTGGCGGGCCAGCGCTTCGGCCTCGGCGCGGAGATCGGCGGCGGGGTTCATGATGCCGAAAGCTCCCCGCCGCATTCTCCGTTCAGGAACTGAATGCGATCCTCTTCGAATTTCCTGTCTGCGTCTTCCTGAATGGCTTTGGAGCTTTCCGGTTCGGCCGTCGCCCACGCCGCTCCAAATCGGTTTTTGATCGATGTGGCCGCAGAGAGCTGCTTCACATCAGATCTGCGATAAGCTTGGTATTCCAACTCGAGTTCGGATGGAATGTTGCCATCAGCTTTGAGTTCGTCACGCACGTGAATCCGACTTGTCAGGTCCCTTTCAGTTGCCGTTGCCACCGCGTAGCACTGCAATTCGATTTCCGATGTTGTGCGGCCGGACTCGAAACATCCCGCAATCCCCATAGCTGGTAGCAGAGCAAGCAAAGCCATCGTTTGGCGCACTCACGCCACCTTCCGCGCAAGGTCGTTGATCAGGTCGGTCAGGCCGGGGGCTTCGCCGGTCGGGTCGTAACGCATCGCCATGCGGTGGCCGAGGGCGGGCTCGGCGAGGGCTTCGACATCTTCGAGGCTGGGGGCGAAGCGACCGCGCAGCAGGGCGCGGGCACGCGCCGCCAGCATCAGGGCCTGGCCGGCGCGCGGGGAGGGGCCCCAGTCGACAAGGCGCTTGACGCGGGCGTCCGAGGTCTGTTCCGGCCGCGCCTCGCGCACAAGGGCGAGGATCGCTGCAACGATCTTCTCTCCCACCGGCATCTTCCGCACCAGCGCCTGCAGCGCCATCAGCCGAGGCGCGTCGAGCGCCGCGCGCACGGTCTGGTCCTCGCCGCCGGTCGTCTCGATCAGGATGCGCCGCTCGGTGTCGAGGTCCGGATAATTGACGTCGATCTTCAGCAGGAAGCGGTCGAGCTGGGCTTCGGGAAGCGGGTAGGTGCCTTCCTGCTCGATCGGGTTCTGGGTCGCCAGCACATGGAAGGGGGCCGGCAGGTCATGCCGCATGCCCGCAACGGTCACATGCCGCTCCTGCATGGCCTGCAGGAGGGCGGACTGGGTGCGCGGGGAGGCGCGGTTGATCTCGTCGGCCATCAGCAGCTGGGTGAAGATCGGCCCGCGCAGGAAGCGGAAGCTGCGTTGCCCGGTCGGGCTCTCGTCCAGCACTTCGGAGCCGAGGATGTCGGACGGCATCAGGTCCGGCGTGAACTGGATACGCTGGTTGGCGAGGCCGAGCGCCGTGCCCATGGCCTCGACGAGGCGCGTCTTTGCGAGGCCCGGCGCGCCAATCAGCAGGGCATGGCCGCCGCCGAGCACCGCTGCCAGCGCCAGTTCCACCACACGCTCCTGCCCGAACACGGCCTTTGCAATTTCCGCTTTTACCTGCTGCAGCGTTTCCGCAGCTGTTTCGGCCTCGGCAACAATCGTGTCCGCGGTCACATCAGTATCGGCCATATTCAGCAGTATCTCCGGGTTTGCGTCATCTGCAATCAGACCTATTTGTAAGGCCACTTCAAGGCGGAGGAAGATGTGACATCCAGTTCGGCGGGCACAATCAGCCTTGAAGAGACGCTGAAGGCCATCCTGCCCGAGGGGGCGGCAGATGGAAAGCTGCCGCCTGTGCACCTGTGGAGCCCCGAACATTGCGGCGATATCGACATGGAAATCCGTGCAGACGGTTCCTGGTGGCACGAGGGCGGGCGGATTAACCGTGAGCGGCTCGTGAAACTGTTCTCCCGCATCCTGCGCAAGGACGAGGACGGGAAGACCTATCTCGTGACCCCGTACGAGAAGGTGATCGTGCATGTCGAGGACGCGCCTTTCCTGGCGGTGCGGGTTGACCGGGCAGGAGAGCCGGGGCCGGGACAGACGCTCGCCTTCCTGACGAATCTTGGCGACCTGACCCTTGCCGGGCCGGAGGCGCCGGTCCGGGTGGAGACAGATCCCGTCACCGGCGAGCCGTCGCCCTATGTGCTGGTCCGCGGCCGGCTGGAGGCGAAGCTGACACGGCCGGCCTTCTATGAGCTTGTCGAGATGGCGGAGGAGGCGCCGGACGGGTCCGGCCTGCTGGGTGTCTGGAGCCAGGGGGCTTTCTTTCCCATCGGTGCCGCGGACTGAAACGCACGCGACGGCTCTAGCCTTGGTCAGCCGGGGAACAGGTGCCCCAACGGACCGACAAAAACGTGTCTTCACCGCCGAGGTATTCGAAACCCATATGATAAAATGGCGCCACGCCGTCAGGTCTTGAGCTGATGGTGAACAAGGCATCTTCATCAGAGCGAAAGTCGAACCCGTCGCCGTGATAGGTTCCATGCAGCACAGTACTGTCCGTCTGCCAGAGATGCTGGTCCCGCAAATCGCCGTCATAGGGCAGTTCGGAAACCGAAAGGCCGCCGCTGCCTCCGGCTTCTGCAACCCGGATCAGGAATCGGGTCGGAACCTCAGAATCGACATAGGCCTCCGGCGGACCCGAATTTTCGAGATGGTAGGACCTGATCCCGGCCTTCTGCTTCACTTCGCAAAGATAGTCGCCGGGCGTCACCGGACCAGCCGTCGCGGCAAGCGGGCACAGGCAG
Organism: Hyphomonas sp.; assembly: GCA_020638455.1. GTDB lineage: Bacteria > Pseudomonadota > Alphaproteobacteria > Caulobacterales > Hyphomonadaceae > Hyphomonas. The sequence continues at coordinate 485,434 of JACKIK010000003.1, read as the reverse complement.
CAAATCACGAGTGCGAAGACTGACTGAATCATACCATGGTCCGATAAGGTCCTATTTTGAACACGCAACTGTTTGCCGGAGAAATGGGACAAAACTCTGTTCCTTCTGGACGCAACCCCTTATATCGCCGCCGATGTCGTTTGCAGGTCTTGATGATTTCATTGCACGTGTCGAAGCGCGCCTTGACCCCCCGGTCGGGGACACGCGCCTTGCTGAAGGCGGCGACATGGATTTCCTCTCGCCGGAGGACATCGCCATCATCCGTCCGGCGGCGGTGCTGGTTGGAGTCATTCCGCGCAATACCGGGCCCACCGCGCTGCTGACGCTCCGGCCCGACACCATGCCCACACATGCCGGACAGGTCGCCTTTCCGGGCGGCAAGGTCGATCCGATCGATCTCGACGAGGTCGCCGCCGCCCTGCGCGAGGCGGAGGAGGAAGTCGGCATCGTGCCGGATGACGTCCAGATTCTGGGCAAGGCCGCCCCTTATGTCACCGGCACACGGTTCCGCATCACGCCGGTCGTCGGCCTCCTGCCATACGATTTCGTCGCTCGGCCGGACCCGACCGAAGTGGCCGATGTGTTCGAGACCCCGCTCGACTTCCTCATGGATTCCCGCAACCACCGGATGGGCGAGGCCTATTACCGCGGCAGGCCGCGGCGCTACTATGAGATGCCGCACAATGGCTACCGTATCTGGGGCGTCACGGCGGGGATCATCCAGCGGCTTTATGAAACGCTCTACGAGGGCTAGGCGCGTGCGGCATTTCAGGGTTTCCCAGCGGCGACGCATCGGCCTATCCTGCGCCGCAAGGCAATCAGGGGGTTAGAGGTTTGGCCGGGCGGATCCTATTCGAGCTCTTTTTCTTCTCGATCCCGTTCGTGATCTTCGGGCTGTACCTCGTCGCGACGGCTGAGGCGGAACAGGAGGGCCGGCGCAAATGGCCGATCAATGTCCTGTTCCTGATCGGCCTGAGTTTCGCGGTGATCGCCTTTTTTGTCATGGCGTTCATGGAGGACCGCACCCAGACCATGTGCCAGAAGCCGAACTACTATGTAGACGGCAAAGTGGTCGAGGGAGCGAAATATCCCTGCGAGCACGACCTCAAGGATGCCGGGCGGGCGCTTTCCGACGATCCCGGTGGCACAGTGGAACTCGGTCATGACGAGCCCGGAACGGGCGAAGATGCCCCCCATTGATCGCCTCCGGGGAGACTGGCTGACGCTGGATAGCACAGAGGCCGTGATGGCGGCCCTCGAGGCTGCGCGTCCGGGGGGATCTCGTTTTGTCGGCGGCTGCGTCCGCAACGAGATCCGCGGCGTTCCGATCGACGATGTCGATATCGCCACGCAGATAATCCCGCAGGGCGTGATCGCAGCCCTGGAAAGCGCCGGCGTGCGCGCCCTGCCCACCGGCATCGATCACGGCACGATCACCGCTGTCGCCGACGGCCGGCCGTACGAGATCACAACGCTCCGGCGTGACGTGGAAACCGACGGGCGGCGCGCTGTCGTCGCTTTCACGGAGGACTGGGCCGAAGACGCCGCACGGCGGGATTTCCGCCTCAACGCCATCTACGCCGCCGCGGACGGCACGATCGAGGAAATCATTCCCGGCAGTGTGGAGGATGCTGTCGCCGGCCGGGTCATCTTTATCGGCGATGCGGATGAACGGCTGCGCGAGGATTATCTCCGTATCCTGAGATTTTTCCGCTTCAACGCCTGGTACGGTGCCGGCGTCGACGAAGCGGGGCTCGTTGCCTGCGCGCGCCAGAAGGACGGACTGGCGAAGATCGCGGCCGAGCGTATCTGGAAGGAGCTGAAGCGCCTGCTGGCCGCGCCGGACCCGTCATCGGCAGCGCTTGCGATGGACGAAAGTGGCGTCTTGTCCGCGATATTGCCGTCTGCGCAGGCGGCGCCCCTGTCCGGCCTGGTCGCGGCGGAGCAGGGGGCCGGCCTGTCGCCGGAGCCAATGCGACGGCTCATGGCAATGCTGCCGCGCCGCCTCAGAGAGGTGGAGGCTGCATCGGCGGCCCTGCGTCTGTCGAACGCCGAGCGTGACCGCCTTGCGGCGTGGGCCGATCCGGCACTTGGCCATGTTGCCGGGCTTTCCGGCGCGGCCCTGTCGGAGGTGCTTTACCGACATGGCGCCGAAGCGGTCCGTGACCGGGCCATGATCGATGCGGCGATGGGGGCTGACCCGGCTGGCTTGCGGCCCGTGCTGGCGGCGGCGGCCGAATGGACCCGTCCGGTGCTGCCGGTTGGCGGGAACGACGCCCTTGCGGCCGGGTTCACCGGCCCCGACATCGGCGCGGCGCTGGAAGCCGTCGAGGCGGACTGGATTGCCTCGGACTTCACCCTGACACGGGAACAGCTGCTTAGGCGCCTGAAACGCCCGGATTAGCCCACCAGACGAAGCCGTTGAGATAGGCCGCGAAGCTCACCCACAGGAGATAGGGCAGCTGAAGCCAGGCCGCGAATTTCGAGAAGTGGCCGAATTCTTCCATCATGGCGACGATCAGCAGCCAGAGCGCTGCGAGGATGCCCATCGACAGCGGCACCTGTTTCAGGCCGAAGAAGAACAGGCTCCAGGCGACATTGACCATCAGCATCGTGAAATAGATGCCCAGCGGCCGGCTGGCGGCGTGGAAAGTGCCGGCCCGCCACAGGACGAGGAGCGCGCCGAGCGTCATCAATGCGAACAGGGCGGGCCAGACCCAGCCGAACACAGCATCGGGAGGCGTCAGGGCAGCCTTCTTCAGGCCGCCATACCATGGCTCCTTGCCCATTTGCGTGACGAGTCCGCCCAAGGCCCCGGCAAGTGCCGTTGCCAGCACCAGCAGGAAGCTGCTGCCCCAGGGAGCTGTCCGCGTGCGGTCCACCATCAGAAATCCAAGTATACGCCAAGTGCCGGCGCACGTCTTGGCGGAACACGCGACGCGCGATTTGGCGGGCCGCCGGGGGGCTGATTCAGGGCCGCACTGCCCGGAAACCGGGCGCTCTCAGGGCCATTTCACCACGGGCGGCATGGAGGAGAGGATGCTCGTCACATTGCCGCCGGTCTTCAGGCCGAAGGTCGTGCCCCGGTCATAGAGCAGGTTGAACTCGACATAGCGCCCGCGCTGGACCAGCTGTTCCTCGCGATCGGCCTCGCTCCAGGCCTTGTCGAAGCGCCTGCGCACGATCGCCGGGTAGGCATGCGCGAACTGGCGGCCGACTTCCTGGGTAAAGGCGAAGTCCGCCTCCCAGTCACCGGTATTGAAGCGGTCATAGAAGATGCCACCCGTGCCCCTCGGTTCGTCCCTGTGGGCAAGATGGAAGTAGGTGTCGCAATAATCTTTCATGTGCGCGTAGTCGGCGCCGGGATGGGTGTCGCAGGCCGCCTTCATGGCCGCGTGGAATTCCACTGAATCTTCAAAGGCCTGGTCGCGCTGGTAGGCGAGCAGGGGGTTCAGGTCTCCGCCGCCGCCGAACCAGCTCTCGCTGGTCACCAGCATGCGCGTGTTCATGTGCGCGGCAGGCACATGCGGATTGCGCGGATGCGCTATGAGCGAGATGCCGGAAGCCCAGAATCGCCCGTCGGACTTGTCCGCACCGGGGATCTGGGCGGCGAAGGCTTCCGAAAACGTCCCGTACACTTCCGAGAAGTGGACGCCGACCTTTTCGAAGACTTTCCCGCGCATCAGGCCCATGCGGCCGCCGCCGAGGTCTTCACTGCCATCTCCGCGCGTCCATTCGGTCAGCTCGAAGCGTCCCGGCGTGCCTCGGTAGAGGGGCGGGCCGGCCGCATCCTCGATTGCCTCGAACCGGGCGCAGATGTCTTCCTGGAGGGCGCGGAACCAGTCCCGCGCGCGGCTCTTCCGGGTTTCGGTATCGGGCAAGGTCATGGGGGGAGACTTGTGGCGCAAGCTGCACAGGTTGCAAGCCCCCTGTTGTCACAGGCCGCAAGTCAGGATAACGCCCTTGGGAAGTGACTTTCAGGGGCTGGCCCCGCGCCCTCTTGCCGCAATGTGCAGGAGGACGGGGTTTTGTAATACGGGGCCAGTTTTCTGCCTTGTGAGGATGGGAAGAGCGTGACTGATCACACAGCAAACGAGCACGATGCGGTGGACGAGGACCGTCGCAACTTCATCCACATCGCGACCGGCGCGGCGGCATTTGGCGGAACGGCCATGTTCGCATGGGTCGCCGTCGACCAGTGGAACCCGGCCGCCGACACCAAGGCGGCATCGGCAATGGATGTCGACATTTCCAAGATTCCGGCCTGCGGCGAGATCCGGGTTCTGATCGGCGGCAAGCCGTTCTTTATCCGCCACCGCACGGCGACGGAAATTTCGGAAGCCGAAGCGGTCAATATCTCGACGCTGCGCGACCCGCAGTCCGACGATGACCGCCTGCGCCCGAAGCCGGATGGTTCGCTGAACCGCTCGATCCTGATCACCTCCGGCTCGTGCACGCACCTTGGCTGTGTGCCGCTCGGCCCCTGTCAGGGCAATACGGGTGATTTTGGTGGCTGGTACTGCCCTTGCCACGGCTCGCACTACGATACGTCCGGGCGGATCCGGAAGGGCCCTGCGCCGCGCAACCTGCCGGTTCCGGACTACCGTTACCTGTCCGACACCGTCGTCAATATTTCGCTGTAAGGACGGAGACCCCAGATGTCCGGACACGAGTCCTCTTACGAACCCACCAACGCCTTCACGCGCTGGCTTGATTCCCGCCTGCCGATCATCCGGTTCGCGCAAGACCATGCGATGAATTTCCCGACGCCGAAGAACCTCAATTACTGGTGGACCTTCGGCGGCATCCTGGCGGTCTGCCTTGTGGTCCAGATCGTCACCGGCGTGATTCTCGCCATGCACTATTCGCCGGGCGTCGACACGGCCTTTGCCTCGGTCGAGCGCATCATGCGCGACGTGCCCTATGGCTGGCTGCTGCGCTACATCCACTCCAATGGCGCATCCATGTTCTTCCTCGCGGTCTACATCCACATGTTCCGCGGCCTTTATTACGGGTCCTACAAGGCCCCGCGCGAGGTCCTGTGGGTGCTTGGTTGCGTGATCTACCTGCTGATGATGGCCACGGCCTTCCTCGGCTACATGCTGCCCTGGGGCCAGATGTCCTATCACGGCTCGAACGTGATCACCGGCCTGTTCGGTGCGATCCCGATCATCGGCGACACGATCCACACCTGGATCATGGGGGGGCCGTCGATCGGCAACCAGACGCTCCAGCGCTTCTTCTCGCTGCACTACCTGCTGCCGTTCATGATCGCGGCTGTTGTCGTGTTGCACGTCTGGGCGCTGCACGTGCCGGGCAACAACAACCCGACCGGTGTCGAAGTCCAGGATGTCGAGAAGGAAACCGTGCCGTTCCATCCGTACTACACGGTGAAGGACGCGTTCGCGATTGTCCTCTTCTTCATGATGTTCGCCGTGTTCGTGTTCTACGCCCCGAACGTGCTCGGCCACGCCGACAACTACGTCCAGGCGAACCCGCTGGTGACCCCGTCACACATCGTTCCGGAATGGTACTTCCTGCCATTCTACGCGATCCTGCGTGCGATCACCTTCGATGTCGGCCCGATCCCGGCCAAGCTGCTCGGCGTGATCTTCATGTTCGCGGCCATTGCGGTGCTGTTCCTGCTGCCCTGGATGGATACGTCCAAGGTCAAGTCGATGCGCTACCGCCCGGTCGCCCGCCAGTTCTTCTTCGGATTTGTCGCAACCTGCCTTCTGCTGGGCTGGTGCGGTGCCTCCAACCCGGATGACGGCGTGTTCGGCACCCCGGGCAAGAAGCTCGTCGTCTCGTACACCGACGCAGGCGGCGCTGAGATCACCAGCGAATATGACGGCGGCGGAGAGGCTTATCTCGACGCGAAGAAGTTCGTGGAGTCGCTGCCGGCCGGCACCAACGCCTCGATCTCTGCCGTGGCGAAGCCGACCTTCCAGTTCCGGCACCTGTCGCTGATCCTGACCTTCGCCTACTTCGGCTACTTCATCCTTCTGTTCTTCGTCGGCCTGACGGAAAGCTCGAAGGCTGTGCCTGAATCCATTCACAAGTCCGTGCTGAAGCGCAGCAAGCCTTCCACGGCCACTGCCATCCCGGCGGAATAGGGAGCCTCGAGCAAAGATGAAATCGCTTCGACTTCTCACTGCAGGCCTTGCCGGACTTGTCTTCGCGGCGACGGCGCACGCGGCCGGCGGCGCAGAGCATCCGCACCCGCCGGAAGGCGGCTGGCCCTTCGAAGGTGCGATCGGCAAGTTCGACCAGGCGTCGCTGCAGCGCGGTTATCAGGTCTACCACGAGATCTGCTCGTCGTGTCACTCGATGAAACTGCTGAGCTATCGCAACCTCGGTGAGCCGGGTGGCCCGTTCTACGATCCGGCCTACCCGAATCCGAACATGAATCCGTTCGTGAAGGCGCTGGCGGCCCAGAATGAAATCCTGAGCCCGACGCCGAACGATGTCGGTGATTACGATTTCCGCCCGGCGACGCCAGCCGATCGCTTCCGCAGCCCGTATGCGAACGTCGAGGCCGCACGCGCAGCCAATGGCGGCGCGGCCCCGCCGGATCTGTCGGTGATCGTGAAGGCCCGCCACGGCGGCGCCAGCTACATCTACCGGCTGTTGACCGGATTCCCGCCGGATGATGCCTATGTCCAGCGCCTGGTGACGCCGGAGACGATCGTCACGCCGTATTCAGACAACGGCACGCCGGACGATCCGAGCGATGATGTCGCGGAAGTGAAAACCCCGGCCGTGTACGAGACGCTGCTGGATGTCTCCAAGCTGCCATCCGAGCACGGCTCCAGCGAGCATGAGGAAGGCTTCCTCAAGATCAATGCGGGCCAGCACTACAATCCGTACATGGCTGGAGACACGACGCCGAACTTCGAAGGCGATCCCCGTCATGCGCCGCCGGGTGGTTTCCTGGCGATGCCGCCGCAGCTGATCGAGGGCCGCGTCGAATACACGGACGGCACCAAGGCAACGCCGGAGCAGATGGCCTATGACGTGGCCCAGTTCCTGGCCTGGGCATCGGAGCCGAAGCAGGAGCACCGTAAGTCGCTCGGCCTCGCCGTGATGGTGTATCTCGGCCTGCTCGCCGCGCTGCTGTGGTTCTCGTACAAGCAGATCTGGCGCAAGGTCGATCACTAGCGACCTGCCACAATCGATGAATGCGATCGCCATCCGCCGGGCCAGCCCAGCGGATGGCGTTCTCATTGAGGGTCTGACGCGAGCGATCTGGACCGGCCGCGTCTCGCCGGAATCGACTGTGTTCCGCGAAACCCCGGGCTCCGTCAGCGCCCAGCTCGCGAAGGGTGGGGGCGTTGTGCTCATGGATGCGGAAACGCCTATCGGATGCGGTCGTTGGGTGCCGGTTCCGGGCCCGGACGGGCAGGGGAAGTGGATGGAGGTCAAGCGCATCGGCGTGCTTGAAGCCTACCGCAAGCGCGGTTTCGGCGCGCTGATCCTTGCGGCGCTCGAGGACATGGGGCGAGAGCAGGGCGTAGCCGGTGCGCAGCTCGCGGTCCGTCACGATCAGGTGCGCCTGCTCGACTTCTATGCCGGCCTTGGTTACGTGCTGGCCGACGATGTGGAATTGACCACACCCAATCCGCGTTCGCCGCCACCGACCGGCATGCGCAAATGGTTCAGGGACTGAAACACATGACACAGTGGACGATCGGGGTCATCGGCGGCTCCGGCCTGTACGAAATCGATGGGCTCGAAGACAGGCGCGAGGAGCGGGTGGAGACGCCCTGGGGTGCGCCTTCGGATGCGCTGGTACACGGCCGGATCGGTGACGTCCGCTTCGTCTTCCTCCCGCGCCACGGCCGCGGCCACCGGCTGATGCCGACGGAAGTGCCGTATCGCGCGAACATTGCAGCCTTGAAGGCGGCCGGCGTCACCGATGTGCTGGCGATCTCAGCCTGCGGCAGCCTGCAGGAGCAATATGTGCCGGGGGACTTCGTAGCCGTCGACCAGTTCATCGACCGCACTTTTGCGCGGGCCAAGACCTATTTCGGGGACGGGATGGTCGCGCACGTCTCCATGGCCCGGCCGGTCTGCTCGCGCCTGTCGGGACTTGCGGCAGATGCCGCGGCGGCGGCGGGCGCGCGCGTTCACAGGGGCGGCACCTATGTCACCATGGAAGGCCCGCAATTCTCGACGCTCGCCGAATCCCATCTGTACCGGCAGTGGGGCAGCGACGTGATCGGCATGACCGCTATGCCGGAAGCGAAACTCGCCCGGGAGGCCGAGCTGCCTTACGCCGTGCTTGCCATGGTCACCGACTATGACTGCTGGCGCGAGGACGAAGAGGCGGTCACCGTCACCAATGTGCTGGAGATCATGGCGAAGAACAGCGCACTCGGCCGCGCCGCCATCGTGAAGCTGGCCGGGCAGCTGAACGGAACGCCGCGTACGCCCAGCCCCGACGGCATTGACACCTGTCTCGACCACGCCCTGATCACTTCACCGGCAGCGCGCAACCCGGTTGCATTGCGGAAACTCGAAGTCATTGCCGGACGGGCGCTCAACGGCTAAGGTTTGCTTTCCATTAACCCGGACCGGCGCGGGGCTTGCTGGTATGGGCTGATTGGAGGGGATCTCAGAATGAGTGAGTCGCAGTTCTATACATTCTTCACCGGCGGACTCGGTCTGCTGGTCGCGGCAGCCCTGCTGATCGCCTGGCAGCTCTGGCGGATACGGGACGATGAGCGGGATGGAGAGGCGTCGGCGCTTGAGGGGGTCGCGCATGAGCTGCGGATCAACCTGCAGCGCTTCGTTGCCGAAATCTCCCAGATTCATGCCAGCGACGATGCCGGGCCGGACCTGCTGCTGCCGGTCCGCCACCCGCAGCTCGACGGCGTGAACGCCTCGATGATCCGCGCCAATCGCAACGCTTTGGCGGTGATCGGCAACACCTATCAGGAACTCGAGGCCCGGAAGATGGCCGTGCGGGCTGCGCTCGCCCAGAAGCGCGACGCGACCTATTCGCTCGATGATGCGATGGACGCGACCATCAATGGCATCGCCACGCTGTATATGTGGGAAGTGCACCGCGGCGCGCGCCCATCGGAAGTCGGCCGCGTCCGTTCGTGGGACGTGCGGGACTGGATGAAAGGCCACAACTTCTCGCAGGCCGCCCTGCCGGGCATGTACCTGCGTGATGAAGTGGTCGAGCGCCTGCGCGCCTATGGCCTGCACCTGACGCCGCGCCCGCTGACGCATACCGCCGCCGAATACTACGCCATGCATTATGACCGCATGGCAGATCCGCGCTCGCCATTCGGCCGACGGAAGACGGCAGAGGAGATGGAGCGGGCCAAACAAAAGGCTGCCGAGAAAGCCGCCCGGAAGGCCACCAAGCAGGCCGAAAAGGAAGCGGCCAAAGCCGCAAAGGCGCACGACAAGGACGATCACAAAGCCAAGACTGCTGCGGCGGCTGCGCCGGCTGGCGGCAAGCGCACGGCGGCCGCCAACGTCGAGGAAGACGACTTCGAACGTGCCGTTACCGGCGACCTGAACGGCGAGTCCGGACTGCACAATCCGGTCGACGACGCAATGGACGAGTTCGAGGAAGAGATGGCCGATTTCGGGGACGCCGTGCCTCGTGGCAGCCGCTCGAACTGACTGGTTCCGGCGCGCCTAGCGCTTCAACCCACCCAGGATGCCGCGCAACACATAGCGTGTCAGCTCGCGCGCCGCCGAACGGGCGGCCTGGTTGCCGGCCTTTTCCAGCGGCGTCATGCGGCGGGACCTCGACGATTTCGTCCGCGCCTTCTTTTTCTCGAGCTCTTCTTTCGCTTTCGCTTCAGCCGCGGCGAGCTTTTCGGCTTCCTTCGCGGCCTGGGCCTCCTTGCCTTCGAGGATCTCATAGGCGGACTCGCGGTCGACCACGCCGTCATACTTGCCGGCCACCGGGCTCGCAGCCATCACGGCCTTGCGCTCTTCCGGTTCGGCGGGCCCCAGCCGGGAAGAGGGCGGACGGATCATGGTCCGCTGCACGATGCCCGGTGCGCCCTTGGTGTCGAGTGTGGAGACCAGGGCCTCGCCGACGCCGAGCGTGGTGATCACTTCCTCGGTGTCGAAGGCCGGGTTCACACGGAACGAGTCCGCGGCGGCGCGAACGCCCTTGCGCTCTGCCGGCGTATAAGCCCGCAGGGCATGCTGGAACCGGTTGCCGAGCTGCGCGAGCACGGTTTCGGGAAGGTCGCGCGGGTTCTGCGTCACGAAGAATACGCCGACCCCCTTGGACCGGATCAGGCGCACGACTTGTTCGATCTTCTGCAGCAGGGCCGCTGGCGCGTCGTCGAAGAGGAGGTGGGCCTCGTCGAAGAAGAAGACGAGCTTCGGCTTGTCCGGGTCGCCCACTTCCGGCAGCTGCTCGAACAGTTCCGACAGCAGCCACAGGAGAAACGTGGAATACAGTTTGGGGCTGTTGATGAGGCGCGTTGCGTCGAGCACACTGACCATGCCCTTGCCGTCCGTTGCGGTACGCATCATGTCCGACAGTTCGAGCGCCGGCTCGCCGAAGAAATGCTCTGCGCCTTCACGCTCCATCACCAGCAGGTTGCGCTGCACGGCGCCCAGCGAAGCGGCGGCGATGTTGCCGTAATCCTTCGACAGCTCGTCGCGGATTTCCTTTTCGCTCATATGGGCGAGCAGTTTGCGCAGGTCCTTCAGGTCCAGCAGCAGCAGGTTGTTGTCCTCGGCATATTCGAAGGCGATGTTCAGCACGCCTTCCTGCGCTTCGGTCAGGCCCATCAGGCGCGACAGCAGCAGCGGCCCCATTTCGGCGATGGTGGTGCGCACGGGATGGCCGTTCTCGCCGAACAGGTCCCAGAAGATCACCGGTGCGGCGGAATAGGAATAATCCGGAAGGCCGATCTTTTCGGCCCGCGCGACGAGCTTTTCGTGCAGGGGGGCGTTCTTGCTGCCGGGCACGCAGATGCCGGACAGGTCTCCCTTCACGTCGGCGCAGAACACCGGGACGCCGGCATCCGAGAAGCCCTGTGCCAGGATCTGCAGCGTCACTGTCTTGCCGGTGCCCGTCGCCCCGGCGACGAGGCCGTGCCGGTTGGCGATCTTCAGCAGCAATTCCTGTGCGACATCCGGCGTGCCGGTGCCGTTTGCGTCCGCACCGCCGATGAAAATGGAATCGGTCATTTGCGCATGAGCCTCCTCAGCTTTGCCCGGAACGCTAGAGAATTCGGGAGATTCGGCAAGGGCCCGGGTGTCAAGAGTGGCGCAGGCGCCGGCGCTTGACGGGATCGCAGGCTGCGGTCAGGCTCTGCCGGGCTAATATGGGGAAGGGCAGGGAAGACCGATGAGCCGCGCCGCCACGACCGGAATCTGGATCATCGCCACCGGCGTCATTATCGCCCTCCTGTACCTCGGGCGGAACATACTCGCGCCGTTCGCGCTGGCCGTGTTCCTGTTCCTGATCATCGAAGGCTTTGCCAGCATGATCGACAACTGGTCGGGTTTCCTGAAGATCGGCCATGCGCGCTTTATCGCCATTCTTCTCGTGGTCGGCGGCTTCCTGGGCTTCCTGGCCCTGATGGCGAACGGGATCGCGGAATTCGGGCGCGACGCCAGCGAATACGAGACAAAGATCAACGGCCTGATCCGCGATGCGTATGCGCTGGCCCATATGTCCGATGCTCCGACGCTGCAGCAGCTTATCTTCAACGAAACCGGGCAGCGCTTTTTCGGCACCATCGCCAATGCGACCCGCGACCTGTCGGGCGATGTGGTGCTGATCCTGATCTACGTCGCCTTCCTGTTCATCGCCCAATCGGGCTGGACGCAGAAACTGGACAACATGTTCCCCGGCTTCGAACAGCGGGCGCAGGTCCGCGAGATCGGCGACGAGGCCCGGCGCAGCATCGAGACCTATCTCTGGACGCAGACGGTGATCTCGGCGCTGATCACGGCGCTGACCTATGTCTCCCTGCTCGCACTCGGCGTAAAGAACGCCCTGTTTCTGTCGGCGCTGATCTTCGTGCTGAACTATATTCCAACGGTCGGCTCCATCGTGGCGGCATTGGTGCCGTTGCTGTTCGCCCTGGTTCAGCCCTCGATGCCGGCCTGGGTGCCCGGCGCCCCGCCTCAGGACACCTATATCTATGCCGGCATCGTATTCCTGGCCGTCAGCTTCTGGCAGTTCTCGATCGGCAATTTCGTACAGCCCCGCATGATGGGCGAATCGCTCAACCTGTCGGCTCTGGTTGTGCTGCTGGCGCTGGCCATATGGGGCGTGATCTGGGGCATTCCCGGCATGTTCCTGTCGGCCCCGCTCACCGTGCTGATGATGATTATCTTCGCCCAGTCCGAAGGCACGCGATGGCTGGCGATACTCCTGTCGGCAGACGGCAACCCGCAGGGAAAGGGCGTGCCCAGGGCCGAACGAGTTGCAGTTGGCGCTGCACAAGAAGGTGGAGACTGAAGGTCATCCGTGGCACTTCTCGCGCCCAACAAAGCGAGTGACCGGGCTCCGAAGCATTTCAGGAATTTAATAAGCAAAACATCAGCTGCGCCATTGCTGATAAACTATCCGATACAAAATATGAAATCAGGCCTCCGCGTGCGTCCCCCCACCCAGCCTGCGGATAAAGGCCTGTAGGGCCCGCCGGACACGTCCCCGTCTGGCGGGCCCGTTTCTATGGGGCAACGCAATCCTTCGCAGTCGCAGCAAAACGGTTTCAAGTGAAACTAACTATTTGAAGATATGTCCGCGCCAAGTTAGACGGGACCCATTGCATTCACCCCCGCGAGTGTTCCGATGAACAGCCAGATTGTCGCCGCCAGCCCGCTCGAGCAGGTGCTGGCGCAGGTTCAACACGAATCCGGAAATGAAGATCTCACCGGCCTGACAGCGGACGATGTCAGCGCGCTGGCGTCGGACCTCTGGTCCTGGGCGTCCGGTGTGCCCGCCGGCACGCAGCAGGTGCGCGTCGTGCGCGACGCAGAAGGGCCCAGCGGCAAGCTCGGCCGCAGCCTGCTGGAAGCGACCGGCCCCGACATGCCCTTCCTCGTCGATTCGCTGCTCGGCGAATGCGGAGAGCAGGGGCTGGAAGTGCGCGCCATGTTCCACCCGGTGGTCCGGCTGCACGATGCGCGCATGGTCTCGGTGATCCAGATTCACCTGCCATTGCTGACGGAAGAGGAAGCCCGCGGCCTGGAAGCCGGCGCCTGCCGCACGCTCGCCGATACGGCCCAGGTGGTCGCGGACTTCAAGCCGATGAAGGAGCGGATGCGCGAGGAGATCAGGCGGCTCTCCCTGCTCGACCAGCCGCGCATGACCGATGCGCTCGAAGCTGTCGCCTTCCTCGAATGGCTGACCAAGAACCACTTCGTGTTCCTCGGCTGCCGCGAATACAGCTTCAAGACCGACGACGCCGGCGCCGTGCTGCCGGAAGAGCCGAACATGATCGAAGGCTCCAATCTCGGCCTCCTGCGCGACGAGGATACGAACGTGCTCTCGCGCGACGCCGAGCCGCTCGTCCTGACGCCCGAAATCGGGGCGCTGCTTTCAGAACCGTTCCCGCTCATCGTCGCCAAGTCTACCCTGGTCAGCCGCGTGCACCGGCGCGTGCCGTGCGACTATGTCGGGGTCAAGCAATATGACGCGCAGGGCCGGGTGACGGGGGAGGTGCGGTTCCTCGGCCTGTTCACGGCAGAAGCCTATGACGAGACCGCGCGGTCCATTCCCTTCATCCGCCGCCGGGTCATGAAGGTGATCGCTGCTTCCGGCGCCACCACCGGCGGCCACACGGAAAAGGCGATCGCCAACCTGCTGGAGACGTGGCCGCGCGACGAGCTGTTCCAGACCTCTTCTAAGGTTCTGGCACCGATGATCATGGGCGCGCTGCACCTGATCGGCCGGCCGCGCACTCGCGTATTCGTCCGCCATGACCAGTTCGACCGCTTCGTCTCGGCGATCGTGTACGTGCCGCGGGAAGCCTACGACACGTCGCTCCGTGAGCGGATCACAGACGTGCTCACCCGTTCCTATGCGGGCCGCCTGATCCGCTTCCAGCCATACTTCGATACGGGCCCTCTCGCACGGGTCCATTTCCAGATTGCGCTGGACAGGGATCATCCGCATCCTGACCCGGCAGTGATCGAGGAAGAGGTTGCCCGGCTCGCCCGCACATGGGACCAGGGCTTCCGCGAAGCCCTGATGGCGGCTGACCTCAGCAATGACGACCGGGAAGGATCGCGCAAGTTCACCGGCGCCTTCAACGCCGCCTATCGCGAGGCGTTCTCGCCGGAAGAAGCGATGCGCGACGTGGCCGCCATGGCGCGCCTCAGTTCTGCGCGCCCCATCCTTGCGCGCGCTTTCCGCAGCCCGGTCGACGATTCCGACAAAGTGCGCGTCAAGATCTATGCGCGAGAGGGTTCCATCCCGCTGTCCGCCTGCGTTCCGGTGTTCGAACACATGGGCCTCTTTGTTGCCTTCGAGACCGGTTATCCGGTTCGCCCGGAGGAGCGGCCGGTGCCGGATGCCCCGGATGTCTACTGGGTACACGACCTGTCGATGCGGACGGCCAACCGGGCGCCGATCGATCTCGACGCTCTGGCGGGCGAGTTCGAACAGGCGTTCGAAGCGGTCTGGTCGGGCCTCGCCGAGAATGACGGGTTCAACCGCCTCGTGCTCGCCGCCGGGGCGACATGGCGCGAAGCGGCGCTGATCCGGACGCTGTGCGCCTATCGTCGGCAGACCGGCATGGACCAGCCGCAGGACGTGCAGGAAGCGGCGCTGGCTCGCTACCCCGCCATTACGCGGCAACTGGTTGACCTGTTCGAGACGCGCTTCAATCCGGCCTCCGGCCTGTTGCGCGAGAAGCGGGAAGAGGCAGGCGCCGGTCTTCGGGAGAAGATCGAGGAGAGCCTGCGCGATGTCGCGGCGCTGGCCGACGACCAGGTGCTGCGCCGCCTTGCGGACCTGATCCTCGCCGTGCAGCGCACGAATTTCTACCAGGAGGACGCGGCCGGCAAGCCGCTGAGCTTCATCAGTCTCAAGATCGCGAGCCGCGAACTTGCGGACCTGCCGGAACCCAAGCCGTTCCGCGAGATCTTCATGTCCAGCCCGAAAGTGGAAGGCATTCACCTCCGCTTCGGTCCGGTTGCCCGCGGCGGCCTCCGCTGGTCCGACCGCGCGGCGGACTACCGCACCGAGGTGCTGGGCCTGGTCAAGGCGCAGCAGGTGAAGAATGCCGTGATCGTGCCGGTCGGCTCCAAGGGAGGATTCTATCCCAAGCAGCTTCCCGACCGGTCGGACCGCAATGCCTGGTTCGAGGGCGGGCGGGATGCCTACAAGGAGTTCATTACATCCCTCCTTGGACTGACGGACAATCTGGTCGACGGCGCGGTGACGCACCCCGCCGATACCGTGGTCTGGGACGGGGAAGACCCCTATCTCGTTGTCGCGGCCGACAAGGGCACGGCGACCTTCTCCGATACCGCAAATGCCATCAGCCTCGAAAAGGGCCACTGGCTGGGCGATGCCTTCGCCTCGGGCGGCTCTGCCGGCTATGACCATAAGAAAATGGGCATTACCGCGCGCGGCGGCTGGGAAGCGGTCAAGCGCCACTTCCGCGAAATGGGCACCGACATCCAGGCCGAACCCTTCACGGTCATCGGCGTCGGAGACATGAGCGGCGACGTTTTCGGCAACGGCATGCTGCTGTCGCCCGAGATCCGTCTCGTGGCGGCGTTCAATCACATGCACATCTTCGTCGATCCGGCGCCCGGCGACCCGAAGAAGAATCTGGCGGAGCGCCAGCGCATGTTCGACCTGCCGCAGTCGACCTGGGCGGACTACAACACGAAGCTCATCTCCAGGGGCGGCGGCGTATTCGACCGCTCGGCGAAGTCGATCAGGCTCAGCGCTGAAATCAAGGCGCTGACCGGCCTCGCCAAGGATGCCGTGACGCCGGACGAATTGATCCATGCCCTGCTCAAGACATCGGCAGACCTGCTCTGGTTCGGCGGAATCGGCACTTATGTGAAAGCGGGCAGCGAAACCAATGCCGATGCGGGCGACCGGGCGAATGATGCAATCCGCGTCAATGCGCGCGACCTGCATGTCAAGGTGATCGGGGAGGGGGCGAACCTCGGCCTGACCCAGGCGGCGCGGATCGAATTCGCCTTGGCCGGCGGGCATATCAATACCGATGCTATCGACAACTCGGCCGGCGTCGATTCCTCCGACCACGAAGTGAACATCAAGATCCTCGCGGCCGAGGCAATCCGGCTTGGTACGCTGAAAGCGGTCGACCGCGACCCGCTTCTGGCCAGCATGACCGACGAGGTCGCCGCGCATGTGTTGCGCCACAATTACGACCAGACCGCGGCGCTGACGCTGGCCGAGACGATGGCACAGAACGATCATGAAGCGCTGGAGCGGCTGATGGTGCAGCTCGAAGAGCGGGGCGTGCTCAACCGGGCGCTGGAGGGGCTGCCGGACACCGGCGAGATGAAAGTGCGCTCGGAACATGCGCACTGGATGACGCGGCCGGAACTGGCGGTGCTGCTGGCCTGGTCCAAGATCACGCTGTTCGATGACCTTGTCGCCTCGGACCTGCCGGACGACCCGTATTTCGCCTCGGTGCTGAAGGGCTACTTCCCGCATCCGATCGACGAGTTCGGTGAGGCGATGGCCAATCACCGGCTGAAGCGGGAAATCATTGCCACGGTGGTGGCAAACCGGTCGCTCGACATGGGCGGGCCGATCCCGCTGTTGCGCCTGAAGGAAGTGACGGGGGCGGACAATGCCCGCGCGGTGCATGGCCTTGAGGCGGCGCGGGCGGTGCTCGACTTCGACGATTTCCGCAAGCAGGTCGATGGGCTGGACAACGCCATCGGTGCCGATGTGCAGACCGAGCTTCGCCTTGAGGCGGCCGCGGCGCTGCACGAGGCGTCGGTCTGGTTCATCCAGTCGATGCCGCATGCGACGCTGACCGAAATGGTGGAGCGGACACATGCTCCGCTGTCGGCCTTTATCGCTGCGCTGCCGTCGATCCATTCGCCGTTTGCCGCGGCGCGGATCGAGCGGGCGGCACGGGCGCTGGCCAAGCGGGGTGCACCGGAGGAACTGGCGCGCTGGGCTTCGGCAATGAGCCATTTCTCGCAGGGCCTGATGGTGATCGAAGTGGCCGAGCGGACCGGCGCGGATGTCGCCGAGGCGGGTGGCTGCTTCTACCAGATCGGCGATGCCCTGCGGCTCGACCGGATGCGCGCCTCGGCGCGGGAAGGCCTTGCCAAGGCGGGCTTCTGGGACCGCGTCGCGGGCCGCCGCCTCGTTAGCGAGATGGTGCGCCTGCAGGCAAAGGCGACGGAAGAGGCGCTGGGGCAGGGCGGGGCCGAAGCCTGGCTCGCGACCCATGCCGACCGCCGCAAGGACCTTCTGGCCACACTGGCCGCCCTGTCGAAGGAGAAGGGCTGGTCGTTCGCCAAGTTCGCCCTGTCCGCCGATGCCGTGCGGCAGTTCATGGCGGAGTAGGATTTTCGTTTCGGGCGGAGGTTTCCTTCAGCCTGACGGCTTCGCCGTTCCCCCCTCCGACCGCTTCGCGGCCACCTCCCCCGCGAGCGGGGGAGGATGGTCTTGCGGTGGGGCGAGCGCTTGAAGGAGCACCGGTAACCGGCAACGCGGGCTCCGCGTTCCGGCAAGTCAGCTTCATTTTGAGGAAAGCTCAGCCCGTGTCGGGCCAGCGGGCGAGGGCCTGGTTGATGAGGCTCGTGAAGGCGCCGGCGATGAGGCCGAGCTCGGGGGTCAGCCTGTGCGTGCGGGCCATGGGCAGGACGTATGGCTTTGCGACGCCCGCTGCCTGCCAGCGCTGGATGTTGCGGGCGAGGCGCGTCGCGCGGCGGCGGGCGTGTTTCAGCACGTCGAGCATGGCCTGCCAGCGGGCGGTGACCGGGGCGGCATCGACAGGGCCGGGCTGCGGGATGTGCTGCATCGGCCGGAGGCTGTCCGGAAACGGACCGGACGGGGCCGGGGCGAGGCGGAAAATGAGGCGGCGGGCTTTGGGCGAGGTGTCTTCCGGGCGGAACCAGTTGCGGCCTTCGCGCGATGCGGCCGGCGCGAGCTCCATGCTGAGCGCCATGAGGAAGATCAGGCGGCGGAGGAGCACGGCGAGGCGGCGAAGCTCCGAGGTGAGGCGGCGCTTCACTTTCTTTGCGATCGTCGCCGGCGCGGCGTGCAGGCCGGCGATCACGCCTGCCTCGGCCAGCGCGTGGGCGATGGCGTGCCAGCTTTGTCGGAGGAAGTCGTCGTGTTCCATGCGGGAGAGGATGGCATGGGGCGGAATGCCGTCGGATTGAGGGATGCGAAAAGCCCCTTCTTCCTCGGGAGACGGGCGTGGGGATGAGGGATAGTGCCTGTGCCTGTCCGCGCATCCGGCGCTGGAACGAGACGCCGCGTCCCCTCACCCCTGACCCCTCTCCCGAGGGAGAGGGGGATTTCGCCCACGCCCCTTGGAACGTGGGCGTGAGGCGCGCTTACTCCGCGAAAGCGGCTTCGACTTCGGCGGATTTGGCTTCTTTCAGGGTGGCGCACAGGGTGCCGGCTTCGACGCCCTGGGCGAGCGAGCGCTCATAGCCTGAGATCAGGTCTGCCTGGCCCTTGAAGAAGGTCTCTGCGTCGGCCACTTCGTCCGCCGTGCAGAAATTGCCGGTGGCGCGGGCCAGTTGCGGACGGCGGACGGACGGCATCTTGGCAACCAGCGTCGCGAAATTGTCCTTCACGAGTTGCCAGAAGGCCGGGCGGCCTTTTTCGTTGCCCATGGCGCCGGCATAGATCGTGTAGAGCTCGCTGCCCGTGATCTCGTCGCCGAGGGCGCGCTTGAACAGGTCTGCAAGGTCCTCGTCCGAGCCGCTGCCGGCGAGGGCGTAGAGGATGGCGGAACGCTCGGTCTGGTTGTCCGAAGCGAGCGTGTAGGCAAGGGCGCCATCATAGAAGGCGCGGCCACCATCGCGCACGCCGATGGAGACGGCCGTACCGAGGTCTTCCGGCGAGAGCGCCGCTGCGTCGGCGTCCTGGCCGATGCCGAGATAGGCCTTCGCACTGCTTGCCATGGCGGCGCGCTCATCCGTCCGCTGACCATAGGTCAGCAGCGTGTTCCAGAGCTGCGGCGCGAGCAGGCGGTCGGCATCGGTCTTGTCGGCTTCCGGCTTGGCCGAAAGCGCATTCCAGGCCGGGCCGTAGGTCGCCTCGACCCATGCGGCGAGTTTCGTGCGGCCTTCGTCGCCGAGCAGGCCGTGCAGCTTGCCGGCCACGCCGAGCGATTGGGCAACCGTGTCCGGCGCACCCGTCATGGCGGCCTGGGCGTCGGCCATCAGGTCAGCCGTGCTGACCTTGCCGGCATTGAAACCGGCCATCTGGGAATCGAGCAGCATCATCTGCTCGCCCGCGTCGAGCGCCGTGAAGTTTGCGCGCAGCGCAGCGGCGTCATCCGCATCGGCGATGAAGCGCCAGTAACCGGCGCCGCCGGCATTCGGCATCACCCAGTCCGCGCAGCCATCGTCGAGCGGGATTTCCGTCGTCTTGTCCGTCAGCATGCGGCGGACGACATGCGTGCCCGTGCTATCATGGACTTCGGCGGCGAAAGGCACCTGCCAGGTCTGGGCTCCGGTATCGATGGTGGAGCCGAGCGGGGCATAGCGGCTCTGCGTGATGGTCAGGCCGGGCTGGCCGCCGTCCGGGCAGGACAGGGAGATATCGAGATAGGGGATGCCCGGCTGCATGATGTAGGAGCGGAAGGCCGGCACGACATCCGGCTGGCCGGAGCCATCGGCGAGGCTCTGCATGAAATCGTCAACCGTGGCGTTGCCGTCGGCATGACGCTTCATGTGCAGGCGGATGCCATCGCGGAAAGCGTCCTCGCCGAGATAGGTCTCGAACATGTTGAGGACGCTCGCGCCCTTCTGGTAGGTGATCGAGTCGAAGGCGTCGTTGATGTCGCCGGTCTTCTCGATCGGGTTGCGGATCTGGCGCGTCGAGGCGAGGCTGTCCAGCGGCATGGCGTTGAGGGAGGATTTGACCGGCGAGAGCTTCCAGCCGCCGTCCGGGTCGACGGCGTTCATCGTCTTGGACGCCATCCAGGTGGCGAAGGCCTCGTTGAGCCAGATATCGTCCCACCAGGCGGGGGTGACGAGGTCTCCGAACCATTGGTGCGCGATCTCGTGCGCATTGGTGGAGAAGATGCCGCGGCGGCGGGCGAGCGAGGTGTGCTCGTCGATCAGCAGGGCGGCCTCGCGATAGACGATGGCGCCGGCATTTTCCATGGCGCCGTAGGCGAAGTCGGCTGCGGCGATCAGGTCGAGCTTTCCGTACGGGTACGGATAATCGAAATAGTGTTCCTGATAGTCGATGATGGCGGGCGTGATAGCGAGCGCATCGGTGAGCTGGGAGCCCTTGCCGGCGGCTGCGAAGGCGCGCAGCGGGACGGGCTCGCCGCGGATGTCATTGGGCGGGACCGGCGCTGCGGTGACACTGTCATAGGGGCCGACCATCAGGGCGACGAGATAGGACTGGATCGGGCGCGTCGTCTTGAAGTGGTAGGTCGTCATGCCGTTGCCGGCATCCTCTGAGGAGTCGAGGGCACCATTGGCGGCGATGGCCATGCCGACCGGCGCGGTGACGGTCAGCGTATAGGGCGTCTTGAAACGCGGCTCGTCGAAGGAGACGAACATGCGGCGCGCATCGCTGGCTTCCATCTGGGTGACGAGATAGGGCCGGCCGGCCTGTTCGACCTTGTAGAGGCCGGCGAGGTTGCGGTCATAGGGGGCGGTGAAGTCCATCACCAGCGTCGCGGCGCCGGAGGGCAGGGTCGTGTCGAAATCGATGCGCGAGACGCCGTCTTCAGTGACGCCGGTGGTGATGGTGCCGGCGATCTCGGTGCCGTCAGGCAGCACGGCCTTCAGCGAGGAGACGTCGGGGCCGAGATCGTGCAGCCAGATGCGGGCGTGCGGGCCGTCCATGGAGATGTCGATCTCCTCATGGCCGGTGAAGCTGTCCTTGTGGGGGTCAGTGACGAGGTCGAGACGATAGGCGACGGGATGGACGTCGGCGGGGAGCTGGCCGGTCGGCGGCTCTTCCAGACGGATCGGGGCGACTTCCGCGGGCGCTGTGGGTTCGGCTGTTGTTTCGGCAGCAGGTTCGGGTGTGGTGCACGCCGCCAGCACGAGCAGCGAGGCAGCACCAAGGAGGACAGAGGCGGAAGTTCTGGGAGTCATGTCGACGTCTCTTCTTGCTGGGTACGATGCCCGGGGTTGAACCACATGATTTCCGCTACGGATAGACGTTCTTTACTCCTGTGGATTATGTCTGGGGGACGCCGTGGGGGTGTTCAGGAAATGACGCGTCTCTATCACTGGTCCTTCGATCCTGCCGGCCGCCTGGTGCGCCTCTGCCTTGGCGAAAAGGGAATCGCGTTTGAATCGGTGGATTCCGCGCCGTGGTCGCCGCATCCGGATGTTTCGCGGCTGGCACCGGGCGCCGTGGCGCCGGCGCTGGTGCAGGAGGGCCCCGCCGGTCACATTATCGCGATCGGCACGCGGGCGATCTGCGAATACCTCGAAGAGGCGACCGATGGCGACCATCTGCTGCCGCTGCATCCGGGCGACCGGGCCGAGGCGCGGCGGCTGTGGGCCTGGGTCGAGGCCGGCTTCGAACAGGTGACCGACAACCTGCTCACCGAGCGGGTGATGCAGTGGGTGCGGCGCGACCGCGAGCCGAATTCGGAGAAGCTGCGCCGGGGCGCACATGCGCTGCGCGGGCGGCTGACCTTCCTCAATGCGATGGTGGAGCGGAACGGCTTTGCGGCGGGGCGGCAGCTGTCGCTGGCGGACCTCGCGGCCGCGGCGCATCTGTCGGCGGTGGACTATTTCGGCGATGTCGAATGGCGGGCGGTGCCGGACCTCAAGGAATGGTATGCGCGCATCAAGTCGCGGCCGAGCTTCCGGCCGCTGCTTGCCGACCGGCTGGAGGCCGTGCGACCCTCGCCGCACTATGCCAATCTCGATTTCTGATTTCGTAAAGGCGAAGGCGCGCGCGCTCGGCTTCGATGCCGTCGGCATTGCGCGCGCGGATGCGGCGTGGGCGGCGGGAGAGCGGCTGGAGGCGTTTGTGGCGGCCGGGCGGCATGGCACAATGGACTGGATGGAGACGACGCTGGAACGGCGCAAGGCGCCGACAGGGATGTGGCCGGATGCGAAAAGCGCTGTTGTCGTGGCGATGAACTACGGGCCGAACCACGACCCGATGGAGACGTTGGCGCAACGGAAGACAGGAAACATCTCTGTCTATGCGCGGGGACGGGACTATCACGACACGCTGAAGAAGAAGCTGAAGCAGCTGGCGGGGGAGTTCGTGGCCGAGACGGGCGCCGAGGTGAAGGTGTTTGTCGATACCGCGCCGCTGATGGAAAAGCCGCTGGCCGAGAGGGCGGGCCTTGGCTGGCAGGGCAAGCATACGAACCTGGTGAGCCGGGAACTTGGCAGCTGGTTCTTCCTTGGCGTGATGCTGACTGATGCGGAGCTTGATCCGGATGATCCGGAGACGGACCGTTGCGGCAATTGCACAAACTGTCTCGATGCCTGCCCGACGGGGGCTTTTCCGGCGCCCTACCAGATCGATGCGCGGCGCTGCATTTCCTATCTCACGATCGAGCACAAGGGGCCGATCCCGCGCGAATTCCGCGCGGCGATGGGCAACCGCATCTATGGCTGCGACGATTGCCTGGCGGTGTGCCCGTGGAACAAGTTTGCGAGCGCAGCGCGCGAGGCGGCCTTCCATGCGCGGGCGGAGCTGAAGGCGCCGGAGCTCGACGAACTGGCCGCGCTCAGCGATGCGGATTTTCGCGACGTGTTTTCAGGCTCCCCGATCAAGCGGATCGGGCGGGACCGGTTCGTGCGCAATGTCTGCATCGCCATCGGCAATTCGGGGGAAGGGCGGCTGGCGAGCGTGCTGGCGCCGCTGCTGCAGGATGCGTCTCCGCTGGTGCGGGGGGCAGCTGTCTGGGCCCTCTTGCAACTTGACCCGGATGCGGCCTCTCTGGCGCGCGAACAGCACCTGCCGGGCGAGACCGACCCGGATGTGCGCGAGGAATGGACCGCCAGGGCATGAGCCGCAGGAAGACGAAATCGAAAGCCAGGGCCACCGCCTACATCTATGACTGGGCGAGCTGGATCATCAAATTCGTGCTCGGCGCGTTCGTCGGTGTGCACCTGTATGCGCTGGCGCTGAAAGTGGCGCCGGTGCCGGGCACGTTCCTGATGGCGCAGCGCACGATAGAAGGCGAGAAGATCCGCAGGAAGATGGTGTCGCTGGACGATATTTCGCCGAACCTTGTACGCGCAGTCATCGCCGGGGAGGATACCCGCTTCTGTGAGCACAATGGCCTTGATGTTGCGGCGATCCGCAAGGCGATTGACGAATATGAGGGCGGCAAGGGCCTGCGGGGGGCCTCGACCATCACGCAGCAGACCGCGAAGAATGTCTTCCTCTGGAATGGCGGCGGCTTTGTGCGGAAAGCCGTGGAAGCCTGGTTCGCGACCTTCATCGACGGGATGTGGGGCAAGCGCCGGGTGATGGAGGCGTATCTCAATGTTGCCGAATGGGGCGACGGGATATTCGGGGCCGAGGCCGCGGCGCAGGCGCGGTTCGGCAAGCCGGCCTCCGACCTGACCGAGCGGGAAGCGGCGCTGCTGGCGGCGGTGCTGCCAAGCCCCAACAAATGGCGGGTCGATCCGCCGGGGCCGTATGTGTCGAAGCGGGCCGGAACGCTGCAGGCGCGGATGCGCGTTGTGCAGTCAGAGGGGCTGGCGAACTGCGTGCTTGGCAACGACCCGGCGCCCCGCCCGGCACCGGCGCAACCTGCGGCGCCGTCGAAGCCCGGCGAAGTCCGCCCCGAGACGCCCGCGCCGCGCCCTGTGCTGCCCGACCTGCCGCCTGCGCCGGACGAGGGGCCGGAGGCGACCCCGCCGCAGGTCCTGCAGGAGGCGCCTGAAGCTCAGCCGGGCCAACAGGACGATTTCGATGCCTTCCTTGAAGGCGCGCAGGACCGCTTCCGCGAGGCGGGCGGAGAGGGGGACGTGCCGGCTGAGGCAGCGCCTGCGCAGCCGGATGATCCGGCAACTGAGGAGACGCCTGACGATGGGCCGACGGACCTGAGGCCGCGTCCGCTGGAGCCTGACGGGAGCCCGGACTAGCCCCCTCCGTCAGCCGGCTTTGCCGGCTGCCACCTCCCCCGCTTCGCAGGGGAGGATGAAGACCGGACGTGCCGCAGGTGCCATCCTCCCTCGCTTGCGGGGGAGGTGGCCCGCGCAGCGGGTCGGAGGGGGAAACCTACTCCCCGCCGGGCGGGACCATTTCGACCTTGATGGTGGAGCCCGGCTCGATCAGGACTTCCTCGCGGCGGAGCGGGATGTCGATGCCGTTGGCGGTGAAGTTCTTCCAGATGGCGCGCAGCACGTCCGAGGTGACGTTGGACTTGCCGTTTTCCGGGTCCTCGATCCAGAAGCGGATTTCGAGCTCGATGGCCTCTTCGCCGAATTCCATGACGAAGCCTTTTGGCGGCGGCTCCATGAGCACGCGGGGCACGCCGCGGGCGCCTTCTTCCATCAGGCGGATGGCGAGTTCGAGATCGGTCTCGTATTCGATCCGCATGCGGCGGCGGAGGCGTACCTTCTTGTCCGAGAAGGACCAGTTCACGACCTTGTCCGTCACCAGCATCTCGTTCGGGATGAGATGTTCGGTGCCGTCGCGTGTGACCACCGAAGCGTAACGGAGGCCGAGGGATTTCACGACGCCGATCTGGTCGTCGACCTCGATCAAGTCATCCGGCTTGATGGAGCGGTCGGACAGGAGGATGACGCCGGATATGAAGTTCGACACGATCTGCTGCATGCCGAAGCCGAGGCCGACGCCGAGCGCGCCGCCGAGCACGGCGAGGCCGGAGAGCGGGATACCGAGCCCGGCAAGCGTCAGCACGACGGCGCCGAAGAACAGGCCGATCTGCAGCGCGTTGCCGAGCAGGATGCGGATCGAGGGTTCGACCTGGGGCAGTTCGTCGACGCGGGTCTTCAGCTTCTTCGACAGCCAGTTGGCGCCGAACAGGAAGAGGGCGGCGGTGCCGGCGGCCTGTGCGACGAAGACGGGGCTGATGGTGCGGTCGCCGAAGGGCGGGCCGATGGAAGAGAGCCAGGCCATCACCTCGTCCAGCACGCCGAAGGCGTTGAAGACGGCGAAGACCCAGATGACGATGCCGAGCGGCTTGCGGAAGCCGGGCGGGAAGAGGGCGGTGACGGCCCGAATCAGTGCCCAGGCGATGGCGAGCGAGGCGGCAATGCGCACCAGCGCGGCGGGCTGGCCGCTGCCGCGCAACATTGCTTCGGCCGCAAACAGGAGCATCGCCAGGATGGCCGGGCCGATCAGGTTGCGGAGCGAGTCCATGAGCGGTCCGCGCGGCGGGGTGACGAATTTCCGCAGGCTGACATTCATCGCGCGCTTGCCGAGCGGCGTGGCGACCAGGGCCACCAGAAGAGCGCCGAGGATCACGCCCGCCTGAATGAGGGCGGGGTAGAGGACGGAAGGCTGCAGCAGGTGCGCATGCGCCCAGCCGGCCGGATGGTCGATCACCGGGGCGAGGGCGGCGCGGGCATGGTCGAGCGGGCCGGCCGTTGCAGCCTCAGCCGCAGGCGGAGGGGCTGCGGGAAGCTCCTCCGCTGCGATCTGACGGCAATAGGAAAGACCGTCGCTGCCTGTGATGCATTTCTGGTAGGTGACGGAGTCCTCTTCCATCCGGCCTCCCTAGACCGGGTCGTAGGGGAAGACGCTGGCCGAGGCGCCCATGCCGAAGAAGCTGCCCTGCATGGCGGGCAGGGCATGGTCGATCAGGGTTTCCGGCGTCCAGCCTTCCATCCGGGCGAGGGACTTCACCGGGCGCGGCTGGTCGAACAGGACGACCTCGTTGCCGCGGACGCAGAAGATCTGGCCGGAAACGTGCTTTGCCTTGTCGGCGCAGAGAGCGACGGCGAGCTGGGCGACCTGGTCGGCGCGCATCGAGTTCTTGATCCGCTCGACCCGCTGGGCGCCGGCCTCGTCCTTGACCGGGATCGAGGCGATCATGCGCGTCCAGGCGAACGGCGCGATGACATTTGAGCGGACATTCTTGCGCTCGCCTTCCATGGCGATGATGCGGGAGAGACCGACAATGCCCATCTTGGCGGCGGCATAATTGGCCTGGCCGATATTGCCGATCAGGCCGGACGTGGAGGTGAAGAGGACGAAGCTGCCATCTTCCTTCTCGCGGAAGAGTTCGACGGCGGCGCGGGTGACATTGAAGCTGCCGCGCAGGTGGACGTCGATGACGGCGTCCCAGTCGTCTTCCGACATCTTGTGGAACATGCCGTCGCGCAGGATGCCGGCCGGGTTGATGATGGCATGCAGGCCGCCGAAGCTGTCCTTCGCCTGTTCGATCATGCCCTCGACGGCGCGCATGTCTGTGACGCTGTCGGAATTGGAGACCGCTTCGCCGCCCGCGGCGCGGATTTCGGCCGCCACTTTTTCGGCCGGGCCCGCATCGCCTTCGTCGCCGCCGGTGAGGCCGCCGCCGAGGTCGTTGACGACGACTTTCGCGCCTTCCTTAGCGGCAAGCAGGGCCGTTTCCTTGCCGATCCCGTTGCCGCCTCCGGTGACCAGCACCACTTTGCCATCCAGCACACCCATTGTCGTTTCTCCCTTGTGTGTCGATCCACATGTCGATTCCAGCCCCACCCTAGAATGGGCCTGCCAATCTTCAAGGTTTGAAGTTTGCGCAAGGCGCGGCTAGACGTCTCGCATGACCAAGACATTCGAGGCCGTGATCTGGGACTTCGGGGGCGTTTTTACCTCCTCGCCCTTCGACGCATTCGCCCGGTACGAGGCCGAACAGGGCCTGCCGAAGGATTTCATCCGCACCGTCAATGCGACCAACCCGCTGGACAATGCCTGGGCGAAGCTCGAGCAGAGCCTGGTGACGCCGGCCGAATTCGACGGAATGTTCCGGGCGGAATCGAAGGCGATGGGCCATGAAGTGCCGGGCGGGGAAGTGCTGAAACTGCTGTCGGGCAGCCTGCGTCCCCGCGTCGTGGAGGCGCTGAAAGTCTGCAAGGGACACGGCAAGGTCGGCTGCATCACCAACAATGCCCCGGTCGGCAAGGGCGCCTCGATGACCAATGACGAAGAAAAGGCCGCACGCGTGGCCGATGTCTTCGCGATGTTCGACCATGTCATCGAAAGCTCCAAGCTGGGTATCCGCAAACCTGATCCGCGGATCTATGCGCTGATGTGCGAGGCGCTGGATGTCGACCCGAAGGCGTGCGTCTATCTCGACGATATCGGGCACAATCTGAAACCGGCGGCGCAGATGGGCATGACCACGATCAAGGTGCTCGGCGAGGACCAGCTGCTCGCCGACCTGAAGGCCGCGACAGGCTATGAAGTGGTCTGACCGCTTCGCTGCAATGGCGGCGGCCCTGGTGCTGGGGGCCGGCCTTGCCGCCTGCGCGCCCGCCGCCGAAGAGGGTCCGCCATTGCCGCCGGAGACCATGACGCAGGACCCGGAAGTCCCGGCGCCGGTGAAGCTGCCGGCAAAGGTGACGGCGACGCGCGACGAGATCCTCGCCTATGCGAAGCGCGGGTCGCTGTCGGGCCTCGCCCGCTTCGCCGATCGCAATGACGGGTTTGTCTCCAACCTGGAGGGCACGCCGAACCGGGAATTCTGGGACCTGCTGCGCCGGACAGGGATCGATCCGAACATGAAGCTGCAGGCCCTGCTGGACCAGCCCGCCGGCAAGCGCGATGTCGACGGCGAAACCTGGTACATCTGGCCGGACCTTGCCGCGAAGAACCCGGAGGACCTGATCCCGGAAAAGCTGTCCTTCCAGGACCGCAAGCGCCTGACCGACCTGATCGGGGAGGATGGCGTTGCGGCGATCCGCGAGGGACAGGCCTATCCCGGCATGCGCACGGCGATCACGCAGAGCGGGCGCTGGGTGTATTTCGTGCTGGGCAGCGATGGAGAGGAATAGGGCATGACGACGAAGAAGATCGGCGCGGGCGAAGCCCTGCAATATCTCAGCGGCTGGGCTGTCGGTGACGAACTGCGCGATACGATCACCAAGACCTATCATTTCGCGGACTTCAAGCAGGCCTTTGCCTTCATGACAGGGGCCGCGCTGAAGGCCGAGCAGATGGACCACCATCCCGAATGGGCGAACGTCTACAGCCGCGTGCAGGTGACGCTGACCACGCACGATGCCGACGGCGTGACCGACAAGGATGTGGAACTGGCAAGGTTCATGGACAGGCTGGCCGCGAAGCTGGCCTAGTCGGTGCCCCCGGCGGCGGCCTGCTGTTTTGCCAGCTGCTTTTCGAAGTCGGCCTGCATGGCCTGAATGTAGGCCGGGAAGGCCGTGTCATCGACGAAGGCGAGCAGATCGCCGGCTTCCTGCCGGGCGCGGGCCTTCCAGAGGCCGCTGAATTCCGGATGGTTGGCGAGGAAGACGTCGGGCTTCCAGTCCTTCGTGATCTCGAACGTGTGGCGGTAGTCGTCGACAATGCCGTCATATTGCGGGTCCGGCGCGAGCCGGTTGGCGGCGACCGTGGCCGAACAGAAGAGCAGGACGTCATAGGGCTTGCCGGCCTCTTCCACGGTCAGCCACCACGAGGTGCAGCCGCGGGTGTGGCCGGGCGTGATGCGGGCGGTGAGCGTCGTGCCGCCGAGGCTGACGGTCTCGCCGTCGGCGATTACATGGTCGACTTTCACAGGCGGGGCATCGACTTCGTGCAGGTCTTCGGAGCCGAGATAGAAGCCGCCTTCGAGTGCCGACCGGTCGCCCTCGCTGGCATAGAGCGGTGCGCCGGTCACCTGCTTCAGACGGGCAAGGCCGCCGGAATGGTCGAAATGCGCATGGGTGTTGAGCAGGATCTTCACGTCGGCCGGGTCGAAGCCGAGCTTGCGGATGGAGGCGAGGGCCATGTCGGCATTTTCCGGCAGGCCGCCGTCGATCAGGATGTCGCCGTCCGGCGTGGTGACGAGGTAGAGGCCGAGCCCTTTCGAGCCGACATAGTAGATGTTGCCGATGACCCGGAACGGTTCGGCAGGCTCCAGCCAGGTGGGAAACATCTCGCGGATGGCGTCCGGCGTGGACCAGGTGCGGCCTTCAGGTTGCGCCTCTGCCGGAGCCTGAACCGCGGGCGGAGCGTTCGGCGATGGCTTCGCAGGCGCGGCGCAGCCTGCAACCAGGGCGACAAGGGCCGCACAGGCCAGGACCTTTTTCATGGACGACCTCACAGGCTGATGGCGAATCCTAGCGCGAGCCGCCCGCGAACCTCAAGCGCAAAGGCGTTGCAGGGGGCGAAGCATTACAAAAAAATGCAAACATATGAGCTGAATAGTCGGACGCGGTCGCTAAAACCATATTTGTACAATGTTTATGTTGGGCCGAAACGTCATTGCTCCGGCATATTTCTACAATTTAATGCAAAGCAGTGTCATCTAACTGTCATTGTCACCAAGCTCAGGGACAGACGC
Organism: Hyphomonas sp.; assembly: GCA_020638455.1. GTDB lineage: Bacteria > Pseudomonadota > Alphaproteobacteria > Caulobacterales > Hyphomonadaceae > Hyphomonas. The sequence continues at coordinate 455,837 of JACKIK010000003.1, read as the reverse complement.
GCGGGATCGCTAACACTATAAGCGGCCCATGATGTGGTCAGATGAAATCGAAACAAACCTTCACCGCCTGAGGCGCTACGCCGCCTTGGCGAGCGGAACCGTGTCCGTTGGAGACAACGTTGTCAATCGTGCGGTCGAGTTGCTGCTTGCAGAGGGTCCGCCGGATGAACCGGCGAGCGCGGCCAAGCTGTTCGAGCGGGTCGACCGGGCCCTGCGCGCGCACCTAGACCAGGAACCGGCCAGCCTTTCCGGCTTTGGCCGATGGCAGCTGCTCGAGCCGCTGGAACGGCGGCTGGTCCTGCTGGTGGTGATGGAGGGCTTCCCGACCGAGACCGCCGCGCGGATTGCCGGCGTGCCGGCGTCCGACGCAAGAGCCGCCCTGTCGCGGGCGCGGATGCGGTATGTCGACCGCTTCCCGGCGCGGGTGGGCCTGGTCGGCGTCAACACCGCGGTGCGCGAGCGTGTCAGCGTAGCGGTGCGCAAGTCCGGGCACAGGGTACTGTGGTCGCTGGAAGACGGCCGGCCGGTTCCGGAGAGCACGCTGGATGTGCCGAATGTGATCCTGCTGGTGGGCCGGGCCGACGACGCGTCGCCGGTCGTGGCGGACCGGGCGGCGAACTATGCGCAGTGCAGCTGCCTCGCGGGCCTCCGGCGGGACCTTGGCTCGACATTTACCGGGCCGGTGGTTGTGGCGCGCGGGTCGGAAAGGCGCGAGCGGCTGGATGCGCGCGTCTGGCTGGTGCCCGTCTCCGACCTCGCGGACGATGCCGGGTTGCGCCGGACACTTTCCAAGGCGCTTCTGTTCACGGCCTGATTGCGGCTTTCCGCAAGGGCGCATCTTGGCGTGCCCGGCTGCCTCCTGTTAGCTGCGCGCCAAAGCAGACAGGAGGAGACCGCCATGGGACGGGTCGAAGGCAAGAAGGCGCTGGTCACCGGCGGCGCGCAGGGGCTGGGCGAAGCGACGGCGCGGATGCTCGCGAAGGAAGGCGCGAAGGTCACCGTGACCGACGTGAACGGGCCAGGCGCCGAAGCGGTCGCAGCGTCCATCAACGCGGCGCACGGGGCAGGGACGGCGTTCGCCTTCCAGCACGATGTCACCGACGGCGCGCGCTGGCAGGAAGTGCTGCAGGCAGCCCACGATGCGATGGGCGGGCTGAACATTCTCGTCAACAATGCCGGCATCGGCTCGCTCGGCTCGGTCGAGGATGAGGATTACGATGTATTCCGCAAGGTGCAGGCGGTGGACGTCGATTCGATCTTTCTTGGCTGCAAGTATGCGATCCCGCTGATGCGGCCGCATGGGCTTGGCTCGATCATCAATATCTCGTCCATCGCAGGCATCATCGCGAGCGGCAACTACATTGCCTACAACACGGCCAAGGCGGCGGTGCGGCACATGTCGAAATCGATTGCGCTGCACTGCGCGAAGACGGGCGGGCAGATCCGCTGCAACTCGGTGCACCCGGTGTTCATCAACACGCCGATCCTCGACCGGACGAAGGAGATGTTCGGCGAGGAGGAGGCGCTGGCCAAGCTCGGCCGGCAGATCCCGCTCGGCAAGGTCGGCGAGCCGGACGACATCGCCTACGCGGTGCTGTACCTCGCCTCCGACGAGGCGAAGCTGGTGACCGGCATCGAACTGAAAGTGGACGGCGGCATTTCCGCGATGTAGGCCTGTCGGACCCGCTCAGGTCGCGGGAGGGGCAGGAACAGGGACTTCGTGATGCGTATCGCCTTTGCTGCGCTGGCCTGTGCGCTGTTGCCGGCCTGTACATCGCCGCCGGATGCCGGCCCCACGGCCGAGCCCATCGTCGCGACCGAGCGCGCCTTTGCCGCGGACGGGTACGAGACGGGGGTCAAGGCTTCCTTCGTGAAATATGCCGCGCCCGGAGCGATGATGTTCGCGCCGGGGCCGGTGAACGTGCACGACTATTTCGCCGGCCAGCCGGATGCGGCGCCGAATCCGGACAGGCCGCACCTTGTCTGGTGGCCGCTCGCGGCCGGGATTGCGGCGTCGGGAGACCTCGGCTTCACCACCGGGCCCTATGGCCTCGGTGACAAGCGGTATGGGTGGTATTTCACCGTCTGGCAGCGCCAGGGGGACGGCAGCTGGAAATGGGTGCTGGATGCCGGTGTCGATGCCGATCCGTCGGCCGCTGCGCCGCAGGACAGCCCGGTGGCCTATCTTCCGGCCTCGGAGGAAACGGCCATGTCGCCGGATGCGGCGATGGCCGAGGTGAAGGCGATCGAAGCCGGGATGGCAGCTGCGGCCGGGACAGACCTTGCCGCCTCCTATGAGGGGCAGCTGTCCCATGATGCGCGGCTGCACACCGAAGGGGTCGCGCCCGGCACGGCGCCGGAGACGTGGGCGGCGGCCCTTGCCGCGCGGCCTGCGGCGATGAGCCTTGCGCCGATGGGCGGCGGCGCCTCGGCAGCGGGAGACATGGTGTGGACCTGGTCCGAGGCGCACTGGCAGGCGGATGCGCCGCCCGTCCGCGGTTTCGTTGTCCGCGTCTGGCAGAGGCGCGCGGACGGCTGGAAGATCGTGTTCGACGAGCTTGTGCCATGGAACGGGCCCGATCCGGACGCCGCAGCGGAGTAGCGCCCGATTTGCCCTTGCGCATTCGAATGTTCATGTTATGTTCCAATCCTTGATTGGGAGGCTGACATGATCGGATATGTGACACTGGGAACGCATGACCTCGAACGCGGGGCGAAATTCTACGATGCGCTGTGCAAGGAGCTGGGCGTCGGGCGGATGATGGAGAATGAGACGTTCATTGCCTGGGGCGTGCCCGGCGGCGGGGCAGGGATCGGCCTGACCTATCCCTGGGACAAGAACCCGGCGACCGTCGGCAATGGCACGATGGTGGCGCTGGAAGCGAAGGACCGGGACCAGGTCCAGCGGCTCTACAGGATTGCGATGGCGGAGGGCGGTGCGGACGAAGGCCCGCCCGGCCCGCGCGGGGAAGGGTTCTATGCAGCCTATTTCCGCGATCTCGACGGCAACAAGCTGAACGCCTTCTGCATGGAATGACGGCTCAGGCCGACAGCGGCCGCTTCGAGGTGACCAGCAGGGCGTAGACGCTCAGCACACTGAACACGGCAGCCGAGGCGAAGAAGGGAAGGCGGTGGTTTGCCATGTAGAGGCCGGAGCCGAGCAGGGGGCCGACGATGAAGCCGGCTGGCGGGGCCGAGGCCAGCAGGGAGGCAGCGGCCGCCTGTTCGCTGCGCGACACCGACAGGCTGCCCAGCGCGTTGGCGGACGGCACGGCGAGCGCCGCGCCGATGCCGACAATGAGGAAGCTGAGCCCCATCAGCGGGAAGGACTGAAACACGTCCGCGCCGACATAGCCTGCGGCCAGCAGCGCCAGGCCGATGGGCAGGATGCGGCGCGGGTCCGGCCGGCGCGCCGAGATATAGCCGACCTGGATAATCAGGATGGCGAGCGATGTGCAGGCCATCAGGATGCCGGTGTGCAGGACGACGGCCTGCTTGGCGGTGCGCGCAGCAGTGTCGGTGAAGGCGAACCGGTCGGCGACGAACCAGCCGATCGTCTGCTGGATCATCCCGACGGCGACGAAATAGACGAACAGGAAGACGAGGTGCGGCAGCACGCGGCGGTCATGCATGGCCAGCGGGGCCGGGCGCGTGTGCGCATGCGGCAACGGCCGGGTCGGCGGCAGGGCGAAGGCGAGGATCGCGGCAACGGCCAGGTTGAACACGATCGTGCCCCAGAGCGGGGCCAGCGCGTCGATCCGGGCGAGCAGGGCGGCGCCGGCCGGGCCGAGGATGGAGCCGAGGCTCATCGAGGCCCCCAGCATGCCGAGCCCGGCGGCGCGGGTGGCTGGTGTTGTCGCATCCGTCATCGCCGCCATTGCTGCCGGCTGCAGGCCGGGCGCCAGCAGGCCGAACCACAGCCGCGCGAAGGCAAGCAGGAAAAAGGCGCCAAGCCCGGTGACGAGACCGGCGAGCGCGGCGTCGAGCGCAAACAGGAACGCCATATTGGTCAGCCCCATCGCGGACAGGGCGAAGACCATCACCCGCTTGCGCCCGATCCGGTCGGCGAGCCGCCCCCAGATCGGGGTGAACACCGTGTACATCACGGAGGAGAAGGTGAGAATGCCGGCGATTTCCAGCTCAGCGAGGCCGGCTTCCCGCGCCAGCGGCGCCACGACGACGAAATTGATGGTCATGCCGGCGCCCATCGACACCATTGCGAGCGCGATCATCAGCTGCTGGAAGCGTGACAGGGGCAGCAGCGGCGTTTCGGAATCCGTCATGGCGCGTCTGCCTGTCCCAATGTTCTCCCCGGCAGACGAGGCTAGGGCCGGCGCGCAGTCTTGCCAAACCCTTCCCCCGCGACAGGTGCGCGACTTGCCCGGCGGGCATGCTACAGTCTAAGGACAAGGGGAAGAACAGGCCGACTCGTCGGCCGCATTACAGGTTTCCGCGCATGCATTCCCTTCTCTGGGCCATCTACTCCTATTTCCTGCACCCCATCCTGTCGCTGCTGCTGATCGTGATCCTCGTCTACGTGGTGATGAGCTGGCTGCTCGTGGGGGGCATCATCTCGATGCACAACCCGACCGTGCGCCAGATCCAGTCCGTGCTGGACAGCGTGATGCTGCCGCTGCTTCGTCCGATCCAGCGCTATGTGCCGCCGCTTGGCCAGCTGGACCTGTCGGTCTTCCTGCTGGCCCTCGGCATCCTGTTCACGCGCGACTGGCTGTTGCCGACGATCATCAGCTTCACCCGCCCGGCCCTGCACTACTGAGGCGGGTGCCTTGCTCCACCGCCTGACAGTCCGTGTGCAGCCGAAAGCATCGGCTGACCGGATCGAGGACTGGGGAGAGGACGATGCCGGGCGGCGCTTCCTGAAAGTTCGCGTGCGCGCCGTGCCGGAAGACGGCAAGGCGAACGCGGCTGTCGAAAAACTGGTCGCCAAATGGCTGGGATTGCCGAGGTCTGCAGTCAAGGTGGTGACGGGTGGCAAGACTCGGCTAAAAGGCCTCGACATAGACGGGCCGGCAGACCTTGCCGCCCGGCTCAGCGGGGAAGAGGCATGAGCGCCATCCGGGTCAGTGGAACCGAAATCGCCGCCGACGTGCGGGCCAAGGTGGCGGCGGCCGTGTCCGGCCTGCCGGCCCGGCCCTGCCTTGCGGTGATCCTGGTGGGCGAGGACCCGGCCAGCGAGGTGTATGTCCGGGGCAAGCTGAAGGACACGGAAGAGGCCGGCATGGTCTCCGTGCATCATCGCCTGCCGGCGACGGCGACGCAGGCCGAGGTTGAAGACCTGATCGCCGGCCTCAATGCCGACGATGCGGTGGACGGCATCCTGCTGCAACTGCCCCTGCCGAAGGGACTGGACGCGGATGCCGCGATCGAACGCATCGATCCTTCCAAGGATGTCGACGGGCTGACGGAAGTGTCGGCCGGGCGGCTGTCGCTGGGCAAGCCGGGACTCCGGTCGTGCACGCCGTCCGGCTGCGTGATCATGGCCAAGCGGGCGCTCGGCAACGACCTCTCGGGCAAGCATGTCGTGGTGATCGGCCGGTCGATCCTGGTCGGCAAGCCGGCGGCGCTGCTGTTCCTTGCCGAGAACTGCACGGTGACGATCGCCCATTCGCGCACGAAGGACCTGCCGGCGGTGTGCCGCGAGGCGGATATCCTGGTGCCGGCGGTCGGCCGCCCGCAGATGGTGAAGGGCGACTGGCTGAAGCCCGGCGCCATGGTCATCGATGTCGGCATCAACCGCATTCCCGCCCCGGAAAAGGGGGAGGGGAAGACGCGCCTCGTGGGCGATGCGGATTTTGCAAGCTGCGCCGAAGTGGCGGGCCATATCACGCCGGTGCCCGGCGGCGTCGGGCTGATGACCCGGGCCTGCCTTCTGGTCAACACGCTGTATGCGGCCTGCGCGCGGCGCGGCTGGCCGGTGCCGGAGATCGGATGAGCCAGCCTCACGCCCCGACCGAGACGCCGCTGTTCAGGGCATTGTGGGAGGCCCAGGAGGGCCGGTGCGCGCTGTGCGGGCTGTCGATGCCGTCGAACCGGTTCGATGTCGCCCATTCGACCCTGTGGCGGCATCAGCGGCCGACCTATGACCATATTGTCGCCGTGGCGCGGGGCGGGGCGGACGATGCGTCCAACCTGCAGCTGGCGCATGCGCGCTGCAATCGCATCAAGGGGGCGGGGCCGTCCCGCAACCAGCGCCGGCGGAAGGGCTAGGCGAGCCCGGCCTCTTTTACGGCGCCGGCATAGGTGCGCGAGACGGGCGCTTCCTTGCCGTTTTTCAGGACCAGGACCAGCTTGCCGCCGTCCCGGCGGGTATCCCGGACGCCGTCTTTCGCGACCCACCAGGAACGGTGGGTCTGGGCGCCGGGGGCGCCGGAGAGTTCCCGTACCGCATCCGCCAGCCGCATCAGGATGAGCTCCTCACCGACACTGGTGTGGATGCGGAGGTAGTGGTCCTCGGAGGAGACCGCCCAGAGTTCGGCCGTCCGGTACTTGACCGGCAACCGGCCGAGGAAGCGGGAAGCGGCATCGGCGTCCGGCTCGCCTGCAGGCCGTTCCGGGTTCCGGGCACGATGCAGCAGCACGCCAATGGCCGTCAGGACGAGCGTGACCGCATAGACATAGAGGTACTGCATCGGCAGCAGCGGAACGGGGATCCAGGACCCGAAGGCGCCCATGAACAGGTAGAGCGAGACCAGCACTGGCAGGGCGATGACGGCGGAGGTGACGAGGATCTGCACGGGCAGGAGGCTGCCGGCGACCTTGCGTTCGAACACCAGCGGCACCGCCCAGACCGAGGCGGCCCCGCCGACTGCGCAGGTGATGGCCCACATCAGGAAGCGGATCCAGACGGGCTCGTCGGTCGTGTAGACACCGAAGAAGGTGAGGGCGGCCGCCGCCGCGAGGACGACGGCGAGGTCGCGCAGCCGGTCCTTCAGGAATTGCGGCATGGATTGCCCTCGCATTTCACGCTTCGCGAAGCGTTCTGGCCGGATTTCACGAAGGATTCCAGCCTTCCGGCGTAGATCGCGTGGCGCGCGGCCGGCGGGCCGGTCATCTGGGGCTCATGCAAAGGAGACCTCTCATGACCGACCTGACCCGGACCCGCCGCCGTTTGCCCCTGCCGTCGCTACACCTTGCCGGCTGGCGCGTGCCGGTTGCCGCACTCGCAATCTATGCCGTCGCCAGCTGGCTGATCCTGCGTGCCAATGGCAATCCGCCGATCCATTTCCGTTTCGACCCGACCGGGCTGATCGAGTCCACGCTGGCGATCAGGCTGCATGTCGCCGGGGCGCTGGCCGCGTTCGGCATCGGCGCCGTGTTGCTGAGCGGGGTGAAGGGAACACGGATGCACCGCTTGCTGGGCTATACATGGGTCGCGGCGATGGCGGTTACCGCGATCAGTTCCTTTTTCATCTTCGGTCTCAACGGGCACAATTTCAGCCCGATCCATGGCCTGTCCGCCTGGACGGTGATCGTGCTGCCGATGGCGGTGGTTGCCGCGCGGCGCCGGAATATCCGCAAGCACGCCACCGACATGCGCAACCTGTTCATGGGCGGATTGCTGGTCGCCGGCCTCTTCACCTTCCTGCCGGGGCGCATGATCTGGTCGATTTTCTTCGGGGCGTGACGTTCTCGCCCCTTACTGCGTTCCGGAAACCCCGCTACAGACAGGGGAGGCGGCTTCCGGAGGCAGGACATGAAACGAACAGCGGTTCTGGCAACACTGATCGGTCTCGCAGCCTGCCAGGCGCCGGGGCCGATCACCATTCCGGGCATCACCCGCCCGCCGCAGAGCGCCGACGAAGCGCTGGAAGCTTACTACCGGACCCTGCCGGACGATTTCTATCCCCAGGCCCCGCCTGGCCTGCCGCTGCCCGCGGACGACGCGGCGCTGACGCGCATCCTCGTCGGCTCGTGCCTCGACGAGGAGAAGGGCGAAAGCGAAGCGCTGCGGACGGTGGCGAATACGCCGGCAGACCTGTTCCTGATGATCGGCGACAATGTCTATGGCGACATGAACGGCCGCGCCTATGTCAACAACCAGGCCGAGCTGGACGAGTTGCGCGAGAGTTTCCGCGACCTCGCCGCCCGGCCCGACTTCCAGGCCGTGCGCAAGGCACATCCGATGATGGTGGCCTGGGACGACCATGACATGGGGGCCAATGACGGCGGCCGCTCGTTCCCGTTCCGGCGCCTGTCGGAGCGCATCCATGAGCGCTTCTGGGGCCTTGCCAACAAGGATGTCGGCGCCTGGCCCGGCACCTATTATTCCCGTATCTTCGGGCCCGTCGGCAAGCGCACACAGATCATCATGCTGGACACGCGCTTCTTCCGCTCCGACCTCACCCCGACGGACGAATACGGGGCCAAGGGCAAGGAGCGCTATGTGCCGTCTGCCGACCCCAACCAGGACATGCTGGGCAACGACCAGTGGACCTGGCTGGAAAACCAGCTGCAGAAATCAGCCGACTTGCGCTTCATTGTCTCGTCCATCCAGGTCATTCCGACGGCGCATGGCTGGGAAAGCTGGGACAAGCTGCCCGAAGAGCAGCAGCGCCTCTATCGCCTGATCAACGAGACCCATGCCAATGGCGTCGTGTTCATCTCCGGCGACCGGCATACCGGCTTCCTCTACCGGGAGGAGGGGATCCTTCCGTACCCTGCCTATGAGCTGACGGCATCGTCGTTCAACCAGTCGTTCGCGACGGAAACCGACGAGATGGACCCGAACCAGATCGGGGCCGGCTATCCGCCTAACAATTTCGGTTCGATTGACATCGACTGGGAGGACGGTTCGGTAACCCTTTCGATCCATGCTGAGGATGGCCACACCATCGAGCAGACCCGAGACAAGTTCAGGTAGGCAGAAAGCCCTTACCGTCCGAAATGACCGACACGCGTAACGTATTTGCCCTCATTGTCGCTGTCATGATCCTGCAGATCGCGGGAGGCCTGACAGCGGTGCTGACGCCGCTGGGTCTGGAAGCCATGGGGACGCCGCCGCAGGCGATCGGCCTGATCGCGGCGCTGCACGCAGCCGGCTTCATGCTGGGCGCCTGGACCGCGCCGCGGGCGCTGGCCGGGTTCGGCAACATCCGCCTGTTCGCTGCCGCTTCGGCGCTCAACGCGGTCAGCGTGTTGTGCATGTCGCTGCTGCACGGGGCGATGTTCTGGGCCCCGCTCCGCCTGATGATGGGGATTTCCTTCGCCTACATGTTCACCAGCGTCGAAAGCTGGCTCGGCAGTTCGGTGCCGGAAAAATCCCGCGGCCATGTGATGGGAATTTACCATACCGGCGCCAAGCTTTCGCTGATCCTCGGCCCGTTCTTCGTGGCCGGCCTGTCGCCGCTGGATACGCGGGCGTACACGTGGGCCGCGATGTTCCTGACGCTGGCGCTGGTGCCGGTGTGCCTGACGCAGCAGGAGGAGCCGCCCGCGCCGCAGCGCAAGGCGATGCCGCTTCGCGAGATCTACGCGCTGGCGCCAGCCGCTGTGATCGGCGTGTTGATGGCCGGGGTGATCAATACCGGCGCGCAGTCGCTGCTGCCGGTCTATTTCGAGGATTTCAAGCTGTATGGCGGTGGCACCGGGGCGGCGGCCGTTGCCAGCGGTGCGGCCTGGCTGGGCGGCCTGATCATGCAATGGCCGGCCGGCCGCCTGTCCGACCATGTCGAGCGGCGACTGGTGATCGCCGGCATCTGTACGCTGTCGGGGCTGGCGGCCCTGCTGATCGCAGTCTTCGGCAAGGCGCTGGGAGAGGTCGGCGTGATCGTCGTGCTTGGCTTCTGGGGGGCGGGCTCGCTGTCCTTCTACGGGCTGAGCGTTGCCCATGCGATCGACCGCACGCCGCGCGAACTGATCCCGCATGTCATGTCCGGCCTGCTGTTCGTCTGGGCAGGTGGGTCCATTTCCGGGCCTCTCATCGCCGGCTTCGCGATGCGCGGCTTCGGCCGGCTCGGCCTGTTCGGCCTGATGGGCGTGCTCCTGCTGCTCGTGGCGGTGATGATGGTCTGGCGCGTCCGTGCCAAGCCCATGCCCGTGGGCGAAAAGCATGAGGAATGGAGCCCGATCCTGCCGACGCCGCTGGCCAGCGTCGAGATCGACCCGCGCATGTCGGAACAGTCCGAACAGGGCGAACTCGATCTAGGTCCAAAGACTGATACTCAGCCTGTTGCCGCTGAAACTGAGGCTGATATATAGCCCCGCACGACGCCGCCGCAGGGAGCCTGCCGGCGTGCCAGTGCAGACAAGGCGGGAAGCACATGAATATCCACGAATACCAGGCCAAGGCCGTGCTGAAATCGTTCGGCGCGCCGGTTGCGGACGGGGTTCCCGTCCTGTCTCTGGACGACGTCCAGAAAGCTGTCGACACCCTTCCGGGGCCCCTCTGGGTGGTGAAGTCGCAGATCCATGCCGGCGGACGCGGCAAGGGCAAGTTCGTGGAGCCTGACGCCGGCGAGAAGGGGGGCGTGCGCCTCGCTTTCTCCAAGGAAGCCGTGTTCGAGAACGCCAAGCAGATGCTCGGTCACCACCTTGTCACCGCCCAGACGGGCGCCGGCGGCAAGCAGGTCAACCGTCTCTATATCGAGGACGGCGCCGATATCGAGCGCGAGCTGTACCTCTCCATGCTGGTGGATCGCAGCACTTCGCGCGTCGCCTTCATGGTGTCGACCGAAGGCGGCATGGACATCGAACAGGTGGCCCATGATACGCCGGAGAAGATCCTGACCCTCAGCATCGACCCGTTTGCGGGCGTGACCGATGCCGACACGGCAAAACTGAACGCCGCCCTGAAACTGGACGGCGTTGCTGCCGAGGATGGGAAAAAGCTGTTCCCGATCCTCTACAAGGCGTTCACCGAGAAGGACATGAGCCTGCTTGAAGTGAACCCGCTGATCGTGATGAAGGACGGGCACCTCCGTGTGCTCGACGCCAAGGTGTCGTTCGACGGCAACGCGCTGTTCCGCCACCCGGACATCGTGGCGCTCCGTGACAAGACCGAGGAAGACGAGAAGGAAATCGAGGCGTCCGAGTGGGACCTCGCCTATATCGCCCTCGACGGCACCATCGGCTGCATGGTCAACGGCGCGGGCCTTGCCATGGCGACGATGGACATCATCAAGCTCTACGGCGAAGAGCCGGCCAATTTCTGTGACGTCGGCGGCGGCGCCGGCAAGGAGAAGGTGGCGGCCGCGTTCAAGATCATCATGAAGGACCCGAACGTGAAGGGCATCCTCGTGAACATCTTCGGCGGCATCATGAAGTGCGACGTGATCGCCGAAGGCGTGATCGCGGCGGTGAAGGAAACCAACCTCGCCGTGCCGCTGGTCGTCCGCCTCGAAGGCACCAATGTCGACCTCGGCAAGAAGATCATCGCCGAGAGCGGCCTCAACGTCATCCCGGCCGACGATCTCGACGACGCCGCCCAGAAAATCGTGAACGCAGTTAAAGGCGCCTGAGACCAGATATGTCCATTCTCATCGACAAGAACACCAAGGTCCTCACCCAGGGCATGACGGGCAATACCGGCTCGTTCCATACGAACCAGGCGCTTGCCTATTTCGGTACCCAGATGATCGGCGGCACGCACCCCAAGCGCGGTGGCGAGATGTGGAAGGCCGACAATGGCCAGGAACTGCCGATCTTCGCGACCGTGGCCGAGGCCAAGGAAAAGACCGGTTGTGACGCCTCCGTGATCTATGTGCCGCCTCCGGGCGCGGCGGCGGCCATCGAGGAAGCGATCGATGCGGAAATCCCGCTGATCGTCTGCATCACCGAGGGCGTGCCGGTGCTCGACATGGTGCGCGTCAAGGCGAAGCTTGAGAAGTCGAAATCGCGTCTCATCGGGCCGAACTGCCCGGGCCTGATCACGGCGAACGAATGCAAGATCGGCATCATGCCGGGATCGATCTTCAAGAAGGGTTCGGTCGGCGTCGTCTCTCGCTCCGGCACGCTGACCTATGAGGCCGTGTTCCAGACCACGCAGGTCGGCCTTGGCCAGACATCGGCCGTCGGAATTGGCGGCGACCCCGTCAAGGGGACGGAATTCATCGACGTGCTGGAAATGTTCCTTGCCGACGACGAAACAAAGTCCATCATCATGATCGGCGAGATCGGTGGCAGCGCGGAAGAAGATGCCGCGCAGTTCCTGATCGATGAAGCCAGGAAGGGCCGGAAGAAGCCGATGGTCGGCTTCATCGCCGGACGCACCGCGCCGAAAGGCCGGACCATGGGCCATGCCGGCGCCATTGTCTCGGGCGGGAAGGGCGATGCGGAGAGCAAGATTGCGGCCATGGAAGCCGCCGGGATCCGTGTATCGCCGTCACCGGCGCGGCTCGGTACGACCATGGTCGAGGTACTGAAGGGCTAGAACAGCCCGGTAAATATGAGCCAGGACGGCCCGTGGGCAGGACTGGCGTGGCCAGGATCTGACCCCGCCCAGGCCGTCCTCACACAGCAGCCGGTCACTACCGGTAAAGAAATTCGTTCCTATGGTTAAGGGAACGATAAGTCTCAGAGGACGAGACAGACATGGCAGACGATGGCAGCCCGGTGAATGGGTCTCGCAGCAGCGGCAATGCCGCCCTGCTGGACACGGCGTTCCTGTATGGGGGCTCGGCCCAGTGGATCGAGCAGATGCAGGCGGCCTATGCGAAGGACCCGGCTTCGGTTCCCGAAAGCTGGCGGGCCTTCTTTGCGGAAATCGGCGACGATTCGCTGAGCGCCGAGCGCAATGCGGAAGGGGCGACCTGGAAGCGGGGCGACTGGCCGCGCCCGGCGATGGACGAGCAGGTCGCCGCCTTCGACGGCAACTGGGGCCTGCTTGAGCCGAAGCTCGAAAAGAAGATCAAGGAAGTCAAACCCGGCTCGTGCGACGAAGACATCATGCGGGCGGTCAAGGATTCGATCCGCGCCATCATGATGATCCGCGCCTACCGGATGCGCGGCCACCTGGCCGCCCAGCTCGACCCGCTGCGCATGGAAGCGCCGGAGCACCAGCCCGAGCTGGACCCGGCCTCCTATGGGTTCAAGGCCGAGGACATGGGCCGGGAGATCTATATCGACGGTTATCTCGGTCTCGAATCGGCGACCGTGCCGGAGATGCTGGAAATCCTGAAGCGGACCTATTGCTCGACGCTCGGTATCGAGTTCATGCACATCTCCGATCCGGAGGAGAAATCCTGGCTGCAGGAACGGATCGAGGGCCCGGACAAGGGCGTTGCCTTCACCAATGAGGGCAAGAAGGCGATCCTCGCCAAGCTGATCGAAGCGGAAACCTTCGAACGCTTCCTGCACAAGCGTTATCCGGGCACCAAGCGGTTCGGCCTCGATGGCGGCGAAGCGGCTGTGCCGGCGCTGGAACAGATTATCAAGCGCGGCGGCGCGCTCGGCGTGAAGGAAATCGTGGTCGGCATGCCGCACCGCGGGCGCCTCAACATGCTGGCGGCCGTGATGGGCAAGCCGTACGAGCAGATCTTCCACGAATTCCAGGGCGGCTCGACCCAGGGCGCCGGTGAATTCGGCTCCGGTGACGTGAAATACCACCTGGGTGCCTCGTCGGACCGCGAGTTCGACGGCAACAAGGTGCACCTGTCGATGAACGCGAACCCGTCCCACCTCGAAGCGGTGGACCCGGTCGTGCTCGGCAAGTCCCGCTCCAAGCAGGAGGTGCGCCACCGGGAGTCCGGCGCGCTCGACCGCGCGGTGGTCCTGCCGCTGCTGCTGCATGGCGACGCGGCGTTTGCGGGGCAGGGGGTGGTGGCCGAGTGCTTTGCGCTGTCGGGCCTGCAGGGCTACCGGACGGGCGGCACCATCCACTTCATCGTGAACAACCAGATCGGCTTCACGACGAGCCCGATGTATTCGCGCTCCTCGCCCTATCCTTCGGATGTGGCCCTGATGGTGCAGGCGCCGATCTTCCACGTGAACGGCGACGACCCGGAAGCGGTGGTCTACGCCGCCAAGGTGGCAACCGAATACCGGCAGAAGTTCCACAAGGACGTCGTCATCGACATGTTCTGCTACCGGCGCTTCGGCCACAATGAGGGTGACGAGCCGATGTTCACCCAGCCGCTGATGTACAAGAAGATCAAGGGCCACCCGACAGCGCGGGAAATCTATTCGAGGCGCCTCGTCGCCGAGGGCCTGCTGACCGCCGAACAGGTGGACCAGCAGGTGGCGGACTTCGAAACCTATCTCGACCGCGAGTTCGAAGCCGGCAAGGCATTCAAGGCCAAGAAGGCCGACTGGCTCGATGGCGAGTGGAAAGGCCTCGGCCTGCCGCACGACGACGAACGCCGCGGCAAGACGGGCGTCGCCCGCAAGCGCCTGCAGACGATCGGCGAAGCCATCACGACGGTGCCCGACGGGATTGACGTGCACAAGACGCTTGCCCGCGTGCTGGAGGGCCGCGCGCAGGCCATTTCCAGCGGCAAGGGACTCGACTGGGCGACCGCCGAACACCTCGCCTTTGCGACGCTTGTGGACGAGGGCTTCCCGATCCGCCTGTCCGGCCAGGATTGCGGCCGCGGCACCTTCTCGCAGCGCCACAGCCATGTCGTCGACCAGACGACGGGGGAGAAGTACACCCCGCTGAACCATATCCGCGAAGGGCAGGCACAGTATGAAGTGATTGACTCGCTGCTCTCGGAAGAGGCGGTGCTCGGCTATGAATACGGCTATTCGCTGGCCGACCCGAACACGCTGACGCTGTGGGAAGCCCAGTTCGGCGACTTCGCCAACGGCGCGCAGGTCTTCTTCGACCAGTTCATTTCCTCCGGGGAGCGCAAATGGCTGCGCATGTCCGGCCTCGTGATCCTGCTGCCGCATGGCTACGAAGGTCAGGGCCCGGAGCATTCCTCGGCCCGTCTCGAGCGCTACCTGCAGATGTGCGCCGAAGACAATATGCAGGTCTGCAACCTGACGACGCCGGCCAACTATTTCCATGCCCTGCGCCGCCAGATTCACCGCGACTTCCGCAAGCCGCTGATCATCATGACGCCGAAATCCCTGCTGCGTCACAGGCTGGCCGTCTCGATGCTGGACGACATGGGCGCGAAGACGTCATTCCATCGCGTCCTGTGGGACGATGCGGAATCGCCCGGCCGTGAAGGCAAGGTGAAGCTGGTCAAGGACAACAAGATCCGCCGCGTCGTGCTCTGTTCGGGCAAGGTCTACTACGACCTGTTCGAGAAGCGCGAGGAGCTCGGCATCGACGATGTCTACCTGATGCGGATGGAGCAGCTCTATCCGGTCCCTCGCAAGTCGCTGATGACGGAAATGGCGCGCTTCAAGCAGGCCGAATTCGTCTGGTGTCAGGAAGAGCCGCGCAATATGGGCGGCTGGACCTTCATCCGCGACGAGATCGAATGGTGCGCCCAGCAGATCGGGGCGAAGATGCCGCGTCCGCACTATGCGGGCCGCGCACCCGCCGCTGCCACCGCCACCGGCCTGATGTCGAAGCACACGGCCGAACAGACGGCGCTGGTCGAGACGGCCCTGTCGCCCGAGCCGGTCGACGACCGGATTGTCGCCCTCTGATTTCCTGAACTCAAGATACGTATACGGATCACAACATGACCGACATTACAGTCCCCACCCTGGGTGAGAGCATCACCGAAGCGACCGTCGGCCAGTGGCTGAAGGCGGCAGGCGACATCGTGAAGAAAGACGAAGTGCTCGTCGAACTGGAGACCGACAAGGTCTCGGTCGAGGTCTCCGCGCCGGAAGACGGCGTGCTGTCCGATATCCTGGCCGGCCCCGGCGACACGGTCGAGATCGGCGCGCTGCTGGGCCGCATCGGCGGCAATGGTGCAGCAAAGGCGGCCCCGGCTTCTGCGCCGGCGAAAGCTGAAGCAAAGCCTGCTGCAGCTCCGGCGGCCGGCGGTGCGATGACCGACATCACGGTTCCGGTGATGGGTGAAAGCGTCGCCGAGGGTACGCTCTCGGCCCTCCTGAAGAAGCCGGGCGAGGCGGTGAAGAAAGATGAGACCATCGCCGAGATCGAAACCGACAAGGTGGCACTCGAAGTGCCCGCACCTGCGGATGGCGTGATCGCCGAATGGCTGGTTCGGGAAGGCTCGTCCGTGACGCCGGGCACCGTGATCGGCCGCGTCAGCGCGTCCGGTGCGGCAGTCGCTTCGGCGCCTGCGGCAGCGCCTGCACCGAAAGCTGCGGCCGCGGAGGGGCGCCCTGTTGCGCCGTCGGTGCGCCGCATCGCGACCGAAGCCGGCGTTGATGCACAGGTCATTCCGGGCACCGGCCGCGATGGCCGGGCCACCAAGGCGGATGCGCTCGCCTATGTGAACGCGCCGAAGGCCCCGGCAGCGGCACCGGCCGAAGCGCGCACACCGCGCGAGACCGGCCCCCGCGAGGAGCGCGTGCGGATGACGCGCCTCCGCCAGACGATCGCCCGGCGCCTGAAGGAGGCGCAGGATACTGCCGCCATGCTGACGACGTTCAACGATGTCGACATGGGCGCCATCATGGACCTCCGGAAGAAGCACCAGGACAGCTTCGTCGCCAAGCACGGCATCAAGCTCGGCTTCATGAGCTTCTTCGTGAAGGCCTGTGTGAACGCGCTGAAGGAAGTGCCGGCGGTGAATGCCGAGATCGACGGGCAGGACCTGATCTACAAGAACTTCTACGATATCGGCGTCGCCGTGGGCACCGACAAGGGGCTTGTCGTTCCGGTCGTGCGGGACTCAGACGCGCTCTCGCTGGCCGGCATCGAGAAGGCGATTGCCGACCTCGGCCGCAAGGCCCGCGACGGCGAGCTGACCATCGGCGACATGCAGGGCGGCACGTTCACGATCTCGAACGGTGGCATCTATGGCTCGCTGATGTCGACCCCGATCCTCAACCCGCCGCAGTCCGGCGTGCTGGGCATGCACCGGATCGAACAGCGCCCGGTGGCGATCAACGGCCAGGTCGTCATCCGCCCGATGATGTATCTCGCGCTCAGCTACGATCACCGGATTGTCGACGGCAAGGAGGCCGTGACCTTCCTCGTCCGCGTGAAGGAAGCGCTGGAAGATCCGGAGCGGATGTTGCTGGAAGTCTAGCGCTTCGCAATCTCGCTCGCGAAAGAAGGGCCGCCCCTCGGGGCGGTCCTGTTCATTTGGGGTGGGAGCGCCATCGTCCAGTTCTGCTTCACGATCCCTTGAGCAGGCCTCAACTCCCGAAAGCTTGCATTGCGCGCGGCGCAGCAAACCTTAAGCTGCCTGAACCCAAGCAGGATGGACATAAAATGAGCGACGCGACCTACACCCCGCCGAAAGTCTGGACCTGGGACAAGGAGAGCGGCGGGCGCTTTGCCAATATCAACCGCCCCATCGCCGGCCCGACGCATGACAAGGATCTCCCCGTCGGCAAGCATCCGCTCCAGCTCTATTCGCTGGGCACGCCGAATGGCGTCAAGGTGACGATCATGCTGGAGGAGCTGCTGGCGAAGGGCCATGTGGGCGCTGAATACGATGCCTGGCTCATCAATATCGGAGCAGGGGACCAGTTCGGCTCCGGCTTTGTGTCCGCCAATCCGAACTCGAAGATCCCGGCCCTGATGGACCATTCCGTCAGCCCGCCGCAGCGCGTGTTCGAATCCGGCTCGATCCTGCTCTATCTCGCAGACAAGTTCGGCGAGTTCCTGCCGAAGGATCCGCGCAAGCGGACGGAAGCGATCAGCTGGCTGATGTGGCAGATGGGCTCTGCGCCCTTCCTCGGCGGCGGCTTCGGTCACTTCTATGCCTACGCGCCAGAGAAGTACGAATACCCGATCAACCGCTATGCGATGGAAGTGAAGCGCCAGCTCGACGTGCTGAACCGGCAGCTCGCCGAGAACCAATACATGGCGGGCGACGAGTATTCGATCGCCGACATGGCGATCTGGCCTTGGTATGGCGCACTGGTGCTGGGCCTTGTGTACGGCGCCGGCGAGTTCCTGTCGGTGCATGAATACACGCATGTGATCCGCTGGACGAAGCAGATCGGAGAGCGCCCCGCGGTGAAGCGCGGGCGGATGGTCAATTCCACCTACGGCAAGCCGGAGAACCAGCTGCGCGAACGCCACGACGCCAGCGACTTCGAAACCCGGACGCAGGACAAGCTGGAACCCGAAGGGCAGTAGGCCTCGTCGCGGCGGCGCGCGACTGCGTCGCAGTGCCTCTCCTTGCCGCAGCGCCAAAGGCCATATAGGGCAGGTCGAAAGCTCTGAGAGGCCGCATGACGACCTATGAATCCGACCCGCGCCGCCATACGGCAGAAACGGCCGAGACCATGGCGGACGTCCGCTACGAGATCGACCGGATCGACCGCCTGCTGGTGGAGATCCTGGCTGAGCGCCAGTCCTTCATGGATGCCGCCGCGCGCATCAAGGCGGACCGGAACGTGGTGCACGACCGGGCCCGGATCGAGGATGTGATCGCCAAGGTGAAGGCGGCCTGCGGGGCAGCGGGCCTGTCGCCGGCGATCGCGGAACCGGTGTGGCGGACGCTGATCGACCGCTGCATCGCCTATGAATTCGAGAGCTACGACGCGCGCAAGGCGCCTTTCCCGGCGAGTTCGTAAGCCGCCTTCGCAGCTTCTTCCAGCGTATGGGCAAGGGCGTCGCGCACGTCGCCCAGCAGCACTGCGGCGGCGGTCTTGCCTGGCGGCACATCCGCCCGGCCGGCCTTTTCCGCCCGTTCGCAGACCTGCGCCAGCTGCAGTGCGCCGATCGAGAGGCTGGACCCCTTCAGCGTGTGGGCCGCATCGGCCCACTGTTTCGGATCGGCATGCGGATCCATCAGGCGCGACCAGATCGCGGCCTGTTCACGGAAAATATCAATCACTTCAAGGGCAAGCGCCTTGTCGCCGCCGGTCATGGCCATGAGGTGATTGCGGTCGAGCAAGGCAAGCGGCGTGGTCATCGGGCAGCGCTCCATCAGCTTCGCACAGCCTCTCACGATTCCTTTCGGACGGGGTTAACGCGTCCGGATGCATTAGCGAGTTCGCATTTGTCGGAGGGGCGGATCTGAAGTATAAAAATCGCCGGTCGGGGGCCTTGTGGGCCTCCTTTCTTGCGTGTTTCAGATCATTTGGGGGCCAGTTGTGGCGTTCATCATCCTTATCCGGAACCTCGTCATTGCCGGCATCCTTGCCTGGCTCGGAATAGAGTTCACGCCCGACGCGCAGCCGGATGCGCCTGATTCCGGCCCTCAAAGCGCCTTGATGTTCGGGCATTCTCACTAATAGGAACAAGGCGCTGGGGCCCCTGCAATCGTGCAATGCAGCCTCGCGCCGGAGGTTGCAACGCGGTATAAGGGTTCCATGAGCGAACGTCCCGAAGCTCGCCCCTCTGGCCGGGACCTGCTGGCCAGGCAGGAGGCGTCCGAAAACTTCGAGCTTGCCCGCCACGGCGGCAGCTGGATGGTTGTCACGGGATTCCTCGCCGCATTTCTCTGGATCGGAGGCGTTGTCGCCGTCGCGCTCGGCTATTTCGGCGTGCCGGCGCTGCAGGCGATGAACCCCTGGCTGCTGGCCGGGGCAGGCATGGCCGCGCTGATCCCGGCCGTCCTGATCGTCATGGCCGGCTATATGGGCCGCACCAACCGCCGCGCCTCGGCGTCGAACGCCTTGGTCATGGAAGCCGCCGTCCGGCTGATGGCGCCGGCGCGCGAAGCCGGCACCGAGGGCATCACCTTTGCCGAGCAGATGAAGCAGTCCGCGGCGGAAGTGGACAAGGCGATGTCGCACGCTCTGACGGCAATGAAGGCAATGTCCGGCGAGATCGGCGACGAGCGTCACAGGCTCGAGCAGGTGGCCTACGCCAGTGCCGACAATGCCCGCGACCTGACCCAGCGCCTTGCCGCCGAACGGCAGGCGCTCGAGGGGCTCGCCCGTGAACTGCGCGTGCAGCTGCAGCAGATGAACGAGGCCATCCCGCGCCAGGCCCAGATGATGGTCGAAATTGCCCGCCAGGCCGGCGACGAGGTGGCCCGCGCCGACGATGCGCTTGAAGCGCGGCTGTCGACCATGCAGTCTGCGAGCAGCGCACTTGCCGGGAAACTGGTCGATCTCGACAATCTCGCCCGCGACGCGGCTGCCCGGACGGAGGCGTTGACCTTCGCCATCGCCCGGATTGAGGAAAAGCTGGACCAGTCCCGCCGCACCGTGGACGCCGCCGTGCGGGCAGGGGAGATCGCTGCGGCCGCTGCGATGACAACGGGCGATGCGCTGAAGGAAGCGGTCGCCACGGCGATCGACGGCGCCCGGGCCGCCAGCCACGAAATCACCGAATCGTCCCGTTCGGTTGCCGACGAGGCGGCGCGTTCGCTCGCCCGCCTGCGGCAGGCCGGACAGGAAGCGACCGCCGCCCTGCGCGATACCGAGATTGCCGCCCGGGACGAGGTGGCGCGCATGGAGCGCTCGGCCGCCTATGAGCCGCGCCCTGCGCCTGCGCCCGCCCCGGTGCGCCCGGCACCTGCACCGGCCGCTTCTCCGCCGAGGCCGGCCGCGCCGCCGCCTGTCCGCAGCCAAGGCAACGGCCATTCGAATGGCAACGCCAATGGCAACGGGCATGCCAATGGTTATCCGGGCCGAGAAGCGTCCAGCGCCCCGCCAGCTGCGCCTGCACCCGCGCCGCGGCGCCCCGAGCCGCGCGCACGCCCACTGCCGGATGATGATCTGTTCGATGCCGCTGCAGACCTGATTGCGTCGGCCAGCCTCGGCGATGTGCAACAGCGCCCGCCGGAAGAATCGCCGCTTGAACTCGGACGGTCTGTCGATCCGATGGACCCGAACCCGCTGACCCTTCGCCGGCGGTTCGACGATGTGAAGGATGAGCCGGTGGCGCCGTCGCATCCGATGCGGCGCAAAACCGACTTCCCGGAGGTCCGCGCGCCTGCAGCGGCGCAGCCGGCCGCTGTGCCCGAACCTCCGGCGCCGCCTCCGACGGTCGTGCCGCCAGCCGGTGTCCAGGCGCGGCCCGCGGCCGATGCCAACGGATCGGAAATCGCCTGGCGTGACATCATCTCGGACATGAGCCGGGAAGAGGGCTTGCCGCAGGACCGCGAAGGCATCGCCGACCGCATGATCCAGCGGCTGCAATCCTCCGGTATCCAGCTTCCGGAAGCGTTCCGCCCGCGGGCCAAGCGAAAGATCGCGGAAGCCGCCCGCAAGGGGGAGAAGCAGCGCAAGGCGGCCACCATCGAACAGGCCGGGCGCCAGGTGGAGCGCGTGACGCAGCGCCTGCGCAATGACGACACGCTGTTGGAACTCGCCCGTTACTTCCTGGAAATGGAACAGGACGACGCCCTGAACGCGCTGGAACAGACGCAGAAGACGAGCCGCAATGCCAGCCCGCGGCTTGCCGCCTATCTGCTGATCGACGCTGCGCTCTAGGCGCTAGACGCCGACAACCTCCGTCTCGGCCGCTTCGGTCTTCAGCCATTTGATGAAGTCGCGCACATCCTTGCTGAGATGGCGGCCTTTCGGCCAGACCAGCCAGTAGCCGAAATCGATACTGGTGGAGCCGTCCGCGAAGGGCGCGACGAGGCGGCCGGAGGCGAGGTCTGCGGCGGCGATGGCCTTCTTCGCGAGCGCGACGCCCCGGCCGGCCGCGGCGGCTTCGATGACGAGGATGGCCTGGTTGAAGCGGGGGCCGCGGCTGGCGTCGACGCCCTTCACATTGCGGGCACGCAGCCAGCTGGCCCAGTCGGGGCAGGAGGGGTCGACCTCGGAACTCTCGTCGTGGAGGAGGGTATGGCGCTTCAGATCCTCGGGCCTGCGGATGGCGTCGGGGCCGTCCAACATCGCCGGCGAGCAGACGGGAAGCACTGTTTCGTCGAGCAATTTTTCCGATTTCAGGCCGTCATAGACACCGCGGCCATAGCGGATCGCGAAGTCCGCATCCGCCGTGGTGAAATCCGTGAGCGCCATGTCGGCCGAGATCCAGGCTTCGACGCCTTCGTGGGCCTGGTGGAAGCGGTCGAGGCGGGGAGCGAGCCATTTGGCGGCGAAGCTGGGGGCCGACGAGACCATGACGCGGCCCTTGCGAGCGGGCGCCTGCATGATCCGGCCTGCTTCAGAAATTCTCTCGAATGCCTCGCGCACGAGCGGCAGGCTGGCCTGCGCAGCATCTGTTAGCAAAACTGAACGGCCTGTTCGCTTGAACAGGGGCGTGCCCGCATACTCTTCCAGCTGACGGATCTGTTGCGAGATGGCGCCGGGGGTCACATTCAGCTCTTCTGCGGCCTGAGTGAAGGAGAGGCGGCGGGCTG
The DNA here is from genome assembly GCA_020638455.1 of Hyphomonas sp. Taxonomy (GTDB): domain Bacteria; phylum Pseudomonadota; class Alphaproteobacteria; order Caulobacterales; family Hyphomonadaceae; genus Hyphomonas. The sequence continues at coordinate 433,563 of JACKIK010000003.1, read as the reverse complement.
CAGCTTCGAAGGCACGCAGGGCATTCAGCGGGGGCAGGCGGTCAGTCGGGTCAGCCATGGATAGTTTCTCTAAATGATAACTGTAGGGGTCGCCGGTTGTGTCTTTTCCGTCAAGAGCCATTTTGCCCTGCAACCGATCAGCATACCTAAATAGGAGTTCTGCGCGGATGCGCCAGTTTCCGGCCTTCTTCAATTTGACCGGCCAGCGCGTCGTGGTCGTCGGCAGCGGCGACGAGGCGGTGCGCAAGGTGCGCCTTCTGGTGACCGCAGGGGCGGTTCCCGTGATCCTGGTGCGTTCAACGGTGATCCTGAAGCGCCTGACGGATACGGAAAGGCGCCGCGTCATCGTGCAGCCGGTCTGGCGCCTCGACGAAGCCCTGAAAACGGCGCGGCTGGCCATCGTGGCCGAGGACAATCCGGGCGCGATCGCCCGCATCCGGGCCGCGGGGGTGCCGCTCAATGTGGTCGACCGGCCGGAGCTTTGCGATTTCACCGTGCCGTCCATCGTCGATCGCGGCGAAGTCGTGGTTGCAATCGGAACGGATGGCAATGCGCCGGTACTGGCGAAGGCGATCCGGGCGAAGATCGAGGCGCTGCTGCCCCGGCGGATCGGCGAGCTCGCCGCGCTGGCCGGGCGGCTGCGCGGGGTGGTGAAGGCGGCGCTGCCGGACTTTGCCGACCGGCGCCGGTTCTGGGAGCGGGCGCTGACGGGACGGGCGGCGGAGCTTGCCTATGCCGGCGATCTTGCGGGCGCCGAGGCCGAGATGCGAGCCGGTCTTGCCGGTCCGGGCGGGGAGGGGGTCGTACACATCGTCGGCGCCGGGCCAGGCGATCCGGAATTGTTGACCCTCAAGGCCCTGCGCCTCATCCAGGAGGCGGACATTGTCTATCATGACCGGTTGGTTTCGTCCCTCATCCTGGACCTGATCCGGCGCGATGCCGAGCGTGTGCCGGTCGGCAAGGCGAAGGGGCACCATTCAGTGTCGCAGGACGAGATCCATGAATTGCTGATTGCCTCGGCGCGCGAAGGCAAGCGGGTGGTGCGCCTGAAGGGCGGCGATCCGTTCGTGTTCGGCCGGGGCGGGGAGGAGATGGACGCCGTCGAGGCGGCGGGTATTGCGGCCTTCATTGTGCCCGGCATTTCCTCCGCCCTCGGATGTGCTGCGAGCGCCGGTATTCCGCTGACCCACCGCGACCATGCGCAGAGCCTGACCCTTGTGACCGGCCATGCGAAGGAAGGCGGCGTGCCGGACCTCGACTGGACGGCCCTGGCGAAGCGCGGCCAGACGGTTGCCGTCTATATGGGCGTCGGCACTGCCGCGATGATTGCGGACCGGCTGATCGAGGCCGGCCGCGCGCCGGAAACACCTGTCGCCGTGATCGAGAACGGTACGCTGGATAATGAAGTGACGGTCACTGGCCTGCTCGAGAATCTTCCACATCTGATCGAGGATCATGGCATTCGCGGGCCGGCGCTCCTGATCATCGGTGAAGTCGCGGGCCTTCGCAGCCGCTCCGCCGCCGCCCTTCTGCCGAACGAGGTTGTTGCTGCATGACATCCGTCCGTCCCAAGCTGAAGCCCGATACGCCGAAAGCCGTGACCGCCTGGGCCACCCGTACCGGCCGCTCCGTCTGGATGCGGCAGGATGGGACGTGGTCCGAGAATGTCGGTGAGGCCGCGCCGTTCCTGGGTGTCGAGGCGGAGGTGCGCCTTGCCGAGGCGATGGGGCAGGAGGCGGTCGTGACCGATCCCTACTTCATGGAAGTCACAGAATCAGGCCGGATAGCCGGGCGCGAAACGATCCGCGAGACGATCCGCGCAACCGGTCCAACTTTCATATTCGGAGAGGGCATCTGATGCCACAACGCGAAATCACCGGCCTGACGCTGTACGGAGACTCCATTTCCGGCAATTGCCTGAAGCCGAAATGGACGGCCGACTATGTCGGCGTGCCGTATCACTGGGTCGAGGTCGACATCCTCAAGGGCGGCACGCAGTCGGAGGAATTCCTGACCGTGAACCCGGCCGGGCAGGTGCCGGTGGCCCGCTGGCCGGATGGCCGCGTGCTGCCGCAATCGAATGCGATCATGCTGTACATCGCAGAAGAGGCCGGCAGCGACCTCGTGCCGCTTGATTCGTTTGTCCGGGCGAAGATGATGAGCTGGCTGTTCTGGGAACAGTATTCGCACGAGACGGCGATCGCTGTGCGCCGCTTCCAGAAGCACTACCTGAAGAAGGGCGAAGACGAGATCGACCCGAACCTGATGGCCAGGGGCCGGCGGGCGCTTGGCGTGATGGAGCTGCAGCTGACCTTCACGGACTGGATCGTGGGTGACCAGATGACGCTGGCCGACATCGCGCTCGTTGCCTACACGCGCGTTGCCCATGAGGGCGGGTTCGACCTGTCCGAGTTTCATTCCGTCGAACGCTGGGTCAGCCGCACCGAGGCGGCGCTCGGCATTCCGCATGCGCGGGAGGCGGCATGACAGTCCTGAGCCCGCCTCATGTGACGCGCGCAGCGCGGATACGGAGACACTCAAGATGACAGCCTTGAGCCTGCCTCATGTGACGCGCGCAGCGCGGATACGGAGGCAATAGAAGATGTACAGGTACGATGAATTCGATGCCCGGCTGGTCGGGGACAGGGTGGCGCAGTTCCGCGGGCAGGTGGCGCGCCGCCTGTCCGGGGAGCTGAAGGAAGACGAATTCAAGCCGCTGCGGCTGCAGAACGGCGTGTACCTGCAGCTGCATGCCTACATGTTGCGCGTTGCGATTCCCTATGGCCAGCTGGACGGGGCGAAGCTGCGCCGGCTGGCCGAGGTCTCGCGCCGCTATGACCGCGGCTATGGCCATTTCACGACGCGGCAGAACGTGCAGTTCAACTGGGTGGGACTGGGGGATATTCCGGACATCCTGGAATTCCTCGCGGGGGAAGGGCTGCATGCGATCCAGACCTCCGGCAATTGTATCCGCAATGTGACCTCGGACCATTTTGCCGGAGCGGCGGCCGATGAGCTGATGGATCCGCGGCCCTGGTGCGAGATCATCCGGCAGTGGAGCAGTTTCCATCCGGAGTTCGCCTTCCTGCCGCGCAAGTTCAAGATCGCCGTGACGGCGGCGGCGCATGACCGGGCGGCGATTGCCGTGCATGATATCGGCCTCCGCATCCTTGAGCGGAATGGCGTCGTGGGCTTCGAAGTGCATGCTGGCGGCGGGCAGGGGCGGACGCCGCTGCTGGCCGCGAAGATCAGGGATTTTGTTCCGGAGACGGACATTCTCGACTATCTCGAGGCGGTGCTGCGCGTCTACAACCGGCATGGCCGGCGGGACAACAAGTACAAGGCGCGGATCAAGATCCTCGTGCATGAGCTTGGCGCAGAGGAATTTTCCCGGCAGGTGGACGCGGAATTCGCGGCGCAGGGCGGGCATGAGAAGATCGCCCTGCCGCAGGCGGAGATCGACCGGATTCATGCGTATTTTGCGCCGCCGGATTTCGTTCCCGTTTCGGCGGAAGAAGCGGCCCTGTTCGATGCCGCGCAGGCGGCGGATGTGGACTTTGCCGAATGGTGCGGGGTGAATCTGCACCCGCACCGGCAGCCGGGCCATGCCTCCGTGACGGTGAGCCTGAAGCCGGTCGGCGGGGCGGCGGGCGATGCGACGGCAGAGCAGATGGACCTCGTGGCAGGCCTTGCCGAACGCTATGCCTATGACGACATCCGTGTTTCCCACGCGCAGAACCTCGTCCTGCCGCACGTGCCGGTGGTGCATCTCTACGCACTCTGGCAGGCGCTGGAAGCGGCGAGCCTTGCAACGCCGAACGAGAGCCTGATCACCGACATGATCGTGTGCCCGGGGCTCGACTATTGCAACCTTGCCAATGCGCGCTCGATACCGGTGAGCCAGGCGGTGGCGCAGCTCTTTGCGGAGACGAAGTACCAGCGGGAGATCGGGCGGCTGCACATCAATATTTCCGGCTGCATCAATGCCTGCGGGCACCATCATGTCGGCCATATCGGCATTCTCGGCGTCGACCGGAAAGGCGAGGAGGTCTACCAGATCAGCCTTGGCGGGCGGGCCGACGAGAAGGCCGCGATCGGCGGAATCGCCGGGCCGGCCCTGAAGGCGGAGGACGTGCCGGGCGCCGTGAAGCGCATTGTCGATACCTATCTGTCGCTGCGCCGGGGCCGGGACGAGATCTTCATCGACACGCTCGCGCGCACCGGGATGGAGCCGTTCAAGGAGGCGCTCTATGCCGCTGCTTAAGGACGGCCGGGAAATCCCTAACGACTGGGTGTTTGTCGACGGCGACGCACCAATCGAGGGCGTGCGGGCGGTGACTGTGCCGCTGGAGCGCTACCTGGCGGATGTGGCGAGCTATGAAGGCCGAAATGCACCGGTTGGCGTCCGCCTGCAGCCGGAGGACGATCCGGATGCACTTGTGCCTCACCTTGACCGGCTGGAGCTGATCGAGATCAGCTTTCCGAAATACACGGACGGGCGCGGCTATTCGCAGGCCCAGCTGCTGCGGCGGCGGCATCTCTATCGCGGCGAGCTGCGCGCGGTAGGCGAAGTGCTCCGCGATCAGATTTTCTACATGAACCGTTCAGGCTTCGACGCTTACGAGACGGCCCGCGCTGACCTACCTTCTGTGATGGAAGCACTCAGGGAATTCAGGGACGCCTACCAGCCCGCCGCAGACCGGCGCGTTCCGGCGTTCCGCGCAAGACACGGAAACTTGTAGACATGGCATTCGACAACGCAGCCACACGACGCGCCGAGCCGGTCGAGGCACGCCTTTCGCGGCTCAATGCAGAGCTGCGGGACGCGCCGGCCGAGGCGGTACTGCGCGCGGCGCTGAGGCGGGAATGGACGGGCCGGATCACCTATGTGTCGAGCTTCGGCGCGGAGAGCGTCGCGATGCTGGCGCTGATCGCGGGCGTCGATCCGGGCCTGCCGGTGGTATTTCTCGATACGGGCATGCACTTTCCGCAGACGCTGGACTATCGCGACGAGGTGATCGGACGGCTGGGTCTGACGGGCGTCCGCAATGTGCAGCCGAACGAGACGGAGCGGCGCGTGCTCGATGCCGACGGCCGGTTGTGGAAGCGCGATACGGATGCCTGCTGTGCGCTGCGCAAGGTGCGGCCACTGGAGCCGGCGCTTGAGGGATTCGAGGCATGGATCACGGGCCGCAAGCGCTTCCATGGCGGGGCGCGGATGTCGCTGCCGGTCGTGGAATTTTCCGATGGCCGCTTCAAGGTGAACCCGCTGGCCAACTGGACGGCGGAGGATGTGGACGATTTCATCCGTGAGCGGAACCTGCCGCGCCATCCGCTGGTGGCGCAGGGCTATCCATCCATCGGCTGCTGGCCGTGCACGCGCCCGGCCGAGGATCCGCTGGATCCGCGCTCGGGGCGCTGGGCCGGCCAGGACAAGACTGAATGCGGCCTGCATGTCGACAAGGCGCGCCGGCCGCGCGTTTTCTGAAGCGCTCTCTCCTGGGTGTTCACTCGCCGTGAACGCCCGTCTCGCCCTCTCCCGGTTCCCCCTCGGGAGAGGGCGTTTTGTTTCGGTGTGGATCTCACTCCGCCAGGCTGTGATCGTAGCTGATCGTCTCTGCCATGCGCAGCGTGTCGCCATCCTGTTTCCACACAATCAGAAACCGGCCCGTCTCGGTCAGTTTCGGCGCTTCGCCCGGCAGGAGGGCGTAGAAGCGGTGCACGCCGGTTTCCAGCGCGCCGTAGCCGGAAAGGGCATGGACTTCGATCGTATCATCGACGCGCTCGCGCCGGGCACGGAAGTCGGTGCCGGCGGCCTGCCGGTCGCAGCTTGCGCGAAAGGCTTCGACCAGCGCACCGCGGGTCGTTGCGATTTCTCCCCACTTGTCGTGCAGGAAGTGCACGTCTTCCGTCATCATCGTGCCGGCGAGGTCCGCATCGCAGGCATCGAACACGGCGGCGAACAGGTCTGTGTCGGCCTTCAGCACAGCGGCTTTCAGCTCAGGCGTCGCGGTGGGACCGGCGGTGAGGCCGTAGCCGGTGCCAGTGAGGGCGTTCGTTTCGGGGGCGGGCGACTGGCAGCCGGCTGCCAGTGCGACGAGCGCGGCGGGAAGAATTTGTTTCATGGAAAAGCCTGCGTGATCCGAGGCTCAAGTCTGACGGAAGACATGGGCCAGCGCAATCGCGCCGGCCGTGGCGACGTTGAGACTGTCGAAACCTGTGGTCATGGGGATGCGGACCGGTGTTGCCGCGGTGATCAGCGCATCGGGCAGGCCGGGGCCTTCGGCGCCGAGAAGGATCGCGAGGCGTTCGGGGATGGAGAGGGTGTGCAGCGGGGCGGCATCGGCGCGCGGGGTCATGGCCCAGATCGTGTAGCCGGCTTCCGTCGCGGCGCACAGCATCTCGGCGCCTGTGCCGCCATGGGCGAAGGGCACGGTGAGGCTCGCGCCCGACGAAACGCGGATGGCCTTGCGGTACAGCGGGTCGCAGCAGCGTTCGTCGAGCAGGACCGCCCCGGCGCCGAAGGCCGCGGCATTGCGGAAACAGGCGCCGACATTGTCATGGTTCGAAAGGTCCGAGAGCAGGAGGAGGGGAGAGCGTGCCTCCTCCATCCGCTTCGCGGCCACCTCCCCCGCAGGCGGGGGAGGATGAAGGAATTCGGAGGGTGTGCTGATTTCTCCCTTCAGCCCGCAGGCGAGGACGCCGCGGTGCATGGGGAAGCCGGCGATCCGGTCCATCACGGCCTGCGCGGCCGCATAGATTGGCACGTCTTCGGGAACCAGTGAGAGAAGGCCTGCCAGCGGCTCCAGCCGGGAGTCGGCGAGAAACACACTCTCCACGGCAAAGCGCGAGCGTGTCAGCAGGGCTTCCAGCGTCACCTTGCCTTCCACGATGAAGCGGGCGCCGTGGCCGCGCGTCAGATCCTTCTCCCGGATGGAGGTATAGGGCGCAAGGCGCGGGTCGGCCGGGTCTGAGACGGGGAGGATGGGCATGGGACGCTCCCATGCCCGTTCCCGCCCCGCCGATCAACCGGCTGGCGCGATGTCAGACGAGCAGGTCTTCCAGCGTGTCGACGACGCGCCCGTCGCCCTTTTCGGCGAGGTAGGCATTGTCGCCCTTCACTACCCAGATATAGCCCTGCGGCGCTTCTTCGAGGCCGTACTGGTGCGCCTCGTCGAAGGGCTGGAGGAGATAGGAGGGCGGAAGGTAGTCTCCGGGGGCCCAGACTTTCCCGGCTGTGTCGGCCTGCTCCGCAAAAGCCGGTGCGGCGGCTCCTGCGGCGATGGTCAGCACGATAAGGGCAGATTTCACAGACATTTGGGTTGCTCCTTTCCTGCTTTCCCCATCAACGGGCGGGGGGAGGAGGAGTTCCGTTACAGTTTGCCAGTGCCGAAGGATCGGGTAGGACATAGGGCCAAGCCATGCGGGAAGAGTGGCCCATGCCGAAGACGCACCTGGCAACACGGATTGGCGTTACGCTCGTGTTTGCCCTGATTTATACAGCATTCCTGGCAGAAACCGGGATGCTGGTGGAGGAATTCGGGCCATCCGGGCTGGCCCAGCGGCTGGCTGCGCTCGAATCCCAGAATTTCATCTTCTTTCCGGTCGCGGGGTTGCTGGCGCTGGTCGCCTTCTGGCGTCCTGCCGTGCTGCTGGTCGATGCGATGGCGCGCGGGCGGCTGAAATATGGGCGGATCACGCTGGTGGCGAGCCTCGTTGCCTGTGGCGCTGCGGCCTGGCTGATAGCCGGAGCCTTCGAAGCCTCGGGCGCGCGCGCCTTCTACGAGATCGCCCCGAAGGCGCTGATGGACGATGCGGGAACGCCGTCGACGCAGGGGCGGCCGACGCGTGCGCCGCTGACCGATATCCTCGCCCGCATGAAGATCCTCTCCGGCATCGACAAGGGGCTCGGCCAGTACAAGGCCCAGTGCGACGGCGAGTGGCTGCAATATTCGACGGCGGCCGATGAGGAGATGCTGTGCTTCCCGGCGGGAGAGCGCCTGCCGGTGCGGGAATGCTGCGCCGCCAAGGCAGCCTTCCGGCAGCACCTCAACGCGCTGGCCGCGAAGGCGCCGTCGCGGACTGCGGAGGTGCACCGCTATGTGTTGCCGGTGAAGGTGTTTTTCCTGCTGCTGCTGCTCGGGCTCGGCATCCTGCTGGTGCAGTACCGAAAGGGGCTGGAGCGGGTGTATGGCGCGGGCCTGTCCGGGGTTTCCTTCGGCCTGGCGCTGGGCGGAGCGATCATGCTGATCTGGCCGCTGATGAATGCGGCCTACCTGGAGACCATGTCGCTGCTGACCGGCTCAGGCTCGGCGAGCGCCTATACGGTAGTGGCACCGCTGGTGGCGCTGGGCTTCGGGGCGTGGACGCTGCTGCTCGTCTTCTTCCACCTGCGGTCCTATCCGAGCCAGATCGAATATGCCGCCAAGATCGGCGGCTTCATCGCCGCGGCGGTGGGCGTGTTCCGGTATGACGAGATCACCAATTATCTGGCGCGCACGCTGGGCGTCGGCGGCGGGCCGGTGCCGATCATCGTGTTTACGGTGGGCGTCGGCGCGCTGATCCTGTCGATCCTCGTCGGTTTCGACCCGACGGACATCAAGCTCGGCGATGGCGATGACGAAAAGGCGGAGACCGCCGGCGGGGATTAAGCCCCCGCCGGCAGGCCCTGTTCCTTGGCCATGCGTTTCATGGCTTTCTGCAGCTTCTCGAAGGCGCGGACCTCAATCTGGCGGATGCGCTCGCGGGAGACGTTGTATTCTTCCGACAGTTCTTCCAGCGTCTTCGGCTCTTCCGACAGGCGGCGCTCGGTCAGGATGTGGCGCTCGCGTTCGTTGAGGTCTTCCATGGCGGCGGAAAGCAGCTCCATCCGCGCATCGAATTCCTGCTGGTTGGCGAATTCCTCGGCCTGGCCGGGCTCGTCATCGGCCAGCCAGTCCTGCCATTCCATGTCGCCCTCGGCGCCCATCGGCACGTTGAGCGAGGCATCCGAGCCGGACATGCGCCCGTTCATCGAATAGACCTCGTCCTCGGTGACGTTCAGCTTCTCGGCGATCAAGCGGGCCTGTTCGGGCTTGAGGTCGCCCTCGTCGAGGGCCTGCATCTCGCCCTTCAGGCGGCGCAGATTGAAGAACAGCTTCTTCTGCGCGGCCGTGGTGCCGAGCTTCACGAGGCTCCACGAGCGCAGGATGTATTCCTGGATCGCGGCGCGGATCCACCACATCGCATAGGTGGCGAGGCGGAAGCCCTTGTCGGGGTCGAATTTCTTCACGGCCTGCATCAGGCCGACATTGCCCTCGGAAATCACCTCGGCCATGGGCAGGCCATAGCCGCGATAACCCATTGCAATCTTTGCAACGAGACGCAGGTGCGAGGTCACCATTTTCTCGGCCGCCTCAGTATCCTCATGCTCCTTCCACCGGCGCGCGAGCATGAACTCCTCGTTCTTCTCAAGCATCGGGAATTTGCGGATTTCGGTCAGATAACGGCTGAGGCCCTGTTCGGGGCTCAATGTAATATTTGTACTGGCGCTTATCTTGTTCGCCATGCTCCCTGATCCTCCTTTTGGACACCAACTCCGTCAGGCGGCAGCCGGTTCCCGTTTGGGTTTCGGACATAACAAAAGGCCCCGCTAAGCGGCGGCCAGCTCTGCCCGGTTGCGTATTTTGTCATCACGCCAGCTCTAAATAGGAATTGAGGCGGTGTTAGGGAAGAGGCGGGGGCAGCCGGGGGCGGTCACACTGTTTTGATCGGAAAAAAATTCCCCGCTCCGGGAGAGGCTCGGAGCGGGGGAGAGAGGTCAGGAACGGGGGGAAGTCCTGCTATCCGGCCGGTACAGCGTCCGGCTTCTCGTTGAGGCGTTCGAGCGCGGTCTGCAGCGCCTCGATACGGTTGCCGAATTTGGTGCTGCCGGCGCCGGGAAGGCCGGTCGCGAACCGGTCGAGCAGGGCGCCCACGTCCGGGCTCATGCCCGTGAGGTAGACCTGCTTTCCGGCATCGCGGGCGTCTTCCATGATGGTTTCCACCGCACGGACCGCCGAGACGTCGACGAAGGGCACGCGCGAGAAGTCCAGCACGATGACTTCCACCTTGCCGCCGGCGCGGCTGCGGACATGGTGGCCGAGATCGGCCGCAGCGCCGAAGCTGAGCGGGCCGCCGAAGTCGAACAGCATGATCCGGCCGCCGGAGCGGGACAGGATCTGCACTTCTTCCTCGCTGGTCTGGCGCGGGGTCGGCTCCTGCACGGCGGCGATCTGGTCGTCGGCGAGCTTCTTGATGAAGGCGAGGGCCGCAAGCACCACGCCCACGGCAACGGCCGTGATCAGATCCACGAACACGGTGAGGCCGAGGACGAGCACCATCAGGGCAAGGTCCCAGCGCGGGCCCTTGTGGGCACGCTTCAGGTAGGACATGTCGATCGTGTCGACGCCGACCTTGACCAGGATGCCGGCCAGCACCGCGTGCGGGATCTGGGAGGCGAGCGGGCCGAGGCTGAGCACGATGGCGAGCAGCACCAGCGCGTGCGCCATGCCGGAGATCCGCGTGCGGCCGCCGGAGCGGATGTTGATGACGGTCCGCATCGTGGCGCCGGCGCCGGGGATCGCGCCGAACAGGCCGGCGAACGCATTGCCGATGCCCTGGCCGATCAGCTCCTTGTCGGAGTCGTGGCGCGTGCGGGTCATGTTGTCGGCGACGAGCGAGGTCAGCAGGCTGTCGATCGAGCCGAGCACGGCGAGGATGAAGGCCGCTTCCAGCACGACGAGCGCCGTGTCCGTGCTGAACATGGGCAGCACGAATTGCGGCAGGCCGGTCGGGATGTCACCCAGCACGGGCGCACCGGGCAGGACGAGGCTGACCAGCGTGCCGACCACCAGCGCCGCGAGCGGGCCGGGCACATAGGCTGCGAATTTCTTCGGCCAGCTGAACACGATGGCGAGCGTGACGGCGCCGATGGCCAGCGCGGCCATGTTCGGGTCCATCACGGCGCCAGGCACGGCTGCGAAGGCCGGGATCGTGCCGCCGCCGTCCGGCTCGTGGCCGAAGAGGCGCGAGAGCTGCAGCGCGATGATGATGACGCCGATACCGCTCATGAAGCCGGAGATCACCGGATAGGGGACCAGCTTCACATACTGGCCGAACTTCAGGACGCCGAAGACGATCTGCAGGAGGCCGGCGAGGATGACGGCGGCGAAGACCAGGGTCGGGCTGCCGCCGAGCGCTGCGTAGAGGCCGGCAAAGACGACGACCATCGGACCCGTCGGCCCCGAGACCTGCGAGCCGGTGCCGCCGAACAGGGCCGCAAAGAGGCCGACGAAGATCGCGCCCCAGAGGCCGGCGATGGGGCCGGCGCCGGAGGCTTCACCGAAGGCGAGGGCAAGCGGAAGGGCGACAATGCCGGCGGTGAGGCCGCCGAACAGGTCGCCCTTCAGATTGCTCAAATCAAAATAGGGGCCGCGCCCTGAAGGCGCGGCAGTTTTCGTCTGTGACATGGGGTAAGTCCGTATCAGGCGGCGCAGGTGTGCTGGCCGGCGAGTTCCTTGATCTGGGCGGCATAGCGCGTGTCGACGGTGATGAAGCGGTTTTCGGCTTCATCGAAGGCTTCGACCTCTCCGGAGCGGATGTCGTACACCCAGCCGTGGAGTTCGGTCGTGCCCTTTGCCAGCGCGGCGGCAACGGCGGGATGCGTGCGCAGGTGCTGCAGCTGGAGGAGCACGTTCTGCTCGATCAGCAGCTTCATGCGGTCTTCTTCCGTTGCATCCGGGGCGAGCGAGTCGACGATGTCGACGGCCGCCTTGGAATAGCCGAGCCATTTTTTCACGTGCGGCAGGCTTTCGAGCGCGTCCGGGCTCATTGCGCCTTTCATGGCACCGCATTCTGTGTGGCCGCACACGACGATGTGCGGAACCTTCAGCACCGCGACCGCATACTCGATCGAGGCCGTCATGCCGCCGGTATGTTCCGTATGCGGCGGGACGATGTTGCCGGCATTGCGGCAGATGAACAGCTCGCCCGGCTCGGTCTGGGTGATCAGCGCTGTTTCGACGCGGGAGTCCGAGCAGGTGATGAACAGGGCTTCGGGCGACTGGCCCTTGCTCAGTTCTTCGAAAAGGCCCTGCTTTTCGGGGTAAACATTGGTCTGGAAGCGGACGACGCCTGCAGCAAAGCGCGGCATGCGAAACTCCTTTCGATGCTGGGAGGAAACACTGGTTTTGGGGAGGGAGGGTGGCGCGGTGGTCGCCTCAATCCGCGGGCGGCGGATCGACGACAGACCGCGTCACCTCGCTGTAGCGGCGGCAGGCGCTGCGACTGTGGGTGTCCGGTGCGTGCACGGGATGAGGCTCCTTGCGGTCTGTTGCGGAGAAGATGACCGCGAAACTTAGATAGTTCCAATATATAATTTGTCTTGTTTGGATAGGTAAAAGCTATCAAATAGAGGCGGGATCAAAACGGAAGACTCTGATGCGGCCGACCCTGCGCCAGTTGCAGTACCTCGTGGCAATTGCCGACACAGGCCGCTTCCACGAGGCGGCCCGCTCGCTCAACGTGTCGCAGCCGAGCCTGTCCGCCCAGATTGCCGATGCGGAGCAGCAGCTCGGCGCCGTGCTGGTGGAACGCGGGCGCCACGGCGCGATCATGACCCCGATCGGGGAGGAAATTGTCCGCCGCGCCCGCGCCATACTCAGCCAGGTCGAGGACCTCAGATCCGTCGCCGGGCGGCCCGCCGGGCTTGTTGCGGGGCGCTACCGGCTGGGCACGGTGCCGACCATCGGGCCTTACCTGCTGCCGAGCGCGGTGAAGGAACTGCACCGCCTGTTCCCGGAACTCCGCATGAGCGTGCGTGAGGAACGCACGGTTGATCTTGAGGAACGCCTCGCCGACGGCCGGCTCGACATGATCATCTCTACGCCGGAGGATCATGTGAACGGCCAGAGCATGCCGCTGTTCGAGGAGACGCTGTATGTCTGCGCCGCGCAGGAGGATCCGCTGTCGCGGGACACCGGCCCCGTCGACCTTGATGCGCTGAAGGGCAGGGAACTGCTCAGCCTCGGGCCGGGCCACCGCCTCAGTGTGATTACCCAGCGCCTTGCCGACGTTGCCGGTGCGCACGTCTCGACCGAATATGAAGGCACCTCGCTGGATGCCGTACGCCAGATGGCGACCATGGGCGCCGGCATCGCCATCCTGCCCAATCTCTATGCCGTGGTCGAAGCGCAGCGCGACCCGACTCAGGTTGTGCGGCCGATCCGGCATGAGCTGGCGCGGCGCAGTATCAGCCTGATCTGGCGGAAGGGGTCACCGGTGATGCCGGCCATCGAAGCGTTCGGGGAGGTTTTCCGAGAGGTGGCTGCGGAGCTGATCGGGGCGTCGCCCTCGGCGCCGCAACGCAGGAAAGCGCGCAACTAGTCTCCGGCGATTTCGACGCGTTCTTCGGCGAGATAGTCCGCCGAGCGCATTTCGTGCAGGCGGCTGGCCGTCCGCTGGAATTCAAAGCTGCCGTCGCCTTCGGGGTACAGCGCTTCCGGTTCGGCGGCTGCGCTGGCGACGAGCTTCACCTTCGCCTCGTAAAGCGCATCGATCAGGGCGACGAAGCGGGCGGCCTGGTCCCGGTTCTCCGGCCCCAGCAGGGGAATGCCGGAGAGGATGATGGTGTGGAAATTCGCGGCGACGGCAAGATAGTCGCGGGAATAGAGCGGCCGGGCGCAAAGTTCGGCGAAACTGAATCGCGCGACACCGGCTGCTTCGCGCTGCACTTCCAGCTTCCGGCCCTTGATTGTGAGGACGCAGTGCTGGGCCTCGGCGCCGGACGTCAGGCGGGTCCAGATCTCATCGAGGGCCAATTCCGACGCGTTGCCGAGCGGGGCGTACCAGACCGGCGCGGCGATCAGCCGGTCGAGCCGGTAGTCGTGCTGCGAATCGAGATGGAAGACGTCGCAGCGCTCCTTCAGCAGGCGGATGAAGGGCACAAAGAGCGGCCGGTTGATGCCGTCCTTGTAGAGATCGTCGGGCACGCGGTTGGACGTCGCCACCATGGTGACGCCGCGGGCGAAGAGCTGTTCGAACAGGCGTGCAAGGATCATCGCATCGGCAATCTGCGTCACCTGAAATTCGTCGAAGCAGAGAAGGCGCGCGCCGGCGGCGACCTGCTTTGCGACGGGCGGGATCGGATCGTCGCCTGCACTCTTCACGCGCCAGGCAGACCGCTTTCGTTCGACGTCCGGCATCTTGCGCCAGATGTCGAGCAGGTCCTGGATCTCGGCCATGAATTCGTGGAAGTGCACGCGGCGTTTCGCTTCGGCCGGGGCGGCCGCGAAGAACAGGTCCATCAGCATGGACTTGCCGCGCCCGACACCGCCCCAGAGATAGAGGCCTGTCACCGGCGCCGGCCGGGCGCCGAACCAGCCGGACTTCTGCGGCGAGGCAAGGCGGGCGGCGAGGCTGTCCAGCAGCGCGGCGGCTTCCGCCTGGGCCGGGTCCTGCGTCAACAGGCCGGCGCTGACACGCTGGCGGTATTGCTCAAGTACGCCGGCCATGCGGGCGCTCAGCCGAAACGGCTGGCGAGCTGGCGCATCAGGTGGTCGAGCGCCTCGGGCTGCAGGAGCAGGGTGATCACCAGGCCCGCAAGCGCCCCGCCGAGGTGTGCGCCATGGGCGATCATGGTGTTCTCGCGCTGCGAATAGATGAAGCTGACCACGATGAAGAGAAGCGCATAGAGGCCGGCCCAGATCGGCAAGGCGAAGAAGACGTAGATCGTGGCGAACGGAAACAGCAGGCCGACGGCGGACATCAGGCCCGAAATTGCGCCCGAGGCACCGATCGCGCGGTAATCGGGCCGGTTGTACTTGTCGACGACCATCCAGAGCGAGCCGCCTATCAGGGAGCCGAAATAGAGCAGGATGAAATTCACGCTGCCGAGCTTCGCCTCAAGCAAGGGCCCGAAGAAGTACAAGGTCAGCATGTTCACCAGGAGGTGTGCGCCGTTCACATGCAGGAAGCCCGAGGTGAGCAGGCGGTGCCACTGCTTCTGTTCGCGGACGGGCCGGATCCAGAAGGAGTTCTGGTCCATGAAGTCCGGCACGGTGAGCGCCACGACGGAGGCGACGATGTTCGCCGCGAGCAGGGCGAAGGTGACGGGCGAAGTGGTGAAGGCTTCCATCAGCGGGCATATCCCTGTCGCTGGCCGGCAGGAAAAAGCCGCCCGGTCCTGTCCCCGAGCGGCTTAGCAAGGTCTTGCCCGGAAGGGCAAGCGCAGCGCATCAGGCCGCGCGAACCACCGGCTTGCCGGCAGCTGCTGCCGTTTGCGGCATCAAGTCCATGAGGAAATCCTCGAACGCGTCGGGGCGCTGGATGAACCGGTTGAAGGGCAGGTTGGCCTTGAAGATGGCCTGCGGGTGGATATTCGCCCCGCAACGCACGGCCGAATCGACGACTTCGTCGCGCGAATCGAGCGACGAGACGACAGCGATGCGGTATTTGCCCATATTGGCGACACGCGCGATGGTCATGTCCGGATCGATCGAATCCGGCAGGCCCAGGTCAAGGACGACCAGGTCAAACCGCTCAAGACGCAGGCGCGCTTCCGCCGCCATCAGCGTCGGGGCCATCACGAGATCAACCTGCACGCGGGAGCGCGCTGCCTTGTCGGCAGCAATCGCCAGCATGTCACGGACCGGCTCGTGATCCTCAACCCAAAGTACTTTCATTAATCTACCCCAATGTGTGTGTTCATGCGGGTGATCATCCTGCCCCCGGTCGTTCCGACAAATTGCCATTTCGGCCTTACGTCTTAGTAAATTGATCCTTGACGAAGTGTTGAAAACTCAACGGATTGCGCTTTCGGGGCAGGTTTGGCCACCGATGCGGCACCTGCTTCCGCCCGCGGCAGGCTTCCAGTATGCTGGCGGTTCCGGATCTCCGGAGAGGGCCCGCATCGAAAATGACTGACAACGCGCTCCCGCCTGAGCCGGCCGCATCGCGGAAATCGGCTTTCCTGGACGTCGAAACCCCGGCGGACCAGCACATTGTGGATGTGCTGATCGAGGAGCGCTGCCCGCATATCCGGGCTCATCCGGCGTGGCCGGTGATTCGGCCTGTCCTGTACTCGCTGCTCGGCTACCGCAAGGCGCGGGCGATGGCGGACGAGGTGGTGCAGCTGACCGGGCGCGAATCATTCGACCGTCTGGCCGGCCGGCTTGCCTTCGACCTGTCGGTCGAGGGCATCGAACGGATGCCGGAGACGGGACGGCTGATCATTGCGGCGAATCATCCGACCGGCCTTGCCGACGGCATTGCCGTCTGGGACCTGCTGAAACGGGTCCGTCAGGACATCGTCTTTTTTGCCAATGCCGACGCGATCCGCGTCAATCCGCGGTTCGAGGATGTCATCATCCCGGTCGAGTGGATCATGGAGAAGCGCTCGCCGGCGAAGACGCGGGAGACGCTGAAGCGGGCTGCCGAAGCCTTTTCGGCGGAAAAATGCGTCGTGATCTTTCCCTCGGGCCGCCTGGCCCGGAAGGAAGGGGACAGGCTGATCGAGAAGGACTGGTTCTCGACAGTGATCGGTCTGGCGAAGAAGCAGAAGGCGCCGATCCTTCCGCTCAACCTCGATGCCTGGAATTCGCAGCTTTACTACCTGTTCTGCAATCTCAGCGGTGAGCTGCGCGACATCACCCTGTTCCACGAGCTGCTCAACAAGAAGGGCGCGAAGGTACGGATGACGTTCGGTCAGCTGATCGACCCTGCGTCGCTGCTGGGCGATACGAACGAGCTGACCGAACAGCTCAAGCATCATGTCGCCTACGAACTGCTGGGCAATCCGAAAGCCGTGTTCCAGCCCTGAGGGTCAGTAGGAGGTGATCCGGCCGGCCATGGCGGGATTGGCGGGGCAGGCGGCCGGAATGCCGTCCGAACCATCCGGCATCTGGCCGTCATGGCGCGCGGCCCACGCGGCGGCCACGGAGATTTCCTGCGCATCGTCGAACAGGGTGACGAGGCGCTTCAGCGCCGTTTCGCTGGCATCGGCCGACTTTGCCGCTTCGAGCGCGGTGAGCTGGACTTCTGCTTCCTCCGCCATGCCGCGGAAGATGCAGCCAAGGTCCTTCGCGCCGCTGACCTGGTCGTTCCATGTTCCGAGACGCGTGGCGGTGGCCGAGAAGCGTTCGAGGTCGATGAGATAATGGTCCGGCAGGGCGGGGGCCTCGCCGGTCCGTGCTGTATCGAGGTAGCCGACGGATTCCGTGTAGAGGGCGGCCGCCCGGGCACCCCAGCTTTCCGCGAGTTCCGGACTGGCGGCGGCCGGCAGGGCCAGCGCAGCGAGCGCGATCGGGACGATGAGGCGTTTCAACATGGGGCAGACGCTCCTTTTCGCCTGTGAGGCGAGCAAGTCCCGTGCCGCTCCCGCCGCAGGGCTTTCCGCAAGGGCCGGTCTTGCCAGTCCTGGGCCGGCTGCCCAAACATCGGGAAAACAGGGAAATGAATGGGATGAGCGGGGAAAACAGGGGAATCGTTCGCGACCAGCCGCCGGAAATTCCGTCCGAAGGCGGCCCGCTCGCGCCGTTCCACGGCGAGGTGCCCCCGGCGCCGGACTGGTTCCGTAAGGCGGTCGCCACCCCTTACGAGACGGGTTCGGTGACGGTTAAGGGCGCGAACGTGACCTATCAGCGCTGGGGCAGGCGGGGCGCGCCGGGCCTCCTGCTTGTGCACGGCAACGGGGCCCACGCCCATTGGTGGGACTTCATCGCGCCGTATTTTGCGAGCCGCTACAATGTTGCCGCCATCACATTTTCCGGCATGGGCGACAGCGACCAGCGCGAAAAGTACAATATGGAAACGTTTGCCGAAGAAGAGGTGGCCGTGGCGGAAGCTGCGGGCCTTTTCGACGGGCCGACGAAGCCGATCATCGTGGCGCATTCCTTCGGCGGTTTCGTCACGCTCGTGACTGGCGCGAAATATGGCGAGCGGTTCGAGGGCATGGTGATCGTCGACAGCCCGGTGAACCCGCCGGAGCGCCCCCATCGGGGACCGGACCGCAAGGGACGCCCAAACCGGGTCTATCCGGACCTTGCGGGTGCCCTTGGCCGTTTCCGCCTCGCCCCGCCGCAGCAATGCGAGAACCTCTACGCAATGGACTATATCGCGCGCTGGAGCCTGAAGCGCGCCGACGGGGAGGGCTGGACGTGGAAGTTCGACCCGTTGATCTGGACGCATTTCGATCCGGGCCGCGACCCCGGCGAACTTCTGAAGTCCGCGCGCTGCCGCGTGGCCATCATTCGCGGCGAGGACTCATCCCTGATGCCCGACGATGTCGGCGACTATATGCGCCAGCTGCTCGGCCACCAGGTGCCGTTCATTTCCATTCCGCATGCTGAGCATCATGTCATGCTCGACCAGCCTCTGGCCTTCATCGCCGCGTTGCGCACGCTGCTGGCGGAGTGGGACCATTCGGACCCGCACCGCACCGTGTAGCGCGATCACGAAGGCGGCGTGGCCGGCACGACCCGGCCGGCAATGCCCAGCCACTCGACGATCTTGAGCGCAGATTCCCAGAGCGATGCCTGTTGGGCATCGCCGTCAGACTCGGCTCTTGCGGCCTCAGCCGAGAGCACGCTGGCCGATTCCTCGACGCCGACGCGCCGCATCGTCGTCACCGCCGTCGAAAAGGCTTTCGGGTCGCAGAATTCAGTGCGCGGGCTGCCCAGCACCCAGGCTACCGCATTGCCCTCTTCCTTGCGTCCGAGCAGGCAGCGCTGGTCAGGCTCGAGGCTGAGCCACAGGATGGCCTGGAAGTCCGGGAAGGCGCCGCCGAAAATGTCGGAATGGCCGAGGCCGCCATCGGAGACGGCGGACGTGTCGATCGTGTTGAGATCGGGCAGCAGGACGGGATCGGTCGAGTCCCCGGCGCGCCGGCCCTTGCCGTTGAAGCGGCGTGAGGCCTGAAGGGCGAGATCCTTCGAGCTTGCATACAGTGTCAGATCGTCGGCCAGCGGGCCGAAATTCTTCACCATGTCGGAGAAGATCTGGGCGTCGACATCAGGAGAGGCGAAGACAATTTCATTGAACAGCTTTTCCTGCGGCTGGCGCTCGGCGAGCTTTTCAAGCGCCTTGACGAGGAACTCGTTGCCCATCGAGTGCGCGACCACGCTGATGCGTTTTGCGTGGGTCTTCTCGGAAAGGACGAGCAGGAAGTTCTCAAGGTCCGCGGCGGCCTCGTCGTTGATCTGCGACCGGTCTGCGCGGTAGCTGAACAGGCTGCCGGCGGACGGCCAGGAATAGAAAACGGCCGCACCATCGATTTCGAGATCGGTTGAGAGCTGCGCCGTACGCTCGATGCCATCGGAAAACTTTGTGTTGTAGCCGTGGATGAAGACGAAGATTTCGCGGCGCTTCGACTTGGCGAGTTCCAGTTTCACCTCGTTCACGAACGTGTCCATGCCGGGGAACACTTTCATGTCTCCCAGGATAACGTGCCGAGCGGGGTCCGGCCGGAATTCGAAACGCAGGACGCTCGGCTTTGGAACCTCACCGATATTGCGGTTACGCGGCACGGAGACCATGACGCTGCCGGTCTCGAGGGGCCCGCGCGTCGCGCTGTAATAGGTGCGCGGGTCGATCACCGGGCGGCCGGAAATGTCGATCTGCTTGACCGGCGCAGGGGCGCGGTCCGTTCCGTAGAAGACCCTGACGAGATCGAAGTCGGCTTCCTCGCCGAGCTCGCGGACCATGGGTTCCCCGGGGGCTGCGGCAGCGGCGAATTCCTCGTCCGACCGGGCCCGGTCCACCGAGTCGCCGAGAACGGAATCGGCTTCCTCAGCGGTGTAGAGACCGCCCGCCCTGGCGATCTGGCCGAGGTCGAGATCGTTGGCCTTGGCAAAGGCGAGGAGCGGGGCCATGCGCGGATGGTCGGCGCCGAGATGGTCGTTGACCAGTGCCACGGCGCGCCCGGTGTGGAAGGTGGCCGCGTCCTTCCGGCCGGCATCGATCGCGATCTCGCCCATGCGGGCCTCAAGGTCGATGAGCCGGGTGAAGTCCGGCGACGGGAGCGCCGCTTCGGCGTCATAGGCGGCCTGGTAGGTGGCGAGCGCGGTGTCCGGATCTCCAAGGATTGCGAGCAGGTCGGCGAGATTGAGCTTCAGGGCCTCGTCGCTGGCCGGATCGGCCATCAGCGCGTGCGCCAGCTCCACCTGTCTGGCCGTGTCGCCGGCCGCTTCGGCATCGCCCAGCTCGACCAGCAGGTCGCGCGGCGGGGCCGGCTCGGCTTCCGCGGCAGGTGCGGGCGGGGCAATCGCCGGAGGCGTCTCCGGCGGTGTGGCACAGGCAGCAAAGCAGCTCAGCAGGACAGCCAGTGCGGCGGTGCGGATGCGGATCATGCGTCTCCTCCTCCCCGGGCAGGCGAATACTAGCCGGGGGCGGGGACCGGCCGCAACCACTTCTGCGGCGGCAATCAGCCGTCTTTCTTCCAGCTTACCGAATAGAGGTCGAACCGGCGGTCCTTGAGGTTCTGGACGGCGCCGGACTGGCGGG
This sequence comes from Hyphomonas sp., assembly GCA_020638455.1. Classification (GTDB taxonomy): domain Bacteria; phylum Pseudomonadota; class Alphaproteobacteria; order Caulobacterales; family Hyphomonadaceae; genus Hyphomonas. Next base: position 413,046 of record JACKIK010000003.1, on the reverse strand, counting down.
CGGTCAGCAGGTCCGACAGGGACAGGTCGGCCAGCGCAATGGTCTCTGTGTTGGGGGCTGTATCAGCGGCCACACCGTCGCGCGCGAACGGGAAGTCCGACGGGGTCAGGATGCAGCTTTCGGCATAGTGGATGTCCATGTTCTCGACGTTCGGGAGGTTCCCGACCACACCGGAGAGCGCGACATAGCACTGGTTCTCGACGGCGCGGGCCTGGCAGCAATAGCGGACCCGCAGGTATCCACGGCGCTCATCGGTGCAGAACGGTACGAACAGGATGAGGGCGCCCTGGTCGACCAGATGGCGGGCGAGTTCCGGAAACTCGGAATCGTAGCAGATCATCACGCCGATCGGGCCGCAATCGGTCTGGATGACGTTGGCGCCCTTGCCGCCCTTGATGTTCCACCACATCCGTTCGGACGGAGTCGGGTGCAGCTTCTGCTGGGTGTGCACGGAGCCGTCGCGCAGGAAGACGTAGGAGATGTTGAGGATGTCCCCGTTCTCGACCCGGCTCGGATGCGTGCCGCCGATGATGTTGATGTTGTAGGAGACGGCCAGCTTTTCCATGAAGGCGATGAAGCGGGGCGTGTATTCGCTGATCTTCTCGATCGACTCGACGGGGCCGAGCGGCTTGTGCTCCAGCGACAGGAGCTGCAGCGTGAACAGTTCCGGGAAGACGACAAAGTCGGATTTGTAGTCGGACGCGATGTCCGTGAAATATTCGATCTGCTGTTCGAATTCGTCGATCGAATTGATGCGACGCATCTGGAACTGCACCGTGGCGAGGCGCACGCGTTCGGGCAGGGCGGTGTCGCCGAGGCTGGGCTTGGCCTTGATCTTGTCCTGTTCCAGCGGATTGTCCCACAACATGTGGGTGGCGCAATCCTTCGACTGGGCATCGCCGACCAGGTAGTTCCGCATCACGCCGATCGGCCGGAAGCCCTGGCGCAGCTGGAAATTGATCACCGGGTCCTTCAGCTTCTGTTCCATCACCGCTTCGACATAGTCCTGCGGGTCCGGATATTCCTTCGTATGGCGGGCATAGCCGGGCATCCGCCCGCCGAAGACGATGCCCTTCAGTTCCAGCCACTGGCAGAGCTCTCTCCGTACCCGGTAGAAGCGCTCCCCGATGCGCAGGCGCCGGTAGTCGGGGTGCACCATCACGTCCATGCCGTAGAGCATGTCGCCTTCGGGGTCGTGCCGGGCGGCGTAGCCGGCGCCGGTGATCTCGGTCCAGCTGTGCGGCTTCAGCGCCACCTCGCCCGAGATCATGAAGGTCGCGCAGTAGCCGACGATCCGGCCTTCGTATTCGGCGACGAACTGGCCGTCGGGAAAGCGGTTGATCTGGCCGAGGATTTCGCTCGGCCCGTAGCCCATACCGTGCCCGTAGACCCGTTCGGAGACGTCAACGATCCCCGGAATGTCTCGGGACTCGGCATTGCGGACGATGAGCTTGGCGGGTTTGTCGGGCATGGCGCTTTTTCTGGTGCGGACTGGAAGACGATCAATGGGGCAGGCGGAGGCTGGCACGCAAGCCTCCGAGCGGGCTTTCTGAGAGGCGCAGGTCCCCGCCATGGGCGCGGGCGGTGTCGCGGGCAAGGGTCAGGCCGAGGCCGGTGCCGGATGCGTTCTGCGTGCGTGCCTCATCAAGGCGCGAAAAGGGGCGGAAGGCCTCCTCATAGCGCTCCTTCGGAATGCCGGGACCATTGTCGTCGACATGCACTTCCGCCGCATGCGGGCCATCAACGAGCGTCACCTGCACGTCGCCGCCATACATCACGGCGTTCGACACGAGATTGGTCAGGGCCCGTTTCAGGGCCAGCCGTCGCCCGCGGATCCGGACCGATCCGGGACCGGCAACGCTGACCCTGCGCCCGAAGCCGGCGGCGATCTCCCGCACCAGCACGGCAAGGTCGAAAGGGGCGGTCTCGTCGCCATCCTCGCCTTTCGCGAAGGCGAGGTATTCGTCGAGCATCATTGCCATATCGTCGAGGTCGGCCTTCATGGCCCTGATCTCGTCCGTCTCGTCCATCATCGCGATGGAGAGCTTCAGGCGCGTCAGCGGGGTGCGGAGGTCATGGCTGACGCCGGCCAGCATGGCGGTGCGCTGTTCGGCGAAGGCGGTCAGCCGGTTCTTCATGTCGATCACGGCGCGGGCGGCATCGCGCACCTCGTTGGCCCCAGACGGGCGGAAGCCCGGCACGTCGCGCCCCCGACCGAAGGCGCGGGCCGCTTCCGACAGGCGCAGGATGGAGCGCACCTGCTGATTGAGGAAGGCAATCGCCAGCGCTACCATCAGCAGGCTGAAGATGATGACCCAGATGATGAAGAAGTGAGATGTGATCGTCACGGCGCGCTTGCGCTCGATCATCACTTCCACCGTCTTGCCGGAGGCCGGAAAACGGATGTGGATCATCGAATCGTTGGAGCTGAGACCCACGCTGACCGGTACGCCGAGGCGGGTGGCGAGTTCCTCGGTCAGTACTTTCCGGTAGGAGAAGGCTTCGAGAAAGGTCTCGGCTTCCGGCTGGCCGCCCGGCGCGTCGCAGCTGAAGGTGAGGTCCAGCCGCGTGCCGATCGCGTCTTTCTCCAGACCCGAGTCGCTCTGCCGCTCGCAATAGTCCTGGACGAGGCTGACATCCCGCGCGATGGCCTGGCCCAGCTTCCGGTTCACCTCCGAGATGTGGCTGTCATAGTAGTACCAGGTCATCAGCATGAGGATCAGCACGACGGGCAGGACGACCATCAGCAGGCTGCGGGCGTAGAGGCCGCGGGGGGTGATGTCGCGCAGGCGCAGCATGGGTTCAGTCCGGCATCAGCCGGTAGCCGATCCCGCGGACGGTCTGGATATGGACCGGCTCCTTCGGGTTCGGCTCGATCTTCCGGCGCAGGCGCGTGACCTGGACGTCAACAGAGCGCTCCATGCCGGCGGAGGTCAGCTCGGCGAGGTCCTCGCGGCTGACCGGTTCGCCGGCGCGCGCGGCCAGCACGGTCAGGAGCTGAAGTTCGGCATCGGTCAGGCGGATGCGCTCGTCGCCGGCCCGAAGCTCTCCGCGCGCGGCATTGAAGACGAGGCCGGACATTTCCAGCTCCTCCGGCGGCACTTCCCGGTGCGACCGGCGCAGGATCGCCGCGCAGCGCAGCGAGAGTTCCTCCGGCTCGAACGGCTTGGCGAGATAGTCGTCGGCACCGCGTTTGAGGCCCTCGATCCGGTCGCCGGCCTCCCCGCGCGCAGTCAGCAGAAGGACCGGCGTGTGCTTCGAGGCGCCCTTGCGGATGCCGGAGAGGAGGGAGAAGCCGTCCTCGCCGGGCATCATCACGTCGAGGATGGCAAGGTCGAAAGCGACCGTTTCCATCAGGCGCCGGGCGGTTTCGGCATTGCCGGCCGCTGTCACGCGATAGCCTTCGCGGGTCAGGTAGCGCTTCAACAGGTCCCGGATACGGTCGTCATCGTCGACGACCAGGATATGTGCGGCTTCGCCCATCAGCGCACCAGGGCATCGAGCACGCGGCGCGTGCCATCGACGGCATCCGGACCGGCGCTGCGGAAGGCGAGGCGCAGCCGCTCCCGCAGCACGATGGCGAGCGGCGTGGTCAGCGTGACGCCGGCATCGGACAGGGTCAGCGTGCGCTGGCGCGCATCCTCGGTGCCTTTCGCCTTCTCGATCAGGCTGCGATGGTCCAGCGCGCCCAGGATGCGGGCGAAGGTCGGCACGGTCATGCCGAGCGATTCCCGCATTTCTGAAACGGTCAGGCCTGGGCGGTAGCGGATAGCCATGAGAATTTGCATTTCTGACTTGCTGAGCCCTGCCTTGCTCCGGGCGCTTTCCGCGGCTCTCGTCAGTTCGGCTGCGCCAGCCAGCAACAGGCCCACCCCCCTGTCGAGTTCCTGGTCCATCAGGAAGAGGCGGGGATCGAACGGGCGGTTCAGGTTGACGTCAGGTGCCATACGGTGAAATGAACGCGAAAACACAAGAAGTTCAAGCGAGGAGCGCTGAAAGACATGGCCGCAACCCCGGCAACCGCATATGACGATCGTGACGGCTACATCTGGATGGACGGCGAATTCGTGCCGTGGCGCGACACGAAAATCCATGTCCTGACGCATGCACTGCATTATGCCTCGTCGGTGTTCGAGGGCGAGCGCGCCTATAATGGCAGGATTTTCCGCTCGCTGGACCATTCCAAGCGCCTGCACAATTCGGCCCGCATCATGGGCTTCGACATCCCCTTCTCAGTGGAGCAGGTCGAGGAAGCCAAGCGTGAGGCGCTCGCCCGGTCCGGCCTCGACAGCGCCTATGTCCGGGCCATTGCCTGGCGCGGCTCCGAGATGATGGGCGTGTCGGCCCAGAACAATACGATCCATCTTGCCGTCGCGGTCTGGCACTGGGGCGACTACTTCGCCGACAAGATGAAGGGCATCCGGTTGACGCACGCCGAGTGGCGGCGCCCGGCCCCCGACACGGCACCCTGCCATGCAAAAGCGGCGGGACTGTACATGATCTGCACGCTGTCCAAGCATGCGGCCGAGCGGGCCGGCTATGCCGATGCCCTGATGCTGGACTACCGCGGCCAGGTGGCCGAGGCGACCGGCGCGAACATCTTCTTCGTGCGCGACGGCGTGCTGCACACCCCGACGCCGGACTGCTTCCTCAACGGCCTGACACGCCAGACGGCGATCCGCCTGGCAAAGGAGCGCCAGATCGAGGTGGTCGAACGCGCGATCATGCCGGACGAGCTGGCCACGTTCTCGGAGTGCTTCATCACCGGTTCCGCCGCAGAGATCACGCCTGTCGCCGAAATCGGCGCGCATCGCTACAAGCCCGGCCAGATCTCCGGGGCGCTGGTCGAAGACTATTCGGCCCTCGTCAACGGCAAGATGGAAATGGCGCTCTGATCTCCGCGCTGGGGAATGGCAACGGCGGGCAATCGCCTGCCGGGTGACGTGGCTGCCCTTGCCCGTGATCTTGCCCGGAGCTGTCACTTGATTTCCTCGCCGAAATTGGTGCCTAAGTGAATTGAACCGGCGACGGGGCCGCAGGGGCGCCGCGCATTTCCAGTTCCGGACCTGACGATGAAACGCCTGATCCTGATGCGTCACGCCAAGACCGAGCCCTACGGGGAGGGGATCGACGATTTCGGGCGGGCGCTGACCGAGCAGGGCCATGCCGACGCGCGGCGTATCGCCGAGGAACTGGTCGCGATGGACTGGAGCCCGCAGCATATCCTGGTCTCGACCGCGCGGCGCGCGCGCGAGACCTGTTCGGAAGCGGCCAAGGTGTTCGAAGGCGAAAAGGTGCGCCCGATGGAAGCGCTGTACCTGTGCGGCGTGCGGGGCCTGTCCGATGTGGTCAAGCAGAACGACCGGGAAGGGACGCTGATGGTCATCGGCCACAATCCCGGCATCCACGATTTTGCGCTCGACATCCTGCGAGAGGGCGGCAGCCTCGACCATTACGCGTCGCTGCGCCTGTCGGAGAAATTCCCGACCAGCTGTGTCGCCCTGTTCGAGCGCGAAGAGGATGGCAGTTTCGTTCCGGCGGCCTTCAGGCTGACCGCCCTGCTGCGCGCCAAGGATTTCCGCGAAGTCGAAATCGACTAGGCCGGCGCCACAATTTCCCGCTGCACCTCAAAAAAAGTGCCGCCCTGCCTTGGAGGGAGCAGGGCGGCGGGATACGGCAGGCACCGGGTCAGGGGAGAGAGGCGAAGGGCGCCTGCCGGATTTCTGGAGATCAGTGACCGAGATCGGCCTCGTGCAGGGCCGAGAAGGCCGGATGGTCGATGGCGAGGTCCACACGGTCCATGGTGCGCTTCTCGCAGAAGCGGATCGCGATCGGCGTGGCGAGACCGATATTGGCCTGTTCTTTCACGCACCGTTCCGTCACATCGGTCTTGATGCGATCATATTCGGCCTGCGCCGTTGCCGGCGTGTCCAGCGCGGCGCGATCGTAGTCGATCTTCATCCGGAACTGGTCGGAAGCGGCGAAGGCCGGGGCGGTGATGCCGATGGCGAGGGCGGCGGCGATGAGGGGGCGTATCATGATGGGTATCCTGCTTGCTGTGTTCTGCGAAAAAGGCGGACGGCGCCGCTGGTCAGGAAGGGGAACCTGACCGGGGGGGCAGCGGCGCCGTCCTGCCGGCTAGTGGGCGTCGCGGCGAACGACGCGCTTGCGGCGGCGGACCAGGAGGCTCTGGCGGTACCGGCCGGGCTCGTCATTGGCCGGTCGGGACAGCAGCGTCTGGCTGCCGGTCAGGATGGCGAGCGCCATCGGTGCGGCAGGCGCAGCGATCTCGGGGTTACTGTGACGAACGCGGGGGGTCATTTCTGAAAGTCCTTCTTGGTTTGTTGTCCCGGCAGGACCATCCCGCCGCCGACAAAATCAATATAGGACAGGTCTTATCGTTTTTCAATATTAAATTATCGAAAAAAGATAAATTCTAGATTTTTCAGGGAGTTGGATTTTGTTGTTTTTCGATATGGTGCCGGCGGGGGGAACTGCAAGCCCATGAATGCCGGTTCACGTTCGATTCCTTATTAATTCAGATGCGCCGCGGAATGCGCCCGGATGCACCGCCGCGAGAAAAAAGGCGCAATTCTGCGGGAATGACGTCCCGGATGGGTGACGGGCTTGAATAGCGGGAACAAATGTTCTATCTTTGTTCCATGAGTGGACTTCATGTTGTCTGGTTCAGGCGGGACCTTCGGGTCCACGACCACGCGGCCCTCGCGGCGGCGCTGGCGAGCGGCGCGCCAGTCCTTCCTCTCTACATATTCGATCCGGGCCTCTGGTCCCTGCCGGAACAGTCCCGCCGCCACTTCGATTTCCTGATCGAGAGCCTGACCGAGCTGGACGAGGCCCTGAGACTGCGCGGCGCCCGGCTTGTCGTGCGCACGGGCAGGACGGCCGAGGTGCTGGCGGACCTTCATCGCCGTCACGGCCTTGCTGCCATTCACATGCATGAGGAAACCGGCCTTCAATGGGCCCATGACCGTGACCGGTCCGTGCGCCGCTGGGCGCTGCAGGCCGGCGTCTCGCTTCGCGAGCAGAGCCAGACCGGCGTACTTCAGGACCGTGCAGGTCGCGATAGCTGGGCCGCGCACTGGAACGAGCTGATGTCGCGCCCGCGCCTGAAGGCGCCCGACACGATCCGGATGGCGGACGTGCCGTCGGCCCCCTGGCCGATTGCCGAGGATTTCGGGCTCGGCCCGGATGATTGTCCGGAGCGTCAGCCCGGTGGGCGGGCCGCGGGGGTCGAGCTGCTGCGCAGCTTCCTTTCGGGCCGGGGCAGGCGCTATGGCCAGGCGCTTTCGCATCCGACGGAGGCCGCGGACGTATCCTCGCGCCTGTCGCCGCACCTTGCCTTTGGCACGGTCTCGGCGCGCGAAGCGGTGCAGGCGGCCTGGCGCGCGCGTGTGGCCTATGCCGAGGATGGCGACACGACCTTCACGCAGTCGCTCGATGGTTTCCTTGCCCGCCTTCAGGCCCGCAGCCGCAGCCAGCAGGCCGTCGAGGACGGAACGTCATTCGACAAGCGGCCGGTGCCGCCGGTGCGCGACGGGCTGCGCCCCGAAGCCGACGCGGGCGACCCGCGGCTTGAGGCGTGGCTGCAGGGCCGGACCGGGTTTCCCTTCATTGATGCAGCGATGCGTTCGCTGAAGGCGACCGGCTGGCTGAGCGCGCCCCTGCGGGTGCAGCTGATCGGCTTTGCGGCCTGGCACCTGTGGATGGATCCGGGCCGGCCGGCTGCGCAGATGGCCGCCCTGCTCACCGATTTTGAGGCCGGCATTCACTACCCGCAGGTGCAGGCGCACGTGATGCTCACCGGTGCCGCGACGCCACGCGTGTTCAATCCGGTCAAGCAGTCCCAAGACATGGATCCGGACGGCGCCTTCATCCGGCGCTGGGTGCCGGAGCTTGCCGCCCTGCCGACGCATTACCTGCACGCGCCGTGGGAGGCGCCGAAAGCGGAACTTGTCCGCGCAGGAATCGTGTTCGGGCAGACCTATCCGATGCGCATGCTGGATCATGTTGCCGCCGGTCGGGAAGCGCGTGAACGGCTTGCCCTTCTGCGGCGCGCGCCGGTGATCACACAGGACCGCGCACGCGGCGAGGCCGGCCAGGATGTGCGCCAGCCGGATCTTCCGTTCCACGGCCGCAAGCGGGGGCGGACGCGGAAGGCCCCGGCGATGCCGGTGCAGCTGAGCTTCGACCTTTTGCCGCCCGCCGGTCCGGCCTCCTGACAGGCGAATTTGGCCGCCTCTGGCGCGAGCCGTTTCGGCAACGAAACAAATTCAACCTGTGGTCTGTGGAATTCTGCTGGTAGAAGCGCTTTTCTACCAGAATGGGTGCTGATGGGTTCAGGGGGAGTGCGGCTCCGCGCTGGGCGCGGCCGGGTCTGGCTGCGCCACCGCCGGATTGGCAGCTCGCTGGCGAAGCGGCCTCGGGAATTGCGCTGCGTGCGCCGCACCTGTCGGCCCGGCAGACGCTGACTGCGATCCAGGGCAGGGCGCTCGTCCGGCTTGCGGCAATGGCCGGTCTCGTCGGCCTTGCCGCGCCGGGCTTGCTGCTCGCGGGACTGCTGGCGGCGGCGATGCTGTTCTTCCTGGCCGTCATGGCGTTCCGCCTTGTGCTCCTGGCTGTTGCGTTGTGGCCATCTTCTGCGCGTCCGCCGCAGGACGGCGTCTCCGTGCTCCTGCCCGGCTACACGATCCTCATTGCGATGAAGGACGAAGCGGCCTGCGTGCCGCAGCTGGCGCGCACCGTCTCTGCGTTCGACTATCCGGAGGACATGCTCGACATAAAGCTCCTCATCGAGACCGGCGATGAGGCGACGCGGACCGCGATCCTTTCGCAGGACTGGCCGGCCCGGACCGAGCTGCTGATCCTGCCGCCCGGCGAGCCGCAGACCAAGCCGCGTGCGCTCAACTACGGACTTGCCCGGGCGACCGGCGCCTATGTGGTCGTCTACGACGCCGAGGACCGGCCGCATCCCGGCCAGCTGCGGACCGCCGCGGAGGCGTTTGCCCATGCCGCACCGGAACTCGCCTGCCTGCAGGCGCCGCTTGTCGGCATGCCTGCGAAAGGTGGCTGGCTCGCCCGGCAATGGGCGCAGGAATATGCGATCCAGTTCGGCCTGATCCTGCCGGCGCTGGCCCGGCTCGGCCTGCCTGTCGCCCTGGGCGGCACAAGCAACCATTTCCGCCGCGACGCCCTCGTCGCCTCGGGCGGCTGGGACGCCTGGAACGTGACCGAAGACGCGGACCTTGGCCTTCGCCTCGCGCGGCTCGGCCGGCGGGTCGGCGTCCTCCGTTCGCCGACGTTCGAGGCGCCGCCGGAGGATGCTGCGGTCTGGCTCGGCCAGCGCTCCCGCTGGCTCAAGGGATTCGTGCAGACCTGGCTGGTGCTGATGCGCGACCCGGCTGGCGTGCTGCGCAGCCTGCGCCCGGCCGGGTTCGCCTCGGTCCAGTTGACGCTCGGCGCGGCGATCGTTTCTGCGCTGGTGCACGGGCCGTGGGCGCTCTGGTGCCTTGCCTGTTTCGTCAGCCCGTCGTTGCACCTTGGCATCGCTGGACAGGCTGGTTTCTGCCTGTCGCTCGCAACCGGGGCGCTGTCGGCCATGCTGGCGCCGGGGCCATGGCGGTGGCGGCGCCTCGCTGACATTGCGACCATGCCGCTCTACTGGCCGCTGCAGACGCTCGCCATGGCCCGCGCGCTGTGGAGCCTCGCCCGCCGCCCGCACTACTGGGTGAAGACACCGCATGAGGTCTGACCCTGCGACAGTGCTTGGCTGGGGCGCGGGGGAGGAATAGGGTCTCTCTCAACGAAATCCATATCCACCAAGGGAGACCGCCATGGCCGACACCGCCGTCGACGAGCTCGACACCTTCCGCGCCGAAACGCGCGCCTGGCTCGAGGAAAACTGCCCGCCTTCCATGCGTACGCCGATGAAGGACGACGAGATCGTCTGGGGCGGCCGGCGCGGGACGTTCAAGAACCCGGACTCGAAAGTCTGGCTGGACCGTATGGGCGAGAAGGGCTGGACCGCGCCGCAATGGCCGAAGAAATATGGCGGCGGCGGCCTCACGCGTGAGCAGGATCGTGTGCTGCAGGAAGAGATGCGCCGCATCCGCGCGCGTCCGCCGCTGTTCTCCTTCGGCCTCTGGATGTTTGGCCCGGCCCTGCTCGAGTTCGGCAATGAAGAGCAGAAGATGCGCTTCATCCCTGACATCGTGAAAGGCAAGATACGCTGGTGCCAGGGCTATTCCGAGCCGGGCGCCGGCTCCGACCTTGCCGGCCTGCAGACGCGCTGCGAGGACAAGGGCGACCACTACCTGATCAACGGCCAGAAAGTCTGGACGTCGTACGCTGATAAGGCGGACTGGATCTTCTGTCTGGTGCGCACCGATACGAGCGTGAAGCATGAAGGCATCAGCTTCATCCTGTTCGACATGACCTCGCCCGGCGTGGAAGCGCGGCCGATCCTGCTGATCTCCGGCGAGAGCCCGTTCTGCGAGACCTTCTTCACCGATGTGAAGGTGCCGAAGGACCAGCTGGTGGGCAAGGTCAATGGCGGCTGGGAAATCGCAAAACGCCTCCTGCAATTCGAACGCTCGTCGATTTCGGCAGGCGGCTTCGGCGGCACGGGCGGGTCCGGCATTCTGGGGCCGGAGGAATATGCCAAGCAGCATATCGGGACCGACAGCGAGGGCCGCATTCTCGATGGTGACCTGCGTGGCCGTATTGCCGACCACAAGATGTACGCCAAGGCGTTCAACCTGACCGTCCAGCGCCAGGCCGAACAGGCCAAGGCGGGGCAGGCGGTGAGCCACACGGCCTCGATCCTCAAATACGGCGCGGCCAAGATGAACCAGGACCGCCACGAACTTCTGATCGAGGCGCTCGGTACCGAAGGGCTCGGCTGGGAAGGGGAGGGCTTCGATTCCAGTGCGAAGAAAGTCACCCGCCAGTGGCTGCGCTCGAAGGGCAACTCGATCGAGGGCGGCACCAGCGAGATCAACCTCAACGTCATCTCCAAGCGCGTGCTTGGACTGAAAGACCATCAGTAGGCAAACGGCAGGAGATAAACGACATGACCTTCCTTCTGACCGAAGACCAGGAAATGCTGCGTGACACAGCGATGGCCTTCGCGCGCGATGAGCTGCCGGTAACGCACCTGCGCGAACTGCGCGACAGCGGCGCCAATGGCAAGGACCCTTCGACCCGCCAGAAACTGGCCGAACTCGGTTTCTTCGGCGTGATCGTTCCGGACGAGCCGGGCGGCGAGACGTTCGGTCTTGTCGGCCTTGGGCAGATTCTTGAGGCGCAGGGCCGGACACTGGCGGCAACGCCGCTTCTCCAGACGGCCCTGATCGGGGCAAGCGTGCTGCAATTGGGCGGTAGCCCGGCGCAGCAGGCCGAATGGCTGCCGAAGATCGCCGGCGGCGAGACGACGTTCGCCCTCGCCCTCGATGAGAGTGCGCATTTCAATCCGCTGAACGTTGCCACCGAAGCAGAGCGCAACGGGCAGGGCTACACGATCAACGGCGAGAAGCGTTACGTGCCGGATGGGCACCATGCAGACATGCTGATCGTCGTCGCACGCACGTTCGGCGAGCCGGGCGACCGTCACGGCCTGTCGCTGTTCCTTGTTCCTGCGAACGCCAAGGGCGTGTCGATCCAGGAACTGGAGACGGTGGACAGCCATGGCGCAGCGCACATCACCTTCACCGATGTGACGGTGAAGGAAGATGCCCTCATTGGCGCCGCCGATCAGGGCGCGGACATCCTGGAACCAGTGCTGGACAGGGCTGCCATCGGCCAGGCGGCGGAAATGCTGGGCTCGGCGCAGGCCGCGTTCGACATGACGCTGGAGTACCTGAACAATCGGAAGCAGTTCGGCCAGCTGATCGGCTCTTTCCAGTCGCTGCAGCACCGTGCCGCGAAGATGTTCACGGAGCTTGAGATGACGCGCTCCTGCGTGGCGGCGGCCTTGTCCGCCGCGGATGAAGGCAAGAGCGATGTGGCGGAACTGGCAAGCCTCGCCAAGGCGCGCGCGGGCGAACTCGTGCATCTCGTTTCGAACGAGTGTGTGCAGATGCATGGCGGCATCGGCATGACGGACGTGGCTGATCCGGGACTCTACATGAAGCGCGCACGTGTGCAGGAAGCACTGTACGGTTCATCCAGCTGGCACCGCGACCGATATGCGAAGCTGAACGGGTATTGATAGACACAGTCTCTCCGCAGGCGCCTGCAGAGAATTGGGTGCTTGATGTAAAAAGAAAGCCGGGCGCAGCGAAAGCTGGCCCGGCTTTTTCCGTTTCCGGATGATCGCTTATTTCAGCGCGGCGCCTTTGCGCAGGGCCTTTGCGATGAGGTAGTAGACCACCGGGCGATGCTTTGCGCGCACCGAACGGCCATACTTCTCGATCGCTTCGGCGATGGCGGCGTCTGCCTTGGCGGCATCGGCCACACCAAGCTTCTTCGCGATAAAGGTCTTCTTGATGCGCTCAAGCTCGTCTTTCTGCGTGGCAGCGACGGTGGCTGAGTCGGATTTGTAGATGGCCGGGCCGCAGGCTTTCACGGCGCCTTCAAGCAGCGCCATGTCCGGACGCGCTTCGCCTACCTTCTCTTTCAGGTCAGCGACATATTTTTCCATCAGCACTTCTTTCTGCGAAGGTGCCTTTGCCGGCTTGGCGACTTTTGGTGCAGCGGCCTTCTTCGGCGCGGCAGCTTTTTTCTTGGTTGCTTTTGCCATGGGAGTGTCTCCTCTATGGGCCCGGACGAACGGGCGTGATTTCAGATTACGCAGCGACTGTTCACGAATCAAAATGAAACGTGAAAGACCCAAGCCACGATTTCCACAAGGAAACAACCCTTCGTGATCAGGAATCACGAAAGGTCGCAGTCTTTTCTTTATTCCGTAGTCGGATGAACTGTCAATTCCCGACGGAATAGATCATGCAGACACTCGACGAGATGGATTGTCTGGGCGTGTCGGACGGCAGATCGAGCGCGTCGATATCGGCCTGCGTGATTGTCACGTCGCGGCCGCCAATCTTTGCCGCGGTCACAGTCACGGTTTGCTGCCGGGCCATCGGCGCAGGCGCCGCCTCTGCGGCCATGGGATAATTGCGGTCGTAGTAATTCCTGTCGACGCCGGCCGATGTTGTCCAGCGGCCAAGGCATGGGCCACTACCTTCCTGGACGGCGAGCAGCTTTCCAAGCTTCGTGCCGGCTGCTTCCGCGGTGGCTTTCGCGCGCGCGGCGCCATCGCTCACGGCGGCCTCATAGGCGGCGCGGTTCATTTCGGTCGTCGCTTCGAGATACATGTTGAGCGGTGTCGAGGATTCCGGGCTCAGCGCCAGCACACCGGCGCGCGCCTTTCCTGCGGCGGCAATATCCTCCACTTCGACATTCAGTGTCACGCGCGCTTCGTAGCCGACGATCTTGTCGGCCCGGTCGTTCTCGATCCTGTTGCCGTCATTATCGCGATATTGCTGGTAGTACGGGTCGACCGACACGGACGATTGCACGATCGCCTTGTCGCCGGCGATTTTCTTCGCGGTGTCATAGGCCAACTTGCCGCGCTGCACGGCGAGCTTCATGGCGTCTTCGGCGTCCTTGTCGGTTTCCAGATAGGTCACGGAAAACGAAGCGCGGTTCGGCGCAACCTGCATATTGGCGCGGCCGATGGATTCGATCACCGGCATGCGCGTCCAGTACGGCGTGACATAGACGTCTTCCTGGTAGTCGCGTCCGCCGGTCGGAGAGGCGGACTGGGCCAACGCAGCCGGAACGGCTGACAACAGAAGGGCGGCAAGGGTCAGGGCGGATTTCATGGACGATCCTTTCGTGCAAGGCGCGGTGCTCCCCTGAATGCAGGTCTTCCACACTTCCCGCCGCGCGGCTAGGCTTGCCATATCGGGAATCGGTCGGGAGGCGCCGGACACCCATGTCTCGCTATTCGGTACTCATCATTGTCGCGGCGATCTGCGCGCTTGGCGTGTTCTTCTGGAACACCGGATCCCTGGCGCAGATCGCGGCCATTCTCGGCGGATTGACGACGCTGCTTGGAGTCTATGATCTTGTGCAGCCGCAGCATTCGCTGTGGCGCAATTATCCGCTGCTGTCGCGCGTCCGCTGGCTGGCGGAGGAGCTGCGCCCGTTCCTGCGCTCCTACATCGTCGAGAGCGAAACTGAAGGGCGCCCGTTCAATCATGAAGACCGTGCGATGGTCTACCGGCGGGCCAAGGACGTAACGTCTGTCGAACCGTTCGGCAGCCATCTCGATGTCGATCAGCCGCCCTATGAATGGCTGGCGCATTCGATCGGCGCCCTGCACCCGGAAGACAAGGATCCGCGCGTCACGGTCGGCGCGCCGGGCACCGCGCATCCGTATTCGGCGAGCGTGTTCAACATCTCCGCCATGAGCTTCGGATCGCTCGGAGCGAATGCCATCGAGGCCCTGTCGACCGGCGCGAAGATGGGCGGGTTCTATCACGACACGGGCGAGGGCGGCGTCTCGCGCTATCATCGCAAGGGAGGCGCGGATCTCGTCTGGGAAATCGGGTCCGGCTATTTCGGTTGCCGCGCGAAGGATGGCGGCTTCGATCCGGAGCGCTTCCGCGACGTTGCAGCCGATCCCCAGGTGAAGATGATCGAGATCAAGCTGAGCCAGGGGGCCAAGCCCGGCCATGGCGGCGTGCTGCCCGGCGCGAAGGTGACCCATGAGATCGCCGAAGCGCGCGGCATCGAGATCGGACAGACCTGCGTGTCGCCGCCGGCGCATTCGGCGTTTTCGACTCCCATCGAGATGATGGAGTTCGTCGCGAAGCTGCGCGAGCTGTCCGGCGGCAAGCCGGTGGGTGCGAAGTTCGCGGTGGGTAATCGATGGGAAGTGCTGGCCCTGTGCAAGGCGATGCTGGAGACCGGCATCCTGCTCGACTTCATGGTTGTCGATGGCGGGGAGGGCGGCACCGGGGCGGCACCGGCGGAGTTCCTCGACCATGTCGGCGCGCCGCTGCGCCAGGGCCTCGTCCTGACACGGAATGCGCTGGTCGGCACCGAGCTGAAGGACAAGGTGCGCCTTGCCTGTTCGGGCAAGCAGGTGAGCGCGTTTGCGATTGCCTCGTCGATGGCGCTTGGTGCTGATTGGGTGAACACGGCGCGTGGTTTCATGTTCTCCCTCGGCTGCATCCAGTCGCTCAACTGCCACAACAATCGCTGCCCGACCGGGATTGCGACCTCCGACAAGAGCCGGCAGCGTGGCCTTGTCGTGTCGGACAAGGCGGTGCGGGTCGCGAATTTTCACCGCAACACGGTGAAGGCGCTGATGGAAGTGGTGGGTGCGGCGGGCTGCCAGCATCCGGGAGAACTGACGCCGCGCCACATCATGCACCGCGTTACGGAAGACATCGTCCGGCCAGCGGACGAAGCCTATGACCTGCTGATGCGTGGCCAGCTGCTGTCGGATCCGGAGGGCACCCATCTTGCCAGCGAATGGCGCATGGCTCAGGCGGGTAGTTTCAGGCCGGCCGGGGCCTGACCGGATGGCGTGGGTGCGGCCGGTTCTCCTGGGCGTCGTGGCTGCGTTCGGTGCCTTCGTGCTGGGTGTCGTCACCAAGGTGCCGCGTCACGACCGGGACTGGTATCCGCACCTCTCCCGCCTGCCGCATGTCGACCTGGCGGACGGTATTTTCTCCATCGCCCCCTATGGTGACTGGACGTACACGGAAGATGTGCCGAAAGATACGGTGTGGACGGCGGTGCCGCCGCACCGGATTTCGGATGTGCGCCGCGTCTGGTTCGTGATGGAACCGCATCCCGGCCTGCCGCTGATGGCGCATACATTCGTGATGTTCGAATTCGGGGAGGGAGACCTGGTCGGTCTCACCATCGAGGCCCGCAAGGAGACCCGCGAAAAGTATTCCGCCCTCGCCGGCGCGTTCAACAAGTATGAGCTGATGTATTACTGGGCGAGCCCGCGGGACCTGATGACGCGGCGCGCCGTGATGATGGACCGCGAGCTCTACATGTATCCGCTGGCGCTCTCGCAGGCCGAAGCCGAGGCCTATCTCACCGCCCTGCTGAATAAGACGATTTCCATCGAGCGCCGCCCGCGCTTCTACAACACGCTCACATCCAACTGCACGAATGAGCTCGCCAAGGCGGCGGGCCTCGCCTGGGACCCGGCCTTCGTGTTCACCGGCGGCGCCGACAAGGCGCTGTACCGGCTGAAACGGATTGTGGGTGAGGGCGGGTTTGATGCGGTGCATGAACTTGCCCGCATCGACCCGCGCGTGCGCCAGATTGCTGACCTGCCTGAAGCGGACTTCAATGCGGCACTGGTGGCCGCCGCATCGGACTAGTCGGATGGCGAGGCGTTCGCCTCCGACTGGAGCATGGTGTAGCGCTCGATGCCGATCCGCTCGATCAGGTCGAACTGCGTCTCGATATAGTCGACATGTTCTTCCTCATTGTGGAGGATCTTCCCGAACAAGTCGCGGCTGACATAGTCCTGTACGGACTCGCAATAGGCCATCGCCTCCCGCAGCAACGGGATGGCCATGTTCTCCAGCTTCAGATCGCATTCGAGGATTTCCTGCACGTTCTCGCCGATCTGCAGCTTGCCGAGATCCTGCAGGTTCGGAAGGCCGCCAAGGAAAAGGACGCGCTGGACCAGCCAGTCGGCATGTTCCATCTCCTCGATCGATTCCTTGTATTCCTTGTCGCCGAGCTTCGAGACGCCCCAGTCGTGCAGCATGCGCGAATGAAGGAAATACTGGTTGATCGCCGTAAGCTCATTCTTCAGCGCCTTGTTGAGGAATTCGATGACCTTCTTGTCGCCTTTCATGGGCGGGTTCCTTTCGCGCTGTTGCCTGTATTGTGTTGCAGATAGGCCGATTGGAAGGCCTGGGCAAGAAAAAACCCCAATCAAATCAACCGCATATGAGAGTGCAACACAGTTTCAGGTGGGTGCAAAAAAGCCAGTGATGCCAAGAGGTTGGCCTATTCGGCCGGGACGAGGGCGGGCGACGGATCGCGCTCGAACAGCGCTTCGCTGATCATTTCGCCAATCGACGGGCGGCACTTGCCGCACTGGAACTTGCAGCCATGGTGAGCCTGCACGGCTTTCGGGCTGTCGGCCCCGGCCTCGACGGCGGCGCGGACGCTCTTGCAGTTGATGGCATTGCAGACGCAAATGATCATGAGAACCATTTGCAATTGGTGAGAATGATTGTCAATACGGGAATCTTCGGAGTGTCATTCTGTCCCGTTCCCGCGCCAGACGGACAACGAGACACCGCTGCCGATCTTCAGCACAGTGCTCTCATAGCCGTTCGCCGGGTCCGACACATGCGCCACAAAGGGCTTCAGCGTCTTGCGGAAGGAATGAATATTGTCCGCGAAAACAACGGCGCCGGGGGCGAGTTTCGGCTCCATCAGTTTCAGGACCGGGATGTAGAGGTCCTTCCAACCATCAAGGAACAGGAAATCGACCGGGCCATCCAGTGGGGCGAGGCTTTCCAGCGCGTCGCCTTCCCGAATGTCGGACCAGCGGGCGAGGCCAGCCTCCTTGAGATTGCCGATTGCGACCTGCGCCTTCGCCGCGTCTTTCTCCGTACCGGTAAAGAAGCCGCCGGCCTCGCGCGCAGCGGCTGCCAGGTAGATCGAGGAAATGCCGTAGGACGAGCCGAACTCGACAATGTTGCGCGCCCCACGCGACAGGGCCGTCAGGTACATGAAACGACCGAATTCCGGCGAGACAGGGATATAGGCCTTCGACAGGTACGGTTCGGCGGCGTCGAACGTGGAGCGCCCGGCAAATTTGCCGGCCAGGATCGCGGGCAGGGCGCGGAGGAAGACGCGCGCGTCGCGGCCCGACGCCTGCCGGTGCAGGCGGTCGAGCGTGTGAGCGATGTCGGGGTCGTACAGTCCGTAGCGCGACGGATGCGGTTCTTCGCAGTCGAAAGGCATCGGGCTTTCCTTTCCTGTGGCAGGTCTCTATCTTCCATAAATATGAGCAATAGCTCGCATTGAAACTCGCATTTGCCGATGACTGCCGACGCCCTGCCAAAGCCCCGGAAAACACCGGTTCAGGCCCGCTCCAGCGCGACCGTTGACGCTATCCTGGAAGCGGCGGCTCGCATTCTGGAAACCGAGGGACTCGAAGGCTACACCACCAATGCGATCGCGGCGCGGGCCGGCGTCTCCATCGGCTCGCTCTATCAGTACTTCCCCAACAAGGACGCGATCACGGCTGCGCTGGTGCTGGATGACACGGAAGACATGGCGGCGCGGATGGAAGAAACGGCGCAGGCTTATGAGGGCCGGCCGCTGCGCGACAGCATCGATGCGCTGATCGACAATGCCGTCTGCCACCAGTTCGACCGGCCGGTTCTGGCTCGTCTCATCGATGTCGAAGCCCACCGTCTCGGCCGCGACCCGCGTCTCGAAGCGGCGCAGGCGCGGATCATCGAGGTTGTGCGCCGTCAGCTTGCGCGAAGCGGGCTCGCCCTGCCTTTCGGATTGGAGACGACGACGGAAGATGTCTTCGCCATTGCGCATGGCATCACCGATACGGCCGGCATGCGCGGCGAGACGGACCGGCCCGGCCTCACCGCCCGCATCCGGCACGCCGTGCTCAGCTATCTGGGGGTTCCGTCCAGCTGAACACATCCTCCACGCCGACGCCGAACACGCGGGAAATGCGGAAAGCGCTTTCGAGCGAGGGGGAATAGCGCCCCTGTTCCATGGCGATCACCGTCTGGCGGGTGACGCCGATGGCTTCGGCCAGCGCGGCCTGGCTCATATTTCCGTGCTGCTCGCGCAGCGCGCGGATACGATTCCCGATAGGAGGACGCCGGGCCATGGCTAAACGCCCCGCCGCAGATACCAGACGAGCGAGGCCACCCGCACGATCTCGGCACCGACAATGATCCCGATCATGGCGTGTGCCACGTCCATCGCGGTCATGCCGTCGAAGGCGCGCAGGAAGACCAGCGCCACGCCGCCGGAATAGGCATAGCAGGTGTTGCGCATGGCATAGACGCCGACCAGCGCTTCGCGCTCGTCGCTCTTGAGGCCGTCGCGGTCCGACACGCCGAGGAAGATGCCCACCGCAATCATGGCGATCACGATCAGGACGACGGCGATGCCGATACGGACATAGAGCTCGATGCCGTTGGCTGGCGGATGCCACCACAGCCCGAGATAGGCGCCGAGAATCACAACGCCGCCGAGAATGGACACCAGTGAGGCGATGAAGTCGGATCGGAAGTAGGTGGTCATGGTGGGGTGTTCCTCATGTCAAAAATTTCTTACACACCGTGTAGTCAAATATTTTTGACATGTCAAAAGTTTTTTACAAAGAATTGCCGCGTTCGCTTGACGCTGTGGGGCGGGGCCTTTAGGCCCGCCCAGCCGGCATGATCGGCAAAAATCCCGCAAACCGAAGACAAAGACAGAACTTCAGATGACCGACTTCTCCGTTCTCGCCGAGACCGCCAAGGCATGGCCCTTCGAGCTGGCGCGCGCGCTGAAACAGCGCGTCGAGCAGCAGAAGAAGGCCGGCCAGCGGAAGGACGATGACCCGGTGATCTTCGAGACCGGCTACGGCCCCTCCGGCCTGCCGCATATCGGCACCTTCGGCGAGGTCGTGCGCACCACGATGGTGCGCCACGCCTTCGAAGTGCTGACCCGCGGCGAGGTGCCGACGAAGCTGATCTGTGTATCCGATGACATGGACGGCATGCGCAAGGTGCCGCCGACCGTGCCGAACCCGGAGAAGCTGGAGCCCTATCTCCAGATGCCACTGACTTCGGTGCCTGATCCGTTCGGCACACATGAATCCTATGGCAGGCACATGAATGCGCGCCTGCGCGCCTTCCTCGACCAGTTCGGCTTCCAGTACGAATTCCTCTCGGCGACGGATTGCTACAAGTCCGGCCGGTTCGACGAGATGCTTCTCCGCTCGGCTGAGAAATACCAGGACATCATGGACGTGATGCTGCCAACGCTCGGCGAGGAACGCCGTGCGACCTACAGCCCGTTCCTGCCTATCCATCCGGAAACCGGCCACGTCCTCTATGTGCCGATGAAGTCCGTCGACGGCGCAAAGGGCACGATCACCTTCGACGACGAGGCCGGCAAGGAGTTCACGCTGCCAGTGACGGGCGGGCATGTGAAGATGCAGTGGAAGCCGGATTTCGGCATGCGCTGGGCCGCGCTCGGCGTCGACTTCGAAATGTTCGGCAAGGACCACCAGGCCAATGCGCCGATCTATTCGAAGATCACGAAGATCCTCGGCAGGCGCCCGCCGGAACAGTACGTGTACGAAATGTTCCTCGACGAGAAGGGCGAGAAGATTTCCAAGACCAAGGGCAATGGCATCTCGGTCGAGGACTGGCTGACCTATGCGCCGGACGAGAGCCTCAGCCTGTTCCAGTTCCAGAAGCCGCGCGTGGCGAAGAAGCTCTATTTCGACGTCATCCCGAAAACGGTCGACGAGTACCTGACCTTCCTCGAGAAGTACCCATCGGAAGAACCCGAGCGGCAGATCGAGAACCCGGTCTGGCACATCCACAATGGCAACCCGCCAGCGGTGGACATGCCGGTCAGCTTTGCGCTGCTGCTGAACCTCGTCGCGGTCGCGAACCCGGAGGACAAGTCGCAGCTCTGGGGCTTCATCACGCAGTATGCGCCGGAGGCCTCGCCGGAGACCCATCCGCTGCTGGATGAGCTCGCCGGCTATGCGATGCGCTACTACACGGACTTCATCCTACCTGCGAAGACGTATCGCGCGCCGAGCGACCAGGAACGCGCCGCGATGGAAGACCTGTCGGCCCAGCTCAAATCCTTTGCGGAGGAGCCGTCCTCGGAAAACCTGCAGACCATGACCTTCGCGGTCGGCAAGGAACACGGCTTCGAGAATCTGCGCGAATGGTTCAAGGCGCTCTATGAAGTGCTGTTGGGGCAGGAGCAGGGCCCGCGCTTCGGCAGCTTTGCGGCGCTCTACGGCAAGGACAATACGGCCCGCCTGATCGACGAGTCGCTGGCACGGGGATGAGCGTCTTTCATGGCCTCACCGTAATGTGCCTTAAACACTCGCCTGTTCTAATCTTCCCTCTGAAAAGGGGAGGCCAGCCATGAGCTTTGTCCGCACCATCCTGCTTGCCGGCGCGCTTGCGACCCTGCCGGCGTGCCTCGCGACCAAGGTTGCGATGGTGCCTGTGGGTCTTGCGGTTGGCGCGGCGGAAGTCGCGGGCAAGGGCGTGATCCTCGTCGGCGGAACGGCCGTCCGCGTCACCGGCGATGCGCTCGACGGGCCGGACGAGCGGGTCAATCTCGACGTGACGATGAAATCGGGCAAGCATATCCGGAAGACGATCAAGAAGAAGAACCTCGAGCGCGAGCTGAAAACGCTCGGCAAGAAGGGCAAGATCGTCGACGTCGAAGTTTCGCCCGTCAGCTGACGCCTAGTCTTCTGCGGCTGGCGGCGCGTCGACCCGGCCCATGAACATCACCATGCCTGTCGGCTTGTGCCGCAGCACGATCAGGAAGGGATGGTCGGCGCGGAATTCGATCGGCTCATCCTGCGGCGGCATGGCCATGGCGCGTTCCATGATGATCGCCGTGGCGGCTGCGGCTTCGGTGCCCTTCTCATCGATGTCGAGGAAGGTCTTGTGCAGCACCTGACTGATCAGGAGGTCGCCCGGGCCGGCGCCTTCGATCAGTCGGGAAAAATTCGCATTCCCCGAGAACGCATCGCCAAGGCCGAGCGCGATCATCGCATCGTTGAGATTGTAGTCCGCTTCGATCTTCACCTTGGGCAGCACGACGTGCACGCGGGACTCCACGGCCGTGTCCATGTCGGCCAGCAGGGCGGTGAAACTGTCCGGCGTCATCGTCTTCGCGATATCGGCCAGCCCATCCTGCGCATCCGGCAGGATCACGGTGAGGGCGTAGTCGTCGCCTGCATAATCGAGGTCCAGCGCCGCATAGCCGTCGCGCGAGAGATAGCGCGCATGCTTCAGCGTCTGTTTCATCAGCTTCGCTGTCATGTCGCCGTCCGGCGCATGGAAGGTGCCGTCGTCGGTCGCTTCGGCCTTGAACGGGCTCTCCCAGTCCGCCTTGAACCAGACGGCGTTGGTCAGGATCAGTTCGGTGAGGCCCGGCCGGATGGCGCTCGGCGGGATCAGGTCGTGGATCTTGTCATTGGTGTGATCCTCGACCCAGGAATTGATCAGCTTCGCCGCGGGAGCCGGCTTCGTGAAATCCACCAGAGCGACCTTTGCCAGCATCACATTCTGCACGGCATCGCGATAACCGGCCTGCAGCTCCGATCCTTCGCGCAGCCAGACAGCATTGGCGACTGTCAGCTTTGCCTTGTCAGTTTCGCTGAGCACAGCCTGCGACAGGCTGCGCTCGGCCGCCGGAAAGACTTCGGCCGGCACGGCATCATAGCCGAACAGCGCCGCCATGTGCTCCGCGGTCTCGCCGGCCGCCCCCGGATAGAGCAGGGCGAAGGCGCCGCTCACCGAAGCGGGCGAGACGAATACATTGCCTGGCTTTGCGCCGAGTGCATCGTACAGAGACCACGCAAACCGGTTGTTGCCGGGCACAAGCGCGTATCGGGTTGTTTCATCGGTGACGGCAATCGGCAGGGGCATGGTCTGTCCGGTTGGCTGGCTGGACTGTGAGGGGTCTGACGGGGGCGCATCTTGCGCCGGCACAGGCTGCTGGCAGGCCGCAAGGGTGGCCAGCGATGTCAGCGCGGGAAGGATGAAGCGGCGCATGGGCTCCTCCATATGGGTCAGCGACCCATACACCCATGCGCGGGCTTCGTGACTATTCTGCGGCGATCAGCGTCGTTTTTGCCGCAGGCAGCTTGCCCTCCGGCCAGCCGGCCCAGAGTTCCGCTTCCTTCGCCTTCGCAGCCGAGAGAGCGGCATCCTTGACGTGACCGAAACCGCGGATCTCGTCCGGGAGGGTCGCAATGGCGACAGCAAGCTCATGGTTCTTCGCCGTGAGTTCGGATGCGATGCGCATGAGGCCAGCGAGGTAGTCGTCGCGCAGCTTGCGCTCGTGGCGGCGTTCCTCGGTATAGCCGAAATAGTCGAACCGCGTGCCGCGCAGGCCCTTGAACCTGGCGAGGATTTTGAAGCCCACCATCATCCACTGGCCGAAATGCTTCTTCTCGAAGTGGCCGTGCTGGTCCTTTTTCGCGATCATCGGTGCGGCGAGCCAGAAGCGCAGCTTTCCGCCCTTGAACTGGCTGGCCAGCTGCTCCGCGAACTTGCCGTCCGTGAACAGACGGGCGACCTCATACTCGTCCTTGTAGGCCATCACCTTGTAGGCATAGGTCGCAGCAGCTAAGGTGAGCTTGTCACCCATGCCGGCCGCCTGCTCGGCAGCACGCACGCTCGCGACAATGTCACGATATTTCGCAGCGTAGTCGGCGTTCTGGTAGGCGGTCAGGCGAACGGTGCGATCCTCGATGATCTGGTCCAGCGTCTGCACCTCGGTTTCGCCACGCGGATCCTGCTGCTTGATCAGGCGTTCCGGGGCGGCGGCGGCGATCCGGCCGATATTGAAGGCGGCCATGTTGTCGTCGACTTTCGTGCCGTTGAGGCGGATGGCACGATACAGCGCCCGCAGGGACACGGGCAGCTTGCCCCTCTGCCAGGCAAATCCCGCCATGATCATGTTCGTGTAGATCGCATCGTGAAGGTAACCGACGGCAAGCGCTTCGGCGTCGAAGGCCTCGAACTCGGTCGCCTGCCGCTTCACGCGAGCGGACAGGAGGTCGCTCTCGAAGCGCTTGGAGCGGTCACGGATGAACTCGCTGGTCGGGGTAACGTCCGAATTCGCATAGGCGGCGGTGCGGGCGGCATCCATCAGGTTCAGTGCGTCGCCACCGGCGGCGACCACCAGGTCGCAGGCGATGATGACATCGGCGCTGGCAGGTGGCACGCGGCCGGTGGAGATCATCTCCGGCTCCCGCGCGAAGCGGATGTGCGACAGAACCGGTCCGCCCTTCTGGGCAAGGCCGGTCATGTCGAGGCTGGAAGCGGCATGGCCGTCCACATGCGCGGCCATGGCCAGCACGGCGGCAACAGTCGTCACGCCCGTGCCGCCGACGCCGGTAAACAGCACGTTGAACGGCTGAGTCAGCGGCGGTGTTTCGGGCAGGGGCAGGCCGTCGGCGCTGAAGGCCGGGCGGGGCTGCGTCTCCCAGGCTGGTTCGCCATCGGTGATGGTCACGAAGCTCGGGCAGAAGCCCTTGAGGCAGGACAGGTCCGTATTGCACGTGGACTGATTGATCCGGCGCTTGCGGCCGAGCGGGGTTTCCACCGGCTCGACGGACAGGCAGTTCGACTTGAGTGAGCAGTCGCCGCAGCCTTCGCAGACTTCGGTGTTGATGATCACACGCGTCCGGTCCGCGGCGCGCAGGCCGCGCTTGGAGCGCCGGCGCTTCTCGGTCGCGCACATCTGGTCGTAGATGATGACAGAGACGCCCGGCGTTGCGCGCAGTTCCTTCTGTACATCGTCCAGTTCTTTCCGGTCGAAGATCCTGACGCCT
The DNA here is from genome assembly GCA_020638455.1 of Hyphomonas sp. Lineage (GTDB taxonomy): Bacteria > Pseudomonadota > Alphaproteobacteria > Caulobacterales > Hyphomonadaceae > Hyphomonas. The sequence goes on along the minus strand of JACKIK010000003.1, from coordinate 388,460 downwards.
CCGGGCAGGCCTTTGACGTTCGCGTATCGGGTCGGGTCCTCGGTGACGATGACGATTGTGCGCACGCCTTCGGCGCGCACCTGCTGGGCGATCTGGGCCGGCGTCTGGCCGGATTCCACATGCTGGCCGCCGGTCATGGCGACAGCGTCGTTGTAGAGGATCTTGTAGGTCATGTTGGCGCCGGAGGTCACCGCGGCGCGGATGGCGAGGCTGCCCGAATGGGAATAGGTGCCGTCGCCGAGATTGACGAAGACGTGCGGCTCTTCCGTCGCCCAGTGCTGGCCGACCCAGGCGATGCCTTCGCCGCCCATCTGGCTGGTCATGTCGGTGTGCCGGTCGGGCATGAAGTTCGCCATGTAATGGCATCCGATACCGGCAAGCGCACGCGAGCCTTCCGGCACGACGGTCGAGGTATTGTGCGGGCAGCCCGAGCAGAAATGCGGGGTGCGGACGGTGGGGGACGCGTTGGAGCGCGCGGCTTCGCCGGCCCGGCCGACGCGGTCAAAATAGGCGTCGGCGCGCGCCTTGTCCCAGCCGTCAGGAATGACGCGCATCAGGGCGGCGGCCATTTCGGGGATGGTGATCGAGGAAATGTCGGAAAGGAGGCGGTTGCCATCCCGGTCGAACTTGCCTTCGACGACCGGGCGCTTGCCGTCCGGCAGGGTGTAGAGCGCCGAGCGAAGCTGGTCTTCGATCAGCGGCCGCTTGTGTTCGATCACGACCACGCGTTCAAGCCCGGCGCAGAATTCGCGCACGCCTTCGGGCTCCAGCGGCCAGGGCATGGCAACCTTGTAGACGGCGAGGCCGAGGCGGCCGGCTTCCTGCGCATCGATGCCGAGCGCGGCAAGCGCTTCGAACACGTCGCGGGCGGCCTGTCCCGTAACGATCACGCCAACGCGCGGCTCCGGGGAGGGCAGGATCACGCGGTCCAGCCGGTTGGCCCGGACATAAGCCTGTGCGGCAGGCAGCTTAACCTGCCGCAGGCGTTGTTCTTTCAGCAGCGGGCTGTCGCCGCGGCGCATGTGCACGCCGTCTTCGGGCAGGTGGAAGTCCGGCTTCACGATATTCAGGCGCCGAAAGTCGACATCCACCACGGCGCCGGAGTCCATCGTGTCAGCCAGCGCCACAAGGCCGGTCCAGGCACCCGAAAAGCGGCTCATTTCCCAGCCATGGATGCCATAGTCCAGGACGTCCTGGATCGAGGCCGGGTTCAGCACCGGGATCTCTGCGTCCGCCATCGCGAATTCGGACTGCGAGGGAAGGGTGGAGGATTTGCAGTTGTGGTCGTCGCCGATGATGGCGAGCACGCCGCCCAGCGCGGAGGTGCCCGCGGCGTTCGCATGCTTGAATACGTCGCCCGTCCGGTCGACGCCCGGTGCCTTGCCATACCAGATGCCGAACAGGCCGTCGAATTTGGCGCCGGGGAACAGGCCGAGCTGCTGGCTGCCCCAGACAGCGGTGGCGCCAAGATCCTCATTCAGGCCTTCCCAGAACTTGATATCGTGTGCGTCGAGCCATTTCTGCGCTGCGCGCAGCTGCTGGTCGTACCCGCCGAGCGGCGAACCGCGATAGCCGGAGATGAAGCCGGCTGTGTTGGCGCCATTGCGCAAATCGAGACGCTTGCGATCAAGCGGCAGGCGCACCAGCGCCTGGATGCCGGTCATATAGGCTTTGCCCTCGACAAGTTCGTATTTGTCGTCCAGCGTAACTTCGCGATGTTGCATGGAGTGCCCGTCCTGTTGGGGGAATGGCATATTATTCGGCAAATCGCACGAAATTGCTTGCCTTTCTTGCGACATTTTTGTTAAATCGGGGCAAAATTTGCCTTCGAGCGGGGGAGGTTCTGCAAAATTGGCCCAGGAAATTGACTCGGTAGACGCCCGGATTCTCGACATCATCCAGAGGGATGCGAGCTTGTCGGTCGCTGAAATCGCAGACCGCGTGGGACTTTCGTCCTCGCCCTGCTGGCGACGGATCAAGCGCATGGAAGAGGCCGGTTTCATCCGCGGCCGGGTGACGATCCTCGACAATTTCTCGCTGGGCCTGAACTTCGAGGTGATCGCCAGCGTCAAGCTGGCCCTGCCGAACCGGGAGAATCTCGAAGCCTTCGAGAACATGATCCAGGCCTGGCCGGAGGTCACCGAGTGCATGACGGTGACCGGACAGGTCGACTACATGATCCATGTCGTGACCACCGACATGCATGCCTATGACAATTTCCTGCGCGACAAGCTGCTCGGTTCGGCACTCGTCTCGGACGTTCAGTCGCGCATCGTCATCCGCGTTGCCAAGCGCACGACGGCCCTGCCGCTCGAACTGGTCGAGAACATGAAATAGGTCTCAGCCGAGGTCGAGGTGCAGGAACTGGTTGAAGTCGCTGCGGACATAGTCGGCAAAGGCTTCCCCGTCGCGAAAGCCATGCTTGCGATAGAGGGCAAGCGCCGGCTCGAAGGCCGGGCCGGTACCGGTTTCGAGGCTGACGCGCCGGTAGCCGCGCTCCCGGGCAAGGTTCAGCAAAGCGTTCAGCATGGCAGTCGCCGCGCCGCTGCGCAGCCGGTCTGTCCGTGTGCGCATGGATTTCAGCTCGCCATGGTCCGGCGCGAGTTCCTTGAGGGCGCCGATGCCGAGCAGCGTTTCCCTGTCCCAGACGGAGAGGAATGTCACATCGGGCCGCTGCAATCCGCTGAGGTCGAGCGCAAAGCTATGGCCGGGCGGCGAGGTCTCCAGCATGCCCTGCAGGTGCACGCGCAAAAGGTCGAGGACCTGCGGATCGGCAAAATCGCCGGGCCTGACGATCATGTCGCGGCCCCGCAATAGTCCACGTGTGTGACGTGCCCATCGGAGGTCGCGATCAGGCGGAAATCATCACCGGGCCAGGTGCGAAGGCGCGCCTGCATGACCGGCGATGTCCGGTCGCCGCCGAACAGGGCTTCGGATTCGTAGCAGAGCAAGGCGAGCGGTGCCTCGTCGGTTGCCGCCGTGCCCGCCGTCTCGATCGCGGAGATGATATGACGGATCTTGTCCGCAGGCGGATAGATCAGGAACACCGAGTGGTAAACGACCGTCAGCGCATCCTGCGGGCGTGCGGCCAGGCGGGATTCCACCCATTCCGCTGCATCGGCGCGCTCGACGGTCACACCGGTTTCGCGGGCGAGGCGGATCGCGGCGTCCAGCCGCTCCAGCCGTTCGGACTGGTCGGCCCACGTGTAGCATTTGAGGCGCAGCACTGCAGCCGGATCGGAGAGGTCAATCGGCGACAGATCGCAGGCGGCGCGCGAGGCGACGTCCGGCACGGCATCGAGATGTGCCGGCGGCGGACCGCTCCAGTCGCTCCGGATGGTGACAGCGCTGCGTCCCGGCCGTTGCCAGTTGCCGCCATCATAGGTGAACCGGTCCCAGTTCTGGTTCAGCCCGGCGCTGGCGCCGAGTTCGAGGAGGTGCATCGGCCTGGCGTACCGGTGCGCCAGTTCGAGGAAGCCGGGCAACAGGATGATTGCGCGGCGGGTTTCGTTGGTTTGCGGCGGGCCCTGCATGAAGGTCCGGACATGGGACTCATTGGTGGTGAGCCAGTCCCGGGCGACCGGCCAGACCCGGTCCATGTCCCAATCGGGGCGGGCAGCCGGATATTCCGCCGCGAGCTCAGGCGCTGTCCCATCAAGGGCGGCATGGTGAAGGGCGCCGGCGATGCGAAGGCCGAGGGCATCCTTGCGCGGATTGCCCTGCCAGTCCGCACACAGGTCGTGGACAGGGCCGCCGGCATCGAAGTCCCTTGCAAACTGCCGGTGCAGGGCAGCCGTGAAAGGCGAGCCGAGTGCGTCGCACCAGCCCGCCTGTTCATGGAAGTGATCGCGGATACGCTCCGGATCCAAAAGCGTCAGGCGCGCTCGAGGCACATGGCGATGCCTTCGCCGCCGCCGATGCAGAGCGAGGCGACGCCCTTCTTGAGGCCGCGGTCTTCCATCGCCGCCAGAAGGGTGACGATCACGCGGGCGCCGGATGCGCCGATCGGGTGGCCCATGGCACAGGCGCCGCCGTTCACGTTCACCTTGTCATGGCTGATGCCGAGCTCCTTCATGGCGATCATGGGGACCACCGCGAAAGCCTCGTTGATTTCCCAGAGATCGACATCGCCGACGTCCCAGCCCGCCTTCTTGAGGGCTTTCTGCATTGCCGGAACCGGAGCCGTGGTGAAGTATTCCGGCTCATGCGCATGGCTCGACGAGGAGACGATCGTCGCCAGCGGCTTCAGGCCGCGCTTTTCGGCTTCCGACTTCTTCATCAGCACGAGCGCAGCTGCGCCGTCGGAAATGGCCGAAGCGTTGGCGGCCGTCACCGTGCCGTCCTTGGAGAAGGCAGGCTTCAGCTGCGGGATCTTCTCCGGCATGGCTTCACGCGGCAGCTGGTCGGTATCGACCACCGTTTCGCCCTTGCGGGTTTTCACCGTCACCGGAGCGATCTCGCGCTTGAACTTGCCGGCCTTGGTCGCATCCTGCGCGCGCTTCAGCGTTTCGATGGCGTAGGCGTCCTGCTGTTCGCGGGTGAACTGGTATTCGCCGGCGATCATGTCCGCGAACTGGCCCATCGGTCCGCCCTTGTAGGCATCCGACAGGCCATCAAGGGCCATGTGGTCCTCAGCGGCCATGGTGCCGTACTTGTGGCCCTTGCGGACGTTCAGGAGGTGCGGGGCGTTGGTCATGGATTCCATGCCACCTGCGATCACGATGTCGGCGTCGCCGGCAAGGATGGCATTGCGGCCCATGACGGCGGCCTGCATGCCGGAGCCGCACATCTTGTTGATGGTGACGGCTTCGAGGCCCTTGTCCTGACCTGCCTTGAACCCGGCCTGGCGGGCAGGGGCCTGACCCTGGCCGGCGGGCAGGCAGTTGCCCATGATCACTTCGTTGGCTTCGCCAGGCTTGAGACCCGCTTCCTTGACGGCGGCCTCGATGGCGAATGCGCCGAGCTCGTTGGCGCTGAAACCTGCCAGGTCTCCCAGCAGGCCGCCCATCGGGGTGCGTGCCATGCCAACAATTACAACGGGATCCTGCTCAGCCATTCTAATCTCCTTGCTGCGGATGCGAGAAAAATTTGCAGGCACAAAGCGCCTCGGCGGCCCCCCCGTCAAGCCCTACCAAAGGGCAGGGCGGAGCGCATTGCTGTTTACCGTAATGATTCGCCAGCTTGTCCCTGAATTTGCAAAGGTTTATGAGAAGTAAATCCGCCGGAGCGCCCCATGACCCGTATTGGGACGAATGATTGTTCGATTGTGCCGGAACAACACGAATCCGTGTTTTTCAACGGCGTGGCCGGTGCGCCGACTCTGATCGTGGCCGTTCCGACATTCCGGGACGATCCTTCGCGTCTCGTCGAAGCCCTGGCATCCTGCGCGGCGAAAGCGCCGTTCGGCCTCGTCATTTACGATGACGGCACCGGCGACCCGAAGATGACGGCCAACGCCCAGGAGGCGCTGCGCCATTTCCCTCAACCGGGCTTCCTGATTACGGCTTCGGTCAATCTGGGCCGGGCAATCGCGCGCAACCGGCTGATTTCCGCGACCCGGTCGGAATGGCTGCTGTTCATGGATGCGGACATGCTGCCGGACTCGCCGGACTTCATCGCCGCTTATCTGAAGGCGGCCGAGGAACACCAGGGGCCAGCCCTGTTTGCGGGCGGGTCATCGCTGAAGAACTCCAATATCAATGTGGCGACCCGCCTGCAGGCGGCGCAGGCCGCACATTCGGAGTGCCTGCCGGCGACGCAGCGCAACCTTGCGCCTGGCCAGTATGTCTTCTCGTCCAATATCCTTGTGCACCGCGATATCCTCAACGCCGTGCCGTTCGATCCAGGGTACAAGGGCTGGGGCTGGGAAGACACCGACTGGGGCATCTCGATCGCCAAGCAGTATCCGGTTGTCCATATCGACAATACGGCAAGCCATCTCGGCCTCTTGCCGGAAGCTCTGATCCTCAAGAAATACGGAACGTCGGGCGACAATTTCGCGCGGCTGGCGTCGCGCCACCCGGACGAGGTCCACAAGATGCGGATCTATCGCGTTGCGCGCGGACTCAACCGGTTCGGCACATTCGGCGTGTCGGGCGTGCGCACCGTATCGAGGGGGCTTGCCCAGTCGCGCTTCATGCCGATGAGCACACGCCTCCTGGCGCTCAAGCTGTTCCGCGCGGCGTCCTATTCCCCACACCTGCGCACCGGCGTCTGAGCGCCAGCGGCAGACCTACTTCTTGCCTTTCGATGAAGGCTTCTCGACTTCGAACGTCATCTGCATGTTGACGCGGTACTTGTCGATCTTGCCGTTCTTGATCGTCGTCGACATGTTGTTGACGTGACATGAGGCCAGCCCGCGCACGGTCTTCGAGAAGCGGCTGACGGCAGTCTGGATCGCATCCTCGAACGACACGCTCGATTCCGACATGATCTGTTCGGATTTCATGATGGCCATGGGGTCCCTCCTGTTCCTGGTTCACCCAGCGTCATTGAAACGCGTGCGGCATCGCCTGCCAAGGCGTCTCACCCGTGGCGGGAACCATGGTTAACGGAAAGGGGGATGTCAGCCGACGACGAGTGCCAGGCCGGCTTCGGAGTTTTCCTGCCAGACGACGCGGGCCGTGCCTTCGAGGCCGACGGCGCGGGCATTCAGCTGCACTTCGTCGGGCAGGCGTTCGTTGGTCGGGAAGCGGAGCCGGACGCCGGTCGGTGAGTAGTCGAGCACGACGCCTTTGCGGCGATAGCCGGACGCATAGACCACATAGGCTTCACGATAGACCATTTCGCGCGTCGGGCGCGGCATGTCTTTTTCTTCCTCCGCCGGTTTGCTGATCCGGCTAAGGTCAGGCGCATCCGGCTTGCGGTGGCCGAAAAGGCGATCGAGAAGGGCCATGTCTGCAGTTACTCTCATTGCGGGTGAGCTCCTTCACCCTGCCGCAGGACAATAGTCCTCAAGCGTTAACAAGCTGCTTAAGAAAAAGACAAAGGCGGCACGAATTCGTGCCGCCTTCTTCAGTATTCGCAAGTTGTTGCGAAGCTTTGCTACCAGATGCGGACGCGTTGTTCCGGCGGCAGATACAGGGCATCGTCCGGCTGTACGTCGAACGCCTTGTACCATTCGTCCAGGTTCCGGACGACGCCGTTAACACGGTAGACCGGCGGCGAGTGCGGATCGGACAGCATCTGCTGGCGGGTCGCCTCGTCACGATACTTCGAGCGCCAGACCTGAGCCCAGGCCATGAAGAAGCGCTGGTCGCCCGTCAGGCCGTCGATCACCGGGGCCTCCTTGCCGTTCAGCGACATCTGGTAGGCGCGGTAGGCGAGGGACAGGCCGCCGAGATCGCCGATATTCTCGCCAAGGGTCAGACGGCCGTTGACGCAGGTCTGGCCATCGTCCAGCGGGCAGTAGGACGAGTACTGCTTCGCAAGTGCATCGCCCAGCTTGCGGAAGGAGGCGAGGTCTTCGTCCGTCCACCAGTTCTGCAGCACGCCGGCGCCGTTGTATTTTGCGCCCTGGTCATCGAAGCCGTGGCCCATTTCGTGACCGATGACGCCGCCGATGGCGCCGTAGTTCACGGCCGGGTCCGCCGAAATGTTGAAGAAGGGCGGCTGCAGGATGGCGGCCGGGAACACGATCTCGTTGAAGGACGGATTGTAGTAGGCATTGATCGTCTGGGGCGTCATGTACCACTTGGTCCGGTCCACCGGCTTGCCGAGATTGGAGAGATTGTCCTCCGTCTGCCACTTGGCAGCGGCCACCGCATTGTCGAGCGCATTGTCGCCGACGACCAGCGTGTCATAGGTCTCGAACTTGTCGGGATAGCCGATCTTCGGCGTGAAGGCGTCGAGCTTCTCCTCGGCTTTCACCTTGGTCGTATCGCTCATCCAGCCGAGGTCTTTGAGGTTGGCGGCCATCGCCTTGCGGAGGTTCTTCACGAGGTCGTCCATCGCCGCCTTGTTTTCAGGCGGGAAGTAACGCTCGACGAACACCTTGCCGATGGCTTCGCCGAGGATGCCTTGCGTCGCCTGCACTGAGCGCTTCCAGCGCTCGCGCTGTTCGGGCTGTCCGCGCAGCACCGTGCCGTAGAAGGCGAAGTTCGCATCGTCGATGTCCTTGGGCAGGACGCTGGCGAAGTCAGACAGGAAGTGCGCCGTCAGATAGGCCTTCCAGGTGTCGAGCGGCGTGTCCGAGGCAATCTTAAAGACTGCGGGGAAACCGCCGCCAAGCTTGGTTGCATCTTCGGCCGAGATGCCGGCGGCATCCAGCTCGTCCTGGGTCGGCGGGACTTCGGCGACCAGATAGTTCTGCTCGCCCCCCACACCCATCGCGTCGAGCGCGCGCACCACCGGGAAGCTGCCAGCCATGGCCGCGAAATCGTCCTTGCTCACCTTGTTGTAGGTGATTTCCGGATTGCGCGAGAGGGCGCGGTCCCAGTCGGCCTTGGCGATCTCGGTTTCGAGATCGAGCACTTTCTGCGCTTCGCCGGCGGCATCCTCATAGCCGGCCTTTTCGAGCATGAAGGTCAGCAGGTCCAGATACTTCGACCGGATTTCGACCGACTTGTCGTCCGTCTTCAGATAATAGTCGCGGTCAGGCAGGCCGAGGCCCGCAATGTTCATCTGGAAGATGTTCGTGTCCGGATCCTTGTCGTCGGCAAACACGAAGCCGCCGATCGGGGACTCGAAGCCCGGCGTTGCGAACAGGACGGCGAGGTCGTCCAGCGACGAAACCGCCTTGATCTTGTCGAGATAGGGCTGGGCCGGGGCGAGACCGGCCGCCTCGATGGCGTCGGTGTTCATGTAGGCGTTGTAGTAGGCTGCGATCTTGCCGTCTGACGTGTCGGTCGACGGCTTTGTGGCGGCGAGGTCGTCGATGATCTTGCGCACGCGCTGTTCGGACTTCTCGGCCAGCAGGTCGAACGAACCATAGCGGGACCGGTCGGCAGGGATCACGAAGGAGTCGAGCCACTTGCCATTGGTGAAACCGTAGAAATTGTCGCCCGGCTTGACCGAGGCGTCCTCGACCGTGAGGTCAATACCCCAGTTGCCCCAGTAATCGGGGGAGGAGAGTTCCAGCCCGTCGGCTGTCTCGTACTTGCCGTCGGAATTGGCCGCCGGCGGGGCCCCGACCGTGGCCGTGGCTGTTTCAGGCGCCCCGGCTGTCGTCGCCTTGGGGGCACAGCCGGCAAGCAGCGCTACTGCTGCAGCGCTCATCAACAGGTGTTTCATCACTGGTTTCTCTCCTTACTGAAATCGTGGGCCCCGCGTCGCTGCGCGGGGCCCGGTTTCTCCAAACTCTTTCGCGGATCACTCCGCAGGTGCCAGCTGGCCGTCACCGCCATCATGGCTGGTTCCGAGCAGCTCGTCTTCATCCACTGTCACATGGCCCGAATAGCCATCGCCGATGTGGCGGAACGGAGCACCGCCCCAGGTCCAGGCGAACACGCGCTTGATCTCGGCGCCGATCACATACAGGGCAGGCACCAGGAACAGCGAGATGAACAGGGCAAAGCCCACTGCCGAGCTCAGCGCAACCAGCATCGGCTTCAGGAACTGTGCCTGCACGGATCGCTGGGTCAGCAGCGGTAGCACGCCGACCATGGTGGTGATCGAGGTCAGCAGGATCGGGCGGAAGCGCGAGACCCCGGCATCGATCAGAGCCTGAACGGCGCCCGCGCCTTCGTCCCGTCGTTTGTTGACGTAGTCGATCAGCACGAGGTTGTCGTTGATCACGACACCCGCCGCAGCGGCGATTCCGAAGAAGGAGAACAGCGCCATCGGCGTGTGCCAGACCGCAAGGCCGAACAGCGCACCGCAATAGGCGAAGGGCAGAGCCATCATCAACAGCACCGGTTGCGCATAGGAGCGGAAGGCGATGGCCAGCAGGATATACATCGCGCCGATCGCGATCAGCGACAGTCGCCCGATCTCCTGCAGGAAGAGGTTTTCTTCTTCAAAGCCGCCGGCTTCGCCGCGCGTCACATCCGGGAAGCGCTTCTGGAAGTTCGGCCAGAAATTCGCTTCCATGTCCTCCATGATTTCGCCGCGGCCGCCTTCGCCCTTCACTTCGGCGTAAACGGCCACCGAGCGGGTGCGATCGCGCCGCTGGATGCGGTTGATGCCCGGTGCGAACGTGAAGTTTGCGACCTCAGTCACCGGAATTTCACGCCCGTCTACGGTTCGTACGCGGAGGGAGCCGAGGCTGTCGAGGTTTTCGCGCGCCGCTTCGGGCAGGCGGACCATGACGCGCACATCCTCTCCGTCGCGTGGCAGGCGCTGCACTTCCTCGCCATAATAGGCCTGGCGCAGCTGGCGCGAGACATCGGCGAGGGTAATGCCAAGCGTCTCGGCGCCGGGCTTCAGCGAGATCTGGATCTCCTCCGCGGCCGACGACAGGTCGTCCCCGATGTCGTAGACGTTCGAGTAGGTTGCCAGGTGCGATTTCACATAGTCCGCCGCCTCGCGCAGATGGTCGAGGTTCGGATGGCTGAGGGCGAACCGGATGCCGCTGTCTTCATTGTTGAAGGTGAAGTCGAAATTGATTTCCTGCGCATCCTGGATCTCGCCGGTGTTGCGGCGCAGGATCTCCGCGAGGTCTTTCGAGCGGACCGAGTCGGGGCGGTCTTCCGGAGCGGCAAGCCCGATCCACGAACGCACGACCGTGCCGTAGGCGATCACGGAGGCATCGCGGATCAGGCCGTCCTTGACCTCCGGATGGTCCTTCTTGGTTTCAGCCATCGACTTGTCGATCCCGGCCTGCAGCTGGTCGCGCACCTCGATCAGGCGGTCATACGGCGTGCCTTCCGGCATGTCGATCTGGACACGGATCAGGTCGGCCTCGATTTCCGGCATGAATTTGAACGGCACGATCTTCATCGCGAACAGGCTGTTGGCCAGATAGAGCAGGCAGAAGAAGAAGGCCGCCGTTGCGTAGCGATGCTTGAGGGCGAATTCGAGCACCGGCTTGTAGATGTAGTTAGCGAACCAGAGCATGCTGTCGGCGATGCGCCGCTGCAGGCGCATCAACGTGCCGCTGGCCCCGTCGAAGCTCTGCTTCTTCATATGGGCAAGGTGCGCCGGCAGGATCAGCATGCATTCGAGGATCGAGAAGGCAAGGGCCGCGATGACCACGAAAGTGATCTGCTGCGTGAACTGCCGCGTCGGACCGGTCAGGAAGGCCCAGGGCAGGAAGGCGATGATGGTTGTCAGCACGCCGAAGATCACGGGCTTGAGCACCAGCTGCGTGCCGACAATGGCGGCATCCAGTCCGTCCCGCCGCCCGCTCTCCACCTCGCGGTGGATGTTCTCGCCCACCACGATCGCATCGTCCACGATCACGCCGATCACCAGCAGCACCGCGAAGGTCGAAAGGATGTTCCACGACACATCAAGGTAGGGCAGGAACATGATGCCGCCGGCAAACGCCGTGACGATCCCACTGGTTACCCAGAAGGCCACCATTGGCCGCAGGAACAGCAGCAGCACGATCATCACCAGCACCGCACCCTGCAGGGCGGATGACATGATCAGGTTCATGCGATCGTTGAAGGCCTCGGAATCGTCCCAGAGGATGTCCATTTTCACGCCCTGCGGCAGGATGCCATTCTTCGGGTCGTTGGCGCGGTCCATGTAGTCCCGCATGGCCTTGGTGTACTTCACGATGTCCATTTTGTCCGGCGAGGGAACCATGATGAACGCGGTAGGCTGGCCGGCATAGATGGCGCTGAACTTGTCCGAGGCAAAGCCGTCGATCACGTCGGCAACGTCCTCGACGCGCAGGGTGCCTTCATCAGTCGTCTGTCGGACGATGATCCGGTTGAACTGGTCTTCCGTATCGGCCAGCTGGCGCGCCGTGATGGCCACGTCGCCGGTGGATGACTCGATCCGGCCGCCGGAGGAATTGAGGGATGAGGCGCGGATCGCATTGGCGACGTCGCTGAAGCTGAGACCGAACCGGCGCAGCGCTTCCTCGGAGACTTCGATGTTGACCTGTTCGTCCAGCGTGCCCTGCATCTGCGCGAGCTCACCGCCGGGGAGCTGCGCAATCTGGTCGCGGACCTTGTCGGCCAGGCGCCGCAGCGTGCGGCGGTCGACATTGCCGTGAATCGCGAAGCCGATATAGGAATCGCGCGATTCCCAGCGCTGCACCTGCGGCTGGAATGCGGCCTGAGGCAGGTTGTTGATCTGGTCGATACGCAGTTTCACCTCATCGATGAACTGCTTCATGTCGATATCGTCGCGCCCTTCGATGTAGACCTGACCGACGCCTTCGCGGGAGGTTGAGGTCACCCGCTTGAGACCGTCGATATCGGCGACCGCCTCCTCGATACGCGTGACAATCTGTTCTTCGATGTCCTGCGGCGAAGCGCCGGGCCAGGCCATCGAGACGGTGGCTCCATTGACCGCCACGACCGGGAACAGCTCCCGTTCCATGGCTGTGTAACCGAACACACCGCCGACAAAGAAGACGATCATGAGAAGGTTCGCGGCAACGGCGTTGCGGGCAAACCAGGCGACGATCCCGTTCATTCCTCTGCTTCCTTCTTGCCGCCATTGGAGGCGACGGCCGTTTCCTCGGTTTGTGTGTCGTCTTTCGCGCCCTTGTTGCCGAGCGTCTTGACGGTTCCGTCAGGCTGGCGTTCGAGCACGGTGATGTTCATGCCGTCGAAGGCTGCCTGGATGGGGCTGGTGATCGCATACTCGCCGGCCTCGACGCCGGAACGGATGTAGGCGCCCTTGGGGTCGGAATAGATCAGGTCGACTGTGCGTATCGACAGCTTTCCTTCGTCGGGCAGGCCGACATAGATCCGGTCGTCGCCCCGCAGCGCGGCGCGTGGCGCGATCAGCACATCGCTGATCGTGTCGCCCTCGATTGCCGCATCGACGAACAGGCCGGGTGCCATCGGCGCGTCGCCGTCGGCGCCCTTGCCGTACGGGTCCTGCAGTTCGGCAATGACGTTGATCTGGCGTGTCTGCGAGTTCACCGCGGCGGCCGTTCGCACGACTTTACCGGTCCAGTGGCGCTTGATGCCGCCAACCGTGGCCGCGAAGACCACTTTCGGGCCCGGATGCTCCGTGGACGATGCAAAGGCGAGCGGCAGACCGAGGCGGCCCATCTCCTCGTCATTGAGCGGCAGGGACACTTCCACCACGTCATTGGCGAAGATGCGGCCAAGCGACTGGCCGGTTGCAACAACCTGGCCGATATCGACATCGCGCTCGCGCACGCGGCCGGAGAAAGGCGCGTAGACGGCCGTCCGCTGCAGGGCAAGTTCGGCTTCCTTGAGCTGCGCCTGTGCGGCGTCGAGTGCGGCTTTTGCTTCGGCGAGCTGCGGCTCGCGCCGCGCGAGCGGCGATGCGTCCTCGAGGCCGAGGTCCTTGATATCCTGCCGGGCAAGTTCCGCCTCGGCGGTCTCGCGGGCGAGGGCCTGCTGGGCGCTTGCGACGCTGGACTGGGCCCGCACGACGGCGAGCTCATAATCCGCCGCTTCCACTTTCACCAGCAGCTGTCCCTGCTTGATGAAGCCGCCATCGATGAAGTCCGGCGAGACATAGGAGATGCGGCCCGAAATCTGCGGCGCCACGACGATCTCGCGCTTCGGACGCACTTCGCCCTGGGCCTTCACTTCGATCTCGAGGTTCCCCTCGCGGATCTTCTCGGCAAAGACGTTGAGGCCTGCGGGCGCTTCGTCGGCCTTTTCCGGCTCAGGCTTCAGCTTGCTGAGCACGACCGTGCCGCCCACGCCGAGACCGGCAAGGATGAGGATGGGGGCAGCGATGGCGATGATACGTGCCATTGACGATAACTCCTGGGGCTACGCTTCCCCGCCTGTGGCGGGGGATGGGGCCGCGTCGGCAGCGGGAACAGCAGGCAGGCCGCCGCCGAGGGCAAGGTGATACGAAATTCGGTTGGCCGCGCGGCTGGCGCGGACGGATATGAGCTGGCTTTCGGCCGTGATGCGGCGCGTCTGCGCGTCGATCAGGTTGAAGATCGTAATTGTGCCGCTCGTATATTGGCGCTCGGCGAGGTCTTCGGCAAGGCGCGCTTCTTCCAGCGAACGGACCTGCGCTTCTTCCTGCATTGCCAGCAATGCATCGGCGGCCAGCGCATTTTCGACTTCCTGCCAGGCGGACAGGGCAGCGCTGGCATAGTTTGCGACGGCGGCTTCGGCCTGTGCCACGGCGGCATCGCGTTGTGCGTCCAGCTGGCCGCCTGTGAAGAGGGGCGCCGTCAGGCTGCCGATCAGGCGCGCGGCCAGCAGTTCGGGGTCGAACACGTCGCCGATGTCCGTCGACGTGTTGCCGACGGAGCCCGTGAAGCGGAGAGCCGGCAGCATGGCGAGGCGTGCCTGTTCGGCGCGCAGCCCCGCAGCCCGGATCCGCGCTTCCGACGCCGCGATATCCGGCCGGCGGGACAGCAGCAGCGCCGGGTTGCCTTCCGGCACGATCAGCGGCAGCACCGGAAGTGCGGCGGGCGCGTCGAGTTCGGCGGACGGATACCGGCCGACCAGGATTTCGAGCTGTCGGGCCACTTCGCCCGAGGTCTGGCGCCGCGCGGCGATGGCGGCTTCCGAATTGGCCAGCGCGCTGCGCGCCGTGCGCACGTCCAGCGCATCCGACAAGCCGCGCTGGAACCGGCGCTCGGTGAGCACACGCACATGGTCGCGTGCGTCATAGGTCTGCTCGGCAAGGTGTTCCTGGGCCCGGGCGGCGTTGAGATTGACCCAGGCGATCGCCGTCTGGGCGGAGAGCGCCAGCTCGGCGGCTGCAAGGTCGGCTTCGCTGGCTGCGTAGTCGGCCCTGGCTGCGCCGACCGAGGTGCCGATCCGGCCCCACAGATCGGCTTCCCAGCTGGCATCGATGCTGAGGCCGTAATAGGAATCGTTCGATCGGTCCGTGCCGGTTCCGGTTGCAAACCCGGTCGAGGTGCCGCCGGCGGACAGCGTGCCGCTGAGGCTTGGCCGGCCTGCGGCCCGGGCGATGCGCGTCTGCGCCTCGGCTGCCCGGACAGCCGCTTCGCGCGCAAGCAGGGTCGGATTGTGGGCCAGTGCTTCCTGCACGAGCGAGGTCATCGTGGCGTCCCCGAACTGGGTCAGCCAGTCGCCTTCGGGCACTTCGCCGGCGACGCCCTTGGCCACCCATTCAGCAGGCGCATCCGGCGCAACAGCAAAGAATTCAACAGGTTTGCCCGCCAGGCCGCCGATTTTTGCCGGCGACGACGCGCATGCCGCAAGAATTGCGGTACCCGCGAGGAGTATCGAACGTTTCATGCCTCGGGCATCGCTCCCAGTTAACCTGCAGTGCGTTACGCCCGCTCTATTCGACTGTCAATGAGAAATTATCGATTTTCAATAATTACATTGCGCACAGGGTGCAGGATGTCCGCTGACAGCATTCGGCGCCGGGGGCTTGGCAGCGGGCACCTCTCGCGATAGCGGCTTAACGATACGTGCATGGTGATGCAGCAGCGGCCCGGAGGCCCGATGAGCGAGGCGCTTTCAGCAGGTAGCCGGAACAAGCCCGTCCGCCGCACGCGCAGCCTGCGGGCGCGGGATTTCGTCGTCCTGTGTGCGAGCTTCATCGCAATTCTGCTGCTGATGCTGGTCACTGGAGCGGTCGGCCTTGTCGAGGCCGTCGCCGGTGCGATGGCAGCGCTGGCCGTCACCGCAGCCTATTATGTCGGTTCGGCTGCCGTCACCCTGCCCGACACGGAAGCCGAAAGCGCCACGGCGAACCTGCCGCCTGGCCCGGCGGCGTCGGTCGTTCCGCTGAAATCGCTGCCTCTGCCGGCTTTCGAAGTCGATCTCGACCAGCGCATCGTCGCCTTCAACGACGAGGCGGAGGAAGTGCTGCGCGTCAACGGGCGGGTCCGCCCGCGCGCCAGCACGCTGATCCGGTCGCCCGTGCTGCTGTCAGCGATCGACGAAGCGATCCGGACGCCTTCGGACGTGCCGGCAGCGGTTGAGGTGGAGGCGGGGCCGGACGAGACCTGGCGTGCGCATGTGTCCCGCCCGCTGCAGGCCGAGCGAATCCTGGTTGTGCTGGAAGACCTGACGCCCCTGCGCCGGGCGGCCCGCTCGCGCTCCGATTTCATCGCCAATGCCAGCCACGAGCTGCGTACGCCGCTGACCGCCCTGTCAGGGTTTATCGAGACGATGCGCGGCCCGGCCCGGGACGATCCGGAGAGCTGGGGCCGGTTCCTCGATATCATGGCGATCGAGGCCGAGCGCATGTCGCGCCTGATTGCCGATCTCCTTTCCCTGTCTCGCATCGAGTCGTCCGAGCAGGTCGCCCCGCGCGACCGGGTCAGTGTCCGCGATGTCCTCCGGGCAGGGGCATCCGCGCTCGAAGGCTTTGCCGAAGAGCGAGGGATCAGCCTTTCTGTTGCGGTGCCGGACGAAAAACTGCCCGTGATCGGCAATTATGATGAGCTGATCCAGGTCGTCGAAAACCTCGTGTCGAATGGGATCAAGTATTCGCGGCCGGACGGATCCGTGCGGGTCACCGTCGGTCGCGCTGCGAATGCGCAGGAGGGCCGGGCGCAGGCCGCGCAGGCCTGGGCAGACAGCGACCGCATGACCCTGGTCCAGACTGTTTCCCGGCTCGGCATGGGCGATCCGGTCGTCTGGCTTCGGGTGGAGGATGAGGGCCCCGGTATCGAGAGCGAGCACCTGCCGCGGCTTGGCGAGCGCTTTTACCGGACAGACCAGAGCCGGGGCGGCAAGATTTCGGGTACCGGCCTCGGCCTTGCCATCGTGAAGCACATCATGGCCCACCATCGCGGTGGCATGGCAGTCGAGACGCGTCTCGCGCAGGGTACCGCGTTCGGTGTCTGGCTGCCGGCGGCGAAGCTGGAAAAGGCGGCTGGCTAGACGTCGTGGTGGCGGCGCGCCGCGTCGAACCAGTCGGTCAGCACATCGCCCGGCATATTGGTGAAATCGTGCAGCCAGCCGGGGAGGGACTGGATCATCTCGGCCGTATCGCCCCAGCGGCGAAGGTTCACGTCGGCTGCGGCATGAAAGGCGTCGCGCAGGCGATTTTCATCGAACGTGTCAGTTCCGCCGAAGCCTGCAATTCCCGCGAGGCTCTTCTGAATAACCAGCGTCGTCTCGAGCGTTGCCGCAGTTATCGTCAGCGCCGTGCGCCAGGGGGTCAGCCAGTAATCCATGATGCCCGCATCCCTTTCAATGTTGTAACTATACGGCTCGATGCTGCATTGCACAACAAGACTCATGCCAGAGGCGACACAGGCGCCTTTCCGAAGAAAAACAGGCACCTGCGCGCCTTTCGGGCAATTTCAATACCAGCTGCGGATGCCGACCACGAACCAGGTCTGGTCAGGATCGCCGCCAGCGGCCTCCATCCGGTCAGCCGTTCCGCCGAGCGCGCTGTGCTGTTCCACGCCGACATAGGGCGCAAATTCACGCCGGATTTCGTATCTGAGGCGCAGCCCGGCCTGCAGGTTGGTCAGCCCGCTGCCGAGGTTGCGCTCCGGAATGTCCGCCGCCGAGAAGGCCGCCTCGATGCGCGGCTGCAGGAACAGCCGCTGTGTCAGGCGCAGCTCATATTCAGCCTCGAAATCCGCCGTCAGGTCGCCTTCCTCGCTGAGATAGGCCGCTCCGTCGACTTCGAACCAGTACGGCGCAAGCCCCTGGAAGCCGAGCACGGCATGCGCGATGCCATCCGGTTCGAAATCGTAGCGCAGGCCCGTCTGCAGGTCGAAATAGCGGGATACCGCGCGCGACCAGAGCAGCTGGACTTCGGCACCTTCCACTTTGCCGGCATCAAAATCGTATTCGCCCTCGGTCTTCAGCCAGACCTTGTTGAGATCGCCGCCATACCAGAAATCAGCATCCCAGACGCCTGACTCTTTATCGTCCGCAAACTGAACTTCCCCGCGGTTGAGCATGAACATGGCGAGGGGCGTGGCCCCATGGTGCGCCTGCATGTGCTGGCGAACGGCGTCCATTTCCGCGGGATCGAACCAGGCATCGGCCTGCGACCACGGCCTGTCGCCGCCGGAGGTTCCATGGCCGGAATGCGCCTGCGCCAGGGCCGGCAGGCAGAGCGAGATTGACGCGAGTGCAGTGAAGCAGAACTTGCGCATCACTTCATCTCCCCATGCATGCCGTGGTCCATGGTGGAATGATCCATCTCCACCGGCGGCTTCATGTCATGGCCTTCGTGCATGTCATGCATCTCCGGCATGTCGTGACCCTCATGCCCGTCATGCATGTCATCCATGCCGTTGTATTTTTCCTTCATTCTGTCTTTGGATGGCAGGACCGACACAACCTGCATCATCCCCGCATGCATGTGGTAGAGCAGGTGGCAGTGGAACGCCCAGTCGCCGACATGGTCGGCTGACACGTCGAAGGAGAGCTTTTCGCCCGGTTTCACGATCACCGTATGCTTGCGGGGGCAATGGTCGCCGCCGCCATTGACGAGGTCGAAGAACATGCCGTGCAGGTGGATCGGGTGGGGCATCATCGTGTTGTTGATCAGCGTCACGCGCAGGCGCTCGCCTTCATGGAACACGATTGCCTCCGTTACTTCGGAGAACTTCACCCCATCGAAGCTCCACATGTAGCGCTCCATGTTGGAGGTGAGGTGGATTTCGACTTCCCGGCCGGGCGGTCTCAGGTCCGGATTGCGCGCGAGGCTGCGCAGCTGCGAATAGCGCAGTACACGGTGGCCGACATCCTCCAGCCCGATGCCTGGCTCGTCGAGCCGGCTCATCGGCATCATCGCGACATTGGCAACGCCCGGGCCGCGTTTGATGTCTTTCTTCTCCACGGGCCAGGTCGCCTCCGCCATCACGGCGGAATGGTCCATTTTCATGCCGCTCATGTCGTGGTCGACATGATCCTCCATGTCATGGTCCATCATGCCGTGCCCGGATTGATCCATCGCGGCCATGTCCATGCTGCCATGGTCCATCGCGCCATGGTCCATGCCCATGTCCTTCATGGTCAGCGTGGGCACGGCGCGCAGGGCAGGGGCTTCCGCCCGCATGCCGGGACGCGGCCCGAACGTGGCCACTGCCTGGCCGGACCGGTCGATGCTCTCGGCCACGAAGGCAAAGGCCCGGTCCTCCGTCGGCTGAACGATCACGTCGTACGTCTCCGCCACGCCCATCTGGAACTCATCGACTTCCAAGGGCTGCACGTTCAGGCCGTCCGCCGCCACAATCGTCATCGGCAGGCCGGGCATGCGCACATTGAAGATCGTCATCGACGAGGCATTGATGATCCGGAGGCGCACGCGCTCGCCTGGCTGGAATACGCCGTTCCAGTTGTCCGCCGTTGCGTGGCCATTGATCAGGTAGTGATAGGTCGCCCCGGTTACGTCCGCGATGTCGCGCGGCGACATCCGCATCTGGCCCCACATAGCCCGGTCGGCCCAGGCGGCGCCGAGGCCGCGCGCTTTCGCATCGGCCAGGAAGTCGCCCACCGTCCGCTGCTGGTAATTGTACGCATCGCTCATCTTCTTGAGCTTCGCGAACACCCGGTAGGGATTCTCGAACGTCCAGTCGGACAGCACCAGCACGTATTCCCGGTCAAAAGCGATAGGGTCGTGATGGTGCGGATCGATGATGATGGGCCCGTAATGGCCCTGCTGCTCCTGCAGGCCGGAATGGGAATGGTACCAGTACGTTCCCGATTGCGGCACGGCATACCTGTACGTGAACGTCTCGCCCGGCCGGATGCCGGGGAAGGTCACGCCCGGTACGCCATCCATCTGGAATGGCACCAGCAGGCCATGCCAGTGAAGGCTCGTATCTTCCTCCAGCGTGTTGGTGACGTTGAGCGTGATCTCGTCGCCCTCGCGGAAGCGGATCAGCGGCGCGGGCAGGGTGCCGTTGACGCCCACCGCCTCGCCGGCGCGCCCGTCGATATGTACCGGGAAACGCCCGACAGAGAGGTTGAACTCGGTCGCGGTTGCCGGCCTGAGGCCGGTATTGCCGTCGCTGGCGCTGCGCGCCCAGGCCGGCAACAGGGACGAGAGGCCCATGAGGGCGCCGCCCTGCAGGAATAGCCGTCGGCTGAACATGGTAATTCCTTCTGAGTCTGAGAAACGGAACGACAGGCCCGGGCGCCCTTGTCGACGCTCCGGCAGGTCCGGTCTCAATTCAGGAAGCGGGTCTTCAGCTGCACGGGTGTTCGTCGGGGCGGGCCATGGGCCTCATAGACCTGCCGTGTCGATGGGCCGGTATCGGAGGGGGCAAGTTGCCTTGCGTCCTCCAGCTGGAACACGGCTGGCGCCGTCGCCGCGAGGATCACGGGAGTCGGCGCCCACTGGGCGGTCTGGAACAGCGGCGCTTTGCCTGACTGGCAATGCGGGCAGGTCGACTCGTCGTGTTCCGGTGCCTTGGTCTCATCACAGGCGTGACCCATCGGCATTTCATCAGCCGTGACCACATCTGCAGGTCCTGCCATGCCGGCGGGCGGCATGCACGCACACAGCGCCTGCTGCGCGGCAAAGAACAGGACCAGGCCCGCCAGGAAGAGAGAACGGAACAGCGTCATCAGATCGACCAGGCCCCCTGCATACACCTGCTTCCCATCGCATCAAAGTCGCGCCGTTCGCATCCGCGTCAGGGATTGAATTGCCGGGCAGACGCGCCAAGGATCGTGCCCCTGGGAGGACGGCCATGGTTTCGGATGCCGCATTACGGAAACTTGAAGCGATCATCTCCGATGCTGCAGCGCGTGCCGTGGACTGGACCGCCCGTCGCAACGATCTGGTCGTGGATGAAAAATCTGCCGGTCAGTTCGCTTCCAATGCCGATGTCGATATTGAAGCCCGGTTACGGCGGGACCTGTCGGCGGCCTTTGAGGAAACGCACATCCTTGGCGAGGAACTGGGAGGTAGTCTGCAGGCCGGGGCAACCGGATGGGCTATCGATCCGATCGACGGCACCTCGAACTTCCTGCTCGGTCTGCCGCTGTGGGGCATTTCGGTGGGCTATCTGGAAGACGGCGTCTCCGTGATGGGCGCTATAGCCCTGCCGGAGCTTGGCCTGCTGCTGTCCGCCGCGACGGGCACAGGCCTGCGGGTCAACGGCGCGGCGCATACGGGGGCAGCGCGGCCCGGCACGGTCAAAATCATTGCCCTCGGAGAGAATGATTTCGAGCCGGGGCCGGAGACCGATGCGCGGGCGCAAAGCTTTCGCGAACAGGGGTTTGCGGTGGTCCGCTACCGGTGTGCAGTGTTCTCGTTGGCTTCAGCGGCGCTGGGGCGGCTGGGCGGCTATGTGGAGCGCGGTTGCGGCCTCTGGGATATTGCGGCGGCGGAGATCATCTGCCGGGAAGCCGGCATGCGTGTTGATGTCGGCCAGCTTGCACCGGGGCGCTATGCCATCGATGCCCGCTGGGCCTGACTGTTTGACCTGGGTTCTGCCCCGTTTTCGCCGCTTGAGAATGCCATTAGGCGTGTAGCCATGCCTGAATCACTGCCCAGCCATTTCGTGCCGTCACCTGCCCGCGGGCGGGTGCTGGTCTTCGATTCGGGCGTCGGCGGCCTGACGGTCGCCGAGGAGATCCGCGCCCTCGGCCCCGGTCTTGGCGTCCACTATGCCGCCGATTCCGGTTTCTTTCCCTATGGCGACAAGTCGGACGAGGCGCTGCGCGAACGCCTGCCGAAAGTGGCAAAGGCCCTCTGCGACCGCGTCCGCCCGGACGTCTTCGTCATCGCCTGCAACACGGCCTCGACGCTGGCCCTGCCGGACGTGCGTGCCGTGCTGGACATCCCGGTCGTCGGCACCGTGCCGGCGATCAAGCCCGCAGCGGCGCTTACCCGCACCGGAACGGTCGGCCTGCTTGCCACCCCCGGCACCATCCGGCGCGCCTACACGGCCGAGCTGATCGAGAAATTCGCCGGACACCTGCATGTCATCATGCAGGGCAGTATCGAGCTCGTCCGCCTCGCCGAAGCCCATGCCCGCGGCGAGGATATTCATATCGATCGCTTCGCCGAGGCCCAGGCGCCGTTGTTCGAATCCCCCGGCGGGGAGAAGATCGACACGGTCGTGCTTGCCTGCACGCATTTTCCGCTCGTCCGCGGCCAGCTCATCGCCAGCGCGCCCCAGCCCGTCAGCTATGTGGACTCCGGCGCCGCGATCGCGCGCCAGACCATCCGTGTACTGCCCGAAGAGACTGAGGCGCGCGGCGTCGGCGGTCAGGCGTTCCTGACCAGCCCGCCGGAACACGAGGCGGATCTCGCACTCGTCCTCAGGCGATACGGCTTTCCCGATGTTCAGAGCGTGGCGATCGAGCCGATGGACACGACTTCCGCACCCACCGCGCCGTAAAGGCTCGGCCAGGGGGCGTCCTGCACTTCGACCAGTTCGTACTCGCCATAGCCGTTGAAGCGGCTCGCCATGGCACGGCCATAGGCGCCGAGATTGCCGAACTCGATATAGTCGCCTTCGACGAGTCCTGCCGGCAGCAGGATCTTCTCGGGGAACTTGTCGGTCGAATCGCAGGTCGGGCCGTAGATCGTGTATTCCTGCATGCCGCGCAGCTTCCGGCCATTGCCGGAGATTGCACGCATCGGGAATTTCCAGCGCTCGTGCACCGCATCGTAGAGGGCGCCATAGGAGCCGTCATTGATGTAGAGCGCGCCGTCCTTGGAGAGTTCCACGCGGCACAGCAGGCTTTCGGATTCGGCGACCAGCGCGCGGCCCGGCTCACACCAGAGTTCGGCGTTCTCAAGCACGAACATCTCTTCGAACGAGGCTTCCACCATGTCGGCATAGGCTTCGAGCGAGGGCGGGGCATCGTCGGCGTAGATCGCCGGGAAGCCGCCGCCGACATCCACGATGTCGACCGTGACGCCGGCCGTGATGATGATGCGGGACACGTCCGCCATGGCGGTTGCCCAGGCCGTCGGCTTCATCGCCTGGCTGCCGACATGGAACGACACGCCGAGCTCATCGGCATGGCGGCGGGCTTCGCGCAGGATGTCAGCTGCATCGTCCGCACTCGCACCGAACTTTCCGGCCAGCGGCAGAGTGGCGCCGTCGCACGAAACGGCGATGCGCACGATGATCGTCAGGTCCCTGGCGAAATCCGTCGCTTCGAGGATCTTGTTCAGCTCCGCCATCGTGTCGGTGACGAAGATGCGCACGCCGAATTCCTTGTAGGCGCGCGTGATCGACCGGCGGTTCTTGACCGGGTGCAGGAACGCCATGCGGGCGCCGGGGAAGCGGTTGTGGATCAGCTCGATCTCGGCTTCCGAGGCAACGTCGAAGCTGCGCACGCCGGCGGCCCAGAGGGCATCCAGCACGTGCACGCCGGGGTTTGCCTTCACGGCATAGAAGGGCTCGCCCGGGAACGTGTCGCGGAACCACCGGGCGGCGGTCGTCACACGGTCGGGGCGGAAGCACCAAACCGGAAGGTCCGGCTGCTCGGCGCGGACAACATGAATGGGAGTCGCATAAGTGTGCATGACACCTAACCTCCAAAGGGCTTTTAACCAGCTTTGGGCGTTAGTACGGGGGCCCCCGTCCGAAACGGGTTAGCGCAGAGTGTCCGCCACTTCTCAATTTTCGAGGGGGGATGTAGTGGACAATATTCGGGCACGCAAGTGAAATTTTGTGCAGACCTGAAATTTGTGTCGCAAAAGGTTCACACGGCCGACGCGGCACAGTCACGGGCGATGATTAACGCAGTTGGGAAATCCCGGAAATCCAACTATTTGCAGCAGAAACAGGGAAATTCTTCCGGCATGGTGCGCGCCTCTTCATTCCTGCTTGCCAGCACGATTTTTTTCGTTGCCGCCGCCTGCGGGCGCACCGATCTGTCGACTCTGGAGACCGGAGACCGGATCGTCATTCCGCCGATCACCTCGGGCGATGTGCCGAAAATCAGGATTGTCGGCTCCTCCACGGTCGGGCCGTTCGCCAATACCGTGGCCGAACAGTTCGGCGCGGTGACGGATTTTCCGACCCCCATCGTCGAGATGACCGGCACGGGCGGCGGCTTCAAGGCGTTCTGCGCCGGCACCGGTCCGCACCAGCCGTCGATCTCGGATGCGTCGCGGCCGGTCAAGCCGAGCGAGGAGGCCCTGTGTGCCGCAAACGGTGTCGTCGCCCCGGAGCAGATCCGCATCGGCTATGACGGCATTGTCATCGCCAACTCCAAGGCCGGCCCGGTTTTCGATCTCACCAAGGCGGAGCTCTACCGCGCTCTGGCGCAGGACCTGCCGGACGGCAAGGGCGACTTCCGGCCGAATCCCAACCGAACCTGGCGCGATGTCTCTCCGGATCTGCCTGATGAGCCGATCCTGATCTTCGGCCCGCCGCCCACATCGGGCACGCGCGACGCGTTCGTCGAGCTTGGCATGGAGCAGGGAGCGCTCGAAGATCCGCAGATGGCCGCCCTCAGCAAGACCGACGAAGCGGCATTCCGGGAGCGGGCCCACGCGCTCCGATCCGACGGGGCCTGGATCGATTTCGGCGAGAACGATTCCGCCATCGTCCAGTCGCTGATGAAAACGCCGGGCGCCCTCGGCGTGCTCGGCTATTCCTTCCTCGAGCGCAACACGGACCGGGTAAAGGCCGCTCGGCTGTCGGGCGTGCCCGCGGATTTCGATCACATCAAATCCGGAGAATACGGCCTCTCGCGGCTGATGTTCATTTACGTGAAGATGCAGAATCTCGGTCAGGTGCCGGGTCTTGCCGCGTTTGCACAGGAATTCGTGTCGGATGGCGCCATGGGGCCGGATGGATACCTCATCGAGAAGGGGCTCATTCCGCTGTCGGATGAAGACCGTGCGGCCGTGCAGGCCCAGGCCGCCGGGCTCTCGGCGGGTGCGGCCGGCAAGGCAGGCCGCTAGGGCTTTTCGTCTGCGTCGTCACGCGTGGCGCTCGTATTGAGCTTCGGCGGGATCACCAGTTCCAACGGCTTCTTGCGCCGGCGCAGGCGGATCTTCTGCCAGAACCGCTTGCGGGCAGGGGCCGGCAGCGGCTGCAGATTCTCGATGAATTCCTCCGCGCAGACACGCCAGCTATAGCCTTCGGCATATTTCCGGCAGGTCGCGCGGCTGAGGTCCAGGCAGGCTTTCGCGGCGGCGGTGAGGTCTCCGCCGATCGGTGCGACCATGCCGGCATTCGAGCCCGGAATCACGTCCCGCGGCCCGGTTGCCTCGAAGGCCGCAACGGGCGTGCCTGACGCCATCGATTCCAGCACCACCAGGCCGAACGTGTCGGTGAGGCTCGGGAACACGAATACGTCGGCGCTCGCATAGCAGGTGGCGAGATCCTCGCCGAAGCGTGCCCCGAGGAATTTCACGTCCGGATACTTGCGCTGCAGTTCCTCGCGCTGCGGGCCGTCGCCGATGATCACTTTCGTGCCCGGCAGGTCCATTTCCGCAAAGGTCTCGATATTCTTTTCCACCGCCACGCGGCCGACATTGATGAAGATCGGCCGCTGCATGCCTTCGAACGGGTCGCCCGGCTGGCCGTCCTCGATTCGCTTTGACGGGTGAAACAGCTCGGTATCGACCCCGCGGCTCCACGAGATGAGGTTGATGAAGCGTTCGCCCTTCAGCTCCTCCACCATGGACGGCGTCGGCACCATCACCTTTCCGGAGTATTTGTGGAACCAGCGCACGAAGGAATAGCCCCACGCGACCGGAACCGGCAGGCGTGCGGCCACATATTCGGGGAAGCGCGTGTGATAGGCAGTCGAGAAGGGGTGCTTGATCGTCAGGCACATGGCGCGGCCCGTCATGCCGAGGGTGCCCTCGGTGGCAATATGCACGGCATCCGGCTCGAATTCGCGGAACCGTTCCTCGATTTCGCTGCGCGCGAAGAGGGCGAGCTTGATCTCCGGATAGGTCGGCAGCGGCATGGTGAGAAAGCCCTGCCCCGGATGTACGATCTCCCAGACATGGCCCATGGCCTCTGTCTCGGCGACCACGCGCTTCATCGTGCGCACGACGCCATTGACCTGGGGGTCCCAGGCGTCTGTCACGAGCATGATCCGCATCAGGACTCCATCATGACCAACCCACCCGGCGACAACATGGCGAGCCCCGGCGAGCCCGTAAAGGGCCCGTTTACCGTCGGCCCTCTCGCGTCCGGCGGCGCAAGGCGATATAGCTGTGCCTCGAAACCGTGTGAAGAAGGGCAGGACATTTCCATGAGGCCTTTCTTGCGCGGTCATGTTCATGTGCCTGACCGGACTCTTTCATGCCTGATACGCAAATTTCGCCAGCCCTCGACTGGGACAGTCTCGATGCTTCCAAATTCGCCGATGAGGAGGCCCTGCTTGAGGCGCTGCTGAAGCAGGCGCCCCTCAGCGACGATCTGCGCCAGTCGGCCCGCCGCCGCGCGCTCGACCTTGTCGAAACCGCCCGTGCCCGCGGCCGCCGCAAGGGCATGATGGAGAGCTTCCTTGAGGAGTTCGGCCTGTCGAATGCCGAGGGCCTCGCGCTCATGTGCCTTGCCGAGGCGCTGCTGCGTGTGCCCGATTCGGCAACGCGGGACGAACTGATCGCCGAGAAGATCCGCTCCGGCGACTGGGGCGCGCATCAGGGCCAGTCGGACAGCTGGCTGGTCAACGCCTCGACCTGGGGCCTGATGCTGACCGGCCAGGTCATCGGCGTGCCGGCCGCCATGAAGAAGGGCCCGGCGGCCTTCGTCGGCGGCCTCATCCGTGAGAGCGGCGAGCCGGTGATCCGCGCCGCCATGATGCAGGCCATGCGCATCATGGGCGAACAGTTCGTCCTTGGACGGAACGTGAAGGATGCGCTGAAGCGCGGCCGGCGCATGGTGAAATCCGGCGAGGCGGCCCATTTCAGCTTCGACATGCTGGGGGAGGGCGCCCGCACGGCGGCAGATGCCGCCCGCTACCTCAAGGCGTATGAAAGCGCCATCGACGCCGTCGCCGCCGACAAGGACGCCTCGCTGGCGCCGGAGGCGGCGAATGGCGTCTCGGTGAAGCTCTCCGCGCTGCATCCGCGCTATGAGGCGATCAACGAGTCGCGCGTGATGGCGGAAATGTATCCCGGCCTGCTCGCGCTGTGCGAACGCGCGGCGAAGGCGAACATCAATCTCTGCCTCGATGCGGAGGAGGCTGACCGCCTCGTCATCAGCCTTAAACTGTTCGAGCGGCTCGCCCGTGAGCCCTCTCTGAAAGACTGGACCGGCCTCGGCCTTGCGGTGCAGGCCTATCAGAAACGCGCCGGCGGCGTGATCGAGCGGCTGCGTGCCCTCGCGGGCGAGACGCGCCAGCGCTTCATGGTCCGCCTCGTCAAGGGCGCCTACTGGGACAGCGAGATCAAGCGCGCCCAGGTCGAAGGCGATCCGAACTTCCCGGTCTTCACCACCAAGCAGGGCACGGATTTCCACTATCTCGCCTGTGCCAGGGCCCTGCTGGAGGCGAGCCCCGTCCTGTACCCTCAGTTCGCCACCCACAATGCCCACACGCTCGCCGCAGTTGACCTGATGGCCGAGGCCATGGGCGTCACCGGTTTCGAGTTCCAGCGCCTGCACGGCATGGGAGAGCCGCTCTATGACGCCGCCGGGGCCGGCAATCGCGTCCGCGTCTACGCGCCCGTCGGCGCCCATGAGGACCTGCTGCCCTATCTGGTCCGCCGCCTGCTGGAGAATGGCGCGAATACCAGCTTCGTCCACTCCTTCCTCGATCCGGACGTGCCGGCCGAACAGGTCGTGGCCGATCCGATCGCCAAGGTCGAGGCGGGCCCGCGCCGCCATCCACGCATCCCGACGCCGCCGCGTCTCTACGGCCCGGAACGGCGCAACTCCACCGGCATGGACCTGTCCCAGCAGGGCGTGCGCGACACGGTCGCTGGCGCCATCGGCGAATTCAGGTCAGGGCCCGCCATCGCAGCCGGTCCGATCGTGTCGGGCAAGGCCGAAACCAGTGGCGGCGAAGAGGTCCGCGCCCCCTTCCAGACCGCCACCATCGTCGGTACCTGCCGGGAAGCCGACGCGGCCGCCATCGACCGCGCTCTCGATGCCGCAACGAAGTTCCAGACCGGCTGGGACCGGCTCGGCGGGGCGAAGCGCGCCGCGCACCTCCGCGCCATGGCCGATGCGCTGGAGGAGAACAGCCTCCGCCTCATCGCGCTGATGGCGCAGGAGACCGGCAAGACGCTGGAAGACGGCATTGCCGAAGTGCGCGAAGCGGTCGACTTCCTCCGCTACTATGCCGTCGGCGCGGAAAAGGACTTCTCGTCCCCCGCGCGCCTGCCTGGCCCGACGGGAGAGACCAACCATCTCTCCCTTCACGGGCGGGGCGTGTTCTGCTGCATCAGCCCATGGAATTTCCCGCTCGCCATCTTCACCGGCCAGATCGCTGCCGCGCTCGCGGCCGGCAACACGGTCGTGGCGAAGCCCGCCGAACAGTCGCCGCTCATCGCCTTCGAAGCCGTGAAGCTCTACCATCAGGCGGGCCTGCCGGCGGACGCGCTGCATCTTCTGCCGGGCAGGGGGGAGACAGTCGGCGCGAAACTGACGGCAGACCTCCGTGTCTCCGGCGTCTGCTTCACCGGCGGCACGGGCACCGCACGCCTGATCAACCGCACGCTCGCCGGGCGCGACGGGCCGATCATTCCGCTGATCGCGGAGACCGGCGGTCTCAACGGCCTGTTCGTCGACACGACGGCGCTGCGGGAGCAGGTGATCGACGACATGATCACCTCTGCCTTCGGGTCTGCCGGCCAGCGCTGCTCGGCGCTGCGCATTGCCTTCCTGCCGAACGCCACGGCGGACCACCTGATCGAGGGTCTGGTCGGCGCGATGGACGAACTGACGCTTGGCGACCCGGCCCTGCCGGACACCGATGTCGGCCCCGTCATCGACGCGGAGGCCCGCGCCATGCTGCAGGCGCATCTCGATGCGATGCGAAAAGAGGCAAAAATCGTGCACCAGGTCGATGCCGGCGCGATGGCGAAAGAAGGCTATGGCTTCGGTCCGGCGCTGGTGGAGCTTTCCTCCCTCGATCAGATCACGGAAGAAAAGTTCGGTCCCATCCTGCATGTCCTCCGCTACGACCCCGACAATGTCGCCGGGGTTGGTGCGGCGCTGCATGCCAAGGGCTATGGCCTGACGCTCGGCATTCATTCGCGCCTCGAAAGCTTCCACAAGGCGGTCCAGGCCGCCGTGCCGGCGGGCAATTGCTACGTCAACCGCTCGATGATCGGCGCGGTCGTCGGCGTCCAGCCCTTCGGCGGCGAAGGCCTGTCCGGCACCGGGCCGAAAGCAGGCGGGCCGCATTATCTTCATCGTTTCGCCACGGAACGGGCGGTCGCGGTGAATATCACGGCGCAGGGCGGTGACGCCGAACTCCTCAGCCTCTAGGATGGCTCCATGATGCGTTCCCTGATTCTGTCCGTCGCGCTGCTGGCGGCACTTGGTGCCTGCGGCAAGAAGACGCCCGCTGACGCAGCGCCGGAGCCGGCCGCGGTCGCAGATGCGGGTGCGCCGCCCGCGATGGGCGCTGACGATCCGGCAGGCGAGCCCGTGGAAACGGCGTCCGTCCTGCCCGATCCTCAGACCACAGATATTGCGGACCTTCCGCGCACCATCACCGTGGACAATGACACGCTGAAAGCGGACATCAGCTTCGATGAGGCCATTTTCGGCTATGCGCCTGCCATGGCCATGGATGTCGTCGAGGATGCCCGCATCCGCCTCACCGCCATTGAGGAGGATGCCGCCGCCTACAAGAAAGCGGAGCCGCAATACTTCCACCCCTACGGCCTGAAAATCGACTGGAAACTGACCGGTGCGGCGGGCGGCCTCGCCGGGCTTGAAGGCTTCCAGTATTCCTATACGGGCGGCGCCCACGGCAACTACATGACCGACGGGCGCATCTACAGCACGCTGACGGGCGATCAGCTGCGGCTGGCGGACCTGTTCACGGACCCGGCGGCCGACATGGCCGCGCAGATGAACTTCATCCACGACGCCATCGCGAAACAGAAGACCATCGCAGCCAACAATCCCGGCGCCTACGCCACCTTTCTCGGCGAGGCGAAGGATGCGGTCACCGCGCGTGACGTGCTGAGCGGCGAAATCAGCCTTGTTGCCTCGACCGAACCGGGAAAACTCGGCGGCTATGTCATCCATTTCGCGCCGTACGAGATCGGTTCGTATGCGGAAGGAGCCTACCACATCGCTGTGCCGCAATCGGCGTTCCATGAATTCCTGAAGCCGGCCTATGCGGACGTCTTTGGCGGTGAGCCGGAAGACATCCAGCGCCCCGACAAGCAGAACTAGCCAGCACAGCGCCGTAGCGCGAAGTCCTGTTCCTTCGATCCGTCAGCCAGCGAGATGGCGGCGTTCAGCCGGTCGCCTTCACGCGCATAGGCGATCATCTGCGGATAGTCGTGGTCCGGATTGGCAAAGACGACGCTTGTGCCCGTGACCGAATATTCGGGGAAGGGGAACGGCCCCTTGCCGGCGGGATAGGCGCTCAGCACGAACATCTCGCCGGACTCGATCCGCATCTGTTCGAAGAAGACCGGCGCGCCCTCCTTCAGGGCCAGCGCATAGCCGAACAGATAGCCATGGTCCGGCGCCGACCAGATTTCGCGATAGTCACCCGCTTCGCTCTCCCAGCACCCGCTCAGCCAGACGAGCGGATGGTCCGGCGCAGCCTCAGGCACTGTCGAGCAGGCGGCGGCAAGTGCGGCAAGTCCGGCGGCAAGGCGCGCCATCATTTCACCAGCGTACAGCCAAGGCCGGGCTCATATTTCGCTTTCGACGACACCAGACCGCCAAGCACGCTGGCATGCGTCATGCGGCCATTGTCGGAGAAGCGCACCTGGCTCACATCGACGGTGAAATCCGTCATGCAGCTTTCCATCGGTCGCTCGGCCACATGCAGGCAGGAGCAGACCATCTTGGCACCATAGGCCGTGGCGACCTGCGCATACGCTACCTGGTCCTTCAGCCAGACCTGCCAGCCGATGCCGCCTGCGACGATCAGCAGGCCCCCGGCGACCAGAAGTGCTTTGACGCGTTTCACGGCTTGCCTCTAAGTTCCCGTCAGAAGCTTAGGAGAGGTGCGCCATGCTGCGCAACATGTTCGTCGCGGCAATCGTCGCAGTGGCTGCGGCCCTGCCAGCCGCCGCCCAGGGCCTCGTCCCGCTGCCGCCGCAGCCGGACGGGCTGGCCTATCCGACTGAGGGCTGGGAGACCGCCGACATGCCGGCGGACACCGCCGCCCTCGTCCAGCCGCTGATCGACAAGGCCATGGCCGGCACGAAAGACGAGGTGATGGGCGAGACGCGCGCCGTGGTCATCATCCATCACGGCAAACTTGTCGCCGAGGCCTATCGCGACGGCTTCGGCCCGGACACGAAGCAGATTTCCTGGAGCATGGCGAAATCCGTCACCTCGGCGCTGGTCGGCCGGGCTGTGGAACTTGGCCTGATCGACGATCTCGACACACCCATGCCGGCCCCCTTCGATGCCGGTGACCCGCGCGCCCAGATCACCTGGCGGCAATGGCTCACCATGACCGACGGTCTCGACTATCACGAGATCGACGCGCCGGACCTGATGCATGATGATGTCGTGCAGATGATGTACGGCCGCGGCCGTTTCGACTCGCTTGCCTATGTGAAAAAGGAACTGCCGCCGGCGCATGCGCCGGGCACGGTGTGGAACTATTCGACGGCGGGATACCATCTCATCGGACGGGCCCTGCAGGCGGTCTTCGAAGGCGCGCTGCACTGCAGGCAGGAGAGTGGGGCGCCCTGCAAGTCCACGCTCAGCGCCGACGATCGCAAGACGTGGACCGTGCAATATGTGAACTCGCTCCTGTTCGGCACGCTCGGCATGGATGCGCAGATCGAGTTCGACCCCGCCGGCACCTATCTCGGCGGCTCCCTCGTCTGGGCCTCGGCGCGGGACTTTGCAAAATTCGGCTATCTCTACCTGCGTGACGGCATGTGGACGGAAGGGCGGATATTGCCGGAGGGCTGGGTCGATTTTTCGCGCACCGATCCTCCGCAGGCGGAAGGCAATGTTTATGGCGCAGGTTTCTGGATCACGCCGGCCGCCAATCCCAGCCATCCGGACCAGACCGCCCATTCGCCGCCCTTCGATGCCTTCTCGGCGCAGGGCCATGAGGGCCAGACGATCTGGATCGTGCCGAGCCGCGACCTTGTCATCGTCCGCCTCGGCCTGATGAGCAATGCCGCGGAGAACTGGGCCGCGCTGTATGAATGGAACCAGGAAATCGCCCGCGCCTTCCCGGACGTGGGGCCGGAAATGGGGGCCGACTAGTCCGCCGGGCGCAAACAGTCCGGAAGTTCCGGACTGTTCCGGTCCGATTTCGGTCCATTCCCGGTCTGTGTCCGGACCTTTTTCCGGACCGCGAAGGCTGCGGACAGGCGCGGCTTGTCCCCCACCTTCTCCGGCTCGCTAATCCCCGCCCACCATGAAGTGCGCCATCAGCGAGGTGACAGGCTTGGCCCGCTCATCCTGCCAGGCGACGGCCTGCACCGAGCACATGCGCCGGCCCATCTTGGTGATGGAGGCGCGGGCATAGGTTTCCTTGGCATGGCCCTGCCGCAGATAGTCGATGGTCAAATTGATCGGCCGTGGCGGATGCGTCAGGTGCTCGGTCACAAGGAAGACCTGCGCCTGCGCTGTCAATTCCAGGAAAGCCGCGATCGCGCCGCCATGCAGGGCGCGGATCGACACATTGCCGATCAGCTTCTCCTGGAAGGGCAGGATGGCGGTCATCTCGTCGCCCATCACTTCGCAGCGGATGCCGAGTTCCTGCGCCAGCGGCGTGCGCGCGATGAAGGCCTCGACCTCCTCGGCGCGGCTGAGGTCCATGTCATTCGCCATATTGGGACCTCATACTGTCAATGCTCCGGGGCTTGTTGATCGCGAAGGCGCCGGCAGCTGTGGCGATCACTTTGTCGCGGCTCTCATGGTAGGCCCAGGCCCTCGTGAAGGCGACATTGCGGGTCAGGTGATAGCATTCGGCTTCGCCGATAATGTCGCGGCGCGGATCGGCTGGGCGCATATAGTCGATTCGCAGGTCCAGCGTCGCGACAAAGTGCGGTGTGGACAGGGCCGACATGGCCGCCGGCCCGCACAGATTGTCGAGAAAGCCGGTCAGCACGCCGCCATGGATGACGCCCGTATCGGGATCGCCCACCAGCCGGTCCTTCCAGGGCTGGATGCCCCAGACATGGCCTTTTTCCACTTTCGTGATGCGGAAACTGAGGCGCCGGCCCCAGGGGATGACGGATGTGATGACGTCGCAATTCTCTGCCATCACCTGCCAGGGTTCCAGCGGCGGCGCGGGCTCGTCGCTCATCGTGAGTCCTCATTCATTTGACGTGACATTAGGCTCGGATAACACTTGCCACCTGCAGAACCTACACATGACACGGGGTCAGGAGGATACAATGGCATTTGATGGCGCAGGCAAGCCGAAAACCTGCATTATCGGCGCCGGTTGCTCGGGCTTCACCATGGCCAAACGGCTGAAGGACTATGGCCTGCCCTATGACTGCTTCGAGATGTCAGACGATATCGGCGGCAACTGGTACTACAAGAACCCCAACGGCGCCTCGTCCTGCTATCAGTCGCTGCATATCGACACCTCGAAATGGCGCCTCGCCTTCGAGGACTATCCCGTGCCGCAGGACTGGCCTGACTTTCCCCATCATGCCCAGCTGCTGCAGTATTTCCACGATTATGTGGATCATTTCGACCTGCGGAAGACGATCACCTTCAATACCGCGGTGACCAATGTCGAAGACCTGCCCGGCGGGCGCTGGAAAGTCACCCTGTCGACCGGCGAGAGCCGCGACTACGACGCCGTCGTTGTCGCAAACGGCCATCACTGGGATGCGCGCATGCCGAGCTATCCCGGCCATTTCGACGGTTACCAGGTGCACTCGCACACCTATACCGACCCGTTCGAGCCGTATGACTTTCGCGGCAAGCGGGCAATGGTCGTCGGCGCCGGCAATTCGGCAATGGATATTTCCTCGGAGCTGTCTCAGCGCCCGTTGGCCGCGAAGCTGTTCATCGCGATGCGGCGGGGCGTCTGGGTTCTGCCGAAATATGTCGACGGCAAGCCGGCGGACAAGGCGGTTCTGCCGGGCTGGCTGCCGACCAATGTCGGCCGCGCGCTGGCACGGGCGAAGATCAAGAAGACCATCGGCATGATGGAAGACTACGGTCTGCCCAAGCCCGACCACGAGCCGCTGGACGGCCACCCCTCGGTCTCGGGCGAGTTTCTGACCCGCGTCGGCTGCGGCGACATCGTGCCGAAGCCCGGCATCGAACGACTCGACGGCGACGGCGTCGTCTTCACCGACGGCACGCGCGAGCAGATCGATGCCATCATCTGGGCCACCGGCTACAATGTCACCTTTCCCTTCCTGAAGCAGGACGACCTGACCCCGAGAGACAATGTCTTCCCACTCTACAAGCGCATGGTGAAACCGGGGCGGGAGACGATCTTCTTCCTCGGCCTCGCCCAGCCGCTGCCGACGCTTGTGAACTTCGCCGAGCAGCAGTCGAAACTCGTCGCCGCTGCCCTCAGCGGCGACTACGCATTCCCCGATGCTGCCGAGATGGAACGCGTCACCGTCGCGGACGAGAAGGAGCATCTCGGCCATTTCTACGACAGCCCGCGCCACCGCATGCAGGTGGACTTCAATGCCTATTGCCGCGACCTCATGAAGGAAATCGAGCGTGGCGCAAAACGCGCCCGGGTCAGCGCATGATGCGGCCGCTGGGGGCTGCGATCTGCCTTGGCCTGTTGGCCGCCTGTGCCAGTACGCCGTCCCCCGTGGAAGTGAGGACGGTGCCGCGCGAGGCGCTGCCCGCGGGTCCGGTCGCGGCCGCCGGCACTTTCCAGCCGAATGCGTACCTCCGGTCCTGCGGCGGCATCTACGTCACCAATGCCCCGCCCATGGACGATGACTTCTGGGTCGAGGGCTACAAGCCGGTGATCATGGTCGGGCCGGTCGTGCTGGCGACGGCGCCGGCCAATGATGTCTGCCTGTCGTCCGGTTTTGGCATCCGCTCCGAACGCCGGCATGACGGCATCGACCTGCAATCTGTGCCGCCCGGAACCGTCTATTCCGCCGCGCCTGGCACCATTCTCGAAGCGCGCGTCTCGAACGGCTACGGCAACATGGTGCTGATCGACCATGGCGGCGGCGTGTACACGCGTTATGCACACCTCGCCTATTTCGCCGACGGAATCGAGCCCGGCGCGAAGGTCGGCTTCGGCCAGCCGATCGGCATGATGGGCCAGAGCGGCAACGCCACCGCCATCCACCTGCACTACGAAATCCTGACCGGGAACTACAATAATCCCAAGGGCTCCAAGGGCCTCAACCCGCGTGACCCGTTCGAATTCCCGGCCTATGATCCTGACGCAGGAAGCTGAACCGGGGGAGGGGAAAATGCGGATTGGAGCGTTGTTGGCGGGTGCGGTCTTGCTGGCGCTTGGCGCCTGCCTGCACGCACCTCCGGCGTCTGAAGAACCCATACATGTTGCGGCGGACGCAGCGGACGCATCCGCGGCCGCCCCCAGGGCGGAGGTGTTCGGACCGCTGGCACGGCTGGCCGGAACGCGCTGGAAAGAGGTACCGGGCCCTGACAGTTCGGGGTTCGCAGACAAGATGTCGGATTGGTCGTTGGACCTTGGCGCGACTGTTTTGGTGAAGCGCTCAGTCTCGCATGACGGACGGGTCGCATCGCTGACATATTTGCAAGCTGATGAGCCGGGCAAAGGAGCCGATGGCGTCGTCGTGACAAATTGGGGTGAAGGCTTCGACTTGCCTTTCACCTTTTATCCGGACGGCAGTTGGTCGGTCCCCGAAGCAACAACAGCCGCAGGTGCCGCTGAAGCGCGAAGCCGGGGCAGGATTGACGAAGACGGCACGATGGTGGCGCACACGGAGCTGCACTATCCGGAAGGGTGGAAACCGGTCGCTGAGATGCGCATGACCCGGACCGATGATCCTTTGCCCGAGGTGAAGCGCTTCGCCCCAAAGACTGCGCCAATCGATTTCGGGCCTCTTGACCGGCTGGTGGGGACCCGGTGGCGGGGCGAACCGGGTGAAAGCGACAAGGAACACGGCCAGCCAGCCGACTATTCGGAATGGTACAAGGACCTTGGTGGCAGCATTCTGGTCAACCGGCATGTCCTCGAGGACGGGTCCTATGGTGGTGTGACCCTCGTGTTCCGGCATCGCGTCACGAATGCTCTGGTGTTCAATTACATCACCAGCGCCGGTTTCCGTACCAGTGGCAGCTTCACGCTCAACGAAGACGGAACCTGGTCTGCGGAGGAAGACCTGGAGGGCCTGCCGCATATCGACAAGGTGCGCTCCACGGGTCGCATCAACGAAGACGGCACGATGAGCAGCGTCTCCGAATTCCACGGGGCCGATGGCTGGACCCCCGGCCACACCTTCGTCTACACGCGCACCGACGAGCCGCTGCCGGAGCTGGTGCCCACCGGCGTGCCTGAATGAAGGGTTTTTTCGATCCGGACCTGTTCTGGCGCACCTATCGCGATCCGCTCGCCTGGCTGAGCCTGCTGGTCGACCTGCTGCCCCTCATCGCCATTGTCTTCTTCGGCTGGAAGGCCGTGCCGCTGGTCGCGCTCTACTGGCTGGAAAACCTCGTCATCGGCTTCTACACGCTGCTGCGCATTCTCGGCTCGGTCGCGGGCAACATCGCCCGGCTCGGCACGGTCCTGTTCCTCGCGCCCTTCTTCTGCGTGCACTACGGCATGTTCTGTTTCGTCCACGGCATCTTCCTGCGCAGCTTCGCGAGCGGCATGGAGGGGGACCCGTTCGGCGACGGGCCGGTGGGCCTTCTTCGCTGGGCGCTCACAACGGCGCCGCACATGGCCTGGTTCGTGATGGCCATCATCACGGTGAATGCAGTGTTCTACGTGTCGGACTTCGTGCTGAAGGGCGGTTACCGCACGGCCGAGCCGCATGCGGAGATGTTCTCACCCTATGGCCGGATCGTGACCCTGCACATTGCCATCATTCTCGGTGCCGGCCTGACCATCGCACTGGGCCAGCCCCTGCTGGGCGTGCTGATCCTGATTGCCCTCCGGGTCGTGTTCGGCGTGATCCTCAACCTGATCCGCCGCCGCCGTATCGAGGGAACGTTCGGCAAGGCGCCGGGCGCGGTTGCAGAGGCAGGTTAGCGAAGGGAGAACAAGGATGTCGGAACTCAGGACCCAGGCGGACTTTCGGACGGTCTACAAGCCGCCATCCGGCGGTGCGGTCGGTAAGGATATCGCACGGATCGACGACCACTTCGCCCGCTTCATTGCGCTGTCGCCGTTTCTTTGCATCGGTTCCTCCGGTGAGGATGGCCTCTGCGATGTCTCGCCTCGCGGCGGCGAGCCGGGGTTCGTCCACGTGATCGACGAGATGACGCTCGCCATGCCGGACCGGCCCGGCAACAACCGTCTGGATTCAATGAGCAATCTGACCGCGCGGC
The DNA here is from genome assembly GCA_020638455.1 of Hyphomonas sp. Classification (GTDB taxonomy): domain Bacteria; phylum Pseudomonadota; class Alphaproteobacteria; order Caulobacterales; family Hyphomonadaceae; genus Hyphomonas. The sequence goes on along the minus strand of JACKIK010000003.1, from coordinate 350,965 downwards.
CGGGCGTCGGGCTGTTGTTTTTCATTCCCGGCTTCGAAGACTGCCTGAGGGTCAACGGCTTTGCCCGGATGTCGATAGACGAGGCGCTCATGCGCCGGTTTGATCATGACGGCAAACCGCCACGTTCCGTCATGCTGATCGATGTGAAGGAAGCCTATTTCCATTGCCCGAAAGCGATCAAACGGGCCGGCCTCTGGGATCCCGCGACACAGGTCGACCGGGCGACTTTTCCGAGCCCGGGCCAGATCCTGCGCGACCAGATGAAGCTGGATGTGCCGGCCCGCGCGATTGACGACGCCATCGACCAGAACGCGCGCGACGAACTCTACTGATCGCGACAGGTTCAATAGGGAAGTCGCCCGACTGCGACCGGTTACCACGCAGCAGTTGAAAAAAGTTGACACATGATGACGCCTTGCTCACCATGACGCCGGGTCAGGAGTGAGGGTCACGTTCGTGGACGCCAAAGCATTGCTGGAGCCGGGCAAACGTGCCCGGTCCAAAGCCGCCAATCGCCGCGCCATTCTGGCGGCCGGGCGCCGCGTGTTCGCCCGCATCGGCTATGAGGCGACGACAGTGCGCGACATCATCCGCGAGACCGACCTCGCCTCCGGCACTTTCTACAATTACTTCAAGTCGAAAGAGGAAGTGTTCGAGGCCATCGCCGAGGATTCGACTCATCGTTATCGCGAATTGCTGAGCCATGTGCGCGAACGGGCGGTGACGGCCGAGGACTATATGCGGCAGGCCTACCGGGCCTATTTCGCCTTCATCGCGCAGGAGAATGAGGAGGCGCTCACCGACGGCGCGCCGCACCTCGCCCTGATCGGGGTGCGGGTCGATACGCCGGAAATGCTGGCCGTGGCCGCGGAGATCCGTGCCGACCTCGAACGCATTCTGAGCGCCGACGGCTCGCCCCGTATCGATATCGAGTACCTCACCGCAGCTGCCATCGGCATTGCCCGCGAAATGGGGGAGATCATGCTGATGCGCCGGCCGGTCGACGTCGACGGGGCGACGGATTTTGCCTCCCGCATGGTGATGGCCAGCGTCAAGGAACTTGCCGCGAAGTAAGCCTTTTCGCCCCTTGGCGGGACGGGCAGGGCGGCGCTAAGCTTTCTCCAGCGATCACAGCAGGGGGAGCGCCATGAGCCTGCAGCAGACCATTGCCAAGCTTGTCATGAAGCTGCCGGGGCCGATCCTCGTGCAGATGGCGGGCGGCAAGCCTGTCACCGTCCGCGGCCGCACGCTGGAGCCCCAGCTTCAGATGATGATGTGGAACGGCCGCGACGCACCGCCCTTTTCCAGCCTGCCGGCGGACGTCGTGCAGGCCGCGGTGATCGACACGCTGGCCCAGGTCGCCGCGCCGCTGGAGCCGGGCGTCAGCACTGAGAGTCTCACCATTCCGGGCCCGGACGGAAACACCATCCCCGCCCGGCTCTACAAGCCGGACATCCAGGACCCGAAGGCGCCGCTGATGGTCTACTACCATATGGGGGGCGGCGTGGTCGGCAATCTCGAGACGTGCGATGCCTGGTGCTCGATCCTGGCAAAGCGCGTGAAATGCCCGGTCCTGTCGGTCGACTACCGTCTCGCTCCGCAGCACAAATTCCCGGCAGGTATCGACGACTGCATCGCGGCCTACGAATGGGGCATGCGCAATGCCGCGAAGTTCGGCGCGCCGGAAGGCATGGCGGCGGTCGGCGGGGATTCCATGGGCGGCAATTTCTCGGCCATCATCTCCCAGCAGATGCAGCGGGACGACAAGCCGCTGCCCGTGATGCAGCTGCTCATCTATCCGGCCGTCGACCTGGTCGAAGAATTCCCCTCCCGCAAGGAGTTCGGCGAGACCTTCTCGCTGTCCACCGACACGATGAACTGGTTCATGGAGCAGTACCTGCCGGACGGTTTCGACATGGCGGACCCGATGCTGTCGCCGGGCCAGACCGGCTCGCTCGACGGCCTGCCGCCGGCTGTCGTGATCACGGCCGGGCACGACCCGCTGTCCGACGAGGGCGACGATTACGCCAAGCGGCTGGAAGCGGCGGGCGTCCGCGTATCGCACAAGCGCTATGACTCGCTGGCCCATGCCTTCACGGCCTTCACGGCGATTTCGCCGGGCTCCCGCAAGGCCTGCCTCGAGATCGCAGACATGGTCCGCTGCATGTACGAACGGCTGTAGCGGCACGCCGTGAAAGCGCTCGTCTGCCATCAAATCACGGAAGATTTTTCCGGCCTTGAGGTGCAGGACATTGCCGTGCCAGAGCCTGGGCCCGGCGAGGTGCGGGTACGCGTGAAGGCGGCCGGGGTGAACTTCCCGGACCTGCTGATGAGCCAGGGCAAGTACCAGATGAAACCGGACCTGCCCTTCGTGTTGGGCATGGAATGTGCCGGCGTGGTCGATGCCGTCGGCGAAGGCGTCGCGGACTGGGTGTCAGGCGACGAAGTCATCGGCGGCAACAAGACCGGCGCCTATGCGGAGTTCGCCATCCTGCCGGCGTCGGGCCTGTCGCGGAAGCCGGCGCCGTTCAGCTTCGCCGAAGCGGCCGCGTTTCCGGCGGCGTACATCACGGCCTATGTGGCACTGGTGCGGCGGGCGAATCTGCAGCCTGGCGAGACGCTGCTGGTGCATGGGGCGAGCGGCGGGGTCGGCATGGCGGCGGTCGATGTCGGCAAGCTGCTGGGCGCGACGGTGATTGCGACGTCTGCTTCCGACGCAAAGCTCGAAAAGGTACGCGCATACGGCGCCGATTATGTGATCAATGTCGCGCAGGGCTTCCGGGACAAGGTAAAGACGCTGACGCATGGGCGCGGTGCCGATGTGATCTTCGATCCGGTCGGCGGCGACGTGTTCGATGAGAGCGTCCGCTGCATCGCCTTCGACGGGCGGCTTCTGGTGATCGGCTTCACGTCCGGGCGTATCCCGTCGGTCAATGTGAACATGCCGCTGATCAAGGGCTTTTCGGTCGTCGGCGTGCGTGCCGGCGAATATGGCCGACAGTTCCCCGAAAAGGGCCGCGAGAACCAGGCCGCAATCCGGACATGGGCGGAACAGGGCAAGGTTCACCCGCACGTATTCGCGGAAGTCCCGCTGGACGACTGGCGGGAAGCCTGGCGCCTTATCAGAGACCGCGAAGTGGTCGGCAAAGTTATCATAAGACCCTGAAGACAGGACGAAGAGGAAACGGACATGGCAAATCTCCCCGAAACCAGCGTGCAGATCCGCACCCTGATCACCCCCGAAGGAAAACTCGAACTCTCCCTCGCCGAAGTCCCGGTCAAGGCACCGGGTCCGGACGAAGTCGTGGTGCGTGTCGAGGGCACGCCGATCAATCCGTCGGACCTCGGCCTGCTGGTTGGTGGGGCGGACATGTCCACTGCAAAGCAGGGCGGTACGAAGGAGCGACCGACTGTCACGGCCGATGTGCCGGAAGGCGGCCTGCGGGCCATGAAGGCCCGGCTTGGCCAGTCCCTGCCGGTTGGCAACGAAGGCGCTGGCGTCGTTGTGGCAGCAGGCGACTCTCCGACGGCACAGGCGCTGATGGGCAAGATGGTCACCTGCCTTGGCGGGGAGATGTACCAGCAATACCGCACGCTGAATGTCGCCCAGTGCATGGAACTGCCGGACGGCACGACGGCGGAGCAGGGAGCGTCCTGCTATGTGAACCCGCTGACGTCGCTCTCCTTCGTCGAGACGATGCGGGCCAAGGGACATACAGCCCTTGTGCACACGGCAGCGGCCTCCAATCTCGGCCAGATGCTGAACAAGATTTGCCTCGCCGACGGCGTGCCGCTGCTGAACATCGTGCGCAAGGAAGAGCAGGCGGACATCCTGCGCGGCATCGGTGCGAAGCATATCGTCAATTCCTCCTCACCGACCTTCATGGAGGACCTGATCAATGGCCTCGTCGAGACCGGCGCGACCATGGGTTTCGACGCAATCGGGGGCGGCCCGCTGGCCGGTCAGTTGCTCATCGCGATGGAAGCGGCCGCCAGCCGCAAGATGAAGGAGTATTCGCGCTATGGTTCCGGGCAGGAAACGCAGGTCTATATCTACGGCCGGCTGGACATGTCGCCGACCATTGTACCGCCGGGTGTCGGCTTTGCGTGGAACCTCAGCGGCTACCTCCTGACGCCCTTCCTGCAGAAGGCGAGTAAGGAGACGCGCGCGCGCATGTACAAGCGTGTGATCGACGAGCTGAACACGACGTTCGCCAGCCACTATACGAAAACGATCTCCCTTGCCGAAGCGCTCGATCTCGAAATCCTGCATGCCTACAACGCCAAGGCGACAGGCGAGAAATACCTGATCGATCCGAACGCCTGATTCCCTTGCAGATTGTTATGCTGCATCCCTTCCGGTAGATAGCATTGTCTGCCGGGAAGGGGAGGCGGGACATGGGTCGATTGACGTGGATTGGTATCATGGTCGCGCTGGCCGCCGGCTTTTCGGCCGGCGCGGTGTTCGGTCCTGTGCTGATGCCTCGCCCGGGGGCCGCTTCGAATCCGAACCTGATCGATCTGTCCGCGTTGCCGGACGAGTTGCGAGAGAAACACCGCAACGAAGACTTCCTCCGAAACGAGGCGACAAATTACGCACACATGCAGGAAGCGCTGGCGCAGCGTGCTGCCGAACGGGCCGCACGCGCACCGCTCGATTTGCCGAACGGGATGGAGTCCGTTCCCTTTGGCCTTGTCTACAAGCCAGGTGGCGACGTGCATTGGCCCGAAGGCATGACGGGGGAGTTGGGGGATGCCCTTGAAGCAGCGAAGGATGGCTGGGTGATTCTCAACTACTGGGCCAGTTGGTGCGGGCCTTGCGTTCATGAATTGCCGGAAATGGGGAAGGCCGCGCCTCTATATGCAGACAGGGGTATTACACTGATCGCGGTGAATACCGACCCGATGCGAAAGGATACGCCTGATTCGGCACGTGCGTTGTTTGCCAGCAAGGGCATCGAATCCCTCGCGCCTTATGTCGCGGAAGGCACTGCGGTCGACCAGATGATGGCGGCAGCAGACATGACCATGGCGAACGTCAGTTTGCCAACAAATATCATTTATGCTCCGGGCGGAACGCCCTATGCGGTGTTTGAGGGCGGCAACCTCTCAGACTCGCCGGTCTGGACCGCGCCTCAAACGCTTGCGTTTCTTGATGTCCTTGCCAAAGGCGAATGAGCGCTTTCAGGCGAGGCGATCCTCGACAATCCGGATGGAGTGATCGCGTGCCTTGAGGACCACGATGTCGGCATGCTCTTTCAAGGGCGCGATGTTCTCGCGCAGGTTCGGCAAATTGATCCGGTCCCATACGGATGTTGCGAACGCCATGAGTTCCGGCTCGCTCATGTGGAGGAAATTCGCATAGAAGGATTTCGGATCAGTGCGCGCCGCATTCCACAGCCGCACGAAGCGTTCGAGGAACCAGGCAAGCAGGTCTTCCTCGCTGGCGTCGAGATAGATCAGCAGGTCTGGCTCATGCGTGCCGCGTGGGGGCGGCGACGGCGCGCGGAAGCCGAGACCTTCGAGCAGGAAGATATCGGGCCGCTCGATGGTGCGCGTCAGGGCCGGGTCGATGTCGTAAGTGACATGGCTGTAGGCCGGGAAGTCCGCTTCGCCCTGGCGCAGGTCGGCCAATGCCTGGCCGAGGCCTGCGATGTCATAGGTTTCCGGAAAGCCCTTTCGAAGCGTCAGGTCTCGTTCGGCGAGGATGGCATTCGGATAGAGGAAGCCATCGGTGGAGACGGTCGCGACCCGCATCGAATCGTCCAGAACATCGGAAAGGCCTGCCGCCAGTGTTGTCTTGCCGGACGCGACCGAGCCGGTGAGCCCTGCAATCAGGTGCTCCCGTTCGGCGCGCAATTCCGCGAGGCGCGCGGCCAGCGCGGCGACGCCGCTTTGGTCCGTTGTGTCGGTCATGTGCCGCGTTCCACTTCGTGTCGTCCGGGTCAACCGGCCAGGGTGTGTCCGCAATCGGCGCATCGCCTCTGTCTGCGAAAGGGCAGGAAAGGTACGCCCGCCGCGAGCGCGAGCGGAAGCCAGACGAGACGTCGTTTCCGAAGAATATGTGTGCCGCCGCACTGCGCGCAGATTGCAGTATCGTGTGTTGCCGGCGGTCGATCCGGGACCTCGTCCAGGCACAGCAAGGCTTCTTTCGCAGCACTGGCGGGCACGGCAAGCGCGTATCCACCCAGCGCCACCCGGAACGCCGGGTTCGCGGCCAGGTGGTGCTCATTCACCAGGTAAACATCGAAGCCGCACGATTCGAGAAAGCCTTTGGCGCAATAGGCTTCCTCGGGATCATAATAAGTCGCAACCTGCGTCAGGCTCATCCGGCATTGTCTCCTTGTCGACGCAGTCTACACGGTCCGTTTGGCCTTGTCCTCAGCATTCGCGCCTTCGATGGCGGCGCGGGCGGCGGCCCATTGCTCATCCGTCCACGCGCTCAGTGCACTGAAATTGCCGCCGGACGCGTTATACATCCCGCCGTCGATCGCGATGGTCTGGCCGTTGATGTACTCGCAGCCCGGCCCCATGAGCAGCACGGCGAGGTTGACCAGTTCATGCATCTCGCCGACGCGGCCCATCGGATTGGCAACGCCGCGTTCCATGCTGCTGGAGCCCGAATCCGGCGACAGGCGCGCCCAGGCGCCTTTGGTGGGGAAGGGGCCCGGCGCAATGGCATTGAAGCGCAGGCCATAACGGCCCCATTCCACGGCCAGCGACTGCGTCATCGTATTGATCGCCGCCTTGGACATGGCCGACGGCACGACGAACGGCCCGCCATTCCACACCCAGGTGGTGAGGATAGAGCAGACGCTGCCCTTTAGTTTCTGCTCGATCCAGCGCTTGCCGATATCGTGCGTCATGTAGAAGGAGCCGCGGAACACGATGTTCGCAATCGCGTCGAAGCCGCGGATCGACAGGTCTTCCGTGCGCGAGATGAAATTGCCGGCCGCATTGTTCATCAGGCCCGTCAGCGGACCGTGCGCCGACCAGATCCTGTCGTTCATGTCGCTGATGGCATCCGGCACGCGGATGTCGCAGGCATAGGGCACGACCTTGCCGCCATGTTTCGACATCAGCTCTTCGGCCGTCTCCTCGCACACGCCGCCGCGCCGGCCGCAGATATGCACTTCGGCGCCGAGCTTCAGGAAGCCTTCGGCCATTTCCCTGCCGAGGCCGGTGCCGCCGCCGGTAATCAGGATGCGCTCGTCCTTCATCAGGCCGTCGCGGAACATGAGTTTGGATGTGTCCATGGCTGATCCTCCCAGATCTTGTCTGGGAGGATCATAGGACGGCCGGATCGCCAGCACAGCCCGTGACGCGGCGTCAGTCCCTACTTCCGGAACGGCAGCGTGGCGAGGCGCCAGAGGATCCAGACTGGCATCACCACGGTCGCGCCAGCCAGGGCGGGTTTCCAGAAATTGCGCACGGCCCAGCCGGCTGTGGCAATGGCCTGTCGGGCGATGGCGGCGAGCGCGCCGGGAATGTTCGTGTCCGGATTGGATGGATTGAAATTCGCGGCCATCACGAAGAAGCCGACGAGGATGCAGAGCCCGGTCAGCTTCAATGCACCCCACGGGCTGATGCCGAACAGGCGAATGAGCATGGGGCGCTTCGGTTTCTTGCCTGTCGCCGGCGGCGCCGCGGCCGGTGGCGGATTGGCAGGGGCCGGCGTCTCAGTCATGCGGATCCGGCGGCATCGCGCCGGTTTCGCCTGTATCGACCTTGCCGCGATAGGGCACATTGACCTGATGCGGGAACGGAATCGTGATGCCGTGGGCGTCGAAGGACTCCTTGACGCGCTTGATGATGTCGGCGCGGACATCGACAAATTCCGGCGTGGTCACATAGGCGCGCAGGCGCAGCTGAACGCTGGACGAGGCGAGGGCGTGGACGCCGACCCAGATTTCGTCCTTGGACAGAATGCGGGGATGGTTTGTGGCGACCTCGCGAAGCAGTTCGAGGCCGCGATCCATGCTGTCGTCATAGGAAATGTCGAAATAGAGATCGAGCCGCCGGCGCGTCAGGCGCGTATAGTTGATCAGCGGATCGCCCCACACCTTGTCATTGGTGACCGTGACGATCTTGTGGTCGATCTGTTTCAACTGGGTCAGGAAGGGTGTGATGTCGACGATTTCCCCTTCGATCCCGGATATGTTGACCCAGTCACCGATGCGGAACGGGCGGAAAATGGCGAGCATGATGCCGGCGGCGACGGCTTTCAGCGTGTCCTGAAGCGCGAGGCCGATGGCGAGGCCGGCAGCGCCAAGCAGGGCGGCGAGCGACGCCGTCGGGAAGCCGAGCTGGGTCAGCGCGAAGACGATGGCGACTGCGAAGATCAGGTATTTGAACAGCGAGGCGGCAAAGGCAAACAGCGTGTCGTCGGCCCCTGCGCGCTGGTGGGCCTTGCGGCCGAACCGGCGCAGGGACCTGGCGACACCATTGGCGATGACCACGGCAATGACCAGGATTGCCACCGCGCCGACCGCGCCCGGCCCGCGCTTCTCGACAAGCGCCTCCCAGTCATAGCCGGCAAGACCGAGCGGGATGGGGCTGAGGATAATCAGGGCAAAGACACGAGAAATGGAGGCGGCGAAGTCCCAGTTGGACCCTTCGAATTCCCGGTCCTTCGGGTTCATGGTCTTGCCCATCAGCAGGACCAGCCGGCGCACCAGCGCAGCCGCGAACCAGATCGCCACGGCGGACAGGAGGACAAAGCCCCACTGCTCGACGAAGGGCTCAATCGCTGCGGCCCAGGGAGGCCAGCCGGACGTGTCGATATTCAGCTTCATGAAGGCGTTCTGTCATGCGCCGCGGGTGCATTCAACTGTCCGTCAGCCGGAACCTTATTTGCAGGGCGCGCGGGATCAGGCCGGAATGCCGGTGCCGTCAGCACCGCGGAACAGCCGCAGCGCGAGAACGAGCGATCCGGTAACGCCTGTCATGATGGCGAGCCACCCCATCCCCGTAATGGCCCAGTTGTTTTCGACGATGCCGATAAGGCCCCAGGCGAGTGCCGCAAAGAACCACAGGCTGCGGCTGACATAGCGGGCGAACATCCAGGCGCCGAAGAAGGCGATGCAGAGCGTGGTCCACAGCATCTGCCAGGGATAGTCGGTGGGCCCAAGTGTAGTGAGGGAGCGAATCAGCAGCGGCGCCGAGATGGCCGTCGCGACGAGCAGCCAGCCGGCAAGCAGGCCGGTTGTCATGTCGGCGATCAGTTTTGCCGGGCTGCCGCCCAGGCCGCGCAGCCGGTCGAAGCGTGCAGCTGCCATCCACGAGGCGGCAAGGATCGGGATCAGAAGGAAGAAGTCCACAATCCTTGACGCGATCAGCTGCGCGCTCAGCATCCACAGGATATTGCCAAGGCCAGCCAGCGCCAGCGGCGCACCAACGCGCATCATCCAGGGTTCGCGCTTGCGGAACAGCAACAGCGCAAACACGAGAAAGGCCGAGAAAATAATGGCCCAGATGGAGAAGAAGACAGGTGGCGGCTGTTCGGGCGCGCCGAGATTGCGGGTGGCGTTTCCGATCGGCGTGCCGATGCCGAATACGGGCGCAAGCGTGCCCGCAAGTGGCTGGAGCACTGCGACGATCAGGAAGGCCGGCGCGAGGTAAGATTTCATCAACCAGGACTCACTGCATCTGCTGCAAAGAAAATCGGTTCCAACTGAAAAAAAGCAAGGCAGACGGGCATTTTTGCGCTATTCGCCTGCCGACTCAATCGAGTCGCAAGAGAGGAATTTGCTCATGGCAAAGAAACCTGTGGCCACGAAGGCCGCTGCGAAACCTGCCGCCAAAGCGGCAACGGCAACCCGCAAGACCGCTGCCAAGCCGGCTGCAAAAGCAGCCGCAGCACCGAAGAAGGTTGTCACTGTTACGCTCCGTCAGATGGCTGCTGAGCTCGCCGATGCTCACGGCATGACGAAGAAGCAGGCCGAAGCCGTGCTGAACGACCTGGTCGAAATGACCACGAAGCGCCTGAAGAAGGGCGAAAAGGTTCGTTTCACGGGCCTCGGCACGATGGAAGTGCGCAAGCGCCCGGCGCGCATGGGCCGCAACCCGGCAACGGGTGAGTCCATCCGCATCAAGGCGTCTAAGAAAGTCGCCTTCCGCGTTGCGAAGGAGCTCAAGGAAGCCGTCTGATAACGGACGAATTCCTGAACGGTTCAGGGCCGGGCGTGGGAAGCGTCCGGCCCTTTTCTTTTTGAGCGCCTACTCTGCCAGTAGCGCCTCCAGCGTCGCCAGCCGGTCGGCTTCGGCGGCGGGTTTGTCCCAACGGATGCGGTTGATGCGCGGAAAGCGCATGGCGATGCCGGACTTGTGGCGTGCGGAACGCTGCAGGCCTTCGAAAGCGACTTCCAGCACAAGGGCTGGCGTCACGGATCGTACCGGGCCAAACCGTTCGATCGTGTTGTCACGGACGAATTTGTCGAGCTGTTTCAGTTCGTCGTCGGTGAAGCCGAAATACGCCTTGCCGACGGGCGTCAGCACATCGTCCTTCCAGACGCCGAAGGTGAAATCGGAATAGAAGCCGGAGCGCCGGCCATGGCCGCGCTGGGCGTAGAGCAGGACGGCATCGACAAGATAGGGATCGCGCTTCCATTTGTACCATTGCCCGGCTGGCCGGCCGGCGACGTAAACGCTGTCCCAGCGCTTCAGCATCAGGCCTTCGATCTCGGGGGCAGGCGGGTTCATGCGCAGGGCATCGAGATCTGCGAGCGTTGTGACGGGAACCAGCGGAGAGAGGTCAAGGCGTGGTGAGCCATGCCGCAAGATAAAATCTTCAAGGGCGTCACGGCGGTCGCGGAATGTCAGAGAACGGAGGTCATCCGTCCCATCGTGCAGGAGGTCATAGGCGCGGATGAAGGCGGGATGCGTTTCCATCTGCCGCCGGGTGACCGTCTTGCGGTTCAGGCGCTGTTGCAGGGCGTTGAATGGCGCGACGCTTTCGCCGTCTTCGGCGCGGACAAGCAGTTCGCCGTCGAGCGTCCCCTCGAAATCCATGGCGGCGAGCACGTCGGGGAAGCTGTGCGAAATGTCGTCCCCGGTTCGCGTGTAGATACGCCGCGTTCCGCGTTCGGAAGAGGCCTGGATCCGGACACCGTCATATTTCCACTCCGCCGCAAACACCTCCGCAGTGATGAGCGCAGGGTCGATCGCCTCGGGATTGTCGCGGTCGGATTTCGGGATCAGGGGATGGGCCAGCATGGCGGGCCGGAAAGGCGCGGCAATATCGGGAGTGGGACGCCCGGCGTGGCCCTCAAGCCACGCAAAGAGGGATTCGTAGGGCACGGCGAGGCCATGCCAGATTTCCTCGATCTCCGTGATGCTGACGCCGCCGAAATCGGCAAGGGCCGTCTTGGCGAGGCGCGCGGACACACCGATCCGCATGCCGCCCATGATGAGTTTCAGCAGCGCCCACCGGCCCGTCGTATCGAGTCCGTCCAGCCAGGCCGCCACCAGGCGTGGCGCTTCGGCTCGCGTCGCTGTTTCCAGCGCCCCGACAATCTCCGAAAGGGGCGGCGGACGATTGGCGAGGCGTTCGCCTTGCCAGACAAGACTGACCGTCTCTGCAAGGTCACCGACATAGTCGTAGGACATGCGGAAGAGTTCGGCATCCATCCGCTCCTCGGCCAGTGTGCGGATCGCGCCCGGCTTGATGCTGGCAAGGCGGAGGTCACCGGTCAGGGCTGCCAGCGCATAGCCCCGGTCAGGGTCCGGCGCTGCAGCGAAATAGGATTTCAGAAGGTGTAGCTTGCCATTGCGCGACGGCGTCAGGATGAGGCGTTCCAGAAGCTCGGCAAAGGCTTGCATGCCTTCCTACATAGCGCACCGGCCCGGGCTTGCCAGTCAGGTACAGGAAGGGATCATGATCCGCAGGCGCGCGCACCGTGCTTCAAACACGCAGGCAATCCACAGGCGGGCATCACTGTCGGACGCCGGTTGGTGCCTGGCGACTATTGCCGGTTGTGAAGGCTACTCTTCGCCGTCCATGCTTGCTCCTGCCTCGGGAACGGTCCCGGAGACAATATCCATGAAATCGCGAAGGCTGACCAGCTTGTTGATCGCGTCCGCCGCGCCATCGGCCGAGGCGGAGCCGCCGCAGGCCGAATCGAAATTGATCCGGCGGCTGGCCGAATTGCGCGCAAGATTGATGAAGAAGATCTGGCCGGCATCGTAATAGTCAGGACAGGTGCGCTCGTCGCCCTTCATGATGTCGAGCGTGCCCTGAAAGGCATAGAAGCCCTGCGCCTGGAAGGCGTTGGCGACTTCATTGTAGAGCCCGTCGCGTCCCTGGCCGGAGATCACGCCGTCATCGGCGGTCCGCTGCCAGTAATTGTCGGGATCGAGCAGCACGTTCACCACCGGACATCCCTCGGCGCAGCTGGTCACGGACATGCTGATCGTGTTCGGCCCACCCATTGGCAGCTGGTAGCCGGTTGCGGAGGGAGCGGGCGCAGCAGCGGGTACGTCGGACACGGCCGGCGCGGCCGGCTCTGCAACTGTTGGTGCAGCAGGCGTGCTTGCCGCCGGTCCCGAACCGGACGGCATGCGGGCGCTGAGCGGATTGTATTTGCCAAGGTCGCGGCTCTGGCAGGCGGACAGCGCCAGGGCGAGTGCAGGCAGGGCAGCGGCGGCGAGGATGCGTTTCATCGGCAGGTCTCCGGATCGGCTTCACACAGGGACATCACTGAGTTCATCCATTCTTCATAACCCTGAAGATTTGTGTAACGGCCGTTATAGTCTCCTGCGCAGAACTGGCCCGTCGTGGGGTTCTGCTCCACAACAGACAGAACGCCCACCACCGTTTTGGAGCCATCTTCCTCGGTCACGTAAAGCGGCCCGCCGCTGTCGCCGACACAGGGGCCGGCGCCGCCTTGGCTGGCCACATAGATCGTGGCGGGCCCGGCGGCCGTAATGCGGATATTGGCGGCGAGCAGGTCGGGGGAGAGCTGGCCGCCGAAGCTGGTGATGCCCCAGCCGGCCATGTCGGCGGCCGGATAGTTGGCCGGTGCCAGCGTCTTGTCCGTGTTACCGTAACGGGCGATCGGAACGTCGCCGAGGGCCGCGACTTCGTCATCGTCGAGCCGGATGAGGGCGATATCATTGGCGTAGCCATTCGTCGTGCCTTCGTAGCCGGCGTGGCAGACGGCGAGTTCGCCCTGGGTTATTTTCGCCAGCGGCGAGCGGAGGTTTGCAGCATCGCCAATGATGCGCAGCTCATTATAGGGCTGGTCGACACAATGGGCGGCGGTCACCAGCCAGTGCTCGGCGATCCGCGTGGCACCGCAATGGCCACTGGAGATTGCGCCGCCCGGCTCCGGATTGCGGGGCTCCAGTTTCACGATGCCGGGGAAGTTCGACAGGCTCGCCGCAAGGCCATTGACGGCGGCCGCGCCGACAGTCGGTTCGGCCATTTCCGTTGCCCCGGCAACTGAGGCCACTGTCGGCGTCGGCGTGGTGTCCGGCTCCTTGCGGCAGGAGATGGCGTTGATCGAGGCGAGGGTGACCGGCGGTGACGCGTCAGCGGAATCGCCTTCCGTCGTGTCGGATCCGGCCGTATCGGGCGTGACCGTCGTGTCGGTATCCGTGATCGACGTGTCGGTATCCGTGACCGTACTGCCGTCTTCCGGGGCGGTCCCGGTGACGTCGGACCCTTCGCCGGTGCGGTCGACGGTTGGCGTTTCACCGGTCTCGGAGGACCCGGCCGCACCGGCATCACCGGTATCCGGCAGCACGGCGTCCGGCGCAGCCTGTTCGGTCCCGGCGCCGGGTGCGCCGGCAGGCTCCGTGGCCGGCGTTCCGGCGGCTGGCGCCTCCTTTTGCTCAACCGGATTGAAACCCGGGACTTTCACGGCATCGCAGGCCGGCAGGGCGGCCAGCGCCAGCAGCGCGGACCCGAAAAGCAGGTGGCGTTTCATGTCGACATCCCCTTCTGGAACACCTCGTCGCGCGCAGTTAAGGCCCGGTGGCGGCGCAGGGTCAACCGGCCTCTTCGTCATAACCGACAAGGCGGAGCGGGCGGGCCCGGCGGCCTTCCAGTTGTGCCCAGCGCACAAGCGCGTCCTCCCGGCCATAGGTGACCCAGAGTTCCTCCGGATTTACCTCGCGCACCGTGCCCGTCAGTTCGTCCCAGTCGGCATGGTCGGAGATGATCAGCGGCAGTTCGACGCCGCTCGCCTTGGCACGCTGGCGGACGCTCATCCAGCCGGAGGCGAAGCCGACCAGCGGGTCGGGAAAGCGGTGGCTCCACTTGCCCTCGAACGAGCCGGGCGGGGCGATGACGATTTGGCCGCGATAGGCTTCGCGCGCCGCCTTCGACGTATCGTCGATCGTGGCGGGCCGGAGGTCGCCCAGCGGGACACCAGCCGCTTCGTAGACGGCGCAGAGCTTTTCCAGCGCGCCATGGATGTAGATCGGGGCGTCATGGCCGGCGAGGCGGAGGTGGCGGATGATGCGCTGCGCCTTGCCGAGGGAATAAGCGCCGACGCAATGCGTGCGATCGGGGAAGTCCTTCAGGTTCTGCAGCAGCTTGCCCATCTCATGCTCCGTCGGCGGATGGCGGAACACCGGCAGGCCGAAGGTCGCCTCGGAAATGAAGACATGCGTGCCGTCCACCGGTTCGAAGGTTGCGCAGGTCGGGTCCGCCCGGCGCTTGTAGTCGCCGGTGAAGGTCATCCGCATACCCTTGTATTCGACGGTGATCTGGGCCGAGCCGAGGATGTGCCCCGCCGGTGTCAGCCAGACCGAGACGCCGTTGATCTCGATGACTTCGCCATATTCGAGCGGCTGGGTGGATTTCGCGAAATTCGCCCCATAGCGCGCCGCCATGATGGCCAGCGTATGCGGATGGGAAAGCACGGCGCCGTGCCCGCCGCGCGCATGGTCGGAATGGCCATGGGAGATGACGGCCTTGTCCACTGCGCCGCGCACCGGGTCGAGATAAAAATCCCCCGGCGGGCAATAAAGGCCCTTCGGCGTCGGCTGCAGCAGGAGGTCCGGGCGGAGCATGGCGCAAGTGTAGCGGGCGCCACGGGGTGGGAAAGGGGGGCTATTCTTCCTTTGCGAGCGCCGCCGCCGCATTGGCGAGGTAGATATAGCTGGCGCCGAGGGGGATGACGTATTCGTTCTCGCCCCAGAAGAAGGGATAGTCCTCGCGGTTTTCCGGATAGTCGGGCTTGAGGATCAGGATGCCCGGCACGACGCCGCCGGCGATGAAGGTGAAATCGGCGCGGTTGTTGCCGTAGGCCACTTTCTTCGATTGCGCGCCGACGGCCGAGACGAGCGACAGATTGTGCGCCGGGTGGCGGCCGAGGACATAGTCGAAGCCGTCCAGCACCTCCTGCTTCGAGACGAGGTCCGGCCATGTGCGATGGATCGTGTCGGCGGTGATGGCGCTGCCGACCACGCTGCCGGAGCCGGCCCAGCCGCCGCGCGTGATTTGCACGCCGAAGGGATTGTCGGCGCGCGCGTCCTTCTGGGTGGCGACCCATTTTTCGGCGCTGGCGTGCACGCGGGCATCATAGGCTTCGTCCATCAGCGGGCGGATGGAGATGGCGGTCGCGGCGATGAAACCGAAGAAGGGTTCGGCGCCATCACACCAGTCGCGCACGGCGTCGGCATATCGCTGCTCGCCTGTGGCTTTCAGGAGTTCGGCGGCGGCGAGGAAGCGTTCCATTTCCAGCGGGCCGCCGGTCGTGTTGCCATGGCGGTAGAGATCCGGTTCGTGGCTGGCCTCGTCGGCAAAAGTGGCTTTTGCCTGCGCGAGAGCTTTGTCCGCGAGGGCGTCGTCATAGCCCTTGAGGGCGCGGGCCGCGGCGGCAAGCCCGGCAGCAGAACCATATTGCAGGGCGCTCGACCGGCTGGTGAAGGCCCAGCGGTCATCCGGCCGGCCGGAACGGCCATCCTTTTCCTCGTCCGGGCCGAGGCTGGCATCGTAGACCAGGCCGTCTGTCTTGCTGTGGGCATCGCCTAGGAAGGTGTACTGGTCGAGGTCCGGCGCGATAATGCCATGGATGGCGAAGCCGACGGCATCGAACTGGGCGAGCAGCTGCAGTGTGCCGTGCTTCACCTGTTCCAGCACGTCGGGGGCGCCGTCCGGCACATGGATGTCGGCGCGGTGGCGGGCCCAGTCGACTTTCGTCTCGTCGCGGGTCGGGGCGAAGCGCTCCCATGTGCTGACGAGGCTGCGGACCGTCTGGTACTGGCTCTGGGTACGGATATCGAAATCGCCGGCATCGAACCAGCCGCCGACATTCAGGCCGGGAATGTGCTGCAGTGGGGCGAAGGGCGTATCGGTCGTCGGGCCCTGGGCATAGAGATCGTGATGTTCGTGGTTCACGGGGGCCTGAAGGGCGTCGTCCATATGCGCCTTGCCATGCCAGACGCGGTAGGCCTCGTTGACCATCATATGATCCATCTGGACCGGCATGAAGACGTCAAGCGTCGGGTGCCAGGCTTCGTCATAGGCGGTTTCGGAGATCGGGAAGGCGGCGGTGCGCTGGCCGTCATAGTCGAGGGCATAGAGGCCAGGCTGGCGCACGGCAGAGAAGTCGAACGTCGCATAGGTGTAGCGGAGGTAGTCGCCCCAGACACGTGGCGTGCCGGAGAGGACTTCCTGCTCGCTGCCGTCTTCGAACAGCCGGATCAGTTTCATCGTTCCGGGTGCCCCGGCATGGCGGTCGAGCTCGATCATGGCAACCTTGTCACGGCCGGGCGTATAACCGAGCTGGTTGTAGGACACGACCGGCGCCCGGACCCAGCCCTCTCGCACGGATGGCTCAAACCTCCATTCGAGCAGTCGCCCGGTCTTGCCGGAAGGAAGAAGGCCGCGGGCGACAAACC
Organism: Hyphomonas sp.; assembly: GCA_020638455.1. Taxonomy (GTDB): domain Bacteria; phylum Pseudomonadota; class Alphaproteobacteria; order Caulobacterales; family Hyphomonadaceae; genus Hyphomonas. Next base: position 334,114 of record JACKIK010000003.1, on the reverse strand, counting down.
AGCCATTGCTGGCCTGGTTGCGCCCGTCATAGATCGAAATCGGGCCGTCCATGGAGGTTAGACGGACTGCCTGATCCCTGTCGCCCGCGGCGAGGACAAGATCGGTTCCCGTGGCAAGGGGAAGGGGGTCGACAGCCGCGCCATCCGGGCGCGGGCCGCCGGAGCGGGGCGTCATGTCGCCGGACGGATAGGCCGGCAGCAGCGACGGGACCCCGTCCACCAGGATGCCCTTGCCACCATAGGCGGAGGGCACGAATTCAAGATTGAAGCCGGCCTTGCCATCGAGGGCAGCGGGCAGCGGCGTGTCGGAGTTCACGCTGATGACATAGGCGCCACCATCGCGCGCGACGCGGATCGTGTAGTTGAAGCCGTCGTCGGGATAGGCGAGGTGGGCTTCGATCACACCGGCATCGCGGTCGACACTCCGGTCGATGAAGCTGCCGACCGGTTCCCACTGGCCGGGTGTCGCTTCAAGGCGGACATCGCCATTGGTGAAGGTGCGGAGGCCATGATGGATCAGTTCGACGCCGCTGATCTTGGCATCGGCGAAGAGGCCGTCATACCAGTTGGAGAAGACGAGCACATCGGCGCCCGGCTCGCTGAAATAGCCGTCTTCGGTGACTTCCTGCGCCGACATTGCAGAGGCCGCGCCGAGAATGGCGAGGGACAGGAGGGCGGCCTTTTTGGACAGGGGCCGAAGTTTCATGGTTTTCCTCCCTTACCGGCCGTCTGACGCGGCCTCCGAAAAAATGTTAGCGCAAACAAACGGACTTCCGCAAGCCCGGAATTTTCCGCCGGTCCGGGCGCGCCCAACTGAGTTGCCACACTTGCGACAAGAAATGCTGTGCATAGACTTCGCCTGTGCCGAGGGAGAAAAAAGCCATGCGTTCAGTCCGTTCCGTCTTCACGTCTGTTGCCGCGCTCGCGCTTGTTGCGCTGCCGTCAATGGCTCAGGAGGGCGGCAATTCGGACCTGATGCAGGAATCGCTCGCGGCAGGCTGGAAAGCCGGGTTCATCTGCTCCGACATGTTCGTGGCGGGCATGACCCTCGACGAAATCGGCGATACCGATCTCGACGGCATTTATCCGGACTATCAGCGCGATTTCGACAAGCTGCCGGGCGCGAAGATCGATCCGGCCCGCAAGACCGTGTCGGTGCAGTATGACCCGTCCATGCCGCCGCGCATCGCCGCGTTCCGGCCAGGCTTCGGCTGCACACAGCTGCCCGCCGGCGCGGATGCCAGCATGATCGACTTCCTGCCGCACTATGCGGCCTGGCCCGACTTTTCCCGCGAAGACCGTGGCAGCGTCATCGGTTCGGATGTGAAAGTCAGCCTGCGGACGGAGGAGGCCGAGCGGCTGGATGTGCCGGTGTCCTTCGCCTTCGACGAGCGCACCTATGGCAATGGCACGCGCACCAGCGCCGTCGTGGTCGTGCGCGACGGCCAGATCGTGGCGGAACGCTATGATCGCGGCATCGACCATGAAACACCGCAGCGCACCTGGTCGGCGGCGAAGTCGATCACGGCGACCATTCTCGGCGCGGCGCGCCGGCAGGGCATGATCGACATCGACTATCCGGCCGTGATCAAGGCCTGGGATTCCGGGGCCGATCCGCGCCGCAAGATCACCATCCGCAACCTGCTGAACATGGCGAGCGGCCTCGACAGCGGCGATGCGGGCTCACGCACGGACCGGCTTTATTTTGGCGGCGGGCGTGTGGTTGACCAGGCGGCCAGCAAGGTGATGGAGGCCGTGCCGGGCACGCGCTGGAAATATGCCAATGACGATACGCTGATCGCCATGCGGGCCTTCCGCGAGGCGCTCGGCGACGATGATGCCTTTCACCGCTTCCCGTATGATCAGCTGCTGCACAAGATCGGTGCCTTCCACACGACGATGGAAGTCGACTGGAACGGGGATTTCGTCTCGTCCAGCCAGGTCTGGTCGACGGCGCGCGACCTGGCCCGGATCGGACAGCTCTACTTGCAGGACGGTGTCTGGGGCAGCGAACGCCTGCTGCCGGAAGGGTGGGCAGAGTTCGTACGTACCCCGGCGCCGGCCCAGCCGGCTGACGGCCCGGGCTATGGGGCGCAGTTCTGGCTGATGAACAATGCCCCCGGCGTTCCGGAAGGGACGTTCTACATGGCCGGCAATCGCGGCCAGTATGTCGTGATCGTGCCGAGCATGAATGCCGTCATCGTGCGCCGCGGCTTCGACGTGATCGGCGGGGCGCGGTTCGATATCAATTCCTTTGCGCGCGACGTGCTGCTTGCCCTGCAGGCGGCCGAGGACGAGCGGCAGGCTGAAGTTGCCCAGAACGACGCGATCGAGGCCGAAATCGAAGCCGAGATCGAGAAGCGCCACGCCCGCTCCGAAAAGGCGCAGGCGGCGATCCGCGCAGAAATCCTCGCCAAGTATAACCGGACGGAATAGGGCCGCGCGTCAGCGCTGGCCGGTTGCGGAATCCGGAATCTCGGCAAGCGCCGTGATCTGCCGGTGTTCCATCTGCGAAAATTTCTGCATCATCGCGGAGCCGGCAAGGCTGAAGCTCAGGTCACGGATGTAAGTCCGCCCATCGGGGGCGTAGTCGCACTTCACCCGCATGCTGAACGTGTTCACCTTGGCGATGGCCATCGGCTTGAACGGCTTTTCGCTGAACATCTCGAACGAGGTGATGCCGGGTTTGTCCTTGGAAACAGTGACCCGGCCGGTCAGGTGCTTGTAGGCCTTTGCCATGTCGCCGTCGTCCTCACCGGGAACCGGCGTGAAGCCATAGACGGCCTCTTCCTGCGACTCGGACAACAGCGCCGCATCGTCAGGAATGTTCTCCGCGAAACTGCTGCACCAGACATCGCCCTTGGTATGCTGCTTCAGGTCGGCGAAGCGTTTGGCCTGCGCATCGTCGAATGTGCTGGCGTCAGGCGATACGAGCGACAGGCGGTCGCCCTCCGGTTTCGAGGGATCGACTTTTGCGTCGATGTCCAGCGTGTTGTCCTTGATCTTCACGTCGAACGTGTAGAGCGGGCCTTCCTTCGGCACTTCGAGCGCACGTTCGAGCGGTGTCTCCGCCACCGCTGGCAGCGCCGAGGCGGCAATCAACAGGCCGGAAAGGCAGGCGCGGCGCATGGCATTGTCCTTCAGCAAAGGGCGGCAACAATCAAGGTGGGGTTCACCATGCCCGAACAGGACTGGAAAAATAGTCGGAAACATCGTGTCTTGCTGTAGTTTAATCTCACGCCATGCCTGACAGCGCCCATCCGCCCGCATTTACCCTGCCCGAGCCTTTCGCCGGCTGGTTCGGCGCGCGCGGCTGGTCGGCGCGCCCGCACCAGCTGGAACTTGCAGAAGCCTCGCTGGCAGGGGAGAGCGCGTTGCTGATCGCGCCGACCGGTGGCGGCAAGACACTGGCTGGCTTTCTTGGCAGCCTGGTTGAACTTTCTCATCCTCCCCCGCTTGCGGGGGAGGTGGCCGCGCAGCGGTCGGAGGGGGGTCTGTCCGCAACTCCAGGGTCCCCCCTCCGCCCTTCGGGCAGCTCCCCTGCAAGCGGGGGAGGACAAAGGCCAGCATTGCACACGCTCTACATCTCGCCGCTGAAGGCGCTGGCCGTGGACGTGCAGCGGAACCTGATGATGCCGGTCACCGAAATGGGCCTGCCCATCCGCATCGAGACGCGCACCGGCGACACGCCATCCCATGTGCGCCAGCGCCAGCGAAAGACCCCGCCAGACGTTCTGCTGACGACGCCGGAACAGCTCGCTTTGTTCATCGCGTCAGACCATGCGAAGGAGTTCTTTGTGGACCTGAAATGCGTGATCGTGGACGAGATCCACGCCATCGCCGCCTCGAAGCGGGGGGATCTCCTTTCCCTTGGCCTTGCCACGCTGGCGCACTGGGCGCCGCAATGCCGCTTTCTCGGCCTCTCGGCCACGGTGCGCGATCCGCAGGGCCTTGCCGACTGGCTGGATGTGCGCGCCGACGGCAAGGATGTCCGTATTCTGACGGCTGCCGGCGGTGTCTCCGCGGAAGTGGATATCCTGATCTCCCGCGAGCGGATCCCGTGGTCCGGCCATTCCGGCCGCTTTGCAGTGAAGGAGGTCTATGACGCCATAAAGATGGCAACCATGACGCTCGTCTTCGTCAACACGCGCAGCCAGGCGGAATTGATGTTCCAGGAGCTGTGGAGCGTGAACGATGACGGCCTGCCGATCGCCCTGCACCATGGCTCCCTGGCGCGGGAACAGCGCGCCAAGGTCGAGGCGGCGATGGCGGCGGGGAAACTGAAGGCCGTCGTGTGCACGTCGACGCTGGACCTCGGCATTGACTGGGGGGAGGTGGATCTTGTCGTGCAGATGGGCGCGCCGAAGGGCGCCGCGCGCCTGATCCAGCGCATCGGCCGCGCCAATCACCGCATGGACGAGGCGAGCCGCGCCGTGCTCGTGCCGACCAACCGGTTCGAAGTGCTGGAGTGCCGCGCGGCCGAAGCCGCCGTTGAGGCAGGCGAGATCGATGGCGAAGGCCTTCGTACCGGCGCACTCGACGTGCTGGCCCAGCACATCATGGGCCGCGCCTGCGGCGACGGCTTCGATCTCGCGGAGCTGCACGAGGAAATCGTCCGGGCCGGTCCTTACCGCGATCTCGACTGGGAGACGTTCGAGCGCATCGTCGATTTCGTCGCAACGGGCGGATACGCGCTGAAGACTTATGACCGGTATCACCGCATCGTGCGCCGGCCGGACGGGCGCTGGGTCGCCCGCACGCCGAAGGATGCACAGGCGCACCGGATGAATGTCGGGGCGATCGTCGAGTCTCCCATGCTCTCTGTGCGGATGGCCTCCTTTGTCGGCAAGGCCGAAACAGGGGAGCAGCGAACCATCCGCGCCGGCTTCAAGCTGGGTGAGATGGAGGAATATTTCCTCTCCATGCTGACGCCCGGCGATACGTTCCTGTTCGGCGGCGAGGTCCTGCGTCTTGTCGGCATTGACGGGCTCGACGCGCTGGTCGTCCGCGCCACTGGCGACCGCCCGGCGGTGCCGTCCTATAATGGCGGCAAGTTCCCACTGACGACCTTCCTGGCCGACCGGGTGCGCCACATGATCCACGACCCGGCGCAATGGAAGCACCTGCCGGGCCCGGTGCGGGAATGGTTCGAGATCCAGCGCCTGCGCTCGGAAATTCCGCCGCCGGACCATCTGCTGGTCGAGACGTTCCCGCGCGGCGACCGCCATTACCTCGTCTGCTATCCGTTCGAGGGGCGCCTCGCGCACCAGACGTTGGGCATGCTGCTGACGCGGCGGCTGGAGCGGATCGGGGCGAAGCCGACCGGCTTTGTCGCCAGCGAATATGCCATGTCGGTCTGGGGCATGGAGGATATGGGCGCGCTCGACATGGACGCGCTGTTCCACCCCGACATGCTGGGCGATGACCTTGAGGCCTGGCTGGACGAAAGTGCGCTGATGAAGCGGACCTTCGCGCATTGTGCCCTGATCTCGGGCCTCATCCATCGGAACCTTCCGGGTAAGGAGAAGAACTCACGCCAGGTGAGTTTCTCCACCGATCTCATCTATGACGTGCTGCGCAGCCACGAGCCGGACCATATCCTGCTGCAGGCGGCTCGTCAGGATGCCGCCACGGGCCTCCTGGATGTGCGCCGTCTCGGCGAAATGCTGGTGCGCATCGAAGGCAGGATCGACCATGTGCGCCTCGACCGGATCAGCCCGTTCGCGGTGCCCGTGATGCTGGAGATCGGCAAGGAGCCGGTGTTCGGCGCCTCTGTGCAGGATGCCATCCTCGGCGAGGCCGAGAGCGACCTCGTCCGCGACGCGATGCGGATCTAGGCCCTTACTTCGACAGGTAGAGGTTCAGGATGTCGTTCGAAATCTTGCTGAAGGCGGCGTCGAGCTGGGCCGAGTCCGGCACATCGAGATAGTATTCGGGCTTCGAGGCGCAGTTGCGCAGCAGGTCGGCCGAGCGGTCGTCGTCCAGTTCGAGGCGGATCGTGTAGATCGTGATACCGTCCAGTTTGGCATTCTCGCAGGCGAGCGCCGTGCGGGCATCCATGGCGGCCCAGATATCCTCTTCGGAATCGCCGGCCTTGGCGCCCGGCAGGTTGCCGTTTCCGACAAATCCGTAGGCAGTATATTCGGAGCCGCGATCATCAGTAGGCCGGCCGATCACCCAGTTGTTGCCGTCCGACAGCAGCACGATGATCTTGTCGACATTCTTGTTGTTCTTGTTGGCGCCTTCGGTGAAGGGCGCCTCATGTGACAGGGCGCGCCAGGCCCACATCACGCCTTCGGTCGTGTTGGTTGGGCCGGCCGCGATCAGGCTGTCGATCGTCTTCTTGACCTTCACCGTATCGGTGGTCAGGGGCAGCAGCTGCTTCGACTCGCACAGGGCGTTGGGGCCGCTGATATTGATCGAGTTCGAGTAGAAGTAATACGGCTTCTGAGTCTTCACGCTCGACCATTTGTTTGGGAACGATGCATCGGCCGCCGATGCGATGCCGTACTTCTTCGTATTGCCGATCTTGGCGAGCGTTCCGCCCCAGGTCCAGACGTCGTCGACATAGGTGTTCGGATAGGTCCACTTGCTGTCCGGGTCATCCGGAATGAAGAGCGGCACGAACAGCGTGTCCGGATCGGAATTAGTCGCCGGCTCGTCGGTCACGTCATAGGGCGGCAGGCGGGCTTCGACGCAGCCTGTCCACGGGCGGTTCAGGTGATCGAGCAGGGCGAAGCGGTTGAGACCCGGCAGCAGATTGTCGGCGCTGCGCTTCGACTTGCCGGCATCGTCCATCCATTGTTCGGCTTCCTTGTCGGAGCCGACGCGGACCGTGCTGGCAAATGGCACGACGGCGAACTTCACGCCGTCGGACGCGGTGGTGGCCGTGCTGAGGCGGTCGACCAGCTGTGCGGATGCCGTTTTCAGGCGGTTGAGCTTGTCGCCTTCCATCGAGCCGGTGGTGTCCAGTGCGAGGGCGACTTCGAACTTCCGTTCCGACATGCGCACTTCGGAAGAGGCGCTGAAGCCGAGGCTCGGAATGCCGATCAGGCCGAGCAGGGTGGAGTCGGTCTGGCCCGTCATCGTGGCGGTGAAGGTGTCGCCCTGGCGTTTCACCGAGAACTGGTCGACGATGATGACGTCTTTCGCCATTTCGGTGTCGAAATAGGTGCGTGCGCCGGTCGTCAGGTCCTGGTTGCTCGTATTCTCCGGCTGCAGGGCGGCCTGAAGGATGGCGGCGTCAAGGGCCGCCTGGGCCTTCGATTTCATTGCGCTCTGACGGGCGAAATCGATCGCGGCGCCGGCCACGATCAGCAGCGGCAGCAGCACGATGGCGAACATCATGGCGGTGTTCGCGCGCCGGTCCCCAAGGAAGGCACGAATCAGGCCGCGCTTGCGGCAGGTCGTCGGATGCAGTTCGCCAATCATCATGTCGCCGAGAATTGCACGGGAAGATGACGGTCCCGCTAATTCGGAAAAATAGTTTGCGCGATGCAGTTAATACTCGCTTTACGAAACCGCTGACCTCGGGCTCAACTCGTATTAGATATTGCAGGTTTCGACGCATCCAAAAATTTGGAGGTCGGGCCGCTGACGAGCCCGTGACAGAGGTTGCGCGGCACGGCGCCGGCCGATTGACCTTGGCGCCCTTGGGCGACAGATTCCGGTGCATCATGACCGCCCTTCCCAACCCCCGGCCAAAGCCCAGCCGTGAAACCCTGCTTCACCTGGCGGGGGAGATGCTGGTGCCGTTGCCCGAAGGCGGCCTGTGGTGGCCGGCGCAAAGGCTGCTTGTGGTGTCGGACCTGCACCTCGAGAAGGGCAGCGCCTATGCCGCGAAGGGCCAGATGCTGCCGCCCTATGATACCGGCGCGACACTGGGCGTGGTGGAACGCCTGTGCGAGGCCCTGATGCCCGCGACGGCGATCTCGCTGGGCGACAGCTTCCATGACAGGGCGGCCGAACTGCGCCTGCCGGAGACCTATGCCGAGCGTATCCGCGCGCTCACCGCCACGCATGACTGGGTCTGGGTGGAAGGCAACCACGACCCCGACCCGCCGGCCCATCTCGGCGGCCGGGCGGAGCGGACGGTGCGGATCGGCTCACTCGTCTTCCGCCACGAGCCGGAAGGGGAGCAGGGCGAAGTCGCCGGCCACCTCCACCCGGTGGCGAAAGTGCGCGGGCGCGGCCGGAATGTCCGCCGCCGCTGCTTCGCCAGCGACGGCGCCCGCCTCGTCATGCCCGCCATGGGCGCCTTCACAGGCGGCCTCAACGTGCTGGACGAGGCCTTCGGCAAAGTGTTCCCGGAAGGCCTGACGGCCTTCGCGCTGGGCGAGGGGAAAGTGTTTGTGCTGTCAGGATCGAGCCTGCTTGGCGATGTGCCGCGGGGAGTGCGGTGGAAGTTGTAAAGCCCCAGTGCTGAGTGCAGTGAGCAAGTAAGATTGTGTCCGTCTAAGTGCATATTTTGATGAGAGCTACGGGGAGAGCGGACAGTTTACGATTGCTGGATACATATTCAAACAATCCAAGCTTCAGCCATTTGAAAAAGCGTGGCGGCGCATGCTGAAGAAGTATGGCATTCCATATTTTAGAATGTCCTCCTGTGCTCACGGGAATGGTGCTTTTAAGCACCTCGACAGAGCAAAGCGGGTCGAATGCGAAACGACCGCAATTCGACTCATTCAGAACTATGCAAGTGAGGGTTATGGGGTTTCCTTCCGAGAAGGAATGTTGGAAGGACCTAGTTTCCAAGCGGATTTTCACGGCATGGACGACTATCTTTGGGCGTGTTGGACAGTAATGGCGTTCGTTCGCAGATGGGCCTCTATTCACAACTGGCCCGGTGGGATTCAGTATTTTTTTGAAGCGGGGCACGCTAGTCAGTCTCAAGCGAACGGGTTGCTGAAATTGATTGCGGGCAACGAACATTTGTCGGCTGCCTATCACTACAAAGCCCATGGATTTATCAAAAAGGAAGATTCAGGAGCGGTGCAAGCTGCGGACATTCTGGCTTGGCAGACGAACAAGGACTTGAAGCGGCGAAAAGAAGGAAAGCCATCCCGAAAGGATTTCGTTGCGTTGCTGAAGGCGCCTCACACGAATCTCGTATTTGCAGATGGAAAAGACCACTTCGTCGACTATTTGATCCGCCGAATGAGTGGTGAGAATAGAACTCTAGAAGAATTGTTGTTGGATATGCCACCGGCGACCGGTGTAAGCGGTCCTGCCCACGGTGAGGAGCTTCGCTTTCATTTGTGATGGAAAGAAAACTTTTCGGAATTCCTGTGTTCGGGACTTTCCTTCATCTAGGACAATATTCCTCCCTCGCTTGACCGTAGGCAAATAATCCTATAGTGCTGAGGGTCGCGACACTTGCGGAGCCTTGCCTTATGCAGCACCGGGATATCTGGCGCGGGATCGACCAGCTGGCGGCCCATCATGGGCTGACGCCGTCCGGGCTTGCGCGCCGGGCGGGGCTGGACCCGACGGCCTTCAACCCGTCCAAGCGCGAGGGCGCCGATGGCCGCCCGCGCTGGCCGAGCACGGAGAGCCTCGCCCGCGTGCTGGACGCGGTGGGCTCGGGCTTCGACGATTTCGCCGCCCTCGTGGATGGACGCCGGGGCGCCATTGCGCCCCTCATCGGCTTCGCGCAGGCCGGGCAGGACGGCTATTTCGACGATGCGGGCTTTCCCGCCGGGCAGGGCTGGGACGAAGTGCGCTTCCCCGGCCTCGGCACCGAGACGGTCTACGCCCTCGAGATCAGCGGCGATTCCATGGAGCCCGCCTATCGCGCCGGCGACCGCATCATCGTCGCGCCCGGCGCCGAGGTGAAGCCGGGCGACCGGGTGGTGGCGAAAACCGTGGAGGGCGAGGTCATGGCCAAGGTGCTGGCCCGGCGCAATTCCCGCGTGGTCGCGCTCGCCTCGCTCAACCCCGACTATCCGACCCGCGAGTTCAAGCCGAACGAAATTGCCTGGATCGCCCGTATCCTGTGGGCCAGCCAATAGAATTTATTGACACCCTTGTGACATCGGGTGCTTTGCAAATTCTGCAAAAGCAGGTGATTACGCGCGCATGACCGACCAGCCTTATGACGAACCCACCCCGCAGGAATCGCTCGACCCCGAAAACTGGGAGGAGTTCCGCGCGCAGGCCCGCCGCATGCTGGATGCGGCCATCGACCGGATGCAGGCGAGCCGTCAGGGCCGCGTGTGGACCGAGCTGCCGGGCGATATCAAGGACGCGCTGAAGGCGCCCCTGCCGCACGAGGGCTGGGGCACCGAGGACGTGATGGAGCGGATGGAAACCCTGATGCCCTATGGCGCGGGCAACACCAATCCGCGCTTCTTCGGCTGGGTCCACGGCTCCGGCACGCCGTCGAACCTGCTGGCGGACATCGCCGCCTCTGCCATGAACGCCAATGTCGGCGGGCGCGACCATGGCGCGATCTATGTCGAGAAGCAGGTGATCCGCTGGTGCCGGGAACTGTTCGAGTTTCCCGAAACGGCCAGCGGCATCGTCGTCTCCGGCACGTCCATGGCGACGATTATCGCCATGAAGGTCGCCCGCGATGTGCGGCTGGGCTTCGTCAGCCGCAAGGAGGGCGTCTGCGGTCATGGCCTGGTCGGCTACACCTCGACCGAGACCCATTCCTGTGTCGCCCGCGCCTTCGACCTGATCGGCCTTGGCACCAATGCGCTGCGCCGCATTCCGGCGAACGACCGGTTCGAGATCGACATGGACGCGTTGCGCGCCGCCATCGCGAAAGACCGCGAGGCAGGCCTGACGCCTTTTGTCGTCATCGGCACGGCGGGCACGGTGAATGTCGGCGCGATCGACCCGCTGGAGGAGTTGGCCGACCTCGCCGCGGAAGAAAGCCTGTGGTTCCATATCGATGGCGCGTTCGGCTCGCTCGGCGTGCTGAGCGAGCGGGTGAAGGACCGGCTGACCGGCGTGAAACGCGCCGACTCGCTCGCCTTCGACTTCCACAAATGGCTGCATGTGAACTATGATGCGGGCTTCGCCCTGATCCGCGACGAGACGCTGCACCGCGCCGCCTTCACCGACCGGCCGGACTATCTGAAGGCCAAGGAACGCGGCCTTGCCGGCGGTAATCCGTGGCCGGTGGAATACGGGCCGGAGCTCAGCCGCGGATTCCGTGCACTGAAGGTCTGGGCACAGTTCGCCGAATTCGGCACGGAGCGCCTCGGCCGCATGATCACGCGCAATTGCTATCAGGCCTCGTATCTGGGCGAGCAGGTGGAGAAGACGCCGGGCCTTGAACTGATGGCGCCGGTGGCGCTCAATATCTGCTGCTTCCGCTATGCCGAGCCCGGCCTCGGCGATGCGGTGCTCGACGCGATGAACGACGAGATCGTGATCCAGCTGCAGGAGCAGGGGATCGCCGCGCCGTCGACCACGCGCCTCAAGGGCCGGCTGGCCATCCGCGTGAACATCACCAACCACCGCACCGCGCGGAAGGACCTCGACATCCTGCTGCAGGAAGTTCTGCGCATTTCGGCTTCGCCGGAAGTGACGGCGGTCAGGGACAAGGCACTTGCCGGGCTGAACGGCTGACGCCGCAGAGTTCGCTTGCCGTTGCGACAAGAAAGGGTCACAAGACTCCGCCATGGACTGGGGTAAGCCGAGATCCTTTCACGCCGCTGCGGAAGCCGGCAGCCTGACGTCCGCGGGCGAGCGGCTCGGCATTTCGCAGTCGGCTGTCTCGCGCCAGATCGCGGCACTTGAGGAACAATTGGGCGTCTCGCTGTTCCAGCGGCACGCGCGCGGCCTGGTGCTGACCGACAGCGGCCACACGCTGTTCCGCTCGACCATGGAAATGGCGCAGGCCGCCCAGTCGGCCAATACGGCGCTGCGTGACCAGCAGGAGACCCCGCAGGGCGAGCTGACTGTGTCGGCGCCGGTGGCTTTCGGCTCTACCTGGCTGGTGCCGCGGCTTGGCGGCTTCGTGCGCAAGCATCCGGATCTGCACCTCGACCTGCGCCTAGAAGACCGGGAATATGACCTCCTGAAGCTGGAGGCCGAATGCGCCATCCGGCTCTGGGCCGCCGACAAGGCGGACCTGATCCAGCGCAAGCTCGGCACCGTGGCGACCAACCTCTACGCCTCGCCGGAATACCTCAAGGCCAACGGCATGCCGCGCACGCCGCAGGATCTCGATAATCACCGCATCATCGCCTATGGCGACGAGACCTCGCCGCTGCACGAGATGAGCTTTGCCTGCCGTGTCGGACGGGACGATGCCCCGCCGCGCCCGGCGACGCTGAAGGTCAACAATGTGTTCGCCATGCTGCGGGCTGTGGATGCCGGCCTCGGCATTGCCGACGTGCCGGACTATATGGCCTCGACCATGCCGCGGCTGGTCAAGGTGCTGCCGGAGAATGTCGGTCCGGTGTTCGATCTCTACTTTATCTATCCCAGCGACCTGCGCCGGTCGAAGCGTGTGGCGGCTTTCCGTGACTTCCTGGGTCACGTCCCGGGTCGTGGTGTAGCTGGTTAGCGCTGCGGGTCTCGTCCGCGCCTTTCCACATGGCGCTGTAGGACGAGGCCCGCAGCGCGGTTGGCCATTGCCGGTTCCTTGGTAGGATTGGGTTGCGACACACAACCTGACCGAAGGAAAACCGACAATGACCAAGGCTATGATGGACCTGCGCGAGCTTGTTGAGAAGAGTGGGGACGCCGACCTGCTCAAGGAGATGATTGGATTTGCCGCTGAGCGGCTGATGGAGCTCGAGGTTGGCGTGCGCGCCGGCGCGGCCTACGGCGAAAAGGATCCGGAGCGCAAAGCCCAGCGCAATGGCTACCGGGAACGTGACTGGCAGACCCGGGCCGGCAATGTCGAACTGCGGATCCCGAAGCTGCGCACAGGCAGCTACTTCCCGTCCTTCCTGGAGCCTCACCGCGCCGTCGAGAAAGCCCTGACAGCGGTGATCCAGGAGGCCTATGTGCACGGCGTCTCGACCCGGGCGATGGATGATCTCGTCCAGGCGATGGGCGGCACAGGCATCTCAAAGAGCCAGGTGTCGCGTCTCTGCGAAGAAATCGATGAGCGGGTCGAGGCCTTCCTGACCCGGCCGATCGAAGGCGAGTGGGTCTATCTCTGGATCGATGCCACCTATCTCAAGGTCCGCCAGGGCGGGCGTATTGTATCGGTCGCGGTGACAATCGCCGTCGGCGTCAATACGGACGGGCGCCGGGAAGTCCTGGGCATGGCCATTGGCCCCTCGGAAGCGGAGACGTTCTGGACGGGCTTCCTGCGCGATCTGGTACGCCGGGGGCTGAGTGGGGTGAAACTCGTCATCAGCGATGCCCACGAGGGTATCAAGGCGTCCGTCGCCCGCGTCCTCAATACCAGCTGGCAACGCTGCCGCGTACACTTCCAGAGGAATGTCCTGGCCCATGCCGGCAAGAGCAGCCGGCGTGTGGTCTCGGCCTTCATCGCCACCGCCTTCGCCCAGAACGACTATGCCTCTGCAAAGACCCAGTGGCGCCATGTCGCCGATCAGATGCGGCCGAAACTGCCGAAGCTCGCCGCGCTGATGGACGAGGGAGAAGAAGACGTCCTTGCCTACATGACGTTCCCGCAGCAGCATCGCACGAAACTGCACAGCACGAATCCCATCGAACGGCTCAACGGCGAGATCAAACGGCGCACAGATGTCGTCGGTATCTTCCCCAATGAAAACGCCATCCGCAGACTGGTGGGAGCGATCCTCATGGAACAGACCGAGGAATGGGCCGTGCAGAGAGCACGCTACATGACGCTGGAAACCCTCGCGCCAGTCTGCGATAACCCCCTGGTCAGCCTGCCTGCAGCACAGGTCAGCTGACCAGCTCAGCCCGCCCAAGACCGGCAGGCCAATGACGAGCTACACCACTTGCTGGGACACGATCACTTCCTGACAGCGGAAACGGAAGTCCTGCGCCGGTCAGCCATGCGGCAATCCTGACCTGAACAAAAGTTTATCATGCAATTCTGCATGAGTGGCTTGCTGTCATGTCTATTGTGCACCTGCGAAAAGAGACTATCTAGGCGTCATGCCAAGGGTCCCGGGCATTACCCAATCATTCCTCCGATTGGGCGTTTCCTCCCCCTTCGGGACCCGACACTTCAAAGCCCGGCGCGGATAACGCTGCCGGGCTTTTTTTCTGCCCGGCGGTCAGCTGCGGTTCCGGAAGAAGAAGAACCAGACGGTAAAGCCGACAACCAGGACCAGTGCCGTGAGGGCCGAGGTGCAGAAGGCGAACAGGGCGACCCAGTCGCCGGGGTTCGCAAGCGACAGCCGGCTGTTCAGGACGTCGGCCCAGTTGAACATCAGCTGGAACAGGCCGAACACGCCCAGCGCCCCGAGCAGGACGCTCATCGCCGACTCGTCGCGCTTCGACATGCGCGCTTCCCGGTCCCTGGTCTGGCTTTCCACATTCGAGACGAGACGTTCGACATAGTCGTTGCGCCGGGCGATGCCACGCAGCTGGGTCATCTTTTCGAACACGTCGCCTTCGGTGTCGTACCGGAAGATGTTCATGTAGCGGTCGCGATAGTAGGCCTCGTAGGGGCCGGTGCGGAAGTCGTAGAAGTGCCTGGCCGCTTCGCGCAAGCTGGAGGCACTGTCTGCCCGCACATCGCTGACCAGCTGCAGCGCCGCATCCTCGTATTCGCGCGTCAGGAACTCATTGTGCATCGACAGGATGTGGATGAGGAAGGCGTACGGACAGGTGCCGATATAGTCGTTGGCCGTCTCCAGGCTTCGCGAGGACTGGACGTAGGTGATCATCGCGCGGGGATTGGCATACCGGATGAACTTCCGCTCCGCCTCCTGCGCTTCGGTGTCGGGATAGATCGGGTCGAGCGAGTCCAGGACCTCCGAGGAATCCTGGTTCAGGAAGTCGATGATGTTCTGGTTGAAGCCGGCGAGGAACATGTAGCGCAGCGCTTCGGGCGCCTCCGCCGTGGCGGCCAGCGGCGTGCCCTCTGCCTGCTGGCGGGACAGGAGGCGGGACCAGAAACCGGCATCGAGCCGGTAGGTCTGGTCCGTATCCGGATCGCTGTGCAGCGCGCCGTCGAGGCACTGGCCGCAATGGGTGCCAAAGCCTTCATCCATGCGCGTCCCGCGCTGGACCGGTTCCAGCGTCGCCGGATCGACCGGCAGCAACTGGTCGAAAAATGTCTTGTCCTGAAAGAAGAAGAGCAGCCGCGAGACCGGCATTTCGAGGCCCGGAACTTCGATGAAGGGGGCCTGCTGGATCAGCGTATCGAAGTTCGAGCCTGACGCCGCCTTCTTCGGCCTGCCGCGGGCCTTTCCGCCGGCGGAGGCGGGAAGGTGGCTGCGCAGGGCGTCCAGGAGGTGCGCGGCGTCCGCATCGAAACAGGCCCTGACATAATGCCAGAACGGCATCCGCTTTCCGCCGGCCGAAACGGTGACGGCATCAATCGCCTGGATGCCGGTCCGGTCGTCGGTGACCCGGGCCGCCCGGGTGCGGGCCGGCGCATCGGCAGGGAAGGCGAATTCCTTCGGTGCGGCGACCTTCTGCAGGAGCGACAGGAAATACAGGTCGGCGATCGAATGGGTGTAATCGTAGCGGAGCGACACGTGATACGAGAGCGCACCGTTGACGTGGGCATACCAGAACCGGCGGACCCGTACGGACCGCTTCCGGTTCAGGCCGTCCAGCGTGTTGACCGACTGCGTCCCTTCGGTCGTCCAGACGATCGTGTCCGGCACTTCAACCGTGACAAATTCCGGCTTCTGGCCGCCGAGCGCGCCCAGCAGGAAATCGTCGACGCGGCCGCGCCGCTCGCGGTCTGCGATATCGTTGAACAGGGGATCGACGGCATCGCGCAGCTTGCGTGAGTTCAGGTAGCGCGGCTGGAACGACTCAACGATCCTCGGTGTCAGCCTCGATCCCAGCGCTGCGGCGACCTTCGCCTCGGAAACATACATCGAGAGCGTGATGTAGAGCGACTTGTCCTCGCACCGCTCATTGCCTTCATCATCGATCGGAACGGCGCCGTTCTGCATGGAGGGGAGGTCTTCGTTCATGGGGCTTTCTTCAGCGCAGCGGCGCGGGCAAACACGTCGTCAAATCCGGTCAGCGGGATGTCCTGGCCGTTGTCGCAGGCGGTGCGCAGCAGGCCGAGCTGGTGCGCTGCGACGGGCACCGCATCCGGATCGCCGCCTTTCAGCACCGTGACGGCGAAGAAGCGCTCGAGATGCGCAAGGAAGGCGCAGGCGGGCAGGGCGTCGGACGTTGCGCCCATCACGCCGAGCAGCAGGGCCGAGTCCGATGACTGGCTGTCGGACAGCGGCGGCTGGCGGTAGGGGAAGACGACGAGGCGCGCCTCGCGGCGTTCCCAGATCCTGAGACGCTCGACCTGGTCCAGTCCGGCATGGTCGCTGTCGCGGGCATAGTCCTCGGCGCTCATCTCAACGGGATCGTTCATTTCGATGAAGATGAGCGGGCCGCTGCCGCCTGCGCCGTAAAGGGTCTCGGCTTCCTCGCGCACGAGATACAGCAGCTTGCCGAACAGGCCTTTGCGCCGGTGGTTCTTGTCCACGAAGATGTAGCTGAGCGAGACGGTGACCGGCCCCTCCTTGCCGGCGAAAACGATGAAGTTTGCGGCCGCGACCGGCCGTGCGGCGCCGTCTTCGAACAGGGCGATGACGAGTTCGCGATAGGGCCCGTAGCGTGCGCTCAGCGCCTGGCAGGCGGCCCCCTCGTTCAGGCGCAGGCAGGCGCGGAAGCCTTCGAGGTCTTCCTTCTCGTCCTCCAGGATAAAGGCCGCATCATAGGCGTCAAAGAACGCGGGCAACCAGGGGCTGTCGGCGCTTTCGATATAGCGCGCGACAAGGCCCGGTCCGGCAGGAAGGGTGCGGTCTTCGTGGAGTTCGGACGTCATGGCCGCCAGTGATGACTGACGGCCAGACGGTGTCAACTTGTTCCGGTGCGCGGCGCGAAGCCCTTCCGGATCAGATGCTGACGCGCAGCATCCAGGCGGTCTTCTCAGCGATGGTGGCGCGCTGGGTCATCAGGTCGGCGGTGACATCGTCGCCATTGTCGGCGGCAATCTTCAGGCCTTCCTTCGCGGCGCGGCTGACGGCTTCATGGCCTTTCGCCAGATTGGCGACCATGTCCTGCGAGTCCGGGATGGCATTGTCGGGCTTGATACTGGCCAGATCCATCAGGGCGCCGGGCGAAGTCGGGGCGAAATGGCCGAGCGCGCGGATGCGTTCCGCAATCTCGTCCAGAGCTGCCCAGAGCTCATTGTACTGGCCCTCGAACATGGTGTGCAGGCCGTTGAAATTGGGCCCGGTCACGTTCCAGTGGTAGCCGTGCGTCTTCGAATAAAGCGCGTAGGTTTCCGCAAACAGCTTGCGCAGCGCCTCGACGGATTTCTCGCGTTGCGCGTCCGTCAGACCGATATCGATAGGCATGGATTTGTCCTCCTTGTCTGATACGTCAGTCATATGGGACGCTTGCCGCCAGACAACAAATTGATTGCCAGCGGGCGAGCCATAGAAAAAATCTATCGAAGTGCGGTGCAGAAGCGTTTGATCCGGACCAGCGCTTCCTGCAGCGCCGCATCGGACGTTGCGTAGGAGACGCGGAACGCCGGCGACAGGCCGAAAGCGGCACCGAACACAACGGCGACCTTTTCGGTTTCCAGCAGCTCGCGGGCGAAATCCTCGTCATTGTGGATGACGTTGCCGGACGGCGCCGTCTTGCCGATCGTGCCGGCACAGGAGGGGTACACGTAGAATGCGCCTTCAGGGGTCGGGCAATGCAGGCCGGGGCACTGGTTGAGACCGGCGACCACCATGTCGCGTCGCTTCTTGTATGCGGCCTTCATCACCGGCAGGAAATCCTGCGGGCCGTTGAGGGCCTCGACGCTGGCCCACT
This sequence comes from Hyphomonas sp., assembly GCA_020638455.1. Classification (GTDB taxonomy): domain Bacteria; phylum Pseudomonadota; class Alphaproteobacteria; order Caulobacterales; family Hyphomonadaceae; genus Hyphomonas. The sequence goes on along the minus strand of JACKIK010000003.1, from coordinate 316,192 downwards.
GGCTGATGGAGCAGGGGTTCGACGTGGTCTGGCTGATCACCTTGCCCATTGCCTTGATCAGCTTGTCCGGTCCGCCGGCATAGCCGATGCGCCAGCCGGTCATCGCATAGGCCTTGGAGACGCCATTGATGGTCAAAGTGCGCTCCCACAGGGCCGGCTCGACCTGGGCGATCGTGGTGAATTCGAAATCGTCGTAGACGAGGTGTTCGTACATGTCGTCGGTCATCACCCAGACCTGCGGATGGCGCAGCAGTACATCCGCCAGCGCCTTCAGCTCCGCGCGGGTGTAGGCGGCCCCGGTCGGGTTGGAAGGTGAGTTGAGGATCAGCCATTTGGTGTTCGGCGTGATGGCGCTTTCCAACGCTTCGGGCGTCAGCTTGTAATTCGTGTTCGGTCCGCACTCGACCTTCACCGGCTCTCCGCCCGCCATCAGTACCATTTCGGGATAGGACACCCAGAAGGGCGCCGGGCAGATCACCTCGTCGCCGGCGTTGAGCGTCGCGACCAGCGCATTGTAGATCACCGGCTTGCCGCCCGGCGCGACATGGATCTGCGCGGGCGTATAGGTGAGGCCGTTCTCGCGCTTGAACTTGGCGCAGATGGCTTCCTTCAGCTCGGGAATGCCATCGGCCGGGGTGTATTTCGTCTTGCCTTTGCGGATCGCCCGGATGCCGGCTTCCTTTATATTGTCCGGCGTGTCGAAATCCGGCTCGCCGGCGCCGAGGCCGATGACGTCGTGGCCTTCGCGTTTCAGCTCGGCCGCCTTGGTTGTGACGGCGATGGTGGCGGAAGGTTTGACGCGCTCCAGCGCGTCCGACAGGCGCAATTCAGCAGCCATGGGGCGATCCTCGAATCCACGGTCCGGCACCGTGCCGGGCCGCGCCCGCCTTACGCCGCACAGATACGCTCCGCAAGGGCGAAGCCCGCGGCATTTCGGTCGAAACGACGGTTAATCGGCGCTTGTCCGCCGCGGCGAAGTTTCCGGCAAGCGGTTTGCGGAGTCTTCAGCCGCGCATGGGATTCTTTGCGGCAGCGCGGGGGCGTCAGTCTTCTTCCCGGAAGGGGAATGGAGGAGAAGATGAGCACCAGGACCGGCGGCTCATTCTATGCGAAGACCTGGGACGAATTCCTCGACATGATGAGGGATTTCGTCGACGACACGATGTACTGGCTGAGCGGGCTTTCGGATGTCGAGCGCCTGATTGGCCTGTGTATCTTCATCCTGCTGCTGTTCCTGCTGGTCCTGGCCAACGGGTCGTCGCGGACGCGGGAACCGGGCAGGACGCGCAGCTTCGCCGGGGCCTTCACGCTGGTCGTCGTGTTCAGCTTCGTCGCGGGCCTGCTGATCGACAGCAAGATCGATCCGGGACAGTTCCTGCCCGCGAACTTCCTGTGACGCTCGCCTAACCGGCTTTCCGGTCCTATTTTGGGGGCATGGAGACCGAATCGCCCGGCGCGGCGCCTCTGAGGGGCGTCGACGTCATCAAGGACAATCTGACCCGCCTGCCGGCGAAGCCCGGCGTCTACCGCATGTTCGGGGACGCCGACGAGGTGCTGTATGTCGGCAAGGCGCGGAACCTGAAGGCGCGGGTCTCGAACTATACGCGGCTCGGCGGGCACACGCAGCGGATCGCCCGGATGATCTCGATGACGCGGCGGATGGAATTCGTCGTCACGGAGAGCGAGACAGAGGCGCTGCTGCTGGAAGCGAGCCTGATCAAGAGCCTGAAGCCTCGCTTCAATGTGCTGCTGCGCGACGACAAGTCGTTTCCGTACATCCTCATCCGCAGGAACCACGAGGCCCCGCAGATCAAGAAGTATCGCGGCTCCAAGCATGACGAGGGCGACTATTTCGGCCCGTTCGCCAGCGCCGGCGCCGTGATGCGTACGCTCGACACGCTGCAGAAGGCCTTCCTGCTGCGGACCTGCGAGGACAGCGTCTACAGCGTGCGCACGCGGCCCTGCATGCTGCACCAGATCAAGCGTTGCGCCGCGCCGTGCGTGGGGCTGATCTCCATCCCTGATTATCAGGAACTGGCGGACGAGGCAGCGGACTTCCTGCGCGGGAAGGGGGCGGACCTGCAGAAACGGCTCGCGGCAGAAATGGAGGCGGCGGCCGAGGCGACGGATTTCGAACGTGCAGCGGCCCTGCGGGACCGCATCCGCGCCATCGCCCATGTGCGCGGCAGCCAGGACGTGAACCCCGAGGATATCGAGGAAGCCGACATTTTCGCCATTGCGATGGAAGGCGGGGTCTCGTGCGTGCAGGTCTTCTTCATCCGCGCCGGCCAGAACTGGGGCGCGACGGCCCATTATCCCCGGCACGAACGCGATCAGACGACGGAGGAAATCCTGGCGGCCTTCCTCGCCCAGTTCTATGACAAGCGCCCGCCGCCGCGACTGATCCTTGTTTCGGATGTGCCGGAACAGGAAGAGCTGATAGCGGAGGCGCTGTCCCTCAAGGCCGGACGCAAGGTGGAAATCCGAAAGCCGGAGCGCGGCGGCAAGAAGGACCTTGTCGCCCAGGCTGCCCGCAATGCCAGCGAGGCGGTGACGCGCAAGCTGGCCGAGTCCGCCAGTCAGGCACGCCTTCTGAAGGAAGTGGCGAAAGTCTTCGAACTGGAGAAGCCGCCCGAGCGGATCGAGATCTACGACAACTCGCACATCCAGGGCACGAACGCCGTCGGCGGCATGGTCGTGGCTGGTCCCGACGGTTTCATGAAGACGGCCTACCGCAAGTTCAACATCAAGGATTCCGCCATCGAGCCGGGCGACGACTATGGCATGATGCGCGAAGTCATGCGCCGGCGCTTCTCGCGCGCGAAGAAGGAAAAGGAAGAGGGCAACCCCGCCAACTGGCCGGATCTCGTCCTGATCGATGGCGGCCTCGGCCAGCTCAATGCCGTGATCGAGGCCCTCGCCGAAATCGATCTGACCCCGGAAGATGTGACGCTCGTCTCTATCGCCAAGGGCGTCGACCGCAATGCCGGGCGGGAACAGTTCTTCCGGCCGGGCCGGGCGCCGTTCAAACTGCCTGAAACCGCGCCGGTGCTCTATTACCTCCAGCGCCTGCGCGACGAAGCGCACCGCTGGGCCATCGGCGCGCATCGCAAGAAGCGTTCTGCCGATATCTCGAAGTCACCGCTGGACGAGATCGAAGGCGTCGGTCCGGCCCGCAAGAAGGCGCTGCTGCACCATTTTGGCTCCGCCCGCGCCGTCGCCCGCGCCAAGGTCGTGGACCTGATGGAAGTCGACGGTGTCAACGAAGCCCTCGCTGAACGCATCCACGGCCATTTCAACGGGGGCTAAGCTGAAAGGCGCATGCCGATGGCAGGCGGAAAAGTCCCGTCGCCGTCATCACCGGCGCGCGGAACTTCGGCCATGCCCGTGCATATCATGGTCACGGTTCCCTGTTCCCCGGTGAGGCCGGCGAGTTCGGCGGGAAATCCCAGCAGTGGGGCGAGGCGCCCGGAAGCGTGGATGCGGAGCCGGTCTTCCGCTTCCGCAGCGTCCCCGATGTCGGCCCTGCGCCGCATCAGTTCCGCCCGCACCTTGTCTGCGCAAGCCATCGGCGTGACGACTTCCACACTCATGATCGGTTCCATGAGGCGGGGGTCGCCCTGGCTCTTCAGCTCACGGAAAGCGCCGCGGGCCGCGATTTCGAAGGCGAGGACCGAGGAGTCGACGTCGTGGAAGGCGCCGTCCACCAGCGTGGCCTTGAAGTCGGTGACCGGATAACCGGCCAGCAGGCCGTTTTCCTTGGCCATTTCGAGGCCCTTCTCGACGCCCGGAATGTATTCCTTCGGAACCGCCCCGCCGACAATCGCGCTTTCGAACTGGAAGCCGGAGCCGGCTTCCAGCGGCTCGAACTGCAGCTTGACGCGGCCGAACTGGCCGGTGCCGCCGGACTGCTTCTTGTGCGTGTAGTCGATCTCGGCGGCCCGGCCGAGCTTCTCACGGTAAGCCACCTGCGGCTGGCCGATATTGGCCTCGACCTTGAATTCGCGCTTCAGGCGGTCGATCAGGATGTCGAGGTGCAGCTCGCCCATGCCTTTCATGATCGTCTGGCCGGATTCGTGATCCGTCTCGACGCGGAAGGACGGGTCTTCGGCAGCCAGGCGCTGCAGGCCCACGGACATCTTCTCCTGGTCAGCCTTCGACTTCGGCTCGACCGCGATTTCGATTGGAAGATATGTTCCAGCGTTCACGCTCATGCCCGCATCCCCGGAGCTGTCACGGCAGCTTTAGCTCATTCCAATCAGGGGGGGAATGCGAAAGGCAAAAGCCTGCCGAACGCATCCACGGGCATTTCAACGGGGGCTGAATCGGCTTTGACGCCGGGTGAATATTGCGCAGGTCGCCGGCTGGCGGCATCCTCGGCCTGCGACCGGAAGGGACACCCTGATGCAGACTTCGCTCGAACAGGTGCAGCAGCGCATCGAACACCAGAAGGCTGCCCTTCCGGTGATGTATGGCGATGTCGACTTCTCCGTCACGCCGGAGCGCTACACCGAGGATGTCTCGGTCAGTTCGATGAAGGACTATGCCAAGGCTTTTCCGCCGCCGCCTGCGGACATGGTCGCGCGGGTGAAGGCCTACACCATGCTCGGCGATGTCATGGCGGACGCCTATGCCGCTCTGATGCCGCAATACGGCTTCAAGCGCCTCGTCGGCATGCTGACCACGGCCTGCGACAAGGGGATCGACGCGGTGCCGGATGCTCCGCCGGAACTCGCCGCGCTGATCGCGGAAATGGAAGTGAAGCCTGACTGGCTGGACATGGACCTCGTCCGCGAAGGCGCGCGGCTGAACCGGCTGCCCATGGCGGTATCATCGCCGTGGATGATCCGCGGTGCGTTCCTGGCGACCTTCCTCAACAAGTATACGGCGCTGCCGATGGCGCTGACGGGAACGCTCAGCCATGCCTCGGCGGCCCGGCGCGTCAATGAGACGGCGACCTTCTTCACGGTCACCACCTTGCCCAATGCACTGGAGCCGAGGGGGGAGGGATTCCGGGCCGCTGCCATGGTGCGGCTGATGCACTCCATGGTGCGCTTCAACGTACTGCGCCGCGTGAAGGGCTGGGATGTGTCCGTATACGGCATTCCGATCCCGCAGGTGGACCAGATGCCGGCGGGCCTGATCGATGTGTTCCTGCTGTCCTACAAGATGATTGCCGAGGGGCGGACGGCGTTCACGCCCGAGGAGCGTGCAAAAGTCGAGTTCAGCCGCTATCGCTGCTGCCTGCTCGGCCTGCCGGAAGACCTGCTGATGGATACGCCGCAGGGCATCGTCGATATCATGAACGCGCGCAGCGGTTCGATCCGGCAGGGTTTCGACGACGCAACCTGCGGGGCGTTGGTAAGGGCGACGCTGGCGGCCTACCTGCCGCCGGACAAGTCATTGGGCAACCGGATCCACGACGCGCTGGAAAAGCGGCTCGCCCGGCTCGTTCTGGTCAAGCACTTCCTGGGCGGCAATGCGCAGATGGCGCGCGATATTGGCGTGCCGGTGCAGCCGCTCGACTATGCGGTCGCCGGCGTGCTGTTTCCCGTGATCACCGTGAAGATGGCGCTCTACGAGGCGGCGCTGAAGGTGCCGGGCCTGAGAGACCTGGCGGACCGTCACCTGGTCGCAAAGCTGCGCCGCCTGCTGACCCGCTACGGCCATGCCGAGTTTACGACCGATGCCTCAGCCTACCGGCAGGCCAGCGCCGTGCCGGCGGAATAGGCAGGCCTCAGTCGCCCTCATCCATGCCGAGGATGATTTCGGCAAAGCCGGTCGAGATGCGGCCCATATTCTCGACGCTCATGCGTTCGTTGGTGCCGTGGAAACCCTTGAAGTCGGCGGGCGTCAGCACGGCGGGCGAGAAGCGGTACACATTCGGCGTCAGCACGGCGGCATAACGGGAATCCGTTGCGCCGATCACCAGCGCCGGTGCAACCGGGGCGCCGTCGCCGGTCTTTTCGGCAACGGTTGCCAGCACGGCATAGGGCCGCCCATCGGTCGGGGCGACCGGCGAGGCTTCGCCTTCGCCCTCAGGCGGCGGCTCGACTTCGATGCCTTCGATCCCCGCCGTCACCTTTTTCACATGCGCCACGACATCGGCGACTGTGTCGTTCGGATGGACGCGGAAATTGACCGCGGCCACCGAGCGTTGCGGCAATACGTTTTCTTTTACGGAGCCGGACAGCATGGTCGGCGCTGTCGTCGTGCGGATCATCGCATTGGCGGGTTCCGACTTGGCGGAGGCGCTCTCCACCATGCCGCCGAACAGCCAGAGATTGGCCATCGCCATGCGCTGCATGAACGGCATGTCCGGCGCGGCGGCACGGAACAGGTCCGACACCGGCGGTTTCGAGAAGTCCGCCGGCATCTGGTTCTCGTCGAGGGCGATGATGGCCTTTGCGAGCCGCACATTGGCGGAGTCGCGGGGCGGCATGGAGGAATGCCCGCCTTCGCCTGTCGCAACGACGTTCAGCGTCACATAACCCTTCTCGGCGACACCGATCATGCCCATGCGCTTGCCGGTGAGCGGGGAGGGATCCATCACGGCGAAGCCTTCGTCGACCACCATAATCGGCTCGACGCCGCGCGATTTCAGCAAGGCGATGCCGGCATGGGCGCCGGAGCCCAGCACTTCCTCGTCATGCCCGAACTGCAGGAGGATGGTCCGCTTCGGCTGGAAGCCGGATTTCGCCAGCGCATCGACCGCTTCCATGATGCCGATGAGGTTGCTCTTGTCGTCCAGCGCGCCGCGCCCGTAGACATAGCCGTCGATGATCTCGCCCTTGAACGGGGCGCCGGTCCAGTCGCCCTCGGTGCCGATATTCACCGGCACGACATCCTGATGCGCCATCAGGAGCAGCGGTTTGAGCGACGGATCCGACCCCTTCCATGTGTAGAGCAGGGTCAGGGTGCCGGGCACATGTTCGCGCGTCATTGCGGCATGGGCGGCCGGATAGGTCGTCTGCAGCCAGTCCTGAAGGTCCAGCCAGGGGCCTTCAGTGCCGGGGCGCGGGTCGCCATTCACCAGTGTCACGGTCTGGAAGCGGATCGCTTCGGCAAGGTGTTCGGCCGCCGTCTCGGCCGAAATCGCCGGGGGCTCGGGCAGGTCGATGCGGCTGCCGACAGACGCGCCGCCATAGGTGAAGGTGCGATACAGGACGACGGCGGCAACCAGCACGAACAGGGCCGCCAGCCCCAGTAGAATTTTCCTGAACATCGGGCCAAGCCCTCCCGCGTGTCGGGCGAACGGTTGCGGCTCACCCGGCGTTCGTCAAGCCGCAGTGCAGCAAAAAAATGACTTGGCCGTCACGATTTTGCGCGACAAGGTGAGCCGATGACCGACGCCCCGGGCAAGCGCCTGTCCCTTCCGCGCGTGCTTGCGTTTTCCTCGCTGAGCGTACCGCTGGCCGGCGTGGGCCTGCCCGTTGGGGTTTACCTCGCCCCGATGTATGCCCGCGCGCCCGAAGCCGGCGGCGTCGGCCTCGGCCTTGAGCTGACGGGCCTTCTGTTCATGCTGCTCCGCTTCTGGGACATCTTCACCGACCCGGTGATGGGGTATCTGGTCGACCGGTATCGCAGCCCGTGGGGCAGGGTGCGCCATTGGGTCGTTCTTTCGGTGCCGGTGCTCGGCCTCGCCACCTATTTTGTCTACATGCCGCATGTCGGCGCGGGGCCCGCCTATTTTGTCGGCTGGATGCTGCTGTTCTATGTCGGCTTCACGCTGTTGCAGACGGCGCGGTCCGCCTGGGTGCCGGCGATTGCGGTCGACTATGACGACCGGTCCCGCTTCTTTCAGTGGGCGGAGATCATCAGCACGCTCGCCATGCTGTTCCTTCTGGCGATCCCCCTGATCCTCGAACAGGTGGGCGCGGATGTCGGGCGCATGGGGCAGGTTGCCTTCATGGGCTGGGTCCTGCTGGTGTCGCTGCCCGTGTCCGTCTTTCTCGCCTGCACCTTCGTGCGCGACGATCCGGTGCGGGGGGATCGCGGCGAGGCTCAGCGCTTCCGCCTCAAGCCCTTTATCGCCGCGCTGCGGAACCGGTATCTCGGTCGTATCCTCCTGCTGCAATTGCTGGTCGGAACCGCCATTTCCGTCACGGCGTCGAATTACCTGTTCGTTGCCGAATTCGTGTTCGACCTGTCGGACGGCATGTCCAGCCTCATCCTGATGTTCTTCTTCCTGATGGCGGTTCTTGCGCTGCCCTTCTGGCTGAAGCTGGCGGCGCGCACGGAAAAGAGCATTGCCTTCCGGGTGGCTGTGTCGGTGTCGGTGGTCAGCTTCGTGATCTATTTCATTGCCGGGCAGATCGGCGGCTTCTGGCCGCTGTTTGTCGGTGCATTCGTCAACGGCGCAGCGTTCAGTGCGCCGCTTGTCCTAACCAGTTCGATGACGGCGGACGTGATCGAATGGCAGGCGCTGAAGACCGGCGAGAACCGGTCGGGTATCTATTATTCCCTGCTGACCAGCGCCTACAAGGTCGGTAGCAGCCTGGCACTTGGGGTCGGCTATTTCATCCTTGGGCGGATTGCGGGGTTCCATCCCCAGCAGGACAATTCACCGGAAGCGATCCAGGGCCTGCTGCTCGTCTTCTGCATCCTGCCCGGCGTACTCTATGCCCTCGCGGCGATTGTCGTCACCAAGTACCCGTTCACCCGCGCCATGCAGCAGGAAGTCAGCCGCAGCCTCGACCCGCGCGGCACCGAAGCCCTCGACTAGAAGCCGCCGCCTTCGGCGAGCCACTCTTTCTCATCGTCCGTCGACACACGCCCCAGCGCCGCATTGCGATGGGGGAAGCGGCCGAACTGGTCGATCACGTCCTTGTGGGCCCTGGCATAGCGCAGCGTGCTTTCGGTCAGGTTCCGGAACGCCGAGCGCGACCCGATAAACAGCTCATCGAACCGGGAGACAGAGTCTGCCTGGTCTTCCGGCGCCTCGGAATGTTCCAGCGGCAGGTAGAAGAAGATCCGTTCGCACTCGGACAGACCCTGATCCTGGCGGAGCGCGAGGCCATCCTTGCAGAGGAGAAGGGCAAGGTCGTCCTGGTGGAAGGCGCGGGCTTCGCCGCGGAACAGGTTGCGGCTGAACTGGTCGAGCACGATGATGGCGGCGAGGCGTTCGCGGGGCCCGCGAGCCGCCCAGTCCTCGGCCGCCGGCAGGTGGGACAGCGCTTCCAGGAGAGGCAGGAATTTCTCCCTGATCTCCTCGTCAATCTCGTCCGACTTGGCGAACCAGAGCTTGTTCTTCTCGCCCGCCACCGCCGCCGAGGTCGTCGCCTCGCCGATCCAGTAATCGAGCACGTCTTGGGGCGTCGGCAACTCGCTCATGCGGCCGGCCTCGTTGCAACGATCATGTAGTTCACGCTCACATCGTCCGACAGGCGCCAGCCGCCGGAAAGGGGATTGAAGGATACACCCGTGGCCGGCTCGGGCCTCAGGCCGCCATCGCTCAACGCGCTCCGCACATCTTCCGGCGGCAGGAATTTCGACCAGTCATGCGTGCCGGGCGGAAGCCACCTTAGGATGTATTCCCCCCCGACCACGGCCGTCGCCAGCGACTTCGCCGTCCGGTTCAGGGTGGCGACAATCATCAGCCCGCCGGGCCGCACCAGGCTCGCCGTGTCCATCAGGAACTGGCGCGGGTCTGCGACATGTTCGACCACTTCCAGGTTGAGCACCACGTCGAACGGGCCTTCGCCGGCATCGATCAGGCCCTCCGCGGTGCCGGCCCGGTAGTCGATGGCGAGGCCCTGTTCGCCGGCATGGGTCAGCGCCGTCTTGATATTGGCTTCGGAGGCATCGACGCCGGTCACATCGGCGCCGAGCCGCGCCATGGGTTCGCAGACAAGGCCGCCGCCGCAACCGATATCCAGCAGTTTCAGGCCTTCCAGCGGCGTCCGCTTGCCGGGCGCGATGCCGAAATGCCGCTCGGCGGTCTCGCGGATGAATTTCAGGCGTACCGGATTGAACAGGTGCAGCGGCCGGAACTTGCCCTTCGGGTCCCACCAGTCGGCGGCCATTGCGGAAAACTTGGCCACTTCGGCCGGGTCGATGCTCGGTGTCCGGGGCGCGCCTTGCGATCCTTCGATTGTTTTCACCATGCGTCTGCAAACCTGTTTGATCCGGGCCAAATCTGGCCCTATGTGGGCGCTTATAAGGGGGAACACCCGCTTCGGACAGGATATAGGGCGAAATGGCGCGCACGGTACTCAAGTTTGGCGGCACTTCGGTCGCAGACCTCGATCGCATTGCGAACGTGGCCGACATCGTCGCCGCGCGCGCCGCGGCAGGCGAGCAAATGGCCGTTGTCGTGTCCGCCATGTCCGGCGAGACCAACAAGCTTGTCGCCCTTGCCGAAGGTGCCGCGGGCAAGGACCTTCCGCGCAAGCTGTTCGACGACGAATATGATGTGGTCGTTGCGTCCGGCGAGCAGGTAACCGCCGGCCTCCTCGCCCTGGCGCTGCGCAAGCGCGGTCTCCGGGCGCGCTCCTGGCTCGGCTGGCAGCTGCGGCTGAAGACCAATAAGAGCCATGGCAAGGCCCGCATCATGGGCTTCGACGACTCGCACCTGCCGGATTCGGTCGATGCCGGGGAAATCGCCGTCATCGCCGGCTTCCAGGGCGTCACCGATGACGACCGCGTCACGACGCTCGGCCGGGGCGGCTCCGATACCAGCGCCGTGGCGGTCGCCGCCGCGCTCAACGCCAAGGTCTGCGACATCTATACCGATGTCGATGGCGTCTACACGACGGATCCGCGGATCGTCCCGAAGGCGCGGCGGATCGACAAGATTTCGTTCGAGGAAATGCTCGAAATGGCCTCGCTGGGGGCGAAAGTGCTCCAGACCCGTTCGGTCGAGATGGCCATGAACCACAACGTGCCGGTGCGCGTGCTCTCCAGCTTCGTGAAGCCCGGAGAGCCCAATCCCGGGACCCTTGTCTGCTCAGAGGAAGAAATCGTGGAAAAGCAGGTTGTCAGCGGCGTCGCCTATTCGCGCGATGAGGCCAAAGTCACTCTTTACGGCATGCCGGACAAGCCGGGCGTGTCGGCCCGTATCTTCTCGGCGCTCGCCCAGGCGGGCATCAATGTCGACATGATCGTGCAGGCCAATGCGCGCGGCCCGGACCGGGCCAACATGGTTTTCACCTGTACGGACCGGGACAGCCCGTTCGCGCGGGAGACGCTGGAAAAGATGAAGGACGAGATCGGCTTCGAGTCGATGGATGTGACGCGCGACGTCTCCAAGGTCTCGATCATCGGCGTCGGCATGAAAAGCCATACCGGCGTTGCCGAGACCATGTTCCGTGCGCTGTCGGAAAAGAACATCAACATCAGCGTCATCTCGACCTCGGAGATCAAGATTTCGGTCCTGATCGACGCACCTTATACAGAACTGGCGGTCCGGGCCCTGCATACGGCCTTCGGCCTTGACGCCGAATGAGAGCCGCTGCGACAGTCGGGGCCTAGATGGTCTACAACCTGCCTGCGACACGCTTGCTGATGAACCGCCTCCGCCAGATCATGGCGGAAGACGGGGAAACACGGTCGCGGCTGGACAATGTGGTGCGTCTGATCGCCTCGACCATGGTGGCGGATGTGTGCTCCATCTACCTGCGCCACCGGGGCGGCACGCTGGTGCTGATTGCGACCGAGGGCCTCAAGCCTGAAGCTGTCGGCAATACGCGCCTCGGCCCGAACGAAGGTCTTGTCGGTTTCGTTGCCCGGCGCGCGGAGCCGATCGCCATTCAGGACGCGCCGCGGCATCCCGCCTTTTCCTACCGGCCGGAGACAGGCGAAGACCCCTTCCACGCCTTCCTCGGCGTGCCGATCCTGCGCGGCGGGCGCGTCATCGGCGTCCTTACGGTCCAGAACCGTACCGAGCGCCTCTATGGCGACGAGGAAATCGACTCGCTTCAGACCATCGCCATGGTGCTTGCCGAGATCGTCGACCGCATCGATCCCGAACACCTCGACAATGGCGACGGCCAGCGGCGCGCGCGCAATCCGGCCTCGCTGAAGGGCCGGGTCTTCTGCGAAGGGCTGGGCTATGGCCGCGCCGTCCTGCACGATCCGGTGGTTCCGGCGGCGAAATTCTTTGCCGGCGACCAGGAAATCGAAATTGCCCGCCTCAATCGCGCGCTGGTCGACCTCAAGGCCGCGATCGACCGGATGATGGCGATCGACGGGGCGGCCCTTGGCGAAGATCCGCGCGACGTGATGGAAACCTACCGGTTGCTCGCCCATGACCAGTCCTGGGCGGAAAAGCTCCATGAAGGCGTCCGTTCCGGCCTGTCGGCGGAGGCCTCGGTGGACCGGGCCCGCCGCGAGCACCGCGCCCGCCTGCAGAGCGCGCGGGATCTGTACCTGCGCGAGCGCCTGCACGATCTCGAAGACCTCGACAACCGGCTGCTCCGCATCCTTGGTGGCGACGAAGGCAAGCCGGAGATCAGCGAGGAGCGCAGCGTGCTCGTGGCGCGCCGCCTCGGGCCGGCCGAACTGCTGGAATATGCCAATGCCGGCCTGCGGGGCATCCTGCTTGAGGAAGCCGCGGCCTCCTCGCATGCGGCCATCGTGGCCCGCGCCATGGGCATCCCGACGCTCGGCGGTATCGAAGGCTTGACGACGCGGATCGACCAGGGCGACTGGCTGATCGTGGATGCAGAGCAGGGGACGCTGCATGTGCGTCCCGATAATAGTCTTTACGATGCCTACAAGGCCCGCGTTGCCCTGCGGTCGGAACGCCAGGCAGCCTATGCGGCGCTGCGCGACAAGCCCGCCCGGACGAAGGACGGACGCACCATCAAGCTGATGCTGAATGCGGGCCTCGAGCTTGATCTCGACATGCTCGCCCCGGCGGGGGCCGATGGCGTCGGCCTGTTCCGCACGGAATTCCAGTTCCTGGTTTCCGAGTCGCTGCCCAGCCTTGACGACCAGATCACGCTGTACCGGCATGTGCTCGACAAGGCGGCCGGCAAGCCGGTGATCTTCCGCACCCTCGACCTCGGCGGCGACAAGGTGCTGCCGGCGCTGAACCAGCAGCGGGAGGAAAACCCGGCGCTTGGCTGGCGTTCGATCCGCTTTGCGCTCGATCATAAGGGCCTGTTCCGCCGCCAGTTGCGGGCGCTCATCCGCGCGGCCGGGAGCGATCCGCTGACGGTGATGTTTCCGATGGTGACCGTGCCGGCGGAATTCGACGAGGCGCGCGATCTCCTGCTGGCGGAGATGGACTGGAGCGCCGAGCGGACCGGAAAGCGGCCCGCAAAGCTCGAAATCGGCGTCATGCTGGAAACGCCGGCACTGGCCTACAGCCTGAAAGAGCTCGCCGGCCGGGCGGAGTTTCTGTCGGTGGGCACCAACGATCTGATGCAGTTTTTCTATGCGGCCGATCGCATGACACCGCATGTGTCTGACCGCTACGACCTTGTTTTCCCAAGCGCGCTGCGATTCCTGAAGCAGGTGGCAGAAGACTGCGCCGTTAACGGAATCCGCCTCTCGGCCTGCGGCGAGGCGACCGGATCGTCGCTTTCGGCCCTCTGCTTCGTCGCGCTGGGCTTTACCAACCTGTCCATGTCGGCCGGTTCCATCGGTCCTGTCAAACGGATGATAAGAAGCCTTGATATGACGGCGTTTCAGCCCGATTTTATGGCTGCGCTCGAAAAACCGAACGGATCGTTCCGTAACCACTTGTTAGGGCTTGCCGCAGAACATGGCATTGAGCTGGCGGAAGGTTGATCGAGCGGCCGGTCCGGTTAACCTCTGAAACGGACCGGTTCTTGCGCAGAGACCTCCAGCCTCAACCCGTTAACCGCCGAACTGAACGAACATGGCACACGACGAAACCCCCTTCACCCAGGATGCCGGCCAGGATCGCGCCACGTCTCCGGAGACGGAGGGCCGCGCCATGACCGAGGCCGAACGCGCTGCGCTCGCGCAGGAAATCTTCGCGACCAGGATGTTCGACGGCGAGGAGCTGCGCATGGGCCAGGTCCTGCGCCGCGTGCGCGAAGTGAAGGGATTTGAGCTGGACGACATCGTCGCCGCCACCCGCCTCCGCAAGGACTACCTGATGTGGATCGAGCGCATGGAAGTGGGCGAGCTGCCGAAGGGCGGCTACCTCACCGCCATTCTCGGCACCTATGCGACCTATCTCGGCCTGTCCAAGAAGGACGTGATCGCGACCTATACGAAGGAATGCGGTGCTGTCGACGAAGTGAAGGAAGCGGCTCCGGTCCCGAAAATGGGGACCATCGGCCCGGAACGCTCCCGCTGGCCGCTGATGCTGGCCTCGGCGGCCGCGCTGGTCATGCTGGCCGGCGGCGCCATCGGCGTGTCGCAGATCATGCGCCCGGCGCCGGAAGTGGCCGAAGCGCCGGCCATCGTGCCGGTCAACGGTGCCCGCGACAGCCTGTTTGCCGAGGACGCCGATACCCATCCCGTGCCGGAATCCCTGCCGCTGGAACTCGTCGCGGTCCGTCAGGGCTGGCTCGAAGTGCGCGGCGCTGACGGTACCATCTTCCGCAGCCGCACCATGGCCGAAGGGGAATCCTACTTCCCGCGCCTCAATGCCGGCTGGACGGTTTCTGCCCGTGACGGCGGCGCGTTCGAATGGCGCGTCGGCGACATCGACGTCGGCCCGCTGGGCCCTGCAGGTGCCGAAGTCTTCTCGGTCAGCGTCGACGAGCAACTTGTCCGGGCGGCGGAAGCGGCCGCGCCCACCGTGGCGGCAAATGGCGGCAACAAGGCGAGCCGCTAATCACGGCTGACGCATTGCCCGAACGGCCCGGACGCGCCATCTAGGGCACTGAACCGGCAAAGGCAGCTCCGATGAGTCACAATCCGATCCGTCCCTGGCGCGATATCGAGCGGCGCAAGTCCCGGCAGATCCAGGTCGGCAAGGTGCTGATCGGCGGCGATGCCCCGATTGCCGTCCAGACCATGACGAACACGCCGACCGAGGATGCAAACGCCACCATCGCGCAGATCCTGCGCGCGGCCGAGGCTGGCGCCGACATCGTGCGCGTCTCCTGCCCGACGGAAGAGGCGACGGCCGCCATGCCGGCGATCTGCAAGGCGAGCCCTGTGCCGATCGTTGCGGACATCCATTTCCACTACAAGCGCGGCATCGAGGCCGCCGATGCGGGCGCGGCGTGCCTCCGCATCAATCCCGGCAATATCGGCTCCGTGGCGCGGGTGAAGGAAGTCGTCGCCGCCGCACGGGCAAATGGCTGTTCCATCCGCATCGGCGTCAATGGCGGCAGCCTCGAAAAGCACCTGCTTGAAAAATATGGCGAGCCGTGCCCGGACGCGATGGTCGAGAGCGCGCTCGACCATGCCCGTATCCTCGATGACCTCGGCTTCCACGAATACAAGATCTCGGTGAAGGCCTCCGACATGTTCCTCACCGTGGCGGCCTACCAGCAGCTCGCCGAAGCGACCGACGCGCCGCTGCATCTTGGCATCACCGAGGCGGGCGGCCTGCGCACCGGCACAGTCAAATCCTCCATCGGCATGGGCGCTCTGCTCTGGGCCGGCATCGGCGATACGATCCGCGTGTCGCTCTCGGCCGATCCGGTGGAAGAGGTGAAAGTCGGCTTCGAGATGTTGAAATCGCTGGGCCTGCGGACCCGCGGCGTGAACATCGTCGCCTGCCCGTCCTGCGCGCGCCAGGGCTTCGACGTCATCACGACCGTCGACATTCTCGAACAGCGCCTCGCGCATATTCATGAGCCGATTTCGCTCTCCATCATCGGCTGCGTCGTCAACGGACCGGGAGAGGCGGCGCTGACCGATCTCGGCTTCACTGGCGGCGGCAAGGAGAGCGGCAAGATGTTCGTGGCCGGACGGCCGGACCATAATGTCTCGAATGCCGACATGATCGACCACATTGTCGAACTGGTCGAAGCAAAGGCTGCCCGCATGCGCGCCGAACGGGAACAGGCGGAGGTCGCGGCCGAGTAGGCGGGCCTATTCGCTCATTGCCAGCATGACATTGGAGACGGCGACCGTCAGGGCCGACTGGTCGGCGTCCAGATGATCCGGCCGAGTCGCGGTCGGGTAGGCGGCGGCGAGCTTGGCGATCGCGTCCCGCATTGCCTCGGCCGCTTCAGGATGTCCGGCGCCGATCGCCGCCTCGGATTTCGCGAAGGTCGCCTCTGCCGTGCGGTAAAAGCCGTAACCGTCGAGATAGGGCTCGTAGAGGTCGGAGCCGGCGGCGGCGCGGTACATCTTCACGGACCGGTCGATCATGTCGGAAACGACGCCCATTGCGATCGTGGCGCTGTCTGCACCATTGTCGGGCGCCTTCTGCGCGGCGGCCTGCAGCGCGGCAAGGATCGTCTCGGTGCGGGCGTCGATCTGGTCGATGCCTTCGCCTCCGAACACGGCAGCGGACGCATCGGTCAGGAGGTCCGTGAAGTCGTCCACGCCCTGCGCCTCAAAGATCGGTGCCATGTCGAACAGAACTTCGGAGACCGGGTGCGCGAACATCTCACCAGCCGCTTTCGTCTCCCCGGCTTCGAAGGCGTCGCGTGCTGCCCGTACGTGCGCCTCGGCCACCGCCAGGGCGATATTGTAGACAACCGGATCGGTCAGCGCCGCATCGACCGCGACGCCGCCTTCCCCTTCACCGCCGGAGCTGGCGAGCCCCGCCGCGATATCCTGGGTTTCGGAGGACGCGTCGGCGGCCGGCGTGGCGTCCGCTGGCGCGCTCACTTCGCTCGGCGTGGCCGTCTCGTGCGGGGCGGGCTTGCTGCAGGCGGAGAGCGATCCGGCGGCCAGCGCGGCGCCGAGTCCGAGATGGGTCCAGTGCCTGATGCGAAATTCCATGAGCGAATGCCTCCATTGCCTCCCTCATTGCTGAAATGAGACGCATTCGCAAGGAAAAGCTTCCGCCGCGGATCAGGCCGGCGCAGTCCGCCGCACGCTGCGGGATGCCGGCTTCAGGCCGAACAGGGGCCGGAGCAGCGGGGTGCGGCGGATCACATATTCATGCAGCACGGCGCAGCCGCCGAACGTTGCCGCGATGACCAGCGGCGCCTCGATCCAGACCGGCAGGCCCTGCCGCGTCAGCCAGTAGCCGGCCAAGACCGTGATCGTCTGGTGCAGGATGTACCAGGGGAAAATCGCCTCGGTCATGTAGCTCAGCGCCCGGCCCGGCCGGTTGAGCCAGCGCTGGGCAAGGCCGAGCATCGAGACGATGGCGAGCCAGGCATACAGCGTGCGCACGCTGTCCCAGAACGCCCATTCGGCGCCGCTGAACGCCCTGCGGTCGAACCAGACAATGGTCAGCACCGTGCCGAGGATAAAGGTCAGGGCCAGGGACAGCGGCAGCGCCCGGCGCACGGCGCCCCAGAAATGCGGGTCCTTGGCCAGCAGGAAACCGGTCAGCAGCAGCAGGGTGTTGTGCGCGTGCTGGGCCCAGTCGTCGACCAGGGCATGTGTCGTCGGGAAGATCGGCTCCAGCGTGAGCTGGATCACGATATGCGGCAGGAGGGGCACGGTGAGCAGCGCAAGGACACCCAGACGATCACCGAAGA
Source organism: Hyphomonas sp. (assembly GCA_020638455.1). GTDB lineage: Bacteria > Pseudomonadota > Alphaproteobacteria > Caulobacterales > Hyphomonadaceae > Hyphomonas. The sequence goes on along the minus strand of JACKIK010000003.1, from coordinate 298,652 downwards.
TCACGGCTGTCGCCCGCTGGATCACCATCATGCGCGACAGCGCGCCTGCCACCGGCGCCAGCAGCAGCGTGTAGACCAGCAGGTACACGACATACCAGAGATGGTTCCACGTCGGCGTGATGATCGAGAAATGTGACGTCGGATCAAGGTATTGCGGCCAGAACTTCAGGAAGCTGCCATGGAACTCCCCGCTTTCGGTCAGCTGCAGCCAGCTCTGTGGCGCAACCACCACCGCCATGCCGAACAGGATCGGTAGCCCCAGCCGCACCGTCCGCTCCCGCGCCAGCCGCGCAGCGCTGCCCGTCTTGTCGGCCAGGAAGCGCAGGGCCACGCCGGAGATGACGAACAGCAGGGCCAGCCGCCACGGGTTCACCAGACGCATCAGCCATTCGATGCCGGGTCCGGCGTGCACGCTTTTCACGTGCCAGTCCCACGTCACGTAGAACATGCCGGTGTGGTAGAGGATCAGGAGGCCGAAGGCGATGACGCGTAACCAGTCGAGGTCGTAGCGGCGCGGAGAGGTCTGGGAGGGGGGCATAAGAAGGCTCCATGCTTGGTGGCGCCTTGTTGCCGCACCGCTGCAGGGATGTCCCGGCCTGCGGGACGATCCTCTGCCCGGCGGGATGAATGGCACGGGCCGGGGACGAAAGGCGGCAAGGTGGGACCAGCGGCGGCCAGCAGGCGTTTCCCGTCACCCCGCACTATGGCAGACAGCTTGCGTGACACCGCCGCTGCCCCACCCCGAATCCCAGGCCGACCGGCAGGCCGACCGCTGGGCGCTGCTGGCATTCGCCTTGTTCATGGTGGCGTCCTTCGTGATCCAGGCGACCTCGATTCAGATCGAGGCTCGGCGTGTCGGGCTCGAGCCCTGGTTGCGGGAGGGGGCGTCCCATCTGACGCTGTTGTTCCTCGTGCCCTTCTTTCCGCGTGTTCTGGACGTGGCGCCTCTGTCGCTGCGCAGCTGGCGCGGCTCATTGCCGGTTCACCTCGCCGCGTGCCTTGCCTTCTCGGTGCTGCACGTCCTGTCCTTCGTGATGGTGCGGAAGCTTATCTATCCGCCAGTCCTGGGCGACACCTACACGTTCGGGCTCGCTGACCCGCTTCGCTGGATCTACGAAATCCGCAAGGACGCTTATGGCTATGTTGTGGTCATCTCGATGTTCACGCTGGCCCGGATGGCGATGCAGAACCGGCTGGAGGACCGGGCCGCCGATGAGCTGGCGACCCGCGAGCACCGCCTGATGCTGAAGTCCGGCGGGCGGACGGCCATGGTGAATGCGGGGGATGTCATCCATGCGAAGGCGGCGGCGAACTATGTTGAAGTCATCACGCCTGTGGGGACGCATCTTGCCCGGATGACGCTGACCGAGCTGGAGCAGCTCCTGCGGGACGCCGGCACAAGGCATGCCCGGGTCCACCGCTCCCACATCGTCAATCTGGATCGCGTGCGGGAGATTTCGCCGACCGGGGAGGGCGATGCGGTGATCTCGCTCGATACGGGGGAGACCGTGCCGGGCTCCCGCCGTTACAGGGACAGGTATATGCCGGCCGCCTGACCACAATCTTGTGAGGGGACTGGCCGGGCTGGCAAAACAGGCTACGGTTCCGGCCTGTTCCAACCCGATGCGGGAGCCTGCTGCATCATGCTGCGCGCCACACTGTGGTTTCTTGTCCGCCTGCCGCTGCTGGTGCTGATCTTCGTGGTCGCTCTGGTCATGTCGAGCTGCACCATGCTGGGCATGAACTATGCGAGCCTTGAGGTCGACAACAAGGCGATGCCGGCCCCGCAGCTGGACGTAGCGGCGATCACCAGCCCCGACGGCAGGGAACGCAACCGGCTGATGCACACATTCGAAGAAGTGCTCTACGGCCCCTGGCCGTATGGCATGCCGGTAAGTTTCGGCGACTGGACCATGATCGATCCGGACTATCTGGACGGTCGCGGCACGCTGGAGGAAGTGGCCATCACGGTCGGCGCCGGCGAGGGCGCGCGTACCTTCCACATGGTCACGGCCTTCCCGAAAGCGGCGGGCCCCGTGCCGGTCGTCATCAGCCAGACCTTTGCGGACAGCTGCTCGGTATTTCCCGACGAACCCGTTACGGCCGCCGATGGCACTGTCTGCGACGGCGGCATGATGGAGGGCTTCCCCGGCTGGGCGGCGACACAGATTTTCGGAACCTATATCGCGCTTGCGCCCGTGGACCGGTATTTCGACGCCGGCCTCGCCTATGCGAGCTTCTATGCATCGGAACTCGTACCCGACCGCCGCAAGACGGCGCCGGAAGTCATGGCGGACATGGGCGGTCCTGTCGATCCGACCTCGGCGCTGATGGCCTGGGCCTATGGCTTCTCGGCGGCGGCGGATGCGCTGGAGGCGGACCCCCGGATCGACCCGAAGGAAATCGCCGTGATGGGGCATTCGCGGCATGGCAAGGCGGCGCTGATCGCAGCGGCGTGGGACCGACGCATCGCTGCCGTCGTCGCCCACCAGTCCGGCTTTGCCGGGGCGTCGCTGTCGCGCTCGCACACCGGCGAGCGGCTTGACCGGATGGCGAAGACCTATCCCCACTGGCTGGCGCCGCAGGCGCAGGACTGGCTGGGCAAGCTGGACGAGATCCCGGTCGACCAGCATGAGCTGCTCGCCCTCGTGGCGCCGACTCCGGTGTTTCTGGGCAATGGGCGGCGGGATGTGTGGTCGGACCCGAATTCCTCCTTCCGTGCGGCCGAGGCGGCGAGCGCCGTCTATGTCGCCGATGGCGAACCCGGCCTGACCGTGACCGGGATGAAGGGGTTCGACCCCGGCGCCGGCATTGCCTGGTGGCTGCGGCCCGGCGGGCACAGCATGGTGTCGGAAGACATCGATGCCTTCATCGCCTTCCTGCACGCGCACCTGAACCACGACCGACTGCAGCAGACCGCCGTCACCACATCGAAATGACGCGACCGGAAGGACGTCGATCGTCGCCCTGAGCTAGGCAAAGACTGCGTACTGCACTAGCGTCTGCACAAAACGGCGAAGGGAGGGCCGCAAAATGCCAATCAATGTCGAATTCCTGTACCCCGTGCTCGCGCTGATCGTGTGGACGCTGGTGATGTGGCTCTGGATGTATGCGACGCGCATTCCGGCGATGCAGAAGGCGCAGATCAATCCGGACGATGCCCGCCATCCGGGCAGCGGCTACAATGACAGGATCCCGCCCAACATCCGGGCCGTGGCAGACAATTACAACCACCTGCACGAACAGCCGACCGTCTTCTATGCGTTGATGTTCTTCACGGCCCTGACCGGCGGTGGCGATCATCTGGCAACGCTGATCGCCTGGGCCTATGTCGGCCTGAGAGTGCTTCACTCGTTCGTGCAGATCCTGTCGCCGAAGGTGGCGCTGCGCTTCATGGTATTCGTGCTCGCCTCGCTCGCCCTGTTCGTCCTGGCGGGCAAGGAAGTGCTCCGGATCTTTGCCTAGTCTTCGAGCCTAGTCGTCGGTTTCGAGGGCCCGTTCGCAGGCTTGCGGCGTCATCCTGAAGGATGCGGCAGACGAGCTGTGGTTCATCACCTTGTACGGGTCCTTCATGTCCGCCATGCTCAGCACGCCGGTGGCACTGCGGAGGACAACGCCGACCTCGACCTTGTTCTTGCGCAGAGGAGAGCGGACATAATCAGCACAGGCGCGGCGGAGCAGGGTGTTGCGGTTACTGTTGCTCCCGCTCTTGTCCAGTGCGCCGGAAAGCAGGATCTGGACGGAGACCGACCGGGCATTGGCATTGGGGCGGACATCGAAAATGCGCGCGAAGTCCTGCTGGCGGACAGAATTGCGGCCGGCCAGCTTCAGCGCTTCCTTGGTGAGAAAGGCGACACGCTCCTCCGGTGAGGCCTTGTCATACGACCAGACCGACACCGAACAGGTGCTCATGCCCACGAGGAGGCTGACCGCGAGGGTCGCAAGTTCAGCTTTCATGCCGCGCCCTCCCTGTCTGAAATGGTCCGGCGGATCGTTCCAGTATAGGGACGAAGCTCGAATGACGGGCTAAAATCCTCCTCGAATTGGCGGGGCATGATTAACCGTTTCGAAAGGCGCAACGGCGGCTGGGGGCTTATCAGCGCGCCGGAACGCCTCTAAAGAGGCGCGCCATGGCAACCATTTCAGATACGCGCCTCGAACAGGTCATCGATCGCTTCGAAGAAGTCGAGGCGCGCATGGGCGCGGCCACCGAACCTTCCGAGATCATCGCCCTGTCGAAAGAGCATGCCGAGCTGAAGCCGGTGGTCGACAAGGCGCGCGAACTCATCGCCGCCCGAAAGGGCCTTGTGGAGGCCGAGAGCCTCGTTTCCAGCGGCGACAAGGAGATGGCCGAACTCGCCGAAATGGAAATCGAGGATCTCAGGGAAAAGCTGCCCGGCCTCGAACAGGAGATGCAGATCCTGCTGCTCCCGAAAGACGTCGACGACACGGCCGACATTGTGCTCGAACTGCGTGCCGGCACCGGCGGCGACGAAGCGGCCCTGTTCGCGGGCGACCTGTTCCGTATGTACGCCCGTTACGCGCAGCTGATGGGCTGGAAGGTCGACGTGGTCGATGCCTCGCCGGGCGATGCGGGCGGGTACAAGGAGATCGTGGCGAACATTTCCGGCGATGGCGTGTTCGGCCATATGAAATGGGAAAGCGGCGTGCACCGGGTCCAGCGCGTGCCGGCAACAGAAACGCAGGGACGCATCCATACCTCCGCCGCGACCGTCGCCGTGCTGCCGGCGCCCGAAAATATCGAAATCGACATCCGGCCCGAAGACATCCGTATCGATACGATGCGCTCGTCCGGGGCGGGCGGCCAGCACGTCAACACGACCGATTCCGCCGTGCGCATCCTTCACCTGCCGACCAACATCATGGTGACGAGCTCGGAAAAGTCCCAGCACGTCAACCGCGAGAAGGCGATGGAGCAACTGAAGATCCGCCTCTACGAGAAACAACGTGCCGAGGCCGATGCGGAGCGTGCCGAGACGCGCGCCAGCCAGATCGGTTCCGGCGACCGCAGTCAGAAAGTGCGCACCTACAACTATCCCGAAAACCGCGTCACCGATCACCGCATCGGCCTGACGCTCTATTCGCTGGACCGGATCATTTCAGGCGACAAGCTGCAGGATGTGATCGAGGCTCTGATCACGGAAGATCAGGCCAGGAAACTTGCCGCCATGGATGCCGTGGCGTGACGGCGCCGACTTTTGACGACCTGATCCACGCGGCAACAAAACGGTTTCGTGAGGCCGGCATCTCCGACGCAAGGCAGAATGCAATGCTGTTGATGCTGGACGCTTTTGGCGGCACGCATGCGGCACTGATTTCTGCGGGAACACAGAGCGTTCCGCAGCCTGTTCAGGAGGCCTTCGATGCGGCAGTGGAACGACGGCTCGCGCGGGAGCCGCTGCAGCATATTCTCGGCAACACATTCTTTTACGGGCTTGAGATCCGGTGTGACAGCCGCGCCCTTGTTCCGCGCGCCGACAGCGAAAGCGTCGTCGAGGCAGCGCTGTCCCTGTTCGGCGAGGACGTCTCCGGATCCGTCGCGGATCTCGGTACCGGCACGGGCTGTCTGCTGGCGGCCTTTCTCGACAACCGCCCACGGGCAAGCGGCACGGGTGTTGAGGCGAGCCCGGCGGCGGCGAGCCTTGCGCGCGAAAATCTTGAGGCGCTCGGCCTGTCGGGCAGGGCGAGCGTGGCTGAGGGAAGCTGGGCCGATTGGTCCGGATGGGAACAAACGGATCTGGTGATTTCGAATCCGCCCTATATTGCGCGTGGTGAAATCCAGGGCCTTGCGCCGGAAGTGCGCGATCATGATCCTGCGGCGGCCCTCGACGGCGGGGAGGATGGACTCGATGCCTATCGCGAGATCGTCGCCTTGGCTGCAGCGCGTATGAAGCCCAGCGCCTGGCTGGTGTTCGAGATCGGCTATGACCAGAAAGCGGCCGTCTGCCGGCTTCTGGAAACGGCAGGATTTTCCGATATCGGAGCGGCGCGCGATCTCGGCGGCAATGATCGTGTGGTCTGGGCGCGGAAACCGGCGGGATGAAACTCACATTTCCGCTTGGCGGCCAAGGCATTACACGCTACAAGAATCACGTGAATCGATAAAAGCGTCTCCGCATGGCGCCGCTTTTCGATCAGACACTCGCGCAAATTCGGGGCTTGGGCCAGCTGAATTGAAACGGCCAGCGCGATGGGAACTGCCTGCCAGAAACAGCAGGCGCATGAACATGGGACTGACTTCATGAAACGCTCACGCGGGCGCAACCGCCGGTCAGGCGGCAACAACCAGAACAATTTCAACAATCCGAACCGGCACTTCGAATCTGTCGGCCCGGATGTGAAAATCCGCGGATCGGCCCAGCAGGTTCTCGAAAAATACCTGCAATATGCCCGAGATGCACAGACCAGCGGCGACCGGATCCTGTCGGAAGCCTATTATCAGTTTGCCGAGCATTACCAGCGCATCGTCGCCAAGCAGCAGGAAGTGCGCGACCGCCAGCAACAGCAGCGCGGCAATCGCGATGAGCGCGACCAGGGCCGCCGCGACGATCGTGACTCCGGCCGCAGCGAGGATGACGATGACACTGCGGCATCGTCTGACGAAGCGGCCGAGACGTCTGACGTGCGCGTCGAATCCCGCAAGCCTTCCGAAGACCGGGACGAAGGCGGCGATGACGCCATGCGGGTGATCGATGCCGACGAGCCCGCGGCTGAAGTGTCCGACGATGGCGACAAGGATGAGCCGCGCCGCAAGGGCGGCCGGCGGCGTCCTTATAACCGCCGCGACAAGGAGGAGGCTGCGGAAGCAACCGACGCATCCGATCCGGCCGATGGCGTGATGAAAACCCTGTCACGCGGACGTCGCAAATCCTCCGAGGAAGGTGCGGAAACATCCGCGGAAGCCACCGAATAGGCGGCGGCAAGATCCGGAAAACAAACCCGGCGCGGCACCTGCCCGCCGGGTTTTTTCATGCGCGCAACCATCGCGCCGCAGGGGAGTTGCATCCTCCGCGCGCACTTCCCACATGAGGTTCAAGCCGGGAGGGTGCTGCCGCTGAGCGGGGCGAGGCCTCCCATGACCGATCTGCCTTTGAAAGGGGATGACACATGAATATTGAGCAATATACCGAGCGCGCCCGGGCCATCATTCAGGGTACCCAGACAGCTGCGCTGGCCGCCGGCCACCAGGTTCTGACGCCGGCCCATGTCCTGAAGGAAATGCTGGAGGATCGCGACCAGATGGCCGTGAACCTCATCCGCGCCAGCGGCGGCCGGCCGGAGCTGGTCGTTCAGGGCGTCGATGCGGCGCTTGCCAAGCTGCCGAAAGTGTCCGGGTCGAACACCGGTCTGCGTCTTGAACAGTCGGGCGCGAAACTCTTCCAGGACGCCGAGGCCGGCGCGAAGAAGGCCGGCGATTCCTTCGTCACGACTGAGCGCCTCCTGCTGGCCGTTGCCGGCCTGTCCGGCGATCCGGCAGCTGATGTCCTGAAGAATGCCGGCGTGACCGCGAAGGCGCTGGAAGGCGCGATCGCCCAGTTGCGCCAGGGCCGCACCGCTGACAGCGCCAATGCCGAGGAAGGCTACGAAGCCCTCAAGAAATATGCCCGCGACCTGACCCAGGATGCGCGCGACGGCAAGCTCGATCCGGTGATCGGCCGCGACGAGGAAATCCGCCGCACGATCCAGGTTCTGTCGCGCCGGACCAAGAACAATCCGGTTCTCATCGGTGAGCCGGGCGTCGGCAAGACCGCCATCGCCGAAGGCCTCGCGCTGCGTATCGTCAATGGCGACGTCCCCGAAAGCCTGAAGGGCAAGCGCCTGCTCGCGCTCGATATGGGGGCGCTGATCGCCGGTGCGAAGTTCCGCGGCGAGTTCGAGGAGCGCCTGAAAGCCGTGCTGAACGAAGTTCAGCAGGCCGAAGGCGGCGTGATCCTGTTCATCGACGAGATGCACACGCTGGTCGGGGCAGGGAAGGCCGATGGTGCCATGGATGCGTCGAACCTGCTGAAGCCCGCGCTCGCCCGCGGTGAACTGCACTGTGTCGGCGCAACCACGCTCGACGAATACCGCAAATATGTCGAAGGCGACCCGGCGCTCGCCCGCCGCTTCATGGCTGTCTTTGTCGATGAGCCGACCGTCGAAGACACGATCTCGATCCTCCGTGGCCTGAAGGGCCGGTATGAGGCCCACCATGGCGTGCGCGTGTCCGATGCCGCCATCGTGTCCGCCGCGACGCTGTCGAACCGCTACATCACGGACCGTTTCCTGCCGGACAAGGCCATCGACCTGATGGACGAAGCCGCCTCGCGCCTGCGGATGCAGGTCGACTCCAAGCCGGAAGAACTGGACGAGATCGACCGTCGCCTCCTGCAGCTGAAGATCGAAGCCGAAGCCCTGAAGAAGGAGAAGGACCCGGCCTCGAAGGACCGCCTCAAGACACTCGAAGCCGAGATCGGCGGCCTGCAGGCCAGGTCCGACGAACTGACGACGGCTTGGAGTGCCGAGAAGGACAAGCTGAAGGGCGCCGCGTCGGCCAAGGAGCAGCTCGATCGGGCCTATGCCGACATGGCGGAGGCTCAGCGTCAGGGCGATCTTGCCAAAGCGTCCGAGCTGAAATTCGCGACCATCCCGCAGCTTGAAAAGCTGATCCGGGAAACCGAAGGCAGCGAGGACGGCGCCGGCGGCCTGGTCTCCGAAGTGGTGAAGCCCGAGCATATCGCCGCCGTCGTCTCGAAGTGGACGGGCATTCCGGTCGACAAGATGATGGAAGGCGAGCGCGAAAAGCTGCTGCACATGGAAGACGCCCTGCGCAAGCGGGTCGTCGGCCAGGACCCGGCCCTCGAAGCCGTGTCGAATGCCGTGCGCCGCGCGCGTGCCGGCCTGCAGGACCCGAACCGCCCCATCGGTTCGTTCCTGTTCGTCGGCCCCACCGGTGTTGGCAAGACGGAGCTGACCAAGGCACTCGCCGAATTCATGTTCGACGATGATACGGCCATCCTGCGGCTCGACATGTCGGAGTTCTCGGAGAAACACTCCGTAGCCAGACTGATCGGCGCGCCTCCGGGCTATGTCGGTTATGACGAGGGCGGCGTGCTCACAGAAGCCGTGCGCCGGCGACCCTATCAGGTCGTCCTGTTCGACGAGGTTGAGAAGGCCCACCCGGACCTGTTCAACACGCTGCTCCAGGTGCTGGACGACGGCCGCCTGACCGATGGCCAGGGCCGCACGGTGGATTTCAAGAACACGATCATCATCATGACTTCGAACCTCGGCGCCGATGCCCTGGCTTCGGGTGAGGAGGGTGACATCTCGCAGGCCGCCAAGGACGCGGTGATGGGGGCGATCCGTGTGCACTTCCGGCCGGAATTCATCAACCGGATCGACGAGATCGTCTTCTTCAAGCGCCTCGGCCGCGGCGAGATCGACCATATTGTCGATATCCAGATGGAACGCCTCGAAGGCCTGCTGAAGGATCGCAAGATGAAGCTGGAGCTCAGCCTCGATGCCCGCAACTGGCTGGCTGCCCGTGGCTATGACCCGGTCTACGGTGCCCGTCCGCTGAAGCGCGTCATCCAGAAGGAGCTGCAGGACCCGCTGGCCCGGCTGCTGCTGGAAGGCCGCATCCATGATGGCGAGACGATCCGCGTCGGCGTCGAGGGCGACCAGCTCTCCATCAATGGCGTGCCCAACGATATCGCGAAAGGCGCTGCCGCGTTGAACTAAGGCTGTTGCGAAATCAGGGTCGGCGCAATTCCAGTCGTGAATTGCGCCGATTTTGTTGTGCCGTGCAAGGCATCGATAGCAGTCATCTGCCTGCGGAAGGCCTGCATGATGTCGGGCGTGTCAGTCAGGTTGCGGGCCGGTGGAATGTACAGTGACATCGGATCGAGCGCGCGGCCTTCGCGGCGGATCTCATAGTGCAGGTGCGGGCCCGTCGTCGTGCCCGTATCGCCGACATATCCGATCACCTCGCCACGGTGGACTTTCTGTCCCTGGCGCAGGCCAGCCACGTAACCGCTGAGATGGGCGTAAACCGTCTCATATCCATCGTCATGCCGGATCCGGATGAAGCGGCCATAGCCGTCACCCCAGGCCATGGCGTCGATTTCGCCATCGCCGGCGGCGAGGACTTCCGAGCCGGCCGGTGCATGGAAATCCACGCCTTTGTGCAGGTGCGGGCGGCCCGATACCGGATGAAGGCGCGGACCGAACCCTGAATTGATCCGGACACGGCCGATTGGGAAGCGGGTCAGCAGCGAGGTGTAGGAAATACCGTCCGAGCGGTAGAAATCCTCGACGCCGGTATCGGCCGGGGTGAATCGGTACCAGCGTCTGGTGCCGGCGGGGCCGCCGAACCCGGCATAGAGCAGCTTGTTCATGCCGAGGAAATTGCCGCGCTCATCCTCGCGGGCTTCGAACGCGAGCTCATAGGAATCGCCCGGCTGGGCGATCCTGTCCGGGCGTTGCGTCGGGAAGGTCGCCGTGAACTGGTTGGCTTGCTCGATCGAACCGCCATTGAGACGGATGGCAGCGGGTAGGGTGGTCAGGATGGTTCCGCTCGCAAATCTCGGCCGCAGGAAGATCCGTGCGTTCAGCTTTGTTGCCTCAAAACGCCCGTCCGGCTGGCGCACGGCCATGACCGAGGCGACGGGATCGGGGCGAAGCGACACGGAGATGAGCGGCCTGGCATGGCCGGGCGGGCCGCTTTCGTCGAAGAAGGCCGTCAGCAGCGTGCCGGCCGGGAGCCGCTTATGGTCGATCAGGCCGCTGGCGTGCAGCGCGTCGAGCGCCGCGCCGGCCTCATCACGCGAGGCGCCCAGCACTTCAAGCACATCAATGGCATCGGCCCCATGCGTGACCTGGCCGGTGCGCTCCAGCATCGGGCGTGACGGCTGTTCGCTGCGCAGGTCCACAAGGGCGGTCGCGAGAACGGGTTCGGGCGGGGCCGGCACCGGCTGCACCAGCAGGAACAGGGCGGCCATGCCGGCGATCACGCTGGTCGCGGCGACCCATTCGGCAGCATGCGTGCGCGCAAGCCGGCGATCGACGCGCGCGGGCTTCCCTGCGTGCTTTCGCCCCATGCCAGATCTCTCCACGTCAAGCGGCACAGGCGGCAGATGCCGCTGGCCCAGTCCCGGACGGGAAAGGAGCAAGAAGCGAGCCAGATTAACCTTTTAAGCGAAGGGATGGCGCTTTCGCCGCAAGGGCGACCCAGCCGTCCGTCAGGGTGACGGCGGATTGCCGGACAGCGAGACAGTCAGCACGCCGGCGCCCTTGTGCGCGCGGATTCCGTCGATTTCATTACGCGTCGCGAGGAAGGCGGGCATCACGTCCGAGCTTTCGGCCAGTTTCCGGCCGGTCGGCAGTTTCAGCTTCATCGCATTGACCGGCGCGCCCTTGATATAGACTTCATAATGCAGGTGCGGGCCGGTCGACGCCCCGGTCGAGCCAACATAGCCGATGATTTCACCCTGGCGCACACGCTTGCCTTTGCGCAGGCCCTTGGCGTAGCGCGACAGGTGCCCGTAGGCTGTTTTGTAGCCATTGGCGTGGCGGATGATGATGTAGTTGCCATAGCCGCCGCGGCGCGCGGCCCACTCGACCGTGCCATTGCCGGCGGCATAGACGGGCGTGCCCGTAGGGGCGGCAAAGTCGGTGCCCTTATGCAGGCGGGTATAGCCGGAAATCGGATGCTTGCGCTGGCCGAAGGGGGAGGAGATGCGGGCGCCGTTGATCGGCGTCTTCATCAGGAATTTCGTGGCGCTCTCGCCGTTCTCGTCGAAATAGTCGGTCTCGCCATCGTCCGGTGGCGTGAAGCGGTAGAAGCCGCGTGTCAGCGCCTGACCGTTCAGGCCGGCATAGACGAGGTCTCCGGCCTTCACCGGTGTGCCGGTCTCGTCCGTATAGACCTGGTAGACCATTTCGAACGAGTCGCCGGGATGGATCTCTCTCTGGAAATCAATGTCGTACGCAAAAACCGATGCGAAATCGACGACCTGCTGGTCACCCGCGCCCAGTTTCAGCGCGGTTTCATAGATCGATGTGTCGATCGGCCCGGCAACGCGCCGGTAGCCTTCGGTGAGCCGGGCGTTCAGCGCGGCGGCAATCCAGTCGCCATTCGTGTCGTGGCTGATGAACAGGTTGCGGCCGGGTTCGGCCTTCACGGTCAGCGCACGCAGGTGCCCGTCATCCAGAACTGCGTCGGCCTCGAGGCCCGGCAGCAGACGGCGCGGATCGATCAGCTCCTTGTCATACAGGGTCTGCAGCGCGGCGGCCGCTTCATTGGCCGGTGCGCCAAGGCGCGTGACGAGACCGGTCAGGGTTTCCTTCTGCTTCAGCGTGCCGCTCACATAGGTGGCGGGCGTTGCGGGCGCGGAAAGGTCCGGTGCGGTCAGCAGGGTGACGGCCAGCGGCGGCGGGGCGGTTGCGGCGGACGCGGTGCCGGGCCCGTGGCTGCCGGTGGGGCCCGCCGCGAACAGGCCCATGCCCACCGATACCGTGCCCAGCACGAGCAGCGCGATCAGGCTCTTCATGCCATGCGACAGGGGCCGGCGCGCCGGGGCGTTCGTCTCAGCCGGATTTTGGGCGTCTTGCGTCACGCAAGTCCTCCCTCCTGTTGCCACCCCCGGTTCCCTGCCTGCAATCTTTGTGCAGGCGGACAATCATTTGCCAAATTGTTATCGCGTTGCTGCGTTAATGATCCTGAAACGCGAAATAAAAGGACTGTCCTGTTCCGGCATGAAAGTAAGAACCAAATATTGCCGGATGCAAGCCGGGTGTTTCAGTGAAAACGACAAATGACCAGGTTTTAAGCGACGCGGAGGCCGAAGCGGCAGAACGGCCGTTCCGCTGGGCACGCCGGCTTGCCATCGCTGTCCTGCTGGTCGTTCTGGTGGCGGGCGTGCTGGGCTGGGTGCTGCGTAAATCGGTCGCAGAGCAGGCGCTCGCCGGCTGGTGCGAGGCGCGTGAGCTCGTCTGTACGGGGAAATTTGTCCGGCTTGGCTCCGATGGGGCGACTCTCCGGACGCTGGCTGTCAACGGACAAGGCGAAACGGCATTCGAAGCAGATGAAGTGCGCGTTTCGCTCGAATGGCCCGGCCTGTTCCAGCCACGCCTGACCGGCATCGCCGTCGATGCACCCGTCGCGCATGGCGTGCTGGCGGACGGCCGGCTCAGCTTCCACGGGCTGGAGCGACTGGCGCGCGGGGGGCAGGGCGGCACCGCGCCGTCGCCCGATCTCGATATCCGCGATGGCCGTATCCTGATCGCCAGCTCGGCCGGAGACCTCGGCGCCACCTTTTCGGTCAGCGGCCCGTTTCCGCGTGGCGGCCATCTTGCGCTCACTGTCGATCCGGCCCGGCTGGACCAGCCGGAGGGCCATGTCGAATGGTCCGAAGGCGTGGTGGACGTTTCGGCCGAGGACGGACGCCTGCAGGGTGACATCAGTCTTGTCCTCGAACAGGCGGAGACCGACGGCATTTCCATTTCCAATGCCCGCCTGTCAGCCACGACGGACTCCGCGTCCAGCCTCGATGCGCCCGTGAAACTGGTCTGGGAAGGGCAGGTCGGTGCCGTCAACACGGCCGGCTATGATCTGCAAGATGTCGCAATCAGCGGACAGGCAGGCCTTGCCCGTCTCACCGGCGGATCGGTCGATGCGCTGCTCCGTGCCCTGACGTCGCTCGACCTGCAGGTCGATAGCGGTTCATTGGCCGGCCAGGACCTTTCTGCATCCGCTGTGCAGGCCGAAATGGCCCTGACCGGCACGGACGGACAGCTCGAAGGACCGGTCTCGGTCGTGGTGACCGGCGCATCGAGCCCACAAGGCAAGGCCGAGCGCCTCAGTGCCGAAGGCACGGCAAGCCGCGCTGAAGACGGCGCACTCGGTTTCGACGGAATTATCGGGCTTGCACAGGCCTCGCTCGCGCAGAGTTATGCGGACAAGCTGCTGAAGCCGGTGTCGTTTCCCGCGCCCTTGTCAGCACACGGAGACAGCCTGCGCCGTGCGCTGCAGCGCGGTCTTGCCGGCTTCGACACCTCCCTCGCGATCGACCTGCAGCGCGACAACGGGCAGATGCGCCTTGCCTCCGCCGCGCCGGTTCAGCTGACGGCCGCATCGGGGCTCACACTCAGCATCAAGCCGTTGGCCGGGCAGGACTGGCTCCGGATGGGCGGTGACGGTCTTGTGCTTTCCGGCGACATGGCGCTGGCAGGTGGCGGCGCCCCACGGGCCACCCTGTCGCTCGACGGATTCCATCAGGGGGCAGACGGGCTGCAGCTGTCGGCCCGCGACGTCGTGATCCGGCCCTGGGATGCGGACGGCGCCCGGTTCGGTGCGGACTTTTCCACCCTCTCCGTCCATTCGGGCGAAGGCGAGCTCGCCTTCGAAGCAGAGGGCCGGGCAGATCTTTCCGGCCACGTCTTCGGCTTCGATCTTGCCGACAGCCACCTGACCGGCGGGCTTCATGCCGAGCGCGGCGACCATGGCTGGCAGGCCGTGCCGGTCGGCACACGCTGTGTCCGTTTCGATACCAAAGGTGTCGGCATCGGCGCGGTGACGTTCTCGCCGAACCGGCTGGACCTCTGCCCGGCAGGCGGGAATTTCGTGAAGGCAGGGTCCGCAACCCCCGGCGGCAGCCTCAGGCTCGGAAACCTGTCCCTGCCATTCACCTCCAATTCCGTCTCCGGCACGCTGACGCTCAGCGATGCGTCGATCGACTGGGCGTCGAAAGGCGGACTCGACTTTGTTCTCACGTCGCCGTCACTTGGCCTGCCGATGGACATTGGCAGCCGTACCTTGACGATCGATGGAGCCGCACCGCGCGTCGGCTTTGCCACGGTGAAGAACGGATCGCCCCGCCTCACCGCGGAACTGGGCGCAACCGAATTTGGCGGCACGCTCGTTCCGGCAAAAGTCTCGGCATCGAAGATCAGCTTCGACGGCACCAGCGGCGACGGCGGCCTGTCCGGCGACATCGCGGGCACCGGCGTTCTCGTGTGTGACTTCCGCGATGACCCGATGTACCAGCCGCTGCTTGCGGATCTGACGGCAACACTCGATCAGGGCCGCCTGCAGGCGGCTGGCCCGTTCCGGCTGAAATCGAACAATGCGCCCATCGGAGACTTCACACTCGATGTGAACGTCCTCCGCCTCGATGGCACGGCGCGCGTCACGACCCGTGCGCTCGACTTCCGCAAGAGTGGCCTGCAGCCGGTCATGCTGTCGGAACGCCTGCGTGGGGTCTACACGGATGCCGTCGGGCGGATCGAAGCGGCGTCCGATGTTGCCATCAATGGCGGCCAGCTCGACGGAACGGCGGATATCACCGTCACCGACTTCGGCTTCCAGACGACTCGTCTCGGGCGCGTTCAGGGCGTGAACGGCCATGTCCGGTTCGCGGATCTGTTCGATCTCGTCACCGCGCCGTCCCAGGTGCTGCAGATCGGCGGCCTCAATCCCGGCGTGCCGCTGGAAGATGGCCAGATCACCTTCTCCTATGCGGGCAGTGACGGGCTGACGGTGGACTCGGCATCCTTCCCATTCTCGGGCGGAGAACTGGCGCTCGCCCCGTTCCACTGGACGCCGGGCGCGCCGACCCAGCATATCGAGGTGACGGCGAAGGCCATCGATCTGGCAGATCTCGTCCGCACACTGAAGCTGCCGAAGATCGAGGCCGAAGGCACGGTCACCGGCCGTTTCCCGATCGATTTCGAAGGCACGAAGGTCCTGATCACCGATGCACACCTGTTTGCCGATCCGCGCGGTGGCCGGGTGGCTTATCTGGGCGATGCGGCCGACTCGGCGGCAAAGTCCGATGCCAATGTCCGGATGGCGTTCGAAGCGCTCAAGGATTTCGACTTCACGGTCCTGGAGGTCGGCCTGGACGGCAATGTGGCCGACCGGGTGACGATCACGCTGAAGCTTGCCGGCAAGAGCCGGAAGGACGTGTCCTATGGCAGCACGGCCCAGATCGTCCGCGGCCAGCCCTTCGAATTCAACATCGCGATCGACTCGGCCCTGGCAGAGCTTTTCCGCTCCAGCCAGTACTACACAAACCAGCAGAAGCTGACCGATTTTGTCGTCAAGGAAGTCCTCTCGGAGAAGGGGATCGAGACAAAGGAACCTGAATGACAGGCAACGCCGTCCTCGATTGACGTTAAGCACGGGCATGGCATTCTGCCGCCAGAAAAGGAGGCCCCTGACGCCCATGAATCTGCGGACTCATCTTATCGCCGGCGCCGGACTTGCCGTCATGGCTGCCTGCGTCCACACCGTGAAGATCGAACCTTCGGACAAGCCGATCAAGATCGATCTCCACATCACCCAGGAAGTGCGCATCATCCTCGACAAGCAGGTCGAGGACATGATCGCGGACAATCCTGACCTGTTCTAGCGGAGAGAGGAGACATCCGATGACATCCCTTCGCATGTTCGCGGCCGCTTCGGCCTTCGCCATTGCCGCTTTCGTTGCGGTCCCGGCGGCGCAGGCCGGTGACCCGGCGATCGATGCCGCCGTGGCGGCAGGCCAGGTCGGCGAGACCATTGACGGCCTGCTTGGCGTTGTCGGCGAGGCGGATCCGGCCGTCGTCCGCAAGGTCAACGAGATCAACAACCGGCGCGCGGCAAAATATGCCGAAGTTGCAGCCGATACCGGCACGTCCGCCGCCCAGGTGGCACGCGTGACCGGTGAGAAGCAGATCGAGCGGCTGAAACCCGGCGAGTTCTACATGGACGAGTCCGGCGTCTGGAAACAGAAATAGGCGCTTGCCGGATTCCGGAGCGGGCGTAGGGTAGTTCCCATGCCCCGCTCCGCCCTTCCGATCCTGTTTGCCTGCCTTATCGGGCTCGTTCTGGTCCTGACGCTGGCGCCCCGCTTCTGGCTGGGCGGCGGCGTCGGCAGCATCACTTGGCATGGCTGGATCGCTTATGTCCTCGGCGGGGCGGTAACCCTCGCCCTGTCGGGTGGCCTGTTCTTCCTGTCTTTCCATTCCAGCCGGTCCGGATTCGACGATATCGACCGGCCGGAAGACCATTCCGAGTGAGGCGCTGCGCCCGGCACCTGCAATCTGTCAGGGCTTTCACGTCGGGCTTGATTGACAGGAGAGGCGGAGCACCCAATCCTGCTGCCAGCTGACCACATTACAGGGCTGACCATGTCAACGATCGATCCTGCACGCCTGTCGGCGTACATCGCGTCGCGTATCTGTCACGATCTCGTCTCGCCCATATCGTCCGTCACCAATGCGCTGGACCTGATGGATGA
Source organism: Hyphomonas sp. (assembly GCA_020638455.1). Classification (GTDB taxonomy): domain Bacteria; phylum Pseudomonadota; class Alphaproteobacteria; order Caulobacterales; family Hyphomonadaceae; genus Hyphomonas. Next base: position 281,367 of record JACKIK010000003.1, on the reverse strand, counting down.
GCCGGGCGACCATGAAATGAAGGCGCAGGCGGAATCGTTGCTGCATGAAGGCGCTGAGAACGCCGCCGCACGGATCCAGTTCCTGCGCTACGCCTTCGGCTCCATCGGCCTCAATTCGGGCGCGGCGGACATCCACGAGGCAAAGAAGATCACCGAAGCCTTCGTGCGCAGTCACAAGCCGAGCGTCGAATGGGATATCCAGGCCGATCATCTGAGCTTCTCGCACGTCCGCCTGATGATGAACCTTGTCATGATGGCGACCGACACGCTGCCGCGCGGCGGTGTGGTGAATGTCCGCGTGCGCAACGAGGCGGGCGGTCTCACCATGGTGCTGACCTGCAAGGGCGACCGGGCGAAGCTGAAAGACGATGCCGCCACTGCGATCGCGGGCGGTGAGCCGGCCGATGGCTGGCGCGCGGAGAATATCCAGCCCTATTTCGCCCTTATGCTCTGCGACGAGCTCGGCGGAGAGATGAAGGTCAGCCCGGGCGAGGGCCAGGTCATCTTCATGGCGACCGGCATTCGCGCAGAAGGCTGATCCTGCTGCACTGCGGGCCGCCGGCAAGGTTTTGTTAACACTCTTGCGAGAGCGTCCGCGGAAACCTTCTGATAAGAGATTGGCCCCGGATGAAGACCTGCCTCATCGTCGATGACTCGCGCGTCGTGCGGAAAGTTGCGGCGCGGATCGTCAAGGATCTCCGCTTTGCCGTCTCCGAAGCCTCGGACGGGGCCGAGGCGCTCGCCCAGTGCCGTAAGCAAATGCCGGATGCAGTGCTGCTCGACTGGAACATGCCGGTCATGAACGGGCTCGATTTCCTGCGTGCCCTGCGCCGGGAGGAGGGCGGCAAGAAGCCGCTGGTGCTGTTCTGCTCGATTGAAACCGACGCCGAACACATCAATGAAGCCATCCGGTCAGGGGCCGATGAGTTCATCATGAAGCCCTTCGACGCTGAGATTCTCGAGAGCAAATTCGCGGAAGTCGGCCTCGTCTGAAGCAATTTCTTAATGAAGATGACTGTACCGGCAACGATTGCGGGGGCAATCGCCCGGCGGCGGAGCGAATCATGCAGGATGCGGTGTTTGATGAACTGGCGGACCTGGCCCTGAAGGGCTCTGGCCAGTCCATTCCCAAATCCAAGTCTTACCTGATCGAGGCGCGCCTCTCGCCGATCGCGCGCCGCGAAGGCTTCGGGACCATGGACGACCTCGTCCACTGCCTGAAATCGCGTGCCAATCCGGTGTTCGCGGCCGAATGCGCCGCCGCGCTCGTCTCCAAGGACACCTGGTTCTTCCGCGACCGCGAGATGCTGCACCGTCTCGTCAATGAAATCCTGCCGGCGCGCCTGAAAGCCGGCAATACGGGGCGGCTCAAGATCTGGGTCGCGGGCGGCTCGACAGGCCAGGAAGCCCTGTCCATCGCCATGCTGCTGGAGGACGAACTGCCGGCCTCCCTCCGCGGCGCGAAGATCGACATCCTGTCCACCGACATCTGCAAAGTTACGACGGAGCGCGCCCGCGCCGGCCGCTATGGCCACTATGAAGTCCAGAAAGGCCTCTCGGTTCACCGGCTGGTGAAGCATTTCACCCGTATGGAAACGGGCCAGTGGGAAGCCGCCGAACCCCTGCGCAGCCGGATCAGCTTTCGCCAGCACAATCTGCTCGAAAGCGCCGCCGGCCTCGGTAAGTTCGATGTCATCCTCTGCCGCAATGTGCTCTCGGGCATGGACCGCACGGCGCGCATCCGAGTCATCGAGAACATCACCGCCCAGCTGATGCCCGGCGGTGTGATCCTGCTGGGGCAGGGCGAGGGCCTGATCGGCCTGACAGACCAGCTGGAGCCGGCCCGCGACATCCGTGGCGCCTGGGTCGCCGCCGGCACCGCCGCCAGGGACGCCTCGGCCGCCTGAGCAGGCCGGCTCTTCACGCGTTCCCTTTCCGTCGCTATATCGGCGCCTCAACCAGCTGCTCCGGGCCTTGACCCCGGTGGGAGTGAGAGATGACCGAGACACAGCCGGCTGCCTGGACAGGCGGCCTCAATTCCCTTGGATTTGCGAAAGCGCCGGCCGACACGCGCGTGGTCGCCGCTATGTCGGGTGGCGTCGACTCCTCTGTCGTCGCGGCCATGCTGAAGGCCGAAGGCTATGACGTCATCGGCATCACGCTGCAGCTCTACGATCACGGCGCCGCCATCGAGAAGAAGGGCGCCTGCTGTGCCGGGCAGGACATCCACGATGCCCGCAACGTCGCCGCGCAGATCGGCATCCCGCACTATGTCCTCGACTATGAGTCGAAGTTCCGTGAGCAGGTGATGGAGGATTTCGCCGACACCTATCTCGCTGGCTCGACGCCGATCCCATGCATTCGCTGCAATCAGACGGTCAAGTTTTCGGACCTCCTCAAAACGGCAAAGGATCTCGGCGCCGACTGTCTCGCCACCGGTCACTATATCCGCCGCACCGAAGGGCCGGACGGGCCGGAACTGCACCGTGCGGCCGATGCCTCGCGCGACCAGTCCTATTTCCTGTTCGCCACCACGCGCGAACAGCTGGATTTCCTGCGCTTCCCGCTGGGCGATCTTCCGAAGACGGAGGTTCGCGACCTCGCGGATAAATTCAACCTGCCTGTCGCCGCCAAACCGGACAGCCAGGACATCTGCTTCGTGCCGGAGGGTTCTTATGCGTCCGTGGTCGAAAAGCTGCGCCCCGGCTCCGGGCGCGGCGGCGACATCGTGCATCTCGACGGCACCGTGCTCGGCCAGCATGAGGGCGTGATCCACTACACGATCGGCCAGCGCCGCGGGCTCGGCATCGCGACCGGCGAACCTATCTTCGTCGTCAAGATCGATGCCCCGAACCGGCGCGTCATTGTCGGTCCGCGCGAGGCTTTGCTGACCTCCGGCCTCTTCCTTGAGGAACTGAACTGGCTCGGCAAGGGATCGCTGGAAGACGCGGCGAAGGCCGGTGTTCCGGTGCTCGTCCGTGTGCGGTCGACCCGGCCGCCGGTGCCGGGCCGGCTTGGCTGGAAGGATGACACGCCAGTGATCTGGTTCGACGAGCCGGAAGAAGGTGTCGCTCGCGGACAGGCCGCCGTGCTCTACGATCCTGAAGGCGGCACGCGCATCCTTGGAGGTGGCTTTATCCGCCGGTCGATCCCGGCCGACGCGCGCGTCGAGGCAGCCTAGTCCACCATTCCCAGTGCCAGCCCCCGCAAGGCGGCTGACACGCGGTCGGTCACATCCAGCTTGTCATAGCAGCGGCGGATATAGGTCTCGACCGTGTTGCGGGAAATGTGCAGCGTCTCGGCGATCTCGTTATTCGTCTGCCCACGGGCAATCCAGCCGAGGATTTCCTTCTCCCGGGCGGACAGGGCGGCGTCGGTTGCGAGTTTGCGCGAGATCAGGCCGCAATAGGCGAGATGCCCGATCTGACAGGCCCAGTGGATTTCGGCGATCACGTGCGGCGCCGGCCGCGGCGCGCCGACACCGAACCCCATGCCGCAATAGCCGTTGCGTCCGCGCGGGCCGAAAACCGGAATGGCGACACCGTCACCCAGTTTCGCCTTGAACGCCCAGTCGAGATAGGTGCGTTCCTTGTCGGTCAGGCTCGGATCGCGCGCGCCTTCGCTCCACAGGAATGGCGCCGTTGCCGTCGCGGTGAGCCGGACGAGCGGATCGACCCGCCACATCTTCTGCCGGTTGTACTCGCGGACATAGTCTTCCGGGAAGCCGGAGGTCACGACCCGCAGATTGTCCTCGACGTCCGGTGACCCGAAGACCGGATAGTGGTGATAGCTGGTCATGCGCAGCGGCGTGGTCCGGTAATAGTCCCGCGCGGCTGTGCCGAGTTCGTGCAGGCGTGTGGCTTTTGCGCATGCGTCGACATAAGCGAAGATGGGTGCCAGATCCGTGCCGCTCATGAGCTGTCCTTCCGGTCGGGGGCACTATTCCACAGCAATGCGGCAGCGCAAATGAAATCCGGCCGGGTCCGGTCTCAGTTTAGCGCTCTCAGGACATCCAGTCCGGTGGGGCAACCTTGTCATCGCCGCTCATGTCCGGCTGCGGGAAGCGCTCCAGCAGTTTTTCGACGATGGCATCGGCCACGCGATCCGCTTCGCGCAGGGGCGGATAGGTCCAGGTTTCCAGCGTGCCGCCGAACCAGCGCGCCGCGCCATGGGCGACCAGGCTTTCATGCAGCTTGTCGAACTTGTCGGAGCGGCCTTCGAGTTTCGCGATATGGACCGGAAGCCCATGCCAGGCGGCATCGGACAGCATGTTCGCGCTGTCCTCGGTCACAATCGCGACGTCGGAGAAGACGAGCCAGGCAATATAGGGGTTCGGGCCGTCCTCGGTGCCGGACCAGAACCGGGCGCCGACCTCGTCGGCCATCCGCCGGAAGCGGGCACGCACCGGGTCCGGCGTGCGGCGCGAGGCGGTGATGCGAAGGCGCCAGCCCTGCCCGGCGAGCGTGCGCAGCTGCGTTTCCAGCCGGATGGCCGCAGAGTCCGTGAATGTGTGCGCCCGGCTGTCGCCGCCGAGGATCACGATGGCGCTCTTGCCGCGCTCGTCGGCAAGGTCCGCAAAGGCCTGTCCGGCCTCTTCGATGGCATGCGGCGAGAAATAGGAGGGGGAGCCGACCGTCTGGATGACGTTCGGCCCGCTGACGCCATCATGCACCGGCGTCACCAGCAGGTCGAAATTGTCGGCGGGAATGCGCGGGTCGAGGATTTGAACCGTCAGTGTACGCCCACCGGACAGTTTGCGCACTTCGCGGGTCAGTGCCGCCGAACGCCGTCCCGCCGCGACCCAGACGGTCGGCCAGGGCGGTTGCATCAGCGCGTGCTGCTCCCCCGGCAGGGACGCAAGCGGCACGGGCCATTTGTCCGCTGGCAGAAGGGTCCAGGGCAGGCGGGGTGTCAGCACGATCGGGTCCGCGCGGTGCGCTTCGCCGGCAATATGGCCGATCTTCATCCAGCGGCGGGTCTCGCCCAGCGCATGCACCACCGCGCGCACCTGCGCGGCATTGCCCGCGCGGCCGTCCGAGACCGCCCAGACGGAAGGTCCGAGCGATCCGGACCCTGACATGTCAGAGATACTCGACTTTTGTGATCTCGTAGGCGCGGGCGCCCGACGGCGCGGCCACTTCGGCCTCGTCGCCTTCCTCCTTGCCGATCAGGGCACGGGCAATCGGGGACGTGATCGACACTTTGCCGTTCTTCACGTCGGCCTCGTCTTCGCCCACGATCTTGTAGGTGACCTCATCTTCCGTATCCACATCGACCAGGGAAACGGTCGCGCCGAAGCGGATCTTGCCGCCGGAAAGCTTGGTCACGTCGATCACGTCGGCGCGGGCCAGCTTGTCGTCCAGCTCGTTGATCCGGCCTTCGATGAAGCTCTGCTTCTCCTTGGCCGCATGATACTCGGCGTTCTCCGAAAGGTCGCCATGCGAACGCGCTTCGGCGATCGCCGCGATGATGTTCGGGCGTTCCACCGATTTCAGGGTTTTCAGCTCGGCCTGAAGCGCAGCATGGCCTTCGGCGGTCATGGGGATGCGTTCCATGGGTGTGTCACCTCTGTCTTTGGGCGAAAAATCCTTGTCGCTAACGCGAAGGTCGTCAAGTGGGGGCAATCAGGCCGATTGCAAGGCGCGCACAGAGATTTCCTGTGACTTCATGCTGGCAATCGCCTGAACCGAGGCAATCGAGGCCGCAAGCGTTGTAAAATAAGGAATCTTCCGTGTCACAGCGGTGCGGCGGATCGAGGCGCTGTCAGCCAGCGAGGTGGCGCCTTCGGTTGTGTTGAAAACCAGCTGGATCTCGCCATTGATCATCGCATCGACAATATGCGGCTGGCCTTCGTTAACTTTGTTAACCCTTCGGACTGGCAGGCCCTGTTCGGCAAGATAGGTCGCCGTGCCGGAGGTCGCGACCAGCGAATAGCCCATGTCCACCAGCGACCGCGCCGCTTCCACGACGCCCTTCTTGTCGGAATCCTTCACCGAAATGAACACCGCGCCCTCGGCCGGCAGGATCACGCCGCCGCCCAACTGGCTTTTCAGGAAGGCCGTACCGAAATCATCGTCCCAGCCCATGACCTCTCCGGTCGAGCGCATTTCCGGGCCGAGCTGCGGGTCGACGCCGGGGAAGCGGGCGAACGGGAACACGGCTTCCTTCACGGCGACGCGGCGCGGATGCGCATGTGTCAGGTCAAAATCGGTGAGCTTTGCGCCCGCCATCACCTTCGCGGCAATCGCCGCGATCGGCGCACCGACGGCCTTTGAGACGAACGGCACGGTCCGGCTCGCGCGCGGATTGGCTTCGAGCACGTAGATCTCGTTGCCCTTCACCGCGAACTGGATATTGATCAGGCCACGAACCTTCAGCGCGCGGGCCAGCGCAATCGTCTGCTCGGCGAGGCGCCCCTGCAGGACGGGGGAGAGGGTGAAAGGCGGCAGCGCGCATGCCGAGTCGCCGGAATGCACGCCGGCTTCCTCGATATGCTCCATGATGCCGGCGACATGCACATTCTCGCCATCGCAGATTGCGTCGACATCGACTTCGATCGCATCGGCCAGGTAGCGGTCGATGAACAGCGAGGCATCGCCCGACACTTTCAGCGCTTCGGCGGCGAACTTGCGGAGGTCCTCGTCGTCGCGGGCGATCTCCATGGCCCGTCCGCCCAGCACGAAGCTCGGCCGCAGCATCACCGGATAGCCGATTTCGTTGGCCTTCACTTCGGCTTCGTCCACGCTGCGCGCCGTGCGCGACGGCGCCTGCTGGATGCCGAGCTGGTCGAGCAGGGCGGCAAACTGTTCCCGGTCTTCGGCGAGGTCGATCGAGTCCGGGCTGGTGCCGAGGATCGGGATATGCTCCCGGTGCAGCGGCCCGGCAAGTTTCAGCGGCGTCTGCCCGCCGAACTGCACGATCACGCCCTTCAGCGTGCCCGCGGACTGTTCCTTGTGGATGATCTCCAGCACGTGCTCGTCCGTCAGCGGCTCGAAATACAGCCGGTCCGACGTGTCATAGTCCGTAGACACCGTTTCCGGGTTGCAATTGACCATGATGGATTCGACGCCAAGGTCTTCCATCGCGAAGGCGGCATGGCAGCAGCAATAGTCGAACTCGATGCCCTGGCCGATCCGGTTCGGTCCGCCGCCGAGGATCACGACTTTCTCGCGGTCCGATGGCAGCGCCTCGCAATCCGCTTCCGCCTGGCCGAACATCGGGTGTTCATAGGTGGAGTAGAGATACGGCGTCTTCGCTGCGAATTCGGCCGCACACGTATCGATCCGCTTGTAGACGGGCCGCACGCCGAGCGCATGGCGGAGGCCCCGGACCCAGCCTTCCGTCTGCCCGGCCAGCTCACCGAGGCGCTTGTCGGAAAAGCCCATGCCCTTGAGCTCGGTCATCGAAGACGCGTCTTCGGGCAGGCCCTGTTCGCGGATCGCCTGCTCTGTCGCCACGATTTCCGAAATCTGGCGCAGGAACCAGGGGTCGATCGCGGTGACGCCCTGCACCTCCCCGACACTCAGCCCGGCGCGGAACGCCTCAGCCACCACGCGCAGCCGGTCCGGCGAGGGCACGGCCAGCGCCTGGCGCAGCTTGTCCTCGTCCTCGAACTCCATCTCGTTGAGGCCGCTGAGCCCGGTCTCCAGCGAGCAGAGCGCCTTCTGCAGGCTTTCCTTGAAGTTCCGGCCGATGGCCATGGCCTCGCCCACGGATTTCATCGCCGTGGTGAGATAGGCTTCCGCGCCGCGATACTTCTCGAAGGCGAAGCGCGGGATCTTGGTCACCACGTAGTCAATCGTCGGCTCGAAGGAGGCCGGCGTCACGCCTGTGATGTCATTGTCCAGCTCGTCCAGCGTGTAGCCGATGGCGAGTTTTGCGGCGATCTTGGCAATCGGGAAGCCGGTCGCCTTGGAGGCCAGCGCCGAGGAACGCGACACGCGCGGGTTCATCTCGATCACGACAAGCCGCCCGTCCGCCGGGTTCACGGCGAACTGCACGTTCGAGCCGCCCGTCTCGACGCCGATCTCGCGCAGCACCGCGATCGAGGCGTTGCGCATCACCTGGTATTCCTTGTCGGTCAGCGTCAGCGCCGGGGCGACCGTGATCGAATCGCCGGTGTGCACGCCCATCGGGTCGATATTCTCGATCGAGCAGATGATGATGGCATTGTCCGCCTTGTCGCGGACAACCTCCATCTCGTACTCCTTCCAGCCGAGCAGGCTTTCGTCGACCAGGATCTGCGCACTGGGCGAGGCCGCCAGGCCGGAGCGGCAGATCTCTTCGTATTCCTGCACATTATAGGCAACGCCGCCGCCCGTGCCGCCGAGCGTGAAGGCGGGCCGGATGATCGCCGGCAGGCCGACCTCGTCCAGCACCTCCATGGCGCGCTTCAGGCCCTCGATGCGGTCATACTTGCCGTCCGGCTTCTTCGGCGAGGAGATGATCGCAGCGCGCGGGTTTTCGAGGCCGATCCGGTCCATCGCCTCGCGGAACAGGGCGCGGTCTTCGGCCATCTCGATGGCTTCTGCCTTGGCGCCGATCAGCTCGACGCCATGCTTTGACAGCACGCCGGCATAATGCAGGTCCAGCGCACAGTTCAGCGCCGTCTGCCCACCCATGGTCGGCAGCAGGGCATCCGGCTTTTCAACGGCGATGATCTTCTCGACCACCTCCGGCGTGATCGGCTCGATATAGGTTGCATCGGCCAGGTCCGGGTCGGTCATGATCGTCGCCGGATTGGAGTTCACCAGGACGACGCGATAGCCCTCGCTCTTGAGGGCCTTCACCGCCTGCACGCCGGAATAGTCGAACTCGCAGGCCTGTCCGATGATGATCGGTCCGGCGCCGATAACGAGGATGGAGCTGATATCGGTGCGCTTCGGCATGGGCTCCAACTCCTCGCGGTCAAACGGCTGCGTCATAGCAGAGTCGGGGGGAGGGGCAAGGTGATCTCTGGCAAAAATCCTGCGCACTGCGGAGGAACGCCCTTCTGACGGCGGCTGAGGTTGAACGTCGCCGCGACGGCGCTAGGATCGTCTCCGCAGAACAGGGGGTGTCGGATGTCCGGATCGATTCGTGCATGGATCGCCGCTGTCGGCCTCATGGCCCTGATCGCAGGGCCGGCTGCCGCACAGCTCAGTGCCACCGAACAGGCCTATCTCGACACGCTTCAGTCGGGCGGCCAGCTCGGCTCGGCCGACCAGGCGAAGGCGTTGTGGGAAGCCGGCCGGCGCCTGACCGCCGAGGGGCGCGACGCCGAGGCATTCGATGTGTTTTCCGCGCTGGAGGCCGCGGGCAGCGCGCAGGCGGCCGGCGTGGTGGGCGACATGTACCGGCAGGGCGAAGGTGTCACGAAGGACCCGGCGGAGGCCGCCACCCACTACCAGCGTTCGGCCGATGGCGGCGACGATTACGGGCACTTCCGGCTGGCGCTCGCTTACCAGCGCGGCGAGGGCGTCGCGCAGGACTGGGCCGCTGCGGCCGATCATTTCCGCAGCTGTGCAGACTTGCAGCGGGACCAGGAGGGGATCTGTGCGCGCGGCCTCGCAAACAGCTATGAGTTCGGGCGCGGTGTGCCGGAAGACAAGGACCAGGCCTATGCCTGGTACAAGCGCGGCGCAGAGCTTGGCGAGAAGGTCTGCCAGCGCAAGGTCGGCTATTTCATGACCAACGGGGTCGGCACGCCGGCCGATCCTGCCGGCGCCATCGCCTGGTATGAAAAGGCTGCCGCCCAGAACGAGCCCGACGCGCTCTACAATCTCGGCTACGCCTACTACGCCGGCCGCGGTGTCACGCAGGATACGGCCAGGGCGCATCAATGGTTCGAAAAGGCGAAGGCCGCCGGCAGCGCCGAGGCGGCGAAGGCACTCGCCATTCTGGACGCAGGTGCCAGCAGCTCACAATAACAACTCATGGCGCCTTGCCTTGTCAGGCGGCTTCCGGCCGGGCGGTACCTCAGCGCAGCAGGCGCGCCTCGCGGGCCGGCTTGATGCTGACCGGGATCTTGGTCTTGTCAGGTGCGAAGTCGATGGCGAGCGCGCCGTGTTCACCGACGTCGATCTGCCGGGCGACAATCTGCAACAGGGGCGAGGTCTGCTGAGCAGCCCCGTCGCCGGTGATCGACAGCTGGTGGCGCGGAACGTAAATGGTGCCGATCGCATCGACGACGCCAAAGCCGGTCAGGCGGGAGCGGGGCTCGTCCTTGGACGAGTAGGAATCGTAGCGGTCCTCGGCAATTGCGAAGCCGGCCGTCGGGCCATCGGCTGGCGCGTGCAGGGTCAGGCGCGCCTCGTCGAGCACAGAGAATGTCGCTTTCGGCCCGTGCAGGACAATCGTCACGCCCTCGCCTGACAGCGTTGCCCGGCGGCGCACGATCAAGGGACCATCGACAAAATGGTAGACGCCGGGCTGCATCCTGACGTGCCCTTCGGCGATATCGAGCCCTGTATAGGTGCCCGGCGACAGCGTGTATGTCGGCGAATTGTAATAGGTGTCGTCCGCATAGTCGGCCGGGTCGACATTGTCGATATAGCCCGCGATCTGCAGCAATTCCCTGAGGGTCATGCCTTTCGCCGGGCCGGCCTTGAACCTGCCGTCCGCATCCAGAAGGCCGGGCATGATGCCCTCGACTTCCGCGATAATCGTGTCCCGGTCTTTTCCGGTTTGCGCGACGGTCTGATCGATCAGCTTGTTGACGACCTTCGAAAGAACGCCGAGCACCTTGTCAAACTGCTGGGGTTCGTATCCGGCAATGGCGACCGGATTTGACTCCGGTGCCGGCGGAATCCAGGACTTCAGCGGATCGGGAATCGGATCGCAGTTTTCGGTCGGGCGTGGGTTGATCTGCGTCCCGCCCGTAACGGGCGCCTTGCCGGCGGCGCAGAAGAACTTCGCCTCGGCATCGCCGCCACTGAAGCTCAGCGACTTGCTGCCCTTCGAATTGCTCCAGATCACGCAGTTCTTGGCGGAAAGGTTTGCGTTACCGTCCGTAGAAACGCCTGCGTTGGTGGTTTCGAGGCTGAGAATGCACAGCGGAAAGCCCCACGTCGCAGAAGCGAGTGCCGAGCGGGTCAGCGCAATATTCGCATTCCGGCCCAGCACGCTGGCCGCCACATTGGCCGGCTGGAAGGCGAGCGAGACTTCAATTTCGGTGTGCTGGCCGTAGGCATCCTCGGTCACGGCGGACACGTCGAAGTCGGTCAGCGCGAATTCCGCATTGCCTGCGGCCGTCGCCCGGGCCGACGCCTGGGCCTCGGCGAGGCGGTCTTCCGCGCGCGGGGAATTGGCCGCGACGAACGCGGTCGCTCCGGCCAGAGCTGCAGAGTCTGCTGCGTTTTGCAGATTGTTGGCGGCTTTGCTGTCGAGGCCGAGCGCGATGGCTGCAAAGGCAAGCGCCACCAGCGCCATCAATGTGAACGCGAACATAGGCAAGGTCGAACCGCCGTCGTCAGACAGGCGGGCACGGAATGTCTCGATACGTTTTCGATCCGGTGCCATGCCGCCATTTGTAGCGGCAAAGTGTTATAGCCTTTCTAACGAAAGGGCGAAATTTCAAGGAATTCAAATGGTTCCGCGTGTCACGGAATCACACGACATGGTCGCCCACAAACGGGTTGTCCTGGCGTTCCTGCCCGAAGGTGGACATCGGCCCGTGGCCCGGCACGAACCGCATCTGGCTGCCCAGCGGCCACAGTTTCTGGACGATCGAATCGATCAGCTGGTTGTGGTTCCCGCGCGGGAAATCCGTACGCCCGATCGAGCCGCGGAACAGGACATCGCCGACAAAAGCGAGGTGGCCTTCCTTCGAATAGATCACCACATGGCCCGGCGTGTGCCCCGGCGTGTGCACGACATGGAACTTGTTGCCCGCCAGGTCCAGCTCGTCGCCATCGTGCAGGTAACGCGTCGGCCTCACATTCTTCCCGTCCGTGATGCCGTATTTCGCGCCCTGTGCCTCGATATCGTCGAGCAGCCACTGGTCGTCCTTGTGCGGGCCGATGATCGGGCATCCGGTGCGCTGCGAGACCGCCGTTGCGGCGCCCGCATGGTCGAGATGGCCGTGCGTCAGCCACACCGCGACGATCTTCACGCCATGCTGCCGGGCCGCCTCCATCAGCCGGTCGACCTCGCCGCCGGGATCGACGAAAACGCCCTCCATGGTCTCGGTCGACCAGATCATGGATGTGTTCTGCTGCAGGGGTGTCACCGGAATGATCCGGATCTCCATCTTCGGCTTGTGCGCGGGCGTGTCTGTCATGACCGTTACATAAGCCTTTCCGCTTGCGGCGCAAACGCGTTCCGGCGCTTTTCCTCGCCCGTGGCGTCGGTTAACACTCGCTTGAAGGTGTGGACGATGGAGGGCGCCGGCGATGCGCATGCCCCAGCAATATGGCGGCCGCAGTGGCGGCGGACTCGGCGGACTGCTGCGCAGCCGGTTGGGGCTGCTGCTGATCGCGGCGGTGGGCCTGTTCATCTACTGGCAGATGAACCAGAAACAGGTGCCGTTCTCCGGCCGCCGGCAGCTCAATACGGTGCCGCTGAAGGAGGAGGTCCAGCTTGGCCAGCAATCGTATCTGCAGATCCTCAACCAGGAACAGGGGCAGGGCCATGAAGTGCTGTGCGCGGACACACGCTGCACCGGCACTGAGGCGGAGCTGACCTCGAAAGTCCGCGAAATCGGCGCGCGCCTGCAGTCCGCCGCTATCGAGCTGGAACAGGAACTGGTGCAGAAGGGCTACCAGTTCACGCCCGTCGCGGACAAATTCGACTGGACCTATTATGTCGTCGACTCATCGACGCCCAACGCCTTCTGCCTGCCGGGCGGCTATGTCGCCGTTTATACCGGCATCCTCGACATCACCGGCAATTATGACGGTCACGTCGCGATGGACGACCTCGACGATCCAGACAAGCTGGCGGTGGTCATGGGTCATGAGATCGGCCATGCGCTCGCCCATCACGGGGCTGAGCGGATGAGCCAGGCCAAGGTCGTCCAGATGGGCCAGCTGGCGGTCGGCGTCGGCATGGGCGACATGGACGTCGCCCAGCAGCGGGCCATCATGCAGGCCTTCGGCATCGCCGCGCAGGGCAGCATGCTGAAATTCTCCCGCGAGCACGAGACCGAAGCCGACAAGATCGGCCTCGATCTGCTGGTGCGCGCCTGCTACGACCCACGCGAGGCGCCGGAACTGTGGAAGCGCATGGCCGAGATCGGCGGCGGCGCCCATCCGCCCGAATGGATGAGCACGCACCCTGCGTCGGAGACGCGGGCCGAGAATTTCCGCAAATGGATGCCGGACGCGATCGCCACCTACGAAGCCCATTGCGGGCCGCTGCCCTGACCGGCAGGTGCCGGCCGCTCAGTTCGGCCAGGTGGCGCTCGTCGCCCGTTTCGGTGGGGCGGGGTGCCGCCGCGACGTGCCTGCCACGGCCTGAGCGTCGATCCAGTCCCTGGTGCGGCTATGGATGATCAACCGAACGTCTGGCACCTGCCGCGTGGTGATCTCCCAGACGCCCCGGTTGAGAAACCAGTTGCGCTTCGTGAAGGCGATGTCCTGGAACGGGATCAGTAGCGGGGCGTGGAAGGGGGAGGGAACCGGCCCCAGCGCGCGAAGCATCAGCCCGCCATGCCCGACGCCAACCGTCACGGTGCCCCTGTAATTGTTGAACGCGATGCCGCTGCCATGCAGGACCACGGTCTGCATCCACTGCTTCGCGGCAGGCATGTCTTCCTGCGTTGCATAGGCTTTCGCCAGGCGCCGCCAGCGCCAGCTCGACCGGTAGGCCACAAAGCCGAACAGGCCGCCTGCAACGGCCAACCCGTAGGTCAGCGAGATGGCCCGCGCGATGACTTCAGAAAGGTCCACTGCCCACTCGCCCCCCAATTGCCCGCCGTTGCGTCGGCCGGCCTGCAGCGGACCCTGCCGGAAACGCCTTAAGATAGCGTGCAGAACGCGCCTCCCAATCCCCCCTCCGCTCACCCCGGCGAAAGCCGGGGTCCAGAGCCACGCACTGAAATGCCTGCAGTTTCCGGCTCCTGGCCTCCGCCGGGATGAGCGGAAACAGAAACTCAATCCGACCGGTCTTCGCCCCCGTCCACACTGCCCGCACGATGGAACCGAGCCTCAAACCCTATTTCGACCATGTCTGGCCAGTGTTCTGGCCATGGCTGGTATGGAACCTGATCCGCTTCGCCCGCTGGCACCTGCGGACGGGGCAGGACGCACTGCTGGCTGTCGATTGCTTTGGTAATATAAGGATCACCCACCTCTGCGATGCGCCGCAGGCGGAGGATCTTTACTTCTATGAGGCACCGAAGGTGACAAGCTGGGACCGGCTCTCCACGGACCGCGAGCCCCTTCTCCTGAGGGCTTGCGAAGGCAAGCGAACGCACTGCGTTCGCCTGAGCAAGGGGTTGGGGATGAGGGGTCGCGTCATTGCGGATAGCGCGATGTTTGCGGCACGCCCGTTTCCCCTCACCCCTGCCCCTCTCCCAGGGGAGAGGGGTCTGGTCCTCGTCGGACAGGTCCGCGCCCCACCGTAGCGACGATCCTCCCTCGCTTGCGGGGGAGGTGGCAGGCGACGAAGCCGGCTGACGGAGGGGGAACACCGGACTTGCGGCACGACCCCCCTCCGACCGCTTCGCGGCCACCTCCCCCGTGGAACGGGGGAGGATTAGATCCTCCCATCCCTGATTTCGCCGGACGGCCACCGCCGCGCCGGGCGCACGTGCTGGCCTTCACAACTTCTTGAATTTTCACCGGATGCGCTCGACCTGCCCGCCGTTCCGCTCTAGCCTTCTCATCCTGCGAGTGGGGCGCGCAGGTCAATCGGATCGGCGTTGAAAGCAGCTGAGTGGAGCGGGGATGCCACGGCGAACGGCAGAACAGGCAGAACAGACACGGCAAGCCATCCTCAGGTCCGCGCGCCAGCATTTTGCCGATGAAGGCTTCAGCAATGCCAGCCTGGCCTCGATCGTCAACGGCGCCAAAGTGACGAAGGGCGCGCTGTTCCACCATTTCCCCAACAAGCTGAACCTGTTCCAGGAAGTCTGGACCGACCTCCAGCGCGGCATGGATGCGGAGGCGCGCGTCGAGGCACGAAAGGCGGTCAATCCGGACGATCCTTACGCCCAGCTGCTCGCGGGCGCGAAGATCTATCTCAAATGGGCAGCGAAGCCGGCCTATTACAAGATTGTCCTGTTCGAAGGTCCGGCCGTGCTCGGCATGCAGGGTTGGTACGAATCCGATCGCGACATCGGCCAGCGCAATATCCGCCGGTCGATCCGCTTCCTCGCCGAGAAGGGGAAAATCGATCCGGCGCGTGTCACCGCCTACGCCGTGCTCGTGCAATCTGTGCTCAACGGCTTCGGCTTCGCCCTCGGCAAGGGCACCGACGGCCTGACGCCGGAAGCCGCCCACGAAGCGTTCGAGCTGATGTTGCGGCGGCTGAGCTAGACGGCCCGCAGGTCAGGAGAGCGGGTCGACCCGGCCGTACACGGAGGGGTTCACCCGCCACCAGGCGGCAATCGCATAGCGGGTCGCCCGCGTTGCTGCCACCGCATGTGGAATGGTCTCCGACAGCATCAGGGCGACCCCGGCGCCTTCCGGAAGCAGCGCCGCGACCGGCTCGGCCTCTTCGCCCGCTCCCTCCGGCCAGACCAGCAGCGCGCCGCCGTCTTCGGCCTTCCAGTCCTCATTGAGATACACGACCAGCGAGACGACGCGGTTCTTCGCGCCCTCGAAACTGTCGAGGTGGCGGTCATAAAAGCCGCCCGGCCGGTACACGGCAAAGCAGGCCTCGAACTCGAACAGACCGATCATCAGCGTGCGGTTGATCGCCTCACGCAGGGTCTCGGCCCAGTCGAGGAAGGCTGCCTGCGCCGGCGTCGACCGGTCCATCCAGGCAATGCGCGAACGCCGGATCGAGCGGTCGAGCAGGAAGGCATCATCGCGTCCCACGCCGGCCAGCTCCAGCTCATCCTCGGCATCGATCGCCAGCACGTCTTCCCGCAACGCGCGGTAAAGCGCATCGGGCAGGAAACCCGGCTGCCAGCTCCAGCCCTTTTGGGCCAGGTCGTCCGTGATTGCGCCGAGACGATTGTCGCCGGGCGGGGGAAGGGGCATGGCCGTCATGGCCGGTGGCTTTCGGGGTCGGGCCGTTCGTCAGCCGGCGCGATGCGTGTCCATCAGGTCTGCGAACCGTCTGAAGAGGTAGAAGCTGTCCTGCGGGCCGGGGCTGGCTTCCGGGTGATGCTGCACAGAGATGATCGGGCGGTCCTTCACGGCGAGGCCGGAATTGGTGCCGTCGAACAGGGATTTGTGGCTCTCTTCGACGCCCGCCGGCAAGCTCGCCGGATCGACGGTGAAGCCATGGTTCATCGACACAATCTCCACCTTGCCGGTGGCGAGGTCCTTGACCGGATGGTTCGCGCCATGATGGCCCTGCGCCATCTTCATCGTCTTCGCGCCGAGGGCCAGCGCCAGCAGCTGGTGGCCGAGGCAGATGCCGAGGATCGGGAGGCCGCTGGCAATCAGCGCCCGAATCGTGTCGCCGGCGCGTTCGATCGTGGCGGACGGGTCGCCCGGCCCGTTGGAAAGGACCACGCCGTCCGGCTTCAGCGCCATGATGTCCTCGAAGGAGGCATCGCCGTTGACCACGGTCGTCCGCGCCCCGACGCTGGCAAGGTTGCGCAGGATGTTTTTCTTCACGCCGAAGTCGACCACCACGACGTGGTAGTCGCCATTGGTCAGCGCGCCATAGCCTTCGCCCGGCTTCCACAATTGCTCGGCATTGTCGAACGGTGCATCGGCATCGACACCGGCGGCAAGGTCGGCGCATTCGAGGCCTTCCCAGGCGCGGGCCGCCTCGATCAGGGCGTCGAAGTCGATATTGCCGTCCGGCTGATGGCAGATCGCCGCCCGCGGCATGCCTTTCTCTCGGATCAGACGCGTGATCGCCCGCGTATCGACGCCGGACAGGCCGACGATCCCGCGGGCCTTCAGCCAGGCATCGAAGCCCTCATCGGCCCGCCAGCTGGATGGCGCCGTGATCGGCTCGCGGAAAATCGCGCCTCTGGCGGCATCGGATCCGGGCGGAGAACTCTCCTCACGATCCTCATGGTTGGCCCCGACATTCCCTATATGGGGGAATGTGAACAGCACGATCTGGGACGCATAGGAGGGGTCCGTCAGGATCTCCTGATAGCCCGTGATCGCTGTATTGAAACACAATTCTCCGACCCGGACCCCGCTTGCCCCGGCGCCTTGGCCCAGGAACAGCGTGCCGTCGGCGAGGGCGACTGCTCCCGTCGCTGATGTGTTCCCTTGAGTTTTGGCAATGTAGGACATATTTGTCACACCTCCCGGGCCGGCCGTAGGGTTCCATTAACCTAAGCGCCAGACTCTCGCCCGGTGTATTGGGGCTGAGTCCCTGCAACGTCAAGCAAGCGCTTGCGGCGGGGTGTGAAAGGCAAAATGCGGCATGGGCCGAGAGGATACGAGTGGCGTGATGACGCTCAAGGCGCGTATTGCAAACGCCCTGAAAACGGAAGCTGAAGCAGGCGAAGGCGGCGTGCGCCTGGCAACGCTGCGCCTGATCGAATGCGCCGTGCGCGACCGGGACGTGTGTGCCCGTGGACGCGGCGTCGGCGAAGGCTGCCCGGATGCCGATGTGCGCGGCGTGCTGGAGACGATGATCGCCCAGCGCGAGGCCTCGGCGCGCGAGCATGAGGATGCCGGCCTGATCGAGGACGCGATCCGCGAGCGCGAGGAAATCGAGATCATCCGCCAGTTCCTGCCGGTGCCACTACAGGGCGAGGCGCTGGCCTCGGCCGTCAGTGAGGTCGTGACGGAGCTTGGCGCATCCAAGCTCAAGGATCTCGGCCGCTGCATGAGCGCCCTGAAAGAGCGCTATCCGGGCCTGATCGAGACGGGCGAAGCCGGCAAGGCGGTCCGCAAGGCGCTCTCCAGCGCCCGCTGACAAACCTGAATCTAAACCAAGGCTTGGAACATTCGAGGCGGTTTGGCCGTTGGTGGGCTGATGCTCCACCAGAAGGACCGCCCCCCGATGAACCCGACTGTCGTGACCGCATGCGCTCTTGCGCTGATCATGGCTTCAGCCGGCTGCAACAGGGCGGCCGCGCCCGAGCCGCCGGCCACGCATGAAGCGCAGGCAGCGAAGACGGGGCAGGAATACGACATGGCCGGCACGTCCGGCGCTGCAGCAGCGGCGCCTGTACGCGAGCAATTCGCGCTGGCGACCGGCGACGTGAAGGCGAGCGATCTGATCGGCGCCACCGTGCAGGACGCAGCGGGGAACGACCTCGCCACGGTCACGGACATCTGGCTCGGCACGCCGGACGAGACCCCGATGCTGGTGGTCAGGGCGACGGATCCGGGCGCAGGCGACGGAAAACTGCACACGATTGCCTTCGACGAAGCGACCTTCCTGCCGGTGACGGTGGACGATCCGGCGGCGCATATCCTGCTGACCGAGGAGACAATCGACGCTCTGCCGCTGCTCGCGGAAGATACGCTGGCGGACTTCCAGCTTGCGTCCGAGATGATCGGGGCAGACGCGAATCTCGCCTATGCCAATCGCCGGGAGCAGATCGACGATCTTATCCTCGGGCCTGACGGCCGTCCGCGATTTGCGGTGGTCACCGATGCGGCCAATCCTGACCAGATCGGGCAGGTGGTGATCGGCGCCGACGCGCTGCAGGTGGCTCAGGGCGATGGCGACGGCACCCTGCTGATCGAGCTCGATCCCGCCGACTTCGCCTCGGCCAAGACCATGCAGGTTGCGGACAACGGGAAATAACGCGCGGCTGCCCGCAGCGGAAAACGGGCGTTTCCCCGCTTCGCGTAACGCGATAGTCTGTGCAGCCATGTCATCCAGCGTCCGTATCCCAGATGGCTTCGTCGAGGAGCTGAAGGCCCGCATCCGGCCTTCGGACGTGATCGGCCGTAAGGTGAAGCTGACAAAGAAGGGCAAGGAGTGGGTCGGGCTCTCGCCCTTCACCAATGAGAAGACGCCAAGCTTCTACGTCAACGACCAGAAGCGCATCTTCAAGGATTTCTCCTCCGGCATGGGCGGTGACGTCATCAGCTTCGTGATGGAGACCGAACGGCTGACCTTCATGGAGGCTGTCGAGAAGCTGGCCGAAGAGGCCGGGATGCAGCTGCCGAAGGCGAGCCCTGAGGCGGCAGAGGAGTACGATCACCGAAAGCGCCTGCAGGCGGCCTGCGAAGCGGCGGCGGCGTTCTTTGAAGAACGCCTGATGTCATCCGATGGAGCCGCGGCGCGGACCTATCTTGAGGGCCGGGGCCTCCGGCCGGCCGCCTGGAAGCGCCACCGCCTCGGCTATGCGCCCGACGACTGGCGCAAGACGATCGAGCACCTGAAGTCCGGAGGGTTCACCATCGAGGAACTCCTCGAAGCCGGCCTCGCGCGCGAGAGCGACAAGGGCGGCGAGCCTTATGACGCCTTCCGCGGCCGGCTGATGTTTCCCGTCGCCGACATTCGCGGCGGTGTCATCGCGTTCGGCGGCCGCGGCCTGACGCCGGATGCCAAGCCGAAATACCTGAACTCCGGCGATACGCCGCTCTTCCACAAATCGCGCGTGCTCTACCGCTACAAGGCCGCCCGCGAGGCGCTGGGCGGCGGGGAAGGCGGCGGGCTGATCGTCTGCGAAGGCTATATGGATGCCATCGCACTCACCGAAGCCGGCTTCGGCACCGCCGTCGCGCCGCTTGGCACGGCGCTGACCGAGGACCAGCTCAGCCTGATCTGGAAAGCCGGCCCTGAACCGACGCTCTGCTTCGACGGCGACCGCGCGGGCCTCGGCGCCGCCTACCGTGCCATCGACCGGGCCCTGCCGCATGTCGAACCGGGTCGCAGCCTGTTTTTCGTCCTCCTGCCGGACGGCATGGACCCGGACGATCTGATTCGCGCGCGTGGCCCCGGCGCCATGGCCGATGCGCTCGACAAAAAGATTGCGCTGTCAGAACTGCTCTGGATGCGCGAGCGGGACGCCGAGCCGGTCGACACGCCGGA
Source organism: Hyphomonas sp. (assembly GCA_020638455.1). Taxonomy (GTDB): domain Bacteria; phylum Pseudomonadota; class Alphaproteobacteria; order Caulobacterales; family Hyphomonadaceae; genus Hyphomonas. Next base: position 261,309 of record JACKIK010000003.1, on the reverse strand, counting down.
ACGGCAGGCCGGCCTGGAAGCGCGCCTGATGGCGGCGGCGGGTCAGATCCGGCATGCCGGCGTGCGCGGGGCCTATGAACGGGACCTGCGCGCGAAGATGCGCGACCATTTCTGGCAGCTGCGGCAGGCGAACCGCAGCAATGACTACAGGAAGCGCCCCGGAACGGGACACTCTCCCGCGTCAGGCGATCACGGCCAGGTTGAGCTGAAAGGCGGCGCTCCGGCGAAGTTGCGCGGTCTCGGCGCCATTGTGCGCGCGGTCGACACGCCGGCGCTGCTGGATATCGGCGCCGAAACGCTGGCGTTGTCGGCCTTTGCGGACCCCGATGTCAGCCTGATCCGCGATGCGCTTCTCGACCTCGCACATGCAGGAAACCCTATTGACCGCAAGGGACTCTGTGCCCATTTAGCGGAAGCAGGGAACATGCGCGCTGCCAGTCTGCTCAAAGAATATCCCGAAACGCCTCAGATCGCGGTCGATGGACCCGAGGCAAGGGAATGGCTCATAGCCCTCGAGCAATACATGGTTGCAGGACGTTCCGGTGAGCAGGAAGTCGATGCTGGCATAGATGATGCTGGCATGGACGCCACGTCGTCGCCATCGGCATGGCGGCGAAAACACCAGCTCGTCGCGGAACGAAGAGCCCTCAAAGCCCGTATGAACGAGGCAGCAGGTAAAGTTGGCGAAAGCTGAAAAGGCGCAGGAATTACAGGACGTGGGGCGAGGAGAGCGCACCGCGTCATGGGAGAGAAAGTGAATGGCATCTGCCAAGCAGAAGAATATTCAGGGTGACGGTGACCAGGACGAGGACAAGGACAACGAGTCCGGCCTTGTCGATTTCAACGCGACCGACGTCAAGAAAGTCCTGAAGCGCGCTCAGAAACGCGGCTTCATCACGCATGACGAGATCAACGCCCTTCTGCCGAATGACGAGATGACGTCCGACCAGATCGAGGATGTGATGTCCCAGATCTCGGAAATGGGCATCGCTGTCGTCGAGAGCGAGGAAGAGGCCGAAGCCGAAGGCAAGGCCCTTACCAAGATCGAGGACCGCAAGGTCGTCGCCAAGAAGGGCAATGCCCGCGGCTCCGACCGCACCGACGACCCGGTGCGCATGTACCTGCGTGAGATGGGCGCTGTCGAACTGCTCTCCCGCGAGGGCGAGATCGCGATTGCCAAGCGCATCGAGGCCGGCCGCGACGCGATGATCCGGGGCCTGTGCGAAAGCCCGCTGACTTTTGAAGCCATGATGGTGTGGCGCGACGAGCTGATCAATGAGCGCATCCTGCTGCGCGACCTGATCGACCTCGAGGCCACCTATGGCGCGGAAAATCCGCCGCCGGAGCCAAAGCCCGTCGAAAAGGAAGAAGAGCCGGAACCGGTGAAGGCGAAAGCCCGCCGCGGCGCCGATGTCGATGAGGTTGAGGCCGAGCGCGAGCGCCAGGCACAGGAAGCCGAAGAGGAAGACGACGAGGACGATGCCGCCGCCATGTCCATGTCGGCCATGGAAGCGGAACTGCGCGACGGCGTGCTGGCCAAGCTGGACGAGATCGCCGACGGGTTCGGCCGCTATCGCAAGCTGCAGGACCGCCTCGTCTCCCGCAAGATGGAAGGCAAGGCACTGACGCCGAAGGCGCAGGGCGAATATGACGAGCTGTCCAACAACATCGTCGAGAACCTCAAGACGATCCATATCAACAATGCCCGGATCGAGGCGCTGGTCGAGCAGCTCTACACCATCAACAAGAAGCTGATGGGGCTGGAAGGCAAGCTGATGCGTCTTGCGGACGCGCATGGTGTTCCGCGCAAGGAGTTCCTGCACAATTACTTCGGCCGCGAGCTGGAGCCGGACTGGACCGACAAGGTGAAAGACCTGTCGCCCAAGTGGAAGAAATTCGTCGATGCGAAATCGACGGATATCGAAGACGTGCGCGCGGACATTTCCGAGATCGCACAGGAAATTGGTATTCCGATCGATGATTTCCGCCGCATCGTGCAGACGGTGCAGAAAGGCGAGCGCGAGGCCCGCATCGCGAAGAAGGAGATGGTGGAAGCCAACCTCCGCCTCGTGATCTCCATCGCGAAGAAGTACACGAATCGCGGCCTTCAGTTCCTGGACCTCATCCAGGAAGGCAATATCGGCCTGATGAAGGCGGTGGACAAATTCGAGTATCGCCGCGGCTACAAATTCTCGACCTATGCCACCTGGTGGATTCGTCAGGCCATCACCCGCTCCATTGCGGACCAGGCCCGGACCATCCGCATTCCGGTGCACATGATCGAGACGATCAACAAGATCATCCGTACACAGCGCCAGATGCTGCACGAGATCGGCCGCGAGCCGACGCCGGAGGAGCTGGCTGAGAAACTGGGCTTGCCGCTGGAGAAGATCCGCAAGGTTCTGAAGATCGCCAAGGAGCCGATCTCGCTGGAGACGCCGATCGGCGACGACGAGGATTCGAACCTCGGCGATTTCATTGAGGACAAGGCCGCGCTGCTGCCGGTGGATGCGGCGATCCAGTCGAACCTCCGCGAGACGACCACCCGCGTGCTCGCCTCGCTCACCCCACGTGAGGAACGCGTGCTGCGCATGCGCTTCGGCATCGGCATGAACACGGATCACACGCTGGAAGAAGTCGGCCAGCAGTTCAGCGTCACGCGCGAACGCATCCGCCAGATCGAGGCCAAAGCGCTCCGCAAGCTGAAACATCCGAGCCGGTCGAGGAAGCTCCGGAGCTTCCTGGATACGTAAGGATCCGCCATGCCGGACGAGTCCCAGAGCCGGGAGTTGAGAATATCATCTCATGATGGTCTCAGGGCGTTCCTGAAAGACTGTCCGGCTGATATCGCGCGGGATGTTTCGTTGCGAGCTGCGTGGCGTGTCCTTCCATTGGCGTTTGTTCGAAATGAAGATCACGCGGCATTCAAAAAGGTGGCTCTTGCTGTTTTTCGAGCCACGTTAGCGGCGCAGCATGGGCGTGGCGTCGATAGAAAAGGCGCTTATGAGGCCGTGGTGCGTTCAGCTCGCACGGAATCTAGATCTGCTGAGTATGCCAGACGTGCTGCTGGTTTCGCTGTCCGCACCGCTATCGATAAGGATGCCTACGTTAGTGCGCGCCACGCCGCCATTGATGATGGCGCATTTGCTGGTCATGCTGCTCTAGTAGCTGTCGACGAAGCTGCTTACACCTTCGCTTGTGCCGCCGTCGATGATGCAGCACGTGCCGCCGCCTTCGCTGCTCAAGCAGCTGCAGACATCTGGGGTGCATTGCAGCAAGATTGTTTACTGTATGAGCGAGAGCCCGGTTCAATTCTAAGAAGTCATTTGTGGGCGGATGAATCGGGTTGGTTTCATCAGGCGCTGACCGAATGGAACAGACTTTTGTCAGGCTTTCCGGATGAATGGGGGGTGCTGATTGAGTGGTACGATCAGGTGAGAGTGGATGCGACCCACGACCCGTTCCTTAATCCGCAGCTAGATGTGCTTGCCAATAAGCCGCCCGAATTCTGGGGGGATGGCAACGGGAATTCCAGAACGCCCGATATCGTCATGGCTGATATCGCGGAAATTTTAAGGGGGGACGGCGAAAATCAGCTAGATGAGTCTCTGCTGGTTCAGTCTCCGGATGCAGAGCAATTCACGACTTCTATTCCAATTGAGCGCGCGCTCGACCCGGCGCGGCCTGTTGTCGTCAATGACCAAAGCTATCGCCACCGCGCCTTGTGCGAACGCGCGCATAAAATTCTGGACGACTGCATTTCTGCCGACGGGACCGTTCCTCAAAGTCTGGTCGTCACGCGTAGGCAGGCAAGTATGTATTTGGATGAACTTGGCGAAACGCTTCGCGACGTTCACATGCTTGGCGTACGTACCGAGGGGCGTACGCTGCTGGCGATCCTTGCCGCGGATGATCGCATTCGTACGCTTCCAGAAGTTGACCAAGACTTCGAACGCGCCCTGCTTCCCATCCAAGTGGCCGAGAGTCTTCGCGACATCTCTGAGCTGCACCGGGAGTTTCTCGAAAACGACGAGCGCGGGCGGGAAATCGTCAATCTGCCCGATGATCCGGCGCCTTCGCCCGATCAAATGCAAAAGAATGCGGCCGTTCGGGAAGCACTGTCAGTGGCAAGGGACGCCCCTGAAATCATATCAGAGGATGCGGTGCTGGTCCTTACACAACGCGTTGATCAGGCCGACGCCGCATCGTTAGAAGATCACCGTTCTGTTGGTCGCCCCTTCTCTGACATGCATGGCGCTTTCGAGAATGCCGGAAAGGCCATTGCCGAAGGGATGGTCAAGGAACTTGAGGCGCAAGGTGCAATTGTTCGCAGCAAGGGCAAGCTTTTGCGAAACGGAGTTTTGACGGGAGTGGCAGCGGCAGCAGGGACCGCAGTCTTTAACTTAGGTTACGCGCTGCTTTCTAAATTGGCTGAAGCGTTGGGATCGGACGCGCTGGCGAAGCTGGCGAGATTCCTGTTCGAAATTCTGTCTAAATAATCGTGTTGCAGAATTCGCTGTCCTCGCCCTGATCCCTCACTGAATATGCAGGCCGTTCAGGACGAGGAAGCTGGCGCCGAGCAGGACGGTCAGCGACAGGATTCCGGCGGCGAGGACGCGGCCCCCGCTGCTGGCGACGGAGCGGAGGTCCACCATCAGGCCGAGCGCGGCCATGGAAATCAGCGTCAGCAGGGTCGAGACCTGGGCAATCGGGGGCAGGGCGCCCTGCGGGATGAGGTTGAGGCTGCGCAGCGTCATCATGCCGAGGAAGCCGATGATGAACCAGGGCACCAGGCGGCTGAACTTCGGCCGGCTGTCCCCGCCGGCGGCATTTGCGCCCATCAGGCCCAGGATCAGGATCACGGGCCCCAGCAGCAGGACGCGGATCAGCTTCACCAGCGTGCCGACCTGCGTCGAGAGCAGGCCGACCGGCGCCGTCGCGGCCAGCACCTGCGGCACGGCATAGACGGTCAGTCCCGCCAGAACGCCGTATTGCCGCTGGCTCATGCCGAGTTCGAGCTTGAACAGGGGCAGGAACAGCACGACGAGAATGCCGAGCGCGGCGGTGAAGGCGATGGACGCCGTGACATGCTCCGACTCCGCATCGATCACTGGCGCGGCTGCCACGATGGCGGAGTTGCCGCAGATCGAATTGCCACACGCCACCAGCAGCGCCAGCTTGTGCGGAAGGCCGAGCAACCGGCTGATGCCGTAGCTGAGCGTAATTGCCGTGAACACGACGCCGGCGACAGCGGCGACTAGCGGCACGCCGGCCTTGCCGATGGCGGTCGCGCTGACAGAGGCGCCGAGCAGGACGATGGCGACCTCCAGCAGCAGCTTCGAGGAAAAGTGCACGCCCGGCTTCAGCCGGTGGTGCAGCCCGAACACGGTATGGAACAGGACACCGAGCAGGATGGCGATGACCAGCGCCTCGAACCAGGCGCGCCCGAAGACGTCCACCTCGGCCACCTGCAGCAGGGTGGCCCCAAGAGCGATCAGGATAGCGAGCACAAGGCCAGGCGTTATGTCTTTGGCGCGTTGGAGAAGCATGAAAAATCTACCTTTTCTGGAACGCCAGAAAGATGGCAGTTTCGAATATATTAGTACATCGAATAATATATGATATATCGTTCGATATAATTGGATAATCAGATGACCCTGGAACAGCTGCGCATCTTTATCGCCGTGGCGGAGCGCGAGCATCTCACCCGCGCGGCGGCGGATATCGGTCTGACGGCTTCGGCGGTCAGTGCCTCCATCCGGGCGCTGGAATCGTTCCACAACGTAACCCTGTTCGACAGGGTCGGACGCGGCATCGAACTGACTGAGGCCGGCCGGATCTTCCTGGTCGAGGCGAAGGCGACGCTGGCCCGGGCGGAAATGGCGGGCCTGGTCCTCAGCGAACTGGGTGGCCTCCGGCGGGGTGCGCTGCACGTCCAGGCCAGCCAGACCATCGCGAATTACTGGCTGCCGCCGCGGCTGATGCGGTTCCACGATGCGCATCCGGGCGTCGACGTCCGGCTGGGGGTCGGCAACACGCAGTCGGTGACGCGGGCGGTGATGGAGGGCGAGGCGGAGCTTGGCTTCATCGAAGGGGAGGTCGATGTGCCGGCGCTGCATGTGTCGCTGGTCGCGGAAGATGCGATGAAAGTGGTTGTCGATCGCAGTCATCCGTTTGCGGACGGGCGCCCTCTTGGGCCGGCCGAGCTTGCGCAGGCAAACTGGATCATGCGGGAGACCGGCTCCGGCACGCGCGCTGCGCTGACCGATGCGCTCGGCGCGCTCGGCCTGTCGGAAGGCGACCTTACGATTGCGCTTGAGCTGCCGTCCAATGGCGCCGTCGTCTCTGCGGTGCAGGGCACGTCTGGCGTCGCGGCGCTATCGAGCGCAGTCGTTACGCCCTTCATCGCACAGGGCAGGCTGGTCGCTGCGAATTTCGATCTGCCGGTCCGCCGCTTCTATGCGCTCCGCCACAAGGAGCGCCGCCTCAGTAAGGCGGCCGAGGTGTTGTTGCAGATGGAGACGCGGGCTGAAGACGCCGGTTGAGGATTGGCCGCCTACTGGCTGAACGTGTCGCAGGATTTCGGATCGCCCGTCTGCAGGCCTTTATAGAGCCATTCGACGCGCTGCTCGGCGCTGCCATGGGTGAAGGCTTCCGGCACGACATAGCCCTGCGTGCGCTTCTGGATCATGTCGTCACCGATGGCCTGCGCCGTGCGAAGGCCCTCTTCGATGTCGCCCTTCTCAAGCGCGACCTTGCCGCCCGATGCCTCTGCCGCATGGGCTGCCCAGACGCCGGCATAGCAGTCGGCCTGCAATTCCATGGCGACGGAGTAGGCGTTTGCCTCTTCCTTGCTGCGGGCCAGCTGCTGGGCCCGGCGCACCTGATCGCTGACGCCGGTCAGGTTCTGCACGTGGTGACCGAATTCATGCGCGATGACATACGCCTTGGCGAAGTCTGCACCGGAGGCACCAAGCTGCTGCTGCATCTGCTGCCAGAAGGAAAGGTCGAGATAGACGGTCTGGTCCGGCGGGCAATAGAATGGGCCCATCGCTGCCTGGCCGACGCCGCAGGCCGTCTGCGTGCCCTGCGTGTACAGGACGACGCGCGGCTCGGTGTAGCCGCGGATGATCTGGCTCCAGACATCGTCGATATTGGCGGCGACCACATCGACGAACTGGCCGCCCTCATCCTCGGGCGTGCCGGTGCGGGCGCTTTCGGAACTGGTGGTCGTGGTCGAGGGAGACATGTCCAGGCCGGCTTCCTCCGGCGAGACGCCGAAGAAGAAATAGGCGATCAGCGCGAGCACAACGGCGCCGACGCCGCCGCCCGCCACCGCGCCAGGCCCGAGGCCACGCCGGTCTTCGATATTGCCACCCCGGCGTCCGCCTTCCCACTTCATCGCAAGTCTCCTCTGGCAGGCCGGCAGAGCACCCGGCCATTGCCGGTACATTATCAACCATGCGAGGACAGGCCAATCCATCCGGGAAAGCAGCATGCACGATACCCTCACCATCCGAACCTCCGGGCAGGGGCTGTATGAATTCACCCGTCCTGTGCAGGCATTCCTGCGCGAGGCGGGCGGCGGCGACGGCATGCTCACGCTGTTCTGCCAGCACACATCCTGCTCGCTGCTGGTGCAGGAAAATGCGGACCCGGATGTGCAGACGGACCTGAAGGCCTTCTTCCGCCGGCTGGTGCCGCCGGCAGACGATGCCTCCATGCGCTACCTCATCCACCGCACCGAAGGGCCGGACGACATGCCGGCGCACATTAAGGCGGCGCTGACGCAGACGTCGCTGTCGATCCCGGTGATCGGTGGCCGCGCCGCGCTTGGCACCTGGCAGGGCGTCTACCTGTTCGAACACCGCGACGCCCCGCACACGCGCCATGTGGTGGCGCAGTTCATGAAATCCGGCTGAGCGCGAGCCGCCGGATGCGTCAGAACCCGGCAGGTGGGGGCAGGCCGGAAGATGAGAGGCAGATGGCCTTGAAGCGCTCGCCCATCTCCTTCGGGTCGATCAGGCGGCGAACGGCTTCATAGATGGCCTGGCCGTCGTCCGGGTTTGCCTCGACCAGTTGGTTGAGGCGGGCCTGGGCGCCGAGGCCCATCAGGAACATGCCCTGCGGCGCCGGCCCGGCCACATCGAGGCCGGCCGCCCGCGCAAGCCGCGCAAAGCGGCCGAAATCCACGTCCACTGTCAGATCTGCCTCTCCCGGCAGGGCGAGCGGGGAGACCTGCTGTCCGTCCTTGTAGGACCGCAAACTGTCGCCGGGCGCGATATCGGACGGCCCATAGTCGACGAACAGGGCACGGAAGGGCGCCGATCGGGAGACAAGGTCCGCCACGATCAGGTCGAGCCCTGTCTGCACTTCCACGACGGCGTTGGTTTCCCCGGTGCCCGCAGGCGGCGCCTGCTCGTCCGCGGCGAGCCCGAAAGTGAGCTCGCCGTCTGCGCCCAGCCCGATCACACATTCGCGCCAGGCTTCGCCATCCCTGTGGAACTGCCGGGCGGGCAGGCAGTCGAGATATTCATTGGCGACCACCAGCATCGGGCCGGGCGGAACTTCGGCAAGTGTCGCGACAAAGTCCGGCTCCGCCGATGAGAGGTTTGCACGCTGGACCTCCCGCATGGCGGCGGCGGGCTCCACCAGCGTCAGGCGCATGGCGTTGGCGAAATCCTCGCCGCCTGCGACCATGGCAAGGCGGAGCGCATCCTGCATCAGCGCGCCGCGTCCGGGACCGATCTCGACCAGACGGAACTCTCCCGGCGATCCCATCGCCTGCCACTCGTGCACCAGCCACAGGCCGATGAGCTCGCCGAATACCTGGCTGATTTCCGGGGAGGTGATGAAGTCGCGGCCAATGGCGGGACGGGTCGCGTAATAGCCCTGCGCGGTGTCATGCAGGCAGAGCTGCATATAGGTGGAAATGGGAATCGGCCCATCCGTTCCGATCAGGCGGATGAGGCGTTCTTTCAGCGTCACGCCGCTTTCCGGCCTTTCGGCTTCAGCGCATTCCAGACCAGCCATGCCCCGCCGATCCACATCGGAACGGACAGGAGCTGGCCCATGGTCAGCCACTCAGGAAGTCCGTGCACGAAGGAATCCGGCATGCGGAAATTCTCGACGATCGTGCGCCCTGCGGCATACATCAGCAGGAACAGGCCGGCGACGAGGCCGGGCCGCTTCATCGCGCCGAAGCGCCAGATCAGGACGGACAGCACGATCAGGGGCAGCCAGCCCTCCAGAGCGGACTCGTACAGCTGGCTCGGAAAGCGTGCCGTCTCAAGCCCGGTGTAGACCCATTTGCCAGTATCCCAATTATAGGCCGACGGCGTCGAGCCGGGCACGATGCCTTCCGGGAACACCATGCCCCATGAGGAGGCAGTGTGGCGGCCGTAGAGTTCGCCATTGATGAAGTTCGCAATACGAACAAGCCCGATGCCGATGGGTGCGACGACGCCCGCAATGTCGCCCAGCGTCAGCAGGCGCAGCTTGTGGCGCATGGCGAAGGTGACGATGGCGATGGCGACACCGGAAATTCCGCCATGGAACGACATGCCGCCATCCCAGATACGCAGGATGGTCATCGGGTCGGATTTCAGCGTGTCGAACTGGTAGGGGACCATGTAGAACAGGATGTATCCGATCCGTCCGCCGAGGATGATGCCAAGGATGATCCAGAACATGATGTCGTCGAGCTGGTCCTTGGTCAGCGGGGCTTCGCCGCCGAACAGGGCCGGGCGCTTGATCATCGCGGTGGCATACCACCAGGCGAGACCAATACCCGCCATGTAGCCGAGCGCGTACCAGCGCAGGTGGAACTTGCCGAGGCCGAGAAAACCGAAATCGATGCTGAACGCGGCAGGGCTGAGTTCCGGAAAGGACAGGGCGCCTGCAGCGAGGTGCGCGCTGGCGAGCGTCATGGTTTCGAACATGCGGCGTCTTTTCCCTGTCTTGCCCCGGACCTATCTGTTACGGGTGCGGCAGGTAGGGCCGCAGGTCCCGCGCGAAGGAGTAGCCTCATGGCGTCCACAAATCCACTGCTCGATGACATTGCCGGCCTGATGACCAATGCGATGGGCGCGGCGCGTGCCGCTGGCGAGGAAGCCAAGACGGCAGCTCAGGCCCGCGTGCGTGCGCTGATCGCGGACATGGACCTGGCCGGGCGCGACGAAGTCGAGGCCCTGAAGGCGCTTGCCACAGCGGCGCTGGAGAAGGTCGAGGCGCTGGAGAAGCGTGTCGCGGAGCTTGAGGCGCAGAAATCCACAAAAGGCTGAGGCCGGATATTCGCGCAACTGTTGAAGCGAATGGACCTTCTCGCTCAGCGGCGTATTCAGGACATGGCAGGGGATGGCGTGGCGGGGCGAATCCTGCCTCGATATCGATTCTTTGCGAGGGGAGATCAGATGAGCCTTGGCCTGACGCGCAACGAATTCGGCATGGTCGATCCGCTGGAGCGGGTCGAGGAAGCGCTGGAAGACGGCGGCTGGCAGGCTGAGCGTGACGAAGAAGGCACGATCCAGGCGGTCGCGGAAACACGCTGGGGCGACCTTGGTGCCCTGTTCGCCTATCGGCCGGATCCGGCCGCGATCCATTTTTCGATGACGCTCGATGTGAAGCCGCAGGGCGCAAAGCGCTCCGCGATTGCCGAACTCATCATGATGGCCAATGAACGGCTCTGGCTCGGCCATTTCGACTACTGGGGCGATGAAGGCGTGATCATCTTCCGTCACACGATACCGATGATGGACCGGGACGAACCCACGCTTGGAGAAATCCGCAGCCTGATGGCCGCCGCCATCAGCGCCACGGAGCGGTTCATCCCGGCGTTCAACTTCCTGGTCTGGGCCGGAAAATCCCCGCGTGAGGCGATCGAGGCGGTGATGTTCGAAACCCATGGTGAAGCCTGAGCCATGGCGGGCCCACAATCGATTGCACTGATCGGCGCCGGGCGCATGGGGGGCGCGCTGGCAAGAGGCTGGCTCGCCGGCCGGCGCAAGACGGACATCCGCATTTGCGATCCCCAGCCATCGGAAGAGCTGCGTGACTGGGCAGCGGCCGGCAAGGCCTCGCTCAATCCCGATCCCGAACCGGTCGATGTGCTGGTCGTGGCGGTGAAGCCCCAGGTCTTCCCCAGAATGTCGGCGAGTCTGCAGCCCTGGATCGGGCCGGGTACGCTCGTCATCTCCATCATGGCCGGTGTGCGGCTGAAGCAGCTTGCAGACCGGCTTGGAACGCAGCGCGTGGTGCGGGTGATGCCGAACACGCCGGGCGCCGTCGGGCAGGGCGTGTCGGTCACGTCAGCGCTGGCCGGCCTGAGCAACGCCGATGTCCAGACGGCTGAGCGCCTGCTGAAGCCGCTCGGCGAGGTCATCGGGCCGGTGGACGAGAAATACATGCCGACGGTCACCGCCCTGTCGGGCAGCGGCCCGGCCTATCTGTTCCTGCTGGCCGAGGCGATGACGGACGCAGCCGAAGCCGAAGGCCTTCCGGCAGAGCTCGCCGCGCGCCTTGCCCGCCGCACGGTCGAGGGCGCGGCTGCGCTGATGGCAAAGAGCGGCGAAACGCCGGGCGCCCTCAGAAAAGCGGTGACTTCACCCGGCGGCACCACCCAGGCCGCCCTTGACATCCTCATGGATGACGGTGGGATGCCGAGATTGCTGAGACAGGCCATCCGGGCTGCTGCCAATCGCGACCGGGAACTGTCACGCGACATCGAGTAGGAGGTACCGACGCGCATGGAGGAGAGCGACGATCTTGTCGAACTCGGCCTTCTCGCGGCGCTGCGCCTCGCCGAAGACACGCCCTGGGGCGACCTGACGCTGATATCCATCGCGGAGGAAGCCGGCCTGCAGCTGTCGGATTTCCACGGACTGACGCGCGACGACCTGACCAATGCGTTCGAAATCTATTTCGACGCCGCCATGTCGGCCGACGGTCCTGCGGGAGGCGAGTCCCCTCGCGAGCGTCTGTTCGATGTCATCATGCTGCGTTTCGAAGCGATGGAGAATTACCGGCCGGGCGCGTTGTCCCTGATGCGGTATCGCGACCGCACGCCCCGCCTGCTGGCGCGGCTGCCGCGCCACCGGGCGGCAAGCGCGCAATGGGCGCTTGCTTCGGCCGGCCTCGACGATGACAGCGGTGCGCCGCTCAGCCTGAAGATCGCAGGCGTCGCGATTGCCATTGCGCAGACCGAACGTGCCTGGCGGAAAGACGAACACGGCGACTTTGCCCTCACCATGGCTGCGCTGGACAAGGCCCTGCGCGCCGGCGAGGACCGGATGCTGCGCCTGAAGCGCTGGTTGCCGGGCAAGACACAAGACGGGTCGCGAGAGCCCGACGATGCGGAGGAACCCGATGAGCCGCCCCGGCCTAGACACAAATCCCCTTGAGCTGACGCCGGACTGGTTCAATCTGCTGTTCGAACAGGTCGGCATCGACGCCGAGGTGAAGGCGCTGACGGCAAAGTCCATCGGCACGGGCCAGATCGGCGAGAATGTGCGCTTCGTGTTCGACTATGCCCGCAAGGGCGCCGATGCGCCGGCGACGCTGGTCGGCAAGTTCCCGTCCGGCAGCGAGGCCAGCCTGATGGCCGCGAAGATGCTGGGCCACTATGAGCGCGAAGTGATGTTCTACCGGACCTTCCCGAAAGTGGCCGGCCGGATCACGCCGACGGCCATCTATACGGACTATGATGCCGATACGAACCGGTTTGCCCTGATCATGGAAGACATGGCGCCGGCCGAGCAGGGCAACCAGCTGATTGGATGCTCCGTTGCAGAGGCAGAGCGGGCGCTGGATGCCGCCGCCGTGCTGCATGCCGCGCACTGGATGGACGCGGCGCTCGATACTTATCCCTGGCTGCAGGGCACGCGCACGGCGCCTGCGCCGGTCATGGGGCCGGAGGCCGTTGCCGGTCTCTGGGTCGCCTTCAAGGAGCGGTATGGCGAGCACCTGACGCCAGACGTGGTGGACGTCGGCGATGCGTATGCCGAAGCGATGCCGCGCATGCAGGCGGAACGGCCCGGCCCGTTCGCGCTGATCCACAATGACTACCGGCTGGACAATATGCTGTTCGGCAAGCCGGGCGCCCCGAAGCCGCTGGCGGTTGTCGACTGGCAGACGGCGGGGAAGGGCGCGCCGGCCAATGATGTGGCCTATTTCATCGGCGCGGGCCTGACCCGGGAGGAGCGCCCGAAGCATGAGCAGGCCCTCCTGCGCTACTATCATGCGCGCCTGCAGGCCGAAGGCGTCTCGGACTATGGGTTCGACCAGCTCTACGAGGACTATTGCTATCATTGCTTCTACGGCATGTCGGTTGCCTTTGGCGCCGCCATGCTGGTGAAGCAGACCGAACGGGGCGACCAGATGTTCCTCACCATGCTGCGGCGGCACGCGGCGCAGGCGCGGGACAATGATGCCCTGAGGCTGCTGCCCTGAGCCTCGAAATTTCCCCATTCCTGTAACAATCTCTGCAGAGTCTCACCGACTGTGCCGGGCCGGAACAGGTTTCCAAACATCCTCCTAATGATGGGGCGCAAACTCACCTGCGACATTACGCGCAGGCTTAAGAGGCGTTGCGTAGAGTGCACTTTCCGGGCCCTCCAGAAGGGGGTGCCCACATTCTTGAGGAAGGTGTGGACATGGAACCGCAGAATGCAAAGCCCACGAGCGTGAAAGGGCCGGACGGCAAGACGCTCACCATCGCAGATCTCCCGTCGCCGAACATTTCGCGCTGGGTGACCCGCCGCAAGGCAGAAGTCGTGGCCGCCGTTTCCGGTGGGCTGCTGTCGCGCAAGGCGGCATGCGATCGCTACAATCTGACCGACGAGGAATACGACGCCTGGGAGCGCCTCTATGCGCGCCACGGCGCCAAGGGCCTTCGCACGACCCGTTTGCAGCAGTATCGCCGCTAGGCGTCTGTTAAAGCGAAATTTACGGCCTCGCCGTTAACACTGCCTCAAGCATCCGGGCCGGTCCGGATGGCAGGAGTGCAGAATGGCGCACGGCAATTCCGGCACTGAGCGCGGCGCGACGCCTTCCACACGGGCGGTCGCGCTGGCTGCGCTTGTGGTGGCCATTGGCCTGCTTGGCTGGCGCGGCATGGACGTGCTGACGCGCGCGCCGGCCTCGCCCGGGCCGCTTTCGCAGGCCGAAACATCCCTCTTGTCCGTCGCTGAAGCCATTGCAGGGCCGGGGCATGTGCGCGTGTCGGTCGCGCGCCGCGCCGGCGGCGGCCGCCAGGTGCTCGTGCTGCTGGACGAGGCTGCAGGCCTTGACGCCGACACCGTCACCCGCGTGATGACCGCGGCGGCCGCCATCGATGCCGCAAAGGGCGACACGGTTGACCTCCAGAGTGTCAGCTTCGCGCCGGCGATGACCGGCGCGCCGACACCTTCGGACTGGACCGAACTTTCCCTGCTTGCATTGCTGGCCGGCCTTGCCGCCTGGCTGGGCTTTGCCCCGGTGCGCACGGCGCCGGCCCCGGTGGAACTTGTCCGCGAGACGCTGCCCACCCGAATGCCAGCTGCCGCTCCGTCAGCACGGCCGGCTCCCACGGCTCCACGCGCGCAGGATGCGGCTGACCTCGCCCGCCGCGACCCGGCGCGGGCGGCAGACATCGTGCGCGGCTGGATGGGCAAGCCGGGAGACGCCGCATGAGCGCCCTCGCAATTGCCCGCGAACCGGCTCCGGCTGTGCCCGCTGATGGCCTCATGCGGTCGGCCCGCCTGATGCGGGCGCTGGGCCCCGACGCCGCGCCGATCTGGGCGGAACTGTCGAAATCCGAAGTCCAGGCCCTGACGGCGGCGATGGATACGCTGGGCGATGCGACCGAGGGCGAAACAGATGCCCTCGACCGCTTCATGGAAGCGCATCAGCGCCTGCAGGCACCGTCCAGGGCGAGTGCAGGCAACTCTGTCTGGTCCCGCCTTTCCGCTGCCGGTCCGGATGTTCTGGCGCAGATGCTGGCCTCAGAGCATCCCCAGACGATTGCGCTGATCCTGTCACGCCTCAGCGGCGAGGCGGCCGCCCGCCTGCTTCGCGTCCTGGAAGCCCCGCTCGCCATCGATGCGATGCACCGGCTGCTCAATCTTGGCCCGGTTCATCCGGCCGCCTTTTCGGCGCTTGAGGCCCGGCTCGACCTGTTGGTCGGGGCGCGGACGGAGGCAGGCCAGCGCGGCGGCCATGAGCGGGTCGCCCGCATTTTCGACCAGCTCGACGCCCGCTCCGGCAAGACCTTCCTGGCGGCACTGGAAAGTGCCGAGCCGGGAGCAGGGGAAAAAGTGCGGGCGCTGATGTTCACCTTCGACGACCTTGGCAGCCTCGATGCCGCCGGCCTGCAGACGCTGCTCTCGGCCGCGGACCGCGCTGCGCTCGTCATTGCGCTGAAGGGCGCGCGCGACGACACGGCGAATGCCTTCTTCGGCAATATGACGCGCCATGCCGGCAATCTGCTGCGCGAGGAGATCGCCGCGCTCGGGCCGGTCCGCCGGGCCGACGTGGAGGCCGCCCGGCAGGAGCTTGTCACGCTGGCCCGCACGCTGGTGCATCGGGGCGATATCCGCTCCGGCGACCAGACGGACGAGGATGAACTGGTCGACTGATGCAGCGCGCCGTCAAAACCCTCCAGCCTTTCGAGTTCCGCAGCGACTTCACCGTCGCGGACGCGCCGGAACCGGTCATCGAGCCGGTTGAGGAAAAGGTCTCGATGTCTTCGTCCGACCTTGCCCTGCTGCTGTCCGAGGCCCGTTCGGAAGGTTATGCCGCAGCGTTGGCGCAGGCGGGCGAGGCGCAGAGCCTGCGCCTGCAGCAAGTGACATCGAACCTGTCGCAGGCACTCGCCAATCTCGTGGCGCTGGCTGCACATCTCGAAGCCAGTGCCCAGGAACAGGGCCTGCACGAAACGGCGCTGCGCCTGATCACGGCGACCGCGCAGAGAATTGCAGACGGACAGGGAGACCTGTTTGCAGAGCAGGCGGAATTCAGCCAGAACAGCGCCGGTGAGGTGTCCGCAGAGGCGCCCCGGGCAATCAAGGACGGACCATGACCAAGCCAGCCAATCCAGCCCTGCAGAAATCCCTGATGGATGTGCCCGTGCGCGTCGACGTTGTGCTGGGCGAACTGCGGATTCCCATGGAGGAACTGGCGCAGATGTCGGCCGGCGACATCATGGCGCTGGAACGGCGCACCGACGAGCCGGTAGAGATCTATGTGTCCGACCGGCTGATGGCGCGGGGCAAGCTGGTCGTCGCCGATGGCCAGCTGGGCGTGACCCTCTCCGAAATCGTGGACTCCCGCGAAGCGGCCTGATCTGTGCTGTGCCCGTTGGCGCGGGAATTGCTCAAAACGGGCGACTCCCGAACATCCGGAACAGGGGCAGCCGTTTGATATGCAAGGCATTTCCGAGCATTTGCTGAAGGCCCGTGCCGGCTATGGTTACATACCCGGCCTCGACGGCGTGCGGTGTCTCGCCGTTGCGTTGGTCATGGTGGCGCATGCCGGCTACGAACACTTTGTGCCGGGTGGCCTCGGGGTCACCATCTTCTTCTTCATCTCGGGCTTCCTGATCACGCGCCTCCTATTGGCCGAGTCAGTCGCGAAGGGCCGGATTGGACTTGGGAATTTCTACATCCGCCGGTTCCTGCGCCTTCTGCCGGCGCTCTATGTGATGCTGGCGGTGACATCGGTAGTGCTGATCCTTGTCCTCGGTACACCGCCGCGCTTTGCCGAAGTCGCCACGGCGCTGACCTATACGGCGAACTATCTGTTTGCGTCACTGCAGTTTCAGGACGCCGCCGCAGCCGCGGGGCAGGGCCTGCCCGGCGTGCGGGTCGCGCCCTGGTCGCATCTCTGGTCGCTGGCGATTGAGGAGCACTTCTACCTGCTCTTCCCCCTGGTCCTTATGCTGAACCTGCAGCGGTTGAAGCGGATGGTGTGGATCTGCCTTGCCTTATGTGCGGCGGCACTCGCCTGGCGCCTGACCACGCTGCACGTGCTGCACTGGCCGTCCCAGTACAATTATGTCGCCACAGACACGCGCATCGACAGCCTCGTTTGGGGCTGTCTTCTGTCGATCCTGCTTCACATCGCGCCGGATGGCGCGTGGCGGCGCTGGTTGGTCGGGCTGGGTCCGGTTTTGCTGGCCGCCGGGCTCATGCTGGGCAGCCTCGTCTATCGGGATGACGCATTCCGGGAGTCGTTCCGCTATTCGATTCAAGGTATTGCGCTGTTTATCGGGATACTGAACCTGTATTTCTGGCGGCCGATGGAGCTTGTGGTCCGGTTGCTGGAACTGCCCTGGATGTCCTGGCTCGGACGGGTCAGCTACGGCCTCTACCTCTGGCACCTGCCGGTCTACATATTGACGCGCCGGATTGCCGGCGATCAGCTCAGCCAGCCAGCGTTCATCCTTGTTGCCGTCAGCATCACCTTCCTCGCCACCAGTCTTTCCTACTATCTGGTCGAGCAGCCGGTTGTGGCCCTGCGGCGCAGGTTCGGGGCGCATATCGCACGTCCGGGCGCTGCGCAGGAATCTGCCAAATCCTAACCAAACTTCGCGATTCGTTAACCATTGTCCCCCCATCTTCGGCGGGAACCCGGTGCCGCGACCCTCAGGAGCCTCGCGTTGCGGGCTGGAATGACTGACGAGAGGACGCCGCTTCATGCGCATGAAAATGTTCGCCGCTGAGACGTTCGAGGCTGCGAAGGCGATGATATTTGCGGAGATGGGCGCCGATGCGGTGATCCTGTCCGAGCGCGAAACAGAACGCGGCGTCGAGGTGCGCGCGGCGGTCGACAAGCTGGGCGCGTCAGGACTTGTCGCGAATGAACCCCTGTTTCTGCGCGATGCGCGCGGCGGGGCGGGCCATGGCCGCGGCGTCGAGAATCCGCTCTACAGCCGCGTGCGCGATGCGCTGCTCTGGCATGGTGCGCCGCAGCGCTTTGCCGAACGGGTCGCTGCCGAAGGCGCCGGACGCAATCAGGGCCAGCTGAGCGAGCCGGAGGAGGCGATTGCCGATGGCATCGCGCGGATCGTGACCTGTGACCCGCTGCCGGCTCGTCCGGACCGCGATGTGATCCTTGTCGGCCCGCCGGGGCATGGCCGCACCGCCACCGCCGCCAAGCTGACGCGCCGCGCCGCTGTGGCGCGCGCCGAACTGATGCCCGTCGCCGCTGATCTCGACGGCACGGCGGGCGGCGACCAGCTTGCCGCCTATCTCGAGCTGGAACAGAACCAGATCCGCGTCTGTCTGACGACGGATGACCTGTTCGACACGCTGAGAACCCTGAAGAGTGAGAACCGCCGCTTCGTTGTCGACCTGCCGGCGATCAACCCCTTCGACGATGGCGACCTCGACAGCCTGCAGGATCTGATCTCCGTTATCCGGGCAGAGCCGGTGCTGGTGATGTCGGCCGAAGGCCATCCGGACGACCAGCTGGAAGCCGCCAAATCCTTCGCACGCGCCGGCGTCAAGCGCGCCGTGCTGACCAAACTCGATGTTGTCCGAAGGCGGGGAGGCGCGATTTCCGCGCTCTCGTCTGCAGGGATCGCCTTCTCGCATCTGGCCGTGACGCCGTTCATTGGCGGCGGCCTCGTGCCGGCGGCGCCGGCGCGCCTCGCGGCGCTGCTGATGGAAGATTCCCCGGGCGATGTGATCGCCCTGAAAGGAGCTGCGTAATGAGCTTCATGATGCGAAAATCGCAGGAGCGTCCGGCCCCCCGGATAACGCACCGCCGCGTGGAACCTGCGTCCATCATCGCTGTTGCCTCGGGCAAGGGCGGCGTCGGCAAGACCTTCATGGCCATCACGCTGGCCTCCGCATTCGCCCAGGCCGGCAAGCGCACGCTGCTGGTCGATGGCGATCTTGGCCTCGCCAATGTCGACGTCCAGCTCGGGATCGCACCAGAGACGGACCTTGCCGCGGTGATCGCGGGCTGGGTCGAGCTCGACGATGCGGTGACGCCTGTGGATGGCGGCGCAGCAGATGGCGGGTTCGATGTGCTGCCGGGCCGCTCAGGCTCAGGCGCACTTGCCGAACTGCCGCCGGAAGAGGTGGCGCGTCTTGCCGCCGGTCTCTCGGCGCTGGCCCTGCAATACGACCAGGTCGTCGTGGACCTCGGCGCCGGCATCGAAGCGAACTGCATGCGTCTCGCCCGGGCGGCTGACAAGGCGCTCATGGTGATCACCGACGAGCCGACGTCGATGACGGACGCCTACGCCTTCATCAAGGTGCTGCGCGGCTATGCGCCGAATGTCGAACCGGTGGTCTGCATCAATCAGGCAGAAAGCCGTGCGGCAGGACAGCGCACTTATGAAGCCATCGCGCGCGCCTGCCAGACCTTCCTTGGCTTCCGGCCGCACTTGGCCGGCATCGTCATCCGCGACCCGAAAGTGCGCGATGCGATCCGGTGCCAGAAGACCCTGATTTCTACAGATCCGCAGGCTCAGCCGATCCAGGATGCGATCGCGATCAGCCAGATGCTGATTGGCAACGCTCCGGCTGCGGAACTGGGGAACTGATAATTAATCTGTGTGAAGAGCGTGGGGATTTCGACGGGAATCGGAAGAAGCTGTTAACTTTGGTTAAAGAAACAGCCGTTAGGATTCTCAGAGTTAATAAAAACGACTAGCTTGTCGTAAGGCTGATTCGGGAGACGGCACATGCGCGTCCTGCTCATTGAAGACGATAGCGCCGTTGCGCGTTCAATTGAGCTGATGCTGAAGTCTGCGGGCTTCAACATCTACACAACTGACCTCGGCGAAGAAGGCGTCGATCTGGGCAAGGTCTATGAGTATGACATGATCATTCTCGACCTGTCGCTGCCGGATATTTCCGGATACGAAGTGCTCAAGCAGCTCCGTATGGGCCGCGTGAACACGCCGGTGATGATCCTCTCCGGCAATCCGGACATCGAGGCGAAGGTCAAGACGCTGGGCTACGGCGCCGACGACTACCTCACCAAGCCGTTCAACAAGGACGAGCTGATTGCCCGTATCACCGCCATCGTGCGCCGTTCCAAGGGCCATGCCGAGAGCGTGATCCGCACCGGCGAGATCGTCGTGAACCTCGATGCCAAGACCGTGGAAGTGGAAGGCGAACGCGTCCACCTCACCGGCAAGGAATACCAGATGTTCGAGCTGCTTTCCCTGCGGAAGGGTACGACGCTGACCAAGGAAATGTTCCTCAACCACCTCTATGGCGGTATGGACGAGCCGGAACTGAAGATCATCGACGTCTTCATCTGTAAGCTCCGCAAGAAGCTGCAGCAGGCCACCGGTGGCAACCACTACATCGAAACGGTCTGGGGCCGCGGCTATGTGCTGCGTGATCCGCGTCCGGGCGCCAATCGCGGCGATGTGGAAGCCGCTGCATAAGGCGAAATTCACAGAATAATCCAGACCGCCCCGGCCCGCGCGCCGGGGCGGTTTGGTTTTGCGCCGCATTTCCGGCAGGGGCAGGCTTGCATGCGCCGCCGAATGCCCGACATTGGGGCGCATGTCACAACGCTCTGCCGGCCCTGAAATCCTGCGTCTCATCGAGCTGATGTCCCGCCTGCCGGGCTTCGGGCCGCGGTCTGCACGCCGGGCGGCGCTGTTCCTCCTGAAGCGGCGCGACACGCTCCTGCTGCCGCTGGCAGAGGCGATGTCGGACGCTGGCCACCGGATCGAAAAGTGTGAGATCTGCGGGAATTTCGACACGCTGCAGCCCTGCGCCGTGTGTCAGTCCGGTGGCCGTGACGAAGGCCTGATCTGCGTGGTGGAGGATGTGCCAGACCTCTGGGCGCTGGAGCGCGGCGGGGTCTATCGCGGCCGCTACCATGTGCTGGGAGGGGTCATGTCCGCCGTCGATGGCGTGACGCCGGAGGATCTGAACATTCCATCCCTCGTGACCCGTGTTGAAGCGGGCGGCATCCGCGAGGTGATCCTGGCGCTGAATGCGACTTTCGAAGGACAGAACACCGCGCACTATGTGGCCGAGCAGCTGCAGGGCAGGGGTGCGGAGATCACCTATCTCGCCCACGGCGTGCCGGTTGGCGGCGAGCTCGACCATCTGGACGACGGCACGCTGGCCGCCGCGCTGCGCGCACGGCGTACCAGCGAGTAAGACCAGTCCTACTCCTTCAGGTCG
Organism: Hyphomonas sp.; assembly: GCA_020638455.1. GTDB lineage: Bacteria > Pseudomonadota > Alphaproteobacteria > Caulobacterales > Hyphomonadaceae > Hyphomonas. The sequence goes on along the minus strand of JACKIK010000003.1, from coordinate 240,172 downwards.
ACCCGGAAAATACCGTCGAAATCCTTGGTCGCGACATAGAGGTGGCCGTCAGGGCCCTGCGTGACGTCGCGGATCGGATACTCGCCCTTGAACAGGTCCTCCCGCTCCGTCACCTTGCCATCCTCGACGCGAATGCGGACAAGTTCGAGGCCGGCCGGGCCGTTCATGCCGCCGGCGAAGAAGTCGCCCTTCCAGCCTGGATAGACATCGCTGGTCAGCCGCGTCAGTCCCGACGGGGCGATTGACGGCACCCAATAGGTGAGCGGCTGTTCCATGCCGTCCATCGCCGTTTTCTCGGTGATGACCGTGCCGTCATAGTTGATCCCGTAGGTGATTTTCGGCCAGCCATAATTGGCGCCGGGCCGGATGATGTTGAACTCGTCGCCGCCCTTTGGCCCGTGCTCGGTTTCGTAGAGGACGCCGGACTCCTTGTCATAGTAGAGCCCCTGCACGTTGCGGTGACCGTACGACCAGATCTCGGGCTTGCCATCAGTGCCGTCTGCAAACGGATTGTCGGCAGGGATGGTGCCGTCGGAGTTTATATGGATGATCTTGCCGTGCGTGATCTTCAGGTTCTGCGCGTCCTGCATGTACTTGAAGCCTTCGCCCAGCGTGATGAACAGCGTGCCGTCATTGGCAAACTGCATCCGTCCGCCGAAATGGGCGGTCGTATCGCGCGAGTCCGCGCGGAAGATCTGGGTTATGTCTTCAAGCGCTGTGTGGTCGTCGCTGAGGCGGGCCCGGATCACGGCCGTGCCATTGTCCTTCTCGGTGCCCTGCGCATAGGCGATGTAGACGGTGCGGTTGGTCTCGAAATCCGGGTCGAGCGTGATGCCGAAATAGCCCGCCTGGCCTTCGGTCAGCGCCTCCGGAAGGCCGGATACGGGCACCGCCTTGGTCTCGCCAGCGGCGAGGTATTTCAGTCCGGAGACACGCTCCGTGAACAGGAGATCGCCATTTGGCAGGAAGGCGAGACCCCAGGGATATTCCGCCTCGGCGACGGGCGTGAGTGTGACGCTGATATCGCTCGGCGTGTTGGCGGGCTGTGGTGTGGCTGCTGGTCCGGCGCCACAGGCGGCAAGCAGAAGGGCGGCGGCAAGGCCAGCGGGGACGAAACGCATGGAATGCTCCTGAACGGTCGGGATGCGCGAAATCGCGCAACCATAGGACAGGGCCGTGCGGGCGCCAAATGGAAAAGGGGCGGCCCAGCGGGCCGCCCCTTCGAAGTTCAGGTTGCAACCTGCTGTCTTACCAAGACTTCTTGATCGTCACGCCGTACAGGGCCGGCTCGGTCAGGAAGACGTTGGTGTAGAGACCCGAGGAGTCGTCGGTGAGGTAGGCACCAGTGATGACTTCCTCGTCCGTCAGGTTCTTGGCGAAGATTTCGACGCCCCAGCCGCTCTCATCATTGTTGAACAGCAGCGACAGGTTGACGTTCGACCAGGCGTCGAGGCTGTCACGCGGCGTGTTCCACACGCGGGTGACGCTTTCCGCCTGCCAGTAGTAGTCGCCGCGGATCGTGAAGTCCCAGTTGGAACCGCCGAGCGACGGGAAGGTGTACTCGGCTGCAAGGTTCACGGTCGCATCCGGCGCGCCGGGGAGCGTGTTGCCGTCGAGGCTCTTCGCGTCGCCTTCAATCGGTTGCAGCAGGCTTGCGGTTTGAACCTTTCCGTTTGCGTCGGTGTAGGTGATCGTCGATCCGGTCAGCCCGAGGAAACCCTCAGCAACAGCGCGATCGATTGTCGCGTCGCCGCTGCCCCCGGTTGTGCCGTTGACGGCGTCGTAAATACCCGCTGCAAACTGGCCGTTGCACAGTCCCCGCGTTCCACCTGCTAGGCTCGGATTCAACTGGATGGCCCCAAGAAGAGTCGCATAACCCTGAGCCGACACCACGCAGTTCGAGTAGGTGGATGCGTTCTTCAGCACGACCAGGTCAGACCGGCCATTGGTCCGATCCAGAAGGTCGATGCCGTAGGTATTCTTCACCTGTGCGTCCAGAAGGCCGATATTGGCCGTCAGCAGCCAGTTCTCGGCCGGGGTCCAGAGGCCTTCGATTTCAAGACCCTGGATCTTGGCGTCCACGTTGATGTTCACCGACGAGCGGTTGATGATCTGCGTGATCTGGTAGCCCTGATAGTCATAGTAGAACCCGGTGAGGTTCAGCTGGGCCGTTCCGTCGAGGATCGTGTTCTTCGTACCGAGTTCGTACGAATTGACGAATTCCGGATCGAAGGTCTGCGGGAACAAATTGGCCCCTGCCGGCTGCGGCGGGTTGATACCACCGCCCTTATAGCCCTTCGAATAGAAGCCGTAGATCAGCGTGTCGTCGGTGAACGAGAGGTTCGGCGTCCAGTCGAGACCGGCCCGGCCCGTCGTTTCGTTGAAGTCGGCCTTCAGCACGCCCGCCGGGTTCCGCGCATCACCGTTCTGGGCAGCCGGATATTCGTCCGACGGCGTGAACAGGAAGGTCGGGATGACGTCCTGCTTCTTCTTGTCGTTCGTGTTGCGCAGGCCAACCGTCAGCTTCAGGTTGTCATTGATCTGGTAATAGACCTCACCGAAGACAGCCGTGGAATCCAGCTTGTAGGGATCGAGCGAGCGGAAGTACTCGCCGCCATCGCCCGCAAGCGAGAGATTGAACAGGCCGTTGCCACCGGTGCTGCCGGAGTCGAGCGGCACATTGCCACCGAAGATGGCGCCACCCAGAATGTTGTTCAGCTGGGTGAGGGCCGTCAGCGAGTTCGACAGCACATAGTAGCCCGCATTGTTGTCATACGGGTCGATGGCCTCGTAGTTGATCTTGATGGCGCCGAGATTGAAGTTGAACGGCCCATCATAGTCCGACTCGATACGAAGTTCATGCGATGTCTGCGTGCTGGCGCCGCCGGACAGGTCAAACGTCCGGAACAGGTTCGATGCGCCGAGTTCAGGGTCGCTCACCACGCCGCCCGGGAAGAGAAGGCTGTAGATGCTTTCAAGGCCGGGGGCCAGGAAGAACGGGCCAGCCGTCTCGTTGAAGGCAATCGTCGGTGCGATCTTGTTATAGTCTTCGATCGAGGTCTGGTCGGTGTCGTTGTAGCTGCCGAGATAGGTCAGCAGCAGGTTGTCCGTCACGTTCCACTCGCCCTTCCAGGAGATCAGCTTCTGGTCGGCTTTGTAGATTGGATCGAAGGCGGACTCGATTTCACGCAGATCCGGATTGACCGGATCGGTGAAGGCATCGCCGTTGAGCAGGCCGGCGATGATGCCGAGACCGCCGCCGAGCGTTGCCTGAGAGTTCACACGGTCGTTCGACTGGTCGAGCGGCGCGTCCTGACAGCCGATCGAGGTAACCAGCTGATCCAGCGGAGAGACCGGAATACCGGCAAACGAGGAGAAGCCCGGGTCTTTCTTACACAGCTGCTTGCCGGACCGGAGACGGTGGTCGTCTTCCTCGAACTGCTCGTAGGAAACCCAGCCACGGAACACGTCTGACGGTTCGAAACCGAGGGTGGCGCGGAAGCTGTGCAGGTCGCGGTCGTCGACATCATTGCCGGTGACGGTGTTCTTCACGTAGCCGTCGCGCTGGACCATGGAGCCCGCCACGCGCAGGGCCATCACATCGCCGAACGGGATGTTGATCATGCCCTTGGTCTTGAACGTGTTGTGATTGCCGTAGGTGCCTTCGAGGTTCGCCTGGAACTCACCCATCACCGGCTTGTTGGTGATCAGGTTGAACACGCCGCCGGTTGCGTTACGGCCATACAGCGTGCCTTGAGGGCCCCGCAGCACCTCGACGCGCTCGATGTCGTAGAACTCGGCTTCGAACAGGCGGTTGGATGTCAGCGGCACGTCGTTCTGGTGCACACCCACACCCGCGTCGCCGGACTGGGCGACCACGTCGGCACCGATACCCCGGATCTTGAAGTTGTAGCCGGTGAAGTTGCCCTTGGTGAAGTTGACGTTCGGAATGGCTTTCACCAGGTCCGGACCGCCGGTCAGCTGCAGGCGGTTGAGGGCGTCCTCGTCGAATGCCGAAACGGCGATCGGAACGTCCTGAATCGATTCCTCGGTCTTCTGGGTCGTCACCGTGACGGTCGACAGCGTACGCTGGCTATCGTCTGTTTCCTCCTGTGCGTTGGCGATGGTCGGCACAAACAGGCCAATGGCCAGCACCGACGCTCCTGCGAGCCAAACGCACTTCGAGTCTCTTTTTTGGGTCATTAAGCTGTTCCTCCCCTCGGGCCGGCGGGATTGCCAGCGGCGAGCAAATTTTGAGCTGGCTATATTTTTGTTCCAGCTTCCCCGTTATCTCAGGGATTTGATGGACAAATGTCAATATTTGCAGGCGGTTCGAATGGCTCAGCGGACGCTACGTCAACGCAAAAAAATCGCGGCGCGACTTCATGGTCACACTTCATGCGCAAACTTTTGCCCTGGTGGCGGGGGTTCCGTTAGGTCAGTTGAGCGGCGCGCGCGGGCAGGGATTCGGCGGCTGGCCGCTTGGCCGGGAAGCCGGGGGCTGATAGAGGCGCGCCATGGCATCAGAACCGCAATCCATGCCGGGCGAAACGGCCCTGGTCCTGCTTTCCGGTGGGCAGGATTCGGCGACCTGCCTTGCCTGGGCGCTGGACCGTTTCCGGCACGTCGAAACGATCGGGTTCGACTATGGCCAGCGCCACGTGGTTGAGCTCTCCTGCCGCGGGAATGTGCGCAATGGGCTGGCCTCCCTGCACACGGACTGGGCACGCCGTCTGGGCGAGGATCACCTCATCGATGCGGGCGTGCTGAAAAGCCTCGGCGAAACCGCGATGACGCACGAAGTTGCCATCGAAACCACGGAGTCTGGTCTGCCGTCGACTTTCGTGCCGGGGCGGAACCTGTTGTTCCTGACCCTGGCGGGGGCGCTGGCCGTGCGCCGGGGGATCACCGTTCTGGTCGGCGGCATGTGCGAGACGGATTATTCCGGCTATCCCGACTGCCGCAATGACACGATCCTGGCCCAGGCGGAGACGCTGCGCCTCGGCCTCGACCGGCCTATGCAGATCGAGACGCCGCTGATGTATGTCGACAAGGCCGGCACCTGGGCGATGGCGCACGATCTGGGCGGCGAGGCGCTGGTCAGCCTGATCGTCGAGGAGACGCACACCTGCTATCTGGGTGACCGTGCGCACCGGCATGACTGGGGCTATGGCTGCGGCGCCTGCCCGGCCTGCGAGCTGCGGTCGGCGGGCTGGGAACGCTGGCAGGCCGGGCGATGACCTACACCGTCAAGGAAGCCTTCTACACATTGCAGGGAGAAGGCGCCCAGACGGGCCGGGCGGCGGTGTTCCTGCGCTTTGCCGGCTGTAACCTCTGGAGCGGGCTGGAGCGCGACCGGGACGAGGCCGTCTGCCGCTTCTGCGACACCGATTTCGTCGGCACCGACGGGGAGAATGGCGGCAAGTTCAGGACGGCCGCGGAACTGGCGGAACTGGTCACCTCGATCTGGTGCGCCAATGCGGAGCCGGGCGAGCAGCCGGGCGGGCGTCGTTATGTCGTCTGCACGGGCGGCGAGCCGCTGCTGCAGCTCGACCCGCCGCTGATCGGGGCCCTCCATGCGCAGGGCTTCGAAGTGGCGGTCGAGACGAACGGCACGGTCGAGGCGCCGGCGGGGCTGGACTGGATCTGCGTCAGCCCCAAGGCGAATTCGGAGCTGGTGCTGACAAGGGGAAACGAGCTGAAACTGGTGTACCCGCAGGACGAGGCCGAAGCGCAGCCGGAACGGTTCATTGATCTGGACTTTCAGCACTTTTTCCTGCAACCGAAGGACGACCCCCATGCGGCCCGCAATGTGCAGGCTGCGGCGCAATATTGTCTGAAGAATCCGCAATGGCGACTGAGCTTGCAAACGCACAAACTGACCGGGCTGCCCTGAGTCCCGAAGGCCGCGTGTTCGAGATCACCAAGGCGGTGTATTTCGAGGCGGCGCACTTCATGGGCGGCAAGCCGGAAGGCCATCCTTACCGGCACATGCACGGCCATTCTTTCCGCCTTGAGGCGACGGTTGCCGGCGTGGTGAAGGCCGGGGAGCAGTGGGTCGAGGACTTCGCCCACCTGACGGCCAGCCTGAACGCCACGGCGGAGAAACTCGACCACCGCCTGCTCAACGAGATCGAGGGGCTTGAGGTGCCGACGCTGGAACGGATCTGCGTCTGGGTCGCGGCCGACCTTTCAGAAAGCCTGCCGGGGCTGAAGCGCGTCGCGGTGGCGCGCCCCAGCCTCAACGAGCGGTGCGAACTGGTCCTCTAGGTCCTAGTTCTGCAGGTCCGGGCCTCTCAGGTCCTCGGCAAAGTTCCGGGCGAACCAGCGGGCCGCCTTGTTGGCATCGTACCAGGTCGTGATCCCGGTCTGGCGGATGTCGTTTTCATACCAGGAATATTCGTACTGACCGGCCTCTGTGCCGTCGGCGTCATAGGCGACGGCCGTCAGCTTCATGCCGCCGAGGCTGACCGAGGCGCCATAGTCGAGACCCGGCTTGTCGCCGAGCTGCTTGAAGGTCGGCTTTGACGGCTTGGCGTCGACGATGGTGACGTCGATCCGGGCGACATCCACGCCCTGTTTGGTGAGTTCGCGCTGGAGATCCTCGCGGACCTCCTTGGACAGGTAATCGCCTTCGCGCGTGCCGAGGTCATCCTGCAGCTTCGTGTTGAAGTCGTCGGAATAGGCGACGTTGATTTCTGCCGCAAAGGCCGAGGGGGCCAGCATCAGGGCGAGGGCGGCAATCGGTGCGAGTTTCATGACAAACCTCCATTCGGTTCTTTAGTTCAATCTAGCACGCGCCCGAGAGTTCCCGAAGTCACGGCGCTGTGAAGCATTAAACCGTGTCCACAAAGACGATCTCAGCGTCTTCGAGGCCGTGGAGTTCGAGGTTTTCCGCGCCGGTGATGGCGGCGCCGTCGCGGGCTGTCAGCGTGCGGCCGTTAAGGTCCACCGAGCCGGCGGCGAGCACGAGATAGCCGTGCCGGCCGGGCTTCATGTCATAGGTGAGGGGCTCGCCGGCTTTCAGCGTCGCGCCCATAACGCGGGCGTCCTGCCTGATCGGCAGGCTGCCTTCGGCCCCGTCGCCGGAGGCGAAAACGGCCCATTTGCCCGAGCGGTCGCCTTTCGGGAATTTCATCGCGCCCCAGCCGGGCGCGCCGCCCGCCTCGCGCGGCAGGATCCAGATCTGGAACAGGGTGCAGGTTTCGTCGTCGGCATTCCATTCCGAATGCTGAACACCGGCCCCTGCGCTCATCACCTGCACGTCGCCCGCTTCCGTGCGGCCGGTATTGCCCATCGAGTCCTTGTGGGTGATCGCGCCCTTGCGGACATAGGTGATGATTTCCATCGAGCGGTGGCCGTGCGGCGGGAAGCCGGCGTGCGGCTGGATCGTATCATCGTTCCAGACGCGGAGGGCGCCTTCGCCCATGCGGGCGGGGTCGTGATAGCCGGAGAAGGAGAAATGATAATTCGTGTTCAGCCATTCATTGCGGAAGCGGCCAAGCTTGTCGAAGGGGCGCAGCTCGATCATCGGGCTCTCCTGGTGTTCGGGTTGGCCGCGGAGATGGGGCGTGGGGACGGGGCGTCAATGCCTCGCAATTGCAGGGCAGGGTCACGAAAACGTGACGGCCAGCACGTGCGGCCGGCGCGGCGGGTGCCGTCCGGTGACATAGGATGGATTGGGGGTTTCATCCTCCCCCGCTTCGCAGGGGAGGATGATCGCTACGGTGGGGCGCGGGGCCGGCCAGTGAGCGTCAATCCCCTCTCCCCCGGGAGAGGGGTAGGGGTGAGGGGAAACGGGCGTGCAGCACGTGAAGTGCTTGCCGCAATGACGCGACCCCTCATCCCCAACCCCTTCTCCCGAGGGAGAAGGGGCTCGCAGTCCGTAGAGAGCCGGTCCCAGCTTGCCACCTTCGGCACCTCGTAGACGTAGAGATCATCCGCTTGCGGTGCATCACAGAGGCGGGTGATCCTTATGTTGCCGAAGCAATCGACGGCCAGCAGCGCGTCCTGCCCCGTCCGCAGGTGCCAGCGGGCGAAGCGGATCAGGTTCCATACCAGCCACGGCCAGAACACTGGCCAGACATGGTCGAAATAGGGTTTGAGGCTCGGTTCCATCGTGCGGGCAGTGTGGACGGGGGCAGAGACCGGTCGGATTGGTTTTCCTTTTCCTGTCATCCCGGCGGAGGCCGGGAGCCGGAAACCGCAGGCATTTCAGTGCGTGGCCCTGGACCCCGGCTTGTGCCGGGGTGAGCGGAGGTGGGGAAAGGCCCGGCGCTGCCCACCGTTTCTTTTGTCACGGTGCAAAAGAGGACGGGAGGCGGATAGTCTGATCAGGCAGGCAGGGGAGGCCCGGATGAAGTGGAAATTGCTGGGACAGATCGCGGATCTGAAGACCCCATGGATTGAACTGGTGGGGGAGCGCTGGCGTGATGATGCGGGAAAGACACTGGAATACTGGCGCGTCGTGGCGGCACATTCCGTGATCGTTATTCCCGAGCATCGCGGGTCCTATCTATTGCCGCTGCCGCAATTCCGGCCGGGCGTGGACCGGGCGACGCTCGACTTTCCCGGCGGGCGCCTGCCGGAGGACGCCGCACCGGCAGAGGCGGCGCTGGCGATTCTCGACCGGGAACTCGGCGTGCCGGCGGGCGGCGTGATGGAGCTGGTGCCGATCAACGATCGGCCGCTGTTGGTCAACAGTTCGGCCTCGAACCAGATGCTGCATGGGTTTCACGCGCGGCTGGATCCGGCGCTCGACCCTGCCGCACTGAAGCCGCACCGCGCCTTCGAGGCGACGGGCGTGGCGGCGGACCTGCTCGCGGACCTGGACTGCCTGCAATGCCGGGCCTTGTTGTTGGAGATGCGGGCGGGGAGATAAACCACCAATCGTGCCAAAACGCCTGAATTCAGTGGCCAGATCAGACCGTCTTTCCGGCTACGGACCGCTGAGGTCAATTCCGGGATACCATCCGCTGGCGGTGAGGAAGGCCTTTGCGTCTGTCATGGCCAGCATGTCGGCGACGGCGGCGCGCTTGTCCGGCGCGGCGCGGTAGTAGGCTTTGGCGATCCGGTAGCCGACCCAATAGCCGAGATCACCGGGGTCTTTCTTTCCGGTATTGTAGAGCCAGTCGGACAGATCGGTCTTGTCCATATCGGCGGCGAAAGCCGTTTCGATCTCCAGCTCGTGCCCGGCTGTCAGCGGGAGGAGATGGCTGTAGGAAATCTTACCGGCCGTGCGTTCGGTGACGAATTCCGCGATGCCCTCGATGAGGGACATTTCCAGGACGGTAAGGTCATCGCGTTCCGCAAGCTCCGGCGCCTGCTGCACATGCGCATATTCATGCGTGATGATCGTGACGAAGCGTTCTTCCATGTCCGGGTTGAGGAAGTCCACCGAGCAGAGCGCCTCCAGCCCGATCTGGATGCCGGTTTCGGGCGCACCGACGCCAACCGGGCGACCGCGCCCGATGGCGACAGTCACGGGCGGAAAGTCCGCGTCCGGCACATAGGAGGCAAGCGCGGAGAGCGAGGCATCGAGCCGGGATTTCACGGATGGCAGCAGATCGGCGCAGGTGCGCGCTTTCTCGTACATCTCCGGCGAGGTCTCGACCGCCGCGGCGATCCGCTCGCCGGTCGCGTCACGCAGCCGCGCAAGGGTTCGCAGCCCGTCCGAGCCTTTTGCCAGATAGTCCGTATCGAGGGCTTCCGCGTCCGGATGGCCGCCGGCTGCGTCGTATACCTGATAGAACAGGGCGACGTCGCTTGTTTCGATATCCGGATGAGGCGCCGGCGGCGGCGCTGACGCGCAGGCGCCGAGCCAGAAACATGCACAGGCGAAAACTCGCCACGCCATGTGGAGACTCCCCTAGACGTCCACCTCCGCGTCGAGTGCGTTTTCCTCGATGAATTCGCGGCGGGGTTCGACGACGTCGCCCATCAGTTTGGTGAACATGTCGTCGGCTTCGTCGGCATGGTCGACTTTCACTTGCAGCAGGGTGCGGGCGTTGGCGTCGAGCGTGGTTTCCCAGAGCTGGTCGGCATTCATTTCGCCGAGACCCTTGTAGCGTTGGATTTTCAGCCCCTTGCGGCCGCTTTCGAGCACGGCGGAGAGCAGCGAGCTCGGTCCGTGTACGGTGATCTCGCCGCTCTTCTCGTGCCGCAGGATGGCGGGCTGCTGGTACATGTCGCGGAAGGTGCCGGCGCGCTCGGCGAGGCGCTGGGCGTCCTGGCTGGCGATAAGGGCCGGCGGCAGGGCAATCGTCTCGTCGACACTGCGCACAGAGCGTTGCAGCACGAGCGCGCCCTCGACGAAGCGGCCGGCCCAGGTGTCCTCGCCTTCCTCGGCAAAGCGGTTGAGGCGCTCGGCCGTTTTCGCGGCTTCGTCCTCGCCCGCGCCGGGCGCGAGGGCGCCGGCGAGCGCCGCATGCTCGATCAGGTCGCCGGACGCGCGCAGGGCAAGGCGCCTCAGGTTTGCCTGGAAGGTCGAGGCCTGGCGGACGCGTTCGCGGAGGTCCTCGCCACGGATCTGTTCGCCATCGGACAGGATCAGCGTTTCACCATCGGTGCCTTCCTCGATGAGGTAGGCCTCAAGCTCGCTGTCATCCTTCACATAGCGTTCGGAGCGGCCGCGCGTGACTTTGTAGAGCGGCGGCTGGGCGATGTAGAGATAGCCCTTCTCGATAATCTCCGGCATCTGACGATAGAAGAAGGTCAGCAGCAGCGTACGGATGTGCGCGCCGTCAACGTCGGCATCGGTCATGATGATGATCTTGTGATAGCGCAGCTTGGCGATGTCGAACTCGTCACGGCCGATGCCGGCGCCGAGCGCCATGATCAGCGTGCCGACCTGGTCTGACGACAGCATCTTGTCGAAGCGCGCGCGCTCGACATTCAGGATCTTGCCGCGGAGCGGCAGGATGGCCTGGTTGTCGCGCGAGCGGCCCTGCTTGGCGGAGCCGCCGGCCGAATCGCCCTCGACGATGAAGAGTTCGGATTTCGCCGGGTCCTTCTCCTGACAGTCGGCCAGCTTGCCGGGCAGGGAGGTGATGTCGAGCGCAGACTTGCGGCGTGTCAGCTCCCGCGCCTTGCGCGCGGCCTCGCGGGCGGCGGCGGCCTCGACGATCTTGCCCATGATTTCCTGGGCTTCCTTCGGGTGCTCCTCGAACCATTCGGCGAGCTTTTCGCCCATCAGGCTCTCGACCACCGGGCGCACCTCGGAGGAGACGAGCTTGTCTTTCGTCTGGGAACTGAATTTCGGATCCGGCACCTTCACGCTGAGCACGCAGGTGAGGCCTTCGCGCGCATCGTCGCCGGAGATTTCGACCTTCGACTTCTTCGCGATGCCGGTTTCGTTCGCATATTTGTTGATGATGCGCGTCAGCGCGCCGCGGAAGCCGGCGAGGTGCGTGCCGCCATCGCGCTGGGGGATGTTGTTGGTGAAGCAGAGCACGCTTTCATGGTAGCTGTCGGTCCATTCGAGGGCCGCTTCCACCGTGATGCCGTCCTTCTCGCCGATGGCGTAGATCGGCTCCGGGATCAGCTTGTTCTTGGTCTTGTCGAGATGCTGGACGAAGGCCTTCACGCCGCCCTCATATTCGAGCGTGATCTCATAGGGCTCGGCCTCGCGCTCGTCCCGGAAGATGATCTTCACGCCACTGTTGAGGAAGGCGAGTTCGCGCAGGCGGTGTTCCAGCGTCTTGCGGTCATAATCCGTCTTCGAGAAGGTGGCGGGCGAGGCGAGGAAGCGGACGGCTGTGCCGGTATAGGGTTTGCCATTGTCGCGTTTCGGGCTGTCGCCGCGCGTTTCCAGCGGGGCTTCAACCACGCCGCCATTGATGAAGCGGACGAAGTGCTCGTGGCCTTCGCGGTGGATGGTCAGCTCCAGCCAGTCGGAGAGTGCGTTCACCACCGACACGCCGACGCCGTGCAGGCCGCCGGAGACCTTGTAGGAGTTCTGGTCGAACTTCCCGCCGGCGTGCAGCTGGGTCATGATCACTTCGGCGGCGGACACGCCCTCGGTCGGGTGCATGCCCACCGGGATGCCGCGGCCATTGTCGGTGATCTCTGCAGACCCGTCCGGGTACAGCGTGACGGTCACACGGTCGGCATGACCGGCAAGGGCTTCGTCGATGGCGTTGTCGACGACTTCGTAGATCATGTGGTGGAGGCCCGAGCCGTCATCGGTGTCACCGATATACATGCCAGGGCGCTTGCGCACGGCTTCCAGGCCCTTCAGGACCTTGATCGATCCCGCGCCATATTCCTGCCCGTCGTCCAGCGTGTCAGCGGCCATGTTTGGCCTCCCGTTCGATTCTTTGAGATTCGCTCATAAATATAGGGGGTCCGGGCCCAAAAGGGAAATCCCGATCTGCTTTTCAGGGCCGGTTTGTGCGCAATAAATACTGTTTAAAAACAGGACACTAAACCTGCCAACCCAAAGTGGCGGACGCGGGTCTCCGGAAACTCCGAAAACTTAGCTTTCGACCGGTGCCGGAATCGGGAAAAAGGCCGGCAGGGCAGACAGGATTTCAGCCTTTCCGGAGACGCTCACGTCCGGCTTTTTGAGCCAGGAGCCGAGCTTTTTCCCGCCGTAAACCAGCTCCAGAAGGTCGCCCGTCGAGGCGCTCAGATGGACGTCGGCAGGCTCCAGCGTGCCACGCTGGGCGGTGATCGCACCATCCGCGATGATCACATGGCAGGGCTCGCCCTCCAGCAGCATCGAGATTCGCGCTGAGAAGCCGGCAGCGCGGGAGGCGTCGAACATGGTCGAAAACGACATCAGGAGCGCATTCACGCTCATCGGGCCGTTTTCCCTGAAGGGCGAGCGGACGGCCCAACGGCCGAGCGCCTGGAAGACGGGCTCCAGCTCCCGGCCCCAATCCGTGAGGTCATAGACCTGCACAGAGGCGGGCGGGGGCAGCGTGCGGCGGATGACGATGCCGATCCGTTCCAGCTCGTCGAGGCGCTGGCTGAGGACATTCGCGCTGATGCCCTGCAGGTTGCGCCGGATGTCATTGAACCGCTTCGGGCCGAGCATCAGTTCCCGGATCACCAGCAGTGCCCAGCGTTCGCCGATCAGATCCATCGCGTGCGCGGCGGAGCAGCCATCATGGTAGAGGCGCTTCTTGTCGAGGGATTGCGGGTTCATGCTGGCCAATCCAACGGAGTTCGTCCTGATTGACAATATATAGTCATAAAAAAGAAGTTGTCAGTTATAATAAATAACTTATGGTCGGCGACGGCAGCTTGAAAGGGAGACAATCATGGCAAGCGTACAAGTGATGGTGGCCGCCGTGCCGACCGCCAACAAGACGGCGTATCTGGATCATGCGCAGGCGGCTGCGGCCCTGTTCCGGAAGCATGGCGCGTTGTCCGTTGCGGAAAACTGGGGGCAGGACGTGCCGGATGGCGAGCTTACCTCCTTCCCGATGGCGGTGAGATGCCAGCCGGGCGAAACGGTGGTCGTGTCCTGGATCAGCTGGCCCGACAGGACAACGCAGGACAAGGCCTGGGAAGCCATGATGCCTGAGATGCAGGCCATGGGCGGCCTGCCCTTCGACGGCAAGCGGATGATCTTCGGCACGTTTGAGACGATCCTCGAGGCCTGATACAGGTCCTCCGTACAGGGATCAGCCGCGCGGGGCGGTCTTCCGCGCCTTCTTCGGGCCTTTGGCGGGCTTTTTCGTAGCGGGCTTCGGCCGCTTGGCCGAGACTTTCATGGGAGGCTGCCAGCCGCCGTCGGTGCGCGCCTTGGCGGGTTTGCCGGAGGGCTTCTTGCCTGTTTTCGGGCCGCTCTTGTAAGGCTTCTTGCGGTCGTCCTGAATGTAGTCCGTCTGGGGCGAGGGCTCGCGCGCGGCGGGCGGGGCGTCGTCCGGGAAGGATTTCTTCTTGTAGGGCTTCTTTCCGGAGAAATCGCGAGGAGCGTCCGGATCGTAGGCCTTCTTGCGGAGATAGGGGGCAGGGCGGTCTGACCGTTCCGGCCGGTCCTCCCGCTCGCGGCGCTGGTAGGGCTGCGGCGCGCCGTCCATGGGCTCGGCGCGGAGACCCTTCTCCAGCGTGCCGCCATCGCCCAGCGCCTCGAAGAAGCGTGTGGCGGCGTCACGGGTGAGTTCGACATGCGTGTCGCCGGGATTGATGCGGATGGCGCCGATATCGTCGCGCGAGAGACCACCGGCCTTGCAGAGCACGGGCAGGATCCAGCGCGCTTCGGCATTCTTCTTGCGCCCGACATTCAGCCGCACCCAGACGGCATCGTCGAAGCCTTTGCGTTCGGCTTTGCCGCGTTTCTCGCGCGGTTCGCGCGGGCCATCGTCAGCACTGCGCTCGCGGCGGGGTTTCGGCGGGGTCATGTCCACTTCGCGGAGGTCCTCCGGGGCCGAGCGGCCGGCCCGGGCTTTCGCCACGAAGGCGCGCGCGACGGCCTCGGCGCCGTGGCGTTCGAGCAGGGCATTCGCAAGAGCCACATCGGCCTCGGCGATGTCCGCCATGAAGGCCGGATCGGCGAGCAGGCGCGCATCGTCGGCGGCGTTGATCTCCTCGGCGGAGGGCGGGCGGCCCCAGCTCGCCTCGATCTTCGCGTCGGAGAGGAGGCGTTCGGTGCGGCGGCGGGCTTTCGGATTGACGATGAGTACGCTGACGCCCTTGCGGCCCGCTCGCCCGGTGCGGCCGGAACGGTGCAGCAGCGTCGCCGGATCGCGCGGCAGATCCGCATGGATGACGAGGCCGAGGTTTTCGAGGTCGAGGCCGCGGGCGGCAACGTCGGTCGCGATACAGACGCGGGCGCGGCCGTCGCGGAGCGCCTGCAGGGCGTTGGAGCGTTCCTTCTGGCTGAGTTCGCCGGACAGGGCGACGACGTGAAAACCGCGATTGCCCATGCGGCTCATCAGCTTGTTCACGGCAGCGCGCGTGGTGCAGAAGACGAGGGCGCCTTCACTGTCCGAGGCACGGACAATGTTGACGATGGCGTTTTCTTCGTCTCCCGGCGCGACCATCAGGGCACGATACTCGATGTCGACATGCTGGCTGCGCTCGGCTTCGGTGGTGACGCGCGCAGCCTCGCGCTGATAGCGGGCGGCGAGCGCGGCGATGCCCTTCGGCACGGTGGCGGAGAACATCAGCGTGCGGCGTGTTTCCGGCGTGCCTTCGAGAATATGTTCGAGTTCCTCGCGGAAGCCCATGTCCAGCATCTCATCGGCCTCGTCGAGCACGACGACGCGGACGCCGGACGTGTCGAGCGACTCGCGGCGGATATGGTCCGACAGGCGGCCAGGCGTGCCAACGACGATCTGGGCGCCGCGCGCCAGCGCCTTGCGCTCGTCGCGCATGTCCATGCCGCCGACACAGGTGGCGATGCGGGCACCGGCCGGGCCGTAAAGCCAGGTGAGTTCGCGGGCGACCTGGACGGCAAGCTCGCGCGTCGGGGCGACGATCACGGCGAGCGGCAGGTCCGCCGGCGGCAGGCGATCTTCGCCGGCCAGCAGTTCGGCGGCCATGGCGAGGCCGAAGGCGACCGTTTTGCCGGAGCCGGTCTGGGCCGAGACCAGCAGGTCCTGTCCGGCGAGTTCTGGGGCGAGGACGGCCGACTGAACCTGCGTCAGGGTCTCATAGCCACGACGGGCGAGGGCATCGGCAAGGGCCGGCGGGAGGGATTGGGGGGCGGTCATGGGCGCGCTTTCGGCAGGGTAAACAGGGATCGTCTTCGAGGCTCGATCGACCTGTCAGAGGGATTTTGCGCGCGTATGGCATGTTTTCGGAGCGCGCGCCATGGGTGCGCGCAGGGAGAAGGCTGGCGGGGCGGGGCGGAATGGTGTTTGAGGGGCGGCCAATCTGATCCTGCCGGAGACTGCCCGATGCTGCGTGCCTTCCTGACCGTGTTTGTGACCGTGTTCCTGGCGGAGCTGGGCGACAAGACGCAGCTCGCCACGGTGCTATTCTCGGCCGAGAACCATGTCTCGCGCTGGGTCGTGTTCGTGGCGGCCGCGGCGGCGCTTGTGGTGTCGACGGCGATTGCGGTGGGGCTCGGCACGCTGGCGGAGCGCTACCTCACCATGGTGCCGCTGAAGCTGATCGCCGGCATTGGCTTCGTCCTGATCGGCCTGTGGACGATCTGGGAGCATGTAAAGCCGCAGCTGGGGTGAGGCCTCAGACCCGGACCTCCAGCTTCTCGATGCCGCGGAAGAAAGGCAGGGCGCGCCAGGCGATGTCCTGTTCGGGCAATTTCATGTCCGGGAAGCGTTCGAACAGTTTCTGGTAGACGCGCCGCGCCTCGATGCGGGCAAGGGGTGCGCCGATGCAGATGTGCGGGCCGCCGCCGAAGGCGATGTGGCTGGCGCGTTTCTTGGTGATGTCGAAGGCTTCGGGCACCTCGAACGCCTCCTCGTCGCGATTGGCCGAGGCAAGCGAGCAGAAGACGACCTGGTGTTCCTTCATCGGACAGCCGGCGACGTCCTTGTCCTTTTCGACGATGCGGGACGTGGCCGAGACCGGCGCTTCATAGCGCAGCACTTCTTCCACTGCCTGCGCGCCAAGGCCCGGATTGGCCTTCAGGGCAGCCAGCTGGTCCGGATGGGTGAGGAACAGCCAGACACCATTGCCGATGAGATCGGTGGTGGTGAGGTTGCCGCCAACCAGCAGGGCCTGCAGGTTGATGCGGACATCATCGTCCGAGAGCTGAGCTTCGCCGCTCGCCTGCAGCTGCACCATGTCGGTGATGAGATCGTCGGCAGGCACCTTGCGGCGGGCGTCCATCAGTTCGGTGAAATAGGCATCGAGCGCGGCGCCACCGGCCATCATGCGCTCTGTTTCTTCCGGTGTGCGGACGGGATTGAGGCCGAGGATCACATCTTCGGACCATTGACGGAATTCCGGCAGGCGGGCTTCGTCAACGCCGAGGATGCGGGCAATCACCGTGACCGGGATCGGCACCGCGATCTCTGCCATCAGGTCGAACACGCCAGCGGCGGGCGCCGCCTCGATCGTGTCGTCGATGATGGCCTCGATCTCCGGCTTCATCTTGTTGATGCGGGCGTAAAAGGCCTTGGCGAGCGGCGGACGGACGCGCGAATGGTCCGGCTCGTCCATGAACAGGATGGAGGTGCGGCGCGGGTTTTCCTCGTCCTCGATCAGCTGGCGCGAGATCGAGCCTTCTTCGGAGTTCAGCGGATGGCGCACGAAGCTCCGGTCGTTCACCGTCTCGCGGATGTCGCCATAGCGGGTGAGGAACCAGGTCTTGGCCATCTCGTCGCGCATCACGGGGCAATTGTCGCGCAGGGCTTTCAGCTTCGGATGCGGATCGGTCCGCGTGTCAGGCATGAAGGCCGTTACCTCGATGACAGACTTCGGGACGGCGGGCGTGCTGCCCTGATCGTCGGCCATGTGTTCCTCCTGATATTATTTTCAGTAAGGATAGCACAGGCGGAGCGCACTGGCGCGGGTGTCCCTGCGTCAGGGCGTTTCATCCTCCCCCGCAAGCGGTGGAGGATAAGGCTCGTTCATGCCAGAGACCGGGGAATGCAGCTCGCCGTGGCCTGGGCGAGCAGGGTGCCGTCTTCGGCGCGGAGGAAGCCCTGGGTGAAGATGGCGGCCTTGCCCCTGCGGACGACTTCGCCACGGCCGATGAGGCGGGTGCCGACGGGCACGGGGCGGATGAAGCTGACTGTCATCTGCAGGGTCGGCGCCATGGCGGGGCCATCCTGCACGATGGAGCCGGCGACGCTCATGATTTCGTCGAGGGCTGCCGTGATGAAACCACCCTGGGCATTGCCGGCGGGGTTCTTCGCTTCGTCCGGCAGGCAGAAGGCGGCCTCCGCCCAGCCTTCGTCTGCGCTGAAGGCGATGAGGTCGAAGCCGACAAAATCGGTGGCGGGCGGGCGGGTGCCGTCGCCGAGCACGCCTTCCCAATAGGCCTGCTTGTCGAAGCTCATTTGCCGAGCCGCTTGAACGGCATCGGGATCGCCGTGGCGGTGGCCTTGGCGACCAGTTTGCCGTCCGGGTCGAAGCATTCGGCTTCCATGAAGGCGGCGGACTTGCCGAGGCGCAGGATACGGGCCTCGACGAAGGCCTTGCCGGGCATCAGGCGGGTCAGGAAGCTGGTCTTCATTTCCAGCGTCGGCGCGGTCATGGTGACGTTGGAGGCGATGATGACGCAGGTGCTCATCGCTTCGTCCAGCATGGCGGAGACAAAACCGCCCTGCACGGCGCCGGTCGGATTGGCGAAGGACGGGCTGACATCGAATTCCATCCGTATGCGCATTTTGTCCTGCTCGACCTCGACCAGCTTCATGCCGAGCGTGTCGGAACAGGGCGGACGTTTCTTCGAGCCCTGGAAACGGGCCAGCATGTCAGCGTCGCTGAGGCGGGGCTTTTCGGTCTCTGACAACAGGCCGGCCTATTTGCGCCGGAAGGCGTCGAGATTGACGACCGTGCCGGCCGCATCGGCCGGGGCGTCGGGCGCGTCGCTGTCAGGCTTCACGTCGGCGGCCGGGGCGATGACCGCGTCTTCCTTGTTGGGAGCTTCGAAGGTGAGGCCGAAATTCACCGACGGGTCGACGAAGCGCGTGATGGCGGCATAGGGCACGAACAGATGTTGTGGGACGCCGGAGAATTTCAGGATGATTTCGAAATGGCCTTCATGCACTTCGAGGTCCCAGAACTGGTGCTGGACGACGATCGTCATGTCTTCCGGGAACCGCTCGATCAGATAGTCCGCCATGCGCACGCCGGGGGCCCGGGTGCGGAAGGTGATGTAGAAATGGTGGTCGCCCGGCAGGCCGCCATTGGTCCGTGCGCGCTTCAGCGCCTCGCGGACGACACCGCGCATGGCCGCCTGGGTGAGCGCTTCATAACCGATATAGTCTGTCATGGCCGGCGGCCGCCCCCGAGTCAGTTTTGAGTTCAGTCTTGAGTTCAGTTTTTCTGGACATCGCACAATATTCCCGCGGCCCCGTCCGGGCAACGGCCTTCGCACAATGCGCGAGGAAAAAGATGCACTTCGCTCAGTCGCCCCGACAGCGAGGCGGGCTCGCCTGAATGTGCAGCATACACTGCAGGTGGAATCTTTCCGGGGATCGCTTTTGGGTGAGCTGCTGCAGCTGGCCAGTGCGGCGGCGCGCCGCTAAGGTTTTCCGCAACAGATACAGAGGGAGAGACGAGCCATGCAGATGCCGGAAAAGGGCCGCGACTGGGCCGATGTGCGCCAGGAAATGATCACGCGCGGCGGCGGCGACGCGCAATGGCGCAACGGACGGACGGCGGTCTATGTCTTCAATGCCGGTCATGATGTGGAACAGGTCCAGCAGGAAGCCTACACGCTCTACATGGCCGAAAACGGCCTCGGCCCCCTTGCCTTTCCGAGTCTTGCGCAGATGGAAAAGGAAGTCATCGGCATGGGCCTCGGCCTGTTGCACGGGCCGGACGGGGCGACCGGCGCGATGACGTCCGGCGGCACCGATTCGATCACCATGGCGGTCAAGACGGCGCGGGACTATGCGCGTGCGAAGGGTAAGCCGCGCGACGGGCAGAATATCGTCCTGCCGCAGTCGGCCCATCTCGCTTTCGACAAGGCGGCGCACCTGATGGACATCGAGGTCCGCCGTGTGCCGCTGAAAACGGATGGCAGCTATGAAGCCGACCCGGCCGCCATGGGCGAGGCGGTGGACGCGGCAACGGTGATGATGGTCGGGTCGGCCCCGAACTTTCCGCACGGCCTGATCGACCCGATTGCGGCGCTGGGCGAAGTGGCGGCGAAGAAAGACGTCTGGCTGCATGTCGATGCGTGCGTCGGCGGGTATTTCGCGCCGTTCGCGCGAATGAACGGCGTGCCGGTGCCGGCCTTCGATTTCGAGATTCCCGCCGTCCATTCGATGAGCGCGGACTTGCACAAGTACGGCTATTGCGCCAAGGGCGCCTCGACCGTGCTGTTCCGGTCGGAGGAATTGTACAGCTACATGCCGTTCGACATGGCCGGCTGGAGCGGGGCGCCGATGAAAACGCCGACGCTGGCCGGCACCCGGCCGGGCGGCGCGATCTCGGCGGCCTGGGGCGTTATGAACACGCTGGGGGTCGAGGGCTACCGGCGCCTTCAGGGGCAGGTCTGCGCGACGCGCGAGCGGATCTCGGAAGGCGTGGAGCGTCTTGGCTTCGAGATCGTTGGCAATCCGATGCTCGGGCTGATGGCGTTTTCCCATCCGGATGTGCATGTCTTTGCGGTGTATGGCGAAATCTACCGGCGGGGCTGGTTCACCTCGGTCACGAAGGAGCCGCCGAGTCTGCACCTGATGCTGAGTCCCAAGCATGCTGACGTGGCCGATGCCTATCTCGCCGATCTCGAAGCCGGTGTAGAGGCGGTCAAAGCCGGCAAGGCGGGCCCGAAAGTCGAGGCGCGCTACAGCTGAGCGGCTGCGCCTACGGGTTTGCGCCGGCGCTCGCCAGTTTCGTTTGCGCGCGGCGGGCAGCGGTTTCGCACGGTTCCGGCAGGTCCCGATCGGAACAGAAATCGGGCCAGTGCCCGGATGTGAGCCAGTAATTGGCAAGGCCCAGTTTTGCGACGACATCCCAGAACCGCGGATCGCGCCGGAAAGACGCCATGTCAGGATAGAAAAGAACGATTTCCCAGCCATTCGTCGGGTCGCTCGTCACATCTGTGGACTGGGCGAAGGCGAGGTCCAACTGTCCAAGCTGGGTATAGATGCGCAATCGATAGTCCGGCTGGATGGTGGCGCATGAGTCGACCACAGGACCGACATCGGACGTTCCGGACAGCTTGGCTTCCAGAAAGTGGCGCATGCAGGTCTGGAAGGTGTCGGGTGGCCCGGCCGCCTGCGCCGTGTCCATCGCCCGGAGCGCGGTGGCCGGATCGTCATAGAACCACGCGATCTGGTCTTTTCGGATCCGGTATTCGGGCCAGTCGGGATCCGTGCGGTCGATATAGGCGAATTGCTCGTTTGCGTCCCTGAAGTCTCCGAGCGAGGCGAGCAGCCAGCCGAGCCGGACGCGAAGCATGGTCTGGGCCGGCTGCGCCGCCAGCGCGGCGCGGTAGGTCTCTATCGCATCCCTGTTGCGGCCGACGCGGCGCAGGAAGAAACCATACTGGGCCCGCATGTCGGCCGGCAGCAAATCGTTCGCCACGGGCCGGGCGAGATAGGATTCGATGGTCAGCCAGTCGCCCTGCTTCTCGGCGAGCCATGCCATCGCCTGGTTGGCCACCGGATTGTCGGGATCGGTCCGGAGTATGTCGGTTGCAACCTGCAAGGCTTCGGCGGCGCGTGCCGTGCGGTCCGCGGGCGGCAGGCTGGTGATGGCGATCGATTCCGCTGCAAGGCTGAGCGCGTGGAATGCGCGCGCGTTGGGATTGTCGGGATCGCTTTCGTAGATCGACCGGGTGAACGAGATGTATTCGTTCCAGTCCGCCATCGCCGTGCTTGCACAGAACCGGAAATAAGCGGCGACCGCATCCAGCGATCCGGTCGGGATCAGGCCGGCCACGTCATCGGCGCAGCGAAGGACCTGGGCGGCGCGGTTGGCAACGATATCCGTGAGGTTCACGAGGTCTCCGGCGCCGACGTCCACGCTGGCGGCCCAGACGACCTGGCCGGACGGTGAATGGACAAGCTGCAGATTGGTGCGGGCCCCGCCATTGCGTGAACTGATCGTGCCGGACAGACGGAATGCGGCCTGTCTGCCATTGCTGCTGTTCGGGGTGGCGACAGGTATGCCGTTGCGCAGCAATTCCTGCCGGATTGTGCCGGGTGAGGCCACCGCCGCTTCCTCGACGTCGGGTTCAGGGCTGGCGACGGCGAACGTGCCGACGGCGACGGGTGCAATGGATTGCATCGTAAAGGGAGGGTTTGCGGCCGGCTTCGACCATGGGTGCGAGGCGAAAGCCAGCACGGCCAGTCCGGCCGCCGCGATCGCGGCGATGACGGGACCCCGCCGGTGAGATGCTCTGAAACCTGCCTGCCGGCCGGCATCCACCGGATCGGCGGCTTCCGGGATGGCGACCAGGCTGTAGCCGCGCCTTGGAATGGTGCGGATGAAATTGCGGTCGCCATGCACATCTTCGAAGGCCTTGCGAAGAAGGGAAATGGCACGCGTCAGGCTTTCATCGCCACCATATTCGGTCGCCCAGACCTGTTCGAGCAGGTCGCTGCGCGGAACGACCTTGCCGGGATGGGCGGCCAGAACCTGCAGGACTTCCATGACCTTCGGCTCGACTGCGGCGTCGCCATTCGGGCCGTAGACACGAAGACCCGCCGGATCCACGCGGCAGGTGCCGATCCACAGCTCCTGTGCCTCGCCAGGGTCAGTTGTCATGCGCTCCACTCCCGATTCGCATTGCACGCAGGCGCGACGGGTCATGCCTTCTTCTATCACAGGGGCCGGCCCTGCGCATCCGGATCGGGACCTGGCGAACGCCTTTGGAAACAAGGCCCTCACAAATCCATCAGAAGAAATCAGATCGCCTTCAGGACTTTCCGGCCGGGCGAGCGCACTAGCGCATTGAGGTCCGCACAGCCCGACCGCTGCAGAGACCCCGAGCCGAAACCTGAAAGGACCCCGGCCATGAAGATCGTCCGTATTGCCCTGATTGCAGCCCTGATCACCGCTGCCGCCGGACCCGCCATCGCTGCCCCCGGCACGCGGGCCGTGTTCAGCTATCACACCGACCAGCCGATTGAGCAGATCTACAACTCGTTCCAGTCGACCGCGCATCGCGCCTGTCGCAGCGACAGCCGCATCCTGTCGATCCGCTACAAGGAACAGAGGATGTGCGAGCAGAAGCTGCTCGACCAGGCCATTCGCCAGACGGCCATGCCGCAACTCACCGCGCTGCATCGCAGCCTGACCGGTGCGCCGGAGCCGGTCCAGCAATTTGCCTCAAAGGAATAGTGGCTGGGGCGATTTACCTCCACCTGATCAGCCACGACCGGCGGCGCCTCCCTGGGCGCCGCCACCATTTTGGGGCCGGGGTTTCCGACCCCGGCCGTCAGCCGTCATCGGCACCGATGTCGCGGCGCAGGTGTGGGGGCAGTTTCGTTTCGAGGGCCCGCGCCGCGCGGCGGCGGTCGCGCTGGGAGTCTGTGTCAGAATTCGGGGACCGGCGTGAAAGCCGGGAAAGCGCGGCCATCAGCGGCCGCCAGAAGCGTCGTGTCATGTGAACCTGTTGCGATGAAGTGGAAGGAGGAAGTCAGGAACATGGCTCGTCTCCTTTCATCGCTGGGGTTCACGGGAAGCGCCCGGACGCGCGATGCCTTTAGCCGGGGCCAGTTGAATTGTCGGGGCTTCTGTGGTCGGCTTTGCCCGCGTCAAAGAAGGGACGGATCATGAGAACCGGATTGATCACATCTGGCCTGCTGGCAGGCGCGCTGCTGCTCACAGGCTGTGGCAAGAAACACGATAAGATCGAGGGCAAGACGGGCGCCGATATCACGGCGAAATCGTCTGCCAGCGACATCGGTGAAGCCTACATCAACGAACTGACCCGCGTTGCCGATGCGCTCGAAACCGTCAAGGACGAGGACAGCGCCAAGACGGCCGCAGTGCAACTGAAAGTCGCCGTCGACGGTCTCAACGCCATGCAGGACGAGCTGGGCGGCAAGATGGACAGCATGCGGGCCATGCAGATATTCGGCGGGCACATGCAGGAGTTTGCCGAGGTCCAGACACGGATCGCCACGTCCATCGCCGACATCCAGACCAACCATCCGGAACTGATGGAGACCATCAGCGACGAGCTGGACCGGCTGAAGAAATAGGACACGGCTCTCACGCGAATGTGTTGACCCTGGGCGGATCCGGGCTTGACCGCAGTGCCGTCGCAAGTCGATGATACCGCTAACAAAGACCGGAGGGAGGACGGCATGACGGATCGCGGGCATTCGCGCAGGAATTTCCTGCAGCTGACAGGCGCGGGTCTTGCGGCGACACCCTGGCTGGCCGCCTGCGCGCAGGCCCAGGCCTCGATTCCGCGGCAGGCAATCGGCCGGCCCTGGCCGAACTGGGGCTCCCTGCCCGAGACGCCGCCGCCTCCGCCGAAGGCAGGCAGCATCGGTGTCGCAGTCGTGGGTCTCGGCGGCTACGCCATCGGCAAGGCGATGCCGGCCCTGGCAACGGCGGAGCGCACGCATGTGGCGGCGGTCGTGTCCGGCAATCCGGAGAAGGCGGCGAAAGTGGCGGCGGCCTATGGCCTGCCTGACGATGCGATCTATTCCTATGACACCTTCTCGAAGATCGCCGACGATGACCGGATCGAGGCGGTCTATATCGTGCTGCCGACGGGGCTGCATGCCGACTGGACCGAATATGCCTTCGCCGCCGGCAAGCATGTGATCTGTGAAAAGCCGATGGCACTGACACCGGCCGAGTGCGAGCGGATGATCGCGGCTTCCAGAGGCGCGGGCAGGAAGCTGATGATCGCCTATCGCTGTCATTTCGAGCCGGTGAACCTCAAGGCGACGGAGCTGATGCGGCAGGGCGTGGTCGGGAAAATCCAGACCATCGAGACAGCCAACAATTACAGGGTCGGCAAGGAGACGCCGGCGGACAATTGGCGGCTGGCAAAGGCACTCGCCGGTGGTGGGCCGCTGGAGGATTACGGCCTCTATGGCCTGCAGGTGGCGCTCTACCTGTCGGGTGAGCTGCCGGTCAGCGTGCAGGGCTGGACGGAGCAGCCGAAGGGCGACCCCCGTTTCAGCGAAGTGTTCTCCACGGTGAAGACGGAACTGCATTTCCCATCCGGCGCAGTGGCAAACCTGATGACGTCCTACGATGCCGACACGCTGAACATGTCGAATGTGTACGGCGAGGCCGGCAAGCTGCTGATGCAGCCGGCGAACGGCTATGCCGGCAACACGCTGACGCTGGTGCGCGACGGGTCGAGCGAGGTGCTGACGCCGGGCGACTCCGGCGTGCAGTTCGCGCAGATGTGCGCGCATTTCGCGGATGCGATCCGCGAAGGCGTGGCGATCCGCACACCGGGCGAAATGGGCCTGCGCGACATAAGGCTGGTCGATGCGATCTACCGGTCTGCGGCCTCGGGCGAGCCGGTGAATTTGTAGGCATCGAAGGAGGGAAGGTGGAGGCTTCTGTTGCCAGGCGCCTCCGGGCCCCGCCTAGGGGTCTGAATCCCTAGGAGTTAAAGCGGTAATCCACGCACAGCTTACGCTGCGAGCAGTTCACCTTCAGCAAAGTTGTCGTTTGCGACTATTTGCGATGGGCTTCTAACGGAGCCCAGCCGAGCGAAAGCCTCGTCTTTACACGTCCGTCGACACTGTTTCGGCCCCGTCAGAAACAGGCGAAGGTGAGCCGCCTGAACCTGCTTTTGGTGGAGCCGCCGGGTACCGCCCCCGGGTCCGATCCGCTTATTGCACGCGCGTTTATCGCCATAGTCCGAAGACCCTTCCAATATAGGAGCAGGCGGGCCAGCGCGAAAGAGGCAAAGGCGGCGGGAGGGTTAACCAACGGTTAGCGCGAAACATCTCCGCAATCCGCGCTCATACCGGCGCAAGCCGGTATCCAGAGCTGGCCCCCGGCGTTCGCCGGGGTAAGCGCCATTCGGGGTCAGTCTAGTAAAGCACGTCGCTTTCGCCGCGTTCGCCGAATCCGTCGGCGATCAGGCTGGCGATGGCGGTGACGGCCTCGGCTGCGTCCGGCCCACTGGCCGCAAGCTCGACTTCGCAGCCCTGTGCGGCGACCAGCATCAGGAGATCCATGATCGAGCGGGCGTCCGCTTCCTGGCCATCATGGCTGACGACGACTTTCGATTCGAACTCGCTCGCCAGTTTGGACAGTTTCGCCGAGGCGCGCGCGTGCAGGCCCTTGCGGTTGATAATGGTGGCGCTCTGTCGGGCTTCGGGCACGGTTCTCTGCAGCATTGCGGGGATCAGGAGGATTTCGCGAGCAGTTCGGAGGCGATGTTGATGTACCGGCGGCCTGCGTCCGCGGCAATCCGGGCGGCTTCCGCCAGCGGCAGCTCGTGGCGCACCTCGGCCAGCTTGATCAGCATCGGCAGGTTCACCCCGGAAATCACTTCGATATTGCCGGCGCTCATCACCGACATGGCGAGATTGGAGGGCGTGCCGCCGAACATGTCAGTGAGGATGATAACGCCCTGTCCCGTGTCGCAGGCCTTGGCTGTTTCGCGGATCTGGTCGCGGCGGGCCTCGATATCGTCTTCGGCCTCGATCGAGATCGAGCGAAAACGCATCTGCTCACCGACGACATGTTCTGTCGCTGAGACCAGCTCCCTCGAGAGCTTGCCATGGCTGACGACAACGATTCCGATCATTCACGCACTTCCAGACCGTGTGACGAATTTGTCATGCTGCCATGCACAAATTGCCCGTCAACCCGGATTCAGCTGATCGGGGTGCGTGTGTTGCGGGCCTAGTTGCCGGAAAGCCCCAGAACGTCGTCCATACTGTAGAGGCCGGGGCTTTGGTTAAGGGCCCAGGCGGCTGCTTTTATTGCACCTTCGGCGAACATCGCGCGATCGAGGGAGGTGTGGCTGAGCGTCACGATTTCTGTGTCGGAGGCGAAGGATACGGAATGCTCGCCGATCACGCCTCCCATTCGGCGGACGGAGAAGCCGATCTTTCCCGGCGCCCGGGCCGCATCGCGCCCGTCATACGGACCGGCACGCAGCTCGGCGAGCGATTTTCCTCGGCCTTCCGCAGCGGCCTCGCCAAGCATCAGCGCGGTGCCGGATGGAGCATCGACTTTCCGGTTATGGTGGGTCTCCAGCACCTCGATGTCCCAGTCCGGGCCGAGGCTGGCGGCGGCGCGGCGGATGAGGGATTCGAGCAGCTTGATGCCGAGGGCGAAGCTGCCCGACTTGACGATGACGAGGCCGGCGGCGGCGCGGGCGATCTCGTTTTCTTCTGCGTCGGTAAATCCCGTCGTGCCGATGATCGCGGCGCGGACATTGGTGTGCTTGAGCGCGTCGAGCGCGGCAAGGGTCGCCTCGGGGCGGGTGAAATCCAGCCAGACATCCGCACCTGCAGCCGCGGCAACAGGGTCGGATTGGGGCGTCAGGCCGAGGGGCGGCAGGCCGGCGAGCGTGCCGATATCTGAGCCGAGCTCGGGCGCGCCAGCGACCTCACTGCCGCCGGCAATGGCGAGGCGATGGCGGTAGGCGACGGCGGCGAGCTGGCGCCCCATGCGGCCGGCAACGCCGGCAATGGCGACAGAGAACGAATCGGAGGAGCGCGCAGAGGACATGGCGCTCCTTATAGCGGCGTTTCGGAGTGGGGAAACCGGCGGCCCGCAAGTGCCTTGCCTGAGGGGGATTAAGCTGAAACAGTCGGTCCGGAAAAAGGTCCGGACATGGACCGGAAACAGCCCGAAAACAGTCCGGACAGGGTCCGAACGAACGAGGAGAAGTCCGAATATGAAAACCCGTGCCGCCGTCGCCTTCGAAGCCAAGAAGCCGCTCGAGATCGTGGAAGTGGATCTCGAAGGCCCGAAGGAGGGCGAAGTGCTGGTCGAGATCATGGCGACCGGCATCTGCCATACCGACGCCTACACGCTGGACGGGTTCGACTCGGAAGGCATCTTCCCGAGCATTCTCGGCCATGAAGGCGCGGGCATCGTGCGCGAGGTGGGCAAGGGCGTGACCAGCGTTCAGCCGGGCGACCATGTGATCCCGCTCTACACGCCGGAATGCCGCCAGTGCAAAAGCTGCCTCTCCGGCAAGACGAACCTCTGCACCGCGATCCGCGCGACGCAGGGCAAGGGCCTGATGCCGGACGGGACGAGCCGGTTCAGCTACAAGGGCCAGACGATCTTCCATTATATGGGCTGTTCGACTTTCTCGAACTTCACCGTTCTGCCAGAGATCGCCGTGGCGAAGATCCGCGACGACGCGCCCTTCGACAAGGCCTGCTATGTCGGCTGCGGCGTGACGACGGGCGTCGGCGCGGTGGTGAACACGGCGAAGGTGCAGGTGGGCGACAATGTCGTCGTGTTCGGCCTTGGCGGCATCGGTCTCAACGTGATCCAGGGCGCGAAGATGGCGGGGGCGGACAAGATCGTCGGCGTCGACATCAACAACTCGAAGAAAGAGTGGGGCGAGAAATTCGGCATGACGCACTTCGTCAATCCGCGCGAGACCAAGGATGTGGTGGCGCATCTCGTGGAGCTGACCGATGGCGGGGCGGATTATTCCTTCGACTGCACGGGCAATACGGATGTGATGCGGCAGGCGCTGGAATGCTGCCATCGCGGCTGGGGCACCTCAGTCATCATCGGTGTGGCGGAAGCGGGCAAGGAAATCAGCACACGGCCGTTCCAGCTGGTGACGGGCCGCAACTGGCGCGGCACGGCCTTTGGCGGCGCCAAGGGCCGCACCGACGTGCCGAAGATCGTCGACTGGTACATGAACGGCAAGATCCAGATCGACCCGATGATCACGCATGTGATGCCGCTGGAAAAGATCAACGATGCGTTCGAGTTGATGCATGCGGGCGAGAGTATTCGGAGCGTGGTGATTTATTGAGGTGATACGGCTGGGCCACGTCTCGCCGGAGATACCTGCGAAGGCAGGTATCCATGGACCGGCCGGTTCCTCATATGCGTGCGGAAATTTCCGTCTATGGACCCCTGCCTTCGCAGGGGTCTGCGGCCGGAGCAAGGGCTTCATGGACAATTCATGGGGCCGCCCCCGTTGCGGCTTCCAGGGCTGCACCGCATTTGAAGTGAGCCGCTACTCAGGCGGGACCAGAGGGAAACACAAATGACCACAGTTCAACGCAATCTGGATATCTACCGTACACGGCTGATGACGCTGCAGAACATACTGGGGCGGGCCGAGGCGGAGCTGTTGCCGGAGGATCCGGCAAAGGCCGCGCTGCTGGAAGCGCGGCTTGCGCCGGACATGCTGCCGCTGCCGACCCAGGTCTGGTTCACCTGCCGGCAGGCGGAGCTGCTGCTGGGCAAGCTGAACGGCGTGCCGGTGAAGGAGTTCGGCTCGGACAAGGCGAGCTTTGCAGACCTCAAGGCACTGGTCGCCGAGACCATTTCGCGGATCGAGGCGCAGACGGACACGAAGGAAGGCTTTGCCACCGCGGAGACCACGATCGAGATCCCGGGTTTTCCGACGCTGAAAATGTCCGGCCACGATTACATTGACGAATGGCTGACGCCGAACTTCTATTTCCATCTGGTGACGGCCTATGACATCCTCCGGGCCGAGGGCCTCGCGCTGGGCAAGGCCGACTATATGAGCCATCTGCGCCCGCGCCTCGCCGCGGCCATGGCGGGGTAGGCCGGCGAATACGAACAAGAACAATAAGGGAGAGAAAATGTTCAGCCATGTGATGTTCGGGTCGAATGACCTTGAGAAATCGAAAGTGCTTTACGATGCGCTGTTCACGGCCATCGGCGGGAAGCCGGCGCGGGTGGATGAGAAGGGGCGACTGTTCTATTTCCACAAGGGCAGCATGTTCATCATCACGACGCCGATCGACGGCCAGCCGGCGACCTATGCGAATGGCGGCACGATCGGCTTTGCGGCGGAGTCGCCGGATGAGGTCGAAGCGTGGCATGCGGCGGGCGTCGCAGCAGGCGGGACGCCCATCGAGGACCCTCCCGGCTGGCGCGAGGCGCCGGGCGTGCGGCTCTACCTCGCCTATTTGCGCGATCCGGACGGCAACAAGATCTGCGCCATGCATCGCGGGGCATAGGAGGTTCGTATGCGAATGAATGTGAAACGGTCCGGTGGTCTGGTGGCGGGGCTCGCCGCATCGCTGCTGCTCGCCGGCTGCGTTGCCGTGGATGTCGAGCACCGGGAGACCGGGCCGGCGGTGGACCACTATACCGATCCCGGCATCGCGCAGATGAAGCTGCCCTTCTCTTCGGCGGTGAAGGTGGGCGATACGATCTACCTTGCCGGCGAGATCGGCATCGACCCGGCGACGGGCAAGATCGTGCCGGGCGGGGCCGGGCCGGAGACGGCGCAGGTGTTCGCCAACATGACGCGGACGCTGGCCAATTTCGATGCAGACCTCAGCGATATCGTGAAGTGTACCGTGTTTATTGATGACATGGCGCATTATGGCGAGATGAATGCGGCCTATGCGGCCGCGCTGCCGGATCCGAAGCCGGCGCGTTCGACCGTGGCGGTGAAGGGGCTCGCCGTGGGGGCGAGCCTTGAGATCGAGTGTATCGCCGTAACCGGCTGAGAGTGAGGACCCCGCATGCCGCTGTTCACGCATATCGTTATCGGGACGAATGATCCGGCAAAGGCGGCGGGATTCTACGATGCGGCACTGGGCGCGCTCGGCCTCGAAGGGGAACAGCGTGGGCCGCTGAGATTCTACCGCCGTGACGGCAATGCGTTTGTGGTGGGCCCGCCGCGCGATGGCGAGCCGGCGACCTTTGCCAATGGCGGGACAATCAGCTTCTTTGCCGAGACCAAGGCCCAGGTGGACGCGTTTCATGCCGGCGGCTGTGCCAATGGCGGCACCTGCGAGGGCCCGCCGGGCCGCCGGCCGACGGCGCCGAACAATGCTTACGGGGCGTATCTGCGCGATCCGGACGGCAACAAGATCTGCTCCTTCACCTTCGAGCCGGACTGATGCGCGCGCCGGGCACGGAGGAGCCCGTCTCGCTGGAGCCGGTCAGGTCGGAAGCGATCCGCTGGGTGATCGATCGCGCGCTGGCGGACGGCAACCGCGTGGTTTCGCTGGCGCAGTGGTCGAAGGCGCTGGTGGCGCATATGGAAGGCGGGCTGAGCGGGGACGTGCGGAAGGCAACCCGCGCACGCTGGCCGCAGCTTGAATATTTCCGCGATGACGGCTCGCCCCATAATGAGCCGGATGAAGGCTTCATCGAGGATGGCTTCGCGGTGTCGTTCCCACGCCGGCGCGGGGCCGCGGACTAGCGGCGATATCGGCCGACGGGAAGGTTCGCGGCGGTCCACGCCATCATGCCGCCGCGGACATTGCTGACATCGGTGAAGCCGGCCCCTGCCAGTTGCTTCGCCGCCCGGCCGGAACGCGCGCCGGACCGGCAGATCACGGCGACGGGCTTGCCCAGGTCTTCTTTCGTCAGGCCATAGACCTTGTCGACCATGGTCGAGTCGCCCAGCGTGATCGTGTGGGCGCCCTTGACGACGCCGGTCTGCTGCCATTCGCTTTCGGTGCGCACGTCGATGAGGACGAGGTCCTTCTTGCGCAGGCGTTCGAGCGCGGTGGCCGGGTCGATCTGAACCACGCCGGTCTTGCCGCCGCCGAAGAGCCAGTCGAAAAGCGCCATGCCGGTATGTCCCTGTCTGCCAAGGGGCGGCTTTTAGCATTCCGCTCCGCGCCGCCATAGGTGCGGCATGTGCGGCAGATCATGCCAGGGCGAGGCGATAATTGCGGCGGGTGAGACGGGCCGGCAGGCGCAGCGATGTGAAGACCTCGCTGCCGGCCTCTGACAGCAGCGCATCGGCCCTGGCCTTCGTGGCCGGATCCAGCGCGGCATAGGCGTCGAGCGCGCCCTGCAGGCGGTAAAGCGGGAAGGCGCGGGCGGCGGCTTCGGCGGTGCGGCCCTCAATGCTGATCGGGATCATGCCGAAGCCGCGGGGCAGGTCGGCGCCGGGGGCCGCGCTTTCCAGCCAGCTTGCAAAGAGGGCAATGGTCGCCTGAAGGGCCGGCAGCTGCTCGCGCATCTGTCGCTGCAGGATCGGCAGCAGGGTTTCGGGCACGCTGTCGTCTGCAGGCAGGGGGGAGACGTCCTTCGCCCCGGCATGGGTCCTGGCGGTCCATTCCGCGACACGTGGGGCGATGCGGCGCATCAGCTCCCCCGGATAGGGGTCGCGCAGGAGGTGGGCATAGAGCGGGCCGATGAAAGCGAAATCGGCCAGCGTGGCACGTCCGCCGAGCAGGAAGGGATGGGCTTCGAGGTGGCGGGAGAAATCCGCAAGGAAGGCTTCGTAGGAGGCTTCGATGCCGGGAATGGTCTCCGGCGTCACGCCGAGCATGGGTGTCATGCCGCGGAACATCTGACCCATGGCCCGGCCGATCTCCAGCTGTTCGGCCGGGCTGACATCCGGGGCGGAGAGCGCCCCGAACTCCGCATAGGCCCACTCTTCGCAATAGGTCCAGCGATAGTGCATGGCCGGGATGACCAGCCATTCGTCGGCATAGAGATGCAGCAGCTCACCGACGAAACGTTGCAGCGGGCCTTCGGGCTGGACCGAGGGCTTCAGCGGCTCGCGCGCCTCGACATGGGCGATGATGTCGGCGGTATCCTGCACGATTTCGCCATCCGGCATGGCGGCGACCGGGATCACCGGCCAGCCGACCTTCGGCAGGATGATGTCTCGGAATACCTCGCGGGTAGAGAGGACTTCATCGAAGTCCACGCTGCGCCAGCGGAGGTAAGCCCGCGCCTTGCCGGTGAAATAGCTGACCTCTGCGCCATAGAGCGTGTAGCCGGGCATGCGCGTTTCCTTTTCCTTTGCCCGCGCTTGTGCCGCAGGAGCAGCAATACCAGCAAGCCCGGACGGTGGGGAAGGCCTGCCGGATTGGTGCTTGACGGGAGGGCCGCAAACGTGTTGCCCGTGAGACCTTGTCGACCTCCCGATTCAGGAGCCTTGTGCCGCCCGATGACCTATCTCACGACCGTCTCTTCCTGGAAGTCTTTTGGCGGGAATTTGTCCGTCTACGATCATGAGTCGCCGCTGCTGGGCTGTCCGATGCGGTTTGCGGTGTATTCGCCGCCTCAGGCGGAGGACGGGCCGGTGCCGGTTCTGTGGTATCTCTCGGGCCTGACCTGCAGCTGGGCGAATGTGATGGAGAAGTCCGGCCTGCAGCGGGCGGCGGCGAAACACGGGCTGATGGTAATCGCGCCGGATACGAGCCCGCGCGGGGAGAATGTGCCGGACGACGAGGCGTATGATTTGGGACAGGGAGCGGGCTTCTACCTGACGGCCACCGAAGCGCCCTGGGCGACGCACTACCGGATGGACCAGTATGTCGTCGACGAGCTGCCGGCCATTGTCGCCGAAGCGTTCCCGCAGGCGGACATGGGAAAGCAGGGGATATTCGGCCATTCCATGGGCGGGCATGGCGCGATTTCGCTTCACCTGAAGAATCCGGAACGCTACACGACCTGTTCGGCCTTCAGCCCGATCACCAGCCCGGCGCGCGTGCCCTGGGGCCAGAAGGCGTTCGAGGCCTATCTCGGCCCGGTCTCCATTGCCTGGGAGCAGTATGATTCGACCGAACTGGTGAAGGAGCGCCAGACGAAGGCGACAATCCTGGTGGATACCGGCACGGCGGATAGTTTCCTCGAGCGGGAGCTGAAACCTCAGATCTTCATCGATGCCTGCGAGATGCATGGCCAGCGCCTCGACTACCGGATGCGCGAAGGTTACGGCCACGACTACTATTTTATTGCGACGTTCATGGACGATCATATTGCCCATCACGCTCTCGGCCTGACGGACTGAGGGCCGCGCCGCGCCCCGATTGACAGCGCGTGGCGCCTCTGCCAATGGGTGCCATGTCGAAACTCACTACACCTGAAGCCGTCGTCGACGCCCTCGAAAAACTCTATCACGAGGCCGTTGAGGCGCAGTCCGCCGCCCTTCATACTTTCCTGCACAAGGGCACGCCGCCCGATCCGAAGCTGCGCCAGAAGGGCGCCTTCTGTTATCCGCAGATCCGCATCGTGTACGATCCGGATGGGCCGCCGCCGCCGATTTCGCGCTCGTACGGCCGGATTTCGGAGCCAGGCACCTACCTGACCACAATCACGCGGCCGGATTTCTTCCGCACCTACCTGCTGGAACAGCTGACGCCATTGATGCGGGATTATGACATCACCATCACGGTGGAACCGTCACAGTCCGAAATCCCGTATGCCTATGTCTGGGAGCAGGGGCAGGCGGCGGGTCTCGAAGAGATTTCGCCGGCGGAACTGGCCCGGCACTTCCCGAGCCCGAACCTTGCCGAGATCGGCGACGAGATCGCGGATGGCGAGCTGTACGAGCCCTATACGGAACACCCGCTGGCCCTGTTCGATGCACTGCGCACGGATTTCTCGCTGAAGCGCCTGCAGCACTATACCGGCACGCCGGTCGAACATTTCCAGCATTATGTTCTGTTCACGAACTATCATCGCTATGTCGATGCGTTCTGCGACTGGGCGCTGGAACAGCTGGGCAATGGCGCGCACTACACGTCCCTGTCGGTGCCGGGCGGGCTGGAGATCGGCAAGCCGACGGAGACCTCGCGCGCCGAGATCGAGGCCTCGCCCTGGCGGCGCTTTCAGATGCCGGCCTATCACCTGCGCGCACCCGGCAATGCCGGCATCACGCTGGTGAACATCGGTGTCGGCCCGTCGAATGCGAAGACGATCACCGACCACCTTGCCGTGCTGCGCCCGCAATGCTGGCTGATGGTGGGGCATTGCGGGGGGCTCCGCCACTCGCAGGCGATTGGCGACTATGTGCTGGCGCATGCCTATCTGCGCGAGGACCATGTGCTGGACCAGGTGCTGCCGCCGGAAATCCCGATCCCGGCGCTGGCCGAAGTGCAGATCGCCCTGCAGGAGGCGGCCGCGCATGTGACGGGCGAGTCGGGCTCGGCCCTCAAGAAGCGCCTGCGGACGGGCACGGTTGTGACGACGGACGACCGCAACTGGGAGTTGCGTTTCACGGCCTCCGCCATGCGGTTCAACAAGTCCCGCGCCATTGCCATCGACATGGAAAGCGCGACGATTGCGGCCAATGGCTATCGGTTGCGCGTGCCTTATGGCGTGCTGCTGTGCGTCTCGGACAAGCCGCTGCATGGCGAAATCAAGCTGCCGGGCGCGGCGAACCGCTTCTATGAGCGGGCGATCGGCGAACATATCCGCATCGGTATTGACACACTGCAGCGCCTCGCCGCCGACAAGGGTACGAAGCTGCATTCGCGAAAACTCCGCAGCTTCGACGAGCCGCCGTTCCGGTAGGGCCCTGCCGCCGCGCCGGCAGTTGCCCTTGCCGTCCTGATCTGACTAGATCGTATGCAGTGGACGGAGGCTGGCATGAGCGAGATGGAGTTGGATCCCGGTGTGCAGCGGATCGGCTTCATTGAGCCATTCGTCGCTCTGTTCCTCGTGGCCCTGCTATTGTTCGTGCCGGTCCTGCTGGGCCATCCGGTATTGGCGACCATCGCCTGGGTGGCAGTTCTCGCCCTGTCAGGGCTGGCCTACCTTTGGGTTCATCGGGACATGGACAGCCTCCGGGCCGACCATGATTTCACCATGCGCACCTGGAACTACCAGCGCGCAGCCAAGCCACTGCGCATGCGCATTGCGACGGGGTTCAGTAATTTTGTTGCTGCACTGGTCTTCAGCGCCACGCTGCCGGTCTATCTAATTCTGGCTCTTTTTGGCGTCGCCTTCCAGTCGCGTGTAAAGCGGGCCGCATCGGGTGGGCTTTCTCTGTTCGTCAGCGGCACCGTGGTCAGCGCCCTGTGCATCCTCGGCATGTCCATCCTGCTCTACGTGTTCCGGCTGGATACGCATTACTGGCTTGGGACATACTGGATGCCGGCGGTGCTGAACCTTGCGGCCTTTTTCTGGCTGCTGCATGCCGTGCTTCGCCCGGTGGCCGTGTCGGAAGCCTGGCGGATCTCGGCGTGGCCGTCCTGGCTGATGCTCGGCACCATCGTGGTGGCCTCGATCGTGTTCGGTGCGTTGCTCAACCTTGATCTCACCCGCAGGCTCGGCCTGTCGCATGGGAGCCTCGCCGACCTGGCAGACCTGCTGCCGCGATTCCTGCACCTGCCTGAACTGACCGACGTTGCGGAACTGCTGGAGCAGGCCGCGACGGGCAAGCTGCTGCACGAATCGGCAGGCCACACGCTGCTGAACCTGCAATGGACGGCGTTTGGCGTGCTGCTGGCGCTGACCAGTTTCGAACTGATATGGAAAGTGTTCAGCGCGCAACGCGGCGAGAACGAACTCCTCACCATCGCCAACCTGCAGATGTCGATGGGGGACATCGCGGCGGCCCGCGACGTGGCCGAGACACAGATGACCGAGAAGATGATTTCGCGGCATGACCTGCTGGCGCAGGTCGCTGCCGTTGAAGCGGACATGGACACCTATTGGGCACAGCTGCAGGCTTTCGCCGAGCGCCGGTTCTACGACCTGTTCCAGAACCAGAAGCCCTACCTGCTGCACTGGCTGACCGAGAACCACATTTCCATTTTCGGGAAGGCGCCGGAGATCTTCTTCAGGATAAGGGAAAGCCGGCGCAGTTTCCTCGACGATTCCCCGGTCGTGCTCTTCTGTATGCTGAGGGATGTGCTGGTGGCTCCGGGCACGCCGGATTTCCCACTTGGTTCCGTGATCGGAGGCCTCCTGCTCGAGTGCGACAAGCGCGCGGACAGGTCCGCGAAGGTGCAGGCATTTGTGGGCGCGGTTGCGGGGCTGAAGGGCGCCGATGAGGCACTGGCGACGCCGGCTTTTGTTCCAGAGGGGAGCGACGCCGACGAGGCCCGTGCCTGGCAGGGGCTGCATGTCGTGTTTGGCCTCCTGGCCGACCGGTTGTCGCACCGTCCGGAAGAAGAGATCACGGACCCGGCGCTCAGGGCCGGCGAGCACCTCACCGCCCTTTACGACGCAGTCGAAAACCCGGTCGTGAAGTATTTCTATTTCCACATCCTGCAATATGCCGTCGAACAGCCTGTCGGTCCGGCTGGCATGGCCATGTCTGCCCGGTTCAATCCGGCGATCCGAAAGGGGGCTGCAGAAGCGGGGCGGAGGCTGGCGCGCTATGTCGAATGAATACGGCTTTTCCGGCGGAGCCCAATGACGCTGCGAATCATCCCGCTGGCGCCCGATTGTCGCGACGAGCTGATCGGCTTTTTCCAGTCGGCCTTCTCTGACAAGCCGGAATGGGCGGGGTGCTTCTGCATGTTTCCATATATCCATCACGGAACGCAGGATTGGGAGGCACGCCCGGCGGAGCAGAACAAAGCCGATGCGTCGGAGCGGATCCGGCAGGGGCGGATGAAAGGACACGTCGCTTTCGAGGATGGAAGACTTGTCGGCTGGGTGAATGCCGGGCCGAAAGGCATGTATCGCAGCTTGTTGGAGGAGCCCGACCCGCATGGCGACCATGACCTGACCGGACGCATATACTGCTTCCTGGTGGATCCGGAAGAACGGGGGCAAGGCATTGCCCGCGCGCTGCTGGAGGCGGCCTGCGAAGGGCTGAAGGAACAGGGGATGGCCGTGGCAGAGGCCAATCCGCGCCCCGGCACAGACGACCCCGGCGCCAATCATCGTGGGCCGCTCTCGCTATATCTTGCCGCGGGCTTTACAATCGATCGCGAAGACGAAAGCGACGGGACGGTATTCGTGCGCAAGTCATTGGTCTCACTATAAACCTGGCCACTCCGGGGAAGGCTGCAGATGCCCGAAGTTGAACTGATTTCCCGCTTGCCGGAGGGGGGCGAGCGCAAGCCGCACCTCCTGTTCGTGCACGGAGCGTTTCATGGGGCGTGGTGCTGGGCGGAGCATTACCTGCCCTGGTTTGCGGTACAAGGCTGGCCGTCCCACGCACTGAGTCTGCGCGGGCATGGCGGGAGCGGCGGCGCTGACGGAATTCGCGACTATACACTGGACGATTATTGCGAGGACGTTACCGGGGCGATGGCGCGCATCGGGGCGCCGGTCGTGCTGGTCGGGCATTCCATGGGCGGGGTGCTGTCGGAGCGGATGTTCCACCGGCGGCCGGATGTCGCGGGGCTCGTCTTCTTTGCCTCCTCGCCGCTGAAGCCGGACCCGGCCGTGGTGATGCGCCTGCTGCGCACCCGGCCGCTGTCGCTGATGCGCGGGCAGTTCGGAGGCGACCTGCGGGCACTCCGCCGTGCGATGGAGCCTTTTTTCCTGTCGCCGGACCTGCCGGCGGCAGAACTGGACCGGTACCATGGCTTGCTGAGTCTCGAATCCCCGAAGGCGATGGCGGAGATCTTCCCCCGCGCCGCAATGCACAGGCCGGAGGGCGATGTGCGCCCCGTGCTGGTGGTGGGCGGCGAGCAGGACTGGTCGATTCCGCGGGCGTCGCACGAGGCACTCGCGGCGCGCTACGATGCGCCGCTGGTCATGTGCCCCGGTGCGCACGGCCTGATGCTCGACCCGCACTGGCGGGTCAGTGCGGAGGCAATCCGCAACTGGCTGGATGGATCCTTCCCCGCCTAGCGCTTCAGCTTGGTGACCTTGGTGCCTTCGATCGAAATGCCGGCCATCAGGCCCTTCTGGTTGAAGATGAAGGCATAGGCATCGTCCTTGAGGGAGGTGGTCGACAGGTTCTGCGCGACCCCCTCATTGACCAGCACAACCGTCGGACCGACGCCGATTTCCCAGCCGTCGGAATCGCTGACATAGTCGACCGCATCCTTGTTCATCAGGAAGACGGCATAGCCGTAGGACTGTGCGCCGGCCTGCAGGCCCCAGGAGCCGGTGAAGGTGGAGTAGTAGTCCACCGTGTGCCCGCCGGACATCATCTCGCCTTCGCCATAGGCGCCGCCGAAGCCGAGCCCGCCCTTCACGATCGATGGGAAGACCAGCACGGCGCGTGACTGGGAGGCGATCGCCCTGGCGGCCGGGTTCTGTTGATAAAGCATGTTGAGCGCCTGGCGGCTGTCGGAATCGATTTCGCCCCGGTCGACCTCGTCCGGCAGGGTCGAGCAGGCTGTTGCGGCAACAGATCCTATTACAAGCGTGGCAGCGGCAATCATCGAACGGATACGAGCCATGAGGTACTCCTGTGGTTGCGTCTGTCGGGGGCCTAGAACCGGAATGTGGCAGACATGTGCCGGTGCGGGCCCTGTCATAAGGGCAAGGTAGACGAGGGCGCTTCTCCGCGCTAGCTGCCGCAATATGAAAGATCGTATCATTCCGCTCGAGGGCGTTCGCAATTTCCGGGATTTCGGGGGCTATGCGTCCCGTCATGGGGGGCGCGTGCGGCGGGGGCGGCTGTTCCGCTCCGGCCATTATGCCGAAGCGACGCATGACGACCTGAAACATGTCCGGCGCCTCGGGATCCAGCTGCAGGCGGACCTGCGCCGTCCGGACGAGCGCGAGAAGCAGCCCGGCAGATGGTCCGCCCCGCTGACCCTGACCCATGATGGCGGGCGCGAGCATGAGGCCCCGCACACGCAATTCCTGACCAGGGTGGAGGCCGATGCGAAGAAGGCTGAAGCCTGGATGGTGGACTATTACCGCGCGGCCCCCTTCAAGAAGCATCATCAGGAACTGTTCTCGGGCTGGTTCACGCACCTTGCCGAGCTGGCGGACGATGAGGCCGGCCTCGTGAACTGCGCGGCCGGCAAGGACCGGACGGGCATTCTCTGCGCGCTGACGCACCATGTCCTCGGTGTGTCGGAAGAGGACATCCGGACCGATTATGAGCTCACCAACGTGGCCGTGGATGTGGACGGGCGCCTCGAAGAGATTGCCGCCATGTTCAACGCCCATATTGGCAAGAGCTACACGCCGGACGTCTACCGGCCCTTCATTGGTGTGCGGTTGCCGTATCTTGAGACGGCGCTCGACACGATCGTCGGGGAAGTCGGCTCGCTGGATAGCTATCTGACCGACACGCTTGGCGTGACGCCGGCGCAGCAGGACACGATCCGCGAGAAGCTTCTTGTGAGTTAGCGGCACCGGCCCCATTGGCCCGCGCCAGGGGACTCGCTAAGGTCCGCCCGCGATGAGCAAGGACGATTCCGCCCCCGTACAAGACGATGCCACGCTCTCCATGTTCGGGGAGGATGGCGGCAAGGCGCGCGCCTATGAGGTGCTGGCGCGGAAATACCGCCCGCGCCGGTTCGAGGACCTGATCGGCCAGGAGGCCATGGTCCGCACGCTTTCCAATGCGTTCGAGACGGGCCGCATCGCCCATGCCTTCATGCTGACCGGCGTGCGCGGTATTGGAAAAACAACCACTGCGCGTTTGTTGGCCCGAGCGCTCAACTACAAATCGAAAGACCATGATGGTCCGAGCATAAAGCTCGACCCGCCGGGCGAGCATTGCGAGGCGATCATGGCGTCCCGCCATCCGGATGTGTTCGAGCTGGACGCGGCGTCGCGCACGGGCGTTGCCGACATGCGCGACCTGCTGGAGGGCTCGCGCTATGCGCCGGGGTCTGCTCGGTTCAAGGTCTACATCATCGACGAAGTGCACATGCTGTCGAACTCGGCCTTCAATGCGCTGCTGAAGACGCTGGAAGAGCCGCCGCCGCATGTGAAGTTCATCTTTGCGACCACGGAAATTCGCAAAGTGCCGGTGACCGTGCTGTCGCGTTGCCAGCGTTTCGACCTGAAGCGGCTGGAGCCCGGCGTGCTGGCTGCGCACCTCGGCGCCATTGCGGAGAAGGAAGGCGCGAAGGTTTCGGAAGAGGGGCTCGCCCTCATCGCCCGGGCGGCCGAAGGCTCGGTGCGCGACGGACTGTCCATTCTCGACCAGGCCATCGTGCAGACCGTGGACGGCGGCGAAGTGACCGGCGCAGCTGTGCGCGACATGCTGGGCCTCGGCGACCGCTCGCGCCTGCTCGATGCGTTTGAGAAGGCGATTGCGGGCGATGCGAAATCGGCGCTCGCCGAAGTGCAAGACCAGGTGCGCGGCGGGGCGGACCCGGCCGTGATCCTGAAGGACCTGCTCGATATTTCCGCCGACGTCTCGATTGCGCAGGCAACCGGCGAGGACTACCAGCCTGTCGGGCCCGCAGACTGGCTGGAGCGGACGCGGGCCCTCGCTCAGCGGCTCACCCCCGCCGAGGCGGCGCGGACCTGGCAGATCCTGCTCTCCGGCTACAATGTGCTGCAGGTCGCACCTGATCCGGCAACGGCGCTCAATATGGTGATCCTTCGCCTCGTGGCCGCTGCAGGCCTTCCGTCCCCGGAAGAAGCGGCGCGCATGATCGCGGAGGGAAAAGCGTCGCCGGGAAAGGCCGCAGCGCCCCTTGAGGCCTCGCCAGCGCCCGGCGGGCTCGCCAGCTTTGACGCCATCGTCTCGCGGCTGGCCGAATTGCGGGAAGTGAATTTGCTGGTGGAGCTGGAGCGCTATGTGCGGCCTGGCCCTGTCCGGTTCGGGCATTTCACCTGCGAGCTGGAACCCAACGCGCCCGCCGGCCTTCTGGCGCGGCTGAAGACGTTCCTTGAGAACGAGACGGGCGAAGACTGGGCCGTCGACCAGATCCGGGGCGGCGCAGAGACGATCCGCGCCGCCGAGATCCGCACCCGCGAGGAGAAGTTCGCAGAGGCCGCCACCCATCCGGCCGTTGCCGCGGCGCTCAGGAGCCTGCCCGGCGCAACCATCGTGGATGTGGCGGATGCGGCGGCACCTGCCGAGCCGCCCATGCCGGCCGACACAACCAATGTCATCGACCTCAGCACGCGGCGCAAAGCCTGAAGGACATCTTTCATGAAAGACCTCGCCAAGATCATGCAGCAGGCCCAGCAGATGCAGGCCAAGATGCAGGAGGCCCAGGAGAAGATCGAGGCGACAGAAGCCGATGGCGTGGCCGGGGCGGGCCTGGTCAAGGTGCGCCTGAAGGGCAAGGGGGAACTGGTCTCCGTTTCCATCGATCCGAGCCTGATGGGGGACGATCCGGAAATCCTCGAAGACCTGATCAAGGCGGCCCATGCCGATGCGCGCCGCCGGCTGGACGAAGCCATGGAAGAGGCCATGAAGATCGCCACCTCTGGCTTTGGCGGCATGATGCCGGGCTTCAAGCTGCCATTCTGATCGGGGGCATTGGGCGAGTCCGAAAGCGCCGATGAGCTCGACAGGCGAGCTTGTTCCATATATGTTCTCTTGAGAATCATGCCAGAAGGGTCGCATGGAACCTGTCGTCACAATCGCCGGTGCGGGATTCGATCTGGCGCACCTCATTCTGTTTCTCGGCGCGATCTGTTTCGCGGTGGCAGGATATGTCGTCTCCGCGAAGGGCCGGGAGAAGGTGCACCGGCTGACGCTGGAACTGGAACATGCGACGGACGAGCGCGAGCAGTTCCGCCAGCGCGTGCTGACGCTGGATGCGGCCTTGCGGCAGGCGGAACAGGACCTCGCCGGGGCGCGCGCCCGCAGCGAGGAAGATGAGCGAAAGTTTGCGGACCTCGCGCAGGGCGTGCTGCGGCAGGCCAATGCCCAGTTCCTGCAGCTCGCCAATGAGACGTTCGAGAAACACAAGGAAGGCGCGCAGGGCCATCTGCGTGAGCTGATGAAGCCGATCGGCGAGAATTTCGAGACCTTCCGCCAGAAAGTGGAGGCGATCGAGAAAGTCCGCGCCGAGGACAAATCGGCCCTGCAGGAGCAGGTGAAGGCCGTGCATGAGAGCCTGAAGCAGCATACGCAGGAGACCGGCAAGCTGGTCAGCGCGCTGACGGCGCCGAAAGGTGGTGGGCGCTGGGGCGAGATGACCCTCCGCAATGTGATGGAGCAGGCGGGCCTGTCACGCCATTGCGACTTCGCCGAACAGGTCAGCGAGCAGACCGAAAATGGCCGCCAGCGCCCGGATGCGATCATCCACCTGCCGGGCGGACGCCAGATCGTGGTTGATTCCAAGGTCTCGCTTGAGGCCTATATGGCGGCGGTCAACACCGAGGACCCGGCCGAGCGGGCGGCCCACCTCAGGGCACATTCGGCCAGCGTTCAGCGGCATATCCAGTCGCTGGCCTCGAAGGACTACCAGTCCAATCTCGGCAACCGGTTCGACTATATCGCCATGTTCATTCCGGGGGAGAATTTCTTCGCCGCGGCGCTGGAACATTCGCCGGACCTGATCGAGAAGGCGATGAGCCGGTCGGTGATCGTGACGACGCCGACAACGCTGATCGCGCTCGCCCGCACAGTGGCCCATCTCTGGCGCCAGCACGAGATGAACGAGAATGCCGTCGCGGCCTCGGAACTGGGGGCCGAGCTGTATAGCCGGATCGGGGTGATGCTGGGCCATGTCGAGAAGCTCGGCCGGTCGCTCAATATTTCGGTCGACAGCTACAATTCCCTCATGGGCTCGCTCGACAAGCGGGTGATGCCGACGCTGAAGAAGTTCGAGGACATGCAGATCGCGCCGCCGGGCAAGGCGCCGGCGGAGCCGAAGCGCATCGAATCCCGCGCCAATGCCGCCGAAACGGGCCAATTGGACTTCGAAGGCGGCCCTGACACGGTGGCTGCGGAATGAGGCATCCCCCGTTGACCGCGCCTTTTGCCACGCCTATCTGACCCAGATGGCTATTCGAGAAATTCTCACTGTTCCGGACCCGCGCCTGAAAGAGGTGTCGAAGCCCGTCGTGGGCGGCGTCACCGATGAGCTTCGCGCGCTGATGGATGACATGCTTGAGACCATGTATGACGCGCCGGGCATCGGCCTGGCCGCCATCCAGGTCGGCGTGCCGCTGCGCGTGATCGTGATGGACCTCGCCAAGGAAGACGAGGACTCCCAGCCGCGCTACTTCGTGAACCCGGAAATCATTGAGACCGTCGAGGAAACGAGGCCTTATGAAGAAGGCTGCCTGTCGGTTCCAGAGATTTACGACGAGATCGAACGCCCGGCGAAATGCCTGATCCGCTATCTCGACTATGATGGCAACCAGGTCGAGGAATGGGCCGAGGATCTGTATGCGGTGTGCATCCAGCATGAGATGGACCATCTTGAGGGCACGCTGTTCATCGACCATTTGTCACGCCTGAAGCGCCAGCGCGCCATCGACAAGGTGAAGAAGGCGAAGCTGCGGAAGTTCCGCGAAGACGCAGCCTGATCCCGCCGGCGCGCCGCTGATGGGCCTCCGCATCGCCTTCATGGGAAGCCCCGACATTGCCGTCGGCGTGCTGGATGCCCTGATCGGGGCAGGTCATGATATCGTGTGCGTCTATTCGCAGCCGCCGCGCCCGGCAGGCCGCGGGCAGAAGCTGACCCCGACCCCGGTGCATGCTTTCGCGGAGGCGCGCGGCCTTGACGTCCGTACGCCAAAGAGCCTGAAAAAGGTGCCCGAGCAGGAAGCGTTCGCGGCGCTGGATCTCGATGCGGCCGTTGTGGTCGCCTATGGACTGATCCTGCCGCAGGCCATTCTCGACGCACCGCGCCTTGGCTGTCTCAACATGCACGCGTCGATCCTGCCGCGCTGGCGGGGCGCAGCGCCGATCCAGCGCGCCATCATGGCGGGTGACACGGAAACCGGTGTCGATGCCATGCTGATGGATACGGGTCTGGATACCGGGCCTGTGCTTGCCTCGTTGCACACGGCGATCGGCTTCGACGATACGGCCGGCAGTGTGCATGACCGGCTGGCGGAGCTGGCGGCGGAGCTTGCCCCGAGCGCGCTCCAGGGCCTTGCCGATGGAAGCCTGAGGCCGCACCCGCAGCCGGAGGAAGGCGTGACCTATGCCCACAAGCTCGGCCCGGAAGACCAGAAGGTCGATTGGAGCCGGCCGGCGCGCGAGGTTGATTGCCAGATCCGCGGCCTGTCGCCGTT
This sequence comes from Hyphomonas sp., assembly GCA_020638455.1. Classification (GTDB taxonomy): domain Bacteria; phylum Pseudomonadota; class Alphaproteobacteria; order Caulobacterales; family Hyphomonadaceae; genus Hyphomonas. The sequence goes on along the minus strand of JACKIK010000003.1, from coordinate 195,715 downwards.
TCCGGGCGCGTGGTGTGACTGGGTGCCGCCAGGGGCCGATGCGCCTGTGCGGCTGAAATTGCTCGGTTGTCGCCGGTCGGGCCGGGAGACGTCTGCCCCGCCGGGCACCGTGCTGGACGACCGGTTGCTGGTTGCCTGCGGCGATGGCGGGGCGGTGCGTATCACCCGCCTTCAGAAACCGGGTGGCAAGCCGATGGATGCCGAAACCTTCCTGAATGGTCAGCCAATTCCTCCGGATACGGTTCTTTCATGACCGAAACCTGGATGCGCCTGACCCGACCGGAAGACATGGACGCCATCGTCGCGCTGAACGATGCGGCGTTCCGTGGCAAGGAAGAAGGCGCGATCACGCGCCGCCTGCACGCGGATGGCGACAGCCTCCTGTCCCTGATTGCCCATCGCAACGAGGAAATCGTCGGCCATATCGAGTTTTTCCGTATACTGATCGATGGCCAACCCAGTGCCGTCGGCCTCGGCCCGATGAGCGTGAAGCCCGGTGTGCAGGGGCAGGGCATCGGGGCTGGTCTTGTCCGCATGGGGCTGATCCCGCTCAGCGCACGGGCGGAGACGATTGTCTTTGTGCTCGGCCATCCGGACTATTATCCGAAATTCGGCTTTTCGGCCGAAGCGGCCGCGCCGTTCACCGCGCCCTGGTCAGGCCCCGCCTTCATGGTCAAAGTCATCAATCCTGGCGCGCCTGAGGCCGGCGAATTGACCTATCCGGCCGCCTTCGGCTAGGGGCGGAGCGCATGCCCCGCTATCGTCTCCTCATCGAATACCACGGTGGCCCCTATCAGGGCTGGATGAAGCTTCCCGGCAAGCCGACCGTTCAGGCGGCGCTGGAAGAGGCCGCCTCGAAGCTGGATGGCCGGCCGGTCGAGGTGTTTGGCGCTGGCCGGACGGATAGCGGTGTCCATGCCACAGGGCAGGTGGCTCACATGGACCTTGTCACCGACCGGGGCGGCAAAGTGGCCGACGCGATGAACTTCCACCTGCGCCCGCATCCTATCGCCGTGCTGGCGGCGGAAGGGGTGAACGACGGTTTCCATGCCCGTTTCAGTGCGACACAGCGGCACTATCGCTATGTGGTGGTGAACCGGCGGGCAGACCTCGCGCTGGAGCGCGGCCTTGCGTGGCGTGTGCCGTCGAAACTCAGTGCAGGGAAGATGCATGAGGCGGCGCAGGCCTTTATCGGCACGCATGATTTCTCCACCTTCCGCGATGCCGACTGCCAGGCGGCGAGCCCGGTCAAAACGCTGAACGAGTTCAAGGTGTGGCGCGATGGGGAGCACGTTATCTTCACCTGCCGCGCGCAGAGCTTCATTCACCGGCAGGTGCGTTCCATGGTCGGCAGCCTGGTGGAGGTCGGCCGCGGGCGCCATCCCGTCAGCTGGGCGAAGGATATCCTCGACGCCGCCGACCGGACCGAATGCGGCCCCATTGCGCCTGCGGATGGGCTGTACCTGACGCAGGTGGACTACGACTGACGCGAAGTCAGTCTGTGCAGGACGCTGTCGCAGCGCTAGCTTCGCTTCCGAGATAGGGAGCGAAACATGGCCATCGATTTCACGATTCCGGAGGAAGCCAAGGAAGTGCGCGCGCGGGTGCGCAAATGGGTGCAGGAGGAATGCCTGCCGGCCGAGAAGGAAATGGAGGCCGGCAGGCCGTATAAAGACGTGCTCGCCGAGCTGCGCACGAAGGCCCGGGCGCAGGGCCTGTGGCTGCCTTTCTTCCCGGTCGAGCATGGCGGCATGGGGCTTGGCCCGCTGGCCAATGCGCTGGTGCAGATGGAACTGGGCCAGAGCCATCTCGGCGCGCTGTCGATGAATTCGCAGGGGCCGGACGATGCGACCATGCTGACCCTGCTGGCGCACGGTACGGACTATCAGAAAGAGGCGTTCCTGAAGCCGCTGATCAATGGCGACAAGCGGATCTGCTATTCCATGACCGAGAAGGCCGCCGGCGCCGATGCCACCGGCATGCAGACCCGGGCTGAGAAGGACGGTAAGGGCAACTGGGTGCTGAACGGCGAAAAATGGTTCTCCTCCGCCGCCACCGCCGCCGACATTGCCGTTGTCATGGCGAAGACCAATCCGGAGGCACCGCGCCACCAGCAATATTCCACCTTCATCGTGGAGCTGCCGAACCCCGGCTACAATATCATTCGCGACATTCCGACCATGGCGGTGCACGGGCCCCACTATGCCGAGATGGGTGGCGGCCATGCCGAGGTGAAGATCGAGAACCTTGTCGTGCCGGAAGAGAATTTGCTCGGCGGGGAGGGGCAGGGCTTCGCCATGGGTCAGCACCGGCTGGCTTATGGGCGCCTCCGCCACGGTATGCATAATGTGGCGATGGCCCAGCGGGCACTTGATCTCGCGACGGAGCATGTGACGACGCGAGAGACGTTTGGCAAGAAACTGGAAGACCGGCAGGGCGTGCAGTTCATGCTCGCCGAATGCGCGAGCCAGCTCTACATCGCGCGCCTGATGCTGATGCACATCGCCTACAAGGCCGAGAACGGCATGGACATCCGCCAGGAGAACGGCATCGCGAAAGTGTTCCTCGCCAATATGGTGCACAAGGTGGTGGACACGGCGATCCAGCTGCATGGCGCGCTCGGCTATTCGCTCGATACGCCGCTGGCGGCCTGGTACACGCATATCCGTTCCCAGCGCCTCGTCGACGGGCCGGACGAAGTGCACAAATGGATCACCGGCAAGAACGTGATCCGCGCCTTCAAGAAGGACGGCACGAGCGCCGCCGCCGCGGGTGGGGATCTGCTTTAGGAACCGGCTTCACACTCGAAATCGTCCGTCCCCACTGGTTTGCACCAATTGGGGAAGCCGCGCGATTTCCAGAGGTCCAGCACGCCATATTTGCGGACCTGCGCCTTCCAGGCTGGATGCTGGAAGAGGCTAGCCTGCCAGATAGGGAAAAGTTGCGGTTCGATCTGGTAGGCCGACTCCCAGACAGGCTGGATCGCCGCCACCGTCAGGTCCGGATCGTCCAACAGCTGGGCAATATCCAACAGGCGGTGAGAATCGACATTCGGGTCTGAATACATTTTGCGAAGCGCCGCCTCGCCTGTCTTGCCCTGTTTTGCGGCGGCGAATATCCGGCTCACATCCTTCATTGCGCTGTCCGGTATCAGGCCCTGGTCCACGGCTTTCCTGAACATGGCTTCGGCTTCATCGAGCTTTCCGGCATTCAGCAGGGTCCGGTAGGCATTGCCGTAAGCATACATCATGTCGGGATCGATTTCCCTGGCTTTCGCGTACTGCCTGAGCGCTTCGGCTGAAGGGTCGGGCAGGCCGTCCGTCGGGGCGCTGGTGAGCGTCGTGTATCCCAGCGTGTTGTGATAGATCGCCACCAGCGGATCATTGTCGACTGCCCGCCGCGCCAGTTTTCTCGCTTCATCCAGATAGCCAAGGGCGAACAGGGATTGCGCCGCCGAATCGAGCACAGCCGCATTGTCGGGCGCCAGCTCGACGGCATTGTCGATTTCCGCCGAGCCTTTGATCAGGTCGCCGGAATAGATCAGCAGTGAGCCGAGGCTCGCATGGGCCTCGGCGTTCTCCGGATCAAGGGAAATGGCGCGCTGGGAAGCAGCCATCCCGATCGCGCGCCACTGACGCCAATTGCCGTCTGGCGGACGATTTTTCTGGTAGGCGTCGTAGACGACATAGATGTTGCCGATCAGCGCCCAGGCGGGCGCAAAGTCCGGATCGCGGGCCGTCACCTCGTTCAGCAGCAACAGGGCCGCATCGAGATTGTCGGCGCCGCGCGCGAAGTAGAGCTGGTGGGCTTTCAGGTATTTCTCATACGCCTCAATATCTTTGGTCCGGTCTGTTACCAGCGTTTCACCGGATTTCAGCCCAAGCGACAGGGCAAGTTCATCGGCCACCGATTTCGCGATGTCATCCTGGATGTCGAACACGTCCGTCAGTTCTCGGTCGTAGGTTTCCGACCACATGTGGAACCCGTCGGACGAGCGGATCAGCTGCGCCGTGATGCGCAGCTTGGTGCCCGATTTGCGCACGCTACCCTCCAGCACATGATCGACGCCGAGCTGGCTTCCGATTTCGCGGAGGTCCTCATTCTTGCCCTTGAAGGAGAAGCTGGACGTGCGGCCGGCCACTTTCAGCTTCGGGATGCGGACCAGCACGTTGAGGATCTCCTCGGAGATGCCGTCGGAGAAAAATTCCTGGTCACCGGCCGGGGAGAGATCGATGAAGGGCAGGACGGCCACAGAGGCGTCAGCAACGCCTCGGGGGGAGATCGCCGCCTGGGCCTGCGTGCCGGCTTTTGGCAGCAGCCGGTCTCCCACGATCATCAGGGCAACAAGTGCGAGGCCCGCGACAATGACATAGTCCAGCTTCCGGCCGGTTTGCCCGGTGATGCTCTCGCCTTCGGAGACGGAGACAGTCGGCTTGATACCGTCCGGCGTCAGCTCGAACGCCCAGGCGAGGATCAGGGCGATGGGGAAACCGGCGAGAATGAGGGCGATAAACACTTTCAGCACCCAGCCGGGCGCTTCGAAGGTGGGCAAGACAGCGACGCCGACCTGGATAAGCAACCAGCCGACAACCGCGTAGACGCCGGCCACCCGGAACACATTCCGCCTGCGAAGTTCGTGGAATAGGTGCTTTTGCACGCGTCCCCCCACATCTGAACCTAAATGGGTAACACGGACCGCCTGCAATGCAATAACGGCTCAAATCGGCGCGATCGCCGTGTCATGACACGAAATGCGCGGTGTGCGGTCCAATCAGGACTTGGCAGGCCGCTCCGGAATGCCTGTAGTCTCCCGACAGAACTGGAGGCTGCGATGGCACTGCGGAACGGGTCGAAGAAGACCGACAAGATCGAAGTGCGCTTGTCGCCGGAGACGAAGCAGGCCTTTCACGAGACCTGCGAGCGGCAGGGCGAGTCGGCTTCCTCGGTCATCCGTCGCCTGATCGAGGACTATGTGAAGCGGTTTCATGAGCCCGTGATTCGGCGGTCAATCGAGGCGATCCGGCAGAGCCCACTCTGGATACGCGTGGGAGCGGCGGCCGCGCTTGCAGCGGGCGGGATGATGCTGGCCGTGCTGCCGTCGAGCGCGGAGCGGGAGCCGGCATGGGCTGGCATGTTCCGGGACGACGATTCGAATGGCGACGGGCGGATTGCGTTGTCGGAAGTGGATGTTCGCTCTGCGGCGGACGGTGCCGCTGGCGTCGCGTCGCGGCTCAGTGCCTGGCGGCTGGAACAATTCAGCGAACGGGACGCCGACCGGGATGGCATCGTAACGCGCGATGAATTTCGCGCGCACTATGAGCAGAAATACGATGCCCTGTTCGCCTCGCTGGATGATGGGGATGGCGGCATCACGATGGACGAACTTCTGTCCGCCCCCACGAACACCAGCCGCGCCTTCCTTGCGGGCGTCGCGATGGGGCAGCGAATTCGCGAGCAGCAGGTTCAGGGCGCCGGAGTGGGGTTGCCCGCCGATGAGCGCGACCTGACGGCGGCCCGCAACTGGTCGGAAGGTGGCGCGGACCAGCCGCCACCGTTCATTGCCGCCCGGCTCGGCGAGTATTTCGCCAGGGCCGACCGTGACCACGACGCGCGTCTCTCGCGAGACGAGTTCATGCTGATGTGAGCAAGGTCAGCGTTCGTTTGTCCCAAGCGCATCTGCCAGGTCTGCGAGGATGTCGCCGACGTCTTCGAGGCCGACAGAGAGGCGGATGAGGCCGTCGCTGATGCCATGTTCGAGGCGTTCTTCGCTTGTGTAGGTCGAGTGGGTCATGCTCGCCGGGTGCTGGATCAGCGTCTCGGCATCGCCGAGGCTGACGGCGCGGCGGATGAGCTGCAGGCGGTTCATCATCTGAATGCCCGCCTCGTAGCCGCCTTCCAGTTCGAAAGCGATCATGCCGCCGAAGCCACCCATCTGGCGCTTGGCGAGTTCGTGCTGCGGATGGCTGGCGAGGCCAGGATAGTAGACGGTGGCAACGCCCGGCTGGGTTTCCAGCCATTCAGCCACCTTCATGCCGCTCTCGCAATGGCGGGCCATGCGCAGTTGCAGGGTCTTGAGGCCACGCATCACCAGCATGGCGTTGAAGGGCGACATGACAGAGCCGGTCATATCTTTCACGCCGAACATGCGGACGTCTTTGATCGCCTCGGCGCGGCCGAGCACCATGCCGGCGACGAGGTCGCCATGGCCGCCCAGATATTTGGTGGCGGAGTGGACGACGAAGTCGGCGCCGAGTTCGATCGGACGGGTGAGGAGCGGCGAGGAATAGGTGTTGTCGACGACGACGAGGGCGCCGGCCTCATGCGCGATGCGGGCGGTGGCGGCAATGTCGACGAGACGCATGTTCGGGTTGGCCGGGGTCTCGAAATAGACCACGCGGGTCTTGCCGCTGATCGCGGCGGCGAGGTTGTCCGGATCGCGCAGGTCGACATGGGTGATGGTGATGCCGAAGCGCGAGAGCCCGTCACGCATGAAGGCGAAGGTGCAGCCATAGAGCGTCTTGTCGGTGATGATCTCGTCGCCCGGCTTCACGAGGGTCCACATCAGGGAGGAGATGGCGCCCATGCCGGAGGCGGTGGCGAGGCCTGCTTCGGCGCCTTCCAGGCTGGCGATGCGGTCTTCGAGGAGGGCAACGGTGGGGTTCGAGATGCGCGAATAGATGTGGCCTTCGGCTTCGCCCGCGAACAGGGCGCCGCCGGTCTGTGCATCGGGGAAGGCGAACGTGGAGGTCAGGTGCAGCGGCGGTGTCAGCGCGTATTCGTGATCCGCCGGATTGTAGCCGTGATGGATGGCGCGGGTCGCGGGGCCAAGCAGGCGGGTGGAATCGAATGCCATGAGAACCTCCTTGAAGGATAGCCTCCTTATACCACACCTGCCCTAGCGTTACCTGCCATATTGAGCCCGTTTTTACTTGAATTTTAGCATTTTATGCCAATAATTCCATTCATGGATAATATTGATGCCAGGATTCTGAGGGCGTTGCAGCGGGACGGGCGGCTGACGAATCTCGAACTTGCCGAGGAAGTGGGCCTGTCGCCCTCGCCCTGCCTGCGCAGGGTGCGGAATCTTGAGGCCGCCGGGGTCATCCGGGGGTATTCGGCGCTGGTGGACCAGAAGGCCTGCGGCTATCCGATCACCTGCCTGGTGCGCATCCGCCTTGCCAATCACTCGCAGGAAACCGTTCAGGCATTTGAGACCAAAATCGCTGAGACCGATGCGATTCTCGACTGTTACCTGATGACGGGCGGGGCCGACTATGAATTGCGCGTCGTGGCCAGCAGCCTTGAAGACTATGAGCAACTGGTGCGCCAGACGATCCAGAAACTGCCCGGCATTGCCTCGATCGAGACCGCGTTCGCCTATGGCGTGGTGAAGAAGTCGCGTATCCTGCCTGTTATTGTGGAAAAGGGTGCGTAGCGGCGTGTCGCGAACCTGCTATAGACTGGCGCGATGACCCTGTTGCCGAGGCCCCCGGGGGGCGCCCCCACCTTGCTCGAAACCCGCAGCCCGCTGTTCCGGCGGCCGGGCCAGTGGCGCATTACGAACATTATCGACGGGCGGGCGCTGCGGGTGAAGCTGACGGCGGCCGCTCTCGACAATCTCGGCAACCCGCAGGCGGCGCGCAAGCGGGCCCTGGACCTGTTGCACGGCGCGATGTTCCGCGGCCGCATGATTGCACAGGAACGCCTGCAGCAGGGGGCGGACGGTCTCGATACGGCACGCCTCCTGTCCGCCGTTCAGGATGAAGTGATCAGCGCGCTGTACGACTTTACCACGACACATGTGCACCGCGCCCGCAACCCGACGGAAGCCGAGCGCATCGCGGTCATGGCGACGGGCGGCTACGGCCGCGGCGTGATGGCACCGTCATCGGATACGGACCTCCTGTTCCTGAGGGCCTACAAGGTCAGTCCGCACACGGAAAGCGTGGTCGAATACATGCTCTACGCCCTGTGGGACATGGGGCTGAAAGTCGGCAATGCCTTCCGCACGCCGAACGATTGCGTAAAGCTGGCCCTGGACGATGTGACGATCAAGACGAGCCTGCTCGATGCCCGCTTCATCTGCGGAGACGAGCCGCTGGCGAACGACATGCTGGCGGCGTTCCGGGAACAGGCCGTCAAAGGGCGGGATGCGCAGTTCATCCACGACAAGCTGGCCGAGCGCGAAAACAGGCATACGCGCCAGGGCGATGCGCGTTATGTGGTGGAACCGAACCTCAAGGAAGGCAAGGGTGGCCTGCGCGACCTGCAGACGCTCTACTGGATCGTCAAGCATATGAAGGGCGGCCACACACTGGAAGACGTGATGCAGAACAGTCTGCTCACGGACCATGAATATGCCGTGTTCATCCGCGCAGCCCGGTTCCTGTGGACGGTGCGCTGCCATCTGCATTTCGTGACCGGCCGCGCCGAGGAGCGGCTGAGCTTCGACCTGCAGCCGGAAATCGCCGCGCGTATGGGCTATCGCGATCGTGAGGGCCAGCAGGGCGTCGAGCGGTTCATGAAACGTTATTTCCTCGTCACCAAGGATGTCGGCGGCCTGACACGTATCCTCGCAGCGAAGCTGGAAGCCGACCAGAAGAAACGGCCGGAGGGGCTGTTCCGCTTCCTGCCGGCACGCGGCCCTCAGCCCCTGAAGGACAAGGGCTTCATTCTCGATGGCGGCCGCATCAATGTCGAAGACGACACGGTGATGCGCAAGAATCCGCTCAACATGCTGCGCCTGTTCGTGATCGCGCGGCGTGAGCACAAGGATATCCATCCCCATGCGCTGAGCCTGATCACGCGCAATCTCCGGGGGCTGAACGAAGCATTGCGCAATACGCCGGCGGCCCGGGAACTGATCCTGGATGCCATTCTTGGCGGGGACGATCCGGGCCTCGTCCTGAGGCGGATGAACGAGGCAGGTGTGCTTGGCCGCGCGATCCCGGAATTCGGCGGCATCGTCGCGCAGACCCAGTTCAACATGTATCATCACTATACGGTGGATGAACATACGATCCGGGCTGTCGAGGCCATTGCGGCGATGGAACACCGGCGGATCGAACCCGTGCCGCAAGTGCATGAACTGTTCGAGCTGATCGAGAACCGCAGAGCGCTCTATCTCGCCATGCTGTTGCACGATACCGGCAAGGGAAAGGGCGACCAGCAGGTCGAGGGCATGAAGACGGCCCGCAAGGCGTGCCAGCGCCTTGGCCTGCCGGAGGACGAGACCGATCTCGTCGTCTGGCTGGTCGGGCACCATCTCGAAATGAGCGAAACCGCGCAGAAGCGGGATATTTCCGATCCGCGGACTGTGGCCAAGTTTGCCGGCATGGTCGGCTCGCTGGAACGGCTGCGCCTGCTCTTTATCTTGACGATTGCCGATATCAAGGCCGTCGGGCCGGGCGTATGGAATGCCTGGAAGGGGCAATTGCTGACGGATCTCTACCACAATACCGCCGCGGCGTTGCGCGGCGGACGCACGGACGAGGCCGGCGTGCAGGCCGAACTCGAAGCCCGCGCCGAGCGCCGCCGCGAGGAACTCACCGAGCGGATCGGTATCGTCCCGCCCATCATGCTGGACATGGAACCGGCTTACTGGAACGGGTTCGATGTCGACGATCTCGCCTGGCACGCCGAAGCGCTCAGCGCGGGCGGGGACATCGTGCGCCACCGCGTGCATGCCGAAGGCGGCGCACTGGCGCTGATCGTGTCCGGTGCCGACCGGCCCGGCCTGTTTGCGGACCTTGCCGGGGCGCTGGCCCATCACGGCGCGAATATCGTCGCCGCGCAGGTCTTTACCAGCCGCGCCAGCCGCATCGTCGACGTGTTCATGCTGCAGGACATTCAGGGCAAGCCGTTCGGAACCGATGACACCCCCCGACTCGTCCGGCTGGAAGCGGCGCTGAAGGGGGTGCTTGGCGGTACACCGATGCAGGTCGTGGTGAAGGGGCGGACCAGCCGGCGCGAGGCCGCCTTCCTGGTCCAGCCGTCGGCGCAGATCCGGGACGACATTTCCGTCGACAGCACGGTGATCGATATTGCCGGGCGCGACCGGCCGGGCCTGCTCTATGAAGTGGCCCAGTGCCTTGCCGATGCCGGCGTGTCGATCCAGTCTGCCCATGTCGGTTCTTATGGCGAGCGGGTGTTCGACGCCTTCTATGTGCAGACGCAGAAGGGGCAGAAACTGGGCGACAAGGCCCTCAAAGAGTCGCTGCGCGACCAACTTCTCGACGTGCTTTCGCGCGAAGAGCCGGAGGCACCGCACACACCGGCCCGGAAATTGAAGCGGTCGCGCGCCGTAGACAGTTTCTGAGAACCCCTGCACGAACACCTCCATGAGCATTGCCCGCAACACACTGGTGCAATCGTCGCTGACGCTGGGCAGCCGCGTGCTGGGCATGGTGCGGGACATCCTGTTGGTCGGCCGGATCGGCGCCGGCCCGATCGGCGATGCCTGGGCGACGGCGCAGCAATTCCCGAACCTGTTCCGGCGGATCTTCGCCGAAGGCGCCTTCGCCTCGGCCTTCGTGCCGACCTATGCCCGCACGCTCGAATCCGAGGGACCGGACGCCGCAAAGGCTGTGGCGCAGGAAGCCCTGCGGGTCTTGTTCGCGGCGACCGCCGTGCTGACGATTGTCGCGCAGATTTTCATGCCCTGGGTATTGCTGGTCATCCATGGCGGGCAGGCGGACAATCACAGGGCCTATGCGCTGGCCGTGCTGCTGACACGCATCACGATGCCCTACCTCACCTTCATGGCCATCGCGGCGCTGATGTCGGGCGTGCTGAATTCGGCCGAGCGGTTCATCCTGTCGGCCGGGGCGCCGACCATCCTCAACCTCTGCCTGATCCCGGCAGCCTTTGTCAGCGTCGAGCCGGTAACCACGGCCAAGGCCGCCGCCGTTGCGTATTTTATCGCCGGCATGTTGCAGGCGGCCCTGCTCTGGTGGGGCGTGCGCCGTCAGAAAGTGCATCTTGGCCTGATCGGATGGCCGCGGATCACGCCAGCCGTCCGACGGGTGATGAGGCTGGCCATTCCGGGCACGATTGCGGCGTCGGGCACGCAGATCAACATTATTGTCAGTCAGTCGCTCGCGAGTTTCGAAGTCGGCGCCAAGTCCTGGCTGTATGCGGCGGACCGGCTTTACCAGCTGCCGCTGGGCCTGGTCGGCGTGGCTGTGGGTGTCGCCATCCTGCCGCGCCTGTCACGGGCCGCGCGAAACGAGGACCATCATACCGGCCAGACGACGATGGATGAGGGGATCGGCCTCGCCATGGCGCTGACCCTGCCGGCCGCCGTGGCCCTGCTGATCGCGCCCGTCTTCCTGATCGAGGCCTTTTTCGTGCGCGGCGCTTTCCATGGAAGCGACGCGGCCCAGTCGGGCGGGGCGCTGTTCCACTTTGCCTGGGGCGTGCCGGCCTTCGTGCTGATCAAGGTGCTGGCGCCTGCCTTCTTCGCGCGTGAGGATACCAGGACGCCGATGCGGTTCGCGCTGGTGTCCGTTGCCATCAATACCGTGCTGGGCGCCGGCCTGTTCTTCTGGCTGAACCAGCATGGGACGCAGGGCTTTGTCGGCCTTGCTATTGCGACCTCGCTGGCGGCATGGGTGAATGCGCTGGCGCTCGCGGGCACGCTGGTCGCGCGCGGCTGGTATCATCCGGGGCCGGTCCTGATTTCGCGCATCGTGCGGTCGCTGGTGGCCAGCGGCCTGATGGGCGGCGTGGTCTGGTGGTTGCTGCAGAACTTCCAGTGGATCCGCGACAATATCATCGATTCCAAGGCCTTTGCGGCCGGGATCGTGATCCTGGCCGGCGGGCTGACCTATGCGGTTGCGGCGCTGCTCACCGGCGCCATTCGCATCCGCGATATCCGGCAGGCCTTGCGCAGCTAGGCAAATCCGCTACACGCCCTGCCCATGACTGATACGCAAGACGCCACCTATTCCGGCCCCGAACGGGTCTTCTCCGGCATCCAGCCGACAGGAAACCTCCATCTCGGCAACTATCTGGGCGCGCTCAAGAAGTTCGTCGACCTGCAGGAAGAGGGCTGGGATTGCGTCTATTGCGTGGTGGACCTGCATGCGATCACCCAGCCGCAGGATGTCTGGGGCGGGCCGGCGCTGATCGCCTCGCACACGCGCCAGATTGCGTCGGCGTACCTGGCTGCCGGCATCGATCCGAAAAAGTCGATTGTCTATGCCCAGTCGGCCGTGCCCGCGCATGTGGAACTGGCCTGGATCTTCAATTGCGTCGCCCGGATGGGCTGGGTCGAGCGGATGACCCAGTTCAAGGACAAGGCCGGCAAGGATGCTGAACGCGCCTCTGTGGGCCTGTTCACCTATCCGGTTCTGCAGGCGGCAGACATCCTGGCCTACAAGGCGACGCATGTGCCGGTGGGCGAAGATCAGAAGCAGCATCTTGAACTCAGCCGCGACATCGCAGACCGGTTCAACCGCGACTATGATGCGCCCGGTTTCTTCCCGTTGCCGGAACCCCTGATCAAGGGCCCTGGTGCGCGGATCATGAGCCTCAAGGATGGCACCAAGAAGATGTCCAAGTCCGACCCGTCGGACCTGTCGCGCATCAATCTTGTCGACGATGCGGACCTGATCTCGAAGAAGATCAAGAAGGCGAAGACCGATGTTCTCGGCGACATGCCGTCGGACACTGAAGGCCTCGAAGGCCGGCCCGAAGTGGAGAACCTCGTCGGCATCTACAGCGCGATTACCGGCGATAGCGTCGAGGCGGTGCTGAAGCAGTATGGCGGGCAGGGCTTCGGCGTGTTCAAGCCGGCACTGGCCGACGCGATGGTGGCGCATCTCGCGCCAATCACTGCTCGCTATCGCGAGATACTGGCGGACCCGGCAGAGATCGACCGGGTGCTGGCGGATGGCGCGGCGCGGGCCGATGCCATCGCGGCGCCGATCATGCACGAAGTCCGTGAATTGGTCGGTTTCTGGCGGGCTTGATCGGCGTGCCATTCCGGCACATTGATCGGCGCCGGATCCCGTGCTGGCATGCCGCCAGACGATCGATAAAGGAACATTCTCCATGCTGACCCGCATTCTCGTGCCTGCTGCTGCCCTGCTCCTCGCTGCGTGCTCCGGCCCCGCGCCGGCGCCTTCGGAGCCGGCCGGCAAGAGCGTGATTGAAGTGACGGATGCCTTCGTGGTGAAGCCGCCGGAAGGCCGGGATGTCGCCTCGGGAGGGCTGACCGTGTCCGTTCAGGGGGAGCCGGTGGATCTGGTCGGGGCCTCGACCGATGCGGCCGACCGGGTTGAACTCCACACCATGTCCATGACCGATGGGGTGATGCAGATGCGCCAGGTGGACAAGTTCACGGCGTCTGAAGGCTCGCCGATCGTCCTGAAGCGGGGCGGAAACCACCTCATGCTGTTCGGCTTCAATGAGTCTCTGCAGCCCGGCGACACCGTCGATATCGCCCTCGAATTCCTTGATTCGGATGGTGCCTCGCAGACGATCATCACCACGGCAGACGTGAAGGCCCTCGGCGACTGAAGTTTTTTCCGTCCGTTCCCTGACGGGAGGGCCGGTCCGTTTCGTAATGAAATCAGGCGGTCTGGCCCACGGTTTGCGTAAAACGCAGGCGGCTTGCGGAGTTTTAACAGTTAAGCAGCTGTTAAAATGCCACAATTTCCCGCATAGTGTTTTAATCGCAACACATCGGCGCAGGGCCCCCAGGGATCAGTAGAGTATGGCGTTCGACAGCCGGATTCATGCCGCGTACCTTGAAGAAGGGCCGGAAGCCAGTGAGCTATCCGAAGCTGAGCTGCGTGAACTGGATCATGCCGAACCGAGTCCGGTGATGCTGTTCTTCCAGCGCCTCGGGCGCCGGATCATGTTCCTGCTGAAGCTAACGATCTTTCTTGGCCTCGTCGGTGCCTATCCTGTGTCGATTTTCCTGTCCCACCGGATCGACGATTCGGACATTGCTTTTGCCAATGGCCAGAACTGGGCCTACGCCGCGGACGGTGTGGCGATCACCAAGATTGCCCGCGAGCTGGAAGGCGGTGGCTGGGCAGCGGACAAGCCGAACTGGCACCCGCAGGCCAGGTTGACGGCCATGCCGGCCTGGCAGGAAGCGACGGCCGACGGCCTGGCCGAATTCACGCGCCTCGTCGCCAATGCCGCCGGAACAGATGGCAAGCCGGATGAAGACCTCGAAGCGGCCTCGCGCCTGCTGCAGGGCCTGCCTGGCGAAGATATGCGCCCGCGCCTGACGGCGGCCGCCGAAGCGCTGAACCGGTTCGACAACCGGGCCGGGCGGAAGCTGGTCAAGCTGCCGGATACCCGGACCATGCTGGTCTCCGAGCTGCGCCTGTTCTCCGGCTGGGCCGAAGTCGATCAGGACGACCTGTCCACCCAGATCAACCAGGAACCGACCGGCTGGCCCGCCAGCAAGAAGGACATTCAGGTGTTCTACGCCGCCAAGGCGCGCGCCCATATCGCGTTGCAGATGCTGCTGGCCGCGAGATCCAGCGACCCGGACCTTGCAGGCGATGCCGGCCTGCGCGCCGCGCTGGACCGGGCCGAGGCCGCCTGGACGCGCGCCGCGCGTATCCGTCCGCTGGTTGTGTCGAACCAGAAGGGTGACGGGGCCTTCATGTCCAATCACCTCGCCGCCCTCGGCTTCTTCCTGCACGATGCCGAGACGGCCTCGCAGGACCTTGCGGCGCTGCTGGAAGCCCCGGCGGAACCCGCCAAGGAAGACGTCGCCCAGCTGGATGCCGGCGCCGCGCTGGTCCAGTAGCCGTCCTTTTCCCTTGAACCGGCCGCCATCCGGCGCCATTTCTGGTACTTGAAAGAATTCTAATATCAGCAGTCAGGCGGCGATCCCCATGTTCATCCAGACCGAACCCACCCCGAACCCGGATACGGTGAAGTTCCTTCCCGGTCAGGAAGTGGCGGGCATGCGCGGACCGTTCGATTTCCCGGATGCCGAAAGCGCCCGGATCAGCCTGCTCGCCCGCGCGCTGTTCCAGGTCGACGGTGTCGAGCGCGTGTTCCTTGGCGGGGATTTCGTGTCGATCAGCAAGGTCGGGGACAAGGACTGGCGGCATGTAAAGCCGATGGTGATGGCCGCGATCATGGACCATTACATGGCCGGTCTGCCGGTCATCGAGGAGGGCGCGGGTCTGGATGGCGAGGCCGACGTCACCTACGAGGGCGAGACGGCCGAGATTGTTGCGGAAATCCGTGAGCTGATCGAGACGCGCGTGCGCCCGGCCGTGGCGCAGGATGGCGGCGACATCACCTTCCACAGATTCGAGCCGGAGACCGGCATCGTTCACCTGACCATGCGTGGTGCCTGTGCCGGGTGCCCATCATCCACGATGACGCTGAAGCAGGGGATCGAGCACATGTTGAAGACCTATGTGCCGGAAGTCACGGCGGTTGAAGCGGTCGGCTGAGGCAGCGCCGCATCCTGCCGCAGGGCCTTGAGCCCGGCCGTCGGGCCGCGTAGTCAGGGTCAGCTTTAGTGCCACCTGACAGAAGGACCTGATCATGGCCCACCCCGTGAACGACCACGCGCTGGACGTTATCTTCCGCGATGCGCGCTCCTATAATGGCTGGCGCGACGAGGCCGTTCCGGAAGTGCTGGTCCGCGCCGTCTACGACCTGGCCAAGCTCGGCCCGACCAGCGCCAACAATTCGCCGGCCCGTTTCCTGTTCCTGTCATCGCCTGAGGCGAAAGAGCGTCTCCTGCCCCTGATGATGGAACAGAACCGGGAAAAGACGAAGAATGCTCCGTGGACGGTCATCATCGCTTACGACATGGAGTTCCACGAGAAGATCCCGCAACTGTTCCCGCACAATCCGGGCGCCAAGGACTGGTTTCACCACATCAAGGAGGAAACCGCTTTCCGGAACGGCACGCTGCAGGGGGCCTACCTGATGCTGGCGGCGCGCGCGCTCGGCCTCGATTGTGGCCCCATGTCAGGCTTTATGAAGGAAGCGGTCGACAAGGAGTTCTTCCTCAGCCAGGAGGGCGAGATGAAGAACTGGCGGTCGAATTTCATCTGCAATATCGGCCATGGCGACCGCACGACGATCTTCGACCGGTCGCCCCGCCTCTCCTTTGAGGAAGCCTGCCGCGTTCTGTAGGCGGATGACATGCTGGTCCTCGGGCTCAATACTGCATTCACGGCGATGGAAGCCGCGCTTGTGCGCGACGGGGAGATTCTGGCCGATGCGCGCGAGGTGATGGCGCGGGGCCAGGACAAGCATCTGCCCGCGCTGGTTCAGCGCCTGCTGGACGAGCAGGGCGTGACTTTCGCTGATCTTGACCGGATTGCCGTCGTCACGGGCCCTGGCAGTTTTACGGGCATCCGCATCGGGGTCGCCTATGCGCGCGGGCTGGTGCTGGTGACGGGGGCGGATTGCGTCGGCGTGACAAGCCTTGAAGCGGCAATCCCGGCCGGCATGGAGGCGACGGTGATGGGATGCCTTGCTGGCCAGAAGCGGCCGCCGGACCAGACCTGGTGGGTACAGGGCGTCAGCGGCGGCGAGGGCATCGCGCCGGTCGTGGAAGTCACGATGGACCAGCTTCTTCCGATGTTCGAGGGCTTCCATGCCCCGGTCTTCATGGACAATGCCGACGCCCTGGGCGAGGCGGCAGCGAATTTGGACCTGCGTCCACTGGTGCCGTCGGCGATTACAGCGGCGCTGAAAGGCGGCCTCTTCAATCCCGCAACGCATCCGCCCTCGCCCGTCTATGCGCGCGAGCCGGACGCGACCCTGCCGGAACCAAGGGCATGACCTGGCCGCTCCTCGTGCTCCGTCCGGATGATGCCGGACGCATGGGCCGGCTTCACATGCGCTGTTTCGACCAGCCATGGAGCGCCGTTTCCTTCCGCGGCATGCTGCTCGACCCGACCATCCTGTCGCTTGGCATCGAGATCGATGGACGCCTCGAAGCATTCATTATGGCGCAGACGGTGGCGGGTGAAGCAGACATTCTGACCGTCGCGACATCGCCGGACCATCGCCGCAAGGGGCTCGCGGCGACTCTCATCCGCGCTCTGATCGCGCGGCTTGGCGAGCGCGGTGTCAGCCGGGTGACGCTGGATGTTGCCGAGGATAACACCGCCGCCCGCGCGCTCTATGCGGCCGAGGGATTCGGCGAAGATGGCAGGCGGCCGCGCTATTACGCGTCCGGGCGGGATATCCCGGTCGACGCGATCCTTATGTCCCGCAAGCTTGGGATCTGACGCACGCCGCTGCCCGGTTAGCTGTCGCCGGGGCCCGTTCTCGCGATCTGATCGCAGGTTTCCTGCACAAGCCCCACCGGCGCCTGACGAACAAGTTGCTGCAGGCGAACCAATAAGCGGCGCAGCCAGCCCTCCCATTCCTGCGAAAGTGCGCTACCATTCGCCTCCGGCAAGAGGAGGCAGCCATGGCGGGCGACGTAGATCCGAAAGACATTCCGCAGGGCGCATTCGACCTGTATGACGCGTACTGTCACGGCCACATCTCGCGGCGGGGCTTCTTTGATGGGCTCGGCCGATATGCCGTCGGCGGACTGACGGTGTCGTCGCTGGCGGCCTGCATGATGCCCGACTATTCGGCGCTGCAGACCCTGGAGGGCGAAGAAAGCCTGGCTTCGGAGATGCTGACCTATGAGTCGCCGGAGGGGGCCGGCGCCATGGCAGGCTATTTCGTCAGGCCTGCCGGCGCGGACGTCCTGCCCGGCGTCGTGGTGGTGCACGAGAACCGTGGGCTCAATCCCTATGTCCGGGATGTCGCGCGGCGCGTGGCGAAGGCCGGCTACGTCGCCTTCGCGCCGGACATGCTGTATCCGTTCGGCGGATATCCCGGCAACGATGACGATGGCCGCGCCATGCAGGCACAGCGCGATACGGGCGAGATGGTGGCGGACTTCATGGCGGCGGCCGATTTCCTGCGTGGCCATCCGGCGACCGATGGGAAGATCGGCTGTGTCGGTTTCTGCTTTGGCGGTGCCGTGACCAACCTGATGGCCGTGAAGCAGCCATGGCTCGCCTGCGCGGTGCCGTATTATGGCGGCTGGCCGACAGCCGAGCAGGCAGCGAGTCTTGAGGTGCCGTTGCAGATTCATCTCGCCGGGCTGGACGAGCGGGTCGACGCCGGCTGGCCGGCCTACAAGGCCGCGCTGGATGCGGCCGGCAAGCCCTACGAGATCTACATCTATGAAGGCGTGAACCACGGTTTCCACAACGACACGACGCCCCGGTACAATGCCGAGGCGGCAAATCTTGCCTGGAGTCGCACGCTGGAATTCTTCGGCAAGCATCTCGCCTGAGGGGCTGGACTCTTGCGGGGAACTCACGGATGTTCCCCCTATGTTCGAATCCGCCTGTCTGTTCGATACGGCCATCGGCCAGTGCGGCCTTGCCTGGAGCGAGGCCGGGCTGACGGGCGTGCAGTTGCCCGAGGCGAGTGAAGAGGCCGCGCGCAAGCGCCTGGTCCGGCATGGCGCCGCGCTGGTGGACGAAACGGACGTGCCCGCCGGGATCGCGGAAGTGGTCGCGGCGCTGCGGGCCTTCCTCGTCGGAGAGCCTACCGTTTTTCATGAAGTCGAACTGGACATGCGTCGGCACTCCGCCTTTGAGCAGGCGGCCTATCTGGCGCTGCGCCAGGTGCCCTGGGGCGAGACGGTCACTTATGGCGATCTTGCCACCGCGCTGGGCGAGCCCGGCGCGGGGCGTGCGATCGGCGTGGCGATGGGGCGCAATTCCTGGCCGCTGATCGTGCCGTGCCATCGCGTGCTCGGCGCCAATGGCTGGCTGGGCGGCTTCTCCGCACCGGGCGGCACGGTCACCAAGAAGGCCCTGCTGGCGCGCGAAGGCGTCTGGCCCGATGGCGGACAGATGGCGCTGTTCGAATGACACGGGCACCGCTCGAAATCCGTAACCGCGATGCGCGGCGCCTATGGCTGAACCGGCAGGGGCTTGCCACCACACCGACGGGAAAGCTCGATCTGCCGCAGCTCATCCGCGACCTGGGTTTCGTGCAGCTGGACTCCATCCGCGTCGTGTCACGCGCGCATGATCACATCATCTGGTCGCGCAACCAGAACTACCGCGAGCCCATGCTCGACAGGCTGATGCGGCGGGATCGCGGCGTGTTCGAGCACTTCACACACGATGCGTCTGTCATTCCGATGGACTTCTATCCCTACTGGGCCCGCCAGTTCCGCCGGCTGGAGGAAAAGGTGCGTGGTTGGGAATGGCATCGCGGCATGCTGGACGAAGACGGCCGCACGGCGATTGTCGAACGGATCCGGCAGGAGGGGCCCCTCAGTACCAAGGCGTTCGACACGAAGATCGAAGGCCCGCGCGAGATGTGGCGCCGCCCGCCGCACAAGCTGGCACTCGACTATATGTGGTATGCGGGCGAACTCTCGACGTCGCATCGCGAGAACTTCACCAAATTCTACGACCTCACCGAGCGGGTGATCCCGGCGCATCATCGCGATGACGAGCCTGGCGAGCAGGATCAGGTCGACTGGCTCTGCGCCGGCGCGCTGACCCGGCTTGGTTTTGCCTCCGAGGGGGAAATCTACCGCTTCTGGGGCGCGACGGACCTTGGGGAGGTGAAGGCCTGGACCGCCCGTCAAACTGACCTCGTGCCGGCGCGGGTCGAGACCGCCGATGGGAGCTGGATCAACGCGCTCGCCACGGAAAATATCGAAGCGGATCTTGCCGGCCTGCAGGAGGCGACCTCCCGCCTCCGCATTCTCAACCCGTTCGATCCGGTGATCCGGGACCGCAACCGCCTGCAGCGCCTTTTCGGTTTCGACTACCGGATCGAGATCTTCGTGCCGGCGGCAAAGCGGACCTGGGGCTATTATGTCTATCCGCTGCTGGAAGGCGACCGGTTCGTCGGCCGGCTGGAGGCGAAGGCGGACCGGGCTGCCGGCACGCTGACCGTCGACAAGCTCTGGGTCGAGCCGGGCGTCCGCTGGACGCCTGCGCGGGCGGAGAAACTGGAAGCGGAGCTTGCGCGGTTCGCCCGTCTCGCCGATGTTGAAACCATTATAAGAAACGACCGCCCGATACTGGACTTCCCAAAGGGCTGAGGGCAAAAGCCGGATATGGATCGACTCGAAAAACTCTGTATTGAGAAGGGCCTCCGCATGACGGAGCCGCGCCGCGTCATCGCCCGTGTCCTGTCGCAGGCAACCGACCATCCCGACGCCGAAGAGTTGCACCGACGCGCCAACGCGCACGATTCCTCGATTTCGCTGGCAACGGTGTACCGGACGGTGAAGCTGTTCGAGGATGCCGGCATTATCCAGGCCCATGACTTCCGCGACGGGCGCGCCCGCTATGAGGAAGTGCCGGACGAGCACCACGACCACCTGATCAATGTGAAGACGGGCGAAGTCGTCGAATTCCACTCCGACGAGATCGAAAAACTGCAGGAAGAGATCGCCAAGCGGCTTGGCTTCCGGCTCGTTGACCACCGGCTCGAGCTCTACGGCGTCCCGGTCAAGGAAGACGACTGAAGCCGGTCTGAGAAATCTTCCGGTTCGCGCTCAGCGTGTATTTACTGGAACAGGCTAGGGTTTTCCCGTACTTGCAACACCGCGTTCCGACGCGATATTGTTGAATAAACTGGGATTTCGGGACGATGACGGGACGCATTCTCACCGACTGGGACAGCGCCAAGGCCGCAAAATTCGGCAAGGACCTGATTGTTGCGCATCACACGCTGCATGAGCGGCCGATGTTTTCGGATGCGGGGCTTGCCCGCCTCCTCGACACTTATCCGCGCGACCGGTTGCACGTCTACACGATGGACAATGAGCGCCACGACAAGACGAGTTTTCGCCGCGGCACCGCAGGCGACCTGACCGGCGAGCAGATCCTCGACGCAGTCCAGCGCGGGCGCCTGTGGCTGAATCTCCGTGCGGCAAACCACCACCTCAAGGAATATGCCGACCTCAGCGACGAGATGTTCGGCGAGTTCGATGCTGCGAATGGCGTGAAAACCATGAAGCGCGACGTCGGCGTGCTGATTTCCAGCCCCAATGCGCGCGTCTTCTACCATCTCGACATTCCGATCGTGAACCTCTGGCAGATCAAGGGCGAGAAGAAGGTCTGGATCTATCCGAGAGGCCGGGCGTTTGCGCCCGATCCGCAACTCGAAGCCATCGTGCTCAAGGAAACCGAAGAAGAGATCTTCTACGACCCTGCCTTCGATGCGTCCGCCCATGAAGTTGTGCTGAAGCCGGGCATGCTGGCCAACTGGCCGCAGACGGCGCCCCACCGGATCGACAATTGCGATTGCGTCAATGTCTCCCTGTCGTGCGAGTACATGACCTTTGACGCGCTGATCCATGCCAATGCGATTTATACCAATGGCGCCATGCGCCGCTGGTGGGGTCTCGATCCATCGATCGAGAATGACGGGGTCGCGACCAAGTATGCAAAGGCGGCCCTGGCGCGCGGACTGAAGCTGTTCAACTCAGGTAAATCTTTCGAGAAGCAAGTTCCCCTGACGTTTGCTCTGGACCTGAACGCGGACAATTTCATGCGGGAAAACGCTGCCGCATAGATGCCGCAATCGGGCCCTAACTCAGGCTCCGGTACGGTGTTCGCATGTTTCTCAATCTGCTGCTTAATTTCATCCTGGCAACAGGGTCGGGCCCAATGGATTCGGCGCTTCAGGCGACAGAAGCCCCGAACACGCTGCGCGCTGCCTTCACTGTGGAACTCAGCTCGGATACGGCGCGGCGCGTCTATCGCTTCGATCCGCGGGAAAAGGGCGAGAAGCGGTGGCAGGTGGTCGACTGGCAGGGCGAGGATGACGAGCTTGAGGCCGTCGGCGCAGCATGGGCCGCGGAAGCCGCGCCGGATGGCCGCCTCTTCCCGGACGACCTGCGCGCCAGTCTTGGCCCCCAGGTCCAGGTCGACGACAAGGGCTGGGCCTGGAAGATGTCGTTTCATCACACACCCTCCAGCAATGACGGCGAATACGATGTCTGGGCGGCCAGCCGGCTGGCAGCGACAGCCTGGCTGGACCCGGTCGGGGAGCGGTTCCTGCGGATCGACTATACCCTGCCGCATCCCGTCGCCGGCCCGGAAGGCGGCACGCTGGTGCGATACGACCAGTCCTGGTTCCTGCGGACGGAGCCGCACTGGGGCATGAGCTATGTCTCGGGCTTTTCCATCGACCTTGAGGCGCGGGCGGCCTTCCGCACCATCCACCGGCGTTACTCGGCCAACATCGTGAAGGCCGACTTCTTTTTCGCCAGCAAGCAGGCGCAGGACGATTTCGAGGCATCGCGGCCCGCTGCGCCGTAATGCGTTGTGGAACCTCGCGCCCGGTGCGCTAGACTGACTGCATGACGATTCACATGTTGAAACTCTGCGTCGGTGTGGACGTTGTCGAGGATATCGCCAACTGGCAGACGCGGCAGATGCAGCGGATGCCGAACCCGGTGCACCACACGCGCATGTTTCCCAAGCGCTCCGAGGAAATGCTCAGAGGCGGCTCGATCTATTGGGTCATCAAGGGCGCAATACGTGTGCGGCAGCGTATCATAGACCTCCGCCACGAGCGCGATGACGAGGGCCGGGAGATGTGCGCCGTGGTGTTCGATCCGCAGCTGGTCCGCACCTATGCGCAGGCAAAGCGCCCGTTCCAGGGCTGGCGCTACCTCAAGCCGGAGGACGCGCCGCGGGACCTGAAATCCGGCGAGGCGGCACTGGATATCCCGCCGGACCTCGACAGTGCCCTGAAACAGGCCGGGGTCTGGTAGCGCCCCGATCAGGCGAATCCGTTTGACCCGAAGGCCCGCCCGCCTAGCCTTTCGTGCTGGTTCCGGAGGAGGGGGCGCCTGTCATGAAATGGGTTCCTGTTGCAATTGCTGCAGTGCTGGTTGTTACCGGGTGTGCAAGTCCGCGCACGGTGGCGCCGGTCGCGCGCGATACGATGACCTATTCGACCGAACTGGCGCGGGCGCAGCAGGAGCAGCTTCTGCTCAACATCGTGCGCCTCCGTTACAACGATCCCGTCTCCTTCGTGGAGGTCGACACGCTTTCGACAGAGGATTCCGGCACGGTGTCCGGAGGGCTTGCCGGTGCGTTTGGTGTCAGTTCCGGTGATTTTGTTGACGTCCTGAACCCCGCAGGGAGTGTTGAGCGGTCGGCAACCCCGACTGTTGTCTACCGGAACCTGCGGGGCGGCGCCTACGCCGAGCAGCTGTTGCAGCCGGTCGCGCCGGAATCGATTTTCCTGCTCAGCCAGTCCGGCTGGAGCGTCGAGCGGCTGATGCTGTGCTGCATCGCGCGTATCGGCGACCTCGACAATGCGCGCGCCGCGGCCGGCCCGACACCGGCAATTCTGCCGGACAACCGGGGATTTCGCGACCTTGCCGCACTGATGCGCGAGCTGCAGAATTCGGGCGATCTGCTGGTCCAGGTGCTCGAGGGAGACGGCAAGGATGCGAAACCGCGGGTCGTGGTCAGCTGGCATGCCGGCACGCCGGCCGGCGAGGCGCTTGCGCGGATGATGCAGGCGCACCAGATCGGCCTGCATCCGGGGCTCGAGAACGGATTCCATGTCGCGGATATCAGTTCCGTCGGCCACAGGGCCGGTGTCGCGCCCGCGCGTGGCCGGTCCATTCTCGGCATGTTGTCGGCCCTGTCGCAGACGGTCGAGGTGCCGCCGGAGCATGACGCGCTGGTGGGCCACACGATAGGCGGTGCGCCGCAGCGGCAGATTTCCGCCTGCCTGCCGGCCGGGCCGTGGGGCACCGTCATGGACGACTATTTCGCCGTGCGCTGGAGCAGCAGGAAACCAAAAGGCGCAGCTGTTGCCGTGCCGTATCGCGGCTACTGGTTCCAGGTGGACGATACCTGCCGGAACGCCAAGTCGACGCTGGACCTGCTCGGCCATCTCTATGCGCTGCAGGCAGGGCTGGTCGCCAAGGGCTCAAGCAACACATTGCTGCTGATTGGGAACTAGGGCGCAATCTCGGCCGCGGCAGCGCGCGCTTCCCGGCGAGCCGTGAAATGGGTCTCGAAGGCGACCACCAGGCAGGCCGCAATGATGACCGCCGCGCCGGCATAGAGGCGGAGGCTCGGCACTTCGCGGAAGAACACATAGCCGAGAAGCGAGGACCAGATCAGCGCGGTGTATTCGAACGGCGCCAGTGTCTGGGCCTTTGCGCGCGCATAGGCGAGGGTCATCAGTGACCAGATACCAATCGCGGCGACGGCGACCGCGAACAGCAGCGGCCAGGCATCGGGCTCCGGCAATGGCCCGGAAAAGGGCAGGAATGGCAGGAGGAACAGGGCCGGCAGCACGTTCATGAACGTGACGAGCGTGATCGCGTCTTCTTCCTTCGTCCGCATCCGCACCAGCACGATGTTGAGGGCATAGCCGACCGCCGAAAATACCATGGCGGACAGGCCCAAAAGGCGATTGCCGCTGGCATGCATACCGATCGGCTCACCAGAAAGCGCCAGCGCGGCGCCCAGAAAGCCGACGATGGAGGCGCCGACCGTCACCGGGCTCATGTGCTCGCCCAGCAGGACGCGGGCGATGGGGGCGATCATCAGGGCGGCCGTGAAGCCCATGATGACGGCTTCGACCAGGCTGATCTGGGTCAGCGCGTAGAAGAAGGCGACGGCTGACGACACCTGGGCGAGCCCGCGAAGCATATGGAAGCGGATCGCCTTCCAGCCCGGCATCGGCCGCCGGGTCACCACGAACAGGGCGAGCATGATCAGGCCCGCCAGGATGAAGCGCCACGCCGTCGCCGTCAGCACGGCCGTGCCGCCAAGCGTCACGGTCTTCATGATCGTGTCGACGGTGCAGCCGCAGATCACGGCGAGGCAGACCAGGATGATCGGGTGGGGCAGGCGCATGGCGGCGACCCTTCGCCGGGCCGGACGACGGCGTCAAGCGCATAAATCCGGCGGGAGTTGGCGCGGGGTCAACCTGTTTTCAGAAGGCCTGTTCGGCTAATCTGGAAAGGGAACCGGGCGAAGACCCGGACAGGAATATGGAGGACTCCCTGCCATGGCAGACGACGCCGCTCATGCCGACCTGGATCCGGCGGCCCTGCGCGCAAAATACCGCGCCGAACGGGACAAGCGCCTGCGCACGGAAGGCAATGACCAGTATGTCAACATGGTGGGCGAATTCGCCCACTACATCGACGACCCCTATACGGAGTTCGAGCCACGCGATCCGGTCACGGATCATGTCGAGATCTGCGTGATCGGCGGTGGGTTCGGCGGCCTGCTGGCGGCGGCAAAGCTGCAGGAGGCAGGGTTCGGGGACATCCGCATGGTGGAGAAGGGCGGCGATTTCGGCGGCACCTGGTACTGGAACCGCTATCCGGGCGCGGCATGCGACATCGAAAGCTACATCTACCTGCCGCTGCTGGAGGAGACCGGCTACATGCCGGTGGAGAAGTACTCCCGCGCGCCGGAAATCCTCGAACATGCGAAGCGGATCGCGCGGCACTACGGCCTCTATGACAAGGCCCTGCTCGGCACGGAAATCACGGCCATGCACTGGGACGAGAATCACGGCCGCTGGCAGGTGCACACGAACCATGGCGACCGCTTCACGGCGCAATATGTGGTGATGTCCAACGGCCCGCTGAACCGGCCCAAACTGCCGGGTATTCCGGGCGTCGAGACGTTTGCGGGCCATTCCTTCCACACCAGCCGGTGGGATTATCAGTATACGGGCGGAGACAGTTCCGGCGGGCTGGACAAGCTAGCCGGCAAGACAGTCGGCATCATCGGCACCGGTGCGACGGCGGTGCAGTGCGTGCCGCATCTCGCACGCGGTGCGAAGCACCTCTACGTGTTCCAGCGCACGCCGTCCTCCGTCGACTATCGCGGCGACAGGCCGACCGATCAGGACTGGGCGGGCGCGCTGCAGCGCGGCTGGCAGAAGGAGCGGATGGAGAATTTCAACACGCTTGTCTCCGGCGGCTTCGCGCCGGTCGACCTCGTGAAGGATGGCTGGACGGACATCATCCGCAACCTCCTGTTCGTTGCGAGCAAGGAGGGCAACGAGAATCTGTCCCCGGAGAAGCTGTCCGAACTGGCTGAACTTGCCGACTTCGAGAAGATGGAGCAGGTGCGCAGCCGCGTGGACGAGATTGTGAAAGATCCGGCGACAGCGGCGGCGCTGAAGCCCTGGTACCGCCAGTTCTGCAAGCGCCCCTGCTTCCATGACGATTATCTCGCCACATTCAACAGGAAGAATGTGACGCTGGTCGATACGGACGGGCAGGGCGTCGATGCGATCACGGAAGCGGGCGTCGTCGTGAAGGGAAAGGAATATCCTGTCGACTGCCTGATCTATGCAACCGGGTTCGAGGTCGGGACGGACTATACGCGCCGGGCCGGCTACAATCCGATCGGGCAGGATGAGGTCTCGATGTCAGAACACTGGCATGAAGGCATGCGGACCTTGCATGGTCTGTTCGTACACGGATTTCCGAACATGATGATCATGGGGCCGGCCCAGGCGGGGTTCACGGCCAACTATCCGCACCTGCTTGCGGAGCAGGCTGTGCAGATTGCCTACACGCTGGGCGAGACCCGCGCGCGGCAGGCCCGGCGTTTCGATGTTACCGGCGGGGCGGAACAGGCCTGGGTCGATACGATCGTCGACAAGGCCATGCTGCGGCAGAAATTCCTCGAGGAGTGCACGCCGGGCTACTACAACAATGAAGGCAAGCCGGGCGACCGGGCGGCGCAGAACGCCTCCTATGGGGAAGGTCCGAACGCCTATTTTGCCATTCTGAAGAAATGGCGGGAAGAGGGCAGCCTGTCAGGGCTTGCCCTCTCCTGATTGCCGCCGGATCAGTAGCGCAGCCGCAGGTCGGAGATCGACGTCGCGATCGTCCTGTAGGCGTCGGCCAGGTCGTCGGCATTCTTGGCGGTGAAGGCGAATTCGCCGCTTGAGGCACAGTAGGCGAGGATCTGCTGGCCTGCCTGCGGCGCGTCGAATGCGACCGTGTAGATCCTCACGCCTTCGGCTTTGATATTGTCGCAGAATTCCTGCGCCTGTTCGAAGGAGTCGCCCTGGCCGTGATTGTACCAGGTGTTGAACTCGCCGTCCGTCATCAGGATGATTGCCTTGGACGAGTCCGGCTCGTCATAGCTGCGCGGCGCGGACTCGGTCGGCCAGACGGTCTTCCATTTTGGGGCGATCATGTACCAGCCCCAGGCGATGCCGATATGGCCGGCGGTGCCGCCTTCCGGCTCGAGGCCGTCGATATATTCGCTCAGATCGTCGCGGCTATAGGTCAGCGGCAACGGCGTTGCATCGTTGCAGGTCTCTTCGTCCCACTTGTTCGACGAATTGTTGTAGGCGACGGAGGCCGGCGTGAACCAGGCATTCGGGCCCGGATCTTCATCGGTGAAGGCCTGTGTGCCGATGCGTTCCTTCAGGCAGGTGTTCGTGGTCGAGCGGGTCGAGGCGCCGCTCTGGTATTGCCATTCATACTTCTTGCACTTGCCGTTCTTCTTGTACTTCGTGCAGACCTTGACCCACTGGCCGGACGTGCCCGTATGGGTCCGTGTCGGGTTCACATTGGTCACGGCCTCGAAATATTCGCCGGCATTCATCATCGAGGAATAGGACACCATGGCGAGGCGTACGTCGCCGTCTTCCGTGATGGCGCTGCCGCCTTCCGGAAGCAGGATGTCGACGGCGTCCTGGGCAGCGTTCTTCAGGGCGCTCATCTTGCCGTTCTGGCCCATCGAGCCGGAGACGTCGAAGACGAAGGCCACGTCGACCTTGCCCACGCCATAGGTCGAACCGGACGATACGGTGAAGTCGAGATGTTCATATCCGATCAGGGCCGTCAGCGTTGTCGATTGCGAACAGGAAATCGACATGTCGATGTTCTGGGAACCCTCGGCGAAACTGACTTGTGCTTGACCGCAGGTGATCGAGAGCCCCTTCGACGCGAGTGCGGAGTCGACATAGGTGTCGACATAGGCCTCGATCTCGTCCTTCGTCTTGCCGGCCTGCATCTCCTTGGAACCGGCGATGACGGCGCTGTCGATCACATACTGGACATAGCTGCGGCTGGTGTTCGTATTCTGAAGGTCCACCGCCATGCCGACCAGTGCCAGGATCGGCACAATTGAAACGGCGAGCATGATCGAGAGGTTGCCCTCCCGGTCATTTTTCCAACTGACAAGTTTCTTCCACATAATGCGTCCTGCAGAGTCCCCACGGATGTGGCATTCTGGCCGGGGGAGCTTGGAATTCTGTGAAGTTCCGAGACCAAATCACGCCGTGCTGTTCATGAATTGGAAACCGTGAATTCCGGGCGAAGAAAAATACAGAAAAACAATGCACTGCACGCACTTTCTCGACCGGGAGGCGCCGGGGGCTGCCTTCAGGACCTCAAAATTTTTTTGCCGGACGAGGTGAGACTCCCGCCCGGCGGGAATGCTGGGTCAATTCGCCTGCGATTCCGGTGATCCGGCTGGCTTTCGGTGAGCGGCTGGGGCACAAGGCGGCGATGGATCTTCTCGCACAGTACTGGCCGCTCCTGCTGGCGCTCGCGGCCGCCGGTGCCGCGGCCGGGCTTGCGGCGGGCCTGTTCGGCATCGGCGGCGGGGCAATCATTGTCCCTGTGCTCTATTTCCTGTTCGACTCGATGGGCTATGGCGAAACGGCGATGCATGTGGCCGTGTCGACCTCGCTGGCGACCATCATTCTCACCTCCGCGCGCAGCGTGCTGGCGCACAACCGGCACGGTGCCGTCGACTGGTCGATCATTCGCGGCTGGTCGCCCTGGATCGTCATCGGCGCCCTGATCGGCATGTCCCTGACCGGGTTCCTGTCGAAACAGGCACTGCTTGGGATCTTCGGCTCTCTCGCCTTCGTGCTGGCGGCGCAGCTGTTCTTCGGCCGGCCCAGCTGGCGGCTCGCGGAGGACATGCCGACAGGCATCCCCCGCGCCGCACTGGGATCGACCGTCGGCGCGCTGTCGGCCCTGATGGGCATCGGCGGCGGCACGTTCGGCGTCAGCCTGATGACACTGTGCGGGCGGCCCATCCACAATGCCGTTGCCACGGCCGCCGGCTGGGGCGTGGCGATCGGCCTGCCATCGGCGATCGCGGCGGTGATCATCGGCTGGGGCCGTCCGGGCCTGCCGCCATTCTCGCTGGGACATGTGAACCTTGCGGCCTTCGTGATGATCTCCCTGTTCACGGTGACGATGGCGCCGGTCGGGGCGGCCCTGGCGCACAGGCTGGATGCGGCCCGGCTGCGGCGCATGTTTGCAATCCTGCTGGCACTGGTGGCCGCGCGCATGTTGTGGAAGGCGCTCGGCCTCTAGGTGAAGAAGCCGTGGGCGATGCGGGCGATGGCCCAGTAGCTGCCCATGATGCCGATGAAATAGGCGAGCACCGTGCGCGCCAGCACCATCCGCTGGCTGGCCAGCCTGTAGAAGATCCACGCGAGTGCCAGGACCGCGGTGACGAACATCACCTGACCGGCCTCGACACCCAGGTTGAACAGCAGCAGTGCCAGCACCTTGGCGCCTTTCGGCAGGCCGATCTCGGCCAGCGCCCCGGCAAAGCCGAACCCGTGGATCAGGCCGAACCCGAACGCAATGGCCCAGGGAATGCGCTGGCTCAGCGTCATCCGCCCCTGAATCCGGTGGATCGCTTCGGCGCCCAGAAGGGCGATGCTCATGGCGATGGTGATTTCGACCGGCGGGCCGGGCAGGGTGATGCCGGCCAGCGAGGCGGCCGCCAGCGTGATCGAGTGGGCGACGGTGAAGGCCGTCAGCGTCAGCAGCAATTGAGACGGCCGCACCAGCAGCACCATGCCGAGCACGAACAGGAGATGGTCCCACCCGAACAGGATGTGCTCGACGCCGATGCGGAAATAGGTCGCTGCCGGCGCGCCTGAGGGCACGGTCAGATCGAGCACCGTGTGGCCCGGCCGCAGCACGACGCCCGTGCTGTTGCCGTCGAGCCTGTGAAGGCGGACAAAGACGTCCGTCAGCGTACGGTCGAGCCCGTCGATGCGGATTTCGCCGGAAACAAGATCGCACGCAATGTGCCAGCGCAGGAGCAGTGTGCCGCCCGCCGATGTGGCGCGCTCGTGGGTCTTGGTACAGGCCTCGGGAAATACGGGGTCGAGCTTCAGGCGCCGCCCGTCGAGCACCGGCTGCTTCCAGGTGACGTCAAATTCGGCAGGGGCCGTCTCGACAATTTCCAGGTAAGCGGGCCGCACCTCGTGGGCGAAGGCTGGCCGTGCGAAGGCGAGCAGCACGACAAGGCACGAAAGTACGGCACGCAGCGCCGCCAGGCTACTTCGCATCGGCGCCCTCGATCTCGACCTTGTAGCGTCCGACGATCTTCTGCACGGCCGCTTCGTTCTCATTGCGGCGGGTTTCATCTTTCCAGTCGGCGAGAACGGCGTCACGCGCCTCGTCGAAGGGGATGACACGCGACGGCATATTCGCGGAGACCCGCACGAGGTGAAGACCAAGCGCGGAGCGGACCGGGCCGAACCAGGCATCCGAAGCGGGCGCGGCTGCCAGCGCCTTGGCGAAGTCCGGTCCGAACAGCCGCGCAATTTCCCGCACGGGCAGGTCGCCATAGGTGCGCTGGAGCATGAACGGGTCGCCCACGTGCTGCCAGTCGGCGCCGGCATTCAGGCGCGTCAGGGCGGCGCTGGCATCGCTCTCCGCCTTGCTGCCGCGAACATCCTCGCTGAAATAGACATGCGTGAAGGTGATCGCCTGCGGCTCGGTGAAGCGGTCCGCATGCGCCGCGTACCAGTCACGCAACGTCTTCTCGTCCGGGTCCGGATCGTCCGCAAGGTCGGAGATCATGAAGGTCATCTTCTGCGCGAGGCGCCGGGTCACGATCGTGTCGTTCTGGTCGAGGCCGAGCTGCCGGGCCTGGCGGGCGAGCGCCTCGTCGCGGACATAGTCATTGACCATCGCGAGCATGTCTTCCTTCGAAGGCAAGGCGCCCGACTCGGCTGCATAAAGCGATGCCAGACGTTCCAGGTCGGCATGCGACACGCGGATGGTGCGGCTGGCGTTGGCGCGCGACTGGCTGACCATGTTCCAGGCGACGAAAACGGCAAGAGCCGCCAGCACGAAATGTACCAGCGGCTCACCCAGCAGGCTGCGCAAGCGCGATTCAGTCTTGGTTTTGTCTGTCAACGGAGTGTCCTGAACCCTCAGTTGCCCGGAATGTACCAGATCGGCGATGTGTAGGCGCGCTCCTGAATGGTCTGCGGCACGTCAGGACGCGGCGGTGTCCCGTTGCGCATGGCTTCCCATGTCGACCAGCGGCAGGACGGATTTTCCAGCACGCGGACATAATAGGTCACGCGACGGGACGCATCAAAGTCCGGGTCTTTCCAGAGCGCCTTCAGCTCGCTGGCGCCGGAATTGACCGGCGTGCAGGTGGTCATGTCGACGCTGGAGCCATTGTCCGTGCAGCGCTTGGTCGAAGGGTCCGGCGTGCCATTGTCGCAGGCGACGTCAATGACCTCCTCGCCGTCGCTGGTGACCTTGACGACCTGCACGCGCTGAAGCGTGCCGCCGTTCGGGTCGCGCTGGGCCCAGACGATGAAAGAAGGGGCCTCGCCTGTGCCGACGAGGTCTCCGCCCATGGGGACGCCGCCTTCATAGGCGCGGTGGGCGAGGTCGGCCGAGTCCATGATGCCGTCATCATAGCCGAAGCCGCCGAAGAACCGCACGCGCATGCGCGGCCCGGTCGTCGCGAAGGTTTCCTTCCGCTTGAAGGCGTCGAAGATTGCGTCTCGCGTATTCTCCTCGGCCCAGACGCCGGTCAGGCCGCTGGCGCTCCAGCGCGAGAACCAGTTCGTTGCGTTCTTGACCGCCATGTTGTCGGGCTGCTCGTCCCAGCTTGTCGTGCCGGGAAAGGGAACCGAGCCGCGTGCCACAGGCGTCCCGTCGACGATGCCGATCTTCGACCAGTAGTCGGCCTCCGAATAGGCGCCGCCTGCGACATGGGAATCCGAAGCCGCGGACAGGCCGAAGTGGAACGGATCGAAGCCTTGCGTTTCCTGGAGCTTCAGGCCGTTGCGATAGGCTTCACGCACATACGATCCATGCGTTGCCGAGACATCGTAGGAGCCGAGCAGCTCGTCATAGATCTCGAAATTCGCCCATTCGTCATTCGGAGAAAGGTCCGGATGGGTCTCGCTGGTGCCTTTCACCTGCGTGACTTCCACCAGCGGCTCATTGCGCATGCGTTGTTCCGCATACGCCGCATCCAGCGGTTCGCCGTGATAGGTCTCGAGGCGGAACATCTGTCCGTTGGAGACGTTCGAATTGTGGGGGATCGCGATGGACTCGATGCCGTCTGCCCTCTGCTTGTCCATCCAGTCCCAAAGGTCTTCCGGGTTGGTGGAGTCGAGCGTCGAGAAGACCTGTGCCGGGGCCGCGCCCTTGAAGAAGACGTTTCTGTGCAGGTTGCCGCCGCCAAAGCCTTCGCCTTCGGAATCCGTGGTGACGGATGTGTACTCATAGGCCGAGAAGGTCGTGAACTTTCCGGGCTCGTTGTACCTGTCGGCAGCTGCGACGTGTTCGGCCCACACCGTGTTGATCGCATCCAGATCATACATGTCAGCGATCGGCACGCCTTCCCGCACCGAGGCGCCGACGCCCTGGAATGCGGCAACGATCTTGTCCGGGTCGGTCGAGAACATGTCTTTCGCCCGGGGCAGGTCTGCAAACTTGGAGCCCGGCGTGTTCATCGCAGGCAGAATGCCGAGATATTCGGAGTGGTCGGTGACTGTGTAGAAGTCCAGCGGACCACCCGCGATGGTCATGTCGAAGCCGGACGGATGCTTGATCGTCTTGCCCTGCGCGAAGCGGTAGGCGTCGTCGACGGTTGCGCGGACGTTGAAGATGTACGCATCGAAACTGTCGCGCGTGTGGATGTGCAGGTCACCGAAATAGGCGTTGCGGTCCGGATTGTATCCCGCGGTCCGGCCGGCCACGGCTGCATCCGCCCCACCGGCGGCTGCGCCTTCGGGGGCGGCCGGGCCCGTAGCCGGCTTGCCGCAGGCCGACAATAGCATGATGACGGCAAGCGCCGTTGTGTGTTTCAGCATCCTCTCCTCCCTCATGCGCCTTTATTAGGCGCTACGAAGTCAGTTTGGGCGTGAACGTGCAGGCTGTCCAGAGTGACGCGGGGTCCGCCCTTGTCAGAGACTCGCTATGTCGGTGACGTCGGTGATCTTGTATGTCAGCGGCGTCTCGCCATGGCTGGCGATGGTGACGTACTCGCCTTCCGTGAAAATGTGGTCGCCGAGGCGGAAGCCGGCTTCGTCGTCGTCAGCATCCTCGTCGTCGTAATGGAACATCCAGTGCGTCCCGCGATGGGTCAGCAGGCCCCGTGCGTGCTCATCCGGATCGGGATGGAAGCGGACGACATGGCATTCCTTGCGGTGCTCGCGCCAGCCATCGACATCGAGATGGCCGTCCTCACGCAGCGGCGCCGTAATGAAGTAGCCGATGCGCGTATCGCCTTCGGTGATGCCAGGATTGCGGGCAAGCTGAAGGGTGATGCGTTTCAACGTCATGAAATGTCTCCGGTTTAGCGGGCGAGGGCCAGGGCGGGTGCGTCGCTGGCCTCCAGAAGGTTGCGTGTGGTGCCGCCGAACAGGCGCTCGCCGATGCGCGAATGACCATAGGCGCCGGCCACGATCATCGAGGCCTCGCACTCCTTGGCCAGCGACAGGAGGCCGCTCGCGACTTCGCCTTCGATCGGCATGCGCCGGGCGGAGACGTCATGGACCGACAGCCACTGTTCCAGCACGGACGGGTCGGCGGACTTGCGCTGCTCGTCCTTGTCGAGGTCGGGTTCGCTCTGGGCAATCACGACATCGCCGAAAGCCTTGATCAGATCGAGGTGGAACCGGACCGCCCGTGCGGCGCCGTTCGAGCCGTCCCAGGCGATGATCACAGGGCCGGTCTCGATCGGGCGCGTGCCGGACAAGACGAGCGGCAGCCGGGCCTCCATCAGCACATGCTCGAAGGACGGATTCAGCGGGTCCATGCCCTTCTGGGCGCTGTGCGGAAACACGACGGCGTCGGCCAGCGTGGCGGCGTTAGCGCCGGCGCGTTCGGCAATGTTGACCTCATGCGTGAAGGTGCAGGTCAGGCCGTGTGCGCCGCTCGACGTCACCTCCTCGAAAACCTCCTTCGCCTTGCCGATGATCTTCTCCTGCAGCGCGGCCAGATCCCGCGTCGCCGTTGCGGCGAGACCGGTGGCTTCGGGCGTTGCCATGACGATCATCGCGGCATTCGGGTCCGGCAGGGCGCAGACGCCGCGGACCGGCACGTTCAGCCTCTGTGCGAGGGCCAGGGCGTCCATCGACGCGGCCCGGTCGGGCACTTCCGCCCCCTGCAGCATGGCAACGACAGTCATGAAACCTCCATCGGAACCGGGAATGCCGGATCATCTCCGATCCCCACATAACACAGCAGGAATGCCGGTCTTTTAGTAGTCTTACCTAGCTGCCCGCGCGTCTGCAATGCGCTGTCGGGCGATGCGGTCGGCAACTGCATTGGTCGGCGTATTGGTCGATAGCGCCTCGTCGAGGACGGCGCCCAGCGTTTCAACCAGTTTCGCCAGCTTTCCGTCCACCCAGTCGCGCGAATAGGTGCCCGAAATCTCGGCCGCCACATTGATGATGCCACCGCCATTGATGACGTAATCCGGAGCATAGAGAATGCCCTTGCGGCGCAGGAACTCGCCCATCTCGGGAACCACGAGCTGGTTGTTCGCGCCTCCGGCGATGGCCTTTACCCTGAACCGGTCCAGCGTCTTTTCATTCACCACAGCGCCCAGTGCGCAGGGCGAAAAGATGTCGGCCTCGGCATCGTAGATGTCATTCGGTGCAACGACGGCAGCGCCCGTCCGCTTTGCGACGGCCTCAAGGGCGGCCTGGTCGATGTCGGTGATCACGAGGTGGGCGCCTGCCGCCGCAAGGTGATCACAGACATAGCCGCCAACCGATCCGACGCCCTGCACGGCAACTGTTCGGCCATGAAGGCTGTCCGTGCCGAAGGCGCGTTTGGCCGTTTCGAGAATGCCGAGATAGACCCCGTGGGCGGTGACCGGCGACGGGTCGCCGCTTGCCGCCTCGCCATGAGAGAGGCCGGCCACATGGGCGGTTTCCGCGCGCACGATTTCCATGTCGCCGACACTGACGCCGACATCTTCTGCGGTGACGTACTTGCCCTGCAGGCTTTCCACGGCGCGGCCGAAGGCCCGGAACAGGTCCGGCGACTTGTCCCTGCGCGAGTCGCCCCAGATCACGGCCTTGCCGCCGCCGAGCGGAATATCGGCCATGGCGTTCTTGTAGCTCATGCCCTGGCTGAGGCGCAGGGCATCGGTCAGCATCGCTTCGCCGGATTCATAGTTCCACATACGGCAGCCGCCAGCCGCCGGGCCGCGGGCGGTGGAGTGGATGGCAATGATCGTCTTCAGGCCGCTCGTTTCGTCCTGGAACAGGTGAACGCCCTCATGCGCGTCATAGGAGGGATGGTCGAACATGCGGCCCCGCTGGCTGGGATTGGATGCAAATGAAACTAATTTGCCGCCTTTAATCGGGTGGTCCCGCAGGGTCAATGAGAGCGGCCCGGCCGCATGGCAGCCCTGCAGCGCGGACTGGCGCGCCGTTTGCGGGAGGCGTAGGCTGGAGCGAGTCATGGGTAAACGCTGGACATTCCTGTTCCTGCCTCTGGCGGCTGGCCTTTCAGGCATGGCCGCAGCAGAGACCTGCCGGTCTGTCTCGGCGGCGTGGCAGGTCGGCGAGACCGCCTATACGACACGGATCTGGACCACGGGCGATCACGGCTGCAAGCGCATCGAGCACACGATCACGACGCCGGAAGGCGTCGAAACGGTGACCGGGCTCGACTGCAATTGTGATCTCGTCGCCGACGGGCAGGAGGCCCGCATCGAGGGCAGCCCCCACCCGCACACGCGGCCTAAGCTGGAAGCGGTCTGCCGCGGGCCCATGGCCGAGCCGCATGCGCCGCGTTGACATCTTCGCAGCATTTCACGGTTAAGGTTTCCGCCCGACATGCAGCTGCGCCCGCTCTTCTTCGCGATCGGCATCATGACCGTGCTTCTGGGCGTGGCCATGCTGCCCTGCGCGCTGATCGACTGGGCCGACAAGCGGCCGGAAGCGCATGTCTTCGCGGTGTCCTCCTTCGCATCGATCTTCATCGGCGTGATTGTCTGGGTCCTGTCGCGCGGGGAGATGGAGCGGACTGGTCAGCGTGAGGGCTTCCTGCTGACGGTATTGGTGTGGACGGTGCTGCCGGTGATCGCGGCCATTCCCTTCATGGCGTCCGGCATGAGCTTCACCGACGCCGTGTTCGAAAGCGTGTCCGGCCTGACAACGACAGGGTCCACCGTGCTGACCGGGCTCGATTCGATGCCGAGAGGGCTGCTGCTCTGGCGCGGCATCATCCACTGGTTCGGCGGCATCGGCATTATCGTGACGGCCATCGCCATCCTGCCGCAGCTGCGGGTCGGTGGGATGCAGCTGTTCCAGCTTGAAAACTCCGACCGGTCCGGCAAGTTCCTGCCGCGCGTCACCGACATCACGGCCTATCTGGGCCTCACCTATGTCATCGTGTCGATGGCCTGCGCGTTTTCCTACTATGTCTGCGGCATGTCGTGGTTCGATGCGATCTGCCACGCCATGGCAACCATGTCGGCGGGCGGCTTTTCCACGCACGATGCCTCGTTCAGCTATTACAACGACACACCGGCGCCGTGGGCCGGGATCGTGTTCATGCTGATTGCCGGCCTGCCGTTCAGCCTGATGGCGATGCTGGTGCTGCAGGGGCGGGTGATGCAGTTCGTGCATGACCCCCAGCCGCGCCTGTATTTCTCGCTCGCGGCCATTTTCTCGATCATCATCTCGGCGATCTATTTCACGACCTCCGACACGCTGGCAGACCAGGGCCTGCTTGGCAGCCTGAAGCTGACCATCTTCAACACGGTGGCCGTGATGACCGGTACCGGCTTTGCGACGGCGCCGTACGACACATGGGGCGTGCCGATCCAGGCGCTGGTGCTTGGCATCACCTTTGTCGGCGGCTGTGCAGGCTCGGCGGCCTGCGGCCTGAAGATCTTCCGCCTCGAGATCGCGGCAAAGGCGCTGTTCGCCTATTCGCAGCGCATGGTGCAGCCGCACCGGCGCTCGCCGATCAAGTATGGCGGCAAGAATGTCGACGAGGACACGCTCCAGTCGGTCATGGTGTTCATGTTCCTCTACTTCGTGACCTTCCTGGTTTCCTCGGCGCTGCTCGGGCTCGATGGCCTCGATGCGCGCACGGCGATTTCGGGCGTGGCGGCGACGCTATCGAATGTCGGCCCCGGTCTCGGCCCGATCGATGGCCCATCGGGCACGTTCAAGGACTTCTCGGATTTCTCGACCTGGGTCTGCACGATCGACATGCTGCTCGGCCGGCTGGAATTCGTGGTGGTGTTCGTGGTGCTGACGCGCCGTTTCTGGCGCGGCTGACGGACAGAAAAAAGGCCGGACCCGAGGGCCCGGCCTTTCCTTCAGTTCGTATCTGGCAAGGACTCAGAAGTCCCAGCGGATCTGCACACCATAGGTGCGTGGCTCGTTGACGAAGCCGGTCAGGTTGTTGAAGTCGATCGCGCCGGTGAGCGCATCCTCGTCCAGGATGTTCCGGACAAAGACGGACGCGTCATAGCCACGATCCGACTTGTACCCCACTTTCAGGCCGCCTTCCCAATATCCCTTCTGGCCGAACTCCACGCTGTCATACAGGAAGAAATTGGTGTCGCCCTTGTAGGCCCAATCCGTGAAGGCATAGAACTCACCGAACTGGACCGGGACTGAATACCGGGCGGTGGCGTTGGCGATCCATTCCGGCGCATTCGGGAAGGAATTGCCGGAGATGTTGTAGCCCAGAAGCGTCGTGCCGTCCGTATCGTACACCGGCGGGTCGAGCACCGTGCATCCGCCGCCGCATCCGGGCGCCAGCAGGACCGGGTCCTTGATCTCGGTGTGATTGTACGAAAGCCCGCCCGTCAGCAGCAGGTTTTCGGCCGGCGCCGCCTCGACGTCCGCCTCGAAGCCGTAGCCTTCGCCCTTGTCCGCATTGAACAGGGCGACGGTGTTGTTGATGCCGCCGACGATGGTCAGCTGCTGGTCCTTCAGTTCGTAATAGTAGACGTCTGCGTTGACGCGCAGGCGCTGGTCGAACAGTTCGGATTTCACGCCGGTTTCATACGACAGGACGGTTTCCGACTTTGCGGTCGACACCGTATCGCCGAAGACAAGGCGTCCCTGTGCCGACGGACCGCGGAAGCCTTTGGCGATCCGGGCATAGGCGTTGAGATTGTCGTTCACCTTGTAGGTCGCCGACGTATCCCAGCTGACCTGGTCGTCGGAGACCTTGTCGGCGATCGGGCCAAGCGGGCCGGCGCCGAACGGGCTCAGCGTGCGCTCCACCACGAAGGCCTTTTCCTCATCCGTCCAGCGGGCGCCGCCTGAGACGGTCAGCCGGTCGGTGACGTCATAGGTCAGCGAGGCGAAGATGCCGAGGCTGTTGGTGTCGTTCGAGCGGGTGGCGATGCCGTTGACCGGACGCCCGGGCGACAGCGTATCGAAGCTCTT
Source organism: Hyphomonas sp. (assembly GCA_020638455.1). GTDB lineage: Bacteria > Pseudomonadota > Alphaproteobacteria > Caulobacterales > Hyphomonadaceae > Hyphomonas. Next base: position 157,033 of record JACKIK010000003.1, on the reverse strand, counting down.
GGAGGTGATGTGCACCTTTTCGTCGAAATGGAACACACCGGCCTGCGCGCGCAGCGGGCCGCCATTGTCGAAGGCGACGCGGAGTTCGTGCGTCGTCTGATCGAGATCATCGACCGCGCCCGAGCTTTCCGACGGGAAGGGAATGAAGCCCGGCCCGTAATTGCCGGCGCCGAGGAAGGCGGCGCCGTAGCCACCGTCGATATCGCCCCGGCTTTCGATGCTGGCCGTTTCGTAGCCGAAGACATAGGTCAGGTCGAACGAGTCGGAGAGTTTCTTGGTCAGCTTGGCCGTCGTGCCCCAGGCGTCCTGGGTCAGGAAGTTGTCGCCGTCGAAGTAGACCGTATCCCGGTCGAAGCCCGAGCCGAGGCCTTTCTTGCCGGCATCGATGATATTGGCACGGAACAGGCGTGCGTCGCCGTCATTGGAACGGGCGTGCAGATTGATCAGCGCGGTGAAGTCGGTGCCCTGCGGCGTCCACAGCACCTGCGCGCGGCCCGCCATTTCCTCGAAGCCTTCATAGCGGTCCTTCTGGCCGGTATAGGCGTTGTCCACATAGGGGGAGCGCTTCTGGTAGAGACCCGACACGCGCACGGCCAGTTCGCCCGGCACCAGGGGCATGTTGTAGGCGCCTTCGAGATCGGTCGTGTTGTAGTTGCCGTAGGCGGCGCGGATGTAGCCTTCCGTCGTGTCAGCCGGCGCCACCGAATCGAACTTGATGATGCCGCCCGGCGTGTTGCGGCCGAACAGCGTGCCCTGCGGCCCGCGCAGCACCTCGACCTTGTCGAGGTCGAACACCGGATAGCCTTTCAGGATCGGATTTTCGTACGGCACATCGTCGTAGACGAGGCTGACCGGCTGCGACGCATTCAGGTCGAAGTCGGTATTGCCGATGCCGCGGATATAGAAGCGCGGGAAGGCGCGGCCGAAAGAGCTTTCCGCGATCACGCTCGGCACGCGGGCCGAAAGGAAACGGATGTCCGCGCCGGAAGACTTCAGAACGTCCAGCTTTTCGTCCGAAACGGCTGTGATCGAGATCGGAACATCCTGGAGGTTCTCTTCGATCTTCTGCGCAGTCACCGTCACGGTGGACAGGCGGGCTTCGGTTTCGCCGGTGTCCTGGGCGGAGGCAGGCAGGATCGCGGCCGCAAGCGCCATGGCGCTCGCGCCGAGCCAGGCCCGGAGGGAGTGGTTCGTGGTCATGGAATGATCACCCTGTTATCGATTGAGGCAGCCCGTCTCGGCGCGGGATCTTATGAGCCGCCCTCTGGCACACATCGACGAAGGCATGAACTCACCTAACGGCAACCGCGTGCATCACAGCCGCAATTGACCGGGCGCTGTTGCGGCAGCGCCACAAATACTTGCGCAAAGGCGTAGGTTTTCCGGAACCTGAGGGTCAGTTCCAGGGATTGAACCGGCGCGCTTTGCGCGGCGCCGGCGAATCGGGCTCCGGCTCCTGCGGTGCGGCCTCCGCTGCCTGCGGCTCGGGCTCCGGTTCGTGCGCCATGCTGGGCATCAGGTCATCGTCCGTGAAGCCGAAATCGTCATCGGGACGATCCTCCAGGACGAAACCCGGCGTCGGGGCCGGCGGCTCTTCCGGTGGCGGCGCGAACTCGTCCGGCAGGTCCGCCGTTCCGTCGATGATCGTGTGGGCAGCTTCCGGTTCCGGTTCGGGAGCGGGCTCAGGCTCGGGCACCGGTTCGGGTGCCGGCCGCGCGGCAGACGTTGCACCGAGACCGAAGCCCGACGTGATACCCGACAGGCTGATCGGCCGCGCCAGTGTCGGCGGGGAGGGCGGCTGCGGAGCGGGCTCATCCACCGGCTCAGGCGCGAGGGCTGTTTCCTGCGTCACCGGTTGCGGCGGTGCAGGCGCCTGAGACGGACGGTAGCGGCTGAGGTCGCCCATCGAACCGCCGAAAATCCCGCCGCCGAAAACCGGCGCCCGGACTGGCGGGGCCGCTGCGGCAGGTGGTGCCTGTTCAGGTTCAGGCATGGGCTCTGGCGCGGGTTCCGGCTGGGGTTCGTACACCGCTTCTTCCGTCAGGAACTCCGGTTCCGGCGCCGCTTCCGGCTCAACAGGTTCGTCGCTTCCGAACGGGGCGTAGTCGGAGGCGAAAGTCTCGGCTTCGGAAGGTGCCTCTGGCATCCATTCCGGCTGTGGTTCGATCTCGGCTGCGGCTTCTTCCTCGACTTCGTCAAGTTGTTCCGGGCCGGTTTCCTCATAGGAGCTTCCGACTGCGGGCGCTGCAGTTTCAGCCGTTGCGGCCCAGTCCGGATCGAAGTCTGCGGTTGCTGCCGCCTCCGCCTCCGCCTCCGCCGCAGCTTTGGCCTGCGCCGCGGCTTCCGCTTCTGCTGCAGCCTCACGGGCCAATTCGGCCGCAATGATCGACGGCGGCTCGTCCGGGTCAGAAGGTTGAACGTCGGACATCAGAATGGACGGCGGTTCGTCGTCCGGTTCTGGCGCCGTTTCGACCGCCATTGCGACAGGTTCGGGCTCTTCAGGCCACTCCTCGTCAACGCCGCCATTCACCTCGTCGGCCATTTCGGCGACGGCGCGCTGCATGTCGGCCTGTCCTTCGACTTCCTCGGTGGCGGTTTCCACCTCCTCGGCAGGCGCCACATCGCCTTCGTCGGCGGCGAAGATCTGCGTCTCCGGTTCGGCCACAGCGATTTGCGGCTCGGCCTCCTCTTCGACCGATTCGTCGGCGCCTTCTGCGTCGAGGCTCTCGAGCAGAGTCGAAATCGCCTGTTCGGCACCGCGGGCATGGCGGTTGGCTTCGCGATAGAGCTCCGCCACGAACTCCGAATAGGGACGACCCGAAATATCGGTGTCGCCGGCAAAATCGTCCGGGGTGCAGGTTTCGATCTGCCGGCCTCGCGCGTCGGTCAGAAGGACAGAGTGCGGCGCCGCCGTGATGGCGACGCGATAGCCTTCGGTTTCGTGCGTGATCTCGCCGTTTTCGTTCTCGACCCAGGCAACGCGTTGCTTGCGGGTCATTTCGTCCAGCTTGTCGATCAGCCGCTTTGTCGATGGATGTAGCATTCGGGGACCTCTCCCGCTTCCAATCCGGTTTTTCCCCTGTTAGCGGTTGTGAGCTGAATGTTCAAATCCTGCGTGAAGGATTGGTCCCTAATATCTTGTCATGAGCGTCTGCCCGGCATTGCCGCGAGCAACGCAGGCAGCCTCACTCGCCCGCAGAGGCGTAAGGGAAGGCATAGGCCATCCCGGTCAGCAGGTTTGGCGTCCCGCCGGGCTCGGAAGCTGAAAAGATAAGCAGGAACCGGGCATCGGCCGGGCTCGGGCACACCAGCATGCCAAGGGCTGCGGACTGGCTGCCGGAACAGTCCTCCGGCACCAGGCCCGCGAAATCCGAGAGGCGCGATACGCCGATCCTGCCGCCCTGCGGCCCAGCGACCAGTGGCGATTCGGTTGCGGCATGTTCCAGCCGTCCGAGCGTCCAGTCCGGGGTCAGCGTCATCAGCAGGTTTCCGTCCTGGCGTACTTCGAAGGCCGGATAGGTCTCGCCCAGCTGCTCCACACGGGTGGAAATCACCTCATATCCGGGCAGCGCAGCCTGAATTGCATCGAGCGTGAAGGGCATGCCGCCTTCGAGGCCGCTCACCCCGCCGGGGCCCATGCTGAGGCCGTCGAGCGCGGATTTCTTCGACTCGGCCTTCACGAGCGCCACGTCCTTGAGGAAATCCTTCACCGGCTCGCCCTCTGCCGCCGAGAATTCGCTGCGATAGCCTTTGACGATGCCTTCCGGCGACACGAGCAGGTAGGACGGCGTCCATGCGATCCTGAGCGCCTCGCGCAGGCTCGTGTCGGTGTCCACGACCGTCGGGTAGGAATATCCCTTCTCCGCGAAATAGGCCTGCAGCGAGCCATACTTGCCGAACATCTCCTCCGGGCTGATCCGGGCGGCGCTGGCCGGCACATGGATGGAGAGGAAATCGAGGTCCGGATCCTGGTCGATGGCGCGCGACAGGGCGGCGACATAGGGCGCATCCGCCATGCAGTCGCCGCACCAGATTCCCCATACGTCGATCACGGTCCAGCGGTGCAGGTCAGCCGAATCGAAGGGCGTTCCGTCCATCATGGTGCCGGTGAGGTGCGGCAGGGGCTGGCCGAGCAGGGCATATTCGAACGGGCGGCCGTAATCGTCACGGCGTACGTCCGTCTTCCAGTCCTCGCCGAGCGGCAGGGGATTGGCCGTGATAAAACCGGTCGCCTTCTTCGGAAGCGCGACGGTCGCTGCATCGTCGGCCGGGGGCTCGGAGGGGGCCGGCGCGCAGGCACAGGCCGCCGACAGGAGCGCGAGTGAAGCCAGGACGGTACGGAACATGGTCGTCTCTCCCCTTCGGATCATCTCTTCTGCCTAGCAGCAATGATGCCAGCAGAAAAACGGAAACACCCCCGGAGGCGAGCGGACGCCGCGAATGCCTGCTGTTGCACCGGCGGCATCAGTGCACAGGACAGGAAAAAAGGGCCGGGCGTTTCCGCTCCGGCCCTTTCGTTTCGCTGAGTCCCGCGATCCGGGACCCGCTTATTACTTAGCTGTAGATCTCGAACAGGCCGGCAGCGCCCTGGCCGCCACCGATGCACATGGTGACGACGCCCCACTTGGCCTTGCGGCGCTTGCCTTCCATCAGGATCGAGCCGGTGCAGCGCGCGCCCGTCATGCCGAAGGGGTGGCCGATGGAAATCGAGCCGCCATTCACATTGTATTTCGCCGGGTCGATGCCGAGGCGGTCGCGCGAGTAGAGGCACTGCGACGCGAAGGCTTCGTTCAGTTCCCAGAGGTCGATGTCGTCGACCTTGAGGCCGTGGCGTTCCAGCAGGCGCGGCACGGCGAAGACGGGGCCGATGCCCATTTCATCCGGGTCGCAGCCGGCGACGTTGAAGCCGACAAAACGGCCCATCGGCGTCAGGCCGCGGCGGGCGGCTTCCTTGGCTTCCATGACCACCACTGCGGCGGCGCCGTCAGAAAGCTGCGAGGCGTTGCCAGCGGTGATGTACTTGCCTTCCTTCACGACCATGCCGTCCTTGAAGACCGGCTTGAGGCCGGCCAGCGTTTCGACGGTGGTGCCCGGACGGTTGCAGTCGTCACGGTCGACGAGCACTTCCTGGAATGTCTCCTCGCCGGTCTCCTTGTTGACGAGCTTCATCTTGGCTTTCAGCGGCACGATTTCCTCGGACATGTAGCCCTTTTCCTGGAAGGCGGCGGTGCGCTTCTGGCTCTCGGCGGAATATTCGTCCTGGTATTCGCGGCTGACATTGTAGCGGTCGGCGACGATTTCCGCCGTTTCGATCATGCTCATCCAGACGGCCGGCCACTTCTGGAACAGGCCCTCTTCGACGATGCGATAGCGGTTCGTCTTGCCGGAGTGCGCGACCAGCGACAGGCTTTCGACGCCGCCGCCGACAGCGACCGGGGCGCCTTCATTGATCACCGTGTGCGCGGCGTTCGCGATGGCCTGCAGGCCGGATGAGCAGAAACGGTTGATCGTGGCGCCTGCGGTCGACGACGGGCAGCCCGCGGCGAGCGCGATGTTGCGCGCGACGTTCATGCCCGTGGCGCCTTCCGGCTGGGCGGAGCCGAAGAACACGTCCTCGACAGCTGCGGCTTCCACGCCGGCGCGCTCCAGTGCGGACGACATGACATGTCCGCCCATGACGATCGGGTGGGTGTCGTTGAGGCCCCCGCGGTGGGTCTTTGTCATGCCCGTACGGGCATAGGATACGATGACGGCTTCACGCATGGGTTCCCTCCAATGACTGCAGTGATTTGTTGCGGCGCACCCTAGTCGCCGATTGGCGCCCGCGCCAGTCTTCCCTTTGCGTAAACGGAGCCGATTCCGTTTCAAATCACGATGGCTTGGCAAGGGCCGGCGATTGCTGGAACGAAAAACGCCGCCTGCGGGGGGCAGGCGGCGCTCTGTGGATCTCTTGCGAGGCGAGTTAGACGGTGGCCTTGGCCTTCGGTGCGGCGGCCTTCACGGCCTCGTCCACATAAGCTTCGAACTTGGCGAAGTTCGCGACGAACATGTCGGCCAGCTTGGCGGCCTGAACGTCATAGGCTTCGGGATCCGACCAGGTGCTGCGCGGATTGAGGATCTTCGCGTCGACGCCGGGCACCGATTCCGGAACCAGGAAGCCGAAGGTCTCGTCCTTGCGGAACTTCGCCTTGTTGAGCGAGCCGTCGAGCGCGGCGTTCAGCAGGGCGCGGGTCGCCTTGATCGGCATACGGTGGCCGGTGCCATACGGGCCGCCCGTCCAGCCGGTCGAGACCAGCCAGCAGTCGACGTCATACTTCGCGATCAGCTCGCGCAGGAGATTTCCGTACTCGGACGGATGGCGCGGCATGAACGGGCCGCCGAAGCAGGTCGAGAAGGTGGCTGTCGGTTCGGTCACGCCTTTCTCGGTGCCGGCCACTTTTGCAGTGTAACCCGAAAGGAAGTGATACATCGCCTGCGCCGGGGTCAGCTTGGCGATTGGCGGCATCACGCCGAAGGCATCAGCCGTCAGCATGATGAGGTTTTTCGGCTGGCCGCACTGGCCGCTGAGCGAGGCGTTCGGAATGGCAGAGATCGGATAGGCGCCGCGGGAGTTTTCCGCGAGCGTGCCGTCATCGAGATCGAGTTCCCGCGTCTCGGCATCCATCACCACGTTTTCGAGCACCGTGCCCCACATCTTCGTCGTGGCGTAGATTTCCGGCTCGGCTTCCGGCGACAGCTTGATCATCTTGGCGTAGCAGCCACCTTCGAAATTGAAGAGGCCGTTCTCCGACCAGCCATGTTCGTCGTCGCCGATCAGCATGCGACTCGCATCGGCAGACAGGGTCGTCTTGCCGGTGCCCGACAGGCCGAAGAAGATCGCGGCGTCTTCCTTCTCGGACGTGTTCACTGAGCAGTGCATCGGCATCACGCCGCTTGTCGGCAGGTAATAGTTGAGCGCGGTGAAGACCGACTTCTTGGTCTCGCCGGCATAGGAGGTGCCGCCGATCAGGACCATGCGCCTGGCGAAGTTCACGGCGATCACCGTTTCGGTACGCGTGCCGTGCCGTTTCGGGTCAGCCCGGAAGGTCGGGCAGTTGATGATGGTAAAGCCGGAGTCGAAGGTCGCATATTCGTTTGCATCCGGAATACGCAGGAGGTGGCGGATGAACAGAGAGTGCCAGGCATATTCCGTCACCACGGTCACCGGCAGGCGATGGGCAGGGTCGGCGCCACCGAACAGCTCCTGGACGAACACGTCCTGGCTCGCGAGATGCGTCTTGAAATCCTCGAACAGTGCGTCGAAATGGGCCGGCGTCATGGCGGCATTGTTGTCCCACCACACAGTGTTTTCGGTGGTTTCGTCGCGGACCGTGAACTTGTCCTTGGCAGACCTGCCGGTGTGCTGGCCGGTTTCAACAACGAGCGCGCCGCCAGCGGCGACACGGGATTCCCCCGTTGCAACACTCGTTTCATAGAGGCGCGCCTCGTTCCAGTTTTTGCGGACGGATTTTGGCTTGATCCCCATTTCTGCAAGGATCGCTACAGAGTCGCTCATTTTTGCCTCTACTTCTGCGGGTGTTTGTGAGTTCTTCGACGGGCCGGGTTTGGATCAGCCGTGTAAAATTTGCAACATCCATGCCTGCTTCGAAAGCGGATTGTTTCACAATTTTTCACTTACAGGCGCCGGAATCGTCGTTAGGTTTCCCTTCCAGTTCAAGGAGAAGGCCATGGGTGTATTCAAATTCCTGAAGAATGCGGGGCAGTCCTATGTCGACATGCAAAAGCGCAACCTGAAGGCCATCGTCGATGTTTTCGACGGCGATGACGACCAGAAGAAAAAGGCGGAAGCCGAGCAGAAGGCGAAGGCGATCAAGCAGGAAGCCGACAATATGGGCCTCGGCGGCGACTATCGCGTGACGGTCGAAGGCGACACGGTGAAACTGGAAGGCAAGGTGCCTGACCAGGCGACGCTGGAGAAAGTCGTCCTGACATCCGGCAATATCGACGGCGTTGCGCAGGTCGATGCCACCGGCGTCGAAACGGAGTCTCAGGACGAAGACGAGGCCGTCTTCTACGTCATCAAGAAAGGCGACACGCTGTCGAAAATCGCCAAGGTCTACCTCGGCAGCGCGAAGCGGTATCCGGAGATTTTCGAGGCCAACCGGCCGATGCTGACCGATCCCGACAAGATCTATCCGGGCCAGATGATCCGCATACCCGGCGGCAAGGGCCCCGACGCGCGCGACGAACCGCTCGTCTGATACCGCTGAACAAGTGAATACCTGAAGGATGGCGCGGGCTGGTCAGCCCGCGCTTTCGTTTTCGTCAGCGCCGCGCAGGCGGTCGAGCACCTTGTCCTGCCAGGCTTCGGGCAGGGCCAGCAGCGCCCAAGCTCCCGCCTCATAGTGCGCACGCCGCCAGATATCGAGCGGATTGAGGTCGCCCGGCGGGCATACGCCCAGCACTTTCGGCTGGTGGTCCGGCTGCAGGTCGTAGATCGCCTTGGCGCGCATCAGCTGCATGCAGTTCGACACGAAGACCAGTTCGCCCGGCTCGCGTTGTTTTGCATCGCGGGCAAGGTTCTGGATGCCCGAAATCGTGTCCCGGCTTTCGACATCGGCGGAGATGCGCCCGCCGAGCCCGGACCCACGCGCGGCGATCAGGGCCATTTCCTGGCTGCCGGACCAACCGTCCTGCGGGCGGTGACCGCCGACCATGTAGAGCCGTTCGAGCTTGCCCGCACGCAGCAGGTTGACGGCCTTGGCGATCCGCGCCGCGGCGTCCCGGCTATTGTCTGTATAGAAAACAACGCCCGTGCCTCCGCTGACGGCGCGCGTCTGGTCCATGAACCGCGTGCCGACCCAGAAAAGGAGCGTGGCGGCGAGGTCGACCACGACCAGCCAGAACAGGATTTTGCGGAGGCGTCGCATGCGCAACCTATAAAGACTGCTTCACGGCGCGCCGCCATGCCCCTTTTGCAGTCGCGTCCAGAAATGTGATGGTGGGCGTCGTCAGCTGCTCCGGCATGGCGTCGAGCGCGAACCAGCCCCAGCCGCCATGCTTCTCGGGTTCCATCACGTGGGGGCTGCCCGCGACAAGGCGTGCAGCATAGATCGGTGAGACCCAGTGGCGCCCGTCGCCGCCGTCCATGATCTCGGAGATGCAGGCAAGGCCGGTGATCTCGATTTGGATGCCCAGTTCTTCCTCGATTTCGCGGCGGGCCGTGTCTTCGGCGCGTTCGCCGAAATCGATCTTGCCGCCCGGCAGGCCCCAGGCACCCGCCTCCGGCTCCTTCAGCCGCCGGATAAGCAACAGACGGCCCTGATCGTCGAGAATGGCCGCGCCACAGCCGGCTTCGGGACGCTTCATCCGCGTTCCCCCAGCAGCCAGCGGGCGACGTCCGAATAGTCGAAGGCGAGCGAGACGGTCATGACGAGGGCGGCGAGCGCGATCCACTTGCCGGACCATGTTTCTTTCAGCCGCCATTTCGCCCGGCGGCGAAGCAGATAGATCAGCACCGGCGTCCAGAAGATGACATGCGCCAGGCCGAGCAGGCGGGAATAGCCGATCTGGCTGTACAGGCCGAGCATGGCGACGGCGCCGAGCAGGAACCCCGCCAGCACCCAGCGCGCCTCCGCCCGCACGAAGCTGAACACGGCCGACAGGCCAAGCAGCACCACCATCATGATGTCGAGCCAGACCTGCACCCATTGGGGCTGTTTCGCGATATCGGCGCTCCAGGCGCTCATCAGCTCCTGCATGGCTCAGAGCTCCCCGAAGGATTTGAGCGCCGCGCGGGCGATCGGCTCGCCCCATTCCTGCACGAAATGGCCGGCCTCCTCGACCACCATCGGCTCGGGGCAGTGCCGGATCAGCTGGCGCAGGCGCTCCATCGCCGGCGGGCCGAGCACGGGATCGGCCGCACCAACGGCCATGAACGTGTCGCCGTCCCACTCTTCCGACCACCATTTCGCAGCCCGATTCGACGTCTTCACGCCCTCCATCTCCGGTGAGACCATGACAAGTTCCGGAAAGCGCCGGACGCCGGCCTTGTAGGTCACGTCCGGAAACGGCGCGGCGTAGGCAGCGGCTTCCGCGTCCGTCAGGACCGGCGTGCCCCGTTTCATCAGGGCGGCAATGTCCATGTCGGGCTGGGACCGGTTGTACGCCTTCCACGCATCGAATCCCGGCCCCGGCGAGGCGCCGGTGGCAAGGCCGGTATTCATCACGATCAGCCGCTCGAACCGCTCCGGCATGTCGGGCGGGATGGTAAGGCCGAGCAGCCCGCCCCAGTCCTGGCAGACGAGGGTCACGTCATGCAGGTCCAGCCGCCGGATCAGCTCGATCATCATGTTGCGGTGGAAGTGGAATGTGTAGACCGCATCGTCCACCGGCTTGTCGGAGCGGCCGAAGCCCAGCCAGTCGGGCGCAATCACGCGGGCGCCCGAATCGAGGAAGACCGGGATCATCTTGCGATAGAGGTAGGACCAGGTCGGCTGGCCATGCAGGCAGAGATAGGTGCGCACGGCGTTCGGCGGGCCTTCGTCGACATAATGCACGCGCAGGCCTTCATAGCCCGGCAAGTCGTCCAGATAATGTGGCGCGTATGGCCAGCCCGGCAGGCTCTCAAAGCGCTCGTCCGGCGTGCGTTTGGCGTCTATGGTCATGCCCGGCATCCTCTCCGTTCAGGCGGTCAGGATGCGGCAGTGTGGACGGCTTGCCAATCGGAGGAGGCGCAAAATGGCAAAAGTGATCGGCGTGGGGGGCGTGTTTTTCCTGTGCACGGATGTGGATGCGACGCGGGACTGGTACCGGCGCGCACTCGGCATCGAGATGGATGACTATGGCGGCACGAGTTTCGGCCATGCCGACTCAGCGGCGGTGTTTCCGGAAGGCGCCCGCACCATCTGGGCGCCCTTCAAGGCCGAAAGCGACTATTTCAAGCCCTCCGCCAGTGATTTCATGATCAACCTGATGATCGACGATTTCGACGGCATGCTGGCGCGGCTGGAAGCCGAAGGCGTGCCGCTGGAGGGCGAGCCCATGATCGAGCCCTATGGCAAGTTTGCCTGGGTCATGGACCCGGATGGCCGCAAGATCGAGCTCTGGCAGCCCGTCGAATCCAGTCCTGCGGTTTGAACCGGACGCCGCCGATCCCACATCGGGGGCACCGGTTTCATGCACACCAGGAGAGGAGCTCCCCATGTCCTATACGATCACCCGCCTCATTGAAGGCGCTGCCTTCGCCGATGTCGATGCGCGCACGCGCGCGGCCCTGGCGGCGAAGGGCTTTGGCGTCCTGACCGAGATCGACGTCCAGGCAACCATGAAGAAGAAGCTCGATGCCGACATGCCCGCCTACCGCATTCTCGGCGCCTGCAATCCGAAAATGGCCTTCGAGGCCATCGGCATGGAGCCGCGGGTCGGCGCCATGCTGCCCTGCAATGTGATCGTGCGCGAAACCCAGGGCGGGGTTGAGGTCAGCGCCATTGATCCCGTCGCGTCGATGCAGGCAATCGAGAATGACGGGCTGAAAGCGGTCGCCGGGCAGGTGCGGGACATGCTGGCGGAGGCTGTCGCCGCTGTCTGATTTGCCGGCGAGCGGCAAAAAAATGGCCGCCCGGAGAAACCGTGGCGGCCCGAGGAGAGGCTCTGGAGAGATCAGCCCCTGGAATTGAGTTCAGCGCTTACTTGCTGATGGCGGCCTTGCAGGCTTCCAGGTCTTCGGCCGAGAGCTCGAAGTCTTTCGACGTGAACGAAACGATTTCGCCCGTCTTCTTCGCGATCTTCTTGCACATGACGACCGTGATTTTCTTGCGGTTCAGGTCGCCGGTGCAGGTCGTGCCGTCGCAGGTCCAGACCGCGCCTTCCAGCGTGTAGTGGTCCTTGGCGAGCGGCTGGGCGGTCTCGAACGTGAAGGTGGCTGCGAATGCGGGCGCGGCAAGGCCGAGGAAGGCAGCGCCGAGAAGAGCGGAACGGAGCATGGGAGGATGCCTTTGAATCTGTCGGCCGGTGGGGCCGGTTGGAGGTCAGGCCGGAGAAACGGTGGAAACCCCGGCCTGTTCCAAATAAAGAGCACTGAAAAAAACGTCAAGTGTTCAGTGCTTCCGATTGCAAGTCGATGTCAGTCTGCCGAGGCCATGAGTTCCACGCCGCCAATGCGCGACTGGTAGACCCGGCTGAGGCTGGCGTCGTCGATTTTCGTCACGGCCTTGGCAACGATATCGGCCGCGCAGGCCTCATCGATCCGCGGCGCCCCGGCGATGGGGCGGACGTAACGGCAAGCGTCATTTGCCTGTTCCTGCAGCGAATCCAAGACGGTTGCGGCGCCCGGAGCGGTGCCGAGCGCGGTGCTGTCATACTGTACGTCCAGCTGCACAACCCGGTGTACCTGCGCGGCGGCAGGGGTGGCCAGGAAGGTGCTGCCGGCAAGTGCAGCGGTGAGGGTGAGGGCGAGAAGTCGGGAGGTCATGGGAGGAAACCTTTCTGCTGGTGGCACGGCTGGTGGGGCCGTGATGCCAAAATATGACGACTGAATAATATGTCAATCGTTCAGTGATTAATTTTTTCTATTGACAGGGTTTAGTCGGGCAGCTTGCCCCGGCGGCACAAATTGCCGCCGCTACTGGCAGGGGTATTGTTGCGGCCAGCAGGATGCGCAGGCGCGCCGAGGCAGGAGGACAGCCCCCATGGACTTCAACATTCCAAAGGACATCGCCGATTATCTGGTCGTGCTCGACAAGTTCATCGAGGACGAGATCCGGCCGCTGGAGGAGCAGGACGACAATATCCGCTTCTTCGATCACCGGCGCGAATGGGCGCGGACGGATTTCGACAATGGCGGCCTGCCGCGGCACGAATGGGAAGACCTGCTGCGCGAAGCCAAGCGCCGCGCCGACAAGGCCGGCCATCTCCGCTACGCCCTGCCGAAGGAATTCGGCGGCCAGGACGGCACCAATCTCGGCATGGCCATCATCCGCGAACATTTCGCCAAGAAGGGCCTCGGCCTGCACAACGACCTCCAGAACGAACACTCCATCGTCGGCAACTTCCCGCAGATCCTGATGCTGCGGGACTTCGCCCGGCCGGACCAGAAGCACCTCGCCGAAGCGGCGCTGGCCGGCGAATTCCGGGCGACCTTCGGCCTCACCGAGCCGGACCACGGCTCCGACGCAACCCATATGGAAACCCGCGCCGTCCGCCAGAAGAAGGACGGCAAGGATGGCTGGCTGATCAATGGCGAGAAGATGTGGACCACCGGCATGCACGTCGCCAGCCACATGATGTGCTTCGCCCGGACGAGCGGCGAGGACGGCGACGCGAAGGGCATCACCTGCCTTCTCGTGCCGGCCGACGATCCGGGCGTCGTCATCGAGGAGTACATGTGGACCTTCAACATGCCGACGGACCATCCGCGCGTGTCGATCACCAATGTCTGGGTGCCGGAGGAGGCCGTGTTCGGCCCGCCTGAAGGCGGCCTCGCGCTGGCCCAGCACTTCGTGCACGAAAACCGTATCCGCCAGGCGGCAAGCTCCGTCGGCGCGGCGATCTACTGCATTAATGAGAGCGTGAAATATGCCCGCGAGCGCAAGCCCTTCGGCAAGGCGCTGGCGACCAACCAGGCGATCCAGTTCCCGCTCGTTGAACTGGCCACCGAGGCGGAAATGCTGCGCCTCCTGATCTTCAAGACAGCCTGGGAGATGGACCAGATGTCGAAGCCGGAAGTGGCGATCCATCTCTCCGACAAGGTCTCGATGTGCAACTACCGGGCAAATCGGCTCTGCTGCAATGCGGCCGACCGGGCGATGCAGGTGCATGGCGGCATGGGCTATTCCCGCCACAAGCCGTTCGAGCACATCTACCGCCACCACCGTCGCTACCGCATCACCGAGGGCTCGGAAGAGATCCAGATGCGGAAAGTCGCCGGCCACCTGTTCGGCTTCATGGGCCCCGGCAAGCACGGCCAGCCAAAGGGCGAAACCGACAAGAAGGGCAAGAGCACCGAACCGACCGATTTTGCTGTGCGTTGAGCCCTGAATTTTCTTCGCCTGTGGCGCGAAGGGTTAACAACCGGGTAACCAAGTTGAAGCACTCCTTAGCCTGACAAATTGCAGGCTGAGGAGTCTCGCCATGTCCTTGCTCGAGCGCGTCGTTCGTGCACATCGCTGCCGCTCAACCCACCACTTCATTGCTTTTGATGCGCTTTCGCTGATTGCCGGCGAGGAGGGCGAGGCCTGGAAATCGCTGTTCCTGGTCCACCATGAGCACCTGCTGGAAGGGGCCAAGGCACCCGATTCGAAGTTCAAGGACTTCAAGAACCATGTGTGCCATGTGAATGAAGGCCAGTGGGGCGGGGCCCGCGATGCGGCGATGGAATGGTATGCCAAGTCCGTCGAACTGCTGCGCGCGAAGCAATGGAGCCGCGCAGCCTACGCGCTCGGCGTGCTCAGCCATTATTATGCTGACCCGATCCAGCCCTTCCACACGGCGCAGACGGAGGAAGAGGGCGTCATCCACCGTGCCATGGAATGGTCCATCGCCAAGAGCCGGGACGTGATTGACGAGCTGATCGAGACCAATGGCTACCCGGACGTTGAGGTGCCCGAAGGGCCGGGCTTCGTTGCCGACATGGTGCTGGAAGGCGCGACGCTGTCGAACGTCTATTATGACACCTTCATCGACCACTATCATTTCGAACGCGGTGTCGCGCATCCGCCGGCCGGTCTCGACGACACGCTGCGCGAGGCGATTGCCGAACTCGTGGCCTATGCGACGGCCGGGTTTGCCGCGCTTGTGTCGAAAGCCATCGACGAGGCGGCCGTTTCGCCGCCGAAGGTGAACCTGACCCTGCAGGGCTATATCGAGACGCTGGACATCCCGCTGCGCTGGATCACGTCGAAAATGGCAGACGCATCCGACCGCGCGCAGGTCGAGCGCATGTACCGGGAATTCCAGAAGACCGGCAAGGTCGTCAGGTCGCTGCCGGACGACGACAAGTTCATCCGCAAGCTTCACGCGAAGCAGGTGCTCCGCGTACCTCTGAAGGAGCTGGATGCCCAGGAAATCGCCCCGATCGGCACCAAGCATGTGCGTCCCGAAGGCGAGGCGCCCGAGATCGACGATGAAGTGATCGAGGACGAGGTTCCCGTCATCAAGCCGATGCGCAAGGAAGCCGCCGCTGTTGCGCCTGCACCGGAGGCTGAAGACGAGGAAATCTTCGAGGAAGCCGACGAGGCAGACCTCGAAGAAGAGGACATCTCCGACGACACCGACGAGGAAGACGAAGCCCTCCTGTCCGCCGACGACGGCGACGAAGATGACGAGGAAGACTCGGACGAGGAGTATGACGACGACGAAGAGTCCGACGAAGAGTACGAAGACGACGAATACGAAGACGAGGACGACGACGAGGAAGAGTTCGACGAAGAGTCCGACGACGAGGAATATGACGAGGACGAGGATGACGAGTCCGAGGAGTATGACGAGGATGAGGACTACGACTCGTCCGAATACGAGGACGACGACGAAGCGGAAGAGTATGACGACGCCGCCGAAGCCGATGAAGCGGACCTTGACGAAGAGTCAGTCGTCGACGCCGAGGAAGACGAGGGTGTCTACGCGCATACGCCGCGCCTGACGCGGGATGATCCGGTCGTCGACGCGCCCTCCATCGGTCGCAAGACGGCCAAGCGCCTCGCCCGGGCCGGTATCACGACGATCGGCGACCTGCTCGATTGCGACATCGACGAAACCGCCTTCCAGCTGGACGTGCACTATATCGACAGCGAGACCCTGCGCGACTGGCAGGACCAGACAAAGCTGATGATGGATGTGCCGGGCCTGCGGGTGCATGACGTTCAGATCCTGGTCGGCGCCGGCATCCGAACGGCGAAGGAGCTGGCGGACGCGCCGGCGCGCACGCTGTTCCTGCTGGCGACGGAATTCCTCAACTCGCCGGAGGGCGAATACGTCCAGCGCGGCGATGACGTCTTCGTCGAGGACGAAGTCGAGGAATGGATCGAGCGGGCGAAGGGCGCCGCCTGAGGCGCCCTCCTTTTCGTCAGAGCGGGGCAAATTCCGCCGTGAAGTGCCGCATCATCGACGGCTCCTTCACGATCTTCAGGCCACGGAGGGCGTCCTTCGTGGCTGCAAGCTCCTCGAACACTTCGACAATATAGTCGGCATGTGACTGGGTGTAGACGCGCCGCGGCATGGCGAGGCGGACAAGGTCCATCCGGGCTGGCTCTTCGCTGCCGTCGGGCTTGCGGCCGAACATCACCGTACCGATCTCGCAGCCGCGAATACCGCCCGCTTCATAGAGTGCGCAGGCGAGCGCCTGGCCGGGATATTCCAGCGGCGGAATATGGGGCAGGAAGGCACGCGCATCTACGAATACGGCGTGGCCGCCCGCCGGCTTGACGACAGGCACGCCCATCTCGTCCAGCCGCTCGGCGATATAGGAATTCGTCCGTACACGGTAGCGAAGGTAATCCTCGTCGATGATCTCCTTCAGGCCCTGCGCGATGGCGTCGAGATCCCGCCCGGCAAGGCCGCCATAGGTGGGAAAGCCTTCGGTCTGGATCAGCAGCGTGCGGGCGCGCTCGGCCAGCGCATCGTCATTCACGGCCAGCCAGCCGCCGATATTGGCAAAGGCATCCTTCTTGGCACTCATTGTCATGCCGTCGGCGACGGCGAATGTGTCGCGCACAATGTCCTTGATGCTCCGGTCCTGCTGCCCCGGCTCGCGCAGCTTGATGAACCAGGCATTCTCGGCGAACCGGCAGCCGTCGATGAAGAAGGGCTTGCCATGCGCGTGTGCGATCTCGGCGGCGCTGCGGATATTTTCGAGGCTCACCGGCTGGCCGCCGCCGGCATTGTTGGTGATCGTCATCATCACCGCCGGCACGGCCTCGCCCTTGTCTTTCAGCAGCACGTCGAGCGCGGCGAGATCCATGTTCCCCTTGAACGGATGGTCGAGCGAGGGAACCCGGCCCTCCGGAATTGGCAGGTCTACCGCTTCGGCACCCATCGCCTCGATATTGCCGCGCGTCGTGTCGAAATGCGTGTTCGAAGGAATGATGTGACCGGGCTTCGCAATCAGCGTGAAAAGCAGGTGCTCGGCTGCACGGCCCTGGTGCGCGGGAATGATGTGCGCGAAGTCCATCAGGTCACGGACGGCTGCCTCGAAGCGGTAGAAGCTCGGCGCGCCGGCATACGACTCGTCGCCCGTCATCACCGCACCCCATTGCGCCGCGCTCATCGCAGAGGTGCCGCTGTCGGTCAGCAGGTCGATGATCACATCGTCGGAGTGCAGCTTGAACAAATTGTACTTCGCCGCCTTCAGCAAGGCCGCGCGTTCCTCGCGCGTGGTCATGCGGATCGGTTCGACCGATTTGATGCGGAATGGTTCGATGATGGTCTTCACGGGCATTACTCCTGGCTGATCCAGTCCCGGAGGGTGCCGTTCGGCGTCGCACACAGGACTTGTCCTGCGCCGCGGTTGCCTCATCGCCTGAAGAGACCGCGCTCAGCGCCTGTTGCAATGGCCGCCCGATAACATGCCGCCGGCCCAGCTTTCAAGATGCCGGTCAGGTGCCGCGGGGCCTGAGGCCGCCGGCCCGGTAAATCGCATCGATCACGACCATGTTGGCGACAGCGTCCGCGCCGCCGGTCAGCCGCTTTGCCTTGCCGGCCAGCACATCGACGACATGCGCCAGCTGGTAGTCATAGGTCGTCCCGCCGGGCAGGGACTCCTTCACTGTGCGGCCGTCATGCTGGATGCGGATCTCATGTCCGAGATGCGGCTGGACAGGGTTCACATAGGTCAGTGTGCCGTTCGCACAGCGGACGATCAGGATGATCCGCCGGGGCACCTCCGTCGACATGGAGGTGGTGATGGCGCCGCTCGCCCCGCTCGGGAAATCCAGCCGCGCATGCGTGGTCAGGTCGACGCCTTCGTGCTCGCACAGGCATTCGGCCGACACCACCACCGGCTCCTCGCCGGTCACGGTGCGCAGCTGGTGCACGGGATAGCAGCCAAGGTCCATCAGCGCGCCGCCGCCCACTTCCAGCGTGTGGCGCAGTTCGCCCTCGCGGTACGGAATGGCGACCGTGAACTCGCCTTCCAGCGTGCGCACCGGGCCGAGCTCGCCGGACCGGATCACTTCCAGCACGCGCAGGAAGGCCGGGTGGAAGCGATAATGGAATGCCTCGAACAGGGGCAGGTTCGCCGCCCGCGCCGCGGTGACCATCTCCTGCGCCTGACCGGCATTCATTGCAAACGGCTTCTCGCACAGAACCGGCTTGCCCGCTTTCAGCGCAGCGATCGAGAGGTCAGCATGCCGGTGCGGAGGCAGGGCGTTGTAGATCAGGTCTACATCGTCCCGCTGCAGCAGCGCGTCATAGGAGTCCGCGACTTCCGGAATCCCGTGCTGGCGCGCATAGGCGCGTGCCTTTCCGGGGTCGCTCGCGGCAACAGCCTGGATCGTACAGTCATCCCGTCGCGACGCAGGTTCGATGATGGCCGCGGGCGCAATTTTCGCCGCGCCGAGAATTCCGATCCGGATCATTCCTTGCCCCGCATATCTGCCCAGTGTGGCAACCGCGCCATGCTTCGTAAACAGAATTGCCGGCTTTATTTACGTTTGGGCGCAAATAGCGTTCCACGGGCGTGCGGAAAGTGCAGGATTTCGTCACCCGAGTAACGAAACGGAAAGGCTGATGCGGGTTAATGGGGGCACCCAAGGCCGTTAATCTTAGGAGTGCCTTCGCCCATGTTGAACGATCTGACGGCGCACATCGCTAACACTAGCGGCCTTGGGGCACCTGCCTCGAAAAAGGCGCTCGGAATTGTCCTGAACGCTGCCGAGCGCCAGGACTCGCCTTTCGCGGCGGCCATGTTCAAGGCCATTCCGGCGACCCGCAAGCTCTCGACCCGCACCGGCAAGGATGCCGGCGCCCCGACCGGCGAAATCGCCCGCCTGATCGAGCAGACGCCCGGGGGAAAACTGCTCGTCGCGCGTGACATGATCACCGCGCTGCAGGACCTCGGCATGGACCACAAGGATATTGGCGGCCTGCTGCCCAGCATCGCCACCTACATGGAAGACAAGCACGGCCTGACCGGCTTCGGCCACCTCGGCGACCTGATCGGCTCCGACCTCGACGCTGTCGAGGCCGCGCCGAAATCCGATACCCGCGCCGCCTGACACATTCCAGCACGCCGCCGACACGAAGCCGTCCGCAAGGGCGGCTTTTTTGTGTCGGCGGGCGATCTGTCCGCCCGTCCGGATCGTAAGAGCAGGACGGCGCACAGCCGCTCGCCAGGTCTTTCCCTCCCAAGGCAGCGGCTTCGTGCCCGGGAGGGCCAGGCTGCACCACCTCCGTCCCCACCCGGCGGTCTGGCCCTTTTCATTTGCAGCAAGCCTGTCTATGTCCGGGCGCGGCAACCCGGAGAGACGGCATGACGAAAACGGCGGCACGGCAGGCGGACGAGACGCTGGCGCTGGAACTCATGTCGGCCATCCGCGACATGGCTGAAACGACCTGTGCGCCGGACGAAGTGGAACTGGTGTCGGTCACCATGGACGTTTCCGCACGCACCGACGCGCCGGCCGACGCCGTCTTCGAGACACGCATCGACCGCCGCACCCGCACTATCCTGTTTGCCGGTGGCACGGCGTCCATCGGTGGCATCGTCGTGATGTCGGCGACGGTCGTCTATTCAATTCATCCGGCAGCTGCCGGCTGAGCGCTTATTTCTCGCGCCTGACGCGGAAGGCGAGGCCGCCGTCGAGCTTCATCTTGTAGCTGCCGAGGGCGGCCTGATAGATGCGGGCCTCTTTCTGGCCGCGCGGATTGACGCTCTTGTCGTCAATCTGCACCCAGACCTGTCCATTCTCGAGCGTGACGCGCAGGGCGCCGCGCGCGCCGCCGACAGATTTCACCGCTTCCGTGACTTCCTTCAGGTCCTCGGACTTGCCCTTGCCATCATGCTCGCCGCCGAAGGCCAGCTTGGGCAGGGACGGGATCGAGAAGCCGAACGAGTCCCGCTTCACCTGCTCGACGTCCTTGCGTGTGAACGTCTTCACTTCGCCGGCGTCCTCGGCGGCCTTCAGCCGGCCAACGGCCGCGTCATAGCAGGCGAGACGTTCGGCATCGGCGGCGATGTCCTTGCAGGCGTAGACATCGGCAGTCGAAACGTCTTCCGCCAGCGCGGGCAGGGCGGTCAGACCAAGCAGGGCAAGAGCGGCAATCGGGCGGATCATGGCAAAGGTCTCCAGTTCGGGTACGCCTGCGCACCCGCATTCCAGTATCGTACTCAAGCAGATCACGCCCCCGCCGCAAAGGGGAGGGACGCACCGGCCCGCTCCGGCGGTGCGGACAGGACGAGGCTCAGACATTGGAGGCAGGCGGCTGACTGGCCGGGATCAACCCGGAACGAACGGCCGACTATCACGCGCATTCTGACAATGTTAGCTTCAGCGAATGAAGCCAGATACTATCCACGCATACAACCAATCGCTGTCTGCTCCCGAGCGCGAAATTTGTGAAACGCTGAGGAGCGTTATCGATCGCCGCCTGCCGGAAGCCGAGAGCAAGATTTGGCATGCCCACCCAGTCTGGTTCCTGAAGGGCAACCCGACCGTCGGATATAGCAGAACGAAGGATTGCATCCGCTTGATGTTCTGGAGCGGTGCCGACTTTGGCGAAGCAAAGCTGAAAGCGGGCACCGGAAAGTTCAAGGACGCGTCCGCACGCTACGTAAGCTCTGACGAAATCTGCATCGCCGATTTGGACCGATGGCTTGAAAAGTCAAAGACGATTCAGTGGGACTACAGAAACATCCAGAAGCGCAAAGGCAAGCTGCTGCGCATTTCCAGCGAGGATATGT
Organism: Hyphomonas sp.; assembly: GCA_020638455.1. GTDB lineage: Bacteria > Pseudomonadota > Alphaproteobacteria > Caulobacterales > Hyphomonadaceae > Hyphomonas. Next base: position 136,140 of record JACKIK010000003.1, on the reverse strand, counting down.
AGAACGCCGACGCGCCGCGCTGCTGGGCTTCAGACTTTCCATCCGCGCTACCATCTGGCAGCAAACAGGCCCGGTCCGCTTCTGCGGACCTGATTGACCTGGAGCCCCGCGCATGAATTTTATCCGCCTGACCGCACTTGCTGCAGCCGGCGCCCTGGCGCTCGTCCTGACCGCGTGCGGGGGTGGGGCCAAGCCGGACGGGATGTCGACGCTGCGCCGCGGCATCTCGGCCAAGGTGGATACGCTCGACCCGCACAATTCCTCGGCCCAGTGGGAAAATATCGTCATCGGCGACATGTTCATCGGCCTGACCACCGATGGCCCCGACGCCCGCCCGCAGCCCGGCATGGCGACCAGCTGGGAGACCAGCCCGGACGGCCTGGTCTGGACCTTCCATCTCGGGGACTATTACTGGTCCGACGGGACGCCGGTCACGGCCGGTGATTTCGTCTATGCCCTGCGCCGCATCGAGTCGCCCGAGGTCGCCTCGCAATATGCTTCGCTGCTCTACCTGTTCAAGAACGCGGCGGCGATCAACGAGGGCAAGCTGCCGCCGGAAGAACTCGGCGCGCGCGCCATCGACGACAAGACTCTCGAGCTCACGCTCGAATATCCCGCGCCCTATCTGCCCGGAATGCTGTCGCACTACACAACCTTCCCGGTGCCGCGCCAGGCCATCGAGCAATGGGGCAATGCCTGGGTCCAGCCAAAGCACATCGTGGTCAATGGTCCTTACAAGCTGGTCTACTGGCGCACCGGCGACCAGCTGGCCGCAGAGCGGAACCCGACAGGCTTCGGCGCCTCGGAGGCCTGTTTCGACCGGGTCGTCTATTTCGAACTGGAAGACATGAATGCTGTCGAGAACAAGATCGAGGCCGGCGATCTCGATATCAACAATGCCTTCGACGGCGCGCGCCTGGCGGAGCTGGAGCAGAAGATGCCCGGCTGGCCGCGCACCTATCCCTCGCTGAATACGACCTACTGGACCTTCAACACAAAGGTCCCGCCCTTCGACGACGTCCGCGTGCGCAAGGCCCTGTCGCTTGCGCTGGACCGTGAGTTCATGGTCAAGAACGTGCTGACACCCGGCTTCCAGCCGGCCTATTCCTTCGTGCCGCCGGGCATCGACAATTACGACGTCCCGCATCCGCAGCTGGAATGGAAGGACATGCCGCGCACCGAGCGCCTTGCCGAGGCGAAGCGCCTGCTCGAAGAGGCGGGCTTCGGCCCGGCCCATCCGCTCGAATTCGAATTCATTCACCGTTCGACCGACGACAATCCGAAAGTCGCACCGGTCGCGCAGGCCAACTGGGCCGAAATCGCTCCCTGGGTGAAGCCGACCATCATCAAGCAGGACACCAAGGTCCTGTATGCGCGCCTGCGCCAGAAGGACTTCACCGTCTCCGATGCGGCCTGGGTCGCGGACTTCGACGATCCGATCAACTTCCTCTACCTGCTGCGCTCGGACACCGGCCAGCAGAACTATGGCGACTATTCCAATCCCGAATATGACGCGCTGCTCGACAAGTCGAACGCCGAACTCGACCTGCACAAGCGGGCGGAGATCTTCGCCGAGGCAGAGTTGCTGATGCTGAAGGATTATCCGATCACGCCGATGTGGTTCCAGGTGAACAAGAACCTCGTCGATCCGACGCTGACCGGCTGGGAAGGCAATGCCAAGGACCAGCACCGCTCGCGCTTCCTGTGCCGCGATGGTATGAAGCCGGCTCAGTAGGTGACGCTGCAGGGGAGGCAGCATGGGCGAGGAAATGGAAATCGCTGCCGCGGCGTCTGTCGGCGGCCTGACCACCGGCGAGCACCATCCGGTGACGCCGCACCGGCCGTGCGCGAATTGCGGCGCCATCGTCGACGACCGCTACTGTCCGCGCTGCGGCCAGCTCGGATCGGACTTTCACCGGCCGTTTGTCGGCCTCGTCCTGTCGAGCCTTGCCGACACCTTCTCGCTGGACGGCCGCCTGTGGCGCAGCGTGCCGCTGCTGCTGTTCCGGCCGGGCCGGCTGACCCGCAACTATCTCGACGGAAAGCGGGCGCGCTATGTGCCGCCGTTCCGGATGTTCCTGCTGGCATCGCTGCTGTTCTTCCTGACCGTTTTCGGCCTTGGCGACCGGCTCGGCTGGTACAAGGACTGGAAATTGGATCTCGACGGGCCGGGTGGTGTTATTGTCCAGGGTCCGGAAAAAGACGATACGCTGGCAAAGCTGAAGGAGGAGCTCGCGCAGCCCGATATCAGCGACGCTCAGCGGCAGGTGCTGGAGGAAACGGTCAGCCGGATCGAAAGCGGGGAGACCGATTCTCCCGGCCTTATTGCGGACGGCAAGGTCGACCGTGACGCCGTCAATGCGGCGATCGACGAGAAGGTCGAGGGGGCAACCGACGCCGAGGTCGAGACCATGCACGCCGCCGCCGACAAGGTCGCCGATGTGCTGGAGAATCAGGACAAGTTCGCGGCCCGGTTCCGGGAATGGGCGCCGCGCTTCAGCCTGATGTTCATGCCGCTGCTCGCGCTGATGCTCACCCTGCTGTACGCTTGGCGGCGCAGCGTCTTCGTGTACGACCACGTGATCACGGCGCTGCATTTCCAGACATTTGTGTATGTGCTGCTGACGCTGCTGTTGTTGTGCGGCGCGCTGTTCCGCACCGGTGCCGGCTGGCTCGTCACCTCCGGTTCGGTGCTGGTGATCTGGTATCTCTACCGGCAGATTCGCGTCACTTACGGCACCGGCCGGTTCATGGCGGGGCTTCGTACCTCTGTTTTGCTGTTTCTGGGCATATCTGTTCTCGTTCTGCTGGGTGTCGGGCTGGTTATCCTGAGTTTCCTGCTGACCTGATGCCCATAACTGCGCAGGACTGAGGCAAATAAACCACACCCCGGCGGTTTCGATGACAGAACGGTAACGGCGCGTTGACGCTGGCGTGACCTGCACCGTATCGATGTGGCCAAGTCCCGGATTCAGGGGTCCGGGCATGCGTTTTTTGCAACGCACATCAACATTTGGAGGTAATATAGTGAACGGGAAATCCATGAAGTCCCGCCTGCTTGCTTCGTCCGTCTTCGCGGGCGCAGCATTCATGGCACAGGCGAGCATGATCGCCGTGGCCCAGGAAGGGGACGAAGCCGTCGACACCGTAGCCACCGCTGCGGAAACGACGACCGAAGACTCCACCGCGCGCCAGCAGACGGTGTACGTCACCGGTACGCGCATTCAGTCGCCGAACCTGACCACCACCAGCCCGGTGTCGTCGGTTTCCGCGCAAGACATCAAGCTGCAGGGTGTGACCCGCGTCGAAGACCTCGTCACCCAGCTGCCGCAGGCCTTCGCCGCCCAGAACTCGACCGTGTCGAACGGCTCGTCCGGTACGGCAACGGTTTCGCTGCGTAACCTCGGCTCGACCCGTACGCTGGTCCTCATCGACGGCAAGCGCATGCCCTACGGTTCGCCGAACGATCCGGCTGCCGACCTTAACCTCATCCCCGGCCCGCTGGTTGAGCGCGTTGACGTCCTGACGGGCGGCGCCTCGGCTGTGTACGGTTCGGACGCTATTGCCGGTGTCGTCAACTTCATCATGAAGGACGACTATGAAGGCATCCAGGTCGACACCCAGTACGGCTTCTTCCAGCACAACAACGACTACGACACGAACGGCAACCTTCGTGACGTCATCGCACAGCGTGCCCAGACCAACCCGCGCTTCTTCAAACTGCCGGATGACAATGTCATTGACGGCTACTCGAAGGAAATCACCGCCATCATGGGCATCAACGCCCCGGACGGCCGTGGCAACCTGACGGCATGGCTTGGCTACCGTAACAACGATGCGATCCTCGAAGGCCAGCGCGACTATTCCGCATGTGCCATCGGTTCGGCTTCGGCGACCGGCTTCACCTGCGGCGGTTCGTCGACGGCCTATCCGGGCCGTTTCACGGACTTCGCAACCTTCGACTACACGATCGACCAGACCACCGGCGAATTCCGCGACTGGAACTCGGCGACCGACCAGTACAACTACGGCCCGCTGAACTACTTCCAGCGTCCGGACCAGCGCTACACGGTCGGCTTCAACGGTCACTACCAGATCAACGACAACGTCGAAGCCTACTCGCAGTTCATGTTCATGGACTATGAGTCGAACTCGCAGATCGCTCCGACCGGTGACTTCTTCGCCACCGGCACCCTGAACTGCGACAACCCGCTGGTGTCTGCATCTCAGCTGGCAGCGATCGGCTGTACGGCTGCGAACATCGCCAACGGCGACTCCATCTCGATGTACATCGCTCGCCGGAACGTCGAAGGCGGTGGCCGTCAGGACCACCTGGGTTACCAGACCTATCGTGGCGTGGCCGGCCTTCGCGGCGACCTGTTCAACCTGTCCGGCTGGTCTTACGACCTGTCCGCTCAGTACTCGCAGGTCTCCCTGACCCGTGCCTACACCAACGAATTCTCGGTCACGCGCCTCAACCGCGCGCTGAACGTGGTTGACGATGGTTCGGGCAACGCAGTCTGTGCGAGCGTGCTCGACGGCACCGACCCGAACTGCGTGCCGTGGGATGTGTTCACCATCGGTAACGTGACGCAGGCCGCCCTGAACTACCTTCAGGTTCCGCTGCTTCAGAACGGTACCACCACCCAGAACATCGTGTCCGGCGTGCTCAGCGGTGACCTCGGCCAATATGGCTGGAAGTCTCCGTCTGCTGACACCGGCCTGCAGGTTGCTCTCGGCCTCGAATATCGCCGTGACGCGCTTGAATCGATCACCGACAACTCGTTCGCAACGGGTGACGGTGCCGGTCAGGGCGGCCCGACGATCGGTCTCTCGGGTGCAATCGATGCCTACGAAATCTTCGGCGAATTCCAGATGCCGCTGGTTGAAGGCAAGCCGGGTATCGAACTCCTGTCGATCGGTGGCGCATACCGCTTCTCCGACTATTCGACGGGCATCAGCTCCGACTCGTACAAGTTCGATGCTGACTATGCTCCGACCTCGGACATCCGCTTCCGCGCCAGCTACCAGCAGGCCGTTCGCGCTCCGAACGTCATCGACCTGTTCCAGGCACAGGGCTTCAACCTGTTCGACATGGACGACGACCTCTGCGACTTCACCGACCCGGCCGGCGACGGCACCGGCGGTGCAGCTTGTATCGGGACGAACTCCTGGCAGGTGACGCAGGCTCAGGCCGACTCCGGCGCTCTGAACTCGCCGGCCGGTCAGTACAACTACCTGCAGGGCGGTAACCCCGACCTGCAGCCCGAAGAAGCTGAAACCTACACGGTTGGCTTCGTGGCGACCCCGTCGTTCATTCCGGGCTTCTCGGCCTCTGTCGACTACTACAACATCGACATCACCAAGGCGATCACGACGGTTGGTGCATCGATCACGATGCAGCTGTGCTACCTGAACGGCGATTCAGATGCCTGTAGCCGCATTCAGCGTAACGCCAATGGCCAGCTCTGGGTCGGCACCGGCAACGTGATCGATACCAACACCAACATCGGTGGTGTGTCGACGTCCGGTATCGACGTGTCGGCTGCCTACGGCTTCGACATCGGCTCCTACGGCTCGCTGAACCTGACCATGAACGGTACGTATCTCGACAGCTACGACTACGACCCGATCGGCCAGGCCTTCGCCGAGTACAGCTGTGTTGCCAAGTACGGCAACGACTGTCTGACGCCGACGCCGGAATGGCGTCACCGCGCCCGCGCAAGCTGGGCCACGCCGTGGGATGGTCTCGACCTGTCCGCAACGTGGCGCTACATCGGCGCCGTGGACCTCGACACCGGTGCAACCGGCCGCGTCGACTCCACGCTCAAGGCCCAGAACTACATCGACCTTGCTGGTCAGTGGGCCGCGAAGGACTGGGTCACGTTCCGCTTCGGCGTGAACAACGTCCTGGACGACGATCCGCCGCTGTCGGCTTCGGTCGGTACCACGGGTAACGGTAACACCTACCCGCAGACCTACGACGCGATGGGCCGCTACTGGTTCGTCGGTGCGACGTTCGACTTCTAAGTCGGCGCGTCCAACGCAAAATCGGGAACGGCGGCCTTTCGGGGCCGCCGTTTTCTTTTGGCTCGGAAGTCGAAAGGGTCCGGACATCCGGTCCATTTCCGGTCGGTTCCGGCCCGATTCCGGTCTGAATCCGGTCTGTATCCGGACCGTTTTCCGGACCGCCTCCTGACGAGTCAGCGTGTGGGACAGGCCGGACTGGCGGCGTGGGACAAGGGTCAGTCGGCGGCGCGCCAGCGGGCGTAGATGGCCGTCGGCAGCAGGCGGTCCTTGCCGAGCTGGGGCAGGGCCATTTCGCCGGTTTCCATCACTCCGCCCAGCGGCAAGAGCCGGTCGGCCAGCGTCTGCGACAGGGCGAGGTAGGACAGGCGCACGGCATAGGCCGTCAGGATCACGAAGAGCGGCTCGTCGCTCAGCAGCGCCTGCACCTGGTTCAGCAGGTCTGTCAGGTTCTCCTCGAAGCGCCAGGTTTCGTTCTTGGGGCCGCGTCCGAATTTCGGCGGGTCGAGCACGATCGCGTCGTAGCGGTTGCCGCGGCGCCGTTCGCGGGCGACGAACTTCATGGCGTCATCCGCAATCCAGCGGATCGGGCGGTCGTCGAGGCCGCTCAGGGCCTGGTTTTCCTTGCCGTAGCCGTTCGATTTCGGGCTGGCGTCGAGGTGCAGGACGTCCGCCCCGGCGGCGGCGCAGGCGAGCGACATCATGCCGGTGTATCCGAACAGATTCAGCACCTTGATCGGGCGCCCGGCGCCGCGAATCTGGTCCTGCGCGAACCGCCAGTGGACCGAATGCTCCTGGAACAGGCCCATGTGCCGGAAGGCGGTGCGGCGGGCGTTGAAGGTCAGCCCGTTCCACTGCATCGGCCAGGCATCACGGGCGTTCGGGCTGAGGACTTCCCACTGGCCCGCGCCTTCCTCGTCATTGTTCCGGCTGGTGAAGCGCGCGTCGGCGCGCCAGCTGGCGACCGGCTTTGCCGGCTCCCAGAAGGCCTGCGGGTCGGGGCGGATAACGGTCTGGCTGCCGAAGCGCTCCAGCTTCATCATTTGGCCGGAATCGAGCAGGGCATAATCGTCCCAGTCATCCGCGATCAGGAGCTTGGTTTCTGTTTTCATTGGAAATCCCGCTGGCGCCAGGCCTCATAGACCATGATGGCCGTCGCCTGGGCAAGATTGAGACTGTCGGCGCCGCCGCGCATCGGGATGAGGACAAGCTGGTCGCATCCGGCCTCGACTTCGGGCGGCAGGCCGGCCTGCTCATTGCCCATGAGGATCACCGTGGCCTGCTGCATGTCCACCCGGTCGTGGCGGGCGGTGCCGTTGACGGAGGCGGCGACGCAGTGGAGGCCGGCCTTGCGGCGCCAGGCGTCGAAGTCGGCATGGCTGGCCTGCGCGAAGGGCATGTCGAAGATCGAACCCATGGACGCGCGGACGGCTTCGAAACTGTAGGGATCGCAGCAGGTCCCGACGAGGATGACCCCCGCCGCGCCGGCGCAGTCGGCGGTCCGCAGGATGGTGCCGAGGTTCCCGGGATCTCGCACCTCGTAAAGCGCGATATAGAGGGCTTTCCTGTCCGTATCCGTGATCCTGATGTCGGCAAGCGTGATCCTGCGTTGCCTGAACGTGGCGATAACGGACTGCGCGTTGTCCTTGTGGGTGATCTTCGACATCAGCCGGTCCGGCACCAGCACGACCCGGGCATTGGCCGCCTCGGCCCTGTCGGACAGCGCCGCGATATGCGGCCGCTCGGCCACCGCCGCAGCGACCACCAGCGTGTCCGGTTCCCACCCGTTCCCCAACCCCTGCTCCACCAGCCGCGCGCCCTCGGCAAGGAACAGGCCGGTCTCCTGGCGTTCCTTTTTCCGCTCCAGCGCGCGCAGGGTCTTGATCAGCGGGTTGGCAGCGGATGTCAGGGTTTCAGGCGGGCGTTTCATGGGGCTCCGGTTGCCTGCGGGCGACTCTTGCGACGGGACCCTGAATAGGGCATCCCTCGACAAAGGGAATGCCTTACAGGAGGTAAGCGGGGTCCCGTATGAGTGTGCTCGACAATGTGTTCGCGCCCGCGGCGTTTGCCGGTCTGGTGGCAGCGGGCTGGTGGGGCATCTACCAGTCCCCGCAGAACCCCGCAAACCTCCAGACACAGTTGGAGCGCCGTGCCAATGCGGCGCTGGCAAAGCAGGGCTATGACTGGGCCCATGTCACCATGCACGGACAGCGCGCCATCCTGCAGGGGCCGGCGCCTTCCGAGGATGCGGTGGTTGGGGCAGCGGACATCATCCGCACCTCGTCCGGCGTTGGCGGCGTCCTGTTCGGCGGCGTCACCGTGGTCGAAAGCGCCGTTTCGCCGGGTGCGCCGGTGTCGCCCTTCGTCTGGCGCGCGACCCGCACGGCCGCAGGTGACTGGGCGCTGTCCGGCGTTGTCCCGACGCGCCGCATCGCCGAGCAGATCGAGGCCGATACGGAGCAGCGCGCCGATGGCCACGCCGTGAGCGACGGCATGCACGTGGCGGCCGGCTGGCCCGGCGGGAACTGGCAGGGCGTCGCGCGGCTTGGGCTGCAGATCCTTTCGGAAGCCGATTCCGGCACGGCACAGCTGAGCGACACGACGCTTCGCGTGAGCGCCGTCGTCATGGACTCCGCCGATCGGGCGCGCCTCTCGGCACAGGTCGCGAACATTGCAGCGCCCTATCGCGGCGAGCCGCTGATCAAGGGGCCGTCGCTGTGGACCGCCACACTCGAAGCCGAGGGGCTGGTCCTGGCGGGCAAGGTCCGCACCGAGGCCGAGCGGAGCGAGATCGTGTCGATCGCCAAGGCGAACTATGCCGGAGACGTGATCGACAGGATGGAGGTGGCGGGCGACACGCCGGACGACTGGCTGAACGGCGTCCGCGCAGGGCTTCCGCACTTCTCGAAGTTCCGGTCCGGCGAGATGGGGCTGCATCCGGAGCCCGGCGATGTCGGCTTTGCGATCGAGGGCGAGGCGAGCGGCTCGACACTGCTTTACCTGCGGCAGGACATGGCGAAGCTGACAGGCCCTTACGCGGTCAACATCATGACCGACGAGGCGGGCGTAGATGTGTCGGAGATCGCCGGCATCGATTTCAGCGGCGATCCGGTGACAGCCTGCGAAGCCGCCTTCGCCTCCGTTCTGGCCGCAAATGCGGTGGTTTTCGAGTTTGATTCCTCTGTCATTTCCAGGGAGAGCGGGCAGACACTCGACAAGCTGATGGCCGTGTCGCGACAATGTGCGCCGGGCCTCGTCTTCGAAATTGGCGGTTACACTGACACTTCGGGAGACCCCGCCTACAACACGGCGCTGAGCGATGCGCGCGCCAGATCCGTGATGGATTACATGGTGGCGGCGGGGTTCGACCGGACACGCCTGTCTGCAATCGGCTATGGCCCAGACCATCCGGTGCAGTCTAATGACACTGCGGAAGGCCGGGCGGCCAACCGGCGGATTGAATTCAAGGTTCGGACACGGAGCGACTGATGGCCTGGCTTGTGACACATATGTGGATGGCACTCGGCGCGGCGGCAGTGTGTGCCCTGACGCTCGGCTGGACGCTGCGCGGTATCCTGATGGGCGGGCGCGTGCGCCGGGCCGAAGTCGAACGCGAAGTAGCCCGGACCGAACTGGCGCAGACGCGGGAAGAGGTCGAGCGCCTGTTTGCCGCCCAGCGCGCGGCCCCGGGCACGGGCGCCGGTGCAGGCGCCGCAGTGGCGGGTGCGTCCGAACGCAAGATCGCCGAGCTGACGGCGGAGCTCAACAAGTCGAAATCCGAACTCGCGCGGTTGAAATCGGGCGCGCCGCGCATGGCCGTGCCATTGCCGGCTGAGAAGGATGCGCCGGTCATCGTGCGCGCGCCGGGCCGGGCCGGCAACGAGCAGGGCGGCGCGGCCGGCACCAAGGGTGAGGAGGATGCGCCGCTGACCTGGCGCAACCGCCATCTTGAGGCGCGGGTGAAGCACCTGGAGGCCGTGATCGCGGAGCAGGCGGAGTCGGCGCAGGCCGCCGTGGCCGATCTGCCGGACGCTGCACCTGTTGCGAGCGTGGACGAGGAAGGCATCGCCAAACTCAAGTGGCAGGCGGACTATCTGAAGCAGCGCGTCGAGGGGCTGGAGGCGGAACTTGCCAAGGCAACGGCGTCGGCGACGGTCGAGCCGGAGAGTTCGGGGGTTGAGGATGGCAGCGAGGAACTGGCGCGCCTGCGCTGGCGCAACCGGTTCCTGGAAGGGCGCCTCGCCTATTTCGAAGGCGGCAAAGCGGAGGCGGCAGAGGTCGCCGCCGCGGCGACGGGCGCCGAAGCGATGCTGGGCGAGCTCGAAGTCGACGATACGGCGGCCGACGTGAAGGACGGGCTCGAGGCCATGGCGGGCGAAATCAGCAGTGCGGAAGCACTGGCCGACCTGCCGGAAGAGGAACTCGCTGAACCGGAGGACGAGGACTTCGCGGACGATGAGGACTTCGATCCGGATGAGGCCGACGCGCTCGAAGACCTGGAAGACCTCGCGGATGAGGACGAAGACGGGGACATCGACGAGTCCGAAGATATTGCCGACATTGAGGAAGATGAGGACCTCGAAGAGGAAGACGAGGACGTCGAAGAGACCGAGGACCTTGCCGACGCGGATGAAGACGACGCGCTCGATGAGGAAGACGGGATCGGGGATGAGGCCGACGAGGTCGAAGACGACGAAGCCGAGCTTGAAGACGACATAGAAGACGAGGCGGAAGACGAGGACGAACTGGATCTCGACGCCGACGAGGATGACGAGTCCGACGCGGAGGAAGAGGACGCGTTCGATGAGGAAGACGACGTCTCCGATGAGGCCGATGAGGATGAGTCGGACGACGACCTCGAAGACGAGGACGGCGAATTCGACGATGAGGAGGTCGACGACGAGACGGCCGACGAAGACGAGCTGAGCGCCGACGAAGACGATGAGGCGGACGACGAGGACGAAGTGGACCTCGACGCCGATGAAGACGACGAGTCCGACGAGGAAGATGACGACGTCGAAACCGATGAGGAAGACGAATTTTCGGACGAGGCTGACGAGGAAGACGAATTCTCCGACGAGACCGACGAGGATGAGGAATTCTCTGAGGACGAGACGGACGACGATCTCGAGGAGACGGATGACGCGGCGGAGTACGTTGACGAGGAGGACTCTGACGAAGACGACTCGGACGACGAGGATTCGGACGGCGAGGTCTACGACGAGAGTGACGACGAGGACCTCTCCGACGATGAGGACGCCGACGACGACCTGGAAGAGTATGAGGACGACGCGGATGAGCTCGACGACGAGGACGCTTCGGATGAGGCGGCCGGAGACGAAGATCTCGGCCTGGTCCGGCCGCTTGCCATGACCAAGCCGGTGGATGGCCGTCCGGACGACCTGACGGTGATCGGCGGCATCGGGCCGAAGATCCAGGCGCTGCTGAACGAGCTCGGCATTTTCCATTTTGACCAGATCGCCGAATGGTCGGACGAGAACATTGCCTGGATCGACCGGCACCTCAATTTCAGCGGCCGCATCACGCGCGAAGGCTGGGTGCAGCAGGCGGCTGTGCTGGTAGGCGATTCCGAGGACGCCTGAGACAATCGGCGCACCTGAAGCATTCACTCCGGGTTCAGCCGGAGACGGCGAGACTTGCCTGCAAATCCGGCGGCGGCGCGATTGCTTTTTGGCCTCGCGCCATTAACCTTGGCGCCATGGAGAGATGGAGAGGTTCATGACCAAGCTGATCGATATCGACAGTGAGATTTTCCGTGGCGCGCCGCGCGTAAACCTGTCGCGGCGGGCGATCGTGACGGGCCTTGCGGCCGGCACCGTGTTCCCCTTCATCACCAACTGTACGACCAACCCGGCGACGGGGCGCAGCCAGTTCGTCATGTTCGGTGATGAGCAGGTCGCCTCGATGGCCGCTTCTGCCTGGACGGACATGAAATCCCAGACGCCGGTGACGGCGAACTCGACGCTGAAGAACCGCGTCCTGCATGTGTGGGAACGCACGCTGCACGGCGCCGAGGGCAAGGGCGACATCGCTGCCGGCCAGAACTGGGATGTTGCCGTGTTCGATACAGACGACGTCAACGCGTTTGTCATGCCTGGCAACAAGGTGGGCGTGTATCGCGGCATCACAGAGCTGACCGAGAATGACGACCAGCTGTCCGCCGTCCTCGGACACGAGACGGGCCATGTTGTCGGCCGTCACGCCGCCGAGCGCCTGTCGATCACGACGCTGGCGCAGGCCGGCCTGGCAGTCGGCCAGATCGCGATCACCCAGTCCGAGACGCTGTCGAAATACGGCAACGAGATCGGGGCCCTTGGCGGGGCGGCGATGCAGTTTGGCGTGATCCTGCCCTACAGCCGCGCGCATGAGCTGGAGGCCGACAAGCTCGGCGTCGATTACATGCACCAGGCCGGCTATGATGTGAAACAGTCGATCCGGCTGTGGGACCTGATGGATGCACAGTCCAAGGGCCAGCGCCCGCCGGAGTTCATGTCGACCCACCCCGACCCGGCCCACCGGGCGGACGAACTGCGCAACTATATCAACGCCAAGGGCTATGCGATCGTCTGATCCGCCGCCCGACCGGCCTGAAAGCCCGGCAGCCCGTCGCTGCCGGGCTTTTCACATCCGGCCCCATTGACCGCACCTTGCCTTTGCGCCATACGCCCCGCTTCTGCGGGAGGCACGCCATGCCGGACCGCAGGCCTCCATTGTAACCGGGCGGATCGAAAGACCACCGCCCCATCTGAAACGTTCGAGAGGACAAGATGGCCAAGAAACTGCTGGGGCAGCTGAAGCTCCAGATTCCTGCCGGCCAGGCCAACCCGTCGCCGCCCGTCGGCCCGGCGCTCGGTCAGCGCGGCATCAACATCATGGAATTCTGCAAGGCGTTCAACGCCAAGACCCAATCCATGGAACCGGGTCTGCCGACCCCCGTCGTGATCGACTACTACCAGGACAAGTCGTTCACTTTCGTCACCAAGACGCCGCCGGCCACCGTGCTGCTGAAGAAGGCTGCCAAGCTGAAGCTCGGCAAGAAGCCGGCTTCGGGCGCCAAGAAGCCGGGCTATGAGACCGTCGGCAAGGTGACCAAGGCCCAGATCCGCGAAATCGCGGAAATGAAGATGGCCGATCTCAATGCCAACGACCTCGACGCGGCATCGAAGATCATCGAAGGCTCGGCCCGCGCAATGGGCCTGGAAGTGGTGGAGTAGGGACATGGCTAAAGCTGGAAAACGCGCCCGCGCCATCGCGGAGACCGTCGACACGACGAAGGCCTACACGGTGTCTGACGCCGTCAAGCTGGTGAAGTCCAATGCCAAGGCGAAGTTCGACGAAACCGTCGAGATCGCCGTGAACCTCGGCGTTGACCCGAAATATGCCGACCAGATGGTCCGCGGCGTGGTCAACCTGCCGGCCGGCACGGGCAAGACCATCCGCGTCGCCGTGTTCGCTAAGGACGCCAAGGCCGACGAAGCCAAGGCTGCCGGTGCCGACATCGTCGGTGCCGAGGACCTGATGGAACAGATCAATGGCGGCTTCATGGCGTTCGACCGTGTCATCGCCACGCCGGACATGATGGCCATTGTCGGCCGTCTCGGTAAGGTGCTCGGCCCGCGCGGCCTAATGCCGAACCCGAAAGTCGGCACGGTCACCCCGAACGTCGCCCAGGCCGTCAAGGATGCGAAATCCGGCTCGGTCGAGTTCCGCGTCGAAAAGGCCGGCATCGTGCATGCCGGCGTCGGCAAGGCTTCCTTCGCCGAAGCGGACATCGAGAAGAACATCAAGGCCTTCCTCGACGCACTGGTGAAAGCCCGCCCGAGCGGCGCGAAAGGCACCTTCGTGCGCAAGATCTCGCTGTCGTCCACCATGGGCGCAGGCGTCACGATCGACACCGCGGAAGTCAGCCAGACCGTCTGATCGCTTCCGGTCAATCGGATATGAAAAGCCCGGCGCTCAGCGCCGGGCTTTTTGTTGCCGCCTGGGAGGAGTGGCGGCCTTCCGTCATTCCGGCCGTGCCAATGCGGTAGGGGACACATTGGCGTTCGGGGGTCGCGATCGGTGTTCGCGGGCCGGAATGACGAAACTCCGGATCATCGGAAAGGTTCCCTTCTGCTTCAGCCGGTGAACGACAGGCGGACAAACACGCCGCGCCCGGCACCCGGCACACGGGTGCCGAGGGCGACGTCGCCATAGCCGTTCTGGTTGTAGCCGGAGAGATGGTCGCGGGTGACCTGGTTGAGCAGGTTCTCGACCCCGGCTGACAGGCGGACGCCGTCCTTCACCTGCCAGTCGCCATAGAGGCTCAGCACCACATAGCCGGGCGACTTCGCTTCGCTGTTGGTCGCGGAGACCTCGTTCTGTTCGGCGACGGCGCGCGTCTCGAAGGTCGCCGACCAGTCGCCGGCATCCCATGTGAAGCCGGTGGTCAGGCTGGGCGCGGCGATGCGATAGAGATTGTCGTCGATATCGCGCCGTTCTCCGCGGACATAGTTCAGCACACTGTCGATCCGCATCGGGCCGGCAAAGTCGTAGCCGAAATCCATGTCGAAGCCGTAGAGACGCGCATCGACATTGGCCCAGCGCAGCGGCGTCGGGTCTCCGCTCATGCTCGAGACCATCTCCTGCGGCGTGTCGATGACGCCGGGCGTGGCATCGAACGGCACGCCCTGGATGTAGTCGTCGATCTGGCGCAGGTAGACTGTGGGGCGGGCATACATGTTCGGGGTGGCGTAATCGAAGCCGGCTTCGGCGATCCAGGCTGTTTCCGGCTTGAGGTTCAGGTCGCCGACATAGATGTTGCCGTCGGCAAGTCCGCCGCTGGCATTGAGCGGCAACCAGCCATAACGCTGGATGTAGCCCGGCATGTTCTGCTTGCGGGCGAGCGTGAAGCGCCAGGACAGTCCGCTGGCGGACGGTGTCCAGAAGCGGGCAACAATGTCGGCCGTGGTGTCGTCGGCCGAGCGGTCGGCGGCATTGAACTGCATGGCCAGCATCTGCGGCATGGCAGGCAGGGCGCTGCCCAGCACGACATCGCCTGCATCGTAGGAATGCTGGTCGATGCGCAGGCCAAGCTCGCTTTCGAACAGGCCGAGCGAGCCGGTCCACTCGCCGAAGGCGCCGACCCGGTCCTGCGTGATGTGGGGGTAGGCGCCAACGTAGAAATTGGCGTTCATCGGGTTCACGATGAACATGTTGTGGTCGACCGTGTCACCATCGAGGCCGGTGAGCAGCGTTCCGCCGAATGCGTCGAAGCCGGCCTTCAGGCTGCCGCCGCGGGTGGTGGAGCTGGCAAAGGCCTCACGCATGTTCATGGCCGATGGCGGCGGGCGCATGTCGTAATTGTTCATCGCGTGCTCGACGTCGTTGTAGTGGACCTCTGCCTGCAGGGCGATGCCGGCGATTTCCGTATCGTAGGCAATGCGGGCGAAGTCGGTGTCGAAGTAGCGGATGTCCATCGGGAAGGGCGGGTTGCCGGACGGGCCGGTGTTCTGGCGGCGGAGGTCCATGCTTAGCGTTCCCTCGCCGAGCTTCACGCCGGCCGAGACGCCGAAGACGCCGCGCTCGAATTCCGTGCCGGCGATGGTGCCGTCCTTGTATTTGGTATCGTCGCCCTTCTCCCAGGCGCCGAGCAGGTTGAACCGCCAGGTGTCTGTCGAGGCGCCGACAACGCCGCCGCCGGAGAAGCTCTGGTTCACGCTGCGGGCACCGAAGGTGAGGTCGTAGCCGAGTTTCGCTTCGGCCGAATCGGAGAAGTCGACGCGCTTGAACACGGCGTCGGCGCCCCCGGCGAGGCCGGGGCCTTCTGAAACGGGGCTGACGCCGCGATCGATGATGACGGAGGCGACCAGCGGAGCCGGGGCATAGTGGAAGGCCGGGTCCATGAGGTTCGGGCCGCCGGAAGCCAGGCGCTGGCCGTCGACGCGCAGGTTCAGGCGCTCGCCGAACAGGCCGCGGTACTGCATCTGGCCGGATAGCTCGCCATTGGCGATGCGGGCGCCGCCGGGCGTGCGGGCGGTGAGATAGGTGACGTCGCCGCCGGCGAGCGGAGCAGCCTCCGGCGTGACCGAGGATTCGGTAGGCGTGTGCGGGCGCGTGCCGGTGACGATAATGACGTCCTGCAGGGCGGGATCGCTGTCTTCAGCAATCGCGGGCAGGGCGAGGGCGGCGAGGGCTATCAGCCCCGCGCCGGAGAGAAATGTACGTTTCATTCTGCATGTCCTTGGAGCCTGCGCGCGGCGCAGGCGGTGTCTGATCGGATTGGGGGTGTCAGGTCAGACGAGGACAGGCGGCCCGCGCGCGGGCAGCGGGGCCGAGACGGGATCGCTGGCGATCTCGCGGATGTAGGGGCGCGTGCCGAGTTGCGGCGTCCCGAACAGGGCGGGGGTGTAGAAAAGGGTCGGCTGGGCGAGGTCCACAGCCGCATTCAGGGCGAAGGGGCAGGGGGAGTCCTGGTCGTCATCCTTCGAGGGAGAAGCCGGGTCTTTCGGCGCGGCCGCATCCTTCACGTCACGGTATTCGCCGCGGGTGAGGTCAAGGTAGACTTCATGGTTGCCGCCCGATCCGCACATGCGGATGACGAGGCCGCGCCCGTCCTGGGCTTCGTCCAGCATGTAGCCGGACGGCACCGCCCCGCGCACGCCGAGCGCGGTGACAAGCAACATCACGGCATAGAACCGGATCCGCTGGAGAAGGCGGGCAGACACACGCATCCGGCACCGAGTATACCGACTTGGCCCCCCGGAAAACGCGACATTTGGGCTTGGCGTCCGGTCGGGGCCGGGGCCGGCCGGCACCGTATTGACTTTTTCTCACAAAGGGGGGTTGCGGGTGTGGGGATAAAGCGTTAACAAGCGCCCCTTGACGGGAGATCACCGATGTGTATTCGGCGGCCTCCCGTTTTCCTGTCCTAGACCATAGGTCACGTTCCTGAACGCGATAACGGCCTTCCGGCCACCTATGCAGACGGGGTGAGGCGTTGTTTTGGTTCGGAAAAATGAGGTCTGTCCTCGTTTTGACTGACCGGGCAGGCGGCCAATCCCTGGGCAGGCGCTGAATGGCTTCGGCCTGACAGCGAATACCAGGGCGGCCGGATGGTCCGGGCGCCTCAATGGAGACCCGCTATGGATAAAGCTGGAAAAAGCGCGGCTCTCGATGCCCTGAAAGGGGTGTTCGCAGAGTCCGGTGCGGTCATCGTGACCCACTATACCGGTCTGTCTGTTGCGGAAATGACGAAGCTGCGTGGTATGCTCCGCAAGGACGGCGCGCAGCTGAAGGTGGTCAAGAATACCCTGGCGCAGATCGCGCTTGAGGGTAAAGGCGGCGACGATGCCAAGGCCCTGTTCCAGGGTCCCGTGGCGATCGCCTTCTCCGCCGACCCGGTGTCGGCTGCGAAAGCGGCAGACGAGTTCTCGAAGGAAAATTCGAAGCTCGTGATCATCGGCGGCGTGATGGGCGACCAGGTTCTCGATGCCAAAGGCGTCGAAGCCCTGGCGAAACTGCCCTCGCTCGACCAGCTTCGTGGCAAGCTCATCGGCCTCATCCAGGCACCGGCAACGAAAGTCGCCGGCGTTCTGCAGGCCCCGGCTGGCCAGCTCGCTCGTGTGGTCTCGGCCTACGCCTCCAAGGACGCGGCCTGATCCACCGATTTCGCAATCTGAAGACCCAATCAACCGAACCAAACAGGAAATACGAAAATGGCTAATCTCGAAAAACTCGTCGAAGACCTTTCGGCGCTCACCGTTCTGGAAGCCGCAGAACTTGCAAAGCTTCTCGAAGAGAAGTGGGGCGTGTCGGCTGCTGCTCCGGTTGCCGTTGCCGCTGTCGCCGCTGGCGATGCCGGTGGCGCTGCCGCTGCTGAAGAAAAGACGGAATTCGATGTCGTTCTGACCGACGCAGGCGACAAGAAGATCAACGTCATCAAACTGGTCCGCGAAGTCATTCCTTCGCTCGGCCTGAAAGAAGCCAAGGATCTCGTGGAAGGCGCACCAAAGCCGATCAAGGAAGCCGTTTCCAAGGCGGAAGCCGAAGAGATCAAGAAGAAATTCGAAGAAGCTGGCGCCAAAGTCGAGCTCAAGTAAGCGCCTGCGACTTCAATTCCGGGCGGCGTTCGCGCGAGGCGCAGCCCTAGTAGAGAACAGCGCGGCGGTCTCCTGCGAGGCCGCCGCGAACTCGCGTTCTGGCGATAAGGTCGCGGGCCCGGTGGCGCGCGGCGATAAAATTGGGATCCTGGGATGGCACTCTCCTTCACGGAAAAGAAACGTATCCGCAAATCCTTCGGGCGAATTCCCGAAGCCATCGAAATGCCGAACCTCATCGAGGTGCAGCGCGAGTCCTACGAACACTTCCTTCAGATGCACACCCCGGCGCCGGAGCGCACGGATGATGGCCTGGGCGGTGTCTTCAAATCTGTCTTCCCGATCACAGACTTCTCCGAGCGGGCAACGCTCGAATACGTCTCCTATGAGTTCGAAGCGCCGAAGTTCGACGTCGAAGAATGCATGCAGCGCGACCTGACCTTCCAGGCGCCGCTGAAGGTCCGGCTGCAGCTGGTCGTCTTCGAAGTCGATGAGGACACGGGCGCGCGCTCGGTCAAGGAAGTGAAAGAGCAGGAATGCTATCTCGGCGACATCCCGCTGATGACCGAGAAGGGTACCTTTGTCGTCAACGGCACCGAGCGTGTGATCGTCTCGCAGATGCACCGTTCGCCGGGTGTGTTCTTCGACCATGACAAGGGCAAGACCCACGCCTCGGGCAAGCTGCTGTTTGCGGCGCGCATCATCCCTTACCGTGGCTCGTGGCTGGATTTCGAGTTCGACGCCAAGGACATCCTGAACATCCGGATCGACCGCAAGCGCAAGCTGCCGGCGACGACGATCCTGTATGCGCTCGGCTACGATACCGAGCAGATCCTCGACCTGTTCTACACCCACTCGATCTTCCGCATCGACAAGAAGGGCTGGGTCACGGGCTTCCGCGCCGACGCCTGGAAGGGCGTGAAGCCGGAATTCGACCTGATGGACTCGAAGGGCAAGAAGGTCGTTGCCGAAGCCGGCAAGAAGATCACGGCGCTCAAGGCCAAGCGCATTGCCGAGGCCGGCACGGACGAGATCCTGGTTCCGTCCGAGGCACTGGAAGGCAAGTTCCTGGCCCGCGACGTCGTCAACCTCGAAACCGGCGAGATCTTCGGCGAGGCCGGCGACATGCTGGACGAGCAGATGATCGCCGAAATGCGCGACTATGGCGTGACGTCGATCGAAGTGCTCGACATCGACGCGTCCGGCCGCGGCCCATGGCTGCGCAACACGCTGAAGGCCGACAAGAACGAGACCCGCTTCGAGGCGCTGTCCGACATCTATCGCGTCATGCGTCCGGGCGAGCCGCCGACGCAGGAAGCCGCCGAGGCCCTGTTCGGCCAGCTCTTCTTCGATCCGGAGCGCTATGACCTGTCGGCCGTCGGCCGGGTGAAGATGAACATGCGCCTTGGCGTTGCGGTGAAGGGCTACGAGGCCGCCGCCGACAACATGCGCGTGTTGCGGAACGATGACATCATCGGCGTCATGAAGGTCATTCTCGACCTGAAGGACGGCAAGGGCGAAGTCGACGACATCGACAATCTCGGCAACCGCCGCGTCCGTTCGGTCGGCGAGCTGATGGAAAACAACTACCGCATCGGCCTCGTGCGCATGGAACGCGCGATCAAGGAGCGGATGGGCTCTGTCGACATCGACACGGTCATGCCGCATGACCTGATCAACGCGAAGCCGGTCGTGGCCGCGGTCCGCGAATTCTTCGGTTCCTCGCAGCTGTCGCAGTTCATGGACCAGACCAACCCGCTGTCCGAGATCACGCACAAGCGGCGCCTGTCGGCGCTTGGCCCGGGCGGCCTGACGCGGGAACGTGCCGGCTTCGAGGTGCGCGACGTGCACCCGACGCATTACGGCCGGATCTGCCCGATCGAGACGCCGGAAGGCCCGAACATCGGCCTGATCAACTCGCTGGCGACGCATGCGCGCGTCAACAAGTACGGCTTCATCGAAAGCCCGTACCGCAAGGTGGTCAACGGCAAGCAGACCAGTGAAGTGGTCTACCTGTCCGCGATGGAGGAGAGCATCTACTCGATCGCCCAGGCCAATGCCGAGGTGAATACCAAGGGCGAGCTGCAGAACGAATTCGTCAACGCCCGCGTGGCCGGCGAAGCGACCATGATCCCGCGCGAGGACATCCAGTACATGGACGTCTCGCCGAAACAGGTCGTCTCGGTCGCTGCGGCACTGATCCCGTACCTTGAAAACGACGACGCCAACCGCGCCCTGATGGGCTCGAACATGCAGCGCCAGGCCGTTCCGCTCGTGAAGTCGGAAGCGCCGTTCGTCGGCACCGGCATGGAAGCCGTTGTGGCCCGCGACAGCCGCGCCGCCATCGTCGCCCGCCGGGCGGGCGTGGTGGAGCAGGTCGACGCGCTGCGCATCGTGGTCCGCGCGACGGACGAGATCGAAGGCGCCCGGTCGGGTGTCGACATCTACCGTCTCGCCAAGTTCCGCCGTTCGAACCAGAACAGCTGCATCAACCAGCGCCCGATCGTCAAAGTGGGCGACGTGGTGGCCAAGGGCGACATCATCGCCGACGGTCCGTCCACGGATCTTGGTGAGCTGGCACTCGGCCGGAACGTGCTCGTCGCGTTCATGCCGTGGAACGGCTACAACTTCGAGGACTCGATCCTGATCTCCGAGCGTATCGTGCGTGACGACGTCTTCACCTCGATCCACATCGAGGAATTCGAAGTCGCGGCCCGCGATACCAAGCTTGGCCCGGAAGAGATCACCCGCGACATTCCGAACGTCGGTGAGGAAGCCCTGCGCAACCTCGACGAAGCCGGCATCGTGGCCGTGGGCGCCGAAGTGAAAGCCGGCGATATCCTCGTCGGCAAGGTGACGCCGAAGGGCGAAAGCCCGATGACGCCGGAAGAAAAGCTCCTCCGCGCCATCTTCGGCGAGAAGGCTTCGGATGTGCGCGACACCTCCCTGCGCGTTCCGCCGGGCGATGCCGGCACGGTTGTCGATGTCCGCATCTTCAACCGCCACGGCATCGACAAGGACCAGCGTGCCCTGCAGATCGAGCGCGAGCAGATCGAGAAGCTGCAGGAGGACAAGGAAGACGAACAGGCGATCCTCGAGCGGAACATCTACAGCCGCCTCAGCGATTTCCTGACGGGCAAGGAAGCTGCTGCGGGTCCGAAGGGCTTCAAGCCGGGTCGTGTGACGGCCGGTGCGCTTGAGGAGCTGACGCACAAGCAGTGGTGGGATATCGCCCTCAAGTCGGAGAAAGCCCAGTCCGAGCTCGACGCCATGCGCGAGCAGTTCGACGCCTCGATCCGCGAACTGGAAGCCCGGTTCAACGACAAGGTCGAGAAGGTGCAGCGTGGCGACGACCTGCCTCCGGGCGTGATGAAGGTCGTCAAGGTCTTCCTGGCCGTGAAGCGCAAGCTGCAGCCGGGCGACAAGATGGCCGGCCGTCACGGCAACAAGGGGGTTATCTCCAAGATCAACCCGCTCGAAGACATGCCGTTCCTCGAAGACGGCACGCCGGTCGATATCGTGCTTAACCCGCTGGGCGTGCCGTCGCGCATGAACGTCGGTCAGATCCTCGAGACGCACACAGGCTGGGCCTGCCGCGGTCTTGGCCGGATCATCGACAACGCGCTCGACGAGTTCCACCAGAAGAACGACGTCAAGGCGCTGAAGAAGGCGCTCGAGACGGCTTACGGCAAGGGTCAGGAACTCCCGGAAGGAGATGAGGAAGTCATCGAACTCGCCTCCAACCTCCGCAACGGTGTTCCGATCGCGACGCCGGTGTTCGATGGTGCGCGCGAAGGCGACATCAACGAGCTGCTGGAGCGCGCGGGTCTCGACTCGTCGGGCCAGGTGCGCCTGTTCGACGGCCGGACCGGTGTGGCGTTCTCGCGCCCGGTCACCGTGGGCTACAAGTATCTCCTCAAGCTCCACCACCTGGTGGACGAGAAGATCCACGCCCGTTCGACCGGCCCGTACTCGCTCGTCACCCAGCAGCCGCTGGGCGGCAAGGCGCAGTTCGGCGGCCAGCGCTTCGGCGAGATGGAGGTCTGGGCCCTCGAAGCCTATGGCGCCGCCTATACGCTGCAGGAAATGCTGACCGTGAAGTCCGACGACACGGCCGGCCGTGCCAAGGTCTACGAAGCGATCGTCCGCGGCGATGACACGTTCGAAGCCGGTATCCCGGAATCCTTCAACGTGCTCGTCAAGGAAATGCGGTCGCTGGGCCTCAACGTCGAACTCATCGAGGAGGAGTCCGATCGCGACGGCGAACAGGCTGCCGACAGTGAGACGGTGCCCGCCGAGTAGCGTGAAGACCTGACTGGAAGATCCCGCCGGGCAACCGGCCTGGCGGGCCCTTCCGAGCCGAACGAATTTTACCTAGGGCAGGGGCCCTCAGTCCCCGGAACAAGCCCACCCCAAGGAGCAGACCCGCATGCGCCAGGACGTCGCCAGCATCTTCAACCCGAACACCCCGGCCCCGACCTTCGAGGCGATCCGCATATCGATTGCGAGCCCCGAAAAGATCCGGTCGTGGTCTTCGGGCGAAATCAAGAAGCCGGAAACCATCAACTACCGTACCTTCAAGCCTGAACGCGACGGCCTGTTCTGCTCGCGCATCTTCGGCCCGCAGAAGGACTATGAGTGCCTTTGCGGCAAGTACAAGCGCATCAAGTATCGCGGCATCGTCTGCGAGAAGTGCGGCGTCGAAGTCACGCTCGCCCGCGTTCGGCGCGAGCGCATGGGCCATATCGATCTCGCTGCCCCGGTCGCGCACATCTGGTTCCTGAAGTCGCTGCCGTCCCGGATTTCGACCCTGCTGGACATGGCTCTGAAGGATGTCGAGCGCGTGCTCTACTTCGAGAGCTACATCGTGATCGAGCCGGGCCTGACCGAGCTCGAGCACAAGCAGCTGCTCACCGAAGAAGAGTACATGGACAAGCAGGACGAGCTTGGCGAGGACGCGTTCACCGCCATGATCGGTGCTGAAGCCATCCGTGAACTGCTCAAGGCGCTCGACCTGCGGGAGCTCGACGAGCAGCTGCGCGAGGAACTCAAGGAGTCGACCTCGGAGCTGAAGACCAAGAAGATTTCGAAGCGCCTGAAAGTGATCGAGGCCTTCCTGCAGTCGCGCGCCAAGCCGGAATGGATGATCATGACCGTGATCCCGGTCATCCCGCCGGACCTGCGCCCGCTGGTGCCGCTTGACGGCGGCCGCTTCGCGACTTCCGACCTGAACGATCTGTACCGCCGCGTGATCAACCGGAACAACCGCCTGAAGCGCCTGATGGAGCTTCGCGCGCCGGACATCATCATCCGTAACGAAAAGCGGATGCTGCAGGAGTCTGTCGACGCCCTGTTCGACAACGGCCGCCGCGGCCGCACCATCACGGGCACCAACAAGCGTCCGCTGAAGTCGATCTCCGACATGCTGAAAGGCAAGCAGGGCCGCTTCCGCCAGAACCTGCTCGGCAAGCGCGTCGACTATTCCGGCCGTTCGGTCATCGTGGTCGGCCCGAACCTGAAGCTGCACGAGTGCGGCCTGCCGAAGAAGATGGCGCTCGAACTGTTCAAGCCGTTCATCTATGCCCGGCTCGACGCCAAGGGTCTCGCCGGCACGGTGAAGGCCGCCAAGAAGCTGGTCGAGAAGGAAAAGCCGGAAGTCTGGGACATCCTGGACGAGGTCATCCGTGAGCACCCGGTTCTCCTGAACCGCGCGCCGACGCTGCACCGTCTGGGCATCCAGGCATTCGAGCCGAAACTGATCGAGGGCAAGGCGATCCAGCTGCACCCGCTGGTCTGCGCCGCGTTCAACGCCGACTTCGACGGTGACCAGATGGCCGTGCACGTGCCGCTGAGCCTCGAGGCCCAGCTGGAAGCGCGCGTCCTGATGATGTCGACCAACAACATCCTCTCGCCGGCCAACGGCAAGCCGATCATCGTTCCGTCGCAGGACATCGTGCTCGGCCTCTACTATCTCTCGCTCGATCGTGAAGGCGAGCCGGGCGAAGGCATGGTGTTTGCCGATCTTGCCGAGATCGAGCAGGCACTCGATGCCGGCCTGATCAGCCTGCACTCCAAGATCCGCGCGATGTATGACGGCGTGGACGAGGAAGGCGAACCGCGCCGCTGGATCATCGACACGACGCCGGGCCGCTTCATGATTGCGGATATCCTGCCGCGTATGAAGGGCATCCAGCCGGACCTGGTGAACACGGCAATGACCAAGAAGATGATCGGCAAGATCATCGACGAGGTCTATCGCCTGTGCGGCCAGAAGGCGACGGTCATCTTCTGCGACAAGATGATGGGCCTCGGCTTCAAGGAAGCCTGCAAGGCCGGCATCTCGTTCGGCAAGGACGACATGGTCATTCCGGAAGCCAAGCAGAAACTGGTCGACGCGACGAAGGAGCAGGTCTCCGAATATGAGCGTCAGTATGCTGACGGTCTCATTACGCGCGGCGAGAAATACAACAAGGTGGTCGATGCCTGGTCGACCTGCACCGACAAGGTCGCCGACGCCATGATGGATGCGGCCTCGAAGGCGCAGGCTGCCAAGGGCGACCGCAAGGCCCAGATCAACTCGATCTTCATGATGGCCGACTCCGGTGCGCGCGGTTCGAAGAACCAGATGAAGCAGCTCGCCGGCATGCGCGGCCTGATGGCCAAGCCGTCGGGCGAGATCATCGAGACGCCGATCATCTCGAACTTCAAGGAAGGCCTGACCGTCCTTGAATACTTCAACTCGACGCACGGCGCCCGGAAGGGCCTTGCGGACACCGCCCTCAAGACGGCGAACTCGGGTTACCTCACCCGCCGCCTCGTCGACGTGGCGCAGGACTGCATCATCACGGAAGATGACTGCGGCACGGAGAAGGGCATCGACATTTCGGCCGTCATGGAAGGCGCCGATGTCGTGGTCTCGCTGGCCGAGCGCATTCTTGGCCGTGTGACGGCGGAAGACGTGAAAGGTGCCGATGGCAGCCTCGTGGCCGTCGCCAACACCTATATCGACGAAGACCTTGCGGACGTGATCCAGACGGCCGGCGTCGATGTGGTGAAGGTCCGTTCGGCCCTGACCTGCGAAGCCAAGAACGGCATCTGTGCCCAGTGCTACGGTCGCGACCTCGCCCGCGGCACCCCGGTCAACCGTGGCGAAGCGGTCGGCGTCATCGCCGCCCAGTCGATCGGCGAGCCGGGCACGCAGCTCACCATGCGGACGTTCCACATCGGTGGCGCCGCGCAGGTGGCAGACCAGTCGTCCGTCGAAGCCAGCTTCGAAGGTACGGTCCGCTTCAAGGATGCGGAGTTCGTCACCAAGAAAGACAAGTCGATCGTCGTGGTCGGCCGCCGCATGCAGGTGGAGATCGTCGACGCCGACGGGCGTACGCGCCAGTCGTTCCGTCCGGCCTATGGTACCCGCCTGATGGTGAAGGATGGCGCGAAAGTGTCTCCGGGCGTCCTGCTTGCAGACTGGGATCCGTTCGCCCAGCCGATCGTTTCGGAAGTCGCCGGCGAAGTGAAGCTGGTCGACGTGGTCGACGGTGTGTCGGTCCGCGAAGAGACGGACGAAGCGACGGGTATTTCCTCGCGCGTCATCATCGACTGGCGGACAGCGTCCAAGGCTGCCGACATCAAGCCGTCGATCCAGGTCGTCGGCAAGGATGGCAAGCCGGTGAAGCTGCCCAACGGGTCCGATGCGGTCTACCTCCTGTCGGTGGGCGCGATCCTGTCGGTCGCCGATGGCGACAAGATCGAAGCCGGCGACACGCTGGCCCGCGTCACGACGGGCGGCGCGAAGACGAAGGACATCACCGGCGGTCTGCCGCGTGTGGCCGAGCTCTTCGAAGCCCGCCGGCCGAAGGACCATGCGATCATCGCCGAAATGGACGGCAAGGTCGTCTATGGCCGCGACTACAAGAACAAGCGCCGCGTCTCGATCGTGCCGCTTGAAGAGGGCCGCGAGCAGATCGACTACCTGGTTCCGAAGGGCAAGCACCTTGCCGTGCAGGATGGCGACTTCATCAAGCGCGGTGAATACCTGATGGATGGCAACCCGGCGCCGCAGGACATCCTGTCGACGCTCGGCGTCGAGGCGCTGGCCAACTACCTCATCGAGGAAGTGCAGAAGGTCTATCGCCTGCAGGGCGTGCCGATCAACGACAAGCATATCGAAGTGATCGTGCGCCAGATGCTGCAGAAGGTGGAGATCACCGATCCGGGCGACACCGGCCTCATCGTCGGCGAGCAGATCGATGTCATCGACTTCGAGCAGGCCAACGAAGCCGTCCGCCGGTCGCGCAAGAAAGACCAGCAGGAAGCCAAGGGCATGCCGCTGCTTCTGGGTATCACCAAGGCGTCGCTGCAGACCCGCAGCTTCATCTCGGCGGCCTCCTTCCAGGAGACGACCCGCGTGCTCACAGAAGCCGCCATCCAGGGCAAGATGGATACGCTTGACGGCCTCAAGGAGAACGTCATTGTCGGCCGCCTCATCCCGGCCGGTACCGGCGGCGGCATCCGTGCCTACCGCCGCGTCGCTGCCGACCGCGACCAGAAGCTGAAGGCCAAGCGCGACGCCGCTGTCCAGAAGGCGACCGAGGAAGGGCTCGAACTGTCGGGCCTGCCGGCGCCGGAACAGGCCCCGGTCTCCGAGGACTAGGCCGACGCCTGACTTGAACCGAACGGAAAAGCCTGCCAGCCTTGGCAGGCTTTTCTGCTTTCGGAGGGAGGGCGAACGCCGATGAATTTCAGCCGCTCGGACATGATCGGGGCAGGGTGCGCGCTGGCCGCGATCTGCCTGGTTGCGTGGCTTTCGCTCGACAGCTGGGCGATCACGCGCTGCGATGAGTTCATCTCGTCGGGGGCTTACCAGACGGCGACGGAATTGACGGCCGAACAGCAGGCCTGCGTGGACAAACGCCTGCCGTCTCCGTAGCGCTGAAAACAAGCTGTTTCACGACAGCAGCCGACCCTTGACGCAAGCGCCTGAGGGGCTTACACGCCACGCATCGTCAGGGAGGCCCCGGAGCGGAAGCTCCTTCGCCGTACCGGAACCCAAGTGGTCCGGCCAATCTGACCCCCAGGATTTCGCCCCGTCCCGGAAGCCGATTTCGGCATTCGGGGCATCATATCGTTAGCGGCCCATCGGGCCAGAGTTACAGAAGAGACAGAAGGCCCGAATGCCCACGATCCAGCAGCTCATTCGTTCGCCGCGCTCGCCCAAGCGTTCGCGGACCAAGACCCCGGCCCTCAAGGCCTGCCCGCAGCGCCGCGGCGTCTGCACGCGCGTCTACACCACGACCCCGAAGAAGCCGAACTCGGCACTCCGGAAAGTGGCCAAGGTGCGCCTGACCTCGGGGTTTGAATCGCTCTGCTATATCCCCGGCGAAGGCCACAACCTTCAGGAACACTCCGTGGTCCTGATCCGCGGCGGCCGCGTGAAAGACCTTCCGGGTGTCCGCTACCACATCGTCCGCGGTGCGCTCGACACCCAGCCCGTGAAAAACCGCAAGCAGCGCCGTTCGCACTACGGCGCCAAGAAGCCGAAGTAAGAGGCACACATGTCCCGTCGTCACAGAGCCGAGAAACGCGAAGTCCTGCCGGACCCGAAGTTCAAGGACATCGTCGTCACCAAATTCATGAACCAGATCATGCGCGACGGCAAAAAGTCCGTCGCCGAACGCATCGTCTATGGCGCGTTCGATCTGGTCGAAACCCGCGCCAAGAAGAACCCGGTGGAAGTGTTCCACAACGCCCTCGAGTCGGTTGCGCCGTCCGTCGAGGTGCGTTCGCGCCGCGTTGGCGGTGCCACCTACCAGGTTCCGGTCGAAGTGCGTGCCGAGCGCCGTCAGGCCCTCGCAATCCGCTGGCTTGCAGCTGCTGCTGCCGGCCGCAACGAACACACCATGCGCGAGCGCCTCGCCGGTGAGCTGATGGATGCGGCCCAGGGCCGCGGCAACGCCGTCAAGAAGCGCGAAGACACGCACCGCATGGCAGACGCCAACAAGGCGTTCGCACACTACCGCTGGTAATAAACTCTGGCATTTGGGGGCGATAACGGGTAACGCGCCCGCAAATCGCCCCTTTTTTCCTCCCGGAAAGCAGACACGAAGGTTGACCAACATGGCCCGCGAATACCCGCTGGAGCGCTATCGCAACTTCGGCATCATGGCCCACATCGATGCCGGCAAGACCACGACCACCGAGCGTATCCTTTACTACACCGGTAAGTCGCACAAGATCGGCGAAGTCCATGACGGCGCGGCCACGATGGACTGGATGGAGCAGGAGCAGGAGCGCGGCATCACGATCACGTCGGCCGCCACAACCACGTTCTGGGAACGCACCGAAGACGGCAAGACGGCCGATACGCCGAAGTTCCGCTTCAACATCATCGACACCCCCGGACACGTGGACTTCACCATCGAAGTCGAGCGCTCGCTGGCCGTGCTCGACGGCGCGGTGTGCGTGCTCGACGCCAACGCCGGTGTCGAACCGCAGACCGAGACCGTCTGGCGCCAGGCTGACCGCTACAAGGTTCCGCGCATCGTGTTCGTCAACAAGATGGACAAGATCGGCGCGGACTTCTTCAACTGCGTGCGGATGATCAAGGACCGTACGGGCGCGACGCCGGCTGCGATCCAGCTGCCGATCGGTGCCGAAACCGAACTCGAAGGCCATGTCGACCTGATCACCATGAAGGAATGGGTCTGGGCCGGCGACGACCTCGGTGCCAGCTGGGAAGTCCGCGAGATCCGCGACAGCCTGAAGGACCAGGCCGAGGAATGGCGCGGCAAGCTCATCGAAACCGCTGTCGAAATGGACGACGCTGCGATGGAAGCCTACCTCGAAGGTAACGAGCCGGACATCGCGACGCTGCGCAAGCTGATCCGCAAGGGCACGCTGTCGCTGTCGTTCGTGCCGGTGCTCTGCGGTTCGGCGTTCAAGAACAAGGGCGTGCAGCCGATGCTGAACGCCGTGATCGACTTCCTTCCGGGCCCGCTCGACGTGCCGGCCTACATGGGCTTTGCCCCGGGCGACGAAGAGGAAGTCCGGAACATCGAACGCAAGGCCGACGATGCGCAGCCCTTCTCGGGTCTCGCGTTCAAGATCATGAACGACCCGTACATGGGCACGCTGACCTTTACGCGTATCTATTCCGGTACGCTGTCGAAGGGCGACAGCTTCATGAACTCAACCAAGGGCAAGAAAGAGCGCGTCGGCCGGATGGTGATGATGCACTCGAACAAGCAGGACGAGATCACGGAAGCCTTCGCAGGCGACATCGTGGCCCTCGCCGGCCTGAAGGAAACGACCACGGGCGACACGGTGTGCGACCCGAACAAGCCGGTCGTGCTCGAAACCATGACCTTCCCGGAACCGGTGATCGAAATCGCGGTCGAGCCGAAGTCGAAGGCTGACCAGGAGAAGATGTCTGTGGGCCTGCAGCGTCTTGCAGCCGAGGACCCGTCGTTCCGGGTCGAGACGGATCACGAATCCGGCCAGACGATCATGAAGGGCATGGGCGAGCTTCACCTCGACATCCTGATCGACCGCCTGAAGCGCGAATTCAAGGTCGAGGCCAATATCGGCCAGCCGCAGGTGGCCTACCGCGAGAAGCTCGGCCGGGCCGCCGAGATCGACTACACGCACAAGAAGCAGTCCGGCGGTACCGGCCAGTTCGGCCGCGTGAAGCTGCAGTTCGAGCCGCTGGAAGCCGGTTCGGGCTTCCAGTTCGAAAGCGCGATTGTCGGCGGTGCGGTTCCGAAGGAATACATCCCGGGCGTCGAGAAGGGCCTCGAAATGGCCAAGGAAAACGGCCTGCTGGCCGGCTATCCGGTCACCGACTTCAAGGCCACGCTGGTGGACGGCGCCTTCCACGACGTCGACTCCTCGGTCCTCGCCTTCGAAATCGCCGCCCGCGGCGCCTTCCGTGAGCTGAAGAGCCAGGGCGACCCCCGCCTCATGGAACCGATCATGAGTGTGGAAGTCGTGACCCCGGAAGACTATATGGGTGACGTGATCGGCGACCTGAACTCCCGCCGTGGTCAGATCCAGGGTTCGGAGCCGCGCGGCAATGCCGTGGCGATCAAGGCTTTCGTGCCGCTGGTCAACATGTTCGGCTATGTGTCCGACCTGCGGGGCATGTCCCAGGGCCGGGCCCAGTTCACCATGATCTTCGACCACTATGATGAAGTGCCGCGTGCGGAAGCGCAGAAGATCATCTCGGAAGTCGCCGGTTCGTAAGGAAACCCGGCCGGAACGCCCGGCCACATGCAGTCAAGAATGAAGGAGAGGCCCGATGGGCAAGGCAAAGTTTGAACGCAACAAGCCGCACGTGAACATCGGCACGATCGGTCACGTTGACCATGGCAAGACGACGCTGACGGCGGCGATCACGATGGTTCTGGCCGAGAAGAGCGGCGGCGCCGCGAAGTCCTATGCGGAGATCGACTCTGCGCCGGAAGAGAAGGCGCGCGGGATCACGATCAACACGGCGCACGTGGAATACGAGACGGATGCCCGTCACTACGCCCACGTCGACTGCCCCGGACACGCCGACTATGTGAAGAACATGATCACCGGTGCGGCGCAGATGGACGGCGCGATCCTGGTGGTGAACGCCGCTGACGGCCCGATGCCGCAGACCCGCGAGCACATCCTTCTGGCCCGCCAGGTCGGCGTTCCGGCGCTGGTCGTGTTCCTCAACAAGGTCGACCAGGTCGACGACCAGGAACTGCTGGAACTGGTCGAGATGGAAGTGCGCGAGCTGCTGTCCTCGTACGAGTTCCCGGGCGACGACATTCCGATCGTGGCCGGCTCGGCGCTGGCTGCTGTGGAAGGCCGTGACGACGACATCGGCAAGAACAAGATCCTCGAGCTGATGGCGGCCGTTGACGAGTACATCCCGACGCCGGAGCGTCCGCTGGACAAGCCGTTCCTGATGCCGGTCGAAGACGTGTTCTCGATCTCCGGCCGCGGTACGGTTGTGACCGGCCGTGTCGAGCAGGGCATCCTGAAAGTGGGCGACGAGATCGAAATCGTCGGTATCCGCCCGACCACGAAGACGACCTGCACGGGCGTCGAGATGTTCCGCAAGCTGCTCGACCAGGGCCAGGCCGGCGACAATATCGGCGCGCTGCTGCGCGGTGTCGACCGTGAGGGCGTCGAGCGTGGCCAGGTCCTGGCGAAGCCCGGCTCGATCACGCCGCACGCCAGGTTCGAGGCCGAAGCCTACATCCTGACCAAGGAAGAAGGCGGCCGCCACACGCCGTTCTTCACCAACTACCGTCCGCAGTTCTACTTCCGGACCACGGACGTGACGGGCATCGTGACGCTGCCGAAGGACAAGGAAATGGTCCTGCCGGGCGACAATGTGAAGATGGACGTGGAACTGATCACCCCGATCGCCATGGACCAGGGCCTGCGCTTCGCCATCCGCGAAGGCGGCCGCACCGTCGGCGCCGGCGTCGTCTCGGCCATCAAGGACTAAGCTTCCCCCGCGAAGCTGAGCGAAAGGCCGCCCCAAAAGGGCGGCCTTTTTGCTTGCGGGTTCAGTCCTCTTCCCGGAACTCGATGTCGACGCCGGATTCCAGCATGCCGTGCACCGGGCAGTGCGAAATGATCTCCTTCAGCCGGGTGAGCTGGGCCTCATCGAGATTGCCGGTGAATTGCGCGCGCTTCTCCAGGAATTTCGGGATGTGCCCCTCCGACTCGGGGTCCGGGCGCACGCGGACCTCGACGGCTTCGAGGTCCCAGCCCTTGCGGCGGGCATACATTTCCGCGGTCATCACGCTGCAGGCGGCAAGGGCCGCTTCAAGGATCCGGGTCGGATTGGGGCCGAGGTCCCGGCCACCCTCGTCAGGACCGACATCGGAGATCAGATGATAATCCCCGATCGAGATGGCCACGGCATACTTCTCGCTGTCGATCGAGACCGCGCGGACGTCGTCGCCGGAGGGAAGGGGCGTATTGGCGCCGGTATGGCCGGGCGAGGTTTCCGCTTCGAAGGCATAGCGGCTGGCCCAGGCGGCCAGCACCCGGGCGGCATAGCGCCCGTCGGCGGGATCGGAGAGCAGATGGTCTGCGGTGTCGAGGCTGACGAAACTCTTGGGGTGCCGGGCCGCCACGAACAGGCGCTCGGCATTGTCGATGCCGACCACCTGGTCCAGCGGGGCATGCATGATCAGGAGGGGCTTTTTCAGGCCGTGTGCGCGGGCGAGGACGTTCTGGCAGCCAAGATCGTCGAGGAACTGGCGCTTGATCCGGAAAGGCCGTCCGGCCAGCGAGACCGTCGCGGCGCCTTCCCGCTCGATCTCTTCCACCTTGTCCTCAATGTGCAGGGTCACGTGATCCGCTTCGGCAGGTGCTCCAATGGTGGCGACGCAGCGGACTTCCGGAATCTCCCCGCCGGCCACGATGGCCGCCGCGCCGCCGAGGGAATGGCCGACGAGGAGGGAGGGGGCCTGATAGTGCTCGCGCAGGAAACCGGCGGCGCGGACGAGATCTTCGACATTGGACGAGAAGTTCGTATTGGCGAAATCGCCTTCGGAACTGCCAAGGCCGGTGAAGTCGAATCGCAGGACCGCGATGCCCTCGGAGGCCAGGGTCCGCGAGATATCCCGCGCTGCGCGGATATCCTTCGAACAGGAAAAACAGTGCGCAAACAGGGCGTAACCGCGGGGTGGGCTGGCCGGAAGCTCAAGCGCTCCGGCGAGCAGCGTTCCGCCCGCGCCTTCGAATTCGACTTTCCGGGTTGCCTGAACCATGGGGAGGAGCCTTCCTGCCGGGTCTGATGCCTGTCTGCCGGCTAATGTGGACAGGAATTGGCGCGGGGAAAAGCGGTGGGACAAAAGGGGGCAGGAGGGCGCAGTCTTTCTGCAGATTCCTCGCCGGACGCTGTTGACGCCGGGGCGCCGATCCCATACACCGCCCACTTCGCCGGGATGGCAGCGCTTTTTCACAGCGAACGCTCCCTCGAAACAGACAATTCAATCCCACGGACGCCCGGGCGCTTTTCGTTTCGCCCACGGGCGGATGTGTTTTGTGCGGACGGACCAACGATGGAACGACAAAATATCCGGATCAGGCTGAAAGCCTTCGATCACCGCGCCCTCGACATGTCGGCGAAAGAGATCGTGAACACGGCCAAGCGCACCGGCGCTGAAGTCAAAGGCCCAATCCCGCTGCCGACGCGGGTCGAGCGCTTCACCGTGAACCGGTCGCCCCACATCGACAAGAAGTCCCGCGAACAGTTCGAAATCCGCACGCACAAGCGCATCCTCGACATCGTGGACCCGACCCCGCAGACCGTCGACGCCCTCATGAAGCTCGACCTGTCGTCCGGCGTCGGCATCGAGATCAAGCTTGAGGGAGGCCGTTAATGGCTCTGCCAGCAGCCCGTACCGGCGTGCTTGCCACCAAACTCGGCATGACGCGCATTTTCGATGAGACCGGCCGCCACGTGCCGGTGACTGTCCTGTCGCTCGACGGCTGCCAGGTCGTTGGCGTGCGCACCGAAGAAGAGCGCGCCGTCAAGACCAAGAAGGGCGGCGATGTCACCCGCACCGATGGCTATACCGCTGTCGTCATGGGCATCGGCGAGAAGAAGGCGAAGCGCACTTCCAAAGCGATGCGCGGCCACTTCGCGAAAGCCGGCGTTGCCCCGAAGCGCACCGTGAAGGAATTCCGCGTCTCCGGCGACCTGCCGGAAGTCGGCTCGACCGTCCTCGCTGACCATTTCGTCGTCGGCCAGAAGGTGGACGTTGCCGCGCTCACCATCGGTAAAGGTTTCTCCGGCGCGATGAAGCGCTGGAACTTCGGCGGCCTGCGCGCCACGCACGGCGTCTCGATCTCCCACCGCTCGCACGGCTCCACCGGTGCAAACCAGGATCCGGGCCGCGTGTGGAAGGGCAAGAAGATGGCCGGCCACTACGGTCAGGAGCGCGTCACTACGCAGAACCTGGAAGTCGTTCGCACGGACACCGATCGCGGCCTGATCCTCGTGAAAGGCTCCGTGCCGGGTCATGACGGCACCGTGGTCGAGATCCGCGACGCCGTGAAAAAGGCGCTGCCAACCGAAGCTCCGGCTGCCGGCTCGTTCAAGGCACCGGAAAAGGCCGCCCCGAAAGGTGGCAAGAAGGCTGCCAAGGCAGACCCGATCGACAACATCCAGCTGATCGACGGCATTGGCCCGAAGACGGCTGAGCAGCTGACCGAAAAAGGCATCGCCACGCTGACCGCGCTGGTTGCCCTGTCGGACGCTGACCGTGATGCGCTGTTCGCCGAACTGGGCGTGGCCGACCAGGCCGTCGCCGAGGAATGGCTGCAGCAGGCTCAGGAAATGCTGGCAGGCGGCGAGCCGCGCGCCCAGGTCGACAAGGACCTGCTGGCAAAACTCCGCAAGGACGCTGAATAATGGAACTCGCTGTCAAAACCCTGGCTGGCAAGGCTGCCGGCAAGATTACGGTCGACGATGCGATCTTCGGCATCGACGATATCCGCGACGACATCCTGCAGCGTACGGTCCGCTGGCAACTCGCCAAGCGCCAGGCCGGCACGCACAAGACCAAGACGCGTTCGGAAATCGCCCGCACGACCAAGAAGTACATCCGCCAGAAAGGTTCCGGCGGCGCCCGTCACGGCTCGCGCAATGCCCCGATCTTCGTCGGCGGCGGCACGGCCCACGGCCCGCGCGTGCGCAGCCATGCGCATGACCTGCCGAAGAAGATCCGCAAGATGGCGCTGGCTCACGCCCTGTCGTCCAAGGTCAAGGCTGACTCGATCCTCGTCCTCGACGAAGCGGTCCTGAAGTCGGCCAAGACGAAGGAACTGGCAGGCCAGTTCGCCGGCCTCGGCATCGAGAACGCGCTGATCATCTCGGGCGTTTCGGTCGACGAGAACTTCGCCAAGGCCGCGCGCAACATTCCGAACATCGACGTGCTGCCGGTTGCCGGCCTCAACGTCTACGACATCCTGCGCCGCAAGACGCTGGTCATCACCAAGGAAGCAGCCGAGGGCATCAAGGCGCGCTTCGACGGATCGAAGGAGGCCTGATCGTCATGGCTGAGGTGAAACCCCATCACTACGACGTCATCCGCCGTCCTCTCATCACCGAGAAGTCGACGCTGGTGGCTGAACACAACAAGATTGTCTTCGAAGTCGCCATCGATGCCGACAAGAAGGCGATCAAGGAAGCCGTCGAAGCCCTGTTCAAGGTCGACGTCACCAAGGTCAACACGCTGCTCCAGAAGGGCAAAACGAAGCGTTTCCGTGGCTACATGGGCCGTCGCAACGACGTCAAGAAAGCCATCGTGACGCTCGCCGAGGGCCAGTCTGTCGACATCACGACGGGCCTGTAAGCGGGAAGGACGAGAGAAATGGCACTTAAGACTTTCAATCCCACGTCTCCCGGCCGCCGCCAGCTCGTGCTGGTCGACAAGTCGGACCTGCACAAGGGCAAGCCGGTCAAGGCCCTCACCGAGGGTCTCACCAAGAACGGCGGCCGCAACAATTACGGCCGTATCACTGCCCGCCGCATCGGTGGCGGCGCGAAGCGCACCTATCGCAAGGTGGACTTCAAGCGGAACCGCTGGGACATCCCGGCGACCGTCGAGCGCCTCGAATATGATCCGAACCGCACGGCCTTCATCGCGCTGATCAAGTACGAGGACGGCCAGCTGTCCTACATCATCGCGCCGCAGCGCCTGGAAGTCGGCGACACCGTCGTCACCTCCGCCACGGCCGACATCAAGCCTGGCAACACGCTGCCGCTGAAGAACATCCCGGTCGGTACGATCATCCACAATATCGAGCTGAAGCCGCAGAAGGGCGCCCAGATGGTCCGCTCCGCCGGCACCTACGCCCAACTCGTCGGCCGCGACGGCGGCTATGCGCAGATCAAGCTGGCTTCGGGCGAACTGCGCATGGTGATGGACAGCTGCCTGGCCACGGTCGGCGCCGTTTCCAACCCGGACAACATGAACCAGGTCCTCTCGAAGGCCGGCCGCAAGCGCCACATGGGCAAGCGCCCGTCTGTGCGCGGCGTGGTCATGAACCCGGTCGACCACCCGCACGGCGGTGGTGAAGGCAAGTCGTCCGGCGGCCGTCACCCGGTGACGCCGTGGGGCAAGAAAACCCGCGGTCCGAAGACCCGCAAGAACAAGGCAACGGATCGTCTGATCATCCGTCGCCGTAACGCGAAACGCTAACAGGAGCCCCGAGACATGCCCCGTTCTGTCTGGAAAGGCCCGTTCGTCGACGGCTACCTGCTGAAGAAGGCAGAGGAAGCCCGTTCCTCCGAGAAGCGCACGGTGATCAAGACCTGGTCGCGCCGCTCGACGATCATGCCGCAATTCGTTGGCCTGAATTTCCAGGTCCACAATGGCAACAAGTTCATCCCCGTCACCGTGTCGGAAGAGATGGTGGGTCACAAGTTCGGCGAGTTCGCTCCGACCCGTACCTATTACGGCCACGGCGCGGACAAGAAAGCGAAGAGGAAGTAGTCATGGCAAAGGCCAAGAATCCTCCGAAGCAGGCCGCGAACGAAGCACGTGCCGTGCTGCGCATGTACCGTTCCAGCCCGCAGAAACTGAACCTGCTCGCCCAGCAGATCCGCGGCCTGAAGGTCGAACGCGCCCTGGCTGAGCTTCAGTTCTCGCCGAAGCGCCCGGCCAAGGACGTCCGCAAGCTGCTGCAGAGCGCCATCGCGAACGCAGAGAACAACCACAACCTCGATATCGACAGCCTGGTCGTCGCCGAGGCGCACGTTGGCAAGAACCTGGTGATGAAGCGCATCCGGGCCCGCGCCCGCGGTCGCGCCGCACCGATCCAGAAACCCTTCTCGCAGCTCACCATCGTGCTGCGCGACACGAGCATGGAACCGGAGGCCGCCTGATGGGTCAGAAAGTCAATCCGATCGGCCTGCGTCTCGGTATCAACCGCACCGCTGACAGCCGCTGGTACGCAGACAGCGCCGATTTCGGCCGCCTGCTGCACGAGGACCTTGCGATCCGCAAGGCGATCCGCGCGCGCCTGAAGCAAGCCGGTATCTCGAAGATCATCATCGAGCGTCCGCACAAGAAGTGCCTCATCACCATCCACACGGCCCGTCCGGGCCTGGTGATCGGCAAGAAGGGTGGCGACATCGAAACGCTTCGCAAGGACCTTGCGAAGATGACGGACGACGAAGTCCGCGTGAACCTCGTCGAGATCCGCAAGCCGGAAATCGACGCGACGCTGATCGCCGACGACATTGCCCGCCAGCTTGAGCGCCGGGCTTCGTTCCGCCGCACGATGAAGCGCGCCATCCAGTCGGCGATGCGTCTTGGTGCCGAAGGTGTGAAGGTCATGGTGTCCGGCCGCCTCGGTGGCGCCGAAATCGCCCGCACCGAGAAGTACGCCGAAGGCTCTGTCCCGCTGCACACGCTGCGCGCCGACATCGACTACGGCACCGCCGAAGCATCGACCACCTACGGCATCATCGGGATCAAGGTCTGGGTCTACAAAGGCGAGATCATGGAACACGACCCGATGGCGCAGGACAAGCGGATGGAATCGTCCGGCCAGTCCCGCGCGCGTGCCAGTGCCAACCAGCGCGGCCCGGCGACGGGCGCACAGACCGCCGGAGCATAAGAGATGCGTCAACCGAAACGAACCAAGTTCCGCAAGGCCTTCAAGGGTCGGATCAGCGGCAATTCGAAGGGCGGCTTCTCGCTGGCATTCGGTGAGTTCGGCCTCAAGGCCCTCGAACCGGAGCGCGTCACCGCGCGCCAGATCGAAGCCACCCGCCGGGCCATCACCCGCGAGATGAAGCGCCAGGGCAAAGTGTGGATCCGCGTGTTCCCGGACGTGCCGGTTTCGGCGAAGCCGATCGAAGTGCGGATGGGTAAGGGCAAGGGCTCGGTCGACCGCTGGGTCTCCCGCGTCGCGCCCGGCCGCATCCTGTTCGAGATCGACGGTGTTCCGGAAGAGACCGCCCGCGAAGCCCTGCGCCTCGGCGCGGCCAAGCTTCCGGTGAAGACGAAAATCGTCAAGCGCATCGAGGGGATCTGATCATGGCACGCAAGACCAGAGCACGCCTTGAAGACATCCAGGCGAAGAATGCTGACCAG
Organism: Hyphomonas sp.; assembly: GCA_020638455.1. GTDB lineage: Bacteria > Pseudomonadota > Alphaproteobacteria > Caulobacterales > Hyphomonadaceae > Hyphomonas. Next base: position 97,910 of record JACKIK010000003.1, on the reverse strand, counting down.
CTCAAGGACGAGCTGGTGAAGCTGAAGAAAGAACAGTTCAACCTGCGTTTCCAGGCGGCCACCGGCCAGCTGGAAAAGACGGCCCGCGTTTCCGAAGTCCGCCGCGACATTGCTCGCGTCAAGACCGTGATGCGCGAGAAGGCCCAGGCAGGCAAGGCGTAAGGAGAGAGATCATGCCCAAGCGTATTATGGAAGGCGTTGTGGTCTCGACCAAGCAGGACAAGACCGCCATCGTTCGCGTCGAGCGTACCTTCACCCATCCTGTGATGAAGAAGATCGTTCGCCGTTCGAAAAAATATCACGCCCACGACGAAGGCAACACCGCCGTCGAGGGCCAGACCGTAACGATCCGCGAGTGCCCGCCGAAGTCGAAGCTGAAGCGCTGGGAACTCGTCACCGATGATGGGAGTGACGCATGATCCAGATGCAAAGCAACCTGCGGGTGGCTGACAACTCCGGCGCACGCCGCGTCCAGTGCATCAAGGTGCTGGGTGGCGCCGGTCGCCGCTACGCCTCGGTGGGCGACGTGATCGTCGTCTCCGTGAAGGAAGCGATCCCGACCGGCCGCGTGAAGAAGGGTGACGTCCGCAAGGCCGTCGTCGTGCGCGTGTCGAAGGACATCAACCGCGCGGACGGCTCCACCATCCGCTTCGACACCAATGCCGCCGTGCTGATCAACAACAATGGCGAGCCGATCGGTACCCGCGTGTTCGGCCCGGTTCCGCGCGAACTGCGCGCCAAGAACCAGGTCAAGATCGCCAACATGGCCCCGGAGGTCCTGTAACATGGCTGCGAAGATCAAGAAGGGCGACACGGTTGTCGTGATCGCCGGAAGCAACAAGGGCGCCAAGGGCGAAGTCCTGAAGGTGATCCCGGATGAGAACCGCGTCGTCGTGCGCGGCGTGAATGTCGTCCAGCGCCACCAGAAGCCGTCCCAGTTCGATGCTGGCGGCATCAAGCGCTTCGAGGCTCCGATTCACGTCTCGAACGTGGCGCTCGCCGATCCGCGCGATGGCAAGGCCGTCCGCGTGGGTTTCAAAACCGATGAGCATGGCCGCAAGACCCGCTATGCAAAACGCTCTGGGGAATCCATCGATGTCTAAGGCATACGAACCCCGTCTGAAGACGAAGTACCGCGAGCAGATCCGCGCCAAGCTGCAGGAGCAGTTCAACTACTCCAACCCGATGCTTGTGCCGAAGGTCGAGAAGGTCGTGATCAACATGGGCGTCGGCGAAGCGGTTGCCGACTCCAAGAAGATCAAGTCGGCCCTGGCCGAGCTCGAGCGTATTGCTGGCCAGAAGCCGGTGGCCACCAAGGCCCGCAAGTCGATCGCCGGCTTCAAGGTCCGCGAAGGCATGCTGATCGGCTGCAAGGTTACCCTGCGCCGCGACCGTATGTGGGAGTTTCTGGACCGTCTGACGAACATCGCGCTTCCGCGCGTGAAGGACTTCCGGGGCCTCAACGGCAAGAGCTTCGACGGCCGTGGCAACTTCGCCATGGGCCTGAAGGAACACATCGTGTTTCCGGAGATCAACTACGACGAAGTCGACGATATCCGCGGTATGGACATCATCGTCTGCACCACCGCAGCCACGAACGAAGAAGCCAAGGCACTCCTCGCCGAGTGTGGCTTCCCGTTCCGGAACTAGCGCGCGAGGAGACTGCTGAAATGGCAAAGAAGAGCGCAATCGAGAAGAACAAGAAGCGCGAGATGCTCGTGGCTCGTTACGCTGCACGGCGTGAGAAGCTGAAAGCGGCTGCGATGGATGAGAACCTGTCGCTGGAAGAGCGCTACAAGGCCCGCCTCAAGCTGGCCGAGCTGCCGCGCAACTCGGCTCCGGGCCGCGTGCGCAACCGCTGCGAAGTGTCGGGCCGTCCGCGTGCCTACTATCGCAAACTGAAAATGTCGCGGATCGCGCTGCGCGAGCTTGGCTCGCAGGGCCAGATCCCCGGCCTCGTGAAGTCCAGCTGGTAAGAGAGGAGGACCGTATATGAACATTTCTGATCCCCTCGGCGATATGCTGACCCGCATCCGCAACGCCCAGATGCGCGGCATGTCGAAAGTTGTCACCCCGTCTTCGAAGCTGCGTGCCCGCGTGCTCGACGTCCTCCAGTCCGAGGGCTACATCCGCGGCTACGCCGAAATTGAGAAAGACGGCCACAAGAACCTGGAAATCGAGCTGAAGTATTACGAAGGCCAGCCGGTCATCTCGGAGATCAAGCGTGTCTCCAAGCCCGGCCGCCGCGTGTACTCTTCGGTTACCGACATCCCGCTCGTGCGCAACGGCCTCGGCATCTCGATCCTTTCGACCTCGAAAGGCGTGATGTCCGACAATGTTGCCCGCAACGAGAATGTCGGTGGCGAAGTGCTCTGCCGGGTCTTCTAGGAGAGCGCCCCATGTCACGTATTGGTAAACTCCCGATCGCAGTCCCCAACGGCACCACGGTGTCCGTCGACGGACAGACGATCAAGGCGAAGGGTCCGAAGGGCGAGCTGTCCTTTACCGTCGTCGATGTCATTACGCCGAAGCTCGAAGGCAGTGAGCTGACGCTGACCCCGCGCGCCGACATCATGAAGTCCGCGGAAAGCGCCATCGAGGCCGCCAAGGCTCGCGGCAAGCGTCCGCCGACGCTGGCCCAGGCGCTCGATCCGGTCGCCCGCACCCAGTGGGGCACGATGCGCGCCCGCGCGGCGAACCTGGTTGAAGGCGTGGCCAACGGCTACTCCAGAACCCTCGAACTGGTCGGCGTCGGTTATCGTGCGCAGATGCAGGGCAAGGACGTGAAGCTCGCGCTCGGCCTGTCGCACGATGTGGTTTACGCCGCGCCCGAAGGCATCACGCTGGCCTCGTCGAAGCCGACCGAAATCATCATTTCGGGCGCCGACAAGCAGGTCGTCGGCCAGGTCGCCGCTGAAATCCGCAAGTACCGTTCGCCGGAGCCTTACAAGGGCAAGGGCATCCGTTACGCGGGCGAATATGTCCGCCGTAAGGAAGGCAAGAAGAAGTAACGCCATGAAAAGCTCACGCGAAAAGATGCAGCGCCGCGCCCACCGGGTCCGTGCCAAGCTCCGCAAGGTCGCCGAAGGGCGTCCGCGCCTGTCGGTTGCGCGCAGCCATAAGAACATCTCGGCGCAGATCATCGACGATGAGAAGGGCATCACGCTCGCCTCGGCTTCGACGCTGGAGAAGGATGTGCTGGGCAGCGCCAAGACCGGTGCCGATACGGCGGCAGCCGCCCTTGTCGGCAAGGCCCTCGCCGAGCGCGCGAAGAAAGCCGGCGTCGAAGACGTCGTCTTCGACCGTGGCGGTTACATGTTCCACGGCCGGGTCAAAGCCCTGGCAGACGCCGCCCGTGAGGGCGGTCTCAAATTCTAAGGAGAGGCCCTATGGCTGAAGAAAGAGGAAGAGGCCGCCGCCGCGAACGCGATCGTGATCGCGAGGAAGAGCAGCAGTCCGAACTGGTCGACAAGCTGGTTGGCATCAACCGCGTCGCCAAGACCGTGAAAGGCGGCAAGAACTTCGGTTTCGCCGCCCTCGTCGTGGTCGGAGACCAGAAGGGCCGCGCCGGCTTCGGCAAGGGCAAGGCCCGCGAGGTTCCGGAAGCCATCCGCAAGGCGACCGAAGAAGCCAAGCGCAACATGGTCCGCATTCCGCTGCGCGAAGGCCGCACGCTGCACCATGACGGCCGCGGTCGCTGGGGTGCCGGCAAGGTCGTGCTGCGCGCAGCGCCTCCCGGTACCGGCGTGATCGCCGGCGGCCCGATGCGTGCCGTGATGGAAGTGCTGGGCGTGCATGACGTTGTCGGCAAGTCGCTCGGCTCCTCGAACCCGTACAACATGGTTCGCGCCACGTTCGACGCGCTCAAAGGACAGGCCAGCCCGCGGTCCGTCGCTTCCAAGCGCGGCCTGAAGGTGCAGGACGTCGTTGGCCGCCGCACCGACGGTGCGTCCGAAGCCGGCGTCGTCGACGCCTAAGCCGAGGGAAGGATACCTGCGATGGCACAATCCAAGCTCACCGTCCGCCAGACCGGCAGCCCGATCGGCCGCAAGCCTGACCAGCGCAAGACGCTGATCGGCCTGGGCCTGAACAAGGTCGGCCGGACCAAGGAACTCGAAGATACGCCGGCCGTGCGGGGCATGATCCGCAAGGTGGCTCACCTGGTCGAGGTGGTCGGCGAATAATCGCCGGATCCCGCGACCGACTGAATATCGAAAGATAGACCGATGAAACTCAACGAACTGTCCCCCGCCGCAGGCTCCACCAAGAACCGCACGCGTATCGGCCGTGGTGTCGGCTCGGGCAAGGGCAAGACCGGTGGTCGCGGCGTGAAAGGCCAGAAGGCGCGCTCGGGCGTTGCCGTGAACGGCTTCGAAGGCGGCCAGATGCCGATCTACATGCGTCTGCCGAAGCGCGGTTTCACCCCGCGCGGCCAGAAGACGATGGCCTGGATCAACCTCGGCCGCCTGGCCAAGGCAGTCGAGGCAGGCAAGCTGGACGCCTCCAATGTGACCGAGGAAAGCCTGGTCGCTGCTGGCGTTGTCAGCCATGCACGCGATGGCGTGCGCCTGCTGGCCAAGGGCGAAGCCCCGAAGAATCTGAACATCACGGTGACCGGCGCATCGAAAGCCGCGATCGAGGCCGTGGCGAAGGCCGGTGGCAAGGTCACCGTTACGGGTGCCGCAAAAGACACGGCTGCAGAATAAGCAGCAGAATTTACCCGGCACCCCTTCACAAACTCCGTGTCGCCGCCGATTTTGGCGGCGAACGCATTTCAGGGAGAGAAGCGCCCCATGGCCAATGCAGCCGAACAAATGGCCCGCAACGTCAATCTTTCGACGTTTGCCAAAGCCAAGGACCTGCAGAACCGGATCCTGTTCACCCTGGTAATGCTGATTCTCTACCGGCTGGGCACGTTCATCCCGATCCCTGGCCTCGACCCGGTCCAGTATGCCAGCATCTTCGACAGCCAGGCCGGTGGTCTGCTCGGCAACATGAACATGTTCGCCGGCGGCGCAGTGAAGCGGATGGGCATCTTTGCCCTCAACGTGATGCCCTATATTACCGCCTCGATCATCATCCAGATGATGACGACGGCCTCTCCGACGCTTGAAAAGCTGAAGAAGGAAGGCGAGGCCGGCCGCAAGCAGATCAACCAGTATACGCGCTATCTGACGCTGGCTTTTGCGCTGGTTCAGTCCTTCGCCATCTCGTCGGGCCTGTCGCATGTCCGGATCGAGGGAATTTCGCAGCCCTTCTTCATCCTGACCGGCGTCGTCACGCTGACCGGCGGCACAATGCTGCTGATGTGGATGGGTGAGCAGATTACGGCCCGCGGAATCGGCAACGGCGTCTCATTGATCATCTTCGCAGGTATCGTGGCGGAAATGCCGAGGGCAATCGTCAACCTGATCAGCCAGGCTCGGGCGACCTCGGTGAACATCGTGTTCGTGGTCGGCATCGCGGCCATGGTGGTCGCACTCGTGGTCTTCATCGTGTTCATGGAGCGCTCGCAGCGGCGGCTCCTGATCCAGTATCCGAAGCGCCAGCAGGCGCATGGCTTCGCGCAGGGGCAGAAGAGCTTCCTGCCGCTGAAGATCAACACGTCCGGCGTGATTCCGCCGATTTTCGCCTCGGCCCTGCTGATGCTGCCGCTTACCATTGTCGGTTTCATGGGCGGCAACACGGCGGCGGGCGCAACCGGTGGCGGGGAAGTGAATGGCGTGCTGACCTGGCTCGCGGCGAACTTCTCGTCCGGCACCTGGATGCACATCTTCTTCTACTGCGTCCTCGTGATCTTCTTCTCGTTCTTCTACACCTCGATCATGTTCAACCCCGAGGAAACGGCCGACAACCTCCGCAAATACGGCGGTTTCATCCCGGGCATCCGCCCCGGATCGAACACGGCGGCCTACTTCGACTATGTGCTGACTCGCCTTACGATGATCGGTGCGCTTTATCTGACCTTTGTCTGTGTCCTGCCCGAACTGCTGCGGCGCTATTTCCCCGAGATCCCGTTCTACATCGGGGGAACATCGCTTCTGATCGTGGTTTCGGTCACCATGGACACCGTGACGCAGGTACAGTCGCATTTGATTGCGCATCAATATGAAGGCATGATCCGCAAGTCGAAGCTCGGGGGCCGCAAGAAATGAACCTAATTCTGTTCGGGCCGCCTGCGGCCGGAAAGGGAACGCAGGCCAAGCGCCTGGTCGAGGAGAAGGGCTTTATCCAGCTCTCAACCGGCGACATGTTGCGCGCGGCGCGCGCTTCGGGCTCCGAACTTGGCCAGCGCGTGGCGAAGATCATGGATGAAGGCGGTCTTGTCTCCGACGAGATCGTGATCGCCCTGATCGACGAGCAGCTGACGGTGCATGCGGGCGCGGCAGGCTTCATATTCGATGGGTTCCCGCGCACGGTCGGCCAGGCCGACGCGCTGGATGGCCTGCTGGATTCGCGCGGTGAGCAAGTGAACCGCGTCATCCGACTGGTCGTGGACGATGCCCAGTTGCTCGCCCGCGTCACCAAGCGGTTCGAAGAGCAGGGCCGCAAGGACGACAACCCCGAAACCTTCTCGAAACGGCTTGAGAAATACTATGAGGACACTGCGCCTCTGGTGCCGATTTATGCGGAGCGGGGCGTCCTGACAGAGGTCGACGGAATGGCCTCGATCGAGGAAGTTGCCGGCCTGATCGACGCAGCGCTGAAAGAGACAGCCTGAAGCTGGATTCGGCTGTTGACGCGTTAATTTCCGCGGCTATAAGCCTCGTTTCTTAGCTTAAGGCTTAATCGCCGGCGCGCGGGCGGAGGGTTTCCGGCTCGGCGCGCTTTTAATGTTTGAACAGTCCGCTTGAGGAGAGACGGCCTTGGCCCGTATTGCAGGCGTAAACATTCCTACCAACAAGCGCGTCGTGATCGCGCTTCGGTACATTCATGGCATCGGCCCCGCTTTCGCGAAGGAAATCTGCGAAAAGGTCGGCGTCGATGAATCGCGCCGCGTCAACGACCTGACGGACGCCGAAGTTATCAAGATCCGCGAAACCATCGATTCCGACTACCTGGTTGAGGGTGACCTCCGCCGCGAGACGGCGATGAACATCAAGCGCCTGATGGACCTTGGCAGCTATCGTGGCCTTCGCCACCGCCGCAAGCTGCCGGTTCGCGGCCAGCGCACCCACACCAATGCCCGTACGCGCAAGGGCCCGGCCAAGCCGATCGCCGGCAAGAAGAAATAAGAGGTAGTTCGTCATGGCTCGTGAAGCGACCCGCGTCCGCCGCAAGGAACGCAAGAACATCACCTCGGGTGTGGTTCATGTGAACTCCAGCTTCAACAACACGATGGTGACTATCACCGATGCGCAGGGGAACACGATCTCCTGGTCGTCGTCGGGCACGATGGGCTTCAAGGGCTCGCGCAAGTCGACGCCTTACGCTGCCCAGATGGCTGCCGAAGACGCTGCGAAAAAGGCAATGGAGCACGGTCTGCAGACCGTCGAAGTGCTTGTGCGCGGCCCCGGCTCCGGCCGTGAGAGCGCCCTGCGCGCGCTGCAGGCTGCCGGCCTCACCGTCACGGCGATCACCGACACCACGCCGATCCCGCACAATGGGTGCCGCCCGCCGAAGCGCCGCCGCGTCTGATCGGACCGAATTTTCCCGGCGGCGCGAAACCCCCGCGCCGCCCTCCGCTTTCTGAGGAAAGTCATAAATGACCGACATTACGTCCCCTTCCGTCAACGATCGTAACTGGAAAGAGCTGATCCGGCCGAACCGCCCGGTCGTGCAGCCTGGATACGACCCGAAGCGCAAGGCGAAGCTCGTCATCGAGCCGCTCGAGCGCGGCTACGGCACGACGCTTGGCAACGCGCTGCGCCGCGTGCTGCTTTCCTCGCTGCAGGGCGCTGCCATCATCGGCGTCCAGATCGATAACGTCGTCCACGAATTCTCCGCCATTCCGGGCGTGCGTGAGGACGTCACCACGATCGTGCTGAACCTCAAGCAGGTCGCCATCTTCATGGAGAGCGACACGCCGAAGCGCATGGTGCTGAAGGCGAAAGGCCCCGGCGAAGTGAAAGCCGGCCAGATCGAGACCTCGGGCGACACGAAGATCCTGAACCCCGATCACGTCATCTGCACGCTGGATGACGGCGCCGAAGTGCGCATGGAATTCACCATTGCCACCGGCAAGGGCTATGTCCCGGCCGAGGCCCACCGTCCGGAAGATGCCCCGATCGGCTATATCCCGATCGACGCGATCTACTCGCCGGTCCGCCGCGTCGGCTACCAGGTGGAAGACACGCGCGAAGGCACCGTGCTCGACTATGACAAGCTGACCCTCGAAATCGAGACCGACGGATCTGTTTCGCCGGAAGATTCGGTCGCCTATGCGGCCCGTATCCTGCAGGACCAGCTGCAGCTCTTCATCAATTTCGAAGAGCCGACGCTGGAAGCCGGCACCGCGACGGAAGAAACCGACCTCGGCTTCAACCCGGTCCTCCTCAAGAAGGTGGACGAGCTGGAACTGTCGGTGCGTTCGGCAAACTGCCTGAAGAACGACAACATCGTTTACATCGGCGACCTGATCCAGAAGTCGGAAGCGGAAATGCTGCGCACCCCGAACTTCGGCCGCAAGTCGCTGAACGAAATCAAGGAAGTCCTCGCCGGACTCGGCCTTCACCTCGGCATGGAAGTGCCGGACTGGCCGCCGGAAGACATCGAGGGCCTTGCCAAGAAATACGACGACCACCTATAGGACCCGGCAGACGGGGGCCTGACCACCTCCTGAAGGATACTCAAGATGCGCCATAAACTCGGACACCGCATTCTGAACAAGTCGACTTCCCACCGGAAGGCGATGTTCGCCAACATGGCCGCAAGCCTGATCGAGCACGAGCAGATCGTCACGACCCTGCCGAAGGCCAAGGAAATGGCCCCGCTGATGGACAAGCTGGTGACCCTCGCCAAGAAGGGTGACCTGGCTGCCCGCCGTCAGGCGCTGTCGAAAGTCCGCAATGAGGACGCCGTCCGCAAGCTGTTCGACGTGATGGGCGAGCGCTACAAGGACCGCAATGGCGGCTACACGCGCGTCCTGAAGGCCGGCTTCCGTCATGGCGACAATGCGCCGATGGCTGTTCTTGAACTGGTCGACCGTGACGAAGACGCCCGCGGCGCCGCGGACAAGGCCCGCCACGAGGCCGAACTCGAAGCCGGCGAATAATCCGCGCAAAGATTTTTCCGCAAGGAAAACAGAGAGCCCCGGGGATTTTCTCCGGGGCTTTTCGTTTTTGCGGTTGACGGGTGATTCCGTTTCCATCATACGGCGCCTCCATTCAGCAACGGAGAGACCCGATGTCGTGTCGGTTCGATAATCAGCCAAGGAAGGACGCAGCCCTGTACGAGGGACGTGTGCGAGTCCGCATGGAGGTTGCTGGATAGGGCTGATGGTCAGCCCGTGGGCCGAAAGGCCTTATGCCGCCCTCCGCGCGTTTCGCCCGGAGGGTTTTTCTTGTCTGAAATCCGAAGGGGCCGCGCGGAGGGCTGGACGAGGAGGAGTCTGGGAAACAGACTGAAAGAGATGAGCGAGTTTGAAGTTTTCGAAACCTTCGCCGGCGGCCGCATCAAGGCCTGGGTGAAAGGCGTGCCGGTGGAAGATGCCGCGCGTGAGCAGCTGGAGAATGTCGCCGGCCTGCCGTTCGTGCATTCGCACCTGGCCGTGATGCCGGACGTGCATTTCGGCCGCGGGGCGACCGTTGGTTCGGTGATCCCGACCAAGGGTGCGATCATTCCGGCCGCTGTCGGTGTCGACATCGGTTGCGGCATGATGGCGGTGCGCACGAGCCTTACGGCGAGCCAGCTGCCGGACAGCCTGTCGGCCGTCCGTAGCGAGATCGAACGGAAAGTGCCGGTCGGCAACGGGCCGGGCGGCAACCACAAGGATGCCCCGGCCCGCGCAACGTCCGCGCTGCGCCGATCGGGCCTCGACGAGCGGCTGGAGCTGATCACGGGAAAGCACAAGCGCATCCAGCGCACGGCTTTCGCGAAACAGCTCGGCACGCTGGGCGGCGGCAACCACTTCATAGAGCTCTGTCTCGACGAAGAGGACCGCGTCTGGGTGATGCTGCACTCCGGCTCGCGCGGCACGGGCAACATCCTCGGCACCTACTTCATCCAGGAGGCCCGTGAGGCCCTGGAAAAGCGGGTGCTCGGCTATCATGTCCCGGACCGGGATCTCGCCTTTTTCATGGAAGGCGAGGAGCTGTTCGACGACTATGTGATGGCCGTCGGCTGGGCGCAGGACTATGCGCGCCTCAACCGCGAAGTGATGATGGACCGTGTGCTGATCGCCCTTCGCGACCAGCTCCCGGCCTTCACGCTGGACCGGATGGCGGTGAACTGCCACCACAACTATGTGGAGCAGGAGCACCATTTCGGGGCCGATGTCTGGGTCACCCGAAAGGGCGCCGTGAGCGCCAAGACGGGCGAATTGGGCATCATTCCGGGCTCGATGGGGGCGAAATCCTTCATCGTGCGCGGGAAGGGTCATGCAGAGTCCTTCTGCTCCTGCTCGCACGGGGCAGGTCGGACGATGTCCCGCGCCGAAGCCAAGCGGACCTTCACGCTGGACGACCACCTCGCCGCGACGGCGGGCGTGGAATGCCGCAAGGACGCCGGCGTCATCGACGAAACGCCGATGGCCTACAAGGACATCGACGCCGTCATGGCGGCCCAAAGCGACCTTGTGGAGATCGTCCACACGCTGAAGCAGGTTGTGTGTGTGAAGGGGTGAGCTCCGTTTGCCCGCAGGGCAACGCATCGCTCCAGTGGAGCGATGCGAGGAGCGAACGCCAAGCCGCTCCGCGGCTCGGCGGCTTTTCAAAGAGAAGTCGATTTCCGTTTTTCCTTGACTCGCCCCGCAATCATCCGCTATCTGCCACATCTTCGCCGCAAGCCTTCTGCATACGGATGGCTTGCGGCACCCCGCACCGACCCAATGGAAGCGCATATGAAGCAGAGTACGAAAATCGATACCTGCTCCCTACGACTAAGGGGAGTGCGTCACGCGTCCCCCGCGCTTTTGCCGGTGGGCGTCTGACCTCTCGCACATAATCGATTGTTCCAACAGCTGTCCCTTCAGCTGGCGGACGATATGGAAGGAGGTGGATCATGGGCAATCCCATGACCCGGCGCCTTGTGCTGCCTCACGGCCGTGCCGGCGCACCCACGCCCCTGCTGCGTTTCATTGCGGGCGGGCATGCGGACCTGGTTGCAGCTGGTTGGCCGGCGCCTCACGCAGGGTTCTTCGCCCTGCCCACGGCCCGTCGCCATGCAGCGGCAATCCTGCTCAGCCGCGGGAACGGTCCTGACGAGGCGGTATATGCCGCCGAGCGGGCCCGCGATCCGGACGTCGCCCGTCTCCTGATGGGTGGCGAAGCTCCCGGCGGCCTGATGAAGGCCCTCGGGCGCCTCGGCGAGCCGCTGTGGGAGAATGCCGATTACGATCTGCTGCTCGACCTTTTCGCTAAGGAAGAGACGGCGCTCGTCCTTCGGCACACGGATGACATCCGTGCCCCGCGCCTCCGGATGATCGGCATCCTGCCGGCCATCCTCCGGGTGCAGGGGATCCTGATGCATGTGCCGGAGAATGTGGCGGCAACCGAAGACCTCGCTGAGGCTTTCCGCCTGGCCGTTCGCATTCACGGGTCGAAAACCGGACCGGGCATTGCCCGCCGGTGGGAACGTGCCGGCACGCCGCAGCGCCTGTTCGACATGGCGGCGGAAGACCTGCAGCCGGTTGCCTTCGGTGCCCTGCTGCCGCCGCCCGTCCTGCCGCCGGCCTTTTTCCGGGTCGACGACCGCAAGACGCTGGTAAAAGTCGCGCTCGAATTCCGCAATTGCCTGCGGGACTTCACGGCCGACCTCGCCAATGGCCGCATGGCTGTCTACGTCCTCCGCGACGGGGCAGAGCGGGCGGCCATCGCCCTGCGTCAGGATCCGGCCGGCTGGCGTCTCGCCGAGGCGCTCGGTCCGCATAATGAGGACCTCAGGGACGAGACCCTGCGGTTCATCATCGATGCGGTCGAGCGGGCAGGCGGGCGGACCGGCGAGTCCACCTGGGCCGTCGCAAACCGGCTGCACGACCATGTCTGCCGGAATTGCGGGCCGCCCCACGTGCCGCGCCGGGAGACCTGGCGTGACCGGCTGGCGCTGGGCACGCTGTGGGATTGACCCCGCAGGCGCTGTGCAGAAGGCGTGCGACCCCTCCCCGGAAACGGGGAGGGGTTTTTCATTTGGCTCGTCTTGTACGTGACGGAATTGTGGATAGGGTCGCTGCGGGACAACGGAGCTGGAGCCCACTTCCATGATAATCGACCGGATCAAGCCACTCGACGCCATCCTTGCGACCGCCGAGAAGAAATCGCTGCACCGTTCGCTGGGAGCCTTCCAGCTCACCATGCTGGGCATTGGCGCCATTATCGGCACAGGTATTTTCGTGCTGACGGCGGCCGCGGCCCAGAAGGCCGGACCGGGCATGATGTTCTCGTTCATCATTGCCGGCTTCGTCTGCGCGGTGGCGGCGCTTTGCTATTCGGAACTCGCCTCCATGGTGCCGGTATCGGGCTCGGCCTACACGTATACTTATGCGGTGATGGGGGAATTGCTGGCCTGGATGGTCGGCTGGGCGCTGATTCTCGAATACGCGGTGGCGGCGTCGGCCGTGTGTGTCGGCTGGTCCGGTTATGTGATGGGCCTGATCCACAACCTGACCGGATTTGCCTTGCCCAGTGCGCTCAGTAGCGGCCCCGCATGGGGCCTCAACGGAATCCTCCCGACAGTCGATTTCAGCCATGGCGTGGTGAACCTGCCGGCGATCATCGTGGCCGCTGGGGTCACCTGGCTGCTGGTGATCGGCACCAGCGAGAGCGCCACGGTCAATGCGGTCCTGGTTGCCATCAAGGTGGCGGCGCTCACCGCCTTTATCGCGCTCAGCCTGCCGATCCTGAAGGGCGAGAATTTCTCCCCGATGATGCCGACCGGCCTGCTAGGTCATGACGGGCTCGGCGTGGTCGGGGCGGCGGCGTCGATTTTCTTCGCCTATGTCGGCTTCGATGCCGTCTCGACGGCGGCGGAGGAGACCAAGAACCCGCAGCGCAACGTGCCGATCGGCCTGATCGGATCGCTGGCGATCTGCACGGTCTTTTACCTGCTGGTCGCCGCCGGTGTGATCGGCACCGTCGGGGCGCAACCGTTGCGCGATGCGGCGGGTGCTGTGCTGCCGCCGGACGGGTCGGACTTCGCCAATCGCTGCGCCGAGATGGCGGCCGCAGGGGACGCTCCGATTGTCTGCTCGAAGGAAGCGCTGGCCGAAACTCTACGCCGGATCAATTTCCCGGCCGTCGGCAATCTGGTGGGCCTCGCCGCGACGCTGGCGCTGCCATCCGTGATTCTGATGATGATCTTCGGCCAGACGCGGATCTTTTTCGTGATGGCGCGCGACGGCCTGCTGCCGGAGAAGCTTGCCGACGTGCACCCGAAATTCCACACGCCGTGGAAGATGACCATCTTTACCGGCATCTGTGTTGCCGTTGCCGGCGCTTTCTTCCCGGTCGGCCAGCTGGCGGATATTTCCAACTCCGGCACGCTGTTCGCCTTCTTCATGGTGGCCATTGCCGTCATGATCCTGCGCCGCAGCGATCCCGGCCGCTACCGTCCGTTCCGGACGCCTCTGGTGTGGATCATTGCGCCGATCGCCGCGATTGGCTGCCTCGGCCTGTACCTGAACCTGCCCTTCATCGCGAAGATGGTGCTGCCGGTCTGGGGCGCGATCGGGCTGCTGATCTACTTCCTCTACAGCCGCGGCCACAGCCATGTCGGGCGCGGGCTGATCGAGGTGCATGAAGAGGATGCGGACGTGCCGCCGCCGGCCGTGCCGCCGATCAACTGACGCCGGGACAAGGTTTCGCGCAGGCCGCGTCTGGTCTATTCTTCCGGCAAAGAACAGGGAGGACATAGCCATGGCAGACGGACACGACCTCGGCCAGCGCGCAAAATTCCGCGAAATGGCGGAAGGCACGCAGGAAGACTGGAACATCATCGGCGCGAACTCGCGGGAGTTCAACAAGGGCCTCGCCAGACGGGTGCTCGACCATCTCCGCCTGCTGGACGGCGATTTCGGCGGCTTTCCGGTCGACCGGCTGGAGCATTCCCTGCAGACGGCGACACGCGCCCACCGCGACGGCCGCGACGAGGAATATGTCGTCTGTGCCCTCCTGCACGATATCGGCGACACGCTGGGCAGCATGAACCATGCCGATATTGCCGCTGCGATCCTGAAGCCCTTCGTGTCCGAAGAAAACCACTGGATGATCGCCAACCACGGCATCTTCCAGGGCTATTATTTCTTCGAATATCTCGGCCTCGACAGGAACATGCGGGACCGGTTCAAGGACAGCCCGCACTTCCAGCGCTGCGCCGAGTTCTGCCACAAATACGATCAGGCCGCCTTCGACCCGGACTATGAAAGCGAGCCGCTCGAATTCTTCGAGCCGATGGTCGAGCGTGTCTTCGCCAGGCCGAAGAATTCGATCTACATGCGCGAGCAGGAATAGTCCGCCTCCGGACCGGCTACATGCCGTAGTCCGGCAGGTCGACATCGTCCTTCACGCTGTCGCCGACGAACATGTCGGCGATTGGCGGGATGACCATCAGGTGGGTCGCCATATTGCGCAGCCAGATACCGAATTTCGTTTTCGGCGCAAAGGTGGACGCCATGGCAAGGGCGGCCTTCTGCTTGCCTTCCAGGAACGGGCGGAGGCGGGTTTCATAAGCCCGAAGCGCTGCCGGCACGTCGCTGCCCGCCTGCTTCAGCTCCCCGGCCAGCACATAGGCTTCGGCGATCGCCAGCCCGGTGCCTTCGCCGGCCAGCAGGGACGGGCAGGCGGCCGCATCGCCGATCAACACAGTCCGTCCCTTGCTCCACGACGGGACAACGCTCTGGCTCACTCGGTCGAGATAGATCTCGTTCGTCTCGTCCATGGCATCGAGCAGGTCGTGCGTTTCCCATCCGGCACCGGCAAAGATCTGATGAAGCAGGGCCTTCTTCGCGGCTGGGTCGTGCGGCATCGGACCCGTCATGCGGTCATTGCCGAAGATGAACAGGGCGAGTGTGCGATTGTCGCGCAGGGCGAAGCGCGAAATGCTCAGGTCAGGGACGGCAAAGCTGACATAGGCGTCCTCGTCGCGGTGCGGATAATCCGAACAGACGAAGGCGGCGACATGAAAGCCGACCGGCCGTTCGAACGCCTCCTGCTCGCCCCAGACAAGACGGCGGACATTGGAATGCAGGCCATCGGCACCGATCAGCAGGTCGAAATTCCTCGTTTCGCCACTCAGCAGCGTCACCGATACGGCGTCGCCGGTATCCTGCACTTTGGTTACGCTGTTGCCGAACAGCGTCTCGGCCTTGTCCTTCACCGAGTCATAGATGATTTCAGCAAGGTCGCCGCGCGGCAGACTGGTGAACCGGTCATGCGTCATGCGGCGGAATACGTCAGCGGAGAAGCCGGCGGCCTTTGCACCACTTTCCTTCACCAGCCGCACTTCCTGCACCTGATAGCCGCGCGCCAGCACCTCCGGCAGGATCCCCATTTTCTCAATCACATCATAGCCGATGCCCCAGAAGTCGATGACGTAGCCGCCTGCGCGGAACTCCGGTGCCTCCTCGATCAGGGTGGGCTCATGGCCCGTGCGCAAAAGCCAATGGGCAAGGGCCGGGCCGGCCACGCCGGCGCCGCTGATTGCTATTTTCATGGGGGATAACTCCGTTCGAACCGTTCAATATGCATTGCTCAGGCTCTGGCGGGCCTGCGGTCCGTCAGGGTTGTGGACCACCCGGTCCACACGACTGGTACGTAGTCCCGGCGCGGTGTAGGGTCAAGGGATGAGCCGTTCACGTTTCGAGAATCTCGAACCCGACAAGCAGCAGCGCCTGATCGACAGCGCAGCGGAAGAATTCGCCGCGAAAGGCTATGACGCGGCCTCGCTCAACCGCATCCTCGAACTGGCGGGCATGAGCAAAAGTTCGCTCTACTATTATTTCGACGACAAGGCGGACCTGTTCACGACACTGGTGGACCGTTCGCTGGCATACCTGTTCCGGCAGGTGGGCGGCTTCGACGACAGCAAGCTGACGGCGGAAAACTTCTGGGACGAAATGGAGGCGACGGCGCTCCGCTTCATCATGCTCGGCAACAGCAATGCCTGGTATGTGAAGATGGGACGGATGTTCTATCGCCTGCGATCCGACCCGGCGCACAGCGCGCCGACGGAGCGCTCCTTTGCGGCGGCGCGGCGCTGGCTGACGGATCTCGTACGCAAGGGGCAGGCGCTGGGCGCGGTCCGTACGGACCTGCCGGAGACGCTGATGGTGGATGCGGCCATGGGGCTCGGCGAGGCGCTGGACCTGTGGGTGCTGCGCCACTGGGATGAATTGCCGGACGAAGCGCGCCTGCGCATGGCGCACGATCAGGTCGGCCTCTTCCGCCGCCTGCTCTCGCCATAAGGCGGTGTGCTCATTCCGATTATTTCGAAAATTTATTGCGGGGCGTGTTGACATTGCTCGGTGCACGGCGCATATCGCGCGCCTCGCCGGCAATGAGACCGGCAGCGAGCGAGCGAATGGAACAGGAAATGGAACGTACACATACGATCTTCCTGCAGAAGGACTGGGCGAACGTGCTGCCATGCGCGGGCGGACAGTCATGCGTGCGCACTCGCGGAGGCGGAATGGCCTGAGGCCGTTCCGACACGGTTCGTTTCCGGACCCCTCCCGAGCCAAAGCTCCGGAGGGGTTTTTGTTTCCGGCCCTCACCGGAATTCCGAATTCGGAAACGAGAGGAGTTTTTTTGAGACATCAGGTGGTGAAGGTGCGGAGTTCTTCGTATGCCAAACCCAAGGCCGCGCCGGCTGTTCCCCTGATACAGATTTGCCGGTGGTGAAGAGAGCGGTTTCTTCGCTGCAAACGACGGCCGCATGGCCGTAGGATCACGTTCGCGTTTGCGAACAGTGTATCCGTCTCCGCTTTCGACGGTTCCCCGGCAAACCAAACGCCACACCGGTGGTGAAGAGATCTGTTACTTCGTTTGGGATGACGGTGTCGCGGGTTCGAATCCCGCCAGGCAAGGCTCCCGCCGCGCCTGTAGCTCAGTCTGGTAGAGCACGTGCCGGGGCAACCCGGCGTCTCAGGTCTCGCCTGTTCCCCGGTATGGTGCCGTCTTTGGCGGTGGTGAAGGCAAGGTGTGCATCGGAAAGAGCGCTGCGTCGCAAGGTGCAGAGGTCGTGCGTTCAAATCGCACCCGCGGCGGGCAAGGCCCAAAGCGTGTAGCTCAGTCGCCCGCAAGGGCTAACATCTTGTCGGCTGTTCCCCGTTAATTCCATTCCGGCCGGTGGTGAAGGAGTTCGTTCCTTCGACTTTTAATCGCGAGGTTGCGGGTTCGAGTCCCGTCAGGCCCGACATGAGGGCCTGTAGCTCAATCGGATAGAGCGCGTTCCGGGGAAACCCGGGTTGCGAGTTCCGCCTGTTCCCCGGCCGGCTTTCGTACTGTCTTCCGGTTGCGCTTGCCGCCGGTGCCATTTGTAAGTTTAGTCCAGTCTGCCAGAGGAGAGTGTCATGGCGACGAAAAACAAACGGCAGTTCGCCCGCACCCATGAGGGGGCGAAGGGCCGGGCCTTCGGGCCGGAGAAGCAGCTGCGCCGGGCCCTCATGAACTGCATGCTCTGGGAAGACCAGTTCTACGAGAACGGTGTCTCGATTGCCGAACGCATGGCAGACCTCGTGCCGAAGGTGAAGGCTGAAACGGTCGCCGCGATGGCGGTCGAGGCGCGTGAGGACATGAAGCTGCGCCATGCGCCGCTGCTCATCGTGCGGGAAATGGCCCGCTATGACGAGCACAAGGCACTGGTGGCGGACACGCTTGAACGGATCATTCAGCGTCCGGACGAACTCACCGAGTTCCTGTCGATCTACTGGGTCGATGCGCTCGGGCCGTTGCAGCAGCGCAAGAAGGCGGCGGTTTCGGCACAGGCGAAGAAAGGGCTTGCCCGCGCTTTCGCCAAGTTCGACGCCTACCAGCTTGCCAAGTATGATCGCGATGGCGCCGTGCGCCTGCGTGACGTCCTGTTCCTCGTGCACCCGAAGCCGAAGAACACCGAACAGGAGAAGGTCTGGAAACAGCTTGCCGAGGGCGAGCTGTCCTCGCCGGATACCTGGGAGGTCGCGCTTTCGGGCGGGGCCGACAAGCGCGAGACGTTCGAGCGGCTGATCGCGGAGAAGAAGCTCGGGGCGCTTGCCCTGTTGCGAAACCTTCGCGGAATGCAGGTCGCCGGCGTACCGAAGCGGACCATCGCGACGGCGCTTGATGACATGCGGGTCGACCGCGTCCTGCCGTACCGCTTCATCGCGGCGGCACGCTACGCACCGGACCTCGAGCCGGAACTGGAAAACGCCATGTTCCGCTCGATCGAGGGCCATGCACGCCTGAAGGGCAAGACGACCTTGCTGGTCGATGTGTCCGGCTCAATGGACTCGCCGATGTCGTACCGGTCGGAAATGTCCCGGCTCGATGCGGCGGTCGGGCTCGCCGTGCTCGCACGTGAAATCTGCGAGGAGGTGGAAATCTACACCTTCTCGGAGACGACCGTGAAAGTGCCGGCCCGGCGCGGCTTCGCCCTGCGCGATGCCATCGTGTCGTCGCAGGCGCACTGGAGCACGCGGCTCGGCGAGGCGATCGACAAGGTGGACCGGAAGGGCCGCCGCCTGATCGTCTTCACCGACGAACAGTCGCACGACCGCGTCAATGCGCCGAAAGGCCTTGGCTACATGGTCAATGTCGCATCCTACCAGAACGGTGTCGGCCAGGGTGACTGGCAGCGCATCGACGGCTTCTCGGAAAAGATCCTCGACTGGATCATCGCTTCGGAAGCGTCATGACCGGCGGCCCGCATCCTTCAGGATGCGGGCTGTTGACATTCAGCTGCCGCTCGGCTCGCATTCGCCTTCGAAGTCGACGCTGATACCGGCGGCGATGGCGGCACACTTGTTGCCATAGGTTTCGCCGTCACAACCGCAGACCGGACGCCAGTCCATGGTGCAGGCGGCCGGAGCCTTGACGCAGGTGCCCGCCGCATCAGCGATGGAGTGGCAGGCCCCGTCGGCCATGATGCAGGCAAGTCCCTCATCACAGCCGATACCGGCGATGCCGCCGCACATCTCGCCTTCGGAGGCGGTCAGTTTGGCGGGAGCAGGCGCAGCTTCGCTGGGCGCGGTGCCTTCCGGCGTGGCTTCGACAGACGCGGCGGCGGCCGCGGTCGGGCCGCCCGGCTTCTGGAACCAGGCGCAACCGGTCACAAGGGTGAGGGAAAGAACAAGAAGGGCGAGGCGCATGGGCTTTCTCCTTTCAGGAGAGTCCAGCCTGCGCCCCGCTCGCCTCTTTGGCAAGGTGCGTGGATTACGCCTTCATCGCCTCGGCGACGGCCATGAAGATGTTCTGGCCGTGCTCGCCACCGGATTTGAAGGCCGGCTTCGTGGTGGACACGTCGGTGATCTGATCCCATTTCGCGGCAACGGCCTCGGCGGTCAGGGCATCGCCATGGCCGACGAAGACACCTTCCGTCTCGACAATGCGGGCCATTGAGAAAGCGCCGGCGCCAGCCGACAGGATCATGCCTGTCGGGGCGTCATCCTTCACGAGGTTCATCACACCCGGCGTCACATATTCCGGCTTCAGCTGGGCGAGTGCCTCTTCCGACATCAGGCCTTCGGTCATCCGCGTCGCGGCGATCGGGCAGACGGCGTTGATCCGGATATTGTTCTTGGCGCCCTCGATCTTCAGCGTGTTCATCATGCCGACCACGCCGAGCTTGGCCGCGCCATAGTTCGCCTGTCCGAAATTGCCGTAGAGACCGGTGGACGAGGTCGTCACGACGATGCGGCCGTAATTCTGGTCGCGCATGATGTTCCAGGCGGCATGCACCGGCAGGAAGGTGCCGCGCAGGTGAACCGCGAGGACAAGGTCGATGTCCTGCACCGTCATCTTGCCGAAGGATTTGTCGCGCAGGATGCCCGCATTGGCGACGATGATGTCGATCCGGCCCCATTTCTCCATGGTGTCGTTGATCATCTTCTGCACGCCGGCCTCGTCGGCGACCGATGAGCCGTTTGCGAACGCCTCGCCGCCCATGGCCTCGATTTCCTTCACGACGGCTTCGGCCGCTGCGGAATTGCCGCCGGTGCCATCCATCGAGCCACCAAGGTCGTTGATGACCACCTTTGCGCCGCGGCGGGCGAGTTCGAGTGCGTGGCACCGGCCGATGCCGCCGCCGGCACCCGTCACGATGGCAACGCGATCGTCAAAGCGGATATCGGACATGGGGCTTACCTCCTGAAAACAGTTGCAAAACGGTTGGGCGTGACAGAACAGACGCTCACGTAAACGTCAAGCGTGTCCCCTGCGTCATCCCTTGCGTCGCCTGCCGCTGCGTGATTGCGTTCGCGCAAAGCTGGCCCAAGGAGGAAACGCCCATGCTTGCCTATGTGACCCTCGGTTCCAACAACAAGGAAAAGGCGCTCGCCTTCTATGATGCCGTGCTCGGCGAAATGGGCGCCAAGCGCTTTTTCGCGAACGATCGCCTGCAGTTCTACGGCGTCGGCCCCGGCCAGCCGATGATCGCCATCGGTGACCCCTGGGACAAGAACGCCGCAACGGTCGGCAACGGCGTCATGCCGGCGCTGGCCGTCGACAGCCGCGACATGGTCGACAAGGTCTACAAGAAGGCCATGGAAATGGGCGCGCCGAGCGAAGGCGAACCGGGCGAACGCATGCCCACCTTCTACGGCGCCTACTTCCGCGACCCCGACGGCAACAAGATCTGCGTCTGCAAGCTGGGCTGATCCGGGACGACAAGAACAAAGAAGCCCCCGGTCCCCGCGGCCGGGGGCTTTTTCCTGTGGCGGCTAATCGCCGGAAGCGGACGCTCGACTTGCTGCAGCGGACGGCAGCCAGGGGCCCAAAAGCCGCCGTTGGGAGTCAGGGCTGGCGCCGACTGGGTTTGGCCTTCACCCGGTATGGTGCCCCGGGGGAGTTGCAGGCCGGAACGAGAGAGAGCCAGCCCACTATCAGACAGGTCATTCTCATGATGTCCTCCTCGTTCCGGTGCCAGTAAGGTTGAGGCAGCCGCAAGCGCGGGCCTGCGGCAACGTCGACTAGAAAATCGAGTAGTGCTGACCGCCATCGATCACGATGTTCTGGCCCACGATGAAACGCGCCAGTTCACTGCATAGCAGGGCAGCCATCGGTGCCAGATCGTCTGCATTTCCCATGAATCCTGCAGGTATTCTGTTGTGCGAGATAAAGTGCTCGCGAACGATCTCCTGCACGGGCTCAAGACCGAATGCATCGGCATAGGCCTGGCGGTTCTCACTCATGCCTTCGGTCTCGAATATTCCCGGCAAGATATTGTTCATGATGACGCCATGCTGCGCCACTTCGCGCGAGACACTGGCCGTGTAGTTGATAAGTGCGGACCGCGCTGGGCCGGACATGAGACGCCAGATCATCGGGTTTTTAGCCGAGAAGGTCGCGATGTTGAGGATCCGGCCCCATTTTTTTCCCTTCATCACCGGAATATAGTGACGCATGATCTCGATTGGGCCGATCAGCGTGGTTTCGATTGATGACCGCCACATGTCCGGCGTGACTTTCAGGAAGTCGCCATTCGGCGCCGGGGGTTTGATCGTGATCGCGAGAATGTCCGGGTCCGGACAGGCGGCGAACAGAGCATTCCGGCCTTCCTCGGTCGAGGAATCCGCAACAACCGGTGTCACGGTGGTACCGTACTTTTCCGAGATTTCGGCAGCGGCCTTTTTCAACCGCTCCTCACGGCGCGCGGTGATGTAGAGGTCCACGCCGGCCTCTGCCAGCCGCTCTGCCGTGGCGCGGCCCATGCCCGCGCTGCCGCCGGCCATGATTGCCTTCTTACCCTTGATCTTGAGATCCATTTCCATCCTCCCTGTTTGAGCTTGTACTGAGTGATCTATGTGTGGCCCGCGCCTGTGCTGAGACCCGCCCGGTCGAGACGCCAGCGAAGCGTGTCGATCCTGTCCTGGCCGAAGAACGGCTCTCCCTCGAACACCATGGTCGGCACGCCCCAATGGCCGGCGGCCTCCAGTGCATCATGGTTCCGTTGCACTTCGGCCCGGACTTCATCGTCTGAAAGCGATGCGTCCATTTCGGCGAGGTCCAACCCTGCCGCGGCCGTTGCGGCGGCGAGGTGGCCACCCTTGTCCCAGTCTATCGTTCCGCCCCACAAAAGCGCGCTTACCGAATGGGCAAAGTCGATGCCTTTGCCACGCCTTTCGGCTTCAACGCCGAGGCCGGTGAGGCGCCAGATAAGCGGTTGCTCCGATGCGACCTCAAACGTCTCGCGGTCCTGGATGACCGGGTCGGGCGATGGCCATGTGAATGGCAGCCCCAGGAACTCTGCCCGGCGGCGCGCATCCATGACGATATAGCGCGGGCGCTTCTTGTCATTCGCGTCAAAGACTGTCGCCTTCGCACGCAAGGCGATCGGCAGGACCGGACGCAGCTTCACCGTTGCGGCAAAATCCCGACGAAGGCGCAGGAGATCCGGTGTAACAAGATACGAGTACGGACTTCTGAAAGACCAGTACACATCGATGTTCGCTGGCATCTTCGATGATCCCTTGTCGCGTTTCGTTGTCAGGGGTGTTCGGCGGAGCCAGTCATGGGTCAGACCCGCTCTTGCGCCATCATTTTCCGGGCAATTCGCTCTGCCACCATCACACAGCCCAGATAGGTGTTGCCGGAAGGAATGGTCGGCATCACGGAGGCGTCGGCGACACGCAGCCCCTCGACGCCCAGCACCCGGCAATCGGCGTCCAGCACCGTTCCCATGGGACAGGTGCCGGCCATGTGACCATAGCTGATCGTGTAGCGCTCGCGCGCGATGCCCGGCGCTTCCGGCGCGGTGAGGTCAAGCGGATCAACCGGCGTGCAGCCAAGCGACCTGGCGGCGGACGACGCCTCCCAGGCCGCAATACGCATGAACGCATGCCTGAGTCTTTCATTCGCATCGTCCGGCAACGGAGGGGCAACGACGACCGGGCCCTCGCCAGGCCTTTCAGCCAGCCGAACGCTGCCCTTGCCGGACGAGCGAAGCAGGAAGACCGCCATCACAAACTCGGTCGGACCGTCCCTCAGCGGCGGCGCGATCGGGAACGCGTGGTAGTCGATATCGACGCCATTGGAAGCTCCGATCAGTAGGGACTGCGCGGGGCCTGCCGTTCCGCCGCGCGGTCCGTCATGCCTGTATCGCAGGCCCGGGCCGATATGGTCGCTCATCGTCGAACCCACCGGAAGGTCCACATGCGCGGCAATGCCATGATCGGCCAGATGTCCCGCCGGGCCGATGCCGGACTGCATCAGAAGATTCGGTGTCCAGAGCGCGCCGGCCGTTACGACAACTTCGTCGCCTTCAATGCTCTCACCGGTGGAGAGTACGACACCTTTCACACGGCGCTTATCCACAATGAGCGAAGTGACTTCCGACCGAGTGCGTATCGTCAGGTTCGGACGCGCGCGGACCTGCGGCGTCAGATAGGCGCGGCTGGTGGTCACACGGCTGGCATCGCCGTCGACCGTCACCGGAAAGATACCAAGGCCAGGCAACTGCCTGGGGTCGTTGATGTCATCCACCGTACGGACACCGAGTTCCACCATGCCATCATAGAAAGCAAGCTGGGCCCGGCCCATCTCTTTCCGGCGCCAGCGCCGGACCGGAAGCGGACCGCGGTCGCCATGAATGGGCGACGGCCCGAAATCCCGGTCCGTCTCGGCGGCAATGAATGTGTCTTTGACCTCGTCCCATCCCCAGCCGGAGAGGCCCATCGCCGCCCAGCCATCATAGTCTTCCGGCAATCCGCGAAGGGTTGCGAGACCGTTGACAGCGGAAGTACCGCCCAGCAGGCGGCCCTGTATCATCGGAATCACGCCGGCGCCGTTCTGCATCGCCGTCATGGCGACGGGCTGCATGCCAAGCCACGCCTCAGGCGCGCGCGCAGGGTCGAGGATGCCGTCGCCATAGGCGTCATCGTCAGCGCCGATCTCGAGCAATGTAACGTCCAGGCCGGTGGCTTCGCTGAGGCGGGCGGCGAGCGCCGATCCCGACGTACCGCCACCGACGACAATGACACGCTTCGATGCCGGTTTCATCTCAATGCCCCTCATGGTGCCAGAATGGCTCGATTAGGTTGCGTAACCTAGTATTAGGTTATATGACCTAATTGGTCAACACACAAACTTAACCCCTGGGATCGGCAGGCAATCATGAGCGCAGGAACATCGACGCCGGACCGCATCGCTGATGCCGGACGGCGGCTCTTCAATGCCAGGGGATATGCGGCGACCTCGCTGAATGAGATTGCTGCCGAGGTCGGCATTTCGCAGGGCAACCTGACATATCACTTTCCGACCAAGCGGGATCTCGCCTTGCGGATCGAAGCCGATGCCCGCAAGCTTGCCCGGGTGCGGCGTGAAAGACTTCGCCCCGGCAACATCGCAGACGACTATGTCGAGCACCTGCTGTTCGCGATGAACCTGACCTGGAACCACCGTTTCCTGTTCCGGGACCGGACCCAGTTTGGCGCCAGTATTGATGTGCGCAATCCGGAGTCGGAACTCACAGCGGATTTCGACGAGTTGCACGGTCTTCTCAGACGGATCGATGCCGCCGGCATGTTCCGGCGCGATACAGTGACGGACCTCGCCATCCTCACCCGCGCGATCTGGATCGTCGGCCGGTACTGGATGGACTATCTGAGCGAATTCGAGGGGCGCAGCGAAATTACATGGCGCGACCAGGAACGCGGGATCGAGCATCACTATGCGGTGCTGCTTCCCTGTCTTACCGCGGACGCGAAACGCGAATTCCGGGCAGCCCTCGCCCGGGCGCCGAGGCAGTCAAACGGTGACGTCGCGGCGGGATAGATCTTGAGGGCGGTGAAGGTCACGTTCCGGTTGTTTGCCGGCTTAACCTCCAGCGACTTCTGTCGGGATCAAGCTGTTGTTCGAGGTGGCCTCCATTGACCGGGAGAACAGGGTCAAAGTCAGCCTGATCGCTTCAGGCGCCCTGTATTGCAAGACGGTGATCCTGTCGCACTTAGTCCGGCCGCTTATCCTGAAGCTGGCCCGCATAGAAAGAGCGGATGTCCGACATGAGCGCCTGCCGTGCGCCTTCGTTCAGGTACATCATGTGGCCGCCTTCGTAATAGGTCATCGCCACGCGGTCCTGCGGGATGCCATAGCGGCCGAAAGTGATCTCCGCGTCAAAGAAGGGGCAGATCAGGTCGTAATAGCCGCTCGCGACCATCACTTTCAGCGCCGTGTTGTGGCGCATCGCCGTGGTCAGCTGGCGGCCGACATTCAGGTAATGCGGCTCCCAGTATTCGCCCTCCGGCACGTCGCGGAAGTTCCATTGCTCGCCGGCATCCTTGCTCGAAACCATGTACGGCCGGTCCATCTTCACGCCGAGATCGGTGGAGGCATACTGGTTGAACAGGGCGGTGAAGGTGGAGCTCACGAAGTAGCTCGCCGCATCGTCTTCGGGCGCTTCGGCAATGTCGTCGGCTTCGTCGCCCGCATAGCGTCCATCCAGCCGGCCCAGCGCGACACCCTTGTCGCGCAGCAATTCCTTCTGGAACCGCGGCACCAGGATGCGGAAGTCAGACGTGTCGATGTATTTCGGGTCGAGGCCGGTGAAATAGGCAAGGCGCTCAGTAATGTGCGCGCGTTCCTCTTCGCTCAGCCGGTCGCCTTTCAGCAATGCCGGGCCGTATTCGTCGCGCGCGAAGGCGCGGGCTTCGGCAAGGAACTGAGCCTGCGGCACGCCGGCGCCGGCCTTGCCATGATACTGCGCCGTCGCCGCCATCGAGGGCAGGTAGGTGATGTAGGAATAGACATTGTCATTGACCGAGGTGGAGCCTTCATAGTCCAGCGCCTGCGAAATCAGCACGATGCCGTTGAGGGCGATGTCGACGTCCCCGGTTGTCAGCTTGTTGGCAAGATAGGCGGCGCGCGTCGTGCCGAAGCTCTCGCCTACCAGGTATTTCGGCGCGTTCCAGCGGCCATGCTTGGTAATCCATATACGGATGAACTGGGCGATCGAGTCGGCGTCGCCGGCCTCGTTCCAGTAGTCCTTGTCCTCGCCCTTGCCGATGGCATGGCTGTAGCCGGTGCCGACGGGGTCGATGAAGACGAGATCCGTCCGGTCGAGAATGGATTCGGGGTTGTCGACCAGCGTGTAGGGCGCCGCGCCGTCATCGACATCCGCATCGCTGGCGACCACGACGCGTTTCGGCCCCAGCAGGCCCATGTGCAGCCAGATCGAGGCCGAGCCCGGACCGCCATTGAAGACGAACGTCACGGGGCGCGAGCCGTCTGCCTTGTCGGCGACATAGGAGGTGGTGAACAGGCTCGCCGCCGGGTCTCCGTCCTTGTTCCTGACATAGGTTTCGCCGGACTCGACCGTGTAGGCGATTTTCGTGCCGCCGAACGTTCCCGTATGCTGGCTCTCGAACATGACGGGATCTGGGATCGGCTTTGCTTCGGCCTCTTTCGGCGGATCGGTCTTTTCCGGTTCCGCAAAAGCCGGCGCCGCGGCCGACAGGACCAGCGCCGCGAGCGGGGCCACGAACCAGGCACGTATCGTCATTTCGTTTTCTCTTTCCCCGGCCGCAGGGCCCTGAACCAAAGGCGCACCTAGCGCCTTTCGTTGAATGACGTCAAACTGCTGTACTTAGGGCGTGTCATCCACATTCAGGTCGACAGCGTCCGCGACCTGCCCGTTCTTCGTCCACGCCTCGACGCGATAAGCACCGGGCGGCAGCATCAGGGGCAGGGTCTCGCCGGGACGCAGCAGCAGCCGGTCTTCCGGAACAGCAAGCCGCGGCTCGTCCAGTCTCCGCGCTTCGACCAGCACGGGCAGGCGTGCGGTCAGGAAGGCGCCCGGCACCTCCACCGCCACGTCGCCAGCCCGTTGCCGCCATGCCGGCCGCCCCCGCAACGCCGCATCCTCGGGATGTCCGACCAGAAGGTCGGGGAGGCGCGCAAGGCCGTCGACACCGCCATAGGGATGCATGGCCACCGTCCGCCCCGGCAGGCCGGCGCACCGGACCTGCAATACGGACAGGGCCTTGATCCCGGCCCGCTCACGCAGCTGCGCCGCCAGCGCGCCTGCCGAAGCCGCCCCGGTCGCCTGAACCACAACGCGCGCCTCGGGATGCAGCAGGAACACCTGCACGATCAGGTTCTCGGCCCGGATTTCGGCCTCCATGCCGCCCTGTTCGGACTGGGGCAGGCGCGCAATCTGCAGCATCTGGGTCGCGGTCGGCTGGTAGCTCACAACCGCCATGCCGAGGGATTTCGCCCGGCGGACAAGCCGGCCCTCGATCGGTTCGCGAAGCGACAGCCCGTCGGTCAGCAGGGGCAGCTCCGCGCTTGCCCTTGCCTGTCCCTGCAGGCTGAATCCGTCCGGCGCGAAGGTCTCAAAGCCCTGCGCGGTCAATGGCTCCAGCAGATCCGAGAGGAAGGCGCGCTGGCGCGGCGCATCCGGGGCATCGGCAATGACGATCGCCTGATAAGACCGTGCCGTTTCGTTCAGCATCACAATGGGGTCGACCCAGCGCTGTCCACAGCGCGTCAGCCTCGGGTCTTCAGGCGGCTCGATCAGGTCTTCCCGGCCCATCTGCGCCAGCATGCCGGCCAGCGGCGTTCCCTGCCGCGCATCTGCACCAACTTCGTAGAGGCCGAGCTGGCCGAACAGGATGTTGCGCGCGTCAGCGGCAATCGCTGCATCGCTTTCCTCCGCCGGCAGGCGGCTGCGGCCTGGCTCTTCCCGGGTCCGGTCGCTGCCCGATGCGTCGCATCCGGCAAGGCAGAACAGCGCGGCCGCGGCAAGCGGGAGGAGCCTGGACGGATGGACCATGTCCCAAGGCGTCGGCCATCCCTGCCGCACCGTCAACGACGCTCGCCTTTCTGGCTTGCCGCGGCGCGGCCACACACCCGCCCGGCGCACAGCTTGCGGCTTTTCTTCGCGCACCGTCGCGTTTAAGCCAGATAGCAGACAGCTTCGGGCAGGGAGACAGGGCTCGCATGAACATCATGGGTTATGAATGGGGCTGGGATAATGCCCGCGCGCTGATCGGCATTGCCATGATCTACGGCCTCGCCTGGGCCTGGTCCGAGAAGCGCAGTCTTTTTCCGTGGAAAGTCGTGCTCGGCGCGACCGCCCTGCAGTTCGCCTTCGCGCTCATCCTGTTCGGCGTGCCTTTCGTGCGGGGCATCCTGTTCCACGCCAATGACGTGGTGGACGGCCTGCAGAACGCGACCCGCGCGGGCACAAGTTTCGTGTTCGGCTATGTTGGCGACAACCAGGCCGCCGGCCAGCTGATGGAAGGCTCGCCCCCGCCGCTCTTCTTCTTCCAGATCCTGCCCATCGTGATCGTCGTTGCCTCCCTGTCGGCGATCCTCTGGCACTGGCGCATCCTGCGCTGGGTGACCAATGGCTTTGCCGTCGTGTTCCGCCGGGCCATGGGTCTTGGCGGGGCGACCTCGCTCGCCGTCTCCGCCAACGTCTTCATGGGCATGACCGAGGCGCCTGTCCTGATCCGGCCGTACATCAAGGGCATGACGCGTTCGGAGCTGCTCATCATGATGACGGCGGGCTTTGCCACCATCGCCGGCTCCGTGCTGGTCGTCTACGGAGCATTCCTTGAAGGCAAGATGCCGAACCCGCTGGCCCAGCTGCTGACCGCTTCCATCATGGCTGCCCCGGCCGCAGTCGCCGTGGCACTGACCATGATCCCGGAAACCACGCCGGCGACGGAACGCATGAAGGAACCGGACTTCAACTACGCTTCCACCATGGATGCGTTCTCGCGCGGCGCCTCGGACGGCCTGCAGATCGTGCTCAACATCGCCACCATGCTGATCGCCGCCCTCGCGCTGCTCTGGATCGTCAATGCGGGCCTTGGCCTGCTGCCGCATGTCGGCGGCCAGCCGCTGTCCATCGAACGTATCCTCGGCTGGATCTTCGCGCCGCTGATGTACATGGTCGGCGTGCCGATCGGCGAAGCGGCGCAGTCCGGTTCGCTGATGGGCGTGAAGACGGTGCTGACCGAATTCATCGCCTTCCTGCGCCTCGCTGAATTGCCGCCCGAAGCGATGGACCCGCGTACACGGATGATCACCGCCCATGCTGTCTGCGGCTTTGCCAATTTCGGCTCCATGGGCATCCTGATCGGCGGCCTGTCGATCATCGAGCCCAGCCGCCGCGACGATTTCCTCGCCCTGTCCTGGCGCACCCTGGTCGCGGGCACCTTCGCCACCTGCCTCTCGGCCGCCGTCGTCGGCGCGCTGCCCTACCAGCTCTTCGCCGGGGCCCATGGCTGACCCGCTGACGGGAGCCTGACAAGCAGGCGTGACCGACTGGCCCTTGCGTACCGCTACGGCACGTACGAAACACGGGGCGTCCGCTTGGGAGGAAGCCTTATGGAGAGCCGGAAAGTCCAGTTCGTTTCAAGAAACATGCAGCGATTGGTGGCTGGCGGCGCTTGCGCTTGGATCTTTGCATGCAGCACGGCAAATGCTCAGCCTGCTCCACGGTGTGAAGATCTTACGCCGGAGGATAGAGAGACATCCTCATGCGTGTGGGATGTTTGTTCTCAGCGCGACAAAGAGCTGGCAATCAACGAGTTGCAAGCTCAGGGCTACAGAAAACAAGATGTCCAATTGTTCTGCCATGCGGGTCATTGGATATCGGCGGTGCGATATTCTCCGATAATAGTGTACGGCGACAGACAACCCTCAGATCCCGGTTCGTTTGCCTCTGTAGACGCCTCCGAAATCGACGCCACCGCCGCAGACCACCCCGCCGAAATCCTGAACCAGCTGCCCGGTGTGAACATCCAGATGAATGCCGGGCAGGAGCATCTGACCGCGATCCGCTCGCCGGTGCTGACGGGCGGGGCCGGGCAGGGCAGTTTCCTGATCCTCGAAAACGGCGTACCCACCCGCTCGCCCGCCTTCGGCAACGTCAATTCCCTGATCGAGCCGCATCATGAGATCGCCGACGCCATCGAGGTGGTGCGCGGTCCGGGCAGTGCGAAATACGGTTCCAACGCCGTGCACGGACTTATCAACGTCATCCTGCCGGAGCCGGGCGAGGGCAGCGAGATCCGCGCCTCCTATGGCACGCTCGGCCGCTGGCGCACCGACATGAAACTGGATGACGGCCAGCACTGGCTGCTCGGCCTCTCCCTCCAGAAAGACGATGGCTGGCGCGACAGTACCGGCGTTGACCAGCAGAAAATCTCCGTCGTCGGTAAGTTCACCCCCGGAGACTGGGACACGACCGTCTGGCTCTCAGCCCAGAACCTCAATCAGGAGACTGGTGGCTATATTGAAGGGCCGGAAGCCTACAAGGATGAGGATCTCGCCAAGACCAATCCGAACCCGGATGCCTATCGCGATGCCTGGTCGGTGCGCGTCGGCGCGCGGCTGGAGCGCCCGCTGTTCGCCGGCACGCTGCGCCTGACGCCCTACGCCCACTCGCAGGCGATGATCTTCTCCCAGCATTTCCTGCCGAATGGCGGCGTCGAGAAGAACGGCCATACCGGCGGGGGACTGATGGTGCGCTATGAACAGCCACTCTCTGATGCCATCACCTGGCGCCTCGGCGCCGATGGCGATTTGGCCGCCGGCTACCTTCGCGAAATCCAGCCTGACCCGTTCGGCTTTTTCCCCGGCGACACGCGCTTCCCGCAGGGCGTCCACTATGACTATGATGTCGATACGACCGTCGGTGCCCTCTGGAGCGAACTGGAATGGCAGCTGGCGGACAATTTCCACATCCTTGCGGGCCTCCGTGCCGAGACGCATCATTACGACTACACCACCCATGTTCCGCCCGGCATCAATGGCCGCTTCAACGTGCCGGCCGACCGGACCGACAATTACAGATTCCTGACGCCGAAACTTGGCGCCGTTTGGAACGTCACGCCCGATATCGATCTCTATGCGAACTATGCCCGTGGCGCCCGCGCGCCGCAGGTGTCGGACCTGTATCGCCTTCAGAACCTGCAGGTCGTGGGAGAGATCAAGACCGAAACGCTCGACAGCATCGAAATCGGCACGCGCGGCATGGCGTTCGATGGCCGGCTCGTCTATGACCTTGCCGCCTACTGGATGGACAAGGAACATTTCTTTTTCCGCGACGCCAACGGCCTCAATGTCCCTAACGGCTCGACCGAACACAAGGGCGTCGAACTGTCCGCCGCATGGGACATCGCAGAAGCGCTTTCGCTGAATGGCAATGTCTCCTGGTCCGACCAGACCTACACGTTCGACCGCCTCATCGGCTCCGAAACCATAAGCAGCGGCAACCAGATCGACACCGCCCCTGAATGGCTCGGCAATCTCCGCCTCGACTGGCAGGCGACGAAGCGCCTGAAACTGTCCGCCAATATGGAACATGTCGGCGAATACTTCACCGACGCGG
The DNA here is from genome assembly GCA_020638455.1 of Hyphomonas sp. Taxonomy (GTDB): domain Bacteria; phylum Pseudomonadota; class Alphaproteobacteria; order Caulobacterales; family Hyphomonadaceae; genus Hyphomonas. Next base: position 66,287 of record JACKIK010000003.1, on the reverse strand, counting down.
GCAACACGGCCACCTATCCGGGCCACACAATCTTCGGCGCCCGTGCCGCATGGGAATGGATGGACAACAACGAAGTCTGGATCAACATCCGTAACCTGACGGATGAGCGCTATGCGGACAGGGCGGACTATGCCTTTGGCGTGGACCGCTACTTCCCCGGCGAACCCGTCAATGCGACAGTCGGCGTCAGCCGGAAATTCTAGAACATACTGGAGGACGCCCCATGAAGCTTTATCACAGCCCGCTCGCGCCGAACCCGGACCGCGTCATTTTCTTTCTGCGCGCCAAGGGCAAGCTGGAGGCGGTCGACCTTGAAGAGATCCAGATCATGAAACTGGAGCACAAGACGGACGAATACCGGGATATCTCTCCCTTCGCACAGGTGCCCGCACTGGTTCTCGACGATGGCACGAAGATCACCGAAAGCCGCGCGATCTGCACCTATTTCGACAACATCTTCCCGGAGCCGAACCTGATGGGTGCGGACGCAAAGGAAAAGGCCCTCATCGAAATGTGGGACCGGCGCGTGGAGCTGATGTTCTTCCTCCAGTTCGCCACCTGGTTCCGCAATGCGCATCCGGCCATGGCGCCGCTCGAAGTGCCGCAGAGCGCCGAGTCCGCTGCCAAGGCCGAGAAGGCCGCCCGCAGGATGGCGGTGAAGATCGATGAGCATCTCGCCGACAATGAATACATGGCCGCCGGCCGCTTCTCGATTGCGGACATCACGCTCTATGTCACCTGTGGCTTCTGCCGCGTGATGAAATGGGCCCCGCACAAGGAACTCGCCAATCTCGGCCGATGGCACGAGGCGATGACGGCCCGGGGTTTTGCGGGTTAGAGCGCTGCCATCGCCTCCGCGATGAGCTCGTAGCTCCGGATCTTGTCCCCGATCCACTCGGCGAGCGTCAGGATGAACAATTCGTCTGCGGAGTGTTCGCCGGCATAGTCCGCCAGCCGCCGCGCGACATCGCCCGCCTCTCCGATCACGCCGCGCCCCTCTGCAGCCGCCAGCGCTTCCGGCAGTGCCGCGGCGATCACGGCGTCGGCCTCCGCCGATGGCAGGAAGGCGCGAAAGTCACCCGTCGCTCGGGCAAGGTTCCAGGCGATAGCCGGCTTTGCGAGCTGCCCCGCCGCCTCATCCGTCTCCGCCGCCAGTGCGACCAGCCCGACCGCCGCATGCGGCGTCTCCGCAAAGCGCGAAGGCCGGAACGCAGCGCGATACGCGGCAATCGCCGCACCCGCCCCGCCCGGTGCCAGGAAATCCGCAAAGGCGAGCTTCAGTCCCATCGCCCCGGCAAAGGCTGCAGACTGCGCCGAGGATGACAGCATCCACACATCCGGCCGCGCGCCCCGTGGTCCGACATGGATGCCGGCGGCACGGTGTCCCTCCGGCAACGGAACTTCCCCGCTCGCATCCAGCAGCCAGTCGAGCAGCATCTGCATCATCGTCGGGAAGGCCTGCGCGCCGGGCCCGAGCAGGGCGGCAGAGGCGCGCGGGTCCGCGCCTGTCGCGCGGCCGATGCCGAGTTCCACCCGCCCTGGCGCCAGCGCCTCCAGTGCGCAGAACTGTTCGGCCACTTTCAGCGGCGAATAATTCGGCAGCATCACCCCGCCGGAGCCGATCTTCAGCGCCTTCGTCCGCTGGGTCAGCGCCGCGATCAGTATTTCCGGCGCCGCGCTCGCGAAGCTGCGGGCGTTGTGATGCTCCTGCACCCACATCGCCCGCCAGCCGCGCCCGTCCAGCGCTTCTGCCAGTGCCAGCGTATTCGCAAACGCATCGCCCGCCGTCTGCCCCTCGAACATGGGCGACGGATCGAGGATGGAGAGAATGGGGCGGGTCATTTCCGTGCAGAACTGTCGTCAGGTATGACATTGACGAGATCGAATGAAACCGTTTCGGTTCCGGTAATTTCAGTCCGGACCATGTACGTGCCGCCGCGGTAGTTCGTAGGCAATTTGATCGTAATGACTGTGCGACCAGGTGTTCTGATCGCAATGTCCTTGGGATCGTTTTTGATGTCTGTCTGCTTCCAGAAGACCGGCAGGATCAGATAGTAAGCGCCTGGCTTCAGTCCGCGAATTTCAGCAACACTGTTCTCATTGCAGCGTCCACGCTTCAGACCCGAAATTCTCTGGCGAAAGAGGCGGGTTACATTCACGGAACCGCCACCTACGAACTTGGTACCTTCCCGGCGCAGAATCAGCTCCGGCGTGGCATATATGGAGGCGTACCCTGCATCGACATTGCGGTAGTACTGGAAGATTGTTTTTGTCGTCTTTTCGCGCACTGGAACTGCATAAACGGTCTCACTCGCGCACGAGCGCTTGTTTCCTTCGAAATCAGTTACCTTTACGCTGACCTGCGCGGCTCCGGATTCGCCCGCATGGGCTGCTGGCGCCAGACACATCAGTAGGGTGGCGAGCGAGATAAGGGATGTTCTTCCAATCATGTCTTTGACGTTAAGCAACCGCAGGTGGTCCGTAAAGCTCGCAGGCCGGCGGACATTGTATGCTGCCCTTCTCCTGTTGCTGGCGGCCTGCGTGCCGAAATCGGCGTTCGGCCCGCCCGTGCGGGAGGTGAGCCTTGAGGAGCTGAAGGCCAACGCGCCGGTCGGCCGCCTGTCCGGCCTTGCCTGGCCGCTGGCCTATCGCGTCGACTTGACGGTCAATCCGAATGAGCCGCGCTTCTCCGGCCATGTCGAGATCGATATCAATCTGGAAACGTCTGCCACCGGGATCTGGATGCACGGCCTCGGCCTCGACGTGTCGGACGTTGAAATCACGGCCGGCGGCGAAACGCGCCGGGCGACCTGGACTGAAGTGGACCCGACTGGCGTCGTCTGGGTCGGCTTTCCGAACCGCGTGCCCGGTGGCGGCGTCACGCTCACCGTCGACTACGACGCGCCGTTCGATGCCAATCTCGCCGGCCTGTTCCGCGTCGTCGAACAGGGGCAGGCCTATGCGCTGGCCAAGTCGGAAAGCATCCAGGCCCGCCGATTCCTGCCGAGCTTCGACGAGCCGGGTTTCAAGGCCCCGTTCGATATCTCGCTCACCATTCCCGCCGGCATGACTGCCATCAGCAACACGCCGGTATCCCGCCGCGAGCCTGCGGGCTCCGACTTCGAGCGGGTTACCTTCCTGCGGACGCGCCCGCTATCGACCTATCTCCTGTCGGTCGCGGTCGGAAACTTCGAGCGGGTCGATGCCGGGGTGATCCCGCCGAATGCCTATCGCGAATGGCCCGTGCCGCTCAGCGGCTACGCTAGGCGCGGCAAGGGCGCCGAACTCGCCAACGTGCTCGCCATCACGCCCGCGATCATCCGGTTCTACGAGGAATCGCTGCGCCAGCCCTATCCGTATGACAAGCTGGATCTGATCGCTGCACCGCAATGGCCGTCAGGCGCGACAGAGCTTGCCGCCGCCGTCACCTATCGTGAAAGCCGGATCCTCAGCAATCCGCAATCGGGTCCGCAATTCATCCGGGCCATGAAGAGCGTGCATGCCCACGAGCTCGCGCACATGTGGTTCGGTGACCTCGTTACGCCGCCCTGGTGGAACGATCTCTGGCTGAAGGAAGGCTTTGCCAGCTGGGCCGAACCGGCCGTGCTGAGTTCTCTCGAGCCGGATGGGGGTTACGATGTGACGGCAATCGCCGACTCGATCTCCGCCATGCGCCTCGACAGCCTCGCCAGCGCCCGCGCGGTGGCAGAGCCGATTTTCCGCAATGACGACATTCGCAACGCCTATGACAGCATCACCTACAATAAGGGCCTCGCCGTCCTCAACATGGTGGACCACTGGTTCGGTCCGGACGTGTTCCGTCCGGCACTGGGCGACTATATCGCCACCTTCGCCGACAAGGCGGCCGACAGTGACGACTTCTTCCGCGTCATCGGGCAGGCGACGGATAATCCGGAAATCGGCAAGTCTCTGAAATCCTTCGTGGCGCAGAATGGCGTTCCCCTGCTGGACGCCGAACTTCAGTGTGCTGAATCGGGGGCCAAGGTCGCGCTCGACCAGAGCCGGTATCGCCCGCTCGGATCGACGATCGATCCGAACCGGCTGTGGACCATCCCGGTCTGCATATCCTGGCAGGAGGGCGACAAGTCTGGACGGTCGTGCAGCCTGCTTGCCTCCGAACACGCGGTTGTGCCGCTCAGCGGGGCGACATGTCCGGATGTCTATCATCCGAATGCCGGCGGCACCGGCTATTACCGCTTTGCCCTCGCCGACAGGGGCTGGGCGAAACTGGCCGATGCCCTGCCGGACATGGAAGCCGGCGAGGCGCTGACCGCACTCGACAGCGGCATGGCCGCCTTCGCGGCCGGCCGGCTCGACGCATCCATGCTGCGCCGGCTTCTGGCGTCGGCGTCGGCAAACACGAACCCCACCGTCGCTGGCACCGTCATCGATGCCTACACCGGCCTGATGGAACGTCTGGCCGGTGCGCCGGCAGAAGGGCTCAGCGCCGATGCCCTTGCGATGTCCGATGCGATGCGGGCCCGGATCGCGACCGATCCGTCGAACATGGAACTGAAGTCGCGCCTCGATGCATTCGATGCGACCGTGCTGAAGCGCGACGACACGCGCGCACGGCTTGCCCGCGAGATCGATGCGTGGCTTGGGAATCCGTCCGCCGATTCCGGTCTTTCGGGCGATCTCTTTGCGCCGGCCCTGTCGGTGTTTCTGGATGAAGGCGGGATGACCGCCTACAGCCGCGTCCTTGCCGCCTACACCGATATTGACGACCCGGCCTTCGGGCAGGCCGTCGCGTCTGCACTTGGTGGCGTGACGGATGCGGAGCAGGCGGCGCGGACGCGCGAACTGGTCGGCGCCGGCACACTGGGCCCGCGCGAAACTTTCACGCTGGCAGCCGGCCAGATGTCACATCCGGAAACGCGGGACGCGATGTGGAACTTCCTGGCGCAGAATTTCCCGGCCTTCCTGAAGGCCGTCCCGACGCAATGGCAGCGGGCGACGCCGCGGCTCGCCGGCCCGTTCTGCGACCAGGCGGGCCTCGACGCACTGAATCAACTTTTCTCCGAATACGGAACTCTGGCCGAAGGCCATGAGCGTGCACTGGCCGAGACGCGTGAAGCGATCACACTCTGCATGGCGCAGAAAGAGGCAAACCAGGCGGATCTTGAGACGGCGTTCGGTACGCCCTAGGCGTTCTTGATCGTCAGGCCGCCATCGACCGGGATGAACACGCCGGTCATGAAGCTTGCCGCCGGCAGCACACAGGAGAGGGTGATGTTGGCCACCTCCTCCGGAATGCCGTAGCGGCGCAGCGGCACGCGCCGCTTGGCGTAGATTTCCTTGTGTTCTTCCGGGATGCCGGCCGTGATGCCGGTGCGGATCGGGCCGGGGCAGATGCAGTTCACCGTGATGCCTTCGCGGCCAAGGTCCACCGCTAGGCCGCGTGTCAGGCCGATCACGCCATGCTTCGCCGCGACATAAGGAGAGTTCCCCGGTGTCGCGCCAAGGCCTTCCGTGGAGGCGACATTGACGATCCGGCCATAGCCGGCCTTCCGCATATAGGGCAGCGCCGCGCGGATGGCGCGCTGGTGGGATGTCAGCATCACATTGATGCTCGGCTCCCAGCTGTCCTCGTAGCTTTCTTCTGCAACGTCGGCCGGAATGGCGAAGCCGGCATTGTTGACGAGAATTTCCAGCCCGCCGAAATGCGCCGCCGCTTCGTCGACCACGCGCTTGATGGCTTCCGGATCGCCGACATCCAGCGCCCAGCCTCTCACATGGTCGATTCCGGCGGCCTTGATCTCGTCCACCACCGCGTCGACGGCGTCCTGCTTCAGGTCCGTCACCGCGACATTGGCGCCTTCCCGAGCGAACAAATGCGCGGTGGCGCGGCCCATGCCGCTGGCCGCGCCGGTAATCAGGGCGGTCTTGCCTTTGATCGAGCGCGACAGCGCTTCGTAGGGCGGCTGGCTCATGACTGCTTCCTTCGTCTCTTGATCGTTCCGGAAAAGTTCAGCACGGCACGGCCGTCATCGGTGCTGATGAGGCCGCGCACGAAGCTCAGCGAACCGCCCTTGCGCAGCACCTCGCCGCGCGCCTCCAGCCGCTCGCCTTCCAGCGCGCCGCTCAGGAATTCGGCGGTGAAGGCGACGGTCACCCCATATTCGCCTTCCATGGCTTCATGGCCGATGGCGAACAGGGCGAAGTCGGCAAAGGTCATCAGGCAGCCGCCATGCACCACGCCGCCCGCATTCATGTGCTTGCGCGCCACCCTGAAGGCGGCGACCGGGCCATTCGCATCGATCCTGAAATAGAAGGGCCCGGCGGTTTCGTGCTCGAACGGCTCCTCCGCCCAGGTCGTCCACCCGGCAAATTCCCCTGAGTCCATAACAGTTGTGGCCACGCATCCGCCCTCGAAGTCCGGCGCGCACGATACCGCACCGTCACCCTTCGACAAGCGTGCCGTTGGGGAATAGATTGCTCCCGACCGGAACATCAGGAGGAGGCCCAGGGATGGCATTCGACCAGGAAGTGCGTGATGCGCTGATCGAGCAGGTGCGCCGCTTCGTCACCGAAGTCTGCGTACCCGCCGAGGCGGACGTCGCCGAAAATGACGAGGTGCCGCAATCCATCGTCGACGAGATGAAGGCGCTCGGCCTGTTCGGCATCGCGGTGCCGGAGGAGTATGGCGGCCTGCAGCTCGACATGGAGACCGAGTGCCTCGTCGCCCTCGAACTCGGCCAGACCTCGCCGGCCTTCCGCTCGGTCGCCGGCACCAATATCGGCATTGGCTCGCAGGCCCTCGTCCTGTTCGGCACCGAGGAGCAGAAACAGCGCTGGCTGCCGGGCGTCGCCTCGGGCGACCTCATCGCCAGCTTCGCCCTCACCGAGCCGGAAGCCGGCTCCGACGCCGCCGGCCTCAAGACGAAAGCCATCCGCGACGGCGACCATTACGTCCTCAACGGCACCAAGCGCTTCATCACCAACGCCAACAAGGCCGACATCTTCACCGTCATGGCCCGCACCAATCCGGACGATCCCGGCGCCAAGGGCGTTTCGGCCTTCGTGGTCGAGCGTAACACGCCCGGACTCAGCGTCGGCGTGCCGGAGAAGAAGATGGGCCAGCAGGGCGCGCATATTTGCGACGTGATCTTTGAGGACGCCCGCGTGCCCGCCGCCAACATGATCGGCAAGGAGGGCGAGGGCTTCAAGGTGGCGATGAGCGTGCTCGACAAGGGCCGCCTGCACATTTCCGCCGTCGCCACGGGCGTCTCCAAGCGCCTGATCCGTGAGATGGTCAATTACGCTCTTGAGCGCAAGCAGTTCGGCAAGCCGATCATGGAGCACCAGCTGATCCAGGCGATGATCGCCGACAGCCAGGCCGAGACTTATGCCGCCGAGTGCATGATCCTCGACGCCGCCCGCCGCCGCGATGCGGGCGAGGACGTCACCCTCCTCGCCTCTTCCACGAAACTCTTCGCCACCGAGGCGTGCGGCCGTGTCGCCGATCGCGCCGTGCAGGTGTTCGGCGGCGCCGGCTATGTCACCGATTATGGCATCGAACGGTTCTACCGCGACGTCCGCATCTTCCGCCTCTATGAAGGCACCAGCCAGATCCAGCAGATCATCATCGCCCGCGAGCTGGCCCGGGCGGCGAAAGCAGGAAAGCTCTGATCCCCATGTTCGACCACGATCTCACCGACCCGCACGAAGTCGGCCTCAACCATGACCGGCTGGCGGCGATCCCCGCCTATTTCAAGGAAAACTATCTCGACACCGGCAAGCTGCCCTGCATGGCGACGCTGGTCTCGCGCAATGGCGAGGTGGCGCTCGAATCCTATGTCGGCACCACGGTCATGGGCGGCACCGAACTGATCGGCCCGCACACCATCTTCCGCATCTATTCGATGACCAAGCCGATCACCTCGCTGGCCGCCATGATGCTGTTCGAGGAAGGCAAGCTGCGGCTGGACCATGATGTCGCCCGCTACATTCCGGAATTTGCGGATGTGCAGGTGTATGACGGCGGCCCGGTGGACGATTTCAAGACGCGCAAGCCCGACCGGCCGATGAAAGTGCTGGACCTGTTCACCCACACCTCCGGCCTCACCTACGGCTTCATGATGCAGAGCGTCGTCGACTCGATCTACCGCAAGGAAAAGATCGGCCGGCCGGACGAGACGCTGCAGCAGATGGCGAAACGCCTGGCCACCCTGCCGCTCGAATGCTCGCCCGGAACGGAATGGTGGTACAGCCATTCGACAGACGTGCTGGGCGCCATTGTCGAGATCGTCTCGGGCATGGAACTGGATCAGTTTTTCCGGGAACGGATTACCGGTCCGCTCGGCATGCACGACACCGAATTCTGGGTGCCGGAAGGCAAGATCGACCGGCTGATGGCCTGCTACCAGAAAGACGCGCAGACAGGCGAAACGGTGCTGGCCGATGGTGCCGGTTCGTCCTCGAAACTCTATGCGAAGCGTCCGACCCTGCTGAACGGCGGCGGCGGCCTTGTCTCAACGGTGCGGGACTATCACCGCTTCTGCCTCATGCTGCTGCGCGGCGGCACGCTGGACGGGGCACGCATCATCAGCCCGAAGACGTGGGAGTTCATGCGCCAGAACCACCTGCCGGGCAAGAAGACCATGCGCGCCATGGGCAAGTCCATGTTCACCGAAGTCATGGCCGAAGGTGTCGGTTTCGGCCTTGGCGGGTCGGTCGTCGATGACGTTGTGGCGATGCAGCAGCCGGGCAGCGAAGGCACGTTCAGCTGGGGCGGTCTCGCCTCCACCTTCTTCTGGATCGATCCGGTCGAGGAAATCATCGGCATCCAGATGACCCAGCTGATGCCGTCCTCCACCTATCCGATGCGCCCGCAATTCCAGCAACTCGCCTACGCGGCGCTGGACTGGTAGCCCAATGCCTGACGAGCCGGAACCGCTACGAAGGCCCAGCGCCCGGCTTGTCATCCTTGACGATGACGGGCGGGCGCTCCTGTTCCGGTTCCGCTTTCCGGACCGCACCTTCTGGGCAACGCCCGGCGGCGCCGTCGATGACGGCGAGACCTATGAACAGGCCGCCCGGCGCGAACTGGCGGAAGAGACCGGCCTGACCGGCGAACTCTCCGCCGAAGTGCACCGGCGCTACACCGTCTTCTGCGGCCATCAGGGCAGCCGCGTCGAAGCGGATGAGCGCTATTTCTGCCTGCGGACGGATGGGGCTGACATCGACCGGTCGGGCTGGGAAGATATTGAGCGGGAAATGATCGACCGCGTGTCGTGGTTCACGCCCGGTGAGATACGTGCCTTGCCAGACGACGTGTTCCCGGAAAACTTTGCCGATCTGGTCGAGCATCTCAGCCCCCGCTCATAGGGGGCCGTCGCGGCGGGCATCATCAGTATTGGGTATGACGCGGCGCGCGTTTGCGGCCAGCATGAGGAGCCGGCACTGCCAGTTCGCCCTGGCTCGAACGACACCGCAATCTGCAGCATGGGGTTTCAACCGGGCCGGCGGTTGATGGAACGTCCCATGCGCAAGCCAAGGGAGGCCCAATTCATGTTGGCCCTGACACTGCCGGGCGTATCGCTCGTCCGGCCTGCGCTGCTCGCGCTGATATGCGCGATGGCATTCATCTTTGTCCAGACAAGTTCCGCGCAGGAGACCTGCCAGGCCCAGCGGCGGGTGTCTGCGGCAGCGGATACCGCCTATCAGGCCGCGAGAGACGAGCAGCAAAAGGCGTGCGGCGACCGCCGCTTGTGTACGTATGACTGCGGTATCCTAGAGACGGTCTGCAAGAAATACGCAAAATCGGATGAGTTCGCCTGCATCGATGAGTGCAACTTGCTGAGCGGTCGCTACAAGCGCCAGTGCAAGAAGGAGTGTCGGGCGAACAAGCGCGTCGCCAAGGCCGGTTGCCGCAGGGCGCTTCGGCAATGCAAGGATGATTGCGATCCACAAAGCAGGGATCTGGCGTGCCAGGCTGCACAGGGCCGTACCCGGGAGGCGGCGATCAAGGCGTCGGATGCATATTTGGCGCTGTATGATTGTGAGCATGCGGCTGGCAACGAAGACGCGCGATAGAACTGCGAACCGGAAGAGTCGTTCCGTTCGGGTCAGTGCTGCGGCAGTTCCTGCTGATAATCTGAAGCGGCGCGTTCGCGTGTTGACCGGGCTCGCCACCGGCGCCAGAACGGGGCATGGCAAAGCCGCCCGACCCCTTCCACGAATTCGTGATCGAGCTGTTCGCGCCGATGGGGCCGGTCAGCGTCAAGCGCATGTTCGGCGGGGCGGGCGTGTTCCGGGACGGGTTGATGTTCGCCCTCATCGCCGACGACACGCTGTTCCTGAAGACCGACGCGGCGCTTCGCGCGGAGCTGGAAGCCGAGGGCTCGGCGCCCTTCATCTGGGTGCGGCCGAGCGACGGAACGGAGGTCGACATGGGCTATGTCAGCCTGCCGTCCGATGCGCTGGACGAGCCGGATGCAGCGAGCGACTGGGGTCGCAAGGCGTTCGCAGTGGCGCTGGCGGCGAATGCGAAAAAGCCGAAAAAGAAGAAATAATTCCTGTCCGGACTATAGCACGTGCGTTCCGGACCGAATCCAGTCCATTTCCGGCCCATTTCCGGCCCATTTCCGGTCTGTCTCCGGACTGCCGGGGCGGGTTTATCCCCGCTCATATCCGACGGCGGATTATCGTCCGTAGCGCCGGATCTCGCTCGTCACGCGCCCGCCGCGAATATGCACCACATAGAGGCGGTCATACTCCGTTGCCTCATTGATCGGTGCGCCCGGCTTGCCGCCCAGCAGCTTCACGAGCTCCGGCGTCGTGTTGGAATGGCCAACCACCAGGACATTGCCGGACGTCGACTTGAGCTGCTTTGCAAACTGCTCAAGCCGGTTCGCGTCGTAGATCTGCGTCGGCAGGCCGGTCATCGTCGATGACGGCTGCGCCGTCTCGCGGGTCCGCTTGTAGTCCGTGGACCAGATCGCCGTCAGTCCGGCATCGGCCAGGTCCTGCGCCAGGATGTCGGCGCGCTGGCGCCCGATCAGCGTCAGCGAAGGGTCAGGCCCGGCGTCCTTTTCGGCGTGGCGCACCAGGTAAATGGTCGATTCGACGGGCGGCGTTGAGGACGCGCAGGCTGTCAGGGCGAGGGCGCCGAGTGCGGCCAGGGCCGCGCGGCGGCTGAAACTCATGCCGCCACGGGGCGTGCGACCGGCTCGTCGAGCGAAAAGGCTTCCGGCGTTGCGCCGTGCTGCCTCAGGTGCTGCAGCTTGTTCCATCCGTCCTCCATCGTGAAGCGCTGGCTACGCGGGGCCCACCACATCACAAAGCTGGCGCCGGCGGAACGGTCAATCTGCCCGGCAAGTCGCCGCATCCCCGGCGGGTGCGTCCGGCCGGAGTAGGAAAACTGGCGCAGGTCTTCAATCGATTTCCAACCCGCCATCGTCGAAATATCCGGCGCCCCGAGCGCGGCCGGGTATTCGAAGAATTTTTCCAGCGGCAGCCAGTTGCCGTCCGGCTGGCGGATGCCGTGCTGGTGCCAGTGGAGTCCGTCGAAATCCCCCGCATCCGCAAAGATGCGCGGCAGGATGGACAGGAACACCCGCACGAACTCATTGTCCGGGCTGAACTCGCCTGACGGGCGAGCGCAATTGAAGTGTACCAGCCTGTATTCCATCCAAGAGCTCCTGTCCCCTGATCACGTGATAGCGGGAAGGAATTACCTGTCCCTTAAAAGACAGGGGGAATAGGAATAAATCTGCGGTTTAATTGCCGGTGAATTTTGCCGGCCGCTTTTGCAGGAAGGCGGAGACACCTTCCGCGAAATCCTTGGTACGCCCGGCCGTGCGCTGGGCAAATCGCTCGGCCATCAGCGCCTCGCTGAACCCGCTTTCGCAGGCGTCCCAGATCAGCTTCCGGGCCGCAGCGAGTGCGATCGTCGGCCCGGTGGCGAGTGTTTCCGCCATCTCCAGCACGGTCGGCATTAGCGCTCCATCGTCCACGACGCGGTTGACCATGCCCCATTCAAGCGCCTTTTCGGCGGGCAGCTTCTCGCCGAACAGCGCCATCTCCATCGCCCGCACGCGGCCGATATTGCGGGCCAGCAGCCAGGTCGACCCGCCGTCCGGCACGAGGCCGATGCGCCGGAATGCCTGCAGGAAGTAAGCGCTCTTAGCCGCCACGATCAGGTCACCCATCAGCGCGATCGAACAGCCGACGCCGGCCGCGGCGCCGTTGACGGCAGTGATCACAGGATGGGGATGTTCGCGCAGGGCTTCGATCAGGGGGTTGTAGTGCGTTTCGAGCGCACGTCCGGCGTCCGGCTTCGAGCCTGGATGGCTCAGCTGCGGTCCGCTGACCTTGCCGAGATTGGCGCCGGAGCAGAAGCCGCGTCCGGTGCCCGTGATGACGGTGCAGCGCGCCTCGCTGCCAGCGGTCTGGACCGCGTGCAGCAGTTCCTGCGCGGTGTCGACGCCACAGGCGTTCATCGTCTTCGGGTCGTTGAAGGCGATGACGGCGACAGCGTCCTTCAATTCGTAAGTGATCAGCTCGTAGCTCATCGGGGCCTCCCCTGAGGTGGTTTATCGTCTGCCGGGCACTCTAGCTGTGGCGTGACGCTTGTGAACGCCTCACCCGGCGGCAGGCTCGCCTGCCCATTGTTAAGCGCTGAACGTGCGCTACACTGTTCAACAGCGAACAGGCAGGAGACTCAGCCATGGCCCTCGACACCGCATCCAGCACCGGCATGGCCGGCATTCTCGCCCGCCAGAAGGCGGCGCACATCCGCGATGGCATTCCGTCCGCCGCCAAACGTATCGAATGGCTCGACAAGTCCATCGACCTGCTCATCACCTATGGCGACGAGATGAACGAGGCGATGTGCCACGATTTCGGCCACCGCTCGAAAGACCAGTCCGCCTTCACCGACATTGCGAGCTCTATCGCGGCGCTGAAATTCGCGAAGAAGCACCTCGCCAAATGGATGCGTCCTGAAAAGCGCGGTGTGGAATTCCCGCTCGGCCTGCTCGGATCAAAGGCGGAGATTCAGTTCCAGCCGAAGGGCGTGATCGGCGTTATCAGCCCGTGGAACTTCCCGGTGAACCTCACCTTCACGCCGCTCGCGGGCGTGTTCGCAGCGGGCAATCGCTGCATGATCAAGCCGTCTGAATTCACCGAGGCGACCTCGGAAGTCATGAAGAAGGCGATCGCGCAATACTATGACGCGGAAGAAGTCGCCGTGATCACCGGCGGTCCGGAGGTCGGCGCCGAGTTCACCAAGCTTGCCTTCGACCACATCCTGTTCACGGGGGCGACGTCCATCGCACACCACGTCATGCGCGCCGCAGCTGACAATCTGGTGCCGCTGACGCTGGAGCTCGGCGGCAAGAGCCCGGTCGTGCTCGGCCGGTCGGCCGACATGCAGAAAGCCGCAAATCGCATCATGGCGGGCAAGACTCTGAATGCCGGCCAGATCTGCCTCGCCCCGGACTATGCTTTCGTCCCGCAGGAAAAGACCGGCGAGTTCGTCGCCGCTGCGACCAAGGCGGTGCAGACAATGTATCCCTCCGGCCTCAAGGACAACGAGGACTACACCTCGATCGTGAACCAGCGCCATTACGACCGGATCATGGGCTATATCGAGGAGGCGAAATCCAAGGGCGCCGAGGTGATCGAGATCAACCCGACCGGCGAGAATTTCTCCCAGCAGCCGCACCACAAGATCCCGCCGCACATCATCGTCGATCCGTCCGACGACCTCAAAGTGATGCAGGACGAGATCTTCGGCCCCGTCCTGCCCATCAAGTCGTATGGCGATACGAAGCAGGCGGTGGACTACATCAATGCCCATGCGCGTCCGCTCGGCCTCTACTATTTCGGCGAAGACGCTGCCGAAAAGGACCTTGTGCTGAACAATACGACATCGGGCGGCGTTACCGTGAACGATGTGATCTTCCATGTCGCGCAGGAAGACCTGCCCTTCGGCGGCGTCGGCCCGTCGGGCATGGGCTCGTACCATGGCCGCGAAGGCTTCTACGAGTTCAGCCACAAGAAGGCCGTCTACACCCAGACCGGCAGCGAGATGCTGGCCATGATCCGCCCGCCCTATGGCGACAAGTTCCGTGCCCAGGTGAAGAGCCGTCTCAAGCGCTGATGCCAGGCCTGCCATGAAAAAATCCCCCCGACGGCCAATCGGGGGGATCTTCTTTTTTGTTTCAGAACTGTCGGAAAGGCCTACCGCTTCAGGAAGGCGGGGACGTCGCTGCCGAAGCCCTTTACCTTTTCCGGTGCCGGTTCGAGGATCAGGTCGTCGTCCTTGCGCTTGCGGTCGCCCCTGTCACCGCGTTCGCCGCGGTCACGGCGCGGCTTGTCGCTGCGCTCGGCGCGTTCGCGCTTCGGCTTGTCGGCCCGTTCCTCGCGGACGGCTTCCTTCAGCTCTGCGATTTCTTCGGACTTCGGCGCGTCCTCGGCCTTCGGTGCATCCTCGCTGCGGTCCCGGCGTCCGCGTGTGCGGCTGCTGCTGCGATCGCCCCGGCCGCGGCCCTTGTCGCGTTCGCCGCGGCGGCCCCGGCCGCGGCTGGACGGCTCATCCGGCGGCAGGTCCGCGAGTTCCTCCAGCAGGCCTTCCGGCATGAAGTCCTCGACATCCTTCCTGATCATCTTGAGGACGAAGCCCCAGGATTTCTCGTCGATGGGCGAGACGATGGTGTAGCTTTCGCCGGTGCGCCCGGCGCGGCCCGTGCGGCCGATGCGGTGGATGTAGTCTTCATCCTTCGGCGGCGGGGCATAGTTGAAGACGTGGCCAACATCAGGAATGTCGAGGCCACGCGCGGCAACGTCGGAAGCGACCAGCAGTTTCAGGTCGCCGTCGCGGAATTTCTGCAGCGTCTCGGTACGGACCGATTGCGGCAGGTCGCCATGGATCGGCGCGGCGTCATGGCCATGCTTCGAGAGCGAGGCCGCGACGATGTCGACTTCGACCTTGCGGTTGCAGAAGACGATGCCGTTTTTCACATCGCAGGATTCGATCACGCGGCGCAGGGCGGTGCGCTTGGCTTTCGCATCATTGGTCGGGATGTGGACGACGTGTTGGGTGATTGTGGTTGCCGCATCGGTCGGGCGGGCGACTTCGATCTTTACGGGGTCGCGCTGGAACGTCTTCGCGAGCCGCTGGATATCCGTCGGGAAGGTTGCGGAGAAGAGCAGTGTCTGGCGCTTGGCCGGCAGCTTGGTGCAGATCTTCTCGATATCCGGGATGAAGCCCATGTCGAGCATGCGGTCGGCTTCGTCGATGATGAAATATTCGACGCCCATGAGCAGCAGCTTGCCGCGCTCGAACTGGTCCAGCAGGCGGCCCGGCGTCGCGATCAGCACGTCCACGCCGCGCTGGAGGAGCTGTTCCTGGTCCTTGAAGCTGACGCCGCCGATCAGCAGCGCCATGGTGAGCTTGAGATACTTGCCGTACTTCTCGAAATTCTCGGCGACCTGCGCGGCAAGTTCGCGCGTCGGACAGAGGATCAGGCAGCGCGGCATGCGGGCGCGGGCCCGGCCCTTGGCGAGGCGGTGGATCATCGGCAGCACGAAGGCGGCGGTCTTGCCGGTGCCCGTCTGGGCAATGCCGGTCAGATCGCGGCCTGCGAGCACATGGGGGATGGCCTCGGCCTGAATCGGAGTGGGCGTCTTGTAACCCGCGTCGTCCAGGGCCTTGAGGATGTCCGGTCCGAGCCCGAGCTCGGCGAAAGTCGTTTCAGTCAATGTCTATCGTTCCTGAGATGGAAGTTGGTACCCGATGCGGCCCGAATGGCCGCCAACATTCCGCTTCCCGCACACCTTTGTACGTTCAGCGGACCGGGCGCTTTCCATGCCCGGAGCGTCTTGTGCGCTGCACATAAGCGCATTTGCCCCGAAAGTGAAGGGGGTGCGATCAGGCGGCCGGCGGTGCGTCGCGGTACTTCATCACGTCACCGACGAGATCCTGCAGGACCCGCTTCGACTTGCCCATATCGGAGAGTTGTCCGGGTACGGTGATGGCGCCCGTCATCATCGTGCCTTCGGGGCGGGTTTCCAGCGTGATGACCATGTCGCCTTCCCATGACCAGATAGACGACGCCATCTTCGACCGGATCACACAGCCGTTTTCGGCACCGGTCAGTTCCTCGACAGGCTGGCTGCGGCTGGCGAGCGAACACAGCACGGCGGCAAATGTCTCACCGAACGTGTTGCGGAAACCCTGCGAGATTTCGCTACCGGTTTTCATGCCCAGTCTGGCGGTCAGCGGCAGGGAATAGTCCTTGATGAACTTGAGCGGCGGCAGGGTGCCGGTGCCGGTGATCATCATCAGCGGCCGGGCGATTTCGTAGAATTTCTCTCCGGTCATGCCCTGCGGATTCGCGCCGGCAACCTTCGTCACACGGGCGCGCACTTCCGGATGCCACATGATCTCCTGCGGCGTCATCGAAGCGCGCCAGTCGACAGAGGGGTCTATTTCAGGAGGCGGCGGGGCGGCGGCCTCACGGGGCGCGCCGCATTCGGCGCAGAACTTGTCGGTGTCAGCGAATTTGCGCCCGCACTGGGTGCAGAAAAGCATGGCCGGGTCCCCACGATCTGACTCGCAGGGACCCTACCGGAATCAAGCGCCCGCGTCAGCGAGATTCTGGTTCGCGAAGTCCCAGTTCACCAGGTGATTGAGGAACGCGTCCATATAGTTGGGGCGGGAGTTCTGGTAGTCCAGATAATAGGCATGCTCCCACACATCCATGGTCAGGATCGGGGTCGCGGCCGGGTCGGTCAGCGGCGTTTCGGCATTCGGCGTCTTGGTGATGGCGAGCTTGCCGTCCTTCAGGACCAGCCAGGCCCAGCCGGAGCCGAACTGGCCGCCGCCGGCCGCCTTGAAGGCCTTGGCGAACTCGTCATAGCCGCCGAGGTCGCGGTCGATCAGCTCGGCCACCTTGCCGTGCGGGGCGCCGCCGCCGCCGGGCTTCATCGAATGCCAGTAGAAGGTGTGGTTCCACACCTGGGCGGCATTGTTGAAGACGCCGGCCTTGGCCGGATCGCCCGCCACGGCGCGCACGACGTCTTCCAGAGACTTCCCGGCAAGGTCGGTGCCCTCGATCAGGCCGTTCAGATTGGTCACATAGGCCTGGTGGTGCTTGCCATGGTGGAAGTTCAGCGTCTCCTCCGAGATGTACGGCGCAAGGCCGCCGCGGCCATAAGGCAGGTCGGGAAGTTGAAATGGCATCGGAAAGTCCTCTCTTGCAGAAGGGTATCTGGTGTTAAAGCGCGTCTTCCGACATATGGGTTCCATGCCGAACGAGACCACCCCCCTTTCCAAATCACAGTGGGCTGCAATCGACAAGCGGGTGCGCAAGGTCGACGAGGACCGCTGGATTTCCAGCCGTTACGCTCCGCAGGCCGAACGGCGGGCGCTGACGGCACTGTACGCGCTGGCCTATGAGCTGGCCCGCGTACGGCTGGCGGTCTCGGAGGAAACGCTGGGCCTGATCCGGTTTCAGTGGTGGCGTGAGGCACTGGCCGAGCTGGAGGCGGACAAGCCGCCCCGGGAACACGATGTCTGCATGGCGATTGCCGAAGAGGTGTGGTCCGGGCACCTGAAGATCGGTGCCTTGCAAAGGTTGGTCGATGGCTATGAGGCTGCCTTCTCGGCGCAGGATCGCAGCCGCGAGCCGGAAGCCTGGCTGGCCCTCACCGCAGCGAGCGTGCTCGCCTCCCATCACGACTGGGCCGAGGAAATCCGCGAGGTCGCCCCCGCCTACGCGGCGCTGCGGCGCTCGGAATCGAAGGCCTTCGGACCGCATGTGAAGCCGGTGCCGAAATCCATCCGCCCGGCCGTCGCGCATTACCGTCTCCGCAAGCACTACTACGAAGGCGGCGAACCGAATGCGCTCACCAAACGCCTGACCATCCTCAAGGGCATCCGCACCGGACAGGTCTAGGCGCCGGGAACGATCAGTCCTGCACCCAGCGTACTGGGTGAGACAAAGCCGCCGTCATGGGCGAAGGGCATGGGCGCTTCGGTGCGCAGGGCTTCGAGGACGGCGGCAAAATCCGTGCGGCAACGGAAATCGAGTTCCCGTTCCATTCGGGCGGCATCGTAGACCCGGCCCAGCGAGGGGGGCAGGCGCCAGCCCTTTTGCGCGTAGAGGGCCGGCGCGTCCGGAAAGTGCCGGGCGATGACGGTCGCCGCATCGCGTTTCAGCTCTGCACAATCATCGCGCGAAAAAGGTGTCGGCGCCGATGCGATGTAGAG
Source organism: Hyphomonas sp. (assembly GCA_020638455.1). Classification (GTDB taxonomy): domain Bacteria; phylum Pseudomonadota; class Alphaproteobacteria; order Caulobacterales; family Hyphomonadaceae; genus Hyphomonas. The sequence continues at coordinate 48,043 of JACKIK010000003.1, read as the reverse complement.
GCCGAAGCCGACCTGCGCCGCATTGTGCAGCGCCGCGATGTGCGCGTCGGCGGCATCCTCGACGGTCAGGCGCCGGTGCAGGAATTCGTTGGCCTTCAGGTTCTCCGGCGAAGGGTCGCTGTGCGTGTCGTCGTCTTCCGGAAAGAAGCGCGATGTTCGCAGGATGATGCTCGCGAGGCCAGTCTCGCCGTGTACCTGCCGGCAGAGGGATTCGGCGGCGAGCTTGGTGACGCCATAGATATTGCGCGGCTGCAGCGGGCCGTAGTCCTCGTCCATCCAGACCGCCGCATCGCCCTCCTCGTCGCGCACATGCTGGGAAATCATCAGCGAGGTGGTGGACGTCATCACGAAGCGGTCATGGCCCGCCGCGACGGCGGCTTCCAGAAGGTTCAGCGTGCCGGTGATGTTCGTGTCGATGAAGGCCTGTGCGGGGAAGCGCGCAATGTCCGGCTTGTGCAGGGCACCGGCATGGATGACGGCCTCGATGCCGTGGGCCGCGAAAGTACCGTCGATCAGGTCGCGATTGGCGACACTGCCGATCACCTGCGTGTGCGGACCGGGGGCGACATCGAGACCGGTCACTTCATGGCCGAGCGCGGAAAGGCGTGGGGCAAGATGGCGGCCCAGCCAGCCGGTCGATCCGGTCAGCAGGACCCTCATCGCCGCTACTCCGCCGCCACGAGGGCCTGCCCCGCGAGCCACGCGTCGATATCGGCGAGGGCGCGGGCGGCCTGCACGCGCTTCTTCGAGCGACCCTTTTCCTTGCCGCGCAGGCGGCGCCCATTTTCGTCCTTCTTCGGGAAGTCGTCGACATCCGGAAAGAGGCCGAAATTGACGTTCATCGGCTGGAATGTCTGGCCGCCTTCGAGGTGGCCGCCGGTGATGTGGGTCACGAGGGCGCCGAGTGCCGTGGTCGGCGGCGGCGCCTCCAGCGTGCGGCCGAGGCGTTCGGCAGCGGCAAAGCGCCCGGCCAGCAGGCCCATGGCGGCGCTCTCGACATAGCCCTCGACGCCTGTCACCTGACCCGCAAAGCGCAGGCGCGGCATCGACTTCATGCGCAGTTGCGTATCCAGCAGTTTTGGCGAATTCAGGAACGTGTTCCGGTGAATGCCGCCGAGGCGCGCGAACTCCGCCTTCTCTAGGCCGGGGATCATGCGGAAAATGTCCGTCTGCGCACCATATTTCAGCTTGGTCTGGAACCCGACCATGTTCCACAGCGTGCCGAGCGCATTGTCCTGTCGCAGCTGAACGATGGCATGGGCCTTCACGTCCGGCTGGTGCGGATTGGTGAGGCCGACCGGCTTCATCGGGCCGAAGCGAAGCGTTTCGCGGCCGCGCTCGGCCATCACTTCGATGGGCAGGCAGCCTTCGAAATAGGGCGTGTCCTTTTCCCAGTCGCGGAACTCCGTCTTCTCGCCGGCGAGCAGTGCGTCGAGGAAGGCGTTGTATTGTTCCTCCGTCATCGGACAATTGATGTAGGCCGCCGTGTCGCCGCCGGGACCGGGCTTGTCATAACGGCTCTGGCGCCAGGCTTTCGACATGTCCACGCTGTCGAAATAGACGATGGGCGCGATGGCGTCGAAGAAGGCAAGGTCCGTCTCGCCCGTATGGGCGCGGATCGCTTCGGCGAGGGCGATGGAGGTGAGCGGGCCGGTGGCAACGATCACGCTGTCCCAGTCTTCGGGCGGAAGGCCGGCGATTTCCTCGCGGACGATGGTGACGTTCGGATGCGCTTCCAGTTTCGCGGTGACGGCTTCGGAGAAGCCTTCGCGGTCGACGGCGAGCGCGCTGCCGGCGGGCACCTGATGGTCGGCGGCAGTGGTGATGATGAGGCCGTTCGCGCGGCGCATCTCCTCATGCAGCACGCCGACAGCATTTGTCGTGTGGTCGTCGGAGCGGAAGGAATTGGAACAGACGAGCTCGGCCAGCTTGTCCGTCTGGTGAGCCTCGGTGCCCTTCACGCCGCGCATTTCGTGCAGGATGACGGGCACGCCGGCATTCGCCGCCTGCCAGGCCGCTTCCGATCCGGCCATGCCGCCGCCGATGATGTGGATGGGCTTGATACTCATGGGCGGGACATGCGCAGGCCTGCCGCGCGCGTCAAGATAGCGTTTGCGGCGGGGGGCCGGGACGGTTAGGGGATGGGCCGCAACCGATACGGAAAACGTATGTCCGCACCGCTGTCCATTCCGGACCTGATACGTGAGGCCTGGCGCCTTGCTGCCCGCGCGGCCCGCCCGGCCCTGCCATGGCTGGGCCTGACAGCGCTGGCGGGCGGGCTTTACCAGTGGGCGCTGGGACAGGGCGGGCTTCCGGCCGTTATGGCGGCGATCACGCTGTTTTGCGCGGGTGTGCAGGCTTCGCTGACCATCTACCGGGCGATGATGCCCGGCGTGAAGGGCAGCTTCTGGCCGTTGGCGCACATGAATCTCGCGATCTATCTGGCCTTTTTCTTCATCGGCTTCTTCATCCTGTTCTTCACCGCGATCATCGGCATGACGATGCTGCAATTGTCCGGCGTGGTCGATCTCGCGGCCGATCCCGGACAGGAGGAGGTGCAGGCGGCCCTGCGCGCCATACTGCCGACGCCTTATGGCGCAGCGCTGTTGCTCGTCTTCGCGGCCGGAATGGGCGGACTGTCCTTCCTGGCGCTACGCCTGCTGCTCGCCGGTGCGGCGACGGTGGAGGCGGGTCAGGCCATGGTGTTCCGCACCTGGACGTGGACGAAGGGGCACGCACTGCGCCTCGGCGCGGCGTCGCTGGCGACCCATGTGCTGCCTTTCGCGGCGGGGCTGCTGGTCAATGCAATGCTGACCCCGCTTATGGGCACCGGAGACACAGCGCGTATTGCCTCCGGCGTTACGTTTCTCATCCTGCAGGGCCCATTTATCCTCGCCGGTCATGGCCTCGCCGTCGCGGCATTGTCACGTTTGAGACCGGCCGCTGGCGTTGCCTAGACCCGCCAATCCGGCTTAGATTCCGTTCGGGGCTGAAGAGGGAAGGTCTATGGCGGAACGGTTTTCGTTTGACGGGGCATTGCTGCACGGCTTCCGCGCCGCGCATGCGCGGACATTTCCATGGTCCTTCGCGCTCGCCTTTGCGCTGATCAGCACGGGACTGACGTCGGTGGCCCTGTTCCTGGCAAGGGGCACACTGTTCCGCTTCTTCGATGCGGCCGAAGCCCTCGAAGGCCAGCCGACGCCGGCCGACCCGTGGCAGGCGATTACCTCCCTGTTCGGCGTGCTGGCGCCGCTTGTCCCCTGGCTGGCGCTGAGTTCGGTGATCAGCTGGATCGTCTGGGCGATGTTCGAGGCAGCCTCGCAGCGGCGCTACATCCGCAATGAAGCCTTTTCGCTGCGCTTCGGAGCCGACGAGCTGCGCATGATGGCGACCGGATTCCTCTGGTACCTGATGCAGCTGGTCCTGTTCATCGTGCCGATACTGATCATCGTGTCGTCATCGGTAGGTGCGCTGCACAGCGTTGTCGACGGCACGCTCAGTGAGCGCGAATTCGAGCGGCTCATGCTGCAGCGCGCAGCGGTGGTGTTCGGCCTCATGCTGATCCTGCTTCCGGTCTATGTGTTCTTCGCGACGCGGCTGTCGCCCTGCTTCGCCATGACGATCAAGGATCGCCGTATCGTCTTCCGCGGAGCGTGGCCGGTTTCGCGGGGGCGCTTCTGGCCGATCCTCGGCGCGTTCCTGCTCATTTCGATTGTCGGCGGGATGGCCGTCGGCCTCATCAGCAGCCTGGCGCAGATCCTCCTCTTGCCGGTGATGATGGGCTCCACCTTCGTGACCGACGAAGTGCCGGACCTTCGCGACCTGTTCACGCCAGCCTTCTTCTTCGCCATGGCGGCGTACATGTTCGTGCGCTTTTTCATGACCGGCCTGCTGATGCATTATTGCGACGGGCCGGCGGCCTTCGCAGCGCGGCACGATCCGGCCGGCGGCGTCGACGACACCGAAAAGATCGCAACCTTCGACTAGGGGCAGGCAGATGACGATACCGGAATTCAATTTCAGCAATGCCATCTTCCACATCTTCCGCACGGGAGGCCCGAAGGGCTTCCTCTGGAAGTTCGCGCTCGCCTATGGCGTCTGCGGCATGCTGATGTACGCCCTGATGGGCTGGGCCTTCGCGCCGATCTTCGCGTCGATGTTCAACCCCGATGTCGCGAACGACCCGGACGCCATGGATGCGCTTGTCCTTGAGAATATGGGCCGGATCTTCGGCGGCTACGCCATCATCATGGTTGCGGCACTGTTGCTGTGGATCATGTTCGAGGCGGCCAGCCAGCGCCGATATATGCGCGGCGACGGCTTCGGTCTGCGCTTCAGCGCAGACGAAGGCCGGTTGTTGGTACTTGGACTGATTTTCTTCGGCATCTTCCTCGCGACCTATATCGGTCTGTTCGTGGTGATGGCCCTTGTCATCGGAACCAGTGTCGCCGTCAGCGGCGACTCCGGGGCCGGGGCGGGGCTTGCCGGTGTTCTGATGTTCGTTCTGATTATCGCTTACTTTGTTGGCCTGCTCTTCATCATGGTTCGCCTGTCGCCCGCCGCTGCGCTGACCATCCGGGATCGCAAGATCCGGTTCTCGAGCGCATGGCGCGTTTCGAAAGGAAAAGGGTGGGCGATCTTCGGCAGCTGGATGCTGCAGTACCTCATCATGTACGGCGTGATGATCGTGGTCTACCTGATCGTCATTGCCCTGGCCTTCGCGACCGTGATGCCGTCGCTGATGGGTTCGGGGGGCGCCGAGGATCCGGCTGAAGTCCTGGCCGCGCTCTCGACGCCCGGTGCGCTCGTGACCGCACTTGTCGCCGGCTTCCTCCTGTCGGCCGTCGGAGCCCTGTTCCTGCACGCCTTTGACGGCCCCGCCGCCCTGGCAGCGAAGACCGATCCGGAATGGGTCAACCAGGACGCGATCGGCGACACGTTCGGCTGACGGACCGGCTCAGGCCTACTTCGCCGTACTGGCCGCCCGGGACTTCTTTGCCGCCGCGGCCTTGCGGGCGGGCTTTTTCGGAGCGGCTTTCTCGGAGGACTTGCTGCGCTTGTTGCGCGCCGCGCGGCGTTCGTCCTGACGGCGGAAGGTCTCGGTGAGGAACTTGCCGGTCCAGCTTTTCTTGTTGGCGGCGATGTCCTCCGGCGTTCCGGCCGCGACGAGTTCTCCACCGCCGTCGCCGCCTTCCGGCCCGATGTCGAGCACCCAGTCGGCCGTCTTCACCACGTCCAGATTGTGCTCGATCACCAGCACCGTATTGCCGCCATCGACCAGCTCATGCAGCACTTCCAGCAGCTTGCGCACATCCTCGAAGTGCAGGCCCGTCGTCGGTTCGTCCAGAATGTACAGCGTGCGCCCGGTCGCACGTTTCGACAGCTCCTTGGCCAGTTTCACCCGCTGCGCCTCGCCGCCTGACAGAGTCGTCGCCTGCTGGCCGACCTTGATATAGCCGAGGCCGACGCGGTTCAGCGTTTCGAGCTTGGAGGCGATTGCCGGCACCGCGGCGAAGAATTTCGCGCCGTCCTCGACGGTCATGTCCAGCACGTCGGCGATGGACTTTCCCTTGAACAGCACTTCCAGCGTCTCCCTATTGTAGCGCTTGCCCTTGCACGTCTCGCAGGTGACATAGACGTCCGGCAGGAAGTGCATCTCGATCTTGATGACGCCGTCGCCCTGACACGCTTCGCAGCGCCCGCCTTTCACGTTGAAACTGAAGCGCCCCGGCGCATAGCCGCGCGCCTTGGCTTCGGGCAGGCCGGCATACCAATCGCGGATCGGCCCGAAGGCGCCGGTATAGGTGGCGGGGTTGGAGCGCGGCGTGCGCCCGATCGGGCTCTGGTCAATGTCGATGACCTTGTCGAGGTGCTGCAGCCCCTCGATGCTGTCATAGGGCAACGGCGGGCTGGAGGCGCCGTTCAGCTTGCGCGCCAGCGCCTTGTAGAGCGTCTCGATGATCAGCGTGGATTTGCCGCCGCCGGAGACGCCCGTCACACAGGTAAAGCTGCCGAGCGGGATCGTCGCATTCACGGATTTGAGATTGTTCCCGGTGGCGCCCTTCAGGGTCACCTTGCGCTTTGCCTTCTCCACCGGCCGGCGCTTCGGAATGGCGATCTCGCGCTCGCCATTCAGATAGTCCGCCGTCAGGCTGTTCTTTGCCTTGATGATGTCGTCCGGCGTGCCGGAGGCGATGATTTCGCCGCCATGCACACCAGCGTACGGCCCCATATCGATGACATGGTCGGCCGTCAGGATCGCGTCCTCGTCATGCTCCACCACGATGACGGAATTGCCGAGGTCGCGCAGGCGCTTCAACGTTTCCAGCAGGCGCTCATTATCGCGCTGGTGCAGGCCGATGCTCGGCTCGTCGAGCACATAGAGCACGCCGGTCAGGCCCGAGCCGATCTGGCTGGCAAGCCGGATGCGCTGGCTCTCCCCACCCGACAGCGTTCCCGAGGCGCGCGACAGGCTGAGATAGTCGAGCCCCACATCGTTGAGGAAGACGAGCCTGTCGTTGATCTCCTTCAGGATGCGCGAGGCGATCTGGGTCTGCTGCTTGTTCAGGGTCTTGTGGACCTTGCCGAACCAGTCGCCGGCCTCCTTGATGGAGAACTGCCCGGCTTCGGAAATATCGAGGTCTGCGATCTTCACTGCCAGCGCCTCGGGCTTCAGGCGCTTGCCTTCGCAGGCCGGGCAGGGCGCGGCGGCCTGGAACTTGCCGATTTCCTCACGCACCCACTGGCTGTCCGTCTCGCGGTAGCGGCGTTCGAGGTTCGGGATTACGCCCTCAAACGTCTTGGTGACCTCGTAGCGGCGCATGCCGTCATCATAGACGAAGCTCACTTCCTCATCGCCCGTGCCGAACAGGATGATGTCCTGCACCTTCTCCGGCAGCCTGTTCCACGGCTTGTCCAGGTCGAAGCCATAATGCTCCGACAGCGATTGCAGCGTCTGGGTCTGGTAAGGCGAGGTCGAGCGGGCCCAGGGCGCGATCGCGCCGTGCAGCAGGTCGAGATCCTTGTCGGGCACGACGAGGCCGGCATCGATCTTCAGCTGTTCGCCAAGCCCGTCACAGGTTGGGCAGGCGCCGAAGGGATTGTTGAAGGAGAAGAGACGCGGCTCGATCTCCGGAATGGTGAAGCCGGAGACCGGGCAGGCGAAATTGGCGCTGTAGGTGATCCGGCGCGGGTCCGTATCGCCCTCCGTCTTGTCTGCGAACTCCGCAATCGCGATACCCTGGGCGAGGTTCAGCGCGGTCTCGAAACTCTCGGCAAGGCGCTGTTCCATGCCGCCGCGCACCACGATCCGGTCCACGACCACGTCGATGTCGTGCTTGAATTTCTTGTCGAGTTTCGGCGGGCTTTCGAGTTCGTAGAACTCCCCGTCCACCTTCACGCGCTGGTAGCCGTTCTTCAGCAGCTCGGCGAATTCCTTGCGGTATTCCCCCTTCCGCCCACGGACGATGGGTGCGAGCAGGAAAAGTCGTGTGCCTTCGGGCAGGTCCATGGTCCGGTCGACCATCTGGCTGACCGTCTGGCTCTCGATGGGCAGGCCCGTGACCGGCGAATAGGGAATGCCGACGCGCGCCCAGAGGAGGCGCATATAGTCATAGATTTCCGTCACCGTGCCGACCGTGGAGCGCGGGTTGCGGCTGGTCGTCTTCTGCTCGATCGAGATCGCGGGCGAGAGGCCCTCGATGCTTTCCACGTCCGGCTTCTGCATCAGCTCCAGGAACTGGCGGGCATAGGCCGAGAGGCTCTCGACATAGCGGCGCTGGCCCTCGGCATAGATCGTGTCGAAGGCGAGGGACGATTTGCCGGAGCCCGACAGGCCGGTCATCACGACCAGCTCGCCGCGCGGAATGTCCACGTCGATATTCTTGAGATTATGTTCCTTGGCGCCGCGCACGCGGATGAAGGGGGACTCGGCCATTCTGCAGAGCCTTTCGGGAATCGGGCTGTCTCACTTGGTGGGAGCGAGATGTAGGGCGAGCGCGTCGAAAGGTAAAGAACAAGGTGTGAACACCCGCTCGAAGTTTTTCAGCTGCCCTCGGCCGGGGCGAGCCTGCCCACGACATGGCCGCAGGCCTTCCAGCAGGCAAAGGCGACCGCCATGCCCATCAGCCCGTCGACGAAGTAGTGCCAGCCGAGGATCACCGATCCGAACAGGATCACGCAGAAGTAAGCGCCCGTCACGGCGCGCCAGGCCGGCGTGCGCCCGAACATCAGCACGAACAGGAAGGCCGTCGCACAATGCATGCTGGGCGCGGCGGAGATGCCGCCGATGCCGAGGCCGTCCTGCTGGAACGTCTGCCAGAGCATGGCCTGCATGTCCGGCGCGCGAAGGCCTGGCACGGCGGCGAGGTGGGCTGCGAGTCCCGAATAATGGGTCGGATCGGCCCCGACATGCTCATAAAAGCATGGGCCCGCCGACGAGAGCAGGATGGCGAGCAGGTTGCCGCCGATGAACCAGGTCACCATCAGCGACAGGCAGTAACGCAAACGCCGGGGCATGTCGGCCCGGTCGCCGGTGACGAAGCAGACGATCCAGCTGCCGACCAGCAGGACAGCCCAGAGATCATAGAGAAAGTCGATCGTGCGCAGCAGGGCTGGTGTCCGGTATACGAAGCCGAAGGCGGTCCACGGGTCGTGACCGAGGAACAGCGCCTTGTCCCAGGCGGCGAAGGTGTCGTCCCAGGCGAACGGATGCAGCGTGGGGATCCGCACCTTGATGGTGGAATAAGCGGACATGAACAGGGCGAAGGAGACGATGCCCGCCACGAACAGAAGCGGCAGCGCCATCAGGCGCTTCTTACGGCCTGCAACAGCCGCCTTCAGGTAGTCGAGCCCGCCGCCCTTCAGGATGCCCAGTGCGAGGCGGACGGCGCCGATGATCAGCGCGCCCTGGAAGAACATCAGGGCATTTCGGAAGGCGTAGGAATAGTAGGAGGCAGTCAGCGTCGCCGTTGCGCCCGGCGTGCCATGCACGTTCGCTTTCAGGATCGTGGACAGGGTCAGCCAGGCCGCGATCATCGCGAAGACGGGGACGAGCAGCCGCATGTCTGTCTGGCGCCAGGGCAGGCGGGTGAGGCTGAGGCTTCGGGCGGTCCGGCTGAGATAGGGCATGGGCGTGTCCTACCAGCTTCGCCTTAAGGACCAGTATCTTCAGGCAAATTTTCGGTTTGACTCGCGGACGAGAACATAATAGGAACATCTGACGTCGACGGGGCAGCGGCAATCGCCTGTGGATTTCCGCGAATCCTGAGAGACTCGTGCATCGGCGGGGCCTAGAAGAGGCCCCAGTTTTGTTATCGGAAGCTTTGGATAGGAGAGAGTCGCCATGGCAGGATCAGTCAACAAGGTCATCCTCGTCGGCAATGTCGGACAGGACCCGGAAGTGCGTCAGTTCCAGAATGGCGGCCAGGTGGCCAGTTTCTCGCTCGCCACGTCCGAGACCTGGAAAGACCGGAACACCGGAGAGCGCAAGGAAAAGACCGAATGGCACCGGATTTCGGTGTTCAACGAGGGGCTTGTGCGCGTCGTCCAGAACTATGTGAAAAAGGGCTCCAAGCTCTACATCGAGGGCCAGCTCGAAACCCGCAAATGGCAGGACAAGGACGGCAATGAGCGCTACACGACCGAAGTCGTGCTGCGCGGCTTCAATGCGGTGCTGACCATGCTCGACAGCCGGGGCGGCGAAGGCCGTTCGGCCGGCGGCGATTTCGGCGGCTATTCGCAGGGCGGCGCCCGCCAGATGAGCGGCCCGCAGGAGAGCTTTGCGAGCCAGGATTTCGACGACGAGATCCCGTTCTAGGTACCCAATCCGTGCAAATTTCACCCCCTTCGGCGATCCCTCGCCGGAGGGGGCGATTCTACTGCAAATACTGGCCTTTGCGGTTTGTTTTGCGGGCCCGGAATGCTAGATAAATGGAAGTCATTCCGCGCGTGATTCTGAGCGCGCCTTCCGTAGCAGACACGAGTTCCAGATGAGCGACGAAACGACCCCTCCGGACGAGCCGGAAACCCCCGAGAATGGTGCGGGTGGTGGCGGCGCCCTGCCGGATGGAATCGAGCCGGTTTCGATCGAATCGGAGCTGAGAAGCTCCTATCTCGACTATGCGATGAGCGTCATCGTCAGCCGCGCCCTGCCGGATGTGCGCGACGGCCTGAAGCCGGTCCACCGGCGCATCCTCTATGCGATGAATGAGGGCGGCAACACGCCGGACAAACCCTACAAGAAATCCGCAAACATCGTCGGCGCCGTGATGGGTAACTACCACCCCCACGGCGACAGCGCGATCTATGACGCGCTGGTGCGGATGGCGCAGCCCTTCTCGATGGGTGTCACCCTGGTCGACGGCCAGGGCAATTTCGGCTCGATCGACAACGATCCCCCGGCCGCCATGCGCTACACGGAAAGCCGCATGACCAAGGAGGCAACCTACCTCCTCGCCGACATCGACAAGGACACGGTCGACTTCCAGCCGAACTACGACGGCTCCCAGCAGGAGCCGGTCGTCCTGCCGGCGCAGTTCCCGAACCTCCTCGTCAATGGCGGCGGTGGCATCGCGGTCGGCATGGCGACGAACATCCCGCCGCACAATCTGGGCGAGATCATCGACGCGACCATCGAAGTAATCGACAATCCGGCCATCGATGATGACGCGCTCTGCGAAATCGTACCCGGTCCGGATTTCCCCACCGGCGGCCTGATTATGGGCATGTCGGGCTCCCGCAAGGCACTGCTGACCGGGCGGGGCAGCGTGATCGTCCGGGCAAAGACGGATATCGAAGAAGCCCGCAATGGCCGGCAGGCCATCATCGTCTCCGAAATTCCCTACCAGGTGAACAAGGCGGCGATGATCACCAAGATCGCCGAACTCGTGCGTGAGAAACGCGTCGAGGGCATCGCCGACCTGCGCGACGAATCCGACCGTCACGGCATTCGCGTCGTGATCGAGGTGAAGCGCGATGCGAGCGCCGACGTGGTGCTGAACCAGCTCTACCGCTTCAGCCAGATGCAGAGCTCGTTCCCGGTCAACATGCTGGCGCTGAATGGCGGCCGGCCGGAACTGATGAACCTCCGCAAGGTGCTCGACTGCTTCATCACGTTCCGCCATGAAGTCGTGGTCCGCCGCACCAAGCACGACCTCAACAAGGCGCGCGACCGCGCCCACGTGCTGGTCGGCCTCGCCATGGCCGTGGCCAATATCGACGAAGTCATCCGTATCATCCGCTACTCGCCGGACCCGAACGCAGCCCGCGAAGCGCTGCTGGCAAAGGCCTGGCCGATCATGGACATGGGGCCGCTGCTGGACCTCATCGCCGACCGGCGCACCCGCAAGGGCGACGGCGACACGATCTACCTGTCGGACGAGCAGGCCCGCGCCATTCTCGCGCTGCAGCTGTCCCGCCTCACCGGCCTCGGCCGCGACGAGATCGGCAACGAAGCCAAGGGCCTGTCGGAAAAGATTGCCGACTATCTTGACATCCTCCGCTCCAGCCAGCGCATCCGCGACATCATCAAGGCCGAGCTGACGGAAGTGAAAACGAAGTTCGCCGTGCCGCGCCGTTCGGAGTTCACGGCCGGCGGCATCGACATGGAAGACGAGGACCTCATCGAGGTCGAGGACATGGTCGTCACCGTCACCCATGGCGGCTATGTCAAGCGCACCCCGCTTTCGACCTACCGGACACAGCATCGCGGCGGCAAGGGCCGTGCGGGCGTGTCGATGAAGGAAGACGATTTCGTCGTCGAGCTGTTCTCGGCCACGACGCATACGGAGGTTCTGTTCTTTTCCTCGGCCGGCATGGTCTACAAGGAGAAGGTGTGGCGCCTGCCGGTCGGCGGGCCGACCTCGCGCGGCAAGGCGCTGGTCAACATCTTCCCGCTGGCCGCCGACGAGCGCATCGAAAGCGTCATGCCGCTGCCGGAGAGCGAGGCCGAGACAGAGCATCTCGACGTCATGTTCGCCACCCGCTCCGGCACGGTGCGCCGGAACAAGCTTGCCGATTTCGTGCGCGTCAACCGCAATGGCAAGATCGCCATGAAGCTGGAAGACGGGAATGGCGGCGACAGCATCGTCAGCGTCAAGATCTGTTCCGAGAAGGATGATATCCTGCTGACGACGGCGCTTGGCCAGTGCATCCGCTTCCCTGTCACCGATGTGCGCGTGTTCGCGGGGCGCAATTCCACGGGCGTGCGCGGCATCCGCCTTGCCGATAGCGACGAGGTCATCTCCATGGGCATCCTGCGCCATGTCGAGATCACATCCGAGGAGGCCCGCGCCTATCTCAAGCACGCTGCAGCCATGCGCCGTGCCGCCACGGGCGAGGAGGAGGAGATCTCCGCCGACGAGGACGAGGAAGACGTCGCCGAGGCCGCGCTCTCGCCGGAACGTATCGTAGAGCTCGGCGCGGCAGAGGAATTTGTCCTCACCATCGCCGACGACGGCATGGGCAAGCGCTCCTCTGCCTATGATTACCGCATCACCGGGCGTGGCGGCAAAGGCCTCGTCGCCCAGAACATCTGGGGCCGCGACAAGAAGAAGGGCCCGGTCAAGAAAGTCGCCCAGTCCTTCCCGGTCGGCGATGGCGATCAGGTCATGCTGGTCACTGATGCCGGCCAGCTGATCCGCACGCCGGTGGAGCAGATCCGGATTGCCGGCCGGTCCACGGGCGGCGTCTGGGTGCTGCGCACGGCCGAGGGCGAGCGCGTTGTTTCTGTCGCCCGCCTTGTGGAAGACGGCGAAACCGCTATGGATGGGGACGGCGGCGCCGAATAGGCCGGGGATCAGCCGTCACCACTGCAGCCACCGCGCCGGGGAGGGCCGACATGCACCGCATAGGACTGTATCCGGGAACGTTCGATCCGCCCACTATCGGCCATGTCGATATCATCGGCCGGGCGCGCAAGCTGGTCGACACGCTGATCATCGGCGTAGCCGTGAACGAGGCGAAAAAGCCGCTGTTCACCCTGCAGGAACGGGTCGCCATGGTGCGGTCGGAATGCGAGAAGCTGAACGGGCCGGGCCTTGCCGAAATCAAGGTAATGCCGATGCACGGCCTGCTCATGAAGTTCGCCGAGGCGTGCGGGGCGGGCATCATCGTCCGCGGCCTGCGCGCCGTGCAGGATTTCGAATACGAGTTCCAGATGACGGCGATGAACGAACAGCTGAATCCGGACATCGAAACCGTGTTCCTGATGGCGGATGTCCGCCACCAGGCGGTCGCATCGCGGCTGGTGAAGGAAATCGTCAGCCTCGGTGGCGACATCACGCCTTTCGTGACACCGGCGGTGAAGGAAGCGCTGCTGGAGAAGTTTCCGCCGAAGGGCTAGCCCCGCCGCGCGAACTGCCACGAACCGTTGAATCGCCGGTTCCGATGCCCGACATTGCGGCCTTGATCCCCCGCGCGCCTGCGCTTCGACGGAGATGTAGAGTCACATGAAGTTTGCCGCCCTTGCGCTCGCCGCGTCCGCCCTCGCTTTTTCGCTTACTGCAGCAGCTGAAGCACCGGCAGGGCATTCCCCGGCTTCGGTCGACCCGGCGATCGCGAAGGCGGACCCGGACAATTGGCGCAAGGTGGACCCGCAGAACCTGTTCATCTTCGACACAACCAAGGGCCGCATCCTGATCGAGGCGTTCCCGGAAGTCGCGCCGAAACATTACAAACAGTTCGCGGCCATCATCCGCTCAGGCGATTTCGACGGCACCAGCTTCCACCGCGTGATCGACGGCTTCATGGCGCAGGGCGGGGACATTTTCGCGCTCAAGGGCCGGGAGTCCGGCCTGCCCGATATCGAAGGCGAATTCACTTTCCGCCGGGACCCGGCTGCGATGCCGCTGGATGCCGCGGTCGGCCCCGAGGACACGGCGAAATTCGGCTACATTAAGGGCTTTCCGATCGGCACGCAGGCGAGCTTCTTCGGCGAGATGTCGGTCGACGGCAAGGTCGAGAGCTATATCCCGCACTGCCTCGGCATCGTCTCGACGGCGCGGACCGACGATCCGAATTCCGCGAACTCCCAGTTCTTCCTGATGCGCGGGCGCGCCGAGCACCTCGACCGGAAATACACGGCCTGGGGCCGGGTGGTCGAAGGGGAAGACGTCGTATTGGCGCTGAAGCACCGGCCTGACAATCGCGATGCGCCGGTCGCCGATCCGGATATCCTGAAATCGGCCAAAGTCGCTGCCGACCTGCCGGCCGCGGAGCGTCCCGAAGTCTGGGTCATGCGCACCGACGGGCCGCAATTCCGCGACAGCCTCGCCAAGCAGGGCGAAGTTCCGGACGTGTGCGACCTGACATCCGTGCTGACCGCCGTCGAGAACTGAGCGGTTTTCGCATTGCGCTGAGGCGCGTCCCGGGCGAAGGCACGGGCGAACCTCGCCGGAGCCTGCCGTGGACCTGTCCCAGTTCCAGTTCGACCTGCCGGAGGCCCGGATCGCGCTGCGCCCGGCCGAGCCGCAGGATGCTGCGCGGCTGCTCGTCGTACATGGCGACGGGCGGCTGGAGGATGCCGGCGTGCGGGACCTGCCGCGCTTCCTTTCGGCGGGCGATGTGCTCGTCTTCAACGACACGCGCGTGCTTCCGGCCGCGCTCAAGGGCGTGCGGCCGGCGCGGGACGAAGCCGGGCAGGATGTCGCCTGCGACGTCAACCTCACCGAACGTGTCGATACGCGCACCTGGCGCGCGCTCGCCCGGCCGGGCCGGCGCCTGAAGGACGGCGACACGATCATCTTCGCAGACGGCTTCGTTGCGGAGATCACGGGCCATTTCGAAGGCGGGGAGATCGGGCTCCGCTTCGCCCTCGAAGGCGATACGCAGACTGCCGCGCTGGACCGGCACGGTGCCATGCCGCTGCCACCCTATATCGCGCGACGCCGCCCGGCCGATGCCAAGGACCGGCAGACCTACCAGACCGCTTTCGCCGGCGAGGATGCGGCCTCCGTTGCCGCGCCGACGGCGGGCCTGCACTTTACCCCGCGCCTGCTGGCCGAGTGCGACGCCGCCGGCCTCGTCCGCGAGACCGTGCGCCTGCATGTCGGCCTCGGCACGTTCAAGCCGCTGGAGGAAAAGCAGCTCGCCGACAACCGCCTGCATGAGGAATGGCGCCGCCTGACGCCGGAGACGGCCGCGCACCTCAACGCGGCGCGAAAAACAGGGCACCGGATCGTCCCCGTCGGCACCACGGCCATGCGTACGCTGGAAAGCTGCGCCGATGCAGGGGGCCGGCTGCACCCGGCGACCGGGCCAACCGATATCTTCCTCAAGCCCGGCGATGCCGTCCGCGCCACCGACGCGCTGGTCACCAATTTCCACCTGCCGGGCTCCAGCCTGTTCATGCTGGTCTGCGCCCTGATGGGAACGGACGTGATGCAGGCCGCCTATGCGCACGCCATCGCGAGCGAGTACCGGTTCTACTCCTACGGCGATGCCTGCCTGCTGCTGCCCTGATCAGCCGGCCCAGTCGACAGCAAGCGTTCCGCGTTCGGGCAGGGCATTCCATTCCGCCTGAAGGGCAGCAAGCCGCGCCCGGATCCCTTCGACTGCTGCCGCCGACAGGCCGACGCGGGGCACCAGCGACTGCGCGAAGCCGGCATCGGCGACCGACTGCAGGTTGTCCAGCGATGCCGGCCCGCCCCAGATCTCCGCCTCGAAACATTCCACCAGGCGCTCGGCCTGGATGAGTTCAATGATGGACGGGTCCGGCGCGTGGGCCTTCTTCGCGCTCGAATGACCGAGCTGATCGGCCAGCGCCTGAATGTCCTCAGGGTGACGCCCGCCCGCGATCATGCCCCAGAAGCCGCACTGCAAGTCCAGCGCCTGTTCCACCACAGCATGCACCAGGTCGTGCGGGAAGGGACCCTTCTTCGGGAACCGCGTTTCGGCCACGCTGCCATCGGCGCGCACGATGCGGATACCGTCATCGGTGCGCCCCTTGGTGACCTCGATCCGCATCAGCCCACGCCGCCGGGGCGCAGTTCGGACATCTCGCGGATTGCCTTGGCGGCGGTGATGCGTGCGAGGTGGCGGCCCTTTTCATCGCGCCAGTCGGCTTCGACGAGGCCGGTCGTCTTGCCGCGGCTGACAAGGCGCCCTTCGATGGTGATGAGCCCGTTCGGCACCGGCCGCAGGATACGCGTCTGCAGCTCCATCGTGGTGAACCATTCGCCGTCTTCCAGCGCGCTGGCCATGGTCATCGAGACGATATGGTCCGACAGGCCGGCGACCCAGCCGCCGAACACGCGGCCCGGCTGGATGTCGCGGCTGCCATCGTTCGGCCACTCGTACAGCGTCCGCCCGTAGGAGACCTCCTTCAGCCAGAGATCCGGCCGGATGCCGAGATTGCGGATGCCCGGCGGGAAATCCCACTCGCCCTTCTTCAGGCGCTCGAAAAACGCCTGCTGCTGGGCCGACATTTCGGTGCGGCTCATACGGGGTGCCTCAGCACGTCGCCCCGCCATCGACCACCATCATCTGGCCGGTCATGTAGGCGCCGGCCCTGGAGGCGAGGTAGACGGCGGCGCCGGCGATCTCCTCCGGCTCCCCGATCCGCGCCATCGGTGTGCCGGAGAGGGAGCGCTTGAGATTGTCCGGGTTCTCCCACAGGGCACGGGCGAAATCGGTGCGGATGAGGCCCGGCGCGATGCAGTTCACGCGGATATTGTCCTTGCCGTATTCGGTGGCGAGGTTGCGGGCGAGCTGGAAGTCCGCCGCCTTGGAGATGTTGTAGGCCCCGATGATCGGAGACCCGCGCAGGCCCCCGATCGACGAGACGATGATGACCGAGCCATCCTTGCGCTCCCGCATCTGCGGCACGCACATCTGGATCAGCCAGTGGTTCGAGATGATGTTGTTCTGCAGCACTTTCTCGAACTGCTCGTCGGCGATGCCTTCCATCGGGCCGTAATACGGGTTCGCAGCGGCGTTGCAGACGACGATATCGATCTTGCCGAAGGCCTTGTTGGTGGCATCCACCATGGCCTGCAGCTCTTCCTTGGACGAGATGTTGGCCGGCACCGCGATCGCCGTGCCGTCGCCATGCTTGGCGTTGATCGCGTCCGCCACTTCCTGGCACGGTCCCGGCTTGCGGGATGAGATGGTCACTTTCGCGCCGGCATCGGCCAGCGCTTCTGCAATGGCCTTGCCGATCCCGCGGGAAGACCCGGTGATGATGGCGACTTTTCCGGTAAGATCGAACAGGCTCATGACGGCGCTCCCTGCAGGCTTTTATGTGGTCGCCCGCACGCTAGGCGCTCGTGCGCCGTGCCGCTAGGGGTTCCGCAGGGAAAGCGTGCCGGCCGGTAGCGGGATCAGATTTCCCATTCCTGGCAGAGGATTTCGACCAGCCGCTCCGTGCGCCGGCGCACCACGTCGGGCGTCCAGGCATCGTGCTCCTTCAGGTCACGCGTCAGGGCGAACTCCTCCCCGCCGCCGCCATTGAAGTAGACTTCCTTCTTGTCCCGGAAGTCATGCCGGTCGGCTCTCTGGTTCACCTTGTGGGTCAGCAGAACGAAATTGCCGAGCGTGTCGCACAGCTCACGTCGCCGCGCCGGGTCCGGCCACACATTCATCCAGTGGCTGTCCTCGTGTACGTTGCGCGGCAGCACATGCTCCACGGTGGCGTCTGATTCCGGCGGAATCGTCTTGCCGCCTTCCAACGCAGCGTTGAGCCGCAGCGCCATCGCCCGGCGCTGGCCGTAGGTGGCGAACCGCCCCAGCATGCGTTCACGTGTCTTGCGGCCGTCGGTCCGGTCGATCGCGAAGGGGCCGCTCTTGCCGAACAGGGTGCGGTCGTTGGACAGCGCGTCCATCACCCGGTTGAAGCGCTTGTTGCGCTGGTCCCGGTCGTTGATGATCAGCATGATTACATAGGCAAGCCGTTCCAGGAGCCGGAAGAACTCGGGCGCCGCCGCATCAGCCGGGCCGCGCTCGACGAGGAATTTGAGTGCCGGGGCCCGCCAGCTGCTCTGGTCGAGCGCCCGCATCTGGTTCAGCTTGTCGCTGATCACCTGCGCATTCGGCCCGTCTTCCACCGCGCCGGTCGTAATCAGCCGGTAGGCCTCGACATAGCGCGGCAACACGTCGTCCAGGAATTTCCGCGGCTCTGTCCTGGACAGGACAGCTTTCGAAAACGCCGAGACGAGTTCGCCCCGGCCGGACTTATCATAGATCGCGCGGATCTGCCTCAGAAGGTCGTCGAAGGCCGACCCGCCGAGGGCGGCCTCGTGCTCGGCCCAGCGCTCGGAATATTTCGCGGCGTCCTCATTGCTGAACCGGCCGCGCTGGAAGATCTCGGTCTTGATGATGTCGTGCGCGTCCGGCTCCTTGCCGCGCGTGTTGAGCACGCGGAACACCTTGAACCCCTGGTCCTTGTCGTCCACGACCACCCTCACCAGGGCGCACCGATTCATCGCGACCTCCGCCAGACGGCGCCGCGTGTCGTCGTCCAGTTCCTTGATTTTCTTGGCAAATGCGGCTGCGTTCCGCACCATGCGCAGCTGGCTCTCGCTTTCGCCGGGTTCCTTGTCGAGGTTCCTCGTAGCGCCGGGCGTCTGGATCGCGTCGCGGAAGAAGGGGCCGTCCATGTGGTTCAGCGTCAGGCGCCAGTTGGCCCCTTCACCCAGCATCGGGCGGGCATCGTCGGCCACCAGCTCGTGCAGCATCGCGGCGCGTGCCTTGTCGGGCTCGAGATCGCGAAGCACGGCCAGCAGGATGGTCAGCGTGGTCAGCCGCTGCTGCCCATCGACGATTTCGAGGACGCCGTTTTCCGTGCCGTGGATCAGCACAATCGCGCCGACGAAGTGCGGCATGCCGCTTTCGGCGGACTCCAGCAGGTCGCCCAGAAGCTCGTTGGCTTCGTTGATGCCCCAGGAATAGCTACGCTGATAGGGCGGCATCCGCAGCTGCTCGCCGGGCGCGAAGATCACCTTTACGGAGCTTTCCTGCGCCCGCACGCCAAGATCCATTATGGCCTCCCTGTGACCCTTCTCACTAGCCCTTGCCAAATGCCGCCACAACGCGAGATGAACGCCTTTCAATGTGTTTCTGTCTTTAGTGTGACGAGAGGGTAACGGTATGCGGCTGGTTCGGTATCGCCATGGCGGCGAGGTGGGTTACGGAATTCTGGAGGGTGAAAAGGTCGTCCCGGTCGCCGGAGCCGACCTTCCGGCAGCACTTTCCGCAGTTCCCGCCGGCGCGCCCGTCCCACTCTCAGAAGTTGAATTGCTCGCGCCGGTCGCCCGCCCGGGGAAGATTCTCGGGATCGGCGTCAACTATGCCGCGCACGCCGCCGAAAGCGTCAGTTTCGTCGACACGAAGAAGCCGGACGTCCAGAAATGGTTCAACAAGCAGGCCACGTCGGTAAACGATCCGTATGCAGATGTTCACCTGCCCAAGGTTTCCGGACAGCTGGACTATGAAGGGGAGCTGGTGGTTGTGATCGGCAAGCACGGCCGGCATGTTCCGCGCGAGCGGGCGTTCGAGATCGTCGCCGGCGTCAGCATCGGCTGCGACTATTCGGTACGGGACTGGCAGCGCGCCAGCCAGACCATGATCATGGGCAAGGGCTTCGATACGCATGCGCCGTTCGGCCCGGCGATCGTCACGCTTGACGAGATCGGCGACCTCGGCGCGCTCGAAGTGCGCTCCTATGTGAATGGGGAACAGCGCCAGTCCGGCCATGTGCGGGACATGATCCATGATATCCCCGCCCAGATTGCGCACCTGACCGCCGCTTTCACGCTGGAGCCGGGCGACCTGATCTTCACCGGCACCCCCGCCGGCGTCGGCGCCGGGTTCGACCCGCCGAAATGGCTGAAAGCCGGGGACCGGGTCCGGGTCGAGATCGACGGGCTCGGCTATATCGAAAACCAAATCGTAACGGAGCCGGGGCAGACCGTAATCGGCTGATCCTGGAGGCAGCGGATGACGCGCCTGAGACGGAGTCTCTCCTTGCTGGTTGCGATGGGCACGCTTGCGGCGTGCGGCGGTCACGGTGGCGCACCGCCGGACACATCCAGGATCACGGCTACTGACATCAGGCCCACGGATTTCGTGCTGTTGCCATGCCCGGTGAGCACGGCCGAGGCCCCCTGCATCATCATTGCGGCGGGCGGCAAGCGGGTGCTCGCCGGGGCGCCGGCCGGCCTGCGCGCCGTGCTTGGCACGGTTCCGGGCGAGGCTGCGAACCTCGACGCGGTTCTGCTGTTCTCATTACAGGCCCAGGACATCGAAGGGCTCGACGAGGTGCGCAATGTCACGTGGACGGCGGGCCGGGAAGGGCCGCTGCCTGTCGCCGGTCCCTCCGGCACCCGCGACATGCTTGCAGCGCTCAACAAGATGTACGAACTGTCCGACGCCGAAATCTTCGTAAACACCCCGCCGCGCGGCGGATTCGACGCCGCGCCGCTCGGCCTTCTCCCCGGCGAAGGCGACGCCAAGACCCGCGTCTTCGACACCGGCGATCTCGTCATCACCAAGATCGAGACCGCCGGCGGCCGCGCCGGCTACTGGATCGACTATGGCGGGCTGCGTGCGGTGATCCAGCCATGCGGCATGGACCAGGCCGTGCGGTTCGCCGAAAGCGCCGGATTTGTCGTCTCCTGTGACGGCGGCGCGGCTGCATGGCCGTTCTCCGAACCGCAATATCTGCTGCAGGGAAGGGAAGACGAGGACACCCCGGAAAAGGACGGGGCCGCACCCTGAGGCACGGCCCCTGTCTCCCCCGAGACAGCCCCCGCTCCGGCCAATCATATGGCCGCGGACCGGGTGCGCCGGGATCGTGCAGCGTGGCTACCGGCCGGAGGCGCGCGTGTCGAGCGACAATGCGCCTCAGACGCCACGTGAGGACCCTTTGTGGCCGTTCTGCAACAATGTGTGACGGGATTGCCGCCGCGGCCAAATTCCGCCAAATCCATGCAATTCGTTAACCTATTGGTCTTATCTGTTAAGATTGATGGTTTGTTGCTGGGTGCTGAGCTGATGACAATTGTGCTGTTCCTGCTGTACGCGGCGCTCGGCGGAGCCGTGGGCTACGCCGGCTGGTCGCTGCTGGAGCTGGGCCTGCCGCTGTCGGTTGCCAGCGGCGCAATTACCACAGCGATTCTGGGTCAGATTCATCTGCTCGTCACCAATGGCCACTCGAAGCGCGAACTCGACGAGCGGCTTTCGGCCGTCGAGAAGGAAACGCGTGAGTCCGGCCGCCGGATGGATGTCATCGAGGCCCGCACCGAAGCGGTCGAAGAGACGGTCAAGCACGAGCTGACCGAGCGCCGCGACGCACTCGTGACCGAAATGAAACAGCTCGAAAGCCTGATCGACCGGCTCTCGCGCAGTTTCGAAGCCAAGCTTGCCGACGCCTCTGCCAATCCCACCGTCGCGCCGCAGGAAGACGCCATCCTCCGCGATGTGCGCGATGCCCTGAAGGACGGCCGGGTGGACCTGCACCTGCAGCCGATCGTGTCGCTGCCCCAGCGCCGCGTTTCCTTCTACGAAGGCTTTACGCGCCTGCGTCGTCCGGATGGTTCTCTGATCCTGCCGGCCGAGTTCCTGGACGCGGCCCGCCGCGCCAACCTGATGGGCCAGATCGACAATTTCACATTGTTCCGCTGCGTGCAGATCGTGCGGCGCCTTGCCGAGCGCGACCGCCGCGTCGGCGTGTTCTGCAACATCGCGGCAGCCTCGCTTGAGGACACAACCTTCTTCCCGTTCTTCCTCGAATTCATGACGGAGAACCGGGATCTGTCCGGGTCCGTGATCTTCGAGATCCGGGCCGACCGGTTCGAGACACGCTCGCGCATGATGCGGGATAATATGGACAAGCTGACGGCGCTCGGCTTCCGCTTTTCCATCGACCATGCGGGTGACCTCGGGCTCGATCTTCCGCGCCTCCAGTCGGCGGGCGTTCGCTTCGTCAAGATGAACGGCCACAATCTGATCGACCAGCTGCGCGATCCGATGGGTGCGCGTCCGATCTCGTCGATCAACCGCCGCGTCGAGGGCGAGGAAGTCTCGGCCGTCTTCTCCCGCTACGGCATCACCATGATCGCCGAGAAGATCGAGGACGAGGCCTCCGTGGTCGAGATCCTCGAATACGACATCCCTTACGGTCAGGGTCACGTCTTCGGCGCGCCGCGGCCGATCAAGGCCTCGCTGATGGAAGAGACAGCCCCGCCGCAGGAAATGGTCCAGCGCCTCTCCAAATTCGGCTGAGCCAACCGGCTCCCTCAATTCGCCCCAATCCTCCGGTCTGATGTCCATCGGCTGGACGGAGGACGCGCGATGCGTATGACCATCCTGTTGCTGGCGGCAGCCTGTGTTGTGGAGGCGGCCCGGGCGGATGTCCAGAAAATCCAGGCCACCTTGCCGGGCAATGAAGATTTCGAAGCTCCCGAAGCGCTGCAGGACATGCAGGAAGGCGTCATCTGGCTGGACCTTCGCATGACGCCGCAACTGGAACCGTCCATCGAGCGCCTGGACGGCACCTATGCCGACGAGGGCTGCAACGGCCACGGGCCGGTCGACAATGTGAAGTCGGTCGGCATCCGCACGGGTTCGAACCACCTCATCCTCGACGTGCGGCCCGGTCCGCAGGACCAGTACGGCGCCAACCTCGTCTCTTGCGAATATGCGCCGACCTATTCCACTGATTTCGAACCGGGCCACGTCACGCGGGTGACGGGCTGTTACTTCGCTCATGCGACCTCGATTCCGACGGCGGTCTGGTGGATCCTCAATCCGCTCCCGGCAGATGCCTGCCACTACGGCGATTGACCGCCCGCGCGGGGCATCCTACCTCGCCGCGCATGACAGCACCTCAGTTCCCGAACGGACTTTCCGACATTGCCGGCCGCTATGACGCCATCCTCTGCGACGTCTGGGGCGTGATCCACAACGGGCGCCGGGCCTTTGACGAGGCCTGCAACGCTCTCGCCAGCTTCCGTCAGGACGGCGGCAGGGTCTGCCTGATCACAAACGCGCCGGTGCCGAAAGCCCAGGTCGTATCCTATTTCGAGCCCATGGGCGTGCGCGCCGATGCGTTCGACGACTGCGTATCGTCGGGCGATGTGTGCCGGGAGGAGCTTTCCCGCCGCCGCGACCAGAAGATCTGGCGCATGGGGGTCGACTCCAGCTGGGACCGCGACAAGCACCTGTATCAGGGGCTCGGCCTTGATTTCACCGGGCCACAGCATGCCGATCTGCTGCTGTGCATCGGCTTGCGCGACCAGGCGAATGACGCGCCGGAAGATTATCGCGAGGAGCTGATGCCCGGCATCGAACGCGGCCTGCCGATGCTGTGCGCGAATCCGGACAAGCAGGTGCGCGTCGGAAACCGGCTGATCTGGTGCGCTGGCGCACTTGCGGAAATCTATGAGGAGATGGGCGGGCAGGTGATCTATCCCGGCAAGCCCCATGCGGCGATCTACAATGTGGCACTTTCCCGTCTCGAGGCGCTTGCGGGCGCGCCGCTCTCCCGTGGCCGCATCCTGTGCGTCGGCGACAGTCCGTCGACCGATGTGCGCGGCGCCAGCCGGCAGGGCTTCGACAGCCTGTATGTCGGGACCGGTCTCAAGGAACACGGGGCGGATTTTGAGACGGAGGTCGTCGATCTGCTCGCTTCCTATGCAGAGCAGGCCACCTACGCCATGACAGGCTTAAGGTGGTGACGCAGGGCGCCTGCACGTGTAACGAAACCACCGCGACAGGATTCGGAGTATCACGCGGATGACGGAATTCACCGGCTACAAATATGAAGACCTTGAGATCGGCATGTCCCACGAGACCGTGCACGAGATCACGGCAGACGATATCCAGCGGTTTGCGGAAGTGTCGGGAGACTTCAACCCCCTGCACATGTCCGATGAGTACGCCGCCACGACCATGTTCGAGCGCCGCATTGCGCATGGCGCGCTCACCGCCAGCTACATCTCCGGCATCCTCGGTAACAACCTGCCGGGCCCAGGCGCCGTGTTTGTCGGCCTCAACATGCGTTTCCGCCGGCCGGTCTATATCGGCGATACCGTGACAGCGCGTGCCGAGATCGCAGAGAAGATCGATCGCGGAAACCGCGTTGTCCTGAAAATCGAGTGCATCGTGGATGGCAAGCGCGTGATCACGGGCGATGCCGAAGTGGTCGCGCCGCGCCGGGGGGGCTGATTGGCGGTCTATGCCGACTACCGGGGCCTGCCCGCCGGCGCACGGGGCGCGTCGGTTGCGCTCGGGAATTTCGACGGCCTGCACGCCGGCCACCGCGAGGTGATCGAAGCGGCGCGCAAAGGCGGCCATGGCAAGTTCTCCGTCGCCACGTTCGAGCCGCCGCCGCGCGCCTATTTCCGTCCTACCGATCCGCCGTTCCGCATTTTCCGGCCGGAGCGGCGCAATGCGGCGATCCTGGAGGCAGGGGCCGAAGCGGTTTTTGAGCTCCCGTTCAACGGCGAGATGGCTGCAATGACGGACGAGGCTTTCGTCCGGCAGGTGCTGGTGGACGGCCTCGGGGTCAGCCACGTCGCGGTGGGATTCGATTTCCGTTTCGGGCGCGGCCGGATGGGCCATGCCCAGCGGCTGGCCAGCCTCGGC
This sequence comes from Hyphomonas sp., assembly GCA_020638455.1. Classification (GTDB taxonomy): domain Bacteria; phylum Pseudomonadota; class Alphaproteobacteria; order Caulobacterales; family Hyphomonadaceae; genus Hyphomonas. The sequence continues at coordinate 23,461 of JACKIK010000003.1, read as the reverse complement.
CGGGCGCTGGGGTTCGGTGTGAGCATCGTCGAAAAGGTCGAGAAGCTGGGTGACAAGGCATCATCCACGGCGATCCGGCAGGCGCTTATGGCAGGCGAACCGGAAGCCGCCGCCGAGCTGCTCGGTGACTGGTGGATCGCCGATGGCGTTGTTGAGGGCGGCGAGCGTAACGGCCGCAAGCTCGGCTTTCCCACAGCCAACATCCACCTCGGGGAGCTGATCCATCCCAAGCATGGCGTCTACGCCGTGCGCGCGCGGATCGACCGGGACGGCCCCTGGCACGACGGTGTCGCCAATTTCGGGCGCACACCGACGACGGGCGTCCGCGACCCGCTGCTCGAGACGCATATTTTCGACTTCGACAGCGATCTCTACGGCAAGTGGATCGAAGTCCAGCTGATCTCCTACCTCCGGCCGGAACTCAAATTCGACACGCTCGACGACCTCGTTGCGGCGATGAAACAGGATGCGGAAATCGCCCGGAATCGCCTCGCCAGCCTGTAAAAATATTTAGAATCCGGCTTTCCTTCGTCGCCACACCTCTTCATTCTGGAGATGGGGGACAGGAAAAGGGAGATTTCCGTGCGTGCTTTCCTCGCCATGACGGCGCTTGCCGCCGCCGTTTCGCTTCCGGCCCTTGCCGAAGATTTCACTGCAGACACCTCGCTCGCAGACAATGATCGCGTCGTCCGGAGCGTGAACCTCGAAGACCTCAAGGCCCTTGCCGTGGCCGAGGGGCACACGATCACCGAAACGGGAAGCTACGGCGAGACCTCGGTGCGCGCGACGACGCCCGACGGGCTGATCTTCCACCTCATCGGTACGGCGTGCGATACGGACTACGCCGATGGCTGCCTCGGTTTCATGGTGCAGGTCCGCTATGACGACGATGACAGCGTCACGACCGACAAGATCAACGAGGCCAACCTGACCTACGCCGCCGTTTCCACCTGGTGGGACGAGGAAGGCGCGACGATCGGCGTCACGCGCTACGTCATTCTGGATGGCGGGCAGCGCATGGAAAACCTCAAGATCAATCTTGAGAATGCGCTGGCACTCGGTCCGCTGGTTGCCGATGTGATCTGGCCGCCGGCAGACGATTCCGGCAACTAGAGCGCGACCCGCTGCAAGCAGCGCCTGACACATTACTGCCACGGAGTGCTGCCAGTCTGGCGCTCGCGTGCCCCGGGAGGCATGCGGGATTCGGCGAGGGAAGAGCGTGCGCAGGACCTTGTTTGCAGCGGGATTGGTGACACTGGCCAGCGCCCACGCAGCTGCCCAGGAGGGGCCACCGGTGCGTGCGCCCGACATGCTGATCGCCAGCGTGCGGCTGGACGATCTGCGCCTGCTGGTGGACGAAATGGACGGGACCTTCCTTGCCGCCGGGCAGAATGATTCCGGCGCGCCCTTCGTCTTCGCCCGCCTGCCGGACGGGCTGACTCTCGGCATCTACACGGTCTGTACCGATGCGTCGGCGACGGACTGCCGGGGCGTCGAATTCATGGCCGCCTTCGGCTCCGACATGTCCGAGGAGGACGTGACCGCCATCGACCGGACGTTCAGCGCGGTTTCGGTCTACAAGTCAGACCCCGAAACGGTGAATGTGTCCCGCTACGTGATCCTGGACCACGGGATAACCTGGGCGAACCTCAAGGAAAACGCCGCCGTGTTCGAGGCGCTTTGCGCCCGCGTCGCCGACCGGCTGTCTATCGGGCCGTCTGTGCCGCCGCCATCGCCCTAGTGACAGGTTAACCTCTGCCTGTTAAGGCGCAGGCAATGGAACGGATATTCTCCATTCGAATTAGCCGCCCGGCTGCGCGCTGACCCCTTCCGAAGGGTCTGGGCCAGGCCGGGATTCTTGCATTCGAGCCCCGATACGACCTTCATTCCGTTCAGACCAAGACACATGACCGATTCCCTGACCGACCGAGATTATCGCGACACCCTGTTCCTGCCCGCGACCGAATTCCCCATGCGCGGCGGCCTGCCCAAGCGTGAACCCGAATGGATCAAGCGTTGGGACGAGCTTCAGCTGTACGACCGCCTGCGTGCCGATGCGAAGGCACGCGGGGCGAAACAGTGGATCCTTCACGACGGCCCGCCCTATGCGAACGGACCGATCCACCTCGGCACGGCGATGCAGAAAATCCTGAAGGACATCGTGGTGCGCTCGCACCAGATGGCCGGCTTCGATGCGTCCTACCTGCCGGGCTGGGACTGCCATGGCCTGCCGATCGAATGGAAGGTCGAGGAGGAGTTCCGCGCCAAGGGCAAGAAGAAGGACGACGTGCCGCCCGGCGAGTTCCGCGCCGCCTGCCGCGCCTATGCCCAGAAATGGGTGGAGGTGCAGGCCAAGCAATTCCGCGGCCTCGGCATCGAGGGCGAGTGGGACGACCCGTACCTGACGATGAAGCCCGAAAGCGAGGCACTGATCGTCGCTGAATTCCTCAAGATCGCCATGCAGGGCACCCTGGTGCGCGGCGCCAAGCCGATCATGTGGAGCCCGGTGGAGCGCACGGCCCTCGCCGAAGCGGAAGTCGAATACCACGACCGCAAAGTGCCGGTGATCTGGGTGAAGTTTCCGATCCGCCCGATCAACACGACGCTATACGAGCCGGATACGAAGGGCGATCTTGAGCAGCGCCGCAAAGAGAGCGAATTGCTGTCAAACGCGTCCATTGTCATCTGGACAACAACGCCGTGGACGATCCCTGCCAACCAGGCTGTGAGCTACCACCCGAATATCGACTACTCGCTGTACAAAGTGGAAGAAGTCGCAACGGAAGAAGAACTCGGCTTTGCTCCATACGCAAATCCTGGCGACATGTTTGTATTGGCTGATGCGCTCGCTGAGACCGTGATGGACGCAGCGAAAGTCCGGCGATTTAGCAGACTGTTCCAATGCGAAGATGTTCAGCATCTGCGTTGGTTGAAGCTCTCGCACCCGCTGCATAAGCTAGATGCCTTCTTCGATCATGAGATCCCTCTGCTCGCCGGCGAGCATGTCACCGACGATGCCGGTACGGGCTTCGTGCACACCGCGCCCGCGCATGGCGAGGATGACTTCAATGTCTGGGTCGAGACCGGCCACACGACGCAGGAAATCCGCCAGATCGTCGATCCGGATGGCTGCTACACACCGGACGTGCCGCGCTTTGCGGGCCTCGATATCGTCGTCACCTCCGGCAAGAAGCGCGGCGAGCCGGGCAAGGCGAACCCGGAAGTCATCAAGGCGCTGGCCGAGAGCGGCAATTTGCTCGCACGCGGCCTGACGACGATCCGCGACGCCCATTCCTGGCGCTCCAAGGCGCCGGTGATCCGCCGTGCGACGCCGCAATGGTTCATCGCCATGGACAAGCCCGGCCCCGACGGACGCACGCTGCGTGAGAAAGCACTGAAGGCCATCGAAGACACCGAATTCTTCCCCGCGGTTGGGCGCAACCGCCTGCAGGCCATGGTCGAGGGCCGCCCCGACTGGCTGATCTCGCGCCAGCGCAACTGGGGTGTGCCGATCACCATCTTCGTCAACAAATCCGGCGAACCGCACACGACCGCGCTGCCGGAGGAGACGGCGAACGCCCTCAACGAAGCCATCAAGGCCGCCATCACAAAAGGCGGCGTCGAGGCATGGTTCGATACGTCCACGGAAGACTTCCTCTCCCCCTTCGGCATCGACGCTGCAGAGTGGGAGAAGGTCACCGACGTGCTTGACGTTTGGTTCGACAGCGGCACCACGCATGCTTTCTCGTTGCGCCATCGCGGCATCATCGACGATGCGACCGGGCAGGCCGACCTTTACCTCGAAGGTTCCGACCAGCACCGTGGCTGGTTCCAGTCCTCGCTGCTGGAATGCTGCGCGACGCGCGGCATTGCGCCGTACAAGCAGGTGCTGACGCACGGCTTCATCGTCGACGCCGACGGCAAGAAGATGTCGAAGTCGATCGGCAACACGATCGAACCGGAAGAGATCCAGAAGCAGTACGGTATCGAGATCCTGCGCATCTGGGCCGCGAGTTCGGACTTCACGGAAGACCTGCGCATCTCCGACGAGATCATTAAGGGCTCGGTCGAGACTTATCGCAAGCTGCGCAATACGGTGCGCTATCTGCTGGGCGCCCTTGATGGCTGGACGGAGGCTGAGGCCGTCGCGCCGGCGGAGATGCCGGGGCTCGAGCGCTGGGTGCTGCACCGCCTTGCTGAACTGGATGCCCAGGTGAAGGCGGCCTACACGGTCTACGATTTCAAGCGCGTGATGAGCCTGCTTATCAATTTCGCGGGCGTGGACCTGTCAGCCGTCTATTTCGACATCCGCAAGGACAGCCTCTACTGCGACCCGCGCTTCGACACGATGGCGGCGTGGGACAAGGCGACGGCCGTGTTCGGCACGCGTCGGCGCGCCGCGCGCACGGTCATGGCCGCCGTGCTCGAACGCCTGCTCACCTGGCTGGCTCCGGTAATGCCGTTCACGACGGAAGAAGCCTTCCTCGAAAGCCACCTGAAGGACAGGGCCGCCTCCGTGCACCTGCTCCTCTACCCGGAAACGCCGGATGGCTGGATGAATCCCGAGCTGGCCGCGCGCTGGACGAAGATCTTCACGGTCCGCCGCGTGGTCACCGGCGCGCTGGAGGTCGAGCGCCGCGACAAGCGCATCGGCGCCTCGCTTGAGGCAGCGCCTGTCGTGCATATCGCGGACGAAGACCTGATCGAAGCGTTCGAGGGCGAGGACCCTGCGGACATCTTCATCACATCCGGTGCGACGCTGGTGAACACGGCCGAAGGCAAGGGCGGTGGTTTCACGCTGGACGATACGCCGGGCGTGGTCGTCTATCCGGAGAAGGCCGAGGGCATCAAATGCCGGCGCAGCTGGAAGTATTTCGATCCGGCAGGCGCTGACCCGGCCTTCCCGGACATTACCCCCCGCGACGCCCTGGCCGTGAAAGCCTGGGACAAGACGCACCGGTAGGGCCTCCACCTGCACGGAATCGCTTGATCTGGCGGGTTTCACCTGCAATCTGCCGGCATGAGTCTGAAACCCACCAAGGTCTGGCCGCTGGCCCTTATCCCGGTCATCGTGATTGCAGACCAGGTGACCAAGCACATGGTCCTGGCCCACCCGCGCTTCAACGCGTTGGGCTGCCTGCACGATTTTCGCGCCTGCGGACGCATCGAGCTGCCCGGTCCCCTCAACCTGACCATGTTGTGGAACCGGGGCATGAGCTACGGCATGTTCCAGTCCGAGGGGCTGATGCGCTGGGTGCTCGCCGGAATCATGCTCGCGATTGCGGTCGGCTTCCTGTACTGGCTGTTGCGCGCGCGGGGCTGGCTGCTGAAGCTGGCGCTGGCCATGGTCGTCGGCGGGGCTTTCGGCAACCTCATCGACCGGGTGCGATTCGGCGCGGTGGTGGACTTTATCGATGCCAGCAGCCTGCATTTCCCCTGGGTGTTCAACGTTGCCGATGCTGCTATCAGTGTCGGTGCCGTCTTGCTGTTTGCCGATCAGTTCTTACTGTCGGACCGGAAGCGGGCTAAGCCTGCACCAGGACAAGAGTAAATTGAGAGGCGAGGACGCCCTATGAAGACACAGATTTCCATTCTGGCCCTTGGCGCCGCCTGTCTGGCGACGGCCGCCTGTTCGACCGGGGGCGGTGGCGCCCGCACGCCGGACGAATTCCGGGTCGTGACCAAGGCACCGCTGACCGTGCCGCCGGATTATTCCCTGCGCCCGCCGGAGCCCGGCGGCTCGGTCCCGGCCGAAGTCGAAGCCGCCCGCGCCGAGAACGCCTCGGCGTTCGGCACCTCGGTCGGAGCGGATGCCAGCGCGTCCGAAAAGGCGCTCGTTGCGGCCGCCGGCGCGAATGCCGTCTCTCCGCTCGTCCGCGTCGAAGTCGACTATGACGAGACCAAGGCGATCCGCAAATCGAAGACCGTCGCCGACCGCATCCTGTTCTGGCGCAAGGACAATGCGGAAGACGCCGCATCGGCCGCCAGCGACAATGCGACGGGCAGCGAAGAAGTCACGATCGAGCGCAGCTCGACCTCCAAACCGAGCCTGAAACTGCCGGGAACGTGATCGCCCGGCACCCGCAAACGCCTCACCCAGACAAAGGGAGCAAGCCCATGAAACGGATCCTGACGGGGGGGCTTGCGGCCCTTGCCCTGTGCGCTCTTCCCGTCTCGGCGGAAGAAGCCTGGAAGCCGACGACATTCAGCCTCGACAACGGCATGCAGGTCGTCGTCGTGCCCGACCACCGCGCGCCCGTCGTGACCCACATGGTCTGGTACAAGGTCGGCTCCTCCGACGAGGTCGCCGGCAAGAGCGGTATCGCGCACCTCTTCGAACACGTGATGTTCCAGCAGACCGACAAGCTCGCCCCCGGCGAGTTCGATGAGATCGTCTCGCGCAATGGCGGGCAGAGCAACGCCTTCACGAGCTGGGACTACACGGCCTATTTCGAGCGCGTCGCCAAGGAGCAGCTCGGCACCATGATGGGCCTCGAGGCGGACCGGATGGTCAATCTCGTCATCGACGACGACCCGAAAGGCTCCTTCATTTCGGAGCGTGATGTGGTCAAGGAAGAGCGTCGCCAGCGCATCGACAACAATCCCGGCGTGATCCTGCAGGAACAGGTCCTGTCGAAGCTGTGGGCCGGCCACCCCTATGAGATCACGGTCATCGGCAAGATGGACGAGGTTGCCGCGCTCAGCCCCGAAGACGGCAGGTCCTTCTATCATGAATACTACAGCCCGGAGAACGCGATCCTGGTCGTTGCCGGCGATGTGACGCCGGAGGAAGTCCGCACGCTGGCGGAAGAGACCTACGGCAAGATCCAGCCCACCGGCACGGCGCATAATCACCGCAAGTGGCAGAATGTCCCGCTGCTCACGCAGACAGAGACGATGATCTATCGTGACCCCAAGGTCCGCCAGCCGTCCTGGAGCCGCTACTACAACGGCGTATCCGAAACCCGCACGCCGCGCGAAGCGCTGGCGCTCGATGTCGGCCTCGAAATCCTCGGCGGCGGCATGACCAGCCGGCTCTACCAGTCGGTCGTGGAACAGCAGAAACTCGCCATCGATGCCTCCTCCTATGCCTGGACGGACCTGCACGATGAGGGCCCGGCGGTGCTGTCGGCGAGCCCAGCGCCCGGCGTTTCGATGGACGATCTGGAAACGGCCGTGATGGCGCAGGTCCAGAAAGTGCTGGACGAAGGCTTTACGGATGAGGAAGTCGTCCGCGCGCGGAACAAGCTGGCCGCCACGGCGATCTATGCGCGCGACAGCCAGTCGACCATGGCCAATGTGTTCGGATCGACGCTGGCCCTTGGCGGCACGGTGGAAGACGTGCTGAGCTATCCCGAGCGCATGAAGTCGATCACCAATGAGGAGGCGATTGCTGCCGTCCGCAAGGTGTTTTCGCCGGACCGGCACTATATCGAGGCGCAGCTCCTGCCGCCCGAAGATGAAGCCCCTCAGGACGCAGCAGCGGAGTAGGATGAGATGAAAATCAGACTGGTTTCCCCCTTCCTTCTCGCGGCCAGCCTCAGCGCCTGTGCCTACTTTCACCCGGCATCCGCGCCAGCCGTCGTTGAGGCTCCCGCCGCCGAAGCGCCCGCCCTTAAGGTCGATGTCCACAAGGGCGATTTCGCCACGATCCAGCAATTCGTGACCCCCGGCGGGGCGTCCGTCTGGCTGGTGTCCGAACCGTCGATCCCGATCCTGTCGGTCGACATGGCCTGGGAAGGCGGTGAAGCGGCGGACCCGAAGGGCCTTGAAGGCCTGGGCGACGCAGTCGGCTACCTGATGAATGAAGGGGCCGGCGATCTCGACTCGCTTGCCTTCCAGACCCGCATGGAAGACCTCAATATGAGCTTCGGCTGCGACACCAGCAATGACTGGACGTCCTGCTCGGCCTCCATGCTGACCGAGAATGCGAGCGACGCGATGGACCTCGTCGCCACCGCTTTTGCCGAACCGCGCTTCGACGAGGGACCATTCGAACGCTTCCGCCGGGAGCAGCAGGTCGGCCTCGAGACCCGCGAGACCAGCGCCGGCTATCTCGCCTGGCGCGCGCAGGTGCAGGCGCTCTATTCGGATCACCCCTATGCGCGGGAAACCTCCGCAGAGAGCCTCGCTGCGCTGACGCCTGACCTTGTCCGCGAACACATGCACAAACTGATGGTGAAGGACCGCCTCCTCGTTACGGCCGTGGGCGACATTACGCCGGAAGAACTGGCGCCGATGATCGACGAGGTGATCGCCAGCCTGCCGGAGAGCTCGGACCTTGCCGAAACGCCGGACCTGACTTTCCCCGCGCTTGATGCGCCCGCGACGGCGGAAGTGGACCTTCCCCAGCCCCAGACGCTGGTCCAGTTCATCGGCCCCGGCCTTCAGCGTGACGATCCGGATTTCTTCACCGCCTATGTGCTGAACTACACCTATGGCGGCGGCGGCTTCGAAAGCCGGCTGATGAAGACGCTCCGCGTCCAGCAGGGGCTGACCTACGGGGTCTACACCGGCCTCAATCCGGGCAAGCACTTCGCTTCTTGGTCCGGCAGCGGCCAGACCAAGAATGAGAGCGCCGGTGCCTTCATCAACGGCATCAAGGCCGAGATGGAGGACTTTGTCGCGAACGGCGTTACGGAGGAGGAGCTCGACGCGGCGAAGGCCTACCTCACCGGCTCCTACGCGCTCGGCTTCGATTCGAATGCGAAGATTGCCGGCCAGATGATGGGCGTGCGCCAGGAAGACCTCGGCATCGACTATTTCGACACCCGCAATGCGATGGTGAACGCTGTCACGCTCGACGATGTGAACCGCGTGGCGAAGGAATATCTCGATCCGTCGAAGTACTACTTCATCGCCGTCGGCCAGCCGCAGGGGCTGGACGCCCCGGCGGAAGCGGCGCCCGAAACAGCCGCATCGGAATAGTCAGTCGGCAGGCCGCCGCGGGGTCGCAAGGCCCGGCGCGGCGGTCGCGGCAGCCTGCTCGCGGCAGAAGCGGTAGAGCTCGGCCGGACGGCCCCCGGTGCTCGTCTCCATGGCGCCGGTTCCGGTCACCAGGCCCGCCTTGTCCAGCGCGCGCCGGAAATTCTGCGTGTGAAGGCCGAGGCCGAGGATCGCTTCCATGGTCCGCTGCAGGGCCGTCAGGGTGAAGCGGTCCGGCATCAGCTCAAAGACGACCGGCCGGTACTTTATCTTGCCGCGCAGGCGTGAAATGGCCGTCGCCAGGATGCGCCGGTGGTCGGACGCCATGGTCTCCCCGAAACGCACGTCCGATTCCGGCAGGCCGGCATCGCGGGCACACTCCGCCACGAGGCCCGCCTCGTAGAGCAGCTCATAGCGGTCCAGAACGCGCTCCTCGGCCCAGCGGGCGCCATCGAGGCCGAAGGCGATCCGCGCTCGCTCCTGCCGCCGCTCCTTCCCTGCCGCCCAGGTGAACAGGTGCGGGGCGATCTCTTCATCGATCATGGCCGGGCGGCCGTTCCGATGGTCTTCCCATGGGAAGTAGCGGTACCAGCCTTGCCAGCGCGCTTCGAAGGCAGCGCCGGCAGGCCGCGCCTCCGGCGTCAGCGCCAGATAGCCGACCGAAATCACGCGCGCATTCGGCGGCGCGCCCGCCAGCGTGGCCTCGGGCGTTTCGCGGTCCTTGTCGCCGAACGTGTAGAGCTGTTCGACATAGCCAAGCTCGAAGCCCGTCTGCTCGCGCACCCAGCCGCGCAGCGACAGGTCGAAGGTGCGGTGTTCATCCGGATGGAACGGGCCGAACGGCAGGGCATCCTCCCCCGTGCCGCGGCGTGTGACCAGTACCAGCGGCGTATCGTCGTCCACTGCCACCATCACGGCGGACAGGCCAATCAGCAGAGGCGTGTTTCCGGCCGGCATCAGGGCGCCCCCATTTCTGTCATCAGCTGGCGGAAGCGAGCGAGGAATGCTTCCTGCGCGTCCGGCACGGCTTTCGGCGCAAGCCTCAGGCGAATGCCTTCCGGCGGCTCACCGAAGAAGCGGTTCGCCTCGTCCACTTCGAACCCGGCAAGCTGAGTTGCCTCGAACCAGGCACAGATCATGTCGGCCTTCTTGACCAGCTTTTTCAGCTTCGCAGGAGTCACCGGCGGCAGGCCGAAGCGGATGTGGATTGCTTCCTGCAGCCGCGCCTCAACCGCCTTGTAGCCTTCGCCGAGCAATGCCTTGAAGGGCGAGATCATGTCGCCGATCACATATTCCGGGCTGTCGTGGAGCAGCGCGGTGAGGCCTTGCTTTGCCGTCAGCGACGGATCGAGCTTGCGGCAGATCCGCTCCACGATCACCGAATGCTCGGCGACCGAAAAGGCATGTTCGCCCCGGGTCTGTCCGTTCCATCGGGCGACGCGGGCAAGGCCGTGGGCGATGTCCTCGATTTCCACATCCATCGGTGATGGATGGGCGAGGTCCAGCCGCCGGCCCGACAGCATCCGCTGCCACACCCTTGGAGCCTTAACAGTTCGTCTCGCTTGCACGGTCATTCTGACCCTCCTTAACTGCTTGGTAGCAGGGGTAAAGAAAGCAAGGCAATCTGGTTACGAAGCCGCCTTGGGATTGCCCCTGTTTCCAAAAGCGCTGTTAAGGCTTTTCCGCGAGAACACCTGCACCAGAACAGACCGGTGCGATCAATGCCGGTCACAGGAAAAGGTCCGGTGATGATGTTCAATGCGGTGACACAGATTGCTCCCTGGCAGGCGATGGCATTCTGCGTGCTGCTGATGGGCGGAATCATTGTCGTCGTCGAGGCATTCAAGTCGAGCCGGGAAGTCCTGTGGGGCGACCTGTTCAGCGACGACGAGTACGACTGAGCGCCTAGTCCACGAAATTCGCGAGCAGCCGCAGGTAGGCGACCTGATAGCTGTCGGAATTCTCCGTCACTTCCCATGAATTGAGCGGCCAGCCCGTGTTGAAGTCACGATAGGCCTTGAGTGGCGGCTGGCCCGTCGGCGGCGCAAGCGGTGCCTTGAGGCAGCTGTACCGAGTTCCCGGTCCGCCACAGGACTTCGGGCAGCAATTGTCCCAGCTGTAGGACGGGTTCGGCCCGCCGACGAGGAAGCCCGGCGGGGGCCCGTATTTCGACGATTTCACGCTGTCCCACAGCGCGCTGCCGTCCGCGAACCAGCCATGGTAGAAACTGTCGACCGAGTTCTCTGCGCCATACGCGCCCATGTTCGAAAGGTAGACCTTTCCCAGCGGATTGACGCCATGGAAGTAGTGCAGGTAGCGCGCAGCGACGTCGCGCACCGTGATCAGCTCGGCTGGTGCCAGGCCCGTCTTGGCCTCGTCCATGAAGAGGTTCCCGGTTCGCGCTTTCACAGTGTTGCTGCCCCAGCGCATTGCCATGACCGGGGCGAAATAGGGGTCGTCTTCGCCTTCGATCGCCCCCCAGAACGTGCGCGTCGCCATGGCCCTGCGCAGCTCGGCATTGATCTTCTGTCCGAGGCCGGACGAAATGCCGGGCAGGGTCGCGTAAACCCGCATCGCATCCTGTGCTTCCAGGTCATAGGGCGTCACGCCCTCACCGCGCATCAGCTTCGACTCGCGTATCTCGAATTCCGCCGCCCTGCGGTAGGTGTCGAGGCCGGTGATGGCATAAAGATAGACGGCGGCAGCGAGGCGCTTGGCAGCGCGTCCGGCGTCGTCCGTTTCCTGCTGCCCCGCTCCGAGCCCGATGGAGGCATCGCGTACGTCATTGTTGAAGAATGTCTTGTCCGGATTGGCTTCCGCCCAGTTCCAGGCTGCGACAGCACGTCGGCTGAGTTCGTCGGCATATTCCCTGTGCCCCGGCAGTCCCGTCGCGCCATAGACCATGGCGGCATAGGCGAACACTTCGGCCGTCGAGCGCGTCGACGAGGTGCTGGCCGGACCGTAGAAGGACGGCCCCTTCGCCGCCGAGGGCGGGCTGGCGACGTCGAGGCTCACAATGGACAGGACCGATCCGTCATCGTTCTGCATGCGGATCAGCCAGTCGAGACCCCATTTCACTTCATCCAGAACGTCGGGAATGCCGTTGCCGCTTTCGGGAATGTCGAAATCATCGCCCCAGGCATGCGGGTTTTCCGTGTACGACAGGAGGAGCGTGCGGCAATTGTCGGCCGCCCAGTTCGTATATTTGTTGAAATCGCCCGCGTCGTACCAGCCGCCATGCAGGTCCCGGGCGGAGGAAGCATCGACCTTCGCGAAGAAACTGCGCGCCTCGGTGTCCTGGCCCTTGCCCATATGGCTCGCACCGTCGGCCCAGCGCGGATCGGCGTACGGCACGGCCTTGGTGTAGCCGGCGCGCTGGTAGAAAAATGTCCGGAAGGCGGCGCGGAACACCTCGTCGTAGACATTTCCGGCAATCCGGAACGTGGCAGATTTCTGCGCGCCGTCCGAGGACCGGATCATGTACGAGCCCGGCGCATCCAGCGGCGAGAAGTCCATATAGGCGACCCGGTCGCCGGAGCCGGCATCGACAGCGCTCTCGCGCCAGGGCTGCGGCTCGCCATGGAACGCGACCTTGCCGGTTGCGACGTTGACGATGTCGTAGGCCTTCGCCGGCTCGCCCCCCGTTCCGGCATCGAACCCGCGCACCGGCGTGCGGATAATGAGAATTTTCTCGCCTTCGGGGCGGTAGCCGAACTGATCAATGACCAGTGTCGGGGTCGGATCGGCCGGCGCGATCTTCGGCACCACTTCGGCACCGGCGCACTGGACAATCAGCAGGAGCGCGGCAAGCAGGGATCCTGTCGTTGCCGCGCGGCCCATCATGCAGCCTTTTCGACGAACACGGTCCCCGCCGAATAGCCGGCACCGAAGGAACAGATCAGCCCGCGCTCGCCGGGCCGGATATCTTCCGAATGCTTGTGGAAGGCGATGATGGAGCCGGCCGATGACGTGTTGGCATAGGTGTCCAGTACGGTCGGGCTCTCGTCCTCGTTCGCTTCGCGACCGAGGACCTTGGACGAGATCAGGCGGTTCATGTTCGCATTGGCCTGGTGCAGCCACATGCGGCGAAGGTCCGTACCCTGAAGGCCAAGTTCGCCAAGGTGCTCGGTGATCATCGTAGCGACCATCGGCACGACTTCCTTGAACACCTTGCGGCCTTCCTGCACGAACAGCTTGTCCGGCGCGTCGATACCTTCCGGTGCGGTGCGGTTCAGGAAGCCGAAATTGTTGCGGATGTTGTTCGAGAACTCGGTCTTCAGTTTCGTGCCGAGGATCTTCCAGTGGCCGGCCGGGGCGAGGCTCTCCTCTTCGACGAGGACGGCCGTGGCGACGTCGCCGAAGATGAAATGGCTGTCCCGGTCGGTGAAGTTGAGATGGCCGGAGCAGATTTCCGGGTTCACCATCAGCACCGAGCGGGCGCTGCCGGACCGTACGAAGTCGGCAGCGGCCTGGATCCCGAAAGTCGCCGACGAGCAGGCGACATTCATGTCAAAGGCAAAGCCGGAACAGCCAAGCTCCTTCTGCACTTCGATCGCCATGGCAGGGTAGGCGCGCTGCATGTTGGAGGCGGCGCAGATCACCGCGTCCACATCCTCCGGCCTGCGCCCGGCGCGCTCAAGCGCCTCGCGGGCTGCCTTCACCGCCATTTCGGCCATCACGGAAATCTGGTCGTTGGGCCGTTCCGGGATGCGGGGGGCCATGATGTCCGGGTCCAGCACGCCCGTCTTGTTCATCACGTAGCGCGCCTTGATGCCGGACGCTTTCTCGATGAATTCGACCGACGACATCGGTTTCGGCTCGATCAGGCCGGCAGCGATGTCGGCTTCGCGTTCCAGATTCCAGTTTTCGGCCCAGGCGTTGTAGCTCGCAACCAGTTCTTCGTTCGAAATCGAGTTTGGCGGCGTCCAGAGCCCGGTTGACGAGATCACGGCGGTTTTCATTGTGCCCTCTTCATACGCGCCGCACGCGAAGGGGCGCGGCAGAATGCGAATAATAGTCGGGATTTCTGTAGCGCGGCTTTTCCGCCGGGTCGAGGCAGGGGCTTCAGCGTGGCCAGTGCAGGCCCGAATCGGTCGTCTGCGCCGCGTCGTCCCTTGGCACCCCGGCCGCTTCCAGTTCGGCCTGGCGCCGCTCGGCGGCTTCCTGGTCGGCCTTGGCTGCCTCTGCTTCCTTGCGGTCGCGGGCCTCGATCAGGGCGAGCTCGGTCTTGATGCAGGCTTCGCGCTCCTTCGGCCCGGGCGAATAGCTGCACTTGGCATAGGCCTCGGCCTCGCGGCCTTCGGCGCTGTTCGAGGACACGCACGCAGCCAGCAGAGGGGCAGCGAGGAGGATTGTCGCAGTAAGGAAGCGTCTCATAGGGGCTCCGTTGATCGTGTAACACAGCGCTCCGGGTGCAGGGCGCATTCATCGGCTTGCGGGCGGATTTCGCAGCCTTCCTGGACCTGGTCGCACAGGTCGAGGGGAAGGCCGCGCGCATTGCTTTCATACACCAGCCGGTTGTCGCGCCGGGCGTCCGCCTCTGCCTGGCGGCACATCTGCCGGTCGGCAGCGGGCTCAACCGTGTCGCAGGCGCTTGTGGCGACCGGCACCGGCGCGGCGGGCTCGCGGTCCGAAATGCAGCCGGCGGGCAGCAGGAGCAGCGGCAGGGCCAGTAGAAATGAGCGCATGTTACAACCCCTGCACTTCGGCATGACGCGGGCAAGTTACTTCATGGTCATTCACCATGCCAACCGCCTGAGCCCAGGCATAGACGATCGTGGGGCCGACGAATTTGAAGCCGCGCTTCTTGAGGTCTTTCGACATCGCCGCCGACCAGTCGGTGAAAGTGGGCGCCTGCCGGAAGTTCCTCCACTTGTTGACGACCGGCGCGCCGCCGACAAAACCCCAGCAATAGTCGGCAAAGCCCTCGCCCGCCTCTTCCATGGCGAGATAGGCCTGCGCATTGCCGATCACGGCCTCGATCTTCTTCGGGCTGCGGATGATGCCCGGATTTTTCAGCGCCTTCTCCGACCGCTTCTTCGTCCATCGGGCGAGTTTTTCGGGGTCGAACTGGTCGAATTCCTCGCGGATCGCCTCGCGCTTCCGGAGAATGGTGATCCACGACAGGCCCGCCTGCATGCCGTCCAGCTGCAGCTTCTCCCAGAGGGCGCGGCCGTCGCGCTCCGGCACGCCCCATTCCGTATCGTGGTAGCCGCGATAGAGCGCATCGTCCGCCGGGGCCCAGCCGCAATGGATGCCGTCACTCATCGGTGCCCTCCGCCGCAAGCGCCATCATTTCCGCCTCGGCCCAGTCCGGCAGGTCGATCCTGACCGGCTCGCCCTCACAGGTGACCGGCAGGGACTGATCGAGCGCCTTCTGGAGCCGGTCCGTGCGGACCAGGGCGAGGCCTCGCCCGTTCCCTGCGTCGACGCTCGTCAGGGTGCCGACTTCAGTGCCTGCCAGAAGCGGCGCGCCCGTGGCCAGGCCGCCGCCCAGCACCGGCAGGGTGCGCTTGCGGATCTTGCCGCGCCGCTTCATGCGGCTTGCCACTTCCTGGCCGACGAAGCAGCCCTTCTTGTAGTCGACCCCGCCCATCACATCCATGTTGATATCCGTCGGAAAGACCTCCGCGGCGCGGTAGTCAGCGCCCCATTCCGGTACGCCCGCCGCAATCCGCATCGCCTGCCACTCGGCCGCACTCATCGCCTCCGCCGCTTGGCTCACTGGTACATAGTCCCGACCGGGCAACCGGGTGCTGCGTGGATCACGGTGGCCGTCACCCAGGATCACGGTAGCGAGCCGTTCGTCGCGCTCAATTTCCACCGCCGCGCGCAGCCGGAACATCTTCAACCGCTTCATCAGGTCGTCGGCGGCCTCCTCGTGGACGTCCACGATCACACCGTCTTCCGTACGAAGGACCAGGTAGTCCGCGATGACCTTGCCTTGCGGTGTCAGCAGCGCGCCATAACGCAGCGCGCCTGTCTCCCAATCGGTCACCGAATGTGTCACCGTCCGCTCCAGCAGGGAAAGCGTATCGGGGCCGGTCAGGTGGATCAGGGCACGGTTGGGCAGGCGCATCGGGCGGGACTCTGCCGGAACCGGCAGCTCTTCTGGGACTGGCAGGCGTTTGTGCTGCCGGCGCCGGGCCCGGTCAACCGCCGGGCCTGCGCGGCGCCTTTCACGAAAGGGAGAACATCTGTGGAATTCGTGCTATAAGCCGAGCGGGGATGCGGAATGGGAGGGTGATATGAGCTCGCTCAACGACAGCCAGTTCCTGGCCGTTTCGCTGATTGAATTCTACCTCGGTGCCTTCGTGTTCATCGCCCTTGCAGCAAAGGGCCGGGTTGCCTTCGCGTTCGGCGCGGCAATGGGTGTTGTCGCGGCTTTCCTGACCGCCTCGGCTTTCGAACCGGACATGCATCTGGGCAAGATCCTGCTGACGGCGCTGCTTGGTGCGGCCCTTGGCGTCGCGGCCATTCTGCTGTGCTACGGCGCCTTCGCGCTCGTATCGAAGCTGTGGGACGACTTTATCCCGAATATCCGGAAGGCCTTGCGCCCCAGTGAATGGAGCCCGGACGCGACGGAACCTGCGCCGCAGGACATTGCCCGTCGCTGGTTCGTTGCCGTCGGTGCCATCACCGGGTCGGTCGTGTTCAGCCTCGCGACCTTTCCCGAGTTCCTTGAAGGCCTCGAAAGCACGTTCTCGCCCGGCATGATCTTCGGCGTTGCCGTTGCGGCGGCGGCGTCGACCATTCTGGAAGGGCCGATGCATGAATTCGTCATGGGCCACCATTCAGAGGCCGCCGGAGAAGAAAAGATGCCCGCCTTTTCATTCGATTCCATGACGCTGCGGGGCTGGCTGCGGCTCGCCCTGCTCGGCGGGTTCTTCCTCGCGCTGGCCCTCCTGTTCAATTCGCTGGAGGAGTCCGTCAGTGCCGCCAGCAATACGGCGGCGGTCACGATCCTTGTGGTCGGCTATACTCCCGGCGTCGTCAGCTATTACTGGAGCGCGGCCCTGCAGCAGGGCCTCGACGCGCCGGGGCTGCGCAACAAATCGACTTATTCCAGCTGGGTCGCCGGCAACGCCCTGTATTATCCGTGGGGTGCCCTGTTGGTGCTGAGCGTGGGCCTGTTGTTCCTCCTTCCGGCCGTGCAGACGGGGACGTCCTCGGACCCGAAATCTATCCTGGTCTTTGTCATTATCGCGCCCTTCCTCGGCCTGCTGCCAGCCATGCTGCTGTCGGCGCTGACCATGGTGCTGCCGGCCCTGGCGGGTGGCTGGGTGATCGAGCGCCTGACGGGCTGGAAGGCAATGGCCGGCCTCGTGGTGGCGCTGGGGCTCGCGAATCTCGTGCCGGGTATCCTGATCTCGTTCGTCCTGATGGCGGCACATGTGGAGGGCGACCCGACGCTGCTGCCTTACCTCATGATCGGTGCGGCCGGCTGGGTCTTCGGCCTGGTCGCCAGCGGATTTCCCCAGCTCGTCCAGAAGAAAACGCTGCGTGCTGCCGGCGCCGCCGCCTGATCGCGTCAGGCGGTTGTCGTTTCCTTCGACGGCCAGGGTTGGATCTTTGCAGGTGGCGGAGACGGCCGGAACTCCGTTTCCGTAAGCGCTGCAAGAGCGCGCTCCCGGTCTGCAGCATTAAACTCGCCCGTCGTTGCGCAGAACTCCACCATGTTGCCGTTCGGGTCCCGCGTGTAGACGGAATGGCACCAGTTGTGGTCAATTTCCAGCACGTCGAGCCCGGCGGCGTTCCACCGGTCTTTCCAGGCGGTCAGTTCCTCGACCGTGTCCACGGTGAAGGAATAGTGGTTGGTTCCCGCGGGCAGGTTCGCTGCTTCATTCAGGTCGTGCCTGTGGTTTTCCTGTCCGGGCGTGTCATGCAGTTCCCAGAACGCGATGAAGCGGCTGTCGTCGCCATCCATCCGGTAGAAGAAATGCTTGCCCCAGCCGCCGCCGGGGATCGGCGCGACTTCGACCTTCACGAGTTCGAAGCCCATGATCCGCTCGTAGAAATCGTGCGTCGCCTTCATGTCCTTCGCAGCCAGGGCGAGGTGGTGGTAGGCCATGTTCAGTCTTCCTTCTTGTCGACCATGCTCATGACATCATCATAGTAGCCTTCAGGCGCGGGAACTTCCACGACCCGCTCGTCGACATCGTCAAATTCCAGCCGCAGGGCCCGGCTCATGATCGCATGCATCATGTAGGTGCACGTGATGTAGGTGAATTCGAGAATCTCCTCATCGCTGAGGTGCTTCTTCAGCACCTCGAACACGCCATCCGGCACGCGCCCGCGCTCCAGCACCAGGGCATCGGTGTAGGCCAGCAGCGCCCGTTCCAGTTCACTGAAGCAGGTCGCAACCTGCCAGTGGGGAATGGCTTCGATCTGCTCCTCCGGCATGCCAAGATGGCGGCACGCCTTGCAATGCTGCGAGAAGACGAACTGGCTTCCGACTGTGTAGCCGGCGCGAATCTGGCCGAGTTCGCGCAGCTTGGGGTCGATCAGGCGCTTTGGCGAACGGTAGAAGCGGAAGCCCTCGGTCGTGTGCTCGAACGCATCCGGCAGGATGTTGAAGACCGTCCACCAATTGCCGGGCGTGCCCGTCGCCGTTCCCGGTTCCGCGACCGGATCCCGATCGCCGAACACGATATTGAAGATCCGGGTGGCATATTCGTTTGCGGCTTCGCGGCCGGCCTGCTTCAGCCTCGGCATGGACTTGATCTCCCGTCGCGGTGTCGCCCCGCTTTCCGGGGAAACGTACGTGCAAAGCGGGGGCGGGCCAAGCGTCACCCCGCGTCATCCGGGCGGGTGACAGGCGGGACGGGCAGGCGCATATAGGCCCCATGAGCGAAACCTATGACCTGATCCTTCGAGGCGGCACGATCGTCACCCCCGGCGGCGAGATGCAGGCCGACATCGGTGTGCGCGGTGAGCGTATTGCCCGTATCGGTGATCTTTCCGGGGCTGCGGCCGGGGAAATCTACGGCGCCAGCGGCCTGCACATCCTGCCCGGTGTGATCGACAGCCAGGTTCACTTCCGGGAGCCCGGTCTGGAATACAAGGCGGACCTTGAATCAGAGGCCCGCTCGGCCGCCCTCGGCGGCGTCGTCGCCGTGTTCGAGATGCCGAACACCAATCCCTCCACCATCACGCCGGACCTGCTGCAGGACAAGCTGAACCGTGCGAAGGGCCGGATGGACATCGATCACGCCTTCTATGCTGGCGCGACGCACGCCAATGTCGACGTGCTGCCGGAGATGGAGCGCATGCTCGGCTGCTGCGGCGTGAAAGTGTTCATGGGCGCCTCGACCGGCGACCTGCTGATCAAGGACGATGAGGGCGTAGAGGCCGTGCTACGCGCCATCAAGCGCCGGGCGGCGTTCCATTCGGAAGACGAATACCGACTCGAGGAGCGCCGCAGCCTGGCGGTCCAGGGCGACTGGACCAGCCATCCCGTGGTGCGCGACGTCGAGGCCGCCGTTTCGTCGACGACGCGCCTGCTGCGCCTCGCCCGCAAGGTCGGCAAGCGTATCCACGTGCTGCACATCTCGACGGCGGAAGAAATGGAGATCCTGCGCGATGCCAAGGACGTCGCCAGCGTGGAATGCCTGCCGCAGCATCTGACCCTCACCTCGCCGGACTGCTATGAGCGCCTCAAGGGTTATGCCCAGATGAACCCGCCGATCCGTGAGAAGCGCCATCAGGATGCCATCTGGCGCGCGCTGAACGCCGGCATCGTCGACGTGATGGGCTCCGACCATGCGCCGCACACGAAGGAAGAGAAGGCACGGCCCTATCCGGCAAGCCCTTCCGGCATGCCGGGCGTGCAGACGCTTGTGCCGATCATGCTGACCCATGTGAACAACGGGAAGCTCAGCCTGCAGCGATTTGTCGAACTCACCAGCGCCGGGCCGCAGCGTGTCTTCGGCCTTGCCGACAAGGGCCGCATCGCCGAAGGCTATCATGCCGACTTCACGGTTGTGGACATGAAGCACCGGCAGACGATCACGGCCGAATGGTCGAAGGCGAAATGCGGCTGGACGCCGTTCGACGGCTTCGAAGCCACCGGCTGGCCGGTTGCCACGATCATCCGGGGCGGCTTCGTTATGCGCGATGGCGAGATCGTGAAGAAGGGCGGCGGCAAGCCCGTCCGCTTCAACGAGACGCTCGAACCTGCGGGCTGAACAAGGCGGGGGCGCGGGAGCAGGGGCATGAAACACCATCGCACGGGTCTGAACCGGCTGCTGTTCTGGCTGTACGAGGGCAATGGGCGCGCGCCCTTTGTCTTCCGCTGGGTGATGCTGATCTTCGATTTCGTGACGATCGCCTATTTCCTCTGGGCGCCGTTCGAACAGCGGGGCCGGACGCATGCCTTCATCGACTACTTCATCGGTGGAGTTATCGCTTTCGACCTGCTCGCGCGCTTCTATATCGCCCGGCACAAGTGGAACTTCATTTTCCGGCCATTGAATATCGCCGACCTTGTCGTCGTGGTCACGATGCTGGCGCCGCTGCTGGTTTCGAACTTCGCCTTCCTGCGTGTGCTGCGGGCCGTTCGCGCGATCCGGGCGTTCACCTTCATTCGTCGCGTCAAGGTAATCACGCCCTTCTTCCAGCGGCATGAGCGCGTGATCGACAAGGTCACCAACCTGATCGTTTTCGTCTTCATCATGTCGGCACTGGTCTATGCGACGCAGGTCGGCATCAACGAAAACATCCATTCCTATCTGGATGCCCTTTATTTCACCGTCACCAGCCTGACGACGACAGGCTATGGCGACGTGCTGATGATCGGTCGCTGGGGCCGCATCCTCTCGATCATTATCATGGCCCTCGGCCTCACCCTGTTCCTGCAGCTGCTGAAGGCCATTCTCGAGCCCAACGACAAGGTGGAATACGAGTGCGAACAGTGTGGCCTGATGATGCACGACCGTGACGCTGTCCATTGCAAGCATTGCGGACACGTGATCCACATTCCGACACGCGGCCTGGTCTAGGCCGGCAGAGAAAAAATTCAGGGAGAGCCACGGCGTGGCAGACACAGCTCATATTCCGTTCCGCGAAGTGCCGTACCTGCCGCTGAAGCTGAAGGTGGACCGCCGCCCGGACGGGACGATCTACCTGGACAGCGGCAATCCGCTGAAGCCCTGGCCCCCGCATATGCTGGCGCCGCTCGTCCATTGGGCCGCGGCCGCACCGGAGCGCGTCTGGCTGGCCGAGCGACCGAAGGGGGGCGGAGAAGGCTGGCGGGAGGTCACCTATGCGGAGGGCCTCGCTACCGTGAAACGCCTCGCACAGGGCTTCCTCGATGCGGGTGCTGGGCCCGGCGCACCGACTATGATCCTGTCGGCCAACGCCATCGACCACGCGCTGGCAAAATATGCTGCCATCTGGGCTGGTAGTCCCGTCGTCCCCGTGACGCCTGCCTATGCGCTGCTGAGCGAGGATCTCGGCCGCCTCAGATATATCGATGAGCTGATCAGCCCGAAATTCATCTACGTGGAGGATGGCGCGGCCTACCAGCGCGCGCTCGATGGCCTCGGCATGGCAGGGCGCATCGTGCTTTATTCCGGTGAGGCGCCCGAACGGTGTGATGCGGTCCGCCTCGAACAGTTCGGCCGGACGCCCGGGCCGGAGGCAGATGCTGCCTATGAGCGGCTCGCACCGGACAGCATTGCCACCTTCATGATGACATCGGGATCGACGGGAGAGCCCAAGGCGGTGATCAACCTGCACTCCATGGTCGCGGCCAATGCCAAGATGATCCGGTCCGCATGGGATGAGGAGCGGCTGGATCAGGTCTGCGGCGGCCCGCAGGTCTGGTGCAACTTCCTGCCCTGGAGCCACACATTCGGCGCCCACGCCATCCTGCACAACATGCTCGACTGGGGCGGCACGCTTTACATCGATGAAGGGGCCCCGACGCCGGCGCGGCTGCCGGCGATGATCCGCAACCTGAAGGATGTCCCGGTCACCCAGCACACCACCGTGCCGGCCGCCTGGGCGGCACTTGCGACGGAGCTGGAGCACGACCAGGACCTCGCCGACAATTTCTTCTCGCGTCTCGTCTGCATGGCCTATGGCGGCGCCGCGATGGGACAGGATATCTACGAACGCATCCAGGCCGTTGCGGTACGAACGACCGGCGAACGCATTTCCCTGTCGGCGGGTTATGGTGCGACGGAGACATCTCCGACGGCGTCCAACGTTCACTGGCCGAACGACCGAATGGGCCTGATCGGCCTGCCGCTGCCCGGCAATACGTTCAAGATGGTACCGGCGGGCGAGAAGATGGAACTGCGGGTGAAGGGCGTGAACGTGACGCCCGGCTATTACCGCAATCCTGAGAAGACCGCCGCCGCCTTCGACGAGGAGGGCTTCTATCGGCTCGGTGATGCCGTGAAGTTCGTCGACCCTGACCATCCCGAGCGCGGCCTCGCCTTTGACGGGCGCACGGCGGAAGAGTTCAAGCTGTCGAACGGCACATGGGTCTCGGCCGGAACTGTGCGCGTCGAGGCGGTCGCAGCGACAGGCGGAGCGCTGTCGGATGCCGTCGTTTGCGGCCTCAACCAGATCGACATCACGCTGCTCGGCTTTCTCAACGAAGCCTGGTGCCAGCGCCTTGTCGGCGAACCTCTCGCTCTGGCAGACCTCGCGGTGCACCCGAAAGTCGTCGAGCATGTCCGCAGCACACTGCGCGCCTACAATGCCGCGCACGCTCACCCGTCCGCCCGCATCGCCCGTATCCTGCTTCAGGACGTGCAGCCGCAGGCCGATTCGGGGGAGATCACGGAAAAGGGCTACATCAACCAGTCCCGCACGCAGGACCTGCGAAAGGACCAGGTAGGTTTGCTGTATTCGTCGTCCCCTGCGCCCGGAGTTCTGGATCTGCTCAAGTAAATTACCGCGCGGGGCGCGAAGTTCGGCGCCGGATCAATGAAAATCGTTCGCATCAAATGAAAATGAATGTATATTCATTTTCGCGGGCCACCTCGTGCGGCCGGCGATGCCAAATCCCCTTTGGCGGAGGGACGCGGCGGCAGTGCGGAATCTCATCCCCTTGAACAATTCCGGCTTCCGTCGCGTCCCGCTTGGTCGTTGGCGCCGGACAAGCTACACCAGCGCGCATAGCCAGAAGGGGAAACGCCATGCCTGATGCCGCCATCCAGACCATGACCGGGGCCGAAGCGCTGGTCTCGACCCTCGCCGACCATGGCGTCACGGCCTGTTTCGCCAATCCCGGCACATCGGAAATGCACCTCGTCACGGCGCTTGACCATGAACCGCGCATCCGGTCCGTGCTTTGCCTGTTCGAGGGCGTCGCCACCGGCGCAGCGGACGGGCATGCACGCGTCACAGGTGGACCGGCCATGACCTTGTTGCACCTTGGCGCGGGCTACATGAACGGCGGGGCGAACATCCACAATGCCAAGCGCGCCTGGACGCCGATGGTCAACATCATCGGGGACCATGCGGTGCCGCACCTGCGTTACGACGCGCCGCTCACATCCAACATCATGGGCATGGCCGGGCC
>JACKIK010000002.1 GCA_020638455.1 Hyphomonas sp. | reverse complement strand
GGGCGTATTCTCCCCGCCTTCCGGAATATCAGGGAAAGACGGCGAGGGGGCGTTCAGGCCGCTGACTGAAGGGCCCGGAACGTGGCGTTGGCGCGGGCGCAGAGGGCCTCGTCGGCATGAATGGTGGCGGTGGAGAAGCAGAGATTTTTCCCCGCTTTCAGGACCACAGGCCGGATTTCCAGCCATTGGCCGAGGCGCGCGGTCGACAGGAAGTCGACCGACAGGCCCACCGTCACCAGCCCGGTGATGCCCGTCAGCGACAGGCCGCAGCTGAGCCCCATCGCATTGTCGGCAAGAGCTGAGATCAGCGCGCCGTGCACGAAGCCGCGCGAGTTCGCGTGAGCCGGGCCTGCGCGGAGGCCAATGCGGATGGCATCGCCGGTATTGCGCGAATAGAGCGGCTCCCACGGGTCGGTCAGGCCGCTTTTCCTGAAATGAGGGGCGAATCCTTCGGGAATGTCCTGCTCCACGGCCGGTCTCCTCATTGCCTGTTAACAGGCCCCGGTGTATCGAGTTTATGTAGACCAGTCTATATAATAGTGGAGATTTTGATGGCCGCCGCCGGACAACACCGCGATGCCCTGCTCGCCGCATCCGTCAGACTGTTCCGCCAGAAGGGATATGCGGCGACGGGGCTTGCCGAGATTCTCGCGGAAAGCGGCGCGCCGAAGGGGTCGCTGTATCACTACTTTCCGGGCGGCAAGACCGAGATCGGCGCGGCAGCGGTCCAGCGCGCGGGGGAGACGGTGGCCCGTACGCTGGCGCAACTGTCCGCCGAGACGGACGGGCCGGGCGACCTGCTTGCGCGATACCTGGACATGATGGCGGGGTGGATGGCGCAGTCGGACTATCGCGACGGATCGCCGATCACGACGACGCTGCTGGAGACCGCGCAGGAACATGAGGCGATCCGGATGGCCGGGGCCGCGGCGTTCGCCCACTGGGCGGCGATCCTTGAGGCGTCGGCGGTGCAGGCGGGTGTGCCGGCGGATCGGGCGGCGGCGCTGGCGCGGTTTGCGGTCGCGGCGCTGGAGGGGGCGGTGATCCAGTGCCGGGTCAGCCGGGACGATGCGCCGCTGAAGCTGGCCGCGGCCGAGTTGCGCGCGCTGTATGAGGCTGCAAGGAAGGGATGATGGAGGAGGCGTCGCGCTGTGCGCCTGCGTGACCTCATGCCGGGGCATTGCCGTGTGTTGCCGGACTGACCCGACGCCAAAAGGTTGTTTCGATGACAGTTTTCCTGTTCGCAGGCGCACGAACTTTTGCTTGCCAAGAACGAAATTCTTGTGACTGTGCAGCGCAGAAACGACCAGAGGGGAGAACTCGTGAAACTTGCACCAATTATTATTGTCGGCGGCGTCATTATTGCAGGCCTCGTTGCCTGGAAAATGGGTTTGCTTCCCGACAGCGCCAACAAGGCCATAGACCAGGGCCGCGCGGCCGTTGAGGAGAAGATCAGCGGCGACGAGGCAGCGGTGGTGGATACGCCGAAATCCGATTGTGATACCCTGACCCCCGATGCTTGCTACAATCTGGGCGAGACTTATCGCTACGGAAACGGCGTTGAAGCTGACAAAGCGAGAGCGGCCAGGATTTTTGAGACAGCCTGTAATGGTGGAGCTTCGGGTGGCTGCAAAGCGTTGGCGGACATGTACGACACAGGTGATGGTGTCGAGCAGAATGGGGGGCTCGCGCTCAGCTATTATTCAAAAGCCTGTTCGACTGGAGACTTTACCGGGTGCGAAATTGCCGGCGGTCGAGAGTACAGTGCGGGGAATATTGATGAATCCACCAGGCTATTTGCCATCGGATGTGACCTGGGAGCAGCCATACATTGCTACAACGTCGGGGAGAACAACACGCAACTTGGAAAAATGACCGACGTGAAGGAATGGTACAAGAAAGGCTGCGACCTCGGAGACTCTGAGTCCTGCGACAGACTCTCTTCCCAGTAAGCCGGAATCGTCTCCGGGCTTGGGCTGAACCTTCGCCTCCGACCCGCGAAGAAACCTTGTTTGCAGGACTGTCGAAATCGGTTGAGCCCTTCTCCCCCGGGAGAAGGGCTTTTTTCAGCGAGCAGCTGTCGGGCGTTTCAAGTCGGCATCCTCCCGGCCCCACTGGAACCGGAGCGGCGGAGGTGAGGGGCTGAGGTGACGCCCCGGCGATGAGCCGCTAAGCCTTGGCCCATGCCCGTTGCCCGGATTCTCTTTACGCTGCCCCTGCCGGAGCCGTTCGATTATGCGGTGCCGGAGGGCATGGAGATTGCCGAGGGCAGTTATGTCGCGGCGCCGGTCGGGAAGTATGACCGGCTCGGAATCGTTGTGGAAATCCTGCCGGATGCGGCCGGCGAGGGGCGCGCGCTGAAGGAGGTGGCGGAGGTCTATCCGGTGCCGCCGATGACGGCCGCGATGCGGGACTTCCTGTCGTTTTCAGCGCGCTACACGGTGAGCCATCCGGGCCAGTTGCTGAGCATGGCGCTGAGGGCGCGGGGTGGCCTGCTGCCGTCGCCGACGGAGACCGTCTACGAGGCGACCGGGGCGATGCCCGCGCGGATGACGGAGGCGCGGGAGAAGGTGCTGGAGGCAGCGGGCCAGTCCGACGCGCTGACGGCGGCGGAGCTGGCGCAGGCGGCGGGGGTTTCCTCCGGCGTAGTGAAAGGGCTGGCGGAGGCGGGGGCGCTGCGCGCGTTGGAGATGCTGAGCGATCCGCCGTTTCCGAAGCCGGATCCGGACCTGCCGGGGGCGGACCTGACGGCGGAGCAGGAAGAGGCGGCAGAGGCGCTGCGCGCTGCGGCGCGGGCGGGCGGGTTCCAGCCTTTCCTGATCGATGGGGTTACCGGCTCCGGCAAGACGGAAGTGTATTTCGAGGCGATTGCGGAGACGCTGAAGGCGGACCCGGAGGCGCAGGTGCTGGTGCTGCTGCCGGAGATCGCGCTGACGCAGGCGATCCTGTCGCGCTTCGAGGCGCGGTTCGGGGCGCCGCCCGCGCCGTGGCATTCAGGGCTTTCCGACAAGGAGCGGCGGCGGACCTGGCGCGAGACGGCGCATGGGCGGGCGCGGATCGTGATCGGTGCGCGCTCGGCCCTGTTCCTGCCGTTCCGGAAGCTCAAACTGGTGATCGTGGACGAGGAGCACGATGGCAGTTTCAAGCAGGAAGAAGGCGTGACCTATCATGCCCGCGACATGGCGGTGATGCGGGCGAAGCTGGAGGACGCCGCGGTGATCCTCGCCTCGGCGACGCCGTCGCTGGAGACCATCGTGAATGCCGAGTCGGGGCGGTATGTGCGGCTGAAGCTGTCGGCGCGGCCGGGCGCGGCGCGGCTGCCGGATGTGGAACTGGTGGATCTGCGCGCGGACCCGCCGCCGAAGGGGATGTGGCTGTCCTCGCGGCTGGTGAACGAGATGCGCGCGACGTTCGAGGCGGGGGAGCAGACGCTGCTGTTCCTCAACCGGCGGGGCTATGCGCCGCTGGTGATCTGCAAGGCGTGCGGCGAGCGGTTGAAATCACCGGGTACGGAAAATTGGCTGACGGAGCATCGCTATACCGGGCGGCTGGTGTGCCATGTGACGGGGTTCTCGATGCCGAAGCCGAAGACCTGTCCGCATTGCGGGGCAGCGGATTCGCTGATGGGGGTTGGACCCGGCGTCGAGCGGGTAGCGGAGGAGGTGCGCGTGCTGATGCCGGAGGCGCGGATCGAGATTTTCTCGTCCGACACGGCGCAGGGTGGCGAGGCGACGCGCGGCATTGTCGAGCGGATGGAGGCGGGCGAGATCGACGTGCTGATCGGCACGCAGATCGTCGCCAAGGGGCATAATTTCCCGAAGCTGACGCTGGTCGGTGTGGTCGATGCGGACAGCGGCATGAAGGGCGGCGACCTGCGCGCGGGGGAGCGGACCTACCAGCTGCTGAGCCAGGTGGCCGGCCGGGCCGGGCGAGCCGAGCGGCCAGGCCGGGCGCTGGTGCAGACTTATGCGCCCGAGAACCCGGCCATGCTGGCGCTGGCGGATGGCGACCGGGACGGGTTCCTGCAGATCGAGCGGGACGTGCGCGCGGAGCTGGGCCTGCCACCGTTCGGGCGGCTGGCGGCGGTGATCCTGTCGGGCCCGACGGCGGAACTGGTGGACGAGACGGCGCGCACCATTGCGGAGCTGGCGCCGAATGGCGAGGGTGTGGAACTGTACGGGCCAGCGCCGGCGCCGATCACCGTGCTGCGGGGGCGCCACAGGCGGCGTTTCCTGGTGAAGACGGCGCGGAATGTGGACCTGCCCGCCTATATGGCGGCGTGGGTGGCGAAGCTGAAACTGCCCTCGGCCGTGCGGCTGTCGGTGGATATCGACCCGTATTCGTTCCTTTGAGGATCAGACGATCTTCACGAGGCGGAGGCCGAAGACCGGGCCGGCGGTGTGGCCGGGGTCCGGCTCGAAGCGGACGCGGATGCTGTCCTTGCCTTCGGTGAGGGACGGCGGGAGGTCGTAAGAAATGTCGACGAAATCGGCGGCATACTGACCGTCCAGCGTCTGGGCGGCGACGGGCTGGCCGTCGACGAGGATGCGGAAGGCGCGTTCGCGCTCCCGCCCCCAATAGGTGGCGAGAAGGGTGAGTGGGCCGGGGGCGGTCTTCATTGTGACTTCGAAGAAGTCACCGGTGCGGGCGTCGCGGCCCTTTCGCATGCGGTATTCGACAGCGTAGGAACGCTCGCCGCTTGTGAAGTGGTGGCCCGTTTCGGAGGCAGCGTCGCCGGGCTGGACGGTGTCGATGGAGTGGCGGTCGAGGGCAGCAAGGCGCGCGTTCTGCCGGGCGAAGGTGACTGTGGCCTCTTCCCACTGGGCCGGAGTGTAGCGCTTGAAATAGACCGCCGTGCGGCGGTCATGCAGCGCATAGAAAGGCGAGAAGCGAAGAGCGCCGGGGCGGGCGATGCCGGTGACGTCGAACGTTGCAGCGGCGCCGGCGGGCGTGAAGCCGGCGAGGATGTCGTCGGCCACGAGAGCCGGGGCAGGCTGGTCGAACGGAGCGTCGGCCGGGCCGAGATCCGCGGCGAGAACGAGCGGGCCATAGAGGAAGGCGACGGTGTCAGGGTCGTCGGGTGTTGCTTCCATGCGCAGGCTGAAGGGCAGGGAGAGGTGGACCCTGTCGCCTGCGCGCCATTCGCGCTCGATGACAGCGTAGCCGTCGGCGCCGGGCCGGGCGGAAACAGGCTCGCCATTCACCGAGAGGGACGGGGCGGCGACCCAGGCCGGGATGCGCAGGGTGAGGGCGAACTTGCGGGGCGTTTCCAGCCTGCCCACTGTCAGGCGAATCTCACTATCGAGCGGGTAAGTAGTCTCCATAGAAATCGTGGCGCCTTGCGCAGTCCATTGCGCCGTGGACGGAATATATAGGTTCACGGCCAGCCGGTCCGGGCCTTGCCACCAGATCGAGTCACCGTGCTTGGAATGGCTCTCCATGCCGGTGCCGACGCAGCACCAGAAATCGTCGAAGGGGGTCGAGAAATCCCGGTGCCCGCCCGACATCAGCGGTACCATGTAAGCGAACATGCCGTCGGTGGGCCGGTGCTGGGCAAGGATGTGGTTGAAGTGGCAGCGTTCGTAATAGTCGAAATAGGCAGCGGACGGGGCCTCTTCGTGGAGCAGGCGCGTCAGCTTCATCATGTTGTAGGTGTTGCAGGACTCGCAGGTCTGATCGGTGATGTAATGCGAGATCGAATCCGGCTCCTGGAAATATTCCCGGTCGCCATGGCCGCCGATGACATAGGAGCGCTGGGTCGTCACGGTGTCCCAGAAGAAGGTGGAGGCGGTGCGGTCCTCCGGCAGGCCGGCGATCTGGTACCGGCGGGCGAGGCCGATGACTTTCGGGATCTGGGTGTTGGCATGCAGGAAGGCGAGTTCGTCGCGCTCAGCGGCGAGCGGATCGAGCACGGCGCGGTGATAGAAACGGCCGGCGAGGCGCAGCCAGCCTTCGTTCCCGGTGAGCGCGTACAGTTCGGCGAGCGATTCGTTGATGCCACCATGCTCGCAGACCATGACCTGCTGCATCTGGTCGTCTGAGAGCGGATCGGTCTTCGCCGCGATATAGCCGGCAATCCCCTCCGCGATATCGGGGGCGGTGGATGAGGCGCCGTATTCCTGAGCGTCGAGCAGGCCGGCGAGCAGCTTGTGCCAGTTGTAGAGCGGCGCCCATGAGCCATTCAGATAGAACTTTGCGGGCCGGATATCGCCGGCCGCGATCTCGTCGAACACGACATGGCCGGGCTCGATCGTGTCATCCTCGTTGCGGCGCGTGAAGCCCGCGACATAGCCGTCGCCGCGCGCAGCCTGGCAGGCGGCGAGTTCTTCGACGATATAGGCGACGCGCTGGCGGCAGGTTTCGTCGCCGGTCTGGGCGTACATGAGCGCGCAGGCGGAGAGGTAGTGGCCGAGCGAGTGGCCGGCGATCGTGTCGCTTTCCCAGCCGCCATAGATGTCGCCTTTCGGCCTCAGACCCGCCTGCTGCCGGAAATTGTGTAGGAAACGGTCTGGCTCAAGCGAATGGAGATAGGCCCGGTTAGCTTCGACCGCATCGAGGAAGGGAGACGGCGTCAACCGCACATCAGAGAGGGGAAGCGGTGCGGCGGCCGCAGCCGGCACCGATGCCTTGCGGGGCGCCGGAATCGATGCGCACCCGCCGAGGCCCGCGAGCAGGGCCAGTTGTGCCGAGTGGCCGAGCAAGGCGCGGCGGGAGAGGTGGAAGGAACGGGAGAACGGCAATCGGACCTCCGGGCGTCTGCTCGCGCAATGTTACGGGCCGCAGGACAATAAGAGAGAGCTTTGCCGCAGCGCGTCAAACGGAAATGGACCGGCCGGCGTGCATTGTCGTTGTTGGCTCCTGCCTCCGCGGCGGCGCGCATATCGGCTATTCGGGAAGTGCTTCGGAAGGGGGCGGATGCGGCCTCCGCCAAGCGAGAGGAAAGGCCTGCCGGGCCGGGCCGTCTTCCGTTTGTCATTTCGCCGCAGATATTGGCGCTATGGCCATGTTGTCAGGCCAGATGACTGATGCTAAGCGGCGCACAGTTTTCGTGGGCGCGGGCATTGTTCTGCCGCCCTGTTTGCTGTTTCCGGGCCATTCCGCCCATCTCAACCACGGACGAGCGACCCTTGGCTGGATCTAAGATGACACATGCGAACGAAGCAGCCCGGCGGTATGCCAGCGCGCTGTTCGAGCTCGCACAGGACAAGGGCGATCTCGCCAATGTTCACAAGGATTTCAAGGCTTTCGTCGAGCTGGCAACCGGCTCCGAAGACCTGACGCGCCTGCTGGAGTCGCCGGCCTTTGCCCGTGAGGATAAGGTCAAGGCGCTGGCAGAACTGGCGAAAAAGGCCGGATTCGGCGCCCTGTTCGCCAAATTCCTCGGCACCATGGCCCAGAACGGCCGCGGCCGCGACGTGATCGGCGCGCAGCTGGCCTTCGACGAGCTGTACGCCAAGCAGCGCGGTGTGAAGCGCGCCGTCGTGCGTACCGCCAGAGACATGACCGGCGCTGAACGTCAGCGCATCGAATCAATCCTCGCCAAGGCCGTTGGCGGCGAGGTGGAGCTTACCAGCGAGGTCGATCCCTCGCTCATCGGCGGCGTCCAGCTGCGCATCGGGTCCCAGCTGATCGATGCCAGCCTCGCCGCCAAACTGGAACGCATGAACACTGCCATGAAGGGAGCATGAGTCGCTCGATGGATATCTCAGCAGCAGAAATTTCGGGCATCCTGAAGTCGCAGATCGAGAATTTCGGCGTTGAAGCCGAGGTCTCCGATGTCGGCCAGGTGCTGTCGGTGGGCGACGGTATTGCCCGTATCTACGGCCTCGACAGCGTGCAGGCCGGCGAAATGGTCGAGTTCGACGGTGGCATCAAGGGCATGGCCCTGAACCTCGAAAACGACAATGTCGGCGTCGTGATCTTCGGCGACGACCGCGACATCAAGGAAGGCGACAACGTCAAGCGCCTCGACGAGATCGTGTCGGCCCCGGTCGGCAAGGGCCTCCTCGGCCGCGTCGTCAACCCGCTGGGCGAGCCGATCGACGGCAAAGGCCCGCTGACGGATGTGGCAGAGCGCTCGCGTGTGGACGTGAAGGCGCCGGGCATCATTCCGCGCAAGTCGGTGCACGAGCCGATGATGACGGGCATCAAGGCCATCGACGGCATGATCCCGGTCGGCCGCGGCCAGCGCGAGCTGATCATCGGCGACCGCCAGACCGGCAAGACCGCGATCTGCATCGACACCATCCTGAACCAGAAGCCGACCAATGATGCGGCGAAGTCCGACAGCGAGAAGCTGTTCTGCGTCTACGTCGCCATCGGCCAGAAGCGGTCGACCGTGGCGCAGGTGGTCAAGACGCTCGAAGAGCGCGGCGCCCTCGACTACACGATCGTGGTGTCCGCCACCGCATCCGAGCCGGCCCCGCTGCAATACCTCGCGCCGTTCACCGGCTGCGCCATGGGCGAATGGTTCCGCGACAATGGCATGCACGCGCTGATCATCTATGATGACCTTTCGAAGCAGGCTGTTGCGTATCGCCAGATGTCTCTGCTGCTGCGCCGTCCGCCGGGCCGCGAAGCCTATCCGGGCGACGTGTTCTACCTGCACTCGCGCCTCCTCGAGCGCGCGGCCAAGCTGAACGACGACAATGGCAACGGCTCGCTGACGGCCCTGCCGATCATCGAAACCCAGGCCAACGACGTGTCGGCCTACATCCCGACCAATGTGATCTCGATCACCGACGGCCAGATCTTCCTCGAAACCGACCTGTTCTACCAGGGTATCCGCCCGGCCGTGAACGTCGGCCTTTCGGTGTCGCGTGTGGGCTCCTCGGCCCAGACGAAAGCGATGAAGAAGGTTGCCGGCTCGATGAAGGGCGAACTCGCACAGTACCGCGAGATGGCCGCCTTCGCGAAGTTCGGTTCGGACCTCGACGCCGCCACGCAGCGCCTGCTGAACCGCGGTGCCCGCCTGACGGAACTCCTGAAGCAGCCGCAATACTCGCCGCTGCTGATGGAAGAGCAGGTCGTGGTGATCTATGCCGGTACGCGCGGCTATCTCGATGGCGTCAACCTGCGCGACGTGACGCGCTACGAGAAGGAGCTGCTGGCTCACCTGCGCGGTGCCAAGGCGGACCTGCTCAAGAAGATCCGTGAGGAGAAAGCCCTCACCGACGACATCGAAGCCGGGATCAAGGCTGCGCTGGACGACTTCACGGCGAAATTCGCCTGAGCCGACGAGACTGAGCACGAACTGGAAGGCCTGACATGCCCAGCTTGAAGGACCTGAAAAACCGGATCTCCAGCGTGAAATCCACGCAGAAGATCACCAAGGCCATGCAGATGGTGGCCGCGGCCAAGCTGAAGCGGGCGCAGGATTCCGCGACGGCGGCGCGGCCGTATGCCCAGCGCATGGCGTCGGTACTGGCAAACCTGTCGGCCTCGGCCGGCGCCGGCGGCCCGAAACTGCTGACCGGCACCGGCAGCGACCAGACCCACCTCGTCATCGTGATGACGGCAGAGCGGGGCCTCGCCGGCGGCTTCAACTCGTACACGGTGAAACTGGCCAAGCAGACGATCAGCGACCTTCTGGCCGAGGGCAAGACGGTGAAGCTGGTCACGATCGGCAAGAAGGGCCGCGAACAGCTGGCGCGCGATTACAGCAACCTGTTCCTGGCGCATGTTGACCTGTCCGGCGTGAAGGGCGGCGACTATACCGAGTCGGCGCTGGCCGTCGGCCTCGGCCTGACGCGCCGCTTCGATGCCGGTGAGTTCGATGTCGCGACGCTGATCTATTCGCAGTTCAAGAACGTGCTGAGCCAGGTGCCGGTTGCCCAGCAGCTGATCCCGGCTGCCGCACCGGCCGATGCCGAGACGGTGGAGCTTTCCGGCTCGATCTATCGCTACGAGCCGTCGGAGAGCGACATCCTCGCGACGCTGCTGCCGCGTTACATCAACACGCAGATCCTGTCGGCCATGCTGGAAAGCGCGGCCGGTTTCTATGCCAGCCAGATGACCGCGATGGACAACGCCACGCGGAACGCCGGTGACATGATCGACCGCCTGTCGCTGCAATACAACCGCGCACGCCAGGCCCAGATCACCAAGGAACTGATCGAGATTATTTCGGGCGCCGAGGCGCTCTAGACCCTGTAGAAGATTCCCGCTCCAAAGGAGACGACCCGCATGAGCACTCCCGCAAACGCCAAAGGCCGCATCGCCCAGGTCATCGGCGCCGTTGTCGACGTCGAGTTCGATGGCGAACTGCCGGCCATCCTCAACGCGCTTGAGACAGACAATAACGGCAACCGCCTTGTTCTCGAGGTCGCCCAGCACCTCGGCGAGAACACGGTGCGCACTATCGCCATGGACTCCACCGAGGGTCTCGTGCGCGGCGGCGCCGTGAAGGACACGGGCAAGGCCATCAACGTGCCGGTCGGCCCGAAGACGCTCGGCCGCATCATGAACGTGATCGGCGAGCCGATCGACGAGCGCGGCCCGATCGGCTCCGACATGGAACGCCCGATCCACGCCCCGGCCCCGGAATTCGTCGACCAGTCGACCGAAGCCGAAATTCTCGTCACCGGTATCAAGGTGATCGACCTGCTTTGCCCGTATGCGAAGGGCGGCAAGATCGGCCTGTTCGGCGGCGCCGGCGTCGGCAAGACGGTGCTGATCCAGGAGCTGATCAACAACATCGCGAAACTGTTCGGCGGCTATTCCGTGTTCGCCGGTGTCGGCGAGCGGACCCGCGAAGGCAACGACCTGTATCACGAGATGATCGACTCCAAGGTGATCAACCTCGACGGCGAGAGCCGCGTGACGCTGGTCTACGGCCAGATGAACGAGCCTCCGGGCGCCCGCGCCCGCGTCGCGCTGACCGGCCTCGCCCAGGCTGAGTACTTCCGCGATGAGGAAGGCAAGGACGTGCTGTTCTTCGTGGACAACATCTTCCGCTTCACGCAGGCCGGTTCGGAAGTGTCGGCCCTGCTCGGCCGTATCCCGTCCGCCGTGGGTTACCAGCCGACGCTGGCGACTGACATGGGCCAGCTGCAGGAGCGCATCACCTCGACCACCAAGGGATCGATCACTTCGGTGCAGGCCATCTACGTGCCGGCAGACGACCTGACCGACCCGGCGCCGGCGACCTCGTTCGCCCACCTCGACGCCACGACGGTGCTGAACCGCGCGATTTCGGAAAAGGGCATCTACCCGGCCGTGGACCCGCTGGACTCCACCAGCCGTATCCTCGACCCGCTGATCGTTGGCGAAGAGCACTACGCGGTTGCCCGCGGCGTGCAGGAGATCCTGCAGAAGTACAAGGAACTGCAGGACATCATCGCCATCCTCGGCATGGACGAGCTGTCGGAAGAGGACAAACTCGTCGTGGCCCGCGCCCGGAAAGTGGAACGCTTCCTGTCTCAGCCGTTCGACGTGGCCGAAGTCTTCACCGGCTCGCCGGGCGTCCAGGTGAAACTCGAAGACACTATCAAGGGCTTCAAGGGCCTGATCGCCGGTGAGTACGACCACCTGCCGGAGCAGTCCTTCTACATGGTCGGCGACATCGACGCGGCGAAAGCAAAAGCCGCCAAGATGATGGAAAACGCGTAAGCGGACAGGACTGATGGCCGACAAACTCCACTTCTCGCTCGTTTCGCCGGCGAAAGAGCTGTTCTCCGGCGATGTCGATCATGTCATCGCTCCGGGTACGGACGGTGAGTTCGGCGTGCTGGTGAATCATGCGCCGTTCATGACGACGCTGCGCAACGGCGTGGTGCGCGTGCTGGAAGGCGATCACGTGAAGATGCGCATCTTCGTGCGCGGCGGATTTGCTGACGTGACGCCGGCCGGTCTGACCATCCTCGCCGAGGAAGCGCGCGTCCTTGAGGACGTGAAGCTCGACGAAGTGCAGGCGGAGATGGAAGCGACGCTTCTGAAGATCCAGTCGCTCGACAAGGACAGCTCCGAGCGCGCGACACTGCAGGCGCATTTCGACTATCTCGAAAGCCTGAAAGCGGCCCTCGTGCACTAGAGCCAGCGGCGCACTTTCTTTTTGTAGTCCAGATAAGGGCCGCCGAAATGCTCGGCGGCCTTTTCTTCTTCATGCGGAATGTACCAGAAGTTCGCAGCGAGGAAGAAGATCAGCGGCCCGAACCAGACGACGGCGCTGCCGAGCAGCACGGCAAGGCCGGAGAGGAACAGCAACATGCCGAGATAGATCGGGTTGCGCGTCAGGGCGAACAGGCCATCCGTCTGCAGCTTGCGGGGTGTCTTGAAGGTGTTGATTTCCGTATCGACGCGCTTGAAGCGGCGCGCGATGGCGAGCGCCATGGCGAAGCCGAGTGCCATCAGGGCGATGCCGCCGAGCGTCCAGGGCGGGCCGATCAGGTGGCGGATGGGAAACAGCCAGTTGGCGGCAATCATCAGGGCGCCGAGACCGATCAGCAGCCGGGGCGGAATCAGCCAGCGCATCGCATCAGTCTCCCGTGAACTCCGGATCGCGCCCCTCGAAGAAAGCCTTGATGCCTTCGCGGAAATCGTCGGAACGCTGAAGGAGCGCGAAGGCTTCCAGGTCGCGGTGCGCCGTGGCACGGGCAAGCGCGAGGGCGGCGATGTTGACGTCCTGCTTGACCATCTTCAGCGCCGTCGGCGGCAGCTTCGCGGCGGCCTCGGCGATTTCACGGGCCTTCGTGACGCTGGCGCCGGGCGGCACGACATGGTCGTAGAGGCCCCAGGCGAGGGCCGTGGACGCGTCGACCTTTTCGCAGAGGCCCGCAATGCGCTTGGCGCGGGCCGGGCCGACCAGCGCGACGAAGCGGGGGATGGAGCCCCAGCTCATGTTCATGCCGCGTTCGACCTCCGGCACGTAGAACATGGCATTGTCCGCCGCGACACGCAGGTCGCAGGAGGTGGCGAGTGCCGCGCCGCCGCCGACGCACCAGCCTTCGATGGCGCAAATCGTGAGTGCGTCGATATTCTCCCACGCCTCGCACATGCGCGGGCCGCGGCGCAGCAGGATCCTCCGTTCCCGGAGGGAAGATTTTGCGGCAGCCGTACCGGCCGGGTCCTTCAGGTCCGCGCCCATCGAGAACTGATCGGCGCGACCGGTGAGGATGACGGCGGAGATGTCAGGGGCATCGTGGAACTGCAGGGCCGCTTCGGTGAGGTCCTGCATGAGCTGCTGGCTGAGGGCGTTGGCGCGGGTGCCGGTGTCGAAGCGTACGGTGGCGATCCGGCCGTCGATCCCGGTGCTGACGAGCGTGCTCATGCGGCCTGCGGGGGATGGTCCGCCGCGTGGCGGATGAATCTGGCGAGCTTCTCCGCCGTCTCGGCGCCCTGCGCGGCGAACTGGCGGTTGGCGATGAAGGTCGGCACGCCGCCGACGCCGAGTTCGCGGAAGAATTTCTCCTCGGCCCGGATGGTCACCACGTCGGCGTCGGTGGCGAGGAGGTCTGCGACGATGGTGGGGTCGAGGTCGATCTGGCGGGCGATGTCGACCAGCACGCCATGGTCGCCGATGTCCCGGCCGTCATGGAAGAAGGCGCGGAACAGCGCTTCCTTCGCGGCGCCGCCCTTGTGCTGGCCCTGGGCCCAGTGGACGATGCGGTGGGCGTCGAAACTGTTCGGGCGGCGGGTGATTTCGTCGAAGCGGTAGGGGATGCCTTCGGCTTCGCCATAGTCGACCAGGGCCTGGCGCATGGCGCCGGAGCGTTCCTTGGCTTCGGGGGAGCTGAAGGCCTTGCGCATATAGTCCTTGTAGTCGACACCGCCGGCCGGGATGGTCGGGTCCAGTTCGTAGGGGCGGAACAGGAGCTGGACGTTCACCTCCGGCACCATGGCGATCGCCGCCTCGATCCGGTGCTTGCCCAGCCAGCACCAGGGGCAGACGAGATCGGAGACCATTTCGATAACGACGCTCATGCCGGCACCGCCACCGCGTCGGGCTTGCTGGCGGCCATTCTCAGCACACAGAGATATCCGTGCCGGACCTCCATCCTGTCGGTAATTCCTTTGCGGGCGAGCGCACGATGGGCGACGCCGAGGCGATAGCAGGGAACGTGCATGAACATGTGGTGCTCGCAGTGATAGTTGACCCAGTAGGGCGCCAGCAGCAGGCCTTCGAGCGGATTGGCCAGCGTGGTGCGTGCGTGGCGCATCGGGTCGGCATTGTCCGGTACGACGGCGTGCTCGGCGATATTGCGGATACGGGTGATCATCATCATCCATGTCGCCATGGGCAGCAGCCACAGCACGAAATAGGCCCACCAGTGGCCGCTCGCCGCGAGGATGGCGAAGAGGACGAGATTGGTCCCGATCATCGGGAAGACGGCTTCGCGGGCGCCCTGCATGCGGTTTGCCGCGCCGGGGCCCGGCTTGATGCCGATACCGAACGCATTGGCGAACTGGTTCCGGCGCTGCTTGAAGTATGTCTGCCCTGTCAGGTCACGGACGATCTTGCGGCGCAGCGACGCTCTGGTGATGGGGAAGGGGGCGGACAGGCCGAGATCGGGGTCTTCCGGCTGCTGGGCGAATTTGTGATGCTGCAGGTGGTAGTTGCGGTAGTTGACGAGGTGCGCGCCGACCGGGGCGCCGCAGAGCCACTGGCCGAGGAAGTCGTTCACCGCCCGGTTCGAATGCAGCGCGCCATGGGCGGCGTCGTGCATCAGGATGGAGAGGCCAAGCTGGCGTGCGCCAACCAGCATGACCGACAGCGGAATCAAGAATGGCTGCCAGATGGCAAGCGCGATGGCGCCGGCGATTACGGCCCAGGCGTGCAGCACGAGGAGCGGACCCATCCAGTCATTGCGCGCGGAAAGGCGTTCCCATTCCTCACGGGAAAACAGGTCCAGCGGGCGGACTCGGGCAGCAGCAGCCATGCAGGCACCTTACGCGAAGATGCCGGGCGCGTCACTCTGTGGGCGGGCTTTCCGTCGCGTCGGGCTGGTCCGGAGCGGGTTCGGGAACGGCGATGCCGTCCTTGGCGAGGGCACGGCGGACGTCGCTGAGCATCCATGTCTCGCCGGGCCGCTTGCGGCCATCCTTGCGGATTTCGAGGCCGAAGGGGAGCTTGACCTTGTCCGGTTTGCCGCCCTGGACGATCTCCGGTTCCGCGAACAGGGATTTCGTTTTCGGCTCCGGCAGCATCGCGGCAATCGAGAAGCCGAGGGCGACAAGCGTGCCCGCCCAGACATTCGACTTGAACACGGCGAGCGCATGGCGCTCAGCCGAACCGCGCAGCCGTGTGACCTGCGTTGTCGCGTGGAAAAGAAAGGCGAGTGCCGTGATCGCGCCCATGCGTCCGGCGCCTTGCAGGGCCGCGGCGGCGGCGATCAGCGCGGCAGCGCCGATGTAGAAGAAGAAGCTGTAGAGCACGGCATGCTTGCCGAATAGGCGGGCGGTCGACTTGACGCCGACTAGTGCGTCGTCCTCACGGTCCTGCAGGGCGTAGATGGTGTCGTAGCCGACGGTCCAGAAAGCGAGGCCGATATAAAGGATCAGCGTCGGCACGCCGATCAGGCCGGCCGTGGCGACGCCGACAAAGACGCCCCAGTTGAAGGTCGCACCGAGCCAGGCCTGCGGCCACCAGATGAAGCGCTTCATGTACGGGTACACGACGACCAGCGGGATCGACAGCAGGGCAACAATCTTCGCGTCGCCCGGCAGGCACAGCCAGACGAGGAAGCCGACGGCGAGCTGGATGCCGAGGAAGATGTGCGCTTCGCCGAGGGTGACGAGACCGGCAGGCAGGGGGCGTTTGGCCGTGCGCTCGACTTCGCCGTCGATATCCCTGTCGGTGATGTCGTTCCAGGTGCAGCCGGCCCCGCGCATGGCAATGGCACCGACAAGGAACAGCAGCGCCCATGCGAAGTCCACGAGGTGAAGGCCGGAGCCGGAACGCAGGCGCGCAAAGGCAAGGCCGATCACGCAGGGAAGCCACAGCAGCCAGATGCCGACCGGGCGGTCCCACCGTGCCAGCATGGCGTAGGGCTGCACCGTCGGCGGCAGGCTGGAAAGCCAGCCCGGCAGGGCGGTGTCAGCGGGAAGCGCGTTCGTTTCGGCCATGGCGGTGTTTATATCGTGGATTCCCGGTGCCAACAGTAGAGTGCACCTGTCAGGCGATGGACACGGTCTTGCGGTTCATGAAGGCCCGCAGGCCATCGGCGGCGAGTTCGCGGCCATAGCCCGATTCCTTGATACCGCCGAAGGGGAGGCGAGGGTCGGAGGCGACCATCGAGTTGATGAACGTCGCACCTGCCTCCAGCTCCCGCACGGCCTGGTCGATCTCCGATTCCTCGTTTGAAAACAGGACAGAGCCGAGGCCGAAGACGCTGCGATTGGCGCGGGCGATGGCGTCGTCGAGGCTCGGGACTTTCCACAGATTGGCGACCGGGCCGAACATTTCCTCATCCGCCGAGGGCGTGCCGGAATGGGCTTCGGCGAGGATGGCTGGAGCGTACCAGGCGCCCTTGCCCGGCACGATGCGTTCGCGCGTCAGGCGAGTCGCTCCACCCTTCAACGAGCGGTCCACCTGATCGGCCAGCTCGTCCCGGATCTTCAGCGTCGCGAGCGGGCCGACATCGGTGTCTTTCTTCATCGGATCGCCGACTTTCAGGGCGCCGAAGGCGGTGACATAGCGCTCGGTGAAGGCATCGTGGATATCGGCGTGGACGAAGAAGCGCTTGCCGGCGATGCAGGACTGGCCAGAGTTCTGGATGCGCGCCGTCACCGCCGTCTTCACGGCCTTGTCGAGGTCGGCGGAGGGCATGACGATGAAGGCGTCGGAGCCGCCGAGTTCGAGCAGGCTGGGCTTGAGGCTGTCGCCGGCAATGGCGGCGACGCTGCGTCCGGCCGGGCCGGAGCCGGTGAGCGTTACGGCTTTCACGCGGGCATCGCGGATGACGCCTTCCACATCGGACGCACCTATCAGCAGGGTCTGGAAGCAGCCCTCCGGAAATCCGGCGCTGCGGAACACGTCTTCGATGTTCAGCGCCGAGCGCCAGACATTCGACGCGTGCTTCAGCAGGCCGACATTGCCCGCCATCAGGGCGGGGGCCGCAAAGCGGAAGACCTGCCAGAAGGGGAAGTTCCACGGCATCACCGCCAGCACAGGGCCGATGGGCAGGTGGCGGACAAAGGCACGGTGAGCCTCGGTCTGGACGGTCTCGTCGCGCATGTAAGCGCCGGCATGGGCTGCGTAGTGGCGGCAGGCGGCGGCGCACTTCTTCACTTCCGCCTCGGCCTGCGTGATCGGCTTGCCCATTTCGAGCGTGATGTCACGGGCGTAGAGCTCAAGTTTTGCCTCCAGCACCTCCGCCGCGCCGTTCATCAATGCCGCGCGCTCGTCCAGCGGCACGCGCCGCCACGAACGGAAGCGGTCTTCGGCTTTGGCAAGGGCGGATTCAATGCCGGCGCCGGTGAGCGGGGCAAATGTCTCGATCACGTCGCCCGTGGCCGGGTTGATCGAATGCACCTGCTTGTCTGCCATGTTGGGCTCCTGACTTAACCTGAGGCAAGGCTCGGACTATACCCGCGCGGATGAGCACCACGCCCCGACTCTTCGTCACGCACGACCTGACCGATGGCCGCGCCTTCGCGCTCGATGACGAGCAGTCGAACTATCTGCTGCGCGTCCTCCGCCTTCAGGTGGGCGCGCCGGTGCGTGTGTTCAACGGGCGTGACGGGGAGTGGGCCGCCGAGATCGCCGCGGTGCAGGGCAAGCGGGCGGAGCTTGTGCCGGTACGTCGGATGCGTGCGCAGCCTGCGCCGCCGGCAAATGCGCCTGTGCTGCTGTTCGCGCCGGTGAAGAAGGCCGAGACGGATTTCATTGTCGAGAAGGCGACGGAGCTGGGCGCCGCGCGCATCTGCCCGGTGCTGACGGACCGGACGCAGACGCGGACGGTACGGCTCGACCGGTTCCACAAGATCGCGCTGGAAGCTGCCGAGCAGACCGAGCGGCTCGACCTGCCGGAGATGACTGACCAGCAGCCCGTCGCCGCGGCGCTGGATGGCCTTGCGCCCGGCACGCTGGTGATCTTCTGCGACGAGGCCGGTGATGAGGCGGAGGCGCCCTGGGGCGGCGAGGCGGGCCGGGCAGGGCCGATTGCCGATGTGCTACGGGGCCTTGAAGCGGCGCCGGTCGCGATCCTGATCGGGCCGGAAGGTGGCTTCACGCCCGAGGAGCGCAGCTGGCTGCGAAGCCGGGACGACACGCGCCCCGTCAACCTCGGGCCGCGTATCCTGCGGGCGGAGACGGCCGTGGTGGCCGCGTTGTCAGTCTGGCAGGCGCTGCGGGGGGACTGGCGCTAGGCGGGGACGGGTGCGCTGCGGGCGCGGCGCCACTCGATCAGGCCGACGATGCACATGCCGAGGAAGATGCCGTACAGGCCCGCTGTCAGCCACAGCCCCTTGTAGGCGTAGAGCGGGATATAGACGAGGTCCGCCACGATCCACAGCCACCAGTTGGCGATCCACTTGCGCGACAGCATGAACTGCGCGACGAGGCTGAGCGCGGTGGTGAGCGCGTCCCAGCCGGCGACCGTCGAGTTCGTCCAGCGGT
Organism: Hyphomonas sp.; assembly: GCA_020638455.1. GTDB lineage: Bacteria > Pseudomonadota > Alphaproteobacteria > Caulobacterales > Hyphomonadaceae > Hyphomonas. The sequence goes on along the minus strand of JACKIK010000002.1, from coordinate 935,138 downwards.
GCAGGCCGAACTGGATCGCGGCCCAGATGATGCCGACGGCGGCGAGACAGGCGATGAACTGCGGCGGGGTCGGATTGTGCACGGTGAGCGCCGAATGGTCCTCGGCGCCGTAGAGCCAGGAATACCAACCATAAAGCGCAAGGCCGGTGTAGATGACCTGCAGGCCCGCATCGGCGTACAGGCCCGACTGGGTGAACAGCACGAAGAAGAAGACGTAGTTCGCGATCCCGACCGGGAAGTTCCAGATATTCCGGATCACCACCAGCCATACGCAAACGGCGCCTGTGACGAAACCTGCGATTTCTGTCCAGTTCACCCGGATATGCCCCCGCCGGTATTGCGTTGCCGCAGGACGGGATTCAGTAGAACCATCGCTTGATCGGCTTGGGCAGGGCGCCCTCCCAGCGGCGCTTCCAGTCGATGGCGACTCCGACGCGGTGATTGATCTTGCCGTCCCAGATCGGCTTCAGGCCGACTTTCGTGAGGACATCGAACAGCCGCTGGCCGATGGCGATGGACGCGGCGGTGTCCGCCTCCGGGTCTGCGGCACCGTAGGAGATGTAGAGGCTGCCGCTCTCGACGGCGCTCTCGGTGTCCTGCTGGTGGAAGAAGACATAGCCGTGCGCATCGCGGCCGAGGTCCTCATAGTCCTCGATTTCAGCCCCGATTTCGGCGGCACCGCAGGTGCCGCAGCAGGTGAAATGCTGCCGCGCGACGATGTCCTCGTCCTCGAGCATGTCGAAGGCGAGTTCGAGCCGGTCAAAATCGGTCAGCACGGGCCAGGATTCCTGCTCCTGCACGAGGGCCGAGACGGTCTGGATGAGGGCGTTGCGGACCTCGATCTGGCGCTCCCGTTCCGTCAGAGGGGACCGGAAATCCTGAGCATAATCAAGGAGAATCTCCTCGATCTCTTCCAGCGGCTCAAAGCCGCCGCGGACATGGATGCGGGCCCACATCTTCAGGTCGTCGCGCTCGTCGGTCGTCATCTTGGTCATGGAGGCGCACTCACAGGCTTAACAGACGAATGAGAATAACCCGGTTGGCGGGCGAGAGAAACATCCTTATCTGCAACCTTCAGGCTCGTGCCCAGGGAGGGTTTTCCGCATGACCACGCCAACGTCGGACATCGACGAGGCTTCGCCGCGGATAGCCGGCAAGCATGAGCTCGTCGAATACCTCGAAGCCGGCAGCAAGCCTGCCACGGACTGGCGGATCGGGACGGAGCATGAGAAGTTCGGCTTCATCCGCGACGGCCTCCGGCCGCTGCCTTATGACGGCGAGGCGTCCGTACTGGCCATGCTGGAGGGCCTGCGCGACCGGTTTGGCTGGGAACCGATCCGCGAGGGCAAGTACCTGATCGGCCTGCAACGCAATGGGGCCAGCGTGTCGCTGGAGCCCGGCGGCCAGTTCGAACTGTCCGGCGCGCCGCTGGAAACGATCCATCAGACCTGTACGGAAGTCGGCCGTCACCTCGATGAGGTGCGCCAGATCGCCGACCCGCTGGGCGTTGCCTTCATCGGCCTTGGTGCGAGCCCGATCTGGAGCCTGGCGGAGACGCCGGTAATGCCAAAGGGCCGCTACAAGATCATGACGGCCTATATGGACAAGGTCGGCCGTCTCGGCCGGCAGATGATGTTCCGGACCTGCACGGTGCAGACGAACCTCGATTTCGGCTCGGAAGCCGACATGGTGAAGAAGTTCCGCGTGTCGCTGGCGCTGCAGCCGCTTGGCACGGCGCTGTTCGCGAATTCCCCGTTCATGGAGGGGCGGCCGAACGGCTTCCTGTCGTACCGCTCGCAGATCTGGACCGACACGGACCCGGATCGCACGGGCATGCTGCCCTTCGTGTTCGAAGACGGGTTCGGTTTCGAGCAATATGTCGACTACGCCCTCGACGTGCCGATGTATTTCGTGCGCCGGGGTGGGCAGTATCTGGATGCGAGCGGGCTGAGCTTCCGCGACTTCATGGCGGGCAAGCTGGACATCCTGCCGGGCGAGCGGCCCGCCATGGACGACTTTGCCGACCACCTGTCCACCATCTTCCCGGAAGTGCGGCTGAAGCGGTTCCTGGAGATGCGGGGGTCCGATGCCGGCCCGTGGTCGCACCTGTGCGCCTTCTCGGCTTTCTGGACGGGGCTGCTGTATTGCCCGGTCTGTCTCGATGCCGCCTGGGACCTCGTGAAAGGCTGGACCGCCGCGGAACGGGAGGCCATGCGCCAGTCGGTGCGGACCTTGGGGCTGAAGACGCCGATACCCGGCGGCCGCACCCTGCAGGACCTTGCCGTGGACGTGCTGGAACTTGCGCGGACGGGCCTCAAGAACCGCGCCAATCTGGGACCGTCCGGCGACGACGAAACGGGCTATCTCCACGAGCTCGATGCGATCGCCCGATCGGGGAAAACACCGGCGGAACGCCTGCTCGAACGCTATTATGGTGAATGGAACCGCGACGTGCGTCACGTTTTCGCTGAACAGGCTTATTGAGGCACAGTCTTCCCGGCCAAAGCCCCCGAAAAAGCAGAAACTGCCTTGAGCCTCCGTGCGGTGCATGGTCAAACTGCGCGCTAATGCCGGGATACCGGCACACGGAGTCCGCCGGGGAGGCTTTTATGGGATTCTTGAATATCGTTATCGTGCTGGGCATCGTGATCACGGCGATCACCTGTATCCCGGTGTTCACGCAGATGAAGCATCACCCCAAGGGGCTGCACATCCTGTTCTTCGCGGAGATGTGGGAGCGCTTTTCCTATTACGGGATGCGCGGCCTGCTGATCTTTTACCTGACCCAGCATTTCCTGTTCGATGATGCGTTCAGCCAGGGCCAGTACGGTACCTACACCTCGCTGGTCTACCTGCTGCCGCTGATCGGCGGCATGCTGGCCGACCAGTACCTCGGTGCCCGCAAGGCGATTGCCTTCGGCGCGCTGCTGCTGGTGGGCGGCCACTTCCTGATGGGCGTGGAAGGCAAGCCGGCGCAGCAACAGATGACCGTTGCCGGCGAGACCTACTTGTTCGATGCGACGGGCACGCAGGGCGCCCGCCGCGTGAGCATCGACGTCGGCGGCACGATCTGCGCCTTCAATCCGCCGGCCAGCGAAATCACCGACGGCCAGTGCACGCTGAGCGCCGACAAGGCGGGCGACCTCGTCTTCACCAACCTTCCGGAAACGGCACCGCTGCCGCAGACCATCGCGAAGGCGGACTATTCGCTCGAGGTAGTGAACCGTTCGAAGACGTTCGTGAACATCTTCTACTTCGCGCTCGCCCTGATCATCATGGGCGTCGGCTTCCTGAAGGCGAACATCTCGTCGATCGTCGGCGAACTGTACGAGGAAGACGATCCCAAGCGCGATCCGGGCTTCACGCTCTACTATTACGGCATCAACCTCGGCGCCTTCTGGGCGTCGGTGCTGTGCGGCTGGGCCGGGCAGACCTTCGGCTGGTGGGCGGGCTTCGGCCTGGCCGGCGTCGGCATGGCGGTTGGCTGGCTCGTCTTCGTGAGCCGCCGGCTCCTGTTCTTCCTGCCGGGCGAAAAGCAGCTGCCGGACTTTGCCGGCGCGCCGCCCGATCCTGAGAAGCTGAAAAAGTCCGTACTCGGCCCGATCAACCTCGAGAATTTCATCTATCTCTGCGGCGTGATCGGCGTGGGCGTGGTCTGGTTCCTGGTCCAGCGCCAGGAGTTGACCGGCGGCATGCTGGCTGTCGGCTTCATTCTGTTCGGCGGTTACATGGCCTGGTTCATGGCGACCCAATGCACGCGCAAGCAGGTGGAAGAGCTGCTGCTGGCGATGGTGCTGATCGTCGGTGCGATCATCTTCTTCACCCTGTTCGAACAGGCAGGTTCGTCGATGAACCAGTTTGCCGAGCGGAACACGCAGCTGCCGAACAATGGCTTCTTCACCGTCACCGCGGCGCAGACGCAGAGCTTCAATGCGGGCTTCATCCTGCTGTTCGCCCCGGTGTTTGCGGGCCTCTGGTCGTGGCTGGGCAACATGAACCGGGATCCGAACACGGTGCTGAAATTCGGCCTCGCGCTCGGGCAGGTGGGGCTTGGCTTCCTGGTCCTCGCCTGGGGGGTGATGTTTGCGAACAATGACTACAAGGTGCCGCTGATCTTCCTGGCGCTGGCGTACATGTTCCACACGACGGGCGAGCTATTCCTGTCGCCGGTCGGCCTGTCTGCGATCACCAAGCTGTCACCGGCGAAGGTTGTCTCCTTCATGATGGCCGGCTGGTTCCTTGCCAGCGCCGCGGCGCAGTATGTCGGTGGCATCATCGCGCAGCTGACCGCCACCGAGACCGTCGCCGGGCAGGTGCTTGACCCGGCCAAGGCGCTGGAAACCTATCGCAACGTGTTCTCCACGATCGGCTGGTGGGGCATCGGCCTGGGCGTGATCTTCGCGGTCAGCAGCTTCTGGCTGAAGAAGCTCGGCCACGGCCATGCCGGCCACATCGGCAAGGCCATGGCGGTCGAAGCCGGCGGTCCGCGCGTCGAAACGTCGGATGCGGCCAAGCCCTGATCCGGCAACATGCCAAAGAAAGAGGGCGGCTTTTGCGGGCCGCCCTTTTTTGTTTTGTCGAACTGTTCCGTAAGCTGAAGATCAGTTGTCCGGCGGGATGAACGGGTCGACCGGCAGGCCGCGCTTGATCCAGCCTGCGCCGGCGCCGCCATTGCCGCTCATGCCTTCGGCGACTTCGTAGACATGCGAGAAGCCGGCTTTTTCGAGCTTGCTGGCCGCGATCCGCGAACGCGCGCCGCTGCGGCAGATGACGGCGACCGGCTGGTCAAGATCGCCCAGCACGGCGCCGCGGGCCTGGTCGAGGAAGTCGACATCCTGCAGCGTGGCGACATGCGCATCGCGCGGCAGGCCGGTCATCGCCCATTCCGACGGCGTGCGCACATCGATCAGCACCAGGTCGCCGCGCTGGACCATGGTCCAGGCCGCATCGGCCGCCAGTTGTTGTGGATCTGCCAGCGCCGGGCCGGCCAGGACTGTCGCCCCCAACAGGGCTGTGGTCAGCAAACGTCTCATCGCACCGCTCTCTACACAATGCAGCCCGGGCAACGGCGAATCACCCCGCAGCTGAATATGGCGGGAAAGTGGCAAAAGACGATTTTCCGGGCAAGCCCCCGGACGCTGACATGACAGCAATTTTAGCCAGCGCCACCAACGGTGAGCGCGCCGACCTTGAGCGTCGGCTGGCCGACGCCGACCGGCACGGACTGGCCGGCCTTGCCGCACATGCCGACGCCGTCGTCCATGGCGAAGTCGTTGCCGATCATGGTGACGTCCTGCAGCACGGTCGGGCCGTGGCCGATCAGGGTGGCGTTCTTCACCGGCGCGACGACCTTGCCGTCCTCGACGAGATAGGCCTCGGTGCACTGGAAGACGAAATTGCCGGAGGTGATGTCGACCTGGCCGCCGCCGAAATCGACGGCCCAGAGGCCGCGCTTGATGGAGGCGACGATTTCGTCCGGATCCTTGTCGCCGCCCAGCATGATCGTATTGGTCATGCGCGGCATGGTCTGGGCTTCGTAGCTCTCGCGGCGGCCGTTGCCGGTCGGCTGCTGGCCCATCAGGCGCGCGTTGAGACGGTCCTGCATGTAGCCTTTCAGGATGCCGTCCTCGATCAGGACATTGCGCTGCGTGGGCGTGCCCTCGTCGTCGAAGGAGAGGGAACCGCGCCGGGCCTCGATGGAGCCGTCGTCGATGACGGTGACGCCCTTGGCGGCGACCTGTTCGCCGATGCGGCCGGCATAGACGCTGGTGCCCTTGCGATTGAAGTCACCCTCAAGGCCGTGGCCGACGGCTTCGTGCAGCAGCACGGCGGGCCAGCCGGGGCCGAGCACGACTTCCATCTCGCCAGCCGGGGCAGCAATGGAGCGGAGGTTGACGTCGGCCTTGCGAATGGCGCGGCGGACCATGTCCTGCCAGCGTTCGGGCTGGATCCAGTCGTCATAGGCGGCGCGGCCGCCTGCGCCGGTGCCTGCAGACTCGCGGCGGCCGTTTTCTTCCAGCGTCACGGCAACGTTCAGCCGCACCAAAGGCCGGATGTCGGAGAAAGCCGCGCCGTCCGGGCGCAGGATGTCGACTTCCGTATGGCTGCCGGACAGGGAGACCGAGACCTGCACCACGCGCGGGTCCTGCGCGCGTGTCCAGGCGTCAATCTCGGCAAGGAGCCCGGTCTTGACGGTGAAGTCCGGCGCCGCGGTCGGGTCGATGGGCTGGTAGAGGCGGCGGTTGGTGGGGGTCGGCCCCACGGCCAGCTTGCCGGAATGGCCGCGCTTGGCCTGCGAGGCGGTGTCTGCGGCACGCCGGATGGCCTCCAGCGAGAGTTCGGAAGCATAGCCGGAGCCTTGCGCTTCGCCGGCGACAACGCGCAGGCCGAAGCCCTGGTCCGTGTCGAAGGCAGCGGATTTCAGGCGCCCGTCATCGAACACGAAGCTCTCGGAGCGGGAGCGTTCGACGTAGAGGTCGCCATCGTCGCCGCCGCGAACGGCGTCAGCAAGGATTTCGGTGGCCTGGCGGAGATCGAAGGGGAGGGCGTTGTCTGTCATCCGCACTAGATGCGCGTGTCCGGCATGAGCGGCAAGGGGCGGGCGTGCAGTTTCCCCGCCCGCAGAGCCTTCAGTTCGTCACGGTGAAGCGTGAGAGCTGCCACTGGGTGCGTTCGAAATCCGGGTTGAGTTCGGCGGACTTCTGGAAGTCGTAATAGGCGCCGGGCACGTCGCCGGTGTGCTCCTTGGCGATCGCCCGGTTGTAGTAGGCGGCGTAGAGATCCTGCGAGTCGAGCTCGATCGCCTTGTCGAGTGAGACGAGGGCGGAATTGTAATCCTTGAGAAAGATGTGGGCGGCGCCCTCGTTGAGCCAGATGGCGCCGAGTTCGGGCTTCATCTTCTTGGCGGTGGTGTAGTCGTTGAGTGCGCCGTCATACTTGCCGGCACGCATGCGCAGCACGCCGCGATTGGTGAACGTGGCGGCACGGTTCTCGAGTTTCATGCTCTCGGCAGAGAGGGCTTTCGAGCAGATTTCCTCGCCTTCCTGTGCTGAAACCTGCTGATACAGCGCGGCTTCGTAGCAATCCTGCGCGAGTCCGCCGCCGAAGACGGAAATCTGGGCAAAGGCGGCAGGAACGCAGAGTGTGGCAGCGGCGAGGGCGAGCAGGGCAGGGCGGATCATGACGGACCTCCGGGGGCTTCGGTTCACGTGGCGACAGTCTACCAGCAAACCGTGGCAAGAGCGACAGACTGCGACATTTTAGGGCATATTAGGCGGAGGAAATATATGGATTGCGATATGTACGTATTGTAAGAGTGGGATTCGAGAATCCAACGACACAAGGATATATTCGTGCGACACTTCCTTGCCGCTCTGGGCGCCGCCTTGTTCGCCGCTCCGGCCTTCGCCGCTATCCCGAAAGACGGTGCCTACGGCATGCAGCCCGCTGCGACCCGCATTGCCGAGCGTATCCACCACTTCCACAACTTCCTGCTCTGGATCATCATTCCGATCACGCTTTTCGTGATGATCCTGCTGCTGTGGGTGATTGTGCGCCACAACAGCCGCGCCAACCCGACGCCCCGCAAGTTCAGCCACAACACGCTGATCGAAGTGATCTGGACGGTTGTCCCGGCGCTGATCCTCGTGGCGATCGCCAGCCAGTCGTTCCCGCAGCTGTACTACGAAGACGTGCCGCCGAACCTGCAGAACGTGCAGGACAAGGCCAAGACGCTACTGGCCGATGGCAAGTCCGCCCAGTACGAAGCCTTCGTAAAGGAGTACAATCCCGACGCCGCCGCCAAGGGCTATGTGAACGTCAAGATCCAGGGCAACCAGTGGAACTGGACGTATTCCTATCCTGACATCACCGACGATGCCGGCAACTCGATCGAGTTCATCTCGAACCCGCTGCAGACCGGCCTGCCGACGGACCAGCCCGGCGAGCCGCGCAACTTGGCCGTCGACTATCCGATGGTCGTGCCGGCCGGGCGCTACATCCGTTACTACACGGCTGCTGCTGACGTGATCCACTCGTTCGCCGTGCCGTCCTTCGGCGTCAAGACGGACGCCATTCCCGGCCGTCTGAATGAGGGCTGGTTCCTGGTCGACGAGCCGGGCGTCTATTACGGCCAGTGCTCGGAACTGTGCGGCGTCAATCACGCCTACATGCCGATCGAAGTGGTCGTGGTCCCGCAGGAACAGTTCGACCGCTGGGCCCAGCTGATGCTGACCGGCGACTACGATGCCGCTGCCGCCTCCGTCAAAACGATCGCGTCGCTCGACCAGCCGGTCAAGTACGCCTCCACCAATCACTAACCCCGGAAGAAGAGTAGATCGCCATGCCCATGGATGAAGTCGCCCTCGACCACCACCACGACGCCGATCACAAGCCGGGCTTCTTCGTCCGCTGGCTGTTTTCGACCAACCACAAGGATATCGGCACGCTGTACCTCGTGTTCGCGCTGATCGCGGGCATCGTCGGCTACACCCTGTCCGGCCTGATCCGCTGGGAACTGATGGAGCCGGGCATCGGCCCGATGCTCTGGATCCAGACCCATTTCTTCGGCCTTGAGGGCGCCGAGGCGATCCAGCACGCCAAGCACTTCTACAACATGGTCATCACCTATCACGGCCTGATCATGATCTTCTTCCTCGTCATGCCGGCCCTGATCGGTGGCTTTGGCAACTGGTTCGTGCCGCTGATGATCGGCGCGCCGGACATGGCCTTCCCGCGGATGAACAACATCTCGTTCTGGCTGACAGTTGCTGCCTTCACGCTGGCCTGCATCTCGATGACCATTCCGGGCGGCGCTTCGGGCAACGGCTTCGCCGGTGGCTGGGTGCTGTATCCGCCGCTGTCCTCGACGGTGGGCCATCCGGGCCCCGCCATGGACCTGCTGATCCTGTCGCTGCACACGGCCGGTATCGCGTCGATCCTCGGCGCCATCAACTTCATCGTCACAATCCTCAACATGCGCGCTCCCGGCATGACCATGCACAAGATGCCGCTGTTCGCCTGGGGCATCCTGGTGACGGCCGTCCTGCTGCTGCTGTCGCTGCCGGTGCTCGCCGCAGCGCTGACCATGCTGCTGACCGACCGCAACTTCGGCTCGCAGTTCTTCAATCCGGGCGGCGGCGGTGACCCGGTGATGTTCCAGCACCTGTTCTGGTTCTTCGGTCACCCCGAAGTCTACATCATGATCCTGCCGGCCTTCGGTATCATCAGCCACATCGTCTCGACCTTCTCGAAGAAGCCGATCTTCGGTTATCTCGGCATGGCCTACGCCATGGTGTCGATCGGCGTCATCGGCTTCGTCGTGTGGGCCCACCACATGTACACGGTCGGCATGAACGTGGACCTGAAGGCCTACTTCGTGGCCGCCACGATGGTCATCGCCGTGCCGACGGGCATCAAGATCTTCTCCTGGATCGCCACGATGTGGGGCGGCTCCATCGAGTTCAAGGTTCCGATGCTGTGGGCCATCGGCTTCATCTTCCTGTTCACGGTGGGCGGCGTCACTGGCGTCGTGCTGGCGAACGCCGGTATCGACCACACCTTGCATGACACCTACTACGTCGTCGCGCACTTCCACTACGTGCTGTCGCTCGGTGCCGTGTTCGGCCTCTTCGCCGGCTGGTACTACTGGTTCGAGAAGATGTTCGGCATCAAGTACAACGGCATGATCGGCGGCCTGCATTTCTGGCTGATGTTCATCGGTTCGAACGTCCTGTTCTTCCCGCAGCACTTCCTGGGCCTGCAGGGCATGCCGCGCCGCTACATCGACTATGCCGACGGGTTCCACACCTGGCACTACTGGTCGTCGGTCGGCTACCTGATCACGCTGGCGGCTACGACTGTGTTCTTCATCGGCCTGGTGGAAGCCTTTGTCCGCCGCCGCAAGGGCGTGGCCAATCCGTGGGGCGAAGGCGCCACGACGCTGGAGTGGACGCTGCCGTCGCCGCCGCCGTTCCACCAGTACAGCGAGCTGCCGCACTTCACGGGCAAGGGCGGCCACTAAGCCGCCCGCCGCCACAGACGATCGACTGCAGCGGCCTCCCGTTCCTCCGGGAGGCCGTTCGCATTCAGAAGACCGGAAGGACTTTCAGTTGAACCTGCACCCACCCATTGCGCATCATGGCCATTGCGCATCATGGCAAGGAGTAGTCGGGTAGGCCGGACGCCCCCACAGACACGCATGACCGAGATGACCGCAACACCTCACAAGCGCCACGGCACCGCCAGCGATTATGTGCAGCTGATGAAGCCGCGCATCATGATGCTGGTCGTGTTCACCGCAGTGGCCGGCCTTGTCGCGGCGCAGGGCGTGACCGGGCATGGCATGAACCCGCTGATGGCGGCGATTGCCGTGCTGGCGGTGGCGCTCGGCTCCGGCGCGGCCGGGGCGATCAACATGTGGTACGATTCCGATATCGACCTGATCATGAAGCGCACCTCGACGCGGCCGATCCCGTCCGGCGCGGTGCCGCGCGACGAGGCGATTGCCATGGGCCTGATCATGAGCGGCGTGTCCGTCATGCTCATGTGGCTCGCCTCGAACTGGCTGGCGGCGGGCCTGCTGGCGCTGTCGATCTTCTACTATGGCGTCGTCTACACGATGTGGCTGAAGCGCTCGACGCCGCAGAATATCGTGATCGGCGGCGGGGCAGGAGCCTTCCCGCCGGTCATCGGCTGGGCTGCGGTGACGGGCCATGCGCCGCTCGATGCGTGGATCCTGTTCGCCATCATCTTCTTCTGGACGCCGCCGCACTTCTGGGCGCTCAGCCTGCTCGCGCATTCCGAATACGAAAAGGCCGGCGTGCCGATGCTTCCGGTGACGCACGGCGCGAAGGCGACGCGCGTGCAGATGCTGGCCTACACCGTGATCCTGATCGCCGTGTCGATGACGCCGCTGGCAACCGGCCTCGGCGGCTGGATCTATGCTGTCGTGACGGCTGTGCTGGGCCTCGGCTTCCTGTCCTTCGCAGTGCGCGTCTGGCGCTCGAAGGCGGGCGATGCTGATGCTGCGCCGGCGGACATGAAGCTCGCCCGCAGCATGTTCCTGTTTTCGATCCTGTACCTGTTCCTCGTGTTTGCCGCGCTGATCGTGGAGCACGGTGCAGGCCTGCACTTTCCACTTCGCGGAGTTGCCTGATGGCTGACGAGACCAAACCGAACGGGGAGAATTTCCCGGTGCCGGAGCCGCTGTCGCCCGAGGCGCGCGCCGCTCAGCGCCGCCGCAACATCTGGCTCGGTCTCGCCCTGGTCGCCTTTGTCGTCCTCGTCGCGATCACCACAATGATCAAGATCAGCACCGGAACCGGCATAGCGGAGCGTATGTGATGAAACTTTCCAACGGCGCCGTCGCGGGTATTTCGGTAATCGTCCTGCTGTTCATGCTGGGGCTCGGCATGGCAGCGAAGCCGCTTTACGGCACGTTCTGCAGGGTGACGGGCTATGGCGGCACGACGCGTATTGCCACCGCGCCGCCCAAGGAAGTGCTCGACAACACGATGATGGTTCGGTTCGACACCAATGTCGCCGATACGCCGCTGATTTTTCGCGCGCTGCAGCCGGACCAGGAGGTCCATATCGGCCAGAACAGCCTCGCCTTCTTTGAGGTGACCAACCCGACGGACCGGGAAATCCACGTCATCGCGGCATACAATGTGACGCCGCACTATGCCGGCCTGTATTTCAACAAGCTGGAATGCTTCTGCTTTGACGAACGCATCATCGCGCCGCACGAAACGCGGAAGCTGCCGGTGGTCTACTTCATCTCGCCTGACATCATGGACGACCGGATCGCGAAGCAGCTCGAAACCATCACGCTGAGTTACACATTCTTTGACAGTACGAAGTATTCAGGCCCGAAAAACAAGGTCGCGTCGGGTGCGGCGAATTCGGTCACCGGGGGCTGAAACTGTTGCACATTCAGCCCGGAACAGTCTAAACAACAACAGAATCTGAGGAAAGTTGAGGGGTCCGCCAAACATGGCTCACGGCGAAGTCAAACACGACTATCATCTCGTCAACCCATCGCCCTGGCCGCTGATCGGCTCGGTCGCGGTGATGACCACGGCGCTTGGCGCTGTCAATTTCATGAAGGGCCTCTTCGGCATGGAGAAGGGGACCTGGTGGCTGCTGGCGCTCGGCTTTGCAATGATCATCTGGGTGATGATCGGCTGGTGGCGTGAAGTCATCAAGGAAGGCCGCATCGGCGACCATACGCCGGTCGTCTCCATCGGCCTGCGCTACGGCATGATCCTGTTCATCGCCTCCGAGGTGATGTTCTTCGTCGGCTGGTTCTGGAGCTTCTTCGAATTCGCCATCTACCACACGGCCCGCGCGGGTGCGCACTGGGATGCGGCGAACCCGCTCTATGCCGACGCCCTGTCGCGCTTCAAGCACTGGCCGCCGGCGGGCGTCGAGACCTTCGACCCGTTCCACCTGCCGCTGATCAACACGCTGGTCCTGCTGCTGTCGGGCACCACGGTGACATGGGCACACCATGCCCTGCAGCACAATGACCGGAACGGCGCGAAGATCGGCCTCGTGTTCACCATCCTGCTCGGCATGCTGTTCACCTCGCTGCAGGCCTTCGAATACAGTCACGCGCAGTTCACCTATGACGGCACGCTGTACGGGTCCGCCTTCTTCATGGCCACCGGCTTCCACGGTGCCCATGTGGTCATCGGTACGATCTTCCTGATCGTGTGCCTCGTGCGCCTGATGATGGGCGGCATGACGCCGACGAAACACCTCGGCTTCGAATTTGCCGCCTGGTACTGGCACTTCGTGGACGTGGTCTGGCTGTTCCTGTTCGCCTTCGTCTATGTGACACCGTACCTGGTGCTCGGGGGAGGCGAAGGCCACTAGACGGCCGGCCTGCGCCGCAGACTTCAGGAGGGCCCGCCGGCGCACACTGCCCGGCGGGCCCTTGCCTTGAGAGCCCGCCTTTTCCGAAAGGACCCAACCCATGCGCTTCCGCCCGTTTCCCGTGATGACCGTGCTGACGCTGGTCTGCCTCGGTATCCTGATCTGGCTCGGCAACTGGCAGTATGGCCGCTTCCTGCAGAAGATGGCGCTGGACAAGCAGGAGCCGGATTGGGCGGTGCTGGACGGCCAGGTCGTGCCGGACACGGAGATGCGGGTCTATTTCTACGCCGACGGGCAGGCCGGCTGGATGCGCTTTGTCGGCGTCGATACCGGCGACAGGATCGTGTTCACGCCGGTGGAACTGGTCGAACAGATCGATCCGGTGGCGCCGTGTGAGGGCGAGGCCTGCGCATCGGGCCGCCTTTCGGCGCGGGGTGTGTTCAAGCCGCCGTTCCGGCGAAACGCTTTTACCGCGCCGGACGACCCCGACCAGCGGATCTTCTATGCGCTGGATCCGGCCGATTTTGCCAAGCTCCTTCCGGCGGACCAGGCCGCGCGCGTGGAAGAACAGGTGTTTGAGCCCGAGGATATCCGGATCGTGGCGGAGGATGGCAGCACGAGCGTGGCGCCGAACCCGTATGCGCGCATGCGCCTCGACGATGCGCTGCCGCCGCAGCGGCATTTCGGCTATGCGCTCACCTGGTGGGGGCTGGCCATGGCGCTGCTCGGTGTGTATCTCGCCTACCACCATCAGAAGGGCCGGCTGCGGTTCCGGAAGGAGCGGGACTCGTGAAGTATATTTCGACCCGGGGTCAGGCCCCGGCCACGGATTTTGCGGGCGCATGCCTCGCCGGCCTTGCGCCCGATGGTGGCCTGTATGTGCCGGAAAGCTTCCCGAAGATCGCCCCGCCAGCGCCGGGCGAAGCTTACGCAGGGGTTGCTGCGCGGATCCTTTCGGCGTTTGCCGGCGACACGATCCCGCTGGATGACCTCAAGGTGCTCTGCGCACGCGCCTACGGCACCTTCTCTCATCAGTGCGTGGCGCCGCTGACGCAGTCGGGCCCGAATGCCTGGCTGCTGGAGCTGCATCACGGGCCGACGCTGGCGTTCAAGGACATCGCGATGCAGATCATCGCGCAGATCTACGATTACCTGCTGGACCGCTCAGGCGAGCGGATGATGATCGTCTGCGCGACCTCCGGTGACACTGGCGGCGCAGCGGCTGCGGCCTTTGCCGGCGCCAGGCATGCCGACCTTGTCATTCTTCATCCGCATGAGCGGATTTCACCGATCCAGCGCCTGTTCATGACAACGACGGGTGCGGACAATGTGATCAACCTAGCACTCGACGGCGATTTCGACGATTGCCAGGCGATCGTGAAAGACATGTTCGGTGACCGGGACTTTGTCTCGCGCGTGCACCTGTCAGGCGTGAATTCGATCAACTGGGCGCGCGTGGCGGCACAGTCCGTATACTATGCAACGTCGCAGGCGGCGCTCGGCGGACAGCTGCGCTTCGTGGTGCCGAGCGGCAATATGGGCGATGCGCTGGCCGGCTATGTGGCGGCGCGTTGCGGCCTGCTGCCGGGCGGGTTCGAAGCGGTCTGTGCCGTGAACGAGAATGACGCGCTGTCGCGCCTGTTCAACACGGGCGTGATGTCCCGCGCCTCCGCCGTTGCGACGCCGAGCCCCGCCATGGATATTTCCGTGCCGTCCAATTTCGAGCGGCTGCTGTTTGAAGTGACCGGACGCGATGCCGACGCCGTACGTACGACATACGACCGCTACCGGCAGGCGGGCGAAGTTCCGTTGCCGGAAGTTGCCGTTTCAAGACTTTCCTGCACGGGCCTGTCGGCCGGATCCATCAACAATTCTGATACGCTGGAAGAGATGCGCCGCTTCCTCGGCGAAACCGGTTGGCTGATTTGTCCGCATACGGCGGTTGGCACGGCCGAGGCGCGGCGCCTGCCTGCTTCGGATGCAAAGACGGTCGTTCTGGCGACGGCGGCGGCAGCGAAGTTTCCGGAGACGGTCGAGGAAGCGACCGGGCAGCTGCCGGTGGTGCCCGCCCGTGCAGCGGTGCTTGCCGCGCGCGGAGAAGTGTTCGAGCGGCTGGAGCCCTCGCTGGCGGCAGTTCGCCAGAGGATCGAGCAACACGCCGGCAGAGGCCGGTAAGATGCTGCCTGCCGCGCGGGATACGATGGTCACGACCGAAAGGCTCGTGTTGGTGCCGCCGCGGCGCAGCGACTTTGCCGAATGGGCCGACCTGCGCAGCCGCAGCCGCGATCACCTCGAGCCCTGGGAGCCAAGCTGGCCGGCGGATGCGAATTCCCGTGCCGATTGGCTGCGGCGTCTGCGTGCGTGGAACGACAGCTGGCGCAGGGGCCGGGCCTATGTTTTCTTCATGCGCCGGATCAACGATGCGGCGCTGGTCGGCGGGGCGTCGCTGACCAATGTGCGCGGCTGGCCGGCGGGCGCCGCCAATCTCGGCTACTGGCTGGGCGAGCCGTTCGAGGGGAATGGCTACATGCGAGAGGGCGTCGAGGCGATCTGCCATTGGGCCTTCGGCGCGCTGGGCCTGTGGCGCATCGAGGCCGGCACACTGCCCTCCAATGCGCGCTCGCAGCGCGTGCTGACCGCGGCCGGCTTCGAACAGGAAGGATATGCCCGCGATTATCTGGAGATTGCGGGCCGGCGGCAGGATCATGTCCTTTTCGCCCTCGTCAGACGCGGCGAGCAGGGCTAGATTCCGGAAATGGCCGCGCGCTTTGAAAATACCCTCCCGCAAGGCAGCTGGCATTGGCACAAGCCGTCCCAGCGCCTCACCATCGAAGCGCCCCGCGGCACGGTCCTGTCGGAGCTTTCCGGCGACTGGTCGATCGATGCACTGGAACAGATGCTGGAAGGCCTGAGCCGGGGCCGGCTTGGCCGCGCGTTCGACCCCGGTGAGGGGCCGGTGCGGTGCAACCTGCGCCTGTCCAGCGGGCGCGATGTGCATCTGGTCGGCGCCTTTGTCGGCGACACCGAGGCGCGCGGCATGCTGCTGACCGGCGAGCACTTTCCCGAAATCGACACGTCCGACCTCAAGCCCGGACCCGATCTCGCGCCGGTCTACCAGCCCATCGTGTCGCTGCGGAACGGGCAGGTGGCGGGGTTCGAGGCGCTGGCCCGCTGGGACGACGGCGATGCAACGTCTCCGCCGAGTCGGTATGAGGACGAGGCGCTGGCCTCCAACATGCTGATCCGTTCTGCCGAGACGCTGTCGCGGCTGATGGAGGCGACCGGGCGAAGTGACGTGTTCATGCATGTGAACCTGACGGCGCGCGACCTGGCTCGCGGCACCATCCCGGCGCTGGTCGAGGCCCTGATCCAGGGCTACCGCCTGCCGGAGCGCGCCCTGAAGATCGAACTGACGGAGCAGGCGGCCTTGCGCGATGCGGAGCATGCGCTGTCGGCCGCGCTGGCGCTGAAGGCGGTAGGCGCGGGCCTGGTGCTGGACGATTTCGGGACCGGGCATTCCTCCTTCGCCTGGCTGGCGGACCTGCCGGCGGACAGCCTGAAGATAGACCACGGCCTGACGCGGCGCCTTGGCGAACAGCGCGCCGACACCATCCTGTCCACGATCACGCTTCTGGCGAGCCGGCTTGGCATGACCAGCACGGCGGAGGGTGTGGAGAACAAGGACGATGCCGCGCGCCTGCGCGCTCTCGGCTTCGACCATGTGCAGGGCTTTGCGTTCGCGCGGCCGATGGACGCCGACTCCGCCATCCAGTTCCTGAAGTACTGATCAGCAGCTGCCCGGATCGACCTGCAGGCGGCCGCTGTCTATGCCCATGCGGGCGAGGGCGTGGCGCCATTTGCGCTCGTGGCTGCCGCCGAAGATGATGTCCGGATCGGCATCGCTGACGATCCAGGCGTTTTCGGCAAGTTCTTCCTCGAGCTGCCCTGCACCCCAGCCTGAATAGCCGAGCGCCATCACGCTGCGGCGCGGGGCATCGGACGAGGCGATGGCGTGCAGGATGTCGCGCGTCGCGGTCATGCAGAGATCATCGTCGATTTCGAGCGTTGCGCCTTCGCTGTAGACATCGTCCGTATGCAGGACAAATCCCCGGTCCTGCGCGACCGGGCCGCCGCTCAGCACGAACGTGTCCGGCACGTCGATGGACGCCGGCACGTTCAGCTGCTCCAACAGTTCCGGCAGGGTCAGGTCAGGCACGGGCTTGTTCAGCACGATGCCCATGGCGAATTCCGGAGAGTGCGCGCAGATCAGGATTACCGACCGGCCGAAGCGGGGATCGCCGATGCCGGGCAGGGCAATGAGCAGCTTTCCGGTGAGGTCCGTGTCCATGCGGCGCAGACTCCCTTCACAGGCGAGGCTGAGGCATCGCAGGCCGTTTGGCAAGGGTGTCTTTTGTCCGCTTCCTTGCCTCGCGGCGCCCGGCGGCCTATCTCCGATGTCGAACCTGCAGGGAGATACGCAGATGAGCATCAAGGTTGGCGACACGCTTCCCGACGCAACTTTCATGGAGATGACCGCAAACGGCCCGGAGCCGCGCACGACGGCCGATATTTTCGCCGGAAAGACGGTCGCCCTCTTTGCCGTGCCGGGCGCCTACACGCCGACCTGTTCGGCGCGGCACCTGCCGGGATTTGTCGATCATCTCGACGACCTCAAGGCAAAAGGCGTGGACGATGTGGTCTGCACCGCCGTCAACGATGTGTTCGTCATGGGGGCCTGGGGCAAGAGCGCCGGCGCGGACGGCAAGGTGCGCATGCTGGCTGATGGCAACGGCGCCTTCGCCAAGGCCCTCGGCCTGGAGCTGGACGCATCGGGCTTCGGCATGGGCCAGCGCTCGCAGCGCTATTCGATGATCGTGAAGGACGGCAAGGTTGCCGAACTGAATGTCGAGCAGGGCGGCGAGTTCAAGGTTTCGAGCGCCGACTACATGCTCGGACAACTTTGAAATAACTGGGCTAACGCCTTTTAAGGAAATCAGTCCATGATCGGCGTGCCTGGGGATAGGCACGCCGTTTTTGGCCGCTTTTTTATTGAATATCGGCAAACTCTCCCCACCTAAACGACGGGTAACAAAGGAGAGGGACCCAATGGAACCGATTGCGAGTGTGTTTCTGATTGCTGCGGCGGTCGCCCTTGTGCTGATCGTCTCGTCGGTCAAGCAGGTGCCGCAGGGTTACAACTGGACCGTCGAGAATTTCGGCCGGTACACGCGGACGCTGGGCCCCGGCCTGCATCTGCTGATGCCGATCTACCAGAAGATCGGCCGCAAGATGAACATGATGGAAACCGTGCTGGACGTGCCCCAGCAGGAAGTCATCACCAAGGACAACGCCATGGTGTCCTGCGACGCGATCGTCTTCATCCAGGTCGTCGATGCGGTGGCGGCGGCGTACGAGGTCAACAACCTCCACAATGCCATCCAGAACCTTTCGCTGACCAATATCCGGACCGTGGTTGGCTCAATGGACCTCGACGAAGTCCTGTCGAACCGCGACGAGATCAACGCGCGCCTGCTGGCCGTGGTGGATGCCGCGACCAATCCCTGGGGTGTGAAAGTGACCCGGATCGAGATCGCCGATCTCAGCCCGCCTGCCGACATCACCGAGGCGATGGCCCGGCAGATGAAGGCCGAGCGCCTGAAGCGTGCAGAGATCCTCACCGCCGAAGGTGAGAAGCAGTCCGCCATTCTGAAGGCGGAAGGCCAGAAGCAGTCCCAGATCCTGGAAGCCGAAGGCCGCCGCGAAGCTGCCTTCCGCGACGCCGAGGCACGTGAGCGCCAGGCCGAGGCTGAGGCTAAGGCCACGGCGATGGTGTCGGAAGCGATCGCGCGCGGCGACGTCAACGCGATCAACTACTTCCTCGGTCAGGCCTATGTCGAAGCCTTCGGCAAGCTGGCGACCTCCAACCAGCAGAAGACGGTCATCATCCCGGCTGAGTTCTCCAGCATCATTGGTGCGATCGAAGGCATCAAGGGCCTGACCGGCGCCGCACATGACGGGCAGACCCGCGGCGGGGCCGTCCCGCCAACCCGCGGCTAGTCGCGGGAATCAGTCTTCCAGAAGGAGATTTGAGAAATGGAGCAGATCTTCACCCAGCTCACGGTCTGGCATTGGGTGGCCTTCGGGCTCGTCCTGCTGGGCATCGAGATGCTGACGGGAACGTTCGACTTCCTGATGATTGCCATCGCGGCGTGGGCGGCTGCCGTCTTCGAATGGCTGGCCCCGGACACCCTGTCCGGCTGGCAGGGGCAGCTGGTCTTCTTTGCCGTCGCCGCCGTCATCATGGTGGTGTTCGGGCGCACCTTCCTCGCCGGCCTGCGCGGACGTGTGGAGGAGCATCCGACACTCAACAAGCGCATGGCCAGCCTTGTCGGCCAGCGCGGCCAGGCGACCGTCGACTTTGCCGCCGGCAATGGCCGCGTGAAAATCGGCGACACCGTCTGGGGCGCCGAGGCCGTGGAGGGCGAGACGATCCGGCAGGGCGATGCCGTCGTGGTGGAGGGCGCCCGGATGAATACGGCGATCGTGCGCCGGGCCGGGTGATCAGTGCCCGGCTTTGATGAAGGCCCGAACGTCGTCTGACAGTTTCGTGCCTTCGGCCTGCGACAGGTACATCATGTGCCCGGCGTCGTAATAGTCGAACGTGATCCGGTCCAGCACGACGCCGTTCTTGTGGAGTGCCATTTCGGCTCCGAAGAATGGCGTGGCGAGATCATACCAGCCGGCAGCGAGCAGGACTTTCAGGTCCGGGTTCTCACGCATGCCCTTGCCGAGCCAGGGCGTGACGTTGACGTATTCCGGCCAGCCTGACTCGTTGAGGCTCCAGTTCCACTTCGCGCCGGGCTCTCCGGTCAGCACCTTGTAGCGGCGGGTGAAATCGACGCCGAGTTCGCGCGTGAGATAGTCGTTGATGGCGGCGACATAGGCGACGTCCATGCCATAGCCGGAAGGGTCGTTCTCCGGCGAGTCGGACGTGCCTTCGCTGTCGATGCCCTTGTAGCGGCCGTCGAAGCGGCCAACCGTGTAGCCGTCGCGGCGGAGGAGCTCCTTGCGGAACCGGGTCGCGTCGACGCGCAGCTTCGCCTCGCCGATCCATTCCGCCGAGACGCCGAGATAGCCGCTCATGTCGGCGGCGATCTGGCTTTGCTGGGCCGGAGTCAGGGTCGAGCCGCGGATCAGGGCCGGGGCGAGCGTGTCGGTTGCGTAGGTGCGCGCATCCGTGAGGAAGGCCTGGAAGTCATTGTTCCATTTCGCCTTGTCGACCTTGCCATGATACCAGGCGATGGCCGCCTCGGTGGGGAAATATGCGATCAGCGAGGTGTCATTGCCGGGGGCGAAGACGCCGGTCTGGAAATCGAGAATGGCCGACATCAGGATCACGCCGTTGAGCCCGATGCCGTTCCATCCGCCCTGCAGCTTCTCCGTCAGCGCCGCGGCGCGCGTCGTGCCGTAGCTTTCGCCGGCCAGGAATTTCGGGCTGTTCCAGCGCTGGTTCTTGGTCAGCCAGAGGCGGATGAACTCGGCAATGCTCTCGGCATCCTCATTGACGCCGTAGAAATCCTTGCCCTTGGCATCGCCCAGCGGGCGGGAATAGCCGGTGCCGACCGGATCGATGAAGACGAGGTCCGTTACGTCCAGAAGCGAGTTCTGGTTGTCGACGATTGCATAGGGTGGGGCGCCGACGCCGGTTGCGTCGGACGGTGTGACCACGCGCTTCGGCCCGAAGGCACCCATGTGCAGCCACAGCGAGGCCGAACCGGGACCGCCGTTGAACACAAAGGTCACCGGCCGGGACGTCGCGTCGCTGACGCCTTCACGAATGTAAGAGGTCGAGAAGATCGAGGCCGTAGGCTCGTCCTTCTCGTTGTAGAGATAGGTTTCGCCGGCGGTGGCGCTGTACTTGATCGTCTCCCCGTCGAGCTTCATCGAGTGCTCGGAACTGAAGACTTTGGCATCCGGGATCGGGGGCTTGTCCTTGGCCTCCTTGGCGGCTTCCTCGGCGAACGCCGGCGCCGAAAAAAGAACAAGACAAAGCGCGACCAACCAGCCTCGGAACATACCAGCACCCCTGTAAAAGCAATGGCGCGACCCTATCAGGAGAAAGCTCCCCGGCAAGTGCGGCAACTACAGGAAGGCGGGGGCTGCGACAAAAGAAAACGCCGGCATCTGGCGATGCCGGCGTGTCTGTCCGGATGGGTCCGGAAAATCAGGACGGGGTCGAAGAAATCCCGAACGAGGTGGTCGGTGCCGACGGCGCAGCGCTGGCCTGCGGCCGGGAGTCGGCTGCGGCGCGGGGAGCCGGATCCTTCAGCGGATCCTCGGCGTGCTTCACCTGGCCTTCGAACACGGCGTTCGACTGGATCTGGAGCGAGGAGTGCACGATGTCGCCCTTCACATGGGCGCCGGTCTCGAGCTCCACCTTGCGGGCGCGGATCGAGCCCTTGATGCGGCCCTTCACCTTCACGACTTCGGCTTTCACCTCGCCCGTGATGTTTCCGGAAGCGCCGATCGTGATGTCGCTCGCCGTCACGTCACCATCGACCGTGCCATCGATTTGCAGCGCGCCTTCCGACGTCACCGAGCCGTTGATCTTCATGTCAGCACAGATGATCGAAGCTGCGCGGGCGGCCGGTTTCGACGATGCACCACGGATGGCGTCGACGGACGGCTGGACTTTGGCCGGCTCCGGCGGCGGGGTGGGGGTGGTGGAGTGCTTGTTACTCTTCGTGAACATGGCGGCCTGCTTTCAGGAACTTGATTGGATCATATGGTTTGCCATTGAACCACACTTCAAAATGAAGGTGGTCCCCCGTGCTTCGACCGGTGGTACCCATCCTGCCCACGAGATCGCCGACCTCCACGGTATCACCCTTCTTTACCGTAATTGCATTGAGGTGGCCATAGCGCGACTTGAAGCCGTGCCCGTGGTCGATTTCGACGAGCCGGCCGTAGCCCGCGCGGGGACCGGCATAGCTGACCACGCCGGGGCCCGCTGCCACGATCGGCGCGCGGTGGTAGGCGGCGAGGTCGACACCATTGTGCCAGCCCGGACGCTTGTTGAAGGGGTCCACGCGCACGCCGTAATTGCTGGTCAGGCGATAGGGCACGCCGACCGGACGGCCGAGCGGCAGCGCGGACACGATGTCCTCATAGTAGGTCATTTCGGCGACGCGCGCCTGGGTCTGGGCAAGGCGGGAGTAGAAGGTGGCGTCTTCCGCCGGCAGCTTGTTGCCCTTGGCATCGCGGCCGGCCGTGGCCGTGGCAAGCGGGATGTAGGGGCCGCCGGTGCCGGCACCGGCCATGATGTTGTCCGTGCCGACGGAGGTCAGCGCCAGGATACCGCGGGCGCGCTCTGCGCGATCGGTGGCCAGCTGCTCTGCCTCGTCGAGGATGCGTTCCTGGCCGAACTTCAGCCCTTTGACCGACCCGCGCATACCGGCGGTGTCGATCTGGGCCGTCATCTGCAGGGCATCGCGCGACTGGCGCGCATCGGCTTCATCGATCGAAGACTCGACCAGAAGGCTCGCGCCGTCGCCCTTCAGGGACGAGACTTCGAGATCTTCATCGCCCTTCAGCTGCTTGTAGAGATCTTCCAGCGCCTTCTGGCGTTCTTCCCATTCGACGGTTTCCTTCTGGAACGCGTCGGTGCGTTCTTCGAGCAGGGAGCGCGACAGCGCATCCTTGGCGCGCAGCTCCTGGACCCAACGCTCATACTTCGCGAGCTCGCGATCATCCGGATTGCCGGAGATTCCGCTGCCGCCGCCGAGCACGAAGCTGCCGGTCGCAAATACGGTCCAGCCGGCGAGTGCTGTCACGCCGGCTGCGAACATGGCTTGTTGCCAGGGGGAGACGGAAATGTAGCGGACAGTGCCGCCGCTGCGATGATAGATCTGACGCTCTGGAAAGGCGCGATTGAAAGTCGCCTTCAGATTCGCAGTCCATTTGGCCATGCAACGCCACCCGCTGATTGGAAATCACACCGCCCACTGCAGTAACGCCTGCAGTAGGTTCCCAAACCCGTGAAGGTATACATACCGATTTCGATACCGGACGGAACCCCTTGGGCACAGAAATCATGTAAATTTTCGCTCATGAGGGTAAAGCGCTTGTTAATGCGGCATTTTCCGCCCTGCGACACAGTGATTCAGGCGGCTTCCCGGACGGCTCCGAGCACCTCTTCAGCGTGCCCTTTCACGCGTACCTTCGGCCAGATTCGCAGGATCTTTCCGTCAGCTCCGATGAGGAAGGTCGCGCGCTGGATTCCCATGTACGTCCGCCCGTAGTTCTGCTTCTCGACCCACACGCCATAGGCCTCGCACGTCGCGCCATCCTCGTCGCTGGCGAGCGTCACGCCGAGGGCGTGCTTGGTCGCAAATTTTTCATGCCGCGCCATCGTGTCTTTCGAGACGCCGACAACTGCCGCGCCGGCCTTTGCGAAGTCCTTGGCGAGCGTCGTGAAGTCCAGCGCCTCGGTGGTGCAGCCGGGCGTGTCGTCCTTCGGGTAGAAATACAGAACCAGCGGTTTGCCCCTGAACGAAGCAAGGGTGACCGGGCCGTCGGTCGACTCCATCCGGAAATCGGGCGCTTTGGCGCCTTCTTTCAGCTCTTTCGCCATGTAATCCTCCTATGGTGCCGTCCGGCAGCTTTGCATATATCTTTATTAAGAGCGCGCTCAGTCCGGCGTGCGTGTCAGGACCCGACTTGTACGGAGCGTGCCCTTGGTCCGCCAGACCGCCTCGCTGGTTTTCCTTGAAATTCTGGGTGGCCTGATCCTGCTCGTCCTTGTGGCGGCGGGCCTGCTCGCGTTCCGGCTGTCGTCCGGTCCGCTGGACCTGTCCATGTTCCGGGACGATCTCGAAAAGGCGATGACCGAGGCGCGCGATGGCCGACCGGTCCGGCTTGGCGACGTGCAGCTCGAATGGTCGCAGCAGGACAGGCGCCTGCACATCTCCGGCACGCATCTCCAGATGCTGGACGGCAAGGGAAACCTCAGCGCCTCCGCAGACCATGCCAATATCGTCCTGTCCGGGTCGTCGCTGGTGCTTGGCAAGGTCGAGGTCCTGCGGCTCGAGCTTTCGGACGGCTGGATCAATGTCGATCAGGAGACGCCGACCCGATGGTCCATAGGCGGCGAGCCGCTGCCGGAGATCCCCGCCGGCAAGCTGCCCGAGACGCCGCAGGAATGGCTGCAGCGCGCCAATGAAGTCCTGCCACCGGTCCTGCAGGCGCTGGAAGATGCCGAAGACCAGTTCTCGATCGAACATCTCGGCTTCACCAATTTCGAGTTCCGCGTCCGAGACCCGAACCAGGCGCCCATTCTCGACATCACCGACGCCAAGGGCCAGCTGTCCCGCGTCGAGAACGGGCTTCTGGTTGCGCTGTCGGGCAGTGGCGCGGGGGCGGGCCTTCCGGGAGGGATTGCCGCCACGCTTCAGTCGAACCGGCCCGAGTCCAGCCTGCATGCCGAATTCGCGGTTGCGAACTGGCCGCTGGCCGACCTTGCGGACCGTTTCGGTGCGCCGGCGGATGCCTTTGCCGGCCTGCCCGCAGATGCCGATGTCTCGATCGACCTGCAGCGCGACAGCGGCGTCAGGCAGATCGTGCTCCATGCGAAGACCGGTGAGGGCAAGCTGCCCTATGCGGGCGGCATCGACGTCACCGACCTCGACATGACGGCCACCTATCGCGCCGGCAGCGACGACCTGCGCGTCGATGTGTCGAGTGCTCG
Source organism: Hyphomonas sp. (assembly GCA_020638455.1). Lineage (GTDB taxonomy): Bacteria > Pseudomonadota > Alphaproteobacteria > Caulobacterales > Hyphomonadaceae > Hyphomonas. The sequence continues at coordinate 910,513 of JACKIK010000002.1, read as the reverse complement.
CATCGGCCCGGCGAGCGGCGACGTGACGCTGGTCCTCCGGAATATCCTTGAGAAGGAGCCGGAGCAGGCCTTCGAACTGACCAGCAACCGGCTGGTACTGAACATGGCGCCGCGCTTCGACAGGCCGGTCGAGCTGACGGCCCTCACCGCCGCCGGCAAGCTGGCCACCGCCGAAAAAGCGATCAAGGGACTCGATGTCCATTTCGAACATGGCGGGGCGGGCTTCCATTTGTCCGGGGACATCGGCCAGACGCCGGACCGCGCCGAAGGGGAGCCGCCGATCCTTGCGACCCTTGATCTGGAAACCACGGGCGACATTCCGAAGGACACCGTCCTTGCCTTCTGGCCGGCGACGCTCGGCACCGGTGCGCGCAACTTTGCCATCGACCATGTCGAGGCCGGCGCCATTCGCAATGTGAAGGCGCACCTGAACATGGAGCGGGGCAGCTTTCCGGACGGATACCTGCGCGACGACGACCTGGACCTGACCTTCGATGTCGAGGACGCTACCGTTTCCTTCCTGTCGGATCTGCCGCCCGTGGAGAAGGGCGTCGGTACGGGCAGGCTGGGCGGCCGGTCGTTCCGGGCGGTGCTGACTAGCGGCGCCTATGGTGGCTGGGCGCTCGACGAGGGCTCGTTCGAAATGCCCGCCTTCGAAAAGCATGGCGAGCCGTTCCGCGTGTTTGCCAAGGGGCACGGCCCGGCGGCGAGCATCATGAAGATCCTCGCGGACTCGCGATTGAAGGTGAAATTCGACCCGGCGCGCCTGTCGGGCACTTCGGAAATGACCTTCGAGATGTTTCGCCCGGCGCTCGACGATGTTCCGTATGAAGACATAAAGTTCACAGCAATCGGGACGCTGAAGGATGCCGGCCTCAAGGACGCGGCGCTGGGCTTCGACCTCGCGGGGGCTTCTGCCAATGTGAAGGCAGACCAGGGCGGCGTGACGGTCTCCGGTTTCGGCAATCTCGGCCCATCGCCCGTGCAATTCACCTGGCGCGACACATTCAATGACGAAAGCAAGACCTCGCTCCTCTCGGCGTCGAGCGTGGTGACCCCGGATTTCCTCAACGAATTCGGCGTGCTGGGCCGGGCTTACCTGAGCGGCGAGATTCCCATCGAGGTGCAGGCCGAGATCGGCGACGATTCCGTCTCGGTCGCGAATGCCGCGCTGGACCTGACCGACTCCCGCCTCGACCTTTCTGAAATCGGCTGGGTCAAGGCGAAAGGGAAATCGGCCAAGGCATCAGTGCGCTACACCGGCAAGGACGAGGGATATAACGCTTCCCTCGAGTTCCGTGCCGACGATGCCTATCTCGATGGCGACTTCACCATCGGCAAGGATTCGAAGCTTCTCGCGGCCACGCTGCGCCGTGCCTATCTCAAGAACAAGGCGGATGTCGGCGGCACGGTCACGCGGCAGGGCGGTGGCATCAGGATCGCGCTGGAAGGGACTTATCTGGACGTCTCGGGTGTCCTGCCGGGCGTCGGTTCCATCGGTGCAGGCACGGACACCGGCAGCAAGACGCCGCTCGAAATTACCGCTGCGGTCGACACGCTCACCCTCCGCTCCGACCTCGACATGAGCAAGGCGAAGCTGTCGATGGTGTCGGGCGACAAAGGGCTCGAGACGCTGAAAGCCTCCGGCATCGCGGCGAACGGCTCGCCGCTGGATGCGGCGTTCGACGCGACCGGCAAGGACGGGGCAACGCTGCACGTGGTCAGCGGCGACGCCGGCTTCATGGCAGGCGCGTTCCTGGGGGTCGACTTCCTTGAAGGCGGCAAGCTGGAGCTCGACGGCAAGCTGCCGACCGGCGACCGGCCGGCGAAGTTCGACATTGCCGTCACCGACGCACGCATGCGCAATGCGCCGTTCCTCACACAGATCCTGTCGCTCGCCTCGCTGCGGGGGCTGGCGGACACGCTGAGCGGGGAGGGTGTCCTGTTCTCGCGCATCGACGTGCCGCTGACCGTTGCCGGGGACCGCTATGTCGTGACCGGCGCCAAGGCGCAGGGCCCGGCCCTTGGCCTGACGGCAAATGGCTTCGTCGAGCCGAAGGATGGCAAGATCGAATTCGACGGCGTGCTGGTGCCAAGTTTCGGCATGAACTCCGCCCTCAAACCCATCCCGATCATCGGTGACCTGATCGTCGGTCGCGACGGTGAGGGCGTGTTCTCGCTGACCTATGCAATCCGTGGCACGATGGAGAAGGCCAACGTGTCGGTGAACCCGCTCTCGGCGCTGGCGCCGGGGGTCATCCGCCGCATCTTCGAGAACCCGTCCGATACCAAGATCCCCGAGGCCAAGACCCGTCCGCCCGACGAGCCGATCCCGTCCGAACTGCCGCCCATTCCGGACGAGGAATTCTAGGCCTCAGACCGGCTTTACCAGCGCGTGACGCTTCTTGCCGGCGGATAGCTTGATGGCGCCGTCCACGACATCGGCTTCCGATAGCGCGGCGTTCTGGTCTGTCACCGTCTCGTCGTTCACCTTGGCTGCGCCCTGCTTGATCAGGCGGCGCGCTTCGCCGTTGCTTTCCGTCAGGCCCGCAGCTGTAAAGGCCGCAGCGACGAGATAGTCACCGAAAAGTTCCGCAGACGGAATTTCAACGGTCGGCAGGGCGTCGGCCGTGCCGCCCCCGGCGAACACGGCCGCGGCTGCCGCTTCGGACTCCTTCGCGGCCGCTTCGCCGTGCAGCATGGCGGTTGCGGCGTTCGCGAGGGCGATCTTTGCCATGTTGATCTCGGCGCCTTCCAGGCTTTCCAGCCGTTCGATCTCGGCAAGCGGCAATTCGGTGAACAGGCGCAGGAAGCGGCCGACATCGGCGTCTTCGGTATTCCGCCAGAACTGCCAGTACTCGTAAGGACTCTTGCGGTCGGCATTCAGCCACACGGCGCCATCCGCCGTCTTGCCCATCTTGCCGCCCGAAGCAGTCGTGATGAGGTGCGCCGTCAGGCCGAAGACTTCGCCGCCATCCGCCTTGTGGACGAGGTCCACGCCGCCGACGATGTTGCCCCACTGGTCCGACCCGCCGATCTGCAGACGGCAGTTCCGCCGGCGGAACAGTTCGAGGAAGTCGTAGGACTGCATCAGCAGGTAGTTGAATTCGAGGAAGGTGTAGGGCTGCTCGGCCGCGAGGCGCCGGGCGACCGTGTCCTGCTTCACCATTGTGTTGATGGTGAAGTGCACGCCCACTTCGCGCAGCAGCTCGATGTAGCCGAGCTTGCCCAGCCAGTCGTCATTGTTGACCATGATGGCATCGGTCGGGCCGTCGCCAAAAGTCAGGAAGGGCTCGAAGGCTTTCTTGATGCCGGCAATGTTCGCTTCGATCTGCTCATTGGTGAGCAGGGGGCGGGATTTTTCCTTGTCGGTCGGGTCGCCCACTTTTGTGGTGCCGCCGCCCATCAGGACAATCGGCTTGCCGCCGGCCTTCTGCAGGTGGCGTAGCATCATGATCTGCAACAGGGAGCCGACGTGAAGGCTGTCCGCCGTCGCGTCGAAGCCGATATACGCAACCGGAACGCCCGCCATGCAATAGGCGTCAAGCTCGGCCTCATGCGTGACCTGCTTGATGAAGCCGCGCGCCTGCAGCGTCTTCAGGAATTCCGACTTGTATTCACTCATCTTCTCGTGTCTCCGTGAAGGCAGCCGCGCCTAGCACGGAAAGTGAGGCCATTGAACACCGCGATTTCACAATCTGAGCCGAAATGGGTGGCGGGCTTCATGTCGGGCACGTCGATCGATGCCGTCGATGCGGCGCTGATCCTGACCGATGGCGAGCGCGTGCTGGAGTTCGGCGCCACCGCCGAGCGCAAGTATACGCCGGAAGAGCGGGCTGTCCTGCAGGCCGCGACGGATGCCGCCCGCAAATGGGACTGGACCGGCCCCCGGCCCGAAGACGTCTTCGATGCCGCCCGAATCATCATCACCGCGACCCATGCCGAGGCTATGGAACAGCTCCTTTCCCGCTGGACCGGCCCGGCGCCGGTGCTAGCCGGTGTGCATGGTCAGACAGTGCTGCACCGGCGCCCGACGCGGGACTGGCCGGGCGCCACGCTGCAACTGATCGATGCGCCGGCCATGCGGGCAGCGCTGGGCGTGCCGCTGGCCTGTGATTTCCGCAGTGCGGACGTCGCCGCCGGCGGGCAGGGCGCCCCGCTCGCCCCGGCCTATCACAGCGCGCTCCTGGAAAGGCTCGGCGACGGCGCCGCCTGCGTCCTGAACCTTGGCGGCGTTGCGAATATCACCGCCCGGCTGTCGGACGGAACCCTTCTCGCCTTCGACACCGGCCCCGCCAACGGGCCTATCGACGAGTGGGTGGAATCCCACGGCGCAGGCACGCACGATGCAGATGGGCGCCTCGCGCTTGCCGGCCGGCCCGACACGGGCCTGCTGCTCGAGATGATGGACACGGACTGGTTCGACGAGCCCCCGCCCAAATCCCTTGACCGTTACGACTTCAATACCGGCATGGCGCATGGCCTGTCGCTGGAGGATGGCGCCGCGACGCTGACGGAATTCTCGGCCCTCGCGGTCGCAGCCGGGGTCGCGCACCTGCCGGAAGTGCCATCGCGCGTGATCGCCTGCGGTGGCGGTCGCCTCAATCCGGCGCTGATGGCAGCCCTGCATCGCGCCGTGCCATGCCCGGTGATGAGTGCAGAAGAAGCCGGCTGGCGCGGCGACAGCATCGAGGCCGAGGCCTTTGCCTTCCTCGCCGCCCGCACCGCCCGCGGCCTGCCGATCAGCTGGCCCGGCACAACCGGCGTGGCCGAACCGATGACCGGCGGCGTGATGCTGGCCTAGTCCTCGTCGGCTTCGATGCGCAGCTTGTCTTCCGCGTCGGCGAGGCGGCGCAGCAGATATTGCTCGCAAACCTTGATCAGCTCGTCGCGCCGGTCGACGTAGAAGTGGTTGGCCCCCTTCACCGTCGCGCGGTCGATCTCTTCGCCCTTCTGCACACGCACCTTGGTCAGGGCGCGTTCCACGTCGTCCGGGGACGAGACGGCGTCGCTGTCGCCCGACACGATCAGGCCGGACGCCGGGCAGGGCGCCAGGAAGGACAGGTCATAGTGGTTGGCCGGCGGCGAGATGGCGAGGAAGCCGTCGATCTCCGGGCGGCGCATCAGCAGCTGCAACGTGATCCAGGCGCCGAAGGAATAGCCGGCGCACCAGACATAGCGCGGGCTTTCGGAAAGATTTTCAATATAATCAAGGACGTAGGCCGCATCTTCCAGCTCGCCGATGCCCTGGTCGTACTGGCCCTGGCTGCGGCCGACGCCGCGCGAATTATAGCGCAGCACGCCGAAGCCGTGCTTCTCGAACATCTGGTACAGCATGATCGTAATCGGGTCCTGCATCGTGCCGCCCGCCTTGGGGTGCGGATGCAGGATCAGCGCGATCGGGGCGCCTTCATATGGCGGCTCCGTGTAACGCGCTTCGATACGGCCCTGCGGCCCCGGAATGATGAGTTCTGCCATGCCAACCTCAGATTTTCGCTGAAGCGCCGGGTGATAATGCAAACGGCCCCTGAAAAGCAAATTTTTCTGCAGGTGCACCAATGGGCGTCAGGGGCTATATGGGCCTCATGATCTATGCTGACCACAACGCGACCAGCCCGCTGCGCCCCGAGGCGCGCGCGGCCATGGTCGCCGTGTACGATCTGGGGCCTGTGAACCCGTCCTCCGTACATGGGGCCGGCCGTGCGGCGCGCAGCGTGGTGGAGAAGGCCCGGATGGCCCTTGGCGGCGCCGTTGGCAGCCGCCCGGAAGACATCGTCTTCACCTCCGGCGGCACGGAAGCGGACGCGCTGGCGGTGCACGGTGCCGTGGCCGGGCTGGACGGCCGGTGCACCCTGATCGTTTCGGCTCAGGAACATGAAGCGGTCGGCCGCGCGGCAGCGCATGCCGGTGTGCCGGTGGAGACCGCTTATGTGACGCCGGCGGGCACGGTGGACCTCGACGATCTCGAAGCGCGGCTGAAAGCCTGGGACCATGCCGCGAAAGGCACGCCCGTCCTCTGCCTGATGCTGGCGAACAACGAGACGGGTATTCTCCAGCCGGTCGCCGAAGCGGCCGCCCTCGTCCGGGAGGCCGGCGGGCTGACCATCTGCGATGCCATACAGGGCCTCGGCAAGGTGGCTGTGAATGTCGGCCTGCTGGGCGTCGATTACCTTGCCGTCAGTGCGCACAAGATCGGCGGGCCGCAGGGCGCGGGCGCCCTCTGGCACCGGGCCGGGGCGCCACTGAAAGCCGTCCAGTATGGCGGCGGGCAGGAACGGGGCCTCCGCTCCGGCACGGAAAATGTCGCCGCGATTGCCGGCTTCGGCGCTGCCGTCGACGCCGCAATTCGCGACCTGCCGAAATACCAGGCCCTCGCTTCTCCGCGCGATGCCACGGAGGCCCGGCTGGAGGCGGAGGGCGGTGTCATCGTCATCGGCAAGGGCTCGCCGCGGCTTGCGGGCGTGTCGAACTTTGCAAAGCCCGGCTTCCCGGCTGAAACGCAGGTGATGGCCATGGATCTGGCAGGCGTCTGCGTGTCGGCCGGCTCTGCCTGCTCCTCCGGCAAGGTCAGGCGCAGCCTTGTCCTGAAGGCGATGGGCGCATCCGATGCCCTTGCGGAATCCGCGATACGCACCAGTTTTGGATGGAGTACACTGCCGTCTGACTTCGATGCGGTCGCTGATGCGTGGCTGAAGGCGGCGCGCCGGGTCGGTTCGAAGGAGGAAGCCTGATGGTCCGGAAACAGACACGCACGGTTGCTGTGACTGTAGCGCTGGCAGGACTTATGGCGCTCGGTGGCTGCACGGCGATGAAATATGTTGGCCGCGGCTTCTATGATCGCGAGGCCTACCGGCAGTGTGACAAGGAGCCCACGACGGAAGCGCGCCGGGCATGCTATGACCGGCTGGACAAGGCCCGGCATGAACGCGAAACCCGTCTGACGGACGACTGAGAGGCAAGATTGATGGACTGCTGTGGCGGCACCGACGAACACACCGACGACTGCACGGAAGTGCAGGTCAAGGAGGGTATCGACGCGAAGACCGTGGCGGCGGCGAAGGCGCTTGAATCCGAGCACTATTCCGCCGGCTTCTCCACCGCGATCGAGACGGAGTTCTCACCCAAGGGCCTCTCGGAAGACACGATCCGCTTCATCTCGGCCAAGAAGGAAGAGCCGGAATGGCTGCTGGAGTGGCGCCTTGCCGCTTACAAGCGCTGGCTCACCATGGAAGAGCCGACCTGGGCCAAGGTGCGGTATTCGCCCATCAATTATCAGGAATACTATTACTACGCCGCTCCGAAGACCGGCGCGAAATATGAGTCGATTGACGACGTCCCGAAGGAAATCCTCGAGACCTACGAAAAGCTTGGTATCCCGCTGCGCGAGGCCGAAGTCCTGCTGGGCGTTGAAGGCGCGGCCGAGACGGCGGCCACGGCCCGCGAAAAGCCGCGTGTCGCCGTCGATGCCGTGTTCGACTCCGTCTCTGTCGCGACCACCTTCCGCAAGGAGCTGGAAAAGGCCGGCGTGATCTTCATGTCGATCTCGGAAGCCGTGCGCGAGCATCCGGAGCTGGTGAAGAAATACCTTGGTTCCGTCGTTCCGCAGTCTGACAATTACTTCGCGACGCTGAACAGCGCCGTCTTCTCCGACGGCACATTTGTCTATGTGCCAAAGGGCGTGCGCTGCCCGATGGAGCTGTCCACCTATTTCCGCATGAACGCCGAGAATACCGGCCAGTTCGAGCGTACCCTGATCGTCTGCGACGAAGGCGCCTATGTCTCCTATCTCGAAGGCTGCACCGCGCCGATGCGCGACGAGAACCAGCTCCACGCCGCCGTGGTGGAACTGGTCGCCCTCGACGATGCGGAGATCAAGTATTCGACGGTGCAGAACTGGTGGCCGGGCGATGAGGACGGCAAGGGCGGCATCTACAATTTCGTGACCAAGCGCGGCGACTGCCGCGGCGCGCGCTCCAAGATCAGCTGGACGCAGGTGGAAACCGGCTCCGCCGTCACCTGGAAATACCCGTCCTGCGTGCTCCGCGGCGACGACAGCGTCGGCGAGTTCTATTCCATCGCCGTCACCAATGGCCGCCAGCAGGCCGACACCGGCACCAAGATGATCCACCTCGGCAAACGCACGCGCAGCCGTATCATCTCCAAGGGCATCAGCGCCGGAAAATCCGACAACACCTATCGCGGCCTTGTCTCGATCAACAAGCGTGCCGAGAAGGCCCGCAACTTCACGCAGTGCGACAGCCTGCTGATCGGCGGCCGCTGCGGCGCCCACACCGTGCCCTATGTCGAGAACCGCCGCGCCGACGCCCAGCTGGAGCATGAGGCGACGACCACCAAGCTCTCCGAAGACCAGCTTTTCTACGCCCGCCAGCGCGGCCTCGGCGAGGAAGAGGCCGTGGCCCTCCTCGTCAACGGCTTCGTCCGCGAAGTCCTGCAGGAACTGCCGATGGAATTCGCCGTCGAGGCCCAGAAACTGCTCGAAGTGAGCCTTGAGGGAAGCGTGGGGTAAATTCCCCTCTCACGCGAATTCCGCCCCGATATCACCCGCCATTAACGATCCCGTTCCTGACTCCGGCACTGATTTTGCTATAGTCAGGGGAATTCCGGAGCGGGATTTCCCGCGCCGAGACGGAGTAAGCGCATGATGAAGCGGTTTGCCGGGTCTGGCCTGCTTCTTTTGGCCCTGTGTTTCGCCCCTGCCGCGCTGGCAGCCGGGCAGGACGGACCATCCACGCCCATCGCCGCCCCGGCCCAGCAGCTGACCGATATCGACGTCGCGCTGGACACCTTCCTGTCCCCCGAAGGCGACAAGCTGATCCTGCTGCCGAACCGGCTCGACAAGTCGAAACTCGATTTCTCGATGGACAGCCTCCACGAAATCGACAGCTGGCTGCAGGCCATCTACACGCTGAACAGGCTGGATGCCGGCGAAGGCAAGGCGGGCGAATTCCTTACCCAGGACGGCCGCGGCGACAATTCGATCACGTTCGCCGGCCTTTATTTGGGCGAGGTCGTGCGTCTGAACGCGAAGCAGACATGGGTCTGGCAGCCCTTCGAGGCCTTCGTGGCGAAGAATCCGGGCCATGCGCAGGCACTGAAAGGCGAGGCCGGCTTCGACAAATACGTGCTCGTTTCGCCTCAGGGCGTCGCCACACCGATGAATTCCGCCCTGAAGCGCGTCCTCAACGGCCCCATCGACAGCGTCCACTATGTGGCAACCTTCCTGTCGGAACCGGTCGACCTGAAGAAGGCCGTATCGGGCAGAGACTTCTCGCCCCTGACGGACGATCCGTCCCTGCCGTCAAATTAGACGCGCGGCCTACCTTGACCCCGTAATCGTGAAAATGTCCCGCTTTGCCGTGCTGGCATTCGGCGCGTAGCTGACACGGCCGCGATCGAGGTCGAGCCCGATCAGGACGCCGCGATTGACATCGACCAGGTCGATCGTGTCCGCATCCCGACCGACTTCCCGGAACGTGAAATTGACGACCGTCTCATCGCCATTGGTCTCTTCCCAGAGACCATCGCTGCGCTGGCGATAGGCCACATTCGCCCGGCCATTCGTGGCGGACACATAGCTGACGCTTGTCGCCGCGTCCGCGGCCGCATTGTAGGGCGTTGACGACGGATTGAGCGAAGTGGACGCGGTGGTCGCGGAACCGCTGTCGCCCCAGACCTTGATCGGTTCCATGCCGGCCGGGCAGGCAGGTGCCGTATCGTAGACAATGGTTGCGCCGCCATAGCGGACTGCGGAATAGGTGCCCTTGAACGGCCCGCGCTTCGGCAGGACAGGTTGCGTCTGGTTCGCCCCGCGATAATGCACAATATTATACGTATACGGTATATCGACCACCGCTTCCTGCGCCTGCAGCGAAGCAATCACCGTAGAGTGCTCAGGCGCGACAATCGTCGTCTTGTCGGATTTTGTGACTGTTTCTTCCTTGGTCGTCGACTGCCTGGAGTCGATTTCCTGGTTGACCGTGACAGCGGTCTCTGCCTCCACGCCAAGTTCCTCCGAGCCAAGCGTCACGCTTTGTGAGACCCCCCAAGAAGTCTTGAGACCGAACTCATAGGATTCAGATGTCCGGACAGACTTCTCCATGGTCAGTTCTTTGCTTTGTGGCACAGAGGTATTGTTGACAAGGCATTCGATCTGAAGCGCCTTTATCGGCGCTTGCTCGATGATGTCCTTGAAGTGCTGCTTGTCGTAGGAAAAATCGGTGATGTAGTAAGGCAGGCCGAAAACGAATTTCAGCCGGTTGACATAATTGCCGGCACTTCCCTCAACATATGCAAGCGAGCCTTCGCCCGCCGGCACCACCATTGTCGGGTTGCCGCCTTTGCCGCCGAAGGTGTGCGTACCCAGCGTTGTGATGAACTCCAGACTGTCGATCACGTCACCGGACCGCACGCGGATCGATTTGATCTGCTCGCCGCGCTGCAGCTCCCACTGCTCTGCGCAGTCACCGCCGGGGCCGCCGAATATTTGTCCCCAGCTGTTTGAGCCATAACGGAACTGGATCGAGTCGACATAGGTTCCGGCACAGATCTTCACGGCCGTGATGGGCCCGGCCATGTAGGTTGACGGATTTTCGGCGACCCAGTTCCCGCCGGCACCGCCAACCACCATCGGATTGGCTTCGGTCTGGAACTCGTCCTGCACCGTCACGCTTCGGGCGCCTTGTTCCTGTGACAGAGCCGCCAGCGGCAGGACCGTCCCCACGCCCAGCGCTACGATAATCTTCGAATATGGGACCATGTCGTGTCCTCCCGGTTGACGTCAGCTGGGAGGATTAACCAGCGCTTGCGCGCAAAAGTCCTGATGGAAATATGATGGAAGCTGACGTTCCGCCTCTCGCGCGTGCGGTGCGCGAGCCCTATGCGCGGAGGGCCTCAAGCCGGTCCAGGACCGCCCAGACGTCTGCCTTGTTCGGTGAGTTGGCCGACCATTTCCGCATCTCCACGACGAATTCGCCGAGAATGCCGTCATGGTCGATCTTCTCCGCTTCGGCGACGGACGCCGCGGCAGCCTCAGGCTCGCCACATGCCGTCAGGGCCCAGGCGAGGGAAAGGTAAGGCTGGTAATAGTTCGGTGTACGCACGATCGCTTCCCGGCAGGCCGGCACCGCAAGCTCATGCTCCAGCATGAAGAGATGCGCCGTCGCGCGATAGGTTGCCCACAGGCCAAATCTCGGATGGTGCGGCGCGCGGGCCTCGGCGGTCCTGATATCCTCTATCCCGCTGCGGTCGCTGTGCAGGATACATTTCTGCCAGCCCAGAACCGCCAGCGCATGGGCATTGTTCGGATCAAGCTCCATGGCCCGCGACAGGTGGGCGATCGCTTCCGCCGGCCGGTGAAACATCGCGGCAACGACGCCCGCTGACGCAACCACATCGGCATCGTCGGCCGCCGTCCTGAGCGCCAGCCGGACATGCTCGTCCGCCGCGTCCATGGCCGCGTCCAGATCGTCCACCCACTGGCTGACGCAGTTCTGGCTGATCTGGACGGCAAGCGCGGCCCGCACGAGGGCGTTGTTCGGTTCCATCTCCAGCGCCCTTGAGAGGTCGTCGGTAATCTGCATCGCGATTTCGCGGCTATAGATCAGGCGGAGCGTCTCCGTCGCCTGCACCAGCTCGTAGGCCTCCAGATGGAGGCGGCCGCGCACGCCGATCGCTTTCCGGCCGGGCATCTTGATCCGCGCCGAAACCGCGGTCGAAATGCTGAGCACCATGTCCTCCTGGATCTCGAACAGGTCATCCAGCGCGGCCGTGCACTTGTGGGACCAGACCACCTGCCTCGTCGACTCATCGACAAGTTCCATGCGCAGGCGGATGGTGTTTTCGGAGCGCCGGAGAGTCCCTGACAGAAGGTATCGCACGCCGACCTGCGCAGCCGTTTCCTGCGGCGACTGGAGCTGCGCCGCGGCGCGCTGCATCGTGCTGTAAGGCGCCACTTTCAGCTTGGTCCCCTTCGACAGGAGCGATGTCAGGTCGCGGGTCAGTCCCTCCGCCAGGAAGAAATCCCTGTCGTCCAGCGAAGCCAGCTCGACCGGCAGCACGCCGACAGACAGTGTCTTCGGAACTTCCGCGGATATCGAGGCCGGGCGAAGGATATCGTCCTCTGGGTCCCCGGAAAGCCAGCACACCTGAGGATGGAAGATGTAGCCTCTCTTGGAGACCGTCTTGATGATGTTGGAAAGGCCCTGCTCATCGCGAAAGACCTTGCGGAGCAGGTAGACAACGCGTGTCAGGCTTTCGTCGCCGCCTTCGCCCTCCGGCCACAGCGAGCCGATTATTTCCTCTCGTGTGCAGAGCTGGCCGGATCGCTGCGCGAACAGGCACAGCACGGCACTGACCTTCGGTTCGAGCGCCGAGCGCCCCTTCGGCCCGAGAATTTCGTGCGCCAGAAGGTCCACGACGCACGGCCCGACGGCGAACCGACTGCCCGTCCTGTCGGGTGATCCAGCGCCATCAGACAAGAACCCGCCTCTCCAATACTTCCCGGCGTTGTCGAAGGAAGTACAACTTGTACGTCAGCGGCCTGTTCCGTGCAAACTTCGTCCGAAAAGTGTGACTGAAATCAACCGGTCACAGCGAGCCGACGCGGGTGCGCAGCGGCTCCCAGCGTCCATTTCCGGCGAAAAAGGCGATTCCGGGCCAAGCAAAGTCGATCCAGCGATCGCAGAGCACAGGCGGGGGACACCCCCGCGGCGTGTGTTGTACGCGATGTGCAAGGCGCAACTGAAACGGCCGCCTGTCGCACGCCTGTCATGCAGCAAGCCACGCGTGGATCGAGTCGGGCTTGGGCAGGCCGCCAGCGTGAACCAGCTTGCCGTCGATAACGAGACCCGGCGTGGACGCCACACCGGCTTTCGCGATTTCGGCGTAATCGGTGACCTTTTCGACGGACACTTCAATGCCGGACCTGTCAGCAGCTTCCCTGACCATCGTAACGAGGGCATCGCAGCGTTTGCAGCCCGGACCGAGAACCTTGACGTGTTTCATGGCGGCCTCCTTTCGAGGGGCGATCAGAAGATGAGATTGAAAAGGAATCCGACGGCAAGGATGCCGGAGGCGACGACTGCGATAAAGACCGCGATCAGTTTGAGAGTCAGAACCTTCCGCAGGATGATCATTTCCGGCAATGACAGCGCAATGACCGACATCATGAAAGCGAGTGTCGTGCCGAGCGATGCCCCCTTGCCGAGCAGGGCCTCAACGATGGGAATCACGCCGGCTGCATTGGTATACATGGGCACGCCGAGCAGCACGGCCGCGGGGACGGACCACCAGGCATCGGCACCCATGATCCGCACCATCAGGTCTTCCGGCACGAAGCCGTGGATCGCCGCGCCCATACCTATGCCAAGAAGGATCCAGAGCCAGACTTTGGCGACGATCTCATGTACCGCGTCCAGGCCGAGCTTCAGCCGGTCGGTGAAAGCCAGGCGTTCCTCAGGCAAGCCTGCTGCGCCTTCAACGCTGATTTCCTTTACCCAGTCCTGCAGCCAGTCTTCGAGCTTCAGGCGCCCGATCACCCAGCCTGCGACCACGGCGAGCGACAGGCCGAACGCCAGATAGGTGACCGCCACCCTCCATCCCACGAGGCCGAAGAGCAGACCCAGCGCGACTTCATTGACCATCGGCGCCGCAATCAGGAACGAAAAGGTGACACCGAGTGGTACGCCGGCCGAAACGAAGCCGATGAATAGCGGAATCGCGGAGCACGAACAGAATGGCGTCAGAACGCCAAGCCCCGCTGCCATGACATTGCCCGCCCCCTCGCGTTTGCCCGAAAGCAGGGCGCGCGTGCGTTCTGGCGAGAAATAGGTTCGGACGACGCCCATGCCGAAGACGACCAGTGTCAGAAGCATCAGCACTTTCGGTGTGTCGTAGAAGAAGAAGGCAAGCGCATCGCCAAGATGGCTTTCCCGCACCACTGGAAGCAAGCCGACCAGCCATTCGGAAAATGCGGTCAGGTGGGAATAGACCGCCCACCATGCGGCCAGGGACGCGGCCAGCGCGGCGACCCACAGCGTCGTTTTCCGTGCGCGCGGCGGCGGGGCAAGGGCTTCCGTCTGGGTGCTCATGCGGCTTTCCCCTTGAGAAGCGGGGTTTCAGCGTCGGCGGCGGCGAGAACAGCGTCGATCAGGGGCCTGAGATGATCGGGCAGGTCCGGATTGATCGTGTAGCGAACCCATTGGGCATCGCGGCGATCCACCACCAGGCCATTCGCCTTCAGCACGCTCATATGGCGCGACATGCGGGACTGGCTGGCTCCGAGCCTGTCCATCAGCTCGCAGACGCAATGCTCACCGCCATCGGCGAGGATGCGAAGCGCAGCGAGCCGGGTCGGTTCAGCCAAGGCGGAGAGGATCGAAATCATGCTGCGCCTTTCTGCTTATGCGCATAGCCGCATATAAGCCGTGCGCCTGTGCGATATCATGTTCCTCCGCTGTGGCGGAACGTCTCAGGGACATTACGGATTGATCCGCTTCGGCAGGGCCCGGGCCATGAACAGCCCCTGCGGCGGGTCAAACCTGCCGCAGGGGGTTTCCCTCGCGCGCAGTCCAGCCTACATCCGGCCTATGCTGAAGATAGACAATCTGAGTGCGACCGTCGGCGAAGGCGAGGAAGCCAAGCTGATCATCAAGGGCCTCACGCTCGACGTGCCGGCCGGCGAAGTGCACGTCATCATGGGCCCGAACGGGGCCGGCAAGTCGACCCTGTCCTATGTGCTCACGGGCCGGGAAGGCTATGAGGTCACCGGCGGCAGCGCCACGCTGAACGGCGAGGACATTCTCGGAATGGAGCCGGAGGAGCGCGCCGCCAAGGGCCTGTTCCTGTCGTTCCAGTACCCGGTCGAGATCCCCGGCGTGCCGGTGATGACCTTCGTGCGCACTGCCATGAATTCCCAGCGCAAGCTGCGCGGCGAGGACGAGATTTCCGCGCCGGATTTCATAAAAAAGTCCCGCGAGATCGCGAAACAGCTGAAGCTCGACGCCGAGATGCTGAAGCGACCGGTGAATGTCGGCTTTTCCGGCGGCGAGAAGAAGCGGCTCGAAATCTACCAGATGATGATGCTGGAGCCGAAATTCCTGATCCTCGACGAAACCGACTCCGGCCTCGACATCGATGCGCTGAAGACCGTCGCCGAGGGCGTCAACGCGATGCGTGCGCCGGATCGCGGCATGCTGGTGATCACGCACTATCAGCGCCTGCTGGACCATATCAAACCGGACCGCGTGCACGTCATGGCTGCCGGCCGTATCGTCACCTCCGGCGGTCCGGAACTCGCCACCCGTCTCGAAGCCGAAGGCTATGACGGCGTGCTGGGAGAGGCTGTGTGACCACCGCCCTGCGCGATCTCATCCGGAACCCGAATGCGGCCGAGCTGGAGCTCGTCGCGCGCTACGGCATGCTGCCGGAAGATGCCCGGCGCGAGCGCGCGTTCGAGGCGTTCGCGAAAGGCGGCCTGCCGCACCGTCGCGTCGAAGGGTGGCGCTGGAGCGACATCAAGGCGGCCCTTCCGGTCATCGAAACGCCCCCCACGATCACGCAAACCGACATCCGGGTCACAGATGGCGCGCTTGTGTTCACCTTCACGCCCACCGGATTCACCTGGCCGGACACGCTGCCGGAAGGCATCCGCATGCTCGCAAAGCCGGAAGCACAGGCCTTCGGCGCGTCGGAAGACCTGCCGCTCGGCGCCCTCGCGGCCGCCCTTTCCGGCGGCGGCAAGAAGCCGGCCACGCTGATGTTCGAGGTCACCGGTACAGACCTTCCCCGCGTGCATTTCCGCTTCAGCGGCGCAGGCGAGGCGAACTTCGCGCGCATCCAGTTTGTCCTCCGTCCGGGGGCGGAACTGGACGTCAGCGAATCGTATCTCGGCGGGGCAGGGTTCACGGCGTGTCTCGTGGAGTATTCGCTGCAGGAGGGGGCGAGGCTTTCGCGCACGGTCTGCCAGGGTGGCGGCGACGCCGAAGTGCTCGCAGCGACCGCCTCTGTCCAACTCGATGCCGCGGCAGACTACACGCAGACCACACTGGCCTTCGGCGCGAAACTCGCCCGCCTCGAGACCCGGCTGACCCACCAGGGCAGCGGCGCGAAGGCGACGCTGAACGCCGCCTATCTCTGCGCCGCCGGCCGTCATGCCGACATCACCACCGAAGTCCGCCACGGTGCCACCGCCTGCACCACCCGCCAGCTCACCAAGGGCGCCGTCCTCGACGGCGGCCGCGGCGTCTACCAGGGCAAGTTCTTCGTCCCCCGCAATGTCGGCCAGCAGACCGACGCGGACATGCAGCACAACGCCCTGCTGCTGGAGGAAGGCGCCGAAGTCTTCGCCAAGCCGGAGCTCGAAATCTACGCCGACGATGTGGAGTGCGCGCATGGCAACACGTCCGGCGCGCTGGATGCAAACCAGCTATTCTACATGCGCCAGCGCGGCATCAGCGAGGCCGAGGCGCGGGCGCTGCTCACCGAGGCCTTCATTGCGGAGGCGCTCGAAACGGCAGGCGATCTCGAAGACGTGCTGCGCGAGGAAGCGCGGGGCTGGCTGGCGCGATGAGCCGTCCGCTCGATCTTGCCGCCATCCGCGCGGAATTCCCGATCCTGTCGCGCGAAATCAACGGGCATCCGCTCGTCTATTTCGACAATGCCGCCAGTGCCCAGAAGCCGGACGCCGTGATCGACGCGATCGCGCATCAGGCGCGCACGGCCTACGCCAACGTCCATCGCGGCATCCACACGCTCTCGAACGAGGCGACGGAAGCCTATGAGGCCGCGCGCGAGACTGCCCGTGCCTTCCTGAATGCGCCGGCGCACGAGAACATCCTCTTCACCAAGGGCTCGACCGAGGGGATCAACCTCGTCGCCTCCGCGCTGGCGGGCGAGATCCAGCCGGGAGACGAGATCGTGCTCTCGATCATGGAGCACCATTCCAACATCGTGCCCTGGCATTTCCTGCGTGAGCGCCATGGCGCCGTTCTGCGCTGGGTGGGCCTGACGGAAGACGGCGCGCTCGACATGGCCGACCTCGCCGGAGCGATCGGCCCGAAGACCCGATTCGTCGCGATGACCCACATGTCCAATGTGCTCGGCACCGTGACCGACATGGCGGAAATCGTCCGTCTTGCACATGCAGCGGGCGCGCAGGTGCTGGCCGACGGCAGCCAGGCGGCGGTGCACATGCCCGTGGACGTGCAGGCGCTCGGTGTCGACTGGTATGTGATGACGGGCCACAAGCTGTATGGCCCGACCGGGATCGGCGTCGTCTATGGCACGGCAGAGGCGCTGGACCGCGCAAGGCCCTATCAGGGCGGCGGCGAGATGATCGAGATCGTCACCCGCGACCGGGTGACCTACAACACCGCGCCGCACAAGTTCGAGGCCGGTACGCCGCCCATCCTTGAGGCCATTGGGCTGGGCGTGGCGCTGGACTGGATGCAGCAGTTCGATGCCGCAGAGGTACACGCTCACGAAATGGGCCTCTATGCGCGCGCGAGAGAGGGTCTGAGGGGCATCAACGGCCTGACCGTGCATGGCGAGGCACCCGGCAAGGGCGCCGTGCTGACCTTCAGTCTGGAAGGGGCGCATCCGCACGATATTGCCCAGCTCCTCGACCGCTACGGCGTCGCCATCCGGGCCGGTCACCACTGCGCCCAGCCGCTGATGGACCATCTCGGCGTCACCGCAACGGCCCGCGCGTCCTTCGCGATCTACAATACGGACACCGAGGTGGACGCCTTCATTGAAGCGCTCGCCAAGGCGCGGAAAATGTTGTTATAGGTGTTCTAAATGGCTGACGACATGACCTCCCGCGATGTGGATGCCGCTGCCGGCGATGCGCCTGCTCAGGCAATCCCGCAGGACGAACTGAACCGCATCACCGACGACCTGATCGCGGCCTTCAAGACCGTGTTCGACCCGGAAATCCCGGTCGACATCTACGAGCTCGGGCTGATCTACAAGGTCGACATCGATGACGACCGCAAGGTCGATATCGAGATGACGCTGACGGCGCCCGGCTGCCCGGTGGCCGGTGACATGCCGGGTTGGGTCGAGACCGCCGCAAAGGGCGTCGAGGGCGTGGCGGACGTGGAAGTGCGCCTGACCTTCGATCCGCCGTGGGACCCATCCCGCATGTCGGACGAAGCCCGCCTTGCCCTGAACATGCTGTAATTGAATGGAAAGGGCTCCGCCCCTATCTTCCTGACATGGCCAGACGACCCAGACCCAAGCCTGTGAAACTCTCTGACGCCGCTGCGGCGCGCGTGAAGGAGATCATGGAGGAAAGAGGTGCCGGATACCTGCGGGTCGGCGTGAAGAATGGCGGCTGCGCCGGGATGGAGTACGTCATGGACTACGCCATGGCGCCCGAGCCCCTCGACGAGATTGTCGAGGACAACGGGGTCACCATCCTGATCGATGCGAAGGCCGTGCTGTTTCTCCTGGGCAGCGAAGTAGACTTCGAGGTAACGCCCCTTCACGAGAAGTTCGTGTTCCACAATCCGAACCAGACCGACGCCTGCGGCTGCGGCGAAAGCGTGACCATCGTGCCCGCCGTCGCAGAGGACTAGGCGCTACTTTTCCGCCGCCTCGCGGACCCTTGCCGCCTCAAAGATCGAGTCATCGAACGAGCCGCCATTCGTGATCGGGCAGCTCCTGGCGAATGCGACGAAAGCGTCGTCCTGTCCGGGCAGTTCCACGTCATGGGTCTTGCCCTTCACCTTCAGCGTCACCTGCGCACCGGTT
This sequence comes from Hyphomonas sp., assembly GCA_020638455.1. GTDB lineage: Bacteria > Pseudomonadota > Alphaproteobacteria > Caulobacterales > Hyphomonadaceae > Hyphomonas. Next base: position 891,739 of record JACKIK010000002.1, on the reverse strand, counting down.
AGCACGGCATTGAACAGGCGCTTGGGGATGGTCCTGTTGAAGGGGACGATCTTGGTCGATTCCGGATGGTACTGAAACCGTTCGACCTTTTTCTCGTCCCCGATGGTCAGCGTCGCGCTGAGGCGGAGCAGGTGCAGGGTCCGTGACGGGTTCTCTTCGTACTTGTTATCCGGATCGATCTGTATGGCCGTGTTGAGCGAGGACACGCCCGTCGACGTGACCTGGCAGGACAGCAGGACCACAGGTCCGGTCGTCCCCGTCGAGCGGATGATGCGCGTGAAGCTGTAGAAGTTCGTCGCGTGCCCGGCATCGGCGCTGTCGACCCGGCCGATCTGGTCGCGCTCGAGCGTCCAGTGAAGTGTCGACGAGCTGTCGGCTTCCGCCACAGCGACTTGCGCCAGAAGGCCGAGGCCGGCCAGTCCGGCCGCCAAACGCATCATCATGGGCATGCTCCTTTCCCTTTTCCGGGAGAGGAGCATGCAATCCCCGGTGGCGTCAATCAGCTCCGGGAGGCTTCACGCAGCGCCATGCACGTCTTGGCGAAGGCCCTGAACGAGTCATTCGGTGCCGGCAGGTCGGCGTGTGCCGTGCCTTCGTGCCGGGTCTCGACCGTTACCGGTTCTCCGGTCACGGCGGCGTTGAACACGCGCCCCGCCACGGCGTGTGACGTCGTCGTCAGCATCTTCCTGGCAGGCACGTACTGGAACCTCGCCTGCACAGGCTCATGGTCGCCAACCGTCACGTTCGCGTCGGTACCCCGTGCGTAGGGGGCATTGCGTTGCAGCAGGTCCGGCATGGACGCGGGCTCCATCGACAGCATGGCGGACATCAGGCCCTTGCCGTCGCAGGTCAGAACGGCGCCGGCTGTTTCGGCTCCTGTGGTGTAGATGGCCCGCGGGGCAGCTTCATCCTGTCCTTTCCAGACGGCCCAGTCGGCAGCCGTGGCGGGAAGCGCCGGCGCGGCGCCGGCAATCAGGAGGCAGGCGCCAGCGGGCGCCACAATCTGTTTCAACTTCATTGGTCCGATCCCGTTACGGCCCCCGGGATCACCTGAGCAATTATCGAATAACAATAATTCCGGGTGGGGTAAAGCCCGATCACGGCAGCGGCGCCAGAATTTTTGCGCCGGCCGGACGATCAGGCTTTCGCGTAGGCCGCGGGATTGTCGGCGGTCGGCTTGGCTTCCATGCCCTTCGGCGGGTCGGGGATCAGCGTTGCGCGCTTCACCGGCGTACCGCGGCCCTCGGCGACGAGTTCGGCCGTGCGCTGCTCCACCGCTTCGGTCAGGCGCGCCATGAACTCATCCTTCGGCAGGTCCCACGGGATCGGCTCGAGGAATTCGATGACCGCGCGGCCGGGCCGCTTTTCCTTTTCCTGCTGCTGCCAGTAAAGCCCGATATTGGTGGCCACCGGAACGACCGGGGCCTGCATGGCCTGCGCCATGTGCCAGACACCCGGCTTGTAGCGGAAATGGTAGTCGATCGGCGCGAGGTGCCCTTCCGGATAGATCAGGATCCGCCGGCCTTCGTCGCGGGCACGTTCCATGCCTTCGCGCAGCGACGCCGCCTTGCGCTCGCCGCCGCCGCAGGTGTCGATCACGATCGCGCCCAGCTTGCGCAGGATGCCGCCGACCAGCGGGAATTTCTCGAGATGGTCGCCCGTCACGAAGGCGAGGTTGTCGATCTCCGGATAGACCAGGAAGCCGTCGCCCCAGCTCTGGTGCTTGCCGGCGACCACGAAGGCGCCCTGCGGCAGGCGTTCGCGCCCGCGCACGTCCTTGCCGACGCCGCCGATGAAGCGGAGGGCGAGATTCACCGCGCGGGTGTAGCTCCTGATGATCATGCGCACCGGCGTGTGCCCCGGCAGGATCAGGAAGGGCAGGGACGCCAGCACGTAGAAGACGGACAGCAGGTAGTACACGACCGTAAACAGGAAACCGCGCATGGTTGCGCCTCCATTCCGGGAAGGGGTCAGGATTTCAGGACCGCGACGACCGCCCTGGCCAGCGCGTCTGCGTGCTGGGACAGGGGGCCGGGCAGGCGGTTGTAGATCTTGTTCTGGCCGGCCTGCATCACGACGCCCAGCGCCATGGCGGCCTTGAGGGCCGGATCGCCCTCGGGGACGATACCAGCTTTCATCAGTCCACCGATGATGCGTTCGGTGATCGAGACCGGGTCGTCGACGCGCTTCTTGTCATAGGGCAGGTAGCGGTTGAGCGACACGAGATGGAAGGAGAAGAGCAGGAAGTCTTCGTCTGCAAGTTCGCAATAGGCGCTGACGGCGGCATGCACCTTGTCTTCCAGCGATCCCTCGCCGGAGAGCGCCTGCTCCATCATCTTGCCAAGGCGGTTGTGCGTTTCCATGAACAGGCTGAGGGCCAGTTCGTCCTTGCCCTTGTAGTGGCGATAGAGTGCGCCTTCGGACACGCCGGCCTTTTCGGCAATCTCGCGTGTCGTTGCGGCGTCCACGCCTTCGTGGATAAACAGCTTGAGCGCCGCGCGTTCGATCTTCGGGCGCGCATTGCGTGCCCGCTGCTTCTTGCCGTCGGCTTTGCTCACGGATGTGTTTCTTGCCATGCCAGTGTTCCTGTGAATGATCCCCATGTAGCACGCCCGACATGCACTTGCAAGTGATTGTTCGCTCACTTTATTAATCGCGCATTAAGGCTTGTTGCTGGAGGAGGAGACACCGATGAGATACCTGACAATTGCAGTGTCGGCCATCGCCCTTGCGGCCTGCGCGACGGCACAGACTGCGCCCGCCGGTGAGGCGCAATCTGCCGTTCAGGCCGGGCCCGACGCCACGCCCGCCCCGCCGCCGGTGCCGGCGAAGGCTCCCCAGCCGTGCGAGGACGCCGCCTATCACGCGTTCGATTTCTGGATCGGCGAATGGGATGTGTACGACAAGAAAGGGAATCTTGGTGGGACAAATTCGATCCAGCCGGCAGAAAGTGGATGCCTGCTGATCGAACACTGGGTGAATACTGCAGGTGGGACGGGGCAAAGCTACAATTTCTACGATCCGGCCACAGGGAAGTGGCGCCAGCTGTGGGTCAGTGCCGGCTCCGTGATCGACTATTCCGGCGGACTGACAAAGTCCGGTTCCATGTTCCTGGAAGGAGAGATTCACTATCGTCCGAATGGCAATGCGGCGCCGTTCACGGGCGAATGGACGTTGAATGACGACGGTTCGGTAACCCAGCATTTCCGCCAGCAGGACCCGGAAACGGGCGAATGGTCCGACTGGTTTGTTGGCAGGTATGTAAGGCAGAAAGAGGAAGGCTGAGCGTCAGGCGCCGAGGTCGATGCGGTAGCTTTCGATCACGGTATTGGCGAGCAGCTTCTCGCACATTTCCTTGACGTGGGCTTCGGCCGCCTCGCGGCTGAGACCGTCGGCGAGGTCGAGCTCGATCACCTTGCCGATGCGGGCACCCTTCACCTCCTTGTAGCCCATCCGGGCCAGCGTGTCGGCCACGGCCTTGCCCTGCGGGTCCAGAACGCCGGTCTTCAGGGCAACATGCACGGTGGCTTTCATGGGGCGGTCTCCTGCATGGCTCGCGAGTCGGGCTCCCTGTAGCCTGATTTCACGGCGATTGGAACAGCACGAACAGTATCACGATCGCGGCCAGCAGAGCTGCCCCGGCAGCCATCGGAACCGCCTGCATCAGCTTCATCTGAGAGACGCGTTTCTTGAACTCGGCCGTATCGTTGACATGCGGGAACGGCTCGCCCGGCACGTCCTTGCCCAGGAAGGCGCAGAGCGGTTCCCAGCCTTGTTTCGGCTCGAACACCAGCAGGCGTTCGGGCGGGAAGGCGGCCTTCACCGCGGCTTCGTGCTCCTCGAACACCTTGCGTGCATGTTCGTAGTCGTCGAACCGGCCGTGGAAGACATGCGCCCAGACCGTATGCTCGATCATGCGGGAGATCCGTCGGGCTCTCGGGACGATGGCCTTCATCCAGCCCGGCATGTTGGCGCTGACCGCATAGATCGTCTCGCTTGCACTCTTGTACCAGCTTTCGAAACTGCGCGTGGTCAGGATAACCTTGGCGTCCGGGTAGTGGTCCGCAATTTCGCGCCAGTAGCTGGCCGAAGGGAAATCGACGGCGGCCTGGAATCCATTGAACACTGCGTCCCAGTCAGGCGTCGCACCCTGGCCGATCTCGTCCCACATGCGCATCTGGTTCGCGCTGGCGAAGACTTCCACCATGTGGTGGCATTTGACGTAGCCGAGCCGTTCCAGAGCGGCCTTCATCGACAGTGTGCCCGTCCGGCCGAAGCCTGCGCCGATGATCTTGAGTGCCATTTCGCCCCTCCCTCTGGAGGGACTACTTGCCTCCGGTGAAGCTGATCACATTATCCGTCTCGCCCGACTCCTTGAGGATGCCGAGACGGCGGGCGACTTCGGCATAGGCTTCCGTCACACCGCCAAGGTCGCGCCGGAAGCGGTCCTTGTCCAGCTTTTCGCCGGTCTCGAAGTCCCACAGGCGGCAGGAATCGGGGCTGATCTCGTCGGCCAGCAGGATGCGCGGCATCTCCGCGTCGCCCTCATAGTGGCGTCCGAATTCCAGCTTGAAGTCGACGAGGCGGATGCCGACGGCCGCGAACAGGCCGGACATGAAGTCGTTGACGCGGAGCGCCAGCGAAATCAGGTCGTCATATTCCTGCGGGCCGGCCCAGCCGAAGGCGGCGATATGCTCTTCGGTCACCAGCGGATCACCGAGGGCGTCGTCCTTGTAGTAGAACTCCACCAGCGGACGGGGCAGGACATGGCCTTCCTCGATGCCGAGGCGCTTCGACAGCGTGCCGGCCGCCACATTGCGCACCACCACTTCCAGCGGAATGATTTCGACCTTCTTGATCAGCTGCTCGCGCATGTTGAGACGGCGGATGAAGTGCGTCGGGATGCCGACACCAGCCAGGCGCGTCATCATGAACTCGCTGATCCGGTTGTTCAGCACGCCCTTGCCGTCAAGAACGGCCCGCTTCTGGGCGTTGAAAGCCGTCGCATCGTCCTTGAAATACTGGATCAGGGTGCCGGGTTCCGGGCCCTCATACAGGATCTTGGCCTTGCCTTCGTAGACGACGCGCCGCTTGTTCATGGGCTACCCCCTTCATGGGACCGGTGGCCACCGCGACAACGGAATCGCAGCAGCCCCCACCAGCGGCCCCTGTTACGCCAATCCGTCGCAAGAAACAATTATTGCGCACACCTAGGGGGGACGCCTATATCGCCCCTAGGTACAGACACTGGAAAGGTTTCAGACATGGGCACATTCGACGACCGGGAGCGGGCCGCAGAAGCGAAATTCGCCCTGTCGGAAGAGCAGAACTTCAAGGTCACGGCGCGCCGCAACAAGCTGCTGGGCCTGTGGGTTGCTGGCCTTATGGGCATGGGCGAGGAGGATGCCGCCGCCTACGCGAAGACCGTGGTCCTGAGCGACCTTCAGGAAGTCGGCGATGAAGACGTGTTCCGCAAGGTTCGCGCCGATATCGATGCCGCCGGCCTGACTGTTACGGACGCCCAGATCCGCGAGCAGATGGCTCTGCTCCTGCCGGAGGCGCGGTCCCAGATCCTCAGCGACAGCAACTAGGTCCCAATTCCGAACCCAGATCCTGCGCTGCCGCTCCCACCCAGGGGGCGGCAGCGTCGTATCCGGAGGCGGGTGACGGCCCGCACAGGGTGACCTAGGATGCGGGCCGGAGGGAGCATCCATGATCCGCAGACTTGCCGCGGCCGCACTGGCCGTCCTTGCGGCCTGTGCCAGCCAGCCCGTGTCGGCCCCGCCGCACAGCGAGCCCATCGCCGGCCCCGACGTCTTCGATGCCCGCCGGGCCGACTGGCGCATCGGCGCGGTGACCTACCAGGTCTTCGTGGACCGCTATGTGCCGAGCGCCGATCTCGATGCCAAACGGGGGCTGTATGCCCCGCCGCGCACGCTGCAGGAATGGACCAACCCGCCGACCGCCGGCGAAAAGGTCGATGGGTCAATCCACTGGTCGCACGAACTGGCCTTCTGGGGCGGCGACCTCGCGAGCCTGCGCACGAAAGTCGGCTACCTGAACGGTCTGGGCGTCGATGTCCTCTACCTCAACCCCATCCAGCTCGCCGATTCAAACCACAAGTACGACGCCATCGACTATCGCGAGATTTCACCGGAATACGGCACGAAGGCTGACCTGCGTGCCCTTGCGGAAGAGCTGCATGCCGACGGGATGCATCTCGTCCTGGACGGCGTGTTCAATCATATGGGCGAGAATTCCCGCTGGTTCCTCGATGCGCAATCCTCGCCGGACAGTCCGTACCGGGACTGGTTCACCTTCGATCCCTCGGTCCGGAACGGTTATGTCGGCTGGTGGGGCATCGCGGCCCTGCCGGAGCTGAAATGGGAGAACCCGGAGGTCCGCGCGGAGATCGTGGACAAGCCGGATTCGGTCGTTCGCTCCTGGTTCGGGGACGGTATCGATGGATGGCGCCTCGACGTCGCGACCGAGCTGGGTCTCGACAATCTGGCCGCCATTACGCGCGCCTCGCATGAGGAAAGGCCGGGCAGCCTCGTCATCGGGGAGGTCTGGTCCTATCCGTCCCGGTGGACCGCGGCGATGGACGCGGTGATGAACTTCGCCCTGCGCCAGAGCCTGTTCGCCTATGTCGAGGGGCGCGTCTCTGGCCCGCAGTTCGCGACGGACATGGATGACATGATTGCCGATTGCGGCCTCGACCCGATCCTCCGGTCGTGGATCCTGCTCGACAATCACGATACGCCGCGCTTCCGGACGTTGTATCCTGACGAAAGGGATCGGGCATTCCTTCAGTCCCTGCAGTTCACGCTGCCCGGCTCGCCGCTGGTCTACTATGGCGTCGAAGCCGGCATGGAGGGCGGCGAGGATCCGGGCAGCCGCGGCCCGATGCAATGGCAGGATGCGACGCCCGCCAATCCGGAATTTGCCCGCCTTGCCGGGCTCGCCGCTCTGCGGAAATCATCTCCTGCCCTCAGGGTCGGCGACTATGTGCCGCTCGCAACGCGCTCGGCCTTTGCCTTCCTGCGCGTTACGGACAAGTCGGAGGACACGGTCCTGATCGTCGCCAATGCCGGGGACGCGCCTGTGCATGAGAGCCTCCTGATCCGCGATCCTTTCCTGATGAATGGCGATACCTATCGCGACGTGCGCACGGGCGCAGCGTTCAACAGCCAGTCAGGCGTGCTCGAGCTGGACGTACCCGGAAAGACGGTCCTCATCCTGAAGCCGGAACGCTGGCCGGGTATGAAAGAACGCACCGGCCACACGCCCTACAAGCGCATTCCGTAGGCGGATTGTCCGGGGCGTCTAGCCTGGCAGGATGCCGGTATCGAGGAAACTCGCAAACCGCTCCTCGTCGGCCCGGCAGTCGATGCCGTGCGCGGCCAGCCAGTCATCGTTGAAATAGGTCGTGCGGTATCGCTCGCCCGAGTCGCAGAGGATCGTCACGATCGAGCCTTTTTCTCCGGCCGCCGCCATTTCCGTCGCGATCCTTGCGCAGGCCCAGAGATTGGTGCCGGTCGAGCCGCCGCACAACCGGCCCAGCCGCGCGCTGATCACGCGTGTCGCCGCGATGCTACAGCAGTCGCTGACGGCGATCATCCGGTCCACGACATCCGGCAGGAAGCTCGCCTCGACGCGCGGCCGCCCGATCCCTTCGACAAGGGAAGGCGGGCCTGACACCGCGCGCACCTCCCGGTCGTTCCAGTAGCGGTGGAAGACCGAGGCGTCCGGGTCTGCGACACAGATCTGCGTGCTGAGCTGGTTGTAACGGGTGTAGCGCCCCATCGTGGCGGACGTGCCTCCGGTGCCTGCGCCGCAGACGATCCAGCTCGGCACGGGATGCCGCTCGCGGCGCATCTGCAGGAAAATGGATTCGGCGATGTTGTTGTTGCCGCGCCAGTCGGTCGCCCGTTCGGCGTAGGTGAACTGGTCCAGATAGTGGCCATCCATTTCGGCGGCGAGCCGGGCCGCGGTTTCGTACATCTCGCCGGGCGTGTCGACGAAATGGCAGGCGCCTCCCTGGAATTCGATCGCGGCGATCTTTTCCTTTGCCGTGCTGCGCGGAAGGACAGCGACGAACGGCAGCCCCAGCATGCGGGCAAAATAGGCTTCCGACACTGCCGTCGATCCGCTGGACGCCTCGATGATCGGCCGGCCCTCCCGGATCCATCCGTTGCACAGTGCGTAGAGGAACAAGGAGCGCGCCAGCCGGTGCTTGAGGCTGCCGGTCGGATGGCTCGACTCGTCCTTGAGGTACAGCGCAATGTCGGGCAGCGCGGGAATGCTCACCGGGATAAGGTGCGTGTCGGCGGACCGGTTGTAGTCCGCCTCGATGCGCGCCACGGCCCAGTGGCTCCATGCCTGTTCGCGTGTGGTCATGCTGCCCCGCCTGCTGCTCAACAAGGCTGCAGACTCGATGGGCAGTTGGCGGTGAAGTCAAGCCGCGGGGGTATGCGGCCTATTGCGGGCGCATCGGCGGCGGGCAGTGCGGACCGTCCGGGCGCCGCGCGCCTGCGGGCCCGTATTTGGTCAGCACCAGGGCTTCCTGAATCCGGTCCGCGATTTCGTCGGATGTATACTTGCGCGAGACACAGGTCAGCGGCTCGCCGGTATCGGCAGAGACCATGATGGCCAGGCCCGTGTGGCCGCCATACCAGTCCCAGAGATAGCCGACCTTGTGGAACTCGGTCAGCACTTTCAGTTGCTGCACAAGTTCCCATTTGCGCGCATCGCCCTTGCCGCGGAGGTCCGTCATGTCGATGTCGACGAGTTCCACCTCATTCGGCGAATACTGGCTGACAGCCGTCTCGAGGCGCGGGTCCAGGACGCGGCAGTTGGGGCACCAGGCGGCAGTGAAGTTCACCACCTTCACCAGCGGTTCAGCGGCAGCGCTGGCGGCCAGCAGACACGCGGCAAGCAGCAGGGGAGCAAGTCTGATCACAGGCGAGTCCTAGCCTGCCCGAAACGCGGCCTCAATACGAAGTCTCCGCGGCGTCGATGTCCTCCGGAAAACGTGTTCCGGTCCGGAAGGTGTCGCTGCACCGCCGGGTGTTCTGCCCCAGCGGCGTGAACGAGACGCAGGAATAGTAGGCTGAGCCCCGGTCGCCGAAGTCCGGCCTGCCGTGCCATTTCATCAGCCGGCGCTTGCCGGTCCAGTTGCTGAAATAGATCTTGGACGCTGCGCGCGGCAGCCGCGGGTCGCCCGCCTCGGTCTGGTGGAGCAGCTTGCCGTCGACATACCAGAACACGCCTTCCGGCTTCCAGTCGAAGGCGTAGAGATGGTCCGCATCCGCGGCGTCGAAGGGCAATGCGAAGCTCGCATAGTGCCCGCGGTCGCCATTGCGGAAATAGTTGAAATGGATCGCCGTCGTATCCTCGCCGAGGAACTCGATATCGATTTCGTCATGCGGGTCGCCGCGATACGGCCCTGTGTAGGTGAAGAAGGCGGACACAAGCCCTGACCCCCTTGCCGGGCGCATGATGACTTCATAGCGGCCGTAGCCATACAGCTGGCGGGTGCGCACTTCAGCAAGGTCATAGGGCCGCCTGCGGTCGCCGGTGGCGGTCACATCGAGGCGGGCGCCGTCTGCCGCAGAGAAGACGTTCTCCGGCACCCAGTCTCCGGCCTGGAAGCTGTCATCGTTCGAATGGGCGGAACGCTCGAACAGGGTCTCGTTGAGCCCATCGCCGAGGAGGGAGATGAATGCCTCGGCGGAGGGGGTCATCAGCGCGTCGGGCTCGATGGTGAACGGTCCCTCCCGGAGAGAGGACGGCGCGGTCTCCGCGCCGGGCCGCATTGTGCCCGGGTGTGGCGTCCAGGGAACCAGAACCTGCTGGCTGCCAGGATCACGGTGGATCACGGTTGCCGTCACCGGAGTCACGGCAACCGACCACATGATCATCAGAAGACATGCCACGGTCACCAGCACGAAGCCATCGGTACCGGCATCGGGCCGGTAGCGCCACGGGGCGCGAGATGTGGTTTCGGGGCTCATCTCTGACTCGGATTCCTGCGCCAGAGACGCAAGAATCGGGCCATCAGCCGCCTTTCAGGGCCGCCATGTTGCGCATCATGAAGAGCGGAATTGAGCCCACCGGCGTGATCGCCCAGTCCAGCGGCTGGTCATGCGGCTCGATGGGCACGGAATCTATCTGTTGTGCAGCATATGCTACAGCACACGCAAATGCCCGGCCCTTCTCTCGCAGCGCTGCGAGCGCCGCATCATAGTGCCCCCGGCCGTAGCCGAGCCGGTTGCCCTTCGCGTCAAAGGCGAGCAGCGGCGTCAGGATCAGCGTCGGCTCGGCCTCGGGTGCGTCCTCGGGCGGTTCGCTTAGTCCGAAGGGCCGGCGCTCCAGTGGCTCGCCAAAGCTCCACAGCCGCCACGAGATCCCGCGCTCCGTCATCCGCGGCAGGCACAGCTCGGCCCCGGCGTCGGCCAGCCGCTTCATCAGCGGCATCGGGTCGAGTTCTTCATTGATCGCTACATATCCTGAAATAACAGGGCCATAGCGTTCCAGCAGCTTCATCGGGAACAGCTCGGCCAGCCGTTCCGCCGCGTCCGGGTCGCGCGCAGCGGCTTCGGCCCGGATGGTCCGCATCCGATGGCGAAGCTGGGTCTTGTCGGGCCTGGCTGTCATAGGGGCTGGCTTAGAGCGGTCCGTGGGCTGCGTCACGCCCCGTACCGGAAAATTGCGCACAAGAACCGCAAACGCCGCTGGGCATATTCACTCCCGTCAACCTAGAGACTAGGTGGGCGCCGGATGAGACGAGGCCACAGCCCCGCCCAGATTGCCAGCTCCCGGACGGTAAGTAAGGTCGCCGGAGATCAGTCCCGCTGCGCACGCCGCAGCCCTTGTGCTCCGCCATATTTAGGGCGGATCCGGTGATTTGGTAAGCGGCTTTATTCTGACGGTGCAGCAATATCGAACGCCAGCAGGAGCGTGCGCTGGCGGTCAGAGAAATTGTCGTCCGACACGATCCAGAGCCGGGTCGCGCCATTGCTCATGGGCTGGGCCGCAATTCCCTCGAAATTGTCGACGGTCATGGGTGCCGTCATCACGATTTCCTTGTTGTCCCAGCGGATCACGTTGCGGCTGCCGCGGATGGGGTCGTAGCTGCGGAACAGCCAGTACGTTTCCTCCTTGCCATCCTGCTCGACGGAGTCGAGGCCGACAAAGGCGTAGCCGGCGGGGTTGTGCGCCGTCTCGCCGGTCCAGCCGGACTCGTCCGGGCCAATCACGGCGCCAAGCGGGGAGTCGCCGCTTTCGACCGTCTCATAGCCGAAACGGACGATGCCAGCGGGCGTGACGGTCATGGCCTCGGCTCCGCGGTTTTCGTCGATCGTTCGTCCGGCAACCGTGTCGGGAAGGGCAGCAATCCGGGCCTCGCGGGCCGCAGCGCCGCAAGCGTCGAGCGCGAAAGCGGACACACGGTTCGTCCGTTCGAAGCTGACGATGGCGAGACCGTCCCGGACCGACAGCCCCTCGGAATCAGCCAGGGCTTTCCCGTGCAGCTGGCCACCATCGGCCCCCAGCACATAGGCGATCTTGCCGGTGCCGTCCGGCTTGCCGTCCGTCAGGCCGAGCCACACAAAGGCGCCTTCGTCCGACACGGTGAGCAGCCCCGCCTGTCCGTCGATCGCGAGCCCCGAGAGCCCGCCAAAAGATGCGTTGTCCGATGTCAGGTGCCAGCCGCCGGCAAATGTCACACCTTCCGGCAGCCGCTTGGCGACTTCCTCAGGCGGGCCAAACGGAACCGGGTCTGCCTTCACGGCGATGCCCGCCGGAGCGATGGCCGCTGTTCCGGTCGGACAGGATTGCTCGGCGAGGTTCGAAGCGGAGCTGTCGATCGACCAGGCCGGCACGGCCGGTACGGTGACCACAGGCGCCTCCGGCAGTTTCACCGGGGCCGCGCAGGTCGCAAGCGTCAGGAAGGAGGCAAAAAGACTGACGTGACGACGCATGGGCACTCCGGGAAATCTACAGGTGTCGTGGGTTTCCGGGAGTGATGGGGCAAAATCATGAAGGCTTCGCGAACAAGTCTGGATTTGTATTGCGAACTCATACAGGAGGAGGCGATGACGCAGATTCCTTTCGCCCGCCGCTCGCCGGTCTCGCCGGACACCTGCAACCTGGCCAAGGCGATCGACCTTGTAGGAGACCGCTGGACGCTGCTGATCCTGCGGGCTGCGCTGTATGGCGTGCGCCGCTTTGACGATTTTCACGCCGAGCTCGGTTGTCCGCGCACGGTGCTCTCCGGCCGGCTGAAGAAACTCGTCGATGACGGGCTGCTGACACGGCGGATGTACAAGTCTCCGGGCAAGCGGACCCGGCCGGAATACATTCTCACACCCATGGGCCTGTCATTGAGGCCGATCTTCGTGGGCCTGACCCAATGGGGCGACGCATGGCTCGGCAAGGGCGAGCCCGCGCCGATCAGCTTCACCAAGGCAGGTGCCAAGTCTGCGATCCGCGCGGCCTTTGTGGATCTTGAGGGCAGGGAAGTCAGGCCGGACCAGATCCGTGCTGTCCTGCGCAGCTGAATTGTGCAGGCGGCTGGAATTTCAGCCTTGCAAAGCGACCCGCGATACGCTTAATCACGCCTCTCGGCAGCCCCGGCTGCCACATACCCTATCAGGACGCGGGCGTAGCTCAGGGGTAGAGCACAACCTTGCCAAGGTTGGGGTCGTGAGTTCGAATCTCATCGCCCGCTCCAATTTTCTCCAAGGAATACAGACCAGGCGCTGGCGCGCATCAGTGGGCCGGCATGGTCACGGCCCTGCAATGCCGGCAGGATTTCGCTTTGCAGCGCGGAAAGAGCCCGGAATCCACGATGACGCCTGACTTCGACATTTTCGCAGCCGGAACCTCACTGCCGCTGATGGTGCTGACCACTGGGTTGGACATCGTGTTCGTCAACAGGGCGTGCCGGGCGGCGCTCGGCCGGTCCGATGACGACATCGACGGGCTATCGGCAGCCGAATACCTGGCGTGCACGGGGGAACGGGCAGCAGAGGTTCAACGCGCTCTTGCGGCGGCTGCGGCGGGACAAAGGGCGGAATTTGATCTTGAGGTGGAGGGCCGGGCCACAGTGCAGGGCTGGCGCGCAATCGCCGAACCCGTTGCGGGCGCATCCGGCGCCATATTGCTGGTCGTGGTGCGTCTCGAGAAGCGACCGGAACCCCTGCGCGTTCAACCGAACCGGGACCAGCAGAAGGCCGATGAGGATCACCGGGTGAAGAACCTGATGGCGACGATCCTGGCAACCGCGAGAATCTCAGCAGAGTCTGCGGAGTCGGTGGAACAGTACACAGAGGATTTCTGCGAACGGCTCGACGCCATGATGCGGGTGAATGGCAAGCTTCCATCCTCGGGCGGGCCGGGGCTGTCCCTGCGTGGACTGTTCGAGGATGAAATCCGGCGCACCGCGCCTCGGGCAGCAGGCCGTTGTTCCCTGAAAGGCCCCGATGTGATCCTCACCATCAAGTCGTCAAGAGACGCCGGGATGGTGATCCACGAGCTGGCGACAAACGCCCTCCGTCATGGCTGCTTCAGCCGTCCGGAAGGACGCCTCTCGATCGGCTGGACCGTCGGCGAGGATTACCTGACGGTGACATGGGAGGAGAGCGGCCTGGCCGGCATCTCCGAACCAGAGAGAACCGGCTTCGGGACCACGGTCCTGTCGATGTTTCCGAACGCTGATGTGCAGCGCGAATTCAGGGATTCAGGTCTGAGGGTCGCGTTCAGGATCCCGTCGCGGATTGCTGTGTACGGGCCGGATGGCGGCGAGCCCCACTAGTCGCGCTCACACCGCGCGGCTGGAGATCAGCGCCTGGCTGATGACGGCCTTGACGTGGTCCTGGTTGAACGGCTTCGGAATGAGGAAGGCTGGCTCGTTCGGGTGACCCGAGAGGAGCCGCTCGGGAAATGCCGTAATGACGACGGCCGGAACCGGATGCACCTTCAGAATGTCGTCCAGGGCGTCGAGACCCGAGGATCCGTCCGCAAGCTGAATATCCACCAGAACCAGGCCGGGCAGGACCTTCTGCGCCATGTCTGCCGCTTCAGAGCGCGTCGTCGCGTTTGCGGACATGGTGTGCCCGAGGCTTTCGACAATGCGGCGGAGATTGAAGGCGATTAGGGCTTCGTCTTCGATAATCAGCACATTGGTTGCGAGCGCGTTTGCCAGCTGGTGCTGGGCAAGCTGCAGCGCGTCATCGACCTCGTCCAGTTCGACCTGCAGGATCTGCGCGGCTTCGTCAGGTGTGAACTGCTCGACGGCGGTCAGGAACAGCGCGCGGCGCGGCAGGGACGACAGCGAGGCGAGGACGGTGTCTTCGGCACCGCTGTTCCGGGTCGCCCGATCACATACAATGGCATCGAGAAGGCCGAAGAGTTCGATCCTTGTTTCGGGAAGCGGCGCTTCTGCGGCGCTTGACGGCAACAGGTGATCTTCGAGCAATTCCTCGACACAGGCATCCCCGCTCGCCTGGTCCCCGGTCATGGCCCGGGCATAGCGGCGAAGGAATGGCAATTCCGATGACAGGAGCTCGTGCACCGCTGAAACCCGGACCTTGGAATCAAAACTGAAATCTGGAGTACTCGCTAGACCATGAATTGAATGATAAGGCACTACCTGCTGCTGCCAAAACAGATTGCGGTACTCACGCAATGTTAACCAGAGGCATAGCAAATGGACTGATTGCATCCGTGATTGGCAGCGGGTGCTGGATTGGCCGGCAGCGGTGTGATTTCCGGGGACACGTCATTGGCGCAGCCTGCATCAAAGAAAACAGCGGTGCCGAAGCGCACGTCCGGGGCTTCGCCGCGGGCTTCCTGGCTGGCTGAAAAGCCGGTTGCGGAAGCCCTGAGAGCGGCCTTCCAGGACGTCGTCGAAGAGCCACCGCCGCCTCGCCTCCAGAAACTCATCGAAGAGATTCGCAGGCAGGAACATGACAAGCAGAAGCGAAAATAGGTGACCCCGTGAGTATCCCCGAGACCTGGTCGTTCGCTGACGAACTTGCGTGCCTGCTTCCGGAGATGCGGGCGTTTGCGCGCAGCCTGGCACGGGAAGTCGAGCTCGCTGACGATCTGGTACAGGAAGCCTGCCTCAAGGCCTGGCAGGCGATTGGGACATTCCAGCCGGGCGCGCCGTTGCGTCCATGGCTGTTCCGCATCCTTCGCAACGAATACTACCAGCACGCGCGCCGTGCATGGCGATCTTCGCGACTTGACCCTGACGTTGCCGAGCGCGTGCTCGTTGCACCCGGCGACCTTGATGAAAAGATCGACTTCGGAGTGCTTCAGGCGGCGATTGCCGGCTTGCCGGACGTTCAGAGAGACGCGCTCATCCTGGTTGTGGCCGCCGGCTATACCTATGACGAAGCGGGCGAAATCTGCCAGTGCTCCGCGGGTACAATCAAAAGCCGCGTCAGCCGTGCGCGTGAGGAAGTGGTCTCTCGGATGAAGCTGGCCGACACAGGGCAGGTTGGCGGTTCCGAACGCGCGCAGAGCCGCGGTGGCGACGGCCATATCGAGCTCGTGTCCGACGTCGACGCGATTGCCCGCCGCTGGTTCCTTCGCGCAGCCTGACAGCCTTTTGGTCCCGGAACGAAAAAGGCCGGGCGCACGGCCCGGCCTTGAACTCATGAAAAGTCGTTCCGCCTAATCGAGAACAGCCGGAACCGGAACCGGCACGACGAACTTGCCGCCCCATTCGCGAATGCCGGACAGCTGCTTCATGACTTCGTCCTTGATGTTCCACACCAGGATCAGAACGTAGTCCGGCTTATGCTCGCTGATGGCTTCCGGGGGAAGGATCGGCACGCGCACGCCCGGCACGAACTTGCCCTGCTTGGACGGCGCCAGATCGCAGGTGAAGTCGATGAAGTCCCGGGCTACGCCACAGAAGTTGAGCAGTGTGCCGGCTTTTGCCGGAGCACCATAGGCGGCAATCGACTTGCCCTGGCGCTTCAGGTCGATGAGCAGTTCAAGAAGGTCGCGCTTGATGCCGCGAACCTTCTCGCCCCACGCTTCATAGGTCTCAGCGCGGTTGAGCCCATAGGCTTCCTCTTCGGCCCGCAGGGCGGCGAGGCGGGCGGTCGGCTGGTGAGAAGCGTCCTTGCGGCACGCGAACAGGCGGATCGAGCCGCCATGGGTCCACTGGCTCTCGGCATCGAACAGGCGCATGCCGTTCGAGGCGAAGAAGTTCTCAGCAGCCAGGATCGAAATGTACGAGAAGTGCTCGTGATAGATCGTGTCGAACTGGAGGTTCTGCATCAGCCGAAGCAGGTGCTGGATCTCGTAGACTGCGACGCCTTCCGGCTTGAGCAGGACTTCTGCCCCGCCGACGAAATCGTTGATGTCCGGCACGTGGGCGAGGACGTTGTTTGCGATCATCAGGTCGGCTGAATGGCCTTCGGCGGCGAGCCGCTCGGCGAGTTCACGGCCGAAGAATTCAACCCGCGTATCGATGCCCTTGCTGCGCGCAACGGCGGCAACGCTTTCGCACGGCTCGACGCCGACGCAGGGAACGTTTTTCGCTTGAACGTACTGCAGCAGGTAGCCATCATTGCAGGCGAGTTCGACGACTTTCGAGTCCGGACCGATATTGAAACGCTCGATCATGTCTTCGGCATAGCTCTTGGCGTGGGCCAGGAAGCTGGTCGATGCCGACGAGAAGTAGGCATAGTCTTCGCGGAAGATGTTGTCGGCGGCCAGCACGTCGCGTGTCTGTGCAAGCGCACACTTCGAGCAGACCCAGACTTCCAGCGGATAGAACGGCTCGGCCATGGCGTAGCGCTCAGGGGCCACGTAGTCGTTGGCGATCGGGCTGGTGCCGAGATCAACAAGCCTGACGGAGAGTGGCTCGCCGCAATGCCGGCAGTGAACGGCCTCGCCCAGTTCGGGGACGATCGAGGAACGCTCGTGAAGATGGGGGACGGTTTGATTGGGGAGCGGCTCGCTCGGAACCGGTTCGTGTGGGACGGCAGCGTCGGCGCTCATCTGATTATCTCCAGGAAGTAACACCATCGATTGCAAAACTGATGCCGCCGTCCGGGCTAGGTCGGACAGCCGCAGGGTTAGCAACGCGGTAGCGTCACGAAAGGTTCCATACTTTGTTGGGAGATACGTTAAAATAGTAAGGAATCCGGCAAAGCCGGCGTTCCAATTCCGTCCAATTCAGAGCGACGTACGCGATTCCATCATTTCTTTCGCCTGTGCATCGGCAAGTTCGAGCCGGCGGCGGGCGAGCATTTTCGATTGCCGGATCTGTTCCCGGGTCTTTTCAGCCTGTACGGATCCAAATGCGTCGCCCGTACGCCGCTTCGACTTCACGTCGAGAATCCGGCGAAGAAATACAACACTCCATGCCATGACGACCTCCTGCCAGGTGACTGTACTCAGGCATTTTCCGGACGGCGGCGGCGACAGCGCTGCGGTACCCGGTGAATTTTGTATTCATTGCAGATTCGCCTCTCACGCGTATCTGCTGTTAATAAGTTAACGCGAAATGCCCCGCAAAGCGAGTTACATTTCGATAAGTACGCGTCGATTTTTTCGATCCGGGATGGCGGATCGGAGAGACAGGACCTAGCGCCGGCGGCCGGTCGGGTTGTCAGGTGTCGCCTCGTCGGTCTGTGGCAGGGCAACGTTTCCGACGGTTCCGAAGATCTGTTCCCACAGTCCGAGTTCGCGTCCGCGGGTCGGTGTTTCCCGTTTCGCGTAGCTGATCACGCGCCCATCTTCGGCGGAGTACTGAAGCAGCTCCTCGACCTTGTCGTCGGTGCCGAAGCTGATGGCGACGATCGAGCGATTCTTGACCTTGGGCTTGTAGAAGGCGATGTGCTGCTGGAGCTCCGACATGTAGATCCATGTATTGTCGTCGAACAGGCTTTTGGTCGAAGGTGTGCCAAGTTGGGCAAGTACGGTCGATCGCGTGTCCTCACCCGGCTTGATGTCTGCCGGGCGGGTCTCGTCCGTGACATATCCGTGGTATTCGCGGCTGGGCGTCAGGCAGGCTGTCAGGGGCAGCGCCAGGAGGCCGGCAGCCAGAATCGCACGTCGCGCCATCGGAAAACTCCTGTTAGTGATCCGCCAGAGACCTAGCGGCAGGCGTACGCGTTTGGCAAGCAGCGGAGTGCAGGCATGGCGGGATTGTCAGGAATCCTGGGCAGCAAGGCCCGGCGCCGGGCGGCCGATTCGCTCTATCGCGGCCTGATGGCTGCAGCCCTGGCACCGGAAGCCTATGCGGCTGGGATTGTCGCCGACGACATCGACCACAGGATGCAGATGGTTGCCGTGCATGCGGCGGTGCTTGTCTGGCAGCTTCCGAAGAGAGTGGACGCGGAGCTCCGCCAAATGCCCGAGCTGGTGCACACGCGGGTGCTGGATGGGTTCGACGCGGCGTTAAGGGAAATGGGTGTCGGCGATGCATCGATTGCGCGGAAGGCGCGCGCAATGGCCGAGCACTATTACGGGCTGGGGGTGGCCATCGTGGACTGCCTCGATGATGGGCCGGGTCGGAATGACAAGCTGGAAAAGGTCCTGGAGCGCAATGGTGTGGCAATGCCGGGCCACTGTGCAGAGCTTGCGGCACATGTCGCTGCGCTCGCAGAACGGTTTGAAGAACATTCGTCGGCGGACTTCCTTAAGGGAAGCGCCCCCTGGGTCGCCTATCCGGCCGCAAGCAGGCGCAGCGTTGCCAAGCCCCGAGGCGCGCCTTAAACAGCGCCAAAACGGGCTCGCATTTGCGGCTCATTCGCGGAAGGCGCCATGGCACGCGGGACGACCCTGTCAATTGATGCAATGGGAGGCGACCACGCACCCGGCGTGGTGGTCGACGGCCTGGCACTGCTGGTCGCAGATCGGCCCGACACACGCCTCATCCTGTTTGGCGACGAGGCGGCCCTCACGCCGCTTGTGGCAGCGCATCCCGGCCTTTCCGGCAAGTGCGAGATCGTGCATTGCGAGCACAAGATCACCAGCGACATGAAGCCGAGCCAGGCGCTGCGGCGCGGCAAGGGCTCGTCGATGTGGAACGCCCTGGAGGCCGTAAAGGACGGGCGCGCGGGCGCGGCGGTCTCGGCTGGCAATACCGGTGCGCTGATGGCCATCTCCATGCTTGTCCTGCGCAAGATGGATGGCGTGCACCGTCCGGCGATGACGGCCGTGTGGCCTACCCTGAAAGGCCGCAGCATTGTCCTTGATGTCGGCGCCAATGTCGAAGCGGATGCGGCGCAACTGGTCACCTTTGCGATCATGGGCGAGGCCTATGCCCGGGCGACGCTCGGCAAGGAACGGCCCACGATCGGCCTGCTCAATATCGGCTCGGAAGAAATGAAGGGGCATGACGAGGTCCGCGAGGCGCACGAGATGCTGCGCACGCTCGACCTCGACCTCGACTACCGGGGATTCGTCGAAGGCGACGATATTTCGATGGGCAGCGTCGACGTCATCGTGACCGACGGCTTTACGGGCAACGTCGCCCTGAAGGCGGGCGAAGGTGTTGCGCGGATGCTGGCGACGCGGGTGCGGGAGGCGCTGACGCGCAACCTTGCGACCAAGGCGGGCGCGGTCCTCGCTGCGTCGGGCCTTGCGGCGCTTCGCGAGCAGATGAACCCGTCCAATGCCAATGGCGGCGTGCTTCTCGGGCTTGGCGGCGTATCGGTGAAGAGCCATGGCGGCACGGATGCGCGGGGATTTGCAACGGCGTGCAGACTCGCTGCGGATCTCGCGACCAGTCACTATCCGGAAGAGGTGGCCGCTAACCTCGCCCGCATCCAGCAGAGAGGGACTGCGACCGGCTAGCTGGTCGTCGGGCACACAGGGAGATAGAATGGCACGGCACAGTTTCATCCGTGGCACGGGGGGGTACCTTCCCGCCAAGGTGCTGACCAATGAAGACCTGTCCCACATGGTCGACACGACGGATGAGTGGATCCGTGAGCGAACGGGCATCAAGCGGCGCCATGTTGCGGCGGACGACGAACTGACGTCCGACATCGCGACGGCGGCTGCGCGCGATGCGCTCGAAGCGGCCGGCATTCCGGTCTCCGAAGTCGACCTCATCGTGCTCGCGACGACGACGCCCGACCAGACCTTCCCGGCGACGGCGACAGCTGTCCAGGCGAAGCTCGGCATGACCGGTGGGGCGGCCTTCGACGTGCAGGCCGTCTGCTCGGGCTTCCTCTTCGCGCTGGCGACCGCCGACTCGCTATTGAAGCAAGGCCTGTTCAACACAGCAGTGGTGATCGGCGCGGAGACCTTTACGCGGATCCTCGACTGGTCGGACAGGTCGACCTGCGTGCTGTTCGGTGATGGAGGCGGCGCCGTTGTGCTGAAGGCCGAAGACTGGACCGGCGATCCACTGTCCGGCGTCATCGCGCACCACGTCCGAACCGACGGGACCAAGTCGGATCTGCTCTATGTCGACGGAGGGGTCAGCTCCACGGGGACGATCGGACACGTCCGGATGGAGGGCAACCGCGTGTTCCGGCACGCTGTTGCGAATATTTCTTCGGCCATCCAGGCCATCTACGACGAAACCGGCCTGACCGGGGAAGACATCGACTGGTTCGTGCCTCACCAGGCCAACAAGCGGATTCTGGATGGCGTGGCGAAGAAAATGGACATTTCCGAAGACAAGGTGATCGTCACCGTGGACGAGCATGCCAATACGTCAGCCGGTTCGATACCGCTTGCGCTCAACCATGCCGTGCGCAGCGGCCGGGCAAAAAAGGGCGATCTGATCCTGTCGGAAGCCATGGGTGGCGGATTTTCATGGGGTGCAAGCCTGTTCCGCCTTTGATTTCAGGCGCTAAGCGCGCAAATATCAGAAAACGCCACTGACCCCTGCGCTAGGATTCCGTTAACAATCCATAGCTAAGCATTAACCTGATCGGGAGCCGTTCATGTCCAGTCAGACCATTACCCGTGCCGAAGTCACCGATGCGATCGTCCGCGAGGTGGGCCTGACACGTCAGGAATCCTCCGACCTGCTCGACCGCACGCTCGACCTGATCGGCGCGGCACTGGAGCATGAGGACGAGGTGAAGCTCTCCCGGTTCGGCAATTTCGTCGTGCGGTCCAAGGCCGCCCGCGAGGGCCGCAATCCGAAAACCGGGGAAGAGGCCGTCATCGCCGCACGGCGCGTGGTCACTTTCCGCCCGTCGCCGATGCTGAAGTCTCAGGTCGACGGAGACTGATCCAGGAAGGACACATCATGACCGCCAGCCGGGCCCGTATCGAGAAATCCGCGACCGCATTCCGGTCCATCGGAGAGGCCGCATCGGAGCTGGGGGTTGAGACGCATGTGATCCGGTACTGGGAAAGCAAGTTCCCGCGCGATGTGAGGCCCGTGAAGCGCTCCGATGGCCGGCGCCTGTTCCGGCCGCAGGATGTCGAGGCGCTGCGGGCCATCCAGATTCTGGTGCATGAGCACGGCATGACCTTGAAGGGCGCCAAGGCGCTGATCGCGGAGCAGGGGCTTGCAGCCGTTCTCTCCGGTGAAGCGACCCTAGGGGCCGGCGCACCGGCCGGCACCAGCCCGGCCCGTGATCTTCAGGAGACCGTGGCCAAGGCGTTTGGCGCGGCAGCCGACGCAGCGCTGAGCGATACACGGCGCCAGCGCCTTGAGGGCGCCCTCGGCGAGCTGACCGATATCAAGGCCCGCATCGACGAGGCGCTTCGCCGGCGCGCAGCCTGAACCCACATAACGCATTGCGCAGCCAACCGCGCTTGGTTACAAGCCGCCCTTGTCGGAGCGTGGCGCAGTCCGGTTAGCGCACTAGTCTGGGGGACTAGGGGTCGTGGGTTCGAATCCCGCCGCTCCGACCATTTTTCGCTGGTTCGCCGTCGGCGAACAAATCGATACAGTGGATCGATTTGAAGCGGAAAATGCCCGAAGCGTAAGCGAGGGCTCTCTCGCCTATTTCCGTGTCAGGACCACATCCTCAACCTTGCCAACAGCGGCGAGGGCGAAGGCATATTCTGTGGCAGTTTCCTTGAGGCCTTCGAAGCGTCCGGATGCTCCGCCATGGCCGGCGTCCATGTTGATCTTGAGGAAGTAGGGGCCGCCGTCCGGAGCATCGTGGCGCAGCCGCGCGACCCATTTCGAAGGCTCCCAGTAGGTCACCCGGGGGTCCGACAGGCCGCCCGTGATGAACATGGCCGGATAGGGCTTGTCGCCGACATTGTCGTAGGGGCTGTAGGCGGCGATGCGGTCATAATCCTCTGCGCTGGTCAGCGGGTTGCCCCATTCCGGCCATTCCGGCGGCGTGAGGGGCAGGCTTTCGTCCGACATGGTGTTGATCACATCGACGAATGGCACAGCCGCGATGATGCCGGCGAAGAGGTCCGGATCCATGTTCGCCACAGCGCCCATCAGGAGGCCGCCGGCCGAGCCGCCATGGGCGACGACCTTGCCCGGTGCGGCATAGCCATGATCAATGAGGTAATGCCCCGCGGCGATGAAGTCCCGGAACGTGTTGGTCTTCTTGTCCAGCTTGCCGTCCAGGTACCATTGGTAGCCCTTGGCCATGCCGCCGCGCGGATGGACGATGGCATAGACGAAGCCGCGATCGACAAGGCTGAGCCGGCCACTGCGGAAGTCCGCAGGGATAGTGATGCCGTAGGATCCGTAGCCGTAGAGCAGCACAGGCGCCGTTCCGTCGACCGGTGTGTCCTTCCGGCGGAGGAGGGTGACAGGAACCTCAACCCCATCCCAGCTCGGCGCCATGACGCGTTCGGCGACATAGTCCTCCGGGTTGTGACCTGACGGGACTTCGCGCGTCTTGCGCAGGATACGCTCCCGCGTGTTCAGGTCGTAATCAAAAACCTGGTCCGGCGTGGTGGGAGACGCGTATTCGAAACGCAGCACCGGCGTGTCGTATTCATAGCCGGACTCAAGGTCGAGGTCGTAGGCCGCTTCCGGGAAGCTGATCGTGTGCTCGCTGCCATCCGTACGCGAACGGATCACTATGCGGGGCAGGCCATTCTCCCGTTCGATGCGGGCCAGGTAGTCCCTCTGCGCGTGTGTGCCGAGCAGCAGCGTGCCCGGACGGTGAGGGATGATTTCCTCCCACTGGTCGCGCGAGGTCGCATCCATTGGTGCGCGCATCAGCTTGAAATCAACGGCTCCGCCAAGATTGGTGGTGATGTAGAACCGGCCGTCCCAGAGATCGACTGAATACTCGTTGTCGGTGACGCGTTCGGCAATGGTGCGCACCTGAGGAACCGCCTCGTCCGCCGGGAACCAGTGCCATTCGGATGTCGTATGGCTGCCCGAGGTGATAAAGATCACGGTCTTGTCGGAGCTTTTGGACAGGCTGACGAAATAGCCGGGGTCTTTCTCTTCATAGACGAGGTGGTCTTCGCCGGTGGCGAGATTGCGCCGGTAGACCGCATCCGGCCGGGCGTTCTCGTCGCGGTGGACCCAATAGATGGCATCGCCCCCGCCGCTCCATTCGAACGAGCCATAGGCGTCCCTGATGGGGGCGGCCGTATCGCCGCCGCTGGCGATGTCCTTCACCCGGATCTGGTAGAATTCGCTGCCCTGCGTGTCGGTGGCGTAGGCGATCTGCTTGTGGTCCGGAGAGGTGTCGACGCCGCCGAAGGAGAAGTAGTCCGTGCCTTCGGCCATCCTGTCGCCATCCAGGAGGATGGTTTCAGGCGCTTCCGGATTGAAGGCGTCTGCAGCATCGCGTCGGGCGATGATGGGATATTCGCCCCCTTCGCGGAACCGGGTGTAGTAGGCAAACGGTCCATCGATCTCAGGTACCGTCGAATCGTCTTCCTTGATTCGGCCCTTCATTTCCTGGAACAGCGCTTCGCGCAGGCCGGCGGTCGGGTCTTCCAGCATCGCCTTGGTGTAGGCATTCTCGGCTTCCAGGTATTCGCGGATATCCGCGCGCAGCACGGACGGGTCACGCATCACGTCCTGCCAGCTGTCATCTTTCAGCCAGTGATAGGGATCGTTGCGCGTACGCCCGACCTGCGTGATTTCATGGTGCAGGCGTGTTGCGACCGGGGCTACCGGTGCGGCCGTCGAAGCGTCGGCAGCAGGCGCTGCGGCGAGGTCTGTTTTCTCGGTCATTACTGGTCCTGACAAAGGGTCATATTGCGCGGAGACGGGCGCCCGGCGACGCCTGCGTCCTATTCCTGCGGCCTGAAGTCCAGCACCACGCCGTTGATGCACCAGCGCTCACCCGTGGGTGGCGGGCCATCCTTGAAGACATGACCCATGTGCAGTCCGCAGATGGCGCAGTGGCATTCGGTGCGGGGGAGGACGAGTTTGAAGTCGGTCTTGGTGTCGATCACGCCGGGTTCTGCGGGTTGCCAGAAGCTTGGCCAGCCGGTGCCGCTGTCGAATTTGTGTTCGGAGGACCAGAGTGGTGTCCCACAGCCTTTGCAGTGGTACAGGCCGGAGCGCTTTTCATCATTGAGATTACCCGGCGTGAAGGCGCGCTCTGTGCCTTCCTTCACGCCAACGCGGTATTCTTCCTCGCTCAGCAGCTCGCGCCATTCGCGGTCAGACCGTTGGATACGCTGTCGGGTCATGGGAGGGTCCTTCCTTTGAGTCCCCTCCCATATAGTCCCGGTCTCAGGCGTAGAGAACCGTGAGCGTCTCGGCGACGAGGGCGGGGCGATCCTTGCCCTCGATTTCGATCGTGGCTTCCATGCGCATCTGCTTGCCGCCTGCTTTCTCTTCAACAGCGAGGCACTTCTGCTTGAGGCGTACTTTTGAGCCGACCGGCACCATGTTGGTGAAGCGCACCTTGTCGGAGCCGTAATTGATGCCGCGCGTCGTGCCGGTCACACGCATCACCTCCGCGCCGAGCCATGGCAGCAGCGAAAGGGTGAGGAAACCGTGTGCGATCGTGCCGCCCATGGCCTTGGTCGCCTTGTCCACATCAACGTGGATCCACTGGTGGTCGCCGGTGGCATCGGCGAAGAGATTGACCCGGTCCTGGTCGATCACATGCCAGTCGGATACGCCGACCTCCTGGCCGACAAGGGATTCAAGGTCGTCATAGGCAACGCTGCGGGGATTGGCCATCGGGTCCTCCTGTATGTTCTGGTGCCTGTTTTTGGCGTGGCCGTGCGGCCTGGGCAAGGCTGACGGCGGGGAAATCGGTGCGTCACCGTGATCAGGGTGTGATCCTGTGTGATCGTACGTGACTGTGGTGTGATCTCAGCGGGCGAGATGTGCCTTCAGGCGGTCGAGGAAATGGTCAATGTCTGCATCGGCCGTGAACAGGTGCTGGGTGATGCGGAGGCGGTCACCGCGACGCGAAACGTGGATGTTCTCGCCTTTAAGGCGAGTGGTGAGATCGGGCGGCGTGGATGAGGGCAGGAGTGCAGCAAGGTAGTGCGGTCCTCGCGCTGCAGCCGGCGGGCAGGAGAGACCCATCGCGCCGAGCCGGTCTGCCAGAGCCGCATTCCGGGCGCCGAGGGTCTGCTCGATATCGGCGACGCCCCAATCAAGGATCTGGCGCACGGCGGCCTCAAGGGCGGGCAGGAGCGCGAAGTTGGAGCGCTCGCCCATGTCGAAGCGCTGGGCACCCGGCTCGAAGGCGTCGGTGTAGTCGATCAGGCGCGCAAAATTGGAGGCGCCGGCACGGGTGATCCAGCCCTGTTCCAGCGGTGCACCTTCCCTGTGCTGCGGAGCAACGTAGAGGAAGCCGGTTGCGTACGGGCCGAGCAGCCATTTGTAGCCGGCAACGGCGACGAAGTCCGGCTGGACCGCTCCGACATCGAAATGCAGCGCGCCGCAGCTCTGCGTCAGGTCCAGCACGAGGGCGGCGCCGACTTCGCGGCAACGCCTGCCAATGGCTGCGACGTCGATCAGGGCGCCGTCGGTCCAGCGCACATTCGCACAGGCGACAAGCCCTGTGTCCGGGCCGATGGCGCCGAGCAGGGCATCGGACAGCGTTTCGTTGCCGCGCGTGCCGACGGTGCGCAGCGTGGCATCCGTCGCTGCGGCGTGGGCATGCCATGTGTAGACATTGGAAGGAAACTGGTCCTCGAGCACCACGATCTCCTGTCCCTTTGCGAGGGGCAGGTTCTTCGCTGCCGTGGCAAGGCCGTAGCTGACGGACGGAATGAAGGCGATTCCGTCGGTCCCGGCGCCAATAAGGCGCGCCAGCAGGGGGCGAACGCGTTCGGTGTCGGCGAAGAAGTCCGCATCGGAAATTGTCCACGGCCGCAACTTGCGCGCGAGGCCGACCTGGCCGGCTTCGACCGCGGATCTGGGCATTGGCCCCATGGTGGCCGTGTTCAGATAGGCGACATCATCCGGGATATCGAACAGGTGGCGCTGGTTCGGGATCAGGGTCATGCCGCTGCCTAGCGCGTGTCCGGCATACGGACCAGTGGCGAGCCCGGATTCTTTTCGGGGTCGTCGCGGCGCCGCTAGGCAGAATATTGGGCGGGCCTATACTTGCCGGCATGTGTTGGCCGGTAACCAGTCTGGCGCAGGCCTTGCTTGCTGGATTCCGGAAGGAACCGCGATGACCGGAGTTGAATTCGAACGCCGGGTGCTGGCGCTTGTTGATGCGGCGCTGGACCTGCCCGCCGGCGAGCGGGCGGATTTCGTCTCGCAGGAAGCTGCGGGCGACGACACGCTTGCGCGCCGCGTCATGGTCCTCCTGGACCAGGAGGAAGAGGGCAGCGACAGCGTCCTGCGCACGGGCGGCGCGGCCGATGCACTGGGCGAGGATGCGATGCCCGAACGCGCCGGGCCGTACCGCTTCGTCAACCTGATCGGGCGTGGCGGCATGGGGGCCGTGTTCGAGGGCGCGCGCGATACGGGCGATTTCGACCACAAGGTGGCGATCAAGGTGATCCGCACGGCGGCACTCGACGGGGAACTGGTCGACCGGTTCCACCGCGAGCGTCAGATCCTGGCACGGCTGAACCATCCGAACATTGCCCGCCTGCTGGACGGCGGGGCGCTGGACGATGGGTCGCCTTACATCGTGATGGAATTTGTCGATGGCGAGCCGATCACCGACTGGGTCGGTGCGCGCGGCCTGGACCTGGTCGACCGGCTGTGGCTGTTCAACGATGTCTGCGCTGCCGTGCGCCATGCGCATCAGTCGCTGGTGATCCATCGCGACATTACGCCGAGCAACGTGCTGGTGACGAAGACCGGTGTCGTGAAGCTGATCGACTTTGGCATCGCGCGGCCGGATGACGGCGCGCGGCCGACGCCCGGAGATGTCCGGACGGAATCGCGCAGCTACACGCCGGGCTATGCTGCGCCGGAGCGCCTGACCGGGGCCGGGGCCACGGTGCTGTCGGACGTATTTTCGCTCGGGCGGTTGCTGGATGAGCTGACGCAGGCGGTGGAGCGCGGGCCGGAACTGACGGCAATTATTGCGCGGGCGACGGCGGCCGAGCCGGACGAACGCTATGTCAGCGTCGACGCATTGATGGGTGACGTACTGGCCTTCCTGCAGAAACGGCCTGTCCGGGCGATGAATGGCGGACAGGGCTATGCCGCGCGCAAATATGTCCAGCGCCACCCGCGTGCCGTGATTGCAGCGGGGCTGGTGTTCGCGAGCCTGGTCGGCGGTCTTGTGCTGACCACGTCGCTCTACCGGCAGGCAGAGGCCCAGCGCCTCGCCGCGGACAAGCGCTATGGCGAGGTGCGCGAACTCGCCAAGTTCATGATGTTCGACCTGTATGATGAGTTGCAGAAGGTTACCGGGAATACGCAGGCGACCGAAATGATCGCCAACAAGTCGCTGACCTATCTGGAATCGCTGCGCAGCGATCCGCGTGCGCCGATGGAAGTGGCGCTGGAGACGGCGGCCGGATACCAGAGGCTGGCGGACGTGCTGGGCAATCCGACGGCACCGAACCTTGGCGAACGGGCGACGGCGACCGTGATGCTGGATAATGCGATCGAGAGCCTGGAAGACCTGTACCGGCGGTACCCGGACAATCGCGAAGTGATGGAGCAATTGGCAGCGGCTGCGTTCTCGGGGGCGACGAATGCCTATGTTTCGGATGACGATGCCGACAAGGCGCGCGCGCTGGCGCAGCGGTCCGGCGAAATCTGGTCCCGGCTTGCGGCGCGGCCGGACGCGACGGTGGACGACCGGCGCAATGTGCTGCGGGCCCGGTTGATGGCGGCGGTTCCGCTGCCGTGGATCGGACGCGGGGCGGATGGGGTCGCTGAGCTGAAATCCGTTGCCAAAGATGCGGCGGCGCTACAGCAGGCTTACCCGGACAATACGGATGTCGAGCAGTTCGTGGGATCGGTGAATGTCGAGCTGGCACGGGCGGTAATCCGGGCGCGGGACCAGGGGCAGGGTGACGAAAGCGCGCTGCCCTACTGGAATACGGCGGCAGCGGTGCGCGAGGCGGCGTATGCCCGCAATCCGAAGGACATGCGGCCCTACCGTGCGCTGGCGACGATCTACTATGAGCGGGGTGCAGAGTATCGCACCCAGGAGCAGTTTGATGAGGCGCTGGCCGATATGCGCCGCGCCAGCGCGATCATCGGCGAATTGCAGAAGCGCGATCCGGACGACATGGGCCTTAGCCGGACGGCGAGCGGCATCCGGGAGGAAACCGCCAAAACGCTGGCCTATGCCGGGCGGGGCCGCGAAGCTGCTGCGATGATCCCGGACCTGGAGCGGGAGGCAGACCAGGAGCACGAGGCTTTCGCGGGAAATGCCGGGATCGCCAGGGAATATGCCTACAGCCTCACACTGTATGCGGACATTTACAGCAATGCCGGCATGGATGCCGAGCGCTGCGCAATGGTGGCGCGGGCGAAGCAGGCCTGGGCGAATGCGGACGCCGCGAAGCCGCTGTCGGACCTGGATCACCAGTACATAGGCGAATACCTGCCCCGCCTGTCGGAGGGATGCCGCGCGTAGGCCGGTGTCAGGCCGCGCCGGTCAGCCCGGCGAGCCAGTGATAGGACGATTTGGGCGTGCGCTTCTGGGTCGCATAATCGATGTGCGTGATGCCGAAGCGGGGCTTGAATCCCATCGCCCATTCGAAATTGTCGGTCATCGACCAGACGAAATAGCCGCGAACGTCGGCGCCCGCTGTACGTGCCTCGACAAGCGCGCCGAGGTAGCGGTCGAGATAGGAGACGCGGATCGGGTCGTCGACCTTGCCGTCGGGGCCGGGGCCGGCCTCGTCGGCAACGCCGTTCTCCGTGACGTAGACCGGGGCGCCATAGCGTTCCGAGACGTGCACCAGCGTGTCGCGAAAGCCGGAGGGCAGGACGTGCCAGCCCATCAGGGTCGTTTCGACGCCCTCGGGCGGGTCTGTCATGCGGAATCCGAAATCGTCGCCGGACGCCTTTGCGTACATGGGCGAGTAGTGATTGAGGCCGAAGAAGTCGAGCTTCGTGTGGATGGCTTCCTCGTCGCCCGGGCGGATGCGATCGCCCAGCTGCTCACGCATGATGGGGTCGTAGCGGCCGAGATAGACGGGCTCGGGAAAACCGCGGTTCCAGCCCGCATCCAGCAGGGCGGCGGCGCGCTTGTCCGCTTCGCTGCCGGAGGCGGGCAGGGAAGGCTGGACGTTCGGAACGGCGCCGATTCTTGCGGTGGCGGGGAGGTCTGCGCGCAGGCGGCGGACGGCGGCGCCGTGGGAGAGGTTCACGTTGTGAATGGTGTCGAGCCAGGCATTGTAGTCCCGGATGCCGGGCGCGTGGATGCCGACGGCGTAGCCGAGATAGGCGAAAACCCCCGGCTCGTTGAAGGTGGCCCAGTGACCGACGCGATCGCCGAGACGCTTTGCCATCAGGCCTGCATAGTCCGCAAAGAGGGGGACAATGTCCCGGCTGGGCCAGCCGAGGCCGCTATTGTGGAGGGCGAGCGGCAGGTCCCAGTGATACAGGCAGGCCCAAGGCGCCACGCCATTTGCGAGCAATTCGTCGACGAGCCGGTCGTAGAAATCGAGCCCTGCTTCGTTCACTGCGCCGCGGCCTTCCGGCATGACACGGCTCCATGAAATCGAGAAGCGGTAGGCGCCGAGCCCCGCCTTCTTCATCAGGGCTACATCTTCTGAATACCGATGATAGTGGTCGCAGGCGATGTCGCCTGTTTCGCCGTTCAGCGTCTTGCCGGGCGTGTGGCTGAACATGTCCCAGATGCTCGGGGCGCGTCCGTCAACGTCATGGGCGCCTTCGATCTGGTAGGAGGCCGTCGAGGCGCCCCAAAGGAAATCGGCCGGGAAATCCGTTTTCGTGACCATGTCAGACGATCCGGCTGTCTTTCTTGCCCCAGTAGCGGTCGCGGATGAGGCGCTTGTAGAGCTTGCCGGTGGGGTGGCGGGGCAGTTCGGGGTCGAAGTCGATGCTCTTCGGGCATTTGAGCTTGGAGAGGTTGGCAAGGCAGAACTCCATCAGCTCTGCGGCCAGTTCGTCCGAAGGCTGAATGCCCGGCATCGGCTGGACGACGGCTTTCACTGCCTCCCCGAACTCTTCGTCCGGCACGCCGATCACGGCGACATCGGCGACCTTGGGATGGGTGATCAGAACGTTTTCCGTCTCCTGGGGATATATGTTCACGCCGCCGGAGATGATCATGAAAGCCTTGCGGTCTGTCAGGTAAAGGAAGCCGTCCGCGTCCAGCTTGCCGACGTCGCCGAGCGACGACCAGTCAGGGTGCTTCGGGTTGAGTGCCGCGGCGTTCTTGTCCGGTGCGTTGTGATAGTTGGGCGGATTGGTGCCGCCGAAATAGACCTGTCCTTCTTCGCCGACGGGCACTTCGTCGCCATTCTCGTCGCAGATGTGGACCTCGCCGTAGACGGCGCGGCCGACGGTGCCTTTGTGGGTCATCCAATCCGGGCTGCGCACCCAGGTCATGCCGTTGCCTTCGGAACCGGCATAGTATTCGTCAATGATCGGTCCCCACCATTCGATCATCTGTTCCTTCACCGGGACCGGGCACGGCGCTGCAGCGTGAACGATCCATTTCAGGCTGGACAGGTCGTACTTGTGGCGAACGTCTTCCGGAAGCTTCAGGAGTTTCACGAACATGGTTGGCACCATCTGTCCGTGCGTGACCTTGTACTTCTCGATGTAGCCCAGCATGGATTCGGCGTCGAACTTCTCCATGATGATCAGCGTGGCGCCGAAGCGCGTGAAGGTCATGCAGTAGCGCAGTGGCGCAGCATGGTAGAGCGGCGCGGGCGAGATATAGACGCTGTCCTCGCCGGCGCCGGAGAGCGCCCTCAGCACCTGCATCAGGACGCTATCGGCATCGATTGGCGCGTTCGGCTCAAGCGGTGGGCGGATGCCTTTCGGCCTGCCCGTCGTGCCCGACGAGTAGAGCATGTCCGTGCCCGCCGTTTCATCAGCAATCGGGGTCGGGGGGAATTCGCCGCGCAGCATTTCGAGCGGTGTGTAGCCCGGAATCGCCCCGTCAATTGACCAATAGTGCTCGAGCTCCGTGATCGCCTTGACCTGTTGGGCGACCTCTCCCTTGCTTGCGCCGGCGATGAGGAGCTTCGCGCCGGAGTCTTCGACGATGTACTGCACTTCCGGTGCGGTGAGGCGCGAGGAGACGCAGACGTAATAGAGGCCCGCCCGCTGCGCGCCCCAGCAGATTTCGAAGTAGCGGGGTGAGTTTTCGGCAAAAAGGGCGATTGTGTCGCCGGGCTTGCAGCCTGCCCCGCGCAGGGCGTGGGCGATCTGGTTCGAGCGGTCATCGAGCTGGCGGAAGGTCACGACCTCCCCGGAGGCGGCCATAATATAGGCCGGTTTGTCCGGGTTCGACTTCGCATGATGGAAGGGATGCATCTCTCGTCTCCTCAAGGGGGCGGCGGCGCCACTTGCGGGTGCCTGCCGGGTCATGGGCGTGACCATAATATGTGCGCACGGGCCGTCCACAGGCGACGTAGCGGAAGGGGACTCAGAACTCGCGCATCCAGTAGGCCATGGGATGGGCAAGCTGGGGGCCGCCCGGCTCTTCCGGCCACTCGAAATGGGCGAGGATGCCCGGCAGCTTGCGATAGCCGCGGGCATTCCAGAAGCGGTCGAGCGGGGAGTAGCCGGCGGGGCGCTTCGGGTGGTCGGCCGGCCGTTCCACGGCGCAGAAGCAGGCACGGCGGTAGCCACGGGTGATGGCGTGGGCCTCCCGCGCGTCGAAAAAGGCGTGCCCGACGCCGTGGCCGCGCCAGGCCGGGAGTAGGACGGATTCTCCAAAATAGAAAGTCGTCGTCAGATCATGGCCAGCTGTTTCCAGAGGCTCGGCGAACTCCGCGTGCTGGTCGTCCATGCCGGAGCCGGTTGCGCAGCCGACGATGGCGCCGTCATCGGCTTCCGCGGCGACGATCAGGGCGTCCCGCGCCGCCGAGAACTTGCGTAAATAGGTCTCTTCGTAGGCGAGGGAGCCTTCATAGAGGTAGGGAAAGGCGCGGAAGACTTCGATCCGCAGGCGGGCAAGGGCGGGCAGGGCCGCCTCGAGATCCGGGCCGGAGAGCGGGCGGATGTTCACGAGACCTGCCGGATCCATTCCTTCAGATTGTAGTAGGTCGTCACCCGGCGGATGAAGCCGGACTCGACCTCGAAGAAGGCGCCGGCGGGCAGGCGGTAGGTCTGCCCATGGGCATCGGGCAGGTCGCCGTCCGTGGTTTTGTAGACGCCGTTCACAATGAATTCGGCCGCTGCGCGGCGCCCGTCGGCGGAGACCATCACGGCAATGTCCGTGAGTGTCTCGTCGTAGCAGGTGTCCATGTGGGCGAGAAAGGCGCGGAACTTGTCCTTTCCGCCGCGGGCGTCGCCTTCGTTGACATCGTGGCGGATGTCATCGGAGAGGCAGGCGAGCATGCCGTCCCAGTCCTTCGCGTTGAAGGCGTCGTAGTAGCGGCGGATGAGGGATGTGGTGTCGGTCATCGGGGGAGCCCTGGTCTGCCGGCCTGATCGGGATGAGCCGCGACATAGGCCTGCTTCAGCTCGATCGAGCGGTTGTTCGCGCCGTCAGGGCTCCAGCCCGGCGCATTGACGAAGCGGCCGAACCATTTGTCGGGCCGGAGGCCATCGCGTGCGCAGTCCCGCATCAGGGCGAAGAATTCGTGGAAGGCGACGACAAATGGGTTGTACGAGCCGACCGGTTTGACGATGCCGTAGACAGGCGGGTCTTCCTTCAGCTCCGGCACGAAGGTGCCGAACATCTTGTCCCACACGATGAAGACACCGGCGTAGTTGGTGTCGAGATAGCGCGGATTGGTGGCATGGTGCACGCGGTGATGGGACGGCGTGTTCATCACCGCCTCGAACCATTTCGGCATCTTGTCGATGGCTTCGGTGTGGATCCAGAACTGGTAGAGCAGGTTCCAGCCGGCGACGAAGCCGATCAGATAGGGGTGGAACCCGACCAGCACCATGGGAAGCCCGATGATGTAGAGCCCGGTGAAGGGACCGAACCAGGGCTGGCGCAGCGCGGTGGTCAGATTGTAGTGCTCGGACGAGTGGTGGGTGACATGTTCCATCCACCACCAACGCGCCCGGTGGGCGAAGCGGTGCTTCCAGTAATAGACGAAGTCATAGATCACGAAGCAGGCGACGAAGCTCCACCAGGTGTAGGGCAGGGTAAGCACGCGATACGGCCAGGCGACCATCAGCAGCCAGAGAAAGATCGTGGCCGTCAGCGTGTTCACGACGACATTGCCGATGCCCATTGCAAGGGATGTGAACGCGTCCTTTGTCTCATAGCTTCCGGGCAGGCGGCCGGATTTCACGCCCCACCATTCGAGGGCGACCGACAGCACGAAGAACGGCGCCGCATAGGTCGTGACGGGTGGGAAGTCGTGAAACTCCATCGGGTGAGCCTCAGAGTGCGTTGCCGTTGGGCGCGCCGCCCTGCTTGTAGACCGCGCCGTCTTTCATGACGAAGTCGACATCGGCAAGCAGGCCCATGTCCGCAAGCGGATCGCCTTTCACGGCGACGAAATCCGCATGGCATCCGGCCTCGACGCAGCCGACTTCACCGGCCTTGCCGAGCGCATCGGCGGCGTTGACCGTGGCGGCCTGCAGCGCCTGCATCGGCGTCATGCCGAACTGGACCATGCGCGAGAACTGGTTGCCGTTCATGCCGTGCGGATAGACGCCGGCGTCCGAGCCGAACACCATCTTCACGCCGGCCTTCACGGCCTTGGTGAAGCTGGCGCGCTGGATCTTTGAGATCGAGCGCTCCTTTTCGAGCGATTCTTCGAGCACGCCGTTCTTCTCGCCCTCGGCCAGCGTGTACTCGGTGTTGTAGATGTCCATCGACAGCCAGACATCGTGATCCTTGGCCATCTGGATGGCTTCGTCATCGAGAATCGAGGCGTGCTCGATCGTGTCGATGCCGGCGAGGATCGCATTCTTGATGCCGACCGTGCCATGGGCATGGCTGGCGATCTTCAGGCCGCGGGCGTGCGCTTCGTCTGCCGCGGCTGTCAGCTCCTCAAGTGTGCCCTGGGCTGCGCCGAGCGCCGTGCCCTTGGAGAAGACCCCGCCGGTCGAGCAGGTCTTGATGAGGTCCACACCGTACTTGATGTTCTCCCGCACCTTCGCCCGGTATTCCCACGGACCGGTGGCCACGCCTTCGCCTGTCGAGTGGTATTCTTCCGGCAGGAGATTGTTGTCGGAACAGTGCCCCCCGATGATCCCGACTGGCGGGCCGGAGACGTACATGCGCGGGCCGGGCACTTCGCCGGCATTGATCGAGTCGCGAAGGGCCACGTCGCCATAGCTGTCCGCCCCGACATTGCGCACGGTGGTGAAGCCGGCCAGCAGGGTGAGGCGCGCATTCTTGGCGCCCTTCAGCGCCTTGCGCTCGTCGGAGAGGCTCAGCGAATAGTAAGGGCCGTCCGTCGGGTCGCCGGTCAGGTGGACGTGCATGTCGATGAACCCGGGCATCAGCGTCGATCCGCTGCCGAATTCGATCACGTTGGCCCCGTCCGGCTGGCGGAGGGTCGTTTTGGTGCCTCTCGCTGTGACCTTTCCGTCTTCGATCACAAAGGCCGCGTTGCGGATCGTCTTGCCGGCGGCCGGGTCTACGAAGCGGTCTGCCGTGAGATAGACGGTTTCGGCGAAGGCGGGCGCAGCCAGGCAGCCAAGCGCAGCGCAGGCAAGGAGGCGAGAAAGTCTCATTCAGCGATTCCAGTACGAAAGGGAGAAGTCGCCCTGATTTGTGACGGTCCTGCGGGCCGGGTCAAGGCGCGATGGCTGCAGGCGAGCTAGCGCTTGACGAACGCTGCGTCAGGGGCAGCTTGTGAGGCCAATTGCACAAGGCCAGATGCACAAGGAAGGAGACCCAATGGCGCGCCCCAAGGAATTCAAGGAGATCATTCTCGACATCGAGGACGGAATTGCCACGCTGACGCTGAACCGGCCGGAGAAGATGAACGCCTTCACCGGCAAGATGATGCAGGAGATGATCGAGGCCTTCGATATCACGGATGCCGACGACAGCGTGAGGGTCGTCATTGTGACGGGGCATGGCGAGCGGGCGTTCTGCGCCGGGGCGGACCTGTCGTCAGGCGCGAAGACCTTCGACTATGACAAGCGTGCCGGCGACGGCGAAGCGGGACGCACCTCCAATGAGGACATCCAGCGCGATGGCGGCGGGCGCGTGACGCTGCGTATTTTCAACAGCCTGAAGCCGGTGATCGGGGCCATCAATGGCGCGGCCGTCGGCATTGGCGTGACCATGCAGCTGCCGATGGATATCCGGATTGCTGCCGACACGGCGCGGTTCGGCTTCGTGTTCAACCGGCGGGGCATCAATCCGGAAGCGGCTTCTTCCTGGTTCCTGCCGCGGATCGTCGGCATCCAGCAGGCGCTGGAGTGGTGCTATACGGGGCGGATCTTCTCGGCACAGGAAGCCAAGGAGGGCGGCCTGGTGAAAGCCGTCTATCCGCAGGCGGAGCTGATGAACGAGGCGAGGAAGCTGGCCCGCGAGATCGCAGACAATACGGCGGCCGTTTCCACGACCCTGACCAAGCACATGATGTGGCGCATGCTGGGCGCGAGCCATCCGATGGAGGCGCACATTGTTGACAGCGCCGCGATCTACTCACGGGGCAAGACCGAGGACGCCCGCGAGGGCGTGATGAGCTTCCTGGAGAAACGCCAGCCGACCTATCCGGTGAAGGTGTCCGACGGCATGCCGCAATTCTTCCCCTGGTGGGACGAGCCCCAATTTAAATGGATCGGCGGGGACGGCTCGTGAGCGAGCAGCACTTCGAATTCGTCAGGACGAACGGCGTCACGCTGCGCGTGGCGACCGCCGGGGACGGGCCGCTGGTCGTGCTCGTCCACGGCTTTCCTGAAAGCTGGTATTCCTGGCGTCATCAGATCAAGGCACTGAGCGAGGCCGGGTATCGTGTCGCGGCGCCGGATGTGCGCGGCTACGGCGGCTCGGATCGGCCTGAGCCGATCGAAGCCTATGACATGGAAAGCCTGACCGGCGATATTGCCGGTCTCGCCGAAGCCCTGTCGCCGGGCGAAGAGGCGGTGGTGGTCGGTCATGATTGGGGTGCGCCAATAGCCTGGAATACGGCCCGTCTGCATACGGACAGGTTTCGGGCGGTCGCTGGCCTGTCGGTGCCATACCTGCCGATGGGCGAAGTCGTGTTTATCGACATGGTGCACGAGGTCTTCACCAAACGTGGCCTGTTTTTCTACCAGGTCTACTTCCAGGATGTCGGCCCGCCGGAAGCGGAGCTGGAGGCAGACCCTGCGGCGACGATTCGGCGGTTCTACTATGCCGTTTCGGGCGATGCGCCGGACGGCACCTGGCCCACAGACAAGAAGCATGGCGACACACTGCTGCACCGCCTGCCGGAGCCTGAGATGCCGTTGCCCTGGCTGAATGCGGAGGACGTGGCCTACTATGACATCCAGTTCCGCCAGTCCGGTTTCCGTGGGCCGCTGAACCGGTATCGCAACCACCATCGCGATCATGCCTTCCTGAAGAACCATCCGGCCAATCCTGTGATCCAGCAGCCGTCGCTCTTCGTCGGCGGGACGAAGGACCTCGTGCTGAAGATGTTCCAGGGGGACATCGTTGCCGCGATGAAGCCGAATCTCGCGGACCTGCGCGGCTGTCACCTGCTGGAGGGCTGCGGCCACTGGACCCAGCAGGAGCGGCCGGACGAGGTGAATCGCTACCTGATCGACTGGCTCGGCAATCTCTAGGCCCGGATCAGAAGTTCACAAGGCTGGATTGGGCGCCGTCCACGAGGAGGTTGGCGCCGGTCGTGTAGGACGATACAGGGCTGGCCAGGAAGACCGCCGCATTGGCGATCTCCTGCGGCGTCGCACAGCGGCCGGTAGGATTGCGGGCATTGGCGCGCTTGAACGCCTCCGGGTTTTCCTTACGCCGCTGATCCCACAGCCCGTCTTCGAAAAAGACCATGCCGGGCGAAACCAGATTCACGCGCAGGCCAAGCGCGGCGTGTTCGCGGGCGA
Organism: Hyphomonas sp.; assembly: GCA_020638455.1. Lineage (GTDB taxonomy): Bacteria > Pseudomonadota > Alphaproteobacteria > Caulobacterales > Hyphomonadaceae > Hyphomonas. The sequence continues at coordinate 854,286 of JACKIK010000002.1, read as the reverse complement.
GGCCCTTGGCGAAGTGAATCAGGGCGGCCTTGATGGGGCCGTAGGCGTCCGCGACGGATGCCTGCAGGGCCGAGACGGACGAAATGATGACAAAGGCTGCGTCGCCTTTGGCAGCGGCGGCCTCGCGCAGGAAGGGGAAGGCGGCGGTGAAGCCGTTTACGGCACCCAGAAGATCGACGCGGTAGTTCGCATCCCACGCCTCCGGCTCGATGCCATGCGCCATGGCGCCCGCATTGGATACCAGGATATCGATGCCGCCAAGCTCCTGACCAGCTGCAGCGACCCATCGCTTCAGGGCTTCGCCGTCGCCGATATCGACTGCGGCGCCGGTGGCCTTCACGCCCATGGATGAGACTGCGGTAACCGTGTCCTGAACCTGCGCGGCGTTGCGGGCGCAGAGGGCGACGTTCGCCCCCTCGGCCGCCAGCGTGTCGGCGATGGCCCGGCCGATGCCCCGCGTACCGCCAAGGATGACGGCGTTCCTGCCCTTAAGATGAAGGTCCACGCACGCTTCCTCCGTTTCGCTGCCCCCGCCACTCTGGCGGCAAACGGGGCGGGTTCCAAGCGCCTTGCCCCTGCGTCGCGGCTTGCAAGGCGATCCGGAGCCTGTTTCATGGGCGCCATGCAGACGCTCCTGCCCCTTGCCAGCGAAATCGGCGCCCGCCTGAAGGCGCGGGGCGAGACCGTGGCCGTCTCGGAGTCTTCAGCGGGCGGACTGATATCGGCGGCCCTGCTCGCCGTACCGGGCGCGTCGGCCTATTACCGCGGTGGCGGCGTCATCTACACCCGGCAGGCCTTCCGGGGCCTGCTCGGACTTGGCCGGGAGGACCTCGGCGATATGCGGTCTTCCACCGAGCCCTATGCACGACTGCTGGCGCGGACGATCCGGGGGAAGCTGGATGCCGACTGGGGATTGTGCGAAACGGGCGCCGCCGGACCTTCCGGGAACATGTATGGCGATGCGTCGGGTCACACCTGTGTCGCCCTTGCCGGGCCCAAATCCCTGGAAATGTCACGGACACTGGAAACCGGGCTGACCGATCGTGAGGTGAACATGCGCCGTTTTGCGATGGAAGCGCTGGAACTGCTGAAGGATGCGCTGCACTAGTGCATGCTTTTCCGTATACGGCGGATCATCAGCCAGACGACGAACACCACGACCGGCGTTGCGCCTGCCGCGATCCAGTATTTCTTGATGTGCCATAGCTCTTCGGCCGGGCCGAAAAGATACAGGACCAGGTTCAGCGCATAATAGCTGATCGCCACGACGGAGAGCCCTTCGACTGTCTGCTGCAGGCGCAGCTGGAGGTGAGCGCGCTGGTCCATGCTGGAGAGCAGCTTCTGGTTTTCCTCTGACAGCTCGACGTCGACGCGCGTACGCAGCAGGTCCGAAGCGCGGACGGCGCGTTCGATCAGAGTGCGAAGCCTCTGCTCCGTGGACTTCACCGTTCGCATGGACGGGTCGAATCTTCGCGACATGAATTCCGCAAAAGTCTGCCGCCCCTTGAACCGTGTTTCCCTCAGCACTTCGATCCGCTGGTTGACGATGGCTTCATAGGCATTGGTCGCGCTGAAGCGGTAGGACGACTGGGCGGCGATACTTTCCAGCCCGGCGGACACTTTCAGCAGGGCATTCAGCGTTTCGGCCGGGCTGACGCTTTCGTCGCCCATATGGTCGACAAGGTCTGTCAGGCGCTGCTCCAGGGCGTTGAGCTCAGGCGCAAGCTCGCGCGCACGAGCGAGGCCGAGCATCGACATCGTCTTGTAGGTCTCGATCTCACACAGGCGCTGGACGACGCGGCCGATTCGGCGCTCTCCGGTGCCGGGGCGGGCAAATAGGGCGAAGCGTGTGTGGCCTGCAGGATCTATGCGGAAGTCGGTAGCGACGACGAGATTATCGTCCAGCATGCGGCTGATGGCGAGGCTGTCGCGAACGAACCAGGCGTTTGCCTTGTCGTCGATTTCCTCATCCCCTTCCTGCAGCTCGACGCGGATCAGGGCTGAGGCGATGCGCGCGCCGGGGGCCTCGGCGAGCCAGTCTTCCGGGAAAACGTCGAATGCTGTGGGATCGAACGGGATGTCGGCCGTGCCTTCAGCGAACACAGTGAAGGTGACGAATTCGGTGTGGCTTTCCCATTTCAGGAAGTGCCGGCCGATCTGCCCGGACCAGTGTGTGGCGCCCGGCTGCGGATGCGGTGCGCCGAAGCGGTCGAGCAGGGCGATGAGGTGGGTGCGCTCGGCGTCCCGGTCGCGGGCGGTAGCCGCCTTGGGCGGTTTCAGCGCCAGATAGGCGGCGCGGCCCGGCGCAGCCAGTGTCGGGAAGGGCCGGGCGTGCAGCTCATTGGTGAGTGCATATCGCAGAGGATGGTCTGGAATCGTCGGCATGGCGGCTCGTTTGTACGTTCGCGAACAAGCCTAGTGCCTCGCGTGCACGTGGCAAGCGGCACGCAATGCCGCAGGCCTATTCGAAGTCGCCGCTGTAGCCTTTCTGGTCGTGCGAGAGGTTGCCGAAGCGCGTGACATTGGCGTCGAAGGCGAGTTCGACCTTGCCGATGGGGCCGTGGCGCTGCTTGCCGATGATACATTCGGCCTTGCCATAGACCTCGTCCATGCGCTGGCGCCACTTGGCCCATTTCTCGTTCGAGGCCGGATCGCTCGGATCGGCGCCGGGCTCGGTCCGGGCGAGGTAGTATTCCTCGCGATAGACGAACATGACGACGTCCGCGTCTTGCTCGATGGAGCCGGACTCGCGCAGGTCTGCGAGCTGCGGGCGTTTATCGTCACGTTGTTCCACGGCCCGCGAGAGCTGCGACAGGGCGATGATCGGGACGTTGAGGTCCTTGGCCAGCGCTTTCAGCGAGGTGGTGATCTGGGTGATTTCCTGCACCCGGTTGGCATTGGCGTTGCCGGTGCTGACCGTGATCAGCTGCAGGTAGTCGATGACGATAAGGTCGAGGCCGACCGAACGCTGCAGACGCCGGGCGCGGGCCGCCAGCTGGCTGATGGAGATGCCGCCAGTGTCGTCGATATAGAGCGGCAGGTTCTGCAGTTCTTCCGTCGCCTCGCGCAGGCGCTCGAAGTCGCTCTTGTCGAGGTCGCCCTGACGGATGCGGTGCGTGGTAATTCCGGTGCGCTCGGCAATGATACGCGTCGCCAGCTGTTCGTTCGACATTTCCAGCGAGAAGAAGCCGACAATCGCTCCGTCTACGGTCTTCCTGGAGCCGTCCTCCTGTGTCTCCGCGCGATAGGCCTGAGCGGCATTGTAGGCAATGTTGGTGGCGAGAGAGGTTTTCCCCATCGAGGGGCGGCCGGCGAGGATGATGAGGTCCGAATGGTGCAGGCCGCCGAGCTTTTCGTCGAGGTCACGGAGACCAGTCGCGATGCCGGCGATCTTGCCTTCGCGCTTGAAGGCGGCTTCTGCCGTCTTCATGGATTCCGTCAGCGCTTCGGCAAAGCTGGTGAAACCGCGGCCGGTGGCGCCGCGCTCGGCAAGGTCGAACAGCTGGCGTTCGGCCAGTTCGATCTGACGCTCGCCACTTTCTTCCGGCGTGGGATTAAGTGCGCGGCCCTGCAGTTCACCGCCGATGCCGACCAGCGAGCGGCGCACAGCGAGGTCGCGGATCATGCGCGCATAGTCGCCGACTTCAGGGCCGAATGCGGCGGAGTCGAGCAGCTGTTCGAGATAGCGCGCGCCGCCGATTTCGGTCAGCTTTTCGGCCTTCTCGAAATGCTCGCGCAGGGTCACGCCATCGGCAATCCGGCCCTGCTGGATCATCATCGAAGCGACTTCGTAGAGCTCCTGGTGAGCGGGGGCGTAGAAGTCGGACGAACGCAGGATATCGGCCACGCGCTGGTACGCGTTGTTATCGAACAGGATTGCGCCCAGCACGGCGGATTCAGCCGACAGATTATGCGGCGGCGCAATCGCGGATGCAGGGGAATGAGTATCGTCGAGCGGCATCGGGCAACCTTAGCTCACCTGCCGGGCGAGCGCACGGAGCAAGTGCCGTTCAGCTGTGGATAAGTGCCATGCAACGGTGGAGCGTCGCGGCCGGAGCGGCGCCCGAATAGAAAAAGGCCGCGCTGTTGGGCGCGGCCTTTCCGGTCGTGTTTGTGCGAAGACTTATTCTTCTTCGCCCGGGCCTTCAGCGGCGCGCTCGGCAGCAGCTTCGGCGAGTTCGCCGGCCTGCTCGTCAGCGAGGGCCTGGTTGGCGGCCTGGAGGGCGGCGACAATGTCTTCGCCTTTCGCCTGACGCTCTGCTTCGTCGTTCGAGCGAGCGACGTTGGCCTGGACGTTGACGGTCACTTCCGCATGCAGGCGGACGGCGACGTCGTACAGGCCGATCGCCTTGATCGGCTTGTCGAGGCGGACGCCCGAACGCGGCACGTGGTAGCCGGCGGCTTCCGCCGCGTCGGCGATGTCGCGAGCCGTGACCGAGCCGTAGAGCTGGCCGGTGTCGCCGGCCTGACGGATCAGCACGAAGACGGCGCCGTCGAGCTTCTGGGACTCGGTCTCGGCGGCCGCACGCGCTTCGGCGTTGCGGGCCTCGATCGCTTCCCGCTCACGCTCGAAACGGGCGCGGTTCTTCTCGTTCGCCATCAGGGCCTTGCCCTGCGGCAGGAGATAGTTGCGGGCGAAGCCGTTCTTGACCTTCACCTCGTCACCGATCTTGCCGAGGTTCTCGACGCGCTCAAGGAGGATGACTTGCATGGGGGGTCTCTCCTTATTTCACTTCGAACGGCAGCAGGGCGAGCATGCGGGCACGTTTGATGGCCTGGGCAAGCTTGCGCTGGTTCTTGAGGTTCACGGCCGTGATACGGCTCGGCACGATCTTCCCTTTTTCAGAGATGTAGCGCTGCAGCAGTTTCACGTCCTTGTAGTCGATTTCCTGGGCATTTTGCCCGGTGAACGGATCGACTTTGCGACGGCGGCCGAACGGACGGCGGGCCGGGATATTGGTGATGTTCAGTTTCTGAGCCATGATCCGATCTCCTAGTCGCGGCGGCGTTCTTTGCGCGAGAGAACCGGCGAGGGCTCGTCGCTCAGGGTTTCGACGCGGATCGTCATGTAGCGCATCACGTCTTCGGAGATCCGCTGGCGGCGTTCCAGTTCGTGGATCGCTTCAGCCGGGCCGTCGATGTTGATCAGCGAGTAGTGACCCTTGCGCTGTTTCTTGATCGGGTAGGCAAGGTTGCGAAGGCCCCAGTATTCGGTCTTGCCGACTTTAGCGCCTTTGTCCTTGAGGAAGCCGGTCAGGTCTTCGACGAAAGTGTCTACCTGGGCCGGCGAAATGTCAGGTCGTGTGATCACGACATGCTCATAGAGTGCCATGTTTTCATTCCCAAAATTGAGGCATGCGGCGCCGGGCAGCGGGAACCTGCCAGGCGATGGCCCCTCTTCTCCCGGCTCATTCCGGGGTACCAAGGACCGCATCCCTGCGAGTGAAGGCGGGTGTAAAGCGCATCTTGCAAGGGTTTTCAATAGCTTGCGCACACGCCCGCGCACATTTAGGCACGGCAAAAATCCCGGGAGAATCGCCGATGACCAAACTTGCCTTCATCTTCCCAGGGCAGGGCAGCCAGGAAATAGGAATGGGCAAGGCCCTTGCGGACGCTTTTCCCGCCGCGCGGCAAGTGTTTGCCGCCGTGGACGAAGCGCTTGGCCAGAAGCTGTCGGACCTGATGTGGACCGGCGACCTGGAAGAACTGACGCTTACCGCCAACGCGCAGCCGGCCCTGATGGCGCACTCCCTCGCCGCGATGCGCGCGCTGGAAGCCGAGTTCGGCATTTCCGCGAAGGATGCCGCCTATGTGGCGGGACACTCTCTCGGGGAATATTCGGCGCTTGCCGCCGCGAATGCGATTTCCGTGGCCGATACCGCCCGGCTGCTGCGTATCCGGGGCAATGCCATGCAGTCGGCGGTGAAACCTGGTGAGGGAGGCATGGCAGCGCTGCTCGGGGCGGACGTGGCGCAGGCTGAAGCGGCCTGTGTTGCCGGGCGGGAAGCCGGCGGCGTCTGCGAACTCGCAAACGACAATGCACCGGGACAGCTGGTTCTGTCCGGAACCAAGGCCGCGATCGATGCGGCCTGCGTCTGGGCGCAGGCAAACGGAGTGAAGAAAGCCATGGCGCTGAACGTGTCGGCGCCGTTCCACTGCTCCCTGATGCAGCCTGCGGCCGATGCCATGGCCGAGGCGCTGGCTGGAACCGAAATCAGCGCACCGGCGGTGCCGCTGGTCGCGAACGTATCGGCCACGGCAGTGACCGATCCGGAGACCATCCGGCAGAACCTCGTGACACAGGTGACCAGCCGGGTGCGCTGGACGGAGAGCGTCCAGTATATGGTCGCCAATGGCGTCGACACGACCGGCGAGGTCGGCAATGGCAAAGTGCTGACCGTCATGCAGCGCCGCATCGAGAAATCACTGAACGGCTTCACCCTCGGCACGCCTGAGGATCTTGAAGCCTTCGCTCAAGCCATGAAGGGATGATCCCATGTTCAAACTGACTGGCCGCACGGCCCTCGTTACCGGCGCATCGGGCGGCATCGGCAGCGCAATTGCAAAAGCGCTCTCGGAAGCCGGCGCCAAAGTCGTCCTGTCCGGCACACGCGAAGGTGTGTTGAACGAGGTGGCTGCGACGCTCCCTGGCGAAAGCGCCGTCGTCGCCTGCAACCTTTCCGACCCGGAGGCCGTCGACGGCCTCGTCGCGAAAGCGGAAGGGGTGATCGGACCGCTCGACATCCTCGTCGCAAACGCCGGCATCACGCGCGACAAGCTGCTGATGCAGATGAAGGACGACGACTGGAACGATGTCATCAATGTCAATCTCGGTTCCTATTACCGTCTGACCAAGAGCGTGATCCGGGGCATGATGAAGCGCCGTCACGGCCGCATCGTCGGCATTACCTCGGTGGTCGGCGTGACCGGCAATCCGGGCCAGACGAACTACTGCGCGTCCAAGGCCGGCATGATCGGTTTCACCAAGTCGATCGCCCAGGAGGTCGCAAGCCGTGGAATCACTGCCAACACGATCGCGCCGGGATTCATCGAATCGCCGATGACGGATGTGCTGCCGGATGCGCAGAAGGAGGCACTGCTCGGCAGGATTCCGGCGGGCAGGCTTGGCCAGGGAAGCGATATTGCTGCAGCTGCGGTGTATCTGGCGTCTGACGAAGCCGCTTATGTGACGGGCCAAACCCTGCACGTAAACGGCGGCATGGCGATGATCTGATAGGCGCAGTTGGCGTTGATACAAGGGCTTGGCGGTCCGGACCACTGTGTGCTAGGCGCAACACAATGGTTCGGAATTCGGGCCAGTCCTCAGGCATTTAAGAGAGGTACGCATGTCTGACGTTCTTGAACGTGTTAAGAAAATTGTCGTCGATAATCTCGACGTTGACGGTGACAAAGTGGTCGAGAGCGCCAGCTTCATCGATGACCTCGGTGCCGACTCGCTGGACCTTGTCGAACTGGTCATGGCCTTCGAGGAAGAATTCAACATCGAGATCCCGGACGACGTGCAGGAATCCATCCGCACTGTCGGCGACGCCGTGACGCATATTAAGGCGCACATTTAAGTCGAAGACTGTCGACGGGAGGGGTCTTCATGTCTGACCGGCGTGTCGTAATCACCGGCATCGGAATCGTGTCGCCACTGGCGGCTACGCGTGAAGCGACGTGGGAGCGGCTGATTGCCGGCAAGTCCGGCGCTGGCCGGATCGACACGTTCGACCCCTCCGACCTGCCTTCGCAGATAGCCTGCCAGGTGCCATGGATTACCGGGCGCGGCGGCGGCGAAGGCGATCCGCATGCGTTCGACCCGGAAAAGTTCGTCTCCAAGAAGGAGATGCGCCGGATCGACGAATTTATCCTCTATGCGATGGCTGCAGCCGACGAGGCTGTCGACGATGCCAACTGGCACCCGACCGAGACAGAGGACCAGGAACGCACCGGCGTCCTGATCGGGTCCGGCATTGGCGGCCTCGAGTCGATCTACGAGACGGCGATCACCTTGCACGAGCAGGGACCGCGCAAGGTCAGCCCGTTCTTCATTCCGTCGGCGCTGATCAACCTTGCTTCGGGCCAGGTTTCGATCAAGCACGGCTTCAAGGGGCCGAACCACGCCGTCGTGACGGCCTGCGCAACGGGTGCGCACGCCATCGGCGATTCCTCGCGCCTCATCAAATACGGCGACGCCGACGTGATGGTTGCGGGCGGTTCCGAGGCCGTGATCGGCAAGATTGGTATTGCCGGCTTCTGTGCCGCAAAAGCCATGTCGACCGGTTTCAACGACACACCTGAAAAGGCTTCGCGGCCGTACGACAAGGACCGCGACGGCTTTGTCATGGGTGAAGGCGCTGCGGTGCTTGTTCTGGAAGAATACGAGCATGCCAAGGCACGCGGCGCGAAAATCTATGCCGAAGTGATCGGCTACGGCCTGACCGGCGATGCCTATCACATCACAGCGCCTGCTGAAGGCGCCGAGGGCGGCTACCGCGCCATGAAGATGGCGCTGAAGCATGCCGGCATCGACCCGAGCGAAATCGACTATGTCAACGCGCACGGCACCTCGACGCCGAAAGGCGACGAAGGCGAAGCCGGCGCGGTTGAGCGCGCTTTCGGCGATCACGCCAAGAACATGTCGATGTCGTCGACCAAATCGGCCGTCGGGCACCTGCTCGGCGCCGCCGGGGCGATCGAAGGGGCCTTCTGTGCCCTTGCCATCCGCGACCAGGTTATGCCGCCGACGCTGAACCTCGACAATCCGAGCTTCGAGACTGTGCTGGACCTCATTCCGCACAAGGCGAAGAAGGGCCGCGTCCGCGCCGCCATGTCCAACAGCTTCGGCTTTGGCGGCACGAATGCCAGCCTGATCCTGCGCGAGGTGGAGTAAGTCCCTTTCCGGCGACCGGCGCTCAGCTTAGGCTGCGAAGCACCGGAGTCCCTGATCGAGGCGCGTAGATGAAATTCCTGAAAGGCCTCCTGTCGCTGGTCCTGCTGGTCGTCATACTTGGCGGCGCGGCGGTGGGCGGCGGCTGGCTCTGGATGCAGAACGAGCTCGCAAAGGCCGGGCCGCTCGAGGAAGATGTGACTTTCACAGTCGAGCCAGGCGAGAGTCTTGCGAGCGTGGCGTCCCGCCTTGAGAAGGACAGCATCATCCGCGATGCGAAGCTCATGCGCCTGAAGGCAAAGCTCGACGGGACGGAACTTGCCATCAAGACGGGCGAATTCGAAATCCCGCACCAGGCCAGCCTGTCGGATGTCCTCGGGACACTCGTCGAGGGCAAGGCTGTCCTTCACAAGATCACCCTTCCGGAGGGGCGGACGACCGCGCAGCTGCTGAAGATCGTCGAAGCGGATCCCGTGCTGGTCGGCGATATGCCCACGGAGGACATTCCGGAAGGCTCGCTTCTTCCGGATACGTATCTTTTCAACCGCGGCATGACCCGCGCGCAGCTGGTCGCAAAGATGCAGGACGCGCAGGCGAAGCTGCTGGACGGGCTCTGGCCGAAACGAAAGGCAGACATTCCGGTCGCGACGCCCTACGAGGCGATCATCCTTGCTTCCATCGTGGAAAAGGAAACCGGCAAGGTGGACGAGCAGCCGGAGATTGCGGCCCTGTTCACGACCCGCCTCCGCAAGGGTATGCGGCTGGAAAGCGACCCAACCATTATCTACGGCATCTCGCAGGGCGAGCCGCTCTACAATGCCAAAGGGCAGCGGCGCACATTGCGCCGGTCCGAAATTGACCGGAAGACGGACTGGAACACGTACCAGATCGACGGGCTGCCGAAGACGCCGATCTGCAATCCCGGGCGGGGTGCCATCGAAGCGGTCCTCAATCCTCCGGATACCGAGTACCTGTTCTTCGTTGCAGACGGGAAAGGTGGGCACCTGTTCGCAAAGACGCTCCAAGAGCACAATCGCAACGTAGCCGCCTATCGCGCCTACGAAAGCAAGGAAATCGCGAAGGAACGGGCAGGGGAATGACGGCACTTTCGGGCATGACCGGCTTCGCCCGCGTTTCGGGCGAAGCGGAGTGGGGCAGCTGGGCGTGGGAAGCGAAGAGCGTCAACGGCCGGGGGCTCGATGTGCGCGTCGCCTATCCGCCGGGCTTCGAGACGATGGAGCGCGTGGTCAAGGCGGCGGCACCGAAATACTTCCAGCGCGGCTCGCTCCAGGTATCGCTGCGGGTCGATGTGGCGGCGAATGTGGCGTCGGGAACGATCAATGAGGACCTGCTGGATTCGCTGGTCGCCTCGGCAGAGGCGCGCTATGGCAGCGCGCTCTCCGGCGAGGCCATCGCCAGCCTCATGAACGTGAAGGGTGTGGTCGAGGCAGGTGGTGCCAGCCTGCGCGATCTTGGCACGGACGAGGATGTCGGCGCTGCACTGTCGGATGCTGCGGAAGAAGTGCTGAAGGCGCTGAAAGACGAGCGCCTGCGCGAGGGCGACATGCTTGGGGGCGTGCTCGGCCAGCTGCTTGCGGACATGGAGGATCTGCGGGCGACGGCAGATGGCCTTGCCGGGACCCAGCCGGGGCTGATCCAGGAGCGCCTGACCCGGCAGCTTGGCGAGCTCGACACCAATGGCCGTGTCGACAAGGAACGGCTTGCGGCAGAGATCGCACTCAGCGCCGCAAAGGCCGACGTGCGGGAGGAGCTGGACCGGCTGTCGGCGCATTTTGTTTCCGCGCGGGAGTTGCTTGCAGCCGGGTCTCCGGTTGGCCGCAAGCTTGATTTCCTGGCGCAGGAACTGAACCGGGAGGCGAACACGCTCTGCTCCAAATCCGCCAGCCTCGATTTGACGAATGCCGGACTCGGCCTCAAAGGACTAATCGACCAGTTCAAGGAGCAGGCGGCCAATGTCGAATAGCGGACACCCCAAGGACAGCGGCAGGCGCCGTGGCCTGATGCTGGTGCTTTCCAGCCCGTCGGGTGCCGGCAAGACGACGCTCGCCCGCAAGCTGATCGAGGAATTCCATGACGTGAATCTCTCCGTGTCAGCAACGACGCGGCCGCCGCGGCCGAACGAGGTCGATGGCGTCGACTATCACTTCCGCACGGTCGACGACTTCCACAGGATGATCGAGCGGCGCGAGTTCCTCGAATGGGCGCATGTGTTCGACAAGTATTACGGTACGCCGAAAGCCGACACCGTGGCCCGGCTCGAGGCTGGCGAAGACGTGCTGTTCGATGTCGACTGGCAGGGCGCCGATGCGCTGCACGACCAGATGCCGAACGATGTCGTGTCGGTCTTCATCCTGCCGCCCAGCATCAGTGCGCTGCACGATCGTCTTGCCGCCCGGCCCGGCTCGACGCCGGAAATCATCGCCCGGAGGATGGAAGACGCCAAGCGCGAGATCATGCATTGGCGCCGCTATGACTATGTGATCGTCAACGACGATCTCGACGTTGCCTACCAGCGCCTGCGCCGCATCCTGCTGGTGGAACGGTTGAAGCGCCTGCGGCAGCTGGACCTCGAAGACCATGTCCGCTGCCTGATCGGCGAGGCCTGATTCCCGCGCAAGCTCGCCCTCAATGCGAATGTGTCCCGGAAGCGCCTTGACAGGCGAACGCGTTTTGTCACCCTCGGACACAGGCAGATGTGGGAAAAATCCGCAAAATCAGTCCTTTCCGGCTGCTGTAGCGCACGCTGCAGGTTGCTTGGGGCAGGGCTGGTCGGGCGGGCGACTCACTCACCTCAAAGGGGATGAGGGGCGGTTCCGCAGGGATGCCGCTCCTGGAAGAGGAGATTGATCATGGCATCCTTGATGAAAACCGCATTCGACATGCTGAGCCCGTCATTGCTGGGGATGGTGTCGGGCAAGCTGGGAGAGAGCGAGGCGGGGGTGACCCGGGCGCTCGAAGCCCTGGTGCCTGCGATCCTCTCCGGCATGATCGGCCATGCGAAGACGAGCAGCGGCCTGACGGGCCTGTTCGGCATGCTGAGCCAGCCGGCGAATGCCGGTTTCCTCGACGACCTGAACGGTCTCGTCGGCGGCGGCAACCTGGCGCATGGCGATCCGAAAGATGCCGCCGGCCACATGATGGGGGCGCTGTTCGGCGACAAGGTCGGCCCCATCCTGTCATCGGTCGGCAAGCTAGCCGGCCTGAAGAGCCACGAGTCGCCGGGCCATCTGCTGGGCCTTGCCGGTCCGCTGCTCATGGGCCTTCTCGGCAAGAAGATCGCAGGTGCGGGGCTCGGCGAGGCAGGTCTCAGGAGCCTTCTCATGGACGAGGCCGACGAGGTCTATGCCGCCCTGCCTGCTCCGCTTGCAGGTGTGCTGGGCCTTGCCTCGGCACATGCGGCAGCGACCGCCAGTGCAGCGGCGACCACTGCGGCGGCTCGGCCGCCGGTTGCGAATGACGATGATGACGGGGGCCCAGGCTGGCTGATGTGGGTGTTGCCGCTGGCGGCGCTGGTCCTGCTCGCCTGGTTTGCGCTGCGGGGCAAGGAGACGACGGCGCCCGCGAAGCCGGAGACTGAAGCCGCAGCGCCGGCTGTCGTGACATCACCCGCCGCGACGGAGCCGGTTGAAGTGCCCGCCATCACCAATGAAGCGCCGGCCGCGAACATCGAGGTCAATGCAGAGGCTGAGGCCGCCCTGTCGGACATCGATTTTTCGGCCATTCCCAATGGCGCCGACACGCGCCTGCTCGATTTCATCAAGTCGGGCAAGGAGCCGTGCACCGATCCGGACTGCTGGTTCACCATGGACCGGCTGACCTTCAATACCGGCTCGGCGACGATCGACATGGAGAAGTCGAGCGGCCAGCTGACGAACTTGCAGATGATCCTTGCGGCTTATCCGTCGGTCCAGCTGAAGTTCGGAGGATATACGGACAATACGGGCTCCGAGGATGTCAATCTGAGCCTGTCGCAGCAGCGGGCGGACGCTGTTGTGAATGCGCTTGTCGCGATGGGTGTGGCGCCTGACCGGATGGTTGCCGAGGGTTACGGGTCGCAGTTCCCGGTGGCGGACAACGCGACCGAAGAGGGCCGGGCACAGAACCGCCGCATCGACGTCCGCGTCCGCCAGCGCTGACGCGCAAGGCCCAAAATGAAAAGCCCCGCAGCAGGCGCTGCGGGGCTTTCTTGTTTCAGGGGCGCAGCGATCAGGACTTCGCCATCGCCGCTTCGAAGTTCTGGGCGACCTTTTCGATGAAGCCTTCGGTCGTCAGGTAGCCCTGATCGGGACCGACCAGCAGGGCGAGGTCCTTCGTCATCAAGCCGGCTTCGACGGTCTTGACGATGGTGGATTCCAGCGTCTGGGCGAACTTGCGGACTTCGGGCGTGTCGTCCATCCGGCCGCGGTGGTCGAGGCCCTGCGTCCAGGCGAAGATCGAGGCGATCGAGTTGGTCGAGGTCGCCTCGCCGCGTTGGTGGGCGCGGTAGTGGCGGGTGACGGTGCCGTGGGCAGCCTCGGCCTCGACTGTGTTGCCATCCGGGCTCATCAGTACGGAGGTCATCAGGCCGAGCGAACCGTAGCCCTGGGCGACGGTATCGGACTGCACGTCGCCGTCATAGTTCTTGCAGGCCCAGACGTAGCCGCCGGACCATTTCATGCAGGCCGCGACCATGTCGTCGATCAGGCGGTGCTCGTAGGTGCCGCCGAATTCCTTGAACTTGTCGGCGAACTCGGTGTCGAACACGTCCTGGAAGATGTCCTTGAAGCGGCCGTCATAGGCCTTGAGGATGGTGTTCTTGGTGGACAGGTAGACTGGCCATTTGCGCTGCAGGCCGTAGTTCATACTGGCGCGGGCGAAGTCGCGGATCGACTCGTCGAGGTTGTACATGCCCATGGCGATGCCGGCGGAGGGGAAGTCGAAGACTTCGTATTCCTTCGAATCGGAGCCGTCTGCCGCTTCCCACTTCATGGTCAGCTTGCCCTTGCCGGGCACGAGGAAGTCGGTGGCCTTGTACTGGTCGCCGAAAGCGTGGCGGCCGACAACGACCGGCTTCGTCCAGCCGGGCACGAGGCGCGGAATATTCGAGATCACGATCGGCTCACGGAAGACGACACCGCCGAGAATGTTGCGGATCGTGCCGTTCGGCGACTTCCACATCTTCTTCAGGCCGAACTCCTCGACGCGGGCCTCATCCGGCGTGATCGTGGCGCATTTGACTGCGACGCCGTATTGCTTGGTGGCGTTGGCGGCGTCGATGGTGATCTGGTCGTCGGTTTCGTCGCGCTTCTGGATCGACAGGTCGTAATACTTCAGGTCAACGTCGAGGTAGGGATAGATCAGCTTTTCCTTGATAAGCTGCCAGATGATGCGGGTCATCTCGTCCCCGTCCATCTCGACGATCGGGTTCTTGACCTTGATTTTCGCCATGTTTGGAAGTCCTTGCGCTTGAAATTGTCTGGCAGGCCTATAGCAGAGCGGACGCAGGCGTCAAAACAGGTTCAGACATGGCTGATCTTCGCAATCCGGCGATCATTCTCCACTCGCCCCAGCTGGGGGAAAATATCGGCGCGGCGGCGCGTGTCATGCGCAACTTTGGTCTGACAGACCTGCGACTGGTGGCGCCGCGCGATGGTTGGCCGAACCCGGCGGCGGAGACGATGTCGGCGGGCGCGTTCGACGCGGGTGTGACCGTCTCTGTGCATGAAACGCTACAGGAAGCGCTGGAGGGGATCGCCTGGCTGGCGGCAGCGACGGCGCGGCTGCGGGGGATCGAGAAGCGGGTGGGCGATGCCGCGGCGGCGGCGCGAACGGCGCATGAACGGATGGGGACAGGCCAGTCCGCGATCATGTTCGGGGCGGAGAAATCCGGCCTGCCGAACGATGCCGTGGCGGTGGCGGACTACCTGATGACCTACCCGGTCGACCCCGAGTTCAAGAGCCTCAACCTCGCCCAGGCGGTGTGCGTGTTCTGCGCGGAATGGGGCAAGGTGACGCTTGGGCCGCGCGGCGACGAGGGTGACCACAAGGCAGGCCTCGGCGAGCCGGCGCCGCGCGATGAGCTGTACCGGATGTTCGAGCATTTCGAAGATGAGCTTGAAAAGGCTGGATATTTCTTCCCGCCCGAGAAGACGCCGCTGATGAAGGACAATCTGCGCGCGGCGCTGATCCGGGCTGACTGGACACAGCAGGAGGTGCAGACCTTCCGGGGGGCGATCAAGGCACTGGCTCTGGGGCGTGGCAAGGCGCGGGTTGTCCGTGACGACTGAGCGCGTCGCGGTCATCGGCTCGGGTCCGGCCGGCCTGATGGCGGCCGAGGTGATCTCGGGGGCGGGGATAGGCGTCGATATTTATGAGGCGATGCCGAGCGCGGGGCGCAAGTTCCTGATGGCCGGCAAGAGCGGGCTGAACATCTCCCATATCGGCAGCGAACGTGATTTCGGTGCGCGTTACCGTGATCCTGATGCGCGTTTGTGTGATCCAATTGCCCGGTTCGGACCGGATCAGGTGATCGCCTGGATGGCGGGCCTCGGCATGCCGGCGCATGTCGGCCCGACGGGCCGGATCTTCCCGCGATCGATGAAGGCCTCCCCGCTGCTCCGGGCCTGGCTCGCGCGGCTGGGCAGCCGGGGTGTGCACCTTCACCTGAAGCACCGCTGGACCGGCTGGGACGAGGTGGGGCGGCTGCTGTTCAGCACGCCGGACGGGTCGAAGTCAGTGGAGGCACCCGCGAGCGTGTTCGCGCTCGGCGGGGCGAGCTGGCGGCGGCTCGGGTCGGACGGGACATGGGCGGAGCCGTTCGCCGAAGCCGGGATCGGGCTGGCGCCTTTCCGGGCCTCGAATTGCGGGTTCAGGGTGGATTGGTCGGATCGTATCCGGCAGGAGTTTGCCGGCGCGCCGGTCAAGCCGGTGCGGCTCAGCGCGGGCGGACAGTCGACGCGGGAGGAGTTCGTCGTTACGGCAGCCGGTGTGGAGAGTGGCGGGGTCTACACGCTCTCCGCCGCGCTGCGGGACGAATTGGAAGCGAAGGGCGCGGCGACGCTGTGGCTGGACCTGCTGCCGGACCTCAGCGAGGCGGAGATTGCCCGGCGGCTGGCGGCGGCCAGCCCGAAGCAGTCGCGGACGAACCGGCTGCGCAAGGCGCTGAAGCTGACAGGCGTGAAGGTGGCGCTGCTGTACGAGTGCGCGCCCGAGGCGGCACTCGACACGCCGGAAGGTATGGCGGGCGCGATCAAGGCGCTGCCCGTGAGGCTGACCGGCACGGCGCCGATGGATCAGGCGATCTCCACCGATGGCGGCGTGCGCTGGGAGGCGCTGGACGCGCACCTGATGCTCAAGAAGCGGCCGGGATGTTTCTGCGCGGGCGAGATGATCGACTGGGATGCGCGAACCGGCGGCTACCTGATCACCGGCTGCCTCGCCACTGGAAAGGCCGCGGGCGAAGGCGTCCTCGCCTGGCTGGGCGCGGATCGTGAAAGAAAATCGGGCGCCGACGAATCGTCCGCCAAAAGTTAGCAGGTTATTAAAATATTCGTGCGACTTTCTGCGGGATCATGAAGCAGTAGGCTTGCGAATTCGGGTTGGCTGGCGTGACGCGCGTAGCTGGCGAACCCGGGCTGCTGCGCTTCCTGAGACTGATGCCGCCGGTTCGCCGGAGGGACCATTGCCGTTCGGCGTGACCCTCGGGAGGCCGGTTCCCTGCGATCAACTACGGAGAAAGACTGTGTCGCAAACTGCCTATCTGATGTCCTGCGAAGTGGAATGCGGTGAGGGGAGCGATGGCGCCCTCGAAGGGATGGAATACGCTCACCTGATCGTGGCGGTGTATGCCGCGAGCGAAGAAGAAGCGATGACGAAATTCGAAGAGTCGTTCGACGAGGAAGGCTATGCGCTGGTCGACGCCGACTGGCTGATGGCTGCTTCCGAAGTGGAGTGGGCCGACGCAGAAGGCGAAGCCGAGGGGGCCGATATTCTTGCGCGCCTCGCCACCATTCCCGAAGAGGTCGTGTACGGCTGCCTGTACGAAGTCTCGGACGAGGAAGAGGAGATGGAAGAGGCGGCCTGATCGGCCCGCTGGTTCTGAACAATCAATCAAAACGCTGCGGCCACCTTCGGGTGGCCGCTTTTTTTGCGCGCGGCAGGGCGGAGCAAGCCGGGAGCATAGGCCGGTCGCGCCGCTTGTGGTAAAGGATCGGGGCGATGAGCGATGCTGTCGGCCCCGGCGATCTGGTCCTGTGCGTGAACGCGGCCCCGAACCATGTGACGGGACAGCCCGTGCCGCTTGTCGCGGGCGAGACCTACCGCGTGCTCGAAATCATGGAATTCGCGTGCCCGTGCGGACGGTCCGATGCCTTGCTGGATGTCGGCGTCGGCTTCGCCTGGTGCCAGACGCGCTTCCGCCTGCTGCCGAAGCCGAAAGCGAGCGCGAGGACACGGCGCGTTACGGTGCCGAGGAAGAAGGAAAACGTGTGACGGGTGGGTCGGCTTGCTTTTACGGGCTGGAATGGCCCCGAGCGGGTTTGCGGCGAAGAACTGTGGGATGGCAGAGATTGGCCCATTCCGGTCACACACTATCGTTGCAGGCTGAATGGCTTTTGGTAGTCAAATTGAAAAGGCAAGTTGCCTTCTCTGAAGGCGCCATTCAGCGGGAATGATACTCAACAACTATTCTGACGTTCTGGTAAACCGTGATCGATGATGACCCGACCTTATGTTTTTGTTCAGAAGGTTGTGCCTTTTGGTTTCTCGATCTTGAATTGGCCCTCAATGGCATCTCGCTCACTGATCAATTGCCGCATATCCCTATCCGCGTCCGCTGCCATTTTTAATCCCTGCCACTCAGCAACAATCTCAACGTCTGCAGTACTCCCAGTTGAGTCAAAGGTGTAAGAGTAGTTCACTGAGGACGGTAGCGTCAGGTAGAAATCGCTCTCCAGACGCTTTTGTTCGATTTTGCAGGCATTTAATTCCAATAGGGATTCTTTATCCCACTTATTTTGTCCGTAAGCATTTTGTTTGTAAATGCTGCGGCACGCTTCTTGTTTTTCCTGCCATGCTGCTCGGGCTTGTGCATCTCCGTCTCGATTCACGTCAACCGACGTGATGTCACCATACTTTTCTTTCAGCGCCGCGTGCATTGAAGAAGTATTTGGTGGGTCTTTGTAGGCTTCTATAAAGTGAATACGTTGAACAAAATGTTTGTCAGGGTCGCCAAGATTGTCAAAATCTGTCGCGGCAATTGTCAGTTCAATTCTTGTTTTACTTTCACTCAGGTTCCAGTATTTATTTACAATCTCGGGCTCGCTACTGCATTCAATGCGTCCGGAGTAACCATAATCCTTCAGTCGGCCATCATTACCCAAGAGATTTCTATAAAGGCAGTCGAACCCCTTTGAACGGAGGACTGCGAGGGCGTCGTCGGGCGTATCCCCAAGTTTAATTCCCGAAACCTCGTAAGAAGTGACGTCCGTAGGCCAACCTTCGCCTATAGCGGGGGCAGCGCAGGAAAGCATGCTCAAGAGAAAAAGGACTATACGCATTTCGTGGTCTCATCCTCTAGATTATCGACAGCGCGTTAAGTCTATCAATACGTTGAACTAGATCAATCGCTTGATCGAAAAAGGAGCGATGCTCCAGTTGTCGGTGTCACAAGTGCGCCACGGATAGAAGGTACAATTTTGCATCGAATGCATTTAAACGGCTCAATTGTACAATGACTGCTCCCGGCGATTAGCGGCCACTGGCCAGCCGTTCATTCGGGGCCATGAAAGCTGAAGCCCACCTCCCGTCGCAGGGCGACAGGAGGTGGGGCGTCGCTTACTTGCCCTTCCAGACGGGGGCGCGTTTTTCGATGAAGGCGCGGGGGCCTTCCTTGAAGTCTTCGGTGTTGACGAGGCCGGCAAAGGCCTTGCCGCTGTCCTTCCAGAGTTCCTCGTCCGTCTTGCTGGTTGCGTCGATGGCGACGGTGCGGCTGGCGGCGACGGCGAGCGGGGCGTTGGCGGTGATGCGGGCGGCGAGCTTTTCGGCTTCGGCCATGACATCGGCTTCCGGCACGACCTTGTTGACCATGCCGAGCTCATAGGCGCGCTGCGACGACAGCGGGTCCCCGGTGAGGATGACTTCCAGCGCCATCGCCTTGCCGATGACGCGCGGCAGGCGGAACAGGCCGCCGGCGCCGGCAACCAGCGAGCGTTTCACCTCGGGCAGGCCGAAATTTGTGTCGTCAGCGCAGATGATCATGTCGCAGGAGAGCGCGACCTCGGTGCCGCCGGCGAGGGCCGAGCCCGTGATGGCGGCGATCAGCGGCTTGGTGCGCTCGCGCCGGGCGATGCCGGCAAAGCCGCCCTTTTTCGTCGACAGCGCCGCACCATTGCCGGCCGAGATTTCCTTGAGGTCCGCCCCGGCGCAGAAGGCCTTGCCGACCGCCGTGAGGATGCCGACCCAGACGTCCGGATCGGATTCCATCTGGTCGATGGCCGCTTCCATGGTCTCAGCCATTTCGCCGTTGATGGCGTTGCGGGCTTCGGGCCGGTTCATGGTGATGACGGCCATATGGCCCTTCTTTTCGTATTCCACGGGCATGGTGTTTCGCTCCCTTTTGTGTCCGCCGAGCTAAGCGGCTTGACGCTGCGTCGCGCAAGGCCCCGGACCGGCCTTGTTTTCAAGGGGCTGGAGGCGTTATGTGAGAGCGCAACCGATGCCGGTTCGCACCTGAGTTGATCAAGGGGACATGAGTACCATGGCAGAAACCACCACCGCCGTTCAGACCACCAGCCCGACGGCCCTTCAATATCTTGACCGGGCGATGGGCGGCCTGAAGGAACTCGGCCTCGCCCCGAAGAAGAACGCCAAGGCCGGCACTGCGCCGATCGTCGCCCTGCTGGAGCAGATCACCGACCTGGACGAGACGCGCGTGACGGCGATCGCCCGCACGCTGGACCAGATGAGCCTGTTCAACGATGTCGTGCGCGAACAGGTTGCCGGGATGAAAGTGGGCGAGCGATACGAAGGCATCACGACAGCGTTCAACTCCATCCGCGATGACGCCAAGAGCCTTGTCGATCAGTACAAGGACGGCAAGATTTCGACCATGGAGCGGGTCTCCAATATCTGGATGAAGATGACGCGCGGCGACATCGCCTCCCGCTTCGGCAAGATCAAGGATCTGTACCTGGAAGTGCAGGACGAGTCCGCCAACCAGATCGACCGGGAACACAAGATCCTCAACGCCTACATGGATTTCCGCGGGGCGATGAAGCAGTCGGAAGTGATGGCGCTGGAAGTGCTGAAGAAGGCCGAGGGCGAGCTGGAGAAGGCGCGCGGGCGCGTCAACGAGGCGGTGGCGAAAGTGGCCGGCTATCTCGGCGAGGACCCGGCCGAGCGGGCGAAGCTGGAGCTGACGCGCGACGAGCGCCTGCGCGACCTGCAGCATGAGGAAAAGCGCTACCAGATCTGTAAGGACCTCTCCGACAATATTACGGTCGGCTACAATACGTCCGAAGTGATCATGGCGCGGCTGGTGCAGACGACCAATGCGAAGGAACGGGTCTATGCGCAGTCGGTGAGCTTTTTCTCAACGAACGAAGTGGTGCTGACGGCACTGACGGCGAGCTTTACCGGTATGCACGGCCTGCATGAGTCGACGCAGACGCTGGAAGCCATGAAGAAGGGCGTGAACCAGTCGCTGGAAGTGCTGGCTGAAGTCGGCGGCGAGATCCAGGAAGCCGCCACGAAGGCGGGCTACGGCCCGACCGTTTCGGCCGCCTCCGTGAAGATGCTGGTCGACAGCGTGGTTGCTTATCAGGAGCGCAGCCAGCAGATCATTGCAGAGATGCGCGCGCTCTCCACGAAGAATTCCGAGGAGATCCGCGAGGCTGTGGAAGACGGCAAGCGCCGGCTGACCAAGCTGATCGAGCAGGGCTCTGCGCTGGCCCTGATGCCCGGGAAGTAAGCAGCCTTGGCCGGGACGGAAACGCCTGCCCCTCCGGCGCCTGCCGCGCCGGGCAAGGCGCGCAGCCTCGACGAAGTGCTCGTCGCGATGGACGTGGTCGACACGCTGCGCCATCGCAACGAGATCCTGTCGAAGGAGATGGATGGCGAGGGGCGGAAGGAAGAGCTGATCCGGCGCCTGAAGGAGATCTATTCGGCGCAGGGGATCGAGGTTCCTGACTCCGTGCTGGAGCAAGGCGTCAAGGCGCTGGAGGAGCGGCGGTTCAATTACGAACCGCCAAAGCCATCCTTCCAGACCTGGCTGGCGGGCATCTATATTTCCCGCGACAGGTGGCTGAAGCCGCTTGCGGCGGCGGCGGTGGCATTGGGCTTCAGCTGGGGGGCGTACCAGTTCGGGGTGGTCGAGCCCGCGAAGGCGAAGGCCGAAGCCGTGCGCGTGGAGCTGGCCGAGACGATCCCGGCGGAGCTGACCTCGCTTCGGACCGGGATCCAGACTTCGACGGAGGATGCCGAGGCGCGCGGTCTGGCCGAGACCTACTATCAGGATGGGGTGGCTGCTGCGCGGGATGGCGATGCCAAGGGCGCGCATGCGGCCTTGGCGAACCTGAAGACGCTGCAGGGCGACCTCGCGGTCAGCTATCAGGTGCGCGTGGTGTACGGGCCGGGCGAGCCGCGTTCGGGCGTGTTCCGCATTCCGGACGATGCGCCCCAGACGCGGAACTATTACCTGATCGTCGAGGCGGTGGATGCGGCGGGCCGCGTTCTTGAAGTGCCGGTGACGAGCGAGGAGGACCAGACCGTCAAGCGGGTGAAGAAATGGGGCCAGCGCGTCTCGGAAGAGGATTTCTACCGCGTCGCCGCCGACAAGGGAGATGACCAGATCATCCAGAATGATGTGATCGGCGCGAAGGTGGCAGGCAAACTCAGGCCGACCTACACCGTCGCAACGCCGGGCGGGGCGATTGTCACATGGTAGGCCAGCGCGCAGTGCCGGGCCTCGAAGCCCTGTCGCGGATCGACATGTCGATTGCCGACATGCGGCGCCAGGTGGCAGATGCCATGTCGGCGGCGGACGCGGCGACAGCGCGGGCCGGCGAGGTGCGCAATGCGCAGGTGGCGCATTACAAGGAGCTGGCGGAGATCCGGCTGGATGTCGTGCAGGATGGCGTTGCACAGGGCCGGCTGGACAAGCTGCATATAGAGGCGCGCCAATTGCTCGACGAGCATGCCGACTATGTGAAGCACGAAGGCGAGGCGCTGGATGCTGCCGCAAGGAAGATTTCCGAACTTGAGGCAAAACGCGCGAAGCTGGCGGCGGATCACCAGGCGGCAGTCGAGACCTATGAGCAGAAGGTGGCCGAGGTCGAGGCGGCGCTGAAGGCAGATGAGAGCTACAAGGCGCTGGCCGCGGCGAGCGAGAACGCGGCGGCCGTTGCAGCGCGGGCGCACCAGAAGCTGGAAGTGGCGCGTGCGGACCTTGAAGACAAAGGCAAGCCGTACAAGGCCGACAAGCTGTTCTCCTATCTGTGGAAGCGGAAGTTCCGTACGCCGGAGTACAAGGCGGGGCCCTTCATCCGTTTCCTCGACGGCTGGGTGGCCAGCATCGTAAAATACGACAATGCCTGGATGAATTTCCAGCGGCTCAGCCAGTTGCCCGAATGGCTTGAGGAGCATGCGAAGGAGCAGGACGAGAAGGCCGCAGATGCGCTGAAGGCACTGGAAGACGCCGAGGAAGCCGCACTGGAAAAGGCGAGCGCGAATGCGCTGCGCAAGACGGCCGATGACCTGCTGGACCAGGTGCATGCGACGGACCAGGCCATCGATGCCGCGGAAAAGGAGCACGGCGAGATCGCAGCCCGCCACGCCGCGGCGCTGAACGACGAGGCGGGGCCGGCGCGCGACGCGTTGCGCCTGCTTGAGAACGGGCTGAAGCAGGAAAGCTTTCAGGATTTGCGCACGCTCGCGGCAGAGACCATCGACCTGAAGGATGACCGGATCGTGGACGCGCTGGTGAAGCTGCGCACCGAGCAGATGTCGCTGGAACTGGAGACCGAGCGCCTCGCCGGCGTGCCGGACCGGCTGCGCGGCGACCTTGCCAATCTGGAAGACCTGCGTCGCCGGTTCAAGTCCGCGCGGCTGGATAGTTCGTATACGATTGTTTCTTCGGCTGCGCTGGATGAGGCGCTGTCGGGTATCGTGTCCGGGCGGATCGGGTCCGACAAGGCGTATGACTATCTTTCGAGGTCGGCGCGCCGGGTGGAGCCGCGGGCGGAGCCGGGATTCGGCGGCTCGCGCAGGTCGCAGACGATTGGCCTTCCGCCCGTGCTGGGCGATGTGATCTGGGAGATCGCGAAGGAAGCCGGCCGCAGTGGCGGCTACAGGGGCGGCTCGATCGGGTTTCCGACAAGCGGCGGAATGGGCGGCAGCCGGAGACGTAGTCCGCGGATAAATTTTCCGAGTGGAGGTGGCGGTGGGAGCGGCCGTCGTGGAGGTGGCGGTTTCAAGACGGGCGGCGGGTTCTGAACCCTCTTGCCGGACCTAGGGGAAGCCGATTCAAGCTCGCCCCATGAAACTCGACCTCAGCCCCGAATACGAAGCCTTCCGGCAGGACGTGAACCGTATCCTGACGGAGAATGCCCATCTCGCACCCACTCCGGACGACAAGGGATTCAAGAATCCGAAGCGCCTCGCCTGGCAGAAACTGCTGATCGAACATGGCCTGACGGCGCGGACGATCCCGAAGGAATATGGTGGCTCTGGCGCCGAGCCGGATCTGCTGAAATCCCGGATCATCGCGGAGGAGTTTGCGCGCACGGGGATTGCCCGGCCGCTGTCGGGGCAGGGCATTGCGATGCTGGTGCCGACGCTGCTGGAACTCGGCACGCCGGAGCAGAAGGAAAAATACATCCGGCCGACGCTGCATGGCGAAATGATCTGGTGCCAGGGCTATTCGGAGCCGGGGTCGGGCTCGGATCTTGCCTCATTGCGAACATCGGCCGTGGAGGATGGCGATGATTTCGTCATCAACGGCCAGAAGATCTGGACCTCGACGGCCAAACAGGCGGACATGATTTTCTGCCTCGTGCGCACGGACCCCGATGCGAAGAAGCATGAGGGCATTTCCTATGTCCTGTTCTCCATGGATACGCCCGGGATCGAGGTGCGTCCGTTGGTCGACATGACGGAGAATGCAAACTTCAACGAGGTCTTCTTCACCGATGTGCGGGTTCCGCAGAGCGGCATCGTGTTCGAGAAGAACAAGGGCTGGCAGGTGGCGAATGCCACGCTGACGCACGAGCGCGGCATGCTGGGCGATCCGAATGCGACGAAGGCGCGGTTCCTCGAACTGGTTGAGATGATGAAGACCGAAACGCTGAACGGCGAACGGCTGATCGACAATCCGCTGCTGCGCGACCGGCTGATGAAGCTGCAGGCTGAAGTCTATGCGATGCAGGCGAACGGCCTCCGCGTGACGACGGCGGCGCTGAACAAGCAAAGTGCTGGTCTTGCCGGCCTGATCGTGAAACTGCAGGGTTGCGAGCTGAACCATCAGATCGCGGGCCTCGCCATCGATGCGCTTGGCGAACTGGGCATTCTCTACGGTGAGGGGGATCATCTGAGGGCGGATGGATCGTGGCAGTGGCGCTACATGTACGATCTCGGCCTGATCATCGGCGGTGGGACGGCGCAGATCCAGAAGAACATCATTTCCGAACGCGGCCTCGGCATGCCGCGCGAACCCAAGCCGGCGAAAGTATAGAGCGATGGAATTTGCACTCTCTGAAGACCAGCGCCTGCTGCAGGATTCGATCACTGGCTTCCTGAAGGACACCGTTCCATTGGATGTGGTTCGCCGCATCGCCGATGGCGACGCAGAGGCCACCAAGGCGGCTGAGCAGGGGCTCGCGGACATGGGTACACTGGGTCTCAATCTGCCGGAGTCCGAAGGCGGATATGGAATGGGCTTGCTCGGTGCGTGTCTGGTTCAGGAGGCGCTTGGCCATTACGTTGCGCCATCTGCCTTTCTGGCCGCAGCGGTGGCGGGAGATGTTTTGGCAAGATCCGGATCAAATTTGGCGATGGGTATCGCGTCGGGGGTCGAATCATTTGGTCTCGCTTTGACAGAGCTCTCTTCAAGGCGCGACGGGGCGGGGGTCAAGGTCGACAATGGAAAACTGACCGGAAGGTCGCTTTTGGCCATGGTGCCCGACGGGCCGAACCATGTTGTAGTAGCTGATGAAACTGGTCACCTGCATGTTGTGAAAGATTGGGCAGCTACGCCTATGCGAACGATAGACCGGACCCGGACGTTCGTAGAGCTTTCGTTTGATCAGGTGAGCGTTGTCGAGACAATGCCTGATGCTGCCCGAGCACTCGCTATCGCACGCCTCCTGGTCGCCGCAGACACGCTGGGTGCGGCGCAAGCGATGCTCGACAAGGCAGTGGAATACGCGAAGGAGCGCAGGCAGTTCGGGCGCGTCATCGGCTCGTTCCAGGCGGTGAAGCATCTCTGTGCCGAGATGGCCGCGAAGCTGGAGCCCGCCCGCGCCCTCGTCTGGCACGCGGCCTATGCGATGGACACCGGCGATCCGGAGGCGCTGGTCATGGCGAACCTTGCCAGGGCGCATCTCGCGGAAGTCGGCACCTTCGTGGCGAAGACCGCGACGGAAGTGCATGGCGGCATGGGCTTCACGGACCTGCTGGGCCTGCACTACTGGTTCAAGCGGATTGGTGTGAACAGGCAGCTGTTCGGCAGCCCCGAGCAGGCAAGGCAGGCTGCTGCAGTCGCGCAAGGTTTCGTCGAGGCCTGAGGATCAGGCCTGGCGGCGGAGTTGCGAACCGGAATCGGTGCGGATCGCCTGAACCGGGCTCTGCCTGAAACAGGGATGCGCGTCGGCATCGAACTGGGCGCGGACCCAGTCGAGCACAGCCGTGCCGCGCGCAAGACGGCGGGTCCGCTCCGGAAAGGACAGCCAGATATCGGCCCGGACTTCGGGCAGCAGGCAGATGCGCTGGACGTCCGTACACGTTGTTTCAACGATCGTGGGCATGGCGCAGAGCGAGCCGCCGGCGCGGCATTCGGCCAGGGCGGCAGCGAGGCTGTTGGTGACGGGCGAGCGCTCGCAGAACTGCCGCAGCGGATCGGATGGCTGGAGTGCCGCCGCAATCAGGTCGGCGTGCGGGCGATGGAACAGGCAACGCGTGGAATAGATTGACGCGAGCGGTGACAGCCCGCCGGCGGCGGCGGGATGCAGGGGCGACGCGTAGATGGCGTAGTGGATCTTGCCGAGGCGCCGCGTGATGAGGTCCGACTGTACCGGCCGTTCCAGCGTGATGTTGACATCGGCAAGGTTCGCCTGGTCCGGCGCGGGCGGGGACCAGGCGAAGGCACGCAGGTCAATGTCGGGGTGTGCCTTCAGGAAGCCGGCGAGCCGCGGCACGATCCAGAATGCAAGGACGGCTTCGTCTGCCTCCAGCCGGACGAGGCCGGTTTCGGTGCTGCCCTTGTCGGCCACATCGATCTGAACAGCCTCCACGACATCAGCCATCACATCCGCATGGCGCAGCAATGTACGACCCGCGTCCGTGAGCTCGATGCCGCGTGTGGACCGGTGGAAGAGGCGCGTGTTGAGGTCTGTCTCGAGGTCCGACATGCGGCGGCTGATCGTGGGCACCGAGCCGCCGAGGCGCAGGGCGGCGGCGCTCATGCTGCCGGACTGAGCCACGGCCCGGAAGACGCGCAGTTTGTCCCAATCGAACCCCTCAGCCTGCATGTCGCTCACTTTGCAGGGCTGAAAAGCCCCCTTTCTCGCGTGGCTAAAGCCAACCGCCGCGAAAACCTGAAAAACACAACCTAGCGGTGTAAAGGAGAGTCGGCATGAGCGCAACGAGAAATAGAATTACGAGCGGAATTCGCGTAGACATTGCCCAGGTCGCGGCGCGTGCGGCGGATTTCGGGTTCCGGCGCGCGAACTTCGCGGACATCGCGGCGGGCGTCGCATTGGCGGAATCGCTGATGGGATCGAAGATTGCCACAGCCGAGGAGGTTGCGCGAATGGATGCCGTCACCGGCATGACGGCCTGGGTCAGGGGCGAGCCGATCGATGGCGTGTTCCTCACGCTGCCCTTGTCGGCCGAAGGCGAGCGGGCTGTGCGCAATGGCGCCTATGTGCCGGGGCGGCCGGATCCGGAGCATCTCGCCTGGCACGGCAAGGATGTGGCCGGCGTCTATATCGGCGTCTATGCCGGTGCTACAAAGGAAGCGCGCCGCGCGGTGATGGCGGTCGCTGCGGTGATGCGGGTGGAGCTGTTCGCGCCGGTGCCCGCCTTCGCGCGGGGCGCGACCGAAGACGGGCGGCGCTCGATGGCTTCGCTCGGCTTTGTGCCCGTCGATGGCGGCTTGCCGGACCTGTGGGTACAGGAGCCGGTGGCATCGGGCTCGGAGGCTGCCTGATGGCGCGGCCGGAGATCGGGCCGCAGGCGCTGTGCCGCCCCATTCCGGAGGATGCCTGGCAGCGCTATGCCGCCCGGCCGGTGCGGACGCTGGAAGATTTCCTGATGATGGCCTCGGTACGCGCTGCCGTCTTCATGGCGGAGCAGGCCTGTCCGTATGAGGAGGAATTCGACGGCAACGATCTCTGTGCCACGCACTTCCTGCTGTTCGACCGGGGGCGGCCGGTAGGGACGCTGCGCATCCGCTGGTTTGCCGGCTTTGCGAAGCTGGAACGCATTGCGGTGTTGCCTGGCGAACGCGGACGGCTGGGGCTGCGCGTGTTGCTGGCGGAGGCGTTCGAGCTGGTGGCGCGCAAGGGCTACCGGCGGATGATCGGGCAGATCCAGGCGCGGCTGTGGCCAGTCTGGTCGCGCACCTTCAAGTGCCGCCTGCTGCCGGGGCGGGCGCCATTCTGGTTCTCGGACTATGAATATCGCGAGATCGAGATCTTCGTGCCGGAACACCCGGATGCCCTGACCTTCGAGGCCGACCCTTACCAGATCATCCGCCCGGAAGGCGTCTGGGATACGCCGGGCGTGCTCGATGCGTCGGCCGAACGCGCGCCGGGGCACGAAGAGGCGGCGTGATCGGTGCTGATCGCATGCTGAGGGAGGGAGGTGGTGAGCGTAGACAGACCGACATCGATCCAGCAAAAGCCGCTACCGGGGCGTTCTCAGCTTTCATTTGATCCACCGGATCAAATGATCGACTTCGTCGACCAGCTTCGAATGGTGCCCGGGGGCGGAATCGCGAGCGCCCTTACACCTCTGTTTTGATTTCAGAAATAAATGTGGAGCGTCGTCGAATGCCAACAATCTGCCAACAATTCGGTAGTTGTTGGCATGGGAGAGTGGTTCGATTCCGATTTCCACAGGAAATCCGATAAATTGATCTCCCTGACTCTGAGATGTGGGTCAAGAGGGCCTCATCGACGAGGTTGGCGATCCATCTCGAACGATGAACTGTGGAGCGAGAATTGAGGTTAGAGATACGTCACTGACATATGGGTCGATGACGCATACGACGGCATGGCGCGACGTTGAGGCTGACCGTTGTGGAACCATCGGAGTTTATTGGTCGATCAAGTTCGGCTGGCATGACGAATGAAGAGAAAGCGCAGCTGATCTCGCCAATCGGCGCGCCGAACTGATCGAACATTGAGACCTCATCGCCGATACTTATGGAAAGTGACATGACCAACGCCGCCACAAGCATCAAAAAAGGCCTCCAGGAGGCGCTCACCCACGCCAAAGGTCACAAGACGGGCGCATGGGTTCATCATATCGAAGTGCCTGAGCCTGATGTGGCCGCAATCCGCGAGCGCTCGGGATTGTCGCAGGCCGAATTTGCTTGCAGCATTGGCGTCGCCGTAGGTACCCTGCGAGGCTGGGAGCAGGGGCGCAGACGCCCTGAAGGCGCGGCGCGGGTACTGCTCGCGCTCATCGAAAGGCGACCCCGGATCGTGCAGGACGAGCTGCTGACCTAGACGCGGATCGCCGACAGCAAACTGCCAGCAGGGTCGAGGTTGTCCATTTCTTCAATTAGGGACAGCGGGCGACGAGACTTCGCGGCTTGGGCGTTAGTCTCAAAAATCCTGGCTGTTGTCGCGCCTTAGCTCGACGAGCGTTCGTCTGAGTAGGAGCGGACAGGCCTGAATAGATGTTTGCGGCAACACCTGTTCACCGAGATTCAAAAAGCTTGTCCGTCAACGCACAATCAGATGTTTGACCTCCGGTGCAGCCGATCATGATCTCACTGAGCTGCCTCTCCATCTGCTGCAGATCCAGGATACGATTTCTGATGTCCTTTAGATGCGCTTCGGCAAGGACCATCACTTCGGCACAGCTAGGCATGCCATCATTGATCCCCAGGAGCGAGCGAACGTCCTCTGTTCGGAAGCCCAGATCGCGCGCCCGCAAGATAAATCGCAAACGCAACTGATCCACGTTTGAATAGAGCCGGTGGCCACTGGGTGAGCGCGCTGGTTCTGGTAGAAGTCCGATCTTTTCGTAATAGCGGATGGTTTCAAGGTTGCAGCCAAGCCGGCTGGCCAACTCGGCCCGCCTGAGCATCGCTCGCGACGATGTGATGTCCATGCTCAATTCTCCGCTTGCGTCTGTACCAACTACAGACCGTATCAAGCAGACGAACACAAGGCCAAGGACAACGACGCGTATGTCAGACAAGACAAACGGTTCTGGAAATGATCGTCGATCAAGCTGGCTCATCGCGGGTGGCGTGCTGGGGACCTTCCTCGCGTCGTCTTGTTGCATCCTGCCTCTGATACTGATCAGCGTCGGTGTGACGGGAGCTTGGATCGGCCAGCTGACGCTGCTGGAACCCTACAAGCCGGTATTCATGCTGATTGCAGCTGGGTTTCTCGCGGCTGGCTTTTGGGAAGTCTATTTTCGGAAGGGCAAGCATTGTGAGGATGGCAGCGACTGCGCACGTCCCGCACCCTCCTGGATCAAGCAGGTGGCCCTATGGGGCGGCGCGCTTATCGTGTTCGCGGCGCTGACCATCGAAACTTGGGCACCACTATTTTACTAAGCAAGGAGAGCAGGGATGAAGCGAACGTGGATGATTGCCGGCCTCGCCGGATTGGCGATTATGGGCGGAATGGCGCTTGCTGGCGCGCAGTTCTCGCAGACAGAGGTCGCAGAAGTACAGCAGGCCACGGCCCGCTTTTCCGTCGACAACATGACCTGCGCAACATGTCCCATATCGGTGAAAAAGGCGATGCTGCGCGTCGATGGCGTCAAGTCTGTTGAGATCGATTTTGGGACGAAGACTGCAGAGGTCGTGTATGATCCGGCGATCACGTCTCCGGAAACAATTGCCGCCGCATCGGCCGGCGTCGGGTATCCGGCGGTCCAGACCAGTTGATTGATCAGAACGCAAAAGAACAGCTGCGCGGCTTGGTACATCGAAGGCGGACACCGGGACCGGATCGTACCGCTTGAGTTGCTCTGGTGATTTCAGGACCGCTACCCGCAATCAATGATTCAAGGGGCCTCCAAGTTTCGCGTCTCTTGCAACTTCACGAGACAAGTCTCGAAGGAAAACTCAATGAAACACGAATGCTGCGCGCCGAACTGTGAGTACGACCTCGCCGTGATTGGTGCCGGATCGGCTGGATTCTCCGCCGCTATTACGGCCGCAGAGGGCGGTGTGCGCGTGGCTCTTATAGGGCACGGTACGATTGGCGGTACCTGCGTGAACGTCGGATGCGTCCCCTCCAAGACGATGATCCGCGCCGCTGAGGCGGTGTTTAGTGCGCAGTCGGCGCATCGGTTCCCGGGACTCAGGGGAGAAGCGCAGGTTTCTGACTGGGCGGCGCTGATCGCAGCAAAGGAAGATCTCGTCGCGTCACTGCGGCAGAAAAAATACGCCAACTTGCTACCAGGCTATCATGGTGTGACTTACATCGATGAGGGGCCAGCGCGGCTCGTACTTGGCGGTGTGGAGGTCGGCGGACGGAAGATCAAGGTATCCAAGGTCATCGTCGCCACTGGCGGCCGCTCGGCCGTTCCTGACGTCGCCGGTATTTCGGAGGTGCCGACGCTCGACAGCACGGCGCTCCTGGAGCTGAAGGCGCTGCCCGAGAGCCTGATCTTCCTCGGCGGCGGCTATATCGGTGTGGAACTCGCACAGATGATGGCGAGGCTGGGTACCCGCGTCACGATCGTGTGCCGCTCGCGGTTGTTGCCGCGCGCTGAACCAGAGGTGTCCGAGGCGCTCGCGAAGGCACTGCGCGCCGAGGGCATCTCGGTTGTGGAAAAGGTAACCTATGACGCCGCACGGCTGGACGGCAGCCGCACAGTCGTGACGGTAACGGTGAACGGTGCCGCCAGAGACCTGGCGGCTGATCACCTTGTCCTGTCGACTGGGCGCATTCCCAACACGGATGGGCTGGGGCTCAAAGAGATGGGTGTCGAGACTGATCAGCGGGGCGCGATCATCGTTGGCGATGATATGGCCACCACACGTTCCGGTGTATACGCAGCAGGCGACGTAACTGACCGGGATCAGTTCGTATACATGGCCGCTTATGGCGCCAAGCTGGCGGCGCGAAATGCGGTACTGGGAGGGAAGGAATGCTACGACAACGCCGCGATGCCGTGGGTGGTTTTCTGCGATCCGCAGATTGCAGGTGTCGGTCTGACCGAGGCGCAGGCTTACGCCGCAGGCTATGATGTCAAGACCAGTGTGCTTCCGCTTGAGAATGTTCCTCGGGCGCTCGCGGCACGCAATACCACAGGGCTGATCAAGTTGGTCGCAGACCGGGCTAATGACCGACTGCTCGGCGGTGTGATCATGGCGCAGGAAGGCGCTGATAGTATCCAGACACTTTCACTGGCACTGAAGTTCGGCATGACGACAAAGGCGCTCGGCGAAACCATTTTCCCTTATTTAACGACAGTCGAGGGGTTCAAGCTTGCGGCGCAGACTTTCGACAAGGATGTCGCGAAACTCTCCTGTTGCGCGGGCTGAGTCGCCGATTGGCACGCATTTCCTTTTTGCCGGTCAGTCACACCGCTCCACAAAGCGGCCGGGAGCATCACCGGCATCAAGCGCGAAGTCTCAGACCGGCACAAACCCGCCGGCGTCCAATCCGGCTCATTCGGGGTTGCCCGGACGTGCGATTCTGGTGTCCAGGCAATCAGCGCCCTCGGTCCCTGTGTTGCAGATCGACATGATACGGTAGCTTCCGTCGCGGCCTTGCTTGACCTCGAACGCGACAGTGTCGCCTTCGGAAAATCCAGTGAGGTCGACATCACCTGCGATATCGAAACCCATGGTCATCGCGCCCATGCCAACGCCGTCAATGGGGCCGTGATCGATGGTCAGGAAGTCCGATTGGCCCGCCACGGATTTGATCGTGCCCGTCGCACGGCCGATCCGCTCGCTGGCACCGGACATGTCAGAACTGGCCATCTCCGTCGGCGCGGTCTCGGCCGCCATCTCCATCGGCGCCTCCGCTGCCATTGTTTCGGCTGGGCGGACTTCCTGCGGGTTGCCGCAGGCGGCGAGACCGAGTGCGGCGAGGCTCGCGGTGATCAGGTTAAGGGTGTTCATGTCAGGTCTCCTTTTGCTTCAGTTAAGTCGGGGTGGGCGTCATCGGATATGGTTTCTGCGCCCGCGGAAAGCTGGAACCCGGTCCGGATATAGTAGATCGCCGGGATGACGATCAGGGTGAGGATCAGCGTCGAGGCCATGCCGCCCAGCATCGGCAGGGCGATCCGGCGCATGACGTCTGAACCCAGCCCTTCGGTCAGAAAGATCGGGGCGAGCCCTACCAGCAGCGTAAATACGGTCATCAGCTTCGGCCGGACGCGCATGGCGGCGCCGCGGCTAATGGCGGCAAAGAGGTCGGCATGTGTCCGGGGCTGGGCTTTGCGCACTTCGCCGTCGATATAGAGCAGCATGATCACAGCGGTTTCCGCAGCTATGCCGCCAAGTGCGATAAAGCCCACGGCGACCGCGACTGAGAGGTTGTAGCCTGCCAGCCAGACCGCCCATATACCGCCTATCAGGCCGAAGGGCAGGCTTGCCATGATGATCAGTGTCCGGTCGAGCCGTCCGAAATGCAGCATCAACAGAAGGAAGATCAGGGTGATCGCGGCGGGGATGGCGATCGCTAGGCGGGCATTGGCTTCTGCGAGTTGTTCGTACTGGCCCGAGAATGTCACGGCATAACCGGCGGGCAGCTCGACGGCTGCGGCGACGGCTTCGCGTGCTTCGGTGACATAGCTACCCATGTCGCGTCCGGCGATATCGACGAACACCCAACCGGTGAGCCGGGCATTCTCGGAGCGTATCATCGGCGGGCCCTCGGTATAGGCGATGGCCGCGAGTTCTCCGAGCGGGACGTGTGCGCCCGTTGGAGTGGGTACGAGGATCGTTTCGAGGTCGCCGGCGACTTCGCGGAAAGGCCGGTCATAGCGCAGGATGATGTCATAGCGTTCCCGGCCCTCGACGGACTGGGCGAGCCGCATGCCGCCGAGGGCGCTTTGCACCACGGTCTGAAAGGTTCCCATGTCGATATTGCGCCGGGCAAGTTCGCCCCGGTCGGGCGTGATCTCAAGAAATTTGCCGCCGAGCACCCGGTCGGCAAAGGCTGACCGCGTGCCGGGCAGTTTGGCCACGACCGCTTCGATGTCGCGGGCGATGCGCTCGATCTCCGCGAGGCTGTCGCCGGTGACTTTCACGCCGATAGGCGTGCGCACGCCAGTCGAGACCATGTCCATGCGGATCTTGATCGGGTAACCCCAGGAATTGACGAGGCCTGGCATCTGGAGGCGTTGGTTGAGTTCGTCCTGCAGGGCTTCCGGCGTCAGGCCGGGCCGCCACTCTTCTTTCGGCTTCAGGTGGACCCAGGTCTCGATCATGGTCAGCGGCGCGGGGTCGGTGGCCGTGTCGGCGCGGCCGGCCTTGCCGAAAACGCGCTCGACTTCCGGCACGGTCATTATCACGCGGTTCGTCTGGCCGAGGATTTCGCGCATCTTGGTCGCGGAGGCGCCGGGCAGGGTGATCGGCATGTAAAGGAGTTCGCCCTCGTAGAGCGCGGGCATGAATTCCGAGCCGATGCGCTGCGCAGGAACAATCACGCTGGCAGTGAGCGCAAGGGCGACGCCAACGGTCACCCACTTGAACCTCAACGCGAGGTGCAGGATGGGCTTGTAGGCCCATATGAAAAATACGTTCAGCGGATTAGCTTCCTCGCGCCGGAACTTGCCGCGCATCAGATGCAGCATCAGGACCGGTACCAGCGTGACTGACAGGATGGCGGCGAATGCCATGGCATAGGTTTTGGTGAAGGCGAGCGGGCTGAACAGGCGGTAGCTTTCACCGGTCAGTGCGAACACTGGCAGGAATGAAACGGTGATGATCAGGAGCGAGAAGAAGATGCCGGGACCGACTTCCTGCGCCGCCTCGATGAGGGCGGCGCGGCGGGCTTTCGCATCGATCCTGTCGCCAAGTTCTGAGAGCCTGCGGCTCGCGTTCTCGACCAGCACAATTGAGGCATCCACCATGGCGCCGATGGCGATGGCGATGCCGCCAAGGCTCATGATGTTGGCGGTGACGCCTTGCAGCGACATGATGAGGAAAGCGCCAAGCACGCCCAGCGGCAGGGTGATCACCGCGACGAGGGACGAGCGCACATGCAATAGGAAGACGAGGATCACCAGCGCGACCACGATGCCTTCCTCGATCAGTTTCTCTTTGAGGTATGCGACGGCGCCTTCGATGAGCGGGGCGCGGTCATAGACAGTGACGATCTCGACGCCGTCCGGCAGGCCGCGCTGGAGTTCGGCGAGCTTGTCCTTTACACGGCTGATGACCTGCAGAGCGTTCTCGCCATCGCGCATGATGACGATGCCTGCGACAGTCTCTCCTTCGCCGTTCAGTTCCACAACGCCGCGGCGCAGCGCCGGGCCTTCAATGATGCGTGCGACATCGCGCAGAAGGACGGGTGTGCCATTCTGTGCATAGAGAACCACCTCTTCAAGATCGGCGCGTTCATCAACGTAGCCGGACGAGCGGATGACGAACTCGGTTTCGGCCTGTTCGAGAACACGCCCGCCGACTTCGCTGGACGCCGCGCGCACTGCGTCCCGGACCCGGCCGATGGGTAGGTCATAACTGCGCAGCGCGTTGGGATCGATCAGGACCTGGTATTCGCGGACGAAGCCTCCTACCGATGCAATCTCGGCGACGCCTTCCACGCCGGCCAGTTCGAGCTTCAGGAACCAGTCCTGGAGGGAGCGAAGCTCGGCAAGATCAGTGCTTCCCGTCTTGTCGACCAGCGCATACTGGTAAACCCATCCCACGCCGGTCGCGTCCGGCCCGATCCGAGGGACTGCGCCATCGGGCAGAGCCGAGCCCAGACGCGAGAGGGCTTCAAGGACGCGCGAGCGGGCCCAGTAAAGATCCACATCGTCCTCGAAGATCACGTAGACAAAGCTTGTCCCGAACATCGAGGTGGCGCGTACGTCTTTCGTCTTCGGCAGGCCGAGCAGGTTCGTCGAGAGCGGATAGGTGACGAGGTCTTCGACGATTTGCGGGCTCTGACCTGGAAAGTCGGTGCGGATGATGACCTGCGTGTCTGTGAGATCGGGTATCGCATCGAGCGGTGTGCGCTCCACCGCCAGCCAGCCAGCAACCGCCAGCGCGGCGGCGAGGACGAGCACGATGAGCTGGTTCCGAACCGACCAGGAAATGAGGCCCGCAACCCAGGAACGAGACGGATCGCGGCCGGAGAGATCGTCTGGCGCGCTCATGGCTGGATACCCGCCATCGGGTCAGGCCAGGCGACAGGCTCTGCCTGCCCATCTGTATACGGATTGCGCGGCGTCGTGCCTTCCTGCAGCCAGAGCCGGCCTGTTCCGGTCTCCTTGAACAAGGTGAGGCCCGCTTCGCGGTAATGGACAGGCGCGCCGTCGAGGAGCCAGGGTTCGAGCGCGGTCATCAGCCGGGCGAGATTATCCGCCAAGGCGGAGCCATCATCTGCCGTCTTCGCGGCGCGAAGGGCGGCCTCTGCCTCTTCGAGAACAGGCTCAAGCTTGGTCTGCGCAAAACGTGCGCGCAGCGTTTCGCCAAGGAAGAGGGCAGGGTCCACGAAGCGCGCATCGATCCGGTAGTTATCCGTCAGCGCTTCGTGGAAATAGAGCGCCATGTCCGTAAAATGATCTATATTCGCAAGTGTCGCCGCATCGACCGGCAGTTCCGACAGCGGCGTATCCGGTCCGGCCGTGACAGCGGCGGGCCCCTGCAGCTTGGCGAGACCTTCACGAAGGTTGGCCTCGCTGTCGAGCAGGAACTGGCCGCTCGCGACGACTTCGTCACCAGCGGTCAAACCCGACAGGATCTCCGTGCGGCCCTTGGCCTGGATGCCGGTCGTCACGGCCCGGCCCGTGAACCGTCCCTCTCCAAGTGCGATGATCACTTGTGTGCCACGGCTGTCCTGTAGCACGGCTTCGCTGGGCACAGACAGGTGGGACTTGCCGGGGATATCGATGGCGATGTCGGCATACGCGCCCGGACGAAGGAAACCGTCGGCATTGTCGATCTCAATGCGTACCTGGGCAGTGCGGGTTTTCGGATCGATGGTCGGATAGATATAGTCGATCACGCCGGTACCGGGCGCCTCTGGCGCGCTGGGGAAGGACAAGCGAACCGGGAAACCGGTCTCGATCAGCGACAGGTCCGTTTCCGGAACCGCCGCCATTATCCAGACGCCCGCATAGGATTGCAGGCGCAGGATTGGCGTGCCGGGTTTGACATAGTCGCCTTCGCGCACCTCGAGAGCCGCGACAGTCCCACCTGCTTCGGCATAGACAGGTACCCGCTCGATGACCGCACGGGTCTCGGCCACGCGGTTGATCGCGGCGTCCTGCATGCCGAGCGAGCGCAGGCGCTGGCGCACGGCGGCAATCCGCTTGTCGTTGCCGATGGCGAAGGCGTTGAGATAATCTTTCTGCGCGGCGATCAGGTCAGGGCTGTAGACGCGGTAGAGCAGAGCGCCCGGTCGGACCAGGTCGCCTTCGGCGCGCACGGTCAGAGTATCGATCCAGCCTTCGAGACGCGCGACGGAGACGTTTTCGAGACGGTCATTGGTCTCGACCGTGCCGAACGCGCGCAGCGAGCGCCCGAAGGCCGCGGTCTCTGCCCTGACCGTCCGTATCCCCATCGTCTGGATCATTTCCGGGGAAACGACAACGCCAGGTTCGGCGGCTTCATCTGCATAGACCGGTATGTAGTCCATCCCCATGA
Source organism: Hyphomonas sp. (assembly GCA_020638455.1). Taxonomy (GTDB): domain Bacteria; phylum Pseudomonadota; class Alphaproteobacteria; order Caulobacterales; family Hyphomonadaceae; genus Hyphomonas. Next base: position 817,156 of record JACKIK010000002.1, on the reverse strand, counting down.
AGTCTTTCTTGGGAACCGGCGAAGTGTCCGGCTGACCCATAGGGTTCTTGTAATAGAGGATATCACCGCGCCCCGCGCTTGCGGTGGTCCCGCTGACCGGCACGAGGTCCATGCCGCAGATCGGACAGGAACCGCCTGCGTCTGTCGAGATATAATGCGGATGCATAGGACAGGTGTACGAGGCCGCCTGAGCGTCAGTTGAAGTCCCCGCGCCCGCAGAGCTGCCCTGGGAGCGCACGCCAGAGGCATCGCTGCAGGCGGCAAGCAGCGCGGCGGAAGTCGCAACGGTGAGGAGGAGAAGGCGGCGGTTCATGGTTGCACCAGAAGGGCGTTGATACGCGACGCGGCCCCCGCCCTGCGCGCCTCTTCGGCGGCGATATCCGCACGCAGTTTAAGGATCGCGATCTCGCCGTCGATGATCGGGGCATAGGTGCCGACGCCGGACTCGTAGATCGTCAATTGAGCGGCGATCTCGTCGTCCACGGCGGCGATGTTTTGCGCGAGGACCGCAATCGTTTCTTTCGCAGCCTTCCAGGCGGCTGTTTCGGCAGCGTACCGGGCGGCAGCGCTGCGGGCAGCAGCCTGATACTGCATTTCGGCGCTCGCCCGGTCGGCTTTCGCGGCCCGCAGTCGCGGCGCCTGACTGCGGCCGGACCAGAATGGAACGCTGAAGGTCACCATGCCTGAGACCCAGTCATCACCCGCAAAGTTGGCGCCCGCGTCGCGCTGCTGATAGGTCAGCTGCGCGCCCCAGTTGGGTTTCCAGGCCGCCTCTGCGCCGTCGATGGCGTAGCCTGCGACATCCATCCCGGCCTCGGCGACCCGGACGGCGTGAAAGTCGCGGGCCTCGCCGCTCCAGCTGGCAGGCTCGACCGGCGGCGCGGGGGTAGTCGGCACGAGACCTGTCAGGTCGACAAGGCGCGCATCGATTTCAGCCTCACGCTGCTTCAGGACGACGAGCTCTCGGGCGACGCGGGTGCGTTCAGCCTCGATCTCGGCGAGCCGGAAAACGGCAGGACGCCCAGCATCGATTTCGGCCGCGGCAACCTCTGTCAGTTCGTCATATTTTACGCGGCGGCTTTCTGCGAGTTCCTGCTGGCCGGCGATGCTTTGCTTCTCGTGAAGCAGTGCGACGAGTTCGCCGTGCAGCATCGCCAGCTGGGCGTCCCGAAGCCGATCGGTTTGCACAGCCATGGCGCGTGCCTCGCCGGATCGAGCCTCGCGGCCCGCACGGCTGGGAATGGCCTGGCTGACACCGACGGCCTTGTTGGTCGGGAGGAACGCGTTGAACGACGGATCGAAGATCGGGAAATTGTTGACGCCGAGCGAGACCACGGGATCGGGCAGGGCGGTCGCAGCGACGGCCCGCTCGCGGCCCGCATCAGCTCGTTGAGTGAGGGCTTCTATCGATGGATGCTGGCGCAGACGCGCATCGAGTTCTTCAAGCGATTGAGATGCGGCCGGCAGTGCGACTGCCGCGAGCGCCAGGGCTGCGAAGAGCAGCCCGTTTCTGAGTGGAGAATACATGGGAGTAGCGCCTTGATGGTTTGAGACGAGGGGCTAGACACCGCGTTTGCGGGCCGCTCCGTCTCAGATCTGCAGGCGCTGCTTCAGGGAAATCGGCGTATAGAGCGGTGGCGAAAAATTTCGCGGTGGACCGGTCGAGAGGACGAGGAGACGTGGTTCGAACTCCTCAGATCGTGCTTCCGCAGCGATCAGTCCCGGATCATCAAATACGTTGGCCGTCACAAGACCCAAGTTGTCCGGGGCCGGCGCTGCTAACATCAGCATGTCGCAATCGACGCATCCCGGGCAATCAGAAGGTGCTGAGGCGTTGCCCTTGTTATCCGAAGAATCTGTCGTGCCCTCGTTCACAGCGTCGTGACAGGGCGGTTCTGCGTGCTCGACCGTCGCCTGCGCACTTTGATGCCCGGTCAGACAGCATGCCATGACGGGCTGAGCCGCGAAAACCGCAATCATCAGGGTCATCAGGAGGCGGTAAAGCAGACGCATGAACCAACTTAGGACGATCTTTGTTAATATTTCAACGTTGAAGGCCCAACGTCACAGCAACGTGAGGCGATTTTGCGTTGACGAATACAAAGGCTTCATTGACGCGTCGGGCAACACAGCGGTGCAATTTACTACAGGCGAAACATGTCTTTTCGACTGTTCCTTGCAGTGCAGGGGTCCAGCAAACGGCGGTTCCCGACACGGCACGGCAGGCATGGGCAGTCTTGACTCCGCAACGGTTGCGCACGGCATTAGCTCTGAGGCTTCGATATGTGAGCGACGCCATCGAGGACATCAGAAGTCGCGCCTGCTTTGCCTTTTTCGCAGCAGGAACGCGTCTTCTCCTTTGCTTCAGGCGCCGACTTCATCATGTCGTCGCCGCATTTCATTGGATCTGGCTTCGCAGGCGCGGCTAGGGAGGCTGCGCGGATGGGTCGGAAATCGGGGTGACCCACCTTATGATGGGCGAAAGCGGGCATGGGCGCCATCAGTGCCAGTGTGGCAACTACGACGGCGGCGGAGAACTTTTTCATCACAAAGGTCCTTTGATGGCAGCTTTTGGCTGGTTGGATGCAGACTGACTGCCAGTCTGTCCTTTTGAATTCGAAGGACTGAGCCGATTGGTTACACTCTTTCTGGAAAAAGGCCCTGTATCGCTTGATCATGGCAAGCTCCGGAACAGGTACTTTTGGGTTCGCGAACCCGCGGCAAAGGTTTTGCGCCTGGCCTGTAACCTTTTGCTTTGAAACGCGAAGGAACCTTCAAGGACGCTGGTCTGGTGAAGGGCTCGTGACTGCAATCATGCTGTTTGTGCAAGAAGGTGGAAGTTTCGACGTCCATCTTTCGCTGCGAGAGACCAGGCCGAAATGTCGGCCTGTGCCTGTTGCAACAATCAGCACTGCGATACGGTCAGAAAATCAGAGGATTGAGGCGTGCGGGCGAATGAACCGATATGAACCTGAATTGCACGCACTGATGATGAAAAGCCTCGCCGGGGAAGAGTTTTCCTACAATGCGCTTCTCACCAAGTTGAGCAGCCTTTTTCGCTCGTTCTTTCGTCACAAGTTATTTGGCCACGATGAAGCAGCGGTCGAGGACCTTGTCCAGGAGACGCTGCTGGCAATTCACTTGAACAGGCACCGATATGATCCCGGTCGTCCCTTCACAGCTTGGGTCTATGCTATTGCTCGTTATAAAATGATGGATCATTTCAGGCGTCAGCCAGCTGGCCGGGTATTTGTTCCGGTGGATGATGTTGAGGGCCTCTTCTCCGCCGAGACTGCGGATCATTCAGACTCCAGTCGCGACATCGAAACGTTGCTAACGCAACTGCCGGAGAAGCAAGGCGGAGCAATCAGGCTCGTGAAGTTGGAGCAGCTATCGGTTCAGGAGGCGTCAGAAAGAATGGGTATTTCCGAAGCGGATATCAAAGTCAGCATTCACCGTGGACTAAAGAAACTCATGTCACTTGTTTCAAAGGAAAAGTTGCCGTGACAACCGACGATCTCGTAGCAGACCTTTCCCGCGGACTATCCGCGGTTCGCCCTTCGAGACATCGTCTGCGCCTGGCGGTGGCGGCGGTCGCAGGTTTGGCCCTATCGATGATCCTGCTTCTTCTGATTTTTGGTGTGCGCGCGGACTTTTCTCCGACTAGCGGTCCTGTTCTGTTAAAGGCTGTCTATGGTCTGACGGCTGCTGCTGCTACCGCGCCGTTCCTTCTGGAGGTGTCGCGTCCAAGCACATCGGTCGGACGAGAATTCTTGCCGATCTGGATATTTGCGGCCCTGAATGTTCTGGTGGGGATTCTTGTCATGGTGCTGACCCCGTTGGATTTGCGCATGAGCGCCTGGACAAGTGATCAGTTCCCAGAGTGCCTTTACAGGATTCCGTTACTTTCTCTTCCCATCGCTATGGCCCTGACGCTTGCCGTCCGTGGACTCGGCGCAACGCGCCTTGCGCTTGCTGGCTCTGCCATCGGAGCAGTTTCAGGCTCGCTGGCGGCCATTGTTTACGCCGGTTGCTGTCCGGCTGATTCAATTCTCTATGTTGTAAGCTGGTACCTTGCTTCAGTGTTGTTGTGTGCAGCAGCCGGTGCTGTGGTTTTGAGCAGGATGCTTAAGTGGTAGTGATCGAATTTGCTCGCCGTAGCAGCGGCGGCCTCAGGTGACCTGGTCGCTTACGACGCGGCCCACGAAGTCATCACGCGCAAATTGCACCTGCTAACCTCGCGGCTACCATAGTGAATCGGGGACTTTGCGATCCCAAAGCGGAAGATGCTTTGCTGATCGATCGAGGTATCAGGGATGACGAGAGACCTTGCAGGGCGCAACAGATACCTCTTCCTGGCACGGTTTCGTTCTGAGGCTGTCTGGCTGGTTCGGCTGGCAGCAAGATAATGTCGCATCAACGCTGCCGAAGCCTTCGGCTGCAGTTGATTGATCAGTCACTCCGGATCGAGCCAACAGCTACCCAACTGTTTCGAATCCACACGATTTTCAACATTGCAGTCCGCAGGGCGAGTCTGGAAAAGCCTGGGCGATATCATTGTCTTGCCGATCGGCTTAAGCGCGATGCGTTAATGATAACGGAGACAGAAGAGAGAGCCATCGCGGCAGCTGCGATCATGGGAGAGAGCAGGGTGCCGGTGAGGGGGTACAGGACGCCTGCAGCAATGGGAATGCCGGCAGCGTTGTAGGCAAAAGCAAAGAAAAGGTTCTGCCGGATGTTCCGCATGGTTGCCCGCGAAATAGTCCGGGTCCGTGCAATTCCGCCAAGATCTCCCTTGAGTAGGGTGACGCCCGCGCTTTCGATGGCGACATCCGTGCCGGTTCCCATCGCGATGCCGACATCGGCGGCCGCCAGGGCGGGAGCGTCATTCACACCGTCCCCCGCCATGGCAACGACCCTTCCCTCGGCGATCAGGCGTTTCACAATCTCGGCCTTCTGGGCGGGTAGGACTTCCGCTTCAACAGCATCGATGCCAAGCGAGCGCGCGATTGCGTCAGCCGTCGTGCGGTTGTCCCCTGTTGCCATGACGATGTGCAGGCCTGCCGCTCGCAGCGCGCTCAGGGCAGCGGGCGTTGAAGGTTTCACAGGATCTGCAATCGAAAGTACGGCTTGTACTGCGCCTTCGACGGCCAGATAGATGGCTGTTGCGCCGTCCGTCCTGCGGCGTTCCGCAAGGGCTTGGAATTCGCCTGTGCTGATGCCGAGTTCATTCATGAACCGCTCGGCGCCAAGAGCGACCTTCTGTCCCTCGACGATCCCCACAACACCTTTGCCCGTCGGCGAATCGAAGTCTGAGGGTTCAGCGAGCGCCAGGCCCTTTGCACGGGCTGCGGCGACAATCGCCGCGGCGAGAGGATGCTCGCTGTGGCTCTCGAGACTCGCGGCAATGCGCAGGGCAGAGGTTTCATCCGCGCCCGGCATCATGTCGATGGCAACAAGAGCCGGCTTCCCTTCCGTGAGGGTTCCGGTCTTGTCGATCAGTAACGTATCCACTTTTTCCATACGCTCGAGCGCTTCGGCATTCCGGATCAGAACGCCAGCGCGCGCCCCGGCTCCGACACCGGTCATGATTGACATCGGCGTGGCAAGACCAAGCGCGCAGGGGCAGGCTATGATCAGCACCGAGACGGCCGCTATGAGACCGTAGGAGAAGGCAGGCTCCGGGCCGAACATCAGCCATCCGAAGAAGGCCGCAATGGCTATCACGATCACCGCTGGAACGAACCAGCCTGACACCTGGTCAGCAAGGCGCTGGATGGGCGCGCGGCTGCGCTGCGCCTCTGCCACGAGATGGACGATCTGCGAGAGCATGGTCTCGCTGCCAACGCGTTGCGCCTCAACAATGAGGCTGCCGGTCTGGTTGACCGTTGCCCCGATCACCCGGTCATTCACCGATTTGGTGACAGGCATGGATTCGCCCGTCACCATCGACTCGTCGATGGAGGAGCGTCCTTCAAGGACGACACCGTCGGCCGGGATCTTTTCTCCCGGGCGGACGCGCAGTTTGTCACCGGCGACGACTGTCTCGAGCGGCACATCTTCTTCTGTGCCATCCGTATTGATCCGGCGGGCCGTTTTCGGAGCAAGGTCAAGCAGCGCCCGGATCGCGCCCCCCGTGGCTTCGCGCGCCTGGAGTTCGAGCACCTGCCCGAGCAGCACCAGCGTGATGATGACCGCAGAGGCTTCAAAATAGACGGGCACGGTGCCGTGCGCCGAGCGCAATTCGGCCGGGAACAGGCCCGGCGCAATCGCGGCTATCATACTGTAGATCCAGGCCGCGCCGGTACCGAGTGCGATCAGCGAAAACATGTTGAGGCTGCGGTTTCTGACAGATGCGGCGCCCCGCGCGAAGAAAGGCCAGCCTGCCCAGAGCACCACGGGCGTTGCCAGAGCCATCTGGATCCAGGGATTGATCGTGGGCGGAATGAACCGGTTAATACCGAAGACGTGCCCACCCATTTCGATGACCAGCAGGGGTAACGACAGCACCACGCCGAACACAAAGCGCCGTTTCATGTCGCGCAGCTCGGGATTGGGGCCATCGCCTGCGCTGGGCGTCATCGGCTCGAGGGCCATGCCGCAAATCGGGCAAGCGCCGGGGCCGTCCCGCACGATCTCCGGGTGCATGGGGCAGGTCCACTGACTTCCTGCAGCTGCCATCTTAGCTGGTGTCGCGCTGGCATGACCGTGGCAGCCAGCCCCGTGGCCTGAGTGGTCATGCATATCCGCCTCATGCGCCGTGAAGGCATTCATGTAGGTGGCGGGATTTGCTTCAAACTTGGATTTACAACCTGCGCTGCAGAATACGACCTCGGCACCTTCATGAATGAGCCGGTGCGGGGTGTCTGCCTTCGGGGTCATGCCGCAGACCGGGTCGCGCGTCGGTGACGGATCCGCTGTTGTCTTGGTTTCACTTGAAGACATGCCGAGCTCCTGCGTGCTTTTTGCTATGTCTTCAAATATACCCCTATACCGTATTGGTCAATTACCCCGTGGGGGTATATTTGATCTTGCGGGCGCTCTTCAGCCATCGCTTAAGAACGGCCGGACGAGCTGACCTGTATAGGTTGAGGGATAGTCCGCTTCGTTTTCGATCCCAAGGTCGCCTGAGAAAAAGGGGCGATCCGCATCGAAGTGGACCGTTCCGAGCAGCCTGTCCCAGAATGTCGTGAAGAGACCAAAGTTGACGTTGCCCTCAGCAGAAGACTTGAGGTGATGAAACCTGTGAACGGGCGCAAGTGCGAGCACATGGCGAAGCGCGCCGATCTTCATGTCGGTGTTCGAGTGCTGGAGGAGCAGCTGGATCGCCACTGCGAATGCAAGCAGCACGGCGACATCCAGCGGCATGCCTGCGAGAATCAGCGGCGCTGTCCCTGCCATCAGTTCGATCGCCTGATGGACGGGATGTTTCATGAGGCCGTTGAAGCCGTACATTCGCGTTACGCTGTGATGCACGGCATGGAAGCGCCAGAGGAACTTGTTGTGATGGCTCGCCCAGTGAATGCCGGTGATACCGGCGTCGGCGACAAGTATTGCAAGCAGCAGCTGAGCCCATAGCGGCCAGCTGCCTGGCCAGATTGGGGGGAAGGGTACGATGGCAGCCATGATCGGAATGAGAAGTACCGACACGGCAATCGAGCCTTCATTGACCAGCGCGTGGAGACCATCTCTCAAAGTATCGCCCTTTGGGCGGTTCCAGTCCTCCTTGTACGGAATAAACCGCTCAGCAAGGAATGACATCGCGATTGCCGTGAGCAAGAGCACGGCAAGACTGGCTTTGGGTGCACCGGACTGCACAAGTGCGATTGCGGCTCCATTGAAGGTCAGCAGCATCAGCGGCGCATAGGTCCACTTGGCGAATTGTTTTAGAATGGGCATGGGGGTTCCGTTTGACTGCGAGCAGGCGAGTGTCGCCTCATCTGATCACAGGGTAACGGGCGCAGCCCAGCTGTCTTGAACGATTCAACAACCTTGCCGGATCGGGGCAATCCGGACTTCCAGGCCAGAAAGACCTGCGCCGGGCGAGACACCGAACCAGCGGCGCATGCGGCGCGTGAAATGGGATTGATCGGAAAAGCCGCCGGCCTCAGCCGCCTGGGCCAGACTTGCGTTGTCTGAAAGTGCGCGCGCTGCGCGCTGCAACTGCCGCCACTGGAGAACGTGGGAGATGGGCGCCCCGAATGTTGCATGTGACATCTGGCGCAGGCGACTGGGCGACACTCCAAGGTCGTGAGCAATCGAGCCTGGCGTGGCGGACGCAGGGGCGCCATCAAGCAGCTGTGTCAGCGATCTCTCTGGCTGTGGGGATTGTTCTCCAATCGCGAAGGCACCCATCAGGTTAGCCCGCGAGCCGGTTTCGTTGAACTCATCCAATGCGGCTGACAGGCGCGAATCTGCAAGACTGAAGCCGCGTTCGCGACCCGAACCCGCTGGGGCAGCCCTTGCGCGGTCAAAGTAGATGCTCCGCAACCTAGTCTCGATTGGACCGATGGCATGTGCACATCCCGACGGTATGATCACGTACTGCCGAGACGGGATGATCTGGAGTCTGCCGAAGCACTCGACTTCAACTGGCCCATCGATCCCCGCGGTTAGCTGGTGAGCGAGATGGGTATGGGGCGAGTTGGCGCCCGCCACGCCTTGCAGAATCGCCCAGCCGTCTCCGATGGTGAGCGAGCCACGCCAGCGCTCTGCCTGCATCAATGACTGTCACCCTCGGATATCTTGGCCGACGACCAGTGTATGTGGACAATCTTCCAGTCTCCGTCCGTCTGTTTGAGGACCATCGTCTCCATCAGCCGACTGTTGACGGCCTTGCCCCGGAACGTGCCGGTAGACACAGCTTCGGTCATCACTGTTGCAAGGCCTTCGCTTTCAAAAACGTGGCGGCTGAGGACCTTTGTCTCAACCGCTTTTGAGAACTCGATATCTGCGCCCATATGATGGGAGCGGTATTCTTCCAGGGAGCGCTCAATTCCGCCGCTCTCGGCGATCTGAACGTCGGGGGCCATCAGAGCGGACAGGGTGGCGGTATCGCCTGCATCAAGCGCCGCAGCAAAGGCATCGACGATCCCGGCGGGTGACCCTGGTGCTTCCGGGTGGGCGCTTTCATGGGCAAAGGCAGGTCCCGCAACACTCAGGAGAGCTGCGGCAAAGATGGCGATGATGTAGGTTTTCATTCGGGTTTCCTTATTCAACGGGGCCAGAAATTGTTGTCGCGGCGGCAATTATACCGAGAATCAGCACAAAGAGCACCGCGTCTACCCGGAGCGTCGCCCGAAGGTTCGCCCGCCCGCTGACGGCATCAGTGGCGAGCTGGTGTGTGACACGAGTCATGTTGAGCGCGCCAAGTCCGAGGATCAGCAGTGCGGCCAGAAACTTAGCAGTAAGGAGCCGTCCGTATCCGGAGCTGAGCGCCGATGTCAGGTCGCCATTGATCCGCCAGAAAAGGTAGACGCCGGATACAAACAGCAGCGGCACGATGAACCGGGCGACACGGCTGAACGATTCCGCGCGGGCAAGAACATCTCGGTCATTCATCGCAGGGGCAGGCCAGAGCGTAACGGGCGCCGCCAGCCAGAAGCCGGCGATCAGGACATGGACCGCAACGACCCAGGGGGCGAGCCCCGGCGCCTCAAGACCTGCCGTATGCCCCGTGAGGCCAAAGCCTGCGCTGATGCTGACAGCTGCGAGCATCGGAAGGATACGACCTTTCGCTATGCTTGCCGCAAAGAGGAGGACAGCGCCCGCGAACAAGGCCAGCGCAGGCCTTCCGCCGCCGGCCCAGGTCCACCCGAACTGATCAAGCGACAGCGCCGCGTCGAGGCTGCCGCCCATCTGTGCGTTGAGAATGAGCAGCCGGATCAGCGCGGTGGCAGCCACCAGGGCGGCGAGCCATGTGTAGGCGCGACGGTTGGTGTGCAGTCCGAGCGCCCCGTGAAGCGCCGCCCCGATCGCTGCGAGGCTGGCGCCATAGAGCAGGATCTTGGTTGCAAGATTGGCGGCGTCCAGCAGGGGCATATGGGTCCGGCCTATTTCAGTTCGAAAGTCGATTTGCCGGTCATCGGATGACCATCCTTCGACATCGTACGCCATTCGACGGTGTAGAGACCTGGCGCGAGTTCCGGCAGCGGCACCGTGAATGTGGCTGCCGGTGCTTTTGGCGGCGTGAAGCCGAGATCGACCTTTTCTCCGGCCTGTGTCTGGATAGAGAATGATATCAGACCGACTGGCTGGCTGAAGCTGAACGAGAAGTCTGCAGGAGCGGAGTCGATGACGGCCGCATTCTCGATGCTCGTCGATTTGACACTGATGTGAGCAAGCGCGGGAGCAGCTGAGAAAGCGAGCGCCAGAAGTGTTGCGGCGATCAATTTGGGCGTGTGCATGGGATGTCCTTTCCGGACCGAGAGTTTCAATTAGATACGCTTCAGAACCAGAGCCTGATGCCGGTGACGAAGGAGAGGGTTTCTGTGTCTTCTCCACGGGCCCGGGCAAAGTCTGCGGTCTCGCCGGTCGAGGCTTTCCAGTTGACCCCGACATAGGGCGCGAACTGACGATCGAACTCATAGCGAAGGCGCAGGCCAAGTTCTGCTGTCGATAGTCCGGCGCCGGTTTCAAGTTCGGGCACGTCTTCAGCCGCGAAATTCAGTTCCGTGCGCGGTTGAAGGACGAGACGCTGGGTCAGCAGGAATTCATACTCGGCCTCGAGGCGGGCTGAGAGATCACCCTCTTCGCTTAGGAAAACGGCGCCGTCGACTTCGAACCAGTAAGGGGCAAGTCCCTGGATTCCGGCTACCGCGTAAGTGCGGGAAGGGCCCGGTTCGAAATCATGACGCACACCTGCCTGCACGTCGAAATACCGCGCGATGGGGCGTGACCAGAGTGCCTGCAGTTCGGCTTCTTCAAAACTGCCAGCATCCAGATCATAGTCGATCTCCGACTTTATCCAGAGCCGGTTTTCATCAGTACCCCACCAGCCCTGGCCTTCCAGCAGAAGGGCCGGAGAGCCCTCGCCGGACTGGTATTCGAACCGGTCGGCGAGGATCATGTAATTTGTCCCTCCGCCATGCTCTTTTTTCAGGACGTCCTGAGACGCCTTGAATTCATCCTTGTCCCAATAGGCTTCGGCCTGCGATCCAGGTACGGGCGTCTCCTGCGCAAAGGCAGGCGCTGCTGCGAGCGGTGAAAGCAGGACAATCGTCGCAATCATCTGAGCGCGGGTCATTAACGGTGTCCTTCGTGGCTCATGCCCGACATAGGGGCTTCTTTTGGCGGGGTCTCGTCCGTCGGCGGAGTAGTCGAAGGCGTGTGCTCCCTGTGCGGATCATCCGCGCGAGCCGCCGCACCTCGCGGCACGACTGAGACGACCTGCATCATGCCGGCGTGCATGTGGAACAGGAGGTGGCAGTGGAAGGCCCAGTCGCCGACATGGTCGGCGGTGACGTCGAACGAGATTCGCTCTGCCGGCTTGACGATCACCGTGTGCTTCCGAGGCTTGTGGTCGGTGTCGCCCACGACGAGATCGAAGAACATGCCGTGCAGGTGGATGGGATGCGTCATCATCGTATCGTTGACGAGCGTCACGCGCAGGCGTTCGCCTTCATGGAAGATGATGGGACCTGTCACTTCACTCAGCTTTACCCCGTCGAAGGACCACATGTAGCGTTCCATGTTGCCGGTGAGGTGGATCTCCATCTCGCGGCCCGGCGCCCGTGTGTCGGGGTTTGGTGTGAGGCTCCGGAGCTGCGAATACCGGAGCGCCCGGTGCGGGACAGATTCGAGGCCCAGCCCCGGCTCATCAATCCGGCTCACCTGAACCATTGCGATGTTATCAACACCGACGCCCATCCTGTGGTCATGGCTCTGCGGAACCGACGCAGGCATTGCCATGGCGCCGTGATCCATGCCGGACATGGCGCTGTGGTCCATCCCCGACATTGCGCTGCCGCCCATGCCGCCGTGGTCCATCCCTGCCATGGAGCCGTGATCCATCGAGGACATATCCATACCCATGTCGCGGTGGGTGAGTGTCGGGCGTTCGCGCAGCAGAGGCGCTGTCGCAACGAGGCCCGCTTTGGGTGCCAGGGTTGCCACAACCTGACCGGACCGGTCGATCGATTCCGCGACGAGCGCAAACGGCCGCGCTCGGTTCGGACTGACGATCACGTCATAGGTCTCCGCCACCCCGATCTGGAACTCGTCGGTCTCGACGGGTTGGACATTGAGCCCGTCAGCGGCAACCACCGTCATTGGCAGGCCGGGTATCCGGAAATTGAAGATTGTCATGGCTGACGCGTTGATGATTCGTAGCCGGATACGTTCCCCGGAATTGAAGATCGCGGTCCAGTTGTCCTCCGTCGCGTGGCCATTGATGAGGAAAGTGTACACTGCGGATGTGACATCCGAAATGTCTGTCGGCGACATGCGCATGGCGCCCCAGGAAGCGCGGTCGGCAAGCGTTGCGCCGAGCCCGTTTTCACGGGCGTCCTTCAGGAAGTCACCCGCTGTGCGCTGCTGGAAGTTATAAACGGCAGCATCCTTCTTCAGGCGGGCAAAGACCTTGTGCGGATGTTCGAAGCTCCAATCCGACAGGACAAGGACGTATTCACGGTCAGCCTGCACGGGGTCAGGTCCGGCAGGGTCGATGATCAGCGGACCGTAGTGACCCATCTGTTCCTGCAGCCCGGAATGGGAATGGTACCAGTAGGTGCCGCTCTGCGGGACGGCGAATTCATAGGTGAAGGTCGACTTCGGCTTGATGCCGGGGAAGGAGACGCCGGGCACCCCGTCCATGTGAAACGGCACGAGAAGCCCGTGCCAGTGGATCGATGTGTCCTCGTCGAGTGTATTGTTGACCTTGAGGGTCACCTTTTCGCCTTCGCGGAACCGGATGAGTGGTCCGGGCAGCGTTCCGTTGATCGTGATGGCATGACCGGAGCGGCCACCGATCTCGACGGCGCTGTGGCCGACGGTGAGGTCAAAGGCATTACCGGAGACTTCAAAGATTCCCTTGTTGCCGGCAGCGGCGCCGCGCGCCCAGGCGGGCAGGAGGGACGTGGAGGCGGCGAGCACGCCGCCAGCGGCGGCTGTACGCAGGAGATGTCGTCGTGTGAGCATTTGAGTTTGCCTTGTCGAAGGGGAGTTGAGTCCCTGCGCAGGCCGGAGCAGCGCAGGGACTTCACCAGTTAGTGCTGTGAATGATCGGCGGCAGGCTTGGCGGCATCCGTCGCGGCGGGCGCAGATTCTGGTGCCATGCCCGGCATCTGCGAGTGGTCCATGCCTTTCATGCCGTCTGGGCCCGCGGTCGTCACCTCACCCTTGGGCATGCCGTCCATCTTGCTATGGTCCATGCCTTTCATGTTGCCGTGATCCATGCGGGGCATTGTGCTGTGATCCATTCCTTCCATCGCGCACGGCTTGCCGCTGGCTTCGGCGGCCGACATGGCAGTCCCGTGCATCTTGCCCATGCAGGCGTCGTGCAGGCCCTCCGGGGCATCGAGGGAACACATTGCTTCGATCCGGTAGGATTTTGACTTTTCGTCTTCCGCCAAAAGAAAGTGAACCCGGTCGCCGGCCGCAAACGCCGAAAGGTCAACGCCTTTCGAGGCCTTGAAGTCCATGGTCATTGCGTCCCAGTCGAGCGCCGCGATGGGGCCGTGGTCGATCCTGGCTTTCGAAGTTTTTACATCGAGGGCGGTCACTGTCCCTTCGCCCATTGGAAGGCCGCAATGATCCGTGTGCTGCATCGCTGAGGCGGAACTGCCGGCTTCCAGAGCAAATGCGGGGGGGGCAGAAAATACCATCGCAAGCGCGAGGATTGAATGAGAGAGTTTCATGGGTAAACATCCTGTGATTGATCAGCTTGAACAGAGAGCGCCAAGAGCGCTCAATTCAGTTGAGTGAGACCTGTCTGCGCCGACCAGAGGCCGGCGCAGGGATTGTCTCAGGATCAATTCTGCAGGCGTATTTTCAGAGTTACGAGCGAAGGGCTCGGCCGAGGCGGGCCTCGGGCTGGTTCAATCCTCAAGTCAGCGAGTTGGAACACTCCGAGTGTCTCAGTGACGGGCTTCGCGGGTAGAATAGCGACGTCGGCCGGAAACGGGCTGACCGACTTGGTTAGGGAATCGGCCGGTAGGGCAACTGCTTCGCACCCGGTGCAGTCATGACCCTGATTTTCGGACTCTCGGTCACAATGGTCAACGTCTGGCACCTCAACAGCGACCGTGTGACCGGCGTGCCCAGTCGTTTCGGCCACTGCGACTTCTGGCCCGGTGAGCGCTTGTGCGACGGAAGCGCATGCACACGCGGCGTGGCAGCCGCCCAACACGAGCAGGGTGAGGGCAACTATCGCGCTACGGATCGAATCGACCATGATGCGTTGACCAGCCTTTATCTTATCGTTATGTATACCCCCAAGAGGTATATGTCAAATGCAACACGCGCCGCCTAAATCAGTTGTAACCCGGTTAAAGAGGATTGAAGGCCAGGTACGCGGCGTGTCCGGAATGGTCGAGGATGGCCGGTATTGCATCGATATCCTGACCCAAGTCCAGGCAATCAAGGCTGCACTTGGGAAGGTCGAAGATGAGCTCCTGAAGAACCACGCGGCTCACTGTGTGGAAGAGGCCATCCGGGAGGGCGATGCCGAGAGCCAGAGGCAGAAGTTTTCTGAGCTTGTGGATTTGTTCGGCAGGTATCGAAGCTGATTGAACGGTCCATACATGCGCTGGCTATCCGGCAAAGATCAGAAAGCGCGTGAAATCACAATGACGCCGATCAGGGCTGCCAGACGAAAGCTCAGCTGACGTATCATATCCGGCTTTGGAACCAGACCTGAAAGCGACGTGGGAACCGGCATGGGTTTGAGTGCCGATACATTGGCGCCGCCAGTATTTCCCAAGGGGACCCAGCCCGCAATGAATCCGGGCACAGTGGCGGCCAGCCGCGTGATCTGGCCCAGGATCTCGCGCCTATCCTGCCTTTTTGCGGCAACACGAAGCATCCAGGCGTGAACCGTTATGTGCGGCAGCAAAAACTGCTGGCCAAGGACGTGCGCGATCTCAAGGTGGGAGAAAGCGGCGTCATGATTTCCGGCTCGGTAACTGGACTTCGCCGCGTTAAGATTTTGCGTGTAAGCGGCGCGAAGCTCGGGGTTCGTTGCGGGGCCTCTTCTGCATTGAGCGCTGCATTTTCACGCGCCTTGCAAGCCCGGTAAAGCACGAGCCGAGCCGAACGGTGAGACCTCATCCGGCCGGCAGGCCGGGGCCCGCAGGAGGCTTGCGCGTCAACGGTCGGAGCGTGTGTTTCAGGCTGCTGCGGTATCGTGGTGGTCGCGCACGCGCTCAGCGCAAGGAGCGCCGCTGACGACAGGATTGCTTTCATTGAAAAAACCTCTGCTTAGAAAATCCGAAATGGCCGGCGATGCGTTGCGCGTCTTCCGGAAGAGATGTGATGAGCACTGTCGTCGTCATTTCAGCGGCCTCCATCAGACGTGAGCAGGGCTCTGTTCATCGCGATAGGCCAGCAGCCTGAGGGCGTTGCCAACGACGATCAGCGTTGAACCTTCGTGCAGAAGAATGGCAGGGCCGATGCCGACGCCGAAGAGCGTCGCTGGAACAAGAACGGCCACGACACCAAGACTGACCCAGAGGTTCTGACGAATATTGCGGCTGGTCGCGCGGCTCAGCCCAACAGCAAATGGTAGTGTGTCGAGATTGTCCGCCATCAGGGCGATGTCGGCGGTTTCCAGAGCGACGTCAGAGCCCGCCGCGCCCATTGCAATTCCGACATTCGCGTTCGCCATTGCCGGGGCATCGTTGACGCCGTCGCCAACCATCGCGACACCGCCTTGCTGTTTCAGCTCCTTGATCTTTGCGACCTTGTCGTCCGGCATCAGGTCTCCGAACGCCTCGTCCAGTCCGAGATCGCGGGCGATGGCGTTGGCGACACGGTGATTGTCGCCGGAGATCATCATCATCCGCGTGATGCCCAGCTTTCGTATCTGCGCGATCACGCGCTTTGCGGCGGGACGCGGCGTGTCCATCAGGCCGATGGCGCCCAGGAAGCGGCCGCCCTGCGCGACCACCATCATCGTGCGGCCCGTGTCGAAAAGCCCGTCTACCTCCCGCGCAAGCGTTTCGGGCATGACAGGACCGCTTTTGCCGTCGAACATCGCAGGCTTGCCGATCAGGACGCGTTCGCCTCCGACCATGGCGCTGACGCCCTTGCCGGTGAGGCTCTGAAACTCTTCCGCCTCCGGACCTTTCGGAAGATCCTTCTCGCGAGCCGCCGCCACGATAGCACGCGCAAGGGGATGATCGCTGAAGGCCTCCACAGCGGCGGCGGTCGCCAGCAACGTCCGCTCATCAGTCTCTTCGAACGCCACGATATCGACGACTTTGGGCTCGCCAATGGTCAAGGTGCCGGTCTTGTCGAACGCGATCGCATTCAACCGGCCAAGCGCCTCCAGCGGCGCGCCGCCCTTGATCAGTACTCCGCCATTTGCTGCCCGGGCGATACCGCTGAGTATGGCGCTCGGCGTGGCAATGGCCAAGGCGCAGGGGCTTGCTGCAACCAGAACGGCCATCGCGCGATAGAAGCTTTCGGAGGGTGCCTCGTCCAGGAAAAGCCATGAAAACCCCGTCAGCACCGCGAGGGCGATGACCAGCGGCACAAAGATCTTCTCGAAGCGCTTGATGAACGTCTGTGTCGGGGACTGTCGTGTTTCGGCTTCAGAAACGAGTTTGACAACGCGGGCGAGCGCAGACTCAGACGAGAGCCGCGTGACGTAAATGTCGAGACTGCCGCTCCCGTTGATTGATCCCGCGAAGACCTTGTGCTGCGGCCCGGCTGCCTCGATCTCGGCAACCGATGTGCCGGGCAGGGGGCGTTTGTCGACCGGCGCGCTTTCGCCGGTAATCGGCGCCTGGTTGACGCTGCTTTCGCCGGCAGTCACGACCCCGTCCACCGGCAGCCGCTCGTTGGACCGCACGACAACGATGTCGCCAAGCTGAATGTTTTCGATGCGCATCTCGACGGTCTCGCCATTGCGTCGGACGAGCGCGGAGTCAGGGGCGAGGTCTGCCAGCGCTTGGATGGCCCGCGTCGCGCGGCCCATTGCATAGTGTTCGAGCGCGTGTCCCAGGCTGAACAGAAAGAGCAATAGCGCCCCTTCGGCCCAGGCGCCGAGGATGGCGGCGCCGGCAGCGGCGACGAGCATCAGGAAGTCGATCTCGAACTTTGCGTCCGCGACTTTCTCAATTGCTTCTTTCAGTGCGAAGAAGCCGCCAAAGATGTAAGCGCCGACGAGCAGGAGGATGGAAAGCCAGCCAGGGATGATGCCGAGCTTGGGCCCCAGCCACCCAACGACCAGCAAGGCGCCGCAGGTCAGGGAAAATATCAGCTCGAGATTGTCCGATTTGCCGTGATCATGCCCGCTCGGCGCTTTCGGTTGATGCTCAGGAGGTTCAATTGACATGGTCGCAAATCCTGACGGGCTGATCCCCTGGCTTGTGAACAGGGGCGGCGCTGGTTGGGCGCCGCCCCCACGGACGGCTATTCCGCCGGAACGGCGGGGTGCTCATGTTTAGCCTCGACCAACGAGTGGTGCCCGTCCGGTTTGGGCGCAAACCAGCGATGGAGCGCCGGCACCACAAGCAGGGTCAGCAAGGTAGATGAGACGAGGCCCCCGATCACCACGGTAGCCAGCGGGCGCTGCACTTCGGCGCCCACGCCGGTGGCGAAGAGCAGCGGGGCGAGGCCGAGCGCCGTTGTTGCCGCCGTCATCAACACCGGAAGTGCTCGCAGACCCGCAGCTTCGATGGCGAGGTCCTCGAGATTGCGCCCGGCCCTTGCAAAGTCATCCATGAAGCTGACCAGCACCATGCCGTTTCCAAGTGCGATGCCGAACAAGGCAATGAACCCCACCGTTGCGGGTACGGAAACGGGCAGCCCTGCTATCCACAGCGCCAGTGCTCCTCCGGTCAGCGCCAACGGAATGTTGAGCAGGATAAGCACCGCCGACATCAGCCGCCCGAACGTCAGGAGGAGGATCAGGAAGACGATGCCGAGCGTGATCGGGATCACGACCGCAAAGCGCGCGTTGGCTTGCTGTTGCAGTTCGTACTGTCCGCCCCATTCGACACGGTATCCTGCTGGCAAGTCCAGACCCGCCGTCACGGCCGCCTGAGCTTCCTCAACATAGCTGCCGATATCACGATCCCGCACATTGAGCTGAACGGTAATGAACCGCTCGCCATTCTCCCGGGTTATCTGGCGAGGTCCAACGATCTCCCGGATATCGGCAATGCTCTCCAGGGGGATGCGCGCCCCGCTGGAGGACTCCAGGATAATGCGCCCGATCGCCGCCGGCGTGTTGCGGCCAGCTTCGTCGTAACGCACCACGACCGGAAATTGCCGGACACCTTCGAAGACGACGCCCGCTTCGGCGCCGCCGACGCCTGACCGCAGGGCCTCAAGCGCTTCTTCGATGCTCAGTCCGTAGCGGCCAAGCGCAACCCGGTCGAGCGATACGACAAGTTGCGGCGCGCCGGTAATCTGGTCAGCCTGAACATCGCTCGCCCCAGGGACTTCCTGAAGGAGGGATTGAAGCGCTTGTGAGCTTTCGAGAAGCACTTCGGAATCAGGTCCGAAAATCTTCACGGCGAGTTGCGCCTTAGTGCCAGTCAGGAGCTCGTCGATGGACATGGCGATCGGCTGGCCGATGTTGACCCGCACGCCGGGGAATGCGCTCAGATTGTCTGAAATTGCTTCGCGCAGCTCTTCCGGGCTCAGCCCTTTGCGCCACTCCTTTCTTGGCTTCAGCGCAACGAATGCTTCGATGCTGTTGACGGGGTCGGCATGGGCGCCAACTTCGCCTCGCCCGATCCGGCTGACGATGGAGTCGATTTCGGGAAACGCCTCCATAAGCCGCTTCTCGACACGGGTTGATGTGGCGCTGGCTTCCGTAAGCGAAATGGAGGGCGCCATGGCGACCCTCAGCAGGATGTCACCCTCTTCAAGTGCCGGTGTGAACTCCGACCCCAGGCGTGTCGCGGCGAGGCCGCCGGCGACCAGCAGAATTCCGGCAAGGGCAAGCGCTGCGATCCGTTGGCGGACGAAGAAAGCCGCGAACGGTTTGATGATCCGCGTGAGGCGGCTGTCGCCCGTGTTCTGCACAGAGCGCGACGGCCGCATCAGGCCCAGCGCCATGGCCGGTGCAATCAACGCCGCGTAGATCAGCGATCCACTCATTGCGAGCGCTGCCGAGGCCGCCAGCGGCCGGAAGGTCTTGCCCTCGGTGCCTTGCAACGAGAACAGCGGCAGGAACACGATGATGACGACCGCAACGGCCGCGACCAGCGGCGCGATCACTTCTGCGCTCGAACGCGCAACCGTTGTTCGGTTGTCTTCGCTTTCCTGTCTTTCACGGAAGCCGCGCGCAACGTTCTCTGCAATCACGATTGCCCCATCGACCATCATGCCGATGGCAATGGCGACCCCCCCGAGCGTCATGAGATTGGCGCCGATACCTAGAACGTTCATCGCGATGAACGCAAATCCGACCGAGAAGGGAATCGAAAATACGACGACCAGGCTCAGGCGCCAGCCGCCAAGAAGCAGGAACACGACGATCGCCACAAGAAGACCGCCTTGCCACAGCGCGGTAGTGACCGTTGCGGCGGCTTTTTCCACAAGCGTACCCTGGTCATAGTAGGGAATTGCGCGGACGCCGTCGGGCAGGGAGGCGTTGATTTCATCGAAGCGCGCCTTGGCGCTCCCGATAACATCGGACGTGTTGCTGCCATAAAGTTTGAGGACAAGGCCAGCAACGACTTCGCCTTCGCCATTCGCTGTGGCCATGCCTTGGCGAACGGCGCCGCCGATTTCGACGTCTCCCAGATCGCCAACCCGGACGGTTCGTCCATCTACGGTCTTGACCGGCGTTTCCACGAGATCGGCGATAGTTGTCGCCAGCCCAACGCCGCGAACGGTATATTGCTCGGCGCCCAGCTCGATGAACTGTGCCCCTGCCGTTCTGTTGGCGCTCTTCAGGGCATCAATCACTTCGCTGATCTGAATGTCCTGCGCGAGCAGCGAATCCGGATCGAGGTTGACCTGGTACTGCTTCTCATAGCCGCCAAGCGCGAGGACTTCGGTGATGCCTTCGACGGACTGGAGCGGGTACTTGATCATCCAGTCAGCGATTTCGCGCATTTCGACCAGCGACCGGGTGCCGGAGTCATCAACGAGCCGGAAATACATGATGATGCCGAGGCCGGTCGAAATCGGTCCCATCTTCGGCGTACCAAAGCCTTCGGGAATAGCCTCGGCAGCTTCTCCGAGACGCTCGCCCACAACCTGGCGGGCAAAATAGACGTCGGTGCCATCCTCGAAGTAGATGTTGACCACGGACAATCCGAAGTTCGATGTCGAGCGCATTTCCCGGACTTTGGGCAGACCGGACATGGCTGTTTCAATCGGAAAGGTCACATACCGCTCGACCTCCTCCGGGGAGAGGCCTTCGGTCTCGGTGAAGATCTCGACCAGCGCGGGCGACGGATCGGGAAAGGCGTCAACTGGCAGGCTGCGGAAGGCGAACAGCCCTCCCAGTGTCATTGCGATGACAGCAATCGCTGCCAGCAGGCGTCCGCCTGCAATTCTGTGCATGAGATTAAGCATGGGGTGGGTGTCCTTAGTGGGCGTGGCCGTCACCGAAAGCGTCTTTTTCAAGTTGCGCTTTCAGGGTGAAGGCACCGGCTGAGACAAAGCTCTCGCCTTGCTCCAGCCCGTCGAGGATTTCTGTAAGACCCGCGCTCGCGCGGCCCGGCTTGACGGGTCGCGGTGCAAAACCCCCTTCGATGGGGACAAAGACTGATGGTTTGTCCTCGACCACCACGATGGCATCGGACGGAACATGCAGCGTGCGGCCGGATTCGCCGACCGAAATTTCGGCGGTAACGAACTGCCCCGGGCGGAGGCGGCTTTCCGGGTTGTCTACGATCACACGCGCTGTGCTGGTGCGGGTCGTTTCGCTGATGACAGGAAGGATCAGGGCAATCTTGCCGCGGGCGGCTTCCGCGCCATCCCGCGTTCGCAGGATGACTGGCTGGCCGATTTCAATGGCGCTGGCATCATCCTTGTAGACCGCGATGTCTGCCCAGAGTTGGCTGTCGTCTACAATGATGAACAGTGCTTCGCCGCCAGCCTCGACGCTTGAACCGATCGAGACGCTCCGGGAAATGACCGTGCCGCCGAGAGGGGCAATGAGCGCCGCGCTGGCCAGGGAGCCATCCTGCGCTTGGCCGAGCCCACTGAGCACGCTATCGCTGATCCCGACGGCGTGAAGTTTGTTCTCCATCGCTTCGCGTTCAGCGCGGGCGCTGATCAGGGCGGCTTTGGCGGCATCCAGTTCAGCCTGCGACGTAATCTTGTCGGCAAACAGGCGCTCTTCACGGGCATACTGTGATGCCGCAAGGCTTTCTGCGGATCTTGCCGTCAGGAAGTCCGCCTTCAGTCCGGCGAGTTCGCGGCTGGACAATACCGCGAGACGTTCGCCGCGCTTGACCTTGTCGCCTTCGCCCTTGTCGAGTCTCGAGACCAGACCGCTGACGGGCGCAGCGACCTGCGCGACCCGGTCGGCATCAAAGCGAAGTTCTGCTGGCAATGAGAGCGTTTCGCTGAGCGGTCCGGTCTCCGCCGGTGACAGAGAGATCCCGGCTTCGGCCGCGGCAGCCTTGTCGAGCAGCACAACGTCGCCGTTCGCTTCGTCGCCATGATCATCATGATCATCATGGCCTTCTTCTTCGCCGTCGGCATGACCTTCCTCTTCAGAATGCTCGCCTTGTTCTTCGGCGTGATCGTCATGATCCGCGTGCTGGTCGGTTGTCGCTCCGGCGACCGCTGCAGCATCTGCGCGGGCCGTGTCACCTGAACCGCCGCAGCCGGCGAGCGTCATGGCCAGCACCAGTGCCAGCCCAGTCAGTTTTGGATCAATCATTCTGTGTCTCCGTCAAATGGGGCCGCACCGATCAGGCTGCGGAGCAAGAGGTCCGCCGCGCGCGCATCCCGGCGAGCGGCAATGGTGGCCTGGCGCACGTCAATCAGGGCGGCGCGCGCCTGGAGGGTGGTGGTGAGATCGAAACGGCCGATCGCGTAACCCTGATCAGCGGCTTCGAATGCGGCCTCTGCCTCTGGCAGCGCCTCTTCGGTGAGGATTGATAACCGCGTGTTGGCCGCGCGGGCGGTGGCGGTGGCTGCCGCCTGTTCGGCCCTGAGCCGCGCCTCGACCGCTTCGGCAGAAACCTTTGCGGCATCGCCGCGAAGACGGGTCGCCCGAACGGTATCGCTGCCGCGGTCAAACAACGGCAGAGGCAAGCTCAGTCCAGCGATGAAGGCGCTATCGCCTGTCGCTTCAAACCGCCGGACACCGCCCGAAAGTGTGACATCTGGAATAGCTTCAGCCCGGGCGCGCTTGAGTTCGGCCTCTCTGGCGTCCACCGCAGCCTTAGCGGCAGCCAGGTTCGGATGAGGCGCCGTATCGGATTGGGCGGCGGCAATGATCTGGAACTCTGACGGAACGGCAAAACGCAGATCGGCTTCGCCCCAGAGACTTGCGAGCGCATACGCCCGTGCCTCGACTTCGCCCCGGGCCAACGCCGCTTCGGCGCGCAGGCTCGCGGCGTCTGCGCGGGCGCGGGCAAGCTCAGGAGGTGCAGCAGCGCCGGCCTCCACCCGTTTGCTGACGGTTTCTGCAAGGGTTGAGCTGAGGTTTGCGGCCTCATCGGCGAGCCTTGCCGCTTCAGACGCTGCAACCAGGTCGGCATAGGCAAGCGCTGCCTCGCGTTCGGCTTCGCGCAGGATAACAGCGCATTCAGCGGTCCCCAGCGCCGCCCGGGCGCGGGCTGCGCGTTCTTCCAGGCCCCGCTTGTTGCCGAGCCTGAATGTCTGAGCGACGGCGAACGTGGTCTCGGACTGGTCGATGCCAGACAGGGCGCCTTCGCCTGAGAAGTTCTCCAGTTCTGCGCTGAGCGTCGGATTGAGCCACCTGCCGGCCTGGTCCGCATCGGCATCTAGCGCGCGGGCTTCAAGTCCGGCGGCCCGTATATCCGGAGACGTGCGGCGGATTTCATTGAGCGCCGCATCGAGCGTCAAGGGCGCGTCTGGAGAGAGCGCGCTCGGTGCGGCAACATGGTCCGGCATGCAAGGGCTTGCAGAGGCGCTGCCTGCCGCAACGAATGCGGCGAGGGCGAACGCCGGGGCGGCAAGCGCGCCCCGAAACAGGAATGTCATGGAAAGATTTGATCCTCAGGCTGAATTCTCGGCAGGCACCGGACGCGCTGGACGCATCCGGAAAACGGTTGCAGAGAATCAGGCCCGGGGCGGCCGCAGAAGTTCGTAGGGCGGGGCTTTCAGCACAGCATTGTCAGGCGTCAACGAAAACCGCGAACTCGTTGTGAGGAAGTCAAATGTGAGGCCTTCGGCTGTTCGCCAGATGTGATGATGGCAAGCACCGCAATTGTGAACTGCGTGCTCGTGCCCGCCGGATGGTTCGGAATCTTCCGGTGTCGCCGTTTCAGCCGTGTGATCGACATAGCAGAGCGCTGATCGCTCGGCCGCGTGTGCATCTTCTGCCAAAGGTCCGGCAACGAAGGCCAGCGCAATAAGCGCGGCCATCAAAAACCGGAACCAGGAGGACGCAGCTGTCAGCACCATTTTGCCCAGATAGCATTGAAAAGTTGTGTTTGCATGAAAAAATTGCGGCAAGCCGTTTTGCCGCACGCGATGTGTCAGCTTGCGAGATTTATGCCGCACGAGCGCATTTCTGCGGCTTGCAACACTATTACACACCGACAATTGTAATAAAGTATCGTAGCGCTGGTTTGGTCGACGCATGTTTGCCAATCGTCGACATCACTGCAGTGCCGCGCCTCGCGCAATTGTTATGGCTGGCTTCGACCCGGATGCTTCCGGACTGAACCGGGCAAGATCGGATGCAACTTGGCCGGTCCGGAAAATAGACGAAACGGCTTTCTGTTAAGCGTGTCGCGAGGGATCGACGGCTTTTGCGCTCCCTATTTGACACGCTCTATCGCGCTCAGCCAGCCCCCTTCAAACAGCGCTAGGGTTCTGTCCGGCCACGGTCGATATCGGCGCGAAGTTAAACAGGACCAATACGTGTGTGTCCCGTACACTGCGCCCAATCCTTTGCCGCTTTGATCAAGGCGCTTGGTTCGGCAACGACTGACCATGCTGGGCGATCAAGCGCTAGCCACGAGGCAGACAAGTCCAGGCCGGCCGCGCATCACCTTCGCGCTGTGGTCAGAACAGCTCGCATGTATCGCTCGACTTCGTTCTCAACCCAAACACTCCGGCGACCAATATGAACGGGCGCCGGGAATGGCTGGATTGGATCCTTTATCAGTTCGTAGAGCAGCGACCGGCTGATTGTCAGCCGGTCGAGGACATCGCGGAGTGAAAGGAACTTCAATCCGACCTG
Source organism: Hyphomonas sp. (assembly GCA_020638455.1). GTDB lineage: Bacteria > Pseudomonadota > Alphaproteobacteria > Caulobacterales > Hyphomonadaceae > Hyphomonas. The sequence goes on along the minus strand of JACKIK010000002.1, from coordinate 792,639 downwards.
AGCGTCGCGCACGTCTGCACCGGGGCTGCTATCTGGTTCCGCAGCCTCCAGTTCAGCCGCCATTCGAATAAAAGCGCGTGGAGGGAACTGGGTCATTTGGGACGGTTCCAGACCATGACGCCGGTGCCTTCGGCTTCGTTCTCAAAGAAGGCCGCGCGCATCGGCTGGGCAAAGCTCGGATCGTCGAGCTTGATGGCGAGGTAGGGCGTCTCGCCGTCTTTCGAGTCCTGGCGCCAGGCCGCGCCGAGTTCTGCGCCGCCGGCGTAAAGTCGGAAGTCTGGCGTATCCTTGCTTTTCCCTTTGTCCTTGTTGGGCACAAGCTGGGCCTTGACGTTGATGGTCATGGTACGGATGGTCCCGGTCCAGGCTCCGTCCTTCAGGGTAAATGCGCCGATCTGTGCCATGGGTCAGTCTCCTTTGCTGGCATTGGTGGGCAGGGCCTTCCGGGCCCGTCTGAACCCGGCGTCGGACGCCAGGAACATCTCGATCATGGCAGCGGCGAGCGTTTCGCTGCGCTCGGCTTCGCCATAAGTCTCCTGGTAGACCGCCGCATAATCCTGCAGCGCGGCGGCGGTTTCAGGATCAAGCGCAAGGGTGAGCCGGACCGGTGTGCGGTCGGCGAGCTTTCCAAGGCGGAGGTTCATGGGGCTGTCTCCTGAAAGGGACGAAGGACGAGATCATATGCCGACTTCGGAACTATCCCGTGTTTAATGATCATCTTCTTCCTTTCCGTGGTAATATTGGATTTGTCGGTCGGCATAGTCCGGTGGATCCGGTGCTGAGCGGCGGAGATTTTCCGATGAACAGGGCCTGCAGAAAGCGGTCTGAGCGGTTTCGTGCCAAAGGGCCATTGGCGCCTTATCTGGAGCCATTTTCCGACTACCTCGCCGGACGCGGATATTCGCAGGTCGCGTTCTGGAAGAAGACATTTCTTGTCAGCGAGTTCAGCCGGTGGCTGGCGCACGAACAGATCCCCGCGGAAGAAATCACATGCGAGATTGAAGCAGCGTTCCTGCGGGCACGATCCGTCCATCGGCGTCCCATACGCGGAGACCGACTGACACTGTCTGTTCTGACGGACTGGCTCCGGCAGGCGGGTGTGATCGAAAGCCTTTCGGCGCCAGCGGCGCAGATGACAGAAATGGACCGGGTCCTGACGGAATACTCCGTCTGGCTGCGCGAGGAACGCGGCCTTACGCCTGCAACGATCGACAACTATGCTGGTTATGTGCGCCGCTTCCTGATCGAGGCATCCGGCGGAGCTGAGCTGCCGCTTGCATCGCTGCGCGCGGGCCAGATCGAGGCGTATCTCCGGCAACACGCTCCGGCGGGCCGGACGTTTGCCTCGGCCAAACATGTCACGACGGCACTGCGATCCTTCTTCCGCTTCGCCCGCTACCGTGACTACATCGACACCGACCTTGCTGCTACAGTTCCTTCCGTCGCCGGCTGGTCGATGGCCTCGATCCCGAGAGCGATGCCGGCGGCGCAGGTCAGGCGTCTCCTGGACGCAAGCAAGAACTGGCCGACGCCGGGGGGCCTGCGCAATCGCGCCATCCTGCTCCTGCTGGCCCGCCTCGGACTGCGGGCCGGAGAAGTTGTCGAGCTCGAACTGGAAGATATCGACTGGAAGGGCGGCTGTCTGCGCGTCCCCGGAAAGGGTCGCACGCAGCGCCCCCTGCCATTGCCGCATGATGTGGGAGAGGCCATCGCCACCTATCTTGAACATGGCCGGCCGGACTCGGCCTGCCGGAGGGTGTTCCTGCGCTCGCGGGCCCCGTTCGATGGCCTCAAATCCCATAGCGATGTCAGCCAGATGGTCGCACGCGCCATTGCGCGCGCCGGGATCGAGACGGAGTGTACAGGCGCGCATCAGCTTCGCCACGCGCTGGCTGTGGAGATGCTGCAGCAAGGGGCGACACTGACGGACATCGGCCAGGTGTTGCGCCACCGTAGCCCCGAAACAACGCGCCGGTATGCGAAAGTCGATCTTGCCGCTCTGCGGGAAGTTGCCCTGCCATGGCCGGAGGCGCGCCCATGACTCCGATGCGGACAGCCATTGACGAATATCTGGCTCTTCGCAGAGCGCTGGGCTTCCGTCTGAAGAAGGACGAACGGCTGCTTGGCCAGTTTGCCGGCTTCATGGAACAGCGGCGTGCGGTGCATATCACGGCGAAGCTGGCCGCAGAGTGGGCCCAGCAGACGCCCTCGACGGACCAGAACTATCATGCCGGAAGGCTGCGCGCTGTACGGAGCTTTGCGCGCCACCGCATCCATGACGACCCGATAACCGAGGTGCCGCCAACGAATATGTTGCCGCGCCGAAGAAACACGTTCCAGCCTCACATCTTCACCGGAGAAGAAATCCAGCACATCCTGGCAGCGAGCCTGCGCAAATGGGGCGGTGCAACGCCCTTCTACTGTCTCGGCCGCTATACAATGTATGGGCTCATCAGCGTCACCGGAATGCGGGTCAGCGAAGTGCTGAACCTCAATCTCGGCGATGTCGATCTTGAATCCGGCGTCATCACCATACGAAACACCAAGTTCGGCAAATCCCGGCTGGTGCCCGTGCATGAGACGACCCGGGCCGTGTTGGAAACCTACCGGGACGCGCGCGCGGCGCACCTCGCTGGCAGGGAGGTTCTGCCCTTCTTCATCTCGGAGCCAGGGCGTCGGATCACTCACGCGGCCCTGGGGCGGGCGTTCAAACGGCTGACAAGACGGATCGGGCTGTGCGATGCGGGAGCGCCTGACGGGCCGCGCCTGCATGACCTGCGGCATACGATGGCCGTTGACGTCCTGCAGAAATGCTACAGCACGGGCGCCGATCCCGAACGGCGCCTGCCGGCGCTGTCCACGTATCTCGGGCACTCGCACCTCAACTATACTTACTGGTACCTCCACCAGAACCCGGGGCTGATGACCGAGGCGATGACACGGCTTCAACATAGGTGGGAGGCCTCCCCATGACATCCGCTCCGATCCCGACCTTCGCGACGCTCCTGCAGCAGTTCTTCACGCAGCGGCTGATGCAGCAGAAGCGGGTCAGCGCCCACACGATCAAATCCTATCGTGACACGTTCCGGATGCTGTTGCGCTTTGCGCAGGATCGGTTGCACACCTCTCCCGACCGGCTGACGTTCGAGATGATCGATGCGCCGTTCATCTCCGCCTTCCTTGCCGAGATGGAGAAGACACGAGGCGTCAGCGTACGCACCCGTAATCTGCGCCTGACAGCGATCCGCTCGTTCTTCCGGTTCGCCGCCTATGAGATGCCGACCCACAGCGCCCAGATCCAGCGTGTCCTCGCCATGCCTGCCAAGCGTCATGACCGCAGGCTGATCGACTTCCTGACCCGCCCCGAGGCCGATGCGCTCCTGGGCGCGCCCGACAAGGCTACCTGGATCGGCCGCCGGGATCACGCCCTGCTGCTGACCACGTTGCAAACTGGCATGCGCCTGTCGGAAGTGACCAGCCTCAGGCGTCAGGATATCACGTTCGGTACGGGCGCCCATATCGACATCATCGGCAAGGGACGCAAGCAGCGCGCCATCCCCCTCTGCAAGCCAGTCACCGCAGTCCTTGCGGCTTGGTTCGAAGAAACCGGTGCTGCACCAGATAGCGTCGTGTTCCCAAGCATGCGTGGAGGGCAGATGAGTGCGGACGCTGTCGAGCGGCTCCTGAGCAAGCATCTCGCCATCGCGAGCGAAACCTGTGCCTCGCTGAAGAAGAAGCACATCACCTTCCACTGCCTCCGGCACACGACAGCGATGGACCTTCTCCATGCCGGAGTGGAGCAAACCGTGATCGCGCTCTGGCTCGGACACGAGTCTGTCGAGACCACGCAGATTTATCTCGATGCCGATCTGGCGCTCAAAGAAAAGATCCTTGCCAGGACGATCCCGTTCGACAGCAAGCCCGGAAAGTACCGGCCCGATGACCGGCTCCTGGCCTTCCTCAGTCAGCTCTAGGAGAAAAACTATGCCGATGCTCAAAACTCTGAAATCCCTTACTTCTGAACCACTTGATCCCCGAAGATGCACGCAACACGGCATAGTCCCGAAGGCGGCATATGACATCGTATTCCGCTAGCGGAATACGAGGTCCTTGGTCACGATGACACGGACGGGCCAGCCGGGACGGATAGTGATCGATGGCTGAACGCTGAGGCTTCGATCAACGGCCCGCTGCCCGGCTTCGTTGATCGTGTCGGTTGTTCCGCGGCGGATCGCACGTTCGATGTTGCCGTCGTCGCCTGGCCCGAGTTCAGCGCCGATGCCGAGCAGGGTGGCGAGACCGGCCGCTGCGAACACCTTGTCCCAGTGATGGTCGGTCCGGTCTTTGAGGCCGGCATACCCGGATGCGTCGCTTCCCGGCTCGGAGATCGTGATTGAGCTGCCATCGGGCATCAGGATCCGGTCCCAGACGACGAGCGCGCGGTCCTGGCCGAAAGAGACCTCCGACTGGTAGCGCCCAAGGAGTCTGCTGCCTTGCGGGATCAGGAGGTGCTGGCCTCGGACGGTGTCATAAACGTTCTGGGTGACCTGCGCGATCACCGTGCCAGGCAGGTCCGAGTTGATGCCGGTAATCAGGCTCGCCGGGATCAGGGAGCCTGCCATCAGCTGGTAAGGCGACAGCGGGTCCTGCACGCGGTCCGGATTGTAGACCGGGCTGGACGCCGGTTCGCGGACAAACGCAGCCTTGCGGAATTGAAGGTTCGGGTCTGGCTCGGGGCTGATAGTGCCGGTCGGGGATTGCCGATTTAGAGCAAGGAGCTCCGATGCCAGATTGAAGCCGGGTTCTTGTGTCTGCTGAGTAGAGCTCGGAAATGCGCCGGCGCCGCCGAGACGGAACAGGATCGGCGCGCGGGCCGCTTCTTCGGCCTGGGCGGCGGCTTCAAGCCGCGCGGTCCGGACCGCCTCGTCTTCCGGACGCGTGCGAAAATCGGCTCGGTACTCGGTCTGGAACTCTGTTTCGATGCCGTAGGCCTGCTCGGCGGCGAGGATGGTCGAGCCGAGATCGCCGGACAGCGGGGTGCCAAGCACCGGCACATCGGCAAGCGCAGTATAGTCGGCTGGCAGCGCCGAGAACCCGTCGGGCTTGCGCTTGCCGGCGGTGACCAGCTCTTCCTGCGGGGCGGGCTCCGCGGGGCGCGGCGGCGCAAGTGCAATCGAGGTTGCCGCAAACAGGCCCAGCGCGCCGAGACCAGCGCCAGCCATTAGTAGTTTGCGATTGATCCGTGTGGCGGGCTTCGGCGCCGAGCGGATCTGCAGCTGCTTTGCTGCTTCCTTGAATGTTGGAGGCTCGGTCATCAGATCAGCCTCCGAACCAGCGGGACTTGCGGGTTGCACTGGCTTTCGAAATCCGCACGACCGTCTGGGGCTTTGTCCCATGGCGCAGCTCGGCCGCGCCAAACAGCCGGTCGACGATGTAGTAGCTTCCCCTCACGCGGTAGTTGACGAGTTCGGCCTCTCCGGCGGATGACAGGACAAAGAGCGGCGGCATCTCGGAGGCGGAAATCGACGCCGGCATCTGGATAAATACCTGGCGCCCGTCATCGAACACACGGACGGGTTTCCAGTCCGGCGTGTCGCCTGTGACGCGGTAGTCGAAGTTCAGGGTCTCGAGGCTGAGACCGCGTTCGACCGAGACGGCCTCCTCTGCGGCGGCGCTGGTGTTGCGGGCGGTCAGGCCCGCCAGTTCATCCTGCGGATAGCGCCAGGAGAGCGCGGCCATATAGGTGGCGGCGGTTGATTCCAGTTCGAGGTGATAGGTCCGCCGGTCGGTCGCGATCATCAGGTTGGTGCGCAGACCCGTGGCCACGGGTTTGACCAGGATATGCGCCCGGGCCGCGCTGCCGGAACCGGACGCCGTGTCACCGACCACCCAGCGTACCGTGTCACCCGCCGAGACTGACACAAGCGTCTCTCCAGGCTGGAGCGCAATATCCGTGACCTGGCCCGGGCTGGCATAGAGGCGGTAAAGGGCGCCTTCCGTATAAGGATAGATCTGGACGGCGTTGACGAAACCTTCCGAAGAGGGCTCGATCACGGCCCCCGCACGGCTTTCCTTGATGGTGGCCGCCGGGATTTGCGGGGCCTTCTTGCTGGCTTCCGGCTCAACCGGTTTGAGCTGGCCGGGCAGAGGAAGCGCAATCACCGTTTCGACAATCTCCACGCGTTCCGGCTTTGGCTCTTCCAGTGTGATAGCCGCAACGAAATCACCGCTATCGATGACGGGCTCCGGTGGCGGCGGAGTTGCGCAGGCCGCGAGCAGGACGGTGGCCGATGAGGCGAGTAGGAACCGGGTCATTATCTTTCTCCTGTGACAAGGTCTTCGCTCCAGCTGAGCGAGCGGACATAAAGGCCGAGGGGGTTGGCGCGCAGGGTCTCAGCATCCTTCGGCGGCTGCAGCGTGATCGTGAAAACCCCCGTGAACCGCTTTGCGCCGGTGAGCGCGCCGCCCTCATAGGTCTTCTCGATCCAGCGGCCCTGGAAGCTTTCGCCCGAGACGCGGACGATGCTGACGACATCCACCGTGCGCGAGCGCCGGCCAATCGCGGCGAACGGGTCATTCTCGCGGGCATACTCCGAGAGTGTGGTGGCGGCCGAAGGTCCGGCGAAGGTGTAGGCTTTGAGCCAGTTCTCGCGGACAACAACCGGATCGATCGACAGGCTACGCACAAAGGTGATGAACCCGGCGAGATGATGCGCGATCTGCGCGTCAGACGGCGTGTAGGTCTCGGTGGCTGGCCCGATGGCCTTGGCTGCGCCGGTCTCGTCAACTTCGACGACATAGGGCGTCACCGTCGACTGCAGGCTCCGCCAGATCAGCGCGCCGGACGTCGCGAACGAGAGCGCGAGGCACCCGAGCGCCATCAGTCGCCAGTTCTTCGCCTGAACCCGGGCCGAGCCAATGCGCTCGTCCCAGGCCTGTCCGGCTTTCTGGTAGGGCGTCTCGGGATAGGGCGACGTGCCATAGTGAGTGGTTGGACGTTTGAAGCGCATGGGGTTACTCGTCCTTGTCTTTCAGGGAGGGGGCGGCGCCCGAAGAGCCGCGATCGCCGTCGCGCAGGCTATGCATGGCGAGCTGGCGGGCCTCGCCGAGGCGTTGCGAAGTGCGCATGCCGCGCGCCCAGCCGGGGCTCTTCTCTGGCGCGGAGGAGGATGGGCTCTCTGAAGGCGATGAGCCTGAGCCGCCGGTGGATTCAAACGCGCCCCGGGCGCCGCGCCGGTAGGCATCGCGCACGGCGCTGGCCGGGCCGGAGGCTGCGCGGCGCACGGTGTCCCCGGCCGCCTGGGCGATGCCGCCAATTCCCGCGGCAAAGCCAGCAGCGCCGGACTTTCCGGAAGCCGTTGATCCAAGATCGAACGCGGTGCGTGCGCCGCCTGCCATCGAGGCGCCGGCCTTGACGGCGCTTGCCGCGCCGCCCGCAGCGGCGCCCAGCGCGGCCCTGGCGCCAAGACCGGCGGCGACCGTTCCGGCGGCAACGCCTGCGGCCGCGCCGATGGCAGAGCCTGCGCCAAGCTGCGGCGCGCCGGTGATGAGCCCGCTCGCCATGCCGGGGCCGAACACGCCCATCCAGAGGAAGACGATGGCCGCGAGCACCGTGCCCATGACCTCAGCCAGCGTCACATCTTCTGTTCCGGCGAACGCATCGGTGATCGTGGCGAATAGCGTCGAGCCGATGCCGATGATGATAGCCAGCACCATGAGCTTCAGGCCTGAGGTGATGACGTTCCCAAGCACCCGCTCGGCGAGGAACGAGGTCTTGTTCCATAGCGCGAACGGCACGAGCACGAACCCGGCGAGCGTCGTCAGCTTGAACTCAAGGATTGCCACGAAGAGCTGCACCGCAAGCACGAAGAAGGCGATCAGGATCACGGCCCAGGCAATCAGGAGCACGGAGATCAGGATAAAGTTCTCGAAGAAGGCGATGGGCCCCATCATCTCCCCGGCCTCTTCAAGCAGCGGCAGCGCCGCGCCGTAGCCGACGCCTGCGATGTAGCCGGGCCGCATCAGGTCTTCGGCTGTGATGAGGCTCGATCCCGCTTTGAGGCCGAGCCCGGCAAAACTGTCGAAGATGATCTGCGAGAGCCCCGCGAAATTGCCGAGCAGGAAGGCAAAGAAGCCGACATAGAGGACTTTCTTGATCAGCCCGGCGATCACGTCGGCATTCTGTGAGAGGGCCCAGAAGAGGCCCGCGAGCGTGATGTCGATGACGATCAGGGTGGAGGTGAGATACGCGACATCTCCTTGCAGCAGCCCGAACCCGCTATCGATGTAGCGGATGAAGGTTTCCAGGAACCGGTCGATAACATCCATCTCTTCCATGGGCTTTACTCTCCGGTGCCCAGAAAGGTTTGCAGGCGCGCGCGGCCACGTTCGGCCTCGGCAAGCCTTCGAGCCTGCTCAAGCGCTTCGGCGCGGTGCTGGGCCGCCAGCATCGCTTCGATCTGCATCAGCTGCTGGTTGGTCATGGCACTCAGCTCATTGCCCGCCTGCGCCGCCTGCAGCGCGCCGACCGCGTCCTGGCTTTGGGTAACGAGGCTGCGGATCGCATCCGCATCGGTCTCGTTGTCTTCGAGTGCGGCCGCCGAGACGGTCAGCGTCTCGCGGAATGCGTCCCTCGACTGGCGCCAACGGGCGCGGGCATCTTCGACAAGCACGGAGCCCGGTGTGGTTGTCCCGTAGTCTTCAGGGTAAGCGATCTCATAATCGCGCTCGATTTCGTCGACCGAGTAGCCGATGCCCTGCGCGCGGCGGAGGACATCCTGGATCCGGAGGATCCTCTGGCCGATGATGCTTTCGGCGACGGAGACGGGCAGCGTTTCGAGATTGCGGGCCATGTTCTCCAACATCTCGATCTCATGGGCGAGCTGCTGGACTTGGCCTTCGAGTTCCTGCAGGGCGCGGACCGCCTGCAGGATGTTCTGGGCATGGTTTGCCGGATCATAGACGGCGAGCTGCGCCATTGCGGGCGGCGCGAGGAGTCCGGCAACCGGTATGGCCATCAGGGGCGCGGTTGTCATCAGCAGGCAGGCAAGGCGGCGGCGCATGGGGCGGCTCATTCGGCAGCGAGGATCTGTGGACGGAAGGGTTGGCTTGGATTGTGCTGGGCGGATTGAAGGCCTGGCCATTGGCCAAGGAGGTCTGCCGCCCAGGCGAGGCCCTTTTCGTGGAGCCAGGTCTCCGCGAATCCTTCGCCTTCGGTCTCGGCCATTACGCGGTCGATTGTGGCCTGATCTTCCGGCGTGCCCGCAGCCGTAAAGACGAGCGCCACCGGGCCCAGCCCCAGGTCGAACAAGCGGGAGCCTTTCGGGGACTGGAAATAATAGTCCCGCTTCGGCGTCGCCCGCGCGATGATCTCGATCTGGCGCGCGTTCAGCCCGAACCGCTCATAAGTCTCCCGAAGAGCCGGCTCCTGCGCGCGTTCATTGGCCAGGAATATCCGCGTCAGGCAGCTTTCCAGGATCGCCGGGGCAATCGCGCTCGAGCTGATGTCGGAGAGCGACTGTGTGGCGAATACGACCGCGACATTCTTCTTGCGCAGGGTCTTGAGCCAGTCGCGCAGCCGGGCCGCAAAGACCGGCGCATCTAGGAACAACCAGGCCTCGTCCAGCATCAGCAGCGTGGGGCGCCCGTCAAAGCGCGCCTCGATCCGGTGGAAGAGGTAGGTGAGCACAGCCGTAGCGGCGGCGCCCTGCTGCATCAGCTCTTCCATTTCTAAGCAGGTGATGGAAGCGAGGGCGAGGTCTTCTTCGTCTCCGTCGAGCAGGTTCCCGTGCGGGCCCGCCAGTGTGAACGGATGCAGCGCGGTCTTTAGCGCCTCATCCTGCAGCAGTAGGACGAGGCCTGTCAGTGTACGTTCGGACTGCGGCGCAGAGGCAAGAGACGTGAGCCCCTGCCAGAGACGCGCCTTGAGCTCCGGCGTCAGGCTGACGCCCTCGCCGGCAATCAGACCTGCCAGCCAGTCGGCTGCGAAGCTCGCCTCGCCTGGCTGGTCGATGTCCTTCAGCGGCTGGAGCCGGGGACGCCGGGCGCCGCCGAGGTCCAGATGCACGCCGCCCATGCCGAGGACCGCCGCGCGGGCCGAGCGGCCCTTGTCAAAGAAGAAGACCTGCGCGCCGGGATAGCGTTGCCATTGCAGGGCGAGCATCGAGAGCAGCACCGATTTGCCTGCGCCGGTAGGCCCGAGGATGAGGGTGTGACCGACATCACCTGCATGGAGGTTCAGCCGGAATGGCGTTGTCCCATCCGTGCGCGCCTCGATCAGCGCCGGCGCGCGCAGATGCCGGTTTTGCCGGTCGCCCGCCCAGACCGCCGAGAGCGGCACCATATGGGCAAGGTTCAGCGTGTTGAGGATCGGCTGGCGGATGTTGGCATAGACATGCCCGGGGAGGCTCCCGAGCCAGGCATCGACGGCGTTGAGGGATTCCCGGATGACCGTGAAGCCCTTGCCATTGATGATGCGCTCGGCGTGGCGCGCGCGCTCATCGGCCACAAGGGGATCGGTATCGGCGACCGTGATGGTTGTGGTCGCGTAGCCATAGGCCACAAGATCTGACCCAAGTTCCTGCAGCGCTGCGTCCGCATCGAGCGCCTTGTTGTCGGCGTCGGTATCGAGCAGCGGGGACGGTTCGTTGAACATCGTCTCGCGCAGGACCGAGGCCACCGACTTGCGTTTGGAAAACCAGTGCCGGCGTTTGCGCCCCAGAACTTTTTCGGCTTCCGCCTTGTCCATCGCAATGAACCGCGTCGCCCAGCGATAGGCAAAGCCTTGTCGGTTCATCTCATCAAGGAGCCCAGGCACGGTCGATCCCGGAAAGCCGAGGATGGTCAGGACCCGCAGATGCGTGTCTCCGATCATCGGTTCGAGCCCGCCGGTGAAAGGCTCATCGGCGAGGATCGCATCAAGGAAGACGGGAATCTCCGGGGCGGCCACCTTGTGGCGCCGGCTCGAAATGCAATCATGCAGATAGGTCAGCGTCTCGCTATCCGAGAGCGGCGCAATCTCGGGCATCGCCGTCGACAGGAGATCAAAGGTGCGCTCCGCCTGCTGCTGGAAGACAAGGAGGCGTTCGCGCCAACCGGCGCCCTCGGCGCGCTCTGGCCGCTCGATCAGCGCTTTCTCGGCGCGGGCATTAGTGTCTGGCGGCGGCAGCCAGAGCAGGGTGAGATAGTAATCGCTCTCAAACCTTGATCCGGCTTCTTGGGCCGCTACCGCGCGCTCCTCGTCGATCAGCCAGGAGACGGGGTTCGCGAAATCCGCATACGGATAATCTCCGGCTTCCTCGCGCACCGCTTCAAAGAAGAGCGCCCAGCCGGACCCGAACCGGCGCAGTGCGTTGTTGACCCGGGCCATCACGGCGACGAGTTCGGACTCGGTTGCGCTCTCAAGGTCAGGTCCGCGATATCGGAACGTTGTCTGGAACGCGCCGTCCTTGTTCAGGACGACGCCCGGCGCCACCAGCGCCGCCCAGGGGAGGTAGTCGGCAAGAAGGCGCGGGGCGGCAGCGTATTCACGCAGGTTCAGCATGAGAGATGTTCCTTGTGCCGGAGCGCGCGGATGAGCGTCGCCATGAAGTCAGGGTCCCTGCGGGCCAGGAAAACGGCCGATGAATGCCCGAGGAGCCAGATGAGAAGGCCGGGGATCCAGAGCTGCAGGCCGAGACCCACAGCCGCCGCGAGTGTGCCGATCGAGATCGCGAGATTGCGCGGCGCACCGGCCATCAGGACGGGCTCGGTCAAGGACCGGTGCAGCGGAATCTCGAACCCCTCGGTCATCAGATCAGCGCCCCGCCGCCAAATGAGAAGAAGGTCAGGAAGAAGCTTGTTGCCGCAAACGCGATCGACAGGCCGAACACGATCTGGATGAGCTTTCGGAAGCCGCCGGAGGTTTCACCAAATGCGAGCGTGAGACCCGTGATCGTGATGATGATCACGGCAACGATGCGGGCGACCGGACCTTCAATTGAGGAGAGGATTTGGTCGAGCGGACCTTCCCAAGGCATGCCGGTACCGGCAGCATGCGCCGGCAGGGCAAACCCCAGCACGAGCACGAGGCTCAGGGCCTGAATGCCCCTCCGGCTCAGGCGTGGAGAACGAGGTTTCGTCATGAGGCATCTCCTTGGCTGACGAGGGATAGGGAGCGGGAAAGCACAGGCTCGGTGCGGTAACCTTCACCGGTGAACTCAAGCACGCGAACCGCGTCCTCGACGCGGCGCTGGCCGCCGGCGCGGGACATGAACACAATGACGTCGACGGCTTCTGCAATCAGCTCGAACGGCGCGCGGGCGGTCGCTTCGCTGACGAGTTGTTCGAGACGGCTGAGCGCGCCGAGGGCAGAATTTGCATGAAGCGTTGTGAGCCCGCCCGGATGGCCGGTGTTCCAGGCCTTGAGGAGATCGAGCGCTTCGGCGCCGCGTACTTCGCCGACAATGATCCGGTCAGGGCGCAAGCGAAGCGTCGAGCGCACGAGGTCGCGCAAGGTGACGCGGGCGTCTTGGGTTCGCAGAGCAACAAGATTGGCAGCGGGGCAGGTGAGCTCGCGTGTATCCTCGAGGATAACGATCCGCTCGCCGCAAAATCCGCCTTCCGCGAGCAACGCATTGGCAAAGCTGGTCTTGCCCGAGGAGGTGCCGCCCGCGATGACGATGTTGGCGCGCTCAGCGACCAATGTCTTGAGCGCGCCCGCTAGCGCCGGCGACAGCGCGCCTTGCCGGACATAGTCAGCCAGCGTGAACGGCGTGCGGGCGAGTTTCCGGACCGAATAGCAGGGCGCCGCTGCGACCGGCGGCAGCACGCCTTCGAAGCGCTCGCCGGTGCCTGGAAGCTCCGCCGACACAATCGGGGCAGTGGAGGATGTCCCAGCGCCAAGGCTGGACGCGACAAGCCGGATCACGCGTTCGCGGTCACCCGCAGCAATCGTTTTGCCAGTCGGGACAAGTCCGCGCCCGGCTTCTTCAAGCCAGACCGACCCATCAGGATTGACCATGACTTCTATGGTTCTTTCCGCTTCGAGAGCTGCGCGCACCACCGGGCAGAAGGCGGTACGCAGCATCGCGCTCAGGCGGCGCTTCGTGCTCTCTGTCTCAATCATGTCCGTCATCGGTCTGAAAATCCGGCTTCAACTCTCGCCGCCAGTGTTCCGGGAACGGACGCTTTTGGGGAGTTGGAGCGCGGGCCATTTTGTGCAGGCCGGCGCTATGCCCGGAATACGGGTGCAAAATGGCCGGTTTGGTGAATGCCGATCGGGCTAACCGCGGATTGAGGGATCAGTCGTTACCAGAGCGGTCCGATATGTTAACACTTTGGGTTGCGAAACCGCAAATCGCTTAAGTGGAACAGCTTTTGCTGGGCACTCCCCGTGGAGGCTATGCTGATGAAAACGTTCACACTTGAATCGCCGGGAATGCTCGCCGCTTATGACTATCTTTCCCGGCTGTCCATGGACCGATGGGCCTGGGAATATCTCAGGCGAAATCCAGAGTTCAGGCGGGATGCCGCGCTGCGCCGGGATGATGAGATATCTGAACGGATGGCGCCTTGCGCGCCGATACGGATGTTGAAATCGCGCACCGAGCAGATCCTCGCCGAGCGCTGGAGCCTTGTCTTCATGCCCGATCCTGATCTCAACGGGTTTGAAGCAGATGCGGTCTGGAGCCGCGCCGCCTTCCCGGACCAGGTCGAAATCCATTGCAGCCCGCGCGCGCATGAAGAAGTCTGCGACATCTGGGAGAGAACACTTCCCATTTGTACAATCACCCATGTCAGCGACCGTCTCGGCCGGGAATTCCTCCTCGTTCGTGGGAAAGGCTGCGTGGTACAGGTTCGCTGCACCGGCTTGCCGCTCATCGGCCTCGAGCCGGTCCGGATGAAGTTCACGATTTCAGACATTGATGCCTATGAACGCAAAGCCAAGGTGCAGAAGGCGGCGCTCGAACTCTATGGCGATGGGCCTGACCTCTCCGTCCCGCTCTGGACCAAGACGACGCAGATCCTTCGCAACGGCCTGATCGCGCTCGACTGTATGGAACAGGATATGAGCCGCCGTGAGATCGCCGTGCTGCTTTATGGCGAAGCGCGTGTCGCTGACGCCTGGAATGATGACAAGGGCTCGCTGCGCGACGCGGTGAAATACCTGGTGCGTAAAGCCGAAGGCTTGCGCGACGGCGGATATCTCATGGAACTGCTCGGCGCCCAGATCGGGCCCAATCAGATGGTTGCCTGACAGGCCTCAGGTCTGTTTTGCGGTCCGCCCGCGCGAGGCGCGCGGGTCTGTTCGGCCTGACGGCCGGCCCGGCGAGGCTCACTAAGGGTCCGGTTATCTGTTCTCAGGCCTGATGCTGGGACTCGCCGGCGGACCGGCCGCCGCGCGCTTCCCACTGTCCGCAGGTGTCTTGTGGATCGAGAGTGTCCGAGGTGACTGCGGCCAGAGGGGTCGCGAGCGCTCGATTGAGTATCCTGTTCAGGCGGCACTGCGGGCGGGTATGAACCGGTGCATCGTTCCGGTCCGTTCGTCAGTTTTGAAGTGCATGTCCCGGAGTCCGGCCAGCAGCCCTCTGTCATCCGGAATGGCCTTCAGTTCGATGCGGACCGCGCCGCGTGACGTCAGCCAGAGGCTCGCTTCTGCTATGAGTTCCTGGACGTCGGATTTCCAGAGGTCGCTGTTGGCCAGAGCAATGGCGTCGACAATGCCGGTCTGGGCTTCAAGCTTGAACCAGATAGCTGCCGCAAGACGGTCCTCGCGCAAGCCTGAAAGGATGCGGACACCGTCGGCGTGTTGGGGCAGGACGCCGATCAATCGACCGGTCTCGCAGAGCCTGGATAGCTCTGCCTTGTCGCTTTGACGGAAATCTCGGATGTGCAGCGCCATAACAGGGCAGTCATGGGAAGATTCGGGCCGGGCGCGCGAGTCGTTTAGAGGGTGGCGGGGTTGCCTGAGACAAGATTGCGTCCAGCGTGACAGTTAGGGGCTGAATCCGGCGATTTTTCGTTTCCGGACAAGGCGCCAGCCTTTAATTGCCTAAGCGGCTATTAAAGTGTATCGAGTTATCCTTTAATAACGATTGAGCGCTATTAAAGGACGTACCATGGCAGCTCCGCAGGATTCCGGCCGGACAGGCAAATGGGTGACGAGTACTGTCACTGGCGAAACCGTGCGCGCCTTCCTGCCGCCAGACCTGCCGCCCCGGCCCCCGATCGACATGACCGGACTGTCCTTGCTCGCCAGCGAGGCCATGCTGGCGCTCGGCCGACTGGACGGCGTTCGCAGCGTGGCGCCGGACACCTCATTGTTCCTCTACATGTACGTGCGCAAGGAAGCGCTGCTCTCGTCTCAGATCGAGGGGACCCAGTCTTCGCTATCGGACCTGCTCCTCTACGAAGATGAGGCCGCGCCCGGCGTCCCGCTCGACGATGTCGAGGAAGTCTCGACCTATGTTGCCGCCCTGACGCATGCCCTGGACCGTATCCGCGGAGGGTTCCCGCTTTCGCTCCGCCTGCTGAAGGAAATGCATGGCATTCTCCTGTCCTCCGGCAGGGGAAGTACGAAGCAGCCGGGCGAGTTCCGCCGCTCACAGAACTGGATCGGCGGCACACGGCCCGGCAATGCGTTGTTCGTGCCGCCGCCGCCCCAGCACGTGCTGGATCTCATGAGCAATCTTGAGGCCTTCCTGCACGAGACGGACTCCGGCCTGCCGCCTCTCATCAAGGCGGGCCTCGCGCATGTGCAGTTCGAAACGATCCACCCGTTCCTGGATGGCAATGGCAGGCTCGGTCGCCTGCTGATCACTTTGTACCTCTGTGAGCAGGGGATCCTCGACGAGCCGCTCCTCTATCTGAGCCTCTACCTCAAATCGCACCGGGCGACTTACTACACACTGCTTCAGGAAGTGAGGGAGCACGGCCGCTGGGAAACCTGGCTTGAATTCTTCCTCACCGGCGTGCGGGATGTGGCTCGCCAGGCGCATGAAGCGGCGCGGTCGATCTCTGCAATCTTCGCCGAAGATGCCTCGAGGATCGCGGGGCTTGGCCGCGGGGCGCCGGCGGCGCAGGCGTTGCATGCGATCCTGCAGAAGCGCCCTCTCCTGACGATCAGCACGGCCGCCGACCTGTCCGGTGTTACGTTCCCGACGGCGACGGCAGCGCTTGAGCGCCTGCAGGCGTTAGGTATTGTTGAAGAGATCACCGGCAAGGCGCGGGGGCGGGTGTTCGTCTACCGACGGTATCTGTCATTGCTCGATGCTGGCACCGAACCACTTTGACTTCGACGGTCTAAGCCATCAGGCGTTCGAGCTGCACCTTCCGGCGTTCCCAATCAGGCATGACAGCGGTCAGGGTCTTGAAGAATGCCTTGCCATGATGAGGATGAAGCCTGTGGCAGAGCTCGTGTGTGATGACATAGTCGATTGCATCAACCGGCGCTTCGATGAGCCTGGTGTTCAAGATCAGCCTGCCAGCGGGTGACATCGAGCCC
Organism: Hyphomonas sp.; assembly: GCA_020638455.1. Classification (GTDB taxonomy): domain Bacteria; phylum Pseudomonadota; class Alphaproteobacteria; order Caulobacterales; family Hyphomonadaceae; genus Hyphomonas. The sequence goes on along the minus strand of JACKIK010000002.1, from coordinate 776,156 downwards.
CAGCGGTGGCTGAGCTTTCGAATAACAATGCCTTCCGGTGAAACCTTGGCCGGTGCTGCAAAACGTTCCTGGCAGACCGCGATACGCTCCTGAAATTTCAGCTTTGCACGGACCCGGTACCAATCTTCCACGAGACTGCGTGTATGCGCATCCGTCTTGGGGCGGAGTGTTTCGATATCTATGAAACCGCGAAAGAGCCTCACACGGTCGATCAGACCTGCACGAACCTTGAGCCGGTATTGCCGACCAAGGTAGCGATGAGTGGCGCCGGCCACGAACTGGCGCTCAGGCGTTCGCGGCAGAAACTGGCGAAAGAAGGCCTGCTGTTTCAGGATCCAGGCCGCGCGCTTTCGCACTTTCGTATCTATCGCGCCCCAGTCTGCGCCCTGAGGCGCCGCAACAGTGACGCTCAAGTCCGGCTCAACGGCGATTTCAAGTGTTGTTCGCTCCCGCCGGTAAACGGTGAAAGCAATCTTGATTGAGCCGTAGTCGATCTGCCGACGTTCAGCCTTCATCCCGGAAACCGCGCCCGCGCAAGTTTCATCAGATCGAGTTCCAGCGTGTCGAGATCCTCAACGGATAGGACGACGCCTTTCTGATCTCTGAGGACATCGAAGAAATAATCATCAATCGCATTGCGCAGTACGTTCTGTGCAACTTCATTAGACCAGATATCGACGATGTGATGCGCCTTGACGATCTCGATCAGCCTGAGCGCTACCATCGCCGTTTCCCGCTCATCGAGCGGGGCGCCAGTCTTTGTTACCATCTTCGTCTCGATGAGACCGAAGAAGGCCTGACCATCATCATTACCTTTCAACACTTCAGGCACGCGCCGGCCGCGGTCCTTGGACGCAACCTTTTGCGCGAGTTCTACGACACTGTTCAGATAGTCGCGCTCGGAAAGGCGCCTCGATCGATAATCTCGGATCGTCTCTTCGAGCAAGGCGGAGAACTTAGCGTAGAAACTTGGATCCTCATCCATGCGCTCGGTCAGTGTGCGGCGCGTCGCGCTGGCAATGCGGTCGGCTTTTGACGCATCGGTGATGCCGGCATCTTCTACGACCGCCTGCAGGGCCTTGGGATCATTGATATTGACCATCTCGATGATGATCTGCGCCGGCATGGCGATGACGTGATCGTCGAGGAGTTTCTGAATCTTCGGTTCGAACTCTTTGACGTCGACTGTTTCTTGATATCGTAGCTGAACGGAGCGCCTCAGCTCCGAAAAGCGCTTCCAGTCCTGCTTCATCTTCTCGAGCGTTTCCGGCGCAAACACATCAAGCGCCTTGTCGGATGACATCGCGATGTGGAGGCAACGCCCGAACGTGCGGAACCGTTCATAGAATTCCTGGCGGATCGCTTCATCACCCAGGAACTGTTCGAAGGCTTCCATGTCCTTCTTGTTGAGCACGGGCTTGAACAGGTCCCAGAGCTGATCATGCAGCTGGGAGAGCCGCCGGATCTCTTCTTTGACATCGTGCACGGTGCCGATGAGGTCACTGTCTTCAAAACCTGCAAAGGCCGTGTAGGTCGTGAGCGCCCTGTCGAGTTCGCCGAGCAGCCCCTCATAGTCGATGATGAAACCGAACTGTTTCTCGGTGCCTCCGTCTTCAAACAGGCGGTTCACCCGTGCAATCGCCTGCAGGAGGTTATGCTCGCGCAGCGGCTTGCAGACGTAAAGGACGGTGTTTCTCGGAGCGTCGAAACCGGTGAGCAGTTTGGAAACGACAATTAGAATTTCCGGCTCACCTGAGCCTTTGAAATTGTCGATGATCTCGCGGTTATAAACCTCCTCGGTCTTGTACCCCGCCATCATCTTCGCCCAGAAGCGGCGGACGAGATCTTTCGATTCTGAATCGACATCATCATTGCCCTCGTTCTCGTCGGGCGGCGACATGATGATCTCGCTGGTAACGTGCCCGATTTCATCGAGTACTTCCTTGAACCGGACCGCAGCCGCCTTCGACGGCGCCACCAGCTGGGCCTTGAAGCCGGTATCTTGCCAATGCTGACGGTAATGCTCGGAAATATCGAAGGCCTTAGCACGGATCGCCTGTCCTGTTTTCGAGAGCGCGTCCATACGCGAGAATTTTCGTTTCAGGTCGGCTTTCTGCTCGTCTGTCAGTCCCTCTGAAATCTTGTCGAACCAGGCATCGATCACACCCCCGGTAATCTGCTGGTCGACGAGCCTGCCTTCATAGAGCAGCGGCACGACCGCACCGTCTGCCACCGCCTCGTCAATCTTGTAGTGATGGATCAGCCCGCCAAAGGTCGTGAACGTGTTGCGCTTGTCATTCTTGAGCAGCGGGGTGCCGGTGAAACCGAGATAGCAGGCCCTTGGCAGGAGCCGCCGCATCTTGACGGCCAGCTGCCCGTATCCCCCGTGTGTGCCCGTCTGGGAGCGGTGGCTTTCATCGATCAGGACGAAGATATTGGGATCTTCGTCCGGGGTTTCGCCGCTGCGCAGCGCGGTGTCGAACTTGTTGATCAGGGTGGTGACTAGCGGCGTCTTGGCCCGGATCATCGAAAGCAGGTGAGAGCCGCTGGTCGCGCGGACCGGATCCATGTCGCAGGACTTGAATGTGCCCTTGATCTGCTTGTCGAGGTCGTCCCGGTCCGTGACGATGATGATGCGCGGATTGGGGATCGCCTTGTCGAGCGCCAGTGCCCGGCCGAGCATAACCATTGTGAGGGATTTGCCTGAGCCTTGCGTGTGCCAGATCACACCGCCCTTTCGGGTACGCGCCATGTCGAACTGCTTCACGCGTTCCACGGCCAGCTTGATGCCGAAGAATTGCTGATGGCGCGCGATCTTTCGAACGCCGCCATCGAAAACGGTGAAGCGGCGAACAAGATCGAGCAGCCGCTCTGGACGGCAGAGGGCGTGGATCGTCCGGTCCTGCTCCGTGACAGCGCGTGCACCGCCAGCTTGCAGGTCTTTGAAGAAGCGGCGGGCAGACGCAAAGGAGCCTGAGAACACCATCTCAGATTCTTGGTTTGTCAAGGTGCGGTTAGCTGCGCGCGCAACCTCTTCTTCTGTGTCGCCTTCGTCGCGCCAAGCGTGCCAGAATTTCCGCGGTGTACCGACAGTAGCATAGAGCGCCTCATTGCGGTTCGCCACGATTAACAGCTGCGCAAAATGGAAGAGCTGGGGGATGCCGTCTTCACTCTGGTAGCCGATGAGCTGGCTGCCGGCCTTCTTGAGTCCCTCGGTCGGGCGCTTGTTCTCGATCACGATGAAGGGAATGCCGTTCACATAAGCCACGAGATCGCAGCGTTTGGTGGCGCTGCTGCCTGTGCGTTCAACAGCCACCTCAGCAGCCACGTGGAAGGCGTTGCTGGCTGGGTTTTCCCAGTCGACGAACCGGAAACTGAAGCTCTTGGAATCGCCATCAATCGTCTTGGTGATCGTGGTGCCGAGGATCAGAGTATCATAGACATCCTGGTTAGTGGCCTTGAGGCCTTTTACACGGTCGGGGGTTGGTTTGAGGCGGCGGATCGCGTCATGCGCGTCCTCCAGATCGAACGGGTAGGACTTTCCGCGATACTCGAACGAGTTGAGCTTCAGCAGTTGCTCGACGAGGATGTCATCGAGCACCACGTTGCGTAGCCGGCCGCCGCGCTGGCGGATGATTTCGGATTCCGGCATCGGCGTGTAACCGAGCGCGATTAGCATCTGCAGGGCAGGGATCTGGGACTGGTGCTTTTCGGCGGGGTTGAAGGCTTCGGAGGTCATGCGGTGGTCTCGTTTGATTCATTGCCATCATCTTCATCTGCGCCCTCTGATTTTGACTTTTCCTTCTTTTTGGGTTCGGCGACGGGCTTTTCGATCCAGGCAAATGCATAGTTGAAACCCGGCACCGAAAGATCACGAACTGCTTGGCGAAAAGTCACGAGACTGAAGAATGGCAGCTTCGGTTTGTCACCGACAGACAGCACCGCGAACACAACAGTGAAATCCGAAGCCTGAAACTTGGTGCTTGCGTCGGGGATAACACCCATGAATCCCGTCTGCCCGGTCTCTCCTTCAACTTGCTTTACTCTCTCCTTGATCTTGTCTCTTGCCGGCCCATCGAGAACGAGCACGCGACCTGAAACCGTGCCCTGACTGAACAAGTGGCTAAGACGCGATGAGGACGTTTTGTCCTTCACATGCACAAGCCGTTTATCCTTAGTCAGAAAATCACAGACTTCGATTGTCGATGATGCACCAGTGGGTGTGATCAACTTTCGGTCCAGGCAGAGATAGTCAAGCTCGTCTTTCTTGAGGCGGGCGTTACAAATTTCTTCGTTTTCGCCTGCCTGTGCAGCGGGCAATGTCACTCTCGGAGCCTTGTCGAAGAAATCCTGGACGTCCTTTGCGAGATCATCGTCGATGCGGTACCAGCGACCAGCAGAGAGGACGTAGGTCTTTCCGTCGAGCTCGACTTCAAAAACAAGGCAGTCCGAAATCTTCCAGCGCCCGCCACAATCCTTGCCTTGGTCATCGACTTCATGGACAGTGTGCGTCTCGAAGTCGTGACGCGTATACTCGGTCTTTGACCGCTTCTTCATCGCGTCCAGATAGCTGAAAAAGTTCAGGTCCGGGTAGAACAGGTTGCTACGAAATCCTTTGTAGAGGATCGACGCCGTCTTCTCCGGATCATAGATGATCGGGAATGCAAGAAACAGATTATCGACTGTCGCTCCTTTGACGACTGCGTCGATTGCCGAAATCAGAGCGTCTTCCAGCTTTTCGATGATTTCCTTTTCCCGCTCATGCTTGATCTGATCGATCCATTTGAAGTCGTTCTGATAATCGATCTTCGCATACATGGCGTAGGCGTCGGCGCACGCTTGCGCGAGGTCGCCAACATCCATCTTTCTGTCCATGGAAAGAGAGTCGGTACCTGCCACGCGCACAGCAAAGGTTTCGTCTTTTGGAGTACCTGCCAAGCCGCGCACAATATCGCGCTCGACATCGATGGAAAATGCCGTCTGATCTGACCCCCGGCTTGTCTGGCTGCGCCGCTGGAGTGTGTTTTCATCCGGCGTTCGCACGTCCGCGCTCTTCAACTGCTTCGGGTCGACCGCGTTGAGAACGACCTTAAGGCCAAAGTCTTGCACGAACTTGGATGGATCGAGCTTGACGTGCCCCATGCCGAAGGACACGGCAAACCAACGACCTGAAACCGGAACAAAGACCAGTCCAAATGAGGTCAGATTTTTGACCTTCGATTTTTGTTCCTTCGAAAGGTCAAGAAAATTCGACCATTTGGGATCGCCGCCGCCCATCGTACCAAGGGCGATCTTCCCGCCCTCAACGTTTGGCCAGACTTCCAACGCAATGCCGTCCCTGAGGCCATCCTCGGGATTGAGGTCCTCCTTTAGCAGGCGGATGGAGAGCTTATGGATGTTCTTTTTCATCCCGACATAGCCGTCACGACTTCGGGCTTTACGCGCCATTCGCCGGTGAGGAGCTTCTGCATGAGTCCGCGTTTCTGACGCAGGAGGGCGTTGAGACTTAGCTGCTCTGTTTCAATCGCTTTTTCGGCTTCGTCGAGAATCTCGGCGACTCGATCTTGAGCCTTCAGCGACGGCGTTGGGATATCCAGTTCTAAGAAGTCTGACTTGTTCAAAACCCGGTTGCGACCCGCGCCTCCCGGTGAGACCACACCCAACAAATAGTTGAAACGCGGCATACGCAATGCATGCCTCAGATATCGAGGGTTCACTCTGGCGCGGCGCGGTTCGAATGTCGGGAACCGATGCGAGACGAGTCCACCATCATGCCTTGGCGGAACAAGCGCAACAGCGCCTTCCCAAGCAAACGTGATGTTGACGATCAGGTCTCCCGCCTTAGCGACAAAAAGGTGCTCCATTGCAACAGAGCTCGGATCAGACACCAACCGCTCGAAGGTCCCTTTACCATGGCTGCGGATGCTTAGTGCGCGATACGGTTCGTTTGGCTTGACCACTTGTCGCGAGGTAGCTTTGACTAGCTTCCTCAAAGGCTGTCGTTCCGGCGAGAACCAATCAACTAACTGTTCTCTCAATCCTCTGTATTGGCGTTCTCGCTTAGCGATGATTGACTGCGTGGCTTCAATAGCTTCGTCCCAAGCCCGGATGATTTCGGCGATACGACGTTGCTCGGGGAGTGTGGGAAGCGGGATGGGAGTAGCTTTTAATAGGTCGGTATCAAGGCGGCCGGTGCCGTGACCCGCCGAGTCTACGTGGCGGAGAATCTCTGATTTTCGTGCAATGAGTGCGTAGGCCAGGAACTCGCTATCGACGCTATTGTTTGGGACAAGGCCTTTGATATCCTGATTAAAGGTTAGGGGCTCCTCGCAGAGCAAGACGGGCAGGTCTTTGAAAAGCCCCATGCCTCGGACCAATACGAGAATAGTGCCTTTTTGAACTATTCTGACTTGTTCTGCGCCAGCTGGTGTCAGTTTATGCTGGGCCTCCGTTAGCCTTAGTGACTTCATGTCAGACACTGTCACCCACGGAATGTCACCATCCCAAAAAGCAGATTTTGCTTTGTCCGGCGTGCCCCCAGATACGAAGGTCGCCAAGTCGGACAAAGCCGGAAAACGCCAACCTTCAGGAAGCAACGCCCAACTCCTTCAAGTATACGGCCATGCGCTGGCGCACGTCGGCGAGTTCGGCCTCGATGGCGCTGATTTCTTTTTGGACGGCGGCGACGTCGATTTCCTCTTCGGGCTCGAACGTGTCGACATAGCGGGGAATGTTGAGGTTGTGGTCGTTCTCGGCGATCTCTTCCGGTGTGGCGACGTAGGCGAACTTGTCGACGAACTCGCGGGCTCGATAGGCGGCAAGCACTTTCTCGATGTGGACGTCTTCCATGACGTTCTGTGTCTTGCTTGCCGTGAACTCCTTGCTGGCATCGATGAAGAGGACATCCTTGCGCTTTTCGTTCGCTCCACCTTCTTCGCGAGAGCGGTCGAAGACGAGGATGGCGACGGGGATGCCGGTTGTCGTGAAGAGGTTGGCGGGCAGGCCGATGACGGCGTCGAGAAGGTTCTCTTCGATTAGTGCCTGGCGGATCTTTCCTTCTGCTCCGCCACGGAACAGCACGCCATGTGGCACGATCACAGCCACGCGCCCGGAATGGCGCTTGGCGATCTCGATCATGTGCGAGATGAACCCGTAGTCGCCCTTCGACTTCGGGGGCACGCCGCGCCAGAAACGCTTGAACGTGTCCGTCTCGGCATTCTCCGCGCCCCACTTGTCGAGCGAGAAGGGCGGGTTGGCGACGACGACGTCAAACTTGAGGAGATGATCGCCCTCGACGAGTGATGGACTGTTGAGTGTGTCACACCATTCGATCCGGGCTGCGTCCTTCGCGTGCAGGAACATGTTCATTCGGGCGAGCGCCCACGTCGCGCCGTTCACTTCCTGGCCATAAAGCGCGAAATTGTCCGAGCCGACTTCTTCGGCCGCCCGAATGAGCAGCGAGCCTGAGCCGCAGGCGGGGTCGCAGATCGTGTTGCCGGGCTTCGGCGCAGCGAGCTTGGCAAGCAGACGCGAAACAGGGGCAGGGGTGAAGAATTCTCCTGCCTTCTTGCCGGCGTCCGATGCGAACCGGGAAATCAGGTAGATATAGCACTCGCCGATTATGTCTTCGCTGACGCGCGATGGGCTGAGATCGAGCTCGGGCTTTGCGAAGTCCTCGAGCATGTTCTTCAGGCGCCGGTTGCGATCTTTGGGCCGGCCGAGATTGGCTTCGGAGTTGAAGTCGATATTGCGGAACACGCCTTCGAGTTTGGACCGGTTCGTGTCTTCGATCTTCTCCAGCGCAATGTTGATCAGCTCGCCGATGTTAGGCTCGTTACGCTTTTCGTAGAGCTCGTAATAGCTCGCACCCTCCGGCAGCACGAAGCGTTCGCGTTCAAGACGGCGCCGGATGCGCGCCTCGTCGTTCGCGTATTGCTTGCGATACTGGTTTACGTGATCTGCCCAGTGGTCGGAGATGTATTTCAGGAACAACATCACAAGGATGTAATCCTTGTACTGAGCAGGATCGACTGCGCCCCGGAACGTATCGCACGCAGCCCATGCGGCCTGGTTGATCTTCTGCTGGGTGATCTGGTCGCTCATGCGTGGGCCTTCTTTGGGTTGGGCGTCGCCGCGCGTTTCGCGGCGTCGTGTAAGATCAGGTCTGAGAGCGCGTGTCTCAGGTTCGCTGCGTTGGTTTCTAGTTCGCGGGCGCGGGCTGCCAGCCGGGCTGCTTCGAGGATGGCATCCTGAGTCGCAAGGGCCGGTACATCGATTTGAAGTTCTGCGAGTGCATTTCTTGGGACCATCCGCAGCGCGGTTCCCTGTATGCTCTTTTCGAGTTTTCGTTGGGCGCCCGGCGCGTTGATGCTCCACTCGAGGAAGGCCGGCCGGATTATGTCGTTGGGCTTCAGGAGGATCAGAGGCAAGACAACGGCGGCAAGGTGCTGCCAATCCTCCGGGATTGCTGTTGCGGTGTTGTTCGTGCCGCGTGAGCGGAAAAGCACATCGCCCGGTCCAGCAAAGTAACGGGCGTGGACCTCGTCGAGCTCAAATCTGCATGGAATGATACTGTCCCAGCCGGTCGTTTCATTGAGATCGCGAAGCTGCAGGACTGGAATCCCCGATGGACTCTCCTCAAGCTTTCCCCGCGCCGTAAAGCCGGATTGGATTTCGCAGACCTGATCCAGACGCATTGAAACCTCTGTTGAACGTTCAACAGTAAATAGTAGCGCGTTCCCGTCCGGTCAATAGAAACAATGCTGTACGGATTGGTACAGCGTATTTCTTGTCCACGGCTCTCGATTTCTATCCCTGACAGCCGGCGGTGGGCGGACGGCGCGTTTGCCAGAGCGCGGTCGCCGCGCAAGGGGGCGGGGCTTTCGACAGAAATGGCGGCATTAGGGCTCATACCTTCAGCAACCCCTTGCGCAGCGCCCTTGTGCGCTCCGGCCAAGCGCCTTCTCGCCGCCCACCCCCGTCAGCCGGGAATTCGCAACAGGAGCGGCGCGAGGAGACTAACATGACTGACCCATCCACTGCCGTTGCACCCCTTGGAACTACGGGTGCGCCAACCCTTCAGGACCGGCCCCGCATCTACGTCGCGTGCCTCGCGGCTTACAACAACGGACGCCTGCACGGGCGCTGGATCGAGGCCACGACGCCCGACGAAATCTGGCGCGAAGTTTCGGCGATGCTGCGCGCCAGCCCGGAGCCCGATGCCGAAGAATGGGCGATCCACGATTACGAAGGCTTCGAAGGCGCACACCTTTCCGAATACGCCTCGTTCGAGACCGTGTGCGAGCTTGCGGAGTTCATCGGCGAGCATGGCGAACTTGCTGCCCGCATCTATGGACACTACGGCAATGACCTCGAGCAGGCGCGCGCCGCCTTCGAAGACTATGCAGGCGAGTATCGCAGCGCTGCAGACTTTGCCGAGGAGCTTCACACCGAACTCGGCACGCAGGTCCCCGAGAGCCTCAGCTACTATATCGACTGGCAGGCACTCGCCCGCGACATGGCGCTGAACGGCGAGATCATGGTGTTCCAGACGGGCTTCGACGAAGTCCATGTCTTCTGGTCGCGGTAGGGGAGGGCGCGGACATGACCCCCGAAACCACCCAGCACCGGTTCACCCTAGAAGAACTGCAGCAGGCGGACGACTGGTCCGAGGGCTTTTGCCTCGCCTGCCGCGCGCCCCGCGACAGCTGTGAGCCGGACGCGCGCGCCTATGAATGCGACGAGTGCGGGGAGCGGGCCGTCTACGGCCCGCACTGGATCGCCATCGCAGGTCTGTTTGCGGAGGGCGAAGCATGATGTTCGCCCAAGGCTTCCCATCCTATGTCTGCCCCGGTGATAGCATCAGCTGTGAAGCCGGGCCCTTCACCGTCTTGGCGCAGATTGTGCCGGACGATTGTCCGGACGCACCAGATCAGCGCCAGGACGGTTTCTGGCCCTCGCTCTATGCAGATGCGCCGGGTTTCATTGGTCCCGGGCCAAACCATCGCCAGCGCTTTGCCGAGGCGCAGGCCAAGGCTGAAGCGATCATGGATGGCTGGCGCAAAGGAGACTGGTTCTATTGCGGGATTGTGCTCAACGTCTCGCTGGAAGGCGTTCCGCTCGCCACCCATGCGGCGAGCCTTTGGGGTATCGAGGCCAACTATCCGGGCGCTGACAACAGATACCTCACGGAGGTCGCAAACGAACTCCTCCCGGAGGCTATCGCTGTGGCGCGAGAGACTCTCGCGCGGCTCGCCCGCCATGCCGAAGCTCTGGAGGGCGCGTGATGACGGACATCTTCGAACAGCTCCTCGGCCCGCGCCCCTCGCTGACGCTCGACATCGAGCAGGGCTTTGTCACCGCCATCTGGGTTGAGGGCCGCTGCCCGAATGTTACGATCCGGGACTTCGATCTCGGCGCCAGCGCGGCGGATGCCTCATTCGACACCTTCGGCGCGCCTTTCGTGCCGATCAACTGGCACCTGCCGCCGTGGCGGCTGGGCCTGGCCCTTGCGCCCCCAAACTTGTTTCCATTCTGAGGAGTTACCCCATGTCACAACCTGACCTGATCCACCTGCCGCTGAGCGCGCTCAGCATTTCCAAACTCAATATGCGCCATGGGCGCAAGGCGCCGGATGTCTCCGACATCCTGCCGTCCATCCGGGAGAAGGGCCTCCGCCAGACCCTACTCGTTCGGCGCGAGGGCGATGGATACGGAATCGTCGCCGGACGCCGCCGGTTCTTTGCGCTCCAACAGATCGCGAAGGAGACCGGCAGCGATCTGCTTGTGCCGTGCGCAGTGATGGTGGAGGGCGATGCCGCGTCCGCCATCGAAGCCTCGATCATCGAGAACGTCGCGCGCCTGCCAGCGACGGAGATGGAACAGTATACTGCCTTCCGCAAACTCCATGACGAAGGCCGGGGCGTCGGCGAGATCGCTGCCTTCTTCGGCGTCACCGAACTGAACGTCCGGCGTGTGCTGGCGCTTGCCGCGCTCAGCGCCCCGATCCGGAAGCTTTACGCCGATGAGGAAATCGACCGCGAAACGGTTCGTGCGTTGACACTCGCTACACCTGCCCAGCAGACGGACTGGCTCAAACTCTGGAACAGCGAGACCGAACGCGCCCCGATGGGGCGGGCCTGCCGCGCGTGGATCACCGGCGGGAGCGCGATCACAACCGACAAGGCGCTGTTCGACCTTGCCGGTTACACCGGCGCGGTGACCGCCGACCTGTTCGGCGAAACGGCTGTATTTGCGGACGCCGCTGCGTTCTGGCAGGCTCAAGGCGCGGTGATTGCCGAGCGCGTCGAGGGCTACCAGCAGCGGGGCTGGGCGGACGTAATCCTGATGGAGCGCGGCGCGTACTTCCAGCGCTGGGACTATGTCCAGACGACCAAGAAGCAGGGCGGCAAGGTTATCGTCGAGCAGCGCCATGATGGCACGGTGACGTTCCATGAAGGCTGGCTGAAAGCTGCCGAAGCCCGCAAGGCCAGGACGGCCACGGTCAGTGGCGAAACCGCCCCGGAAGCAGATATGCGGCCCGAGATGTCCGGCCCGATGGCGGACTATATCGGCTTACACCGGCATGCTGTCGCGCAGGCGAGCCTGATCCGGAACCCGGCTATCGCGATGCGCCTAATGGCGGCGCATGCGCTGTGCGGCTCATCACTCTGGAACGTGCGCCTGCATTGGCCGGGCGCCGTGAAGGAAGCGACACTTTCGAGCGTCGAGGGCGGGTCTGCTGCCGCCGAACTTGTCACCGCGCGGGAGGGCGTGGAGACCCTGTTCGAGGCCCTCGGCGCGCCGGTCCCGCGCCGGAGCGGAGACGCGTATCATCTCTGCGAGTCCTTCGCTGCATTGCTGGCCATGTCCGACGCCGAAGTGCTGCAGGTAATGGCCCTTGCGATGGCCGAGACGCTGGATTCCGGCGGGCCGGTTGTTGAGGTAGCGCTTCACGCATGTGGCACTGATCTGGCGGAGTTCTGGAAACCGGATGAGGCGTTCTTCGACCTGCTGCGCGACAAGCGCGTGATCACCGCTTTTATCGCGGACGCCGTTTCGCCAGAGACTGCGCGCGAGGCAGGCGACGCCACTACCAAAGCGCAGAAGGCGCAGCTGGCAGAGGCGCTCGCTGCCCGCGAGACCTCGCTCGACAGCGCATGGTTGCCGGGTTGGATGCATGTGCCACCGATGCGCCATCTGGACGGCGCAGCCTGTCCGCCCGCTGATGCCTGGAACCGGATCGCCGGATTGTTCGAAGCGGATGCGGTGGACCAATTCGACGCCGCGCCTTCAATTTGCGAAGCCACAGTTGCCTGAGTTCTTGGTCTCCTCTCAGGCAGGATGGAGCCGCCCGGTGCTTGCCACCGGGCGGCTTTTTTGCGCGAGGGTCTCTGTGTACGGATTAGGGGGCTGAATGTTCAAGTCGCGTGCCTTGCCGTCCGAAACTACGTCTGATTCTCCGTGAGGTATCCGAGTGCGTTGCGGAACAGGGAGCCTCATTCGTTCCCGGAACCTGCCTCTCGCGGACCCCTTGTTTCCGTCTCTTGCCGTTGGACCTGGACGACCTGCGCCGGGCCTGAAACCTGACCGGCGAAGAATTTTCCCCTGCGCCTGCGGCGCATTCCTCGCGCGGCAAAATTCATCGCCGGTCAGGTGCTCCACTGCGTTACGCCCCTGACGGGTTCAGACCCGGCACAGGCCGTCCTTTCGGTCCGGCGTCGACGGGAACAAGGGGTTCCCGGAAGACGAGCCAGGAAACGAAAAGGAGACCCCCATGGCAAACGCACTCGGATACGTCACGGAAACCAAAGCCGGCTTCGAAGGCACCCTCGCAATGATGAACCTGTCAGCTGCGATCCGCATCGAGAAGAACGCGGAAAAAGCCGGAGACGGCCAGCCGGACTACCGCATCTTCGCCGGTGAGACCTCGACCGAAATCGGCGGCGCCTGGATGCGCAAGGCGAAGGCATCGGGACGCGAGTACCTCTCAATCACGCTCGCAGATCCGCAGATCGGCCCCCGCAAGATCTTCGCGAACCTCGCCCCGGTCAAAGGCAAGAAGGGCCGCCACGTGATCCTCTGGAACCCCCGCGACTAAGCCGAGGATTTCAGCCTTAAAGAGCCGCTCCGGAGAAACCTCCGGGGCGGCTTTTCCACGTTCAGGCCCCGGCTGTGAAGGGAGGGGGAAAATGCGCGTGCGCGATTTTCCCCCTCCAATCCTGCGCAGGCGCTGGCAACATCATCCCGTCACGAACGAACTGAAGAAAGGAAACCCATGATGTCCGAAATGATGCCGACGAATCCCGACGCTAATGATGAGCACGTCCTCCTGAACGTGCAGGAAGCCGCTGCTTTCCTGAGACTCACACGCTCGACACTCGATCACTATCGCTGCGAAGGAAAAGGCCCGATCTACCGCAAGCACGGGACCCGTGTGTTCTACACGCGGGCGAGCCTGATCGACTGGTCCGGGCTCCGGGAATTCTCATCGACATCCAGCCGGGCAGGGCAATCCCGATGAAATCCGGATATGCGCTCGCGCTGGTTCTCGGCGGATCAGCGGCGTTATTCGGCCTCGTGTTTGATCCTCCGGAGAAGGTCGTCTGGAACCGGACAGCGAGCGCGCCAATAGGGCTTTACTGGCTGAGAGACGAGCCATTCACCAAGGGCCGATGGGTCGTTCTCTCAGCCAGGAGCGGGCCAGCGCAGTGGGCTCAGGCGCGCGGATATGTCGGCGAAGATTGGCCACTTCTGAAGCAGGTTTCAGGGGTTCCGGGAGATGAAATCTGCCGGGATGGAGTGGATGTTTTCATCAATGATCAGCCTGTCGCGATAGCCGCGATATCCGATCAGAAAGGCCGCAATCTACCGGCCTGGGACGGGTGCGTCACGCTAAGGAAAGGAGAGGTATTCCTGCTCTCGCCGCACCCGTCCTCTCTGGATGGGCGCTATTTTGGAGCGGTCCGCGAAGCGGACATTCTCGGTGTTGCAGTGCCGATCATGGTTTCATCCGTTCACGGGCAATCTGCAGAGTAGGCCAAAGCGGTGCAAGCGGGTGCAAGGGTGGGGAGGGCGGACCCGATAGGGCAAGTTAAAAGAGCTGGCGCCAGGCTCTGCCTTGCACCTTGTCTGCACAACGATTTTTCGGTGCCCGTTGCACCGGGTCGAGACGCCAGGTTTGCCTGGATCTTCAGTATTTGCAGCAGGTTCAGCTGGCGCCATATCCTGATTGGGGAATCTTCAAATGACGGATGAGTTCGAGCCGCGCCTCGGGCGGATTGGAGACCGGGCGCGCCGCGGTGATCAGCGGTTTGCAAAGCAGCTGAAGAAGGCGGCGGCCCGGCTTGGCCGCAGGTCCGGAAAGGCAAGGTTCAGCGGTGCTGGAATCGGACGCGGCGGAGCGAGTGCCCGGTCGATTGAAATGCGCACTCAGCGCCTGCCTCGATTCCGGATGCGAAGGGTCATCGTGAAGACCCACGTTTCCAGGTCGCCGCGAGGCGGCGGTGCCGGGGCGCTCAAAGCCCATCTCGGCTATATCCAGCGCGACGGCGTGGAACGCGATGGATCGGGGGGGCAGATTTACACGCGGGACGGTGTGGCACCGGATGCGAACGCCTTCGTAGAGCGCTGCGAAGGCGACCGGCACCAGTTCCGGCTGATCGTTTCCGCTGAGGATGCCGGGCAGCTCGGCGACCTCAAAGACACCACCCGCGCCCTGTTGGCACAGATGGAATTTGACCTAGGAACGCGCCTCGACTGGCTTGCAGTGGACCACCACAATACCGGCCATCCGCACACGCATATCGTGATCCGCGGCAAGGATGGGGACGGAAAGGATCTCATCATTTCGCCGGAATACATCAAGCAGGGGCTCGCCTCCCGCGCGCAGGACATCGTTACAGAACGCCTTGGCCCGAGGCGTGATCTTGAGATTGCGCAGGCGCGGCAGAGCGAGGTGACAGTGGAGCGGTTCACGGGCCTTGACAGGAGCATCCTTGAAAAAGCTTTGGGGGCCGGCGTCCATATCAACGAAGGACATGATCCGCGTGGCCGGTTCGAGGAAGCGCTCTTACGGGCACGGTTGAGGCATCTTGAAGTTCTCGGGCTTGCCAAGCCTGCCGGCATGAATGCGTGGGCCCTTAAACCTGACTGGGAAACAACCCTAAAAGCGCTGGGGCAACGCGGCGACATCCTGAAAGCCCTTGCAGCGAAGAACCGCGATTCCGTGCCCGACCAGAATCTGCGCAGGTTTGAGCCAGGAACGCGGGGACGGGAAAGCCTTCTGGGCTCAGTCGTGGCATCTGTTCCGGAAGACGAACTCCGAGACCGGCGAAGCCTTGTTGTCGAGGATTTTCACGGGACACGGTGGATCGTGGATATCGGGCTCCGGGAGCCAGGAACAATCCCGCCGGATGGCGCTGTCGTCGAGATTACATCGCGATCGCCAAGGCTGAGAGAGATCGATGCCTCAATCCTAAGCATCGCGGAACGTTCGGGGGGCCTTTATTCCGGAGCGCTACACATCGAAGCTGATCCAGCGGCGACGCCTGCCTGGCGGCAGGGACATCTCCGGCGTTTGGAAGCATTGAGGCACGCGGGCATTCTTGAGCGTGCGGCAGATGGGGTGTGGCATGTGCCAAAGGATTTTGCACGGTCGGCGGTCGATTACGATGTAGCGCGGACGGGGCGCATTGACGTTCAGGTTCAGTCCTGGCTTCCGCTCACGCAGCAGACCCGTCATGCGGGGCTGACCTGGCTCGATACGGACGCGGGAAACAAGCCCGGCGATCAGCTTGTCGCCGCCCGCCAGGCGCGTCTCGCCTTTCTTGAAGAGAGAGGCTGGCTTGAAGACGAGGTTGTCGAGACTGACCAGACACTTCGCAAGCGCCTTCGCGTGGTGGAGTGGCAGCGAACAGTCAGCATGCTTTTTGCTTCGACTGGGCGAAGCGGCGTTGATTTGTTTCCGGGCGATAGCTTTGAAGGCCGGTTTGAAAAGGCTATTGATCTTGGTCAAGGCAGGTTCGCCGTTGTCGGCAACGCGAAGGAATTTGCGCTTGTACCCTGGAGGGTTGAGATGGAGCGTCACCGGGGCAGGGAAATGACGTTCAAGCGGACAGCGGCAGGTGTCAGCTGGACGATTGGGATTGAGCGAGGAATAGAGAGGTGAGCTGCGGGACACCCCGGTCGCTGCCGCTAGTACTGGCAGCCCGCGATGTTCAGGAGCGAGGACGTGATCAACAAGGACACATGGTAAATTTGCTGCTAAAAGCGCGTGCTCGCAAGCTCGTCTACAATTGAGCAATCGGGAGACGGCCCGTCGCTGCAAACCTGATTACATTTCCCGGCCAACCCGGCCAGCGTGCGTTCGAGCGCGTCGATCTCGATCCGGCGCGCCCGCACGATCAGCAACTGTGCTTCAGCAATGTCCCGGACATCCAGACAGTTTCCCGCACCGCTCATGGCGGCGAGAAGTTCCTTGATCGCCTCGATGCTGAATTCCATCGAACGCAACCGGCGGATAAGCCGCAAGCGCTCGACGCCGGGACGTGTGAAAACCCTGCGTCCGCCCGCCGTGCGTCCGGCTTCGGGGATCAGCCCCATCTCTTCGTAGAACCGAATGGTCGCCACACTGCAGCCGGTGCGGCGCGCCGCTTCGCCTATCGAAAGCGCTGAATTCATGGCTTGCTCCTCAAGTTACTTGAGCTTGTAGCACAAGGAAATGATATGAGGAGATTGAGATGAAGCGTGTCTGGATAGCTCTGGGTCTTGCCTGCGTTGCCTGTTGTTTGCCCCTGATTATCCCGTTTCTCGGGATCGCAGGTGTCGCTGGACTTGGCGGATGGGCCACAGGAATGAATTGGGCAGAGATTGCTTGTCAGGCGCTCATTGCCGGGGCAATTGGCGCCGTCGCTGTCATCTTCCTGAAACGGCGCGAGGCAAGGAGGCCGGGGAGCGAGGCAAGTGAATAAATGCAAACAACACTTTTAGCATTTGTCGGCGCGGCTATTGCCGAGATCGCCGGGTGTTTCGCGTTCTGGGCATGGCTTCGCCATGACAAGTCCGCGCTGTGGCTCATTCCAGGCATGGCCTCGCTTGCACTGTTTGCCTACCTTCTGACGCTTGTGGATGCCGAGCATGCCGGCAGGAGCTACGCGGCTTATGGCGGCATCTACATCGCGTCAGCCTTGATGTGGCTTTGGCTGGCCGAAGGCGTCAGGCCTGATCAATGGGATTTGATAGGAGGCGCAATCTGCCTTGTCGGAGCGTGCGTGATTTTGCTTGGTCCGAGGGGTGCGACCTGACAAAGCCGGCTGAAATTGGTCCTGACTGTTCGCGCGGGCTTGTACTGCATAGCCGACTTGAGCTTGTTTCAATTGCTGTCGCAAGCAGTCGAGTTACGATGCAAGCAAAGTTTTAGGAATGTGCTGCCCCATGACTGAGTCAGCGAAGAAACGGGCTGGCAGGAAGGCAATGGCGGCGGATCTGGCCGTGGGTGCTAATGTGCGTCAGCTTAGGGCTAATGCCGGATTGACGCTTTCCGAATTGGCTGAGGCTTTGGGTATCAGTCACCAGCAGCTCCAGAAGTATGAAACGGGCGCGAACAGGATTTCTGCGGGCATGCTCTACGAGCTCGCCCGATTTTTCGTGATCCCAGTGGATCAGCTGTTCGAGGTAAGCGATGCAGGCGGTGGCGAGGATACGGAATTGATCCGGGCCCGTCGCAAATGCCATGCCGTCATCGATCAAATGGATTCGAAGTCGAAGCTCGAAGCGATGGCGAAGGTGCTTCGCGCCATGTCCGGCGACTGAGCCATATTCGGATTTTGATTGGCATGTGTTGCGGTCTGCACAAGCTTGCATCAGCTTGTACTGCCTCCAACTAGGCAATCCGGGCATCGCTGTTTGATCATGCTCCTTCGTTTGAGAGCGGAGCAGGGTGCATGAATCCCGGAAGAATTCTGATTGGCCAGGTCGGCGTCGTACTGATCGTGATCGTGCTGACGCAGTGGTTTGCAACGCAGTGGACCGCAGAGGCGCTCGGATACCAGCCTGCACTGGGCGCGCCGTGGTTTGCTTTTGGTGATCGGCCCGTCTATCTCCCCTGGCGTCTCTTCCAGTGGTGGTATGCCTATGAAGCTTACGCGCCTGAAGTGTTCGGTACGGCCGGCCTGATCGCAGCAAGCGGCGGACTGTTCGGCATCCTTGTAGCGGTTGTCGGCTCCGTCATCCGCAGCCGGGACGCAAGGTTCGTCACGACCTATGGCTCAGCACGCTGGGCAACGGTGAAGGATATGCGCCAGCACAAGCTGCTTCGGCCTGACGGGGTGTTCCTTGGCCGGTATCGCGGCAGTTACCTGCGACATGCCGGACCGGAACATGTAATGGCTTTCGCGCCCACCCGCTCGGGCAAAGGTGTCGGGCTCGTTGTGCCCACGCTCCTCTCCTGGACAGAAAGCGCCGTGATCCATGACATCAAGGGCGAGAACTGGACCCTGACATCTGGCTGGCGAGCGACTTTTTCAGATTGCATCCGCTTCGATCCGACAGATGCCAGAAGCCCGCGCTACAATCCTCTCCTCGAAGTGCGCCGCGGCGCCTGTGAGGTGCGGGACGCCCAGAACATTGCCGATATCCTGGTGGATCCTGAAGGCTCGCTCGAACGGCGCAGCCATTGGGAAAAGACCGGGCATGCCCTGCTCGTTGGCGTGATCCTGCATGTTCTCTATGCAGAGGAAGACAAGACGCTTGCTGGCTGTGCAAGGTTCCTGTCCGATCCGGATCGGACATTTGCGGCAACGCTGCGGCTGATGATGTCGACATCACATCTCGGGGACCGTCCGCACCCTGTCGTCGCTCAGGCAGCACGGGAGATCCAGAACAAGTCCGAGAATGAGCGCTCCGGTGTGCTGTCGACGGCGCTGAGCTTCCTCAGCCTTTACCGCGATCCGGTCGTGGCTGAGGTCACCTCCGTCAGCGACTGGACGGTTGAAGGTCTCGTCATGGGAAAGCGGCCGATGTCCCTCTATCTGGCTTGTCCGCCGTCGGATGTCTCTCGCACCAAGCCGCTGATGCGGCTTGTGCTGAACCAGATCGCGCGGCGGCTGACGGAGCAGGAGCCGGATCCCTCGCGGCGAAAGCTACTCCTGATGCTGGATGAGTTTCCAGCGCTGGGCCGGCTCGACTTCTTCGAGACAGCGCTTGCTTTTATGGCCGGCTACGGCGTGCGCGCCTTCCTCGTCGCCCAGTCTCTCAACCAGATCGAAAAAGCCTACGGGCCCAACAATGCCATCCTCGACAATTGCCATGTCCGGGTCGCATTTGCGACCAATGATGAGCGCACAGCGAAGCGGATCTCTGAAGCCCTTGGTACCAAGACCGAGCTTCGCTCACAGAAGAACTATACCGGCCACCGGCTCTCACCTTGGCTCCCGCACATGATGGTCTCCCGGCAGGAGACGCAACGCGCCTTGTTGACTCCCGGCGAGATCATGCAGCTTCCGGCAACAGATGAGATCGTGATGGTCGCAGGCGCGCCGCCGGTACGTGCCAGGAAGCTTCGATATTTTGAGGACGGGAACTTCACGGCGCGCGTCCTGCCGGCTGCTGCGAATGCGCGCGTGTCCGTCGCCGAAAGCCATGATTGGCTGGGGCGTGTTCTGTGTCCGCCTCTGCCGACCTTCAGGACGCGCAATGAAGACCCCGAGGGTGACGGCGGTCTGGGCCTCAAGCCTGAGCTGGGCGAGCCCCCAGCTCGATTGCCTGACGACCTCGCGGCAGAGATCGCGCAAGATGCGGAAGAGGACATAGCGCCTGAACAGGACGGCCATCTGCGGGACGTGCGCCGGGCTGTTGCCATGGATCAGGGCGACAAAGATTTCCTTCCGGATTTCTGACATGGGCAAACCGAGACTGAACCTTCGCCTGAGGGCCGACCTGCTTCGCAAGCTCGAAGAAGCAACCCGGCGTCCCGGGGTGACCAAGAACGTACTGATCGAGCAGGCACTTGAGGAATATTTCGAGCCCGCCACCCGGTATGGCCTCGAAGAGAGGTTGCTGAGAAGGCTGGACGATTTCGAAGTTCGGCAGGGCGAAATCGAACGCGATGTTGCAATGTCGTTGGAAGCCCTTGGCCAGTTCATACTCTACTGGCTGACGAGAACAGATCCGATCCCGGCAGGCGAACGCGAGATCGCTCATGCGCTGGGGCAGAAGCGGTTCGACCATTTCATCGCACAAGTGGCGCGCAAGCTGATCGACGGAGACGGCCTTGCGAAAAAAATCATCGATGCGGACGAAACGAGTGGCAGGTCCCTTTGATTGCGGAGACGTAAATCAAGGGTTGTTAAGATCGGCGTCTTCTGATTCACTGGTGTCAGTACTGAATCGCGTAAACGCGGATGCAGATCGCCGGGGAGGGAGGTGAGCGCGGGCCGCCAGAACCTCGGTCTGCGGGGGCGTAAATGCAACTATCGATCAAAGGAAGACACCGATGACCGAAACGAAATCCTCGTCAATTCACGACAAAGCCTTTCCGGTTAGAACAAGCGACGAAGTCTCGGCGCTCGTCCAGGATGCTCTGGTGCATCTTGATGGCACGATCGTTGCCGCCCAGGCCGTTGTTCAGCTTTGCTTGTCTGAAAACAGCTTCATGGCGTGGAAAACCGTGATGCAGCGATACAATGCCCTGGACGTGCTCATGCAGAATGCCGCGAAGGCCGGAGACCAAGTCTGGTCTGCCATCGACTGCGAAGTGAAGCCCCCAGAAGACCAATGACTGATCCTGCATTTTCTCAATAGAGACCTGGCTGGCCCTGTTACCGGGCAGCAAATTTCATCACTTCTGCCGCCCACCATTCCGCCATGCGGACGCGTTCGTCCCAATAGGTCGCTCGGTGATAGGCCTTGCGCACATGATTGTCGCCGACATGGGCAAGCTCGGCTTCGATAGCGTCCGGGTGCCATTTCCCGCTCTCATTGAGCAGGCTTGAAGCGCTTGCTCTGAGCCGGTCACAGCTTTGCGAGTGCCTCAATGATCCGGCAGTCGCGGGCGACTCCCCCTTCGCAGCTGACCAGAATTTGTTGCAGTTCCCGCTCGAGCGAACGCAGCGCAGCAATCCGCAACTTCACGATTTGAAGATTGTCCTGTGCGATTGTTCGCGCATCCTCGCACGTGCTCGCGGGCCTGCTGGACAGATCAAGAAGTGCGCGGATTTGGTCAAGACCGAAACCAAGCTGCCTGGCGTTCTGAATAAAAGCGAGCCGCGAGATCTCGGTCTCGCCGTAGACGCGTCGCCCGTTTGGAGCTCGCCGCGGCGCTGGCAGCAGACCGATCTCTTCATAAAAACGTATGGTTGGAATCTTGAGTTTCGTACGGCGCGCGACCTCGCCGATAGGGAGATGCAACATTAAGCTTGATCCTCTAGTTACTTGAGGATGTACCAGTAGAACTGAACTGGAGGAATACACCATGAGCGGATGCGAAGATGGATGCGGAGCGAAGGCAGCCGAAGCGGCGACCACGCCGGCTTATGTGCGCACGTTATGGCTCGTAGTCTTCCTGAATGCGGGCATGTTCCTGATCGGTTTGGTCATCACTGTTACCGGCGGATCGGTGTCCGTCCGTGCGGATTTGCTGGATTTTCTAGGCGATGCGCTCGCAACCGGCATTGGCCTGATGCTGGTGGGCCGTTCGCGCCGCGTGCGCTCGTTGGCCAGCCTTTGGCAAGGGTTCGCCCTCGGTGCATTGGGACTGTTCGTGCTGGGCACTGCGTTGTCCCGAATTTCGGGCGGCGTTGCGCCTGAACCATTCGGAATGAGCGTCTACGGGGTGCTCGGGCTTTGCGTAAACATCGGTGCCGCCTTGTTGCTGCTGAAGCACCGCAATGGCGACGCAAGCGTGCGCGCCGTCTGGCTGTATAGCCGCAATGACGCGATCGGTAACTTGATTGTTTTGGCCGCTGCGGGACTCGTGGTTGTTTCGGGGTCGTATTGGCCCGACCTTATTGCGGGCGCAGCCATTGCATTCCTTTTCCTGCACTCGTCGGTGCAAATCATCCGGGATTCACGCCGTGAACTCCGTGAGGTGGCGGAATGAACAGGCTATTGGGCGCAACTGCATTCCTCGCCGTTCCAGCACTCGACCTCGGGACGAAGGCTTGGGCGCGATCGCGCTTGCACGAAGCACAACCGTTGGAGTTGCTACCGTTTTTCGACCTGACACTAAGCTTTAACCGCGGCGTATCTTTCGGGCTCTTCGGAACTGCATCGAGCGCTTGGCCTGTCATTGTCATCACAGCGGCAATCACGGTGGCTTTGGCATTTTGGTTCTGTCGCACGACGCGATCAGGTGAGCAGCTTGCGTTGGCGCTAATCGTCGGCGGTGCATTGGGCAATCTAATCGATCGGGTGCACCGCGGCGCTGTGACAGACTTTCTCGACTTCCATGCTGCCGGTTGGCATTGGCCAGCTTTTAACCTGGCCGACACCGCAATCGTGTGTGGTGCGGTCTGGCTTCTTTGGCATTCACTTAGCCCGCGCAATGAGACTTCCACTTAACACCTCAGTGGTGCGTGCCCCGCCTGCTATGGGACAGATTTCAGGCTTCAACGAAGGAATAAATGTCTCGCTCGGGCCCCCGCACCCTGAACGACCGCCGGAAGCATCCGATGAGGAGCGCCAAGTATATCTTGTGCGAGTGCCTTCAGTATACGGCGTCAGCACCCTGGAAAGCTCGATAATGAACGAGGTTTAAGCGACCCCATCCTGGATATTGCGGACTCACGAATATGGAGCAGGTAGAAAGTCTGCAACGACCCCGTTTTTGACGCGAGCACTCCGCAATTAAATTTTTGTCGACCGACTTGGTATGTGTGCGCGTGCGCCAGCCAGTTCGCTAAACGGTCTTGATGGGGTGTTTGCGTTGTCATGGAGTTGCAAATTTCATCACTTCTGCCGCCCACCATTCCGCCATGCGGACGCGTTCGTCCCAATAGGTTGCTCGGTGATAGGCCTTGCGGACATGATTATCGCCGACATGGGCGAGTTCGGCTTCGATAGCGTCTGGGTGCCATTTCCCGCTCTCATTGAGCAGGCTTGAAGCGCTGGCCCGGAACCCGTGGCAGGTGTGGACGTCCGGCTGGATGTCGAGCCGGCGCAGCGCGTAGTTCATCGTGTTCTCGCTGAGGGGCCGTCCGTCCGACATCTGAGACGGCAGGACGAGCGAACCTTTGCCGGTGAACCGCTTCAGATCCTTGAGGATCTCGATGGCGGGTCCGGGCAGGGGCTTCGTGTGCAGTTTGCGCGTTTTGGTCCGGTCGGCCGGGATGGTCCACATCCGCTCTTCAAAGTCGAACTCGCTCCAGTGGGACAGGCGTAGCTCGCCAGGACGGGGATAGAGCAGCGCCAGCAGCTTCAGGGCAGCCTGGGCTTCGACCGTGCCCTCATACGTCCAGACGGTCCTGATCAGCTTCGCAAACCCCTTGCGGTCGGTCACGGCGGCCCTGTGCTGGACCTTGGGCGCAATAAGCGCCCCCTTCAGCGCCACGGTCGGGTCACCGTCCGCCCGGGTCGTTGCGATGGCGTAGCGAAAGATCTGACCGATCAGGGCACGAAGCCGGCGTGCTGATTCGTAGTTTCCCTCTTTCTCGACTCTTCGAAGGGTCGCTAGAATTTGGGGTGCCTTGATGTCCCGTATGGGCTTCGGGCCGAGGTCTTCGCATGCAAGTCGCGCGAGCCAGCGTTTTTTCTTGAGCGTGGCCGGGGCAAGTCCCTCGATCTCCTCCTTCTGGAGCAGTTCATCAGCGATCCGGGCGAAGGTATCCTCGATCTCAGCGCGCCGCACTTCTTCGCCGGCCTTTTTGATAGCCGAAGGGTCTACGCCTTCGAATAACATCGTCCGGGCTTCAAGCCGCCGTTCTCTGGCCCGCGCAAGGGAGACCTCCGGGTATGGGCCGAACGACAGGGTCTTCTGCTTGCCTTCAAAGCGGTAGGCCATCTTCCAGAGCTTTGATCCTCCAGGCGTTACCTCCACATACAGGCCGTAACCGTCACTATAGCGCTTCGTGCGGCTGTCCGGCTTGAGACCGCGAATTCGTGTGTCTGTGAGGGGCATTTTGTTGGCATCTTCAAAAAGTGTTGGCATTTTTCCGGCCGTTGCGATTCCGGGCCGTCTCGATGCCAACAAAATGCCAACAGAAAAAATTTCTTCCAACGATTTTTGGTGGACGTTGGCGGACGAAGCCGCTGAGGGCGCCCACCTAAAGCCTTGTTTTTATGGATGCTGGTGGAGGCCCGCGGACGTCGCTGGAAGCCTGAATGGTGCCCGGGGGCGGAATCGAACCACCGACACGCGGATTTTCAATCCGCTGCTCTACCCCTGAGCTACCCGGGCGGGCCATGGGGAAGGGCGGTATCTAACGGAGCCCTGCGGCCTTGTCCATTCCGATTTCAGTCATCTGCTGACATCTCCCCGCTGCCAGCGGGAGGGGGCATCTCATCGGCATCCTCTGCAGCAGAGCCGGGAATTGAATAGCCCTCGTTCAGCCATTTCGCGAGGTCGACGTCCGCACAGCGCTTCGAACAGAATGGCCGATATTGCGCCGAAACCGGCTTCTTGTGGCACTGGGCACATTTCGGGGTGCGGTCTTCGGGGGGCACGGGCTGGCTCATGGAACGGTGAAAACAATAGGAGATTTCGGGTTTGTCGAGTCGTAAGTGAAGCGGTCTCCATAGGTCCCGGCAAGGGCGCGTTTCAGCGGCGCGCCGCTCCATTCGAGCCACGCGTGCGCGTCGGCCGGCAGGTCCAGACATAGCCTGTCCATGCGTTTCGCGCGCGCTTCCTGCTCCAGCAGCCGGACCCCATCGAAACAGACGGCCCGGGCATCCTTGTCTCCGGAATGGCCGAGCAGGCGCTCGGCCATCGGCGTTTCGGCCCATTCGACGGACGCCTCCATCAGGCCGAATTCAGAGGGCAGCAGCGCCCGGACCTGCTGCCCGGAAACCTGCCGGAATGCGGACAGGAACATGTCGCGGACCTGCTTGCCGGCATCGCGATTGACCGGACTGACGCAGTCCAGAACGACGAGGCCGCCGAGGTTCCTGAGGCGAACCTGCCGGGCCAGTTCGGCCGCGGCGTCGAGGTTGGCTTTCAGGGCGCGATTGGCGGCGCGGCCCGAATCCGTGCGCCCGGCCGTATCGATATCTGCGGCGCTGAGGGCCCGGGTACGCTCGAGCGTGAGGAAGCCTCCGCCCGGCAGCTGGACCGTGGGTGCGATGACGATGTCGAAGGCATGGGCGACAAGGTGATTGCCGGGCTCCACCAGCTCCACCGTGACGCTGCCCCACGGGGCGGTGGCGAGGCCCTCCGGTGCCTTGTCGGCGAGGGCAACCCGGGCGAGCTTGTTGCCCTCGCGCGGCTCGGCAACGACCCTCATCTCAAGTGACTGCCCCTCGGTGAGGCCATGGCCTTCCTGCAGGCGCAGGAAGGCCTCGCCCGCATGATCGTCAAGTTCGACATAGCCGCCACCTTGGGGCAGCGCGATCGTGCGCAGGCGCCCCGTCACGCGCTGGCCGAGGTGCAGCGGCCGCTCCTCGGTCAGACGGGACAGCCTGACGGCGATGGGCCGGTCGTGCTCGTCAAGGGCGACCTCGCGCGTTTCCGCGGCACACACTTCCCGGAGGATGCGCGCGGCGGGCACCGGATCAGCCAAGCGCCCGGATCAGGGACGCGGTGACCGGATCGGCTGCCGCGGACGAGCCTGTAATGGCGCCTTTCAGGCGGCCGGCCATGGTCTTGCCGCGCTCGACGCCCCACTGGTCGAACGGATTGAGGCCCCAGAGATGACCGGCGAAATAGGTGCGGTGTTCGAACAGGGAAATGAGGCTGCCGAAGGCTTCCGGGCCGAAATCCTTGTTGTAGAGGAAGGTCGAGGCGCGGCCGCCGGCGTGGACCTTCTGGCGTGCGACCGCGTCCGAAAGGTCGGGCTCCTCGGCTTTGACTTCGTCCAGCGACCGGCCGTTGGCGAGCACTTCGGCCTGCGCCAGGGCGTGCACCGTAAGCGCGACGATCCCTTCCGCATCGCGGCCAAGGTCCGGCGCGAGGATGAACTCGCACGGAACGTCCTGCGAGCCCTGGTGCAGCCACTGGTGATAGGAATGCTGGCCGACGGAGCCTTCGCCGCCCCAGAGGGCCGGCGCTGTCGGCAGGGGAACCGGGTGGCCATCCGGGCCAACGCTCTTGCCGTTGGATTCCATCTCGAGCTGCTGCAGGTAGGTCGGCAGCATGCGCAGGCGGTTGGCATAGGCAAGCTGCACACGCATTTTCCGGCCGACGATGGACGCGTTCCAGTAATCCAGCAGGGCGAGCCGCATGGCGAGATTGGTTTCAAGCGGGGCTGACCGGACGTGATCGTCCATCAGGGCTGCGCCTTCGAGGATGGACTGGAAGGTGCCGTCCTGAAGGTAGATCATGCAGGCGAGCGAGGCTGCCGACCAGAGCGAGAAGCGCCCGCCGACGGAGAGCGGCATGTCGAACAGCCAGGCATCGGTGCCGGCCAGCCAGGCGTTTGCGCGCTCCGGATTGGCGGTGACGAGGGCAAACTGGTTGCCGGCGGCTTCGCCAAGTTCGGCTTCCATCCACGTGCGGGCGCGGCCGAGATTGTAGAGGGTCTCTTCCGTACCGAAGGATTTGGAGACGCCCACGACCAGTGTGGTGGCCGGATCGAGGCCGACAAGTGCGCGGTCGAGATCCCACGGATCGACATTGGCGCAGAAGCGAAGCTCGATGCCGGGCACGGCCTGGTCCGAGAAGGCGTCGGCGATCAGGCGCGGGCCGAAATCGGAACCGCCGATGCCGATATGGAGGATCGAGCGGTAGGGTGTGCCGGCGATGCACTGTACGTCGCCGCGCTGGACCTTGCCTGCAAATTCGAGGGCCGGCAGCACGCTCTGGCGGACGGTTTCGGCCTCACCGGCAAGCGGCGATTGCGCGCGCAGGGCCCAGTGGAGGGCGGGCCGGTTTTCGGACGGATTGACGATTTCGGCGGCGAACAGGCGCCCTGCCGCGTCTTCGAGCCCCGTTGCGGCCCCATGGGCGAGGAGCGCGCTGTCGGCTTCATCGTCGAGGAAATGGCGCGAGAGGTCAGCACTCCATCCTGCTGCAGACAGGACAGTCCGGCCTGCGCGGGCCGCGGCGAGATCCCGCAGTGGGCGGGCTTTGAGCGATGTGGCGAGGGCCTGAAGGTCTGCGCGCATGGGCCGGTCCTTTTCCTGTCTTTGCCGCAAGGGCTTATCCGCGGTTCGGGGGCGGGCGCAAGGTGTGGGCGGGGCAGGTGCAGCGGAACACAACTGCGCGCTTGAATCCCGCGCCACACATGGGTATGAGGCCCGGTTAACAGGCCGCGGGCCTGGAACTGATAAATGTCCGGCGGGCCGGACTGAGCAATCGAATCGTAAGGAGAGGCCCGATGGGCAAGGCAAAGTTTGAACGCAACAAGCCGCACGTGAACATCGGCACGATCGGTCACGTTGACCATGGCAAGACGACGCTGACGGCGGCGATCACGATGGTTCTGGCCGAGAAGAGCGGCGGCGCCGCGAAGTCCTATGCGGAGATCGACTCTGCGCCGGAAGAGAAGGCGCGCGGGATCACGATCAACACGGCGCACGTGGAATACGAGACGGATGCCCGTCACTACGCCCACGTCGACTGCCCCGGACACGCCGACTATGTGAAGAACATGATCACCGGTGCGGCGCAGATGGACGGCGCGATCCTGGTGGTGAACGCCGCTGACGGCCCGATGCCGCAGACCCGCGAGCACATCCTTCTGGCCCGCCAGGTCGGCGTTCCGGCGCTGGTCGTGTTCCTCAACAAGGTCGACCAGGTCGACGACCAGGAACTGCTGGAACTGGTCGAGATGGAAGTGCGCGAGCTGCTGTCCTCGTACGAGTTCCCGGGCGACGACATTCCGATCGTGGCCGGCTCGGCGCTGGCTGCTGTGGAAGGCCGTGACGACGACATCGGCAAGAACAAGATCCTCGAGCTGATGGCGGCCGTTGACGAGTACATCCCGACGCCGGAGCGTCCGCTGGACAAGCCGTTCCTGATGCCGGTCGAAGACGTGTTCTCGATCTCCGGCCGCGGTACGGTTGTGACCGGCCGTGTCGAGCAGGGCATCCTGAAAGTGGGCGACGAGATCGAAATCGTCGGTATCCGCCCGACCACGAAGACGACCTGCACGGGCGTCGAGATGTTCCGCAAGCTGCTCGACCAGGGCCAGGCCGGCGACAATATCGGCGCGCTGCTGCGCGGTGTCGACCGTGAGGGCGTCGAGCGTGGCCAGGTCCTGGCGAAGCCCGGCTCGATCACGCCGCACGCCAGGTTCGAGGCCGAAGCCTACATCCTGACCAAGGAAGAAGGCGGCCGCCACACGCCGTTCTTCACCAACTACCGTCCGCAGTTCTACTTCCGGACCACGGACGTGACGGGCATCGTGACGCTGCCGAAGGACAAGGAAATGGTCCTGCCGGGCGACAATGTGAAGATGGACGTGGAACTGATCACCCCGATCGCCATGGACCAGGGCCTGCGCTTCGCCATCCGCGAAGGCGGCCGCACCGTCGGCGCCGGCGTCGTCTCGGCCATCAAGGACTAAGCTTCCCCCGCGAAGCTGAGCGAAAGGCCGCCCCAAAAGGGCGGCCTTTTTGCTTGGCGGCAGGAAATGTCCCGCAGGTGAACCTGACCGCTTGCAGGCGGGGGGAGTTTGGGGCAAACCCTCACCGCGCCTGAAGGGGTATAGCTCAGTTGGTAGAGCGTCGGTCTCCAAAACCGAAAGTCGGGGGTTCGAGTCCCTCTGCCCCTGCCAGGCACCACTTCTCCACAGCAAAATCGTCGCCGCACGCTCAAGCGTAAACGAGGTGTGAAGGATTTCTGGTGAATTGAACGGTTCGCGCGATATTGCGCGGCATCGTCCATTCCAGCCTGAAGGTCCTGCTCATGACCGGCAAGTCCAGCCCCAAAGCCCAGCCCGCTGCTCCCACCATTTCCCGCCGGATTGCGGATGAGCTGGGCGTGGCCGAGCGACAGGTGGCAGCCGCCATCGAATTGCTGGAGGAAGGCGCGACGGTTCCCTTCATCGCGCGCTACCGGAAGGAGCGCACGGGTGGCCTCGACGATACGCAGCTGCGTACACTGGCCGAGCGGCTCGAATACCTCACCGACCTGATCAAGCGCCGCGAGACAATCCTCGACGCCATCCGTGAGCAGGGCAAGCTGACGCCTGACCTTGAACGCGAAATCATGGCCGCTGTGACCAAGGTGGCCCTGGAAGACCTTTACGCCCCGTACAAGCAGAAACGCCGCACCAAGTCGACGATCGCGAAGGAGGCGGGTCTCGAGCCGCTGGCCGAGCGTATCCTGGCCAATCCGTCCCTCGCGCTCGCCGCGGAGGCGAAGGCATTCGTGTCGAAGAAGAAGGGGGTCGAGAGTGTCGAAGCGGCCCTGGAAGGCGCGCGCGAGATCATTGTCGAGAAGATCGCCGAGACGCCGCGCCTGGCACGCAGGATCCGCGAAAAGGTGTGGGCCGAGGGCACGCTGGGCTCCAGCCTCGTGAAGGGCAAGGAAGCCGAAGCCGCGAAGTTCGCGGATTATTTCGATTTCGACGAGCCGCTGCACAAGATGCCGTCGCATCGCGCGCTGGCCATGCTGCGGGGCCAGAAAGAGGGCGTGTTGCGGGTCAAGGTGGCCGTGCCGCACGTGAAGGAGCGCGGGCATCCGGCTGTGAACGAGATCTGCTCGGAGTTCGGCATTGGCCGCAAGGGACGGCCGGGCGATGCGTGGCTTGCCGAAACGGCCGAGGCGGCCTGGAAGACGCGTCTGGAGCCGTCGAGCAGCCGCGAATCCATCAATCGCCTCAAGGAGGCGGCCGACGCCGACGCGATCAAGGTGTTCTCCCGCAACATGAAGGACCTGCTGATGGCGGCGCCGGCCGGGCCGAAAGTGGTGATGGGGATCGATCCGGGCATCCGTACGGGCTGCAAGATCGCCGTCATCGATGCGACCGGCAAGCTGCTCGACACGGCGACCATCTATCCGCATGAGCCGAAGCGCGACTGGGCCGGCGCGCTGGCGAAGCTCGCAACGCTTTGCAAGCAGCACAAGGTGGAACTGGTGAGCGTTGGCAATGGAACCGCAGGGCGCGAGACCGAAAAGCTGGTCGCCGAGCTTTCGGACAAGATGCCGGCACTGAACCTCACGCGACTCATGGTGTCCGAGGCAGGAGCTTCCGTTTACTCGGCTTCGGAACAGGCAGCGAAGGAATTCCCTGATCTTGACGTCAGCATTCGCGGGGCGGTGTCCATTGCGCGGCGCCTGCAGGACCCGCTGGCCGAGCTGGTGAAAATCGAGCCCAAGGCCATCGGTGTTGGCCAGTACCAGCACGATGTGGACCAGGGCGCGCTGGCGCGGTCACTGGATGGCGTCGTGGAAGACTGCGTGAACGCTGTCGGCGTGGACGTGAACACGGCGTCGGCCTCGCTGCTGTCGCGCGTGGCGGGTCTCAACGCGACGATTGCGGCCAACATTGTTGCCTATCGCGACGAGCATGGTCCGTTCAGATCGCGCAGCGAGCTGAAGAAGGTTCCGCGTCTTGGCGCGAAAGCCTTCGAGCAGGCGGCCGGATTTCTCCGCATCATGAATGGCAGGAACCCGCTGGATGCCTCGGCCGTGCACCCGGAAGCGTATCCGGTGGTGGAGCAGATCGCGAAGAAGACCGGCAAGAAGATCGACCTGATCATTGGCGACAAGGCCTTCCTGTCCAAGCTGGAGCCTGAGACGTTTGCGGACGAAACGTTCGGCGTGCCGACGGTGAAGGACATCCTGTCGGAACTCGAAAAGCCGGGACGCGATCCGAGGCCGGAATTCAGGACGGCAACCTTCAAGGACGGCGTCGATACGATTGCCGACCTGAAGCCGGGCATGCGGCTGGAAGGCGTTGTCACCAATGTGGCCGCGTTCGGCGCCTTCGTGGATATCGGCGTGCATCAGGACGGGCTGGTGCACGTGTCCGAACTGGCGAACACATTCGTCAAAGATCCGCATACGGTGGTGAAGACCGGGCAGGTCGTGCAGGTCGTGGTGCTGGATGTCGATGCGGGGCGCAAGCGGATCAGCCTCAGCATGAAGCAGGGCGGTTCAGCACGACCGGCGGCCAGGGAAACGAAAGCGCCACCACCGAATTCGTCAGACAGCCCATTCTCCGTTCTGGCCCGGCTTCGTTAAGCGTCCGCCTCTGGACGGGGTTGGCTGGCTATGGCCTGATCGCGCAAGGAGGATGCGCGCGTGAGCGAAGCGAGCGCCCTTGAGGGCGAATATGACTATATCATTGCCGGGGCGGGATCGGCCGGCTGTGTTGTCGCAAACCGCCTGTCGGCCAGCGGCAAGGCGCGTGTGCTGTTGCTGGAAGCGGGCGGAGCGGACAACTGGATATGGTTCCACATTCCGGTGGGGTATCTGTTTGCTATCGGCAATCCGCGGTCAGACTGGATGTTCGAGACGGTGGCCGAGCCGGGTCTCAACGGCCGCAAGCTGAACTATCCGCGCGGAAAGGTGCTGGGCGGGTCTTCCGCCATCAACGCGATGATTTCGATGCGCGGGCAGGCGGCGGACTATGACCACTGGAAGAGTCTTGGCCTGCCGGGATGGGGCTGGGACGATGTGCTGCCGGTGTTCCGGCGGATCGAGGATCATTTCCTGGGCGAAAGCGATGTGCACGGCGCGGGGGGTGAATGGCGCGTTGAGGCGCCGCGTGTGCGCTGGGATATTCTTGATGCGGTGCGCGAAGCGGCGGCTGAGCTTGGCGTGGCGGGGATCGAGGACTTCAATGCGGGCGATAATGAAGGCTCGTCTTACTTCCATGTGAACCAGAGCCGGGGCGTGCGCTGGTCGGCGGCGCGGGGGTTCCTGAAGCCGGTGCGTGGGCGGACGAATTTGCGGATCGAGACAGGCTGCCTGGTCGACCGGCTGGTTCTGGATGGCGCGCGTGCGACAGGGATCGAGTTCCTGCAGAGGGGGCAGCGGCGTGCGGTGCGCTGCCGGGGCGAAGTGATCCTGTGTGCGGGAGCGATCGGGTCGATCCAGATCCTGCAGCGATCCGGCATCGGGCCGGGCGACGTGTTGCAGGCGGCGGGCATCGAGACGAGAATCGAACGGCCGGGTGTCGGGCGAAACCTGCAGGATCATCTGCAGCAGCGTGCAATCTACAGGGTGAGCGGGGCGAGGACGCTGAATGAGACTTATCATTCGCTGCCTCGCCGGGCCCTGATGGGGCTGGATTATGTGCTGCGGCGGCGCGGGCCGCTGACCATGGCGCCGTCGCAGCTGGGCATCTTCACCCGCTCCGGGCCGGCGCATAATCGCGCGAACATCGAATTCCATGTCCAGCCGCTTTCGCTCGACAAGTTCGGTGACCCGCTGCATCGCTTTCCGGCAATTACGGTCAGCGCCTGCAATCTTCGCCCGACATCGCGCGGGGAGGTGCGGATCACGTCACCCGATCCCGCGGCCAAGCCGGTGATCGCGCCGAATTATCTGTCGACGGAGGAGGACAGGCAGGTTGCCGCCGATGCGATCCGTGTGACGCGCCGGCTGATGGCGCAGCCTGCAATGGCGCCCTACTCGCCAGAGGAAACGCTGCCGGGGCCAACTGTGCCTGATGAGGATGCAGCGCTGGCCAGGGCGGCGGGCGACATTGGCACGACGATCTTTCACCCGGTCGGCACGGCAAAGATGGGGACAACGGACGATCCGATGGCCGTGGTGGACAAGGATCTCCGCTTCATCGGCGTCGATGGTCTGCGTGTCATCGATGCGTCGGTCATGCCGACGATTACGTCGGGCAACACGAATACGCCGACCGTTATGATCGCCGACAAGGTCAGCCGGGAGATGGCCGGTTAGTCGGCGTGGTGCGTCTTCACGAATGACATGGCGAAAGCGGCGAGCGCGAGGCTGGCCGCGCCGAACAGCATGGCGAGTAGGGGCGCACCGCCGACAGCCGGGGCGAGAGAGCCTTCCAGCGTGCGGAGGATCGGGCTCATCGTGCCGCCGACGAGGATCTGTGGCAGGACGATGAAGAAGTTGAAGATACCCATGTAGATGCCCATTTTGCGCGCCGGCAGGGCGTCGGCGAGGATTGCATAGGGCAACGCGAGAATGGAGCCCCACGCCATGCCGAGGCCGACCATGGGCAGGAGCAAGCTCATCTTCGAACCGAAAACGAGGTAGCCGACGAAGCCGAGCGCGCCCATGAGCAGGTTGAAGGCGTGCAGGCGCCGCGTGCCGACCTTGCGGGCGATGGCAGCGATGATGAAGGCGTAGATAGCGGCGATACCGTTCTGGACGGCGAACATGACGCCCACCCAGTCGCCAGCCGACTGGAAGGCGGCCGATGTCGTGTCGGCTGTGTCCCAGGCGCGCAGCGCGACGGCCGGCGTTGTGTAGATCCACATGATGAACAGGGAAACCCAGGAGAAGAACTGGACCACGGCGAGCCGCTTCATGACGGACGGCATGGTGGTGAGGTCACCAAGTACATCGGAAAGGAAGTTCCGCACTTCAGAGTCGCCGCGCACGAACAGGCTGTTGATCAGGAACAGGACGCCGAGGAAGACGAGCCCGCCGCCCAGAACGAAGAACTGCTTGTCGCCATCATAGTGCCAGACCGCCCAGGAGAAGGCGGCGCCAGCGAGCGCGATCAGGGCGCCCCATGTTCGGAAGAAACCGGCTGGCGGACGCGCCGTGCGGTCGGCGCCACCTTCGGCATCGAAGATATTGTCCTCATCCGTGCCGAAGGCTTCGAGTTGTTCGGGCGAGTACTCTTTCGTCGACAGGATGGTCCAGAGGACGGCGCAGAAGAGGGCAATGCCGCCGACATAGAAGGACAGATGGACGTTTGGCGGAACGTGGCCGGGCTCGGCTGTGTTGGAGACGCCGAGCGCGTTGAAAATGTAAGGTGCGAGGCTTGCCATGACGGCGCCGGACCCGATGAAGATGGTCTGCATCGAAAAGCCGAGCGGGCGCTGGCGCGAAGGCAGCATGTCGCCGACGAAGGCGCGGAACGGTTCCATCGTAATGTTCAGCGAAGCGTCCATGATCCACAGCGTGCCGGCAGCGACCCAGAGAGCCGGCGAGTTCGGCATGATGAACAGGGCAAGTGTCGTCAGGATCGCGCCGGCAAGGAAGTATGGCCGGCGCCGGCCGAGCGGGCCCCAGGTCTTGTCGCTGAAATAGCCGATGATCGGCTGCATGATCAGGCCGGTGACAGGCGCGGCGACCCAGAGCAGGGGAAGCGTGTTGATGTCGGCGCCGAGCGTCTGGAAGATGCGGCTGACATTGCCGTTCTGCAGGGCAAAGCCGATCTGGATGCCGAAGAAGCCGAACGACATGTTGATGATCTGCAGCAGGCTGAGTGCCGGCTTCTTCATCGGGCTTGTCTGGTCTGTCATCTGCGCGCCCTCCCCGAGCGTCTGCTTAGTCGTTCTTGCTTCCGGACAGAAGCACATGGAAGCCCCAGGCAGGAAGCGTCATGGGCTTTGCCGACGACAGGCTGAGCGTCATCTCGCCGCCTGTCTGGAAGTCTGTATACGTGCCGTCCACCGGGCCGTCCGTGATCGTGAAACTCGCCGGTTCGGCACTGAGATTGAACAGGGCGATGACCGTGTTGCCATCCTTGCGGCGGGCGAAGCTGACGATCTGCTTGCCGTTGTCGGTGACAACGGGCTCGTAGGGGCCGCCGGCCGCACCGTTCCAGAGGGCCGGATTAGCCTTCTTCAGATGGATCAGCGTCCGGATCAGCGTGGCTTGCGGCGAGGCGCGCCAGATGATCGGGTCCCGCTCGAAGAAGGCGAGGCGGTGTTCGTTGCCGGCTTCCTGACCGTTATGGATGAGCTGGATGCCGTCCATGACGAACTGGAGCGTCATGAAGGTGTCGAGCGCGTCACCATAGAATTCGCGCGGCGTGCCTTCCCACGCGTTCTGGTCGTGGTTTTCCGTATAGATCATCTGGTAGGCATCATGCGGCCATGAGCCGAGATGGCGCTGCATCAGGCTGGTCATGCGGCCGGCGTCGGACTTGCCCTCTGCAATGTCGCGGGCCGCGTCCTTCCACGCCCACGCATAGGTGGCGTCGAAGGCGTGCTGGTGCAGGTCGCGCGTGTCCCACTCCGCCAGCATGAAGACCGGCTTGATGGCGTCGAGCCGGGCGCGGACGTCGTCCCAGAAATCCACCGGGACGTATCCGGCAACGTCGCAGCGGAAGCCGTCCACGCCAGCCTCCCGCACCCAGTATTCCATCGCGCCGGCCATGTATTCGCGGAGGTCCGTCTGCGAATAGTCGAGGTCGATGATGTCGTACCAGTCCGTCCAGGGCGTCGGATGAAAGTCGCCTTTCCAGTCGGTTTCGTACCAGTCGGGATGTTCCGTCACCAGAGGATTGTCCGGCGCGGTGTGATTGGCCACCCAGTCGAGGATGACGTGCATGCCAAGAGCGTGGGCGGCATCAACGAAGGACTTCAGGTCCTCCAGCGTGCCGAATTCCGGATTGACGCCGTAATAGTCTTTCACGGAGTAGGGGCTGCCGAGCGTGCCCTTGCGGTTCTTCTCGCCGATCGGGTTGATCGGCATCAGCCAGAGGATATCGACGCCGAGATCTTTCAGGCGTGGGAGTTCTTTCTCGGCAGCGGCAAAGGTGCCTTCTTCGGTGAACTGGCGCGTGTTGATCTGGTACAGCACCGCGCTTTTCGCCCAGTCAGGATGCCTGACCTGCACATAAGGGCGTGGCGCGAGCGAAGGGGCGTCCGGCTGCGTTGGTGTGGCGACGGGAATGGAGGTGCAGCCGGCAACGGAAAGCAGGGCGAGGCTGGCAAGGAAACGGATCATGGTTGGGATGGTCCGGCGTCTGGAGCAAGAAGAAAAGTGAAAATGTCCGGCAGGCGCGCGCGCCACGAGGCTTCGTTGTGGGTTGCGCCGTCATATCGGCGGATGACAAAGTCACGGCCTTCGACAAGCCCGTTTGCCAGCAGCCAGTCGCGGAGGATCGCATGGGTCGGGCCGTATTCCGCGTCGAGCCCTTCGGTGCCGTAGTCGAACCAGTAGCGGGTGCCGGGCGGCGGCGTGAGGCCGGCTTCGATGTCCCGCACGAGGTATGGCGTCTCATCAGGATGCGGACCGATGCGAACGTTCGGGAAATATTTCTTCACGCCCGCCTCGCTGAGCGGGAAGTGCGTGGAAACGCAGCCGCAGGCGCCGAAGACGTCCGGATGGTGGGTTACCAGATAGAATGAGATCAGACCGCCCATGGACGAACCGGCATGGAAGGTGTTTTCCGGGCCGGTCTTCACGCGGTAGGCCGCCTCGACACGGGGCATCAGTTCCTCGATGAGGAAACGGGCATAGTCTTCGCCGTGATGCCAGGGGGAGTATTCCTCGAAACGCTTTGACGTGCTCCAGCTCGACACGATGATGGCGGGCTCCACGCCTTTTGCGGCCAGTCCCACCATCGCCTCGTCCGCGCCCCAGTCTGTGCCCGTATTCGCGATGCGCGGATCGAACAGGTTCTGGCCGTCGCTCATGTAGATCACGCGATAGGTCCTTTGCGGATCATCGTCATAGCCGGGAGGCGTCCAGATGGAGACGTTGCGCTTTTCGGAGAGGAAGGCAGACTTTACGTCCAGCCAGTAGTCGAGATGGCCGACGATACCGGCGTGCTCGACATCTGCGATGTATTCGCGGGAATCCTTCTTGAAATCGAAGACGGTCTGGCGGGCGGACGTTTCGCCAGCGGGCAGGACGTAATTGGCCATGACCGTTCCGGAGGGGCCGAGGCCCTCATGTTCCCAGCTGCCAAGCGTGAACTTGTATTCCAGCGGCTCGCCTTTCGGCCGCAGGACGCTGGCGTGCCGCTCCGTGCCGCTGCCATCCATCGCCAGCGCGTCCGCTTTCCATGGGCCCAGACTGTCAATGCTGCCGGTGAGGTAGACTGTGCCTGCGCCTTCCGGAACATCGGCCGTGATCTCAACCCGTTCCATGGTTGCCGGGACATCGCGGTCCGCTGCCTGCTGGCCGCAGGCGGCCGCGAGCAGCAGCGAAAGGAATGCGGCAACGAAACGGATCATTGGCCGGCCGTCATGCCGGTTACGGGCGTCAGCCACACGGCTGCGCCGCCGCCGGGGGCGAGGTGAAGATCGATCTTGTCGCCCTTGCGGACCGTCTGGGTGTAGATGGACATATCATATGGCGCGGTCTTCCAGTCCGCATTCGGGCCATCCGCCCAGACCCTGGCCTGGTAGGTCGTTCCGTCGTCCAGATAGTCCGTATCAAGAGACAGCGAGCGGCCATTTTCGTCCGTGACAGCGCCGACAAACCAGTCTCTGCCGCCGCGCTCCTGCCGGGCATAGGCGACGTATTCGCCGACTTCGCCGGCAATCGCCAGGGATTGCTCCCAATCAGTTGGCACATGCGTGATGAATTCGAACGCCTCGGGGCGGGATTCATAGTTCTCCGGCAGGTCGGCGGCCATCTGGATCGGGCTGTAGAGCACAACATAGAGGGCGAGCTGCTTGGCCAGCGTCGTCTGCACGCGGTTGTCGGCGTCCGGGCCATCGAAGGTGAGATCGAAGATGCCGGGCGTAAAGTCCATCGGGCCGGACATCATGCGTGTCCAGGGCAGGATCGTCTCATGTTCGGGCGGGTTCAGGTGCGGATAGCCCCAGGCATTGTATTCCTGCCCACGGGCGCCTTCCCGCGTGATCCAGTTGGGATAGGTGCGCCGAAGGCCGGT
The DNA here is from genome assembly GCA_020638455.1 of Hyphomonas sp. Classification (GTDB taxonomy): domain Bacteria; phylum Pseudomonadota; class Alphaproteobacteria; order Caulobacterales; family Hyphomonadaceae; genus Hyphomonas. Next base: position 738,321 of record JACKIK010000002.1, on the reverse strand, counting down.
ATCCTTGATTGGCTCGTGCGTGTCGATGGAGATGTGGTGCTTTGCGGCCTCCTCGACGACGTGGAGATAGTGGCGCGCCATGAACTGGCTGTCGTGCCATTCATACCGCCAGATGCCGTTCTCGTCCTTGCGCTGGATGCCGCCGCCGTCGGCGACATAGCCCGTCTTCACCTGCGCGATGCCGAGCTTCTCGTAGAGCGCGAAGGCGTCCTCCATCTGGTCTTCATAGTTGGTGACGTTGCCGGAGGTTTCATTGTGACCGATCAGGCGAACGCCTTTTTCAGCGGCATAACGGCTGAGTTCGTCGATGTCGTAGTCGGGATAGGGCTTCGTGAAGCTGAACAGGGCGCCATTGTTGAACCAGTCGCCATCCCAGCCTTCGTTCCAACCTTCGACCAGGACGCCGTCGAAGCCATATCTGGCGGCAAAATCGATGTACGCCTTCGTTCGTTCGGTCGTCGCGCCATGCTCGGGCCCGGAACTCCAGGTGCATTTCTTGATGTGCATGCACCACCAGATGCCGACATAGCGGCCCGGCTTGACCCATGAGACATCCCCCAGCTTGTTGGGCTCGTTGAGGTTCAGGATCAGGTTCGAGTTCAGAAGGCCCTTCGCATCGTGCGAGACCTGCACGGTTCGCCAGGGGGTTACGAAGGCGCCGGTCTTCTTGACACGGATGCCGTCCGACCACGGAACGAGGGAGGCCTTGAAGACGCCGGGCCGTTGCTGGTCCAGCCACATGGCGGCGTAGTCGACCAGTTCAGCCTCATGGAAGGTAATGTGCGTGCCCTTTGCCGTGCGCAGGGTCATGGGTGTGTGGGCCCGGTCGATCGCGGCAGCTTCGGTGGTGTGATAGATGTATTCGTAGCGGTTGTAGTTGCCGGCTTCGATCCACCAGGCGGTGTCGTGTTCGTCAACGCTGAACTCAGTCAGCTCGTCGATCAGGCTCACCTTGCCGTCGGGCGTGAGTTTCGGAACCTCGTAGCGGAAGCCGAGCCCGTCATTGAAGACCCGCACGCGCACGTCGAAGAACCGGGCGGCATTGTCTGGATCGGAATAGCGTACCAGCAGTTCGTTGTAGTGCTCGCGCATTTCCCGCCGCTCACCCCAGGGCTGTTCCCAGGGTGTGTCGACCGTGCGCGTCTCCGCACCGGTGATGACGAATCCACTTTCAAAGTTGCCGGCCTCCAGGAAACGCAGGCCAAGTTTCGCGGGACGCAGAATTGCCTCGCTGTCATAGCTCGCGCTCCACTCGGGATGGCCTGCGCTATCCTGCAGCGTGACCTGCAATGCGCCATCCGGGGAGCTGACGGTCTGCAGGCCCTCGGCTGACGCGATGGGTGGGGGCGCGGCCGGAGAATCGGCGGGGGAGACATCGGAAATGGAGCTGCTGCGGACGCCTGCGGCCGTTACGGACGTGCAGGCGGCGAGCGCGCACGCGAAAATACCGCACACGATAATGCTGAGACGCATTGTTTCCTCCCCGGAAGCTGGCGAATCCGGCTTATCGTGGCCGGCCGCGCAATTTCAGACACCATTCCGTATCTTGCATGAATTTGCAACTCAGGCACGGTGCAGGGTTGAGCGCAGGAATCCGCAACTTGGGTGTCGAGCGCCTATCATGCGGAAAAATCTGGATAATATTTCTGTTTTCGGCTCGAATATTATATCTGCGCCGCGTTGTTTTGAGGCAACGGCCCGAGCGCAAACTTTGCAAAAAAATGTAAAAATATGCAATTGCTGTTGCGTGGGCGGCGTCACCTACGCCATAGATTGGCGGAAAGGGGTTTGGGCCGCCGGGCGTTTTCGCCGTGGTGATGCCTGCGCCAAAAGGAGGACACGGCATGACGGACGGCCTTAAGGCTCGCCTCGCGGTGGCGGCAAGCGCGCTGATGCTGGCAGGCTGCATGTCGGCAGTGCCGCAGGAGCCCGTGGCGGCGGACATGTCCGAAGAGGCCGCGGCTGCACCCGTCGCTCCGGAGCCTGAGGTTCCCGCCTATGCCGAACGCCTGCCGCAGGACGAAGTCGTCTATTTCGTGATTCCGGACCGGTTCGAGAATGGCGACCCGTCCAATGACACGGGCGGCATCGCCGGAGGCAAGCTCGACAATGGGTTCGACCCGACAGACAAGGCGTTCTACCATGGCGGCGACTTGCGCGGCCTGATCGAACGGCTCGACTATATCCAGGGATTGGGCGCAACGGCAATCTGGCTTGGCCCGGTCTACCAGAACAAGGCCGTGCAGGGGCCGCCCGGCGGAGAGTCTGCCGGCTATCACGGTTACTGGATCACCGATTTCACCCGCCCCGACCGCCACCTCGGTACCGATGCGGACATGAAGGCGCTGGCGGACGCCCTGCATGCGCGGGGCATGAAGCTCTATCTCGATATCATCACAAACCATACGGCCGACGTCATCAAGTATCGCGAATGCCCGGACTCGGCATGCCCCTACCGCTCCGTCGCCGATTATCCGTACACGAAACGCGGGGGCATTTCCGGCGAATCGATCAATGACGGTTTCATGGGCGATCGGCCGCCCTTCCAGACCCGAGAGAACTTCGCGAAACTGACAGATCCGACCTATGCCTACACGCCCTACGTGCCGGAGGGCGAGGAGCATGTCAAAACGCCGGACTGGCTGAACGACGTCCGCTATTATCACAATCGCGGCGCGACAACTTTCGAGGGCGAAAACTCGCAATATGGCGATTTCTCGAGCCTGGATGACGTGATGACCGAGAATCCCGAAGTCGTGGATGGCTTCATCGACATCTACGCCGACTGGATCACCCGTTACCATCTTGACGGTTTCAGGATCGATACGGCCCGGCACGTCAATCCGGAGTTCTGGCAGCGCTTCAACAAGGCGATGGTGGACCATGCGGCCGGCATCGGCATTCCGCACTTCTACGTTTTCGGAGAAGTCTACAATCCCGATCCCGCCATGCTGGCGCGTTTTACGCGGGTTGACGGCTTCCCGGCCGTGCTCGATTTCGGCATGCAGAGCGCGCTGTTCGACGTGCTGGTGAACGGCGAGGCGGCGGATCGCTTCGGCCGGCTGTTCAAGGTCGATGATCTTTATGCCGACGGCAGCGCCGCGATGGCGCCGACATTTTCGGGCAATCACGACATGGGCCGTTTCTCCGGCTTCCTCAGGGCGGCGCATCCGGACATGAGCGACGAGGAACTCGCAAAACGCGTGGAACTGTCAGACGCGATCCTGATGTTTTCCCGTGGCGCGCCCGTCATCTATTACGGCGACGAGCAGGGTTTCGTTCCGGACGCAGGCGGCGACCAGAACGCGCGGGAAGACATGATGCCGAGCCAGGTCGCGACCTATAACGACAATGACCTGATTGGCACCGATGCGACGACAGCCGAGTCGAATTTTGACACAGATCACCCACTCTATCGCGCAATTGCCCGCATGGCGAAGATCCGCGCAGGCCATGAGGCGTTGCGGCGGGGCAAACAGGTCACGCGGCTCGCGGAACTCGATGGTGGCGTGCTGGCGATTTCGCGGATGGACGGCGAACGCGGTGAGTACCTCGTCGCCTTCAACACGCGCAATGAACCGAGACGCCTGAATGTGCCGGTCGATGCGCGCTCGACGACGTTTGAGTCTGTCGCAGGCAGCTGCCCGACAACGGCCGCCGCAACGGGCGTCCTGACACTTTCCATGGAGCCGCTGGGTTGGACCATCTGCCGCTCCGGCGACTGGGAGCACTGATGGCCATGGACAGCACGATGCAACTTGAAGAGCCGGTTGCGGGAACCGGGGAGCACCCCTGGTGGCGAAGCGCCGTCATCTACCAGATCTACCCGCGCTCGTTCCAGGATACCAATGGCGACGGCATCGGCGACTTGCCGGGGATTACCGAGCGGATGGGCTATCTCGCATCGCTCGGCGTGGCGGGGATCTGGATTTCGCCCTTCTTCAAGTCACCAATGAACGACTTCGGCTATGACGTTGCCGACTATTGCGATGTCGATCCGATTTTCGGGACGCTTGCCGACTTCGACCGACTGCTGGAAGCAGCGCATGCGCGTGGCTTGAAAGTGATCATCGACCAGGTGTTCGCGCACACATCGGACGAACATGCCTGGTTTGCGGAGTCGCGCGAGAGCCGGGATAATCCGAAGGCGGACTGGTATGTGTGGAAGGACGCGAAGCCGGACGGCACGCCGCCGACCAACTGGCAGGCCGTCTTCGGTGGGGCCGCCTGGACCTGGGATGCCCGGCGCCAGCAGTATTACATGCACAATTTCCTGCCGAGCCAGCCGCAGCTGAATGTCCATAATCCGGCAGTGCAGCAGGCACTGCTTGACAGCGCGCGCTTCTGGCTCGACCGGGGCGTCGACGGGTTTCGTCTCGATGCCATCAATTTTTCGATGCACGATCCGGAGTTCCGCGACAATCCGGCCTGGGACCCCGCGGGGCGAACCATCACGCGGCCGTTCGACCTGCAGCATCATGTCTACAACCAGTCACACCCGGATATCGTCAAATTCCTCGAACGGGTGAGGGAGCTGACAGATTCCTACGGCGCCGTGTTCACGGTCGCCGAGATCGGCGGCCCGGATCCGCTGGCCGAGATGCGCGCCTACACAATGGACGGTGCCCGGCTCAACTCCGCCTACAGCTTTGACTTCCTGTATGCGCCGGAGTTTACACCGGAACGGGTGCGCAAAGCGCAGGGCAACTGGATGGGGCCCATCAGCGAAGGGTGGCCGTCCTGGGCCTTCTCGAACCATGATGCGCCGCGTTGCGTCAGCCGCTGGTATCATGGGCCGGACCGGGCGAAGTTCGCGAAGCTCACCAATGCGGTGCTGCTGTCACTGCGCGGCAATCCCATCCTGTACCAGGGTGAGGAGCTTGGCCTGTCGCAGGTGAATGTCGGTTTCAAGGACCTGCAGGATCCGGAGGCGATTGCGAACTGGCCGCGCACGCTGGGCCGCGACGGCGCACGGACGCCGATGGCCTGGTCGCGCGGGAACAGCTATGCCGGCTTTTCGGAGACGCGGCCCTGGCTGCCCCTCGGCGAGGACCATGCGGATGTCTCCGTTGCCGAACAGGAAGGCGATCCGGACTCCGTGCTCAACTTCACGCGCCGGTTCCTTCACCTTCGGGAAGACTCGTCCGCGCTTCGGTGGGGGGATGTCAGTTTTCCGGACGCGCCGGGCAACCTGCTGGTCATTTCCCGCACCTATGGCGGCGAGCGGGTGGTCTGCGTCTTCAACCTCGGCGCCGAACCGGTGGTCCTGCCGGAGGGCATCGAGCCGGGCAAGCATGTGCTGATTGCATCAGGCTGGGGCGCCGGCCCCTCCGGGCGCACGGTGCCAGCTTATTCCGTGCTGGTAACCCGGGACTGAACGGCCTCAGGCGAGGCCGCAGGACTCGCGCACGATCAGTTCGGTCGGCAGGCGCTCGGACCGCATCACGCCGGTTTCGCCGGACGCCAGCAGCTTCGACACCATGATGCGGCCAGCCTTGCCCATGTCCTGTGAGATCGTGGTCAGCGACGGATGCGAATAGGCCGCCAGCTGGAGGTTGTCATAACCGACGACCGACACATCGCCCGGAACCGAAACGCCTGCGCGCAGCAGGCAGCGGATGACACCCAGCCCGATCAGGTCCGACGCCGCAAACACACCATCAAACGGAATGCCGCGCTCCAGCAGCATGCCAAGAGCGGCTTCCGCGGATTCGACCTCGAAATTGGCCGGCACGGTGAGTTCGGGATCGATCGTCAGGCCGGCGCGGCGATGGGCGTCGACATAGCCTTCATAGCGCTGCAGCACTTCCGGCGCGTCGGTGTCGCCCAGGAAGGCGATGCGCCGCCGGCCAAGGTTCAGCATGTGCGAGGTGGCGCGCGCACCGCCGCGGACATTGTCCGAGCCGATGGAGCAGTATTTCTGGCCGGGCAGCTCGGCGCCCCAGACGATGAAGCGGTTCTCCGTTTCGGCGAGGCGGTTGAAGCGCTCGTGCAGGAAGCTCTGGCCGAGGAAGATCACGCCGTCCGCGCGGTTGGCGGTCATCAGGGAGGCGAGATCGTCCTGGCTTTTCGGGGCGAGGTGGGAAATCAGCACGTCGCAGCCGGAATCGCGGGCCGCTTCGCCGATGCCGCCGATCAGCTCCTGGAAGAAGGGGTCCGATACCTGCGTCTGGCGCCCGAGCGGCGTGGGGATGACCACGGCAATGGTCGCCGCTGCGCCTGACAACAAAGCAGGCATGGATGGGCGGAAATTGTAGTTCTGCTCCCGCGCGATCTTCCAGACGCGGCGCTTGGTTTCGTCATTGACCGCCGGGCTGTTATTGAGGGCGCGGGATACAGTCGCGATGGAAACGCCTGCAATGAGGGCAAGGTCTTCCAGACGGGTTCTGCTGGACATGATGTATCAGCTCCGCATAGAGGTTCTGTTTACAACGTTGTCACAAGATACGTGCCAAAGTCTAGAGAGAAGTATAGCGAGCTTGTAAAAATTTGCAAAGATTTCTGTCTGTTCCGGCGAAAAAGCCGGAGAATACAAAAAAATGAAAGTAAAACAAAACACTTATGCGCCGTGACACAGCCCTCAAATCCACAAAACTTACAGAAAATTCGATTGGCTCTAGCCGAGTCGGGGGTTCTCCCCATAAAAGCCGCGTACAGGGAGCGCGCGATATGGCCAAATTCATTCCAGTAGACCCCTTCGACATCGTCATCTTTGGCGGCACCGGAGACCTCTCGCGCAGGAAACTCCTGCCCGCCCTGTTCCATCGCTGGCTCGACGGCCAGATTCCGGAGACGAGCGCGATTGTCGGCACGGCGCGGTCGGACCTCGACGACAAGGCCTACAGGGCCATGGCGCGGGAAGCCTGCGAGAAGGCGACCGGTGACAATTGGGACGACAAGGAGTGGAAACGCTTCGAAAAGCTGATCCACTATGTTTCTATCGACGCAACGAGCGAAAAGGCCGACTGGCCGCTGCTCAAGTCAAAGCTGACCCTGGACCCGGAACGTCCCTGCGTCTTCTATCTCGCGACGGCGCCCGGCTTGTATGTCAGCATCTGCGAGGCGCTGGGCCGCGTCGGGCTTGCCGGCGGCGAGACGCGCGTCGTGCTCGAGAAGCCGATCGGGACGGACCTGGAGTCGGCGCGGGCAATCAATGACGGTGTCGGCGCAGTCTTCTCGGAGCGGCAGGTTTACCGGATTGACCATTACCTCGGGAAGGAAACGGTCCAGAACCTCATGGTCCTGCGCTTCGGCAACATGCTGTTCGAGCCGCTGTGGAACCGCAACTATGTCGACCACGTCCAGCTGACGGTGGCGGAAGACCTCGGCCTCGAAGGACGCGCTGATTATTACGACAAGTCAGGCGCCCTGCGGGACATGATCCAGAATCATATGCTGCAGCTGTTGTGCCTGACGGCGATGGAGCCGCCCAACCAGCTCGATGACGATGATGTCCGTACAGAGAAGATCAAGGTTCTGCGCTCGCTGGTTCCGATTCACGGGGAGGCAGCGAAGCGGTTGACCGTGCGGGGCCAGTACCGGGCCGGCGTGAAGGACGGAGAATCCGTCAAGGGCTACCTGGAGGAGCTTTCCGACGGAACGAAGAGCCAGACGGAAACATTCGTGGCGGTCAAGGCCAGTATCGACAACTGGCGCTGGGCGGGCGTGCCGTTCTATCTCCGCACCGGCAAGCGCATGTCGCACCGCCATTCCGATATTGTAATCCAGTTCAAGAAGACGCCCCATTCGCTGTTCGGCGAAGGCAATGATATGGCGAACCGCCTCGTCATCCGCTTGCAGCCGGACGAAGGCGTGCGCCTGTTCGTGCAGATCAAGGAGCCGGGCCCGGGCGGCCTGCGCGTGAAGTCACTGCCGCTCAACCTGTCCTACGCCGAAAGCTTCACGGTACGCTATCCGGACGCCTATGAGCGCCTCCTGATGGACGTGGTGCGCGGAAATCTCTCGCTGTTCATGCGCAAGGACGAGGTCGAGGCAGCGTGGACCTGGGTGGACGGATTGATCGAGGCGTGGGACCAATCGGGCGATGCGCCGGAATCCTATCCGGCGGGCAATGACGGCCCGCTCGCTGCGGCCATGCTGATGGACCGCGACGGCCGGGCCTGGTGGGAAGGACACTAGGACTATGGACGCGGAGATCCGGAAATTCGACAGCCGTGAGGAAGCGATAGCCTTTGCCGGCCAATTGATATCCGGTGCCTTGCAGGCGGCACTGGAAGACAAGGGCCGCGCGAGTTTTTGCGTGTCGGGCGGATCGACGCCGGGGCCTTTGTTCGACCTGCTGGCCGAAACCGAAATCGACTGGTACCGGGTCACCGTGGGGCTGGTCGACGAACGCTGGGTCCCGCCGGAGGAGACATCCTCGAACGAATGGCTTGTCCGCTCGCGCCTGCTCACCAAGCACGCCGGCGCGGCCGGGCTGATACCGATGTGGACCGCTGACGAGACGCCGGACGAGGCGGTCGTTGACCGGAATGCGGCCTACGAACCGCATTGTGACCCGCTGGATGTGATCCTGCTCGGCATGGGCAGTGATGGCCACACCGCCAGCTGGTTTCCCGGCTCGGCGGGGCTGGAGAACGCCCTGAACCCGGTCGGGATCGGCACCATTGCCGCAATCGACGCGAGGGGCTGCCCGGCTGCGGGCATCAACACGCAGCGGCTGACACTGACGGGGCCGGCGGTGGGCTCGGCCCGCGTTGCGTTGCTGTTGCTCTTCGGAAGTGACAAGCTTGACGTGTTCGAGCGGGCGCAGTCCGCCGAACCGCGCGACATGCCAGTCCGGTATGCGATCGACAAACTGGGACCGCGCTTGACGGTCGTATGGGCACCCTGATGACAGACATCCATCCCAAAATTGCTGCAGTCACCGAACGGATCCGCCAGCGTTCGGCGGAGACGCGGGCAGACTATCTCGAGATGATCCGCGCGCGCCGTCCGAAGGATTTTGCGCGCAAGCAGATGTCGGACGCAAACCTCGCGCACGCCTCGGCGGGCTGTGCCGTGATCGAAAAGGCGCAGCTGCTGGGGGCCGGCTGGCCCAATATCGGTATCATCACTTCCTACAACGACATGCTGTCGGCGCATGCGCCGTATGAGCATTACCCGGAAATCATCCGGTCGGCGGCGCGAGAAGTGCACGCGATTGCGCAGGTTGCGGGCGGCGTGCCGGCGATGTGCGATGGCGTGACCCAGGGCCAGCAGGGCATGGAACTGTCGCTGTTCTCGCGCGACGTGATCGCCATGGCATCGGCCGTGGGGCTCAGCCACGACGTCTACGATGCGGCATTGCATCTTGGCGTGTGCGACAAGATCGTGCCGGGGCTGGTGATCGCGGCGCTTCGCTTTGGATGGATCCCGTCCATCTTCGTGCCCGCAGGGCCGATGCCTTCGGGCCTCCCCAATCCGGAGAAGCTCCGCATACGGCAGCTTTATGCCGAGGGGAAAGTCGGTCGCGACGCGCTGCTCAAGGCGGAGGCCGAGAGCTATCATGCGCAGGGCACCTGCACCTTCTACGGCACGGCCAACTCCAACCAGATGCTGATGGAAGTCATGGGCTTCCACCTTCCGGGCGCGGCCTTCGTCAATCCGGGCACGCCATTGCGCGATGCACTGACGCGCGCCGCCACGCACCGCGCGGCCGAGATTCACGCGCAAGGCAGTTCCTATATGCCGGCGGGTGAAATGATCGACGAGCGCTCGATCGTGAACGGCATCGTCGGACTGATGGCAACGGGCGGCTCCACCAACCACGCACTGCACCTGCCGGCCATGGCTGCCGCGGCGGGCATTATCGTCACGCTTGAGGATTTCGCGGAGATCAGTTCTGTCGTTCCGCTCCTGATGCGGGTGTATCCGAACGGCGCGGCCGACGTGAACCATTTCCACGCCGCTGGCGGCATGGGCTTTGTCATACGCGAACTGGTGCAGGCCGGATTGCTGCATGGGGATGCGCAAGGCGTCGCCGGTCCGATCTCCGCCTATTCGCAGGAGCCGTACTTCGACGGCGGAAAGCTCGCATGGCGTGAGGCACCGGCAGAAAGTGGCGATCCGGACGTGATCCGGCCCGCGAGTGATCCTTTCTCCTCCGACGGCGGCCTCCGCTTCATGGACGGCCCGCTTGGCCGGGGCGTCAGCAAGGTGTCGGCCATCGCGAAGGAGAAGCATGTCATCGAGGCGCCGGCGATCGTGTTCGACTCGCAGGATGCGCTCAAGGCGGCTTTCGAGGCTGGCCGGCTGAACAGGGATTTCGTGGCCGTTGTCCGGTTCCAGGGCCCGTCCGCCAACGGCATGCCGGAACTTCACAGCCTGATGCCGCCGCTCAGCGTGTTGCAGGACAAGGGCTTCAAGGTCGCGCTGGTGACGGATGGGCGGATGTCGGGTGCGAGCGGCAAAGTGCCGTCTGCGATCCATGTCAGCCCCGAGGCTGCACGGGGCGGTCCGCTCGCGCGGGTACGCGATGGCGATGTCATTGAGTACAACGCGACGACGGGCAGGCTCGACATCAAGGTCGACCCGGATGAATTAGCCGCGCGCCTGCCGGCGAGGTTCCGGCCGAACGAATCCGCCTCCGGTCTCAGCCGTGAGATGTTCTCTTACTTCCGCCAGATGAGCAGCGCCGCCGACATGGGCGCCAGCCAGTTCGCCTTCCTTGGTGGCAAGGAGGACTAGATGGACGGGGGCATCCTGGTCGGAGACGTCGGCGGCACGAATGTCCGCTTCGCAATTGCCCGGCGTGAGAACAGCCGGATCGTTGCGGAAGGCTTCGACAAGCTGGCCGGAGACGATTTCAAGGCCTTCGATGAGGCGCTGGCAGCCTATCTCGACCAGTCCGGCACGAATGTCCGCCGCGCCTGCTTCGCCATGGCCGGGCCCGTGCAGAACGGCGAAGTGCTGCTGACCAACCGGCAGTGGCATGTTTCGGCAAAGCAGCTTTGCGAGAAGTTTGACTTCGCCGATGTGCGCCTGATCAACGATTTCACGGCGATGGCGCGCTCGGTGCCCGAACATGAGAGTTCGGCATTTGAGTCGATCCTTCCGGGACATCCCGTCGAGAGCGCGCCGGTGCTGGTGGCCGGTCCGGGGACGGGCTTCGGCGTTGCCACGCTCTGCATTGCCCGCAGCGGTGGCTGGCGCGTGCTCAACGGCGAGGGCGGGCACATGGCCTTTGCGCCTCGCACGGACCTGGAATTCGCGATTGCCGGGATCCTGATGAAAAGGTTCGGCTATGTGTCGAACGAGCTGGTCGCGTCCGGCATGGGCCTGCCGCCCGTGCATGAGGCGTTCTGCGAAGTATTCGGCCGTCCGTATGAGGAACGTACGCCGCAGGAAATGCGCCAGCGGGCCGATGCTGGCGACGAGATGTTTCACCAGCTGATCCTGATGCGGGCCTGCGTGGTCATGGGTGCGGTCGGGGACCTTGCGCTCGCCAATGGTGCGCGCGGCGGTGTCGTTCTTGCCGGCGGCGTGACGGAGCGGATCGTCGACTATCTGCGCATGCCCGAAGCGACCGCCCGATTCCACGAGCGGGGGCCGATGAGCCACTATCTCGCCGACTGCCCGGTCGATCTGATGCATGATCCGGAAGCGCCGCTCATCGGGGCGGCGGCATTTTACGAACAGGAGTTGCGCGCGTGACTTTCCCCCTGTCAGGCCTGGTGGAGGCGGCCCGGGCTGCCCCGATCGTTCCGGTCCTTGTGGTCGATGAACTCCGCCATGCGGCGCCGCTTGCCCGTGCCTTGCGGGAAGGCGGGCTCACCATCGCGGAAGTCACGCTGAGAACACCCGCCGGCGTTGCGGTGATCGAAGCGATGAAGGCCGCCGAGCCGGACCTGCTCGTTGGGGCAGGCACCGTGCTGACGGGCGCAGACGTCGAGCGCTCGCTCGCGGCCGGCGCGGATTTCCTTGTTTCTCCGGGCATGAGCCCCGGCTTGCTGGCCGCGCTGGGCGACAACAGGCGCCTGATGATTCCGGGCGTCGCCACAGCCAGTGAAGCGATGAGCCGGCATGAGGAAGGCTTCGACCTTCTCAAGCTGTTTCCGGCATCGATTGCCGGCGGCGTCCCTGCGCTGAAGGCGCTCGCTGCGCCGCTGCCGCACCTGAAATTCATGCCGACAGGCGGCATCGGGGCGAATGATGCCGGCAGTTACCTGGCGCTGCCCAATGTTGTGGCGGTGGGCGGGTCATGGATCGCGACCGGAGAGGATGTTGCGCACATGAATTGGGCGGACATTTCACGCAAATCGCGTGAGGCGCTTGCCGCAGCGCTTGTATGAAAAATAGTATGTAAAAGTTGCAAAGCACTTATTTGTGCCTTTGTCAGGCTTTCCGCAGGTTCTGACGCCCAAAGGATGACAAAAAACAAAATAAAAACAATGGATACGTAATCCGGACGTGATCTGAAAGTCACATTGCGTCAGAAAACTTTTACACCAATCTTGCATTGTTTGCATTTTATTGCGATGACCTTTCGTAAACCGGGAGCGGAAACCGTTCACCGGCGTAGGGAGGCTTTCATGGATACCAATTTCAAGTTCACTCGCGCTCGGCTTATGACCAGCGCTGCGACGGGCCTGGCGATGTTCCTCGCCGGGACCAATTTCGCGTACGCACAGGAAGCGGACGAAGCAGATGCGGTGGTCGCCGTTCCTGCTGACAGCGCTGCAGAAAAGACCGAAGGCGACAAGGACGCCGTCCTCGATACGGTGGTTGTCAGCGGCTTCCGTCAGTCGATCGCCAACTCGATCGCGACGAAGCGTACCAACACCTCGATCGTGGAAGCCATTTCTGCCGAAGACATCGGCAAGCTGCCGGACAACTCCATCGCCGAATCGCTGGCACGCCTTCCGGGTCTGACCGCCCAGCGCCTGCGTGGCCGCGCCCAGGTCATCTCCGTGCGCGGTCTCGGTCCGGACTTCACCACCGCACTGCTGAACGGCCGTGAGCAGGTGACGGCCGGTGACAACCGCGGCGTCGAATTCGACCAGTATCCTTCCGAACTGCTGAGCCAGGTGCTCGTCTACAAGTCTCCCGACGCAGCCCTGATGGGGCAGGGCCTTGCCGGTACGGCGGACCTGCGCACCGTTCGCCCGCTGGATCATGGCGAGCGGACCGTTTCGGTTTCCGCGCGTTACGAGTACGCAGACATCGGCGCTCTGAACCCTGGTTCCGATGACACCGGCTACCGCGTCACCGGCACCTATATCGACCAGTTCGCGCACGACACGCTGGGCATCATGCTGGCCTTCGCCGACCAGTCGTCGCCGACACAGGCCGAGCGCTGGGACTCCTGGGGGTACCCGACGACGGGAGCCAACAACGACCTGCTCCTCGGCGGCGCCAAGCCGTACGTCGAATCCCGGAATCTTGAGCGGACAGCCTTCGCCGGTACGCTGCAGTACGAGCCGACGCCCGCATTCCGCACCTCGATCGACGTTCTGCAGTCGAACTTCAAGGATGCCGGCAACCTGCGCGGCATCGAGATCCCGCTGGCCTGGAGCGGCTCGAGCCTGCGCCCTGGCTACGAGACGTCTGACGGCTTCGTCACCGCCGGTATCTTTGACAACGTGCAGGGCGTTGTGCGCAACGACTATCGCGGCCGCGATGCAGACGTCCTGTCTGCCGGGTGGAACGTCCAGTACGACTTCAATGACAAGTGGACGGTCGAGGGCGACCTCAGCCTGTCCCGCGTGAAGCGCGACGACGTCGACCTGGAAATCTATGCCGGTACCGGCAGCGGCTTCGGCAACGGCGTATCTGACACGCTCGCCTTCATGCGCACCGGTGACGGTTCCTTCGTGTTCGGCTCGCAGCTCGACTACACGGACACGACGCTGTTCGGCCTGACCGACCCGCAGGGGTGGGGCCAGATCGGCTACATCAAGCGGCCGAAGACGGACGACGAGCTGCACGCCCTGCGCCTCAGCCTGACCCGCAACTTCGACTCGAACTTCATCAGCAGTGTCGAATTCGGTGCGAACTACACCGAGCGCGAAAAGACGAAAGCGTCGCAGGAAGCGTTCGTCCGCCTCGCAAATCCGGGCACGGACAACTTCCAGCTCATCCCGGCCGAGTACCTGCTGGCAAATACGTCGCTGGACTTCATCGGAATTCCGGGCCAGCTGAGCTTCGATCCGTTCCGGCTGCTCAATTCCGGCCTGCTGGTGCAGGATTCGAACGGCAACAACCCCGATGTGCTGCTCAAGGCATGGCAGGTGAACGAAGACGTTCTGACCCTCTACGCCATGGCGAACATCGACACCGCTGTTGACGGCATCCCGGTGCGCGGCAATGTCGGCGTGCAGTATGTCGAGACGGACCAGTCCTCGTCCGGCCCTGCAAACAACGCAGTCGGCGTGACGATTTCCGATGGGGTCAAATATTCGGAAGTCCTTCCGAGCATGAACCTCAGCATGGAAATCGCCGACAAGACGTTCGTGCGCTTTGCCGCGGCCCGCACGCTTGCCCGTGCGCGTCTTGACCAGATCGCCGCCAGCGGCGGCCTGCCGGGCGTGGATACGACCGTCGCACTGCGCCTCCTCGCGTCGGGCGGGTCGGTCGACCCATCCGACTCGCGTTCGATCGTGCTGAACGGTAGCGGCGGCAACCCGCGTCTGCGGCCCTACATCGCGAACGGCATTGACCTGTCGTTCGAGAAGTACTTCGGCAGCTCGTCGGGCTATGTTTCGGCTGCGGCCTTCTGGAAGGGCTTTGACACGTTTGTCGATCCGTCCAGTTCGGCCATCATCGATTACTCGTCCATCCTGTCGTCACTGACCCTGCCGCCAGGCGCCGAGTCGATCCCGAACATCCAGCTTGGCTCGGTCAGCGGCCCGGCGAACTTCCACAACGGCTCGCTGCGCGGCCTGGAATTCGCGGCGTCTATCCCGGCCGACATGTTCGTCGACGGACCGCTGGGCGGCTTCGGCGTGTTCTCCTCGATCTCGTTCACCGAGTCGGAAGTCACGCCTGACGACCAGACCACGCCGCAGGCGATCGAAGGCCTGTCCGAAACGGTCGGCAACGTCACGCTCTATTATGAGTGGGCAGGCTTCGAGGCCCGTGTGTCGAACCGCTTCCGGTCTGACTTCCTCGGCGAAGTCACGGGCTTCGGTGCCGGACGTGAGCTGCGCAACATCAAGGGCGACAGCGTCGTTGATGCGCAGATCGGTTACACCTTCCACGACGGTGCGCTCGATGGCCTTGCTGTCCAGCTTCAGGCCAACAACCTGACCGACGAGGAATTCGTGACGTACCTCAACGACGACCCGCGTCAGGTGAAAGACTATCAGCGCTACGGCACGACCTACCTGCTGGGCGTGAGCTACAAGTTCTAGGCGCCTGACAAGAACCCTGAGGTCGCCCCCGCTGGTCAAGCCGGCGGGGGCGATCTACGTTTGGCCGCAGGAGGAACCGGCGTGGACGCAAGAGCTGTTTCAAAAGTCGTGATTGTCGGGGGCGGAACGGCGGGCTGGGTCGCCGCGGCCGCGCTGTCGAAAGTGCTCGGCAAGCTCATCGATATCGAATTGGTCGAGTCCGACCAGATCGGCACGGTGGGCGTGGGTGAAGCCACGATTCCACAGATTCGTCTGCTGAACAGCGCACTTGGCCTTGATGAAGACCAGTTCCTCGCGCGCACGGCGGGCACCTTCAAGCTCGGCATCGAATTCACCAACTGGGGCGCGATCGGCGAGCGATACCTCCACACATTCGGAGAGGTCGGGATCAACCTGGCCGGTGTCCATTTCCACCATTACTGGCTGCGCCACATGCAGGCTGGCGGCAACGGCAGCCTGTGGGATTATTCGCTTCACGACCGGGCGGCCTATGCCGCGAAATTCGCGAGGATGGAGCGGGTGGGCGATACGCCGATGGCGGGGCTTGCCTATGCCTTCCATTTCGACGCCGGGCTCTACGCCCGCCTGCTGCGGGAATATTCCGAAGCACGGGGTGTGCTGAGAACGGAAGGACTTATCGACGATGTCGAGCTTGACGGGGAAAGTGGCTTCATCAGGTCGGTCCGGCTTGCCGACGGCCGTTCGGTTGCCGGAGAGCTCTTCATCGACTGTTCTGGTTTCCGCGGCATGCTCATCGGCGATGCGCTGGGCTCTGCCTATGAGGACTGGTCGCACTATCTTCCGGTCAACCGGGCATGGGCCGTCGCCTGCGCCAGCACAGACCCCCTTCTTCCGTACACGAAATCAATCGCCCGTGGTGCCGGCTGGCAATGGCGCATCCCGCTGCAGCACCGGACGGGCAACGGCCACGTCTTCAGCAGCGCCTACATGGATGAGCAGGCCGCTGCGGACGAACTCATGCGGAATCTTGATGGCGAGCCGTCCGGCCAGCCGCGCCTGCTGAAGTTCACCACTGGCCGGCGGAGGGAGTTCTGGAAGAAGAACTGCGTTTCCCTTGGCCTTGCGAGCGGCTTCATGGAGCCCCTGGAATCGACGTCGATCCACCTCGTCCAGTCGAACGTGAACCGGCTCATCACGCTGTTTCCGCAGCGCGGCGTCGACGAGGCTGACATCGCCGAATACAACCGTCAGGTCGGCTACGAGTTCGAGCGCATCCGCGACTTCCTGATATTGCACTACAAGCTCACCCGCCGCGACGACACGGACTTCTGGAACTATGTGCGGACGATGCCGGTGCCGGACTCTCTGGTCGCACGCATGGAGCTGTTCAGGGCGCACGGCCGCATCTTCCGGGACCAGGAAGACCTGTTCAAGGAAACCAGCTGGCTGCAGGTTATGATGGGGCAGGGGCTTATGCCGGGTGGACATAATGCGATGGCGGACCTGATCAGCGATGCGCAGCTGGCGGAGTTCCTCGCCAATGTCCGCACGATCGTGGACAGGGCCGTCGATGCGCTGCCATCCCATTCCGATTTCATCACGCGCAACTGCGCCATGCCGGCGGACGCGATGGCCTAGCCGTCAGGCGTGGCCGAACACACGGGTGAAAATCGTATCGACGTGCTTGAAGTGGTAGTCGAGGTCGAACAGCGCTTCGATCTGGTCCTTCGAGAGCTTCGCCATCACGTCCTTGTCCTGCTGGAGCAGGTCCAGCAGCGGGCCTTCGCCGCCCCAGGTGCGCATCGCATTGCGTTGAACCATCCGGTAGGCTTCTTCGCGGCTGACGCCGGCCTCGACGAGCGCCAGAAGAACGCGCTGGGAATTGTGCAGGCCGCCCATGCTGTTCAGCGTCTTCAGCATCCGTTCCGGATAGACGACAAGATTTTCCACAACGCCGGCGAGGCGGTGCAGGGCAAAGTCCAGATGCACCGTTGCATCGGGGCCGATGCCGCGCTCGACCGAAGAGTGGGAGATATCGCGCTCGTGCCACAGGGCGACGTTTTCCATGGCCGGCGTCACGGCCGAGCGGACGAGGCGGGCAAGCCCGGTCAGGTTCTCGGTCAGCACCGGGTTGCGCTTGTGGGGCATGGCGGATGAACCCTTCTGGCCGGCCGAGAAATATTCCTCGGCTTCCAGGACTTCCGTACGCTGAAGATGCCGGATCTCGGTTGCGAGTCGTTCGACCGATGAGGCGATGACGCCGAGCACCGCGAAGAACATGGCGTGCCGGTCACGTGGGATGACCTGGGTCGAGACCGGCTCCGGCCGCAGGCCCAGCTTGCCGGCGACGTGCTCCTCCACTTTCGGGTCGATGTTCGCGAAGGTCCCGACCGCGCCGGAAATGGCGCACGTGGAGACTTCATCGCGTGCGAGTTCGAGACGGGCCCGGACGCGCTGGAATTCCGCGTGGAACGTCGCGAGCTTGATCCCAAATGTTGTGGGCTCGGCATGGATGCCATGACTGCGGCCGATGGTCGGGGTCAGCTTGAATTCGAAGGCGCGCTTTTCCAGCGCCGTCAGGACCCGGTCGACGCCCGCCAGTAACAGGTCCGCCGCCCGCACCAGCTGGACGTTGAAGCAGGTGTCCAGGACATCCGACGAGGTCATGCCGAGATGGAGGAATCGTGCCTCGTCACCGACATGTTCGGCAACATTGGTCAGAAACGCGATGACGTCATGTTTCACTTCGCGTTCGATTTCGTCGATCCGGTCCGGATCGAACTGCGCCCGCTCCCGCACCGCCTGGGTGACGCCGTGCGGAACGAGCCCCATCTGCTCCATGGCCTCCGCGGCGAGCGTCTCGATCTCCAGCCAGATCCCGAAGCGGGATTCGGGTGACCAGATGTTCGCCATTTCGGGCCGTGTGTAACGAGGGATCATGAGGCAGTTCCTGTCTTGCTGGCCCCTAATACGCCGAACCGCGGCAAATTCCACCCCCCGGACACTGCGTCGCGGCGGGCCCGTATCCTGTAGGCACTGTTACACGGAAGGTTCTGGAAAAGTCTTTTAATACAAGTTGGAACGGGCGAAAATTAACCAAAAATCTAGCCGGGCGCGCGGCGGTAGGCTAATGTCCGTGCGTGCCGTCCGGAGAAGGGGCGGCCGCTGCTGATCCTCTGCCGCTGGGGTAGGGGATGCAGCAGGCAGAATGCCATGTCCGGCCGTGCCGGACGAAGCTCAAAGGGGAAGTAGCTATGAAGAAATTGCTCGCACTGTCAGTCGCATCGGCTGCGCTTACGGGAATGGCGTATGCGCAGGATTCGGCGGATTATCCGCCCGATGCAGATGCTGGTTCGTGCTTCGCCCGGGTGCTGATTCCGGAAACGACCGAAATCCAGACCGAGCAGGTCGTTGACCGGCCCGAAAGCTCCGAGATCAAGGTCATTCCGGCCGAGTACGAGACCACGACCGAGCAAGTGCTCGTGAAGGAAGAGTCGGTGAAGTACAACGTCATCCCGGCGGAGTATGAGACCGTCACCGAGCAGGTCGTCGAAACGCCGGAGCGTACGGAAACGGTCGTGATCCCGGCCGAATACGAGACCTATGAAGAGCAGGTCCTCGTGCGTCCGGCTTACACGACCTGGAAGCCCGGCAACGGCCTCTTCGGCCGCACTGCGAGTGCGGACGGTACCGGCGGTGTCGCCACCGGCGAACTGCTCTGCCGCGTCGAAGTGCCTGCGCAGTACGACACGGTCACCCGCACCCGCATCAAGACGGCTGAGCGTACGGAGACCAACGTCATTCCGGCCACCTACAAGACCGTGACCCGCCAGGTGGTGAAGACCCCGGCACAGGTCGTCGAGGAAAAGATCCCGGCGGTCTATGACACGGTCACGGTGCAGAAGCTGGTCAAGGCCGCGACGGAAGAGACAGTCGTCATTCCGGCGACCTACAAGACGGTCGAAAAGCGCGTTGTCACCGGGGGTGGCGGCCTCGAATGGCGCCAGGTCCTTTGCGATACCAACGCCTCGCCCGCCAAGATCTCCGAAGTGCAGCAGGCGCTCAGCGACAAGGGCTATGCCGTTCCGGTGGACGGATCGTTCGGTCCTGCCACGCTGAAGGCGATGGAAGACTACCAGCGCGCCAACGGCCTGCCGGTCGGCTACCTGACGGTCAGCACCGTCGAATCGCTTGGCGTCTCGCCGGGCTATGTCGGCAACTGATCGCGATTGAGTTCATGTGAGGAAGCCCCCGCCATCGCGGGGGCTTTCTTTTTTTGGGGGTGTCAGCCGCCCAGCCGGCTCGCCAGCAGGCGTCGCAGGGCCTGCAGCTGCTCGGGCGTCTTGTCGCCCAGCACGCCGCGCGCATCTTCCGGTATGTGGGCCAGTGTCGTTTCGTCTTCATCGAAGATGAAGTGGTCAAACAGGATGCGCCACTGGTCTCGTTCGCGCCGCGGCATGTCACGCAGGGAGAGGAGCGCATGCATCAGGGTCAGCGTCGGCGTGATCAGGTATTCGGGGCCGTCGCGCCACCAGTAGTTCACCAGCAGGCCAAGCGGTTCGAACGACTCGACCTGGTGTATCCACAGGCTCGGCACATAGACGGCATCGCCGGCCTCAAGGTCGGCGAACCGGGCATGCCGCGCGGCTTCCGCGTAGCGCGGGAAGCGGTCAAGATCGGGATCGGCAAGGTCGACAAGACTGCAGGGTTGGCCCGCCATCGTGAAGTCGATCGGGCCAATGTACAGATTTGCCACCTGGTCGATCGGGAAGAAGGTGAAGCGCCGCCGTCCGGCTCCGCAGACGGCGATGTTCTGGGCAAGGTCCCAGTGCGGCGCAATGCGCGTGCGCGTCCCGATCCAGACCGAGGCGAGGTGGTCCGTGCCTTCCGGCAGGAACGGGACGGGGTGCTCCGTCCCGAAGCCGGGCAGGTGATGGGGGATATTGACGGCGCCGGCATAGAAGGACGGCCCCTCCGTATCGCCGAGATGCTTCACGACAAGGTCCAGCACTTGCCGGACGGTCGATGTCCTCCGGTCAAAATTGAAACCATGCAGGTCGTCTGAATAGAAGAAGCGGCCCTTCATCTCGGGAGGCGCAATGAACATTTCCAGCGGTTTTTCGAGGCTGAAACTGCCGAGATAGTCCCGCACGGCTTCGGCGCCGCTCAGGCCCTGCCGCACAACGGGCCAGTCCCTGCCAAGCCCTGACAGGACTGCCGGCTCACCTTTTGGCTGGATCTCGTTCCAGAATAGCTCCGCGGTGACATTCTCGTATCGCGTCACCGGCCGGGGCGTAGGAAGTGCAGCCGTCATGCCGGCGCCCGGGCGGAGCAGAAACGGTCAATGTATTGCTGGTGCGTGGGCATGATCCCGGCAGCATCCCGGATCACCTGGCGGAGGCCGGCGAGTTTCTCCCGGGCCTGCACCGCCTCGGCGCGCGCTTCAGCGAGCGGACCGCAATGGTCCGGTTCGATCCCCTGGCCCAGGTAGACCGCCAGCCAGCTCGGATTCTGGAACAGTTCGAGATCACTCGCGACGATCCGCCCGTACGACCGGAACTGGCCGATCTTGTAACGGAGCGTGTCGGGAATGGGCATCGTGCGCACATAGTTCCACAGCGGTGCATCGTCCCGCTCGGTGGCGCAGTAGTGAAGGATCAGGAAGTCGCGTACCCGCTCGTACTCCAACGAGGTGATGCGGTTGTACTCTTTCTGCGCGCCCCGGTCACAGGACGCGTCCGGGAACAGGGCCAGAAGCCGTGTGATACCGGACTGGATCAGGTGGATCGAGGTCGATTCCAGCGGCTCCATGAAGCCTGCAGACAGGCCGATGGCGATACAGTTGCCGTTCCAGAACTTGCGGCGCCGGCCGGTGGTGAAACGGAGGATCCGCGGCTCGGCTGTAGCCGGCCCCGGCAGGTTCGACATCAGGGTCGCGGTTGCTGCGTCGTCGCTGATGTAATCTGAACAGAACACATGGCCATTGCCGATGCGGTGCTGCAGCGGGATGCGCCATTGCCAGCCGGCCTCGCGGGCCGTCGAGCGGGTGTAGGGGATCGGGGCCTCCGGCGACTCGCAGGGCACGGCGACGGCGCTGTCGGCCGGCAGCCAGGGCGACCAGTCTTCATAGCCGGTCCGCAGGGCCTGCTCGATCAAAAGCCCCCGGAAGCCCGAACAGTCGATGAAAAGGTCGCCCGCAATGGTCCTGCCGTCGTCCAGCCGGACGCTTTCAATGAAGCCATTGTCCGGCCTGAGCGCGACATCAATGACCTTGCCTTCAACGCGGGTAACGCCGCGCGCCTCGCTGTAGCGCCGCAGGAAGCGGGCATAAGCGTGCGCATCGAAATGATAGGCATAGTCATAAGTCGACTGGACACGCCGACGGTCCGGCATGGGCTGATCGAACTTGCCCTCGCGCGCGGCGACCCAGGCCATGGAATGATCGCCGATATCGCTCTGGTCGCCGTGTTTGCGGGCGTAGAGCCAGTAATTGTGCAGGGGCACCGCGTCGAAATCGGCGCCATACTGGCCGAACGGATGGAAATAGGCCTCGCCCTTGCGATTCCAGTCCACGAACTGGATACCCAGCTTGAACGTGCCATAGGTTTCCCGGACGAACTCGTTTTCGTCGATGCCCAGCGAGCGGTTGAACATCTTGATTGGCGGGATGGTCGCTTCGCCGACCCCGACCGTGCCAATGAGCTCCGATTCGACCAGCGTGACGGCGGCAGCCGGGCCGAGTGCGTTGGCGAGCGCTGCAGCCGACATCCAGCCGGCCGTGCCGCCGCCGACAATGACAATCTGCCGGACAGGCCGTGGTTCCGATGCCATGCATGCCTCCCATGGCCGCTCCGGGCGGCCCTCGTTGCCAGTTTGTAGGCCGAGCCCAGCGGCGAGGCAAACCTGCCTGTCAGATGGGCCGGGCATGACCTGGTGTGGCGCCGGAGGCCGTGCGTGCTGACCGGAATCCACCATTCGGCCAAGTCTGAAGTTTATGTGGCGCGGGTGTGTTGCGCGGACGGCAAAACCGTCCTAATCCGGCGCCTGCAAAGGCTTGGAGGCTCTGCACCATGTCCGATATCGAGCGACTCGCGCTGGACTACCTTCCCGTCATCATTTTTCTCGTGCTCGGGGGCGCCATTTCGGGCCTCTTCGTCGTCGGATCGACGCTTCTGGCGCCCTTCAAGCCGGATCCGGAGAAGAATTCGGCCTACGAGTGCGGCTTCAACGCCTTCGACGACGCCCGGATGAAGTTCGATGTCCGGTTCTATCTGGTCGCAATCCTGTTCATCATCTTCGATCTGGAAGTGGCCTTCCTGTTCCCGTGGGCGGTCACGCTCGGCAAGATCGGCCTGCTCGGCTTCTGGTCCATGGTGGTCTTCCTGGGCGTGCTGACCATCGGCTTCATCTACGAATGGCGCCGTGGCGCGCTGGAGTGGGAATAATGGCCGACGACTACAAGACATACGCTTATGGCGGCGCGCGCGCCGGCGTCGAAGGCGGCTTCAAGCCGGGCGATGACGATCCGTTCTATTCCGGCCTGTCGGACCAGCTGGCCGACAAGGGCTACTTCACCGCCGCCGCGGACGACCTGATCGCCTGGGCCCGCACCGGCTCGCTGATGTGGATGACCTTCGGGCTTGCCTGCTGTGCCGTGGAAATGATGCACGCCGGCAACCCGCGCTACGACCTTGAACGCTTCGGCATGGCACCGCGCGGGTCGCCCCGCCAATCGGACGTGATGATCGTTGCCGGGACGCTGACCAACAAGATGGCCCCGGCCATGCGGAAGGTCTACGACCAGATGCCGGAGCCGCGCTACGTCATCTCCATGGGCAGCTGCGCCAATGGCGGCGGCTATTATCATTACAGCTACAGCGTCGTGCGCGGCTGCGACCGGATCGTGCCGGTGGACATCTATATTCCGGGCTGCCCGCCGACGGCGGAGGCGCTCGTCTACGGCTTTCTGCAATTGCAGAAGAAGATCCGCCGCGAAGGCTCGCTGGAGCGCTAGGGGAGAGACATGCTGGACCAGGATGCCATCGACGCCCTGAAGGATCTCGGCGAACACATCGCGGCCGCGCGGCCGGATGCCGTCAAATCCTGGCACGTGAAGACGGGCGAGCTGACCGTGTTCGCCGAGCGCGACCACATCGTGAACCTCCTGCGCTTCCTGCGCGAAGACCCGCAGTGCAACTTCGAGACATTCATCGACATCTGCGGCGCCGACTATCCGGATCGCAGCGAGCGTTTTGACGTCGTCTACCACCTCCTGTCGATGCGCATGAACCACCGCGTGCGCGTGCGCGTGGCGACCGATGAAGACACCGCCGTGCCGAGCGCGACGGCCGTCTGGCCAGCCGCCAACTGGTTCGAGCGCGAAGCCTTCGACATGTACGGCATCCAGTTCGCCGACCATCCGGACCTGCGCCGCATCCTCACCGACTACGGTTTCGAGGGCTACCCGCTGCGCAAGGACTTCCCACTGACCGGCTATTACGAGGTCCGCTATGACGATCTCGAAAAGCGCGTCGTCTACGAGCCGGTGCAGCTGGTGCAGGAATACCGTAATTTCGACTTCCTCTCTCCGTGGGAAGGCATGACGAGCGTCATCCCGGGAGACGAGAAGGCACAGGAGTCGTAAGCCCATGGCCGACACCGCCCACATCTCCGACATGGACGACCGCAAGTTCACGCTGAACTTCGGGCCCCAGCACCCGGCCGCCCATGGCGTGCTGCGCATGATCCTCGACCTCGACGGCGAGATCGTCACCCGCGTCGATCCCCACATCGGCCTGCTGCACCGCGGCACCGAGAAGCTGCTCGAATACAAGACGTTCCTGCAGGGCATGCCGTATTTCGACCGGCTCGACTACTGCGCGCCAATGAACCAGGAACATGCCTGGTGTCTCGCCATCGAGAAGCTGGTCGGCATCGCGCCGCCGCGCCGGGGCAGCCTGATCCGCGTGCTCTATTCCGAGCTCGGCCGGATCATGTCGCACCTCCTGAACATCGGGTCCCAGATCCTCGACGTCGGCGCCCTGACGCCGATCACCTGGGCCTTCGAAGAGCGCGAGAAGCTCTGCGTCTTCTACGAGCGCGCCTCGGGCAGCCGTATGCACGCAGCCTTCTTCCGTCCCGGTGGCGTCCACCAGGACCTGCCGCAGGCGTTGCTCGACGACCTGTCCGAATGGTGCGAGCAGTTCCCCGGCAAGCTCGACCAGATCGAAAGCCTCGTCACCGAGAACCGCATCTTCAAGCAGCGCAATGTCGACATCGGCCTCGTCGACGAGAAGACGATCATGGACTGGGGCTTCTCGGGCGTGATGGTGCGCGGCTCCGGCTTCGCATGGGACCTGCGCCGCGCGCAGCCCTATGAGTGCTATTCCGAACTCGAATTCCACATTCCTGTCGGCAGGAACGGCGACAATTACGACCGCTATGTCTGCCGCATGGTGGAGATGCGCGAGTCCGTGAAGATCATGCAGCAGTGCATCGAGCTGATGAACAAGGAAGGGCCGGGGCCCGTCCTGCTTCCGGGGTCGAAAGTCTCCCCGCCGCGCCGCGGCGAGATGAAGAACTCGATGGAAGCGCTGATCCACCATTTCAAGCTGTATACGGAAGGCTTCCACGTTCCGGCCGGCGAATGCTATGCCGCAATCGAGGCGCCGAAGGGTGAGTTCGGCGTGTATCTCGTGGCCGACGGTACCAACCGTCCGTACCGCGCCAAGATCCGCGCGCCGGGTTATCCGCACCTCCAGGCCATGGACCACCTGTCGAAAGGCCACATGCTGGCCGACGTTTCGGCCATCCTCGGCTCGCTCGACATCGTGTTCGGGGAGATCGACCGGTAATGCGCCTTGCGGGGGGCCTTCTGTTTGCGGCAGTGGCCGCGTGCGGCGCGTCTGCGTCCGGCCCCAGTGCCATGTTCGAAGCGGACGTCGTTGATCACACGCCGACAGAACGCGCCATGGCAGCGTCCAGCACCTTCTTCAATTGCCGGAAGGGCAAGGAGGCGGAGCAATACATGTGTTACGCCTGTGAGGTGACGGTGCATGACGCGGACGAAGACGGCCTTGTCGCCTATGCCACGGACTTCGAGCACATGCTGGAGCCCTGGGAGCCGGGCGAAAGCCCGCGCATCAGCGTCACCGGTGAACGGGGCAGCGAGAGGTTCACCAGCGGCGAGCGCACGGCTGCGGCGGCGCACAGGATTTTCGATGAGGCGAACGCCTGGTGCAAGGCGCGTCAAAAAAAGGGAACATTTCATCTGCTCAAGGATGAAATCGACACATACTTTTCAGGAGAGGCGGGATAGTGGCACTGCGCCGTTTTGATCTCGAGGCAGGGGGCGATACATTCGCCTTCAGGCCGGAAACCGAAGAGAAGATTGCGTTCTGGCGGGCGAAATACCCGGCGGAGAAGCAGCGCTCGGCTGTCATTCCGCTGCTCTGGCTGGCACAGAAAGACAACAATGGCTGGCTGTCCGAGCCGGCGATGCGCGAAGTCGCCGACCGCCTGCAGATGCCATACATCCGCGTCTATGAGGTTGCGACCTTCTACACGATGTTCCGGCTTCAGCCGGTCGGAAAATACCACGTCCAGCTGTGCGGCACGACGCCGTGCCAGCTGCGTGGCGCCGACAAGCTGAAGGAAGTCTGCAAGAAGGAAATCGGCGACAAGATGTATGTCACCGATGATGGCCGTCTGTCGTGGGAAGAGGTCGAGTGCCTCGGCGCCTGCGTGAACGCGCCGATGGTGCAGATCAATGACGACTATTATGAGGACCTGACGCCGGAAAGCCTGACCCAGATCCTGGGCAAGCTGAAGAACGGTGTCGAGCCCACGCCGGGCCCGCAGGTCGATCGCGTCAACAGCGCGCCTCAGGGCGGTGCGAAGGCGCTGACCGATCCGGCCCTGTTCGATGGCAGCCGCAACGCCATCCGTACGCTGCCGAACCTTCCGGCACCTGCGCCCGAGCCGGAACCGGTTGCCGATCCGGCGCAGGACGCCCTGAAGGCCATTCAGAAGACGATCGCCTCCGGGGCCGGTGCTGCGGCCGGCGAAAAGAAAGAAACGGCAGGTGAGCGGCCGCCCATGGTGACCATCGACCCGGCCGCGCATGACGACCTGAAGCGCGTGAAGGGCATCGGACCGAAGAACGAGGATGCCCTCAACGAGCTCGGTATCTACACGTTCAAGCAGATCGCCGAATGGACGCCGGAAAATGTCGACTGGGTCGAAGACTTCCTGAGCTTCCCCGGACGGATCGAGCGCGAGAACTGGATCGGGCAGGCGAAGCTCCTGGCTGCGGGCGGCGAGACGGAGTTCTCGAAGCGCGTCGATGCCGGCGAAGTGCCCTCCAGCAAGGACGATGAGGACTAGGCCATGTTGCACGACAAGGATCGCATCTTCACCAACCTCTACGGCCTCCACTCGCCGGACCTTGAAGCCGCGAAGAAGCGCGGCGCCTGGCACCTGACGCGGGAAATCCTGGCACAGGAACCGGAATGGATCTGCGACCAGATCAAGGCCTCCGGCCTTCGCGGCCGCGGCGGCGCGGGCTTCCCGACCGGCCTCAAGTGGACCTTCATGCCGAAGGAAGTGCGGGACCGCCCGCATTACCTCGTCGTCAATGCCGACGAGTCCGAGCCCGGCACGTGCAAGGACCGCGAAATCATGCGCCACGATCCGCACCTGCTGATCGAAGGTTGCATGATCGCATCCCGCGCGATGCGGGCGCACAAGTGCTACGTCTATATTCGCGGCGAATACATCAATGAGCGCCACGCGCTCGAAAAGGCCGTGAAGGAAGCCTATGAGGCGAAGCTGATCGGCGCGAACAATGTGAACGGCTGGGATTTCGACCTCTACGTCCACCACGGCGCCGGCGCCTATATCTGCGGCGAGGAAACCGCGCTGCTCGAAAGCCTCGAAGGCAAGAAGGGCCAGCCGCGCCTGAAGCCGCCATTCCCGGCCAATGCCGGCCTCTATGGCTGCCCGACCACCGTGAACAATGTGGAATCGATTGCGGTTGCCGGCACAATCCTGCGCCGCGGCGCCGAATGGTTCGCCGGCTTCGGCCGCCCGAACAATACCGGCACCAAGCTGTTCTGCATCTCCGGTCACGTGAACAAGCCGTGTAACGTCGAAGAAGAGATGTCGGTCACCTTCCGTGAGCTGATCGATACCCATTGCGGCGGGATCCGTGGCGGTTGGGAAAACCTGAAGGCCGTGATCCCCGGCGGATCGTCGGTGCCGATGGTGCCGGCCGAGCAGATCATGGACGCCTATATGGACTTCGACACGCTGCGCGACCTGAAGTCCGGCCTCGGCACGGCGGCCGTGATCGTGATGGACAAGGACACGGACCTGATCCGCGCGATTGCCCGCCTCGCATACTTCTACAAGCACGAATCCTGCGGCCAGTGCACACCGTGCCGCGAAGGCACCGGCTGGATGTGGCGCGTGATGGAGCGGATGGCGAAGGGCGAAGCCGAGCATGACGAGATCGACACGCTGCTGGACGTGACCAAGCAGGTGGAAGGCCACACGATCTGTGCCCTCGGCGACGCGGCGGCCTGGCCGATCCAGGGTCTGATCCGTCATTTCCGGCCCGAAATCGAAGACCGCATCAACCAGTACAGGCTGCCGCGCGCCATGGTGCAGGGCGCGGTCGTGGCAGCGGAGTAAAGTCGGATGGCTGACGATCTGTTCAAACTCAATGTCGACGGCAAGGAAGTCGAGGTTCCGAAATCCTACACGCTGATGCAGGCGTGCGAGGCGGCGGGTGCCGAGATCCCGCGCTTCTGCTATCATGAGCGCCTGTCGGTGGCCGGCAACTGCCGCATGTGCCTCGTCGAATGGGAAGGCGCGCCGAAGCCGATTGCGTCATGTGCGCAGAATGTCGGCGACATGCGTCCGAACCGCGACGGCTCGCCGCCGAACATCCGCACCAAGGGGCCTTATGTCGAGAAGGCCCGCAATGGGGTGATGGAATTTCTGCTCATCAACCACCCGCTCGATTGCCCGATCTGCGACCAGGGCGGCGAGTGCGACCTGCAGGACCAGGCCGTCGCCTATGGCCGCGCCGGCAGCCGTTATGAAGAAAACAAGCGCGCTGTCGAAGACAAGAATATGGGCCCGCTGGTCAAGACCATCATGACCCGCTGTATCCAGTGCACGCGTTGCGTCCGCTTTGCGGCCGAAGTGGCGGGCGTCGAAGAGATCGGCATGATCAGCCGTGGCGAGAGCGCCGAGATCACCACCTATCTCGAGAAAAGTCTGACGTCTGAGCTTTCCGGCAATGTCATCGACCTCTGCCCGGTCGGCGCGCTGACCTCGAAGCCCTACGCCTTCAATGCGCGCCCCTGGGAGCTGCGCAAGACCTCCTCCATAGACGTGATGGACGCCATGGGCGCTGCAATCCGCGTTGACGCCAAGGGCGATGGCGTGATGCGCATCCTGCCGGAGACGAATGAGGAAATTAATGAGGAGTGGCTGTCGGACAAATCCCGCTTCGTGTGGGATGGCCTTGCCCGCCAACGCCTCGACAGGCCCTATGTGCGCGAAAATGGCAAGCTTCGCCCGGCAAGCTGGGCCGAAGCCTTCGCCGCGATCAAGACGGCGCTTACCAAGCCAGCCGACAAGATCGGCGCTATCGCCGGCGACCTGATCGAGGTGGAGCAGGCCAAGGCCGCGCTCGACCTGTTTCGCGCCATGGGCGTGCAGAATACCGACTGTCGCCCGGCCGGCGCGCAGTACGGCACCGATGGCATGCGCGAGCGCTACATCCTCAATCCCACGCTGGCGGGCGTCGAGGAGGCGGACGCGCTGCTGCTCGTCGGCACCAATCCGCGTGTCGAGGCCGCCGTCTGGAACGCCCGCATCCGCAAGGCCTGGCTGTGGGCAGACCTCAAGGTCGGCGTCATCGGCGAGGCGGCGGACCTTACCTACAAGTACGCCCATCTCGG
This sequence comes from Hyphomonas sp., assembly GCA_020638455.1. GTDB lineage: Bacteria > Pseudomonadota > Alphaproteobacteria > Caulobacterales > Hyphomonadaceae > Hyphomonas. The sequence goes on along the minus strand of JACKIK010000002.1, from coordinate 709,034 downwards.
CACCGGCGCCGATGCGCTTGCCGGCGCCGCGGCCGCTGACTTCCTGAAAGGCGCCAAGCGCCCGATGATCGTCGTCGGCGAGGGCGCGCTCTGCCGCGAGGATGGCGCCGCCGTCCTGTCTGCCGCGATGAAGCTCGCCAATGAGACCGGCTGCGTCGCAGACGGCTGGGCAGGTTTCGGCGTGCTGCACAATGCGGCCGGCCGGGTCGGCGCGCTCGATGTCGGCTTCCTGCCGGGCGAGGGCGGCCATGCCACCGCCGAGATCCTCGGCGGCCATGTCGATACCGTCTTCCTGCTCGGCGCGGATGAGGTGGACCTGTCGAAGCTCGGCAATGCCACGGTCATCTATGTCGGCTCGCACGGTGATGCCGGCGCCTCGCGGGCAGACATCATCCTGCCGTCCGCCGCTTACACCGAAATGGCCGCGACCTATGTGAACACCGAAGGCCGCGTGCAGGCTACCTCGAAGGCTGTCCAGCCGAAGGGCGAGGCGCGCGAGGGCTGGGCCATCTTCCGTGCCCTTTCTGAGACCATGGTCAAGAAGCTGCCCTACGACTCGGTCGATGCACTGCGCGAGAAGCTGCGGGCAAATGCTGTCTTCACCGGCATCGGCTATGCGCCGGGCGCGGCAGGTGCTGAGGCCCTGAAAGCCGTTCCGGAGGCCGGGGGCAGCCTCTCCAGCGCGCCGTTCAGGCGGGTCGTTCACGACTTCTACCTGACCAACCCGATCGCCCGCGCATCGAAGACAATGGCCGAATGTTCGGCGCTGGCGACAGCGCTGGACACGCCAGTGGCAGCGGAGTAGGGCGGGCGCCATGAGCAATTACGTCGAGTCTTTCGGGCAGCTGTGGGGGCCGCTCCTGGTCCTCGGACAGATCCTCCTGTTCACGCTGGTCCTGCTCATCTCCATTGCCTTCCTCCTGCTGTTCGACCGCAAGGTCTGGGCCGGCGTGATGATGCGGAAAGGCCCCAACGTGGTCGGCCCGTTCGGCCTGCTCCAGTCCTTTGCGGACTTCGGCAAGTTCCTGATCAAGGAAATCGTCATTCCGGCGGGTGCCAACAAGTTCGTCTTCCTGTTCGCCCCGATCCTCACCTGTACGCTGGCCTTTGCGGCCTGGGCGGCGATCCCGGTCGCGCCCGGCACGGAAAGCGGCACGACCTGGGTGATCTCGAACCTGAATGTCGGTGTGCTCTACCTGTTCGCCATCAGCTCGCTGGGCGTCTACGGCATCATCATGGGCGGCTGGGCGTCCAACTCGAAATACCCGTTCCTCGGCGCCCTGCGGTCAGCCGCGCAGATGGTTTCGTACGAAGTATCCATCGGTTTCGTGATCGTGACAGTGATCCTGCTGGTCGGGTCGATGAACCTGGCCGACATCGTCAACCACCAGGATGGCGGCTTCTGGAAGTGGCACGTGTTCAGTCTCCAGAACTTCCCGCTGATCGTCGTCATGCTGCCGATGTTCGTCATCTTCTTCGTCTCGGCGCTGGCCGAAACGAACCGGCCGCCCTTTGACCTGCCGGAAGCGGAATCCGAACTCGTTGCCGGCTATCAGGTGGAATACGGCTCGACGCCCTACCTGCTGTTCATGCTGGGTGAGTATCTCAACATCGTCCTGATGTGCGCGATGATGACGATCCTGTTCTTCGGCGGCTGGCATGGGCCCGTCGCGCTGGGCGAGGAATTCGTCCGCGACCACCCCTTCCTGACCAGTTTCTCCGGCCTGTTCTGGTTCATGGCCAAGATCTTCTTCTTCTTCTTCCTGTTCGCGATGGTGAAGGCCATCGTGCCGCGCTACCGCTATGACCAGCTGATGCGCCTTGGCTGGAAGGTGTTCCTGCCCACGTCGCTGGTCGCCGTGCTCATTGTGGGCGGTTACGTCGCTTACATGGGAGTTCAGACGCCATGAGCCTCGCGCAGACCATCCGCGGCGCGCTGCTGACCGATTTCCTCGGGGCCCTGGCCGTGGCCACGCGGGAAATGTTCCGCCGCAAGGCGACCGTCAATTACCCGTTTGAAAAAAACCCGCTGTCGCCCCGCTTCCGCGGCGAGCATGCGCTGCGCCGGTATCCGTCCGGCGAGGAGCGCTGCATCGCCTGCAAGCTGTGCGAGGCGATCTGCCCGGCGCAGGCCATCACCATCGAGGCCGAGCCGCGCGAGGACGGCGCCCGCCGCACCACGCGCTACGACATCGACATGGTGAAATGCATCTATTGCGGCTTCTGCCAGGAGGCCTGCCCGGTGGATGCCATCGTCGAAGGGCCGAACTTCGAATTCGCAACCGAGACGCGGGAGGAGCTGTTCTACGACAAGGACCGCCTGCTCGCGAATGGTGACCGGTGGGAACGCCTGATCGCCAAGAATCTGGAACTGGACGCACCCTATCGCTAGGGCGCGCCGCTGAAGAGTAACCGGGCCGCGTCACGCGGCCCAAGTGCAAGAGGGGTCAGAGGGCTGTGGCACTGATCGCATTCTACCTGATCGCGGCGGTGACGCTGGTGTCGGCGCTGATGGTCATCATGGCGCGGAACCCTGTTCACTCCGTGCTGTGGCTGATCCTCGCCTTCTTCTCGTCGGCCGGCCTGCTCGTCCTGATCGGGGCGGAGTTCCTCGCCATGCTGCTGGTCGTTGTCTATGTCGGCGCCGTGGCGGTGCTGTTCCTGTTCGTCGTGATGATGCTGGACGTGGATTTCGTGGCGCTCCGGCAGGGCACTCTGCGCTACTGGCCCTTCGCCATGCTGGTGGGCGTGATCTTCGCCGCGGAGATCGTGCTTGCTTCGGTGATGGGCGTGAAGTCCCGGCCAGAAGCCTTCAATGCCGCGCCCGGCGCATCGACCAATGCCGAGGCGATCGGTCAGGTGATGTATACGGATTACATCCTCCTGTTCCAGCTGGCGGGCATCATTCTTCTCGTCGCCATGATCGGCGCCATCGTGCTGACGCTGCGCCATCACCCGGCGGTCAAGCGCCAGAACATCGCCCGGCAGACCTCGCGGCGCCGGGGCGACGCCTATGAACTGAAAGACCCGAAGCCCGGGCAGGGGATCTGACACAGATGGAACTCGGACTTTCCCATTATCTCGCGGTGTCTGCCGCCCTGTTCACCATCGGGGTGGTCGGCATTTTCGTGAACCGAAAGAACATCATCGTCATCCTGATGGCGATCGAGCTGATCCTGCTGTCAGTGAACCTGAACCTGGTCGCATTCTCGGTCTTCAACGGGTCGATTGTCGGGCAGGTCTTCGCGATGCTGGTGCTGACCGTCGCTGCCGCCGAGGCGGCCGTCGGCCTCGCCATCCTGGTCGTCTACTTCCGCAACCGCGGCGACATCTCGGTTGAGAATGTCGACCTGATGAAGGGCTAGGCGGCATGCTTTCTGACGCACTCATCATGTTCATCGTCCTGGCGCCCGGCTTCGTGGCGCTGACGGGGCTCGTGCACAAATGGATCGGCGACCGCATCGTCATGACCGCGACGACGGGCGTCGTGCTCGCCGCGGGCGCGCTCTCGCTGGCCCAGCTGTTCATGTATGCCGCCGGCGTCGGCCATGCGGGCGAGCAGGCCAGCACCGAGCATGGCGAGATCCTGACGCAGCACATCATCCCGCTGATGCCGTGGATCCACATCGGCGAGTTCAATGCCAACTGGGCGATCCGGGTCGACACGCTGTCCATCGTGATGATGGCCGTCGTCACCGGCGTCTCCGGCCTCGTGCACCTCTATTCCTGGGGCTACATGAGCGAGGACCCGCACCGGTCGCGCTTCTTCGCCTATCTCTCGCTGTTCACCTTCTCGATGCTGATGCTGGTGACGGCGGACAATTTCATCCAGCTCTTCTTCGGCTGGGAAGGCGTCGGCCTCGCCTCCTACCTGTTGATCGGCTTCTGGTACCAGAACAAGGCGCCGAACGATGCGGCCATCAAGGCTTTCGTCACCAACCGTATCGGTGACTTCGGCCTCGCGCTCGGCATCATGGCCGTGTTCTGCATCTTCCGCACGGTCGAGTTCGGCCCGTTCATGGCCGCTCTGCGTGAGAACACGCTCGTCACGCCCATCGCTTTCGCCGAAGCTGCCCCGGCCCGTGAAGTGACGATGGATTTCCTAGGCCACCACCTGCCGGCGCTGGAAGTGATCGGCGTGCTGCTGTTCATCGGCGCGATGGGCAAGTCGGCCCAGTTCTTCCTGCACGTCTGGCTGCCGGACGCGATGGAAGGCCCGACGCCGGTCTCCGCGCTGATCCACGCGGCGACCATGGTGACCGCGGGCGTCTACCTCGTCTGCCTCCTGTCGCCGCTGTATGAATACACGATCTACGCCGCAGGCATGGTGACCGTCGTCGGCGCGGTCACGGCCCTCTACGCCGCGACGGTCGGCATGGCGCAGAACGACATCAAGCGGGTCATCGCCTATTCGACCTGTTCACAGCTCGGCTACATGTTCTTCGCGGCCGGCGTCGGTGCCTACGAAGCGGCGATGTTCCACCTCTTCACGCACGCCTTCTTCAAGGCGCTCCTGTTCCTTGGTGCCGGCTCTGTCATCCACGGCATGCACCACGAGCAGGACATGCGCCGCATGGGCGGTCTCGCGAAGTTCATGCCGCTGACCTACGTCGCCATGCTGATCGGTACCATCGCCATCATCGGCCTCGGCATCCCGCACACGCAGATCGGCTTCTCCGGCTTCTTCTCCAAGGACGCCATCCTGGAGAGCGCCTTCGCGGGCGGGGTGGAGCATGTGTCCTTCGGCCAGATGGCCTTCTGGTTCGGCATCATCGCAGCCTTTCTGACCAGCTTCTACTCCTGGCGCCTGATCTACATGACCTTCCACGGCCCGATGGCGTCCGACGCGCACGACGATCACGCACACGCGCATGACGATCACGGTCACGACGCCCATGGTCACGACCACACGCCGCATGAGAGCCCATGGGTCATGCTGGTCCCGCTCGGCCTGCTCAGCCTCGGCGCGATGTTCGCCGGTCTCTACTTCCACACCTATTTCGTGGACCACGAGAACGAGGCCTTCTGGGCCGGCGCCATCTACCGCGCCGCCGACAACCACATCCTCCACGCCCGCCATGAAGCGCCGGAATGGGTGATCTACCTGCCGCTGATCGTGACACTGGGCGGTTTCGTGCTGGCGACGCTGACCTATTATTTCAACCGCGGTTTCGGCAGGAAGATCGCCGACAGCGGAGGCCCGCTGCACGCGCTGTTCTACAACAAATGGTACTTCGACGAGATCTACAACGCGACGCTGGTGCGCGGCGCGGCGCTCCTCGGGAACCTGTTCTGGAAAGCCGACAAGAAGGTCATCGACGCGATCGGCGCCGACGGTCTTGCCGAAGTGTCCCAGGTCACTGCACGGCGCCTGTCGGCCATGCATACCGGCCGCCTCTATCACTATGCATTCGTCATCATCGGCGCGGCCCTGGTCTTCGGGGGCATCCTGTGGATGCGCGCTGGGGGAGTTAACTGATGGGCGGGTTTCCCATTCTTTCGGCGCTGACCTTCATGCCGCTGGTGGGCGCGCTGCTCATCATGTTCGTGCGCGCAGCGACCACGGGCAGCCGCTCGGCAGACGCGGCCGCCACGTCCGGCCGCACGGCTCTGCTTGCGGGCCTTGTCATCTCGGGCGCGACCTTCCTTGCCTCGCTCGCCGCCTTCTCGGCGTTCGACTATGGCAATCCCGGCTACCAGCTCGTCGAGCAGTATCCCTGGTACAAGACGATCAGCTACAAGATGGGCGTCGACGGCCTGTCGCTGTCGCTGATCCTGCTGACCACCTTCCTGACGCCGATCTGCCTTCTGGCCAGCTGGAACTCGATCCACACGCGCGTGACGGAGTACGTCGTCGCCTTCCTCGTGCTCGAGACCTTCATGCTCGGCGTGTTCACGTCGATGGACCTTGTCCTGTTCTACATCTTCTTCGAGGCCGGCCTCATCCCGATGTTCCTCATCATCGGTATCTGGGGCGGCAAGGACAAGATCTACGCCGCGTTCAAATTCTTCCTCTACACACTGCTCGGCTCGCTGCTGATGCTGGTCGCCGTGGTCTACATGTACGTCGCCGCCGGCAGCTCCGATTTCGAAGTGCTGGAGAAGTTCCGCTTTGCGCCGGAGGTGCAGACATGGCTCTGGCTCGCCTTCGTTGCGTCCTTCGCAGTGAAGCTGCCGATGTGGCCCGTCCATACCTGGCTTCCGGACGCGCACGTGCAGGCGCCGACCGCCGGCTCCGTCGTGCTGGCCGGCGTGCTGCTGAAGATGGGCGGCTACGGCTTCCTGCGGTTCTCGCTGCCGATGTTTCCGGACGCCAGCCACCTGTTCCAGCCTTTCATGTTCGCCCTCGCAGTGGCGGCCATCATCTACACATCACTCGTCGCCTGGCGGCAGACCGACATGAAGAAGCTGATCGCCTATTCGTCGGTTGCGCACATGGGCTTCGTGACGCTTGGCGTGTTCTCGTTCAATGAGATCGGCGTGCAGGGCGCGATCTTCCAGATGCTGAGCCACGGCATCATCTCCGGCGCGCTCTTCCTGATCGTCGGTGTCGTCTATGACCGGATGCACACGCGCGAGATTTCGGCCTATGGCGGCCTCGTCCATCGCATGCCGATCTATGCATCGCTGTTCATGTTGTTCACCATGGCCAATGTCGGCCTGCCGGGCACGTCGGGCTTCATCGGTGAGATCCTGACCATGATCGGCGGCTTCCAGGCGTCCACCTGGGCGGCGGCGGGTGCCGCACTCGGCGTGATCTTCTCGGCCGTCTACATGCTGACGCTCTACCGCCGCACGGTGTTCGGGCAGATCACCAATCCGGCGCTGAACGACATCAAGGACATGAACTGGATCGAACTGGTCTGCATCGTCCCGCTGGCGCTGCTGACCTTGCTGTTTGGCGTCGCTCCCAACCTGATTTTCAACATGACCGAGGGGTCTGCCCTGCGCATCCTCTCGATGATGGCCGGAGGCTGATCGCCAATGCTCAACTTCACTGCCATGACGCTGACGATCGGGCCCGAGCTGTGGCTCGCCGCCGCCGGTCTGCTGGGCGTGCTGCTCGGCGCGCTGATGAAAGACGCCTTCAACGGCCTCGCGTTCAAGTTCGGCGCGCTCGCACTGTTCGGTGCCGCGGCGATTGCTGCGCTGTTCTATGCGGGTGGCGAGGCGTTCAACGGCCTGGTGCGCACCAACACATTCGTCAACTTCGCCAAGATTGTCGCTTTCGCCATTGGCGGGTTCGCGCTGCTGATGTCCGAAGGGTTCATGAAGCGGCAGGGAACGGGGCGCTACGAGTATGCGCTGCTGACCATATTCGCAGCCCTTGGCATGGGCGTGATCCTGTCCGCGGCCGACCTGATGACCCTGTACATGGGCGTCGAGACGCTCAGCCTGTCGTCCTATGTGCTGGCGGCGTTCCACCGGGACTCCGCGCGGTCGTCGGAAGCGGGCCTCAAGTATTTTGTCCTCGGCGCGCTGGCCTCCGGCATGCTGCTCTACGGCGCCTCGCTGGTCTATGGCTTCACGGGAACGACTTCCTTTGCAGGCATCGCCGATGCAAAACTGTCGACCGGCATGATGTTCGGCATGGTGCTGATGATCTCGGGGCTCGCCTTCAAGATCTCGGCTGCGCCAATGCACGTCTGGACGCCGGACGTCTATGAGGGGGCCCCGACGCCCGTCGGTGCGTTCTTCTCGTCCGCGCCCAAGATGGCCTCCATCGTCGTCTTCGCGAACGTGATGTTCCAGGTCTTCGGCGATGCCATGGAGCAGTGGCGCCTCATCATCGCGATCATCGCCGGCCTGTCGATGATCATCGGTTCCTTCGGCGCCCTGACGCAGACGAACATCAAGCGCCTGCTCGGCTACTCCTCGATTGCCAATGTCGGCTATGCCCTCGTGGCCGTGGCCGCCGGCCAGAAGCTCGGTGCTGGTCCGCTTCTGGTCTTCATGACGATCTATGCAATCAGCTCGCTCGGCCTGTTTGCGGGCGTACTCGCCATGCGCCGTCCGGGCGGAATGGTGGAAGGCATCAACGAACTGGGCGGCCTGATGCGCAAGCGGCCCTGGCTCACCGTGGCGCTGTCGATCCTCGTCTGGTCCGTGGCGGGCCTGCCGCCCTTCGGCGGGTTCTTTGGCAAGCTGGCCGTGTTCCAGGCTGGCATCGAGGCCGGGCTCATGCCGCTGGCGATCATCCTCGTCATCGCATCGGTCGTCTCGCTCGGATACTATCTGCGCCTGATCAAGATCATGTGGTTCGACGAGCCGACCGAACGGTTCGAAGCTATCGACGGATCGGTCACCTTCGTCGTGCTGGTCTCGGCGCTGATCGCAGGCATCCTGTTCATGTTCTTCATCTACCAGCTCGGCTGGTGGACCGATCAGGCGGCTCTGGGGCTTGGTTCTTGAGCGAAGCCTGGCCCGTCCATCGCTTCGAGACGATCGACAGCACCAATTCAGAGGCCCGGCGCCGGGCAAAGGCAGGCGGCTTTGCCGATTGCTGGATCGTTGCGGCCGAGCAGACCGCCGGACGCGGACGGCTCCAGCGGCACTGGGTTTCGCCGAAGGGCAACCTGTTTACGACCGCGCTGTTCCACGAGCCGGGCGGCGTACAGGTCGCGGCACGGCTGCCCTTTGCGGCCTCTCTGGCCGTCAGCGACACGATCCTCCACTTCGCGCCGGGCGCCGACGCGCGCCTCAAATGGCCGAACGATGTCCGTGTCGATGGCGGGAAAGTCTCGGGCATCCTGATCGAGACGGGGCAGGACGGCAAGAACGTCTGGGTCGCCGCCGGCATGGGCCTCAATGTCGCCGAAGCGCCCGAGGGGACGGGCCAGCCGGTCACGAGCCTCCGCATCCTGGCGCCCGAAGGCGATTTCGACGCGACTGCGGTGTTCGAGGTGCTGGCCGCCCGCTTTGCCGCGCGGCTGGAGCAGGCCCGCACCGGCTTCGCGTCGGTCCGGCTCGACTGGCTCGCCCGCGCTGAGGGGCTCGGCAAGGCTGTCCGGATCGCGCCCGGCGGGGAGCCGGTCGAAGGCGTCTTCGAGGACATGGCCCCCGACGGCGCCCTGATCCTCAGATTGCCCGACGGATCGCGACAGACCATAAGGGCAGGCGACGTACAGCTTGTTGGAGGTAACTGAAGCCATGCTGCTTGCCATCGACGTCGGCAACACGAACACCGTCTTCGGCATTCATGACGGAAAGGACTGGATCAACCAGTGGCGCAGCGCCACGGACTCCACCAAGACGGCCGACGATCACGCCTCCTGGCTGTGGCGCCTTGCCGACATGCACGGCGTCGACCTCAGCCGGATCAATGGCTGCGTCATCTCCACCGTTGTGCCGCAGGCTGTCTTCAACTTCCGCAACCTGGCGCGGCGCTACCTCAACGTCGAGCCGATGTTCATCGGCGATCCCGGCATCAATCTGGGCATGGAAATCCGTATCCGCCGGCCGGAGCAGGTCGGTGCGGACCGGATCGTCGCCGCGCTCGGCGCGCACCGGATCTATCCCGGCAATCTGATCGTGATCGACAGCGGCACGGCCACCACGTTCGACGTCGTCGCTGCGGATGGCGCCTTCGAGGGCGGCATCATCTCGCCCGGCATCAACCTTTCCATGAAGGCCCTGCACGATGCGGCGGCCCAGCTGCCGCGCATCGCCATCCAGCGCCCGCCGCACGTCATCGGGCAGGACACGGTAACCGCCATGCAGTCCGGCGTCTTCTGGGGCTATATCGACCTGATCGATGGTCTCGTGCGCCGCATCAGGGAGGAGTACGGCAAGCCGATGGAAGTGGTTGCCACCGGCGGCGTCGCCTCGCTCTTCGAGGGCGCCAGCCAGACGATCAACCACTACGACCAGGATATCGTCATTCGCGGCCTCCTCGAAATCTACCGGCTCAACTCATAAGGACGTGATGGCGGACACAGCCCCCGATACGGACGAACTGGTCTTCCTGCCGCTTGGCGGGTGCGGCGAAATCGGGATGAACCTGAACGCCTATGGCTATGGCCCGAAGCATGCGCGCCGCTGGATTCTGGCCGATATCGGCGTCTCTTTCGGCAATGCCGACACGCCAGGCATCGACCTCATCTGCGCCGATCCGGATTATCTGATTGGCGAACAGATCGACGCCGTCTTCCTCACCCACGCGCATGAAGACCATATCGGGGCCGTCGGCCTGCTCTATCCGCGCCTCGAGACCAGGGCGCCGATCTATGCGACACCTTTCACGGCGGAACTCGTCCGCAACAAGATGGATGAGCGCGGCGTCGATCCGCGCTGGCTGAAGGTGATCTCGCTTGGCGCCACGATCGCGGCAGGCCCGTTCGAAGTTACCTATGTCACCCTGACGCACTCCATTCCGGAGCCCAACGCGCTGGCAATCCGCACGCCCGCCGGCCTGATCCTCCATACCGGAGACTGGAAGATCGATCCCGATCCCCAGATCGGTTCGACGACGGACGTCGAAGGCCTCACCGCCCTCGGCGACGAAGGCGTCCTCGCCATGGTCTGCGATTCCACCAATGTCTTCGAGGAAGGGGAGTCCGGATCGGAGGACACCGTCCGCCTCGGCCTCATCGACCTGATCGCCGAGCAGGAAGGCGCCGTCGCCGTCACCACCTTCGCGTCAAATGTCGCCCGCGTGAAATCCATCGTCGAGGCTGCGGACCATGCGGGCCGGCATGTCTGCCTTGTCGGCCGCTCGATGCACCGCATCACGACGGCCGCAAAGGCGGTGGGCATCCTGTCGCCCAAACTCGAATTCGTCGACGAGGCCGAAGCGGGCCATTTCCCGCCCGAGAACATCCTCTACCTCTGCACCGGCAGCCAGGGTGAGCCGCGCGCGGCCCTGACGCGTATCGCCCGCGGCGACCACCGCAATGTCGTCCTCCGGCAGGGCGACAGCGTGATCTTCTCGTCGCGTCAGATCCCCGGCAACGAGCGGGATATTTTCGCCCTCCAGAACATGCTGGCCGAGAATGGCGTGCGGGTCATTACGCCCCGCATGGTGCCGCAGAAGATCCATGTTTCCGGCCATCCCTGCCGTGACGAGTTGCGCCGGATGTACCAGTGGGTGCGCCCGCGCATTTCCGTCCCGGTGCACGGCGAGCGCCGGCACATCATGGAACATGCGGCCTATGCGCGGTCGCTGCAGGTGCCGGAGGCCGTCACGCCGCGAAACGGCAGCCTCGTGCGCCTGGCGCCGGGCCCCGCCGAAATCGTGGACATCGTACCGGCAGGCAGGCTCTTTCTGGATGGCAACCGGCTGGTACCGGAAGGGGCGCAGGGCATCCAGGAGCGCCGGAAGCTGTCCTGGGGCGGTATCCTCTTCGCCACCGTGTCCATCGATGATCATGGCAATGTCGTCGACGGGCCGGTGATTGTGGTAAAAGGCTTCTCTGAGCCTGACGGGCGTCTGGCCGACGAGAGCCTTGAGATCCTGGAAGAGGCCGCCGAAACCGCGGTCCAGCACATGAGCCGCAAGGACCGCTACGACGACGATGCCGTGGAAAGGGCCATCGGGCGCGCGCTTCGAAAGGCCGCAGAGACAGTCTACGGTCATCGCCCGATGATCGAAATTGTCGTGTTGAGGAACTAGAAAGATGAAAGAATTCAAGATCGGACCGCTGAACCATGTCGGTGTGGCCGTGCCGGACCTGACCGAGGCCTGCGAGACCTACCGCACGCTCTATGGCGCGACGGACATCACCACGCCCTTCGACATGCCCGAGCAGGGCGTGAAGGTCTGTTTCGTCAACCTGCCGAACGCCCAGATCGAGCTGATCGAGCCGCTGGACGAGAACTCACCGATCCACAATTTCATCCAGCGAAACCCGAAAGGCGGCCAGCACCATGTCTGCTTCGAGGTCGATGACATCCACGAGGCGGTCGAGGAGATGAACAAGCGCGGCGCCACGGTGCTCAACAAGCCCCGCATCGGCGCGCACGGCACGCTGATCATCTTCGTGCACCCGAAGAACTCCAATGGTGTCCTGATCGAGCTGATGGAAACGCCGAAGGGCGCCCACTGATGTCATGGTTCAGTGCAGGCGTCGTCTATACGATCGCCTTCTGGGTCTGCTTCTTCATTGTCCTTCCCATCGGCGTTCAGGGCCAGTGGGAGGACGGCTCGACCGTTGAGGGAACCGAGGAAGGCGCTCCGAAGGAGCCGATGCTCAAGAAGAAGGCCATCTGGGCCGGTCTCGCCGCCGCTGTCATCACGGCGATTGCGGCCGTCGTCGTGCCACGGCTGCTTGCGAACTAGGCCCGGCTGGGGCTAGGTGAGCCGCGTTTTCCAGCTAAGCCTCGAGGATTCGATGCGTCTTTCCAGATATTTCCTGCCGGTTTCCAAGGAAGCGCCGGCGGATGCGGCGATTGTTTCGCACCAGCTGATGCTGCGCACCGGGATGGTCCGGCAGAACGGCGCCGGCATCTATACCTGGCTGCCGCTCGGCTTCCGCGTCCTCAAGAAGATCGAACAGATCGTACGCGAAGAAATGAACCGGGCAGGGGCCATCGAACTGCTGATGCCGACGCTGCAGCAGGCCGACCTCTGGCGCGAATCCGGCCGCTATGACGATTATGGCAAGGAGATGCTGCGCATCAAGGACCGGCACGACCGCGACATGCTCTACGGCCCGACCAATGAAGAGCTGATCACCGATGTCTTCCGGGCCTATGTGAAGAGCTACAAGCAACTGCCGCTGAACCTCTATCACCAGCAATGGAAGTTCCGTGACGAGGTGCGTCCCCGTTTCGGCGTCATGCGCGGCCGCGAATTCCTGATGAAGGATGCCTATTCCTTCGATCTGACGGAAGACGGCGCCCGCGCGGCGTACCGGAAGATGTTCTGCGCCTACCTCAACGCCTTCGACCGGATGGGCCTGACCGCCGTGCCGATGCGCGCCGATACCGGCCCGATCGGCGGCGATCTCAGCCACGAATTCATCATCATGGCCGACACGGGCGAAAGCGCTGTGTTCTGCGACAAGGCCCTGCTGGATATGCCGGCGCCGGGGCTCGACCTCGATTTCGATGCGGACCTGACCGCCGAAGTCGAAAAGCGCACGCAGTACTATGCGGCCACCGAAGAGATGCACGACGAGGCGGCCTTCAACGCGCTGCCCGAAGAGCGGCGCGTTTCCGCCCGCGGTATCGAAGTCGGCCATATTTTCTACTTCGGCACCAAGTATTCAGCCCCCATGAAGGCTGAAGTGCAGGACCAGGACGGCAAGATGGTGCCGGTGCAGATGGGCAGCTACGGCATTGGCGTTTCACGCCTTGTCGGCGGCATCATCGAAGCCTGCCATGACGAGAGCGGCATTGTCTGGCCGGAGGCCGTGGCGCCCTTCCATGTCGGCCTGATCAATATGCGTGCGGGCGATGCGGCCTGCGACAAGGCCTGCCTCGAGACCTATGAGGCGCTCGAAGCGGCCGGCATCGAAGCGCTGTATGACGACACCGACGACCGCGCTGGCGCCAAGTTCGCCCGCATGGACGTCATCGGCCTGCCCTGGCAGCTCGTGATCGGGCCCAAGGGCCTCGAAAAGGGCGTCGTGGAAGTGAAGCACCGCAAGACCGGTGAGAAAGTGGAGTTGCCGCTCGCGGAGGCGATTGCGAAGGTGACGCCGGCATGAGCCAGGCGGCCGCGCCCTTCGGCAAGCTCGAACGTACGCTGGCCTGGCGATACCTCCGGGCCAAGCGCGAACATGGCGGCGCGAGCCTGATCTCGATCATCTCCTTCATCGGCATTTTCTTCGCCGTGGCGGCGCTGATCATCACCATGTCGATCATGAGCGGCTTCCGCGCGACCCTCCTGGATGCCCTGCTCGGCGGCCAGCCGCATATCTACGGCGTCGTCAGTTCGTTCACGGAGGAAGAGGCGGACGCCATCGCGAAGAAAATCGAAGCCTTGCCCGATGTCCTCTCGGCGCGCCCCTATATCGAGGAATACGTCCTTGTCGCCGCCAACGGCCGGAAGACAGGCGCGGCTGTGCGGGCCCTCCGCCCGGAAGACCTCAAGACCATGCCGTTCCTCAAGGATGGCGGCGCGGCCGCCATTGAGGCAGGCTTCGGCGAGGGCAAGAATGGCGGCAACGTCATCATGATGGGCTCCTTCCTTGCTGCAGGCCGCGACGGCCTCGGCGTGCGGCCCGGTGACAAGGTCGAGATCGTCACGGTGCAGGCCAACAACACCGTCGTCGGCGCAACGCCCCGCTCCAAGACCTACACGGTGGGCGACATCTTCGAGACCGGTAGCGTCGAGCTCGACGCGCTCTACATCTTCATGCCGATGGACCAGGCACAGGTCCTGTTCCAGTCCAAGGACCACTACCAGATGCTCGACATCCGGCTGAAGGATCCTGACAAGACGCACGAGGCCATGAAAGCCATCTCCGAGGCGACCGGCAACGGCCTCTATATCTTCGACTGGAAGAGCCAGCGCGCCGCCTATTTCAATGCCCTGAAGGTAGAGCGCACCATGGTGCGCCTGCTGGTCATGGTCATCATGGGCATCGCGACACTCAACATCATCGTCGGCGTGGTGATGCTGGTGAAGAACAAGACGCGCGACATTGCCATCCTCCGCACCATGGGCCTCGGCCGGGGCGGGGTGCTGCGCGTGTTCCTGATGGTCGGCACCGTCCTCGGCACGCTCGGCGCCGCGCTCGGCATGCTGGTCGGCGTGCTGTTCGTGCTGAACATCGGCGCGGTCGAAGCCTTCATCAACTTCTTCATGGACGGCCAGAAGGTCTTCGATGCGGAGACCTATGGCCTGTCGCACCTGCCGGCCATACTCGACTGGGGCGACGTGTTCTCCACCGGTCTCTATGCCCTCCTGATGTCGGCAGGTGTCTCGATCATCCCGGCCTGGTGGGCCTCCCGCCAGGATCCGGTCAGCGCGCTGAGGTTCGAGTAATGGCCGCGCCTGTCCTCGAACTCTCCGGCATCGACCGCGTCTACCGGACGGCTGCGGGTGAACTGAACGTGCTGAAAGACGCCAGCCTGAAGCTGGAAGCGGGCGAACTCGTCGGACTTGTCGGCCCGTCCGGCTCCGGCAAGTCGACCCTGCTGCACACCGCCGGCCTGCTGGAGCGCCCGGAAGCGGGCACCGTGCTCCTGGAGGGCGTCGACTGCCTGAAGCTCGACGACAAGGGCCGCACCGCGCTCCGCCGTTCGAAGATCGGCTTCGTCTACCAGTTCCACCACCTGCTGCCCGAGTTCAACGCCGCCGACAACATCGCCATGCCGCTGATGATCGCCGGCGTGAGCAAGTCGGCCGCCCGCGCCAAGGCGGACGAGCTTCTCGGCATCATGGGCCTTGCCGAGCGCGGCCATCACCAGCCGGCCCAGATGTCAGGTGGCGAGCAGCAGCGCGTCGCCATCGCCCGCGCGCTCGCCAACACGCCCCGCCTCGTCATTGCCGACGAGCCGACCGGCAACCTCGACCCCGCCACGACCGAGCGCGTCTTCGCCACCTTCATCAAGATGGCCCGCGAAGAAGGCGCCGCCGTCCTCGTCGCCACGCACAATTTCGCGCTGGTCCAGCACATGGACCGCGTCCTGACCCTGAAGGACGGCAAGATCGTCCCCTACGTCGCCGACTAGGGAATAAGCTGTGAAAACCGGCCCCGGCGCTCTGGTCTGGCAGGGCGCGGCCGGGCAGTTTATTCTCCCCTGAGGAGAGCCTGCCTTGCCTGAGTCGCCCTTCATCCACTTGGCCGTGCGTTCCAGCTACTCGCTGCTGGAAAGCATGATCTCACCCAAGGACCTGAAGTCCTGGTGCCTGACGCATGGAATGCCCGCGATTGCGGTGACGGACCGGAACAATCTCTTCGGCGCGCTCGAAACCTCGCTCACCCTGTCGGAAGCCGGCATCCAGCCGATCATGGCCTGCTGCTTCGATGTGGTCGACACCGGCCACCGGGCGGAGCCGTCGCGCCTGACGCTCTATGCCCAGAACGAGACCGGCTATCGCCGCCTGATGTACCTGTCCTCGCGCGCCTATCTCGACGCAGCGGACGGCGTGCCGAAACTGGCGAAATCGCTGATCCTTGAGCAAACGGACGGCCTCATCCTGCTCACCGGCGGGGCGGAGGGCGAGGCGGCGAAGCTGCTCCTGAAGGGCCGACATGCCGACGCGCGCACAGAACTCTCGACTCTGGCCCATACGTATTCAGGCCGCTGCTATGTCGAGATCACGCGCCACGGCACGCCGGAAGAGCGCGCGACGGAGGCCGACCTGCTCGGCCTCGCCTATGAGCTTGGCCTGCCGATCGTCGCCACGCACGATGCCCGCTTCCTCAAGCCGGATGACGCGCAGGCCCATGATGCGATGATGTGCATCGCCAATGGCGAATATCTGGGGCAGCCGGACCGCAAGCGCGTCAGCCCGCAGCAATACCTGAAAACACCGTCCGAAATGGCGCTTCTGTTCGCAGACCTGCCGGAGGCGCTCGCCAACACAGCGGAGGTCGCCCTGCGCTGCTCGGTGAAGGCCGAGACGCACAAACCCATCCTGCCGAGCTTCTCGAACGAGGGGCGCTCCGAAGCGGAAGAGCTGACCAAACAGGCGACCGAAGGCCTCGAAGGGCGTCTTGAAGCGGCGGACAAGCTCTACGCGCCGCGTGAGACATACTTCGAACGCCTCCAGTATGAATTGTCCGTGATCGAACGGATGGGCTTTCCCGGTTACTTCCTGATCGTTTCGGACTTCATCAAATGGGCCAAGGAGCACGACATCCCGGTCGGACCGGGCAGGGGATCGGGCGCCGGCTCGCTCGTTGCCTGGTCGCTCCTGATCACGGATCTCGACCCGCTTCGCTTCGATCTCCTGTTCGAACGCTTCCTCAATCCGGAACGCGTCTCGATGCCCGACTTCGACGTCGACTTCTGCCAGGAGCGGCGCGGCGAAGTGATCCGCTATGTGCGCGACAAGTACGGCGCCGACTCCGTCGCCATGATCATCACCTTCGGTACGCTGCAGGCGAAGGCCGTTGTGCGCGATGTCGGCCGCGTCATGCAGATGCCATACGGCCAGGTGGACCGGCTGGCCAAGCTGATCCCCTTCAATCCGGCCAATCCGCCCAAGCTGCAGGAAGCGATCGACGACGAGCCGAAATTCCAGGACGAGATCGACGCGGACGAGCGCGTCGGCGAACTGATCGACATCGCCCTGGCGCTAGAAGGAAAATACCGCAACGCGGGCACGCACGCCGCCGGCGTCGTGATCGCAGACCGGCCACTGGTCGAGATCGCGCCCCTCTACAATGATCCGCGATCGGACCTGCCGGCAACGCAGTTCAACATGAAATATGCCGAGATGGCCGGGCTCGTGAAGTTCGACTTCCTTGGCCTCAAGACGCTTACGGTCATCGACAGGGCGCTGAAATTCCTTCGGCGCGACGGAAGGGCCGTGGGCCCCGAATGGCGCAGCCTTGATGACGAGGAAACCTACGACCTCATGGCCAGTGGCGACACGCTCGGCGTGTTCCAGCTGGAAGGCGCGGGCATGCGCGATACGCTCCGCAAGGTGCGCCCGCATAACCTCGAAGACGTGATTGCCATCATATCGCTCTACCGGCCCGGCCCGATGGAGAACATCCCGCTTTATGTTCAGGGCAAGGAAGACCCGGCCTCAGTCACCTACCAGCACCCGGACCTGAAGCCCGTGCTCGAAGCCACCTATGGTGTGCCGGTTTACCAGGAGCAGGTGATGCGGATGGCGCAGGAGATCGCCGGCTATTCGCTCGGCGAAGCTGACCTGCTCCGCCGTGCCATGGGCAAGAAGAAACTCGAAGAGATGATCGCCCAGCGCCAGCGCTTCGTGGAGGGCGCCGCAGCGAACAAGGATATGCACGCGACGCTGGCGAACGAAATCTTCGACACGATGGAGAAGTTCGCGGGATATGGCTTCAACAAGTCCCACGCCGCGGCGTACGCCCTGATCGGCTATCACACAGGCTACCTGAAGTGCCATTTCCCGGTGGAGTTCCTCGCCGCCTCGATGAGCCTTGATCTTGGCAACACCGACAAGCTCGCCGCCTTCTTCCAGGAAGCTCGGCGCCTGAAGATCCCGGTGCTGGCGCCGGACGTGAACTCGTCCACTGCGGATTTCGACGTGCGAGACGGCGCCATCGTCTACGCGCTCGGTGCGCTCAAAGGCGTCGGCCTCGAAGCGATGAAGCATGTCGTAGAGATCCGGGAGCGCGATGGCGCCTTCAGGGACATCTACGACTTTGCCGAGCGCGTCGATCCACGCCACATCAACAAGAAGGCCTTCGAGTCGCTGGCCAAGGCTGGGGCGCTGGACTGTTTCGACAAGAACCGCGCCCGCCTGCTGGCCGCTGCCCCGATGCTGGCCCAGATGGCGGCCAGCGCCGCGGAAGACCGGCAGGGCGGGCAGGGCGGCCTGTTCGGAGATGCTGAGCCGGCACTTCGTCCCGTACTGCCCGCCGCGCGTGCGTGGAACGGCCAGCAGCGACTGGACGAAGAATTCCGCTCTATCGGCTTCTATTTCTCGGGCCACCCGCTGGACGATGTGCTGGCCGGGCTGGATCGCGAACGGGTGACGCTGGTCATGGAACTCGAGGAGCGCGCCACGGACGGCAAGCCGCTGGAAATGATCGGCATCGTGCGTGCCCGCACCGACAAGCCCGCCCGCAATGGCGGCAAGTTCGCCTTCCTCACCGTCTCCGACCCGACCGGGGAGCTCGAGATGATGGTGTTCCCCGAAACGCTGTCGCAGAATTACGACCTGCTGCAGGTCGGCAACGCCGTGGCGCTCACGGTCGGGGTCAAGCGTAACGGCGAAGAGATCCGCCTCAATGCCGAGCGTGTGCTCCCGCTGGAGGCGGCACGTCTCAACCGGGCCATGGGCGCGCTGAAGGTGCGCCTCGCCGTCGGCGCCAATCCGGGGGAGATTGCCGGCGTTGTCCGGCACCTTGCCAGCCTGCCGGATGCCGAGCGCGGCGACATCCTTGTCGAACTGCCTCTCGACGATGGCCGGGTGGTGACGCTCAAGCTGCCGCAGACCTACACAATCAGCCTTAAGGCTCAGCGGGCGCTCAAGGATGTGCCGGGTGTGGAGCGGGTCGAGGCGACGCAGGCCGCCTGACGGTCACGCAGGATCACATAAGGATCACATACGGCCACACCAGGATCACGGCTGTGGGCGATTCAGCCCTGCCAAAACACCTTCTGCGTGGCTTGCCGGACAGGGCAAAACCTGTATAAGCCCGGCTCACCTGAAACCAGTTCACGGGTGCATCCGGTGCTGCGGGCCTTGCCCAACGTTCCACCCGTGACGGCCAACCGGATGGAGACAATCGATGGCCCTACCTGACTTTTCCATGCGTCAGCTGCTCGAAGCTGGCGTGCACTTCGGTCACCAGACCCACCGCTGGAACCCCCGCATGAAGCCGTACATCTACGGCGAGCGTTCCGGCATCCACATCATGGACCTCTCGAAAACGGTTCCGGCGCTGCATCAGTGCCTTGTTTTCGTTCGTGATACTGTCGCCAAAGGCGGCCGCGTGCTGTTCGTCGGCACGAAGCGCCAGGCGCAGGATCCGATCGCTGAAGCAGCCCAGCGCTGCGCCCAGTACTACATGAACCACCGCTGGCTCGGCGGCACGCTGACCAACTGGTCCACGGTTTCGAACTCGATCAAGCAGCTCAAGGAGCTGAACACGATGTTCGAAGGTGGCGGCGGTCAGGGCCTGACCAAGAAAGAGCTGCTGGACCTCCAGCGCCGTCGCGAAAAACTCCAGAAATCTCTGGGCGGTATCGCTGACATGGGCGGCCTGCCGTCGGCCATGATCGTGATCGACACCAACAAGGAGGCGATCGCCGTCCAGGAAGCCCGCAAGCTGGGTATTCCGGTGATCGCCGTGCTCGACACGAACTGCGACCCGGCCGACGCCGACTACGGCTTCCCGGGCAATGACGACGCTGCCCGCGCCATTTCGCTCTACTGCAACCTGTTCGCCGATGCCGTGCTCGACGGCCTCGCCGAGTCCAGCGCCGGCCTCGGCGTCGACCTCGGTGCCCTTGAGGATGTGGATGCGCTGACTGAAGCGGACGTTGCAGCGACGGACGAAACCGCTGACGAAACGGGCGCGTAATCTGCGCCAACCACAATCGAGACTGAAGGAATACAGCTATGGCTGAGATTACAGCTGCGCTTGTGAAAGCCCTCCGTGAGAAGACCGGAGCCGGCATGATGGACGCCAAGAAGGCACTGGTTGAGAATGCCGGTGACGAGACGGCGGCCATCGAATGGCTGCGCGCCAAGGGCCTGTCCAAGGCCGCCAAGAAGTCGGGCCGCACGGCGGCTGACGGCCTTGTGGCGGTCGAGGTGTCGGCGGACGGCAAGTCCGGCGCCATCGTCGAACTCAATGCCGAAACGGACTTCGTTGCCCGCAACGACACGTTCAAATCGGCGCTTGCCGGCATCACCAAGGCGGCCCTCGGGACCGACGGGTCTGTCGAGGCACTGGCGGCTGCGCCGTCGCCGGACGGCGAAGGCAGCGTTGACGACATGATCAAGCGCATGATCGCCACGATCGGCGAGAACATGACGCTCCGCCGCTCCGCGAAGCTGACGGCCAACGGCAAGGTTGCGTCCTACATCCACAACGCCGAAGCACCCGGCATGGGCAAGGTCGGCGTGCTGGTCGCGCTCGACGGTTCGGGCGACCTGGACGACATCGGCCGCAAGGTGGCGATGCACATCGCGGCGACCTCGCCGGCTGCGGCAACGACCGACGAGCTGGACCCGGCTCTGGTCGAGGCCGAGAAGCGCGTGCTGACCGAGCAGGCCCGCGAAAGCGGCAAGCCGGACAATGTCATCGAGAAAATGATCATTGGCCGCATGCAGAAATTCTACAAGGAAGTCGTGCTGGTCGAGCAGCCGTTCGTCATGAACCCCGACCAGACGGTCGGCGAGTTCCTGAAGGGCGAGGGCGCGACGCTGAAGGGCTTCGTCCACTTCAAGCTTGGCGAAGGTATCGACAAGGCAGAGGACAACTTTGCCGATGAAGTCGCATCGATGACAAAAGGCGCCTGATCGGGCTTGCCTTTGCGCCCGTGAAGGGCTTTGAACGTCCCGGCCGCCCATGACAGGCGGCCGGGAATCTTTTAGGAGGCAGCGACGCCTTCAGACGGAGGGAAGCGACGATGCCGAGCGGGGAGTCCGAGACAGGCCATTCCGGCAAGCTGAAGTACAAACGCGTACTGCTGAAGCTGTCCGGCGAGGCATTGATGGGGCCGGGCCAGTTCGGGATCGACATTCCCACCTGCGAAAAATTCGCAAGAGCCATCGCTGACGCGCGTGCTGCAGGTGCAGAGATCTGCCTCGTTATTGGCGGCGGCAATATCTTCCGCGGTGTTGCCGGTGCTGCCAAAGGCATGGACAGGGCCCAGGCCGACTCCATGGGCATGCTTGCGACCGTCATGAACGCGCTTGCCATGCAGAGCGTGCTTGAGAATTCCGGCGTTCCGACGCGGGTCCAGTCCGCCATCCACATGGACTCGATCTGTGAGCCCTACATCCGCCGCCGGGCCCAGCGTCACATGGAGAAGGGCCGCGTGGTGATTTTTGCCGCAGGCATCGGCAACCCGTTCTTCACGACCGACACGGGCGCGGCCTTGCGTGCGATCGAAATGAACTGCGACGCGCTGCTGAAGGGCACGCAGGTGGACGGCGTCTACACCGCCGATCCCAAGCTGGACGCGAACGCCAAGCGCTATGACGAGGTCGCCTACCAGGAGCTGCTGGTGAAGGACCTGCGCGTCATGGACTCATCGGCAGTGAGCCTGATGCGTGACAACAATATCCCGATTGTGGTGTTTTCTCTCAAAGAGGAAGGATCTTTGCTGAAGGTCCTTCATGGTGAGGGAACATCGACGACGATTTCGAACAAGGGAGCGTCTGGCGAATGAGTTACAGCAAGAAAGATCTTGAACGTCGGATGGAGGGCGCGCTGAGTTCGCTCGCGACGGAGTTCAGCGGCCTGCGCACCGGCCGTGCATCGGTGAACCTGCTGGATCCGGTGCAGGTGCCGGCCTATGGCTCCACGGTCCCCCTGAACCAGGTGGCCTCGGTCTCGGTGACCGACAACCGCATGCTGTCCGTCAACATCTGGGACAAGTCGGTCGTCGGGGCGGTGGATCGCGCCATCCGGGAATCGGGCCTTGGCCTCAATCCGGTGATGGACGGGCAGACGCTGCGCATTCCGATTCCGCCGCTGAACGAGGAGCGCCGGACGGAGCTGACGCGCGTTGCCGGCAAATATGCCGAGGCGACCCGTGTGGCTGTTCGCAACATCCGCCGGGACGGCATGGACAGCCTCAAGAAGATGGAAAAGGACGGCGAGATCAGCGAAGACCGTCACCGGTCCCTGTCGGAAGAGGTGCAGAAGCTGACCGACACCTTCGTTGCCAAGGTCGATGAGGCCCTGAAGGCGAAGGAAGCGGAGATTATGCAGGTCTGATGGCCGGGTCTGGAGCCCCCGCTTCAGAGGGCGCCGGGGCAGGGCCGCTTCCGGCACCAAGGCATGTTGCCATCATCATGGACGGAAACGGCCGCTGGGCGAAGGCGCGGGGCCTGCCGCGGGCGGCCGGGCATGAGCGCGGTGTGGAAGCCCTGCGGAGGACGGTCGAAGCCGCTCCCGAGCTCGGGATCAAATACCTGACGGTGTTCTCCTTCTCCACGGAAAACTGGCGGCGGCCCGCAGCAGAAGTCAGCGCGCTGTTCGGCCTTCTGAAGGCATACGTGCAGCGCGACCTGAAGCGGCTTGCGTCCGAAGGCGTCCGCATACGCGTGCTGGGCCGGCGCGAGGGTCTGCCCAGGGACATCGCGGCACTGGTCGACAAGGCGGAACGCGAAACGGCCCACAATACGAGCTTCTACCTCAACATCGCCTTCAACTATGGCGGCCGCGAGGAAATACTCCGGGCGGTGCAGAAGGCGGCGGATGCCGTGGCGCGAGGCGAGCTGGACCCGGCCGCCCTGGACGAGGCGCGGTTCGGCGACTTCCTCGATACGGCGGGTATTCCGGATCCTGATGTGCTGGTGCGGACCAGCGGCGAGTACAGGCTCAGCAACTTCCTGCTGTGGCAGGCGGCGTATGCCGAGCTCGTCTTCATGGATATCCTCTGGCCGGACTTTGACGGTGAAGCCCTCAAGCGCGCCATCGCGGAGTATCACAATCGCGAGCGCCGGTTCGGCGCCCTTTCCTCAGGAGCGGCCTGATGGGGGACTGGACGCCCCGGGAGCTCAGATTCTCGAATCTGGGCCTTCGGCTCATGTCTGCCGCAGTGCTCATTCCGCTCGCGATCGGAGGGGTCTGGCTCGGCAACTGGGTGCTGGCCGTGCTGTGTGCCGCAGGGGCCGGCATCATGGCGTGGGAATGGAGCGGGATCAGCGGCTTCCCGCGGCCGGCTGCGATGATCGCCTTTGCGGTGGCGGCATGCCTGAGCCTTCCATTGCACACTCCGCTGCTGACTTCGGGGATCTTCGCCGCAGGCTTTTCCTTCCTTGCCCTGGTCGCCAAGGGAGGCGGACGGGCGAGGGGGGCCGCCGCCTTCGGGTTTCTCTATGTTTCGCTCATGCCGGCAGCCCTTTGGCTGCTTCGGGACGGTCCCTGGGAGGGCCGGTCGGCCGCGCTCTATTTCATGTCCTTCGTCTGGGCGTCGGATGCGGCCGCTTACTTCACAGGGCGCGGTCTTGGCGGACCGAGACTGCTGCCGAGCGAAAGTCCGAACAAGACATGGAGCGGCGCAATCGGTGCTGTCATCGCCTGTGCGCTGTGTGGACTCGCAGCCGCCGACATTGAGCGGGTACCGTTCATCAACTGGGTTCTCGCCGGCATCGCCATCTCCGTTGTGGCGCAGGTGGGTGACCTGTTCGAAAGTGGTCTGAAACGCCGCTTCAAGGTGAAGGACTCAGGCAGCCTGTTGCCCGGCCATGGCGGCGTGCTGGACCGCGTCGACGGGCTTGGTGCCGTTTCCGTGTTTGCAGTGCTGCTGTTCGAACTGGTTCAGGGACTTCCGGCACAGCTGGGACTGCAGTCATGACGGCGCGCCGAAGGATTTCCATCATGGGGTCGACCGGCTCCATCGGCACGTCCGCGCTGTCCGTGGTGCGCCATGCCAATACGGGAGCGCAAGGGTTTGAGATTGTCGCCCTTGCGGCCGGCAGCGACGTTGCGAAGCTGGCGGAACAGGCGCTGGAATTCCGCCCGGAGATCGCGGTGGTCGCAAACGAGCGGAGGCTTGATGAGCTTCGGGCACGCCTCGCCGGCAGCGGCATCGAGACAGCCGGCGGCCGGGCGGCGGTCGTTGAAGCTGCTGCGCGCCCTGCAGATCGGGTGCTAGCCGCGATTGTCGGCGCGGCCGGACTTGAGTCCACGCTGGCGGCCGTGCAGGCCGGAAACGACGTGGCGATCGCCAACAAGGAAAGCGTCGTCTGTGGCGGTGCCCTGATCCTCTCGGAAGCACAGAAGGCCGGCGTGAACGTGCTGCCGGTAGATTCCGAACACAGCGCCATTCACCAGTGCCTGGGCAATGGCCGTTCGCTCGAACAGCTGACCCTGACAGCTTCCGGGGGGCCCTTCCGGACCGCCACGCTGGACCGGATGCGCGGCGCCACGCCTGCGCAGGCGGCGGCCCATCCAAACTGGAACATGGGTATCAAGAATTCCATCGACAGCGCCACGCTGATGAACAAGGCGCTCGAATTTATCGAGGCGGCCTATCTGTTCGGCATCCCGCCCGAGCAGATCGAGGTTCTGATCCACCCCCAGTCGATCATTCACGGCATGGCGCATTTTTCGGATGGTTCGGTCATCGCACAGCTCGGATCGCCCGACATGCGCACCCCGATTTCCTATGCACTGGGCTGGCCGGACCGGATCGAAACGGAGGTTGAGCGGCTCGATCTTGCCCGTCTCGCGACACTCGATTTCAGCGAAGTTGACGGGCAGCGGTTCCCCGCAATTCGCCTCGCACGCGAGGCGATCAAAGCGGGTGCAGCAGGAACAACGATATTAAATTGCGCTAATGAATCAGCGGTTTCTGCATTTATTGCGGGTCATTGCGGATTTCTGGACATAAGCTTGATCGTCGAGGATGCGTTGAGTCGTTTTCTCTCCGGCAACATGGCCGGATCGCCCTGCGATACGCTAGAAGAGATCGGCCAGCTGGACCGGTACGCGCGTTTCCTGGTCGAAGAATGGTTGAAGCGGGCCCCGGATGGTGGGGCGGAGGGAAGAGCGCTTGGGTGAGCTGCTAAGCCAGGGTCCACTGTTTCTCGCCTGCCTCATCTTCATGATGGGGATTGTGGTGATCGTGCACGAGTACGGGCACTATGCAGCGGGGCGCCTGTTCGGCGCTGCGGTCGACTCCTTCTCTATCGGTTTTGGAAAGCCCGTGTTCGAGCGGCGCGACCGGTTCGGCACGCGCTGGCGGGTCAACTGGATCCCGTTCGGCGGCTTCGTCAAATTCGTCGGCGAGAGCCAGCTTGCAGGTGATGTGGGCAAGCTCGAAGCCGGGCCCATAGGGGTCGCTTATCCCGATCTCAATGTATGGCAGCGTTCCGTCGTGAGTCTCGCAGGGCCGTTTGCCAATTTCGTGCTCGCAGCCCTGATTTTCGCTCTGTTCTTCGGCGTGTACGGCCGTCCCAATGTCGAAGTGGGCGTCATGAGCGTGAACCCGGGCTCGGCAGCTGAGCGGGGCGGGCTTGAAGCCGGCGATGTGTTCGTGTCTGCCAATGGGAAATCCATCCGGAGCTCTGGCGACGTCCTGGTCGAGGTGATGCTCAACCCGAACACGCCCATGACCTTCGTGGTGAAACGCGACGGAACGGACAAGACGCTCACCGTCACGCCCGAGGAAATCGTCCGGGCGAATGACCTCGGCCAGGTGGTTGCGCAGGCGACGATCGGCGTCGGGATCGGCAACGTCGAGGTCGACGCACCGACGCACTACAATCCCATCGAAGCCATCGGGCAGGGCATTATCGAAACAGGCGCCACCATCGGGCGCACGACGACGATGCTGACCCGCATCGCGACAGGGCGCATGTCCATTCACGCCATGACGGGACCGGTGGGTATCGGAGACGTGTCGCGCCGCGCCGTCGACCGCGTCATGAAGCAGGAGAATGTCGCCGTTTCGACCAAGCTCGTCGAGCTGTTCTGGACGCTGCTGAGCTTCTGCGCTGCGATTTCCGTCGGCGTTGGCTACTTCAACCTGCTGCCACTGCCCGTACTGGATGGCGGCCATCTTGTATTTAATGCATACGAGGCCGTGACCGGCCGCCATCTGCCGGAAAAAGTGCAGGAGGTGAGCCTGACATTCGGTCTGATCCTGTTATTGGGAATGGTTGTCGTCATTACTTGGGGTGACGTCATTGAGACCGGCCTTTTCGGAAGCGGGGGCGGCTGATCCGGCCGGACCAGGGACTAATTCAGAGAGTTAATCGGACGATGCGTAAGTTTCTTGCAGCGACCTTCATGGCGACCAGCGTTTTCGCTATGACCGGCGCTCCCGGGGTCGGTGGCCAGGCTCAGGCTCAGGAAGATGACCGCTACGGCGGCACGATCCGGTCGATCATCGTCGAGGGCAACAAGCGGATCGAGCCGCGCACGGTGCAGTCCTACCTTCTGGTCGAGCCGGGCGACTCGTTCGATCCGAGCCGGATCGACCTGTCACTGAAGACGCTGTTCGCGACCAATCTGTTCGCCGATGTCTCGATCGACCGGAAAGGTGACGACCTGGTCGTCAAAGTGGTTGAGAACCCCATCATCAACCGCGTGATTTTCGAGGGCAATCGCGCGCTCGACGACGACAAGCTCAAGGAAGAAGTGCAGGCCGAACCGCGGGGCATCTTCACGGCGGCACGTGTGCAGGCCGACGTCCAGCGCATCCTTGAACTCTATCGCCAGTCCGGCCGTTTCGCCGCCAAGGTGGAGCCGAAATACAAGCCGCTGGAGCAGAACCGGGTCGACCTGATCTTCGAGATCACCGAAGGCCCTGTGACGGGCGTGCGCGCCATCAACTTCATCGGCAACAAGGCCTATTCGGATTCCCGCCTGCGCAGCGAGATCGTCACGAAGCAGTCTCGCCTGTGGCGCTTCTTCAGCTCCAACGACAATTACGATCCGGGGCGCCTCGAATATGACCGGGAGAAGCTGCGCCAGTTCTACCAGAACAACGGCTACTACGACTTCCGTGTCACGTCCGCCGTTGCCGAACTGACCCCGGACCAGAAAGACTTCTACATCACGATGACGGTCGATGAGGGCCGCCAGTTTGATTTCGGTACGGTCAAGGTCGAGACAGCGCTGGCAAAGCTTGATGCGAATGCCCTGCGCGCCGCCGTGCCGATCAAGGAAGGCTCGCTGTTCAAGGGCGACCTGATCGAAGATACCATCGACTCGCTGACCTATGCCGCAGGTATTGCCGGCTATGCGTTCGTCGACATCCGTCCGCAGCTGGACGAGAATCCGGAAACCGGCAAGATCGACGTGACCTTCGTTGTCGACGAAGGTCCGCGCGTATACATCGACCGCATCAATATCGTCGGCAACACGCAGACGCTTGATCGTGTTATCCGCCGCGAACTTCGGATATCGGAAGGCGACGCGTTCAACCGCATCCTGCTCGACCGCTCCAAGAACCGCGTGAAGGCGCTCGGCTACTTCAAGGAAGTGGATATCGAGGAAGTTCCGGCGGATGAGCCGGATCGCACCGTGGTCAACGTCAAGGTCGAGGAGCAGCCGACGGGCGAACTCTCCTTCGCGGCGGGCTTCTCGTCTGTCGATGCCTATCTGCTCGATTTCTCGGCGAGTCAGCGCAACCTGCGCGGCCGCGGCCAGGTGGCCGTTGCCCGGGTGTCGACGTCGAGCCGGCAACAGATCGTCGATCTCCGCTTTACGGAGCCGCGCTTCCTTGACCGGAACCTGTCGGCAGGCCTCGATGCCTTCGCAACGCGCCAGGACTTCTCCGACTACTCCCTGTTCACCAGTGAGACCATCGGTGCCGGCGCGCGCGTGGGCTTCCCGCTTACCGAGCGCCTGCAGCTGGGGCTGAGCTACAGGCTCCAGTATGACGACGTACAGGTGAACAATATCGATGTGCTGATCGATTCCGCCGGCTTCGCGGTGACGCGCTATATTCAGGTGAGCGGCCAGGACACGCCTGCCGATACGTCGGATGACACTTACCGGCTGGCAAATGTGAACGATGTCGATCCGACACTTGGCGAGCAGGTGGTCGATCAGTGCGATCCGCTGTTCATTCAGCGCCAGACGATCTGCCGGTCGGAACGGAGCGAATACTCTTCCATCATCGGCTACAACCTGTTCTGGGATCGCACGAACGACCCGATCACGCCGACCCGCGGCTTCAACTTCGCGCTCAGCCAGGATATCGCTGGCCTTGGCGGCGACGTGAAATACCTCCGTACAGAAACCAGCGCGTCCTTCTACCGCGGCATCTGGAAGAGCGTGGTGGCCAGTGCGAGATTCTCGGGGGGCTACGTCTTCCCGCTGGAGAACGGCCAGGGCATCCGCATCAACAACCGCTTCTTCCGCGGCGGTTCCAACTTCCGCGGATTTGATGTGGCCGGTCTCGGGCCGCGTGAAATCATCCGCTATGTCGATCCCGACACCGGCGAGCTGAAAGTGCGGCGCCTCAACGCGCTCGGCGGTAATGCGTACTACCAGGGCACGTTCGAGCTCACGCTCCCGAACTTCTTCCCCGAAGAATACGGGATCAAGAGCGCGCTGTTCCTGGATGCCGGCGCCGTCGGCACACTTCGCGGACCGGACAAGGGCCTGACCTACTACACGGTCGATCCCACAACCGGCGGGCTGGGCGTCAAGCTCACCAAAGATGCCGCCTCCCTCCGCGCTGCGGCCGGTCTCAGCGTGTTCTGGGATTCGCCGTTTGGCCCCATCCGCTTCGACTTCTCGCAGATCCTCCGCCGTGAGGATTACGACCGGACCGAGACCTTCCGGTTCTCTACGTCCACTCGCTTCTAATTCCAGCCCCCAGAATGGAGACTGCCATGTCCCCCCTGAAAAAACTCCTCTTTGCCCTCGCGCTCGTCTTCAGCAGTGCCGCTGCCATCGCACCGGCTGCAGCTGCCCAGGGCGCAAACGTCATCGCGATCGATGAAGCCAAGATCCTGCGCGACAGCAAGGCCGGCAAGGACCTGCAGACCAAGCTCAACAACATCGAAACCCAGATGAACAACGAGCTGAACCCGACGCGCACAACCCTTCAGACCGAAGGCACTACGCTCGACGGCAAACTGCAGGGCAAGACCCGTGAACAAGTCGCAGCCGACGCCGCGCTCGTGAACGAAATCAAGGCCTACCAGACCAAGGCCAACGCCTTCGCAGCCTCGAGCAACAAGTACTCGAAAGAGTTCGCACTGACGGAGCGGGCTGCACTGACAGAGTTCAACAAGATCCTTGAGCCGGTCATGCTTGAAGTGATCAACGAGAAGAACGCGCAGGTTGTCGTTTCGAAAAGCCAGGTGATCTACTCGGCCGACTCGATCGACGTCACGGCCACGATCATTTCGAAACTGGATGCCCGCTCGCCGAGCGTGACGGTCACGCGCCAGCACATCCCCGACGCGCCGGCCCAGTAAGCGGAGACACACGTGACGGTCGATCCGCGGTTCTATGCGCCATCGGGGGCTTTGACGCTTGAACAGATTGCGGAGCTGACCGGAGCAGAGGTCTTCGGCTCACCGGACACCGAAGTCAAAGGAATCTCCTCGGCGGCAAATGCTCGCCGGGGAGATCTCGTTTTCCTGGAAGGTGATGGCAAGTCGGCTCCGGATATTTCGGCCGAAGCCAGCCTGTTCGTCGTGAACGAGCCGAACCGGAAATATCTGCCTGAAGGGGCGGAAGGCCTGGTCTCGCCACTGGCGCGGCACGTGCACAGC
Source organism: Hyphomonas sp. (assembly GCA_020638455.1). Lineage (GTDB taxonomy): Bacteria > Pseudomonadota > Alphaproteobacteria > Caulobacterales > Hyphomonadaceae > Hyphomonas. The sequence goes on along the minus strand of JACKIK010000002.1, from coordinate 679,054 downwards.
GTGGCGGCGCTGAAAATGTTCCGGCTACGTCACATCGATTGGTCCGGCGAGCTGAGGATCGACGCGACCGCACGGGTCCACGACGATGCGGTCATTGCACCCGGTGCGGTGATCGGTCCGGGGGCGTCCGTCGGTGAAGGCACGCGGATTGGCGCGAATGCCGTGATCGGCCCAGGGGTCCAGGTCGGCCGCAATTGTTCGATCGGCCCGGGAGCGACCGTTTTCTGCGCGCTGCTTGGCGACCATGTCACCTTGCTCGCGGGAGCCCGCATCGGTGAGACAGGCTTCGGTGTGATGGCGTCGCCGCACGGGCTGAGCGATGCGCCGCACATGGGCCGGGTCATCCTTCAGGATCATGTCACAATCGGCGCGAATACCTGCATCGACCGGGGCGTGTTCGACGACACGATCGTCGGGGAGCGGACAAAGATCGATAATCTTTGCCAGATCGCGCACAATGTTGTGCTCGGGCGATCCGTGCTGGTCGCCGCGTTTGGCGGGATTTCCGGTTCGGTTCGCGTAGGCAACAACTCCATGCTGGGCGGACGCGTCGGAATTGCAGACCATGTCAAAGTCGGCGACGGCGTCAGTCTCGCAGCTTCGGCAGGCCTGTTCCGGAATATTGAAGACGGCGAGACCTGGGGTGGTACGCCGGCAAAGCCGCTTCGCCAGTGGATGCGCGAAGTCGCCTGGTTGCAGAAACAGGCAAACCCTAAGAAAAGTGGCTGAGCGGCGCAAATGGCTCCGCCGAAGCAAGGCTGACGGCAAAATGTCCACCCAGATTCATCCAACCGCCCTGGTCGAAGACGGCGCCCAGCTGGGCGTGGGCGTCACAATCGGCCCGTTCTGCCATGTCGGGCCGAACGTCCGGCTCGGTGACGGATGTGTGCTGCGATCCCATTCGGTCGTGACGGGCCACGCGACGCTGGGCCGGAACTGCGTCCTGTTCCCGCATGCGGTGCTTGGCAGCTCGCCGCAGGTGATCGGCTTTGCAGAAACGCCGGAGTCGCGCCTCGAGATCGGCGACGGCTGTACCTTCCGGGAATATGCAACGGCACATTCAGGCATGCCAAAATTCGGCGGCCTCACGCGCATCGGCGACAATTGCTACATCATGATCGGAGCGCACATCGCGCATGACAACCGCATTGGCAATAATGTCGTGATGGCGAACAACGTCTCGCTGGCTGGCCACATCGAGGTGGGCGACAATGTCTGGTTCGGCGGCTTGTCTGCAGTTCACCAGTTTTCGCGTATCGGCCGCAACGCCTTCATCGGCGGCGGTGCTATCGTCGTGGAAGACGTGATTCCGTTCGGCTCTGTTGTCGGCAACCATGCGAAGCTCAGTGGCCTGAATATGGTGGGGTTGAAGCGACGCGGCTTCAGCAAGGCAGAGCAGATGCAGATCCGCAGCGCCTACAAGGCCATCTTCTTCGGGCCGGGATTGTTCAGGGACCGGCTCGAACAGGCGGCGGCGGACTATGCGGACCAGCCGCTGGCGATGGAGATTGTGAGCTTCATCAAGGCGGGCGGCGACCGGCCCATCTGCAAGCCGTGACCGCGGCCGGGTCTCCGCTGGGCATTATCGCGGGTCTCGGCGAATTGCCGGTCGCGATTGCCAGTCATGCTGTGGAGAGCGGGCGCGGCGTTTATGTCCTGCGTCTCAAGGGCTTCGAGGAGCCCGCCCTGGCAGAGTATCCCGGCGACGTGGTCGGCCTGGGAGAAATAGGCGGGGTGATCTCCAGGCTGAAGTCTGCGGGCTGCAAGGACGTCGTCTTTGCCGGTATCGTCAAGCGCCCCAACTTCAAGGATTTGAAGCTCGACATGAAAGGCACGCTCCTCCTGCCGAGGGTGCTGGCCGAAGCCCGCAAGGGCGACGATGCGCTGCTTAGGGTGCTTGTCCACGAATTCGAGAAGAACGGCTTCAACGTGATCGGCAGCGACGAGGCGAACAAGGCACTTCTCGCGCCGGCCGGCCTGCTGGCCGGACCGCAACCATCCGAAGGCGACATGCACGACGTCCAGCACGCTGCGAGGGTGGCTGCAGCGACGGGTGCACTCGACATCGGGCAGGGCTGTGTCGTTTGCGACGGTCTGGTACTCGCTGTTGAGGCACAGGAAGGCACCGATGAAATGTTGCGTCGGTGTGCCATGCTTCCGCCGGAAATCAGGGGAAATGCGGCCCATCGCAGAGGTGTGCTCGTAAAGCGCCCCAAGCCGGTGCAGGAGCGCCGGATTGACCTGCCCACCGTTGGTGTTTCGACCATTGAAGGTGTTGCGGCGGCGGGGTTGGCCGGTCTGGCCGTCGAGGCGAACGGGGCACTGTTGCTTCGCCGGGCAGAGATGGAAGCGGCGGCTGAGGGATTGGGCATCTTTATCTACTGCTTCACGCCGGACGAAGTTTCGTGACAAACCTTCGGATATTCATGGTGGCGGCCGAGCCTTCGGGTGATCTGCTTGCCAGGGAAGTGGTCGACGCGATCCGTCAGAGGGCGGAGGACGTGGAGATTGAAGGGATCGGCGGGCAGGAGCTGGCTTCGGTCGGGATCGCTTCACCGTTCGACATATCACCGCTGTCGGTGTTGGGGTTTGCCGAGGGCATCCGGGCTTACGGCACGGTTGTGAAGCTTGCGGACGCCGCTGCGGATGCAATTCTTGAATTCAAACCGGATGCGGTGGTGCTGGTCGATTCTTGGGGATTTACCCTGCGCGTCGCGCAGCGGGTCCGTACGCGCGCTCCGGAAATCCGCTTGATCAAGCTCATAGGGCCACAGGTCTGGGCAACAAGGCCCGGCCGCGCCAAAACGCTTGCCGCTGCCGTCGACCATCTGCTCTGCATGCACGAGATGGAGGTACCCTATTACGAGGCGCTGGGGCTGCCCGTGACCGTAATCGGTAATCCGGCGCTGTCGCGCACGATAGCGGGCAACGGGGCGAGGTTCCGGGAAGCCCATGGAATAGTGCACGACGAGAAGATGGTCCTGGTCCTGCCGGGAAGCCGGAAGAGCGAAGTCGCCCGTGTCGCGCCAGCGTTGGTCGGAGCCGCACGCCGCATCAGGGACGCCTTGCCGGGTGTACGGATTGTTTTCAGCCCCGCCGGCAGCATCATGAAGATGTTTGATGAAGCGTTCCCGGACGTGGGCGAGTGGGCCGTCGTTCAGCGGTCGCCTGCGGAACGCTACGATGCCTTCGCCGCAGCCGATCTGGCGCTGGCCTGTTCCGGAACAGTCACCAGCGAGGTCGCGATGCAGGGAACGCCGATGATCGTTGCCTACAAGACGGGGTGGCTCACATGGGCGCTTGCGCGCGGGCTGCTTTACCAGAAGCGGCACATAACACTTCTGAACATTGCGTCTGACGACCAGGAAGTTGTTCCTGAATTTGTCCAGACACAGCAGAAAGAAGAGCTGATTGCGGAAAAGGCGCTTACGTGGCTTGAAAATCCCGCCGAACTCGCGCGCCAGCGGGATGCACAGCGTCGTGCCCTGTTGCGCATGCAAGGCCCGGGCGTGCCCGCAGCGGAAATTTCTGCCGATGTGATCCTGTCAATCGCGCGCGGGAAAAGCGTGTGAGTGCAGGAACGAAAAGTCGATCCGTCGCTTGAGATACCACAGGCCAGGCAGGCTCACGGCCACGCCGAATTTCTCCGCAATGGCACGCTTCGCGCCGAGGCTGACAAGCTTCAGATAATCCGTCTGGGGATCATACTCCGTCAGTTCGTCGCCATCGGCATAGCTGCAGAGATTGGCGGCGAGAATGCTGCCGGCGCGCACCGCGAAGACACCGGCCGGCGGCACAGGCTTGCGGGTGAAATGCGATGTGTCGCCTGACGCCCAGATGTCCGGATGGCTCACCGAGCGGAGGCAGGCATCGACATCGACAAAGCCGTTGGTCGTGTGAAGGCCGCTTTCGGCGATCCAAGCATGGGCTGCCGCGCCCGTGCAGTTGATGACGAGGTGCGGCCGGAGAGATTGCCCCGTCGACAGACTTATCTGATCATCCCGATGACCCGTAACCTGAGTGCCCGTCAGAACTGCTATGCCCGCTCGACGAAGTGCTCGCATCAGCGCTCCGCGCAGGGCACGGGGGCCGATGGGCAAGATCGTTTCGGCACCTTCGACGATCGTGATGGACCGTTCGTGGAGGCCCGGCGTGTTCGACATCCGGTAGCTGAGCGCAAGTGCAATCTCGAGCCCTGCTAGGCCGGCGCCGATGAGGACGATATCCAGTGAACCGTGCTCCACCGCTTTGCCGAATGCTTGATCGAGGCGCTCGACAAATTCGGGAATGGGCCGGACGTTGACAGCATTCGGCATACCCGACAGGACGGCGAGCGGCCGTGTCACAGAGCCGACATCGAGACTGAGCAGGTCGAAGTGCTCGATCTCGCCGGAGTCGAGCGTCACGCTTTTTCCGTCCGCATCCAGATGCACAATTGTGCCTTGCCGGAACCCTACACCCTTTGTTTGGCACAGGCTCGCAACATTGGTTGCTACCGCATCGGAAGGCCAGTGTCCGGCAATGGCGCCGGGCAGCGCACCGCTGTACCAGGTCCTGGGTTGTGGACTGATGAGCGTGATGTCGAGGCTTTCGGCGCATCGCGCCTGCAGCTTGCCAAGCGCCACGATATGCGCGTGGCCGCCACCGGCGAGCAGGACTTTCTTTCGCGCAGACGTCAGTTTGCCCACCATGATTGCAGTGCGTTGGCGATGGCGAGGGACTTCTCTCGCACTGATCTGGTGGGCCGGAAAGTCACAATTGCGGTACCTTCAAGAGCGGTTTCTTTCTCCGCATCCGCAGGCCAGCGCGCGCCCGCCACCACGCAATCATCCAGTGTCGACAGGTATTCCCCGAATTCCGCTTCGCGACCGTCGCGGAACAGTGGCAGCCACAGGATCAGCATGCCCTTCGGCCAGCGTTTCAGGGCGCGCGGCGTCCACAGGGCAAGGGCGTCGATGTCGCGGCTCGTCTCATAGCTCGGGTCGACGAAGCAGATCATCTTCTCGCCGGCGCGGGGCGTGAGTTTCAGCGCGCCCGAATACCCGTCCGCATGCTTGACCTGTGTGCGCGCATCGTCACCAACAGCGCTGACAAGTTCCTTGTATTCCGTGGGATGCTTCTCGAACAGGATGATGCGCGCTTCCTTCGGCAGGAGTGCCTGAGCGAGGGATGGAGAGCCAGGGTAATCTCCGGGACAGCGGGGCCGGACGAAATCGAGCCAGGGCGCCAGCGGCTTGGGTGCGGAACCCTTGAGCAGCGCGAGCACGCCCTCGGCCGCCTCACCTCCCTTGAGCGATTGCGGCCCCTCGAGATTGTACCGTCCACGCCCGGAATGCGTTTCGACGTACAGGCATTTCGGCGACGCCGAAGCTGCTTCGCTCAGCGTGGCATGAAGGATTGCATGCTTGAGGACATCGGCGCGGTTACCGGCATGGAATCCGTGCTGGTAGGACAGCATGCGCCTCTGCTCCGCGAAATCGAAATCCCCCGCCGGAGCGCCGGCGGGGGACGCAAGTCATCAGTTGCCCGCGAGGCTTTTCTTGCGGACTGCCTCGAACTCGTTGCCCGGGTACCAGGTCGGCCACTTGTCCGACTGGGCGATTTCGAGCCCGACCGTGTAGAGCGCAGTAATGTCTTCCTGCGTTCCCGACATGTCCCAGTCGTCCGAATACTCGTCCATCGGCTTGTGATAGCGCAGCTCGTTGTAAGCCTGTGCCATCGCCTTGCCGGCGGCGATGCCGCCATCGATCTTGTCCTCGCCGCCATCGGCGTAGAGCATCGGCACGCCGCGCTTGGAGAGCGAGATGTGGTCCGAGCGATAGAACGATCCGGCCTGCGGCTTCGGATCCGGCTTGATCACGCGCCCCTGGCCCTTGAGATAATCGGCCAGCATGTCTTCCAGTTCGGATGCGCCATAGCCGATGACCGTCATATCTTTTGTGCGTCCGATCGGCAGGGCGCCATCCATGTTGATGCCCGCAACGATCTTGTTGAGCGGCACGGTCGGATGCTCGGCGAAATATTCGGAGCCGAGCAGGCCGGACTCTTCAAGAGTCACGGACAGGAACATGACTGAACGGTCGAGGTCCTGAGTCTTCATGGCTTCGGCAATTTCGAGCAGGGCGGAGACACCTGTCGCGTTGTCGACGGCGCCATTGAAGATCTGGTCCTGGTAGAAGTCCTCACCGGGGGCGCCCGTCTTCTCGATCGGCTTCTTTCCGAGGTGATCCCAGTGCGCCGTGTACAGAACGTATTCGTCCGGCGTCTTCTTGCCCGGCAGGATGCCGACCACGTTGCGGCTGGAGACCGGCTCGATGGTCTGCTTGATTTCGCCCTCGGCCTTGATGCCGGTGAGCGGAACAGGTTTGAATCCGCGTGTCTTCGCAGCGTCTTTGAGGGCTTCGAAGTCGAGACCTGCATCCTTGAACAGTTCGACGGCCAGGTCACGGGTGATCCAGCCCTCAAGCATGGTGCGGTCCTCTCCGCCATTGGCACGCACAAGATCGGATTGGGCGCCTGACCAGGAATTCGACACAACAGCCCATCCATAGGATGCCGGTTCGGTTTCGTGGATCACGATCGCGGCGGTGGCGCCCTGGCGAGCCGCTTCCTCGAATTTGTAGGTCCAGCGGCCATAATAGGTCATGGCCTTGCCTTTGAAGAGGTTCGGATCCTCAGTCGCGTAGCCCGGATCGTTGACCAGCATCACGACGGTCTTCCCGGTCCAGTCCTGGCCGGCATAGTCGTTCCAGTCATATTCCGGCGCATCGACCCCATAGCCGACGAAGACGACGTCGCTCGGGTCGAACGACAGTTGGGTTGCGTTCTGGCGCTTGGTCCAGATCACTGAGTCTTCTTTCAGCGTCGTGGGCCGTTTGGTACCATCCGGCAGGTCGAAAGTGAGGTAAGACGATTCCGGATCGATCGTCTGGTTGACCATGTCGACCTTCTGGAAATAGGTGCCGTTGTCGCCGCCAGGCTCAAGGCCAATGCGATGCATTTCGGCGCCGATCCAGGCTGCAGCGGCTTCGCCGACGGGCGTACCGGGGCCACGGCCTTCGAACGTGTCGTCGGCGAGGACCTTCACGCGGGTGGCAAGGTCGGCCGCAGTGATTTCCGGCACGGTGTTGTCGGGCAATGGCATCAGCAGCGCTTCAGAAGCCGGTTCGGCCGCGGGTGGCGTCGTGCTGGCATCCGGGGCCGGCGCACTTTCCTTGTTGCCACAGGCCACAAGGGCAAGCAGCGAGGCTGCCGCTAACAGCTTCTTCATCAGTCTCTCCGTGCTATTACTGTTTTGTCAGGTTTTGCATGTGCCTGCAGCAGGGGCAAGCGCAAGGCTCAGGGCAGGGGAATCCGCTCATCGGCATCTCCCGGTACGTTCGGGAAGCGCTCCGAGCCGCCGGTGCCCGCTGCTGTGGCCCAGTCCCGCTTCGCTGCTTCGATCCGCTCGGGATCGCTGGAGACGAAATTCCATTCGATCCGCCTCGGACCGTCCATCGCGGTGCCGCCGCAGATGATTCCGGTCGCGCCCGGTTCGAGGCGAAGCGGCACATCCGCGCCGCGTTCGAGTATCATCATGCTGCCCTCGCCGAACTGGTTTCCCTCGATCGCGGCGGCTCCTGCCACAAGATAGACCGCGCGTTCTTCTGCGAGGTGCGCCGGGAGGATCAGGCTCGCGCCGTCCGGCGCGTCGATGGCGACATACAGGATCGGCCATGGAAACGAGACGGGCGAGGAACGGCCGAAAGCTTTGCCCGCAATGACTGTCATGTTCGCGCCCTTGTGTTCGAAGGCAGGGAGCGTCTCAGCGGGGTGGTGTTCGAAGCGCGGCGCAGCTTCCTCATGAGGCATTGGCAGGGCAACCCAGGTCTGCAGCCCGTGCATTTTCTGGCCTGTCCGGCGCTCGGCGTCCGGCGTTCGCTCGGAGTGCACAATGCCGCGCCCGGCCGTCATCCAGTTTACGGCGCCCGGACGGATGACGATATCCGTGCCCAGGGAATCGCGATGACGGATTGCGCCGTCGAACAGGTAGGTGACCGTCGCGATGCCGATATGCGGATGCGGCAGCACGTCGAATCCGTCACCGGGGGCATAGGTTGCCGGACCGAAATGGTCGAAAAAGATGAACGGCCCCACCATGCGCTGCGCGACCTGGGGCAGCACGCGGCGAACCCGGAATCCTCCGCCAAGGTCGTGGGCTTTCGACGTCAGCGCTTTCGATATGCCATCGCTCATGTTTCAGCCTTCTTCCAAAATCCGGCGCCGCGTGGCCAGATGCCCGTCAATGAGCGAAGAATTCGAGTCCCTCATCGCGGCGATGCGTCAGTGCCGGCTCTGCGAAGCGGAGATGCAGCGCCCGCCCAATCCGATTTTCCAGCTCGCGCAGAGTGCGCGGGTTCTGGTTGTCGGGCAAGCGCCGGGCAACCTCGCGGACATTACGGGGACGCCGTTCAACGATCCGTCCGGCGACCGGCTGCGGGACTGGATGGGAATCAGCCGGGACGAATTCTACGACGTCAGCCGCGTAGCCATCTTCCCGATGGGCCTGTGCTTTCCCGGTTATGATCCAAAAGGCGGCGATCTGCCCCCGATGCGCCGATGTGCCGGGCAGTGGCGGCAACCAGTGCTGGAACTGCTGCCCGACATAGAGGTTACTCTCCTTGTCGGCGGTTATGCTCAGTCCTGGCACCTAGGGGGCCGGACGGGAAAAACGCTGACGGAAACGGTTTCGGACTGGAGGTCATTTTCCAGTGAGCGTATATTCACAACGCCGCATCCGAGTTGGAGGAATACTGCTTGGCTGAAACGCAATCCCTGGTTCGAGCGAGATGTTCTGCCGGAACTTCGCCGGTCCGTCCGCACCGCGCTGTCGCGTTGACCGCCCTGCTCCATGGGAGGCGCCAGTGCGCGTAGAATCCGCCGCAAACCAGAAGCACCTTCCGCTGCCTGCGACCGCTCCCGAATTCCTGATGGACGAGGATGTCTTTGTTTCCTTCGATGGCGCCCGGCTCGGCCTGACGAACTGGCAGCCTCCTCCCGGGACCGAATCCGGCCATGTGATCGTCGGCCTGCATGGGATGAACGACTACGCCAACGCCTTCCACATGGCGGCACCCTATTGGGCGGCGCATGGCGTTCAGGTCTATGCATACGACCAGCGGGGCTTCGGCCGGTCGCCGCAGCGGGGGATCTGGCCGGACGAAGAGGTGATGCGGGAAGACCTCCGTACCGCCACACATGTTGTCCGCAGGCTGCACCCCGGCGCCACGATCACGGTTGTGGGCATTTCGATGGGGGGATCGGTCGCCATTACGGCCTTCGGGTCGGACCGGCCGCCGGACGCGGACAGGCTCATCGCATCGGGCCCCGGCCTGCGCGGCTGGGGGGCGATGCATCCCCTCTACAGGTTCAGCCTCTGGGCTTCGGCGCGGACGCGCCCGGGATGGATCGTGGAGCCGCCCCGCCGCTTCGTGAAGATCGAGCCGAGCGACAATGTCGAGATGCTGCGCCGGTCGGCACAGGACCCGCTGATGCTGCCGACCAACCGGATCGATCAGGTCTATGGCCTGGTCGAGCTGATGGAAACGGCCCACCATCGCGTGATTCATCTGCCGCCGACCCTGCCGGTCCTGATGTCCTATGGGGCAAGGGATATCGTGGTTCCCGCCAAGGGCGTGGCGCGCACAGCGAAGGAACTGCCGTCCCACGTACGCACAGTGTATTACGAAAACGGATATCATATGCTGCTGCGGGACCTGCAGGCGGAGAAAGTGCACACCGACTACCTGTCGTTCATGCGCAGTCCTGCATCTGCTCTGCCCAGCGGTGCCGGGGAGTGGCCGTTCCGCTGACGCTTTCCACAGCCCTTCGCCTCTTGCAGGCATGCGTACGTGGACAAATATCAGGCATTCTGCCAGTTCTGGCCTTTAGAGATTCCTTTTAGACACGCCCCGGGTAACGATTCATGTCGAACAGCATACCAACCGCCCTCAACCTTGTTCCCATGGTTGTCGAACAGACGAGCCGTGGCGAGCGCGCGTTCGACATCTTCTCGCGCCTCCTGAAGGAGCGGATCATCTTCGTCACCGGCGGGATCGATGACGGTCTCGCGGCGCTGGTGACCTCGCAGCTGCTGTTCCTTGAATCGGAAAACCCGAAAAAGGAAATCGCCATGTATATCAACAGTCCCGGCGGCTATGTGTCGTCCGGGCTGGCAATTTACGACACCATGCAGTTCATCCGCTGCCCCGTATCGACGGTGTGCATCGGGCAGGCCGCCTCGATGGGCTCGCTGCTGCTGGCGGCCGGCGAGCCGGGCGTACGTTACGCGCTGCCGAACGCCCGAGTCATGCTGCACCAGCCGTCAGGCGGCTATCAGGGCGTTGCGACGGATATTGAGCGCCACGCCGAGGAAATCATTGATCTGAAGCGCCGGCTCAACAAGATTTATGTCAAACACACCGGCCAGGAATATGATGTAATTGAGAAGAAGCTTGATCGGGACACATTCCTGACCGCTGAGGAGGCCCGCGATTTCGGCATTGTCGACAAGGTATTCGAGCGCCGGGCCGTCGAGGATGACAAATAGGCAGGGCGCATCCGCGTTGTGCGGCCTGCCCTTTGCAGGGCGGGCGATAATCCCTATTGTCTTGTTAACGAACTGGGCATGGGCGTTTAAAAACACGTTAAGCCTTCACAGGCATTGAGGACGGCATGACCAAACAAAACGGCTCAGGCGACTCGAAGAACACGCTTTATTGCTCTTTCTGCGGCAAGAGCCAGCATGAGGTTAAAAAGCTCATTGCCGGCCCCACAGTGTTCATCTGCGACGAATGCGTCGAACTCTGCATGGATATTATCCGCGAGGAGAACAAGACCTCGCTGGTGCGTTCCCGTGAAGGCGTTCCGACCCCGCAGGAAATCTGCGACGTGCTGGACGACTATGTGATCGGACAGACCCATGCGAAGCGCATCCTGTCGGTGGCCGTGCACAACCACTACAAGCGCCTGTCCCATGCCGGAAAGACGGATGGGGTGGAGCTGTCCAAATCCAACATCCTGCTGGTCGGTCCGACGGGCTGCGGCAAGACGCTGCTGGCGCAGACGCTGGCGCGGATCCTGGATGTGCCGTTCACCATGGCCGACGCCACGACGCTCACTGAAGCCGGCTATGTCGGCGAGGATGTCGAAAACATCGTCCTGAAGCTGCTGCAGGCCGCTGACTACAATGTCGAGCGGGCCCAGCGCGGCATCGTCTATATCGACGAGATCGACAAGATTTCCCGCAAGTCGGACAATCCGTCCATCACGCGCGACGTGTCGGGCGAGGGGGTCCAGCAGGCCCTGCTGAAGATCATGGAAGGCACCGTCGCCGCTGTGCCGCCGCAGGGCGGGCGCAAGCATCCGCAGCAGGAATTCCTGCAGGTGGACACGACGAACATCCTGTTCATCTGCGGCGGCGCATTTGCCGGCCTTGAAAAGATCATTTCTGCCCGCGGTGAAGCGGCCTCGATCGGCTTCGGTGCGCCGGTGAAGGACCCTGAAGCGCGCGGCGTCGGTGAAGTTCTCCGCGACGTCGAGCCGGAGGACCTGCAACGCTTCGGACTGATCCCGGAATTCATCGGTCGTCTGCCGGTCATCGCGACGCTCGAGGACCTTGATGAGCCGGCGCTGATCCAGATCCTGACGCAGCCGAAAAACGCCCTGCTCAAGCAGTACCAGCGACTGTTCGACATGGAGAATGTCCAGCTGACCTTCACGCCGGAAGCGCTGACGGCGGTTGCCCGCCGGGCCATCGTCCGCAAGACCGGCGCCCGCGGGCTTCGCTCGATCATGGAAGGCATCCTGCTCGACACCATGTTCGAGCTGCCGAACCTGCGCGGCGTGGAAGAAGTCGTCATCAACGCCGAAGTGGTCGACGGCAATGCCGAGCCGCTCTACGTCCACGCGAAGAAGAGCCAGCCGGAAGCCGGCTGATCCGAACCGCTCGAATCTGAATTCAGCGCCCCGGCCAGCAAGGCCGGGGCGTTTTCATTCGGGGACGTGGATCGTAAGCACGTCGATACGGGGCGGCATGAACAGCCGGAGAGGCAGGCCGCTCATGCCTGTGCCGCTGGTGACGTAAACCAGGCGGTTTCCGGCAGGGGACGGGAAGACGTGCAGCCCTTTGTCGAACGCCCAGCGCGTCGGAATGAACCGTTTGTATAGGAAGGGGATGCGAACCTGCCCGCCATGCGTGTGCCCCGCAAGCATGAGCGCGTAGTCGAAATCGCGCGGCACGGCGAACGCGGTGTCCGGATTGTGCGTCAGCAGGAGTACGGGCACGCCTTCCGGCAGGTTGGCGGAGAAGCCAAAATCCTGTCTGCGCTGCCAGAGGTCTGAAGCGCCCGCAATGATAATGCGTTGGCCAGAGAGCTGCGTGTCGACGGCACGGTTCTGCACGATGGTGGCGTGGTCTGCCTCCAGCGCCGCAAGGAGCGGATTGGTCAGGTCCCACCCGGGAAAGCCCACATCGTGATTGCCGAGCACGGCGTAGAGCGGCGCGTTCAGGTCGGCAAGCGGGGCGAGGAGGAGGCCGACCTGGTCAGGCTTGGGATGGAGAATGAGATCGCCGGCCACGAATGCCGCATCGATCTTCTCGGCATTGATCCGGTCAACGATCCGGCGCATCGGAACGGCATTCGGGAACAGGCCGAGATGGGTATCGCTGAACAGGGCGATCCGAATTGTCGGGCTGGTATCATCCGCACCGGCGAGGATGATGGTTTCCCTGTGTACCTGCAGCATGTGCGGCTCGACGAAGCGTGCCCAGGCAAACACACAGACGCCGCCAAGAAGGGCGGCTGCGCTCCATCTGGTAATGCCTCTCCGCCTAATCACGGCCCACGCCAGAAATACCCCGAAAGGGAAACAGGTCCACGCGCCATGGAGGATCAGAAACTCAAGCATTGGCTGTCGCTAGAGCGCCAATCGGGCAAAGAAATGGCCGGCATCAGGCGATGCCGGCCACAGGAAGGTGGAGTAGCTTAATCCGGAGATCGGATCAGTACTTATAGTACATGTCGAATTCGACCGGGTGCGGATGAAGTTCGAACTTCATGTTCTCTTCCATCTTGAGGTCGATATAGGCGTCGATCTGGTCGTCGTCGAACACGCCGCCCTTCTTGAGGAAGTCGCGGTCGGCATCGAGCGCGCCGAGCGCTTCACGCAGCGAGCCGCAAACCTGCGGGATCGCCTTGGCCTCTTCCGGCGGCAGGTCGTAGAGGTCCTTGTCCATGGCGTCGCCCGGATGGATCTTGTTCTCGATGCCGTCGAGGCCGGCCATCAGCAGCGCTGCGAAGGCGAGATAGGGGTTCGCCATCGGGTCCGGGAAGCGGGTTTCGATCCGCTTCGCCTTCGGATTCGATCCGAACGGAATGCGGATTGAGGCAGACCGGTTGCGCGATGAGTAGGCCAGCATGACCGGCGCTTCGTAGCCCGGCACCAGGCGCTTGTAGCTGTTGGTAGACGGGTTGGTGATCGCATTCAGCGCACGGGCGTGCTTGATGATGCCACCGATGTAGAACAGGCACGTCTCCGACAGGTCAGCGTAAAGATTGCCGGCGAAGAGCGGCTTGCCGCCCTTCCAGATCGACTGGTGCACGTGCATGCCCGAACCGTTGTCCTTGTACATCGGCTTCGGCATGAAGGTCGCCGTCTTGCCGTAGGACGCGGCGACATTCTGGATCACGTACTTGTAGAGCTGCATCCGGTCAGCCATCACGGTCAGCGTCGAGAATTTGAGGCCGAGTTCGTGCTGGGCCGGCGCCACTTCGTGGTGATGCTTTTCCGGGTCGAGGCCGATGTCGCCCATGATGGACAGCATCTCGCTGCGCATGTCCTGCTCGGAATCGATCGGCGGGACCGGGAAGTAGCCGCCCTTCGGGCCGGGCCGGTGGCCCATATTCCCCATCGGGTATTCCTTGCCCGTGTTGATCGGCAGTTCGGTGGAATCGAACGAGTAGCCGGTGTTGTGCGGCTCGACGCTCCAGCGGACATCGTCGAACACGAAGAATTCGGCTTCCGGGCCGAAGAAGACCGTGTCGCCGACGCCGGACGCCTTGAGATAGGCTTCCGCCTTCTTGGCGGTCATGCGCGGGTCGCGGTTGTAGGCCTGGCCGGAAATCGGATCGAGAATGTCGCACATCACGGCCAGCGTGGTCTGCTGGAAGAACGGATCGATCATCGCCGAGGAGACATCCGGTTTCAGCAGCATGTCCGACTCGTTGATTGCCTTCCAGCCAGCGACGGACGAGCCGTCGAACATCTGGCCGTCTTCAAAGAAAGATGCGTCCACCATGTCCTTGTGAAAGGACACGTGCTGCATCTTGCCGCGCGGGTCGGTGAAGCGAAGGTCGACGTACTGGACGTCCTCGTCCTTCATGATCTTCATCAGGTTTTCAGCCATTGGAATTGCCCTCCATGCGTTCGTGTGCCGATTGGTGTTGTTGTGATGGGCGCCGCATCAGAGTGCTGCGTCGCCGGTTTCTCCCGTACGAATCCGCACGGCGTCAATAACGTCGGAGACAAAGATCTTGCCGTCGCCGATCTTGTCGGTGTGGGCCGCCTTCTTGATTGCTTCCACAGCGCCGTCCACCGCGCTGTCGGCGAGGACGATTTCGATTTTCAGCTTCGGCAGGAAGTCGACCACGTATTCGGCGCCGCGGTAGAGTTCGGTATGCCCCCGCTGGCGGCCGAACCCTTTTGCCTCGATGACGGTCATGCCCTGGAGGCCGATCTCCTGCAGTGCTTCTTTCACGTCGTCGAGTTTGAATGGCTTGATGATTGCCTCGATTTTTTTCATGGCCCGTAGTCTCCCAGCCGCTGAGTGTCTGTTCGCCTATTCCGGTAGGCGGCTTCCCGGCCCTATGCGAGATATTCGTGTGGGCCAGCCCCCCTCATAATGAAGCGTGGTCGAATTTTGGCCAGTGTTGCCGCGAAATTGGTCGGCACTTGTTCACGCTTGTTAACAGAATGATGACGGGTGCGTCATCTTTTATTCCGGGCACTCCGTGCTATAATGATTTTCATTCCAGATCAGACGGATTCCGACACAGCGCTCATGACCGATATTTTCGTCCATCCCGATCGTGTGCCGCCCCGCTTCCGGCCGCTGAAAGCGTGGTCCCATATGCAGAAGCTGCTGCGGGACAAGGAAGACACCGAGCAGGTGTTCCATATCATCGAGGCCCTCAACGGACGGGCGCTCGTCTCGAATTTCGAGGCATTTGCGGAATCGGCTCGGGGGCAGGTGCTGCTGGAGCGGAAGGAATACCTTCCGCCGCTGCTGGATGACCATTCCTGGATCAGGGAGCTGCCGGAAGGCACTGTCGGTCGCGCCTATGTGGACTTCATGGAACGGGAAGGGCTGACGGCTCAGGGACTTGTGGATGAGAGCGACAAGTTCCGCAGCCAGATTCGCGACTATGACGATGACCTGCAATGGTATGGCAACCGCCTGCGCGACACGCATGACCTGTTCCATGTCCTCACGGGTTATGGCCGCGACGCGCTCGGCGAAGCCTGCCTCCTTGGCTTCTCGTACAGCCAGAACCGGGGGCGGGGCGTGATTTTCATTGCCTTCATGGCAGCGCGCCGGATGGCGAAGGCGTTGCCCAGGTCGGCTCATGTGATGGACTGCCTCTGGGAAGGAAAGCGGAATGGCCGGATGGCGTTGCCCATTATCCGCGAGGACATCCTGTCCCTGTTGCGGGAACCGCTCGAAGACGCGCGGAAAAGGCTCAGTATCCAGAGGCCGGAGGCCTATCTCAACGCCCTGAAGATCTGCCGGGAGGCAGGCATCGCGTCTGAAGATATCCGGCCGGGCGCCGAGCCGGCCAATCCTGCGCAGGCTGCAGCGTGATTTTCCTCATCAGGCATGGCGAGGCGGCGGCAAGTTGGGGCGACCACCCTGATCCGGGATTGAGCGATCTTGGCCACAAACAGGCCGCGGTGGCGGCCGCCGCGCTGAAAGCGCTGGGCGCGCGAAGCGCGATCTGCAGCCCCATGCGCAGGTGCCGCGAAACCGCGCAGGCGTTCGAACAGGCCATGGGCATCACGGCGACAGTGGAGCCGCTGGTTTCGGAGATTGTGACGCCACAAGGTATCGCGGACCGAGTGAGCTGGCTGCGCGGCTACATGGAAGGGACGTGGAGCCAGGAAGGCACCGCGCACGATACCTGGCGCAGACAGATGGTCGAGGCGCTGTTGCTGCTTCCTGAGAACACGGCGGTGTTTTCCCACTTCGTGGCCATCAACGCCATTGTCAGCCTGATTGACCAGGACGAGCGCACGACGGTGTTCCGGCCGGGGCATTGTTCGATCACCAGGGTCGATTTCAGCGGCGCGGTTCCGCGCGTCGTGGAATACGGGAGCCAAGCGGCGACTCGCGTGCTATGAGCCCCGCATGGGCAGGCCAATCCTTACACCAGATGAAATGCGCGCCGCCGAACAGGCAGTGTTCGCAACCGGGGTAGACAGTTTCGAGGTGATGCAGCGGGCCGGCGATGCCGTTGCCGAATTCCTGCATGCGAACTGGCCGGACGGCCGGATACAGGTGCTCTGCGGGCCCGGCGGCAATGGCGGCGATGGCTTCGTTGCGGCGGCAAAACTCGCAAAGCTCTGGCGTGACGTGCAGGTGTTTTCTGCAGTGCCGGTGGCAGAGCTGAAGGGGGACGTCGCGAAGGCCGCGAAGCTGTGGGATGGTCCTGTCGGCACGCTCGAAGAGGCGCTGATAGCTGACCACGATCTCGTGCTCGACGCGTTGTATGGCGGTGGCCTGTCACGGCCGCTGGAAGGCACCGCAGCGGCGCTGGCGCAGAGGGGCGGGCGGGTGATCTCCGTGGATGTGCCTTCCGGCATTTGCGGGCTGAGAGCGCGGCCGCTCGGGCCCTGCTTTGCCGCCGAGGGGACAGTGACCTTCGCGGCGTTGCGCCCGGCGCACGTGCTGCAACCGGGGGCGGCGTTTTGCGGCGGGGTGTTTGTTGCGGACATCGGCGTCCCCGTACAAACGCGGCTGATGGAGAACAGCCCGGCGCTGTGGCTGCGCCTGCTGCCGCAGCCGGGCATGGGCGATCACAAGCATTCGCGGGGCCACCTGAAAGTGCTGAGTGGCGGCATCTCTTCGACGGGCGCGGCGCGCCTTGCAGCGCGCGCGGGTCTCAGGATCGGCGCCGGGCTGGCGACGCTGCTGTCGCCGCCGGATGCGCTGATGGTGAATGCCGGCCATCTGACGGCGATCATGCTGCAATCAATTGCGAATGCTGAAGATGTGGCGGAGGCGGCCGAGACAGCCAGCGTGCTGGTGGCGGGCCCTGCGGCGGGCGTGACGCCACAGACAATCAGCTATGTCGAGACGATGCTGGCGTCTGAGGCGCGGGTTGTTCTGGATGCCGATGCGCTGACGGCATTCGGCGACAAGCCGGAGGATCTGTTCGGACGGCTGAGGCCACGCGACCTGATCACGCCGCATCCGGGGGAATTCCGCCGCCTGTTCGGAAACCTGCAGGACGACGCCGTGAACAAGGTGGAAGCCGTGCGCGAGGCGGCGGCAAAAGCAGGCTGCTGTGTGTTGCTCAAGGGGCCGGACACGGTGATCGCCGAGCCGGGGGGCGGGGCAGTGGTCAACACGCATGCGACGCGTTGGCTGGCGACAGCGGGATCTGGAGACGTGCTTGCAGGATTTGCCGGCGGGCTGATGGCGCAGGGCGTCGATACGCTGCCGGCGGCGAGCATGGCGGCCTGGCTGCACGGCGAGGCGGGACGGCGCGTCGGCGCGGGCCTGATTTCCGAGGACCTGGAGCAGCAGATCCCGGATATCCTCAGTGCGCTGCACGGGGAAATATCCTGACCGGGTGTGGGACAGGGCCGGGTTCGCCAGTACGCAAACGGGTCCGGAAGCCGGTCCGGAAAAAGGTCCGGACGTAGACCGGAAACGGTCCGGAATCGGTCCGGAAATTGCGCGAAATGGACCGGATCGCTGGCCGGAAAGTCCGGAGCTGACGCGTGGCCTGACTTGCCCCGTTGTGCGGCGGCGCGGCCTCGCCTAAGTGTGCCTCCGGAACGCGGATGTGGCGGAACTGGTAGACGCACTGGATTTAGGTTCCAGCGCCGCAAGGCGTGGAGGTTCGAGTCCTCTCATCCGCACCATTCGATTGCGGTGGCGCTCTGCGCCAGAAATCGATCCAGTGGATCGATTTCAGCAATCGAATGCTCGAGGCGCAAGCGAGAGCCAGTCGCCGTGAGATCGGATGTGTCTTTTCGAGATTTCCCGCTGCCATCTGCGATGAAACAGGCTCTGAGCGGCGGTGGGTATCGCTGCGCTCAACCCACCCTGCGGACGGCTCCGGAAGGGCCCTGCAAATTGCGGTTTTGTAAGGCGCTGCGAAACCCGCAGAACCCGCGTGGACAGGGCGGTTTGCCTATGACATAAGCCGCCCCTTCAGACACAGATCATTACGGTGCCAGAGGGCATGACCGGCCGTGATCGCCAGAACGGATGAGTAGACCGATGGAAGTGACCCAGACGAAGGCAGAAGGGCTTAGCCGTACCTTCGCCGTCAAGGTGCCTGCGAGCGAACTGCAGGCGAAACTCGACGCCCGCATCGAGGAAATCCGCCCGTCCATGCGCCTCAAGGGCTTCCGCCCCGGCCACGTTCCGGCGTCGCACGTCCGCAAGATGTTTGGCCGCGACTTGATGGGCGAAGTCATCGACAAGCTGGTCAACGAGACCAACCAGAAGGCGCTGGAAGAGGCCGAGCTGCGCCCTGCCGGCCAGCCGGACGTGCATCTCGACGGCGACATGGAAGAAGTCGTGAAGGGCCAAGCGGACCTGTCCTACCACATGCATGTCGACGTGATGCCCGAGTTCACGCCCGTCGAAGTCGGGACGCTGGAAATCACCCGCCCCGTGGCCGAAGTGTCCGACGAGCAGATGGACGAGGCGCTGAAGAACCTCGCCGAGCAGAACAAGAAATACGAGCCACGCGGCAAGACCGCCAAGTCGAAAGACGGCGACGCAGTCGTGGTTGACTTCGTCGGCAAGATCGACGGCGAGCCGTTCGACGGCGGCAGTGCCGAGCAGCAGACCGTGCTGCTGGGGTCCGGCCGCTTCATCCCCGGTTTCGAGGAGCAGCTCGTCGGCGTGAAGGCCGGCGAGGAGAAGAACCTCGAAGTCACCTTCCCGGAGGACTACCCGTCGGAAGCGCTGGCCGGCAAAGCCGCTGTGTTCGAGACCAAGGTGCACGAAGTGCGCGCGCCGGAAGTGCCGGACGTGGACGAGGACTTCGCAAAGGGCCTCGGCCTCGAGTCGCTGGACCAGCTGAAAGACCTGGTGAAGCAGCAGCTGCAGGGTGAGCACGACCAGGCCTCGCGCGCCAAGGCGAAGCGGGCCCTGCTCGACAAGCTGGACGAGGCCCACAGCTTCGACCTGCCGCCGAACATGGTTGAGGCTGAGTTCCAGCAGATCTGGCAGCAGCTGCAGGCCGAAATGGATGCGGGTCGCACGGACGACGCCGACAAGGACAAGTCGGAAGACGAACTGAAGGACGAGTACCGCAAGATCGCCGAGCGCCGCGTGCGCCTCGGCCTGGTGCTCGCCGAGATCGGCCGCATCGCCGACGTGCGCATCACCGAGCAGGAAGTGCAGCAGGCGCTGATCCGCGAAGCCCGCCAGTATCCGGGCCAGGAACGCCAGGTGATCGACTTCTTCCAGAAGAATCCGGGTGCGATGGCCCAGCTCCGCGCCCCGATCTACGAAGATAAGGTGGTCGACCACATCCTCGACGTCGCCAAGGTGACGGATGAAACGGTGTCGCGCGACGATCTCTTCAAGGAAGACGAGGCGTAAGCCGGAGCGCAGTCCGAATTACAGATTGAGGCGCCGGATCCGATGGGTCCGGCGCCCTTGTTTCAGCGGTCCGGTGTGCATCTGGTAAACCGGGTGTTAACCGCCCCGCGCGATGTTGGCCCGAGTCGTTAATGAGGGATTCCCTGTCGATGAGTGTGCAAAGCATCCGACCGCAGCTGACGGACCAGGACATTCACCGCCTGATGAAGGGTGAAACGCCCGAACAGCGTGCCTCTGTGGCGCACAGGCTGTGCCGGCGCATGGCGCTGGACGTGCTGAGCGATCACGAGCGCAAATATGCCGAGGAAATCATGGGCATCCTCGCCGCCGACGCGGCCGAGCTGGTGCGCCGGACCCTGGCCGTGACGCTGCGCAATTCGCCGGTCCTGCCGCGCGAGATCGCCCTCAAGCTGGCGCAGGACGTTGAGGCGGTTGCCATTCCGCTGCTGCAGGAATCGCCGGTGTTTACCGATGAAGACCTGATCGAGCTGGTCCTGGCCGTGACGAGCGCCAAGCAGGCCGCGATTGCCGGGCGGGAGAGCCTGTCGGTGACCGTGACCGAAGTGATCTCCGAACATGGCGCGCTGGAAGCGGTGCGGACGTTGACAGCCAATTCAGGCGCCGAGTTCAGTGACCATGCCTATGAAGAAGCGCTGCGCCGCTTCGGCAAGGACGAGGCCGTGCAGGGCGGCCTGATCCGCCGCGATTACATTCCGACCCATATCGCCGAGAAGATGGTGTCGCTGGTTTCCGGCCAGATGTTCGACATGCTGGTGAACCGGCACGAACTGCCGGCCCAGATGGCAATTGACCTTGCTGCGGGCGCCCGCGAGCGCGCGACCGTCGACCTGGTCGAGCAGGCCGGGCGCAGCCACGACCTGCCGCGTTTCGTCTCGCAGCTGAACCTCAATGGCCGGCTGACGCACTCCCTGCTGATGCGGGCGCTGTGCTGCGGTCAGATGCCGTTCGTCGAGCATGCGCTGGCGGAACTGTCCGGCGTGGCGCACCAGCGTGTGTGGCTGATGATCCATGATGCCGGCCCGCTGGGCCTGCAGGCTGTGTTTGATCGGGCCGGGCTGCCGCGCAAGCTGTTGCCGGCCTTCCGGGCGGCGGTGAACGTGTTCCACGAGACCGAGCATGATGGCGGGCCGAACGACCGGGCGAGGTTCCGCGCGCGCATGATCGAACGGGTTCTGACGCAGTTCCAGGCGATCCCGAAGGCCGACCTCGATTACCTGCTCGAGAAACTCGACTATTATTCCGAGATTGCGGCGGCTGAAGAAGCGCTGGCGACGGGCGACGCGGCCTAGGCGTCCGTCCTTGGCTTGATTGCAGCGGAAATACCGAGGCGGGCGAAGTTCTCCGCATCGCGCCAGCTCGCGTGTTCGGCGATCACCATGATGCCCGCGGCAGCGGCGACTTCGCAGGCGTCGGCCAGATCGTCATCGTCCAGCTTGCGGGCGTCCACGCGGAGCGTGTCGATCAGCAGGCGCATGCCTTCGGCGATGGGCGTCTGCCAGGACTTGCGCATGTCGACCGAGACGCGGAAGCCGTGGCGGCGCAAATGCGCGATGCGGCTGGTGCAATCGGCTGCGTCGCCAGCGAAAGCGGTGTCGGTGAACTCGAGGCAGAATTCCTGCTGGCAGAGCGAGGTGCGGCGGACACGCATGTCGCAGGCGAGGGCAGTGTCCGGATTGGAGAGGGCCGCGACCGGGGACGGTACGATGATCGGGCGATGGTCGTGGCGGAACTCGTGGGCGTAGCTGGCGATCTCGCCGATACGTTCTGCAAGCCATTTGGCGGCATTCGCTTCCGGCTGGCGGGCGCGCGCCGGGCCGAAGGCGGGGCCTTCCTCGAAGCAGAACGGCAGTTCGGCCGCCATGCCGAAGGCTTCGCCGGTAGACAGGTCAAGGACGGGGTCGAACCGGATCGCGGGGGCGCGCAGGGAATGGACGCGGGTGGCGGTCCAGGTCTGGGTCATCGCTTCAGCCTTCTGCCGTCTTGCTCTTGCCTTCCCTAAGGGCTCAGGCTGAAGATCACGCGTAAGAACAAAGGCACATTTCGATGAAATTTGCCGGACAGGGGGAAGCATAATGGAAAAGACGCCTGCCGAACCGAGGCTTTCCGCAACGATTCTGATGCTTCGCGACGCCGTGTCGGGGCCTCCGGAAGTGCTGATGGTAAAGCGCCACTACGAGATCGACTTTGCGGCCGGTGCACTTGTATTTCCGGGCGGCAAGGCGAGCGCCGACGACTCCAGGGCCGAATGGGATGAATTCACTGACGGCGATTATGGCCCGGTGCAGCAGGATGCGCGCATCGCGGCGGTGCGGGAGGCGTATGAGGAAAGCGGCCTGCTGCTGGCGCGGCCGGCGTCGGCGCGCGGACCGGGGGCGCCGCTTGTAGGGGCGGAGACGGCAGACAAGCTGGCGCCGTATCGACATGCGGTCGACAAGGGGGAACTCAGCTTCCTGGACCTCGTGCGCCGGCACGATCTCGTTCTGGCGCTGGATTCGCTTGTCTATTTCGGACACTGGATCACGCCTGTGATCATGTCGAAGCGGTTCGACACGCATTTCTATGTTGCGCCGGCGCCTGCCGACCAGGTCGCCGCGCATGACGGGCGGGAGACGACCGATGCAGTCTGGCTGTCGGCCGCGGAGGCGCTGGCGCAGGAAGCCGATGGACGGGCGACAATTATTTTCCCGACACGGATGAATCTGAAGCGCCTGACGCTGGCGACGTCTGTGGAGGATGCCGTGGCGCGGTTCGGCGCGATGGAGGTTCCGACGGTGCTGCCGCGACCGGGAAAAACCGATGAGGGCGCGCCGTGCCTGTTCATTCCGGAAGTGGAAGGCTATGGGCAGACAGTCGAGCTGCTCTCAAACGTGAAGGTCTGAATCCCGTCCGTCAAAGGATGAACTTGGACAGGTCTGCATTCTTCGCGAGCGTGCCGACGGTTTCGTCGACATAGTCAGCCGTGATGGTGACGGTTTCGCCCTTTTTGTCGGGTGCGTCGAAGCTGATTTCGTCCAGCAGGCGTTCGAGTACGGTCTGCAGGCGCCGGGCGCCGATGTTCTCGACATTGTTGTTCACCGCTTCAGCGAGGTCCGCGAGCCGGTCGATGGCAGTATCTTCGAATTCGAGCGTGACACCCTCTGCAGCCATCAGCGCTTCATACTGGCGGATCAGGCTCGCTTCCGGTTCGACCAGGATGCGGCGGAGATCATCGCGGGTGAGGGGCTCGAGCTCGACACGGATCGGCAGGCGGCCCTGCAGTTCGGGCAACAGGTCCGATGGCTTGGATACGTGGAATGCGCCGGAGGCGATGAACAGGATGTGGTCGGTCTTCACCGCGCCGCGCTTGGTGCTGACGGTCGTGCCCTCGATCAGGGGCAGCAGGTCCCGCTGCACACCTTCGCGGCTGACATCGGCGCCGCCACGTTCGGACTTCGCTGCGATCTTGTCGATTTCGTCGAGGAAGACGATGCCATCCTGCTCGACGGCGTTCACCGCCTCGCGGACGATGGCTTCCTCGTCGATCAGGCGATCGGCCTCTTCATCGAGCAGGGGCTTGTAGGCTTCCTTGACCGTGGTGCGCACGCGCCTGGTGCGTCCGCCGAAGGATTTGCCGAGGATGTCGGAGAGGTTGATCATGCTCATGGAGCCGCCCTGGCCCGGAATGTCGAACATCTGCAGCGGGTTGCCGGTCTCCGCGACATCGATGTCGACTTCCTTGTCGTCGAGGTCTCCCTCACGCAGCTTGCGGCGGAAGACTTCGCGGGTGGAGGACTGGGCATCCGGCCCGACAAGGGAATCGAGCAGGCGCTCCTCGGCGGCATCTTGTGCCTTCTGGGCAACGATGGTGCGCTTCTGATCGCGGATCATGGTGATCGCGGCTTCGACAAGGTCCCGGATGATCTGTTCCACATCGCGGCCGACATAGCCGACCTCGGTGAACTTGGTGGCCTCGACTTTCAGGAAGGGCGCATTGGCGAGGCGGGCGAGACGGCGGGAGACTTCGGTTTTCCCGACGCCGGTGGGACCGATCATCAGGATGTTCTTGGGCGTGATCTCGGCCTGCAGGTTTTCCGGCGCCTGCTTGCGGCGCCAGCGATTGCGGAGGGCGATGGCGACGGCACGTTTGGCGCCGGTCTGGCCGACGATATGGCGATCGAGTTCGGCGACGATTTCGCGGGGGGTGAGTTCGGTCATGCGGGTGGGTCTGGCGGGCTTTCTGGGAGGGTCAGGCCGGTTCGGGCGGGAAGATACGGGCGAGGGTGCCGGTCTTCGGCATCCAGGAGAGGACAATGCGCCGGGCCGTGTGCCAGCCGCCGCCCAGCAGCACGATGCCGGTGCCGAGCAGCAGGGCGCTGATCATGAAGGTGTAGGTGCTGCTCCAGCCCATGGACTGGACGATGGAGCCGAGCGACAGCCAGAAGGCCAGCAGGCTCGACACGATCAGGGCGCGGCGGTTGAGCGCGATCGAGAGAATGCCGAGGCCGATGAGGCAGGCGATCATCAGGATCGCCTCGGTGCCGTGGGGCACGCCGACGCCGGAGCCTGTGACCATGCCGCGCAGGCCGAAGATGATCTGCGGCGCGGCCGCGACATTGAGCCAGAAAGCGTTGTCGGCATTGCGGGTGATGCGTCCGGGGTCCTTTGCGTCGAACCAGATGCCGGCGAGCAGGGTGAGCGCGCCGATCAGCAGGGACATCATTCCGCCGAGGACGTAGCCGATATTCCCGAAGAAGCCGAAGAAGGTGTAGGCGGCGCCGGCTGCGGCGAGTGCGATCAGGAACAGGGTGAATGGGAGGCGAAACCGCAGCCAGGCGAGCGTTGCGGCACCGAGACAGCCAAGGAAGCCCCAGATGCCCATATTGCCGACGGTCTTCCAGGCACCGGTGAAGCTTTTCACCGTGTCGGCGTTGAGGCCGGTGATCCCGCTGGCGATCGCGCCGACGGACAGGCCTGTATACAGCGTGAAGATCGTGATCAACGCCATCGATGGAAGCAGCATCCGGCGCCGGCGGGAGAAGTATTCGGCCAGCAGCCACATCACGCCGGCGACGGGCAGGAGGATAATCGAGCCGGCCATCGACGGATTGGCGCCGGTGGCGATGGAGAAGGCCTGCGGGCCGAAGAAGACGCCGGTAACCGCTGTCAGGCCCATTGCCAGGATGATGATGCCGATCGTCAGGAAAACATCGTTGAAATTGTTGAGGAAACGAAGATTTTCGCCTTCGGTGGCGACCGGCGTGGCCGGGTCGGCACGGGCGGCAAGGAAGGCTTCGAACCTGCTCGCCTGGTCTTTCGTCAGGATCCCGGCGTCCTGGGCGGCCTTGATATCGGACCGGTCAAACATCCAGCGTCTCCACCGTGAAGTTCGAATTGGTATAGACGCAGATGTCGGCGGCGATTTCCATTGCCTTGCGGCCGAGCGCTTCAGCGTCGTCCTCATATTCATAGAGGGCGCGAGCGGCGGAAAGGGCGTAGTTGCCGCCGGATCCGACCGCCACGACGGGGTATTCGGGTTCCAGCACGTCTCCCGCCCCTGTCAGGACGAGGGTGACCTCCTTGTCGGCCACGATCAGCAGGGCTTCGAGTTTCTGGAGGTATTTCTCCGTGCGCCAGTCCTTGGCGAGTTCCACGGCGGCGCGGGACAACTGGCCGGCGTGGCGTTCCAGCTTCGCTTCCAGCCGCTCGAACAGGGTGAAGGCGTCGGCCGTGGCGCCCGCGAAGCCGGCGAGGATGTTGCCATCAGCAAGCCGGCGGACCTTGCGGGCATTGCCCTTCATGACCGTCTGACCCATCGAGACCTGGCCGTCTGACAGCATCACGAGCTTGCCGTTCTTGCGCACGCAGAGGATGGTTGTGCCATGCCAGCCGGGGCCGGCGGAATGATCCTGGAATGTCATGCTCATGATGTGGACGATCATGCCGCAGGGTGCAAGAAGACGGGTGATCAGGTCGTGTCACAGAAGTGTTGCGCGGGCCCGGTAAGGGAGTGACAGCGGACGCTGGGACGGACGGAGCATGTTCTCGCAACTCGGCCATCTGCCCATGGATTTCCTGTTGATCGTGGCGGCGGTCATTCTGGCGTCGCTGGGCTTCATCGCGGGGCGCCTGAAGGCGGAAACCTTCGCCTTTGCCGGCGAGGAGCGCACCCATTCGCGCCCGAATTCGCATGGCTATTACGTGCTGATGTGGGCGCTCGTTCCGGCGGTGACCATCTTGCTGGCCTATGTCGCGTTCGCCGAGCCGCTGTCGAAGGCTTGGTTGCGCCGCGAACTGCCCGCCGGGTTCTCGGTTCTGAGCAGGGGAGAACTGGCTTCGTACCTCGATGCCGTGGCGCGCGCAGCGCATATAAAGGGCCTGGTCACCGGCGAACATGTCTTCGACACGGTAACGACCCGGTACGACGAAATCCTTGGCACCGTGAACCTCGCAACACTGGGACTTGTCGCGGTGCTCTCCGGCGTGAGCCTCGCCTGGGCGCGGGCGCGCCTTGGCCCGCGCTTCCGGGCACGCGTGCATGTCGAGAGCGGGCTGGAATGGTTCCTGTTCCTGTGCGCGGCGCTGGCGATTGCCACAACGGTGGGCATTGTCGCTTCGCTTGTCTTCGAAAGCATGCGTTTCTTCGCGGTGGTGCCGGCGACAGACTTCCTGTTCGGCACGGAGTGGAACGCGCAGACCAACGCAGCGTTCGGAGCACTGCCGCTGTTCTTCGGCACGTTCATGATTTCCTTCTTCGCCATGCTCGTGGCCGCGCCCGTGGGCCTCTACGCGGCGATCTACCTGTCGGAATATGCCGGTGCGAAAGTGCGCGCGGTGGTGAAGCCGATCCTTGAAGTCCTGGCAGGCATTCCGACCGTCGTTTACGGATTCTTCGCGCTGCTGGTGATCGCGCCTGCGGTGCGCGCGGGGGCGCTGTGGCTGAACACGTCGCTGGTCGAGTGGGGTCTGGCACACGGGCCGGTGTTTGCAGCGCAGCCGACGAGCGCGCTCGCCGCAGGGCTGGTCATGGGGATCATGGTGATCCCGTTTGTCTCGTCCCTGTCGGACGATGTGATCAGCGCCGTGCCGCAGTCCCTGCGCGACGGGGCTTATGCGGTGGGAGCGACCAAGTCGGAAGCGGTGCGCCAGATCGTGTTGCCGGCGGCGCTGCCGGGCATCATCGCGGCGCTCCTGCTGGCTGTGTCCCGGGCGATCGGCGAGACCATGATCGTGGTGATGGCAGCCGGGCACCGGGCGCGGATCTCGCCCGATCCGACGTCGGACCTCACGACCATTACCGTGCAGATCGTGGCGCTGCTGACGGGGGAGTCGGAGTTCGACAGCCCGAAGACGCTGTCGGCATTTGCCCTCGGCCTGGTCCTGTTCCTCGTGACGCTGGTGTTCAACCTCGTTGCCCTGGGGGTCGTCCGGAGGTTCCGTGAAAAGTATGAGTGAGCAGGCTCTCTCCTCGTTCGGAACCGACCGGGCCCGCAAACGGCTGCGCCGGCGCCGTGCGGCCGATCGCCGGTTCAAATGGTATGGCCGTGCGGCGATTGGCTTTGCCCTGGCAGCACTGGCGCTGCTGCTCGCTTCGATCTTCTCGCAGGCGCTTTCGGCAGCGACGTACCATGTGGTTTCGTTCCGGATCGATGCGGGGCGCGTCGTTGCGGCGGAGAACACGTCAGGGGCGCTCAAGGAAGTCTATGACCAGGTCCGGGCCGACCTGTTTGAGGCGTTTCCAGATGCGTCCGGGACGCCGGCCGGACGCCAGGAAGTCAGCGCGCTTGTCACGCGGCTGGCCGCCTTACCGATTGCGGAACGCCTGAGAGCGTCTCCGGCCAGGCGTGGGATGGAGCAGGTCTCCCTGCCGCTGTCCGACGACGTCGACCTGTACCTCAAGGGCGCCGCGGCGCGTCAGGTGACGATCAATTTCGGTCCGGTGGCGGCTGAACCTACAGAAGACGGGCAGGGCGTACGCCTCAGCGGCGCTGGAGCTTTCGCGCGCCTGATAGCCGCTGCCAGTCTTGAGCATGCGAACGTGACGGACGTGTCGTTTCTGGTGACCGGTGGCCGCTCGACGGTGCGTCTCACGCGACTGAGCGCGGACGAGGCCGAAGGGTCGCTGATCGCCGGGACGGCCAGCGAATTTGGTAACCGTGCGCTCTGCGCGCGGATCATTCTTGCGCCCCAGTCCGAGCGGACGGTCAGCGACCGACAGATCGCCTGGGCGCTGGCCCTGAAAGCGGACGGGCGGGTCCGGCGCGTGCCGCACTGGAGCCTGCTGACTCACACGGACAGCACGCAGCCTGAGCTAGCGGGCGCCCTGGCGGCGATTGTGGGCTCGTTCCTGACACTGCTGGTGACGGCCAGCCTCGCCATTCCGGTCGGGATTCTCGCCTCCATTTACCTGGAGGAATTCGCGCCGAAGAACCGGCTGACCAGCCTGATTGAAGTCAACATCAACAACCTCGCCGCAGTCCCATCGATCGTGTTCGGCCTGTTGGGCGCTGCCGTGTTCCTGGGCGTGATGGGGCTCCCCCGGTCGGCGCCGATTGTCGGCGGTCTGGTGCTGGCGCTGCTGATCCTGCCGGTGGTGATCATCGCCTCGCGCGCGGCGCTGAAGGCCGTACCCGACTCCATTCGCCAGGGGGCGCTGGCGGTCGGCGCATCGCGCATGCAGACCGTATTCCATCATGTCCTGCCGTTGGCGGCGCCGGGTATGCTCACGGGGGCAATCCTCGGCATGGCGCGGGCGCTCGGCGAGACCGCTCCGCTGCTTCTGATCGGCATGGTGGCGTTCGTTGCTGACGTTCCGCGCGGACCGGGCGATGAAGCATCGGCCCTTCCGGTGCTGATCTATTCCTGGGCGACGCAGGCAGAGCGCGCCTGGGAGCCGATGACGGGCGCGGTCATTTTGATCCTTCTCGCTTTCCTGATAGCGATGAATGTCGCCGTGGTTTACCTGCGCCACAAGTTCGAACGGAGATGGTGATGGACGGCTCTGCTGCAGGCAACGAAGTGGTCGTGACTCCGGAACCGGCGGGCACGCTGGCGCTGGGAGATGCCCCGCGCATGGATTGCCGGAACGTGAACGTCTTCTACAGCGGCAAGCAGGCCATATTCGACGTGTCGCTGCCCATCCCGGACCGTTCGGTGACCGCGCTGATCGGACCATCCGGGTGCGGCAAATCCACCTTCCTGCGCTGCCTGAACCGGATGAACGACACGATCGAAGGCTGCCGGGTCGAGGGTGAGATCATCATGGACGGCAAGGATATCAACTCGCCCGTCATTGACCCGGTGTTGTTGAGGTCGCGCGTCGGCATGGTGTTCCAGAAGCCAAACCCGTTCCCGAAAACGATCTATGAGAACATCGCCTACGGCCCGCGCATTCATGGCCTTGCGCAGGGGCGGGAGGACCTCGACGAAATCGTCGAGAAGTGCCTGAAGCGAGCCGGCCTGTGGGAAGAAGTCAAGGACCGGCTGACCGTGCCGGGCACCAGCCTTTCGGGCGGCCAGCAGCAGCGCCTGTGCATCGCCAGGGCGATTGCGGTCCGGCCGGAAGTTATCCTGATGGACGAGCCGTGCTCCGCGCTTGACCCGATCGCGACGGCCCGGATCGAGGAGCTGATCGACGATTTGCGCAAGCGCTACTGCATCGTGATCGTGACCCACTCGATGCAGCAGGCGGCACGCGTGTCGCAGCGGGCGGCCTTCTTCCATCTCGGCAAGCTGGTCGAGATGGGCGACACCGACCAGATATTCACCAGCCCGCGCGACCGCCGCACGGAAGACTACATCACCGGACGCTTCGGATAGACTGCATGGCCGACCATATCGTTTCCGCCTTTACTGATGAACTTGACCGTCTGTCTGCGGACATCCTGCGCATGGGCGGAATTGTCGAGCAGATGATCGCCGATGCGGCCAGCGCGGTGCTGCACAATGATGTCCAGCTGGCGGGCGACGTGATCGAACGGGACCATCAGGTCGACCAGATCGAAGGGGATGTCGAGCGCCAGATCGTCAGCCTGATTGCCCGGCGCCAACCCATGGCGCATGACCTCCGCTCGGTGTTTGCGGCGCTGAAGGTTTCCGGCGAGCTCGAGCGGGTCGGCGATCTTTCGAAGAACATGAGCAAGCGCGCGCTGGGCCTGGAGGCGGCCGTCTTCCCGGCGATGCGCAGCGGTGTTGCGCGGATGGCCCAGCCGGTCGCCCGGCAGCTGCATCTGGTGCTGGATGCCTATGCTTCCGGCAACGCTGCGGCTGCCAAGGCGGTCTGGGAAAGCGACGATGAGATCGACCAGCACTACAACGCCCTGTTTCGTGAAATGCTGACCTACATGATCGAGGATCCGCGCTCCATCAGTGACGGGGCGCATATGCTGTTCATGGCAAAAAACCTTGAAAGGATTGGCGATCACTGCACAAACATCGCCGAATTCGTCTATTTCCAGGTCACAGGGGAACACCTGGTGCAGCAGGACAGGCCGAAATACTAGGCGCCTGAAGGGCGCTGCCGAGGAGTACGGAATGAAACCTTATGTGCTGATCGCAGAAGACGAGAGCGCTGTCTCTGAGTTGCTTCAATACAATCTGAAGCGCGAGGACTATGATGTCGAGATCGCCCATGACGGCGAGGAAGCGCTGATGATGATCGAGGAGCGTGCGCCGGACCTGCTGCTTCTGGACTGGATGCTGCCGAAAGTGAGCGGGATTGAGGTCTGCCGGCGCATCCGCAATGGCGGTGTCAATCCGAACCTGCCGATTATCATGCTGACCGCACGCGGGGAGGAGAGCGACCGGATCCGGGGGCTGGACACTGGCGCAGACGATTATGTCACCAAGCCGTTCTCGACGACGGAGCTGATGGCGCGGGTGCGCGCGGTGCTCCGCCGTATCCGGCCGGGCCTGCGTGACGACCGGATCGTGGTGGGCGACATCGAGATCGACCGGGTGGCGCACAAGGTGAGCCGGAGCGGCGACGATATCCATCTGGGCCCGACCGAATTCCGCCTGCTGGACTATTTCATGCAGCATCCCGGCCGCGTGTTCTCGCGGGAGCAGCTTCTGGATACGGTCTGGGGATCAGACGTCTATGTCGAGCTGCGCACGGTGGACGTACATGTGGGACGCCTGCGCAAGGCGCTCCGGCAGGGCGGCGGCGAGGATCCGATCCGCACCGTCCGCTCCGCTGGCTATGCCCTGCGGGCAGACTAGAACAGTTCTTCGAGGAACAGTTTGAGGCTGGCGAAGCTGCGCCGGTCGGCATCGGCATTGTAGACCGTGCCCATGTCCTTGTTGTTGGCGCCGAGTGTCGTGAAGGCGTGGTAGGACTGGCCGTGGGCATGCAGCTGCCAGTCGGCGCCGGCGGCACCCATCTCCTTTGCGATGGCGAGGACATCGTCGGGCGTTGCCATCGGGTCGAGCCAGCCATGTTCGATCAGGACCTTTGCCGAGATTTTCGGGTGAGGGATGTTTTCGGCCGGGCGGAACAAGGCATGGAAGGAGCATACGCCGAGGAGGTCCATGCCGGCGCGGGCCATGTCCAGCACGCAAAGCCCGCCGAAGCAGAATCCAATGGCGGCAGCCTTTGAAGCGTCGACACCCGGTTGGGCTTTCGCCGCGGCGAGGCCGCCTGCAAGGCGCTTCTGGAGTTCGGCCCTGTCGCCGACGAGCGGGTTCATGAGGGCCTGGCACTCCTCGACACTCTCGCCGCGCTTGCCCTTGCCGTAGACGTCCATGGCAAAGGCCGCGTAGCCGAGTTCATTCGCCACGCGCCCGGCCTTCTGGATCTCATTGGCGCCGAGGCCGCCCCAGGCGTGCGCGATCGCCACGACGGGCAGGTTCGTCTTGCCTTCCGGGGCCAGGAAGTAACCCTCATAGGTCTTGCCATCCACGGTGTAGTCGACTGCGCTCATCTCTGAATCCTCTCTGCTTATGTGTCTCTCTGATAGAGGCGCACGTGCAGGCCTATCAAGGGCTTCGGCGATTAGTATGCGGATTCTAGACTTTTTCCTTATCTGAGGCGCCATGGACAAACCCGAAAGGAAGCCCCCCATGGCAAAGGACAAGAAAAAGAAAGCCAAAGCCCGGGCCAAAGCCGAACAGATCGGCAAGGCTGTCGAGGCGCAAACGGCTGAAATGGCGCACAAGATCTGGCTCGCCGGCGTTGGCGCCTATGGCAAGGCCTATGACACGGCGCTCGCCAATGCGAATGCGCTGAACAAGCAGTCGGCCGAACTGTTCGACGAACTGGTCAAGCGCGGCGAAGAAATCGAATCCGACGTGAAAGGCCGTTTCGC
This sequence comes from Hyphomonas sp., assembly GCA_020638455.1. Taxonomy (GTDB): domain Bacteria; phylum Pseudomonadota; class Alphaproteobacteria; order Caulobacterales; family Hyphomonadaceae; genus Hyphomonas. The sequence continues at coordinate 646,867 of JACKIK010000002.1, read as the reverse complement.
GGCAAACGAGCAGGTTCACAAGGCCGCCGAGGCAATGGCGAAGGCCAATGCCGCTGCCCGCGAATTCCAGGCCGAAGCCCGCGACCGCTTCGAGGCCCGCATGGAGCGTATGCGCAACCTGCTCGGCGTCGAGAACCTCGGCCTGCCGGGTTCGAAGCTGGCTGCCAAGCTGGACAAGCTGGAAGACGAAGTGGCTGAAACCGTCGCGAAGGCGAAAGCCCGCATCGGTTCGACCGACCTCAAGGCCCGCATCGCCCGCCTGACCGGCGAGATCGAAGCGGTGGCTGAAGAAGCCGGTGCCGACCTTGCGAAGACGGCCAAGAAGACCGCGGCGAAAACCACGAAAGCCGTGAAGAAGGCAATGGCTGCTGCGAAAGGCGCTGACGATCTCTCGATGATCACCGGCGTTGGCCCGGCGATGGTCAAGAAGCTGAATGCTGAAGGCATCACCAGCTTCGCCCAGATCGCTGCGCTGAAGAAGTCGGACGCTGAAGCCCTCGATGCGAAGATCGGCGCCCGCGGCCGTGTGACCCGCGATGGCTGGGTCAAGCAGGCGAAGGCACTGGCCAAGTAATCAGGCAGTGGGGACAAGGGCGGGTGGCCGGCGACGGCTGCCCGCCACCACTAACCGGTGGCGCGTTCGTAATGGTCGATCATGCGGCTGAGTGCGTCGAAACCAGTCTCACCCATGTAGGGCACGATCAGGCACATGACCTGGAAGACCGTCCTGTGAATGAGGTCTGCGCCATCATGTTCCTGCCGGTTGAGCGCATCTGCTTCGAGCCAGAAGGTCAGCGCCAGCATGATCTGTTCGGTGAGCGCGTCCCGCAGGCGCGGATCGATGGAGATGACGCCCGCCTTCGACAGATCGTCCAGCAGGCCGAGGATTGTCATGCGCTGCTCGGCAACGAGGGCGCGGAAGCGGACGGCAAGGTCGGGGTAACGTTTCAGGAGGACGCCGAGATTCCTGTAGAAGAAGCGGAAATCATAGATCTCCTCGAGGATGATGTAGATGTAGACCCAGTTGTCCTCGATCGATGTCACGCTTCCCCGGGAGCCGCGCAGGATGACCCGCATTTCCTCCTCGAAGGCGTCGAACAAGGCCCGGATGATCGCGTCCTTGCCCTTGAAATGGTAGTAGAGGTTACCGGGGCTGATGCCGAGTGCGTTCGAGATGTCGACAGCCGTCTGCTGGGCTTCCCCTTCCTCGTTGAAGAGAAGCAGGCTGACATGGAGGATGCGGTCGCGTGTCTTCATCGGCTCAAAGACGCAGTTTGACACGCAATTCTGACTATGAAACGAATTTTGTTTCAAAGTTTACAAGTAACTCTTTCCAGTAACGAAAGAGAAAGCAGATAAGCCGGCGGGGTACTTTTCCCTCCAAAGAGACCGGCAAGCAAAGGGATGGAGAACATGGCGACGCCAAAAGATGAAATCGCCCGCAATGCCGCTGAAAGCACCACGGCCCTCAACCCGCTGATGGGAGGGATCAACCGGCAGGAACTGCTGGGCGCCGTGACCATGATGCTGCGCTCGACCATGACCAATCCGGTCACGACGGCGAAGGCCGCCAGCAAGATCGCGAAAGAGAATACGGAAATCCTGTTCGGCAAGTCCGAACGCAAGGCGAACCCGAAAGACCGGCGCTTCAAGGACCCGGCCTGGGAGCACAATCCGTTCTACAAGCGCGGCATGCAGGCCTATCTCGCGACGCAGGAACACCTGAACGAGTGGGTTGCCGACCTCAAGATGACCGAGCTGGAACATGCCCGCGCGAAATTCGTGATGGGCATGATCACGGACGCACTGGCGCCGACCAACACGCTGCTGGGCAATCCGGCCGCGACCAAGCGGGTGGTCGACTCAGGCGGCATGTCGCTGCTGAAGGGCCTGAAGAACGCTTACACCGATATCACCAAGCATGGCGGCCTGCCGAGCCAGGTGGACAAGCGGCCGTTCGAAGTGGGCAAGAACCTCGCGATTTCCGAAGGTCAGGTGATCTGGAAGAACGAGATGCTGGAGCTGATCCAGTATGCGCCGAAAGCCGAGAAGGTTCACCGGACGCCAATCCTGATCATCCCGCCGCAGATCAACAAATTCTACGCCATGGATCTGTCGCCGATGACGTCGATGGTTCAATTCCTGCTGGCGATGGAGCTTCAGCCATTCGTTGTTTCCTGGCGTAATCCGACCAAGGAGCATCGCGACTGGGGGCTGGCGGACTATATCGACAGTCTGATCCAGGCGAGCGAAGTCATCCGCAAGGTGACGAAATCGAAGAAGATCAACGTTTCCGGCGCCTGTTCGGGCGGGATCACCACAGCGTCTCTGGCCAGCCTGTTCGCAGCGGCCGGCGATGACCGGATCAATGCGATCACCTTCATGGTCTGTGTGCTGAACCCGCAGAAAGAGGACAGCGAGCTTGGTCAGATCGTGTCGGATGCGAGCCTCGAGATCGCGCGTAAGTATTCGAAGCGCAAGGGCATCCTGAAGGGCGACGACCTGGCGCGGATGTTCGCATGGATGCGCCCGAACGACCTGATCTGGAACTATGTGGTCAACAATTACCTCATGGGCGAGGATCCGCCGCCGTTCGATGTGCTCTACTGGAACAATGACACGACCAACCTGCCGGCGCAGCTACACTCCGACTACCTCGACCTCGGCCTCAACCAGCCGTTCGACCATCCCGGCGAATTCGAAGTGGCCGGACACATGCTGGACATGTCGAAGGTGAAGGCAGACGCCTTTGTCGTGGCGGGCCTGACCGATCACATCACGCCGTGGAAGGCGTGCTATCGCACGACGCAGTTGCTTGGCTCGGAGAACATCGAGTTCATCCTGTCCTCCAGCGGACACATCCAGTCGCTGCTGAACCCGCCCGGCAACCCGAAGGCCAAGATGTTCCGCAATCCGAATATTGCCCCCACCGCCGATGAATGGGCGGCGGGCGCGACCGAGGAAGTCGGCAGCTGGTGGCCGGTATGGGGCCAGTGGCTGAAGGAGCGCTCCGGCGCGATGAAAGCTGCGCCGAAGGCTTGCGGCAATGAGGCTTTCCCGCCTCTCTATGCTGCACCCGGGCGATACGTGTTTGACGAATAGGCGGGAACAGGACCGAGACGGAGTGACCATGGCGCGCAGACCGGACATATCGATGCAGGACGTCGAAGGCGTGATGCTGCGCACCGCCTACTGGCCCGCCGCGCAGGACATGGGCAACCGGCCGCTGCTGTTCTTCAACGGCATTGGGGCGAACCTCGAACTGACGCAGGGCCTTGGCGAGATGTTCCAGGACCGGGCGATCATCACCTTCGACGTGCCGGGCGTTGGCCTCAGCCCGGTGACACAATGGCCGTACCGCCCGTGGATGCTGGCGCGCTGGGCCCGCAAGTTGCTCGACCAGTTCGGGATCGAAGAGGTCGACGTGATGGGCGTGTCATGGGGCGGGGCGCTGGCCCAGCAATATGCCTTCCAGTACCGCAACCGCGTCGGCAAGCTGATCCTGTGCGCCACGACGGCCGGGATGACGATGATCCCGGGGCGGCCAAAGTCACTGTCCAAGATGGTCGATGCACGGCGGTACAGCGATCCGGATTTCATGCGCGACAGCTTCACCACGCTCTACGGCGATGCCGTGGACGGCGAAGCGGGCCGGCATATCGACAATCTGCTGCCGCCGGACCCCAAAGGCTATGTCTACCAGCTGCTGGCCTTTCTCGGCTGGTCGAGCCTGCCGTTCATCCGCTTCCTTCGGATGCCTTCGCTGATCATGATGGGCGATCAGGACACGATCGTGCCGCTGGCCAATGGGCATATCCTGAAAATGGGGCTGCCGAACTCACGCCTGCATGTTGTCGAAGGCGGCGGGCATTTGTTCCTCGTCACGCGTGCGGGCGAAACGGCCGACGTGATCCGGGAATTCCTGGCTGAACCGGAACGGGCGACGCAGGCCGCCTGACGGGCGCGTCAGGCGCCGGACACTCTCAGCGCAACGCCCTGTTCGAGCGCATCGCACACGGCATCGGCCACAGAGCTGGATCCCGAGCCCTTGCCGGCCGCGGCGAAGGCGGCCTTGCAGGCCTCGACGTGCAGGTTGATGAGGGCGGAATTTTCGCCGGGCCGGGTGTCGTTCAGCAGGCGGCAGAGCGAGCCGCAGAGACGACTGATGGACGGATAGCCGTAAGACGGGGCGGCGCCCTTGATATTGTGGGCGGCCACGAAAACAGCGCGGTATTTCTCAGGCGTCGGGTCGGGCTGCCGGGCGGCTTTCCATGCGTCGATGAGGACATCGAGGTCCATGCGCATCCAGATCTCGAACTGTGACGACAGAGAGCCGACGGCGCGCTCCGCACGATCGCCGAGATCGTCGTCGAGCGACAGGGATCTTTCATCCGGTTCGGCCTGCGCAGGTATTTCCGCGGCCGGAGCCGGTTCTTCCCCGGCGGGCTGTGAGGCCGGTTTGATGACCCGGCTGATGTCGAGCGTCGGCACGGGTGCCTCCAGCTTGGCGGCCTTGCGCAGCGGAAGGGACGAAATCAGATTTTTGAGCATTAGCGTGTCCTCGACGACACAACTAAGCGCATGAAATGCTTAAAATAATGCTAGGAGGCGGCTCAGAAGCCGAATTGCTCGCGCAGGATGCGTTCGTCCAGCGCATGGCCGGGGTCGAACAGCATCGTGAGGCGCCGTCGCCGGTCTGCTTCGACGCTGACGGTTGCGATGTCCCGTACTTCCTGATTGTCGGCCGAGGCTGCCACGGGGCGGCGCTCGGGTGAGATCACGTCGACCTGCACCCGGGCGTCGTGGCGCAGAAGGGCGCCGCGCCAGCGCCGGGGACGGAACGCGCTGACCGGAGTGAGCGCCAGGAGGTTCGCCCCGATCGGAAGGATGGGGCCGTGGGCCGAGAGATTGTAGGCGGTCGAACCGGCCGGCGTGGCGATCATGATGCCGTCGCAGGTGAGTTCGTCCATGCGCACCTTGCCATCCACCGTGATCCTGAGATGGGCGGATTGTGCAGTCTGGCGCAGCAGGGAGACCTCGTTGATCGCCAGTGCCTTGTGATCCACGCCGTGAATATCGGTCGCCAGCATCCGCAAGGGGGAGATGCTTGCGCGTTCGGCCGCATTGATGCGGTCCAGCAGGCCTTCCTCCTGGAATTCGTTCATCAGGAAGCCGACCGTGCCGAGGTTCATGCCGTAGACCGGCTTTGAGTCCTCGAAGCGCCGGCGGAGCGAATCGAGCATGGCGCCATCGCCGCCCATGGCGACGATCACGTCCGCTTCCTGCTCGGAGTGCTGGCCATAGCGCTGGATGAGGCGGGGCAGGGCCGCCTGCGCTTCCGGGCGCTGCGAAGCGAAAAAGGAAATCTTCGGCGAACTCATCGGTCCCATGTGGTTGAGCTTCCTCAGGTCCGTCAAGGTGTTCCGCCGGTCCGGCCATGCGAGGAACGGAACCGTGACGCGGGTGTCAGCTTTTTCTGGATATCTGCCCCGCGCCGCTGTAGGGTGCCGGGCAAAACAGATTACTGGTTCAGGGAGACAGGTCATGGCTGACGGCAATAAGAAGGTCGACATTCGCAATTCCGTATCGGCGGAGGAATGGCGGGCGCGCGTAAATCTTGCGGCGCTTTACCGGCTCACGGCCATGTACGGCTGGGACGACATGATCTTCACACATATCTCCCACCGGGTTCCGGGACCCGAGCACCACTTCCTGATCAACCCGTACGGCTACTTCTTCGAGGAAATCACGGCCTCGTCGCTGGTGAAGGTCGATCTGGACGGGAATATCGTCCAGGAGACCGATTCGATTATCAATCCCGCCGGCTTTACCATTCACTCTGCGATCCATGCGGCGCGGGAGGATGCGCAGGTCGTCATGCACGTCCATACCGATCAGGGCGTTGCCGTATCGGCCCAGAAGGAAGGCTTGCTGCCGCTCAGCCAGACCGCCATGGCCGTGCGCGAGGACGTCGCCTATCACGACTATGAGGGCATTGCCCTCGATCTTGACGAGCGGGAGCGCCTGGTGGCTGATCTGGGCCCCAAGAAGCACTCCATGATCCTGCGCAACCATGGAACGCTGACCTGCGGCGAAACCGCCGCAATGACCTTCACGCGCATGTTCTTCCTCGAGCGCGCCTGCAAGATGCAGATCATGGCGCTGACCGCAGGGCGCGATGGTGTCCTGGAATGCGATGAGCCGCTTCAGGACAAGGTGGCCGGGCAGGGCGGCATGACCGAGCACAGCTCCGGCATGTCGATGCTGACGGAGAAACTGGTCTGGCCGGCGCTTTTGCGGAAGCTGGACCGCGAGTATCCGGGCTATGACGCCTAAGTAGGTTCCCGTATGCGACAAAAGCAGGCTGCGCGGTATCAGCGCATTTGCAGATGCGCCACGGCTGATTAAGTAGCCGCACAGCGGACAGGACGGACATGATGAAACACCTCAAGGCCTTCGAAGACGCGCTTGGTCAGATCCACAGTGAGGGCCGCTATCGCGTCTTCATCGACCTGCATCGCCACAAGGGCCGGTTCCCGAAGGCGACCGCCCGCTTCGAAGATGGCGAGCGCGAGGTGACGATCTGGTGTTCGAACGACTATCTCGGCATGGGCCAGGATGACGACGTCATCGAGTCCATGCACGAAGCGATCGACAGCTTTGGCGCCGGTTCCGGCGGAACTCGCAATATTTCTGGCACGACGCGGTTCCACGTCGATCTTGAGCGCGAGCTGGCGGACCTTCACCAGAAGGAAGCCGCGCTGCTGTTCACGTCCGGCTATGTGTCGAACGATGCGACCTTGTCGACGCTCGGCAAGATCATGAAAGACCTGATCATCTACTCCGACAAGCTGAACCATGCCTCGATGATCGAGGGCATCCGCCGGTCAGGCGCGGACTACCGGGTGTTCAACCATAATGATGTCGACCACCTGCGGTCGCTGCTGGAGAATGACGATCCCGACCGGCCGAAAGTGATCGCGTTCGAGAGCGTCTATTCGATGGATGGCGATTTCGGGCGGATGGAAGAGATCTGCGATCTCGCCGAGGAATTCGGTGCGCTGACCTATCTGGACGAAGTGCATGCCGTCGGCCTCTACGGAGACCAGGGCGCCGGCGTGGCCGAGATGCTCGGCCTGTCGGACCGCATCGACATCATCGAAGGCACACTGGCCAAGGGCTTCGGCGTTATGGGCGGCTACATTGCCAGCCACGCGACCGTTATCGATGCAATCCGCTCGATGGCATCGGGCTTCATCTTCAGCACATCGACCTGCCCCGTCATGGCAGCAGGCGCGCTTGCCAGTATCCGCAAGCTGCGCAGCGACGAGGGCCGTCGCCTGCGTGCCGTGCACCAGGCCAAGGCCGCCGAGCTGAAGCAGAAGTTCCGCGATGCGGGCCTGCCGGTGATGGAGTCGCCGTCGCACATTGTGCCGCTGCTGGTTGGCGATCCGGAGCGCTGCAAGGCACTGTCCGACACGCTGCTGTTTGACTTCGGCATCTATGTGCAGCCGATCAACTATCCGACCGTTCCGCGCGGAACCGAGCGCCTGCGCTTCACGCCAAGCCCGGTGCACGATGCCGCGATGATGGACGAGCTCGTGGCAGCGATCCTGGCCGTATGGAAGCAGCTCGGCCTCGACAAGGCCGCCTGATACCCAATCTCAGAAGCAATCCATTATGGCGTAGTCGTGCGAATACGCGTGGCGATCAATATTAATTAGAATCGATCTTACTTTTTCTTCCGGCCCAGGCCGATGTCCTTGGCGTGCTTGGAGCGGAGCTTTGCATAATTCGGGGCGACCATGGGGTAGTCCGCCGGCAGGTTCCAGCGGTCCCGGTATTCCTCGGGCGTCATGTCGTAGCGGGAGCGAAGGTAGCGCTTGAGCATCTTCAGCTTGCGCCCGTCTTCCAGGCAGACGAGAAACTCAGGCGTGATGGACTTCGCAACAGGCACTGCAGGTGTCAGCGATTCCCCGGCTGGTTCCTCACCCTCGGCCAGACCAAGAATGGTCTCGTGGATCATGCGGATGAGCTCGGGCAGCTCCTGAGCGCCGATCTTGTTATTTGCGACGAAGGAGGAGACGATCCCGGTAGTCATTTCGAGCACGTCTATTTCGTTCAGATCAGCCATTTTGCACCACTGCTCTGGTTGGAATGAGCCGTGTAATCAAAGACATTATGCCATGACGCAAGAGAAAAAACCAGAAACTACGAAGTAATCGATACTATACATGATTCGATAACTTCGATGTCGGTGCCGAAAATACGATTCGACATCGCATGCGCAATGGTTGCGGGGCAGGGCGGCTGAGCGTAAACAGCGCTCGAAACCGAGGAGATTCCCATGGCAGACACCGCCCAGACGCGCCGGTTCGACAGCGCCGGGTTCTTCACCACGCCTCTGGAGCAGGCCGACCCCGACCTGTATGCGGCCATCGTCAAGGAGCGGACCCGCCAGCAGCAGGAGATCGAGCTGATTGCTTCAGAGAACATCGTCTCGAAGGCGGTGCTGGAAGCGCAAGGTTCGGTTCTGACGAACAAGTATGCCGAAGGCTATCCGGGCCGGCGCTACTATGGCGGCTGTGAATACGTCGATGTTGCGGAGAACCTCGCGATCGAGCGGGCAAAGCAGCTGTTCGGCTGCGGCTTTGCAAACGTCCAGCCGAATTCGGGCAGCCAGGCGAACCAGGGCGTCTTCCAGGCCGTGCTGAAACCGGGCGACACGATCCTGGGCATGAGCCTCGACGCCGGCGGCCACCTTACGCACGGCGCCCCGCCCAACCAGTCCGGCAAATGGTTCAATGCCGTGCAGTACGGCGTCCGCCGCGAAGACGACCTGATCGATTTCGAACAAGTGGAGCGCCTGGCCAAGGCGCATCGCCCGCAGCTGATCATCGCCGGCGGCTCGGCCTATCCGCGGCACATCGATTTTGCCCGGTTCCGCGCGATCGCCGACGAGGTTGGCGCGGTCTTCATGGTCGACATGGCGCACTTTGCGGGCCTCGTGGCGGGCGGCGTGCACCCGAACCCGCTCGATCATGCGCATGTGGCAACGACAACGACGCACAAGACCCTGCGCGGTCCGCGCGGCGGCATGATCCTTACGAATGACGAAACGCTGGCGAAGAAAATCAATTCTGCCATCTTCCCGGGCATCCAGGGCGGGCCGCTGATGCATGTGATCGCCGCCAAGGCAGTCGCTTTCGGCGAAGCGCTGCAGCCGTCGTTCAAGGACTACGCGGCGCAGGTCGTGACCAATGCGAAAGCAATGGCCAGCGCCGCAAAGGCGAGCGGTCTCGACGTCGTTTCCGGCGGCACGGACACCCACCTCGCCCTGATCGACCTGCGCCCCAAGAAGGTGACCGGCAAGGATGCCGAGGCGGCGCTTGGCCGCGCCTACATCACCTGCAACAAGAATGGCGTGCCGTTCGATCCGCAGAAGCCCACGATTACGAGCGGTATCCGGGTCGGCTCGCCGGCAGGAACGACACGCGGCTTCGGTGAGGAAGAATTCACGCAGATCGGCAACTGGATCGGCGAGATCGTCGAGGCCGTCGCAAGCGGCGACAGTACGTCTACGGAAGATCGCATCCGGGGTGACGTGCAGGCCCTGACGGCGCAGTTTCCCATCTATGGCGGCACAGGGGGCTGATCGGGTTTGCGCTGTCCATTCTGTGGTTCCGAGAACACATCGGTAAAGGACAGCCGGTCGGCTGAAGACGACACCGCCGTGCGCCGCCGCAGGGTGTGCGAGAGTTGTGGGGCCCGGTTCACCACGTTCGAACGTGTGCAGCTGCGCGAGATCACCGTCATCAAGCGGGATGGCAAGCGCGTGCCGTTCGACCGTGAGCGGCTGGCGCGGTCAATCACCATCGCGCTGAGGAAGCGCCCCGTCGACCGCGAGCAGATCGACCAGATGGTCTCCGGTATTGCGCGCAAGCTGGAAAGTGCGGGCGAGGCTGAAGTCACCTCCACGGATGTCGGCGAACTGGCCATGGAAGCGCTGCGCCAGGTCGATCCGGTCGGCTATGTGCGCTTCGCGAGCGTCTATCGGGATTTCAAGGACCCGAGCGATTTCGCCCAGTTCATCGAAAAGGCTGCGCTCGAAGAAGAAGACGGCGACGCCGGATGAGCGGCGTTCGCGTCACCCTCAAGTTCGCCACATCCCTCGATGCGCGCATCGCGCTGGCGGACGGCACGAGCCAGTGGATCACGTCGAGCGAATCGCGCGCGAAGGCGCATGAGCTGCGTGCGGCGCATGATGCGGTGCTGGTCGGGATCGGAACGGTACTCGCGGACGATCCGCTGCTGACGGCGCGGACGGTGCCGCTGCCGAAGACACAGCCTGTTCGCATTGTGGCGGACTCTTCGGGCCGCACGCCGATCGGGTCGCGTCTCGTCCAGTCTGTTTCGTCTGGCCGGGTCGTGGTGGCGACCAACGGCCAGCCGCAGGATATCCTTGAACGGAGCGGCGTCGAGATCTGGCGCTGCGGCAATGGCATCCGCATGGATGTGCACGCGCTGCTGAGGCGCGCAGCTGCCGAAGGCATCGGGTCGATCCTGCTGGAGGGCGGGGGAACCCTGGCAGCGAGTTTCATCCGCGCCGGTGTCGTGGACGAGATCGCATGGTTCGTTGCGCCGATCCTGATCGGCGGCGACGGCCTGCCGGCGCTGGGCGGCCTCGGCCTGACGGAGCTGTCGGCTGCGACACGCTGGAAACCTGTCGCGACGGAACGCATTGGGGATGACGTTCTGAACACTTATGTTCGATCTTAGCAAAAGTCGCTCGAAGGGCATTTCATGTTCACTGGTCTCGTCACCGATGTCGGTACCGTCCGAAAGGCGGAGCATCGCAACGGCCTGACCCGGTTCGAGGTCGAAAGCGGTTTCCCGCTGGAAGACATCGCCATGGGCGCCTCGATCATGCACTCGGGCGTGTGCCTCACCGTGGTCGATATGGGGCAGGGCGAGCGGGGCGCCTGGTTTGCGGTCGAAGCCGTGCCGGAAACGCTGGCCAAGACGGTGCTGGGCGACTGGCAGGAAGGCGCGCGGGTCAACCTGGAGCAGAGCCTGAAGCTGGGCGACGAGCTCGGCGGGCATTTCGTGTTTGGACATGTCGATGGTGTCGGCGAAATCGTCTCCATCGCGCCCGAGGGGCAAAGCCGGCGCATCACGATCCGCCCGCCGGCCGCGCTGGCGAAGTATTTCGCAACGAAAGGCTCCGTCGCCATCAATGGCGTGTCGCTGACGGTCGCGGCGGCGCTCGAGAATGGCGATTTCCAGGTGGCGATCATTCCGCACACCTGGGAGGTGACAACACTTGACGAGCTGCAGCCCGGTAGCCGCGTCAATCTTGAGATCGACATGCTGGCACGCTACGTGGCGCGAATGATTGGCGCGGATGCGCCGGAAGGGCCCTGAGGCATGTCCAACGAATTCCATGATGCGATTTCCTCGATCGACGAGATCATCGAGGACGCCCGCAACGGGCGCATGTTCATCCTCGTCGACGCGGAAGACCGCGAGAATGAGGGTGACCTGATCATTCCGGCGACCTTTGCGACGCCGGAACAGGTGAACTTCATGGCCCGACATGGCCGCGGGCTGATCTGCCTTGCCATGACGCAGGAGCGCGCCCACACGCTGCACCTCGACATGATGACCCGGAACAACCGGGAAAGCATGGGTACGGCCTTCACTGTCTCCATCGAAGCGAAGGAAGGCGTGACGACAGGCATTTCCGCGCATGACCGTGCCAAGACAATCGCGGTTGCGATAGACCCGACCAAGGATGCCGGCGACATTGTCTCTCCGGGCCACGTCTTTCCGCTGGTTGCGAAGGAGGGTGGCACGCTGGTCCGCGCCGGCCACACGGAAGCCGCTGTCGACATTTCCCGCATGGCAGGGCTCTACCCGGCCGGTGTGATCTGCGAGATCATGAATGAAGATGGGTCCATGGCGCGGTTGCCGGACCTCGTCGCCTTTGCGCAGCTGCACAATCTGAAGATCGGCACGATTGCGGACCTCATCGCCTGGCGCCGGGACAATGACCGCTACCTTGAGCGCCGGGTCGAAGCACCGCTTGAGTCGGCCTATGGCGACGGCTTCCGGACGGTCTGCTTCCGCAACGTGCTCGACAATTCGGAGCATATCGCCATCGTCCATGGCACGATCACGCCGGACTCCACGACGTTGGTGCGCGTGCACCGCACGGACGTGCTGGCTGACATTCTCGGCGAGCGCGGACCGCGGCAGGGCCTCGTCGAGCGCGCCATGCGCATGATTGCCGAGGCGGAGGAGCCGGGCGTCGTCGTGTTCGTCAACAATATGCGCCCCAACATGATTGCCGAGCGGCTGGGCCTCAAATCCTCCGCGCCGAAGGATGCCTCGGCACCGCTGCGGGAGTACGGGATCGGTGCGCAGATCCTGCGGGAACTGGGCGTCCGCAAGATGATCTACCTTTCCGATACGCAGCCGACCCGCGTTGCGGGGCTTGACGGATATGGCATGTCGATAGAGGGGTGGCGCCGCCTCAACGAGGAGAGCAAATAATGGCCGACCGGGTCCTGATCGCAATTTCGTACTACTACCGGCACATCTCGGAAGAACTCCTGGCAGGTGCCACGGAAGTGCTTGAGAAAGCCGGCGCCAAGGTCACTGTCATGGAAGTGCCGGGGGCATTTGAAATCCCCGGCGTGATCGCCATGGCGGCGGATTCCGGCCGGTTCGACGGCGCCGTGGCCCTTGGCTGCGTGATCCGGGGTGAGACAACGCATTATGACTATGTGTGCGGCGAGAGCGCCCGCGGCCTGATGGACCTGATCGTGCAGCGCCGGCAGGCCATCGGTTACGGCATCCTGACGGTCGAGAACGAGGCGCAGGCGCTGGTGCGGGCCGACCGCAAGCAGAAAAACAAGGGCGCCGATGCGGCTGAGGCCTGCCTTGCGATGATCAAGTTCCGCAAGGAACTCATTCGTTGAGCGACCAGAAGATCCCCTTCGAAGTGACACGCGCCCGGCGTGCGGGAGCACGGCTTGCGGCCGTGCAGGCACTCTATGCCATGGAGCAGACAGGCAAGTCCGCGAAGGAAACGATCCGCGCTTTCATGGAAGACCGGCTGGGCATCGGCCCGGACGAAGAGCCCGTCGAGGAAGCCGATCCGGACCTGTTCAAGGCGATCGTCAACGGCGTGGTCGACAATCAGGTCGCCGTGGACAAGGCCATCCTCGGGCGCCTTGCGTCCGGCTGGAAGCTGACCCGCCTTGACGCCACGATGCGGGCACTGCTGCGGGCCGGGGCGGTTGAGTTCATCATCCACCCGCACCTGTCGCACGCGGTGATCCTCGACGAATATGTGTCGCTGGCGCACGACTTTTTCGACGAGGGCGAGGCGAAATTCGCCAACGCCGTGCTTGAAAACGTCGGCACAGACCTCCGCGCCTAGCCGAGGGCGCGGGCCCAGTTCCTGACATCCTCAACGAACAGGGCCGGCTGCTCCATCGCGGCGAAGTGGCCCCCCTTCGGTATATCCGTCCAGTGCGTGAGATTGTAGGCGCGCTTCACCCAGCTCTGTGGCGGGGCGGTGTAGACTTTCTCGCCGGGGAAATTGGCAAAGCCGGTCGGCGTCTCGCAGCGCACGCCCTCGGGCAACTGGACGCCGCCTTCCTGGAAGAGGGCGTTGTAATACCAGACGCTGGTGCCGATGGCGTCGTTGACGAGGTACAGCATCACATTGGTGAGCAGCTGGTCGGCGGTGTAGACACTGAACAGGTCCCCATCCTTCAGGTCGGACCAGCCATGGAACTTCTCGAGGATCCAGGCGGCCGTTCCGACCGGAGAGTCCATCAACGCCAGGGCGAGTGTCTGCGGCTTGGTCGCCTGCTCCATGAAATAGGCGCCCTCCGTCTGCATCGCGCCGGCCATGTGAGTGAGCCAGCTGGCTTCATCCTCCGTGGTCGGAGTAGGCGGCGTCGGGCGGAAGCCGATCATGTTAAGGTGGATGCCGCGGCACCCGCCCTTGCCGTCATGCGCGCCGTGATTGAGGCCGAGCCAGGATGTGACAAGGCTGCCCCAGTCGCCGCCCTGCGCCAGGTATGAGTCATAGCCTAATGCGGACCGCATGAGGTCGTCCCAGATGGCGGCGGTGGCGCGTTGGCCGAGGGGGGAGGCGGGCTTCTGCGAGAAAGCATAGCCGGGCAGGCTGGGGATCACGAGGTCGAATGCGTCCGCCGCGCTGCCGCCGTGCTTCGAGGGGAAGGCGAGCGGTTCGATACTGTCCCAGAATTCGAAATATGAGCCGGGCCAGCCATGCGAGAGCAGGAGCGGGCGCTTTCCACCCGCCTCACCAACGACATGGACGAAGTGGATTTCCATGCCGCCGGCGTCGCCCTTGAAGTTCGGGTACTTGTTCAGCAGCGCTTCCTGCGCGCGCCAGTCATAAGCACTGAGCCAGTGTTCGCAGACCTGCTTCAGAACCGGGGTGGACATGCCGTAGGCAAAGCCCTGCTCGTTCGCAGGAGCGGGGAACCAGGGATAGGTCTCGATGCGAGTTCGGATCGCAGCGAGCTTCTCTTCGGGAACGGAAACGGTAAAGGGACTTGCCTTGCTCATGGTGTCCTCCTTGTGGGGAGGACCCTAACGCGGCCGGGACAGGCTTGCGACGGGTGACCGTGCGTCAGACCGAGAAGCTGGTTCCGCAGCCGCAGGAGGAGGTCGCGTTCGGATTGTTGATCCTGAACGCCGCACCGATGAGCTCGGTGGAAAAATCGATTTCCGAGCCGCGCAGGAATTCGAGGCTCATCTCATCGATCAGCACCCTGGCGCCGTCGCGTTCGACGAGAAGATCGTCCGGATTCGCCTCCGAGGCGAAATCGAATTTATAGGAAAAGCCGGAACAGCCGCCGCCTTCGACGGAGACGCGCAGGAAGTCTGCGCCGTCCTGTTTGGCCAGAATCGCGTTAATCCGCTTGGCAGCCGAGGCTGTCAGGGTCACATCAGGGGCGGTTGTGGTCGTCATGGCCTGAACATAGGAACATTCGTGCCAATGGAAAAGAGAGCGCCCTACGCGACGCGACATGAAGACAGCCGGGGGCGCTATTATGACGAGCCGCCATCGGCGACGCGCACGCCGTTCCAGCGCGACCGGGACCGGATCATCCACTCCACTGCCTTCCGGCGCCTGAAACAGAAAACGCAGGTGTTCGTGGCCCATGAGGGCGATCATTTCCGCACGCGCCTGACGCATTCGCTGGAAGTCGCCCAGATTGCCCGCAGCATTGCCCGCACGCTGGGGCTCGACGAAGACCTCGCCGAGGCCCTGGCGCTTGCGCATGACCTCGGACATCCGCCATTCGGCCATGCGGGCGAAGACCAGCTCGACGATTGCATGAAAGACTATGACGGTTTCGATCACAACGCGCAGACACTGCGCATCGTGACGCGGCTGGAAGTGCGTTATCCCAATTTCGACGGCCTGAACCTGACCTGGGAAATGCTGGAAGGGCTGGTCAAGCATAACGGGCCGGTCATTGGCTCTGATGTGCAGATCGGGGACCTGCCGGCTGCTTTTCGAGAGTTCGCGCACTTGAAGGACCTCGAACTGGACCAGTTTGCCGGTCCCGAGGCGCAGGTTGCCGCCTTGTCGGATGATATCGCCTACAACAATCACGACATCGATGACGGCATTGCGGCCGGCCTGTTCACGGTGAACGAGCTGATGGAACTGCCTGTCGTCGGTGAGGCGTTCCGGGGGGTGAAAGTCGAATATCCGCTCCTGTCGGACCGGATGGTCACCTACGAAGCTGTGCGGCGCCTGATCGGGATCTGGATCGACGACCTTGTCACGGAGACGCGCCGGCGGATCGCAAAGCACAAGCCTGCAAGCGCGGCAGAGGTACGGGCAATGGGGGAACCGCTGGTGGCGTTCAGCGCGGAACTCGAAACCCGCCAGCGGGCGCTGCGGACGTTTCTCTTCGAGCGGATGTACAAGCACTACAAGGTCAACAGGATGCGCAGCAAGGCAAAGCGCATCCTGGAGGAGCTGTTTGAAGGCTTCCTCGCCGAGCCGAGCACGCTGCCCTCGCCGTGGCGGGAGGATGCGACTCAGGCCGAACCGATGCGCCGGGCGCGGATTGTCTGTGACTACATTGCCGGCATGACGGATGGGTACGCCGTCGAGGAACACCGCCGGCTGTGTGACCTCACGCGTCTCGCCTGACACCGTTTTCCTGCTTTTCCACAAGGACTTGGCGCCGAATCCGGCAGCAGGCGGCGCCTGATCTTCAACTGTCGTTAACGTGCGGGCCCTAAAAATTAACTTCGGAATCTGTTCTGAAGGAATCCCTCATGGCTCGTTCTCGCTATCACGATACGGACTCATCGCCGTTCGAGGATGATTATCGCGGCTTCGAGATCCGCGATGACGAAACAGCGCGCGGACCGCTCATCCTTGCGCTGGCGATTGGCGTGTTGCTGGTCTTCGGTGCGGTCGTTTGGAACACATATCGTCAGGGCGTCCGGTCTACCGGTGCGGGCATTCCAAGCGTGCTGTCGGACGCGCAGCCTTACAAGCGCGTGCCGGAAGTCCGTGGAGGCCTACAGTTCCCGGACACCGACAAGCGCTTCTACGACCAGATGGATGCGTCCGACCGGGAAACGGATGTCGCCGAGGCAAGCGGGGATTCCCTGCAGGGCGGCCCGCCGATCGAATTGAGGCCTGGAGTTGAGGAGGCCGACGATCTCGGCACCGACCCCGACAACGGCATGCCGAACGAGGTCGCCGACCAGGTCGAGGCGCTTGCTGATCTGTCGCGCCCGGAGCGCTCAGCTGGCCAGGCCGTGGATGTTGCCTCGCTGGACCCGATGCCGGTGCCCCGGACGCTGCCAACCACGCCGTCACGCGATCCGCTGCCGCAATTCGCGTTCTCGCCGGACGGGGTCTATTTGGTCCAGGTGGCGGCCTTCCGCAGCGAAGACGCCGCCGAAGCAGCCTGGCGCAAGTCCTCCTCCGCGCACCCCACCCTTTATCGCGGCGCGGACAAGCGCATCCAGCGTGCTGACCTTGGTGCCAAAGGTGTGTTTTACCGGTTGCGCATCGGCGCCTTTACCGAAAAATCGGAAGCATCGGCCTTTTGCGATGCGCTGAAGGCCGAAGGCGAAAACTGCATCGTGGTGTCCGGATAGTGCCCAAGGCTTGCATACTCAGCGTATCCGGTCCCGTCCTCACATCCGGGGAAGGGGCGCTGCTGCGCACGCAGAACCCATGGGGCGTGATCCTCATGGGGCGGTCCTGTGTCTCGCGTGACCAGGTCCGGCGTCTGGTGGCGGATATCTGGGATGCGACAGGCCGTGAAACGTTGATCTTCATCGATCAGGAAGGCGGGCGCGTCGCCCGCCTGAGAGCGCCGGAATGGCCGCTCTTCCCGCGTGGAGCGGACTATGCGGAACTGTATGCGCGCGATCCGGAGCAGGGCCTTGAAGCCTGCTGGCTGGGGCATCGACTGATCGCAGCCGAACTTGCTGGCCTGTCGATCCATGCCGACTGTGCGCCCGTCGTCGACCTGCCCGTATCCGGTGCGCATGACGTGATTGGCGACCGGGCGTTCGGCACTGAGCCGGACCAGGTCGCGGCGCTGGCCCATGCCGCCCTTGAGGGCCTGAAAGCCGGTGGTGTGGCCGGGGTCGTGAAACATATTCCCGGGCACGGGCGGTCTATGGCGGATAGCCATCTGGAGCTGCCGCGCGTCACCGCCGGCGACAATGAGCTGTCGAAGGACTTCGACGCATTCGCCAGGGTGGCGGATGCGCCCATGGCGATGACGGCACACATTGCCTACGAGGCCTACGATCCTGGCCGTGCGGCGACCGTGTCGCGTTACATGATTCAGGAGATCATTCGCGGCCGAATCGGGTTTGATGGGCTCCTGATGACCGATGATCTGGGTATGAGGGCACTTGGAGGCAGCCTCGCCGATCGCGCACGCGCGTCGATCGAGGCAGGCTGTGATGTGTTGCTGCACTGCTCCGGCTTCCTGAAAGATCCGGAAGACATCCTCGCTGAAATGACCGAAGTGGCCGAAGCAGCTCCCGCTCTTGCCGGGAAAGCGGCGGAGCGTGCTGCGGTCGCCGATGCGATTGCCGTCCGCACGGAACCTTTCGAACCGGCGGAGGCATGGCGCCGCTTTCACGAACTGTTTCCGCAGATGGGGGCCGCCGCATGAGTGCTGATGCGATCACCATGGACACGCTCTCGTCCGACATGGACGAGGCAGACGCCCACGACATCTTCAAGGTCGACATCGGCGGCTACGAAGGGCCGCTGCACCTGCTGCTGGAACTCGCGCGGCGGCAGAAGGTGGACCTGCTGCACCTGTCCATGCTCCAGCTGGCCGAGCAGTACCTCACCTTCATCGAGGATGCGAAGAAGCGCCGGATGGACCTCGCTGCGGACTATTTGCTGATGGCGTCATGGTTGGCGTTCATGAAGTCTCGCATGTTGCTGCCGAAGCCTGAAAAGATTGAGGAAGACGAACCGACCGGAGAGGAAATGGCGGCGCGCCTTGCCTTCCGGCTCAAGCGGCTCGACGCCATGCGGGATGCTGTGAAAGAGCTGGACGCCGGTCCGGTCCTCAACAATGTCGTGTTCCTGCGCGGCCATCCGGAGCAGCCGAAGGTCATCCGCCACACGGAATGGAACGCCAGCCTGTATGAGCTGACGCAGGCCTTTGGGGCGGTGCGAGACCGGCGCGAGAAAGAACGCCCGCATGTGATTGAACAGCAGCTTGTGCTGCCGCTCGAACTTGCCCGCACCACGCTGCGTGAGTTGCGGAAGCAACTGACACAATGGGCGTCGCTCGACGAAATCCGGATGACGTTGACCGACGTGGACCCGGAACTGCCCGATCGTTCGGTAACAGCAAGCGTGTTTTCCGCGGCGCTGGAACTGGTCCGTGACGGCGAGGTCGACGTGCGCCAGGACGCCCATTTTGCGCCACTTTACCTGCGTAATGCACAGACCGACCCTGAGGGGGGAAGCCATGCAAATGCTTGAGAGCCTGATGACTGAAGACGAAATGCCCGAAACCCAGAAAAGCGCCGTGGCTCAACTGGCGCTGGCATTTCGCCGGTCCGAAGAAGCCCTCCAGGTCGACATGAATGAGGCATTGGCCGAGGGTGTGCGCCGGGCCGAGGCCGTGCTGTTCGCCGCGGGCCAACCGATGTCCGCGAGCCAGATCGCCGAAATCCTGCCGCACGGGGTTGAGGCTGCAGAAGTGCTGATGGCGCTGCGCGCAATGTATGTGAACCGCGGCGTGAACCTCGTGGAAGTCGCCGGCAAATGGCGTTTCCAGACGGCGTCCGATCTGTCCTACCTGTTTGTCGAGGAGCGCCAGGTCCAGAAGAAGCTGAGCCAGGCGGCGCTGGAGACATTGGCGATCATCGCTTATGGACAGCCGGTGACGCGGGCCGAAATCGAGGCCGTGCGCGGCGTGGCGGTTTCCAAGCCGGTGCTCGATACACTGATGGAAACGGGCTGGATTAAGATCAGGGGCCGCCGCAAGACGCCGGGCCAGCCGCTGACTTACGGCACCACGTCGGAATTCCTCGAACATTTCGGGATCGAGAGCCTCGACACGCTGCCGGGCAAGGCGGACCTTGAGGCGGAAGGGCTGCTGTCCGACGTGATCCCGTCCGGCTTCCAG
The DNA here is from genome assembly GCA_020638455.1 of Hyphomonas sp. Taxonomy (GTDB): domain Bacteria; phylum Pseudomonadota; class Alphaproteobacteria; order Caulobacterales; family Hyphomonadaceae; genus Hyphomonas. The sequence continues at coordinate 627,167 of JACKIK010000002.1, read as the reverse complement.
ATGCCGGATGAGGAGGCGCTCAGCGAAGACGAGCTTCTGGTCGACGCAGGCGGCGATTCCGAAGAGACCGAATCCTTTGTCACCGACTTCATGGACGAGGAAGAGGAAGCGGACGATGCGCCGTCAGGTGCCGAGGCCAAAATGGAAACGGACTCGACTGACAACTCCGACGACGAGACGGAGGATCATGGCGAGGTGAGCGTGTTTTCCTATACGCGCGCGCCGGTTCGTTCTGCCGAAGACGAGCGGGAGTTCGACCGCGATACGGTCAAGGCAGCCGTCGTGCGCCTGTCCAGGGAAGAACGTACGCCGGACCAGCCCATGTCGGATTGGGACGATGCCTGAACTTCAGGCCGTGACATCGTAGCGGAAGCGGCGCTCATCCTCGAACTGGCCGAGGATGTCTTCTTCCTGCGTACCAAGACCAATGTTGTGGAGCACGTATGGATGACCGTCGACGGTCATCCGGTCCGATACGATGCCGATATGAGGCAGGCGCCCGCCCAGACGCATCGTGTAGAGGTCTCCGGGCTGCCAGCCTGATCGTTCCTGCGGGAGGGGGAGAGCGCATCCATTTCGTTCAAGGAAGCGTTCGAGATTTGGCACCCGCCGGTGATCGATATTGCTGTCGGGACGCGAAAGACCCCAGATCCGCGGATAGTCGGAGAATGCGCCGAGCATGTCTTCATGCACCCGCTTCTGCAGGTCCACGTCGAAGGCATCGCGATACGCCCGGATAATGACATCCGTGCAGACACCTCGCGAGCGGTCCACGTCTCCCATCGGATAAGCGAGCCTGACATAGGCGGCGTCGTAGCTGCGGGTGACGCCGATCTGGCGCCGGGCAGCGAGGGCGAGCCGTGTCGCAAAGGGCAGCAACCGCGCCCCGAAACTGGCGGGTGCGAGCGGAATGGCCAGCGTTGCGGCCAGCAGGGTCCGGCGCGTGAACATGGCAAAAGGTCACCATGCCGGTCGGGCAGAACTGAGGCGAAATCTAGAAGCCGTGGAGTTCGGCGACCTCGTCGAGGCTCGCACGCTCAGCGCGCAATGTGTTGACGGGGTGCGACCTGTCAGGCTTGCCCACCGCCATGCCGCACCAGATCATCTCCGTCGGCGCAAGCTGGAAATGTTCCTTCAGTGCGGGCCGTAGCATGCCCCAGCATTCCTGCATGCATGTGCCCCAGTCGCGCGCCTCGGCCAGCAGGGCGAGCGTCTGCAGGTACATGCCTGTATGGCCCCACTGGCCGTGTCCCATGCGTTCGTCGATCACGATGAACAGGGCGAGCGGCGCGCCGAAGAAGCGGAAATTGTTGGAGAACCAGGCAAGACGCGCAGGCCGGTCTTCGCGCGGGATGCCGAGGGCTTCATACATCATTTCGCCCACTCGCCGGCGGCGTGCTTCGTAGGGCTCCCACAGATCCTTCGGATAGATCGGCCGGTCAGTCCGCTGCCCGCGGGGATCTTCAGACAGGACCCTGGCGCCGAGGGCGATCACCTCGTCCTTTGCCTTTCCCGTGACAGCAATCGTACGCCAGGGCTGGACGTTGCCGCCGGAAGGTGCGCGCTGCGCCTGGGTCAGCCATTCACGAACCTCCGCTTCCGGAAGCGGGTCCGGCAGGAAGGCGCGTGTCGAGATACGCTGCGCAACGGCAGTTGAAACGTCCATGAAAAAACCTCCCGTCAGATCCTGACGGGAGGTCTAATGGCTTGTCGCCGGGTCAGCCAACTGGCTTATTTCGGGTGCAGGATCGCCGGCATCCAGGTGTAGCCGTGGACGAAGCCGCCGGACGTGCGGGACGGCTCATCCAGGACTTCGATGTGCTCGAAGCGCTCCAGCAGCTCCTGCCACAGGATCTGCAGCTGCAGCTCGCCAAGGCGGTTGCCAACGCAGCGGTGGATGCCGAAGCCGAAGGACAGGTGACGGCGGGCATTCTCGCGGTCGATGATGTAGTCGTTCGGCCGGTCCCAGAACTCTTCGTCACGGTTGCCCGAGATGTACCACATGGCGATTTGCTCACCCTTCTTGATGAGCTTGTCGCGCAGCGGAACGTCTTCGAGGGCCGTGCGGCGCATGAAGGCGAGCGGCGTCTGCCAGCGAATGGTCTCGGACACCATGTTCGGGATCAGGGAATGATCGGCTTTCAGCTTCTCGAACTGCTCCGGGTATTTGTTCAGGGCGTAGGCAGAAGCGGACATCGTGTTCCGCGTCGTGTCGTTACCGCCGACGATCAGCAGGATCACGTTGCCGAGCAGTTCCATCGGCACCATGTTCCGCGTCTTCTCCCCATGGGCCAGCAGGCTCATCAGGTCGTTCTTCTGCGGGATGGCCTGGCGCTCCTGGAAGATGCCCATGAAGGTCGTCAGACACTCCATCATCTCCTTGCGCCATTGCTCTTCACCGCCGGGGCAGATGTCGGGGTTGTTCATGTTCGTCACGACGTCCGACCAGCGGGTCAGCTGGCGGCGGCTTTCGAACGGGAAGTCGAACAGGGTCGCGAGCATCATCGTGGTGAGCTCGATCGAGACCTTGTCGACCCAGTCGAACGGCTCATTCACCGGAAGGGAATCGAGCAGGCCCTGTGTCCGCGAGCGGATCAGCGGCTCGTACTCCTTGAGCATGTTGGGGGCGACTGCCGGCTGGACCACCTTGCGCTGTTCAGTGTGGCGCGGCTCGTCCATGGCGATGAACATCGGCATCTCGAAATCTTCGAGCGGATCGCCGAGGGTGATGCCGCCGTGCTCCCAGCTGGAGGAGAAGCGCTTGTGGTCGGTGTCGACTGCCATGATGTCTTCGTACTTGGTCACCGACCAATAGGGACCGACGAAGGAATCGGGTGTGTAGTGGATCGGGTCTTCCTTGCGCAGGCGGTCGAACCGGTCCCACATCTTGTCCTGGCGCCAGATTTCCGGATCCACGAGATCAAGCGTGGCGAGATCGAGTTCGCTGGCCGGCGGCACGGGATCGCCGACATTCAGGTAGCCCGGATGCAGCGGCTCGCGGGGAGACACTTTGGGGCGCTGAAGTGCGGGATGGTCAATCTGACGGACTGTGTCGGCGGCCATGTTCATTCCTCCATTTGCCGGCCGATTCCGGGGCCGGACTCATATCGTGATTTATACGTATACCACGCCCTTTTCGAAAAAACTATGACGCTTGCGTCATTTTTTTACGAGGCGTAGCGCTCCTGCCTCGCCTCGGCGAGGGCGGTGCGCAGGGCGTCTGCGAGCGACTTGCGCTCCGGCGGCGTGAGGAAGCGGCCGATGACATAGGCGGTGCGGCCATGCTCGATCCGGAGCCAGGAATCCGGTCTCAGGGGCTCGTCCAGTTCGACCCGGGCAAAGCTGGACGGCACATTCACGAGCCGTGTCTCGCCCTTCGCATTGCGGTGGCGCAGCGACAGGTTGCGCGCCGTGACCCGAACCTGCGTCTCTTCCTTCTGGTGCCGGTACGAGCGGTAGAAGGCGAGCAGGAGGGCGCCCGCCATGAGCCCGACAAAGGCGATCACCGGCAGGAAGCCGATCTGAATGAAAACGACGGACGTCGCCGCGCTCACCATCCCGACCAGCGCCATGAACCAGACGAATCCCCTCCGCGACAGCGAGCTGTTCGGCGTCAGAATGGCGTCCAGATAAATGATCTCGTCGGTATCGGGCATGAGAACAATTCTAACACGGGCTTGCGAGAGAGGAAGCGGGTGACCAAACAGGGTGAATGAAAGAATCGAAACCCGCCCCCCGCAAGACGAAACGTGCAGTCCGCACGCTCGGACCCGAGAAAACGGCGCAGATCTACGCAGCCTTGGCCAGGGACCGGCCGGACCCTCACACCGAACTGAAGTACATCAATCCCTATACCTTGCTGGTGGCCGTGGCGCTGTCGGCGCAAGCGACGGATGTCGGCGTGAACAAGGCGACCGCCAAATTGTTTGCGGTGGCCGACACACCCGAAAAGATGCTCGCACTCGGCGAGGACGGGGTGGCGGACTACATCAAGACGATTGGTCTGTGGCGGAACAAGGCGAAGAACGTCATCGCGCTGAGCCGGATCCTGATCGGCGAGTTTGGCGGCATCGTTCCGTCGACCCGTGAGGAGCTGATGCGACTGCCGGGTGTGGGGCGGAAGACGGCGAATGTCGTGCTCAACGAGGCCTTCGGTCAGCCGACAATTGCCGTGGATACGCATATCTTCCGGGTCAGCAACCGGACCGGCCTCGCACCGGGCAGGACGCCGGACGAGGTCGAGTCCGCACTGGAACGGGTCACGCCGCCGGAGTGGAAGCATGGGGCGCACCACTGGCTGATCCTTCACGGGCGCTATGTGTGCAAGGCGCGCACGCCGGAATGCTGGCGCTGCGTCATTGCGGACTGGTGCAAGTACCAGCCGAAGACCCCTGATCCCGCAACGGTGAGCAAGCTCGGCCCCAAGCCACCACGCCGGACCTGAGCGCCGCTGCCTGCGCCACAGACTTGCCACATTCCCGCAAATTTACCGCCACGCGAAGCGGCGAGGCAGCCTGAAGAACTTGTAGAGGGTCTGTCATGAGAAATATTGCCTTGCTCGCGGCCTTTGCCGCGGTGGTCCTTGCTGCGCCCGCGGCTCTTGCGGAGAACGACGAGCCTGTCGACGGCTGGAGCGGCGAAGGCGCGCTCAGCGCAGGGATGACCCGCGGCAATACCGATACCAGCGATGTCGGGGTGAAGTTCGACCTCGATCGCGCCGCCGGCGCTTGGACTGTCGGCTTGCAGGGCGAAGCGGACTACGGAAAGCAGGACGGGCTCGAGACCCGCAACCGGGCCTTCGCCGCCATCGACCTCGATCATGAGATGACGGAAAGCTTCTTTTCTTTCGGGCGGGTCTCTTACGAAGTGGACCAGTTCACGGGCTTTGACAGCCGCTCGTTTGTCGGTGGCGGTGTCGGCTACCGCCTGCCGGAAGACGGGGCTATCGAATGGGTTGTCCGGGGCGGTCCGGGTGTGAAGATCGATGAGCTAAAACGGGTCATCACGGTGGACGACATGGGTGCGGCGCTAATCATTCCGGCGACGCGGGAAACATCGCTCGGTGCCGTCGCGACGTCGAAGTTCGGCTGGCAGATAAACGACAAGGTCAAGCTGTCCGAAAACGCGGGCGTCGTTTACGCGAAAGAGTCGACGCAGTTCACGAATGGCGTTGCGCTGACGGCAGCCCTTAATGGTTCTCTCTCGGCGCGCGTTTCCTTCGACACCCGGTACGATACCAATCCGCCGCATGGATTCGAGTCTACCGACTCTGCCTCGAAGATCGCGCTTGTCTACACGCTCGGAAAGTAGGCGGCGGTCGCGCGGTTAGCGGCCTTCGATGCGTTTCAGTGTCTCTTCGGCGAGAAGCGTGCCGAGGCTCGGGCCTTCGCGCGGGTAGAGGTACGGCTCGATAACTTCCAGTTCCATCAGGAGAAGGCGGCCGTCGTCGCCGCGCACCATGTCGACGCGCGCATAAAGCGGCACTTCGTCCAGCATGGCAATGATCGCGGCTGCTTCGTCCAGGTCTTCCGTATTCGGATGGATGGCGGTTTCCTTTCCGCCATAGGCCGACTGGATGCGATAGTCTCCCGGCACCGCACGCTTCACCAGGGCGTGCGAGAATGTGCCGCCGACAAAGATGAAACTGTACTCGCCTTCGGACTGGATCGTCGGCAGGAAAGGCTGGGCCATCATCGGGTGCGGCATGTGGGGCAGCGGAGCCCCGCGGCTGAGGCGGAACTGGCCGTGTGCGCCAGCGCCGACCTGGCGCTTGAAGACGACATCGTCGGACTGCAACCGGTCGAACGCGGATGCGGCCGATACGGCGTCGGCCTGGCTGAGCCAGACTGTCGGAATGATACGGGCGCCGCGCGCCTCAAGATCGCGCAGATAGGCCTTGTGGATGTTCCAGCTGACGAGCGAGACTGGATTGAACAAATGGGTCAGGACTTCGATCTGGCCCAACGCGTCCAGAAATTCCGCCTGCCGGTCCCAGTAATCCCAGGTCGTGCCGATGATCGCAGCGTCATAGTCTGGCCAGTCGGCCGCCGGGTCGTCCCAGGCGACGTCCTCAACTTCAACGCCGTGAAGGGCGAAGGCCGGACGAAGCGCAGCCATCATGTAGTCGTGCTCAAACGCATCGGAGCGCCGGGTGGGTGAGCCGGGGAGGGTGACGCTGGAAGAAAGATAAGCGATTTTCATGGCGCTGCGCTTTAGCATGCCTGCCGGTTGCGTCCAGTGTTCCGGTCTGGCAATGGCGCGCGGACTGCGGGAGAAATGGCATGACTGACGTTCGGTTTGATGTGGTGGGCCTTGGCAATGCGATCGTCGATGTGCTGTCGCGCGCCGACGATGCCTTCCTGGCGGAATGGGGCATTCACAAGAACGCCATGAACCTTATCGAAGAGGATCGTGCCCACGCGCTGACCAAGGTCGCGCGCGACCCGCTGTTCACGTCCGGCGGCAGCGGTGCCAACACGATTGCTGGCCTTGCCAGCTTCGGAGGGTCTGCCGCTTACATCGGAAAAGTTGCCGACGACGAGCTTGGCCGGCAGTTCCGCAGCGAAATGGAAGCGTCCGGCGTGCCGTTCGCCACCTCGCTGCTCAAGGGCGGTCCGGCTACGGCGCGCAGCATCATCTTCGTGACGGACGATGGCCACCGCAGCATGAACACCTTCCTTGGTGCGTCAGTCCTGTTCTCGCGCAACGATGTCGACGCGGACGTGGTCCGCGCCGGCGGCATCCTCTATCTGGAGGGCTATCTGTTCGACAAGGACGACGCCAAGGAGGCCTTCGTCCATGCCGCCGAGATTGCGAAATCTGCTGGCCGCAAGGTCGCTCTGACACTGTCGGACAAGTTCTGCGTCGACCGTCACCGGGCGAGTTTCCACCAGCTGGTCCGGAACAATGTCGATATTCTGTTCGCCAACGAGGAAGAGCTGCTCTCTCTCTACGAAACGAGCGATTTTGACGAAGCGCTGGAGGCGCTTCAGGCCGACACGGCGATTGCCGCTGTCACGCGCAGCGAGAAAGGCTCGGTCGTGCTCGGTGACGGAGAGCCGATTGCTGTCGAGGCCGTGCCGGTGAAAGAGGTCGTCGATACGACGGGGGCCGGTGACCAGTATGCCGCCGGCTTCCTTTATGGCATCTCAAAGGGACTTCCGCTGGAAATCTGCGCCCGTCTTGGCCACATCGCGGCCGCAGAAGTGATCAGCCATTTCGGACCGCGCCCGGCCGTATCCTACAAGATCCTCGCCGAAGCGGCCGGCATCTACGCCTGAGCCATGAGAGCTTCTTCGGCATAGTCCAGACGGTCATGGCCGAAGAACATCTCGTCGCCAACGAAGAAGGTCGGTGAGCCGAAGGCGCCGCGACTGATTGCCGTGTCGGTATTGGCTTTCATCGCCGCCTTGTTGGCCTCGTCTTCAGCCAGGCGCTGGATTTCGGCGAAGTCGAAGCCTTCCACCTCGCACATGGCACCGACAGATGCGTCTTCGCCCGGATTGAGCGGTTCCGGCGTTTCCCACATGTGCCGGAAACAGGCATCGATGAAGCGTTGCTGTTCGGCGGGATCAGAGGCAAGTCCGATCGTGGCGCGCAACAGGCCGCGTGTATTCACCATCGGAAAGTGCGGGTTCATCCGAACGCTCAGACCATATCGCGCGGCACAGCGGTTCAGGTCCTTCATCATGTAGGCGCCCTTGGCCGGCACGGTGCCCGGAGGGCGATTGCCTGTGCCCTGCATGATCGCGCCGAGGAACATCGGATGGATTTCGACGTTCGCACCTGTGCGTTCTTTCATCTGCTTCACCGCCGCATTGGCAATGTGGGAATACGGGCTGATATAGTCGAAATAGAACTCGAGTGCCTTGGCCATGCGGAACGCTCCTAAGTTTCGTTTTGGAACTATCGCAAATCAGATTAGGCTTGTCAGCATGAAATGGTCCGAACTTTCCGATAACTGGTGCCCGGTTGCCCGCACGCTGTCGATCGTGGGTGATCGCTGGACGCTGCTGATCCTGCGGGATTGCTTCCTCGGCCTGTCGCGTTTCGAGCAGTTCATCGAGTCGAGCGGCATGACCCGGCATATCCTGGCAGAGCGGCTGAAGCGCCTTGTCGAAGCGGGCATCCTGGAACGCCGTAAGTATTCGGACGGACCGAAGCGCTACGACTATGTCCTGACGGAGAAGGGTCAGGAACTTGCCCCGGCCCTGATGACGCTGCGCGACTGGGGCAAGAAGCACATGCCTGTCCGGCGCGCGACAAGCGCCGACACGTAGGCGGACAAATCCAGAGTGCGACGCGCCGGCTAGGCCTCGACCAGGTCCACCGCTTTCTTCTGGACTGCGCCGTAATCGACCTTGCCGGTGCCGAGCACGGGAATGTCGTCAACGTGGTAGACGCGGCGTGGCACCGATATTTCCGGCACACCGTGGCTCTGGGCCCAGGCGACGATTTCATCGCGGTTGCAGTCCGGGCAGTCGCTGAGGAGGATGATCTGTTCGCCTTTGCGCGGGTCCGGCATGGCGACGGCCGCATGAAGATGGTCGGGCCAGATCGCACTGGCGCAATTCTCCACCACAGCCAGTGACACCATTTCCCCGCCGATCTTCGCGAACCGCTTCACGCGGCCCATGATGCGGATGAAGCCCTCTTCATCGACGACGACCACATCACCCGTGTCGTGCCAGCCGCCATCCGGCCGCTCGAGCACGCCGGGCGCCGACGGGCGCAGGTAACCGAGCATGATGTTCGGCCCCTTGATATGGAGTCGTCCGCCGTCCGGAATGCCATCGACGGGCAGGAGGCGGTATTCCATGTCCGCCATCAGCAGGCCGACCGTGCCGGGCTTGTTGCGCTCCCATTGGTTTGCCGCAACGACCGGCGAGGCTTCGGTCGCGCCGTAGCCTTCAAGGATTTCAATCTCGAACTTGCGGCGGACGAGTGAGCGCGTCTCGTCTTTCACGCGCTCTGCACCGCAGACGGCGAGGCGGATAGAACTCATGTCGCCGTCGGCGCCGACGCGCGCGTATTGCGAGATGAACGTGTCGGTCGCCAGCAGAATGGTCGAGGCGGTCGCGCGAATGCGCTTGACGATTTCGCGTGGTTGCAGCGGCGACGGATGGAAAACCACTGGGATGCCGGCGATCAGCGGCAGCACAGCGCCGACGGTCAGCCCGAAGCAATGGAATGTCGGCAGGGGATTGAACAGCTTGTCCGTTTCGGTGCTGAGGCCGATGTGGGCGCGGACCTGCTCGACATTCGCCATCACGTTCTCATGGCTGAGGACGACGCCTTTCGGCTCGCCCTCCGTGCCCGAGGTGAAGAGCACGACGCCCGGGCTCTTGTAGCGCGCCGGGCGGCGTATCAAGCCTGGCGCGACCGGGCCGATCAGGCCGGCAAGCTTGTCTTTCAGCGACAGTTTTTCGCGCACGTCCTCAAGGTAGATGATTTCCGCGCTGTCGGAGAGTTCGTCGATCAGGCCTTCGAGCCCGCCGAGTTCAACGAAGCGACGCGCCGTGATGATCTTCGTGATCTCAGCTGCGCGCATGGCCGCTTTCAGGTTACGGGAGCCGGCCGTGAAATTGAGCATGGCCGGAACGCGGTTGTATGCGCTGAGGGCATAGAATCCGACGACCGCGCCAGCTCCGGTCGGCAGCATCACACCGACGGACTCGCCAGCCTTGGTCTTTGCTGCCAGGGCGGATCCGAGGCCGAACGATCCCTGGATGATTTCCTTGTAGGTGAGCTTTCGCCCGTCGCCGTCGATGACGATGACCTTGCCCTTCCCGAATTCGCGTGACGCGCGAAGAAGAGCGGCGAAAAGGTCGGTACGGGTGCGAGAGGCCCGGTACGGCAATGGAGCCGGGATCGGTATGGAAGTCATGGATAGCCCTGGTTTCCTCTGAGCCTTTTCGTGGCTTCACGTGTTTGTAACATTTTGTCACCTAGCAGCCAGACCGCAACGATTATTGCAAGTTTGCATGCGCATCTTGCACTGCTTGGCGCTTGAGTTCCTGTGCGGCTGCAGCCATGTTCCGGCCATGACAAACCTGATCGATCACAAGTCCGGCGCGCCGCGTCCCCGCCATCCGGAAAAGCAGTCCCGGCCGGACAGCCCCGTGCTGCGCAAACCGGAATGGATACGGGTGAAGGCGCCGGTGTCGAAGGGCTATTCGGAGACGCGCGAGATCGTGAAATCCCGCGGCCTCGTCACGGTCTGCGAGGAAGCAGGTTGCCCCAATATCGGGGAGTGCTGGGACAAGAAGCACGCCACGATGATGATCCTGGGCGAGGTCTGCACCCGGGCCTGCAGTTTCTGCAACGTCTCGACTGGCAAACCGCTGCCCGGCGTCGACGAGGACGAGCCGCGCCGGGTCGCCGAAGCAGTCGCGGAGATGGGGCTGCAGCATGTCGTCATCACATCCGTTGACCGCGACGACCTCGACGATGGCGGAGCAATGCATTTCGTCCACACGATCCGGGCGATCCGGGCGGCCGCACCGGAAACGACGATCGAGATCCTGACGCCGGATTTCCTGCGCAAGGATGGGTGGGAGAACCGGGTTATCGATGCGAAGCCGGACGTGTTCAACCACAACCTCGAAACCGTGCCGCGCCTTTACCTCTCGATCCGGCCGGGGGCGCGCTACTTCCACTCGCTGCGCCTGCTCCAGAAAGTGAAGGACCGCGACCCGACGCAGTTCACGAAATCGGGACTGATGGTCGGCCTTGGCGAGACCAAGGAGGAAGTCATGCAGGTGATGGACGACATGCGCTCGGCCGGCGTCGACTTCCTGACGATCGGTCAGTACCTGCAGCCAACCCGCAAGCACGCGGCCGTGGACCGCTTCGTTTCACCCGATGAATTCAGGGCGTACGAGGAAATCGCGCGGGCCAAGGGCTTCCTGATGGTCTCGGCAACGCCGCTGACGCGATCCTCCCACCATGCCGGGGAGGATTTTGCCCGCCTGAAAGCGGCGCGCGAGGCGCTGCAGGCGTCGCAATCCAGCTGAGCGCATGGCGCACTTCTCGAAATCGGTCCGGCTGCCCTACACGCCTGAGCAGGCTTTTGAGCTTGTGTCCGATATCCGCCGCTATCCCGACTTCATCAAATGGATCACGGCCATGCGCGTTTCGGAGGAGGAGGCGCTGGATGAAGGCCGGTCGTCCTGCCTCGGGGATGCCGTCATCGGCTTCAAGGGTTTTGTCGAACGGTTTTCCACCCGCGTCGTGAAGGATCCTGCTGCCGGAACCGTCGTTGCCTCTCTGGTCAAGGGCCCGTTCCGCCGATTGAGGGCAGAGTGGCGGCTGACACCGCAGGAGCGCGGCACGGACGTGCGCCTGGACATCGACTACGATTTCAAGAACCCGTTCATTGGCATGCTGGCCGCGGCCAATCACGACCTGGCGGTCGACCGGATCCTTTCAGCTTTCCTCGATGAGGGGCGGCGGCGCTACAGCGCACCGCAGACCGGGCCGCTCGGCGTCTAGCGCATCTGCGCCTGGATGAGGTTGAGTGCGGATTCCACGGCGGCCATGCGAATGTTGTGACGGCCGATATCTCCGACCTGCAGCATTTCGTGAATGACTGCGCGATTCTCGCGGGCGCAGGCAATGTGGACCGTGCCGACCGGCTTCATGCGCGTGCCGCCGCCGGGGCCGGCAACGCCGGTGATCGCGACAGCGATATTGGCGCGGCTTGCCTCCAGCGCACCTTCCGCCATCATCCGCGCCACCGGCTCGGAGACGGCGCCATAGTCGGCCAGCACGTCGCCCGGCACGCCGAGCATCTCTTCCTTTGCCCGGTTGGAGTAGGTGACGAAGCCACGTTCGAACACGCTCGATGAGCCGGGAATGTCGGTGAGCAGCGCCGCGACGAGCCCGCCCGTGCAGCTTTCGGCGGTACAGATACGCAGCCGCGCCTGTTCGGCATCGTCGAGGATCAGCATGGCGAGGTTGCGCAGGCGGTCTGGAAACATGCCGGTCAAGTTAGGCCTTCCTCAGCGGCCCGTGAAGACAGGCGTGCGCTTTTCCAGGAAAGCGGCGGCGCTTTCCTTCGCGTCGTCGGTCTGCATGAGACGGCGGATCTCACTGATCGCCATCCGTCCGACCTCTCGCCACTCAGGGTCGACCGTCCGGCGCAGGCCCTGCTTTATTGCCTGAACTGCGAGCGGCGGGTTCGCGGCGATCCTGTGCGCAAGGCCAAGCGCTGTGGGGAGGAGGTCTTCTGGTGCCACGACACGAGAGGTCAGACCGATTTCCTTCGCCGTGGTCGCATCAATGATATCGCCCGTGAACAGGAGTTCGCAGGCACGCTCGCGTCCGACCAGCTGGATGAGCCTGCCGAATCCGGGCGCATCGCACGTCAGGCCGCGTGTGACGAAGATCTCGCCGAAACGCGCGCGTTCAGAGAACACGCGAATATCGGCCATGATGGCAAGTTCGGCGCCCCAACCGAGCGCGTAACCGTTCACGGCGGCGATCACCGGAATGTCTGTGTGCAGCAGTGCGTCGGCTGCGGGTGTAAGGCCGCCCGTCCGCTTCGATCGCTCCGTCATCTCAGGTGTTGCCGGCGCGCCTTTTGAAAGGATTTGCTTGACGTCGTCGCCGGAACAAAATGCCCGGTCACCCGCGCCGGTAATGATGATGGCACGCGCATCCGCGCCCCGGATCGCATCTTCCAGAGCCATGTAGAGCGGATAGTCGAGCGCATTCAGGGCTTCGGGCCGATCAAGCGTCAGGATCGTGACATGCCCGTCTTGGTCAATCTTCAGTCCGTTGGGCATTGGGCCTCTCCCTATTTTTCCGGCAAGGGGAGCATGGCAGCCGCGATTTGCAAGTGGCGACGCAGCGTCAGGGCATTGGCGCCAGAACGGCGACCGCTTCCGCAGCGATGCCTTCGCGGCGCCCGGTGAAGCCCAGGCCTTCGGTGGTGGTGGCTTTCACGCTGACTGTGTCGAGAGGCAGACCCAGCAGGTCTGCAGTCCGCTGGCGCATGGCTTCGCGGTGGGGTTTTACTTTCGGTGCTTCGCAGATGATGGTGATATCGCAACTGGTGAGAGCGAAGCCCCTAGCGGCTGCGAGTTGTTGGGCTTCCTTCAGGAAGATCGCGCTGTCCGCACCTTTCCATTTCGGGTCCGATGGCGGGAAATGGTCTCCAATATCGCCGAGCGCGACGGCGCCGAGGATCGCATCCGTGAGGGCGTGCCAGGCGGCGTCAGCGTCCGAATGGCCCTGCAATTTTGCCGAGTGGGGAATTTGCACACCGCACAGCGTGACATGGTCACCCGGCTCGAAGCCGTGAACGTCGAAGCCCTTGCCGACGCGGGGCGTGCTCAGGGGCGGGGAGAGAAGGCGGGCCACGAGGTCAAAGTCCTCCGGATAGGTTATCTTGTGAAGGGCCGGGTCGCCCGGAACCAGCTGCACATGGGCGCCGGATGCCTCCACGGCTTCGAGGTCGTCGACGTAACTGTGCTCGCCCGCCAGCGCCGCTTCTATGCTGCGCTTGCGAAAAGCCTGGGGTGTCTGCACGCGCCGCAGCGTATCGCGCGGAACTGTCGCAAGCGTCCCGCCGCGCGTGTCCTTCAAAGCGTCGGAGACGGCCAGCGCCGGGGCCGCGCCATCCGCCGCCCCGAGCGCTTCGATGAGGGCATCGATCACTTTGTGGCTGAGACCCGGACGCGCCGCGTCGTGGATCAGGACATGCATGTCGTCCGGCACTGCCAGCGCCTGGAGTCCGGCGCGTACGGATGCGCTGCGTGTCTCGCCACCTGCAACGACTACAACAGCATCCGGCAGCGCCGCCTGTTTCGGGGCAACGTCCGTCACGACGACAAGTTGCTCCAGCCGGGGATGTGTCAAGAATGCCTGGACAGACCAGTCGATCACCCGCTTTCCCAGGAGCGGTTCCCACTGTTTGGGCCCGTCCCGGCCCGAGCGGGCGCCGCGGCCGGCAGCAACGATAATGGCGGCGAATCTTTCCATTTCCGCCTTCTAAGCCAGCATCATTGCCAAGGCCATGTGCTTCAGATGCGACTTAAATTACACACCTGCTTATGATTTGTGCACTTGCGCACAATCGAATTCTGGTAAGAATGAACGAATGGTTAGTTTTGAGGCACCAAGGGTCTGGCTCGCGCCCATGTCCGGCGCGACGGATGCGCCGATGCGGCGGCAAGCCGTCTATTTCGGCGCACCGGCCGTGGTGTCCGAAATGGTGGCCGGCGAGATGCTCGCCGCAGCACGGCCGGATGTTGTGCGCCGCGCTTGCCGGCATGAGGGCGGCAGTTACTGGATCGTGCAGCTCGCGGGCCGGCGGCCGGAGGACATGTATCGCGGCGCGGTCCTGCTTGCCGAAAGCGGTGTCGACGTCATCGACATCAACATGGGTTGCCCATCGCGGCAGGTGACCGGCGGCCAGTCCGGATCTGCACTGATGCGTGACCTGACGCTGGCGGGCGAGATCGTTGATGCCGCGCTGGCGGGCGCCGGCGGACGCCCTGTTACGCTCAAGATGCGGCTCGGCTGGGATGATGAGTGTCTCAACGCGCCGGAACTGGGCAGGATTGCGGAAGGCAAGGGCGTGCGCATGCTGACGGTGCACGGCCGTACGCGGTGCCAGTTCTACAAGGGTGACGCCGATTGGGCCGCCGTGCGCGATACCGTGACCGCCGTGTCAGTACCGGTGATCGTAAACGGCGATATCGGATCGGTTGAGCACGCCCGACAAGCGCTGGCACAGTCCGGGGCGCATGGCGTGATGGTGGGACGCGGCGCAATGGGCCGTCCATGGTTGCCGGGGGCGATCGCAGCCGCTCTTGACGGCCGGCCGTGGCGCGCGCCGTCCCTGCGCGAGCAGCTGTCGTCCCTGTGCGAGCAGATCGATGACAGTGTCACGCTGTATGGCGATAAGCTGGGCGTGCTGACGGTCCGGAAGCACGTGGCCGCCTCGATCGACTGTCTGGACTTCGGCAGCGGGCCGGACGCGGGAAGAGTATTGCGGTCCCGCCTTTGCCGGATCGACAGCGCCGCGGAGCTGAAGGCTGCACTGCGGGCCGTCTATCTTGAAACCGATCTTGTGGAGGCCGTCTGACATGGCGGGAATGACCTTGCTCGATGCGCGCTCTCTTGCTGACCTGTCGCCGATTGCCCTGCTGGTCATCGACGGACGGCGGAAAATCGTCGACGGCAACCCGGCGGCGGAGGCCCTGTTCCAGATGTCGCGGCGGACACTGACGGGCAAGCCGCTGAGCGAACTCATCTTCCACGACTCCCTGATCTGGGAATTGCTGGACCGGGCACAGCGGCAGGTCGGTGACATCACTTCGCCCGGTACGCCGATTACCGGACCGACCATGAACACGCGTCTTGTGTGCGACGTGTGGATACGCACCACGGATGATGAGGGCTTCGTCATTGCGATCGTCGAAGCGGCCGTTCGCGAGGGCAGCGACTCCGCCGCCGGCGTTGCCGGGTTCGGGCGCATCCTTGGGCACGAGGTCAAGAACCCGCTGGGCGCAATTATCGGCGCGGCCCAGTTGCTGGAGCGGCAGGGCGTTGAGGGCCAGTCCGAACTCCTGGAGATCATCCGCGAAGAGGCGCGCCGCATAGAACGCCTGGTCAACCGGTTGTCCGCGTTCGAACTGTTTTCCGCGCCGCGCATGACAAGCTTCAACATTCACGCGCTTCTGGACCGAGTGATCGCCTCGGAGCGCGTTGCGCTCGGCGCGAGCGTCGATATCCTGCGCGATTTCGATCCGTCCCTGCCGGAAATCCATGGCGACGAAGACCACCTGCAGCAGGCCTTCCAGAACCTTATCCGCAATGCGGCGGAAGCGGCCCAGGACGGCAGCGGCAGGGCGCAGGTGCTGGTGCGCACGGCTTATGCGACCGGCCTTGCCTTCAAGCGCTCGCGCTTTGGCGTCGGTCTGCAACGCGCCATGCTGATAACAATCGAGGATAACGGCCGGGGCATCCCACGGGACAAGATTTCCCGTATCTTCGACGTCTTTCAGAGCTCGAAATCCGGGGCGCGGGGGCTCGGCCTGTCGATCGTGAAGGAAGTCATCACGGCGCATGGCGGTCAGATCCGGGTCGATAGCGAACCCGGAGCCACGCGCTTCACGGTCTTGTTGCCTATTCGTACAGGAGGCCTGAATGGCTGAGAAAACGGTGCTGCTGGCTGAGGATGATGCCAGTATTCGCCTGATCGTGAACCAGACGCTGGTGGCAGCCGGCTATGAGGTGCGCGCAACCAGCTCGCCGGAAGCGCTGGAGCGGTGGGTGCGTAACGGCGAGGGCGATGTTGTCGTGACCGACGTCTACCTGGGCGACGCATCCATCTTCGACCTTCTACCCTCGCTTCGCCTGTCGCGGCCGGAGCTGCCCTTCATTGTGATGAGCGGCCAGAACACGATCCTCACCGCCGCTTCAGCAGCCCAGCATGGCGCGTTCGACTATTTGCCGAAGCCATTCGACATCGACGCACTGACCAGCCTGGTGCAGCGCGCGATCAAGGCGCCGCCCAAGGCGTCGGTGCGCGCAATCAATCCCGAATCCCAGAAGGCGATGAATGATGCAGGCCTGCCGCTGATCGGACGCTCCGATGCGATGCAGGAAGTCTATCGCATCATCGCCAAGGTGATGAACACCGACCTGACGGTGCTGATCGAAGGCGAGAGCGGCACCGGCAAGGAGCTCGCGGCGCGGGCTATCCACCAGCTCGGTTCGGCGAAGAACGGCAAGTTCGTCGCGCTGGATCTCGCCGCACTGCCTGCGGCCGAAATCAACCGCCAGCTTTTCGGCGCGAACGGAGAGCCGGGCGCCGTCCACCAGAAGGGCGGCACGCTCTATCTCGACGAGATCGGGGACCTGCCGGCCGAGGCCCAGACGCAGCTGGTCAAGTTCCTGCGCGACGCGAACGGCGCGCGCCTCATCGCCTCCACGCGGCGCAATCTCGGCCGGATGGTCGAGGAGGGCGCCTTCCGGGAAGATCTCTACTACCGCCTGAATGTCGTGCGGCTCACCATGCCGCCGCTCCGCTTGCGCAAGGAAGACATTCCGGAACTGGCGCGGGCTTTCCTGATCCGTGCCCAGCGCCAGGGCCTGTCCGCCAAGAATTTCGACAAGTCGGCGATCGACCTGATCACCGCTTACGACTGGCCGGGCAATGTGCGCGAGCTGGAAAACCTGGTGCTGCGGCTCGCAGTGCTCAGCCCCGACGACACGATCACCCTGAGGGATGTGGAGCGTGAACTGCGCGCCGGGGCGAGCGAACAGAAGGGGTCGAGCGCCGGGTTCGAGAAGGATGTCGAGACCCTCCTGCACCGCCACGTGATGGGTGACCTGATTTCGAGCGGCGAGGACGAGGACAGCTCCGTGTATTCGCGCGTGATCGACCAGGTCGAACGACCGCTCATCCGGCTGGCCCTGTCGGTAACCGCCGGCAACAAGGTCAAGGCAGCGCAGTTGCTCGGCATGAACCGCAACACACTGCGCGCGAAAATAAACTCACTGGGCATCGCAGAAGACTGATTTGTGCGGGTTGACGCCCGCGCAAACTGTGGTTTTAGTGCACCAGTGTTGCGATTGAGACACGAAAGCGTGTCCTTGAAGCAACGGGCCGGGGTGGCCTGAGTAGAGCCTGGTGGATTGTCGAACCCGTTAAGTCAGCACGCGCCAAAGCCGAGTTGGGCCCTCTTTGAGGGGCTCTTCATCATTGCGGCGCTCGTTGCGGTGCTCGCCACCTTCATCACGATTGCCGGCGTCAACCCCGACAACCCGACCGCCGGGTCGACGCCCTGGCTGCTGGCGCTGAACTTTGTTCTCATTATCGTGCTCGCCGCGATCGTGATCCGCGAGTTCCTCGCCATTCGCGGCCGGACCCGGGATGCGGGTCAGGGGCGTCTGGCGCAGCGATTTGTCATGCTGTTCGGGTTTTCCGCGCTTGTGCCGGCCATGGTGGTCGCGATTTTCCTCGGCGCTGTCGTGACGCGCGGCCTCGACAACTGGTTTGGCGAACGCGCCGAAGCGGTGATGGAGAAGAACAAACAGATCTTTCAGGACTACGTCGACAATTTCAGTTCGACGTTCGACGTCGATGTGCGGCTGGCGGCGCATGACGTGGAGAATTTTGCGCGCGACGTAAAATCGTCACTGGCCGCCGATGCCGGAACAGAAGGCGCGGCCGGAGACCAGCTTGCTGCCAACGCCTCGGCCGCCTGGTCGGAAGGGTTGCGACAGACACTGGCCTATCGTGAGTTCGTCACCATCGCGATCGTCAGCGCGGACACGCAGGAGATCATTGCGGAGGAAAGTGCCGGCACGCCGGTCCTGAAGCCGCCGTCGCCTGAGGCCTTCAAGGAGGCGCGATCCGGGGAAGTCGTTACAACGCTGTACGAGCAGCAGGGTATCGGGACGGCGCTGATCAAGATTTCAGAACCGGTCGACGGCTTCGTTTATGCGGCCAAGCCGTTTGACCGGAACCTGTTCGGCATGCTGCGCGACGCCACGAGCCAGCTTGCGCAATACAACAACGCCAAGCAGCGCAGCGGCCGCCTGCAGATGATCTTTGCCATCGGGTATGCGCAGATCGCCGCGCTGATCCTGCTGCTGGCGGGCCGGCTCGGCATCGAGGCGGCGGGGCGGATTACCGGGCCGATCGGGCGCCTGGCCTCGGCCGCTCACGCCGTGCGCGACGGCGACCTGTCCGTTCGGGTGCCGGTGACCGGCAACAAGGATGAAGTCTATGCCCTGAGCCAGTCGTTCAACGCGATGACCGAGCAGCTCTCCGAGCAACGCAATGCGCTTATCCGGGCGCGCGAGGACGAAGAGGACCGGCGCCGCTTTGTGGAAACGCTGCTGGCGGAGGTCGGGGCGGGTGTGATCCGCATGGACGGGGATATGTCGGTGACGCTGGCAAACCGTTCCGCCGGTGACCTGCTGGGGATTGAGGAGATTCTGCCGGGACAGGCGCTGGCGGACGTTGCGCCGGAGTTCGAGCGCTTTGTTCGCGACACGCTCGAGCGGGTCTCACCGGTCGACGCGTCGATCGAACTCGATCGCAATGGCGAGACGCGGCATATCCGGCTGAAGACGGCGCCGGACCCGGCCGGCGGCTGCGTCCTGACCTTCGACGACACGACCCGCCTGATCCACGCACAGCGGCAAATGGCGTGGCGCGATGTGGCGCGTCGGATTGCACATGAAATCCGCAACCCGCTGACGCCGATCATGCTGTCGACCGAACGCCTTCGCCGGCGCTATGCCGACAAGATCGACGACAGCGACGGTGTGTTCGACAAGTGTATCGAGACCATCCTGCGCCAGGTCGGTGATATCGGCCGCATGGTCGAGGAATTCTCGTCATTCGCCCGCATGCCGAAGCCGAGCGTTGCGCCGTTCGACATGTCGGCCCTGTTGCGGGAAGCGACTTTCTCGCAGAGCGTGGTCAATCCCGACATCGAATTCGAGTTCGAGTCGGAGGCTGACGAGGCAACCTATATCGGCGACGACCGCCTGATCGGCCAGGCCATCGGCAACCTGCTCAAGAACGCCGCCGAAGCCATCGAAGGCATGCCCGAAGAAGCGGACGTGGATGGCAGCATCCGGATCGCCCTGAAGGGGGATCAGCGGGGGCTCGAAATCACGATCGAGGATAACGGGCCTGGTTTTCCGCAGGATGTCCGCGAGCGGCTGCTGGAGCCCTATGTGACGACCCGTGAGAAAGGCACCGGCCTCGGGTTGGCCATCGTGAACCGCATTATCGCCGACCATGGCGGGTCCATTTCACTGCAGAACCGGCTGGATGGCTTGCGCGGCGCGCGCGTGCGCATCTGGCTGCCGCCACATGATGCCCGTTCGTTTGAGGCGCTGGCGCCGATCGATGAGATGGCGGGCGCAGACCTCGATTCCCCCCAAACTGTTCGCGTAGAGGAGACGTCGCCATGGCGTTAGACATTCTGGTCGTAGATGACGAACCCGACATCCGGGAGCTTATCGCGGGTGTGCTGGGGGACGAGGGCTATTCCGTTCGAACGGCCGACACGGCGGAACGGGCGCTGGAAGAAGTGCGTGTACGGACGCCGCGGCTTGTGGTGCTGGACGTCTGGCTCCAGGGCAGCGGAATGGACGGGCTGTCCCTGCTCAAATATCTCAAGTCGATCGATCCGCTGCTGCCGGTCATCGTGATCAGCGGTCACGGCAATATCGAAACTGCGGTCGCGGCAATCCGGCGCGGGGCATACGACTTCATCGAGAAGCCGTTCAAGACAGACCGGCTGCTGCACCTGATCGACCGCGCCATCGAGTCTGCCGCACTGAAATACGAGAACGCCACGCTCAGGAACCGCGCAGGTGATGACGAGCAGTGGATCGGCAACAGCCAGGCCGCGATCAACCTGCGCGCCTCGATCGACAAGGTGGCGCCGACAAATTCCCGCGTCATGATTTCGGGGCCGGCAGGCGTGGGCAAGGAGCTTGCCGCGCGCCTGATCCACCGAAACTCGGTGCGGGCAAATGGGCCGTTCGTCGTCGTCAATGCGGCGACGATTGCGCCCGACCAGATGGAAAGCGCGCTGTTTGGGGAGGAGGATCCCGACGGCCGCACGACGCGGGTGGGCCTGTTCGAAAAGGCGCACATGGGCACCTTGCTGCTTGACGAAGTGGCGGACATGCCCTCCGGCACGCAGAACAAGATACTGCGTGTACTGACGGAGCAGCGATTCCAGCGCGTTGGTGGCCGGTCTGACGTGAACGTCGACGTGCGCGTCATGTCGTCGACGACCAAGGACCTGAAGCAGGAGATCGCGGACGGCAACTTCCGGGAAGACCTGTTCTATCGCCTGAGCGTGGTGCCGCTGCGTGTGCCGTCCCTGGCAGAGCGGCGTGACGACATTCCGGACCTGGTCGACTACTTCATCGAGCGGATTGCGGATTCGTCAGGCCTGACGCCGAGGCATTTTTCATCCGAAGCAATGGCCGTGCTGCAGTCGCTCGACTGGCCGGGCAATATCCGTCAGCTGCGCAATGTGGTGGAGCGGATACTGATCCTGTCGCCATCGGATTCCGCCCGTCCGGTCAGCGTTGACGAGTTGCCGCGTGACACGGCCGCAGCGGGCGCAGGGCCTGTGAAGTCGGGTTCTGCGGACCTTGTCGGTCTGTCCCTGCGCGATGCGCGGGAACAGTTTGAGCGGGAATACCTGGCGCTGCAGATTACTCGCTTCAACGGCAATATCTCGCGGACTGCTGAATTCATCGGAATGGAGCGCTCCGCTCTCCATAGAAAATTAAAAGCTTTGGGCGTAGCGTCCGGCCTGAGTCGGCAGGACAGCTGAGTGCCGGCGGAAGGCTGATCTATGCGTGTTCTCATCTGTGGTGCAGGCCGCGTCGGGCATGGCATTGCCCGCCGTCTGGCCCGAGAGAAGCACGACATCACCATTATCGACGAAAATCAGGAACTGGTTGACCAGGTTTCGACCGATCTCGACGTGCGGGGCTTCACCGGCCATGCGGCGCATCCCGATGTGCTGAAGAAGGCCGGCGCGGCGGACTGCGAGATGATCATCGCTGTCACCCATTTCGACGAAATCAATATGGTGATCTGCCAGATCGCTCACACGCTGTTCTCGGTTCCGTTCAAGATCGCACGGGTGCGCGACCAGTCGTATATCGACCCGGCCTGGAAGAATATTTTCTCGCGCGACGGCCTGCCAATCGACATGGTCATCTCACCCGAAGTCGAGGTCGGCGAAGCCATCCTGCAGCGTCTTCGGACGCCCGGCGCGATCATGTCGGCTTCGTTCGGGCACGGAAAGGTGCGCCTGCTCGGCCTGGAAATCGCCGATAACAACCCTCTGCTGGATACGGCCGTGGACCAGATCCGCGGGCTGTTCCCGGATCTTTCGGCCCGCATCGTCGGCATCGGCACCGGCGACATGGTTCGCGCGCCCAAGGGCAATGATGTCCTGAAGCCCGGTGACCGCGCCTATATCGCCGTGCTCGACAGCCATGCCGAGCGGCTTGCGTCGATCTTCAACCGCGATGCCGAGCGATCCGATCATGTGGTGATCGTTGGCGGCGGCAATGTCGGCCTCTACGTGGCGCAGACGCTCGAGCGGGAAAGCAACAAGCGCATCCGCGTAATCGAGCGGGATCCGGAGCGCGCGAACACCGCCGTGGCGGGCGTGAAGCGAAGCATCGTGATCCAGGGCGACGGGCTCAACCCGGATATCCTCGCCGAGGCGGGCGCTTCAAAGGCGGATTTCGTCGTCGCGATCACCGATGACGACAAGACGAACCTGCTGATCTCCAATCTCGCCAAGCGCGCGGGCGCAAAGCGGTCGCTGGCGCTCGTCAACGCGACGGAGCTGGCGGGACTCGCGCGCGACATGCGCGTCGATGCGGTTCTCGACCCGCGTGCGCTGACGGTTTCCCAGATCCTCCTGCGCATGCGCCGCGGGCGGATCCTCGGCCTGCAGTCGCTGGAAGACGGACAGGCTGAAGTGGCCGAAGGCGTGACCCTCGAATCCTCGTCCCTGATCGGCAAGCCAACCGGCTATGACGACCTGCCGGACGGCGTGACCGCAGCTGCCATTATCCGCGGCGACGATGTCATTATCGCGGGTCCTGAGGTGATTGTGCGGGCCGAGGACAGGCTGATCGTGTTCTATGAAGAGGAGATGGTCCGGAAGGTGGAGAAGTTCTTCCGCGTCAGTCCGGACTTCTTCTGATGGCATGAACTACGCATCCGTCGTCCGTATCCTCTCTGTCCTGATGCTGGTGCTGGCGGCAAGCACCGTGCCGGCGATCCTCACGGGCCTTGCATTCCACGAATACAGCCAAGTCTTCGCCTTTGTGGCGATGGTTGTCGGCATCGTCGTGATGGCCAGCAGCATTCTGTTCCTGACGCCGCGGCCGGCGCAGAAGGCGCGTCCTTCCGATGCGCTCGGTCTGGTGATCCTGTGGTGGGCCCTGTCGCCGATCGCAGCCTGCCTGCCGTTCATCATCGGCGTGCAGAACCGGTCTGTGCTGTTGGCGATCCACGAGGCCGCCGCCTGCCTCACGACGACGGGGCAGTCGGTCATTTCGGTGGAGAGCGGCCTGTGGCCGGCCAGCCTGCTGGTCTGGCGCGGAATGCTCCATTTTGTCGGCGGGGCGGCCTCGATCATCACCGCGGCCAGCGTTCTTGCTGCGCTCAATCTGGGTGGACCGGGCATTCACAGGAGCGTCCTGTTCGTGATGCCCGAGAAGAGCTTCTTCGATGCGGTTCCGAAAGTTGCGCGCTGGGTCCTGATCATTCTCAGCACCGGCATCGCCATTACGGCGCTGGCGCTGGTGATCGTTGGCATGTCGCCGGGCCGTGCCCTGTCGGACTCTGTCAGTGTCTGGACAACCGGCGTCGTCGATCCGGCGCCTTATGGACGGGCTGACGCCGGGCTTGTCGCCGATATCGTGCTTGCGATCGGGCTCTGCTTCGGGGCCTTGGGGCTCGCTGTAGCGCTGCCGCTGCGCGAGCGAAAACCGATGAGGGCGCTGACCGATCCCGAGACGGGCATGTTCTTCCTGCTCGCCGCAATTTTCGCGGCGTCGGCCGTCGTGTCCGGAATGAACATCGGGCGGGCTGCTGGCTGGGCTATTTCGGCGCTTGCGACTTCAGGCCTTCCGATTGGCGGGATCGACGCTGGCGACCATGTCCCGCTGCCCGTGCTGGTGCTGCCGGCGCTGATCGGTGGCTCGGCCCTTTCCGCCGCGGGCGGGGTCAAGATTGCGAGACTGATCGTCCTTGCGCGACGGGCGGGCGTGGAATTCCGGCAACTCGGCTATCGGCGATCGATTCTCGGCTTCGAGTTCCGCAACCGTGAGATGGACGAGCGCAGCGTGATCGGCGTCTGGGTGTACCTGATCGCCTACATTCTCGCCGTCTTTGTCGTGATGGTGCTCTTCACCTTTGCCGGGCAGGACTTCGAGCCCGCGATCCGGCTTGCCATCGGGTGCCTGACCAACTCCGGCGGGCTGGTTGTCGGCCACACGGCGGGGCTGAGTAATGGTGCCTCAATTTTGGCCATCGTCTCCATGTTATTGGGCAGGCTGGAGATTTTGGCCATCATTCCGGCAATTTCTGTCAGTTTCTGGAGAGGCTGAATGGGGCAGGCACTTGCGAAGTGCCCGCAATCCCGCTAGCCCGCGACCATAACAAGAACAACAGGACTACCTGCCATGTCGGCTGACAAGAAACAGAACCTCCAGGACGCCTTTCTCAACGCGGTGCGCAAGTCGCGCACGCCGCTGACGGTGTTCCTCGTGAACGGTGTGAAGCTGCAGGGCGTCGTGACCTGGTTTGACAATTTCTGCGTGCTTCTGCGCGGCGACGGCCGCCCGCCGCAACTGGTCTACAAGCACGCCATTTCCACCATCGCCCCAAGTGCGCCGGTGCAACTCTTCGACGAAGAGATGGACAAGGACTAGGTCCACTTGACCGACAAGATGATTGATCGCGTGCCGGCTCCGGAAGTTGCCGGCGTGATCATCCCTTGGTTCACACCCGCCAACCGCCCGACGGAGGACCGGCTTGAAGAAACCGCCGGTCTGGTCGAGGCGCTGGGCCGCGAGCTGGCCTTCCTGCGCCCGGAGCATGTGCGGCAGGTCAACTCGGCACAGCTCCTGTCGGGCGGTATCCTGGAGCGGCTTGCGACGGACCTTGAAGCACATCAGTGCACGCTGGCGGTGATCGACGGTGCGCTGACGCCGGTCCAGCAGCGCAATCTGGAAAAGAAACTCGGCGTCAAAGTGATCGACCGGACGGGCCTGATCCTCGAAATCTTCGGCCTGCGTGCGCGGACCAAGGAGGGCCGCTTGCAGGTGGAGCTGGCGCGGATCCTTTATGAGCGTTCGCGGCTGGTGCGCACATGGACACACCTCGAGCGCCAGCGCGGTGGCGGCGGCTTTCTGTCGGGGCCGGGCGAAAGCCAGCTCGAAGCAGACCGGCGTATGCTGGACGACCGGATCACCCGTCTGAAAGCGGACCTCGAGGATGTGCGCCGGACCCGGGCCGTCCAACGGGCGGGACGGCAGCGGAGCGGCAAGCCGATCATTGCGCTTGTCGGCTACACCAATGCCGGGAAGTCCACCCTGTTCAACCGCCTGACGGGAGCATCGGTGCTCGCGCGGGACATGCCGTTTGCGACGCTCGATCCGACGATCCGGCGGCTGGACCTGCCGACACTGGGCGAAGCCGCGCTGATCGACACGGTCGGCTTCATCACCGACCTTCCGACCCACCTGATCGACAGCTTCCAGGCGACGCTCGAGGAGGCGATGCAGGCCGACCTGCTGATCCATGTACGGGATCGCTCAAGCCGGTCCGACCAGGACCAGGCCGAGGACGTGATGCAGGTGCTGGACCGGCTGGAACAGGAGACGGGCCTGCCATTGCCTCCGATCATCGAAGCCTGGAACAAGGCCGATCTGCTGCCGCCTGACCGGCTGGAAGCGTTGCGTCAGAGCCTGTCGGGGCCGCTGGAGTTTCCGGCGGTGCTGGTGTCGGCGCTGACGGGTGAGGGCATGGAGGAATTGCTCGCCCTGACCGAGCGAGGCCTGCTGCGAGGGGCGGCCAATGTGCGGGTGGTGCTCAAGCCGGAGGATGGCCGTGCACGGGCCTGGCTGCATCGCAATGGAGATGTGCTGGACGAGTCTGTATCGGACGACGGAACGGCCTGCCTGACGGTACGGCTGAAGACCGAGCGCATGGGCCAGTTCCGGGCCGAGTTCCCGACAGTGGCGGTCGAGGGCGGCGCCTAGCGGCCCGCTTCTGTCTTCTTGACGGATTGCCAGAGCGCTTCCTGGGAATCGAGATCCAGGGCTGCGAAGTCCTCGCCGCGCTGTTCGGCAAGGTGCTCCATCGCCCGGAAGCGGCGCTCGAACTTGGCATTCGCCCGGCGCAGGGCGACTTCCGGATCGACGTCGAGACGCCGCGCGAGGTTGGCCGCAACGAACAGGAGGTCACCCATCTCGTCCATGATGGCATCGGCATCGCCTGAAGCCATGGCTTCCTTCAGTTCGTCGGTCTCTTCGGCCAGTTTGTCGAAGATCGGTTCCGGTTCCGTCCAGTCGAAGCCGGTGCGGGCGGCGCGCTTCTGGAGCTTCTCGGCCCGCATCAGGGCGGGCAGGGGCAGCGCGACGCCGTCCAGCGCGCTGGCCTTGTCCGGGCCGCCGACTTTCGCGGCGCGCTCTTCCGCCTTCATGACTTCCCAGGCGGCGATCTGCTCGTCGGAGCTGCGATTGTCGGACGCCTCAAAGACGTGCGGATGCCGGCGGACCATTTTCTCGCTGATGGCAGACGCGACGTCGGCGGCGTCAAACGCACCGGTCTCCGTTGCCATCTGGCTGTGAAAGGCGACCTGGAACAGCAGGTCGCCCAGCTCCTCGCGGAGATCCTTCATGTTGTCGCGTTCGATCGCGTCGGCGACTTCATAGGCCTCCTCGATCGTGTAGGGGGCGATGGTGCGGAAGTTCTGCTCAAGGTCCCACGGGCAGCCCCCCTCGGGATTGCGCAGCCTGGCCATGATATCCAGCAGCCGGGCAAACTCCCTTGCCGCGAGGTCGTGGCGCGGATCGGCAGGTGTGCTCATGAAGGTGATCCTGTTGCGGTTGAAGGGCCCGGTGGTTGTCCGCCGGCGCTTCAGGGATGACGTCATCGACATGTAAGGGAATGGATTGACTTTCCGCGCGGTGCAAGAGACGTGAGGGCATGCAATCCAGTTCCTACTTTCCCTGCTGTCGCCTGATGCGGTGCCGCCCATGATGGACAGAACGGTTCTGATTGGCGTCGACTGGGGGTCGTCGCGCTTCCGTGCGTGGGCTTTTGACAATGAAGGCGATGTTGTCGGCGGCACGGCGGTTCCGGACGGCCTCCTGACGCATGAAGGCGATCCGCTTGCCCGCCTCAGGTTCCACATCAATGAGTGGCTGGGAGAATGGCCCGACCGGCCGATCATCGCCTGCGGGGCCGTCGGCAGCGCGGAAGGGATCTACCGGACGGACTACCTGCCGGTGCCGATGCCGATGAACAGTCTCGCGAAGCACCTGGTCCACATCCACGGTATCCACATCGTGCCGGGCCTGAAGCAGATGTCGCCGCCTGACGTGATGCGCGGGGAAGAGACCCAGCTGTTCGCGCTCGACGAACCGCATGGCTGGATCTGCCTGCCGGGAACGCATACGAAGCATGTGACTATGGAGCATGGCCGGATCGTCGGCTTCTCGACGGAGATGACGGGCGAGTTGCGCGCCTTGCTGCTCGGCAGCGGCGGCCTGAAGCCGCCGGCCGGAATCGAACAGGTGTTCGACGAGGGCATCTTCCGCGAATGGGTCGAGAAGTCGCTCGATACCGAAGATGCAGCATCTCCCTTTGCGGTCCGGGCCGCACGCATGACGGGCCTGCTGGACCCGAGACATCACACGGCGGCCCTCAGCGGGCTGCTGATCGGTGCAGACATTGCAGCCCACTACGATCCGGGCGACGAGTTGACCCTTGTGGCCGAAGGCGCGCTGCTGGATGCGTACCGAATTGCGTTCGATACGCTCGGCGCGGAAATCGATGAGTACCCTGCCGATGAGGCAACGCAGGACGGCCTGTTCGAACTGGCGGATGAAGCGGGGCTGCTCGGCTGATGAATTTCGATGTCGCCTTCGCCCATATGCCGCTGGTGGCGATCCTTCGGGGCATCCGCCCAGACGAGGCGGTCGAAGTCTGTGGTGCGCTGGTGGACGCCGGCGTGTCGATGATCGAAGTGCCACTGAATTCGCCGGACGCATTCCGGAGTATCGAGGCTATGGCGGCCCGGTTCGGCGCCGCTGCCCTGATCGGCGCAGGCACGGTGTTCACACCGGCAGAGCTCGTGAATCTTGCCGCCGTCGGCGGCCGGTTTGCGGTGTCTCCGCACACCGATGCGGACCTGCTTGATACCGCCGCACGTCTTGGCCTCGCATCGATGCCCGGCGCGGCGACGCCGAGCGAAGTTGCGACAGCATTGCGTCATGGCGCCTCTGCGGTGAAACTGTTTCCGGGGGAAGGCCTGTCGCCAGCCGTACTGAAGGCACTCCGGGCCGTGTTTGCCGCAGATGTGAAACTCTGCCCCGTCGGCGGAGTTAATCTGGGCAATATGGGCGACTGGTGGGGCGCAGGGGCGAGCGGGTTCGGGATCGGCAGCGGGCTGTACAAGCCCGGTATGCCGGCGGCGGAAATCGGCAGGCTCGCGGCGCAATATGTCGCCGCGCTGACAGAGTTGAGGACAGGCGCATGATGCTCTCACCGGAATGTGTTGCGCCCACCGGGTGCATGCTCGGCGAAGGACCGATGTGGAGCGAAACGGAAGGCTTCCTCTGGTGGGTCGACATCAAGCGCGCCAAGCTCCACCGATACAATCCCAGAACCGGCAATACCCGCCGCTACGACCTGCCGATCCGGGCCAGCACGATCACCCTTCACGAGGGCCGGTTCCTGATGGCGGGCGACCGTGAAATCGGACTGTTCGATCCGGCCACGGAAGAATATGAGCGGCTGGTGGAGATTGAGGGAGAGCCGGAAGGGAACCGCACCAATGATGGTGGCATCGCCCCGGACGGGTCGCTCTGGTTCGGCACAATGGACGATGCGGAGAAGGAGGCGCGCGGCACCTATTATCGCTTCGGGCCGGACAAGTCGCTGACCCAGCTGAGGCTCCCGTCCGTCATGGTAACGAACACGATGCAGTTCTCCCCGGACGGGCGGACCTTCTACACATGCGACAGCGCCGAACAGGAAATCCTCGCCTATGATCACGACCCGGAAACGGGGGCGCTGACCGGCCGGCGGATCTTTGCAACGACCTACGAGTTCGACGGCTTCCCGGACGGTTCGGCCGTCGATTCGGAAGGTTGTCTCTGGACGTGTCTCTGGAACGCGTCCCGCGTCGTGCGGTTCACGCCGGAAGGAGACGTTGACCAGGTCGTCATTCTCGCCGCGCCCCGGCCGACCAGTGTGGCGTTCGGCGGGCCAGACCTGCGGACCATGTTCATCACGACGGCGCGGGCCGGGATGACGTTCCCGCAACTTGATGCGCGGCCGTTGTCCGGCAGCCTGTTTGCGGTGCACGTCGACGTTCCCGGCCTGCCGCCGCGCCGTTTCGGCGTGGCTGGCTGACCGGACAGATGGCTGGTGCCGGTGTAACCGGGACTTGCAGCTCCGGCAGGCGACCCTCACATGCCTTCACACCCAGAAGGATGTACATTACCCGTGGACGCGGCGGCCCAAAACCGCTAACCCCCCGCTTTTCGAGAGAGTATCGGTATGGCCGAAAAGGTTAAGAAGAAACGGGTCGGGCCCATCACATTCTTCCGCCAGGTTCGTGCGGAAGGTGCGAAGGTGACCTGGACGTCGCGCCAGGAGACGATTCAGGCGACGATTTTCGTCGTCGTGATGTCGGTCCTGTTTGCGCTCTTCCTGTTCCTCGCCGACCAGATTATCGGATGGTTTGTCAAGACGGTTACGGGCCTCTAGGCCATGAACCTGGAACTCAAGGAGCGCGCTCGCCCCATGGCTGAAGCGAAATGGTACATTGTCCACGCCTATTCGAACTTCGAGAAGAAGGTTGCCGCCTCGATTCTTGAACAGGCCGGCCGGAAGGGCCTGTCGGACCTGATCGAGGACATCCAGGTCCCGACCGAAGAGGTCGTCGAGGTTGCCCGCGGCAAGAAGAAGACGGTCGAGCGCCGGCACTTCCCCGGTTATGTCCTGCTCAAGGCGGTCATGACGGACGACGTGTATCACCTCGTCAAGGACACGCCGAAAGTGTCCGGCTTCCTCGGCGCGGACGGCGGCAAAAAGCCGCTGCCGGTTCGCCAGCGTGAAGTGGACCGTATTCTCGGAACCGCTGCGGATTCTGCAGCCGAGCGTCCGCGTCCCAAGATTTCGTTCGAAATCGGCGAGCAGGTGCAGGTCAACGACGGTCCGTTCCAGGGCTTCGAAGGCGCGGTGGAAGAGATCGACGAGGCGAATGGCCGCCTGAAAGTCACCGTGTCCATCTTCGGCCGCGGCACGCCGGTGGACCTCGATTTCGATCAGGTCGCCAAAGTCTGATCCTGTTGCCATCCGGGCGCAGAGAACCTGTCCGGATCGGCTTGAAACCATGCAGTCTGGGTTGTATCAGCCAACCCGAGTGCCGCCTTAGCTCAGTCGGTTAGAGCGCTAGATTGTGGATCTAGAGGTCCCCCGTTCGAACCGGGGAGGCGGTACCATTCTCCGGTACGGGAATTCCGGAACTTTTTTCTGAAAAGTGCGTAAGTTGACCGGCCTGCTGCATTCTGTTGCAATTGGGCCGCGGTGGGGCAAAATCCCATCGTTTCCGGTGTGTTTGCCTTCAAAAGGGGCTCGCAGCATGAAGGAATTGAGTTTAACAGGAATCATCGGGTAAACATGCCCGTATGAACCTGCGGCCGAGGACAATCCCGTCATTCGGCACACAGAAGGGGATTGAGTATGAAGAAAACTCTTATGTGCGCGACAGCCGCGGCCGCATTTGCGTCTGCCGGCCTCGTTGCCCACGCTGAGGAAGGTTGGTACGGACGCGGCGATATCCAGTACGGATTCGCCGGCAAGCTGGACCATGATCCGGCCGCCGCCAACACGGTGGGTGCGCTTGAAGGCGACTCTGATGCCGACGAAATGCTGGGCGGCCAGTTCGGCCTTGGCTACGGCTTCGACAACGGCATCCGTCTCGAAGGCGATCTTGGCTACCGGAGCGGTTCGCTCACGGTTCCGTCCGCATTCGGCGCCGGCCTGACAGGCGTCACGTCTGATCCGCACGGCGATCTTCAGGTTGCCGACCTGATGCTGAACGCGATCTACGATTTCAACCGGGCTGGCGTGTTCCAGCCTTACGTCGGCGTTGGTGTGGGCGGTGCCCGTATCAATGCAAAAGCCAGCAACCTGAACTACGGCTCCGCCGGTGCGTTCTCGGCCGCCAACGGCCTGGACGACACCGACACGTCGATTGCCTATCAGGGCCTGCTCGGCTTCGGCTACAAGATGAGCGACCGTCTGACTCTGGACGTCGGCTACAAGTACTTTGTCGCTGACGATCTGAAGTTCGCCGGCACGCACGATGGCCCTGGCTATGATGGCACGCTGTCGGAGCACATTGCGACTGTTGGTCTGCGGTACTCGTTCGCACCGCCGCCGGCTCCGCCGCCTCCGCCTCCGCCGCCCCCGCCGCCTCCGCCGCCGCCACCCCCGCCGCCTCCGCCTCCGCCGCCTCCGCCGCCTCCGGTGGAAGCTGTTGAAGCCCCGACGGTGGTCTGCTCGAACCTCAACCAGAGCCTGACCATCTACTTCGAGTGGGATAAGGCAGACCTGACGAGCCAGGCGACGACGGTTATCGACCGTGCGCTGGAAACCATCCGTTCGGGTGCTGGCTGTGCTCCGAGCGCAGTGACCATCTCCGGTCACACGGATACGTCCGGTTCGAGCGCATACAACCAGCGTCTGTCGCAGCGTCGCGCTGACGTGGTTGCCGCCGCTCTGACCGCGGGTGGTGTCGACCCGGCCATCATCACCGAAGTCGCCAAGGGCGAAACGGATCTGGCCAAAGCGACCCGCGACGGTGTCCGCGAACCGCTGAACCGCCGCGCGGCAGTGGAAATCACCGTCCAGTAATCGAGACGGTCGTACCAAATACAGACGGCCCGGCTTTGCCGGGCCGTTTTTCTTTGGGGCGCCGGTGCCGGGCCTTGCCGGAAATTGTTTCTTGTGAAACCAAGGGCCATGATTGAACTGAGCAAACTGAGCCGCGAGGATGAGGCTGCGCGCGAGCGCCTGGTCGCGCGTGCTCCGGGCATGATCGCCCGCACGCGGGACTGGTCGGCGATCAATACAGGCAGCTGGAATCTGCAGGGCCTGCGCACGCTCGCGCCGCTGATCCTGGATGCGTTCTCGGGTCTTGAGGCTGACGTCCGGACGGAGCGCGGGGATCCCTTTGAATCGGTCACCGACAATGGTGAAACGGCTGAAGCGGAGACAGGGGATGTCCTGCGAATATCGGCCCGCCCGGGTGCGCCGGTGCAGGTGGTCATGTCGGGCCACTATGACACCGTCTTTCCGCCCGGCACGTTCGAAACGATCAGGGACCTGCAGGACGGCCGGCTCAACGGCCCGGGCCTCGCTGACATGAAGGGCGGCCTGAATGTGATGCTGGAGGCGTTGCTGGCTTTCGAGGCCGGCCCGCTGAAGGACCGTCTCGGCTACCAGATCGTCATCACGCCGGATGAAGAGATCGGGAATTTCGCTAGTTCCCGCGCGCTCACCGAGGCAGCGCGATCCGGTGCGCACATCGGCATGACCTATGAGCCCTGCATGGACAACGGCGCCATGGCGGGTGGCCGCAAGGGCTCTGCCGTGTTCGACATTGTCCTGCATGGCAAGGCGGCACATGCCGGGCGCGCCAAGGAGGAAGGCCGCAGCGCCATCGAGGCCGCCGCGGAGCTGGTGCTGGGCCTTGAGGGCCTCAACGGCCAGCGTGACGGCGTCACGGTCAATGTCGGCTCCATCGACGGCGGCTGCGCCGTCAACATCGTTCCGGACCTTGCGATTGTCCGGTTCGGAGCGCGCGCGCCGGATGCCGCCGCTGCGGCTTGGACGACCCAACAAGTGCAGCGCCTTTTCGAGCGCGCGACGGCGCGGGACGGTATCCATGGCCACCTTCACGGCAGCTTCTACCGTCCCCCGAAGCCGAGAAATTCTGCCCAGCAGGCACTGTTCGATGCCGTCCGTTCCACAGGCGAAGCGATCGGGCTCAGCCTGGAATTTGCCGACACCGGCGGTGTCTGTGAGGGCAACAATATCTTTGCGGCAGGCGTGCCGAACGTGGATACGCTGGGCGTGATGGGCGGGCGCATCCACTCGTCCGACGAATACGTCGTGCTCGACAGCTTTGCCGAGCGCGCCACGCTTTCGGCACTGATCCTCAACCGCCTGGCGGATGGGCGCATCGATGGCGCCGGCATCAAGGCCATGATGGGGGCCTGAACATGGCAACAGATTATGTCATGCGCCCATCGCGTATGGACGACCTGCCGGCACTGATGACGTTGGCGGAATTGTCCGGACCCGGATTTACAAGCCTGCCTGTGGACGAGCCGATCCTCCGGGAGCGGCTGGAAAAGTCCGAGCGGGCCTTTCACGGCCGCCAGAAGCGCATCGAGTACGGAAAGTACCTCCTGATGATGGAGGACAGCTCTAGTGGTGAAGTCGTCGGCTGCTCTGCCGTCAAGGCCGGCACCGGGATCGACCAGCCCTTCTTCAACTACCGCATCATAACGCTGGCACAGGCAAGCCAGGCGGCTGGCAATCTGCGCTTCGACATGGATGCGCTTGTCCTGACCAACGAATATGTAGGGTATACGGAAGTCGGCACTCTGTTCCTCAAGAAGGAGCATCGCGGCGGCGGGGCAGGGCGGCTCGCTGCGCAGTCGCGTTACCTGTTGATGGCATCGGCGCCCGACCGGTTTGGCCGGCACGTGCTCGCCGAGCTGCGCGGCGTCGTGGACGATGACGGTCGCTCTCCGTTCTGGGAATGCCTTGGCCGGTATTTCTTCCGCATGGAATTCGACGAGGCCGATCGCCTGTCGGCGACAACGGACAACCAGTTCATTCTCGACCTCATGCCGAAATACCCGATCTATGTGGACCTGTTGCCGCCGGAGGCACGGGAAGTTATCGGCCGGTGCCATGCAGACGGCGTCGGTGCCTACAAGCTGCTGCAGTGGGAAGGCTTCGAATTTGACCGCACCGTCGACATATTCGACGGCGGGCCGCTCGTCGCGGTCCAGCGCCGGCATATCCGGACGATCCAGGAGAGCCATGAGGTGACGCTCGTGGCCGGCGACATTTCGGCAGACCCGGCGAAACGGCAGGGGCTCGCCACAACGGATGTGCTGCCGAACTTCCGGGCTTGCCTCGCGGAGTCCGTGTTGCACCAGGATGGCACGGCGACGGTGCAGCCCCACACACTCGAATTGCTGCAACTCAAGGCCGGGTCGCGCGCGCGCATCTGGCAAAGGAGCCCATGATGATGGACGGCGCGTATATCGATGGACGCTGGCGTCCGGGCACAGGAACGCGATTCCAGAATCACTGCCCGGCGAGCGGGGACGTCGTGTGGGACGGCCAGGGTGCCGGCGCAGAGCAGGTCATCGAGGCGGTCGCGTCGGCACGCAGGGCGCTCGCCCATTGGGCCCATCTGCCTCAGGGGGATCGCACCCGGGTGCTTGAGCGGTATGCGGACGAAATCGCGAAGCGGACCGATGGGATTGCGGAAACGGTCAGCCGCGACATGGGCAAGCCGCTTTGGGAATCCCGTTCCGAAGCGGCCACGATGAAGGCGAAAGTCGCCGTCTCGATTGCGGCGCAGGTGGAGCGTGCCGGCACGCGCTTTTCGAAGACCGATTTCGGCTCGTCTCACCTTACGCACCGCCCGCACGGTGTCATGGCCGTGTTCGGACCTTTCAATTTTCCGGGCCACCTTCCGAACGGTCACATCGTTCCCGCGCTGCTCGCCGGCAACACATGCGTGTTCAAGCCGTCGGAACTTGCGCCGGGCGTCGCGCGGCTGATGGCGGAGGCTTTTGAGGCCGCAGGACTGCCCGAAGGCTGTCTCAACATCGTTCACGGTGCGCGCGACACCGGCGGCGCCCTGCTTGAGGCAGATATCAACGGGCTTCTGTTTACCGGATCTGCGACCACGGGCGTGTATTTCCACCGCTACTTCGCGGGCCGGCCGGAAGTGATCCTGGCCCTGGAGATGGGCGGCAACAATCCGCTGATCGTATGGGACCCGGCCGACGTCGATGCGGCAGCGGATATTGCTGCGCAGTCTGCCTTTCTGACGACCGGGCAGCGGTGTTCCTGCGCCCGGCGCATCATCCTGCCGGAAGGGAAATGGGGCGACGAGGTGCAGGATGCGATTGTCGCCCGTGCTGAAGGGCTGGCCATCGGCGCCTGGAACGAGGAAGGCGTGTTCATGGGGCCGGTCGTGTCGGAACGGGCGGCGCAGAATGCTGTCGAATTTCAGGACATGCTGATCGCCTGCGGGGGCAAACACTTGAAGGCGCTGGAACGTCTTGAGCGGGGCGGCGGGTTCGTGTCGGCGGGCGTTGTGGATGTCACGAATGCCGTTGATGTGCCGGACGAAGAACTGTTCGGGCCTGTCATGCAGATCGTGCGGGTCAGGACATTCGACGATGCGATCATGCGCGCGAATGCAACGAAATATGGCCTTTCCGGCGGTCTCATCAGCGATGATGACGCGCTCTGGGTCCGGGCGCACCATGAGATGCGCGCGGGTATCCTCAACCGCAACCGCCCCACCGCCGGTGCCAGCGGCAACATGCCGTTCGGCGGGCCGGGGCTGTCGGGGAATTTCCGTCCCGGTGCGTACTATGCAGCCGACTATTGCGCGTGGCCGCAGGCGAGCCAGGTTTCGGACAAGGCCGCGCGCATGGGGGCGCAGGGGTTCCCGAAGTGAGCGCCGCCGAAGTCAATTTCGATGGCCTGATCGGGCCCAGCCACAATTATGGCGGGCTTTCCGACGGAAACCTCGCAAGCGCGCGCAATGCGGGCGACGTGTCCAACCCGCGCGAGGCAGCCTTGCAGGGGCTGGAA
Source organism: Hyphomonas sp. (assembly GCA_020638455.1). Taxonomy (GTDB): domain Bacteria; phylum Pseudomonadota; class Alphaproteobacteria; order Caulobacterales; family Hyphomonadaceae; genus Hyphomonas. The sequence continues at coordinate 591,475 of JACKIK010000002.1, read as the reverse complement.
AAGATGCGGCGTCTCGTCCGCATGGGGCTCGTCCAGGGCGTGCTGCCGCCCTTGCCGCGGCCGAATTTCGATCTGCTCGTATCGGCCGGGTTTGGCGGCAGTGACGCCGAAATTATCGAAAAGGCAGCGAAGCAGGCGCCGGGCCTGCTGAAGGTGGCATATTCGGCCAGCAGCATGTGGACCGCAAATGCTGCAACGGTGTCGCCCTCGGCCGATACGGCAGACGGCCGGCTGCACCTGACCGTCGCCAATCTCTCGACGATGCTGCACCGTGCGCAGGAGCATCCGGATACGACAGCGGTCCTGCAGGCGATTTTCTCCGACGACCGGCACTTTGCCGTGCACGCGGCGCTGCCCATGCATGCCGACTTTTCCGATGAAGGCGCAGCCAACCATGTCCGCCTGAGCGCAGAGCATGGCGCGCCGGGCGTTGAACTGTTCGTGTATGGACGAGATGCCGGCGAAAGCCTCGCCGGATTCCCGGCACGTCAGACGCGGCTCGCAGCCGAATGCGTGGCCCGCGGGCACGGTCTTGCGCCCGCGCGCGCCGTATTTGCCCGCCAGTCCCGCACGGCCATCGATGCAGGCGCGTTTCATAACGACGTTGTCTGCGTCGGGACGGCGGATACGCTCTTCTTCCATGAAGCCGCCTTCGAGGACACCGAGGCCACACTGGGCGCATTGCGCACCGCGTCTCAGGGGCTGTTCGAGCTGAAACCGGTGATGGTTCCGCTGGCTGAGGTTCCGCTTGAAGACGCGATCCGCTCCTACCTGTTCAATTCCCAACTCCTTGTCGTGCCGGGCGAGTCGCGGCTGGTTCTTGTCGCGCCGACGGAAGCTGCGGACACCGCATCGACACGGGCCTATTGCGACCGGCTGGTCGATGGCAACGGGCCGATCGGCCGGGTCGATTTTGTCGACGTCCGGCAATCCATGCGCAACGGCGGCGGGCCTGCCTGTCTGCGGCTGAGGGTCGTCATGACCGAAGCGGAGCAGCAGGCCTGCCATCCGGACGTGCTGCTGACGGAACAGCGCATCGATGCCCTGCAGGACGTCGTCCGCGCGACCTATCGGGATCGGCTGGCGCCTGCTGACCTCGCGGACCCGGCCCTTGCCAGCGAATGCCGGTTGGCGCGGGAGCAATTGCTGAAGGTGCTCAATCTGGAGGAACTTGCATGATCCGGCTTTACGACTACTGGCGGTCGTCTGCGGCGTATCGCGTCCGGATTGCCCTGAACCTGAAGAATGTTTCCTATGAGAGCCTTCCGGTGAATATCGCTCCGGGAGCGGATGAACAGCGCGAGGATGCCTATCGGGCGCTCAATGCGCAGATGCGCGTGCCGGCGATCGAGGTGGAGGGGCGCATCAGCGGCCAGTCGATGGCGATCATCGAGTGGCTCGAGGAAACGTATCCGGAGCCGTCACTCTTCCCGGCCGACCCATGGCAGCGGCTGCAGGCGCGCGCCTTTGCCGATACGATTGCCTGCGACATCCATCCGCTTAACAACCTGTCCGTGCTCGGAGCGCTGCGGGATCAGTTCGGTGCGGACAAGGATGCGGTTACGCACTGGTATCACGACTGGATCCGGCGCGGCTTCGCTGCGCTTGAGGTCTTCGCCGCGGCGCAGGCTCCGGCGTCGTTCCTGTTCGGAAGTGCGCCGGGTACCGCCGAAATCACCCTGGTGCCTCAGGTTGCCAATGCGCGGCGCTTCGACATGGACCTCAGCGCATTTCCGCGCCTGGTGGAGATCGATGCCGCGTGCCGTGAGCTCGATGCCTTCAAGCGGGCAGCGCCGGAGGTTCAGCCGGGCGCGGCCTAGTTTCGCTTCTTTTTTTTCTTCTTGGTGCGGCGTTCGTCGGTGTCGCCGGGCTTGCGGATATCGACAATCTCGACTTCCTCAAGATCGCCGAGCGGCTCGGCCATCGGAGCGGCATTCGCCTTGAGCCAGTCGACGAAAGGCGTCACAGGCGCAGCGCCGAGGCCGGAGTTCTCCGCGAGAACCTTGTAGCCGCCTTGCCGGGCCGTGCCGACATCGACCACGCAGGTTCCGTCATCGACAAGATGCGCGCCGCAATACGAAGTCAGCGGCTTTGCGGTCGCATCGCCCGTTTCAACCAGCGCAACTGAGCCTTTGGCAGGCGAAAGCCGGTAGAAGCCGCCGAATCGTTCATTCAGGTCCGGCTCGGTATCGAGAAATGCCAGCAGCGACGGCGGCAGGGCCGTATCTGATGCGATGATGAAAGCGCGACCGCGATTGTGCTGCTTCAGATACGATTCGAAAGCGCGCGAGAGGTCGTCACCGATGGCGTCGGTGCGGAACATCGGCGCATACACCGGCCCCACGACCGACAGGCCGTCTTCCAGCAGGCGGCCCTGAAGCCGTGCGCGTTGTTCGCGCTTGTCGAGTCCCTTGCCGCTGTGCGCCTTGAGTCCGGAGGCTTCATTCACGAGGAACACGTCCACGGCCCAGCCGTCCGTCCAGACGGGCGCGGGCTGCTCCTTCGGTATGACGGACCAGCTTGCATAGTCACTGTAGCTGAGCGGCGTGATCTCGATGTACGGCGGCGGCGAGATCACGGTCCGCCAGAGCAATGCGGACAGGGCAATGGCCACTGCAGCAGCGGCGATCCAGACGGCAGGTTTTTTCATGGCAGTATGACAGTATCCGGTTGCGATCGGCGGCTTAGCTACGCGGATGCAACGCGCGCGCCAGCCCGGAATAATTCGGCTGGTCGATACTCAACTGCGCAATTGTGGTCGTTTTTAGATGGTCGAGCAGGCCGGCTGTTTCCACGTCCATTCGGCCCCGTCGTATTTCTTCACAGAGCTCGCGATTGAGGGCGTCAAGGTCTTCGTTCTGTGTCGTGCCGAGCAGCGACAGCAGGCCCTTCCGTTCGGCGGCGTCGGCCGCCGGGCGCTGTTCCAGTTCTCGCAGGATCGTGCCGAGCACGTTGGATGCCACGCGGGCATGGAAAGCGGCGTGGCCGGTCAGCTGCGGCGCCGCGCTGTCGTCGATGAAGCGCTTTACGGCGGCCACCAGTTCGGCCGTTGAGGGGGCGTCATGCATGGGTTCGCGCCCCTTCGAGCAAGTTGATGAGATCTATTTCGGTTTCCGACACGCGCCGGCCGATGGCGGCGCGCTCGACACTCGGATCGGCGCCCGAGCGGAAGGCCTCGTACATGATCATGCACATGATGCCCCATTTGAGGCTGCCCAGCATTTCCCACCAGTCGATGTCCTGCGGGCGGAATTGTGGTCCGCCGGCCTGTGCATAGGCGTCGAGCAGGTCGCGGAGATCGCCGAAGCCGCCGACGCGGTGCTCGCTCTGGCCGAATCGCCAGGAATTGACGCAGATCCAGGCGATATCTTCGCGCGGGTCACCGACATGCGCGAGTTCCCAGTCGAGGATCGAGGCAAGGCCGTGCTCATCGACCATCAGGTTGCCGAGCCGGAAATCGCCGTGCACGAGCACCAGCGGCTGAGGCTCCGGCGCGTGCGCCTTCAGCCATGCGATGGCGAGTTCGAAGACAGGGCGGGGCAGGTCAAAATTGCGGTAGATTGCTTCGTACTTCGTCAGCTGGCTCATGCCGTCGCTGACAGGCAGATCGGGCAGCGAGTCTGCCGGGATTGAGTGGATGCCGGCCAGCGCCCGGCCACATTGAGCGGCGAGCAGGGAACGTGCCTTGTCGAACTCCTCATCCCTCAGGATCTTCCGGCCGATGGTTTCGCCGCTGATCCTGTCCATGATGAAAGCCTGCCCAAGCGCCGAACCCGCCTCGGAGACGCCCAGCACCGGCGGCACAGGTACGCCGGCGTCGGCGGCTTTGGACAGGAGCTGCGCTTCCATGCCGAGGCCGATGGCTTCGGAAGAGCGGGCTTTCGACTCGCCGCCGGGCGCCCGGCGCAGAATCATCGGTCTTGTGCCACCTGCCGTCTGCACGGCAAAGGCCCACGTTTCCTGGCTGGCGCCGCCGGAGAGACGCTTGAGCTGCTCCACCCGGGCATCTGCGCCGAATTTGGCAGCTGCCCAGCTCTGCAATGCGCTTGTGATCTGTTCAGAACTTCCCATCTTCGCCACAATTACAAGGAAGAAGGAGATCGCCAAGTTCTTCCCTCGGGGGAGGCGGCGGATCGCCTGTCAGGAGCGGGATTATGGCCAGGAAGCCAAAAAAGGATATGGGCATACTGGAAGTGGAAAAACCACCTCGCGTCAGCCCATGGGCATGGCTCCGCAACCGCTTCTTCGCAGGCATGGTAATCGCCGCGCCGATCGTGGTGACATTCTCCATTCTGCAGTTCTTCATCACCTATATCGACAGCCGGGTCGTGCCCTGGCTGCCGGAGGCGCTGCGGCCGCAGACGTACCTGAACTATGCCGTACCGGGCTTTGGCCTGATCGTGCTGGTTCTCTTCCTGACTATCCTCGGTGCAATCACGACGAACCTGATCGGGCGCTCGGTTGTGGGCCTGATGGACAGGGCGCTGAGCCGCATCCCGATCGTGCGTACCGTCTATTCGGCTTTCAAGCAGATCGTTGATGTCTTCGCCAACAATCCGACCGAACAGTTCCAGGAATGCGTGCTGATCGAGTTTCCCAAGCAGGGCACCTGGTGCCTTGGCTTCCTTGCGGCCCCGGCGCGCGGCGAAATCAAGACGGTGCTGGGAGAGGAGTTTATCGGTGTCTTCGTGCCGACGACGCCGAACCCTACATCCGGCTTTATCATGTACGTGAAGGCCGAAGAGGTGATCCGCATGCACATGAGCGTTGAGGAAGGCGCACGCATGATCCTGTCGGCCGGCCTGGTGGTTCCGGAACATCCGGAAGTGAAGGCCGCGCTTGAGGCCGTCAACGGCAAGAAAGCCTAGGACAGGACACGCGGGACCATCAGCTCCCGGACAAGCCGGAGTGCCTTGCCCCGGACGCTTTCAAGCTCCGGGTCCTCGTTCACCAGCGCTTCGGCATCCTTCGACGCAATGGCCAGAAGCGGCGCATCCTCTGCAAGATTGATCACCCGGTAGTCCGTTGCGCCCGCCTGGCGCAGACCGAGTATGTCGCCCGGCCCGCGCAGCCGGAAGTCCGCTTCGGCGATCTCGAACCCGTCATCGGTGCGGCGCAGCGTTTCGATCCGCTCGCGCGCCATGTCACCGAGCGGCGGCCGGAACAGCAGCAGGCAATAGGACGGCTTGTCGCCACGTCCGACGCGCCCCCGCAGCTGGTGCAGCTGGGCAAGGCCGAATCCTTCCGCCCGTTCGATCACCATGATCGTCGCCTCGGGTACGTCCACGCCCACTTCGATCACCGTTGTCGCCACCAGGACACGTGTTGCGCCCGTCCTGAAGTCCTCCAGTGCCGCGTCCTTTTCGGCTGGCTTCAGGCGCCCGTGGACCAGCCCCACCGGCACATTCAGCTGCTTGCTCAGCATCGCGTGACGCCCGACAGCGGTTGAGTCGTCATCGTCCACATCCACCTTCGGGCAGACCCAGAACACCCGCTCGCCCCGCGCAATGGCGCGCCCGACGGCATCCACCACGTCACCCATCCGCGTGTCCGGTATGGCGCGTGTTTCGACTGGCTTCCGGCCTGCCGGCTTCTCGTCGAGGATGGAGACGTCGAGATCGCCATTCACAGCCTGCGCCAGCGTGCGCGGGATTGGCGTGGCACTCATCACCAGCATGTGCGGGCTGGCCGCCTTGCCGGCGAGGCGCATCCTGTCCGCGACACCGAAGCGGTGCTGCTCGTCGACGATCACCAGTCCCAGGTTGCGGAATGCGACGGCTTCCTGGAACAGCGCATGCGTGCCGGCAACGATCTGGATCGAACCATCGGCAAGGCCCATGAGCGTTGCTTCGCGCATGGAACCCCGGTCCCGCCCGGACAGCGCCGCAACGGAATATCCGAGCGGTGACAATAGGTTCGTCAGCGTCTCGTACTGCTGCCGTGCCAGCACTTCCGTAGGTGCCATGAACGCCGACTGGAAGCCGCCTGCCGCTGCCTGAACGGCCGCCATGGCGCCGACCAGCGTTTTGCCGGCCCCGACATCGCCCTGCAGCATCCGCCGCATCGGGGAGTTTCCGGCCATGTCCTCGGCAATCTGTTCGAAGGCCCGCATCTGGGCATTGGTCGGTGTGTAGGGCAGGGAATGGATCAGCTGCGCAATGCGTTCTTCCGCATGCGGGATGCCCGGCGCAGTCCGCTTCTTCCGGGCCGCGCGGGCCAGCGCGAAGGCGCTTTCCCGTGCCAGCGCTTCGTCATAGGCAAGGCGCTCGCGCGCGCGGGCGAAGCGGTCCTCGTCATAGGTGTCCGGCGTATGCAGCCAGACGAGCGCTTCCCGGAAATCCGGCCAGCGCTTGGCTTCCACAAGTCCCGGATCGGCCCATTCGGGCAGGTTCTCGGGAATGCGGCCGAGCGCCTGTTCCGCCCAGGCGTGAACGCGCTTGTTGGTCAGGCCCGCCGTCAGCCCATAGATCGGCTCAACCGCCGGCGGCATCCCGCCCTTCGCCGGATCGACGATGTAGTCCGGATGCGTCATCTGCCGCTCGCCGCGATAATCCTCAATCCGGCCGGACACGATCCGCGTCTTGCCAATTGGGAACTGTGTCTGCAGCCACCGTCCGTCGGCCCGGAAGAAGGCAAGCGTCAGGAAGCCCGTCCCGTCGAACAGCTGGATCCTGTGCGGTGACTTCTCATTGTACGGTGGGTGATAGGCATGCACCTCGCCCTTCACCGTGGCGACCTCGCCGAATTCCGTCTCGTCAATGGATGCCCGCACGCGCCGGTCCACCCAGCGCTCCGGCAGGTGCAACAGCAGGTCCCAGACATGTTCCCCGCCGACCAGCCGCTCCAGCGCAGGCTTCAGCTTCGGCCCGACGCCCGACAGGGAATCGAGGGGCTCGAACAGGGGAAAGAGTCGCTCGTCACGCATCCGGGCGAGCCTATTCCGCCCCCCTTCGCCACACAACGCCGCTTTGCCCTGTCCCGGAAAGCCATTATGGGAGGGGCGAAGTCACCGGAGCCGCCCCATGGATGCCCGCCGCCGCAAGCTGAAATTCCGCGCCTGGCGCCGCGGCTTCCGCGAGTTGGACCTGCTCATGGGCAGCTTCGCGGACAAATATCTCGACACGTATGGCGAAGCCGAACTCGACCAGTTCGAAGCCATCCTGGGTCTGCCGGACTGGGAAGTCTTCGCCTGGCTCATCGGTCAGGCCGACGTGCCGGACAATCACCGCAGCCCGGTTCTGGACCAATTGATCGCATTCAAGTACGCCGCGTGATGCCGGTTGAGCAGGCGCGTCAGCGCCCGGGCTCGCGGCACAATTGCGTCTGAAGGTCTGGTCTGAAGGTCTGGCATGACACCTGTCGAACTCCTGAAATCGCTTGGCGGCCCGGCGGCTCTGGCAGGCGCACCCTTCGGTGCGGACCTGATGGTGTTTTGCGACGCGCTGCAGCAGCGGGGCGGAATCGGCATCTATGTCGCGCGCGACGACAAGACGGCCGCAACCAGCCGGCGCCTTGCCGAATTCGCCGCCCCGCGTCTCGAACAGGTCGATCTTCCGGGCTGGGACACGCTCCCCTATGACCGGGTCAGCCCGACCGCTGGCGTCTCGGCCCGGCGCTGCGCCGCCCTCGCGCGACTGGCCCGGTACGAACGGCAGAATGGGCCGCTCCTCGTCGTCACCACGGCATCCGCGATCATCCAGCGCGTCCCGCCGCGCGAGACGATGCGGCGCTCCTCCTTTTCCCTGGTGGCCGGCCAGACGGTCAGCCAGAAGGAATTGAACGACTATTTGCTGGTCAACGGCTACCTGCGTGCCAGCACGGTGCGCGAACAGGGTGAATACGCCATCCGTGGCGGTATCATCGACATCTATCCCCCGACGGCCGGCGAGCCGCTGCGCCTCGATTTCTTTGGCGATACGCTGGAGACTCTGCGCACATTTGATACGGAGACGCAGCGCTCCACGGGCGACACGAAATCCGTCACGTTCGCGCCCGTCAGCGAGATCCTGTTCGACGACGATGTCCTGAGCGCTTTCCGAGAACGCTATCTGGACGTCTTCGGACCGCCGTCCGGTGACCCGATGTACGAGGCCGCCCGCGCCTCCATCCGGAGGCAGGGCGTCGAGGGCTGGCTGCCCTTGTTCCACGACCATCTCGATACGCTGTTCGACTATGCCGGAGAGGATGCGCTGGTCGGTTTCGGCCATCTTGCCGGAGAGGCCGCCTCCGAACGGCTGGCGCAGGCGGAGGACTATTACCAGGCACGCCTCGATGCCGCTGGCGGGGATGCCCGCGCCGCAAGGGTGCTGGTGCCGGACGCGCTCTATCTCAGTCCCACGCAGCTGGACGAGACAATCTCGACTCATGCGGTCGCGCGCTTCTCGCCGTCCGAGCCGGGCACGTCCGCCTATGATCTGGGCGCCCGGCAGGGGCGGGACTTCGCGCCCGAGCGCCTGATGAGCCAGGAGAACATCTTCGAGGCGGCCATCGCGCACACCAAGGCGCTGCTGGCCGAGGGCAGGCATGTCACGTTCGCGGCCTGGTCGATGGGGTCCGCCGACCGCCTGATCAATGTCTTCGCCGATCACGGCCTCGACACGCTGGTTCACGTCCATTCTCTGGAAGCGGCGCGGAAGGCCGAAACGGCGGTGGTCGAAATCCCGCTTGAAACCGGGTTCGTCACGTCCGACTTCGCAATGATCTCGGAAGCCGACATTCTGGGCGACCGTCTCGCCGCCCCGCGCCGCAAGCGGAAGTCCGCGAACTTCATCATGGATGCCGCAGCCCTCAATCCGGGCGACCTGGTGGTTCATGTCGATCACGGGGTCGGCCGGTATCTTGGCCTGAAGACACTGGAAGTGACCGGCGCGCCGCATGACTGCCTTCATCTCGAATATGCCGGTGGCGACACGATCTTCCTTCCGGTCGAGAATATCGATCTCGTTTCGCGCTACGGATCGGAAGAGGCGGAGAGCCAGCTCGACCGGCTGGGCGGCGCCGGCTGGCAGAGCCGGAAGGCGAAGGCCAAGAAGCGCATCCTCGAAATGGCGGCCGAACTCATGGCCATCGCCGCCGCACGCGAGCTGAAGCGCGCCGACCCGGTCAATGCCGGGCATGGCCTCTATGAAGAATTTGCGGCGCGCTTCCCTTATGAGGAAACCGACGACCAGCTGAATGCCATCGAAGATGTTCTGGGCGATCTCGGTTCGGGCAAGCCCATGGATCGGCTCGTCTGCGGCGATGTCGGTTTCGGCAAGACGGAAGTCGCCCTGCGGGCGGCCTTTGTTGCGGCGATGAGCGGCAAGCAGGTTGCGGTGATCGCGCCAACCACGCTGCTTGCGCGCCAGCATTTCAAGACATTCGAGGAGCGTTTCTCCGGCTGGCCGCTCAAGGTTCGTCATCTGTCGCGTCTGGTCGGCGCGCGAGAGGCAAGCGAGACCCGCGCGGGGCTGACCGACGGAAGCGTGGACGTCGTTGTCGGGACGCACGCGTTGCTGGCGAAGGGGATCGAATTCAAGCGCCTCGGCCTGCTTGTCGTGGACGAGGAACAGCGCTTCGGCGTCAAGCACAAGGAACGCCTGAAGGAGCTGAAGGCGGACGTGCACGTCCTGACGCTGTCTGCGACGCCGATCCCACGCACGCTTCAGATGGCCCTCACCGGCATCCGCGATCTTTCGATCATCGCGACGCCACCCGTCGACCGCCTGTCCGTGCGCACTTACATCACTGAGGAAGATACGGTCACGCTGCGCGAGGCCCTGCTGCGTGAGAAGTATCGCGGCGGACAGGCCTTCTTCGTTGCGCCGCGGATCCAGGACCTCGACAAGCTGGAGCGCTTCCTCGCCGAGAACGTGCCGGAAGTTTCCTTCATCGTCGCACACGGACAAATGGCGGCTGGGGAACTCGAAGACATCATGACAGCCTTCTATGAGGGCAAGTACGACGTGCTACTGTCGACCACGATCGTCGAAAGCGGACTCGATATTCCACGCGCGAACACACTGATCATCCACCGGGCCGACATGTTCGGCCTTGCGCAGCTCTACCAGCTGCGGGGACGCGTCGGGCGTTCCAAGTTGCGCGCCTATGCCTATTTCACCACGCCGAAGGACCGCGTCATCACGGAGACGGCGGAACGGCGCCTGCGTGTCCTGCAATCCCTCGACAGCCTCGGCGCCGGCTTCCAGCTCGCCAGCCACGATCTCGATATGCGCGGCTCCGGCAACCTTCTGGGTGAACAGCAGTCCGGCCATGTCCGCGAAGTCGGCGTCGAACTCTATCAGTCCATGCTCGAAGATGCTGTGAAGGCCCTGCAGGCGGGCGCGAAGGGCGAGGACGATGTCGTCGACGAATGGTCGCCGCAGATCAATCTGGGCGTCGCTGTCCTGATCCCCGAGGACTATGTCGAAGACCTGTCGATCCGCCTGTCGCTCTACCGGCGCCTGTCCGACATATCGACAAGCCAGGACCGGGAGGCCTTCGCAGCTGAACTCATCGACCGCTTCGGGCCGTTGCCGGAGGAAACGAAACAGCTGCTCGAAGTGACGGCGATCAAGGTGCAGTGCAAGGCACTCGGCATTGCCAAGCTGGATGCCGGCGAGAAAGGCGCCGTGCTTGCCTTCCGGCCGGACACGGTGCTCGACCCGGTGCGGCTGATGGATTTCGTCCGCGCGCGCCCGAACGTGTTGCGGCTGCGCCCGGACTCGAAACTCGTCTACACCATGACCGGCGGCGATCCCGTCATGCGCCTCGGTCGCGTCCGGGCATTCCTGAAGGAACTTGAAGCCGTTGCGGGCCTTGTTGCCGCCTAGGCAGCGTAGGCACGCGTGAACGGCCCGGCCAGGCTGGCGCCAAGAAGGGTCTGGACCGAATGGTAGGCACGCTTCTCGACCACGCGCCAGCTGATCTGCGAGACGTCGAGTTCCGCCTCCCGTGCCGCGCCGCGGACAAGCCGCTCTGCGAGCTTCACGCCGCCGCGATAGGGCGTCATGGGCATGGATATCACCAGCGTGCCGGGGCTGTGCATCGCCGGGCAATCCGTATCGCGCAGGCGCTTGCGGACGGCCTTGGCAAATCGTCCGATCGGTTGCGGCGTTTCTGCCTCGATCCTGACAGCCAGGATGCTGAGTGGCTGGCTGGACGTATCGGAGAGATGCATCTGTTGGTGCAGATGGCTCTCGATGAAGGCGCGCCGGTAAAGGCCGGTGAGGGGATCGACCACCGGAGACGACATCTTCATCTGGGGCAGGTCAGGTGCGGTCGCGACGTAGCGCCGGATCATGCCCGCGATGCGCGCCGCCAGGGCCTCCGGCTCGCCGCCGAATTCGACAAGGTCCGAACAGATCGCGAGCGCCGAGAGTTGCTGTTCCGTGAGATCGGATTCCGGATCCGTCAACGCAAACAGTGGCGCGCCGGCCAGGGCGGCGTCCGGAGAGGTCCAGTCGATGAAGGCTGCGCTTCCGGAGGCGCGCGGTGTAAGATCCGTCAGCATCGCAGCAAAGCGGCCGGTTTCGAGATAGTCGCGCGCCGTGCGGACTGACAAGGCAGCCGTGACGGACACGCCTTCCGCCCGTAGCGCAGATTGCAGGGCCAGAAAGCCCGCGCCGCCATCGCCAAGATACAGCACTTCCGGCACCATGTCCGGATCAACCGGCGCCCGCTTCAGGCCGAATGCGTCGGCTGTCTCCCGGCGGATGCGGAATTCCGCCTCGCGTGCCGCCCGCCGCGTCTGCGAGGCAAGCCGTGCGCGTAGCTGGACGAGGTCGCGATCGCGCCGGATCACCAGCGCATCGGTGAGGTCCGCGGCACCAGCCGCGGGCGCCAGAACGACCAGCGGACGCGGCAGGCCCATGCTGCGGGCCCGGGCCACCCGGCCCAGCGTTTCGGCATCCAGGCTTCGGATGTCGAGCAGCAGCGGTTCGACGGCATTGAAGTCAATCGGCGCCTCAGCCGCATAGGGACGCATGCCGCTGGTGCGAAGGCGGGACATGATCATGTCGAGACGGGGGCTGGTCGCAGCCACCTCAATGGGAGGGTCGAGATAGGACAGGTCGAACATCCGCGTCTCTGCTTGCGCCGCCACAGGCGACGTTAGGGTACCCCTTCCTTTTGGAGGGCCGACGCTTAATGATCTGCTAATCGCAAGATTAAGCCTTGGAAAGGGAGGGGCGGATGGCTCAGGGACCGCTGAATGGCGTGAAAATCGTGGAGTTTGCCGGCATCGGGCCGGGGCCGTTCTGCGGCATGCTGTTGTCGGACATGGGAGCGGACGTGATTCGAATCGACCGTCCGGGCGACGGCAGGCCGGGCAGGGCTGCCGACGTGACGGGGCGTGGGCGCCGCTCCATCGGTCTCAACCTGAAGGACCCCGCGGATATCGAACTGGCCCTGAAGCTGCTCGAAAAAGCCGATGCCCTGCTTGAAGGCTACCGGCCGGGTGTCATGGAGCGCAACGGGCTTGGCCCGGATGTGGTGCTCGCCCGCAACCCGAACCTCGTCTATGGCCGGATGACAGGCTGGGGCCAGCATGGCGCTCTCGCACATTCCGCCGGGCATGACCTCAACTACATCGCCATCACCGGCGCCCTGCACGCCATGGGAGACGGCGACGGCAGGCCGCGCCCGCCGCTCAACCTGGTCGGCGACTATGGCGGCGGCGCACTGTATCTCGCCATGGGCCTGCTGGCTGGCATCATCAACGTCAAGAATGGCGGCAAGGGGCAGGTGATCGACGTCGCCATGTCGGACGGCGCCGCCTCTCTGGCAGCCATGTTCTATGGCATGAGAGCTTCCGGCATCTGGACCGACGATCGCGAGGCAAATCTCCTCGACGGCGGCGCGCACTTCTACGACACCTATGAATGCGCCGACGGCAAATGGGTCTCGATCGGGTCCATCGAGCCGCAATTCTACGCCATCCTGCGGGAGAAGACGGGCCTGACGGGTCCGGAATTCGACGCCCAGATGGACAAGTCGAAGTGGCCCGCGCTCAAGAAGAAGATCATGGACGTCATCAAGACGAAGACGCGCGACGAATGGTGCGCGATCATGGAAGGCACCGACATCTGCTTCGCGCCCGTTCTCTCCATGTCCGAAGCGCCGTCCTACAAGCACAATGCCGACCGCGGGACGTTTGTGGAACTGGAAGGGATCGTCCAGCCCGGTCCCGCGCCGCGCTTTTCGGAGACCCCGGGTGCCATCCAGCGCCGGCCGGCCGGACTTGGTGAGCATACGGATGAAATTCTGAAGGATTGGGGCGTTTCGTGCGGATGAGTGCCCTGCCAGGAACGACGGGCCGTCGCCGCATTTACCTGATGCGGCACGGCTTCGTCGACTACACCTCACCCCATGTCCGCGCAGCGCGTGACCCGTCAGTCGCGACGTTGACGGAACAGGGCGAGGCAGAGGCAAGGGCGGCCGGCGTTGCGCTGTCCGAAGTGCATTTCGACATCGCGCTCTGCTCCGGCCTCGCGCGCACGCGGCAGACGGCCGAAATCGTCCTCGCCGAGCATCCCGATGCGCCGCCGCTTGAAGAGGAGCGCCGTTTCGAGGAAGTGCGCTCCGGCCGGTATATCGACTTCCATTCTGCCGAGCATCTCGCCGCGACGATGACCTTCCTGTTCGAACAGGCCGGTGAGCCCGATACGGAGTTCCTGCCGGGCGGCGAGAGATTTGCCGACGCAATGGTGCGCATCCTTGATGGCCTGAATGACCTGCTCCGGCGTCCCGGCTGGGCCAGTGCACTCGTTGTGGCGCATGAAGTCGTCAACCGGATGCTGCTCGCATCTGTTGTCGGTGCGCCGCTCGGTGCCAGCGCCGGTTTCGAGCAGGACACCGGGTGTATCAACATCATCGATTTCGACCTCGTGCCCGACGAATCGGGTGAGCGTACGAAAATCGAACGCGGCATGATCAAAGCCGTGAACCTGACGCCCGCGAACTACCTCAAGAACGGCATGAATCTGCGAAGTCTCGAGGCGATATTCACTCGCCCGGCAGGAGATTCCTGAACGCCCGTTCAGACTCGGCCCGTGCGCGATACCAAGCTGAACAACAGGCAACGGCGCGCCGTCCACGCCGTTCAGACTCAATCCTTTATTAACCATGGCTGTCGGCCCGGAGCTTCTGGCTCGTTGCCACGGTGAAGGGTCGACGTCCTTCTTGCTTACCTTGGCCGCTCCATCCGGGGCGGCCCTTTTCTTGCGCGCTGCACAAACGGCGCTACGGTGCAGGAAACCTGTCGGGAAGGATTCTCATGCGCTCACTCGTTCTTGCGGCTGCCGCAGTGGCGGTTCTGGCAGCCTGCGCGCCAAAGGCGGCGGAGCCACCCGTAGAAGCCGCACAGGCAGCGGCGACGCCCGCTGAGATTCATGACCGCCTGATGGTGCTCGACTCGCACCTAGACACACCAGCGAATTTCTCGCGTCCAGGCTTCGATATCATGCAGGACAACCCGACGATCCTCGGAGAGGTCCAGGTCGACCTGCCGAAGATGAAGCGCGGCGGGCTCGACGGCGGCTACTGGGTAATTTTCACCCCGCAGGGACCGCTGACGCCGCAGGCCTATGACGCCGCCCTGAAAGCGGCCCTGACGCGCTCTGACGAGATCCAGGCCGTTGCCGCGGCCCACCCGGATGAGTTCGAACTTGCCTATTCCGCCGACGATGCGGAGCGGATTGCCGCCGAAGGCAAGCGGGTGATGCTGCAGTCGATCGAGAACAGCTATCCGCTGGGACTCGATATTTCGAACCTCAAGACCTTCTACGACCGCGGCGTCCGCATGGTCGGCGCGATCCATTTCCGCGACAACCAGTTCGGCGATAGCTCGACCGACCTGACCAGCACCAAGTCCGGCGGCCTGACCCCACTCGGCTTTGAACTCATCAAGGAAGCCAACCGGCTTGGCATGGTCGTCGACGGCTCGCACTCTTCCGATGCTGCCGTCGAGGACATGATCAGGACGTCCACAACGCCTGTCATCCTGACCCATACGGGCCTCAAGGCAATATTCGACCATCCCCGCAATATCAGCGACGATTTGTTGAGGAAGATCGCCGAGCAGGGCGGGGTCATCCAGATCAACGCCTATGGCGGCTATCTCGAACAGCTCGAGGACTCGCCCGAGCGGGCCGCCGCGCTGGAAGCGCTGCAGGCGGAATTCCCCGGCGTCGAGCCGTTCCGGACCGATGCGGAGACCCTGGCACGCTACCGGGAGAAGTCGGCCGAGCTCGACGCGAAATACCCGCCACCGCGCTCCACCTTCGAGAAATTCATGGAGCACATGAACCATGCGCTGGAGATCGTAGGGCCCGATCATGTCGGCATGGGGGCCGACTGGGACGGCGGCGGCGGCGTAGAGGGGATGGAGGACGTGTCCTTCCTTCCCAAGGTAACCGAACGCCTGCTCGCTGAAGGCTACACCGAGGACGATCTGAGGAAGATCTGGGGCGGTAACCTGATGCGCGTGTTGCGGCAGGCGGAGGAGGCCCGCGAAGCCGTTCCGGCCCAGTGAAGGCCCGGCTGAAGAAAACCGGGTCCGGGTGCCGCAGAAGCCTTGCAAAGTCCGATTCCGGTCTGTAAGAGGCGCGTTTCCAATTCACATGCGCCAGCAGGCGCAACAGCTCCGGATAACCGTCATGGCAGTCCCCAAGAGTAAGAAATCGAAGTCCCGCACGCGCATGCGCCGCGCGCACGACCGTCTGCCGATGAACACCTACATCGAAGATGCAGATTCGGGCGAGCTGCGCCGTCCGCACCATATCGACCTGAAAACCGGCGTTTATCGCGGCCGTCAGGTGCTCGAACCGCGCGACGATATCTAGCATTTCCCGGCTGTTGCGCTTTTCAGCGCAGCCGACTAAGGCTTCAGGCGCCTCCTGCCAGCGGGCAGGGGGCGCCTTGCATTTTGGCCCCAGAGAAGCACGGAAAGCCCCATCCATGAGCGAGATCATTGATATTCACGCCCGCGAAATCCTCGACAGCCGGGGAAACCCGACGGTCGAAGTCGATGTGACCCTCGATGACGGCTCCACCGGCCGCGCTGCTGTGCCTTCCGGTGCCTCCACCGGCGCCTATGAAGCCCATGAACAGCGCGATGGCGACAAGAGCCGCTACAATGGCAAGGGCGTGCTAAAGGCCGTCGATGCCGTGAATGGCGAGATTTGCAACGAACTGACCGGGCTCGATGCCACCGACCAGCGCATGCTCGACATGCTGATGATCGATCTCGACGGCACCGAGAACAAGTCGCGCCTTGGTGCCAACGCGATCCTCGGCGTCTCGCTCGCGGTCGCCAAGGCCGCCGCTGACTGTTCGGCCATGCCGCTCTACCGCTATGTCGGCGGCCCCAACGCCCGCGTCCTGCCGACGCCGATGATGAACATCATCAATGGCGGGGCCCACGCCGACAACCCTATCGACATCCAGGAATTCATGATCATGCCGGTCAGCGCCGAGAGCATCGCCGATGCCGTGCGTATGGGTGCCGAAGTCTTCCACGCGCTGAAGAAGACGCTGCACGATGCCGGTCACAACACCAATGTCGGCGACGAAGGCGGATTCGCCCCGAACATCGGTTCCACGGATGAAGCCATCGGCTACATCATGAAATCCATCGAAAAGGCCGGTTACGCGCCGGGCGAGGATATCGCGCTCGCCCTCGATGCCGCTTCGACCGAGTTCTACAAGAACGGCAAGTATGAACTGGCCGGCGAGGGCAAGTCGCTCAGCTCCGCCGAATTCGCAAAATACCTCGCAGACCTGTGCGGCCGCTACCCGATCCTCTCCATTGAGGACGGCATGGCCGAGGATGACTGGGACGGTTGGGTTGCGCTCACCGAGTCGCTTGGCGACCGGGTGCAGCTCGTCGGCGACGACCTGTTCGTCACCAATCCCGACCGCCTGTCCATCGGCCTCCAGAAAGGCGCCGCGAACTCCATCCTGGTGAAGGTCAACCAGATCGGCACCCTGTCGGAGACGCTGGACGCGGTCGAGCTCGCCCACCTCCACGGCTACACCGCCGTCATGTCGCACCGCTCCGGTGAGACCGAGGACGCAACCATCGCCGACCTCGCTGTCGCCACCAATTGCGGGCAGATCAAGACCGGCTCGCTCTCGCGTTCCGACCGAATCGCGAAGTACAACCAGCTGATCCGCATCGAGGAAGAGCTGGGCCCCGTCGGCATCTATGCCGGCCGCTCGCGCATCAACGCGGAGTAGGGCGAATGGGCGGCCCGGCTGCCCATCGTCACCGTCTCTTAACCATAGCTGCAGTACCCAAAGCGCATGACGTCCCGACTCGAAGCGCTCGGCCTCTGCCTGGTGGTCCTGTATTTCGCCTACCACGCCTTTGCGGGGGAGCAGGGCCTCGGGCGTTGGACAGATGCGCAGACAAAACTGCAGGATCGCAAGGAACAGCTGGCCCAGCTGAACGGCGAAATCGACCGGCTGCGCACAGATATCCACCGCCTGACACCGGGCTCCGTTGACCCGGATTTTGTCGAGGCGTTGGCCCGCGAAAAGCTCGCTTTTGTCTATCCCGACGAAGTCGTTCTGCTTACGTCGGACACCTCCTCTGCAAAATGACATAGCTCCGCGGGCTTGCCCTTGCGGAAATGCGCCGACATAAACGCCGAAAGGCAGGAGCGTCTAATGGCAACAAAAACAAAGAGTTCAAAAAAGGCACCCGCCAAGGCCACCCAGGCCGACATGCTGCGCTTCTACCGCGAGATGCTGCTCATTCGCCGCTTCGAGGAAAAAGCGGGCCAGCTCTACGGCATGGGCAAGATTGCGGGCTTCTGCCACCTCTATATCGGCCAGGAAGCCGTTGTCACTGGCATGCAGGCCTGCCTCAAGGAAGGCGACCAGATCATCACCGGCTATCGCGACCACGGCCACATGCTCGCCTGCGGCATGGACCCCGGCGGCGTCATGGCCGAACTCACCGGGCGCATCGGCGGCCTGTCGAAAGGCAAGGGCGGCTCCATGCACATGTTCTCGAAGGAAAAGAACTTCTTCGGCGGCCATGGTATCGTCGGGGCGCAGGTGCCGATCGGCACGGGCCTCGGCTTCGCCAACAAATACCGTGGCACGGACAATGTCTCGGTGGCGTATTTCGGTGATGGCGCCTCGAACCAGGGCCAGGTGTACGAGTCCTTCAACATGGCGTCCCTGTGGGACCTGCCGGTCATCTACGTGATCGAAAACAACATGTACGCCATGGGCACGAGCGTTGAGCGCCATGCCTCTGAAACCGAACTCTACAAGCGCGGCATCTCGTTCGAGATCGAAGGCGAGGAAGTTGACGGCATGGACGTGCTGGCCGTGCGCGAGGCCGGCGAACGCGCCGTGAAATACGCCCGCTCCGGCAAGGGCCCGTATATCCTCGAAATGAAGACCTACCGCTATCGCGGGCATTCGATGTCGGATCCGGCGAAATACCGCAAGCGCGAAGAGGTCGACGATGTCCGTTCGCACCACGACCCGATCGACGGCCTGAAGGGCCAGATTCTCGAGCAGGGCCATGCCACCGAGGACGAGCTGAAGAAGATCGACAACGAGATCAAGGCCATCGTCAAGCACGCCGCCGACTTCTCGCTGGAAAGTCCGGAGCCCGAGCCGTCGGAACTCTGGACAGACGTGCTGAAAGACGCCGAAGTCGCCTGAACATCCGGAACTGGCCGGTTCCGGATGCATTCGTATTTCGCCCGCTGACGGGCTGCTGGGAGGATTGATCCGATGACGGAAGACCTGACATGGTTGTCAGCCTCGGTCGCGCTGTTCTTCGTGCATTTGCTGGCTGAGTCTGTCATCGGCTCGCGAAGCTTCAGCCTGAAAGACATGATGGGTCCGCGTGATAACATCTCCGGGCTTCCGCCCATGCTCGCCCGTGCCAAGCGCGCCACGGCCAACATGATTGAGTCGATGGTCATGTTCGTGCCGCTCGTGCTGATCGCCGCGGTCACCGGCAAGTCCAACGAGATGACGGCCTACGGCGCGATGACCTTCTTCTTCGCCCGCCTCGTCTATGCCCCGCTTTACTGGTTCGGCGTCCCCGTGCTCCGCTCCCTCGTCTGGGGCGTCGGTGTCGTGGGCCTTGTCATGATTTTCCTCCAGGTCCTTCCTTTTTCCGGAGCCGCTTGATGTCAGTTGATATCCTCATGCCCGCCCTTTCTCCCACCATGGAGGAGGGCACCCTTGCCAAATGGCTGAAGCAGGAGGGCGACAAGGTCTCCTCCGGCGACATCATTGCCGAGATCGAAACCGACAAGGCGACGATGGAAGTTGAGGCGGTGGACGAAGGCATTCTCGCCCGCATTCTCGTGCCCGCAGGCACGGAGGGCGTGAAGGTCAATGAAGTCATCGCCGTGCTTGCCGAAGACGGCGAGGATGCCGGCAGCGTGACGGCGAAGAAGGCCAATGGCGACCAAGCGCCTGCACCGGCTGCCTTGGCCGAAGAGGCATCGGTCGCCACACACGCTGCGCCGGACGCGCCGCGCGCGGAAGTGCTCTCCGACCCCTCCATTCCGGAGGGCACGACCTACACGGAAACAACGGTCCGCGACGCCCTGCGCGATGCCATGGCCGAGGAAATGCGCCGCGACGACCGCGTCTTCCTGATGGGCGAGGAAGTTGCGCAATACCAGGGCGCCTACAAGGTTTCCCGCGAGCTGCTGCAGGAGTTCGGCGACCGCCGCGTGGTCGATACGCCGATCACGGAGCATGGCTTCGCCGGTCTCGGCGTCGGTGCGGCCTTTGCCGGCCTGCGGCCCATTGTCGAATTCATGACCTTCAACTTCGCCATGCAGGCCATCGACCAGATCGTGAACTCTGCCGCAAAGACGCTCTACATGTCGGGCGGCCAGATGGGCTGCCCCATCGTGTTCCGCGGTCCGAACGGCGCGGCCTCGCGCGTAGCGGCCCAGCACAGCCAGGACTACAGCTCCTGGTATGGCCACATACCGGGCCTGAAAGTCATCGCGCCTTATGACGCCGCCGACGCCAAGGGCCTGCTGAAGGCCGCCATCCGCGACCCGAACCCGGTCATCTTCCTTGAGCACGAGCTTCTCTACGGAACCACCTTCCCGGTGCCGGACATCGAGGATCATGTCCTTCCCATCGGCAAGGCTGCGGTCAAACGTCAGGGCACGGACGTCACGCTCGTCGCGCACTCCCGCATGGTCGGCTTTGCCCTGCAAGCTGCCGAGACGCTGGCCGGGCAGGGGATCAGCGCAGAGGTGATCGACCTCCGCACCATCCGCCCGCTTGACACGGATACCGTGGTCGAAAGCGTGAAGAAGACGAACCGCATCGTCTGCTGCGAGGAAGGCTGGCGCTTCATGGGCGTCGGCGCGGAGATCGCAGCCACGGTCACTGCCGAGGCTTTCGACTATCTCGATGCGCCGCCGGCCCGCGTGCACCAGAAAGACGTGCCGCTGCCCTACGCCGCCAACCTCGAAGCCCTGAGCCTGCCGAACGCCGACCACATCGTCGAAGCGGCACTGAGGGTGTGTTATGTTTGATTGGACGGATGCGCGACCTAGCGCAATTGAGAATCCTCTGCTCGTTATGGATGCGCGCGAACTCATTCACGCGAACTGGGTGCTTGGCGCGGTGAATTGCATCGCAACTGGTACCGTTGAAAGTGACCGGAAGCAGGTTCAGGTATCCTGGGATTTCGCGATGGGCTTTCAGATACTCGGGCCGGAATCCAATTGCCTGGGCGAATTGAAGTTGGGGATATTCCCTACTCGGCAGCTCGCGTGGAAGATCGAGAATTCCCCATGGATCAGACAATGGTCTCAGTACGAGGGCGTCTTTGAAACTTGGGAAAAAGACATAAGTCATTGGGCGCTGTTTACGGAAGATGCCTCTGTTCACGTGATCGCAGTTTCCGCGCCAGTCATTATGGAGCAGGCGTAATGTCCATTAACATCACCATGCCGGCGCTCTCTCCCACGATGGAAGAAGGCACGCTGTCCAAATGGCTGGTCAAGGAAGGGGACACGATCTCCTCCGGCGACATCATCGCCGAGATCGAAACCGACAAGGCCACAATGGAAGTCGAGGCCGTCGATGAAGGTACGGTTGCGAAACTCCTCGTGCCGGCCGGCACGGAGGGTGTGAAGGTCAACGCCGTGATCGCCGTCCTGGCGGAGGAGGGCGAGGACGCATCTTCGGTCAAGGCGCCGCCATCGGGTGCCGCGCCGAAGCCGGCCGATGCGCCACCGAAACCAGCCGCAGGATCACCGTCGCCGACAGTCCAGTCACCTGCGATCACGCAAACCGTCACCACGGTCACGCGTGCTGACACGCCATTGCCGTCCGCGAACGCTGCCGGTGGACGCATCAAGGCAAGCCCGCTCGCCCGCCGCATCGCCTCGATGAAGGGTATCGACCTCGCAGCAATCGCAGGCACCGGCCCCCGCGGGCGCATAATCAAGCGCGATATCGAAGCCGCGAAGCCAGGGGCCGCACCTGCAGCAGCCGCTGCAGCGCCGGCCCAGCCCGACGGTCTCATCCTGCCGCAAATCCTGGACGATCGCGTCTACGCGCCCGACAGCTACGAGCTGAAGCCGCTCGACGGCATGCGCAAGACGGTCGCCAAGCGTCTTACCACCAGCTTCATGCAGGTGCCGCACTTTCCGCTCACCATCGACCTCGAACTCGATCGCCTGCTTGCGTCACGAACTGCAATAAATGCAGCAGCATCTGGCGGCGTGAAGGTGTCTGTCAACGACATGCTGATCAAGGCCGCCGCCCTCGCCCTGATGGACGAACCCGACTGCAATGCCAGCTACACGGACAAGGGCATCGCCTACCACAAGCACGCCAATGTTTCGGTCGCCGTGGCCATCGACGGCGGGCTCATCACGCCCGTCATCTTCGAGGCAGAGACCAAGGGCCTCGCTGAAATCTCGAAGGAAATGAAAGATCTGGCGAGCCGCGCCCGGGACCGGAAACTGAAGCCGCAGGAATATTCCGGCGGCACCTTCAGCATCTCGAACCTCGGCATGTTCGGCATCCGCAACTTCGCCTCGATCATCAACCCGCCCGAAGGCATGATCCTCTCCGTCGGAGCCGGCGAGAAGCGTGCCGTGGTCGACGCCAAGAACAACATCGTCGCCGCCACGGTCATGAGCGTCACGCTCACCTGCGACCATCGTGTAATAGGCGGTGCAGAAGGCGCGAAATGGCTTCAAGCCTTCAAACGCTACGTCGAAACGCCCGAAGCGATGCTTCTCTAGGCCGGAAGGAAGTCCATGAGCACCCAATACGACCTCATCGTCATCGGCTCCGGCCCCGGCGGCTACGTCACCGCGATCCGGGCGACCCAGCTGGGCATGAAGACGGCCATCGTCGAGCGCGATGCCCTCGGCGGCATCTGTCTCAACTGGGGCTGTATCCCCACCAAGGCGCTGCTCCGCTCCGCCGAAGTTCTCTACGTCGCGAAGCACGCGAAAGACTTCGGCCTGAAGATCGACAAGGCGGATTTCGACCTCGACGCAGTGGTGAAGCGCTCGCGCGGCGTCGCCAGCCAGCTGTCGAACGGCGTCAAATTCCTGATGAAAAAGAACAAGATCGACGTGATCGAAGGCACCGCGCGCCTCGAAAAGGGCGCGCCCGCACCGAAAGTCATCGTCAAGGGCAAGGACGGCAAGGACAGCGCCCATCAGGCCAAGCACGTCATCCTCGCCACCGGCGCGCGCGCGCGGGATATCCCACAGGCGGGCCTCGTCGCTGACGGCAAGCTCGTTTGGACCTATCGCGAAGCCATGACGCCCGACGTCATGCCGAAACGTCTTCTCGTCATCGGCTCCGGCGCCATCGGGATCGAATTCGCGAGCTTCTACAACGAGCTTGGCGCAGACGTGACGGTCGTCGAAGTCATGGACCGTATCCTCCCCGTCGAGGACGAGGAAATCTCGAAGTTCGCGGAAAAAGAATTCAAGAAACAGGGCCTCAAGATCGTCAGCGGCGCACAGGTCGCAAACCTCAAGGCCGGCAAATCCACGGTCACCGCCGAGATCACCGACAAGTCCGGCAAGAAAGAGACGCAGGAATTCGACCGCGCGATCCTCGCCGTCGGCATCGTCGGGAATGTCGAGAATCTCGGCCTCGAAGCGCTCGGCGTGAAGGTGGAGAAGACACACGTCACCGTCGACGGCTTCGGCCGCACCGGCGTGCCCGGCCTCTATGCCATCGGTGACCTCACCGGCCCGCCCTGGCTGGCGCACAAGGCAAGCCATGAAGGCGTTGTCTGCGTCGAGGGCATCATGGGCAAGAACCATGCAGAACCCTTCGACAATTCGAACATCCCAGGCTGCACCTATTCGCATCCGCAGGTCGCAAGCGTCGGCCTCACCGAGAAGGCAGCGAAGGAAAAGGGCTATGACGTGAAGGTCGGCCGCTTCCCCTTCATCGGCAACGGCAAGGCCATCGCCCTCGGCGCGCCGGACGGCATGGTGAAGACGATCTTCGACAAGAAGACCGGCGAACTCTTGGGCGCGCACATGATCGGTGCCGAAGTGACCGAACTGATCCAGGGCTATGTCATCGCCCGGCAGGGCGAGCTGACCGAGCAGGACCTCGCCCACACCATCTTCCCGCACCCGACGCTGTCGGAAATGATGCACGAGGCGGTCCTCGACGCGGAAGGGCGGGTGCTGCACGTCTGACGCCGCAGCGGCGCGCTTGCCTTCATGCGCCGGCGCCTGATACCCAATGATTTCAGGGTCAGGCAGGGAGTTGCACATGAAGGTTTCGACGGTCGCAGCGGCATTGGCCGCAATACTCGTGGCGTCGTGTTCCCCTTCGCAAGCTCCACCGCCGATGATCGAGAGCCCCCAGACCGCGCCCGACCCGCTCGCCAGCCTGCCGGAGCCCCGGGAAGGGGTAGTTACGGACCGGTTTGCGCGCCTTGCGCTCGCCTGCGTGCATAAGGAATACCCGAACAAGATCAGCCATGTGCTGAACTCCGATGCGGATGTCGCGCCGCCGCGCGATCTCTACCCGGCATTCCACGGCTGCTTTGACTGGCATTCCTCGGTGCACGGCCACTGG
This sequence comes from Hyphomonas sp., assembly GCA_020638455.1. Taxonomy (GTDB): domain Bacteria; phylum Pseudomonadota; class Alphaproteobacteria; order Caulobacterales; family Hyphomonadaceae; genus Hyphomonas. The sequence goes on along the minus strand of JACKIK010000002.1, from coordinate 567,415 downwards.
CTGCTGGTGCGCATCCTGAACACCGATCCCGAGACGCCGTATCACGATGCGATTATTGCCGCGCTGTCGCAGAGTTTCACGCCGGAAAACATCGCTGGCGAACTTGCCTATTTTCAGGGAGACGACAGGGCGAGCTTTGAGCGCCCGTATGGCCAGGCCTGGTTCCTGCAGCTGATGACGGAGCTCCGCGAAGCGAAATTCCCCGAAGCGGCAGAATGGGTAAAGACGCTCTCGCCGCTGGAAGACCTGATCGAGGCCAATACATCGGCCTGGCTCGGCAAGCTGGCGTATCCGATCCGCATCGGAACCCACAACCAGACGGCCTTTGCATTCGGCCTGATGCTCGATTGGGCCGACACGGCGAACCGGCCGGAGTTCCACAGCCTGATCGCACAGAAGGCGCGCGAGTTCCACGAGCATGACGTAAACTGCCCGCTGTCCTACGAGCCATCGGGAGAGGACTTCCTGTCACCCTGCCTCATGGAAGCGGACCTGATGCGCCGCGTCATGGAGCAGGACGAATTTGCGGCCTGGCTGACGACTTTCCTCCCGCAGATCCCGCTCGACGGCAGCGCAAACTGGCTGGAACCCGGAATCGTGCGGGACGCATCGGATGGCAAGCTGGTTCACCTTGATGGGCTTAACCTCTCGCGGGCGTGGGCGCTTGAAGGCATCGCATCGGTCCTGCCATCGGACGATCGCCGCAGGGCCGCACTGCTGGCCGCTGCTGCGCGACACAAGGAAACCGGCGTCGCGGCCGTGAGCGATGCGCACTATGCCGGCAGTCACTGGCTGGCCAGCTTCGCGACGTACCTTGAAACCAGGCGCGGGATTCGCAGCGAATGAAGCTGCCTTTTGGTCCCGGCGCGCTTGTCGCGGCCGCCTTCATCGGGCCGGGCACCGTCACAGCCTGCACCCTGGCAGGCGCAAAATATGGCTACGCCCTGGTATGGGCGCTCGTATTCGCAACATTCGCGACCATCATCCTGCAGGAAATGACCGTCAGGCTGGGCCTTGTGGGCCGGAAGGGGCTGGGTGAGGCACTGGTCTCGGATGGTGTGTCGCCCGTGATGAAATGGGCTTCGGTTGCGCTTGTCATGACGGCGCTGGCGTTGGGCAACGCTGCCTACGAAGCCGGCAATCTGTCCGGCGGCGCGTTGGGGCTTCGCGCCATTGCCGGCACGGGCGAAGGCGCCCAACGCATGATGGTCGGGGTGATCGCAGTGCTTGCAGCGGTGATGCTGTATTTCGGTCGATACAAAGTGCTGGAGCGAATCCTGATCGCGCTGGTGTTGCTGATGAGCCTGGCATTCGCGGCCAGCCTCCTGCTTGTCAGGCCGGATTGGGGAGCCCTCCTGTCCGGGCTCAGGCCGCGTCTGCCGGAGGGAAGCCTCCTGACGGCGATAGGTCTGATCGGTACGACCATTGTGCCCTATAACCTGTTCCTTCATGCGGCGACTGTACGCCAGCGCTGGCCGGCGGCTGGCAAGGCAGAGCTGCGCGAGGCGTTCCTTGATACAAGGCTGTCGGTCGGCCTTGGCGGGCTGATCTCCATCCTGATCCTCTGCACCACGGCGGCGACGCTGTTCGGTTCCGGCATCGCGATCACCAGTGCCGCCGATATGGCGTCCAGTCTCGAGCCGACGTACGGGCCGGCGGCGCGGCTGCTGGTCGGCACGGGACTCTGCGCAGCAGGACTGTCGTCCGCCATCACGGCGCCGATGGCGACGGCCTATGCAGTCTGCGAGGTCACCGGGCGACAACACGGGGGGGCCGCGTTCAAGGGCGTTGCGATGGTGATCCTGGCGATCGGCAGCGTCGTGGCGCTGTCCGGCATCCGGCCGGTGACGATCATTCTCATTGCGCAGGTTGCGAACGGACTGCTGCTTCCCGTCGTTGCCGTCTTCCTGTTGATTACCATGAACCGGAAGGCCATTCTGGATGGTGAAACGAACGGGCCAGTGCAGAACGCGCTCGGCGTGAGCGTCGTGGCGGTAGCGATCCTGCTGGGCGCGCGCCTGGTCCTTCGTGCACTGGGAATGTGGTGATGCGTCAGTCGATCTGCCTCAATGCAGACGTTGGTGAGCTGCCGGGAGAGGAAGGCAGGGCGCTCGACCGTGCAATCCTGGATGTCGTTTCGCGTTGCAGCATCGCCTGTGGCGGCCATGCGGGCGATGAAGCGTCGATGTCTGCAACGGTCGAGGCCGCCCAGCAGCGCAGCGTCGTCATCGGCGCTCATCCATCTTACCCTGACCGCGAAACATTCGGGCGCGCGCGCAACAATGTGACGCCGGCCGAGCTCATAATGTCGCTCCTGCAGCAGGTGCAAGACCTCCTGAGGATCGCTGACGCGCAGGGGGCCGTCGTGCGCCACATCAAGCCGCATGGGTCGCTCTACAATGACGCTGCGCGTGACCCGGAATTGGCGGAGCTTGTTGTCTCCCTGTGCCAGCGAACGGGCGTGCTGAGCCTGCTGGGTCCACCATCCTCGGCATTGCAGGAAAGGGCGCAGGATGCCGGCCTCCACTTTGTTGCTGAGGGCTTTGCCGACCGGACCTATGAAGCCGACGGATCGCTGACGCCGCGCAGCGTGGAAGGGGCCGTCATTCACGATACGGCTCGCCAGCTCGAACAGGTCATGCACCTAGTCTCGGACGGCCAGGTCATGAGCAGGGTAGGAGAGATAATCGACGTGAAGGTCGAAACAATCTGTCTTCATGGGGACACGCCCGGTGCAGCCGAAGCAGCTGCGACGCTGCGAGCAGCGTTGGGCGCGCGTGGGATCCAGGTCCACGCATGACGGTGCCCGACATCCGGATGGTCGGCGACGATGCCCTTTCGATCGAAGTCGATGATCCTCGCCACCGGAACGTCCTTGCGGAGCATTTGAGGCACAGCGGAAGGTGGACAGATGTCGTTCCGGGGCGCCGGAACCTGACCGTCGGTTTCGATCCGCTTGCTGTATCGCCCGCGCAGGCGCACGCCGTACTCGCTGGCGCCTTAGAGCACGCGCCTCCCGGAACACAATCGGCGAGTGAGGAGATCGAACTCGCGTTGCGCGTCGATCCTGAAAGCGGTCCTGACCTCGCGCGGGTTGCTGACGAAAACGGCCTTTCGCCGGAGGCCTTCCTTCGCAGGGTATGCGCAAGCCCACTGGCCGTCGACATGATGGGCTTCATGCCAGGCTTCGCCTACCTGAGCGGGCTCGATCCGGTGCTTCGCGCAGAGCGCCTGGCACTGCCCCGGCAACGCGTGGCGGCCGGTTCGGTCGGTGTTCTGACCGGACAGTTGGGACTCTATGCGCTCGCAGGACCCGGAGGGTGGCCGATTATCGGGCGCATTCAGGAACCCTTGTTCGACAAGGTGGCTGCGTCCCCGTTCCTGCTGAAGGCAGGCATGAAAGTGCGATTGCGCGTTCTGGGATCATCGTCGTGACGCTCCACGTTGTCCGGCCGGGTCCGCAGGCAACGCTGCAGGGATTTGCCAGAGTGGGCAGCCGGCATCTCGGCATCCCCGCATCGGGACCTGCCGATCCGCTTTCAATGGCTCTCGCCAATCGGTTGGCGGGAAATGCTAGCGCAGACACGGCCATTGAGATTACGCAAGGCGGGGCGGAGTTCGAATTCCGACAGGCCTCGGCATTCGCAATCGCGGGAGCGTCAGGGAAGCTGTCCTTGTCGGGCAAGACCATCGTCGCCCATCGGACCCACTTCGCCAGGCAAGGAGATATTCTGAGCATCGGACATCCGGACACCGGCTTCCGGACCTATCTTGCCGTTCCCGGCGGGTTTGTGGCGGACGAATTTCTCGGCAGCTCATCGACCTGCCTTCCGGCAGGTTTCGGCGGGCTTGAGGGCCGCGCTCTGAGGCCTGGCGACGAACTCGAATTCGATGCCGCGATGGAGCCAGCTGCCTCGCTGGAGACGCCCGCCAACCTGCGGCCGTTCATGACTGCAAGCCATGTCCTTCGCTGCGTGCCCGGCCCGGACTATGCGGCACTCGATGATGCGGTCTGGTCCGACGTGTTCGAAGCCACGCGGAGGCTCGATCGCACCGGGATCGAGATCAGGGGGCCGTGGCCGCATCTCGCTGATGGCGCGTTGAAACCCAGCGCGGCTGTCTTTCCGGGCGCCATCCAGCTGACGCCGTCGGGCAACGCGTTTGTGCTTATGCCTGACGCGCAGACGACGGGCGGATACCCTCACGTCCTGCAAGTCATTCGCGCCGACCGACACCTCCTCGGCCAGGTTGCGCCTGGAGACCGCATCCGGTTCCTTCGCCGTACCTCCGAGCAGGCGCACAACGACCTTGTGGCGAAAACAGCGATCTTTGCCGACTGGCTGCCAGGCTTCCGCTTCTAGAGCGGCTTGTCGTCGTCGATCAGGATACGGTTGGCGGCTCCGACCGGGTCGTCGAACTGACCGCTTTTCACAGCCCAGAGAAACGCTCCGAGGCCAAGAAGGCCCATGAACAGGGCAATCGGGATCAGGAACAACAATCCTGTCATCTCACGCTCCCTTGTTGATTCCGGCGAGCCGGATGGCGTTGAGCGATACAGCCATGGAAGACAGCGACATGGCAATGGCGGCAACGAGCGGCGTGGCATGTCCGCTGATGGCGATCGGAATGGCAATCAGATTGTAGGCCGCGGCGAAGGAGAAGTTCTGGATCATCACCCGCTTCGTACGTCGCGCGACCTTGAGGAGGAGCGGGAGGGATGTGATCCCGCCCGAATACACGGCGTCGCTGGCAGACTGGCTCACATCGACCGCTGTGCCCGGCGCAACAGCTGCGTGGGCTAGGGCGAGCGCGCCCGCATCATTCAGGCCATCACCAACCATCAGCACCTTGTGCCCCTCGGCACGCAAGGCTTCGAGCCGGCTGGCTTTCGCGGTCGGTGACACGCCGGATTCATACTGCATGATGCCGAGCTGTCCTGCGATTTCCTTCACGCGCGCTTCGGTGTCGCCGGACAGAATCTCAAGCGCGTAGCCGCCTTTCTTCAGGGCCTCGACGCCGGCCTCCGTGCCCGGAATGACCCGGTCGGCCAGGGGAAGGAACTGCGGATCGCTTTTGCCTTTCCTGAAGTACAGGCCGTGGGTCGGGGCGTCGGTCTGCTCGATGCCGGTCCAGACTGCCGAACCGAGGCGCCATGTCTCGCCGGCCACCGTTGCCTCAAGGCCTTGTCCTGCAACTTCCGTCACATCGTCGGCGATCGGGCCCGGTCCTGCCGCTGATGCAATCGCTCGCGACAATGGGTGACGGCTTGCGCGGGCAAGGCGCGCGGCGTCCTGCAGGACCTTGCTGTCGATGTCCGTGCTGATCGACGGCTCGCCGAGCGACAGCGTGCCCGTTTTGTCGAGCACGATAAGGTCAACGGAGGCAAGACGCTCGAGCGCGTCACCCGATTTCAGGAAGATGCCATTGCGAAACAGCTTGCCGGCAGCAACGACATGGGCGACCGGCGCGGCGAGGGCGAGTGCGCAGGGGCAGGTGATGATCAGCGTCGAAACCGCAACCAGGACGGATTCGCGAACGCCGGCGCCAGCGATCATCCAGCCAATGAAGGTCAGCAGGGCCGCCGAGTGGACGAACGGCACGTAGAGAGCGACGGCCTTGTCGGCGATCTTCCGGTACGACGACCGGCGTTGCTCTCCGGCATCGAGCATGCGCGAAATATCGGCGAGCAGGGAATTAGACGCGCGGGACAGGGCCTTCGCCCTGACCGGGTGGGAAAGGTTCACGGCGCCGGCAAAAATCCGGGCGCCCTTGTAGACGACTTCAGGCGTGCTTTCGCCCGTGACGAGGCTCTCATCGAGTTCGCAAAGATCGTCGCAGAGTTCCATGTCAACGACAGCACGCTCGCCCTGAGCGAGCAGGATTGTGTCGCCTTCGGAGATTGCACCCGCGCTGACTTTCGTTGCGACACCCGCTTTGTCGAGACGCGTTACGGCGCGGTTCGACATGGCTGCGAGGTCATTCGCTGCGGCGCACGCGCGCCGCCGCACGCGTGCTTCCAGGAACCTGCCGATCAGCAGGAAGAACAGAAGCATCACGGAGGCATCGAAATAGGCGTGCTCTCCGCCCCGGATGGTCTCGGCAACACTGACAACGAATGCCAGGCTGACGGCGAGCGAAATCGGGACGTCCATGTTGGCGCGCCCGCGCTTCAGCACGTTCCAGGCCGAGCGGAAAAATGGCCGTCCGGAGAAGGCGATTGCAGGAAACGCGATGACACCGGAAATCGCGTGGAGGATCTGCCGCGTGCGGCCGCCCATCTCTCCGACGTCCGCCCAGACGGATACGGACAGCAGCATGATGTTGGCAGCGGCGAAAGCGGCAACGCCCATGGCAATGAGCAGTTCCCGTTCTTCCTTGCGGCGCAGTTCCTCGGCGCTTGTGTCCGACACCGCGCTTACGCCATAGCCGAGGCCCTCGACGGTTTCCGCAATCGTGGGAGCGGGCAGCGCGCCCGACCAGGCAACAGCAAGCCGCCCGGTCGACAGGTTCAGGCGCGCTTCCGAGACCCCCTCGAGCGAGCTCACAGACTTCTCGATCTTCGCCAGGCAGGCGGCACATTTGGCGCCGGAAATGTTCAGTTCCAGACGCTGGTTCTTGCCATCGCGTTCAACGAACGCAGAGAGGTCATCATATTTCGATGGTTCGCCGGGCTCTGCCCGAAGAGACCAGTCGGGACTACGTGCCAGAAGGTCAGTCGATGTCATTCGACAATCAGGTTCTTCTTCACAATGAAGGCGGAATTGCCTTCGCTGAGCGGAATTTGCGCCTCAATACGCGCCTCCCAAAGGCCACGTTCCAGATGTCCGACCGATGCCGCATACTCGCCGGCACCGATCCGCTCGAGAACGAGGTCTTCGTCGCGCATTTCGGTCGCAGTTCGGCGAATCTGCGCTGAAACCGATTCAGCGGCAAGGGGCGCACCGCTGTTGTCGAAAAGGCGGATCACCAAGGATTGTTCGGCGCCCGCGCCAGCAAGGCCCACCTGGGCGGTCCAGCCTTCCGCTTCGCGGACTTTCCGGGCCTCAATCGTTTCATTGTAGTGGAGGCCCTGCATGTAGGATTTCTGCTCATCTTCCCCGGGAAAGGAGGTGATAGCAGCCCAGAGGAAAATGCCGTTCACCACGAACATGAAGCCAAAAAAACCGACCAACATGAGCAGGACGTGCCAGCCCTTCAGGACGAACCCCGGCTTCCTGGCAGCAGATGCGTTCATCACGGGGCTCCTTCGACAAAGACGGCCGGGCTCGGTTCGGATTCGCCGGTTGCCGTGTCCGTCACAGTGACGGTGAAGTCGCTGCGCTTTACCGGATCTCCGCCCGGTCGGGTCACCAGCATGCGGAAGCGATCGACTCCATGGGCGCTGACGTCCAGCCCGATCTTGCCATCGGCTTCTGTCTCGACGCCGATGATCTGGACACTGGCATTATCGAGCCCCTCGATCGCAACGAGCACATGACGCGACTTCGACGCTTTATTCACCAGTTTCAGCGTGTAGCCGTTGCGAATGTCGCCAGACGACAGCCGTACGAAGGGCGGCGAGCGGTCTTTCAGCACGTTCACTTCGAATGTGGATTTGTTGAAGTAGCCGAAGCCCACCATCGATGCGATCGCGCCCATCAGAATGAGGTACAGGATCGTGCGCGGGCGGAAGATATGGTATTTCGGCTTCTGGCCGGCCGCCCGGGCCGCGACAGCAAAGTCCGTGTCGTAGGCGATCAGGCCCGTCGGACGGCCAATTTTCTTCATGATGTCATCGCACGCATCGATACACAGCGCGCAATGAATGCATGCGAGCTGCGAGCCATCGCGGATATCGATGCCCATCGGGCAGACCTGCACACACTGCTTGCAGTCGATGCAGTCGCCGCGCCCTTCCCAGCTTTCGCCCTTGTGGTGCGGGCCGCGCGGTTCACCGCGGTCGTAACGGTATGTCACGTTCAGGGCGTTTTCATCCGTCAGCGCACCCTGAATGCGTGGCCAGGGGCACATGTAGGTGCAGACCTGCTCGCGCATCCAGCCGGCGAGGAAGTAGGTCGTGATCGTGAGCACGCCCGCGAAGAAATACGCTGTGAGTGGCGCTTCGCCCGTGAACCAGCCTTTGGCGACCGTCGGGGCGTCGTGCCAGTAGAGAATGAACGCGCCACCGGTCCAGAAGGCGATGATCAGCCAGACAAGGTGCTTTCCGAGCTTCCGCCATAGCTTGTTGAAGGACCACGGCGCCGCGTCGAGACGCATGCGCGCGGCGCGGTCGCCCTCGAAGGCGCGTTCGACCCAGATATAGAGGTCGGTCCAAACAGTTTGCGGGCAGGTGTACCCACACCACACGCGACCGAACAGGGACGTTACGAGAAACAGCCCAAGAGCGCCTAGAATCAGGAGGCCTGCCAGGTAATAGAGTTCCTGCGGCCAGATCTCGAACCAGAAGAAATAGAATTTCTCGCCGGCAAAATCAGCCAGCACAGCCTGGTCCGGGATTCCTTCTCCCCTGGGCCAACGGATCCAGGGGAGAAGGTAATACACTCCCAGAGTGGCGGCCATGACGATCCACTTGACCATCCGGAACTTGCCATGGGCAAGTTTCGGGTAGATCTGCTTCCTCCCCTCATAAAGGGATGGGGGATTAGGCGTGGCGTTCTTCTGGTCAATCAGGGTCGTCATAGCTCAGTTAATCTCCTACTCGCCGCCGCCCAGAGAGTGGACGTAGACGGCAAGTGCCTTGATGGTGGCGTCGTCGAGGCGCCCGTTCCATGCCGGCATGTGAGAGTTGCGTGCGTTGGTGATGACGCCGCGGATCTCATCCGGTGCGGTGCCATTGCGCCACTCGTCTTCCGTGACATACAGCCAGTCGGCATCTGTCAGGTTCGGAGCGCCCAGAGCGCGGGTTCCATGCCCGTCGACGCCGTGGCAGCTCGAACACTGGGCCTGGAAGGTGACACCTCCACGGGCCGCAGCGGCAGCGTCGGCTTCGTGACCACTGATGCTCAGAACATACTGGACGAGATCGTCGATCTGATCTGAGGTCAGCAGGCCGTCGCGGCCGAAGGCAGGCATTGCCGAGAAGCGAGTATCCGCATCGTCGGCGGAACGAATGCCATGGCGAATGGTCTGCTCGATACCCTCAAGGGTGCCGTCCCAGAGCCAGACGTCATCAGCAAGGGTGGGATAGCCCTTGGCACCACGGCCGCCGGCGCCATGGCAGGTTGCGCAGTTGTCGCCAAATGCGCTTTCGCCCATGGCCATGGCGAACTGCTGAAGGTTGAGGTCGGTCTCAATGTCCTCCAGCGAGGCGTCGAGCAGCTTAGTCGATTCTGCGGCGCGTTCTGCATGCAGCTCGGCAACTTTCTGCTCGACCGTGTGCCTGTCCGACATACCAAGCACGCCGGTTGTATTGTGCGTGCCCAGACCGGGAAGGGCAGGGATGGCCGGCATGGCAATCATGTAGCCAATCGCCCAGACGATGGTGATGTAGAATATGTACAGCCACCAGCGGGGCAGCGGAGTGTTGAGCTCCTTGATCCCATCCCAGACGTGGCCTGTGGTTTCCACGCCCGAATGGACGTCAACTTCCTTCTTGGACTCACTCATCGGTGGGGTCCCCCTCATCGAGCGGCACGCGGGCCGCAGCTTGGAATTTGGATTTGTTCGAGGGCCAAAGCGCGTAGGCGACGGCCACTGCGAACATCAACATGAAGAAACCGAAGCCCCATGTCTGCGCAAATCTGGAGAGTGTTTCGTACATCTGACTCTCCTCCTACCGGCGGTTATCCAGATCGTCGGCTTCGTAAGTCGAAAAGTCGACGAGTGTTCCGGTCATCTGCAGGTACGCAATCAGCGCATCGAGCTCTGTGATCTCATCCGGGTTACCGTCATAGTCTGCGATGCGAACGGTATTGTCCCGGCCGGCCGCTGCAACGTAGCGGGCGACAAAGGCATCCTGAGCATCGTAGTCCGAATTCGGGTCAGCCTGGGCCATGAGGTCAGACTTCGCATTTGCGATCATGTCGTCTGTGTACGGCACGCCTTCAAAACGGAGCGTTTTGAGGTGAGCCTCGATATCATCGAAATGCAGCTTGTTGTCCGCGAGGAACGCATAGGGCGGCATCACGGATTCCGGCACCATGGACTGTGGCTTCTTCAGGTGATCCACATGCCAGGAGTCAGAATACTTGCCGCCGACGCGCGCGAGGTCAGGCCCCGTGCGCTTCGAGCCCCACTGGAACGGATGGTCATACATGCTTTCCGCAGCCAGCGAGTAGTGCCCATAGCGTTCCACCTCGTCCCGGAGCGGGCGGACCATCTGCGAGTGGCAGACATAGCAGCCCTCGCGAATGTAGATGTTCCGGCCTTCCAGTTCGAGCGGCGTATAGGGCCGCATGCCTTCCACCTTTTCGATTGTGTTCTCGAGGTAGAAGAGCGGGGCGATTTCCACGAGGCCGCCCACGGCGACGACGAGGAGGATGCCGATCGTGAGAGCCAGCGAGTGACGCTCAAGCGTTTCGTGCTTGTTCATAATACCCATTGGTTCAGTCCTTATTCAGCAGGCTGAAGGGCGGCGGGTGCGGAGGAGGTAACTTCCCCTTCAGCAGCTTCGCCGTGACCCAGTGCGGTACGGATGAGGTTGTAGGCCATGATCAGCGCGCCGGTGAGGAACATGCCTCCGCCGACTGCGCGGATAACGTAGCTTACATGCTTGGCTTCGACGGTTTCGATGAAGCTGTACTCAAGGAAGCCGTACTCGTTGTAAGCGCGCCACATCAGGCCTTCCAGGATACCTGCGAAGTACATCGCGACGATGTAGAAGAGGATCCCGAGCGTAGCGAGCCAGAAGTGCCATTCCACCAGCGCCAGGGAGTAGAGCGACTTGCGCTTCCACAGCCACTGGGTCGAGCAGTACAGCGCACCGAAGGAGATGAAGCCGACCCAGCCCATCGAACCGGAGTGAACGTGGGCGATGCCCCACTCCGTGTAGTGCGACAGCGAGTTGACCGTTCTCACGCTCATCAGCGGGCCTTCGAAGGTCGACATGCCGTAGAAGGCGAGCGCGACGACCATCATCCGGACAACCGGGTCAGTGCGCAGGCGATCCCAGGCACCCGACAGGGTCATCACGCCGTTGATCATACCACCCCAGCTGGGCATCCAGAGCATCACCGAGAAGGTCATGCCAAGGGTTTGCGCCCACTGCGGCAGGGCCGTGTAGTGCAGGTGGTGCGGGCCGGCCCAGATGTAGATGAAGATCAGGGACCAGAAGTGCACGATCGACAGGCGGTACGAGTAGACCGGACGATTCACGCGCTTCGGAATGAAGTAGTACATGATGGCCAGGAAGCCTGTGGTCAGGAAGAAGCCCACAGCGTTGTGGCCGTACCACCATTGCGTCAGGGCATCCTGCACGCCGCCGAACAGCTGATAGCTCTTCGAGCCGGTCAGGCTGACCGGGATGGTGAGGTTGTTGACGATGTGAAGCATCGCGATCGTCACGATGAATGACAGGTAGAACCAGTTCGCAACGTAGATGTGCGATTCCTTGCGCTTCCAGATCGTGCCGAGGAACACCAGAAGGTAGGCCACCCAAACAATCGTCAGCCACAGGTCGATATACCATTCGGGCTCAGCATATTCTTTCGACTGCGTCACACCCATCAGGTAGCCGGTTGCGGCCAGCACGATGAACATGTTGTAGCCCAGGAAGACGAACCACGGCCAAAGGCCGCCGGCCAGTCGGGCGCGGTTGGTGCGCTGGACGACGTAGAAGCTGGTCGAGATAAGCACGTTGCCCCCGAACGCGAAAATCACCGCTGAGGTGTGCAGCGGGCGGATACGTCCGAAATTCAGCCATCCGATCTGGTCGAAGTAGAAGATGTTCGGAAATGCCAGCTGGAGGGCAACAATGAGCCCGACCAGGAAACCGACGATCCCCCAGAACATCGACACGCCAACACCGACCTTGACGATCGTGTCGTCATAGACGGTCTGGTCGAACGGATCACGGCCCTTCAGGCTGCCTGCCCAGAGTACCAGCACGGCTAGTGCCGCGACTGTGAGCGTGAAGAAGATCCACGCATGGGCTTCCATGCGCACATCCGCTGCATGCGATGCGATCAGCAACGCAAGGATTGCGAAAACACCAGCGAAGGCAGCGACGCTGCCTATGCTGATGGCGGCCGACGGCCGTCTTGCTGTTTGTAGTGTATTCACCGAAAAGACCCCCTACGAGTCGCTAATACTGGCGCCTAAATGCCGAGGCATACTATAGACTGGTATAGGGGTTAATACGGATGGGCTTTGCTGTCGCATCAGGATTAAGCGATACTGAGTTTTGAACACGGGGTAGGACTATGCGTTTTCTGGGAATTGCCGGCGGAATTCTGCTTATTTCGGGTCTGGCCAGGATCTGGCAGCACGCCCATGCGCCGCGCTCACTGGCGGATTATCTGGCGTTTCGCTGTGGTGGTGCAGCAACAGCAGACGGCAGCTGGATGACTACGCTGCTCGGGGGGCATTGCTGGGGATGCCCGGTGTCAATTGCCGGCGGCGCGATGATTTTCGCGGCGATGGTGCAGTGGATGGTCTCGAATGATGCCGGCAGGACGCGAATCAGGTCCGCACTCGGTCACTGAAGAGTCTGTCTTTGGCTGACGCAGACAGAGATTCGAATCCATCCGATCTGGAAGCGCTTCAGCTTCACCTGAAATCGATTCTGGCGTCCGTTCCCGACGGCATGATCGTCATCGACGAAACAGGTCGGATCCTGGCGTTCAGCCGAGCCGCAGAACAATTGTTCGGGTACACGACAGACGAAATGGTCGGCAAGGACGTGCGCTGTCTCATGTCCGGCAACGACAGGACGAATCACCAGAACTACGTCAACAAGTACCTGGATACGGGCAAGTCACACATCATCGGCGTCGGCCGCGTCGTGACCGCCCGCCGCGCAGACGGCTCAGTTTTCCCGATAGATCTGAAAATCGGCGAAGCGCGGGTCGGCGATCACTACCTGTTCACGGCCTTTGTCCGCGATCTGTCCGAACAGCGCCGCAACGAGCTTCGCATGCAGGAGATGCAGGCGGAGCTTGTCCATTTTTCGAGAATGAGCGCGGTCGGAACCATGGCCTCTGCGTTGGCGCATGAATTGAACCAACCGCTGACTGCAGTGGCAAATTATCTGGAAGCGGCTCGCGATCTTCTTGATTCGGACAACGAAGCGACTCGGGAAATCCTTCGGGAAGCCCTCGATGAAGCGGCCCGGCAGGCGGTCCGGGCAGGAGAGATCGTCAGGAAGCTGCGGGGCTACGTCTCCAGGGGAGAGATCGACGCGCGCTCGGTTGCGCTCGCCCCCTTGATCGCCGATGCGGTCGCGCTCTCCCGGGTATCAGGCGACGTCGCTGATATCCCGATAGAACAGGTCGTGGATCCGGATGTTGGTTGCGTGCTGGCGGACCCGATCCAGGTCCAGCAGGTGATTATCAACCTGCTGCGCAATGCCGCAGACGCGCTGAAAGGCCGGGATGGGCCCATGATGTCGATCACGGCGACAAGAAACTCGGAAGGCTTTGCCGTGGTTTCTGTGTGCGACAATGGGCCCGGCCTGACAGAAGACATCCGGAGAACGCTATTCAAGCCGTTCATGACCTCGAAGTCGCAGGGAATGGGCCTCGGGCTTTCGATCTGCCAGACGATTGTGGAGGCGCATGGCGGCAAGATCGAAGCCGCGCCGCAGAACGACGGCAACTCCTGTTTTCGGTTCACACTTCGGCTCGATCCGGCTAGTCGGTAGGCATGACTGACCAAAGACTTATTCACCTCGTCGACGATGACGACGCCGTCCGGCACTCGGCAAGCTTCATGCTTCGACATGCAGGCTTCACGGTGAAGACCTACACGGATGGGGTCGCGTTTCTGGACGTCGTGGACGCAGCACAGATCGGCTGCATCCTGCTAGATGTCCAGATGCCGCGCATGGACGGGCTCGAAGTGCAGGAGCAGCTCAACGCGCGGGGTGTGGCGATGCCTGTAATCGTTCTCACGGGGCATGGGGATGTTCCTGTTGCCGTCAAGGCGATGAAGGCGGGAGCTGTCGATTTCGTTGAAAAGCCGTATGAAAAACATGTGCTGGTAGAGGCGCTGAACCGGGCCTTTGCGCGGCTCGATGAGCGCAGTCAGAGGGATCTGCTGGTTGACGAAGCGAAAGGACGGATCGAACGTCTCACTCCGAGGGAGCACGACGTCCTTGTCGGCCTCGTGGAAGGCCAGACAAACAAGGCGATCGCGGACTCGCTCAACATCTCGCCGAGAACGGTCGAAATCCACCGGGCCAACCTGATGGAGAAGCTTGGCGCGACCAGCCTTTCAGCGGTGCTTCGAATCGCGTTCGCGGCAGGCGTCGGGTTCGATGACGCCCGTAGGGAGTAGTACCTACAGACACGCATTGCGGCGTAAAGCACACTTCAGGCGTCTTCAGTTGTCTGGGTCGTCCGATGTCAAACGCATTGCTTCGCCGTCCTCTCAGCTTTGCCGTAATTGACGATAGTGCGGCCGTCCGTCGATCGCTGGCGGTTCTACTTGGCGCACGCGGATATTCAGCCATGAGCTTTGAAGGGGGCGAGGAATTCCTGCAGTCCCCCGCCAGGTCTTCGTTCGACTTCCTGCTTGTTGACTACAAGCTCGATGGAATGCTGGGCACCGAGCTGTTGAAAAAGCTGAGGCAGGAGGGGGTCGCGACTCCCGCAGCGATGTTGTCGGGATGGGAGACTTCGGGACTGGAGCGCATGGCACACGAGGCGGGCTTCGTCTCGTTCATCCGCAAACCCATGCTGAATCACACGCTGTTTTCCGTGATCAATTCATTGTTCGGAAATTCCGCAGCAGAAAATTCGCGACGGTCTGCGGCGCGAGCCCGGCCGGAAGAAGCCTGATTACATTTGAATCGTCACAATCTCTGCCTGTCGTGGCGCAAATCGTGCCACGGTAACGAATGTTTCGCGTCACTGACACGCAACTGTAGAAATTAGTCACTATCGGACTCCCAAGGTTGGGAAGTCTCCGTGTCTATCGATCCGAAATTTGTGTATTCGCTTGAAGTGCGCCTGATCGATCTCGAAAAGAGATTCGAGGAGCTGTCCGACAAGGTCGAGGCCGCACTCCAGCGTGCGACCGGTCAGGACGGGACGGAGGCAGCCGGATTGCCCGCGTCTGTGCTGGAAAGAATCAAGCGAGGAGAACATCCGGTGAAGGCGATACGGCTGCACCGCCTGATGACCCAGAAAGACCTGGGCGCGGCCTGTGGCATCCGGCCCAACCACATTTCGTCAATCGAGCGCGGCACGCCTTATGGTCTGAAGACGGCCAAGCGTCTGGCGGAAGCGCTGGACGTTCCGGTCGACATGCTTCTCTAGCAGAGCTTGCGCAGATTTGCTGGAGTGCTGCGACTGGCTGTCAGGCCGGCGTTGCGACAAAAATGGCACGATCAGGCAGAATCAGGCGCCGAACGCAGCAACCTACACTCAAGTTACAATTTCTCGTCTGCGGCGCGGTGTATGGTTGTCACACTCTTTGACTAGGGACTCGCCCGAGTGGTCGAGGGAGCGGGTCGGAGTTGCGCCGCTTCTCTCTACTGGGTGAGAGCAGTAAGCCGACAGAGGGTCATATGAAAATCAGATTTATGCTGAGCACGGCAGCGGTCGCGCTGCTGGCTGCGTGTACGCAAGGTAGCGACATCGCATCGCCGGGAGCAACGAGTTCGGGAACCGCGCCGGGTGGCAGTGGCGGCGGCGGTGGCAGCAGCGGCGGCAGCGGCGCAGCCTGTCCGACAGGATTTGCCGAAGGTACGCCCGTGGGTGGGCTTACGACCTGTGATATCTCGGGCGTCATTCTTACCGACACAACATTGCCTGCGGTGACGGGCATTGCCTATCGTCTGAATGGTCGGGTCGATGTTGGCGTTGATACCGGTGCAGACGGCACCAAATCCGGTGGATCGGCAGCGGTCCTTACGATCGAACCTGGCGTGACGATTTTTGGCTCGTCGGGTGCTGACCACCTCGTCGTGAACCGGGGCTCTCGCATCGAGGCTGCAGGAACGCAGTCCGCGCCAATCATCTTCACCAGCTCGGCCGACCTTGGCCGTCAGGCCGACAGCGACCCGTCGAATGATGATGGCGGTTCGAACATCGGTGAATGGGGCGGCGTCGTCCTTCTCGGCAAGGCACCGATCAACCGCTGCAGCACGGTGACGGCTGTTCCGGGCACGGTGGACTGTGAAAACGCGGTCGAAGGTGTGACCAATCCGGAAGCTGTCTACGGTGGTGCGACCGCCGACGACAACACCGGTACACTTCGCTACGTCCAGGTCCGTTTCGCCGGCTTCCCGGTCACACCGGGCAACGAGCTGAACGGCATCTCCTTCGGCGGCATCGGCACCGGCACGACCGTCGACTACGTCCAGGTCCACAACAACTCGGACGACGGCTTCGAGATGTTCGGCGGCACGGTGAACCTCAAGCACATCGTTCTGACCGGCAACGACGACGACTCGCTCGACACCGACAATGGCTGGATCGGTAGCACGCAGTTCCTCGTGATCTCGCAGCGTGACGATGGCGGCGACAACGGCTTCGAAGCGTCCAGTGTCTCGCCGACGGTGACTCCCGCTTCCAATCCGAAAGTCGCCAACTTCACGGTTGTCGGTAACCGGACGAATGCCTGGAAACTGAACACCGGTACGATCGGCGTCTACATGAACGGCATCGTGAATTACGGTGCGAAATGTATGCGCTGGCAGGACTCTGCGGGTGACGGCGTCGCCGGATACACGGCAGGCGCAGATCCGAGTTTCCATTCGGTTGAGTTCGACTGTGTCGGCGGCATCGCGACCGACACGACCGACCACGCCGACTCCGACCAGGCCGCTGCAGAGGCAGCGGTCGCTGCGGATGCAAACAACCTGGTTGGCGCCAACTCGCTGGCCGCACGCTTCTTCCCGGGTCCGAACGAGCAGGGTGTCACGCCCTACGACTCCACGACCGAGTCGAGCTTCTTCACGACGGCGAACTACATTGGCGCATTCTCGCCGAGCGAGACGGAAACCCAGAACTGGGCGGCCGGCTGGACGTTCAACCTGTTCCCGGATGCGACCTGCCCGAGCGGCACGACGGACTCCGGCTTCACGGTCAACGACACCAAAGTGTGCCGCCTCTCCGGCACGATCACGACTGACACGCGCCTTACCCGCGGCGTCTACTATGAAATCGACGGCCGGGTCGACGTTGGCGTGGATACCGGTGCCGATGGCACGAAGGCAGGTGGTGTTGCTGCGAACCTGACGATCGAAGCAGGCGTCACACTTTTCGGCAACGATGGTTCGGATCACATGGTGGTCAACCGCGGTTCCAAGATTTTCGCAAACGGTACCGCAACTGATCCGGTCGTCTTCACGTCCGAAGCAGACGTCACCGATACGCAGGCAGACCCTGCAAACTCCATTGGCGAATGGGGCGGTCTGGTTCTGCTCGGCAAGGCGCCAATTAACCGCTGCAGCACTGTCACAGCGACGCCGGGCACGGTGGACTGCGAGAACGCGGTCGAAGGCGTGACCAATCCGGAAGCTGTCTACGGTGGTGCGACCGCCGACGACTCGACCGGTGTCCTGAAATACGTGCAGGTCAAATATGCCGGCTTCCCGGTTACACCGGGCAACGAGTTGAACGGCATTTCGTTTGGCGGCATCGGTACGGGTACGGAAGTGGACTATGTCCAGGTCCACAACAACTCGGACGATGGTTTCGAGATGTTCGGCGGCACGGTGAACCTCAAGCACATCGTTCTGACCGGCAACGACGACGACTCGCTCGACACCGACAATGGCTGGATCGGTTCAACGCAGTACCTCCTCATCATCCAGCGGGATACAGGCGGCGACAACGGCTTCGAAGCCTCCAGCGTCTCGCCGACGGTGACTCCGGCGTCCAATCCGAAAGTGTCGAACTTCACGGTGGTCGGTAATCGGACGAATGCCTGGAAAGTGAACACCGGCACGATCGGCGTCTACATGAACGGCGTCGTGAATTACGGCAAGGAGTGCATTCGCTGGCAGGACTCCGCCGGTGACGGCATCGCCGGATACACGGCAGGTGCGGACCCGAGCTTCCATTCGGTCGAATTCGACTGTGACGGCGGCATCGCGACCGACACGACCGACCACGCCGACTCCGACCAGGCCGCTGCAGAGGCAGCTGTTGCAGCGGATCCAAACAATACCACGACGGTTGCCGACACGCTGGCGTCGATCTTCATCAACGGCTCGGCTGAGGCAGCTGTGACGCCCTTCGATGCGACGACGGTTTCGGCCTTCTTCGAACCGACCGATCACATCGGCGCAGTGAAGGATGTCAACGACACCTGGTGGAAGGGCTGGTCCTGCGGACTTGAGAGCAGCGATCCTTGCTGACGCAGAAATGGATGCCGGTCCGCACCGCGCCGGGCCGGCATCCTCGTTCGCTTCACCGAATGCACAAAGAGAAAAATCCCATGTTACCGAACCGACTCATGTATCCGCTGCTCCTGACGACAGCGTTGGCCATCATTCTTCCGTTCGGTCAGGCGATCGCTCAGGAAGATGGCGCACAAGACCAGACTGAAGTCTCGACGCCTGAAGATAGTGAAAAGCAGCTGCAGACCGTCGTCGTTCGCGGCGAATTCATTCCTGAACCGCAGCGCCAGACGTCGCAAGTTGCGTCCTTCCTTTCGTCGGAAGACCTGGCGCGTACGGGTGACGACAACGCCGCCCTCGCACTGACGCGCCTTTCAGGCCTCAGCGTTGTTTCCGGCCGTTTCGCCTATGTGCGGGGCCTAGGCGACCGCTATTCCTCGGCACGGCTTAACGGATCGCCGCTGCCGAGCCCGGAGCCGCTTCGCCGAACGGTGCCCCTCGACCTGTTTCCGTCGAACGTTCTGGACGGGGCATCCGTTCAGAAGACGTTTTCTGCCGACTATCCCGGTGAATTCGGCGGCGGCGTGATCGACCTCAAGACCCTTCGCACGCCCGCAGAAACCTTCCTGAATGTCAAGGCAGGCCTTGGCTACAACACCGAGACCAACGATTCCAAGGGCATTTTTGTCCGGGGAAGCGACTCGGACTGGACGGGTTACGATGATGGCTTGCGCGACATTCCCGAGCCGCTCCAGGCCGTACTGAGCTCCGGCAACACGCTGAACAGCTACACGCCCGCCGAAATTGAAACGGTCGGTGAAAGCCTCGTGAATTCGCCGCTGTCTGTCATCCAGTCCGCGGACCTCGGCCCTAGTTCGGAATTCAGCCTCGATGGCGGGCGACGTTTCGTCTTCGACAATTTCGACCTGGGTCTGGTTGGCGTTGCTGGCTACAATCAGGGTTGGACGACGAAGCAGGCACAGCAACAGCGCGTGCAAGGCGGCATCGTCGGTATGGACCAGGAATCGCTGTCCACGACGCTGGATGTGAATTTCAACGCGCTTGGCTCCGCGTCGCTCATCTGGGGCGACAATCTCGTACAGGCCACGGCGCTGTACGTGCACTCCACAACGAAAGACGCGCAGATCAACACGGGCTATGACTTCAACCAGCCTGGCACGAGCCAGGTCGAGGTTGAGTCGACCGGCTGGTACGAGCGCGAACTGATCTTTGGCCAGCTTCGTGGCGAGCACAAGATCGGGGACTTCGACTTCAACTGGCGTGGCTCTCTGTCGCAATCGACGCGGGACGCTCCGTACCAACGGACGCTGTTGCGGCTGTTCGATACGAACGACAACCCGCTTTACTCCGTTGCCAACAACTACGGCATCAACTTCTCGGACCTGACAGACGACGTGGCGGGTTTTGGTGCAGACGTGATCTACACCAGGCAGATTGCCGGAGGCAGGGAACTGAAGCTGTCCGCCGGCTATGATTATTCGACCACGGATCGTAAGTACAATTTCCTGGCCCTGCGCTTTGCGGGTGGCAACTCATTGCCTCTCGATGTGCAGAGTGCACGCCCGGACTATCTATTTTCTCCTGACAATATCGATCCGAGCCGGTTCGTCCTTCAGGAAATCGTGACGCCGAACGACTCCTATGATGCCTCGCTGGATGTGACGGCTTTCTACGGGCAGGCTCAGTTCGACATCACGCCCTACATCCAGGTAACGGCCGGTGCGCGTTACGAGGAAGCGGACCAGTACGTGCAAACGCACGACCGCTTCGGCAATCTGGGCGCGGCCGCCGTCAACCTGAACAATGACTATGTGCTTCCGGCTGTGACGGGCACATGGAACTTTGCAGACGACCTGCAGCTTCGGGTTGGTTATTCGGAGACGATCGCTCGCCCGCAGTTCCGCGAACTCGCCCTGTCCGCATACTTCGATCCGGAAACGGATCGCAATTATCGCGGCAACAGCGGTCTCGTGGACAGCCGCTTGAAGAACTACGATGCGCGCCTCGAATATTACTTTGGACGTAACCAGTTCATCACGCTTGCGGCCTTCAAGAAGGATATCGAGCGGCCGATCGAAGAGGTTCAGTTCTCGACGTCGACCTTCGTGTTCGAATCGACCTTTATCAACTCGCCGAGCGCCGAGGTGCAGGGGGCTGAATTCGAATACCGCACGCGGTTCTCGATGCCGCTGGAAGCGAAGTTCTTCCAGGACCGCGACTGGTTGTTCGCTATCAACTACACGTACACGGATTCCCAGGTGAATGCGCCGGCCGGTTCGACGATCTTCGATCCGATCTCTCGCAGCGTGCGTGATGCGACGGCATTTGCCCTCGACGGCTCGAAGCTGCAGGGAACGCCGGAGAATATCGCGAACGTACAGTTCGGCTGGGAAGGCGACACGGATCAGATGACGGTGCTGGTTGGCTGGGTGGATGAGCGCATCCTTCAGCGCGGCCTGCCGCAACCGGGTGCGATCCTGCCGGACGTTGTGGAAGATCCGGGTGTGCAGCTTGACCTCGTCTACAAGCGTGACTTGAAGATTGCAGGCCGTGACCTGACGCTCGGCCTTTCTGGCCGCAACCTGCTCAACGAGCAGCATCGCGAGTACCAGACTGACGAAACTCTCGGCCAGACCGAGTTCAACACTTACGACCGGGGCATGAGCTTTTCGGCCAGCCTGACGGCCAAGTTCTGACGGCTGACTGAAAGTGTTGCGTGTTGGGGAAGGCGTGGCTCAGGAGCCGCGCCTTCCTTTTTGTCCGAGGCGGTCAATTCCACAGCCACTGTCACAGAACTTTGTTGAAGGTGACACTGAACCATCAACTTCCTCTCATACAGAATATTGGCAATGAAGAGGCTCGGGCGATGCAGTACGATCGGGATTTCGTATACGATCTTGAAGTGCGGGTGATTGACCTTGAGTCCAAGGTTGAGCGTCTGGAAGACGCCATCCGGAAAGCGATGTCAGGCGTCAAACATGCCGATTTCGACCTGCCGGACGATGTTATGGACCGGATCCGGAAGGGCGAACATCCGGTTCGCGTCATCCGGCTTCACAGGCTGATGACGCAGAAGCAGTTGAGCGAGATCTGTGGAATTCGCTCGAACCACATCTCCGCAATCGAACGTGGAATGGACTTCGGACTGAAGTCGGCGCGTCGCCTTGCATCAGCCTTGCGCGTGCCGGTGGACCTCATTCAGGGAACGGAAGTCAAGGGATAATCGCCTGGTGGGAACAAGATCCCAAGGGCAACAAGAACGTGCCGTATGGGCATGACGGTGGGTGCAGCGGGAAGCAGAAAATGAGCGTCAGGAAATCGTTCATCCCCCGGCTTTCCGGGCGCGAGGGTATGAGCCTCGCAGGGGCTCGGCAAATGTCCGGAAAGTCCGCACGCGACTTACGAAAATTAGCTGGTCCGGCGCTGATCTTTGTTGAGGCCGCGCTCGCCGTCGGTGTCGGGCTCGCGGGCGCGAAGGCGTTCTGGCTGATTGCAGACCCTGCAGGCAGCGTCACGAAATCGAGACCGCTCGCGGAGGGGCCATCGGCGACTTCGCCGCGACCGAGCGTAGGCGGAAACGATTTCGCGCGGCTCGTCAGCGACACACCGTTCAATCCGACGGATGAATCGGTCGAAACGGCGTCCGTGCCACAAACTCAGCTCAACCTGGTGCTGCGAGGTGTCCGCGCCGAGGAGGACGATCGTGCCGGTATGGCGATCATCTCGGTCTCTGGTGCGCCGGCCAAAAAATATGCGCCGGGTGAGAACCTGCTCGATGGGGTCACTCTCGATCGCGTCCTTCCGGACCGTGTCATCATACTGAAGGGTGGGGTCGCAGAAGCCCTTCTGATGCCCTCAGCATCCGGAAGCCTTGCTGTCATTGAGGATGCCGCGAAGGCACCGTCGACCCCGCTACCTGCCAAGAGCGACGAAACCGTTGTCAGCCCCAAGAAGCCCGTCGCGCAGGCAGATCTTTCGGGACTGGGGCTCGAGCCTGTGGTCCAGCGGGACCAGCTCGTTGGCTATCGCGTGACCTCTCCGGTCTCCGCAAAACTGATCAGCGATGCCGGAATTGAGGCCGGCGATATTGTCATTGAACTCGACGGAACGCCGGTCGGGGAGCTCAATGCGACAGATCTGTCCAACCGGCTTTCGGGCCAGACGCCCCTTCGCCTGCGCATAGAGCGCGCTGGCGCATCTCTCGATCGAACGCTTCTTCCCATGGGATACAAACCACAATGAAACGCGCCCGCCCTCTGCTGCTGTCATGCGCCATGGCGCTTTCGGCGCTCCCCGCTCATGCGCTTGCGGCCAATACGCCAAGCAGCGATTCCACCGAACGCCACGTTCTCAATTTCGAGGATGTCGAGCTGTCGGCTCTGATATCCGACGTCTCGACCGTGACGGGCTATACGTTCATCGTGCACCCGGAGGCTCGGAACAAGAGGATAACGATAGCGTCGTCGGCGGCACTGACGCGCCAGCAGGTGTTTGATGTTTTCCTCTCTGCCTTGCGGGTCCACGGGTTCACGGCAGTTCCGGCAGGTCCGGCAACATATCGTATCGTGCCGGAGGAAGCGGCGGTTGGAGGGGCGGGTCTCGGCGAATTTTCCGCAAACGGGCTGGTAACGGAGGTCTTCTCGCTGAATTTCGCGGATGCGACTGAAGCGGCCCGTATGATCAAGCCGGTCGTGGACGAGCAGGGGCAGGTCATTGCCAATCCGACATCGGACATTCTGATCGTCGTGGACTATGCCTCCAACATGACCCGCATCCGCGATCTGATTTCGCAGATCGACCGGAACCCGTCGGAAGTCGAGACCATTTCGCTGCAGAACATGCCGGCAGCGGAGCTGGCGAACATCCTTACGACGCTTGGTGGCAAGGATCCGGATAACGGCACTGCGAAGTTCACGGCAGTTGCATCCGAGTCAGGCAATTCCGTTGTCGTTTACGGCAGCAAGGATGCCGTCGCGCGAGCCCAACGTGTTGCTGCGGAGCTGGATGCGGCCGATCGATCGAATGCGTCGCTGAAGGTGATCCCGCTCAACAACGCCGATGCGGAAGAACTTGTGCCGATCCTCCAGCAGATGGCGGACGCGATGGATGGTCGGCGGGGCGGCGGGGACGCGTCCGCAGCAAACGTGACGACAATTGCCCATCATGCGCCGACCAACTCATTGGTGATCAGTGCACCGCCAGAGACGCTGACGGCGCTCGAGCGGGTGATTTCAGATCTGGACCAGCGCCGCGCTCAGGTCCTGGTCGAGGCGATCATAGTGGAGATGTCGGACGATACAGCCCGGGAGCTGGGCCTCCAGTTCCTGCTGTCAGGGTCAAATGACTCGACAGTTCCGTTTGTCTCCACGAACTTCTCTCGCTCAGCGCCAAACCTGCTCGCCCTTGCTGGCGCGATCAGCAAGGATTCGCCATTCAATGGAACGACGACCACAACATCCGCCACACTGGCGCAATCCGCGATCAATTCGCTCCTCGGCATGACCGGCATTTCGGTCGGCGTGGGAGGTGAAGAAAACGGAACCCTTTTCGGGGCGATCCTCAACGCGGTCGAAAACGACGGAAAGTCGCGCATCCTGTCGAAACCATTCAACATGACTCTGGACCACGGAACCTCGTCCCTTCTGGTGGGTCAGAACGTTCCGATCGCGACGGGGGAGGTGTTGGGTGACTCCAATTCCAATCCATTCCGCACGGTGGATCGCCGGGACGTCGGTGTGGGGCTTGTCGTTACGCCGCGCATCGCGAATGATGGCACGATACAGCTGGATATCGAGCAGGAGGTGTCGAACATCGCGGGCGTCGTAGGCACCGCAACGACCGACCTTATTTTCAATACCCGCAAGATTCAGACAAGCGTTATCGCCGACGACGGAGAAATCATTGTCCTCGGCGGGCTCGTTGAGCAGACGGAAACACTGGACAATGAGAAAGTGCCGGGTCTCGGCGATATTCCGGTCGCTGGGCGCCTGTTCCGGTCCGAAGGGAAGGCCGTTGGGCGCCGAAACCTGATGGTCTTCATCAAGCCGACTATCGTCCGCGACCAGGACGCTGCCGACGAAGTCACCCGGCGGTCCTATCGTTTCATCGAAGCGCAGGAACTCTGGAACGACAAAGGTGAAGGAGACAACTCGCTCGACTCATTCGTCGCGGGTGTGCTTGGGAGTGCGCCCCCCAAATGAGCCAAGCAAGTTTCCCCGAGCAGGTGAGCTACGTCTTTGCGCGCGAGAAGGGCTTCGTGCGGCTTCCCGATCGCGAAGCGCTCACGGTTGCCGTCCGCGAAGATGCAAATCCGCTCGGCCTTCTGGAAGTGAGGAGGTCGCTGGGAACCGTGTTCCGATTGGAGCCATATCCGAAGAGCGAGTATGAGCGTCTCCTGGCCGAAGTATTCGGACGCGGTCCCGTGGACGACTCGGAAGTCGATGCGGCTCTCGATGCGCGTCGTGGGCTGGAGAGCCTCGTCGACAATATTCCTGAAGCGACGGACTTGCTCGACGGGTCCGATGACGCGCCGGTCATCCGGTTGATCAATGGCCTGCTTCATGATGCCGTGAAGCGAGGCGCGTCGGACATTCACATCGATCCGTTCGAGGATCGACTCTCCATTCGCTACCGGATCGACGGTGATCTGACCGAAGTGCTGTCGCCGCCCCGTCAGCTCTCCGATGCCATGGCGACTCGTATCAAGGTGATGTCCCGGCTGGATATTGCGGAACGCCGCCTGCCGCAGGATGGTCGCATCTCCCTGACCGTCGGTGGGCGATCTATCGACGTCCGCGTTGCAACACTGCCGACGCGCTTTGGGGAACGGGTCGTTTTGCGCCTGCTCGACACCCGCAACGCGCTCCTGGACCTGTCCGATCTGGGAATGGATGCAGGCACATTCCGGCGCTTTGCCGACGTCTTGACTCAGCCAAATGGCGTCATTCTTGTCACCGGACCCGTGGGCTCGGGCAAGACGACGACGCTTTATTCGGCGCTTTCGCGCCTGAATACCGGTCGCGGCAACATAATGACGCTCGAGGACCCGATCGAGTACGGATTGCCCGGCATAAGCCAGACTCAGATGGACCATAAGGTGGGCCTGACCTTTGCGGCCACGCTTCGGTCGATCCTCAGGCAGGACCCCAATATCGTCATGGTTGGCGAAATCCGGGATGCCGAAACCGCCGAAGTCGCCTTCGAGTTCGCTTCAACCGGCCGCCTCGCGCTGTCCACGCTTCACACTAACAGCGCGGCCGGCGCGGTGACACGCCTCCGCGACATGGGAGTTGAGCCTTACCTGGTTGCCTCCACGCTTAGGGCGGTGCTCGCCCAGCGGCTGGTGCGGAAGCTTTGCGAAGTGTGCAAATCAGAGCGCGACGCAACCGAACATGAAAAGATCAGCCTGGGGCTCGATCCGAACCGGGCATTCCGGGTACACGACGGGGCAGGGTGCATGGCGTGCGGACACACCGGCTACAAGGGGCGCATTGGCATCTATGAGCTGCTGGTTGTCGATCCTGCCCTGAGACAGTTGATCAGCGCCAGCGCCGACGAGCACGATATCGATGCCGCGGCTTTCGAAGCGAACGATCATCTCATGGATAATGGCTTGCGCCAGGTGATCATGGGAACGACCTCGCCGGGTGAAGTCATCCGGGTCTGCCGAAGGGAGACTCGTCATGCCGGCATTTGAATATGTCGCAATAGACCCCGAAGGGCAGAGGCAGCGCGGCACGATTTCGGCTGACAGCCAGCGGCTCGCACGCCGGGAGTTGAGGCTCCGTGACCTGCTGGCGGTCGAACTAAAAGAAGTACAGGGCGGCGTCCGGAAGAAGTTCTCTTTGCGCGGCCACGTCACATCCGCGCAGCGCGTCCAGACTGTTCGGCAGATTGCAGCATTGTTGCAGTCGGGCCTTCCAGTCGAACAGGTGCTTGTGGCCGCTGCGTCGCAGTCTCCGAAACATGTGCAGCTGGCTCTGCTCGCGGTCCTGTCCCAGGTGCGGGAGGGCCGCAGGCTTTCCACCGCGATGAATGAAGCGACCGGCCTCTTCACGCCGCTCACGCGCGCCGTCGTCTCGGCTGGCGAACGGTCCGGTCGGCTCGGAGACGTCATGGATGAGTTGGCGGGCCAGCTCGAAAGGTCATACCAGATCGAACAGAAGGTGAAGGCTGCACTGGTGTACCCGGCCTTCCTTGGGATCATGGCGTTGGCAATGATTGTAGCGCTGCTCACGATTATCGTGCCGCGCCTTGTCGAACAGTTCGATGTTTACGGCTCGCAATTGCCCGCACTGACCCGCGGGGTCATTGCCGTTTCAAACGCGTTGATTCACGCATGGCCGATATGGGTGGCGCTTGTTATTGGCCTCGCGGTTCTGGCAATCCGCTTGCCGAGGATGACGGCACTGCAGGCGAGGCTGGATAGCCTCGTTCTCGGTGCTCCGGTCATCGGCCGACTGAAGCGAACCATTGCGGCAGCGAGATTTGCGCGTGTTTTTGCTATTCTGTCATCGTCGGGTGCGACGGTCCTGGAGGCACTTCAGGGCGGGGGAAGGGCGGCTGGCAGTCACGCGTTCAATCAGGCGTCGGAGGAAATTGCCGAACGAGTTCGCAGCGGCGGATCCTTCGCTGCCGCCCTGCAGCGCACCGGCGTGTTTCCGCCGCTTATGGCGCATATGGTGCTCAGCGGAGAAGCAGGGCGCAACATCCCGGCGATGATGAATCGCTCCGCCGCATATCTCGAAACTGAGTTTGATACGCGCACGGCGACGCTCATGTCCCTGATAGAACCCGCGATCATCCTGGTCCTTGGCGGAATTGTCGGCACCGTCGTCCTCGCAATCATGCTGCCAATTCTGCAGATCAACACATTTGCATTTCAGTAGGAGAGTCCGAGTTGGCCATTTCCCGAACCACGAAGAAACGAGCCCCGCGGGACGAGGGCTTCTCGCTGATTGAGCTCATGGTTGTCGTTCTGATCATGGGCTTGCTTGCGACAACGATCATCATGAGCCTTGCCCCTGTCGGAGACCAGTCCCGCGTGACAAAGGCGCGTTCGGACGTCGCTGCGCTGGAAAGCGCCCTGGAAATGTACAGTCTCGATATGTCGCAATACCCTTCCGCCGATATGGGGTTGGCCGCGCTCAAAATGGTGCCTTCGGGTCCGGATGCGGCAAGCTACAGACCAGGCGGCTACGTCAAGCGCCTCCGGAAAGATCCCTGGGGCCACGACTACCAATACGCCGTTCCAGGCGTTCGTTCGCAAACGGCATTTGACGTCTATTCGCCCGGACCGGACGGCCAGCCCGGAAACGCAGACGACATCGGCAACTGGGACTGAGACACCATGGTGCGGCGCCCGCAAATCCTGGCTGAGGACGGCTTCTCGCTGGTCGAGATGCTGGTCGCGCTCATGATTATTTCGCTGGCAAGCGTCATGATCGTGATGACACTGCCGAAGAGTACGGACGACCCGTTTGAAACGACGATCGCCAGCGCGGAAGACGCAATCGGCCGGTTGGAGTCGGACGCTGTCGCGCTTGGCCGGCCGGTCGGCTTTATCGTGAGTGAGTCTCAACTTGATCCTGTGGTCTGGCAGGGCGGTGAATGGGTGCCCGCGCGCTTGCAGGTCGTGAAAGCGCCGCGCGGGGTGCATTTCGCCACAGATGGACGGCAAACCAACGCAAAACAATGGCCGCAGGTCCGGGTGGATCCTGTCGGTGTGTTCACGCCGAACCATGTCGTCGTGAAGGCCGGCGGGCGCCTGCATTCAATCGCTATCGAAGCTGGCGGAATCGTTACCGGGGCGCCGTCATGAACGATTCCGGCTTTTCGCTCGTTGAAGTACTGGTTGCGCTGGCGGTCTTCTCGATATCGGCGCTCGCACTTGTTCAGTTGACCACCGACTTGAGCCGCAACACGCAACACCTCGACCTCAAGGCGCTGGCCAGCATCGAGGCGGACAGCCGCCTGGCGCGATTGTCTGCAGATCCAAAAGCACATGAGCCGGGCGAACGCAATGGAACGGAAATGCAGCTGGGCGCGGATATGGCCTGGTCGGAACGCGTATCGGAAACGTCCGTACCCGGCCTTCTGCTTGCCGAAGTCCGGATAAGCGATCCGGAGACGAGGCAGGAACTCGTGCGCCGGGGCGCCCTCTTGAGGGCGAAGCCATGAGAGATGCGGGATTCAGCCTTGTCGAAGTTCTGGTTGCGCTAGCCATATCGGCGGTCATCGCGATTGGGGCGACGATCCTCCTACAGCAGACGATGTCGGCGAGTGCTCGCGTTGACGCGGCCGCTGCGGACAATCAAGGCCTTCTGACGGCGCATGGCCTGCTTTTTGACGATTTCGCTTCAGCCACCGACTACGCTTCGAGACCGGCATCAGGCTACGGGCCGTGGGTGGGATTCGCGTCGGGAGGCTCCGGCGCGGGTTCGTTGCTTGGCTTCACGCGGTCTGGCTGGCTGAACCCGAACCAGCTGGAAGAGCGGAGCGATCTGGTGCGTGTCGAGTACCGTCTGGAGAAGGGCAATCTGATCCGCCGGGTATGGGTGCGGCCAGATCCGCTGAGGAACACGCCAAGTGCGGATCGGATTCTCCTGGGAGACGTTGAAACTGTAGGCATCCGCTTCCTGAATAAGGGAATCTGGCTGGATAACTGGCCCGCGTCGCTTGGCGGCATGCCCGATGCGGTAGAAGTGAACATCGGAACGGGTGGAGACCGGCATCTGTCTCTGACCTATCTCGTTGGGGGCGGCGCATGACGAATAGCGCGTCCAGATCCGAACGCGGCACGGTTCTGATCACCACTTTGTTCATCGTGATGGCAATGGCCGTTGCTGCTGTTGCCGCGACGGATGCGCTGGAACGGTCGCTCGCAACGACCAAGCGTTCGGAACGCCTGACCGAACAGGTTTGGATGGCGAGAAGTGCGGCGGCCGGCATCGAAGTCATGCTGCAGTCCCGAAAGGACATGCTGCCGACCTGGCTCAAGGAGCCAGTGAACGTGCCGATCCTGACCGGAAATACGCAGGTCGAGCTGCGCGACACGTCGAACTGCTTCAATCTGAACAGCATCGCACTCAACACGACGCCAGCCGACACGGATCAGAACGCGATTGCTGTGTATGAGAAGCTGCTGGCCGCACTGGGCACGACGGAAACTGATGCAGAGCGACTAGCCAATTCGCTTGCGGACTGGATTGATGTGGATTCGACATCACGCAGCGGCGGTGCTGAGGACCCGGTCTATGTGAACCGGCCTGTCCCGTCGCACACTGCCAACAAGCCGCTTTTGTCAGTCCTTGATCTGAGAGCGGTGGACGGCTACGGCCCCGACGTGCTCCAGCGCATTTCCGACCGGACCTGCGCTGGAGATGCGGGTACAGCATCTGCGATCAATATCAATGCGCTCACGAGGTCTGACGCGCCGCTTCTTTTTGCGCTCGGAAACGGGGCCGTGAGCATCGAGACGGGCCAGTCAGTGATCGACTCTCGTCCCGTTGGCGGATGGCTTTCAGTCGAGGAGTTCCTCGCATCTTTTCCGAAGGATGCCGAAGGCGCCGCGCCGGTCTTTTTCGCATCTTTCGGTACAACTCCACGGGCGATCGAAGCCCGCTTCAGTCTGCCCGACAGCATCGCGCCGGTAACCTACATCGCGCAGTTTCGTGCCAGCGACGGCGAGATCTGGAGCCTGAAATCCATTCGTCGGAGCCTCGACAATGACTGATACATATTTCGCCCGACTCTCTGACCTTGAAGACACTGCA
Organism: Hyphomonas sp.; assembly: GCA_020638455.1. Lineage (GTDB taxonomy): Bacteria > Pseudomonadota > Alphaproteobacteria > Caulobacterales > Hyphomonadaceae > Hyphomonas. Next base: position 537,172 of record JACKIK010000002.1, on the reverse strand, counting down.
TGCTGGTTGCATCGGAGCGACGGTGGCGCTATCGAACCGGCAAAGGCTGGACGGCCGAGTTCATCGTCGGAACTCGTGGTGTTCATTCCGGGTACGGAAGTGCTTGCCGTTCCGGCCCGCCTTGGCGACCGTGGCGGCCGACTCGGCTCATCGGCCGCAGCCTTTGTCATCGAAGACGAGCTTTCCGTTGATCCGCAGACCATGCACGCCGTGGTTGCTGGCGGTAGCGCCGGCAGGCGGGATCATTTGGTCTATGCGGTATCACGGGCCCTGATGAGTGAATGTGTTGAGCGCTGCAGGGCGTTTGATCTCGATCGCTTTCTTCTCGTTCCCGAGCAATCGGTCATTGCGCCGGGAGAAGATTGTCTTGATCTGGGGGATCGTCTTCTGCACTGGGTAGATGACCGCCCCGTCGCGATCGAGAAAGCATGGCCGCGGGATGTCCTGAAAAATCTTTTTGGGGATGTTCCTGAGAGTCTTGCCGTGGACGGAGGAGCGAACGGCGTCCTTGCTCGTGCCTATCTTCAGAACGGCGGCGTAGATCTTGCGGTTGACCCCTTCGCGTTGCGTCGAAGCGCGCCGATTGAACTTGACCGCTTTAAGTGGCCGGCAGCGGCGGCAGCCGCACTGTTGCTTGTTTTCGGAGTGGAAGCTGCCGCAACGACAAGCCAGATGGACCGGCTGTCCGGACTGATCGAGGCGCGCACTGTCTCGCGAAATTCAGCCGTTGTCCCCGGCGCCCAAGTGACCAACGCGAAAGACGGCGCAAGCGGCCAGATGCGGATGTTGGCCGCGGCCCTGTATGGCGCAATTGCCGAAACGCCTGGCACAAGGCTGCAGATGATACGGTATGATGCCACCGACAATTCCTTGCGGGCGACATTGGTATTCCCGGAACTCGGTGTCGATCAGGCGCTCAGGGATTCACTTGTCGCGCGGGGCCTGACGGCAGATGCAGGCGATCTTCGTACGGACGATGGTCGAATCGTGGGCGACATTCGCATTGGAGCCGTGTCATGACGAACTGGCTTGGCCGACTGACGGCACGGGAACGGATCCTGCTTGGGTCGGCTGTGGTTATTGCGGCGATCTGTCTTGTGTTCATGATCGTCGTTCCGAAGCTGAAACAGGCGCGGTCTGATGCAGAGGCCCGGCTCACAACGGCGATCGATGCGGATGAGCGGTCGATTATCGGCGCAGACGGTGCCGCATATGAAGCCGGGCGCCTTGTGCCGGCAGCATTGCCAATTTCCCAGCAACGCCAGGTCATGATCGATGCGGCGGCGAACCGCGGACTCGCCGTTTCGCGCCTGCAGTCACCGGATGACAGTTCCATCCTCTTCCAGTTCGAACACGTGTCCAGTCCGGCATTGTTCGGTTGGCTCGAAGATCTTGAGCGCCTGCTTGGCCAGGAGCCGGTTCGTGCGACCGTCGAAGCGTCGGAGTCGGGTGGCGTCCGGGCAAGTGTCGAGTTCCATGTTGGAGCAACATCATGAAACGTGTACTGCTCATCGTTCTTGCGCTTGCAACCTTCATTGTTGCGGTTACTGCTGCAACGCCCCTGTCGTTCGTGCTGCGCAAATCCCCACTGTCGACGTTTGGCGTCGGTTGGCAGCAGGCGAGAGGCACAATCTGGAAGGGACAGGTTGTCGGTCTTGCCCGCGACGGGCTGCCGCTCGGGTCAATCGATCTGACCATGAGCCCCTTGCGGCTGATCGGAGCAGGGGGTGGCCACCGGCTGACCTGGCGTGACGGGCAGAGCAGGGCGGTCGCCGAAATCGATGTCGGCCGCTCTCAGGTGGCGCTCGACAGGGTCGGCGCTGAAATGTCTCTTGCGCAGTTTGCGCCCGCAATCACAGAGGCCTTCTCGACGCCGAACGCACGCCTGCGTGTCCGGCAGGGCTCCATAGTCTATGGTACACGGGGGTGCGAACGCGCTTCGGGAACCGTCACGAGTGACATGCTTGAAGAGATGGGCGCGCAGCTGGGAAGGGTCTTTCCCGAACTGACTGGTACTCTGGCCTGTGATGAGGGGCGCTTGCAAGCGCATCTTGAAGGGCGTGCCGACGACGGGACAGTAATTGCGGTCCAGGCAAGGGAGGGTGACGTGATTTCAATTACGCTCGATAACCTCTCCAGGGAAACCGGCTTTGCGCTGGCCGCCGCCGGTTATTCCGTGACAGGAACGCATTTCGAATACACGGTTCCGCTTTCGGAGGAGGCCTCGTGAAATTTGTGAAACTTGGAGGGACAGGCGCCCTTGCCGCGCTGTGTGCCTGTAGCACGACGCCCACATCGGTGCCCGGGCCGATACAGCCTGAAAAGACCGTGGCGTCCCTGCCCGCTCAGGACCTTGAACCCGGCGAATGTGGCCTGTTCCTCTGGACGGTCCGCGAACCGCACCAGCTGATTTTTTTCCGGAAGGCCGATTCGGCCGCCGCCGATGGCATCATTGCTGATAAACGCACCCGGCTTTCGGCCGTCGCAGAACGCGGCACGATTTTCGGTCAGTTCCTGACTGACGTTGATTACCGGTCTGAAGCCGGCCAGACCGTCACGATCTCACTCGTTCCGGGTGAGCAGGTGGAGGATGGACAGCGCACAAAATCAGCAGAAATCCGCGTGCGTACAGTTGATGGCTGGGAGACGATCATTCCTGCATCCGGTCTCACGGCGTGCATGCCGGCGGATGCCGGGTACTGAAAAACGTATCATCCGAAAATACGTATTAAAATTGTACGTGATTGACACAGGACTGTCACAATCGGTATTGTGACGATCATGTCACAGACCGTACGTTTTTTTGTAACTATCGCATCACTTCCGGTGCTGGCCTTTGCGGTTCCGGGATTGTCCGCCTACGCAGCCGAAGGCTGCAGTATTTCACAGGGCCTTTCACAGGACGTCGAAAAGTTCATTGAAGAGTCGGAGGTCTGTCTCAAAGGCGCTCCGGACATGCAGGTGCGCGACGGCGTCGCGTCAGAACTTGCGCGTCTCACCGATGTTGCGCGCACCGGGGCAGGGCGGTCGCAGCTTACGGAACTCGCTTCGCTGCGAGAGGCTGCGCAGATCCACGCGATGGACATGGCAGCCCGCGGTTACGCCGCACATTACGATCCGGAAGGTCGCTCGCATGTCGATCGCGTGCGGCTCCTCGACCGTACGTCGCTATTCGGCGACTTCGGCGCCAATGTGACGATTGTCCCGGCGCGGGCCACGGCCAAGGAAATTGAGCTGGCGCTGCTGGCCGACAAGAGCAACGCCGAAAACGTCCTGCGCCGTGATTTCAACCGCGTAGGCGTCGGTGCTGTCGAGAAGGACGGCAAGCTGTATGTCGTTCAGCTGTTCGCGGAGCAGGTGGGCGAACTTTCGGCGCCGCTGCCGGCTCGCGTCACCGCAAGCCAGGTTGTGCAGGTGCGGCTGGAGAATCCATCCATGGAGCGCGTCCGCTGGGCGGTTGTGGCGCCCAACGGCTCCGAAATGGCGACCGGGCGCAGCGCGCGCCTGACCGGGCTTTCGGGGCATGATGACCGTGGCTTCTACACGATCGACGTGAAGTCGCAGGGAGGCGTTTCTACCCTGAAGGGGCCAGCGATGATGGTGGAGTGACGCTGCTGTCACTCCCGGAGTTCATTCGCGTTGAGGGGCAGGCCAGGCGGCCTGCCCCTTGTCACATCCGCCGTCGTGTCCGATAGCCTCTCACCGGCCAGCCATAGCTCGCGGCAAGTGGCCACGGGAGTGAAAAGGGGTGAACAGCGCAGTGCAGACTGACTGGTTGAAGCCCCGTCCCGTCCGCGCCGTCGCCATGGGCGCAATCTTCCTGTGCGGACTTTGGCTTTCGCCCCGGCATCTTCTTCCGTTCACGGCGGCTTTCGGCCTGCTCCTGATCGCGCTCGCCTGGATCGATCTCGATACATTCCGCCTGCCCGATCCCCTGACCGTTGGGACGGCGGCACTGGGCGGGCTGATGATGGCGATGCGCCTGCAGGACGCCTGGGTCCAACATCTGCTAGCGGGAGCCGGCGCGCTTGCCGGCTTCGTTCTGTTGGAGGTCGTGTACCGGAAATTCCGGGGCAGGGACGGGCTCGGCCGCGGCGATGCGAAGCTTTTCGGAGCGCTCGGGTTGTGGGTCGGGCCACTCGGGCTTGCCCCGCTGCTGCTGGTTGCGTCGGCTTCGGGGCTCGTCGCAGCGCTGCTGCTTCAGGCGGTGGGACGCTACACAGGAAGGCTGGCGTTCGGCCCGTGGCTTGCTCTTGGCGGCTGGACTGTCTGGTGCGCCGGCAACCGGCTTCTGTAGCATCGGGGCAGCGCCAACCGTGAAGTTATGGTAAACGCGCAGTAACCAGCACGCGGTGATCCTTCAGGTGCGGTTCATCGAGTGTGTACGACGCTGTGATAGGGATGGAGCATCAAGGCGGCAGAAACGCCGTCCATTTGGCCCGAAACTGGCCATCAACTCAGAATGAGGTGAACTTTGCACACCGCCGCGCCCACTCCGAAGTCCGTCGTCGTCTTTCGTGTCGTCGCTGCCAGTCTGATTGCTGCTGCAGTCGCATCGCCTGCATCGGCGAGCAAGCGCAATCCGGCCCCGATCTCCTACGCATCCGGTTCGTCCGCATATCCTGCGGGTGAGCCGCAGTACATCGAGCCGTCGCGTGCGCCGGACGCAGAGGTCAAGAAAAAGAAGCGGATCGAATTCCGCTATCCGGACCAGCCCGATATGGTTTATGGCGCCGCCGGGGCCCGCAAGGCGGAACAGGAGACGCCGATGGCGTTTTCTTCGTCAGCAGCGGCCATCGCGCCGTCAGCAGCACGCAAATATGCAAGTGCCGCCGCGCCGGAGATGTCACAATCCGCCCCAGCTTTTGATCCGGCCCTTACGCCTGGCAGCTTTGATGCACGCGCGGCCGCCGCGCGGGCTGAAGCCCAGAGGCAGGTTGCAGCTGTGGAAAGCCAGCCGCTGCAGAGCGTGCCCATGGCTCCCGTTGTTCCCGCCGTCGCACCGGCTGTCCAGCAGCCCATGCCCGCTCAGACGGTCGCCTCGGTCGTCGGCAGCAACGTTCCGGTGTTTGACGAAGCCGGCGTCGGGATCGTTTATGGTGATGAATTCAATGGCCTGCCGACTGCGAACGGCGAGATGTTCGACGCGAACGCACTGACGGCCGCCCACCCCAGCCTCCCGCTGCCAAGCCTGGTGCAGGTCACGAACCTGCAAACGGGCAGGGAGGTTGTTGTCAGGGTCAATGATCGTGGCCCGTTCGAGGACGGCGCCATGCTTCAGGTTTCTCAGCGCGCTGCAGCAGAGCTCGGCATGAGTGGGGAAGGGCGGGCGCAGCTCAGCGTTCGCTATCTCGGTGCCGCGCCAGCAGCGCCGGCAACATCGCTTGCCGCCACCTACCCGGCGGCGCTGGCAGCGCAGCCGGCTGTTGAGGCTGCCGTCTACCAGCCAGCCGTCACTCAATCTGCGACGAAATCATTCACTTTTGCGTCCTACGCACCAGCGTCACCGGTCGCACCAGCGCCTGCGATGGTTGGAGTGGGGGACTACTTCGTCCAGCTCGGCTCCTTCTCGGACATCGCCAATGCCCAGGAGCTCAGCAACCAGATTCCGCAATCCCTGCCCGTATCCATCGTTCCGGCACGGGTGAACGGCGCCGACTTTTTCCGCGTCCGGGTTGGCCCTGTCGCGTCGCGTGACGAGGCTGAGAGCCTGCGTGACCAGATGTGGTCATCGGGCCTTGCAAACGGACGCGTCGTTTCCGGCGATTGAGGCCGCAGCTGCGGCATTGACCCAGACCACAAACCGGCCCTTTTTCCTCTGTACGCAGGAACAAGGGCCGGATCGATTCCGGCCCCCAAAGATACGATCTGGAGGCCGATAATGCGCGTGTCACGGAAGATCCTGAGCGCCCTCACCGCTTTCTTGCTGCCGCTGGCATTCGCCAATGCGCAAGTAATGGACACGCCCGCGACACATGCGGTCATCCTGGACAATGCGACCGGAACCATTCTCTACTCCAAGAACGGCTCCGAGCCGATGATCCCTGCATCCATGACCAAGATGATGACGGCCTATGTCGTCTTCGACATGGTCAAGCGCGGTGAGCTGTCGATGACGGACAAGTTTACGGTCAGCGAGAATGCCTGGCGCAATGGCGGCTTCCCTTCCGGCACATCCACCATGGGGCTCGCGCCGGGCGATACGCCGACGGTCGAAGAACTGTTGCACGGCGTGATGATCATGTCCGGCAACGATGCCTGTATCACGCTGGCCGAGGGCATTTCCGGCACGGAGGAAGCCTTCGCGCGCCGCATGACCGAGAAAGCGCATGAGCTGGGGCTGAACTCGGCGAATTTCCTCAACGCCACCGGCCTCGAAGCCGTCGGCCACGTGATTTCGGCGGAAGACCTCGCGAAACTCGCCAAGCTCACCATCGACAACTTCCCTGATTACTACGCCTGGTATGACCTGCCGTCCTATTCGTGGCGCGACTTTACGCAGATGAACCGGAACCCTCTTCTCGAATTCCCAGGTGCTGATGGCGTGAAGACCGGGCACCTTGAAACCTCGGGCTACGGCCTGACCGGATCGGCCGTCCAGGATGGCGTGCGGCGCACGATCGTGATCAACGGCCTCGACAGCATGGCGGCCCGCGCAGCCGAGAGCAAAAGGATGATGCGGATCGCTTTCCAGAGCTTTGACCTAAAGACCGTGACGCCCAGCAGCGTGACGCTCCCGGAAGTCCCGGTCTGGCTCGGCTCCCAGCAGAAGCTGCCGGTCAGCCTGGCGCGGGACATGGTGATTGCCGGACATAAGGAAGCGCTCGAAAAGGCGAAGACCGAAATCGTGCTGCCGGGTCCGCTCACCGCCCCGATCAAGAAAGGCACGGAAATCGGCAAGCTGGTGGTTACGGTCGAAGGCCAGCCGCCCGTTGAAGCGCCAATCATCGCGGAGGCCAGTATCGGTAAGCTCGGATTTTTTGGCCGCGCGATTGAAGGCTTGAGCCAGATGATTGGTGGCGGAGAAAGCGCGTCCTGATGCGGGGCCGCTTCATTACACTCGAAGGCGGCGAAGGCAGCGGCAAATCCACATTGCTGAAAGAGCTGGCCGCGCGCCTTGAAGCGGCGGGTAAGACAGTCGTCTGCACGCGTGAGCCCGGTGGCACCGCGCTGGCGGAATCCGTGCGCAATCTCGTCTTGCATCCGCCGGCCGGCCAGCACTGGTCGCCCATGGCGGAAGCGCTGCTGATGAACACGGCGCGCACCGACCATCTTGAAAAGCTGATCCGGCCGGCACTGGAGCGTGGAGACTGGGTCCTGTGCGACCGGTTCGCCGACTCGACGCGCGTCTATCAGAGCGTCAGCGGCGGCGTGAGCGAGGATGTGCTTAAGCTGATGGAGGGTTTCGTCGTCGGCGAAACCAGGCCCGATATGACGCTGGTCCTCGACGCGCCCGTGGAGGCCGCTGCCGAACGCCGCGAGGCGCGCGCAGGCACGGCCGATACGTTCGAGGCCCGCGGCCATGAGTTTCACGAAAAGGTACGCGCCGCGTTCCTGCGCATTGCACAGAAGGAACCGGCCCGCTGCGTCCTGATCGATGCCTCGCGCCCGGTGGATGAGGTCGCCAATGCGGCGTGGACTGCCGTGCAGGAGCGGCTGGACATCAAGGCGCCGGCAACGACATGACCGCGGCGCTGCCACTGTTCGGGCACGCGGAAGCGGAGCGGGTCTTCGGAGAAGCGGCTGGCAGCGGACGCATGCATCACGCCTGGCTGATCGAAGGGCCGTCCGGAATAGGAAAGGCTCGCTTTGCGTTGCGTGCGGCGGCCTGGCTGCTCGGTGCGCGCGGCCCAAAAGCGGCGCCGTTCGATGCCGCTGCAGCTGATCCGGTCATGTCGCGCGTCCTGTCTGGCGGCCATCCGGACCTGCGCCTTCTAACTCGCGAAATGAACGACAAGGGCAAGCTGAAGCAGGATATCTCGGTCGATCAGATTCGCAGTTTCAATGAGTTCTTCTCCTTCAAGCCCGCCATGGGCGGTTGGCGAATCGGAATAGTCGATGCGCTGGACGAGATGAACCGCGCGTCGGCCAACGCGATTCTCAAGACGCTCGAAGAACCGCCGCCAGCCGCCGCGCTCTTTCTGATAAATCATGGCACGCGGCCTGTGCTCCCAACCATTCGCTCGCGCTGTCGTTCGTTGCGCTTATCGCCGTTATCCGCCACAGAAATGGAGGCGGCGCTGAAGCTTGCCGGCCATGAGGGCGATATCCCTGAATCCTCCGGCGGCCGTCCGGGACTAGTGATCGAACGCGCTACGGAGTCCTGCCAGCTCGCGCGGAACGCGGCCCGGGCGCTGCTCAAATCCATGCCCCGCCCGAACGACGCCCTCGTGACGCGCGCGATCCAGACCGGAGGGGCCGATCTGGCGGCGTTCGAGGCTCTGAGAGACGAAGCGCTGAACTGGATCGCCATGCGGGCCGAAGAGGTTCCCGGAATGGCGCGTGACTGGCTCGGCCTTGCGCGCCTTGCGTCCGACACGGAAGAGCTGAACATGGATCCCGAACAGGCGGCCGCAAAGCTGGTCTCAGCCCTTTATGCCGCCGCTGCACGTGGCTAAGACCGGCGCCATGTTCGACACTCACGTGAATCTCCATGGAGAGGTCTTCGCCGAGGACCTTGAAGACGTGCTGTCCCGCGCGCGCACGGCCGGCGTGACGCGCTTCCTGGCGATCTGCGACCGGTTCGACAATTTCCCCGCGATCCGTGCGATTGCGGCAGCGCACGACGACATCTGGTGCTCCGTGGGAGTTCACCCGCACCACGCGAAGGACTTCACAGCGCTCGGCACGGCGCAGCTCATCGAAGCGGCGGATGATCCGCAGGTCGTCGCGATCGGCGAAACGGGGCTTGATTTTCACTATGGCTACAGCGCTGAAGCGGACCAGGTCGAAAGCCTGCGCCGGCATATCGACGCCGCGCGCCGGACCGGGCTGCCGGTAATCCTTCACACGCGCGAAGCTGACTCGCTGATGGCAGACGTACTCGAAGACGAGCACGCGAAGGGTGCGTTCCGTCCGTTGCTGCATTGCTATACAGGCGGCGCCGACCTGGCCCAACGCGCGCTGAAGCTTGGTGCGTATGTCTCAGTGTCCGGCATCCTGTCATTCAAGAGCGCGCGCGAAGTCCGGGACGTGATCCGGGACGTGCCGATGGACAGGATCATTCTGGAAACGGACTGCCCGTACCTGGCGCCGGTCCCGATGCGCGGGCGGCGGAACGAGCCAGCCTATCTGATCCATGTTGCCGAAGCGCTTGCGGCGCTGAAGGAACTGCCGCTGGAGGACGTCATGCATGTGACTGAGGAAAATGCGCTGGTTCTTTTCGACAAGGTGGGCGGGTGACAGGGACGCGGCTTCAGTGCACCTTGCTCGGGACGGGCTCATCAGGCGGCGTACCGCGCGTTGGTGGCGACTGGGGCGCCTGTGATCCGGCTAATCCGAAGAACCGGCGCTTGCGATGCGGAGCGCTGATCGAGCGGATATCCGCAGACGGCGCCCGCACCGTGATCCTGGTCGACACGCCGCCGGACCTGCGTACACAGTTGCTTGCAGCCAATACGGCTCAACTCGACGCTATCGTGTACACCCATGACCACGCCGACCAGGTTCATGGCATCGATGATGTAAGGCCGTACGTAATCCGCCGCGGCGCGGCGCTGCCAGTGTTCATGAATGCGGCGACGCGCGACACCTTGCAGACCCGGTTCAGCTACTGCTTCCTCGGGAAAGGGGGATATCCTCCCATTCTCGACACGCAACCCGATATCGAAGCGGGGCAGTTGTTCCGCGTTCCCGGCCCCGGGGGAGACGTTGAAATCCTGCCCATCGACATGGAGCACGGCCGGATCCGCTGCCTCGGATTTCGGATCGGCAGGTTTGCATATTGCAACGATGTGAGCGGATTGCCGCCAGGTTCCATGGACCAGCTGCGCGGCCTCGATACGCTCGTGATCGACGCCCTGAGGCGTACGCCGCATCCGACACACGCGCATCTTGCACAATCACTCGAATGGATTTCGGAGCTCGCGCCGCGCAGAGCAGTCCTGACGAACATGCACACGGACATGGACTATGAGACTTTGCGGCGCGAACTGCCGCCCGGCGTTGCGCCCGGCTACGACGGCTTAGTTATTGATATTATTGAATAAGCGACAGATACGATTTCCCATAATGATGATTATGCGACTAGTGGAACAGAGGTCGCCTGGATGTCTGCCGCACAAGATCACGGTACGTGCAGCTGACGATTTGCATCTGCATTCGGGTGCCGCACGATGCGCCTGCACGCTCCCCCCTTCCCCTCGTCGCGTCTCTCGGCAACTGCCGCTAGGATTTCGTTTACGAATATCGTCAGCATGCTTCGTCGTTCTGCGGACAGACCGGCGGCATGTCCACGGGCCGCTGATCAATTCTGGCCGTCGGTCCAGCCAGGGTAAAATGCTCCCTCCGGATAAGCTGCGGCGTCGTGGGCTGGAATGACAACCAGATCCGGATCGCGCAGCATCAGCTGGTGTACGTCGGCAATCTCCTTCTCCAGCAGGCTGGGGTCGAGGTCGACGATCGCGCGGGCAGCCGCAAATTTGTGTGCCGGCTTTGCAAAGCCCTCTCGCGACCACGTGGTATCCCCGGTGAAAAAGTAGCGAGCCCGTGCGGTGGTCAGAAACAGGCCGACTGAGCCCGCCGTGTGGCCGGCCATTGGAACCAGGATGAGACTTCCATCGTCGAACACGTCCAGTGACTGACGATACTGCTCGTAGGGCTGGTCACTGAAAGTGAACGGGTGCCACTTGATGCTTTCGGCATCGATCTGTGCCGGCAGGAAGCCTTGCGCCGTTCCTCCCGTGCGGGCCTGCTGCAGTTCCGCATCCTGGATCCAGACTTCGGCGTTCGGGAAGTCCTCGATGCCGCCAGCGTGGTCCCAGTGCAGGTGCGATGGAATGATAATGAGAGGTCGGTCGGGACACGGATTGTCCGCGGCGATCACGTCTGCAGCGGCACGGAGCTTCTCGTATCGAAGCGCCATCCGGTTGAACAGCGGGAATTCGCGGAACTGGTTGTCAATGTCCCGTCCGAGTCCGGTGTCAAAGAGGATCAATGCCTTGGGATGGCATATCAGCACGGCGCTGTGATCCATGCGCCGTTCCTTGAACCAGCTTCCACCTTCGAACATGACAGCTTCAGGCGCAGTGACGGTGGCAGTTGGAAGAATTGAAAAGCTCACCTCGACATCGGTTCCGTGTTCCCCCGAAGCCTCGATCGGGTGGGTCACGCCTTCAGCGGGATCAATTGGACGCCGCGTCAGGAACAACGCGCTGAGACCCGCGCCCACAAGTAGGGCGAGCGCGATCAGAAAAGCGCGGGCGAGTTTCCTCATGGTTTTCCTCCAATCGCTCTGATGAGCGCCGTCTTGGCAACATTGAGTGGATGCAGGGACCTCGCCGAACGTGCCAGCAACAGCGCACCTTCAATCTGGATCAGGGCAAGCTGCGCGATCTCCGCGGCCGCGCCTGCTTCGACGCCGTGTGAGGAGAGCCCCTCCTCGATCGCTCGCTGCCAGTCGGCATAAACGGTCCGGACCGCTTCCGAGAGCGCGGGTTCCTGCTCGCCAGCCTCAAGTGCGCATAGCGCAACCGGGCAACCTTTCCTGAAATTCGTTGCGCTCAGTCCCGCAGCGAAACCGTCGATCAATTGGCACGCAGCGGCAACTGCGTCGGACGCCTGAGAAAATTCCGAATTGATCCAGGCGGTGACGCGACCGCCCGAAGCGAGCAGTGCTGTCGTTGCAAGCGCCTCTTTCCCTCCAGGAAAATGGAAATAGAGAGAGCCTCTTGAAATCCCTGTTTCGGCAAGGATCTGGGTCGTGCTTGTGGCCCGGTAGCCATGCTCCTGCAAGCTTGCTCCCATCGCCTCGACAAGTCGATCCGCTGAATTCGCGCTTTCCATAGCTCTATAAATAGACAAGTCTATCTACACAGTCAATCGCGCGCGAAGCGGAGCTAAATCGCTTGTGAGACATCGCGCAAAAGAGGGTACCAATTCGGAGGGAGAGTCAGCAATTAAGCGTGCTGGCAAACCGAACGTCGGGGGCGCCCGCGCCGAATCAAATGTGGCTCAAAAGTTGGTGCGGGCCGTGTCATGGCGGAGGAGGAGGGATTCGAACCCCCGGAGCCCGCGAAGGCTCAACGGTTTTCAAGACCGCCGCATTCGACCACTCTGCCACTCCTCCGGACCACGCTGTTTGGTCGATTGGGGGCGTACGTGCAAGCCCTTGTGTGCGGTCCACGGCCACCCTTCCCGCCGCGGAAGGGCTGGAATTTCAGGTGGGTGTGTCCGAAGGTCCGCGGGAGAACGAAAACATGGGAGCGAGGCATGCTGGAGGGCATCAAGGTCATCGAATATGCGACGTACATGGCCGCGCCGGGCGCGGGGGCGATCCTGTCCGACTGGGGGGCCGACGTCGTCAAGGTGGAGCCGCTGGGCGGCGACCCGATCCGCATTTTCTTCCGCACGCTCGGCACGGACATCCAGGACAATCCGGTTTTTGATTTCGACAATCGCGGAAAGCAGTCGATCGCGCTCGATACATCGACGGAAGCCGGACAGAATATCCTGCGCCGGCTGGCAGAGACCGCCGATGTGTTCCTCACGAATGTGCGGCCGGGCGGCCTGGAACGCTCAGGTCTCAGCTATGAAGAGCTGGCGAAGATCAATCCGAAACTCGTCTACTGCTCGCTCACGGGATATGGACTGCAGGGCGAAGATGCAGACCGGCCGGGCTTCGACATTGCGAGCTTCTGGAGCCGTACTGGCGTTGCCAGCCTGACCGTTCCGAAAGGCTCAGATCCCTTCCCGCTCCGTACAGCCTTCGGCGACCATACAACTTCGATGGCGGCCGCCGCAGGCATCTGCGCCGCACTCGTCGAGGCCCAGCGCACGGGCAAGGGCCGCCTTGTCGAGGCTTCGCTGTTCCGCGCCGGCCTGTTCGCGCTCGGGTCCGACTTTGCCATCCAGCTGTTCTTCAATCGCGTCGCTTCGACCAAGAGCCGTCAGGAGCAGAACGTGCCCCTGACGAACTTCTTCAAGACCGGTGACGGCCACTGGATATGTCTCGTGCAGCGCCAGGGCGACGTGGACTGGGTACCGGTCTGCAAGGCGATCGGCCGCGAGGATCTCGAACAGGACGAGCGCTTCACGTCCGCGAAGGGCCGCCGGGCGAATGCGGCCGAACTCGTGACGATCATCGATGAAGGCTTCGCGAAATTCACGAAGGACGAAATGGCAGCACGGCTCGATGCGCAGACTCTTGCCTGGGCGCCTGTCCAGACGCTTGCCGAGGTCGCGACGGACCCGCAGACCGAAGCGGCCGGTGCCATCGTGCAGGTGCCCAGCACGAAGGGTGACGGATCGACATTCGCATCGCCGGCATCGCCCGTCCGCTTTCCGGGCGCGGATGACGGTCCGAAAGGCCCGTCTCCGAAGCTCGGCGAACATTCGCGCGAGATCCTCGGGGCAATGGGGCTCGATGCCGCGGCGATCGATGCGCTCTACGCGGACAAGATCGTCAGATAGCTGAACCTAGTGTCCCTTGAAGTCCGGCGTGCGCTTTTCGAGGATCGCGTTGACGCCTTCCATGTGGTCGTCCGTCTCGTGCATAAGCGCCTGAGCGGCAGCGGACATCTCCATGATCGTGTCGTAGGATGCCGTCGTGCCGTGGCGCAGCAGCGTCTTGGCAAGGCGCAGCGCCTGCGGTGGCTGGCCTGCGATACGGTTCGCGAGCGCCATTGCCTCGTCCATCAGGGTATCGGCCGGTACGACCTTCGAAACGAGGCCCCATTCCGCCGCCGTCTCCGCATCGACCACGTCCCCTGTGAACAGCAGTTCGGCCGCGCGTGAGGCACCGATCAGGCGCGGCAACAGCCAGGCGCCGCCATCGCCCGGGATCAGGCCGAGCTTCAGGAAGGTCACGCCCATCTTCGCCTTGTCGGAGGCGAGCCGGATATCCGCCATGCAGGCGACATCGCAGCCGAGGCCGATGGCCGGGCCGTTCACGGCCGCGACCAGCGGCACTTCCAGATTGTAGATCGACCGCACGATCATGTGGATGTTGCGCCGGTAGCCTTCGCGGATGTCGTGCGGTTTGCCGCCGAAAGCACCGGTCTTGTTCTGCATCGCCTTGACGTCACCACCGGCCGAGAAGGCCCGGCCCGCACCGGTGAGGATAGCACAGCGGATTTCCGGATCGGCCGTGATCTCGGCGCATGCGGCCGCAACCGCCTTGCCGTCGCCGTCCTGGCCGAGCGCATTCATGGCGTCCGGCCGGTTGAGCGTCATCACCATGATGGGGCCATGCTTGTCGAGCTTGATCACGGACATGCTGTCGTCTCCTGAATTATCTGAGCGCCTGAGTGGCAGGCCGTCGCCGGCTTGTCCATGCCGGCCGCCGCGTCAGTGAAGCAATTCGCGGTAGCGCGTGCCGGGAGCCGGCGGATCGGCGACGCCGCCCGCAAAGCACTGCGCTTTCGACATCCAGTCTTCCGCAACGGGTCCGCTGACGCCCAGCGACGTGTCCTTCACGTTGCGGGTCTGGGTCACGACCTGGCAGAATTCGCTGGCGGAGCCGGAAACGCGGTCGCCCGATGCCGGGTCCCCAAATTCCCAGAGCGCGCCGGAGGGCGCGGTAAGGCGCACATAGGGCATTTCGCCGGGCGGCTTCTGCTTGCGGACAGCATAGGTCCAGCCGAACGTGTTGACGCCGAGGATCACGATATTCTTCAGCCGGTCGCTTTCTTCGCGTTGAGCCCCGAGCGCGTCGAATACTTCCTGTCCGTGTGCCCAGGTCTCCATCAGGCGCGCGGTGATCGAGGAGCGGGCGCTCATCTCCGGCCCGGCCCATTTCAGGCGCGCCTTGGGATCGGCCTTCGAGAACAGCGCGCCTGTCTGTTCGACCTGCTGCCACCACGCGTTCATGAGGACGTTGCCGGACATGCCATCGGCAAATGCGCGTTCGCGTGCGCGCATCCCGTCCGTCGCGACGAGATCGAGTTCGTTGCTCAGCCGCGCTTCATCGGCCAGTTGCAGGCCTGCCATCCAGTTCCAGTAATGGAGGTGCCGGAGCACGTCGTTGATGGTCCAGTCCTTGAACTGGGTGATGCGCTCGTAGTCATCATCGGCATGGCTCGAGAGCAGATAGAGCAAGGCATGGCTTTCGTCGATGAAGTCCTGTGCCTGTTCCATCAGTGGCTCCTCTTTGGGCTGTTCTTTGCGCGCCAGCCGCGTCGCAGGATCACTCCCACTCGATCGTACCGGGCGGTTTGGAGGTCACATCGTAGACGACACGGTTGACGCCTTTGACCTCATTGATGATGCGCGTGGCGACCCGGCCGAGGAAGCTGTGCTCGAACGGGTAATAGTCTGCGGTCATGCCGTCCGTCGACGTGACCGCACGCAGCGCCAGGACCGCTTCATACGTGCGTTCGTCTCCCATCACACCCACCGTATTGACGGGCAGGAGAACACTGAAGGCCTGCCATATCTCGTTGTAGAGGCCCGCCTTCCGGATCTCTTCGATGTAGATCGCATCGGCCTTGCGGAGCGTATCGGCTTTCTCGCGCGTGATCTCGCCGGGTATGCGGATGGCGAGGCCGGGGCCGGGGAATGGATGACGGTCGACGAAGGCATCGGTCAGGCCAAGCTCGCGGCCGAGCGCGCGGACTTCATCCTTGAACAGCTCGCGCAGCGGCTCGACGAGTTTCATTTTCATGCGGTCGGGCAGGCCGCCGACATTGTGGTGGCTCTTGATGGTGACGGACGGACCGCCAAGCGCCGAGACGCTCTCGATGACGTCGGGGTAGAGGGTTCCCTGTGCGAGGAAATCAGCCCCGCCGATCTTCTTCGCTTCTTCGTCGAACACATCGATGAACAGGCCGCCGATGATCTTCCGCTTGCGCTCCGGGTCGGTGACGCCGGCGAGCTGGCCGAGGAACAGGTCCGAGGCATCCACATGGACGAGGGGGATATTGTAGTGTTCGCGGAAGAGGCTGACGACCTGTTCGCTTTCGCCGGCGCGCATCAGGCCGTGATCGACATAGACGCAGGTCAGCTGGTCGCCGATGGCTTCGTGGATTAGGACGGCCGCGACAGAAGAGTCGACGCCGCCGGAGAGGCCGCAGATCACACGCCCCTTCCCCACTTGTTGCCGGATCTTCTCGACTGCTTCGGCGCGATAGGCGGCCATCGTCCAGTCGCCTTTCAGGCCGGCGACGCCGTGCGTGAAGTTGCGAAGCAGCTGGCGGCCATGAGTCGTGTGGACGACTTCCGGGTGGAACTGGGTTGCATAGAAGCGGCGTTCCGGATCGGCGATGATGGCATAGGGCGCGCCGGGCGATTTGGCGATGACGCCGAAGCCCGAGGCCATTTCCGCGACGTGGTCACCGTGGCTCATCCACACCTGTTCGTGGTCGCCGGAGTGAAACAGGCCATCGAGGAACGGGTCCTCGACAATCTTTTCAATGTAGGCCCGGCCGAACTCGCGGCTGGTGCCGCCTTCGATCCGGCCGCCCAGTTGTTGCATCATCACTTGCTGGCCGTAGCAGATTCCGAGGACCGGGACGCCAGCTGTGTAGATGGCCTCGTCGGCCATCGGGGCGCCGTCCCAATAAACGCTGGACGGACCGCCGGACAGGATGATTGCCTTTGGCGCGTATGCCTCAAGGAACGCGGCGTCGACCTTGTTGAAGGGATGGATTTCGCAATAGACGCCGCTCTCGCGCAGGCGCCGGGCGATCAACTGGGTCACCTGGCTTCCAAAGTCGACGATAAGGGCGCGTTCGTGTCTCTGGTCGGTCATGGCGCCGCTTAGCCGAGGATGAGGGATTCGTCCACACAGGTGGTGTCGCTGCGGCGCTCGGCTGCTTGACCCTGCCGCGTGGAACGGCTTTTCCTCGCCGGATGAGCAGCGTCCAGACCATCGACCAGCGAAAACAGGCCGCATTCGAGCACGCGCGGGCCGGAAGGTTCCCCGAAGCGGCGGCAGCACTGCAGTCCGTCCTGAAGGACGCGCCGCGGGATGTCGGCGCGCTGCTGCTGCTGGGCGATGTCCAGCACACGGCGGGCCGCCAGCAGGATGCGAGCCGGGCCTACACGGCAGCGCTGCAGGCACTGCAGCTGGCGGGCGGGCAGGTGCCCGATGCGTTCCGCGGCGGCGTTCAGCGGGCGCAGGCACGGCTTGGCGAATATGCCAGCGGGTACGAGGCGTTTATCGAGCAGGAATTGCCGAAGGCGGCGCGGTCGTCGCGGTTCGACCAGTCGGTCGACATCCTCCTCGGCAAGTCCAGAATCTACCTGCAACAGCCGACGAAATACTACTTTCCCGAATTGCCGCAGATCCAGTTCTACGATCCGGCCGACTTCGACTGGGTTCCGGCGCTGGAGGCGAAGACGCCGGAGATCCAGCGGGAGCTTCGCGGCGTTCTGGCGGATCACAGCGCCTTCCGGCCGTACCTGGAGCGGGTCGACAGCCAGCCGAATGTGAAGAGCCACGCGCTGGTCGGGAATGACGACTGGAGCGCCTTTTATTTGTGGAAGGACGGCGAGCGGGTCGAGGAGAACTGCGCGCGCTGTCCGGTCACGGCGGCGGCGTTCGAGAACATCCCGCTGGACCGCCTTGCCGGACAGGCGCCGTCCGTTCTGTTTTCGCTGCTGAAGCCCGGCGCGCATATCCCGCCGCACCATGGGCTGATCAACACGCGGCTGATCTGCCACCTGCCGCTGCTGGTGCCGGGGCCGGCGTGGCTGCGCGTGGGGGCGAAGGTGCACCACTGGCAGGAAGGCAAGGTCTGCATCTTCGACGACAGTGTGGAGCATGAAGCCAAGAACGATGCGGACCAGACGCGGGTCGTCCTGCTGTTTGACATCTGGCGGCCGGAGCTTTCAGCGCAGGAGCGGCAGGAGGTTGCGAAGTTCCTTGGCGCGATCGCGTCCTATTCTGGCGAGAAGGTTGTCAGCGGGAACTAGGCCTTCCTCAGCACCGAAAAGAAGAAGCCGTCGGTCCCTGCCCGGCGCGGCGTGAGGCGGACGGAGCCGGTGGGGCTGCGGAAACGGCGGACCATGGCGGCGCCCTCTTCCGTCAGGAGCCCCGACGCGATGGCGGCTTCGGCGGCGTCTTCCTCGGTGAAGTCCGGGTGGCCGCTCAGGAATTCGGCGACGCGGTCTTCATCCTCTTCCATCAGGAAGCTGCAGGTGGCGTAGACGAGGCGGCCGCCGGGTTTCACGAACGCGCTGGCGCCGGCGAGAATGTCCGTCTGTTCCTGCATCCGCTTTTCGAGCTGGGCCGGCTTCAGGCGCCATTTCGCGTCGGGGCGGCGGCGCCAGGTGCCGGTGCCGGTACAGGGCGCATCGACGAAGACGAGGTCCATCTGGCCGGTGAGATCGGAAAGCTGGGTGGGTTCCGATGGATGAACCAGCTGGACATTGTGGGCGCCGGAGCGCTTGAGGCGGGGGATCAGGGCGGAGAGGCGCCGGCCGTCGATGTCATAGGCGAAGATCTGCCCCTTCCCGGCCATCTGGGCGGCCAGGGCGAGAGTCTTGCCGCCGCCGCCGGCGCAGTAGTCCAGCACCTGCTGGCCGGGCTGCGCATTGGCGGCGGCCGCGGCGATCTGGGAGCCGGCATCCTGGACCTCGACCCAGCCTTTTGAATAGGCCGGGATGCTTTCGAGGCTGGCCTCGCGCTGCGAGGGATCGCGGGCGGGAATGTGATAGGCGTTGCGGAGCAGTCCCGAGGGCTCTGCCTTCGCGCTCTTCAGCGGTGCGGCGGCCTTTTCGGCATCCGTCTTGAGCGTGTTGACGCGGAGGTCGACATCGGCCCGGACGGCCATGGCCTGGGCTTCGACGACGGCTTCCTCACCGAAAACGCGCGCGAGGTTCGGCGCCATCCAGTCTGGAAAATCGCCCTGAACGTGCGGGGGGGCGGTCGGGTCCGGGGCCATGACGAGGCGTTCGCGCTCTTCGAGGGTCAGCTTCGAGGGCGCGTGCTCTTCGTCCATCGCATCGTCGATCTCGCGGATGTTCCAGCCCCAGGCATGGGCGAGCGCGCCGAGGATGAGGGCGCGGGGGCTGTCGTCGCCCATGGCGTGGGCGATGGAGTTCTTCTTGCGCAGCGCGTCCAGCACGAGGCCGGAGACCCAGGCGCGGTCTTTCGACCCGGCATAGCGGGCGCGTTTCCCCCAGTCGCGGGCGGCGGATTTCACCGGCTGGTGGCGGGTGAGGACATCCGAGAGGACGTCGATGGCTGCTGCGATGCGTCCGCCGTTGCGCATGGGTTTGTTGCTCCAATTCAGGAGCGGGTGTGTTAGCGTCTGAAAAAAGGGATGGAAACCGGAAAGGGCTGAAAATGCTGGAGATTGAGCTGCCGGAAGGGCTGAGGCGGGCCGGAGTGGCCGACTGGAAGCAGGTGGGCGACATTACCGGCGAAGCGTTCGAGACGGATCCGGTGAACCTGTGGATCTTCGGCAATACAGGGCCGCTGCGGCGGACTTTTTCCGTGCTGGCGCAGGAAATCTACCTGAAGCACGGCATCTGCCACCTCGCAGGCGATGGCGGGGCGACGATGTGGATCGAGTCGCAGAACCAGAAGGAGCTGGGCCTCTGGCCAGTGCTGAGGCTGTTGCCGACGCTGTTGCTCAAAGGGTCGAGCGGCGCGCTCCAGCGGGCCCTGAAGGCGGCCGATGTGATGCAGGAAAACCATCCGACCGATCCGCACCTTTACCTCTTCACGATCGGCACGCGGAAGGCCAATCGAGGCAAGGGGCTCGGCAAGCTGATGATGCGGCCGATGACAGCGGCGGCGGACCGGGCCGACCTGCCCTGCTATCTTGAAAATTCCAACCCGATGAATACCGGCTTCTACAACAGCAACGGCTTCGAACGGATGAAACTCTTCGAAGTCGGCCCCGGCGCGCCGCCGATGGAAGCGATGTGGCGGGAGCCGCGCAACCCCCAGCGCATTTGACCGGCGCGGGCTGGGCCCGTCCGGCGAGGTGTTGGATTGGAGGGGGATTCAGCCGGAGTCGTTCCACCGTTGGAAGGCCGCGGCAAGCATGGCAGGCAGACCTGTCGCGATGGCGCCAAGCTCCGGGCGGAGGCGGTGCGTGCCTGTGGAAGGCTGACAGATCGGAAGGGCCTCCCCTGCCCTGCGTCGGCGCTCCAGCACGCGGGCGACGCGGCGGGCATAGCGCTCCGGTGCCCGGAGAATGCGGGCGAGCGCGTCGAACCGGCGCAGCAGCGGCGCTGCCGGTGCCGGACCGGAGACGTGACCTGCAATGCCCGGAAAGGCCGGGCCGTCGAGCGAACAGACAACCGTTTCGCCCGCCAGTGCGAAGTTCCACAGTGGTTGCGACTTTGTGAGGACGGGTTCCGCCTCCGCATCCTTCGGTTTCGGCGCGCGGGGTTTTGCCGGGGCGAGGGTCAGGCTGAGGGCGATCAGGACGATCAGGCGGCGGAGGATGATCTCCAGCTCCTTCATGCGCGCCTTGACGCGCCGCGCTGCCGCCTGAGCCAGCGTATCAGGCTTCAGGTGCAGGCCGGCGGCGACCACCGCTTCGGCCAGGCCGCGGCGGACTTCATGCAGCGCGAAGGAGATGAAATCGTCATCCATGCGCGGAAAGATACGGCCGCGCGAAACCGGTCGGATTGGATGGGGATAGGCAGGCCCGCGTCGGCTCAGCCTGTGGCGCCGTCGGCGGCGAACAGGGCCGCGAGATCGGTCGCGGGAATGGAACTGCCCTTCTGCCAGGGCCGGGCGCTCCATGCCATGACGAGGGAGGCAAGACCGATGCAGAGCGCAACGAGGACGAACTGCGTGGTGCCGGATTCGCCGCCGAGGGCGAACGCCATCGCAAAGCCGAGCACGGCGGGAATGGCGAAGCAGAGGAAGATCAGCGTCGCGGCCAGCGGGCTGCGGCCGGACCGGACTTCCAGTTCGGGGCGCGCGCGGCCGATGGCGGCAAGGGCTTCGGAGGCGACGCGGTTGAAGGCCTCTTCGCGCAGCGGGTCCGGACCGCCGAGGCGCTGGCTGATGTAGTTGATTTCCAGTTTCACGCCCTTGCCGGAGATCAGCAGGCCATAGTCGGTGCGCTGGGGGCTTTCGGTTGAGAAGTATCGAAGCAATTCAATGTCGTCGAAGCGGATTTCCCTTGTGCCGACGCGCAGGCGGTCGTCCAGGATTTCGACGCTGAGCGTGCCGCCGAAGGCGCCGCGATCGTATTGCAGCTTCATGCCGGTGGTCCTTTCCTGCTGTCCCTAGAGGCGCAGGAAAGGTGGAGATCGGGTCAGGTGGGTGGACACCCTGGCGATATTTCGGACCAGCGCTCTCCCCGGCAGACGCCGGCGTCCGGTACCTTAATGTGCGCGACGTGAAGTGCTGGATCCCGGCTTTCGCCGGGTTGGGCGGAGGCTCGGGTGCCTACCCCCGGCTCAGGGAATAGTTCGGCGCTTCGCGGGTCATCTGGACGTCGTGGACGTGGCTTTCCTGCAGGCCGGCACCGGTGATCTGGACGAATTCGGCCTTGGCGTGCAGGTCCTCGATCGTCTTTGCACCAACATAGCCCATCGCGGCGCGGAGGCCGCCGACCATCTGGTGGATGATCGGGCCGACCGGGCCCTTGAACGGCACCTGCCCTTCGATGCCTTCCGGCACGAGTTTCTCGGCGGCGGCGTCTTTCTGGAAGTAGCGGTCAGCCGAGCCGCGGGCCATGGCGCCGAGGCTGCCCATGCCGCGATAGGCCTTGTAGGACCGGCCCTGGTAGAGGAACACCTCGCCGGGCGCTTCTTCTGTGCCGGCGAACATGGAGCCCATCATGGCGGTCGCCGCACCGGCCGCGAGGGCCTTGGCGAAGTCGCCCGAGAACTTGATGCCGCCGTCGGCGATGACCGGTGTGCCGGTCTTCTGGGCGGCATTGGCGCAGGCCTCGATGGCGGTGAGCTGCGGCACGCCGACGCCGGCGACGATGCGCGTGGTGCAGATCGAGCCGGGTCCGATGCCGACTTTCACGGCGTCCGCACCGGCATCAATGAGGGCTTTCGTGGCTTCGGCGGTGGCGACGTTGCCGGCGATGATCTGGACCGAGTTGGACAGCTTCTTGGCGCGGGTCACGGCATCTGCAACGGACTTGGAATGGCCGTGGGCCGTGTCGATCACGACGGCATCGGCGCCGGCCTCGACCAGCGCGGCGGTGCGTTCGAAGCCGGCATCGCCGACGGTGGAGGCAGCGGCGACGCGGAGACGGCCGGCAGCATCCTTGGCGGCATTCGGGTTGACGGCGGCCTTGTCCATGTCCTTGACGGTGAGCAGGCCGAGGCACTTGCCATCCTTGTCGACGATGACGAGGCGTTCGATGCGGTGCTTGTGCAACAGGCGGCGGGCTTCCGGCAGCGGCGTTTCCATCTCGACCGTGACAACGTCCTTCGTCATCAGGTTCGCGACCTTCTCGTTCATGTCCTCGGCAAAGCGGGTGTCGCGATTGGTGATGATCCCGACGACCTTGCCGGTCTTCTCGACGACGGGAATGCCGGAGAAGCCGGTGCGCTGCTTCAGCTCGCGCAGCTCGCCCAGCGTGGCGGTGGGGGCGATCGTGACGGGGTTCATCACGACGCCGCTTTCGTATTTCTTGACCATGGCGACTTCGCCGGCCTGCTCTTCGATGGAGAGGTTGCGGTGGATTACGCCGATGCCGCCGGCCTGGGCCATGGCGATGGCGAGGCGTGCCTCGGTGACCGTGTCCATGGCGGCTGAAATCAGAGGAATGTTGAGCGGGATGGCCTTGGTGAGGAAGGTCGAGACGAGGACGTCGGCGGGTAAGACCTCGCTTGCGCCGGGCTGGAGAAGCACGTCGTCAAAGGTGATCGCTTGTCGGATTTTCATGTGGGGAGCTCCCTTTTCGGCGCAATAAAGGAGTCGTGCGGGCTTGTGAAGCCCCCGCTGCATTTTCCCCTGAGCTCGTCGATTTCCCCCGATGACAGGGCCTGCATCCCCTGCTAACCCGACGTTAGTTACAAATGAAATCAATTGCCCTGGGAGGAGCAGAGGATGAAACTTTCCGATTATGGCCTGAGCCGTGAACGGGGATTTCTTGCGGGGTTCGATCCGGACGGGGTGAAACTGCCCTCGTTCCTGGAGCCGGCCCGCCAGATGGCGCTGGACATTCCGAAGCTGATCTGCACGGGCCGCGTGCGGGCGCTGCTGGAGCGGTTGCCGGTGATCGACCTTGCGGATTTCTGCGCCGGGGCGAGCGAGGCCGAACAGCGGATCGCGATGCTGCATTACTCCTTCATGGTGCAGACCTATGTGTGGGGCGAGCCGGCCGCGCCGAAGGCCCTGCCCGCCTGCCTCGCCGTACCGATCTGGCAGCTGAGCAAGAGCCTCGGTCAGCCGCCGCTGCTTCCCTACTCCTCCTACACGCTGGAAAACTGGCGCCTGATCGACCAGGACGGGCCGATTGACCTGTCGAACGTGCAGGTGATCCAGCATTTCGACGGCGGCATGGACGAGGCCTGGTTCATCCTCGTGCATGTGGCCATCGAGGCGCGCGCGGGCGAATTGCTGGATGAGGCGCTGAAGCTGATCCCTGCGGCGGATGCGGGCGACACGAAGGAAGTGGCGCGCTGCCTTTCCGTCATGTCGAAGGCGTGGGACGATGTGAACGCGATCTTCGACCGTATGCCGGAGCGCTGCGACCCGTATTGCTATTTCCATAGGGTGCGGCCGTGGATCCATGGCTGGAAGGACAATCCGGCGCTGGGTGGCGGCCTGGTCTATGAGGGCGTGGAAGAGACCGGCGGTGCGCCGCAGGCCTTCCGTGGGCAGACGGGTTCGCAATCCTCCATCGTGCCGGCCATGGACGCGCTGCTGAGCGTCGGCCACGCCGCGGACCCGCTGCGGACCTTCCTCGACGAACTGCACGCCTATCGCCCGCCGGCCCACCGCCGCCTGATCGAGGACGTCCGCGCGGCAAGCCATGTGCGCGCCTTCGTGGAAGCCTCTGGCGATGCGGGGCTGAAGACGCTGTACAATGAGAATGTCTCGAAGCTGGCGCGTTTCCGGACGCGGCATCTTGAGTACGCGGCGAGCTACATCAACAAGCAGGCCAGCCAGAGCGCGGGTAACGACCCGGATGTCGGCACCGGCGGCACGCCCTTCATGAAGTACCTGAAGAAGCACCGCGACGAGGCCGAGGCGCACCTGCTGCCGGTTTAGGCTGCATCAGGGCTCAGACGTCTTCTCCGGCCTTCTTGCGTGATTCGTTTGCCGCCTGGCCGAACACGCCCTTGGCCATGAGGGATGTCTCGCCGTTGCGGCGGATCTGGAAGACTTCGGCCCGCAGGGCATGAACGGCCGGATCAGCGGGCGCGGCGAGCGCGGCAAACTCGGCGAGATGGCAGGCCAGCCTCTCGTCCACGTCTGCCAGCGCAAGCGCCCGCTCGGCGAGCTTCACGGGTCCGCCGGCCAGCTCCGCGACTTCAGACGCGAGGGCGACCTCCCGCGCAGGCTTGAGGTGCGCGGGGTTGCCGTCATACCAGCCGCCATAGAGGCGCCAGATGTTCTGCACAATGAATTCCGGCTCATCGTAGACCGGACGCAGATAAGGCTTCTCCAGCAGGTCGGGGTCTGTCTTCACGCTGTGCAGAATGTCGTTGAGCCTTGCGCCCTCATTCATCAGCTTGAGGGTCTCGGTGACGATGTATTCCAGTGAACCGGCGACTTCGTTGAGCACGCGGGCAATACGCTCGCGCCCGCCGATCGGAAGGCCGTGAGCTGGCAGGAAGAGTTCAGCACCCATGCCCGCCATCTCACGGAGCGCGACAGCCCATTCGCGCGGGTAGCGCTGCGCCTTCTGAGGATTGCCGGCATTCGGGAAGGCCCAGATGAAGAAATCACCGGCGCAGATCGCCTTGTGCTCGGGGATCCAGGCCCAGGTATGGTCGTCCGTCTCACCCTTGGCGTGGCGCAGTTCGAAATCGAGACCGCCGACGGAAAAATTGAGCGTGTCGCGATACGTGGTGGATGGTGCGGGCGTGGTGACGGGAAGGAACTGTGCATGGCCCGCAAGGTCATAGCCGCGTCCCTTGAACTGTCCGAACTGGCGTTCGTTGATCACCACGTTGTAGCCGTTGGTGAGATTGTAGCGCTCGAAGCGCTTTGGCACGTTCTCGTGGCCGACGACGCGCGGGCCCGGACGGCCCGCATCCTCTGCCTCCGCCATGAATGCGCCGCAGCCGCCGACATGGTCGATATGGCCGTGCGTGTAGACGATTGTGTTGAACGGATCGCTGCGCCAGCGCCGAATCTGGTTGACGCACTTGGCGCCGCCATATTCGTTGGATGTGTCGAACGCGACGAGGCCGTCATCGGTGTCGAACACGATGCAGTGCGAGAATGCCTCGACCATGGCGAGGCGGGGGCCGATCTCGGAGAGCTCGTGCGTGATGCGGTTGAGCGGGCCGCTTTTCTCTAGCGGCTGGCCCTCATCGATGACTGCACTCGACAATGCCAGAAGGTCGGCCATGTGTTCCTCCCAAGGATGCTGTTTTTGCGATCCTGCATGTGGGCGATGACGCGCGCAAGGCGGTCGCGCCCGATGTTTGGTTCGGCGTTAGCCGAGTGACAGCAGGTGGCTGCGGCAGGTGCGGCAGTCCGTGCTGCCGAAGCCGTCGAGGGCGGTACGTATGCCTTCCATTGCAAGCAGGCGCCGGACCAGGTCGCATTCATTGCCGTCGGGAACGGCGATGGCGGCGAGCGCACAGGCCTGCACGGTCAGGCGGTCGACATGCCAGTGGAGTTTCTTGTCCGGCCGGAAGTGGCGTTTGATGCGCGCCGCGATGCCGCCGGGGCCCCAGGCGCTGCCGGCGTAGAGATAGGTTCCGGCCGGCAGGGTGTTTCCGCCCAGCGGCGCGGCATCGACCTCGATCGCCTGATCGAGGCGGATGAGGACGATGTAGGCCCCCTTCCCGGCTGCGAGGTAGCCGGGCCGGTCCGGTGTCGCCCATTCGCCGGCGATGCCTGCGGCAGCGAGGCGTGCGCGGATGGCGTGGAAGATCGCGTCGTCGTTCATGACCGGTGTGCTCGCTCCCTGCCCGGATAGGCCAGCGCGGCGCTTTCCGCAAATCCGCGATGGGCAGCATTGCCGATGCCGGAGACCGCGTGCTTAATGGCGCGAAACAAACAGGAAGATGGGAGGGCCTGCATCATGCCGATCAATCCGGGAGCTGTTGGATCGAAAGGGACGCCGCGCACATGGGCGTGGGAGTCGAAGGATGCGCTGCTGTATGCACTGGGTGTCGGGTGCGGGGTGGCCGATCCGGTCGGGTCCGAACTGGAATTCACGACCGAGAATACGATGGGCGTCGACCAGAAAGTGCTGCCGACATTCTGCGTGCTGGCCGGGTTCAACGCGCAGGGCGGCAAGAGCGCCATGTCGAATGCCGGCACCTACGATCCGCGAATGCTGGTGCACGGCGAACAGGGTATCCGCCTGCACAGGCCGATCCCGGTCAAGGGCGAGATCACGATGGTCGACGAGATCACCGGCATCTACGACAAGGGCAAGGGCGCGGTCGTTGCCACGAAAGCGGAGGCGACACTTGCGGCAGACGGCAAGCCGCTGTTCGAGCTGACGTCATCTGTCTTCATTGTCGGTGAAGGCGGCTTCGGCGGCGACCGGGGACCATCGGACAAGACAAACGTCGCGCCGGACCGGGCGCCGGACCAGTCCGTCACCTACCAGACGCGGGAAGACCAAGCCCTGCTCTACCGGCTGAGCGGCGACCGCAACCCGCTGCATTCGGACCAGCAGTTTTCAGATGTGGGCGGCTTCCCGAAGCCGATCCTGCACGGGCTGTGCACGTATGGCTTTACCGGGCGGGCGCTGCTCGCGGCGCTTTGCGGCAATGACCCGGCCCGGTTCAAGGCGATGGAGGGGCGGTTCTCATCGCCCGTGCTGCCGGGCGAGGCCCTGACGATCAATATCTGGACCGGCGATGGCGGCGACGGGACGGCGGTGTTCCAGACGCTCGGCGGCGACGGGCGGGTCGTGCTCAACAATGGTGGGTTCAGCTACGCCTGACGCGGCGCGCGAGCCACTTACTTGCTGACGGTGAACATGCCGCGAAGGTCTCCGACGGCGAAGCCGGTGGCGGTGTCGTCCGGGTAGCGGGCCTTGATTTCGGCGAGGATTTCGGGGCTGACGGACTGGCCGTGACAGGTGGCGCAGGGCGCCTCCAGCATGATGGGGCGTGCCCAGCGGAAGACTTCGCGGCCGCCGTCCGTCACGATTTCGGCCGCTTCCAGCCCGGCGGGATCGGCACCGTCCTGCAGGTCCTTCATGAAGCTCATGAGCTGTTCCTGCTCCCAGGCGTCCGGAGCATTGGCGGGGTTGCGGACACGAAGGGATGTGCGGCCGACCCTGTAGCCGGTCTCTTCGGAAACCTGTTGCGCAATCTGCGGGGCTTCCTCGGCGCAGACTTCGATGGCGGCGATGGGGCCGCCTTCGCTCATGGCGGCCATCAGGCGGGCCTTCAAACGCGAACCGAGCTGGCTGGCCGCGTCACGCGCGCCAGCAATCTCCTGCTCCGTGGGTGTTGGGTTCGCAACCGGCGCGGCCGGTTCGGGTCTTCCGCAGGCCGCCAGCACACCGGCGAGCAGGAGGGCGAGGACGGCGGGCTTTGTCTGAACCGGCAGATGGGCCATGTTTCGGTCTGCTCCTGTGCTGGGCGGTGATGATGGTGCCTGTGTGAGTGATATGGCAGCACGCGAACTGCGGACAACGCGACAAAGAGGGCTTCGGCCTGTTGCGCCCTGCGCGGGCATTGCGGAATCCCCGCCCTTGTGAGCTTGTCGGGGTGCGAGGTGGACAATGCAGAAGGTGATGGCCGGATGGTGGTGAGCTACTGGTGCGTTCCGTGCACGGAGGATGCTGCGCGCTTTTCCCCGGTGATTGCGGGGCTGGCCGCGGCGCAGGGGGCGCCGGTGTTCCAGGCGCACATGACGCTGGGCACGCTGGAGCGTGCGGACAAAGGTGTCGCGGGCGTGGCGGACGCCCTGGAAGGGCTGACGCTGATGCCGGTGGAAATTGGCCGGACGGACCATTTCACAATGTCGCTTTTCGTGCGCCTTGCGCCGTCAAAGGCATTGCTGGCGGCCCGCGCCGAGCTGGAGCAGCTGCCGGGCTTCCGGCCCGGCCGGAAATTCGATCCCCATATCAGCCTTTGTTATGGCGCGCCGCCGGACGGGCATGGGCTGGACCGGGAGATTGAGGCGCTGCTGGATGCGCCGGTCCGGTTCGGCGGGCTGGCCGGGATCAACGCGTCCCTGCCGGTCGAAACCCATGACGATGTCGCCTCGTGGACCGTGGCAGAGACTTACCGGCTTTAGGCCCGGTTCAGTCGACGCATTTTTCCGGCTGGGCCTTGCCGTCCTCGACGGTCTGGTAGCAGCCGAAGGGGGAGTCGGTGACCTGGCAGGTGCCGGTGGCCGCTCCGCCCATCGGGACGGATCCGTGGGAGCTGTCGAGGATGCACTGGCCGAGGCAATCGGAACTGCCGGTGCAGGCCTTACCGGCGTCGGCATAGGTCTGGACGCACCGCTCGTGGCCCATGAGGCCGCCCATCTCGATCCGGCCGCCGGCCGCTTCGCAGCGGGCGCGCTCGTCCGGCGTCGGATGCGCGCCAGCGAACTGGATGCGCTCGTAAGGCGGTACGTTCGAGCCCCAGTCGGGATTGTTGGCGTGGTAGTCCCTCAGGGCTTCGCAGGCGGTCAGGCCGGCCGCCGCAATGAGCGCCAGCGCGATTGCTGCGCGCGTCATCCGGGCCACCGCTCGAAAGCCGGAATGCCGTCCGGGATGTGGTGGAAACTCGGCGCATCTGCGGTCTGCATGACCACTTGCGGCTGGCCGAAGAGCGACGTGTCGTCGAGCGAGCCGACCTTGAGGATCACGGCGCCCGGCAATGACGGCGCGCGGGTGAGAATGTGCGTGCCGCAGGTCGGGCAGAATTCGCGGGTGACGGGGTGGTCGAGGTCCGGGCGGGTGAACTGTTTCGGCTGGCCCTTGGTGTAGCGGAAGCCGGGCTCGGGCATGGCCATGAAGTCATTTGCGTTGCCGCCGGTGATGTACTGGCACTCGCGGCAGTGGCACTCCCCTTTCATGATCGGGTCGCCCTCTGCCTCGTAACGTATCTCGCCGCAATAGCAGCCGCCTGTGATCGCCATGTCGTCCTCCGTTTTGCCACAAGCTTAAAGCCTGACCGGCACGGGACAAGACGCGATGCCAGGATTCAACTATAAAAGCGTCAGGAGCCGACAATGGACCCTGAAGACAGCTATTTGCGCGTGCGCCGCTCGGTGCTGGTTCCGGCATCGCCGGGAGAGGTGTGGTCCTACTTTGCTTCGCGCGAGGCAATGCAACACTGGTGGGGCATTGTCAGGGAACTGCCTGAGGCAGGCCGGTCCGATGGCCAGTGGCTCGACGTCTATGAGCCGTGCGAAGGTCGTCGCATCATGATGTCGGTAATGCTGGATGGCGTTCGCACTTCCTATGGCGGGCGCATCGTGAGATTTGTGCCCAGGGAAGAACTTCGCTTCGAGAATGACTGGGACCCGCCTGTGTTCGAACAGCCAAGCCTGGTGTCCATCCGGCTGGTGGGCGTTGACGAAGGCACGGTCGTGGAGCTGCATCATTACGGCTTCGAGCGGACCGGCGCCGACGCGGGCGAAACGCATCTCGGCTACGAGTCAGGATGGGGCACGACGCAGCTGGCTGCGCTGCGGGCGCTGTTCAGCCTCTGAAACCTTTCGCGACGACGAAGATTTCGGGGCTGCCGGCCCGGCTGGCGGGTGGCTTGATGTGGCGGACGGAGGCGAAGTTGGCCTTCAGCAGGTCCAGCACTTCCTTCGTTGCGCCGCCCTGGAAAACCTTGGAGCAGAAGGCCCCGCCCGGGGCGAGGTGCTCCACGGCAAAGGCCGCCGCCATTTCGGCGAGCGCGACCGTACGCAGGTGATCGGTCTGCTTGTGGCCGGTCGTATTGGCAGCCATGTCGGAGAGGACGAGGTCTGGCGGCCCGGTGAGGCCATCCAGCATCGCCGCCACGTCTTCGGCAGTGTTGATATCGCCCTGCACGATGTGAGCGCCTTCGACTGGCTCGACCGGCAGGAGATCGATGCCGACAACTTCGCTCGCGCCTTTCATCAGCGCCACCTGCAGCCAACCGCCGGGGGCGCAGCCAAGATCCACCACACGCTGGCCGCGTTTCAGGAGGTGCAGCTTCTCGTCGATTTCGAGCAGCTTGTAGGCTGCACGGGCGCGGAAGCCTTCGTCCTTTGCGCGTTTGACATAGGGGTCCTGCAGCTGGCGTTCGATCCAGCGCTTGGAGCTTTCATTCTTGGCCTTGCGGGCAATGATCTTGCGCTCGCCCGTACGACGGCCGGACGTGCCCTTGCCGTCGGTGGGGCCCTTCCAGCGGCGCTTTTCGTCTTCAGCCATTGGATGCCTCCGATGAGGATGCAGGCGGTGCTTCGCCCGGATTGCCGCGTCCCTTCCCCCGGCCGCCGCGCCGGCGGGGTGGCTTGCGGCCGTACATCATCGACAGGAGAAGCCCCTCACGGAGGCCCCTGTCTCCGACGCGCATGCGTTCACCCGGAAACGCGTCCCAGACGGCCTGCATGATGGCGCAGCCGGACAGCATCAGGCCGGCACGTTCCCGTCCGATCGTGGGCAGCGTGGCCCGGCCGTCGGGGCCGAGATCGCGCAGGAGCTGGATGCACTGCCGGGCTTCGTCCCTGGAAAGCCAGGAGCCGTCGACCTTGTCGCGGCGGTAGCGGTCCAGCTTCAGGTGGACGCCGGCAAGGCAGGTGACGGTGCCGGAGGTGCCGATCAGGTGCGAGCCATCGTGTGCCATGGCGCGGCGGACGCGTTCGGTGCCCTTCCAGCCCTCGATCACTTCGGTCGCGTGGGCAATCATGGCCGGAAATGCCTCCGCCTCCGGCAGGCCGCTGAAGCGCTCCTGCAGCGTGACGACGCCCAGAGGCAGGCTGGTCCAGTCCTGGATGGGAGCGCGCTCGACAAGGCCCTCGAAGCCGCCGTCGCGGGCGATTCGGGCATTGACCCATGAAAGCTCAGTCGAGCCGCCGCCGATATCGACGACAAGGACGGTTTTCGCCGCCTCGTCCATCAGGTCGTGGCAACCGATCGTCGCCAGGCGCGCTTCTTCCTTGGCATTGATGATCTTGAAGGTGAGGCCTGTTTCCTCATGCACCCTGCGGATGAAATCCGCGCCGTTTTCGGCCTTCCGGCAGGCTTCCGTCGCGATGCAGCGGACCCGGCCGACGCCATGGTGCTTCAGTTTGCGGCGAATGTTGCCGAGGGCGTCGAGTGCACGTTCTATTGCAGCATCGGAGATGCGGCCCGTTTCGTGCAGTCCCTCGCCCAGACGGGCGATCTGAGAATGCGAATCCACCACGCGGAAAGACTTTCCCCACGGCTCCGCCACGAGCAGGCGGCAATTGTTCGTGCCGAGGTCCACGGCCGCGTAAAGCGGACCGTTCCTCCGTGTGCGCGAGCGGCGCCGGGGTTTCCGGCCGGGCGCGCCATTTTTGTCAGCCATGATGTGGCCCAAACCGATTTCTTGGTGCTAGGTGTAGCATAGGAGCCGTAAATGACTAGTGGACGCGGTTTTTCTGGATTTGTTTCCCGCCTGTTCGGGCGCCGGGGGCGTCCGGCGGACAAGCCGCTCGTGCTGGATCGGCCGCTGGACCTGGAAGCCCGCTACAACGCCGTTTCGACGCATGTGGCAAAATACCAGATCGGCCAGGTCGTCCGGCACCGGCATTTCCCGTTCCGCGGCATCATTTTCGACGTCGATCCGCAATTCGGGAACACCGAGGAATGGTATGAATCCATTCCGGAAGAGGTGCGTCCCCGCAAGGACCAGCCTTTCTACCATCTGTTCGCCGAGAACGAGCGGACCCACTATGTGGCCTATGTCTCCGAGCAGAACCTCGTGCCGGACGACAGCACGGTGCCGCTCAGCCATCCGGACATTCCGGAATGGTTCGACCGCACGGCCCGCGGCACGTATGAGTTGAAAAAGGGCGTCGCGAACTAGGCCACCTGCCCTTTCCGGTGCGATCCGATCAATCTGTCTTGGCCTTCGCGCGGGCGATGGCGGCGGTCGTGGACTGGCCGTCGACTGTCGGGACGATGTGGACCGTGCCGCCGCGGGCGAGGACGGTGTCGGCGCCGACGATGGTTTCGATCGTATAGTCGCCGCCCTTGACCAGAAGGTCCGGCTGCAGCGCCTCGATGAGGGCGGCGGGCGTATCTTCCTCGAACACGACAACGGCGTCGACGGCGCTGAGGCCCGAGAGGACGCGGGCGCGGGATTCGGCGTCGTTGACCGGGCGCGTCGGGCCTTTCAGGCGGCGCACGGACGCATCCGAATTGAGGCCAACGATGAGACGCCCGCAGCGGGCCTTTGCCTCTTCCAGCACTTTCAGGTGGCCGGGATGGAGGATGTCGAAGCAGCCATTCGTGAAGCCAACGGTGAGACCCGCATCGCGCCATGCGGAGACCTGGCTGATCGCCGTATCCAGTGGCACATGGCTTACGCCGCCATTGTCGAGGCCCATTTCGAGGGCGCTGCGGAGCTCGGCGGCCGAGACGGTGGCGGTGCCGGACTTGCCGACTGCGATACCGGAGGCGGCGATGGCGAGGTCGACGGCCTGTTCGATGGTGCCGCCGGCCGCAAGGCCGAGCGCGAGCGCTGCGATGCTGGTGTCGCCCGCGCCCGAGACGTCATAGACTTCCCGTGCCTTGCCGGCGCGGTGGACGACCTTGCCGCCGCGCGAGATGAAGGACATGCCCTTGGCGGCGCGGGTGACCACAATCGCCTTGGCCGGCAGCATGTTGATAGCGGTCTTGAGCGCGCCGGACACGTCCTGGTCTGACTCGGCCGGTACGCCGAAGGCATGGGCGAGTTCGTGCCCGTTGGGCTTCAGCAGGTCGACAGCGCCGTAGCGTTTGAAGTCCCGCCCCTTGGGATCGGCAATGACCGGGATGCTGTAGCGCTCGCCGGCCTGCAGGGCGGCCTCGATGACCTTGTCGGTGATCGCGCCCTTGGCGTAGTCCGACAGGATGATCAGGTTGGCATGGGCGGCATCGTCCATGATCGAGGCGATCAGCTCCGCCTCAGTCGCCTTGCCGATCATCGATGTTTCCTCGGCATCGACGCGCAGGAGCTGCTGGCCGCCGGCGACGAAGCGCGTTTTCAGCGTGGTGGGCCGCCCGCGCATGGCGATCAGGTCCGCCTCGACGTCGTCGAGCGCGCCGAGCAGCTCGGCGAGTTCCCGTCCCTCGGCATCGTCGCCGACGACGCCGATCAGCGAGGTGCGGACGCCGAGGCTGGCGAGGTTGCGAGCCACGTTGCCTGCCCCGCCCGGCATGGCGGCTTCGCGGGTGCGGCGCATGATCGGGACAGGCGCTTCGGGCGAAATACGCATGACCTGGCCGTAGACGAAACGGTCCAGCATCACGTCGCCGACGCAGACGACACGTTTGCCCGCGCCGGCCGAAATGAGGCCAATCAGGGAGGAACGGCCCATCAGCGCTGCCCTTCCCGGCGGTCCCTGGATGCGGCCGGGCCGCGTGGCGCTGAACGAAACATCATGGAAAACTCCGGTTTCCTGAGGCTATAGCCGGTGATGTGCAGCCGTGAAAGCGGTGGCGGCAGGATGGACCGATCCGGTCCCTGCCCCGGTGCGTATTTCATCCAACGCCCGATCGGAGGAAACCTTGTCCCGCGCCGCGCCCGCCATCGTCTGGTTCCGTGAGGACCTGCGCCTGTCCGACAATCCGGCGGTGCATGCGGCCGTATCGACCGGGCGTCCTGTCGTATGCGTCTTCATTCATGACGAGGATGCTGCGGGTGCGCGGCCTCTGGGCGGGGCGTCGAAATGGTGGCTGGACAAGTCCTTGCGGGCGCTGGCGGAGGATATCGGGAGCTGCGGCGGGCAGCTCACTGTCCGGCGCGGGCCGGCGGCCGCTTGCCTCGACGATGTGATCACGGAGACCGGCGCGGAGGCGGTGTTCTGGAACCGCCGGTATGAAGCGGGCGCCTGCGAACTCGATGCGTCGATCAAGGCGGCGCTGGGTCCGCGGGGTATTGACGTTCAGAGCTTCAACGGGCGGCTGCTGATGGAGCCGTGGAGCCTGAAGACCGGGGCCGGCGGTTACTATCGCGTCTTCACGCCGTTCTGGAAGGCGCTGAAGGCGGCGTATCGCGTGCCGGAGGCCCTGCCCCGACCGCGCCGGCTCGACGGACCCCGCATTGACGGGCTCGGGATCGCGGAGCTTGGCCTGCATCCGGAGATGCCCGACTGGTCCGGCGGCATGGAAACGGCCTGGATGCCGGGCGAGGCCGGAGCGGCAGCGCGTCTAGCGGCTTTTCTGGGCGGGCCGGTGGACCAATACCCGGAAGGCCGGGACCGACCGGCGCTCACAGATGGCACATCCGCTCTCTCCCCGCATTTGCGGTTCGGCGAGGTCGGGCCGGCCCAGATCTGGCGCGCGGTGATGAGCGGCATGGAGGCGGGACGGATCGGCGAAGACGGAGCCATGAAGTTCCTGTCGGAGATCGTGTGGCGGGAATTCTCCTACGTCCTTCTGTTTCACAATCCGGACCTTGCAACCCGGAACTACAATCAGGGCTTCGACCATATGACGTGGCGCCAGGACGATGCCGCGCTTGCGGCGTGGCAACGGGGGCGGACCGGGTATCCGGTCGTCGATGCCGGCATGCGCCAATTGTGGCAGACGGGGTGGATGCACAATCGTGTACGGATGATTGTCGCCTCCTTCCTGACAAAGCATCTGCTGATCGACTGGCGCGCCGGCGAGGCGTGGTTCTGGGACACGCTCGTCGATGCGGACCCGGCGTCCAACCCGGCAAGCTGGCAATGGGTGGCGGGGTCCGGCGCTGACGCAGCCCCCTATTTCCGCGTGTTCAATCCGATCACGCAGGGACAGAAATTCGATGCCGATGGCGCCTATGTGCGCCGGTGGTGTCCCGAACTGGCCGGTCTTCCGGACAAATTCATCCATGCGCCGTGGATGGCGGATGACGCGACTCTGCGCGCGGCGGGCGTGGTTCCCGGAACAGATTATCCGGAGCCGCTTGTGGAGCACGCCAGGGGCCGGGAACGGGCCCTGGCGGCGTACGCGCAGATGAAGGAAGGCGGGCCGGAATGCTGACGGAACACGCAATGCGAAGGACTCTCAGGGCGCGAAAACATTGGACTTAGAAACGGAGACCAGTCAAAATGATACCCACTTCCAGGCTGCAAGGTGTTCCGATGCCCCATGCCGAACCATTGTTGTGGAAGAAGCAGACGGCTCATCCGTATCGGAACCCGTCCAGGCGGCTTTGTGCTGTATGCCACCAGGTGACCGGATGCGCCGCGCCCGAGGAGGCCGCATGACCGATCCGATCATTGCTTCGCCCAATACGATCCGCACACTGAGAGATGTTCCTGCGAGTTTCAGACTGGCGGCCTTTGCCCTGCTGAATACGCATTGCGGGACGCTCTCTTTCAACCTGCCCGACGGAAGGGTCCTGATTTACCGCCATGACGCGCCGGGACCGGATGCGATGATTGATGTGCATGACTACCGCTTCGTGAAGCGGGTGATGGCCGGGGGCGATGTCGGCTTTGCCGAGGCCTACATGGACGGGCAATGGTCGACGCCGGACCTCACCGAAGTGTTGCGCTTCTTCGCTGCAAATTTCGAGGCGGCCGGGCGCCTTGCCGTTGGCGGCGCCGTGGTGCGCGGGCTCAACATGGTCCGCCACATCTTCTCGAACCGGAATTCGCGCGAGGGCGCAAAGAAGAACATCATGGCGCACTACGATCTCGGCAACGATTTCTATGCGCAGTGGCTGGACCCGTCGATGACCTACTCCTCCGCCCTGTTCGACAATCCGAACATGTCGCTGGAACAGGGGCAGCTGGCAAAATACCGGAACATCTGTGACCGGATCGACGCGGGGCCGTCGAGCGAACTGCTTGAGATCGGCTGCGGCTGGGGCGGGTTTGCCGAATACGCGGCGAAGCATCGCGGGTCGAAAGTGACCTGCCTGACCATCTCCCCTTCCCAGCGCGACTATGCCCAGGCGCGGATGCAGCGCGAGGGCCTGTCGGAGCAGGTGGAAATAAGGCTGGAGGACTATCGCGACCATGCCGGGAAATATGATGGCGTCGCCTCGATCGAGATGTTCGAAGCGGTGGGCGAGAGCTACTGGCCGAGCTATTTCTGCAAGATCTTCGAGACGCTGAAGGAAGGCGGCAAGGCGGCGCTGCAGATTATCACCATCGACGATGAACTGTTCCCAAAGTACCGCAAGCGCGTCGATTTCATCCAGCGGCACATCTTTCCCGGCGGCATGCTGCCGAGCGAAAAGGCGCTGAAGGAGCAGTTCCACGAGGCCCGCCTGCGGTTCGGTGGCGTGCATTATTTCGGGCAGGACTATGCGCGCACTTGCCGTGAATGGCGCAAGGCATTCAACGAAGCCTGGGACCGGATTTCGACCATGGGCTTCGACGAGCCGTTCCGGCGGATGTGGAACTTCTATCTGGCCTATTGCGAGGCCGGCTTTGAGGGCGGCCGCATCAATGTGGGGCAGTTTGAGTTGTCGAAACGCTGAGGTTCAGACCAGTCGGCTCTGTTTCACCGCCGCTTCGATGAAGCTCGCGAACAGTGGGTGCGGCTGAAACGGGCGGGATTTCAGTTCCGGGTGGTACTGGACGCCGATGAACCAGGGATGCGACGGGATCTCGAAGATTTCCGGCAGCGTGCCGTCCGGCGACATGCCCGAGAACAGCACGCCGTGCTTTTCCAGTTCGGGGATATAGCCCGCATTCACCTCGTAGCGGTGGCGGTGACGTTCGGAAATGTCGAGTTCGCCGTAGATCTCCGCAACCTTGCTACCCGCCTTCAGGCGCGCGGGGTATGCGCCGAGGCGCATCGTGCCGCCCTTGTCGGTGTTCTCGTCGCGGGTGACCTTTTCGTTGCCCTTGGTCCACTCTTCCATCAGGCCGACCAGTGGATGTTTCGTGTTCGGGTCGTTCTCGGTCGTGTTTGCCTCTTTGAGGCCGGCGAGGTCGCGGGCGACTTCGATGACGGACATCTGCATGCCGTAGCAGATGCCGAAGCACGGTACGTGGCGCTCACGGGCGAACTGCGCCGCACGCATCTTGCCGCGCGCGCCGCGCTCGCCGAAGCCGCCCGGCAGGATCACGCCATGGACGCCTTCCAGCACGTCGAGCGGGCGGGCCTCGTCGTCGAATTCCTCGGAATTGATGAGGCGCACCTCGACCTTCACATTGTTGGCGAGGCCACCATGGCTGAGCGCTTCGGCGACGGATTTGTAGGCGTCCGGCACGTCGGTGTACTTGCCGACGAGGCCGATGCAGACTTCGCCATCCGGATTGTGGATCGTGTGGGCGATATGCTCCCAGGCCGACAGGTCCGGCGCAGGGGCATCCCCAATGCCGAAATGTTTCAGCACTTCGCCGTCGAGGCCCTGCTCATGATAAGCTTGCGGGACGTCGTAGATATGCCGCAGGTCGCGCGCCTCGATGACGCTGGACGGACGGACATTACAGAAACTGGCGATCTTGCCCTTCTCGTTTTCCGGAATCGGCCGGTCGCAGCGGCACAGCAGGATCTGCGGCTGGATGCCGATGGAGCGCAGTTCTTTCACTGAGTGCTGGGTCGGCTTGGTCTTCATCTCGCCGGCGGCCGGGATGTAAGGCAGCAGCGTCAGGTGGATGAAGCAGGTGCGCTCGGGGCCGAGTTCCTGGCCAAGCTGGCGGATCGCCTCGAAGAAAGGCAGGCCCTCGATGTCGCCGACCGTGCCGCCGATCTCGCAGAGGACAAAGTCCACCCCCTCGCCCGGATCGGACAGGACGAAGTCCTTGATCTCATTGGTGACGTGCGGGATGACCTGGATAGTCGCACCGAGATAGTCGCCACGGCGCTCCTTCTCGATGATGTTCCGGTAGATGCGCCCGGTCGTGATGTTGTCCGACTGGCGGGCCGAAACGCCGGTAAAGCGCTCATAGTGGCCAAGGTCGAGGTCCGTCTCGGCGCCGTCGTCGGTGACGAACACCTCGCCGTGCTGGCGGGGGCTCATCGTGCCGGGATCGACGTTCAGATAGGGGTCGAGCTTTCGAAGTCGGACGCCGTAGCCACGGGATTGCAGCAACGCACCGAGGGCGGCGGAGGCGATACCCTTGCCAAGGGAGGACACCACGCCGCCGGTAATAAAGATATAGCGGATCATGGGAGCACCCTGATGCCGTGATTCGGTTTTGCTTGGCGCGGTCAAATCTGCCGCAGGCGAGAATTACTGGGGATTGCCCGTTTCAGGGGCAGGTGTTTCAGCCGGCGTTTCCGCGGGCTGGTCTGGAGTTGCGTCTGCAGCAGCAGGCGTATCGGACGGCGTTTCAGCCGCATCCGGGGTGGTCGCCGGCTGGTCGGACAGACCTTCCTGGCCGGACAGGAGCGGCGCGGACGGGTCGAAGAAGTCTTCCGTCGACGTCGGGGCCGGGGCTTCATCTTCCGGCGCGAGGGCCTTCTCGATGTCGCTGCGGGTGTCATTGGTGCGGCTGGCGATGGTCGTCAGCGCCAGGCTGGTGATGAAGAAGATCGCGCCGAAAATGATGGTCGAGCGCACCACGGCGCCGGTCGCGCCGCGTCCGGACAGCAGCGAATTGGCGCCGCCGCCTCCACCGATCCCGAGACCGCCGCCCTCGGATTTCTGAACCAGCACCAGCCCGATCATGATCAGGCAGGCGAGGATGTGGACCACGAGAATGACGTTCTGCATGACAATTCCGATATATTTCGTCCAAGCCGCCCGCATATCCCCTATGCGGCGCCGCGCCAAGCCATGGGCTTCAGTATTTCCCGTCAGGCCGCAGCGTAGATGGCGAGGAAGTCGGCCGCCTTCAAGCTGGCGCCACCGATCAGGCCGCCATTGACGTCTCTCACAGTCAGCAGGCCTGCCGCATTGCCGGGATTCATGCTGCCGCCGTAGAGGATCGGAATGTCGCCTGCGGCGGCGCCGAAGATGCCGGAGAGGCAGGCCCGGAGTGCGGTGTGCATCTCGTCGACGGCCTCGACGGTGGCGACATTGCCTGTGCCGATGGCCCAGACGGGTTCGTAGGCGATGACAAGACGGGCCGGATCGGCCCCTGCCGGAAGGGAAGCACGCAGCATGCCAGTCACCACCTCGATGGCCTTGCCGCTGTCCCGCTCGGCTGCCGTTTCACCAATGCAGATGATGGGCGTCAGGCCCGCTTCGATGGCCGCTGCGGCCTGGGCGGCAACGGTTTCGCTGCTTTCGCCATGGTCGGCGCGCCGCTCGGAGTGACCGACGATGACGTGGCTGGCACCGGCATCGGCCACCATCGGGGCGGAAATGTCGCCCGTATGCGCGCCGGAGACCTTTGCGTGGCAGGTTTCCCCGCCAATCATGAGGGCCGACTCTGCCGCAGCGGCAGAGGCACGCGTCAGCAGCGTTGCGGGCACGCAAATCAGGGCTTCCACGCCGGGCTTCGCCGGGGTCACTCCTGCTGCAATCGCTTCGATTTCCGGGAGACTTGCCGAAACTCCGTTCATCTTCCAGTTTCCAGCGATAAGTGTTCGTGCCATCAGCGTTCCCTCTCTTGATTGCGTCTGCCGGGTCGCCTAGCAAGCACTGAGCCATCCCGCAAATCAGTGAAATCCGCAAAATAAAGAAGACGCCTCATGCTCGCGCTCATGAAAAGCCTGACCCAATCCTTCCTGGGCAAGCTCATTGCCATGTTCATTATCGTGGGCATGGCTGTCTGGGGCGCGGACCGGGTGGTCAACCAGATCCGGACCGGACTCGGCTCCAACCTGATTGCCGCGGGCGACCAGGCCGTCGACCTGACGACGCTCGACCATCGCGCTGAGATCCTGCTCAAGAATCTCAACGCCCAGTCGAAAGAGCCCGTGTCGAAGGAAGACCTCGCCGCGCGCGGTATGCTGGATCAGATGTTCAATGTGCTGAAGTCGCGGACCGTCAATCTTGGCTTTGCGGACAAGATCGGTGTCATTCCGTCGACGCAGGCAATGCTGGCTGAACTGAAGAAGGTCGATGCCTTCCGCAACCCGCTGACGGGTGAGCTGGACCTGTCGACCTATCAGCGCGTGCTGGCCGAGAACCGCTTCTCGCAGCAGGAATACGAGGAGCAGGTCAAGGGCGACCTCGCGCTGGAAACGCTGAACAGCGCCGCCTCTGCCGGTCTGATCGTCCCTGCCCTGCTGAACGATATCCAGACGCGCTACCTGGCCGAATCCCGTGATGTCGCCTGGTTCCTGCTAGATGCGACCAAGGTGCCGAAGCCGGCCCCGCCGACGGATGAGGAAATCAAGGCGTTCTATGACGAGAACCTCGAAGCCCTGAAGCGTCCGGAGCGCCGGGCGATCGACATGCTGAAGATCTCGGCCGACGATTTCATCAGCCAGGTCGAGGTGACCGAACAGGAAATCGCGACAATCTATGAAGCGAGCAAGTCCGAGCGGTTTTCCGAGCCGGAGCAGCGAACCTGGACGGAACTGACATTCGACAGCCGCGATGCCGCGCGCGACGCCTTCGCACAGCTGGCCGGCGGCGGCGACCCGGCAACGCTTGAGGGCGTCGCAAACCGGGAATCCCGCACGGCTAAGGAAGACGAGATCGACGACCAGCTGCTGCGCGACGCAATGTTCGGCCCCGGCAAGCAGAGCGGCGCCCTGTTCGGCCCGAAGGATATGGGCGATGGCAAGTGGCTCGTCGCGCGGCTGGTTTCGATCCAGCCGGGCGCGGTGTTCCCGATCGAAACAGTGTCCGGGCAG
Source organism: Hyphomonas sp. (assembly GCA_020638455.1). Classification (GTDB taxonomy): domain Bacteria; phylum Pseudomonadota; class Alphaproteobacteria; order Caulobacterales; family Hyphomonadaceae; genus Hyphomonas. The sequence goes on along the minus strand of JACKIK010000002.1, from coordinate 496,151 downwards.
ATCCGGTCGGAACTGGCGCATGAGCGCGCGACGCAGCTGCTGTACGAGAAGCTCGATACGCTCGATCGCGACATCGGTGCGGGCTACGATCTGACGAAGATCGCTGCCGACATCGGTGTTCCGGTGATGTCGTTCGAGCCGGTGGACAACAATGGCTACGCAGCGGACGGGCTGCCGATGACCGGGTTGCAGGCAGCAGACGCTGCGTTCAAGCAGGCTTTCGACATTCCGGTCGGTGAGACCAGCAACCAGTTCGAAGGCACGGATGCGACCTACGTCACCGCGCCGCGCAAGATCATTGCTGCGTCCACGCCGGAGTTCGACGAAGTGAAAGACGACGTGCGCCAGGCGCTGATCATGCGCAATGAGGGCCAAGCGGTGGACGCGATGGTGAAGGAGATGCAGGCTCGCATCGAGGGCGGCAAGTCCACGCTCGAAGCCGAGGCTGCAGCGGCGGGCGCCGATATCCAGACGTCTCCGGAGCCGATTACGCGCGTCAATGCCGACAAGAGTGGCCTGCCGAATTCGGCAATTGCCTCGATTTTTTCCGGCAAGCCCGGCAGCGTCTTCACCTTCCCGAACCGGACCGGCGATCACTACATGATCGTGCAGCTGAAGCAGGTGAACGACCCGTCCGATTCCGATATCGAAGCGGTGTCGGCTATGGCATCCACTTCGCTCAACTCCTCGCTGGATTCCGACATGTCGGCCGCACTCGAGCAGGAAGTGGAAAAGGCCGTGAAGCTGCGTGTGAACACCGCGGCGTATAACGCCTACAAAGCCTCGCTCTCGTCCGACCAATGAGCTGCGCGCGTCTGATTGTCCGCAGGCGGATCGGAGATATCGAAACACCTGTCGGGGCCATGCTGAAGCTCGGGGCCGAGGCGCCGGGCAGCTTCCTGTTCGAGTCCATTGCGGGCGGAGAACGCCTCGGGCGCTATTCCTTTATCGGCCTTGAGCCGGACACCTGGTTCCGCATCCGCGACGGTGTCTGCGAGACGTCCGGAACGGTGGACTTTGCAGAGGCCAATCCCGTGCCGGGGACGCCGGTGGAGGCGCTGCGCGCTTTCGTGGACCGGGCGCGTGCCGAAACCGACGAAGACCTGCCCCCCATGGCGTCCGGTGCGTTCGGCTATGTGGGTTACGACATGATCCAGCATGTAGAGCCGGTGAAGATCACCAAGCCGGACATGCTGAACGTGCCGGAAGTGTTGCTGGTCATCCCGCGCGTGGTGATCGTGTTCGATCATATCTATCAGGAAATCCTGCTGATCGGGCGCGTTTCGGATGGCAATGAGGACGCCATCAACATCCTGCTCGATGCCGTCGAGCAGATGCTGGAGCGCCTGCCGGTGCTGCCGCCGAAAGATCATGCGGCGCAGGAGGTCACGCTCGTGTCGAACACGAGCAAGGAGCGCTATTTCGAGATGGTCGGCCAGTGCCGCGACTACATCAAGGCCGGCGATATCTTCCAGGTCGTGCCGAGCCAAAGGTTCTCGACCCCTTTCTCCAAGAAATCGATCAGCTTCTATCGGGCTCTCCGCCGGCTGAATCCGTCTGCTTTCATGTTCCACATGAATTTGGGCGACGTGCGCCTTGTGGGGTCCAGCCCGGAGATTCTGGTGCGGGTCCGTGACGGACGTGTCGCCATCCGGCCGATTGCCGGCACGCGGCCGCGGTCTGGCGATGCGGAAGAGGATGCGCGCCGGGCCGAGAGCCTGCTGAACGATGCGAAGGAAATTGCGGAGCACCTGATGCTGCTGGACCTCGGACGGAATGATGTCGGCCGCGTTGCGGCCTATGGCAGTGTGAAGGTGACCGAGCAGTTCATCGTCGAGCGCTACAGCCACGTGATGCACATCGTCAGCCATGTCGAAGGCGATCTGCGGCAAGGCCTGGATGCCGTGGACGCGCTGCTGGCCGGCTTTCCCGCCGGCACCGTGTCAGGTGCGCCGAAGATCCGTGCCATGCAGATCATTGACGAGATGGAGACGCACCGGCGCGGCATCTATGGCGGCGCGGTGGGCTATTTCGGCTGGAACGGCGATCTCGACACCTGCATCGCGCTGCGCACGGCCGTGCTGAAGGACGGGATGCTGCACATCCAGGCGGGGGGCGGCGTGGTGCTCGATTCCGATCCGCAGTACGAATATGATGAGACGGTGCACAAGGCCGGCGCCCTGAAGCGCGCGGCAGAACTGGCAGCAGCCTATGAGTTCGACCAATGAGCGGGCAGAAAAAGAAGATCCTCGTCATCGACAATTACGACAGCTTCACCTGGAACCTCGTGCATTATCTCGAGGAGCTGGGTGCCGAGACGACTGTCGTGCGGAACGACGAGATGACGGTGGACGAGGCGCTGGCGAGCGGTGCGGATGGCATTCTCCTTTCGCCGGGCCCGTGCACGCCGAAGGAAGCCGGTATCTGCGTAGACCTGATCAAGCAGGCGCCGGAAGACCTGCCGATCCTCGGCGTGTGCCTGGGGCATCAGTCCATCGGCGCGGCATTTGGCGGTGAAGTTGTCGGCGCCAAGGAAATCCGCCACGGCAAGCTGTCCGATATTCACCAGAAGGGCGGCGACCTGTTCGAGGGACTGCCGGAGAGCTACCGCGTCGTGCGCTATCACTCGCTGGCGGTCGATCCTACGGACCTGCCCGACGGCCTCATTGCCGATGCGTACACGGATGATGGGGAAATCATGGCGCTGCATCACAAGACGCGGCCAGTTTACGGCGTGCAATTCCACCCTGAAAGCATCCTGACCGAACACGGCCACGCATTGCTCAAGAATTTTCTCGACAAGGTGTAGGGCGCGCAGCGGCATGGACGATCTGACCGCACAGGCCGAGGCGCTCCTGGCCGACATGAAGCCGGTCTCGCCCAGTGCGGCTCCGGGCCAGAACATGCTGCCGCCGAATACGCGGCGCGATGTTCCCGGCGAATATGCCCCTTCCCCGGTGTGGCGTGCGGGAGATGGGCCCGCGACGCTGTTCGTTCACGGATGGGACGATACGCACAGGGTGTGGCGCCTGTTCGCGATGGATTTCATCCAGAACCAGCGGCCGGCCCTGCTGGTGGACCTGCCGGGCCAAGGCGCCTCGAATGCGGAACAGGCAGGCTGGCCCTATGCGGGCGCCGCCGTGCGGGACGTTTGTGCCGCCGAGGCGCCGATTGACACGATCATTGCGCATTCCTTCGGCTGCATTGCGACCCTGCGTGCGGTCGAGCTCGGAGCCCGTGCCGATTACCTCGTTCTGATCGCGCCGCCGCTGAGCGGGACGGATGGGGGCTTCCGCGGGCGGCAGCGAAAGAAAGGTTACAGCGACGATGTGATTTCGCGGGCTGAGGCGCTGTGCCTTGAGCGGACCGGTTTCCCGGCGAGCCGGAGTGACTTCCGTAGCGTGCTGGAAGCCTATGAGGGGCGGACGCTCATCATTGGCTCGGAGGCCGACGCCGAGTGCCCGGTCGAACCGATGCAGGCGCTGGCGGATGGCCTGCCGAATGTAGATGTGCTGGTGTATCCGGACCTCGACCATCGCGCCCTGGCGCAGGATACGGGCGTGCTGGCGGACGTGCTGGCCTTTCTCGGCTATTGAGCGGACCCCGCAAGCTCGCTATCGGTGGCGCCGATGACTGACGCTTCCCTTTCCGACGCCATCAAGGCGATCGCCCGGCGCGAGCCGCTGCAACAGGCTGCGCTCGAAAGCGCATTCGAGACGCTGCTTTCGGGCGAAGCCGCGCCGGAGGAGATCGGTGCCTTCCTTATGGGCCTTGCCGTGCGAGGCGAGACGGCAGACGAGTTGACCGCCGGCGCGCGCATCATGCGCCAGCACGCACGAAAGGTGGCCGTCGACGGGCCGCTGCTCGATACCTGCGGCACGGGCGGCTTGCCGTGGAGGAGTCTCAACACCTCGACAGCCTGTGCGATTGTCATTGCGGCGGCGGGTGGGCGCGTGGCGAAGCATGGCAACCGGTCCGTTCCTCCCAAGACGGGCTCTGCCGACGTGCTGGAAGCACTGGGCGTCAATCTCGAAACCAGCGACAACGAATTCCGGGACTGCATCGACGGCGCGGGGGTTGGTTTCCTGTTCGCGCGCAGCCGTCACAGCGCCATGCGGCATGTCGCGCCGGTGCGGGCGAAGCTGGGTATCCGCACGATCTTCAACCTGCTCGGCCCGCTGACCAATCCGGCTGGCGCGACGCACCAGGTGCTCGGCGTGTTCGCGCCCGAATGGGTGCGCCCGATGGCGGAGACGCTGGGCCGGCTCGGCACCGAGCGCGCCTGGGTGGTGCACGGGCTGGACGGGATCGACGAGCTGTCCATCGCGGGCAAGAGTGTCGTGTGCGAGGTCTCAGCAGGCGGCATCAGCGAATTCGAGGTGCATCCCTCCGATGCAGGCCTCGACACGCATCCGCTGTCAGCGCTCGAAGGCGACGATGTCGCCAGCAATGCGCGCGCCATCAGTGACCTGCTGGACGGGCACGAGACACCGTTCCGGTCTGCCGTGCTGCTGAATGCGGCGGCGGGACTGGTCGTGTTCGGGACGGCGAAGGATTTGAAGTCAGGGGCCAGCATGGCGGCCGATGCGATCGATTCCGGCAAGGCGCGAGAGACGCTGAACAAGCTGATCCGCCTGTCCAATGGCGGGGCGGAATGAAGACCGCGCTCGATCACATCATCGACTACAAGCGCGACGAAGTCGCTGTGCTGAAGAGGAGCACAAGCTTTGCGGCGCTGGACGCGCAGGCGCGCGCGGCGGGCCCGGTACGCGGCTTTGCGGCGGCGCTGGATGCCGTGGCCGCGGTGGACCAGAACGCGCTCATCTGCGAGCTCAAGCGCAAAAGCCCGTCGGCCGGCGATATTCTGCCGGGCGCCGATCCGGTGGCCATCGCGCAGGAATATGAAGCCGGCGGGGCTGCTTGTCTGTCCGTGCTGACGGATGGGCCGAGTTTCGGGGGCAGCCTCGAGGACTTTGCGGCGATCCGCGCGGCGGTCAGCCTGCCGATGCTGCGCAAGGACTTCCTGATCGATCCGATCCAGGTGGCCGAGTCTCGGGCCGCCGGCGCCGACAGCGTTCTGGTGATCATGGCGTGCCTTGAGGATGCGCTGGCGGAGGAACTGACCGGCTGCGCTATGGGGTTCGGCATGGATGTTCTGGTCGAGACGCACAATGAGGCGGAACTAGAACGCGCCCTGCGCGTGCCCTCTCCGCTGATCGGCATCAATAATCGCGACCTGAAGCGGATGGTGACGGACCTTGCTGTGACGGAACGTCTGGCGCCGCTGGTGCCGGAAGGCCGGCAGGTCGTGGCGGAGAGCGGCATATCGGTGCCGGAACATATCGGCCGCCTGCGGCGGACCGGCGCCCGCCGCTTTCTGATCGGCGAGAGCCTGATGAAGCGCGGCGAACTGCGGAAATCCAGTGTCTCAGAACTGAGGCATGCCCAGACGATTGACCCGAACAGTGAACACATGTAGAACACATGTGAACAGAGATTCGGACCGGAGCGGCCCAACATGCTGACAAGTAAGCAAAAAGAGCTTCTGCTTTTTATCAATGAGCGGATCAAGGAAACCGGCGTTTCGCCCTCGTTTGACGAGATGAAGGAAGCGCTGGACCTTGCATCCAAGTCGGGCATTCACCGCCTGATCACGGCGCTTGAGGAGCGCGGCTTCATCCGCCGTCTCGCCCACCGGGCGCGGGCGCTGGAAGTGCTGAAACTGCCCGACTCCGCCATGGCAACGCCGACGCCCCGCGGACGGAAGGATTTCCGCCCGTCCCTCGTGGCTTCCGGGCAGCGCGCCGATGGCCCGTCGCCGCGCACTGTGCCGTTGATCGGCCGCATTGCGGCCGGTCTGCCGATTTCGGCGATCCAGCAGGACAATGGCTATGTCAACGCGCCGGACGGCCTGCCGGATGGCGACGATCATTTCGCGCTCGAAGTCCAGGGCGACTCGATGATCGATGCCGGCATCCTGGAAGGCGACATCGTGATCTGCCGGCGGACTGAGTCGGCCAATACCGGCGACATCGTCGTCGCGCTGATCGATGGTGAGGAAGCGACCCTGAAGCGCCTGCGCCGCAAGGGCGCCTCGGTCGCGCTGGAAGCGGCGAACCCGGCTTATGAGACCCGCATCTTCGGGCCGGACCGTGTGTCTATCCAGGGTCGGCTGGTCGCACTGGTACGCCGGTACGACTAGTGCAGGCCTGCCATGGCCGGTGGCTGCAGGCGGGATGCTCGAGCAGGACGCCGGGTGCGTTCCGGCGTTGCGCGAAGGTGAGACCGCCGCTGGCGACGACATCCGTCCAGTAGACAGTCTGCGTTTCGCCTCCGCTGCTGATGGAAATATTGGGATTTTCGGTGCCGGGCGTGATTGTCAGGCGCGTCTCGGCTGAGGATGCCTCGCAGGAGGGTGGACTGCAGATGGTCGCGTCCCCGATCTTGCTGAAGCGCAGCGGGGAAAGCCCGTCGCCATCGACAAGCGAGTAGCGGTTCCATCCGCTGCCGGTTTCGTGAACGAAGAGGTCCCCTGAGGGCGCCCAGATCGCGATGGGCACGTCGGACCGGCTCCAGGCCGCGCCCGCCCCGACCAGGAAAATGGTTGCGAGCAGCAGCCGGGCCCAGCCGCGGGCAGCTATTGCGGCGGCGAGCGCGGTGGCGAATAGCGCAAGCGCCAGGGATGGCATGGCCTGTCCGGGCACCTGCGCGCCGCCTTCGAACGACGCGCAGATATGGGCGATCGCGAGGACCGCTTCGAGTGAAAGCCCGAACAGTCGGAGGCCAAGGTCTCCGAATCCGAAGGGTATGGCCAAAAGGGTGAAGGCAGCGAGCGGCGCGCTGACAAATGTGATCACGGGCATGGCCAGCAGGTTCGCAACCACGCCCAGCGTGGCGATCCTGCCGAAATGGTAGAATGCGAATGGCGCGGTTGCGAGACTGGCCACGAGCGAGGTGAGCAGCAGCGAGGCCCATGCATAGCGCACGGGGCCCATGATGCGCTCCTGCCCGGAGCGATGGCGCGACCAGGCTTCGTAGGTGGCGATCAGTGCGCCCGTGGCGGCAAAGGACATCTGGAAGCCGGGTGTCATCACGCTTTCGGGCTGCAGCAGCACGACGAGGATCATGGCGATGGCATAGGAACGGAGGCTGAGCGCCGCCCGGTCCGCGAGCACGGCGCCGAATACAACCGCCAGCATGATGAAGGCGCGCTGCGTCGAGACGCTGGCGCCCGAGATGACGAGGTAGGCGAAGCTGGCCAGCAAGGCGGCCAGCGCAGCAGGTTTCTGTACCGCGACCCGCAGCGCGAGCGGCTCGATCAGGGCGAGGCCGCGGCGTACGAGCAGGAAGACAAGGCCACCGACGATGCTCATGTGCAGGCCGGAGATGGCGAGCAGATGGGACAGGCCCGACTGGCGGAGGGCGTCCTGATCGGACTCGTTCATGAAGCTGCGGTCGCCCGAGACGAGCGCGGCGGCAAAGCCCCCTGCTCTCTCGCCCGCGGCCGTGTGCACATGTTCGGCGAGCCGCCGGCGGATGGCGGCAACCTTCAATCCGAGCGCCGTGAAGGTGCCTGCGGGCGCGCCGAGGCTGCCGCCCCGGCAGCGGCCCTGCACGTATCCGACGGCACCCAGCTGCTCGAACCACGCCTGCCGGCGGAAATCGTATTCCCCCGGCATCACCGGCGAGGGCGGCGGTCGGAGGACGGCCCAGCAGCGCACGAAGCGTCCCGGCGCCACTTCGAGGCGCGCCCGGTGCGTCAGCCGGACGAAACGCGGCGTCTCTTCATGGGCCCGGCCCGCAATGGCGTGGACTTCGAGCCGTACGCGGTCACCGTGGGACCCGGGCTCGATCTCCCGGACCCATCCTTCGACCATGACAGGGCGGGTTTCCGCCTCAATGACGGGCGCGGCGACCAGCCGGGTCCGCACGGCGCCGGCGGAGAAGCCGGCAATCGCGCCAAACGCAATCAGGGCAGGAAAAGACAGGAGCTGAAGCCGCCAGTACAGGCGTGTCACCAGCCAGGCCGCAGCGATCGCACCCGTGGCGGCGCTGAAGGCGGCCAGATCGGGTTCTCGCGGCCACGCGAAGTATGCAATTGACCCAGCGCAAAGGCAAAATGCGAACACGAGCGGGCGTGCATCCGCCGAAGTGACGGCCCATATGTCCCGCCACAGCGCTGCAATCCAGAGGCTCGCCCCCTTGCGCTCGGAGGCAAGCTTGTGTTTGTGCCAGCCGGGACGCCTCAGGCGTTGCATCGACAGGAGCCCCACCGACCCATGAGCGTTGTCACGCGATTTGCCCCTTCTCCCACCGGCATGCTCCATATTGGAGGGGCAAGGACGGCGCTTTTCAACTACCTGTTTGCGAAACATCACAACGGGAAGTTTCTTCTCCGCATCGAAGATACGGACCGGGCGCGCTCGACGCCTGAAGCGACGGCGGCGATCCTGGAGGGAATGGACTGGCTGGGTTTGCAGCCCGACCAGCCGCCGCTGATGCAGTTCGAGCGCGCGGAGCGCCATGCCGAAGTCGCGCATGAGATGGTCCGCCGCGGGACGGCGTTTCGTTGCTACGCAACGCAGGAGGAGCTGCAGGCGCGCCGCGACCTCGGCGAGGAGAAACGCCAGGCGGCGAAGGCCGACGGCATTTCCGATGCCGAGAAAGCGGCCCTGCTGGCGGAAGCGCACGAACTGCTGGCGCCCTACCGGTCTCCATGGCGCGACGGAGCGCCGGCGCCGTCGCCGGACGCGCCCTTCACTGTACGCCTTCGTGCGCCCGATGGCGGCGAGCGCGTGCTGGAGGATGGCGTTCAGGGCACGGTGCGCATCCAGGCCTCGGAACTCGACGACCTGATCCTGCTGCGCGCAGACGGCACGCCGACCTATATGCTGGCCGTGGTCGTGGACGACCACGACATGGGCATCACCGACATCATTCGCGGCGACGACCACCTGCGCAACGCGTTCCGCCAGATCCCGATCTATGAGGCGATGGGCTGGGACGTGCCGCATATGGCGCATGTGCCGATGATCCATGGCGCCGATGGCGCGAAACTGTCGAAGCGGCACGGCGCGTTGTCGACGCTGGCCTATCGTGACATGGGCTACCTGCCGGAAGCGATGCGCGCCTACCTGCTGCGTATCGGCTGGAGCCATGGCGACCAGGAAATCTTTACGGACGCGGAAGCCATTGCCGCGTTCGACGTTTCCGGCATCAACCGGGCGCCGGGCCGGCTCGACCCGGACAAGCTGGGACAGGTGAATGCGCACTTCATGCGGTTGGCGGACGATGAGCGCCTGTTCGGGCTGCTGAAGCCGTATCTCGAGGCGGAGCGCCCGCTGGGAGCTGCCGAAGCGCGCGTTCGCGCCGCGCTGCCCCATATGAAGGACCGCGGGACAACACTGCCCGAACTGGCCGCAAGTTTCGCATTCCTGCTCGCGGAACGACCGCTGGCGCTAAACAAGAATGCTCGCAAGGCTTTGACTGAAGTAGGGCTTGACCGGCTTCGCGGCTTGCGCGACGAGTTGCGCCGCGTATCGCAGTGGACGGCTGATCATATCTCGGAGACGATCTCCGCCTATATCGCTGCAAATGACCTATCGATGGGCCAGGTTGGCCAGCCCCTGCGCGCGGCGCTGACGGGCGGGCTGCCTGCACCGGACCTGGCGCCGGTCCTGGAATGGCTGGGCCAGGACGAAGCGCTCGCCCGGATAGAGGATCAACTGGCGACGGCAAACGGGCCGGCTGCCTGAGTGGAATGAAGGGTAAGGCTGATGGAAAACAAGACGAAACCGAACGGTACCGCGAAACTTGAGGTCAAGGGCAAGTCCTATGACCTGCCGGTGCTGTCCGGGACACACGGCCCCGATGTGATCGATATCCGGCGGGTCTACGGCGAGACGGATCATTTCACCTTCGACCCTGGCTTTACGTCGACGGCGAGCTGCGAAAGCCAGATCACCTTCATCGATGGCGACAAGGGCATCCTGCTGCACCGCGGGTACCCGATCGACCAGCTGGCGGAAAAGTCGACGTTTCCGGAAGTCTGTCACCTGATCCTGCACGGCGAGCTGCCGTCCGCCGTCGAACTCCAGGACTTCTGCGACGAGATCAAGCAGCATACCCTGCTTCATACGCAACTTGACCGGTTCTTTGACGGCTTCCGGCGCGACAGCCATCCGATGGCGATGCTGACAGGCATCGTGGGCGGCATGGCGTCGTTCTATCCGGGCGCAATGGACAGCGAAGACCTCGAAGAGCGCCGGCTTGGCTCAATCCGCCTGATCGCCAAGATGCCCACCATCTGCGCACGCATCCTGAAGTACAATCTCGGCCAGAGATTTGTCGATCCGCGCAACCAGTACGATTACGCTTCGAACTTCATGAACATGTGCTTTTCGGTGGTGGCCGAGGACTACGAAATCAATCCGAAGCTCGCCAAGGCAATGGACCGTTTCTTCATCCTGCACGCCGACCACGAGCAGAATGCGTCGACCTCCACGGTGCGCCTTGCTGCGTCTTCCGGTGCGCACCCGTTTGCGGCAGTCGCGGCGGGCGTTGCGTGCCTGTGGGGCCCGAGCCATGGCGGCGCGAACGAGGCCTGCCTCAACATGCTGCACGAGATCGGCACCGCGAACCGTATTCCGGAGTTTATCGAAAAGGCGAAGGACAAGGATGATCCGTTCCGCCTGATGGGCTTCGGCCACCGCGTTTACAAGAATTACGACCCGCGGGCGAAAGTCATGCGGGCAACCGCCCATGAAGTTCTGGACGAACTGGACCTGCGCGACACGCCGATCCTGAAAGTCGCCATGGAACTTGAGCGGATCGCGCTGGAAGATGAGTACTTCATTGAGAAGAAGCTCTATCCGAACGTCGACTTCTACTCCGGCATCATCCTGGATGCACTCGGCTTCCCGAAGCAGATGTTCACGGTTCTGTTCGCCCTTGCGCGGACGGTCGGCTGGGTGGCGCAGCTCAACGAGATGCTGGACGACCCGACGCAGAAGATCGGACGCCCGCGCCAGATCTACACCGGCCACGCCATGCGGGACTATGTTGCGATCGACAAGCGCTAGGCTTGCTGAAGGCATGAGACATGCGAAACGCCGTCAGCGACCTGCTGGCGGCGTTTTCCAATTCCCAAGACGGCCGACTCCTTGCTAAAGGCAGCCTCATGAAAACAGCCGTGATCGTGTTTCCCGGGTCCAACTGCGACCGCGATGCCCATGACGCCCTCAAACAGGTGACGGGCACTGCGCCTGCCATGGTCTGGCACAAGGATGGCACGATCCCGGACGGCACGGACCTCGTCATGGTGCCGGGCGGCTTTTCCTATGGCGATTACCTGCGCTGCGGCGCGATGGCGGCGAATTCGCCGGTGATTGGCCAGCTGAAGGCGCATGCGGCGCGGGGCGGCTATGTTCTGGGCGTCTGCAACGGGTTCCAGATCCTTTGCGAGACGGGCCTGCTGCCGGGCGCGCTGATGATGAATGCCGGCCTGCACTTCGTCTGCAAGCCGCAGCCGCTGACCATCGAGTCGGCGAACACGGCCTATACGAGCGCCTATAAGGGCCGCAGCGAAGTCGTGATCCCGATTGCGCATCATGAGGGCAACTATTTCGCCGATGGCGCTACCTTGGATCGGCTGGAAGGCGACGGCCGCGTGGCGTTCCGTTATTCGCCCGGCCAGAACCCCAACGGCGCGGCGCGCGACATCGCCGGCATTCTCAGCGAGAACGGCCGCGTGCTCGGCATGATGCCCCACCCGGAGCGTGCCATCGGCGTACACGAAGGCGGCTCCGATGGCCTTGGCGTATTCGAGAGCCTGCTGAGCGCGGCCTGAGCGCGCTGGTATTGGCCCGGCCTCGCCGCTAAGAGGCACCCATGGCCGCGACCGGAGACCCGCAGAGATACGCTGCCCGCCTCGCGGAGGCGTCGGCGCTGCGCAATGCGGGGCGCGTGCCGGAAGCGATTGCGGCTTACCGGGACGTGCTGGCGATCGAGCCGGAGCTCCCCGACAGCTGGTACAATCTCGCCTGGCTCCTGCGGCGGAACGGCGAGCCGGCCGAAGCGCTGGCGGCATACGACGAGGCGCTCCGGCGCTCGGTCAGCGGTCCGGAGGAGGTCTGGCTCAACAAGGGCGTCATTCAGGCCGACGACCTGCTGGACCCGGCTGCGGCGATTGCGGCCTACGAGGAGGCGCTGAAGCTTAAGCCGGGCTACCTGCCCGCGCTGCTCAACCTCGGCAACGCATACGAGGATCTTGGCGACAGGGAAGCTGCGACACGGCAGTACCGGACGATGTTGAAGCTCGCGCCGGACGACTATGAGCCCCTTGCCCGGATCGCCAACCTGTGTCGCCCCGCTTCGGCAGAGGATGCCATCGTGCGCGAGGTGGAAGTGGCGTGCGGCCGGCCGGGCGTTGCCGTGCCGGTTGGGGCCAGCCTTCACTTTGCGCTGGGCAAACTGCTGGACCAGACGGGTGAGTTCGACCGGGCGTTCAGCGCGTATGAGCGGGCCAACCAGTTGAGTGCGGCGTCCCGGCCGGCAGGGATCGCGCGGTTCGATCCGGATCGGCATGATGCGGCCGTTCAGGCGCTGATCGACCTTCCGGCGCCAGTGGCGCTGGACTTCCCGCCGGCCGCAATTCAGCCGGTCTTCATTCTCGGTCAGTTCCGGTCCGGCTCGACGCTGCTGGAGCAGGTCCTGTCGGCGCACAGCGGCGTGACGGCGCTGGGCGAATTGCCGTCGCTGTCGCAGATCGCGGCGGGGATGTTCTCCCCCTACCCGCAGGCGCTGGCCCGTGCCTCGCCGGCCCAGCTCACCGCGGCGCGACAGGCTTATCTGAAGGCGATCTCGAAGCGGCGGCCGGGCCTGAGCGGTGTTGTGACCGACAAGCGGCCGGACAATTTCTACCATGTCGGGCTGATCCTGCGTCTCTTCCCTGAGGCGAAAATCCTGCACACGGTGCGGGATGCGCGGGATGTCTGCCTGTCGACGTTCTTTACGCATCTCAGCGAGGACCAGACCTACGCCACGGACCTGCGACACATCGCACGCCGCTACAAGGCGTATGAGCGGCTGATGGCGCATTGGAAAGCGCTCGCGCCGGACCGGATCCTCGATGTGTCCTACGATACGCTCGTTCAGGATGCAGAGGCTGAGATCAGACGGGCGCTCGACTTTCTCGGCCTGCCCTTCGAGCCCGCATGCCTTGACTTCCACGCCTCTGCGGCGCCTGTGAAGACGGCCAGCGTCTGGCAGGTCCGGGAGCCGCTCTACCAGCGCTCCTCGGGCCGCTGGCGCAACTACGAGACACACCTGCTACCGCTCCTGGAGGTCCTGAATGGCTGAGCACGCCGACCTGATCGCCCGCCTGCCCAAGGCCGAACTTCACCTGCATATCGAGGGCAGTTTCGAGCCGGAAATGATGCTGAGCCTTGCCGAGCGGAACCGGATCGACATCCCCTTCAAGACACTGGAAGAAGCGAAGGCCGCCTATAATTTCAACGATTTGCAGGAGTTCCTGGACCTCTACTACCAGGGCATGAACGTGCTGCGCACGGAGCAGGACTTCCACGACCTGACCTGGGCCTACCTGACGCGCGCGAAGGCGGACAATGTGCGCCATGTCGAGATGTTCTATGATCCGCAGGCCCATACGGAGCGCGACGTCGGCTTCGGTACGGTGACGGAGGGCATCCTCAGCGCGCTGGAGCGTGGCGAGAAGGAACTTGGGATCACCTCAAAGCTGATCATGAGCTTCCTGAGGCACCTGTCCGAGGCGGACGGCTTCGCGCTGCTGGAGGAGTCGAAGCCCTGGCATGACCGGTTTGTCGGTGTCGGGCTCGACAGTTCTGAAATTGGCCACCCGCCGCAGAAATTCTCACGCCTGTTCGCCGAGTGCCGCAAGCTGGGCTTCAAGCTGTGCATGCATGCCGGCGAAGAAGGTCCACCGGAATATGTGCGTGAGGCGCTGCTGGATATCGGTGTCGACCGGATCGATCATGGCAACCGCTCGATGGAGGACGCGGCCCTGATCGAGGTACTGAAGGACACGCAGGTGCCGCTGACCAACTGCCCTCTGTCGAACCTCTCGCTGTGCGTGATCCACGACCTGAAGGACAGCCCTGTGAAGGCGCAGCTGGATCAGGGGCTTCTGGTCACCGTCAACTCAGACGATCCGGCTTATTTCGGAGGCTATATCGGCCGGAATTACGAGGCGGTGGACGAGGCCCTTGGCCTGTCGGACGCAGACATTATCCAGCTGGCGCGGAACAGCTTTGTCGGCAGCTTCCTGTCGGACGCTGAAAAGGCTGACCACCTGTCGGCGATTGACGCGATTGTTGCGTAATCGCCGGCAGGTGGCGGCGCTTCCTCCGGTCCTCCCCGGACTAGTGCAGCTTTTTCTCGCTTTCCGAGCCGTCGTCGACTTTCGGTACTGACGGACGACAGGCATCGACCACGTTCTTCACGGAGATGTCGTTCGGGATATTGTAGGCTTGTTCGTCGACGGCGATGCGCAGTTTTCCTTCGCCGACGGACAGCGCGCTGATGGCCGTTGTTTCGGCGGAAACTGCGCCGGAAATCTCACCGGTCACCGTGTCGACGGTGGCGGGAACGGAAATCGCGCCGGCGTCGGTAAAGATGCCGATCGCCCGCGCGTCGGATGAAGGGTCCACCGTTCGTGAGAATTTGAGCATGTTACCGTTGCCGGCAGCGTCTCCGGAGGCTTCGCAGGTCACAGCAAATACCGTCTGACCGTCCTCCCCCGTGTAAGCTGCCTTCGTTCCGCTGGCTTCAGACCATGTGCCAGCAACGTCCGTCGCATCGACCTTGGCGAATTCGGTTGCCGTGGGCTTGTCGGACGCGAGGGGCGCCGGCGCCGGTGCTTCGCCTTCGCCCGTCTTGGTTACGGTCGCCCCGCACGCCGTCAGGACGAATGGAACGGCGATCCACAATATTTTCCGCATGTGAGAGCTCCTTATCTGCCTCCTCGCGCGGTAACGTGCCAGATCACAGGAAGTTTCATTCCTTGTGCAGCTGGCGGAACAAGTGTCTGGCGACTCGAAGGATTTGCCGCTAAACGCGCGCCATGACCGACAAGACAGCGATCCTTGCCCAGCTCACCGCCGAACAGGACGAGGCCGCCGGTCTCGAACACGGCATCAAGTCCGACGAATGGGACCGGCTGGTTACCCGCCTGAACCGGCAGCCGAATCTCGTCGAACTCGGCATCTATTCCGTGATGTGGTCGGAGCACTGCTCCTACAAATCGTCCCGCCGGCACCTGTCGAAATTCCCGACCAAGGGCCCTCGCGTGATCCAGGGTCCGGGCGAGAATGCCGGGGTGATCGATATCGGCGACGGACAGGCGGCCATCTTCAAGATGGAGAGCCACAACCACCCTTCCTATATCGAGCCCTACCAGGGCGCGGCGACGGGCGTGGGCGGCATCCTGCGGGATGTGTTCACGATGGGCGCGCGGCCTGTGGCGTTGCTGAACGCGCTGCGCTTTGGCGACCCTTCCCATCCGAAGACGCGTAGCCTCGTCGCCGGGGTCGTGGCGGGTATCGGCGGATACGGCAATTGCGTCGGCGTGCCGACGGTCGCCGGCGAGACGCAGTTCGATGCGGGATACAATGGCAACATCCTCGTCAACGCGATGGCCGTCGGCATCGCGGATCAGGACAAGATTTTCTACGCGCGTGGCGCAACGCCGGGGAACCCGATCTTCTATGTTGGCTCCAAGACCGGCCGCGATGGCATCCATGGGGCGACCATGGCATCGGCTGAGTTTTCCGAGGGGGACGAGGAGAAGCGCCCAACCGTTCAGGTGGGAGATCCGTTCACGGAAAAGCTGCTGATCGAAGCCTGCCTCGAACTGATGGCGACCGATGCCATCCAGGCGATCCAGGACATGGGCGCGGCCGGCCTCACCTCCTCCTCCGTCGAGATGGCGGACAAGGGTGGCATCGGCGTCCTGATGGATCTCGACAAGGTGCCCCAGCGCGAGGAAGGCATGACGGCGTACGAGATCATGCTGTCGGAAAGCCAGGAGCGGATGCTGATGGTGCTGAAGCCCGGCAAGGTGGATGTGGCGAAGGCGATCTTCGACAAGTACGACCTCGACGCCGAAGTGATCGGCGAGACGACGGATACAGGCCACCTTGTACTGAAGCAGTTCGGTGAAGTGGTCTGCGATATTCCGGTTGCGCCGCTGGCCGAGGATGCGCCGAACTATGACCGGCCATGGAATGAGCCGCCGAAGCGCGCGCCGTTCGACATTTCGAAATATCCGGAGCCGGAGGATTATGGCGAGGTGCTGATGAAGCTGATGTCCTCGCCCGACATGGCTTCGAAGCGCTGGGTCTGGGAGCAGTATGACCGGCATGTGATGGGCGACACGGTGGATTCCTCGCAGTCCGGCGGCGATGCGGCCATCGTACGCGTGCACGGCACCAACAAGGCGCTCGCCATGTGTTCGGATTGCAATCCGCACTATGTGGCCGCGGACCCCTATGAAGGCGGAAAGGCGGTGGTGGCGGAAGCGTACCGCAACCTGTCTGCCGTCGGCGCGACGCCGATTGCAATCACGGACAATCTCAATTTCGGCAGCCCCGAAAAGCCGAACACGATGGGTTATATCGTCAAGGCGATCGAAGGCATGGCGGAAGCCTGCCGCGTGCTCGACTTCCCGGTCGTGTCAGGGAATGTGTCGCTTTACAATGAGACGGATGGGGTCGCCATTCCGCCGACGCCGGTTGTCGGCGCAGTAGGCCTGATCGAGGATTTGTCTAAGACGGCGACGCTGAAAGGCGCGCAGCCGGGGGATGTGCTGGTTCTCGTTGGTGAGACAAAGGGGCACCTTGGCGCTTCGCTTTACGCTCGCGAATGGCTGGGCCTGAAAGGCGATGAATTGGGAGCTCCTCCACCAGTTGATCTGGTGATTGAAAAGCGAACCGCGGATTTCCTTCGAGTACTGGTCAGCAAGGAGCTTGCTAATGCGATTCACGATGTCAGCGATGGTGGCATAGCCTGCGCCCTGTGCGAACTGGCCCTCGCCAACGGCACCGGTGCGAAGTTCACATTCCAAGGCGATTTGAAGGGCTTGCAGGAGCTTTTTTCCGAAGACCATGCTCGGTACCTTGTCGCCCTGAGCCAGGACAATTTGAATGAACTTGACTATTTGGCGACTGAGGCAGGCGCTAGCTATCTCGTGTTTGCGGAATTTGGCGGCGACGCCATTGCAGGCATCTTGTCAGATGGCACAAAGATAGATGTCCCGCTGAGCCATCTTCGTGCTGCCCACGAGGGCTGGCTGCCGTCCTACATGAATTCCGTCGACTGACGAGTTCAGTGTGCGCCGACCGGGTTGGCCGGTTCGGTGATGGTCAGGTCAAGGGAGTCGAGTTGCTGGTCGGCGTCTTCGACGGCCATGATCAGCGTCTCGACGGAACGGACGAAGAAGTCCTGCGGGATCTTGTCGAAATCGTCGGTCGGCTTGTGATAGTCGGGGTGATCCTCGACGCCGAAATAGAGAAACGGGATACCGGCCTCATAGAAGGCGCCGTGGTCTGACTGCATGGTCCAGTCGTCCTCCCCAAGGTCGGGGGAGTCGTGGCCGGTCAGTACCTTCACATGCGCTTCGGACTGGATGCCTGAAACGAGCGGCTTCAGGCCCGGCGTTTCATAGGTGCCGGCGACGTAGAGTTCGTCCACGTCTGAGCGGCTGACCATGTCGAAATTGATGTTCAGGGCCACGCGCGAAAGATCGATGACGCCGGACCGGACGAGGTAGCGGCTGCCGAGGAAGCCCTCTTCCTCGCCGTCGACAAGCGCGAAAACGATGTCGTGCTTCGGCGGATGGTCGGCCATGTATTTCGCGACGGCGGTCAGCGCGGCCGCGCCGGAGGCGTTGTCGTCGGCACCATTGTAGATCTCGTCCTTCACGATGCCGAGATGGTCGTAGTGGGCCGTGACGACGATCATCTTGCCTTCGCCGGGCGTCTGACCCGGCAGCAGGCCCACAAGGTTGGCACCCTCTTTCGGAAAGTTCTCTGATGCGTCAGGCGGGGGAACGGTCGTGAAGGGCTGCTCGTAGGATGTTTCGCCGAGAGGCTTCAGCCCTGCCCGCTCGAAGCGCTTGTGAAGGAAGCCGCGTGCCGCGATGCCGCCCGGCGACCCCATGTAGCGCCCCTGCAGGGCGTCACCGGAGAGGGTTTCGGTGAGGTGCAGCAGCTCGCCGGTGTCGAACATCTTGCTGGTGGGGAATTCAGGACCGGCCTCATCCCCTGCGCGTCCTACCGCCAGCAGTATCCAGCCAAGGGCCAGGGCAGCGACCGCCATTACGGCCGTCAGGATCACGGTCTGCTTCCTTGGCATCAAGCCCTCCGTCCGGTTGCCAGACCCTTGATAGGGCCTATTCCAGAGCGCGCAATGCCGCGGTCCAGTGCAGCGCCGAACGCTTGACCCCTGCCCGACCAACGTCCACCTGTGCACGGCTAACCGGAGAAATTGCCATGGCCATGCCGCGCGAAACCCTGCTGACCTATCTCACCGAGGCGTTCCCGGACGCCGAGATCACGCTGACGGACCTTGCCGGCGACAATGATCACTGGCAGGCGGAAATCGTCAGCGCGCAATTTGCGGGTCTGCCGCGCGTGCGCCAGCACCAGATGGTCTACGAGGCACTGAAAGGCACGATGGGCGGAGAGTTGCACGCGCTGGCGCTCAAGACCCGCGCACCCTGATCCGGACGCTCGGCAAAAGCCACCACGTGCGCTTGACGTCGCCCCTCCGCCACATCACATCTGGGAAAACTTTGGAGACCGCACATGACCGATCAGGCAACGCTCGATGCCATCGACAAGGCTGTGAAGAGCAACGACGTGGTGCTGTTCATGAAGGGCACGCCGACATTCCCGCAATGCGGGTTTTCGTCGGTTGTGGTGCAGGTGCTGGACTATCTCGGGGTCGAGTACGTCTCCAACAACGTGCTTGAGAACATGGCAGTCCGCGAAGGCATCAAAGCCTATTCGAACTGGCCGACAATTCCCCAGCTCTATGTAAAGGGCGAGTTCGTTGGCGGCTGCGACATCATCAAGGAGATGTTCGAGAGCGGCGAACTGCGTGATTTCATGAAGGAAAAGGGCATCGAGCTCACCGACGCCTGAGGCGTCGCATCCTTTTCCGATCCGGGTCCTGATCCGATCCCGCCCATTCCTGCGCCTTGTCCTGTGAAGGAGAAGGAGCAGGCGGCATGTATATGTCAGGACCCAGCAACGCCCGGGTGAACCAGTCTGTGACCGTTACGGCCAGCGGGGCGCCCCAGGGAACAACACAGATCAAGTTCGAAGCGAGCGGCAATGTCGGCTTCGACACGGTCGATACGTCTTCCGGTTCGGCGAGTTTCAGGATCACCCTGGATTTTGCCGGCACCACAACAATCAGCGCGACGGCCATGGACGCCTTCATGAACGTCCTTGGCAGGGCCAGCCATGCGATCGCCGTGACGGACCCGGACCTTCAGGCCCGTGGCCGGGGTGGGTATGGCGGCTGGTTCATGGGGCCGACCGAGGCCCGTGTCGGCGAGACCATCCATCTTTCGGCAAGCGGCCTCGACAATGCCGTCCGCGCTGAATTCGGCGCCAGCGGGTTCGATCTCTCGACAACCAGTGCGCGGGTGAGCGGCGGCAGCACGAGCGTCAGCGCACGCGCCGTGACAGCGGGCAACGGCTCCATCTCCGTGCGGGCTTATGACGAAAACGGTGTCCTCGCGCATGAGGCCACCCACACAGTGCAGGTGACAAGGGCAACCGACATGAAGGCACAACCGTTGAGAGTATTTGTGGCACGCAACTGCGAAGCGGGCCGGCCGTGGACCGTGAAGCTGACGGGCGTATCCAGGTATCCGTCCCTGACAGTCGAGTTCTTCGGCAGTGTCGGCGGTATCTTCCGGTATTTTCCGCGCGGGCGAGACGAAATGCGTATTCATTTCCAGCATCCCAATCCCGGTGAGGCGCACATGTTTGTCATGGCCCGGGACGAGCGGTGCCAGTCAGTGCAATCCTGCAGGGGCAAGTTCATGATCGCGCCGCAATCCTCCCACGGCTATGCCGGCACGCCTTTCCGCGACGATGATGAAGGGGACGACTGGCAGTCCAAGATGGACGAAATCGACCAGCGCTTTTCGTGGAAAGGCGATGATGTCGATGGCTATGACCGGCGGCGGGGAGAGCGGAGGAATTTCCGGGGCGATGACGTGGATGGCTACAATCGGCATCGCGGCGACGATGTGGACGGCTATGACCGGCGCCAGGGAGATCGCAGACGCCATCGGGGAGACGATGTTGACGGATACAATCGGCACCGGGGAGACGATGTCGACGGCTACAACCGCCACCGCGGCGATGATGTCGACGGCTATGATCGGTCGCGCCGAGGCAAGTTCAAGGGCGATGACGTTGATGGATACAATCGGCACAGAGGTGACGATGTAGACGGATATGATCGTCACCGGGGCGACGATGTAGATGGATACAATTTGCGGCAGCTCGTCGTGCTGCCTGCCACCGGGAAACCACCCGTGTCGATGACGTGGAATCCGAACACGGCTGGCAATGCGCCTGCGGTTGCGCCGTCGGCGATGCCCATGACGGCGCCGATGACCGCTCCCGCTCCACCGCCGACATCGACTGCGGCACCGAACGATCTTTCGTCCCTGCTGAACTCGAAAACGCAGGAGATGCTGAACCGCCTCAACAAGCGGTAAGGGCTTGCGGCCTGCTGCAGCGCCTTTCCTGCAGGCCGATTTCAGGATAGCAGGCGCGGATGACGCCCCCTGTCCGCCCTGCCCCGATCCGTCCGCGTGCGCCCAAAGTCGGCATCGTCTCACTCGGCTGCCCGAAAGCGCTCGTGGATTCCGAACGCATCATCACGCGCCTGCGCGCGGAAGGCTACCAGATCGCGCCGGATTATGCGGGCGCTGACCTGGTGCTGGTGAACACCTGCGGCTTCCTCGATTCAGCGCGCGACGAAAGCCTCGACGCCATCGGCGAAGCCATCGAGGCGAACGGCAAGGTGATCGTGACGGGTTGCCTGGGCGCCGAGCCGGAAGTCATTGAACAGGCCCACCCCAAAGTGCTGGCCGTGACGGGGCCGCATCAGTATGAGGCCGTGATGGAGGCGGTGCACACGCACCTGACGCCCCCACACAATCCTCACCTGGATCTTGTGCCGGAAACCGGGCTTCGCCTGACACCGCGCCACTACGCCTACCTGAAGATTTCGGAAGGATGCAGCAATCGCTGCAGCTTCTGCATCATTCCGAGACTGCGGGGCGACCTTGTCTCACGGCCGGTACATCATGTGCTGACGGAGGCCGAACGGCTCGTCAAAGCCGGCGTGAAGGAGTTGCTGGTCATCAGCCAGGATACGTCGGCTTACGGACTGGATGTTCGATACAAAGCTGAGACGTGGCACGGAACGGAATACGAAACACGCTTCCTTGACCTCGCCCGGGGCCTCGGCAGCCTCGGTGTGTGGACGCGCCTGCACTATGTCTATCCGTACCCGCATGTGGACGCGGTCATTCCGCTGATGGCCGAGGGGCTGATCACGCCCTACCTGGACATTCCGTTCCAGCATGCGTCGGCAAATGTCCTCAAGGCAATGAAGCGGCCGGCCAGGCAGGACAAGGTGCTGGACCGTATCGCCGCCTGGCGCCGCGACGTGCCGGACCTTGCCATTCGCTCCACTTTCATCGTGGGCTTTCCCGGCGAGACCGACGAGGACTTCGAGATCCTGCTCGATTTCATCCGTGAAGCGAAGATCGATCGGGCCGGCTGTTTCCAATACGAAAACGTCGTCCATGCGGAGAGCCGCGCCTTGCCCGATCATGTGCCTGACGCCTTGAAGGAAGAGCGCTGGCACCGCTTCATGCAGGTGCAAGCGGAGATTTCCGCGGACCGCGCCGAAGCGCAGGTCGGCACCATTCAGGACGTCATCGTGGATGGCGTTGGCGACGAACCCGGCATCATGGTCGCCCGCACGAAGGCAGACGCACCGGAAGTCGATGCGGTGGTGTATGTCGAAGGCGCAATGCACCTGAAGGCCGGTGACATCGTTCCGGTGAAAATCACCGGTGCGGACGACTACGACCTTTACGCCGCACTGGCCTGAGCCCGCATCCGGTCGCCGGCCTTACGGGCTTCCGCGCGGCGGAGGTCCATTGCCTGCTGCATGTTGCCGGAGACGAAGGCTAGCGTGGCGGGATCGGCCAGCTCGGGCCGTCCGCACGGAAATGGCGGTGCCGGCGCATACTCGTAGCCGAGGGTCAGCGACTTCGCGACAGCTTCCCCCGCGATCTCCGCGACCATGGTGAACGCAAAGTCGATGCCTGCCGTTACGCCGCCGCCTGTGAATGTATTTCCATCGCGAACAACGCGCGCGTCGTCGGGCGTCGCATCAAACTCCGTCAGCAGGTCTCGCCAGGCCCAGTGGCACGCGGCACGTTTGCCCCGAAGCAGGCCCGCGGCGCCCAGGATGAGCGAACCGGTGCAGACGGATGTTACATATTTCGCCTGCCGCCCGAGGCGCTGGATTTCGTCGACAAAGGAGGCGTCCAGTGCGACTTCAGTCGCAGTTACGCCTCCGGGCACGCAGAGGAGATCGCAGCGATCGATTTCTGACAGTTTGCGTGTGTGGCCGAATACCAGATTGCCCTCGGCGGTGACGTCTCCACCGTCGCGGCTCGCGACAAGCGTTGTTGCGCCGGGAAGCCGGCAGAGCACCTGGTGCGGGCCGGTGAAGTCCAGATGGGTCATGTTGTCGTAGATGGCAAAGACGGTGTTGAAGGGCTGGCTCATGGCGGGACTCCTTGCTGGCCCCTCCTGTTTCGCTTAAGAACGGATTGGCAGAAAGGACATTGTTCCGATGTTTTCAGCCAAACATGCGACGCGTGAAATCGGCATCGTCATCTTCGAGGACTTCCAGCTGCTGGATGCGGCGGGCCCCATTTCCGTATTCGAAATGCCGACGCGGGGGATGCAGTCGGCGCCCTACTGTCTGACGGTGTATTCCTTGCGGGGTGGCCTTGTACGGTCGTCCAGCGGTGCGGCGATGGACTCGGTGGCCCTGCCCCCGGACCTGGCTCCCGACACGCTGGTTGTCTCTGGCGGCGAAGGGACACGGTCTGCGATGAGCGACACGGCCCTGCTGGATGCAATACGCGATATTTCAGGACGCACGCGGCGGACCACTTCGGTCTGTTCCGGAACATTCGTGCTCGCCGCGGCCGGCCTTCTTGATGGGCGCCGGGCGACGACTCACTGGCGCCGCTGCGACGCGCTGGCGCGAACCTATCCGGATGTGTGCGTCGAGGCAGACCGCATCTTTGTGCAGGATGGCAAGTTCTGGACTTCGGCAGGGATTACCGCGGGAATCGATCTTGCCCTGGCGCTGGTGGAGGACGACCTCGGAGAGGAGGTCGCGCGCCGGGCGGCCCGGGAGCTTGTCGTGCATCAGCGCCGGCATGGCGGGCAGTCGCAGTTCTCGGTGATGCAGGATGTCCGGCTTGCGTCCGGCCGGTTCGACGGTCTGATCGGGTGGATTCAGGCGAACCTGTCGGATGACCTTCGGGTAGATCAGATGGCCGCTGAGGCCGGCATGAGCCCGCGCAATTTCGCACGCGTTTTCCGCAGCGAGACTGGCACGACACCGGCGCGGTTTGTCGAGAAGCTACGTCTGGAGGCGGCGCGCCAGCGGGTGGAGACATCGGCCCTTCCGCTCCAGCAGGTCGCCCGGGCGACAGGCTTTGGCGACCCTGAGCGGATGCGCGTGGCCTTTCTGCGCGCCTATGGACAACCGCCCATGGTATTGCGGCGACAACGCAGGCCCTGACGGCGGCGTATCGCACTTTTCATGAAGTTATCGAATAACGACGATTGACATATCGTATTTCGATAACTCATAGTGCGCGCAACCCAGAGGAGGCCCCCCCATGATCCGCACTGCAACCTGCCTTGCCGCGTTGGCAGTTCTCGCTGTCCCGGCTGCATTTGCCGAAACCAAAACCTATGACGCCCAGTCCTTTTCCGCGATCAAGGCGGAAGGCGCCATCGACGTGATCTACGAGCGCGCAGCGACGCCGTCGGTGACCGTCGAACAGGCCGAGGGAGACTTCAGCGACGTCTATCTCGACTTCGACGGCGACACACTGACCGTTTCGCGGAACAGCATTCGCGACAAGAAGGGCTGGTTCCGCGGCGTGTCGGTCAATATGGGCAAGGACCGCAAGAACATTAAGGTCAACGGCAAGCACGTGCCCTACTATGTCGTGCGCGTCGCCGGGCCGACACTCGATACGGCAAAGGTCAGCAGCTCCGCCAAGCTGACGGCCGCGGGCATCGAGGCGGACGGATTTACCGCCAAGGCCTCGTCCAGCGGCATCCTCCAGGTGAGCGGCAATGCGCAGACGGCACGGCTGGATGTTTCGTCGAGCGCCGATCTGCACGCTGCCGACCTGGTTGCCGTGACGCTTTCAATCGACGCATCGTCCAGCGGCGATGTCGAAGCGCGATCGACCGGGACCGGGCACAATTCCATCGATGCGTCTTCGAGTGCCGACGTCACGCTGGTTTCGGCGGGCGCCGCGGACTTCGACATCGATGCCTCGTCCAGCGCGGATGTCAGCCTGTCCGGTGCCTGCGCGACCCTCGTCGTGTCTGCATCTTCCGGGGCTGATGTCATGGCATCGGACCTCGCCTGCACCAGCGTCGATGCCAGCGGCAGCAGCGGCGCCGACATCGATGTGCGGGCTTCGGAGTCAGTGAAGGCTCATGCGAGCAGCGGAGCCGACATTACAGTCGCCGGTGCGCCAGCGCAGCGCGATGTGTCCGAGTCCAGCGGCGGCGACGTCGATATCGTCAGCTGACAGCAACAGGAGCCCAAGATGAAAGCCCATCTCCTTCTCATTCCGGCCGCAGGCCTCCTGCTCGCCCAAGCCGCCTTCGCCGACCAGAAGCAGAGCTACGATTTCAGCGGCTTCAGCGAACTGGACGTCGCGGCCGGCGTTCAGGTCGTCTACACGCCTTCGGAGACCTATTCGGTCGTCGCCGAATTCCAGAAAGGCGATCCGTCGGACCTCAAGATCAGTCAGTCGGGCGACCGGCTTTCGATCTCCCGCAAGATGTCGTCCGGCTGGGGCGACAAGCTTCGGGTGAAGGTGGAGGTATCCGGCCCGGCACTTAACGCTGTTGATGCAAGCTCCGGGTCCTCGCTCGACGCCTCCGGGGTGAAGGCCGATGCCTTCGCCCTGAAAGTATCGAGCGGTGCGTCCGTCGAAGTGTCAGGCAGCTGCGGATCGCTGGCTGTCAGGGTCAGTTCCGGTGGCAGTGCGGATGCACGCGACCTGCGATGCGAAAGCGTGGCCGCTTCCGCCAGCAGCGGAGGATCTGCGGACGCCTATGCGAGCCAGTCCGCCGTGAGCAAGACGTCGAGTGGCGGCAGCGTCGACATCTGGGGCAGCCCCGCCGAACGCACCGCCAACCACTCGATGAGCGGTGGCAGCACGAGCTTCCATAATTAGCCGATCTCGTAATCGGCAGGGTTCAGGCCCGGGTCGGGCCACTCGAGATGCATATCCTCGAGTGCGCCCCGCACCAGGCGGGCGATCAATGCACTGCGCCGGGTCCGGCTGTCGGCCGGGATGATGTACCAGGGCGCATGTTCGGTGGAACAGCGTTCCACTGCGGTCTCATACGCGGCCATGAAGTCCGGCCACATCCTGCGGTCTTCAAGATCGGCAGGATTGAACTTCCACAATTTGTGCGCTTCGCTGAGACGCTCGCTGAGGCGGACGCCCTGCTCCGCATAGCCGATATTCAGCATGCACTTGACGATCGCCACGCCGTTTTCCGTGAGGTGCTTTTCGAATGCGTTGATCTGATCGTAGCGCTGTTCGACTGCCGCGGGATCGGCAAACTTCCGCACCTTTACAACCAGCACATCCTCGTAGTGGGACCGATCGAAAATCCCGACATGGCCTTTCTGCGGCACGGCATTGTGGACGCGCCAGAGATAATCCCTGGCAAGTTCGTTTGAGCTCGGCGCCTTGAAAGCTTTCACTTCCATGCCGAGCGGCGTGGTGTTGGCAAAGACGGACTTGATGGTGCCGGACTTGCCTGCCGTGTCCATGCCCTGAAGGATCACCAGCACCGACTGCTTCTTGATGGCGTAGAGCACGTCCTTCAGCTCATTGATGACGGCCGCATCCTTTTTCAGGCTGGTCTTCGCATCCTCCTTGTCACCGAACAGCGCCCGGTCTGCGGTGTTCCGCTCGGCCAGATTGAACTTCTTTCCCGGCGGCGCGATCAGGTGCTTGCGCACATCGTCAATGCTGGGGATCTCGATCTTTTTTCCCATCTGCCCGGTAACTCCAAAAGAAAAGGCCGCACCATTCTGGCGCGGCCTTCCCGAAACTTCAAGAAAAACAGGTGTCTTACGACGAATAGAATTCGACCACCTGAGCCGGTTCCATCTTTACCGGATACGGCACGTCAACCAGTTCCGGCACGCGGCTGAAAGTTGCGGTCATCGCCTTCGGATCGACTTCGACGTATTCCGGCACATCGCGCTCGGGGCTGCCGAGGGCTTCAAGGACGAGGGCCATGTTGCGCGACTTCTCGCGGACCTGCACGACGTCGCCCGGCTTGAGGCGGGCCGAACCGATATTGCAGCGGCGGCCGTTCACGAGCACGTGGCCGTGGTTCACGAACTGACGGGCCGCGAAGATCGTCGGCACGAACTTGGCGCGGTAGACGATCGCGTCGAGGCGCGATTCCAGCAGGCCGATCAGGTTCTCGGCGGTGTTGCCTTTCATCCGGGCGGCTTCTTCATAGACCCGGGCAAACTGCTTCTCGGTGATGTCGCCGTAGTAGCCTTTCAGCTTCTGCTTCGCCATCAGCTGCATACCGAAGTCGGACGTCTTGCCGCGACGGTTCTGACCGTGCTGGCCCGGCTTGTAGTTGCGCTTGTTGACCGGAGATTTCGGACGACCCCAGATGTTTTCACCAACACGGCGGTCGATCTTGTACTTCGCGCTATGGCGACGTGACATTGTATTACCTCATTGTCAGCGCGGGCCGGTGGGCAAGCTCATTCTCGCCCACGATTGCAACGGCGGCTCCGCACCATCCCGTCATGAAGCGGCGGGTAAAACACCAATCTGGTGCTGGCGTCAAGCAGCGCAGCTGCTACACAGAACAAAAGAAAAGATATGGAGGAAATGCATGGGCTTGCTGGATGGGCGTGTCGCCATTGTTACAGGGGCTGGAAGCGGCATCGGACGGGCCTCTGCGGAAGCGCTGGCACGGGACGGCGCTGCAGTGATGGCAACAGATATCGACCAGGACGGTCTGACGCAGACCGCAGCCGCGATCGAAGCGTCTGGCGGCAAGGTGCTGACACTGCGCCAGGATGTGACGGACGAGGCGGCGTGGGACGCCGTGTTCGACACAACCGCCGAGAAGCTCGGTCCCCCTACAATTCTCGTCAACAATGCCGGCATCGCCGTGGGCGGCGCAATCGTCGACTTCTCCCTCTCCGACTGGAAACGGCAGATGGAGGTGAATGTCGACAGCGTCTTCCTTGGGACGCGTGCGGCCATGCGGCGGATGAAGGACACCGGGGGATCGATCATCAATCTGTCGTCGGTGGCGGGCCTGCGCGGCTCGGCAGGGCTGAGCGCCTACTGCACTTCGAAGGGCGCCGTGCGCCTGTTCACCAAGTCTGCGGCGGTGGAGTGCGCACAACAGGGCTGGAACATCCGAGTGAATTCCGTCCATCCGGGGATCATCGATACGCCGATCTGGCAGAAGTCGATCACCCGCGTCACGGAAACCATGCCGGCGGCGCAGGCTGCGATGCTCGCAGGGCCGACGGGAGCGAATGAGCTGAATGTTGCAGCTCTGGCGACAGGTGCTGCGCCGATGGCCCGGCCGGGACGGCCGGAAGAGATAGCGGACATGATCGTGTTCCTCGCGTCGGACAAGGCCAGCTACGCGACGGGGCAGGAATTCATCATAGATGGCGGCATGACCGCACGCTGAGCATGGTCACCAGGGTCTCACAATCGGAAGCGTGGACGCGTTACTGGGTGGGGGGAATGACGGAGAGCTGCTTCTCCGGAGGCAGGGCCGTGACGTTTGAAGCAGCATGGTCGGCGTTCTGCGACTCAGTGCCTGCGGGCGCCCGGATTCTGGACCTCGCCTGCGGCGCGGGTAGCGCGCTCCGCATTCTCCAGAAGCAGAAGCCCGGACTTGCCATGACAGGAGTCGACTGCGCGACAAGCCTGCCTGCAGCGGCGCCGGCGGAGATGATCCCTGGCGTGGCACTGGAGAAGCTTCCCTTCGAAGATCACTCATTCGATGCGGTCATTTCGCAATTCGGGTTTGAGTATGCAGAACAGGTTGCGGCAAGCGCCGAAGCGGTGCGGGTTCTGAAACCCGGGGGGCGCCTTCAGTTCATCCTTCACAACGCGGACGGTCCGGCGATTGCGGACGCAAAAAGGCGGCGCGAGCGCATGGAGCCGCTTCTTGCCGACACGGGTCTCGTACCAGCACTCGGGCGCCTGGCCGGGGCGGTTGCTGCGCAGGACGATCCGGCGATCAGGGCTCGGGAGGCCGAAAAGTCCTGGCAGGCCGCCCGCGATGCGCCCGCACAGGATGAGACGACGCAATGGGCCCTGTCGTTTTCGGCGGATCTGTTGCGCGACTGGCAGCGGTTCGAACCCGCCTATCTTCGAGACAATGCCCGGACCCTGGAGAGAGAACTCAGCTTCTACCACGCGCGTATCAACGCAATGATCGAAGCGGCACTCGACGAATCGGGGATCGACGCGCTTGCCTGCAGGCTTCAGGATCTGGGGTGCTCGATCGATCCTCCCCGGCCTCTGAAATACCGCAACGATCCGGTGGCCTGGCGCCTTACAGCCTCCCGAAGTGGGTAACGAATCCTCCGCTTGCCGATATTCTGTGCTACTTTTGCGAGAAATGGGCGTACAACTGCAATTTCTTTCTTTGAAATGATTTCAAATTGGACACGCTCCTGTTGAATCTGCTACGAATTCACCGTTAGAGAATTTTTTGCGGCGCTGCCGTAAAAATGCTGAAGGAGGGGTTTTCTGGGGAAAGGGTTCTCCCGTTCGCTTAATTTTAAGTAGCGACCGTTAGGAAGATTACGGTCCGATAGACAAGAAATGTCGACGATATGAACGTGACAAGCACGATCATTGATGATCCACGCAGGCCGGTGAGCCTCGTGCTGGCGAAGGACGAGGTCCTCGTGAAGCCAGCAGCTGCCGATGCGGCTGTGGATTACTCGCAGCTCCCGCCACTGTACCCGGAATGGCTGGGCGACCGGGCATTTGCTGCCACACATGGTGCACGTTTCAATTACGTCGTCGGCGAAATGGCGCGGGGCATTGCCACGCCGCAGATGGTTGTCGCTGCGGTGCGCGCGGGTTGCGTCGGTTTCTATGGCAGCGCCGGCCTGCAGCCTGCAGTCATCGAAGACGGCATCGATGAGATTCAGGCCCAACTCGGTCTCGATCGGCCTGCCTGGGGGGCAAACCTCATTCATACCCCGCAGCAACCCGGCTACGAGGCCGCCGTGGTGGACCTGTTTCTGCGGAAGGGCGTCCATCGTGTTTCAGCGTCAGCGTACATGCGCTTGTCGCCCGATATTGTGCGGTTCACGGCACTCGGACTGGAGCGCAGAGATGACGGCAAGATCGTACGCAATCATCACGTGTTTGCGAAAGTCTCTCGCGCAGAGGTCGCCGAGCAATTCATGGCGCCAGCGCCCGCGAAGATTCTGCATGATCTCGTCGCTGACGGCTCGATCACGACCGACCAGGCGGACCTCGCGAGCGTCGTTCCCGTCGCGGCAGAGATCACCGCAGAGGCCGACAGTGGTGGACATACGGACAACCGTGCCGCCGCTCCCCTCTTTTCGTCCATTTCCATGGCGCGTGATCGCGTTGCAGCGCGTACGGGCATCAATCCGGATTCCATTCGCATCGGACTTGCGGGCGGCATTGCGACGCCGCACGGCGTGGCGGCGGCCTTCCAGATGGGCGCGGCGTACGTCCTCACCGGCTCGATCAACCAGTCCGCTGTCGAATCCGGCCTTTCCCTTCCCGCCCGGTTGCTGCTTGCCAAGGCCGGCCCGGCCGATGTGGCGATGGCCCCTGCGGCTGACATGTTCGAACAGGGCGTCGAAGTGCAGGTGTTGAAGCGCGGTACGCTGTTCGCGATGCGGGCGAAAAAGCTGCATGCGCTTTATCGCGCCGGTGCCTCCTTCGAGACGATGGACGCCAAAGACCGGGCATGGCTGGAAGACATGCTCGGCGAACCGTTCGACAAGGCGTGGGCCGAAACGCGGGACTACATCCGCAAGGCCAATCCCCGCGAGGCCGAAAAAGCCGAGACGGACGGAAACAAGAGGTTCGCGCTGGTGGCGCGGCGTTACCTGTTCATGGGCGCGCAGTGGGCCCGCGAGGGCGACCCGGCCCGTGTTGCGGATTACCAGATCTGGTGCGGACCCGCGCAAGGCGCCTTCAATGAGTGGGTTGCCGGAACCTTCCTCGAAGACATTGCCAACCGGACCGTTGCGCAGATTGCCTGGAACCTCCTGGAAGGCGCTGCACGGATCAGCCGGGCCGCGCAGCTGCGTGCCGCAGGCGCAGCCGTGCCGCCAACCGCATTCTCCTATGTGCCACAGCGTTTTGACGAAGCGGGAGCCGACTGATGCCGAAGCCGACTGCTCCTCCGATAGCTGTTGTCGGGATGGGTGCAATCTTTCCGGGCCGGGGTGACGTGACTGGCTTCTGGCGCGATCTGTTCGAGGGGCGCGATCTCCTCAGCGAAGTTCCCGCGTCGCACTGGCTGGTTGACGACTACTATGACGACGACCCGCGCACGCGGGATCGGACATATGGGCGTCGCGGTGGCTTCATTGACCCGGTTGCCTTCGACCCCCTCGCGTTCGGCATTCCGCCGAAAGCGATGGAAGGCACGGACTCCGCTCAATTGCTGGCGCTGGTTGCGGCGCAAATGACGCTGGACGACATAGCCCGGGATTCCGGCGGCAAGATCGACAAGGCGCGCACGAGCATCGTTCTGGGTGTGGCGTCCGCCACAGAGCTTACGGCCCACATGGCCGGACGCCTGCAAAGGCCGGCCTGGGTGAACGCAATGCGGCAGGCGGGTCTGGAGGAAAGCCAGGTACAGGACATCGCCCGGCGCATCGAGGACCACTATGTCGAATGGCAGGAAGCGACCTTTCCGGGCCTCCTCGGCAATGTCATCGCGGGAAGGATTGCCAACCGGTTCGACTTCGGCGGCAGCAATTACGTAACGGATGCTGCGTGTGCTTCCAGTCTCGCGGCGCTCCAGATCGCCCTGCACGAGCTGCGCTGGGGTGACAGCGACACGGTGCTGACGGGCGGCGTGGACGCGCTGAACGATATCCTGATGTACATGTGCTTCTCGAAGACGCCTGCCCTGTCGCCAACGGGGGACTGCCGGCCCTTCTCTTCGAAGGCCGACGGGACGATGATTGGCGAAGGTGTCGGGATCCTTGCCCTGCGGCGGCTCGATGATGCCGAGCGGGATGGAAATACGATCCACGCATTGATACGAGGCCTCGGTGGTGCTTCCGATGGAAAGGGCACCGCGATCTACAGTCCGCTGCCCGCCGGCCAGGCCCGTGCCTTGTCTCGCGCTTACGAGCAGGCTGGCTACGGGCCCGAGAGCGTGGACCTCGTCGAAGCGCATGGCACAGGAACCAAGGCGGGAGACAAGGCCGAAATCGAAGGGCTGCACCTCGTGTTCAAGGGCGAGGAAGGCAGAGCGCCATGGTGTGCGCTGGGCTCCGTGAAGTCCCAGATCGGACATACGAAGGCGGCAGCCGGATCGGCGAGCCTGATCAAGGTTGTGAATGCCCTCAGCCGCAAGGTCATGCCGCCGACGATCAAGGTCGAAGAGCCGGCAGAAGCGATCCGGAACAGCCCGGTATTCTATCTCAATACGGAGGCCCGGCCCTGGATTTCGGACCCGGCACGCCCGCGACGCGGTGCTGTCAGCTCATTCGGGTTCGGCGGCAGCAATTTCCATGTTACGCTCGAGGAATACACGGGCAAGGCGGCGGTTCGTCCATGGCGGACGCTGCCGTCCGAATTGTTCCTCGTATCGGCCAATTCACCGGAGTCGCTTGCCGCGGCGCTTGACCATCTAGGCAAGGATGATCCGACGCTTTCATTTGCGGGCCGGGCTTCGCAGACACATGCTGCATTCAGGGTTTCGGACAAGGCACGAGCCTCGATTGTGGCCGAGAGCCAGCAGGATCTCGCCGCCAAAGCAGCGGCGATCGCCGATGCAATCCGCAAGCACGAGGTGGGCAAGCGGCCGCTGAAATCCGGCTGCTCGGTGTCGCGGGATGTCACCCGGCCCGGCAAAATCGCGTTCATGTTTTCAGGACAAGGCAGCCAGTATGTCGGGATGGGCGCAGACCTGGCGATGGCATTTCCATCGGCCCGTGCCGCGTGGGACGAAGCGGCCGGGCACGAGCGGACAGGCGCACTTGCACTGCACCGCCTCGCCTTCCCGCCGGCGGCCTTTGACCAGGTGGAGCACGGCGACCAGATCGAACGGTTGACATTGATGCAGCATGCGCAGCCGGCCATTGCTGCGGTGGCGCTGTCACATCTTGCCCTGCTGGGTGAGGCAGGCATCGAGGGATCCATGGCGGCCGGGCACAGCTTCGGCGAAATCATGGCGCTTCATTATGGCGGCGCATTGTCGTCCAAGGCGGCACTGACGGTTGCGGCAGAGCGCGGCGCGCTTATGGCGGAGGCTGCACAGTCGACGTCGGGAAGCATGATTGCCGTTCAGGCAGGCGCGGCGGACATTTCCGGCATCGTATCGAAATTTGCGCCTGACCTGGTGTTGGCGAACGACAACGGCCCTAGCCAGGTCGTGCTGTCCGGCCCGACCGGTGTGGTTCAGAAAGCCCTCCAGGCATTCACCGAGGCGGGGATCAAGGCGCGGCCGCTGCCGGTGGCGACAGCATTCCATTCCCGGATTGTGGAGGGCGCAGTCTCACCGTTCCGGGAGGTGCTTGCAAAGCTCAAGCCGCGCAAGCCGCGCTTGCCGGTCTATGCGAATGCGAGTGCCGAGCCATATACCTGCCCGGCGGCACGGATGCCTGAGGAAATGTCGATCCAGCTTGCTTCGCCTGTCCGGTTCAGGGAGCTGGTCGAGAGAATGTATGCTGACGGCGCGCGCATCTTTGTCGAGGTCGGACCAGGGTCTGTCGTGACAGGGCTGGTCGGCGACGTTCTCGGCACCCGTCCGTATACGGCGATTGCGCTCGACAACAAGCGCGTCAATGGCGTCTCGCAATTCCTCTCCACGATCGGCGCTCTCAGCACGGCCGGCGTGAAAGTGGACCTTGCAGCGCTGTTCGCAAGCATGCCCGCCGAGCCGGCGAAGCCGCTGCCATCGAAGCATGCCGTGAAGATTTCAGGCGCGAACTACGGCAAGCCCTATCCGCCCGCAGACGGAGCGAGCGGCCGCGCGGCGCCCAATCCTGACCGCGCAGCAGCACCCAAGCCCCAGACTGCGGCTGCGCCCTCTGCATCACTTTCCTCTCCCCTTCCATCTTTCCCTCCCTCACAGCCGGGTCCCGCCATGACTGAAAAACCTATTCTGCAACAAGCTTCAGCGCCTGCTCCAACTCTGGTCGGAGCGGCGGGCGAGAGCGCTGTGGAGCGCGTGATGATGGAAGTATCCCGCAGGCATGCGGATTACCTGCACATGACGTCTGCAGCGCATACGGCATATCTCAATACCGTTGCACAGGTTCTTACCGGCTTGCCGCAGCAGACCACAACGAGCGTTCCATCACTTCCGGCGCCGACCCCTGCAACACCCCAACCGGCGCCGGCGCCACAACCGTATCTGAACGGCCACGCGGCGCCGATTCAGACCCAGGCGAAACCCACAGTACCGAGCGCACCGGTTGCGCCGGTCGCGCCACCTCCCGCACCTGCTCAGGCGCCTGTGGCGAAGGCCGCCGCAGTCGACAGTCCTGCCGTGCGGGCCGCCGCGCCGGCATTGGATGCAACGGCCCTGGTACGCGGTATCATATCGGAGAAGACCGGCTATCCAGAGGACATGCTGGAGCCCGACATGGACCTTGAAGGCGAGCTCGGCGTGGACTCGATAAAGCAGGTCGAAATACTATCCACACTTCGTGAGAAGCTGCCGCACCTTCCAGAAATCGATCCGGAACGCCTTGTCGAGCTGCGGACCATCGCAGCGATTGCAGCCATGATTGATGACGGCACACCGGGTGCCAGCCCGGCGCCTGCCCCGGCCCCTCTGTCGAATGGCAGCGCCGTCAATGGGCACCATCCTGCCAACGGTGCAAATGGTGCCATTACAGCAGATATCGTCCGGGAACTGATTGCGGAGAAGACTGGCTATCCTTCGGACATGCTCGAGGACGACATGGACCTTGAAGGCGAGCTTGGCGTGGACTCGATCAAGCAGGTTGAGATTCTTTCGGCGCTGCGCGACCAGCATCCTGACCTCCCGGAAGTTGATCCCGAATCCCTGGCCGAGTTGCGAACAATCCGGGCAATTGCCGATTTTTTTGCCTGAGGGGCGGTGCGCCAGTCGCGGCGATCCGTCCCCGCACGCCTGATGCGGATATTCCTGGCTACACCAGTACCGTGCGGGCACTGGTACGAAAAAGGCTGTGTGACTACAGCGATCAAGGGACCCCGGCACGTGGCGGAACGGTCGAGATCACCGGGGCGGAACCTGACATTGCCGCAGCGCTCGCGGCATCGCTGATCCGCAGAGGCGCGCACGCAGAAGTCGTTCAGTCGCTTTCAGGACGTGCGCCACTAAGCATCCTGACGGAGGGCCTGAGCGACCTGCCGCCTGCGGACCGCCATTTTTCCGTGCTGCAGGCTGCGCTGAGTGTGAGCGACGTCCAGGCCCGGATCGTTGTGCTGGATCGCAACGCGAATCCTGATCCGATGCGCCTCGGCGGCTGTGAAGGGCTGGTGCGCACGCTTCGTCTCGAGCGCCCCGGCACAACGATACAGGCGATGACACTCGCAGTATCGTGCGGGGTCGACGAGGCGGCCCAGCGGATAGCCGGCGCACTGGGATGTGCAGAAGACGTCATGCTTGCGAATGACGGCATTCATGCCGCATCGCTGGGAGCCGCGCTCACTCCCCCTACTTCTCGGTCCGCTGACGCAAGCGGCGGCATATGGTTGGTTACGGGTGGGGGCCGCGGGGTCACATCCGACTGCACCGTCGAAGTTGCGCGCAGGACCGGCGGACACTTCGTTCTTTTCGGCCGCTCGCAGCAAGTGCCGTGGCCGGAATGGCTCGGTGTTTCGGATGACCTGAAGTCCGTGCGGGCGGAACTGGCGCGGAATTCCGGTCGTCCTGATGTGCCCAAGCGGCCCGCGGACATTGGCCAGTTGGCCCAGCGGCTTGTCGCGAGCCGCGAGATAGTCGGTACGCTCGCCCGGATCAGGGCGGCGGGCGCGGAAGCGACTTA
Source organism: Hyphomonas sp. (assembly GCA_020638455.1). Lineage (GTDB taxonomy): Bacteria > Pseudomonadota > Alphaproteobacteria > Caulobacterales > Hyphomonadaceae > Hyphomonas. The sequence continues at coordinate 460,499 of JACKIK010000002.1, read as the reverse complement.
TGTTTCCGCGGACCTGTCTGATTTGAATCGCCTTCGGGCAGTGCTGAATGAAGTCGTATCCCACGGAACGAGGGTCACCGGCCTGATCCATGGTGCCGGTGTGCTGGCGGACGGCCATGTCGAGAAGCAGACCGCGGGGACGTTCCGGAAAGTGTTCGCGCCGAAGGTCGACGGTCTGATTGCTTTGCTCGGCGCGCTTGACCTGTCCGAGCTTCGCTACGCCGGACTGTTTTCGTCGGCGTCCGCCGTTTTCGGCAATCCCGGACAAGCTAACTATGCCGCGGCGAATGGCTGGCTGAACGCGCTCGCCGGGCAGCTTGCAGAGGTCTACCCGCAAATCCGTGTCCGATCATTCTGCTGGGGGCCGTGGGAAGGCGGCATGGTCGACGAGACCCTTGCCCGGATGTTCGAGGCTCGCGGCATACCGTTGATCGCGCGGCCGGAGGGTGCACGTATCTTTGCTGACCAGCTGCTGGATGCGACGCACGGAAACGTGCACCTGGTCGTGGGCGAAGAATGGAACGCAGGATGATGCGTTTCGATCCGATTGCCATTGTCGGTCAGGGATGTGTGCTGCCGGGCGCGTTCCATCCGGATGCCCTGACGAAGGCAATCTTCGACAAGCAGCTGCTTTATGGACCCGTCGCGCCCGGCGAGCTTGGTGTTCCCTCGGGCTCCCGCAACCGGCAGAAGTTCGTTTCCGGAAGGGTTCGCGGCTTTGATACAGTTTTCGATCCGAAGCGTGCCCGCCTGAAATCCGTCGACGCCGCGACGCTCGATCCTGTCTGCAGCTGGCCGCTCCACGCTGCGCTAGACGCGTGGAAAGACGCAGGCGGTCCCAAAGTGCGTGCTTCGGCGCTTGGCGTGTTCGTGGCAAACCTCTCCTACCCGTCCGCTGGCCATGTCGATTATGCGTCACGGCTCTGGCGCGGCGAAGAGCCTGCCGATCCGAATTCCGTTCGCAATTCCGAACTCCCGGCGCTGCTGATTGCTGAAGCACTTCGCGCCAGGGGGCCTCGCCTGGCATTGGATGCAGCGTGCGCTTCTTCCCTTTACGCAATCGAAATTGCCTGCAGAAAGCTCCAGACAGGCGCCATCGATTGCGCCGTTGTCGCAGGAGTGAACGCGACCGACAATCTGATCCTTCATATCGGCTTCAAGGCGCTCAACGCAATCAGTCCCTCCGGACGGTCCCGCCCCTTCGTGCAGGGTGCGGATGGTCTTGTCCCGTCCGAAGGCGCGGCCGCAGTCGTTCTCAAGCGGCTGCATGATGTGGAGCCGGCAGAGCGGGTATACGGTGTGATCCGCGGTGTGGGCGTCTCAAATGACGGGCGACGCAAGGGTTTGCTTGCGCCGAGCGGCGATGGACAGCAGGATTCGATGCGCCGGGCTTATGATGTCTCGGGAATAGATCCTCTGTCCATCGACTACCTGGAATGCCACGCAACCGGTACCCCGGTCGGTGACGGCGTCGAAGTGACGGCATCTGCCGCCTTCTTTGAAGGCGCGGCGCGCCTGCCGACAGGCTCGCTGAAGGCCAATGCCGGGCACCTGATCACGGTGGCAGGGTTGGCAAGTCTGCTGAAACTCACTGGCGCCATGGAGCGCGAAACGCTGCCGTCAACACCTATTGATGGGCAGTTGATCGACGCTGCAAGCGGCACGCAACTCGACATCCTGCAATCTGCCGAACCATGGGAGATTCGAAACGGTGTACGTCGGGCTGCGATCAGCAATTTCGGGTTTGGCGGCAACAATGCTCACCTCATTCTTGAGGAATACCGGCCAACGCGCCGTCCGTCCCGGCCGCGTTCACGCCCGAAGCAGAGCGCCGAAGATATCGTTATCTGCGGCGCCGCGATCATGGCCGGACCGGACCGCAACACGGATGCCGTGCTCCGAAGACTGATGAACCAGCCCGTCTTGCCGGCAGGCCCCGCAGCAGAAATTGGTGCCGACGCGGCTTCGGCGCGAACGCCGCCGCGAGATCTGGTCCAGTCGGAACCGCAACAGCTTGCAATCCTGTCGGTGGTGGAGGACGCCCTGAGCAGTGTCCGGGCGGCGGACAAGGCAAGGACGGGCGTGATCACGGCTATGGGATGCGCCGCGGACTCGGCCCGTTGGCCATTCCGGGAACGCTGCGACACCGGCCCCGGCGTCGACCTCGATAGCATCGCACCCGCTCTTGATTCCTCAATGGTGCTGGGCGCAATGGCCAACATGACGGCCAACCGGATCACGTTTGCGCGGGACTATCAGGGCATGGGGTTCGCGGTGTCTGCAGGCACGGCGAGCGGCGCTGCGGCGCTTGACCTTGCTGAAGACGCACTGCGGTCCGGTCGATTGGACATGGCCGTCGTTGCGACAGCCGATTTTGCGTCGGAGCCAGTTCGTGCGCATGCGGTTCGGGAGCTTGGCTGTGATGGCCAGACTGGTGATCTGGCTGCGGCGCTGGTGCTGAAGCGCCGGTCGGATGCGGAAGCTGCAAGCGATCCGATTCTTGCAACGCTGGAGGACGTGAAGTGGTCTGGCCGACGCTCTGACGCGACAAGACAAACATTGTCGGCAGTGTACGGAGTCGCACCGATTGCGGAGGGGCTGGCCGAGTTGGCGCTGCACTGCACTCTTCGGGCCAACAGCCACACTTTGACAGAAGATGGCGCTGTTCTCGACCTTGCCCTGCCCGCGCGCACAATGATGCTGGCCACCGAGGAGCAGGCCCCAGCAGGCGTGGCGGCCATAGCATGGCGGCCGGGAGCGCCACGGGTCGCGGCGGATCGTCTCCGGCCGACTCCCTATCTCTTCCACGCATCCGCCGCATCCGACGCGAAGCTCGCCGAGCGACTGCGGAACGGCAAGGCCGGCGGACGTGGCAGGAAGCGGATTGCGATCGTTGCCGAGACTGCAGAAGTCCTGGAGCAACTTCGCGAGCGAGTTGCAGCCGAGCTTCAACAGGGCAAGCCGCTTGACCACGCCGGGGTCTATCATGGCGAGGGATCGCCAGAGGGAGAGCTGGCATTTGTATTTACCGGCTCCGCCGCCGTGTACCCGCGAGCGGCCCGTCGCCTGTTGATGGCATTTCCTGAAATCGGCTCAAGACTTTCCCGGCTTTCGCAGGCACAGGAAATCGCGGCCCTACTGTCGAAATCCGCGCTGACGGAATATGAGCAGCTGTGTACGGGAACGCTCGTCAGCCAGGCGCATGCGGTGCTGCTGCTGAATATTCTCGGCGTCAAGCCGGACGCCGCACTCGGCCTGTCGCTCGGCGAGTCCAATGCCCTGTTCGCATTCGGATACTGGAATGATCCGGGTGCGCTGCTGGACGAGATATCTGCGGCAGCGATGTATGAACGGCATCTCGGCGGTCAGTTTGAAACTGCAAAGCAGGCCTGGGGGCCCAACGTTCCGTCCGATTGGACGAATTGGCGCTTGCTGGCACCAGCAGACGAAGTCCGGAAGCGCCTCGCAGACTTTCCCTCGGTCGAAATCACGATTGTCTATTCGGATACGGACTGCATGATTGGCGGACCGGCTGAAGCCTGCCGCGCCCTGGCGGCAAGCTTTGGGCGGCATTCGGCCGCAAAGATGAACCAACACCTCATCGTGCACGCGCGCGCCATGAAGCCATTCGAGGAAACATGGCGGCGGCTGCATACGCGGCCGGTACAATCAGGCCCGGACGTTCGGCTCTACGCGAATGCAATCCACGGAGCGTACACGCCGACCGCCGAAACCGTTGCCGACATGCTCACGAAGCAGGCCGTTGACACTGTGGAGTTCCCACCCACTGTCCGGCAGGCGTGGGAAGATGGTGTGCGGACGTTTGTCGAACTCGGCCCGCGTGACACGTTGACGACCAGCCTCGCATCCATACTCAAGGGCAAGCCCTTCAAGGCTGCCGCAATGGACCGGATCGAGAGTTCCGATCTGGCTCAGGTCGCCGAAGTTGCTGCTCTTCTCTTTGCAGATGGGCGCAACATCAACCTCTCGCCCCTTCTTGAAGTGCTTGAGAAGACCCGCCAGAACGCGCCCACACCCAGCAGAAAGTGGACGATCATGCGCCCGGTTCCATACCCATCACCGCGCCTTCCCGCGGCGCCGCCTTCGCTGAAGGACGGGATCCCGTTTCCTGAGCCGCCATATCTGCGCCCGCCCGCGTACGGCGCAATCGTCCACGCTGTGAAGGTCGGCCCTGGCGTGCCCTGCCCGTCCCAACCTTGCGTGAAGCAAATCGATCCGCCGACAAAAGTCGTCGATGGAAGAACGCCGCTCAGACAGCGTAAGGCAAGCGGGCCGAGCTGGACGCGCGACAGGATTGAAGCGTCGACCCGCGGACGGATGTCGGACTTCTTCGGCGCCGAATTCCGTCAGCAGGATGAATTTGTCCGTCAGGTCCGGTTGCCTGCGCCTCCCCTGCTTCTGGTGGACCGGATAACGGGTATCTCGGCGCCACCGGGTATCGACTCGAGCGGCGTGATCTGGACGGAAACCGACATCCGGAAGCACGGCGAATTCGTCCATGGCGGGCGCATCCGGCCCGGTCCGCTGATTGAATGCGGGCAAGCGGACCTGACGCTCATTGGCTGGATGGGCGCAGACTTCCGCAACCAGGATGAGCGCGTCTATCGCTTGCTGGGCTGCGAAATTACCTTCCACGATGGTGGCCTTCCGGAGGAAGATGAGACACTTCAGTTCCAGATCGAGATCACAGGACATGCAGAGCTCTCCGGTGTTCGCATGTTCTTCTTCCAATATGACTGCAGGGCCAGCAGCCGGCTCGCCTTTTCCATCCGCAACGGCCAGGCGGGTTTCTTTACCGATGACGAACTCGCGTCCGGCAAAGGCGTCATATGGGATCCGACAAAGGAAAAGGCTCCAACCGCAACGCCGGCAGCGTTCGCGCCGGACCGCGCCAGCAGCCGCAGGGCATTTTCGGAGGCGCAGGTCGACGCGTTCCGCCAAGGCAATGCGTGGGAGTGCTTTGGCGACGGTTTTGAGGCATGTGCTGCGCATTCCAACCCGCCACGCCTGCCGGGGGACCGGCTGGCACTGTTCGACAAGGTAGACGCATTCGATCCGGCCGGCGGGCCGTGGGGCCGCGGTTACCTGCGGGCAAGCGCGCACACGCCGACGTCGACCTGGTTCTACGATGGACATTTCCATCACGATCCCTGCATGCCGGGAACGCTGATGGCCGAAGCTGCAGTGCAGGCGCTCGAGTTCCACGCGGCGGCGCTCGGGCTGACGACTGACCGGGACGGCTACGTCTTCGAACCCGTGCCAGGCCATACGGCAAAGTTCATTTGCCGTGGGCAGGTTGTTCCCGACGCGGACCACGATGTGATCTATGAGGTCTTTGTCGATGAAGTGGTCGATGGCGACACGCCGGAAATCTATGCGTCGCTACTCGCGACCAGCGACGGCAAAAAAGTATTCTATTGCCCGCGCTTCGGGATCCGCCTTCGCCGGAACTGGGCGAAGCGCCGGGTGGCGGCCCACCCGCTGATCATCGGGCCGCTTGGCGAGAGCCGTGGCGACGAGGAGACATTGCTGGAATGCGCCGATGGCGCGCCGTCCGCTGCGTTTGGGGATATGTACCGGAAGTTTGATACGGAGAGTATCGTCGCGCGCCTGCCGCAGCCGCCCTATCATTTCCTGTCGCGTGTCACCTCCGTTTCGACCCGGCCGGGAACCGAAGAGTCGGGCGCGGTGATGACGGCCGAATACGACATTTCCAGCGACGACTGGTATTTCGATGACAATCTCAACGGCCAGATGCCCTTTGCGGTACTCGCGGAAATCGCGCTGCAGCCGTGTGGGTGGCTGGCTAGCCATTCAGGTTTCGCGCTTCCAGGAGGCCTTCGGTTCCGGAACCTAGAAGGCGATGGCGTGCTTCACCGGGAAGTGTTGCGCACGGACCAACGTCTCGATACGCGCAGCACACTGACCAATGTGGCGAAAGCCGGGCCAATGACACTGGTTACGTTTGATGTAACTGTCGATACGGCGGCGGGTGCGCGGGTGCTAGATCTCGAGACGCAGTTTGGCTTTTTCCCGGCCGCTGCGCTTGCGCGGCAGGCCGGTCTGGCGCGGAATGCCGGGTTTGCTGCGGCGTATGAACTCCCCGCGATGCCGGCGCCTGATGAGGCGCATCGCCAGGCTCTCGTGCGTGGTCGCCTCCGAATGCTGGACGAGATCGACTATTTCGATCCGGATGGGGGAACGAGCGGTCTGGGCCTGATCCGGGGTCAGCAACACGTCGACCCGAACGCCTGGTACTTCAAGGCCCACTTCTATCAGGATCCGGTGCAGCCGGGCTCCCTTGGCCTCGATGCTATGACACAGCTGCTCTGTCGAATGGTCTGGCTGAAGGATATCGCGAGGGGCATGAAGCGCCCACATATATCGACCCTGGCAACCTCCGCACCAATCAGGTGGAGTTATCGCGGCCAGGTGACGCCGGACAGGAAGCGCGTCACGACGGCGATGGAGATTCAGTCGATCGAAAAGCGCGACAACGACATCCTGGTCACCGCGCGCGGCAGCCTGTGGCGCGACGGGTTACGCGTGTACGAGGTCAAGCCGATGTGCGTGTCCGTGCGAGACCTCAGCTAGACGCGCAGTGCGCGCGCGACAACGCAGGCGTCCGACGAGCTGACATCGACTCGATATGCCCGGTCATCCAGAGCGATCCTTTTGCCTGAACTATCGAGTTCCATCAGGCAAAGAGGAACGCCAACCCGCTTTGCGCCGCCTTTCAGACCGCTACCGGCGGCCTTCAGGACAGCTTCCTTTATCGTCCAGAGCCGGAAGAATGGGACGAGAGTTCCAGCGCGATCGACAGCTGCGCGCAACTCGCCGGCCTCTGAAGGCTTGCAGATCATTTCCAGCATCGGTTTCCAGCCGGTATCCCGAACCAATTCGATGTCGACGCCCACCTCGCTTGCAGCGCTGCAGGCAAGAGCATTCCATCGGCCCGAACGGGAGAAGCTCACATGAATCCCGGGATGGTCCTGCAGGCAGGGGGCGCCATGCTCGTCATGACCGATGGCGACCTGTTCAGCCGGCCCATCGAGGAGTTTCGCGAGCAATGCCCGGCGCTCGGTGAGGTGGTCCGACAGCGCACCTCGGGCCTGCTCGTTGGCAAGCCGCGACACGCGAGCCCGCTCGGGGCCTGATAGCGGCCCTTGCTCCGCAGCGCCAAGCGGAGACAGCCACGCCCACGCCCCGTTTGGTGACCCCGATGGCGCTGGCGTGTCGAACAGTGGAACCGGCGAAATCCTCATAACCTGCTAAGTGCAGTCCTGTGTGTGTGGATGCAAATGCAGATGGTGCCCGCCGAAGAACAAAAGATTAAACGATACCTTCTTGCGCGAAACCGCTCTGCGTATACTATGGCATGTTAGCGCAAACATTTTCATAACAGCGCGATCTGTTCCCGGGAGGAAAACATGCCGAAGCTCGCCCATCCAAAGAAGACACTTGTGTCCAGTGCAGCGCTTGCCGCGGCGATGCTGGCGGCCTGCAGCAGTGTCGGGGCGCCGGCTCAGGATGCGGCGGCCACGGTCGAAGCGGAGGCGCAGAGTCCGTATGAATACCCTTTCCAGGACCCTTCCCTGTCGCCGCATGAGCGCGCCGTCGACCTGGTAAGCCGCCTCACGCTCGAAGAGAAGGCTGCCCAGATGTACGACAAGGCCCCGGCCATCGAGCGGCTTGGGATTCCGAAATACAATTGGTGGAACGAAGCCCTGCACGGCGTCGCGCGCGCGGGCCACGCAACTGTTTTCCCCCAGGCAATCGGAATGGCGGCAACATTCGACGAAGACCTGATGCTGAACGTTGCTACGACAATTTCAGACGAAGGCCGGGCGAAGCACCACTATTTCGAAGACCACGGTGCGCGTGAGATGTATACAGGGCTCACCTTCTGGTCGCCGAACATCAACATTTTTCGCGATCCGCGCTGGGGCCGCGGACAGGAAACCTATGGTGAAGATCCGTTCCTGACAGGCCGGATGGCGGTCAATTTCGTCAACGGGCTCCAGGGCGATGACGACAAGTACCTCAAGACCGTCGCGACGGTGAAGCATTTCGCTGTTCACTCAGGGCCTGAATCCACCCGCCATTCCGACGACTATCACCCGACCAAGGCTGACCTGCGCGAGACCTATCTGTCTGCGTTCCAGACGGCCATCACGAACACCAACGTCGCGTCCGTGATGTGCGCGTACAATGCCGTCGACGGGTATCCGGCCTGCGGCAATGACGAACTGCTGAACACCTACCTTCGCGGCGAATTCGGGTTTGACGGCTACGTCGTATCGGACTGCGGCGCCATCGGCGACTTCTACTACCCGGACGCGCACCACTACGTAGACACCAAGGCTGAGGCCGCAGCAGACGCGGTCAAGACCGGCACCGATGTGAACTGCGGCGATGGCAATGGCAGCAAGTTCGCTGCCCTTCCCGAAGCCGTCGCCGAAGGCTTTATCTCCGAAGAGACGATCGACAAAGCCGTCACGCGGCTGTTCGAAGCACGGTTCCGACTTGGAATGTTCGATGATCCGGCAAGCGTTCCGTACACTTCCATTCCGTATGACACAGTCGGCGATGCCGAACATATTGCCCTGTCCGAAAAGGCCGCGCGCGAGTCTCTGGTCCTGCTCAAGAATGACGGCATCCTTCCTCTCAAGGAGGGGACGAAGGTTGCAGTGATCGGTCCGAATGCCGACAACTGGATGGTTCTGGTTGCGAACTACTATGGCATTCCGACCCACCCGGTGACCCCACTGCAAGGGATCTCCGAAAAAATTGGGGCCGACAACGTGACCTACACGCCCGGCTCGATGCTCGCCGACCAAGTCTACACAAACTACGACACAATTGGCGCAGAAAATCTGTTCCATGAAGATGAAAGCGGCGCGCTGGCACCTGGCCTCAGCGCGACATATTACGACAATCCGAAATTCGAACGAGAGCCGGTGCTCACGCGGACCGATCCGGCGATCGACTTCTACTGGACAGAGTCTCCCGTCGACGGAACTCTGAACGACACCTTCTCCGTTTCGTGGAGCGGCTATATCGTTCCCAAAAAGGATGGTGCGTACCGGTTCAAGGGCACGCGGTGGACCGAAGCGGAGATCAACGGGCAGCCGGTTGGCAATACGACGTATCTTATGAAAGCCGGCCAGCGCTATGCGCTCACCGTCAAGTTTGTGAGCGACACCTACTGGCACCGCAATTCGATCGAGCCGGAATCGCGTCTGAAATGGGTCGACACGTCCCGGGATCTGCACGCAGAAGCCATGGATGCCGCGGCCAAGGCTGACGTCGTGTTGTTCTTCGGCGGCATTGATGCCGATCTCGAAGGCGAGGAAATGGATGTGCATATCGATGGCTTCTCGGGAGGCGACCGCACCAACCTCAAGCTGCCGAAAGTCCAGGAAGACCTGATCAAGGACCTCCAGGGAACTGGCAAGCCTGTCGTCCTCGTGAATTTCAGCGGAAGCGCCATGGCGCTGAACTGGGAAGACGAGAACCTGCCGGCGATCATTCAGGGATTCTATCCGGGTGAACGCACCGGCGCCGCCGTCGCCGACCTGCTTTGGGGCGAATACAGCCCCTCAGGTCGGCTGCCCGTCACCTTCTACAAGTCCGTTGATGACCTTCCGGCGTTCAACGACTATTCGATGGAGAACCGTACGTACAAGTACTATACGGGTGAGCCGCTCTACCCCTTCGGATATGGCCTCAGCTATACGAGCTTCGCCTATTCCGGACTGAGCGTTCCCGAATCGGCCGATGCAACACATCCGCTGAACGTGACGGCGACCGTCTCCAATACGGGCGACATGGCGAGCCGCGAAGTCGTTCAGGTCTATGTTCAACCTCAATTGCGCCCGAACAGATCGGTTCCGCGCGTGGAACTTGCGGCCTTTGACGTTGTTGAACTGGCACCCGGAGAGTCGAAGGAGGTCACGTTGACCGTTCCGCCGGAACAGCTCGGTTACTACAATGATGATGGTGTGTTCGTTCCGGCAAATGGCAGCGACATGGTCATCTCCATTGGCGGCGGGCAGCCGGGCACAGCCGGTGCGGCGACGGCGCGCGTCTCGTTCAGGTCAGAAGCCGATTAGGTTTGGGGAGCGTCAGGCTTCGTCGGCGCGGCAATACTGGTCGACGAAGTCCTGATGTGCTGGCATGCGCGCGAGCGCCTTGTCGATATTGCCGCTGATACCGTTCAGCACCATCTGCATCTGTTCATCCGTCATCAGACGGCCAAGATGGTGATACCCTTTCGGTTGGAGGCGCTGGCCAAGCATGACCTGCAGCCAGGAATCCGTGAGGAACAGGTCATCCGGTTCCCGGTACAGCACACCATTGTCGCGGAACAGCGCAATGCGCTGCGCAAGACTGTCAGGAATCTCCGCGTCGCGCTGAGCGATCCAGAACGGCGAATCATCCCGTTCGGTGAGCTTGTAATGCAGCACGAGGAAATCACGGATCCGTTCCAGTTCCCGGTGTGACTGTTCGTTGAAGTAGCTGGCTAGGGCTTCGCTGCAGCCACTGAACGGGAATTTCTGGACAAGCCGCGTCGCATTGATCTGGATGAGGTGGATACTTGTCGATTCCAGCGGCTCCACAAAGCCGCTCGACAGGCCAAGCGCAAAGCAGTTCTTGTTCCAGACCTTCCGCCTGCGGCCGGTCTTGTAGCGGATGAGCCGCGGCTCAGTCAGCAATTCGCCGTCGACCTTCTTCAGGAGCAAGTCGTGCGCCTCCTCAGGCGACATGAACCTGCTGCAGAAGACCAGGCCGTTGCCGACTCGGTGCTGAAGCGGAATGCGCCATTGCCAGCCGGCATGATGGGCGATTGAACGCGTATAAGGCATAGCCGGGCCAGTCGAACGGGTCTGGACGGCAAGTGCACTGTCTGTAGGCAGCCAGTGGCTCCAGTCTTCGTAGCCTGTCTTCAGCGTCTGTTCGATCAGGACGCCACGGAACCCGGTGCAATCGACGAAGAAGTCCCCTTCTATCCGCTCGCCCGACTTGAGTTTGAGTGCGGAAATGAACCCGCTTTCGGCGTCCTGTTCGACATGGTCGATCAGGCCTTCGACGCGCCGCACGCCCCTGCCCTCACATAGGCCGCGCAGGAAGCTTGCATAGAGGCTCGCATCCAGATGGTAGGCGTAATTGATGTTCGACTGTTCGGACGTGAAGAACTTGCCCGCCTCGGCGGCTTTCAGTTCGAAGCAGTAATCATCAAGCGATCCGCCGAGACCCTGATCGCGGGCCAGCATCCAGATGTTAAAGAACTCACCCATCCAGTTCGGCTTGCCGACCTGGCCGAACGAGTGGATGTAGCGGTCACCGATCCGGGCCCAGTTCTCGAATGCGATGCCGAGCTTGAAGGTCGCCTTGGTGGCGCGCATGAATTCGCGCTCGTCGATTCCGATAATGTGATGGAAGGTTCGATGTGTCGGAATTGTCGCCTCGCCGACGCCGACTGTTCCGATGTCGTCTGATTCCACCAGGGTGATGTCGAGCAGCGGGCCGAGCAGGCGTGAGAGGGTCGCCGCCGCGATCCAACCGGCAGTGCCGCCACCTGCGATAACCACTTTCCTGACTTTCTGAGACTCCAACTCGCCCTCCCGATCCGTCAGCGGTTCATTCGGTTCAACAGCTTGGCGCGCAACTTCCGTGCGCTGACTTCGTCCATAAGGGCTAGGTCACCCCGCGCATGTTCCGGAAGATGTGCACCGGCGCGTTCAGCCGGGCCGAACACATAGTAGTCGAACAGCGCCTTCCAGGCGCGCTTTTCGTGCTCGGGCCGGTCGCGCAATGACAGAAGCGCGTGCAACATCGTGTTCTGCGGCGTGTCGATATACGCTGGCGACGTATTCCACCAGTAATTCACCATCGCGTTGAAGTCGCAGAGCGCCTCGACATGGTGCCACCACATCGCCGGGTAGAACAGGATATCGCCAGGTTCAAGATCCGCGACTTCCGCACTTTCCAGTGCCGCCTCGAACCGGGGATAGCGCTCGAGGTCCGGGGCGCGGAAATCAACCATACTGACAACCTGGCCACCCGGTGTCGGTTCCAGCGGGCCCGGATACAGGTTTTCGACCTGCTCCGGCGGAAACAGCGTGAAGCGCCGGTTTCCTACAAGGCAGCAGGCAATGTTGTTCGACATGTCGTAGTGCGCTGAAGCCGTCGTGCGGTTTCCGAGCCAGATACTGACCACAGGCGGATTGGTCGCAAACATCGGGTCGTTGAGCACAAGGTCATTTTCCGCGCGGAAGCCCGGCAGATATATGTCGAGATCGGTCGACCCGATGTAGAAGGACGGTGCGTCCGGCTGGCCCAGGTGATCGCGGATGCGATCAAAATATTCCGTGAGCTGAACCCGGCCGCGCTCAAAATTCAGCCCCGTCAGTTCGTCATTGTAGAAATACCTGCCGGCGATGTCCGCCGCGCACGAATAGCCGACAACAGGCCGGCCCTGATAGAACGTCAGGAGGTAATCCATCGCGGCTTCCGGGGATTCGTTGCCTTTCCTTACAAGGGGCCAATCTTTTGCGATCCCGCGCAGGACAACGGGCTTTTCTGCCTGCATCAGGTCCGCATAGGGGATCGAGCCCGGCTCGATGCCGTTCAGTACGTCCGTCTTGCGCGCGATCTCAACCATCGTCCGTCCGGTCCGCCGTGATTATGCCTGCCGGGCCAGTTCCCGCCGACTTGCCTTCATTTCAATGATCCGGTTGACGTTCGGGAGTGACGCCAGCACCAGGTAGGCGTGGCGAAGGAAGCCCGACCGGTTGAGCTTCTCGAGCGCCGGCCCATCAAGTGTCGCAAGTCGCTCCGCATTGATGGAATAGATGTCCGGCACCTGGTAGACGGTATGCTGATCGAGCGCTACGTCCATGGACGCCGGTTCAATCAACTCCGCCTCTTCGAAAGCCTCGAACATCGGATCGACAAGGCCGAGTCCCACGTCAATGGCACGAAGCACCTGGCTGACATGCTGAAGATATGGCGCATTGCCGCCGTGAGCCAGGAACAGTGGCTGGCCCTTCGCCGTGCCGACACGCGGATCTTCCAGGTCAACATAGATGACGGGTTCACGCCGGACATTTCCATCGGTCTTGCGTTCCTGGAAGCCGATCATGAACGGTCCCCGCTGGTGAATGACGGGAACATGCCGGGCACGCCAGCCATCCGGTGACAGGAACAGGTTTTCATTCTTGTCGAGGCCCAGCAGTGCGACCGCCTGGAATTTGCCGTTGGCGTCCCTACGGAACAGGATTGGATATTCCCGCTGCACCTCCTCGAACTCGGTCGGGAACACGACGGTCTGGTTGACGCTGTCGCCGAATTCCTCGCCCTGCCCCGGCACGACTTTCAGGTCAGGATGGTCGATGTTGTTGAGCAGTACATTCCTAGCCATGTCCGGCCTTTCGGGAGGTTTTCTGTCGTCTGCCTGTTCGCAGCGTCTTTGAGTCATCTAGGATGAAGCAAATCGGATGCGCTCTCAAGCAAGGGAAAAAAGGCCGCTGCAAGCAGCGGCCTTTTCCATTCGTGGAAGGTGGCTCCGACCTGATATCAGAACCGGTAGCGCGCACCGAAGACATAGCGCGGCGACAGTTCGTAGACGTAGTACACCTCAGCCGGAACGCGGTGGTACATCCGCTGATCTTCGCCGGTCAGGTTGATGCCTTCGAACGACAGCGACAGCCGGTCCGTGAGGTCATAGCTGACGCTCAGATCATACTGGCCGTAGTCTTCGACATAGATACCGCTGCGGTCACCCGTCTGGTTCGTCGCCGACAGGAACGTATCCCGCCAGTTGTAGGACAGACGCGCCGACCAGCCGTACTTCTCGTAGATCGCCGTGAGGTTCGCCGTGTCGGAAAGACCGACGAGAGCGAACTGGTTCTCGGACGGATCCGACGCTGGGTCGAGCTCCACATCGCCGTTCACGAGCGTGTAGTTGGCCTGGAAGCCAAAGCCCGTGTCACCGAAGAAGTGCTGCCATGCGAACTCAAGGCCGTCGATGTTGCCTTCGCGGTTGTTGATCGGCTGCGAGACAGCGAAGGTCAGCAGCGGATCATTGGAATTCGCAGTCACGTCATACAGACCCAGGATCTGGTCCACATAGGCCTGCGGCAGGGCGTTGCCCACGAGGTGCGACTGAAACTCGGCTTGCGCCGCAGAGACGTTGCCATTGTTGGCGTCGATCAGGGCAACCAGCGTGAACAGGTTCGCTTCGGACCGGTCGACACCAAGCGCATCGATGATATCGAGTGCATCGCCCGAACGCGTGCCGGCTGCACCGGACGTCGGATCGCGCAGGCCGAACAGGTTCCGGTCAACAACACCCGTACCGATGAAGTTCTTCACACGCTTGTCGAAGTAGCCGACGGACACATAGCTCGTGTCTCCGTAGTACCATTCGAGCGAAACGTCGAAGTTGTCGGACTCGAGCGGAAGAAGGCCCGGGTTCTGCGAACTGCCGGTGACCTGGCCACCCAGAACCGTCGGACGGTTCGGAGCATTTGCCGTTGTCGAGGCAAACAGGCTGCCATAGCCGGCCCGGCCGATCGTCTTGCTGTAGGACGCGCGGGCGACCACATTGTCCGTCACGTCGACCTGGAAGTCGATGTTGGGCAGCAGGTAGTCGTACGAGCCGTCACCCGTCACGTCTTCCTTTGCGCCGGACTGCTGGACGAGGAAGTCGTTGTCTGCGGTCCACAGGATGCCAGACGGCACCGACTGTTGCGTGATCGACTTCACAGTGGTGTCTTCGTACCGGATACCGGCGTTGACACGGGCCGGACGGCCGAGCAGCTCGCTCTTCATCTCGAATGCAGCATAGAGCGCCGAGATTTCTTCCTGCACGGTGTCTGCGGTTTCAGAGACGTTGACCGCGTTGCCCGCATAGGCCTGAGCCAGGATCGGGAACAGCGCAGCGGCATCCGAACGGAAGGCGATGTTCGCCTGCCCGACCGGCACGTCGTCAAACGTACAGGCGAGGCAGTATTGCTGGACCATTCCGGGGGCGTACTGTTCCACGTCGCCCGGATTAGCGATGCCCCAGCTGCCGAGGTCTTGCTGTGTCGTCCGGGTCCAGCGGTTCATTTCGGTGTCACGGTAGTTTCCGCCGAAGGTGAGCTTGCTGTTGTCGAAGTCCCACACGAACCGGAGATCCAGTTCGTCGACCTGGTGATCCATGTTCGACGCATTGCTCCGCTGCACCTGCGTGCCAAGGTCGCCGACGTCGAGGACGCCGTTGCCGTTACCGCGGACCGTGTCGTCGATGGTGTAGGATTGGATCGGGTAACCGCTGCTGAAGTCGACAGAGTGCTGATAGATGACCGGAGCGCCGAAGGTCACGAACGTTGCCGTGTGACCGAGCGGGTTATCGCCGCCGGATTCCGCCTTCGAGCTGTGCGCATCGAAGATCATCGTGCCGCGATCACTGAACTCCCATTCGGCGTTGAAGCCGAGCGACTTGAGTTCGTCTTTCGTGGCGCGGTTCGTCTGCTCGAAGCCGATGTCTTTCGTGCCGCCGTTGATTTCCATCATGTAGGCGACACTGTCGACCGTCGGGTTGCCATCGAACCGGATTTCATCGAGCGGCGTCGCAAACCAGTTGGTCTGCTCGTAGCGCAGCTCTTCCGACTTGTTCTGAGCGTAGGTGTAGTCACCCGTCAGCTTCAGGTTGTCCATCGGTTTGTATTGCAGGACCAGTTGGCCGTTGATGCGCTCCCGGGAAATATCCGAGAAGTCATAGCGGCTGTCCTGCGGCACAGCATAGAGCTCGCCGGCGGCCGGCGGATTAGTGACGATGGTCGAGCCATTGCCGCGCGTGTAGCTGCCGTCGATCGTGCCATCGGTTGACCGCCGCACGATCCAGTCATTGATCTGCTGCGTCGGCGCGCCGGAGTCGCGTTTCGAGTAGGAGCCGAACAGGCCGACACCGAAGCGCTCGGTATCGTCCGTCCAGCTGGCGAGACCCGAGATCTCCGGCGTGAAGTCATCGCCGCTCTCGACACTCGTGTCGTTGATCAGCTTGGCCTGGATGCTTGCGGTCGTACCCGGATCATCCAGCGGACGGCGCGTCTTGATGTTCACAGTCGCGCCGATACCGCCTGACGGCAGGATTGCCTGTCCGGTTTTGTAGACCTCGAGGGCCGAGACACCTTCCGAGGCGAGGTTCGAGAAGTCGAACGAGCGGTCGCCACCCGCGCCGTAGTTGCCGCGCTCCCCGATAGCGCTGACTTCTGCAGTTGGCAGTGTACGCCCGTTGAGCGTGATCAGGTTGAAGCCCGGACCGAAGCCGCGAACGGTGATCTTGGACCCCTCACCGTTGACCCGGTCAATCGACACGCCCGTAATCCGCTGCAGCGATTCAGCGAGGTTGGTGTCCGGGAACTTGCCGATGTCCTCGGCCGAAATGGCGTCCACAACGCCGCTCGCGTCGCGCTTCATATCCATGGCGCGTTCGAGAGATGCCCTCACACCCTGAACGACCACGACATCCTGCGTGAGTTCTCCGTCCGACTCCTGTGCAGCCGCCGGCATGGCAGTGACCAGGGAAATCGCGGAAGCCCCGCAGAACAGAGCCGCCAGCATGGACTTGCGGCCAACACAGCTCGCAATACCGCCCGTTTGACTGTTCATCTAAATTCCTCCCTACGACCCTCGCCCTTGTCCGGACGTATAGGTCAAATGTTTGTTTTGCGGCAGACGAGCGTGGCCACCACGCGCCCTGCGTTTCATAGTGCATCACCGAAT
The DNA here is from genome assembly GCA_020638455.1 of Hyphomonas sp. GTDB lineage: Bacteria > Pseudomonadota > Alphaproteobacteria > Caulobacterales > Hyphomonadaceae > Hyphomonas. The sequence goes on along the minus strand of JACKIK010000002.1, from coordinate 443,702 downwards.
GTTTGCGCTATCAAGCCCCCTCGCGAAAAGAAATGTTAGCGTTATCTATATTTTTAGCCGCAATGCTGCGTAAACCTACGCAATTTGCGCTCTTTTGCATCCCCATTCGCTGATCGATCAGTTCGCAAAAGCATTCATTTTCCTATGTTTTCAATGAGTTAATGTTCTGCCTAAATTCGACGCTGCTCGGCCCTTGGCCTTGCGCCGGAAATATTTTCGGCGATTTGCATCGCGTGGCGAGAATATCACACAGAGAACCAAACAGCGCCGAACGGGCTTTGTCGCCCCCAATTTTGTGAAACCGGTTACACAATTACGTCCCGGTTTCACGGAGCGATGGGCTGGGAGACGTCGGGAATCATGGCGGAGAGGAAGGGATTCGAACCCTCGATACGCGTTAACGTATACGCCCTTAGCAGGGGCGCGCCTTCAGCCACTCGGCCACCTCTCCAGCGCGGATTAGCGGTGTAGTGAATGCCTCCCCCGACCGCAAGTCTCGTTCTGTAGCGCAAACCGGCAGATTGTCTCGAACTTCAGCAAAATTGCCGGTATCGCTAAAACCCGATCTTGACGCTGATCGACTAGCCTTCCCCCAGACGTCGAAGCAACCGTCCTGGAACGGATGCCGACAGGAAGGAAGATTATGCTGGCCGGGGCAACAACCAGAGACGCTGAAGCGCAGTTCGCGCCGCCGTCTGGCGCGCAGCCGGCACTCCTGCCTTCCGGTACTTTGCGCAAGGCGAATGACTTCGAGAACGATGCGACGCAGCTGCCGGCGAGGATGCTTCCCCTCGCAATTCGGGAAGGCGCTCGCCTCCTGGCAGCCGCGGTGGCGACGCTCTCGGCGTACGCTGCGCTGCGCATGTCAGGTGAAACCCTGCTCAATGCGCAAGTCGCGTATGCTCTGCCCTACATCCTGATACCAGTTGCCAGCCTGATCGGCCTCCACCTGTTCGGGGCGTTCCAGGTTTCCCTGAACCGGCCAGTCGCAGAACAGCTGCGATCTGCCGTTCTGGGGGCGCTTGTCCCGAACGCTCTCCTGACAGGCGCTGTTTACCTGTTGAACGATCGGCAGTCCCACGACATTCGGGATGTCGCATTCGGAGCGGCGGCAGCGGCCGTCGGAATTATCACGGTCCTCGCGGCCGTCATGACTGTCACCCGCCTCCTGGCACGCTCCGGCCGCCTCAGCGAAAACATCGTCATTGTCGGAGCGACAGAAAATGCCCGCCGCCTGATCCTGCGCAACAGCGAAAGCCACGAGCTCAACATTGTCGGCGTTTTTGACGACCGCCTGAGCCGCGCGCCGGAAGACATCGCCGGGGTCAAGGTCCTCGGCCGGCTCGACGACCTGCTGACCTGGGATCGCCTGCCCGACATAGACCGGATCGTCGTGACCGTGACGTCTGACGCCCGCAGCCGGGTGCGGACCCTGATCGACAAACTCAGGATTCTGCCACATCGGATCGTCCTGCTTCTCGACCTCGACGGTTTCGATCCGGAAACGGCGAGCTTGTCCCAGATTGCGCATTCACCTGCGGCATACGTCTCGGGCGCGCCTCGCGATGTTCGCAGGGCCCTGACCAAGCGCGCAAGCGATATCGTGTTCGCCCTGCTGCTTGCGATCGTGTTCTCTCCGATCCTGCTTGCTGTTGCGATTGCTGTGAAACTCGACAGCCCGGGCCCGGTGTTCTTCCGGCAGAAGCGGCACGGCTTCAACAACCAGCTCATTCGTGTCTGGAAATTCCGGTCGATGAAGACCGATGCGGCCGCAGAGGAGCGGATGGCAGAGCAGGCTACAGCGGACGACCCGCGGGTCACGCGCGTCGGGCGAATTATTCGTCGCACCTCTCTCGACGAGCTGCCCCAGCTTCTGAACGTCCTGACCGGCGAAATGTCACTCGTTGGGCCGCGCCCGCACGCCGTCGGCATGACGACCGAGACAATCCAGGTCCACGATATCGTGGGCGACTATGCACACCGTCATCGCGTGAAACCCGGTATCACCGGCTGGGCTCAGGTCAACGGGTCTCGTGGCCCTGTTCACACGCGGGAAGAAGTGCGCGAGCGTATCCGCCTGGACCTCGAATACGTAAATCGCTCGTCCTTCTGGTTCGATATCTATATTATGCTGAAGACAGCACCCTGCCTCTTCGGCGACAGGACGCGTTCCCGGTAAGTTGCGGCCATGACCAGTCTGACGCCATCATCCGAAAGCCAATTGCCTGCGGTCGCTCTGATTGAGAAGACGAACGGCGTTTCGGGTGCCGTGAAACTCTCCATCTGCATCCCGGCCTATCACGACGATCCAACGTCACTGATCACAGCCCTGACGCTGCAAACCGGCGCGAACGCGTGCGAATTGCTCATTTATGATGACGGCTCCGATGATGCGGACATGGCCGCGCGCATTGAGGGCGCCATTCTGAAGTTCCCGGGGCCCGCCCGCTATATCAATGCCCGGCAGAATTCGGGCCGCAGCGCGGCTCGGAACCGGCTTGTTTGCGCAGCGACTTCGGAGTGGGTCCTTTTCATTGATGCCGACATGCTGCCTGACAGCGTCGATTTCCTCAGCAAATACATCGGGCTTACTGAGCAGCAGAAAACGCCGGCGGTCATTGCAGGAGGTTTCTCACTCAAGCAGGTCAAGCCTGGCGCGAACCAGAAACTGCACGCTGCCCAGGCGAAGCGATCCGACTGCATACCGGCAAACCGGCGGGCCCTTGATCCGGGCCGGTTCGTATTCTCGTCGAACATCGTCGTGCACAAGCAGGTTTTGCGGACGGTCGAGTTCGATGAACAGTTCAGTGGCTGGGGCTGGGAAGATGTAGACTGGGGCCTCCGCGTGGCCCATGTCTTCCCGATCCTGCATGTCGAAAACACGGCGACCCATCTGGGGCTTGAGCCTGACGATGTGCTGATCCGGAAGTTCGGCAGCTCTGGTCCCAACTACGCCCGGCTTGTTCACAACCATCCGACCGCGACGCGCCGGATGAAGCTGACATTCATGTCGGGCATGATGCGGAACTGGCCATTCGTTGCCGGCGCAAGCCGCATGGTGGCGCTGCACCGCAACCTGCCCTTGCCAGTGCGCCTGTTCGCACTGAAACTCTATCGGGCCCGCATGTACGCGAACCATTTGTAGGACTCGATGGTCAGCCTTTCCCCGTCTTCCTATTCGCCCGATCGAGGACCGGTCGCCAAGGTTACACGGCGCCTGACGCAATGGCGTACCGCATTGCCGCTCACCATTGCGCCGGACAGGCCGATCGTCTGCTTCACGTTCGACGATTTTCCGAAGTCTGCGGCGATCGCCGGCGCCCGGATTCTCGAACAGGCTGGCGGTCACGGCACATATTATGCCTGCACCGGCATGTCGGGCACGCGGAACGAAACCGGAGAACTGTTCGACGAATCCGACATCCGCCGTCTGGTGGCGGCCGGACACGAAATCGGTGCGCATACGCAGTCGCATATCGACTGCGCGCTGACGCCGCTGGCAGATGCTGTCGCAGACATCGAGGAGAATCTGGAGCGGCTTGAACGGATGGGCGCGCCGGTTCCGATCACCCAGTTTGCGTACCCCTATGGCGAGACGACGGTTGCGTTGAAGCGCCACCTGATTGGCCGGTTTGACAGCGTTCGCGGCATCCTTCCGGGCACCAACACCACCAAATCGGACCTGATGCAGCTACGGGCCTATGAACTCGATGGCTCCACCGCGCGGACCGACCGGGCGCTGGCTGCGATCCGCTCCCTGAATCAGTCACCGGGCTGGATCGTGCTCTTCACGCACGACGTTGGTGAGCAATCGTCCGGATTTGGAGTATCTGAAGCCACGCTCGCCAATCTGGTCGCCGAGGCTGTCGACGCTGGCGCATCGCTCCTGACCATGTCGGAAGCGCTGCGCGCGGTGCGGGGAGCGCCAGCATGACCGCGACAGTGGCGGTCGTCATCCCGACCTTCCGGCGAAATGAAGGCCTTGCGCTCGCTGTTCGCAGCGTATTTGCGCAGCAATCCTGCGGCGACTTCGAACTGGTGATCGTGGACAATGACCCGGAAGGTGGCGCGAAAGCCTGCGCTGAGGACCTTGCGCACAAAGCGCCGCCCCATGTCGCGCTCTCATATGTTCACGAACCTAATCCCGGCGTCGCCAATGCGAGGAACCTGGCGCTCGCGTCAACGAATGCCCGTCTGATCGCCTTCCTCGACGACGACCAGAGCGCCACGCCGCACTGGCTCAGCAGCCTGCTGGAGGCGCATCGTCAATTTCCGGCTTCGGTTACATTCGGGCCTATCGACACGCTCCTGCCCGAACAGACGCGGCATCACCGCACGTACTTCTCGCGCTTCTTCGAGCGACACGAACCCATTCCAACCGGTTACATGACTCACGCTTATGGTTGCGGAAATTCACTGCTTGACTTGGATCTGTTGCCGGCTACGCGACCACTGTTCGACGCCGCCATGAATGAAATCGGCGGAGAGGACGACATGCTGTTCCGCAGTGTGCGCCAGACGGGCGGCACCTTTGCCTGGGCCGCCGAAGCCCTGGCATACGAACATGTGCCGGTTGAACGCGCGCAGCTCTCCTATACGCTGAAACGGGCGCTCTCCTACGGACAGGGACCAATCACGCTCGCCCGAAAGCAGGTGCCGCCGGACTATCTTCGTATCGTGTTCTGGATGGGCGTCGGCCTCTACAAGATGGTGGTCAATGCAATCGTCTACAGCCTGCTCTGGGTGTTGCGGTCAGAACGCCGGGCCCTGTACCTGGACCGGGCTGCACGTGGCGCAGGCAAGCTGCTCTGGTGGCACGAGCTACGCTTCTATGGTGCGTCGCGGCTTGGGGGGACGTCTCCCTAGGGAGGGCCCGGCAGGCCGGACATGTGCCGTGCTTCGCACATACGCATCCATGGCCAGGCGTCCGGCCACAACGATATAGCTCAGCCACACGATCGCATTCTGTTGCAGGACGACGCTTTCCGTCAGGCTGAACAGCAGGAACTGCACGAGAAAGCCAACGGCGAAAATCCCGCCCCATCCGTAGGCAGATGAAATTACGCTGCGCACCACCACGACGAAGAAATTGAGAAGGAAAAGTCCAAGCCCCACAAAGCCGATCGCCAGCAGGACTTCCAGCCAGCCATTGTGCGCAGTCGGCGCCTCCCAGTGCACGGCGAGCCGGACCCAGTGAGCAGGCGCAGAATGCTCGCCCCAAAAGGCGCCATATCCATAGCCGAGGAACGGGTGCTGGGAGACCGATCTCATCAGCGCCTCCCAGATGTCCGTCCGCCCCGTCAGCGACGGATCCTTCCCCAACAGGCCAAACACGACGTTTGGAGCAAGAAGCACGGCCAGCACGGCCGAGATCGCGCCGACCGCCGCAATCCAGAAGGTTCCGATCGCCATTCCGGCGCCGCGCTTCATCACGATGCCCGCCATCAGGGCCGCAAAGCCAACGAACATCGCAAGCAGTGCTGTCTTGGATGTCGACAGCAGAACCAGAAGAACGGAAAGGACCGCGCCCGCAATCCAGGCTTTCCGGTGCCGCTTGTCCGCGATGGCCAGGAACAGGAAAAGAAACGCAGCGCGGGACATGTATCCGCCAAGGGCATTTTTCTCCCAGTAGAACCCGATCCACGCGCCGACATGGATCTCATGATCTACGCCGAAACCCGGAAACAACCCTCCCGCAATGAGGTTCGCTGCACACAGAAACAGCCACGTCCAGCCGAGAAGTCTCAGCACTTCAGGCCACGTAAAGCGCGCGGCGAGATACATGCCGAACACCGTCATGCAGACAAGCGCGATCGAACGGCGGAAGGTGATCGCTGGATCGATAGACCAGAGGCTCGAGACAACGGTCATCGCAGTCAGCAAAAGCAGGAACGGGCTCCTGAACGCTATCCGCAGCATGTTCTGCCAGTTCAACGCCCCCAACATGAGCGCGCACGCATAGATGGGCAGCCAGAGCTGCCGAAGGAACGGATTGCCGTCAGGTGATTTTTCCGGTGACACGAGCCGCGGAATGAAGCCTTCGCTGAAGAAGACGAGGCAAACCAGGACCAGCGCGACTTCAGCCCTTGCCCAAAACTGCCCTGGCGTCGGATCGTTCGCTGGCTTGGCTGGCGCGTTCATGCGCGGGCTTTCTTATCCGCTGAGGCGGTCTGCGAGGCGGGCGTCAGCACGCACCCGGTTCATCACCACTCCGACAACCTTACCGCCGTGACCTTCAATTTCCAGCCTCATCGCGGTCACTTCTTCGACGCTGGTCTTGTCTGCGCGAACGACGAGCACGACGCCATCCATCTGGCTGGCCATCGCCAGACCGGCGGCCGAACGTTCGAGGGCGGGCGCATCGACAATGATCCAGTCGGTCGAGGCGCGCAGGGCAGACCACCATTTCGGCTGGGTCTTGAGCTGCACGCGCTGCCCCTGCCGCAAGCGTTCGTTGCGAAAGCGGGTGACGAGGAGCCGGGTGCCTTCAATCTGGTGCACGGTCAGCAGCTTGCTGCCTTCGGCGCGGTCCGGGCCGGGCGGTGACAGGGCATAGATTGGCGTCACATTCAGAGACGCGTCATAGGCTCGCCCTGGGCGCCCGACATTCTTCGAGAAGCCCTCATCGAACGCCTTGAAGAGCGGATTGCGACGAAAATCCAGGTCGATCAGCCACGTTGAGCGCGAGGATCGCGAAGCGGCCATCAACGCGAACGAGGTCGCAATGCTGCTGGTCCCTTCCCCGCTCCTGGCCGATACGAACATGAGCGCACGCCCGCCTTCCGGCGAGGTGATCCGGGCTGCCGCGCGCCACAAATTCGTCAGGTCAAAGCGGAGGTCACGCATCACATACCACGACTCACAAACGTCACCCGCACAGTGCTAATGCCTGATGGTTAATATGTTTCTTAGCTTTGCCCCGCTCAGAGCGGGCGCACCTGAGCGATAACCGGAACGCCAAGTGTCCGCTCGATCGACCGGCCGGTTGAGAAGCGGGTCTGGGTAAACGCGCGGGCGAGGCCCGCCATCAGCGCCGTGAATCCGGCTACCAGCAGCGACAGCACCGCAACCGGAAGCTTCAGGCTGGTCCCCTTCACCGGCGGAATTGCCGGTTCCAGGACACGGATATTGTCAAAGCTCTGCTGCACCAGCTCCGAACGCGCACGCGCTTCAATCTCGCGCTCGGCAAAGCTCCGGACGTTCTGTTCGAGGATATCCCGGCTGCGGACAAGTTCCTGATAGCGCGGCTCAAGGTCCGTAAGGCGTTGCTGGCGCGCTTCGAAGCCGGAAATCTGGCGCTTCAGTTCTGCCTGCTGGTCGCGGAGCGAAGCAGCCTGCGCCTCCGCCGTAGCGATGGAGGTTTCGACCTGCTGGTACAGCGGATTCGGCCCGCGCCGCACGGTTCCCTGCGGCTTGTCGCGCGAACCGATATACGATTCGACCTCAGCGATACGCTTGTCGATCTCCTTGATGACGCGGGAGTCTTCCGTGTAGCGCGTCAGCTTCTCTTCCCGCTCGATCTTCAGGTCGGCGAGCGTCTGTGCGCTGGTATCATCAACATACATGTCCTGCTCCGGCTCGATCGTCCGGATCTGCTGCTGGTAGGTCTTCAGCTGGCCGTCGACCTGCCGCATCTGGGATTCGACCGAGAGGAGCTCAGTGCTTGCGGACTGGTACAGCTGTTTGATCGTATCGCGCTCGGAATCGAAATTGCCGATGCTGTTTTCCGTCAGGAACTGGCGAATCGCGTCGTCGGCCTTCTTCAGGTTCGCTTCGAACTGGTCACGCTGCTGCGCAAGGCCGCTGGAATTGCTGTCTGCAAAAACCGTTGAACGGTAGTTGAGATATGCGCCTACGATCGCATTCAGCACTTCAGCGGCGACGTCCGGGTCTTCATGCGCAAATGTCGTCGTGAGAACCGGGATCTCCGGCGCCGCGGCGGCACCGAACTTCTGGTGCAGGGCCTGAACCGCCAGCTGGCGGCACGAGTATTCGAACTGTTCCGTTCCTGCCAGTTCGGCGAACTCGCGATGGCATTCGGCGGAAAGCTTCGGGAAAATACGGTCGAGATCGAATCGGCTCAACGCCTCGCTGGCGACAACCGGACTGCGCAGCATCTCGAGTTCCGACTGAATCAGGGCGTCCATGTCGGGCGACACCGGATTCGATTCGGGGCCGACGGAGGGCCGGAACACATATTCATCCCCCAGCGACACAAGCAGGCGCGACCGGGCCGTGAATTCTTCCTTCATCGAAAAGGCGAGCCAGAGCCCGAGCAGGAAAATGGGCAGAAAGATCAGCAGCATCAGCCACACCGATCGCCACAACTGCAACAGGATATCCGCCACACCCAGCCGCGGGCGCGTCATCAGTCCTGAAGGCGCGGCTTCTCGCCGGGTCGGTCCCTGAGACCAGTCTTCACTCATCGACATCGACCGGGCAGCTCCCTGTTCCCCAATATGTACCACATGCATCGCGGCATTTGATATTTCCTTAAGCATTAACGGGAAGTGTGCCGCCAAGATGACCTTGCCGGACGGGCGCCCCGAATGTTTCGCTTTTTCTTTCTCGCGCTTGTGACAGTTTCTCTGGTCTCCTGCGGCGGCCAGCCGAAACCGTCGCTGCGGTTTCCGTCTGAGAGCTGGCAGTCTGCCGTTCCGGAAGACGACGTTTACCTGCTGGCGCCTGGCGACAAGGTTGAGGTTGTCGTTCACAGCGCCCCGGAACTTACCCGCGAACTCACCATCGCACCGGACGGGCGGCTTCGGATGCCACTGGCCCAGCCAGTCATGGCAATGGCGCGTACGCCGGACGAAGTCGCAATGGCCCTGCGCGCATCTCTCGCGCAAGAGCTCAAGGATCCGGACCTCGATATCGTCCCGACCGAGTTCGCGTCGCAGAACATCTTCGTCGGCGGCGAAGTGCAGCGGCCCGGAATGGTGGCCCTGCCCGGTCAGATCGATCCGCTTCAGGCCGTCATTCTTGCCGGCGGTTTCACACGGGACGCAAAGAGAGGCAATGTCATCCTGATGCGCCGCCTGCCCGGCGGCGAAGTCCGCACCGTTGTGCTCGACCTGAGGAAGGGCATCACCGACCCCGCTGCCGCCACATGGCTTCCCCTGCGACGGTTCGACGTTGTCTACGTGCCGCAGACCCGCATTTCGGAAGAGAACCAGTTCATGGAGCGCTTCATCCGCAACGCCCTGCCGGTCCAGTTCTCGCTCTATTACGATCTCCGCCAGCGCAACTAGGTCCTGCGGATCTCCGTCTCTGCGTTTCCGCGTGGCAGGCCGGCCAGCCTGTGATAACTACCTATTTCACGCTGACGCGCGCCGGATAGACAGGACTGATGACCGAATACTTTACCCCGATCCCGTTCCCGCTCTGGTCTGAAGACAAGCAGGCATTTGCAGATGCGCTGGGGCGGTCGTTCCGCGAGACCGGTTTTGCCGTCATCTCTCAGCATCCGATCCCGCAAAAGGTGATCCAGGACAACCTGGCCGCCACGAAAGCCTTCTTTGCGCAGCCGGAGCCGGTCAAACTGCAATATGACGGGCGTGAGGGCGGCGGCCAGCGCGGTTACACCGCGTTCGGGGTCGAGAATGCGAAGGGCAAGGCCGAAGCAGACCAGAAGGAATTCTGGCATACCGGACGCCTTCTGCCCGCCGACTCCCCCTATCGTGCGACCATGGCGGAAACGCCCGCCGTCGCTGAAGTGCGCGATTTCGACCGCGCCACGCACGCGATGTACGACGCCATGGACGCGTTCGGACGACAGCTCCTCAAAGCGGTGGCCCTGCACCTGAAGCTCGACGAAGACTGGTTCGAGGACAAGGTGAATGTCGGCAACTCGATCCTTCGCCTCCTGCATTACCCGCCGCAGATGAATCCGCCCCCGGCCGGTTCGGTGCGGGCTGGCGCGCATGAAGACATCAATGTCATCACACTCCTGCTGGGCGCCGAAGAGGCGGGCCTCCAGGCCAAGCACCGCTCCGGCAAGTGGCTGTCCGTCAGCCCGCCGCCGGACTCGCTGGTCATCAATTGCGGCGACATGCTCCAGCGGCTGACGGGCGGCGTGCTGCCCTCGACGACGCACAGGGTCATAAACCCGTCACCGGAACGTGCGAAATTCCCTCGCTTCTCCACACCGTTCTTCCTGCACTTCAATCAGGATTTCCTGATTGAAGCCCTGCCGGGCTGCCTGGCCGAAGGGGGCAAGGCGGAGCCGCCGATCACGGCTGAAGGCTACCTGTTGGAGCGGCTGCGCGAGATCGGGCTCGTGAAGGCCTGATCGGCGGACGCTGCACAATCTCTATGCCGAACACTCGCAGCGAATATTTGCCGCTGGCGTCGGGTTTCAATTGACAACGTTGTTAAATGCGGGAACCCTTTCCGGACAGTCGCAGGTGAAAACACCGCACTCCGGGAGGAAGTCATGCCAATGCCCAGGCGCTCGCTGCGCGCCCGCTCCGTCGCATTCGCCGCCCTTCTCAGCACCAGTTGTACAACCTTGGCGCCTTCCCAGGTGTCAGTGGCACCGGAAACTGACACCACATGCGCCCCGTCGCAGGCGCTGACCGGTGCCTCAGAGCGTGTCCGGGGACTCGTCGCGCAAATGACGCTGGACGAGAAGCTCGGCCAGCTGAACCAGGCGGCAGGCGGCCGTTCCAAAGCGCTCAACTCCAAGCTTACGCCGCAGGAACTGGACAGGGTGCGCCGCGGCGAGGTCGGCTCCTACCTACATGTTGCCGGCGCGGAAGAGCTTGGGGCCCTCCAGAAAGTCGCTGTGGAGGAGAGCCGGCTGGGCATCCCGCTCCTGTTCGCAATGGACGTCGTCCACGGCTACCGCACCATCTTTCCTGTGCCGATCGCCATGGCATCGACGTGGGATCCGGCTGACTGGCAGAGCGCTGCGAATATTGCCGCCGATGAGTCCAGCGCCGCCGGCCTTCACTGGACGTTTGCACCGATGATCGACATCGCCCGCGACCCGCGCTGGGGACGGATCGTGGAAGGAGCTGGCTCCGACCCGTATCTCGGGGCGCGCATGGCGGAAGCGCAGGTGCACGGATACCAGGGCGACAGCCTGTCCGATCCGCACACGATCCTGGCGACGGCAAAGCACTTCGGCGTCTACGGCGCTCCGACCGGCGGGCGCGATTATGGCTCGGCCGATGTCAGCGAACAGAGCCTGATGGAGACCTATATGCCGCCCTTCTATGCGGCAGCGAAGGCCGGGTCAGGCTCGATGATGACAGCGTTCAACGATATCGGCGGCGTCCCCACTACGGCCAATGAGGAACTCGTCGACGGGTTGCTGCGTGCGCAATGGGGCTTCGACGGCATGATCGTGTCCGACTGGAACGCCGTCGCCGAACTGATGAACCATGGTGTCGCGGCCAATCGTACGGAAGCCGGCGTGCTCGCGCTGCAGGCCGGCGTCGACATGGACATGACAAGCGGCGTCATGCCGACCGATCTGAAGCCGGCCGTAGATACGGACGCCTGTCTGATGCATGACCTCGACGGCGCGGTCGCCCGCATCCTGACGACAAAGGAACGGCTTGGCCTGTTCGATGCCCCGCTGGCCTATCACGATCCCGCGCGCGATCGGGCGGCGATACTGACGCCGGAAAGCCGTGCGGAAGCGCGCCGGATCGCGGCGAGAAGCATGGTGCTGCTCAAGAACGATCATGCTGCGCTCCCGCTGAGCGCCACGCCGCAGACAATCGCGGTGATCGGCGCGCTCGCCGACGACAGCTCGACCGAGCTGGGCCCGTGGCGCGCCCGCGGCAATCCGGAAGACGTGGTATCCCTCCTGGCTGGCCTGAAGGCGAATGCACCGGCAGGAACCGTGATCACCTACGCCGCCGGCAGCCATCCAACCGAGTTCAATCAGGATGGCATTCGCGATGCCGCCGGCGTTGCTGCAGGCGCCGACCGCGTCCTGCTGGTCATCGGAGAGGACTATGACCTTTCCGGCGAAGCGCGGAGCCGCTCGGACCTGTCCCTTCCGGCCAGCCAGATCGCTCTCGCTGACGCCGTATTCGCGACCGGCAAGCCCGTGACGGTGATTCTCGTGACGGGACGGCCGGTGGCCATCGAAACCATCGCGGCTCGCGCCGATGCCGTCCTCAACACATGGATGCTCGGCGTTGAGGCGGGAAATGCCCTGGCTGACGTCCTGTGGGGCAAGGTGTCACCCGCCGGGCGCCTGCCGGCCGACTTCCCACGCCGGACCGGCGCAGTGCCGTTCACCTATTCGGAATATCCGAGCGGGCGCCCGGCGGATCCCGACCTCTCGAAGGATTCCAACCGTTACCACGACCTGGCGATCACGCCGCTCTTCCCGTTCGGGCATGGCCTGTCCTATGCGAACTTTTCCTATGCCGGTTTCAAGGCCAACAAGACGGCTGTCGCACCGGATGGGGATTTCACAATCTCCGTGGACGTCACAAACACAAGTGACCGCGAAGCCGATGAAGTCGTACAGCTCTACATGCGCGACCCAGTTGCCAGTATTGCGAGGCCAAAGCTTGAATTGCGCGGATTCAAGCGGATCCCGCTGGCCGCTGGTCAGACAAGGACAATTTCCTTCACCCTGTCAGCGGCACAGGCGGCGATATGGCATCGTTCGCAAGGCTGGCAGATCGAGCCCGGCGAACTGGACTTCATGATCGGCGCGTCCTCCGCCGACATCCGTGGCAGACTGTCGGTCACCGTAACGCGTGCAGGCGTAGCGTCAGCGCCTGCCGCCGCAATTGAAACAAGGGTGAATGTGCAATGAAACTCGACCGCAGGGAATTTCTCGCCGGCGCGACAGCGACCCTGTCGCTGGCCGCATGCTCATCCGGAACGCGCTTCGCCGCGGCGCCGGGCACACATATCGAGGTGTTTACCGACGCTCTCGCCGACATTATCAATCTATCCAGCCCGATAGAGGCACTTGCTTCGGGCTACACGTGGAGCGAAGGGCCTGCCTGGGACCGGGTGCGGAACTGCCTCTACTTTACTGACGTGCCGTCAAACATCGCGTGGCGTTGGAGCGACAAGGACGGTGCCACGCAGTTCCTGAACCCGTCCGGTGCACCAAAGGACCAGACAACCGGATTCCGCGAGCCCGGAGCAAACGGACTCTGGATGGCAAATGACGGCCAGCTGCTGATGGCCAATCACGGCCGGCGCGCAATCGTGCAACTCGACATCGCCTCGATGATACAGACGATTCTGGCAGACAGCTACAACGGCAAGAAATTCAACAGCCCGAACGACCTTGTCCAGGCGAAAGACGGAACGATCTTCTTCACCGATCCGCCCTATGGCCTGGAAGGCATGAACGACTCCCCCCTCAAGGAGCAGGACGCAAACGGTGTTTACAGACGGGACCCGGACGGGACGATCACGCGCATCCTCGATGACATGACCTTTCCGAATGGCGTGGCGCTTTCACCGGACGAAACGCAGGTCTACGTTTCGCAGTCCGATCCGGACAATCCGATCCTTCGTGTATGTGCGCGCGACGGCTCGGGCGTCCGGACGCTGTTCGACTTCTCTTCCTACATGGCAGATGACAAGCCGGGTCTGCCGGACGGTCTCGCCGTGTCCAGCGCCGGCTACATTTTCCAGTCCGGCCCGGGCGGCATTTTCATCCTGACACCTGAAGGCGAAGCATTGGGCCGGATCAATACCGGGACCGGCACGGCGAATTGCTCCTTTGGCGATTCAGATGGCGGCACGCTCTACATGACAGCGCATGACACGCTGATGCGTGTCCGGACGAACGCGCGCGGCGTCCAGTGGGCATGACCGGCTTCATAGCCGAATACCGCCCCCTGCTGGCGGCTGCCGCAGGCATTGCTGCGCTGCTCGCGCTGATCCTTCGAGTAAGGATGAATGCCTTTGCCGCCCTGCTGCTCGTCAGCCTGTTCAGCGCGCTCGCCGCGGGCCTCTCACCGGAAGCGTCATTCAGCACCATCACCAAAGGCATGGGCGGCACGCTCGGTTTCATTGCGACGGTCATCGGGCTCGGCGCATTGTTCGGAGCAATCCTGAATGCGTCCGGTGCACTGGAGTCGCTCGCCGCGTGGCTGACCCGATCCTCCGGTATCGGCAGGGCGCGCTGGCAGATGGCGGGCCTTGGTGTGCTCGCATCGACGCCCGTTTTCTTCGACGTCGCACTTATCATTCTCGCACCGCTCGTCTTTGCAATGGCGCACCGCAAATCCTGGCCCATCCTCGCTTTGGGCCTGCCTCTGGCCGCAGGTCTTGCGGTGGGACATGCGTTCCTGCCGCCCACACCGGGGCCTATCGCGATTGCCGAACTGATCGGCGCCGATCTCGGCTGGGTCATTTTCTTCGGAATCCTTTGCGGCGTTCCGGCCCTGATCGTGGCGGGGCCGCTTCTGACGGCCGTCCTGCAGCGTGCAGGACGCCTGCCTGAGGGCAACGCGTCCTTCGTACCGGAAACGCCGCATCAAAGCCCCGACGCATCGGAGGCGCGACCAGGCCTCGCTGCCGGGCTGATCCTTCTGCCGCTGGCCCTCATCCTTCTGGGTACGTTCACGAAGGGAATGCAGGACGGTATCGTGAAATACGTCCTCTCAGCGGCGGGTCATCCATTCAGCGCATTGTTGATTGGCTGCGGTGCGACATGGCTGCTGCTCGCGCCGCGCACAGAAGCCGCGCGTGCGGAAATGCAGGACGCGCTGGCGAAAGCATTCGAGCCCACGGGCGCCGTCATTCTCGTCACCGGCGCAGGCGGGGCGTTCAAGCAAGTGCTGGTTGACACGGGTGCTGGCGCTCAGATGGCGGAGTCCGCCCTTGCCATCGGCTTCGGCCCGCTCATCGCGGGTTTCGTCCTCGCCTTGCTACTGCGTCTCGCCCAGGGAAGCGCAACCGTCGCGATGATCACCACCGGCGGCCTGATTGCGCCTATCATCACTGCAGCGCATGTCAGCGCGCCTGCACTCGGCCTGATCACGGTCGCCGTCGCTGCAGGCGCCACGACAACAAGCCATGTCAATGACAGCGGCTTCTGGCTGGTCGGGCGCATCTTCGGCCTCACGCCCGGTGAGACCATCCGCACATGGACCCTTTCGACGACCCTGATCGGCGTTTGCGGCTTTACAGCGGCCCTGATTGCGAACGCGGTCCTCGCTGCGCTCAGCTAGTCAGATCAGGCCGGCCAGTGGCGAACTCGGATCGGCATATTTCTTCTTCGGCATACGTCCGGCGAGATAGGCTTGCCGTCCGGCAATAACAGCATGCTTCATGGCATCCGCCATCCGGACAGGGTCTTTCGCCGCAGCGATCGCCGTATTCATCAGCACGCCATCGCAACCGAGTTCCATCGCCACCGCAGCGTCCGAAGCGGTGCCGACGCCGGCATCGACAATCACCGGTACGCGACTCTGTTCGACGATCAGACGGATGTTCACAGGGTTCATGATGCCGAGGCCTGATCCGATCAGCGAGCCAAGCGGCATGATTGCGCAGCATCCTGCCTCCTCCAGCAACTTCGCGTAGACCGGATCGTCGGAGCAGTAGACCATCACCTCGAAACCATCCGCGATCAGCGCCTTCGCCGCCTCCAGCGTTTCCGGCATGTTGGGATACAGCGTTTTCTGGTCAGCCAGGACTTCAAGCTTCACCAGATTCCAGCCGCCCGCCTCGCGCGCCAGCCGCAGGGTGCGGACGGCCTCGTCGGCGGTGTAGCAACCCGCCGTGTTGGGCAGGTAAGTAAACTCATCCGGCTTCACAAAATCGCTGAGCCGCTCCTGTCCGGGGTCCGTCAGGTTCACCCGGCGCAGCGCAACGGTCACGATTTCAGCACCCGCAGCCCGCGCGGCGTCTGCATTCTGCTGATACGAAGCGTACTTGCCGGTCCCCACGATCAGGCGCGAGGAGTAGGACTTGCCGGCGATGATAAGGGGATCGTTCAAGATATTATCCAGTCTTCCAGGTGAGTGCGGGCGGATCAGCCACCGCCAACGAACTGCACGATTTCAATCCGGTCTCCGTCCTCGAGGACCGTAGCGCCATGTTCCGACTTCGGCACGATCTCCCGGTTGCGTTCAACCGCGATGCCGCGCGCATCGCGGCCGGACTCCCCGGCCAGTCGGGCCACCAGCATGGCAATCGTCGTGCCCGGCTCGATGTCCTCTGCTTCACCGTTCAGCGTGATGTTCATACCGTGCGTCTCCGGGCATCCGCTGCCCCTTGCCTTGCCTGCCGTTACAGCGCAAGACAACAGCCTATGTCGAAGCCGATATATGTCCTCGGGGGCCCGAACCTCAACCTGCTTGGCACCCGCGAACCGGAAATTTACGGGCGGGAAACGCTGGACGACATTCATGCGCGCCTGAAAGACCTTGCTGGCAGCACGCCGATCGAGGCGAGGCAGACGAACTACGAGGGCGAACTGGTGTCATGGATACAGGAGGCCTCCCGCGAGGGCTCCGGCGTCATCCTGAATGCCGGCGCCTACACGCACACATCGGTGGCGCTGCACGACGCCCTGCGCGCCTGCACGGTGCCTGTCGTTGAGGTGCACCTGTCCAATCCGGCGGCAAGGGAGGCTTTCCGTCAGGTGAATTATGTCAGCCCTGCAGTGAAGGCTTCGATTGCGGGCCTCGGCGGCTATGGTTATGAGCTTGCCCTGATGGCCGTCAGATCGCTGTCAGGCAAATAGGGAACGGGAGATTCCATGAGCAACGGCAAGAACAGACTCGATACCGGCCTCGTCCGGGAACTCGCCGCCATCCTCCGCGAAGCCGACCTTGGCGAACTCGAAATCGAACATGATGGCCTGCGCATCCGCGTCAGCAAGCCGACTGCGGCGGTAGTCCAGGCCGTCGCTGCGCCCATGGCTGCTCCGGCTGCAGCGCCCGCGCCGGTCGCCGCACCTGCTGCAGCTGCACCAGCCGCTGCCGAAGTACCGGACAATGCAATAAAGTCCCCCATGGTCGGGACCGCCTACCTCTCGCCGGAGCCCGGCGCGAAGGCGTTCATCGCCGTCGGTGACAAAGTCAAGAAGGGCGACACGCTGCTGCTTGTCGAAGCCATGAAGACCTTCAACCCGGTCGAAGCGGACCGCGCCGGCACCGTCAAGGCAATCTACGTCACGGACTCCCAGCCGGTGGAATATGGCGAGCCACTCGTTCTGATCGAATAGCATGACCCAGCAACGCGCAATCCAGAAAGTGCTGATCGCCAACCGTGGCGAGATCGCGCTGCGCATTCACCGCGCATGCAAGGAAATGGGCCTCTCGACCGTTGTCGTCCATTCCGAAGCCGACCGGGATGCGATGGCGGTTCGGCTTGCCGACGAGAGCGTCTGCATCGGCCCGCCACCTTCTTCGCAAAGCTATCTCAAGAAGTCCCAGATCCTCGCGGCTGCGGAAATCACCGGTGCCGACGCGATCCACCCCGGATACGGCTTCCTTTCGGAAAACGCCCAGTTCGCCGAGATGGTAGAAGCCCACGGCCTCGCCTTCATTGGTCCGACGGCCGAACACATCCGCGTCATGGGCGACAAGATCGCAGCCAAGCAGGCGATGATCGAGGCAGGCGTTCCCTGTGTGCCGGGCTCTGAAGGCGCTGTGACCAGCATCCCGGACGCCAAGAAGGCCGCCAAAAAGATCGGCTTTCCGGTCCTCGTGAAGGCATCCGCAGGCGGTGGCGGCCGCGGGATGAAACTGGCCAGGACCGAAGCGGATCTCGAAAACGCCGTCCGCACCGCAAAAACGGAAGCAAAAGCGGCCTTCGGTGACGACGCAGTCTACCTCGAAAAGTATCTGCAAGGCCCCCGGCACATCGAAGTCCAGGTCATCGCTGACACCCACGGCAATGTTGCGCACCTGTGGGAGCGCGACTGCTCCCTGCAGCGCCGGAACCAGAAAGTGCTGGAAGAGGCCCCCTCGCCCGCTCTCAACCAGGCGCAACGGGAAGAGATCGGCACGATCTGCGCAAAGGCCATCGAGAAGCTCGGCTATCGCGGCGCCGGCACCATCGAGTTCCTCTATGAGGACGGCAAGTTCTACTTCATCGAAATGAACACGCGCCTTCAGGTTGAGCACCCGGTGACCGAGATGATCACGGGCATCGACCTCGTGCGCGAGCAGATCCGTATCGCAGAGGGCAAGAAGCTGTCTTTCCGGCAGGAAGACGTGATGCTGGTTGGCCATGCAATCGAGTGCCGCATCAACGCCGAGCATCCGGAGACGTTCGTCCCCTCACCGGGACTGATCACGGATTTCCATGCACCGGGCGGCCCGGATGTGCGCCTCGACAGCGCCGCCTATGCCGGCTACCGCATCCCGCCGCACTACGACTCGCTGATTGGCAAGCTGATCGTGCACGGCCGGACGCGGCGGGAGTGCCTGATGCGCCTGCGCCGGGCGCTGTCGGAGATGGTCGTCGGCGGCATTCACACGACCTTGCCGTTGCACCAGCGGCTTGTGGAGAATGAAGACGTCAAGAATGGCGCCTACAATATCCACTGGCTGGAAAAGTTCCTGGCCGACGCAAAGGCAGCCGAGGCGGATGACGCCAAGGAAAGTGCCTGACGGCAATTTGCAGCGGTAGACATTCTGCCGGACTGCCCACCATATTCGAGGCATGTCCTCGAGGTTCGGAACCGCTGACCTGCTCGCTTGCTATCGCCGCGGCGTCTTTCCCATGGGCGACGCACGCGACGATCCGAACCTTTTTCTGGTCGACCCGGACCTGCGGGGCATCCTGCCGCTGGACGCCTTTCACATACCGAAACGGCTGAAGCGCACGGTCCGGCAGGAACCGTACCGTGTCAGCGTCGATACCGCGTTTACGCGCGTCATGGAGATGTGCGCCGAAAGCGCCGATGGCCGCGAAAGCACATGGATCAACTCCACCATCCTCAACCTCTACAGCGCCCTGCACCGGGAGGGATACGCCCATTCCGTCGAGTGCTGGGAAGGCGAGCGACTCGTTGGCGGACTGTATGGCGTGGCACTTGGCGGCGCATTCTTCGGGGAGAGCATGTTCTCCCGCGCCACGGACGCGTCGAAGATCGCGCTCGTCCACCTGGTTGCCCGGCTGATACAGGGCGGGTTCGCGCTGCTCGACGCCCAGTTTCACAACCCGCATCTGGAGCAGTTCGGCCTGATCGAAATTCCTCGCGCGGATTTCAAGAAGCGGCTGGCGGCCGCCCTGGTGGTCGACGCCGACTTCTATTCCAGGTCGTCGCCGGCTGCCGGATCGGCCGGGTCTGCCGGAAGAGCCGGCGATGGCGGCAGCTTCACCGGATCGGGCGCCGTGCAGCGGATCACCCAGATGTCGTAGACCGGGTGCTCAAGCGCGCTCAGGCCAGGAGACGACGCGAACATCCAGCCGGAAAAAAGCTCGGGATTATCGTCATTCGCCGTTTCGACGTCCTTCGCGGCGACAGCATCATCCATGCTCTTCACGGCGACGGGTTGCGTCGAGGCGATCTTCAGGAACGCGGCACTTTCAGGGGCTTCCTCCGGCGGCGTCTGGAAGCAGGCTTTGAGCTCCACCTTTAGCGAGCCGAACACGACCGGCTCTCCGACCTTCACCTCAATGTCTGTCGACCGGCCGGTGATCTTGTCGAGCGCACGCAGCGTTGCGCGGTCCTTTTCCACAAACGTCGCCGCATGTGCCGCTGCGGCGACGCCAGCAGCAACGACGGCAGAGACGACCGCGCGCCAGATCATTGGTAGTCCTCCGGGGGAGCTGAATCGTCCGCACCGGCTGGCGCCGGGCTGGTGCCATTGGTGCTGGCGCTGCCGTCATTGCCGGAAGCGAAGGAGGCGAACAGCGTCAGAAGGTCCACCGAGCCGCGGGTGTACTGGATCTCTCCGCTGCCATCCTGAGGGATATTGTCCATGCTGCCGCCCGGTTCGAGCGAGACGTAGGCACCGCCCAGGAGTCCATCGGTCGAAATGCGCGCGTCGGTGTCGTCCGGCAGCTGCCACTTCTTGTCGAGGCTCATCGTAAGTACCGCCTCAAACCGCTTCGGATCGCCGCTGATGGCCTTCACCACGCCCGCCTTGACGCCGGCGATGCGGACGTCGGATCCGCGTTCAATGCCGCTGACATTGTTGAAACGGGCAATCAGGTCGTACTGGTCCGGTCCGGCCGACGCATCGCCGCCGCGCATGATCGCGAACCATGCGAACGCAGCGGCTACCGCTACGACGACAGCACCAACCAGGGTTTCGAACAGCGACTCACGCATCCGGAGACCACGCCTCGTAATCGCCGGTGGCTTTCTGGCGTTTTCCGCCGACCGAAAGGCTGCCCTTCGGCTTGGTCGCCCACGGCGTCCCGGTCATGTTCGGCCGGTGATCGATTTCCCAGTCGCGGCGCGTCAGCGGCGACTTGGTCGGCGGCTCGTCCACGGTGTGGTGCAGCCAACCATGCCAGTCGGCCGGCACTTTCGACGGCTCGGCGAGCCCCTTGTACATCACGTAGCGGCGGCGCCGGCCTTCGATCGAGGGCTTGCGCTCCTCGAAATAGCGGTTGCCGTATTCGTCCGTGCCAACATAGGTCGAACGGCGCTTGATATCGAACGCGGCCCCAACGGTGATCCCGCTCCACCAGGTGAAAATCTGCTTCAGCATCGTGCCGCCCGTCCTGCCTTGTGTTGGTGGCCGCAATATGGCGGCTCCGCGGCAAGTAATCCATAGCGCCGCCGCAGGCAATGCACCGCAAATTCCTGTGCGCAGACTGGGGATTCAGGCTGTGGAAAGGTTGCCCGGCACTGTCTCAGCCTTCACCCTTGCTCAAGTGATTCGCCAGGAGATGCGCCATGGATGCGACACAGGTAGCCGAAATCGTCCGGGCCGCCGAATCGGAGGGGCTCCTTTCGGTGGAAACGGACCTTGGCGACATTTTCCGCGCCTGCGGAGGGCGCCGCCGTCCCCTGACGCCGGAAGCCCTGAAGGCGACGACCGCCGCGGTATCCGCGGCCGCGCTCGTTGGCGTATCCCAGCTGGCGACTGCGGAAATGCTGGAGCGGCTCGGCGACACGCCGCGCAATGCCGACATTGCCGAAGCTCTCGCTGCCGGCCTGCCGCAGGATATCGTCGAGGAGGCGCTGCGCCAGCCCGGCGGGTTCTCCCGCACCGCGGACGCCCTTCGCGCCGCCGCCGTCAATACGCCCCCTCCTATGCCCGGCATGTTCGAACCGGCGCCCCTCGACCCGGTCATCGAGTCTCTGCTGGTCGACGCGCTGATCGAGGGCGCGGAGATCGTGATTTCCGGCGCCGAACTGCCATCTGCCGCCTCGCCCGCCCGGATTGTCGACCTGGCGCTCGCCATCGGGCCCGAAGGGGTCGAAGCGGACCTCCTTTGCGACACGCTGGAGGCGGCGGCGCGCTCCATGCCGAATGGCGGATCGATCGTTCTGGGCGGACTGGCCGCAGCGGTGATGGCACTTGGGCACGATTACGCCTCGCCAGAGGGCGTATCGGTCGCCGCGGCGCTGTGTGCGCTTGCCCGGTCCGGCGCGAGCGGCACGGCCTTCCCGGCTGGCCACGCAAAAACGCTCGACACCGATTCACGCAAGGCGTCAGGCAAACGCGCCTGCGATGTGCTCCTCCTTCCAGTCGGCGATCTCGGAGTATTGCTGCCGGAGTGCGAAAGCGCCGGCACAGCCCCAATGACCAGTGTTCTTGCCTTCGGGGACGAAGAGCCGACCCTCTCCCGTGCCGCCCGTCTCGGCATTGCACGGCGCGCTCCGGAACGACTCCCTGAGGCGTTGGAGCGAATTGCCGAGTCCGGAACCTTCGGCCTCGACCGCGCCATCGGCCTGGACCGCCTCCGCGACCGCGGCTTTTCCGATGAGGCGCTAGACCGCGTGTCGCGGGCATTGGGCGAAGGTCTGCCCCTGAACGCCGCCTTCTCGCGCTGGGTCCTCGGCGACGAAATCATTTCGGACGATCTCCGCCTGCCGCCCGAAAGCTTCGACTCCGACGGGCGTGGCCTGTTGTCCGCCATGGGTTTTTCACGATCCGACATTCAGTCCGCCGAAGCGGCACTCGATGGCGAAGGTGAGGATATTGCCTCTCTGATCGCGTCCGATTGCGGCCTGCAGCTGGGTGCCGGGCCCGAAGCTGAGATCGCGCTCGCCTCTGCGTGTGCGAAGGCTCTGGGCGGGAATGTCATCATCTCTGTGGGAGCTCACGGCGGCCTCGACATGGCCGAAGCGGCGCTTGAGGCGGGGCTCGGCGTGCAGCTGGTGGGCCACCGTACACCGGTCGGTGACGACATCCGGGCCCGCATGGACCATATCGTGGCGCTCGCCGAGGAAATTGCCGACGAAGCCGATGCGCCACTGGCGCCTGGCTCCCACGCCGGCGATCGGAAATCGGTCGCCCGCAGCCGCCTGCCAGACCGCCGCAAGGGCTACATCCAGAAAGCTACCGTCGGAGGGCACAAGGTCTACCTTCACACGGGCGAATTCGAAGACGGCTCGCTCGGCGAAATCTTCATCGACATGCACAAGGAGGGCGCCGCCTTCCGCAGTCTTATGAACAATTTCGCGATCGCCATCTCGATGGGCCTGCAATACGGCGTGCCACTGGAAGAATACGTCGATGCGTTTGTGTTCACCCGGTTCGAACCAGCCGGTGCCGTCACGGGCAATGACCGCATCACCCGCGCAACCTCCATTCTCGACTACATCTTCCGGGAGCTGGCGGTGTCCTATCTCGGCCGCGACGACCTTGCAGAAGTCGATGTCACGCATGACGGACTCGGCCGCGGCGAGGCCGATGGCACCCGCGAGCCGGCACCCTTTACCGAGGAAGCGGCGCAGATCATTTCGCGCGGCTTCTCCCGCGGCCAGCTGCCGGACAATATCGTGATCCTCGACAAGCGGCGCGCCGAAAAAGTCGCCGAAGAAGAGGCGGAAGCCGTCGCCGAAGCGGAAGAAGCCGCGCTGGAAGCGCCCGAATACCTTTCCGATGCCTGCCCCGTGTGTGGCAGCTACACGCTGTTCGAAATCAGCGAGGAAGGCGATATCGAATGCGATACCTGTGGCGATGAGGGCCGGCGGCTGAACTGACACCCCTCGATTTCGCCCGGCGCGCGAGTTCTGGCGCGGGCCTTGCGCTGCGTTTGGCAAGGAACACAGTCAAACCGGATCGTTCGTGCCATGTTGAAACACTTCGTTGCCGCTCTTCTCGTCGTAGGGTCTGCCGCCGTGCCCGCCGCCGCACAGGACGCCGGCGAGATCGCACGCGCCCAGCAGGGCAAGGACTGCCGCAACTGTAATCTGTTCCAGGCAGACCTGTCCTATCTCGACCTGCCGGGAATCAATCTTTCAGGCTCCCGCCTGCGCCAGGCGGACCTGTCCCTTGCCACGATGAACCACGCCAACCTCTCCGGCGTGAACCTGTCGGTTGCGGACCTGTTCGGCGCCCGGCTCACCGCTGCGGACCTTTCGAATGCGGACCTGCAGAACGCTTCGCTCGTCGGTGCCTATCTGGGCAGCGCGAACCTTGCCGGCGCCAAGCTCAGCGGTGCGAATCTCGGCGGTGCCGAGCTCGGAACAGCCAAGGGCCTGACGCAGGCACAACTGAATACAGCCTGCGGCGACCGCTCGACCGTACTTCCTGCGGGCCTTCAGATCCCTGCATGTAGACCGTAATCAGCATGGCAATTCTGCAACACCTGTGTCTTCGGTGCAGTGGTTACAGCTTGTTCAGTTTTGCCACGCAATACAAAGCGGTATCCCGAACCGCATGATCAGGCAGCTTTCCAGCCTCCTTGCCCTGTCCGCCATGGCGGCATTTGGCGCCAGTGCGCAGGAAAAGCCGAATCCCAGCCAAGCCGTTGCCTGGGCGCCCGGATATGTCGGCTCATGCGGAAACTGCAATCTCGCCGGGCGAAACCTTACCGGCTGGACAGTGTCCGGCGCAAACTACGAAGAAGCGAACCTCGAATTTGCCTTCATGCGTGGAATTCAGGCCGCCAAGACCAATTTTGAGGGAATCAACGCCAACGGCGCCGATATGCGGGGCGCGGTCCTGACCACGGCTAAGCTGTCCCGCGCCATCCTGGCCAACGCCCGGCTGCAGGCTATCCAGGCCTCCGGCGCCGAGTTCAAGCAGAGCGTGCTCCTGGGTGCCAACCTGCAGGGTGCCATGCTTGTCGGCGCGAATTTCGCCGGCGCGAACCTTCAGTCCTCGACCCTCGACGGCGCAGACCTGTCGGGTGCGAACATGACCGGCGCAGACCTTTCGCAGTCGACCCTGCTCAACGCCGTCTTCAACGGTGCGAACCTGTCCCTGTCGAAAATGGACGGAGCCGACGCGAGCGGAGCATCCTTCCAGGACGCTCGCTTCAACGATGCGGACCTGACGGGCCTCCTCGGCTGGAGCGATGCAAACTTCACCGGCGCCTGCGGCACGGCACGGACTCTCCTGCCCGTGGGCCTCAAGCTGGAAGTCTGCCAGTAGGTATTTCGATACAGCCATCAAAAAGCCCGCCGGAACGATCCGGCGGGCTTTTGAGTCAGGCCTTGACCTGCGGCGCGAGCCGGATGTGCAGCTCACGCAACTGGCGCTCGTCCACCGGGCTTGGCGCGCCCATCATCAGGTCGCGCGCCTGCTGGTTCATCGGGAACAGGGTCACGTCACGGATGTTCCCGGCGTCAGCGAGGAGCATCACGATCCGGTCCACGCCCGGTGCAATGCCACCGTGCGGCGGGGCACCATACCGGAAGGCGTTCAGCATGCCGCCGAACTTAGCTTCGACGACTTCCGGGCCATAACCTGCGATCTCAAACGCCTTGAGCATAATGTCCGGGCGATGGTTCCGGATGGCGCCGGACGACAGCTCCACGCCGTTGCAGACGATGTCATACTGGAACGCCTTCAGGTCGAGCTGCTTCTCGGTCGTGTCTGCCGCTTCAAGCGCGTCCATGCCGCCCTGTGGCATCGAGAACGGGTTGTGGCTGAAATCGACCTTCTTGTTGTCCTCGTCCCACTCGAACATCGGGAAGTCGACGATCCAGCAGAAGCGGAATACCCCCGGTTCGATCAGGCCCAGTTCCTCGCCGATGCGCGCGCGGGCTGCGCCTTGCAGCTTTTCGGCGTCCGACTTCTTGCCGGCTGCGAAGAACAGCGCGTCGCCGGCCTTGATGCCCGTACGCTCCGCCAGCGCCGCGAGCGCGGCCGGCTCGAAGAACTTGGCGATCGGGCCAGTCGCGGTGAGGGCACCGCCCTCCTCCACGAAGCGCATGTAGCCGAGGCCCGGCGCCTGCATTTCCTTCTTCGCCCAGGCATCCATCTTGTCGAAGAAGCTGCGAGGTTGCTCGGCAGTCGCCGGGGCCGGAATGGCGCGCACAATCCCGCCGCTGTCCACGATCTTCTTGAAGACGCCAAGCGTGACATCCTCGCGGGTCACCACGTCAGAAACGTCAGAACACTCGATCGGGATGCGCAGGTCCGGCTTGTCGGAGCCGTACTTCAGCATGGCTTCGGCATAGGGAATGTGCGGGAATGGCTCCGCCGGCACCGAGCGGCCCTTGCCTTCCCAGTTTGCGAATTCCTCGAACACGCCGCGCATGACCGGTTCGATGGCGCCGAACACGTCATCCTGCGTCACGAAGCTCATCTCGATATCGAGCTGGTAGAACTCGCCCGGCGAACGGTCAGCCCGGGCGTCCTCGTCGCGGAAACAGGGCGCGATCTGGAAGTAGCGGTCGAAGCCTGAGACCATCAGCAGCTGCTTGAACTGCTGTGGCGCCTGCGGAAGGGCGTAGAATTCGCCGGCATGGATCCGTGACGGCACCAGGAAGTCTCGCGCGCCCTCCGGGCTCGAGGCGGTCAGGATCGGCGTCTGGTACTCCGTGAAGCCCTGCTCGATCATCCGCCGGCGCAGGCTGGCGATGACCTGGCTCCGCAGGATCATGTTCTTGTGCAGCGTCTCCCGGCGCAGGTCGAGGTAACGGTGCTTCAGGCGCATGTCTTCCGGATAGTCCGGCTCACCGAACACCGGCAGCGGCAGCTCGGCGGCCTCTGACTGGACGGTGACCTCTCCCGCCACGACCTCGATCTCGCCCGTGGCTAGGTTCGGGTTCACGAGGCCATCCTCACGGGCCACGACCTTGCCTTCCAGCGTGATCACGCTCTCCGCCCGCAGGCGCTCCACCACCGGGAAGCCGGGCGAGCCGGGATTGAAGACAATCTGGGTCAGGCCGTAATGGTCGCGCAGGTCGATGAACATGACCCCGCCATGGTCACGGCGGCGGTGCAGCCAGCCCGACAGTTTGACGGTTTCGCCCACTTGGGCCTTGCGAAGCTCCCCGCAGGTGTGGGTGCGATAGGCGTGCATCGGATTCGGTCTCCGGAAAGGTCGGTCCAGTAAGTGTTAACGGGAGGCATTCGCCTCTCGCATTTGTTCTGGCGATGCGATACGCAAGCCCGCGATGACTGACAACACCCTGACTCCCATTACTGAGCAGTCCGCGCTGGAAGATTTCTGCGGCAAACTGGCTGAGAGCGACTTCATCTGCGTCGACACCGAATTCCACAGGGAGACGACATACTGGCCCGAGCTCTGCCTGGTGCAGGCTTCAGCCCCCGGCGTGGAGGGCCTGATCGATCCTCTGGCCGAGGATCTGGACATCGGTCCCTTCCTCAAATTGATCGAAACGGACAATCGCCTGAAAGTGTTTCACGCGGCCCGTCAGGATATCGAGATCTTCAATCGCCTGATCGGCCACCCGCCGGGACCGGTCTTCGACACGCAGGTCGCGGCCATGGCGCTCGGCTATGGCGACTCGATTTCCTACGACAACCTCGTCCAGCGCGTCCTCCGCCGGCAGATCGACAAGTCCAGCCAGTTCACCGACTGGATGCGCCGTCCCCTGTCGCAGAAGCAGCTGGTTTACGCGCTCGGCGACGTCACGCACCTGCGCGATGCCTTCCTCATCATGCGCGAGAAGCTGGAGGCGTCCGGGCGCATGGCCTGGGTCCGCGAGGAGATGGCTGACCTTGAAGACCCGGCCAAGTACGACACCGACCCGGCCAATGCCTGGCTAAGGCTGAAACTGCGCACGCCGAAACGGGACTACGCGGCCATCGTCGTCGCCGTTGCTGCCTGGCGCGAGAGCCTCGCGCAGGAGCTGGACAAGCCGCGCCGGCGCATCCTCAAGGATGACGCCATCCAGGAAATCGCCAGCCAGAAGCCGAAGACCGAGAACGAATACAACCAGCTTCGGGCGGTGCCGAACGGCTTCATCCGGTCCCGCCACGGCCAGGGCCTGATGGACGCCGTGCGCGCAGCAATGGACGATCCTGATGCCTACGTACCCGAGCTGGGGCCACGGCAACAGAACGCACAGATCCCGGCCGGCGCGCCCGAGCTGCTGAAAGTCCTGCTGAAGCACGTCTCGGACGAGAACGATGTCGTACCGAGGCTGATTGCCAACTCCGCCGATATCGACCGGATCGCCCGGGGCGAAACCTCGGAAGACATTCCGGCCATGCATGGCTGGCGCTACGACATCTTCGGCAGGAAGGCCCGCGCCCTGCTTTCGGGGAAGCTCGCGGTATCGTTCGAAGGCGGACAAGTCCGCCTGTTCGACGTCTGACCTAGCCGATCCGGATTTCCGGCTTCAGGCGCAGCGCGCTGGCCGTCTGGGACAGGCGCCGCGATACCGTTTCGGACACCATCGCCTCATCGGCCTTCGACACGCTGAGTTCCAGTGCGTCGCCACGGCGGGACAGTTTTGCCCGTCGCAGGATCGGCCCGGACCGGCCAGAGAAAACAGCCCCCAGGCGCATGGCGCTGCCGAGCTGTCGCGCCCGCTCGTCCTGCTCTTCCGTCGTCAGTGCGACATACTCGTTCGGACGCTTGAAGTCCTTCTGGTACCGGCAACCGACCGCATACGCGATCAGGGCCCGTTCAGGGTGGGTCACACCGGCAATCGGCGCGCGCAGCGCCTGCTCGTATGCCAGCAGCGCCCGGTGATCCGGATGGAACCGGCCGGCACTGTCCGACATCATGCACGCCGCCTGCTCAATACGTATGTCGGCTGCGGGCGACCCGAATAGGTCCGGCTCGGGCCCGAAAGCCGGCGAAATGAAATCGTGCAGTGCCTGCCCGAAGGCGATCTGGTTGTGATCGAGCCTGACGAACGCGATCACGCCGTCCAGAAGCGGGTCGGCGACGGCCGCGCCGGTCAGATCCGTCAGCACACCTTCCCGCAGGCCGCTCGATGAGATGCTCACCCCGTCGAACTTTGCGATATTCAGCACCTCCTCCAGAAGGATCGCCGCGACGGGCAGGTGCTTCGCCCGGCGCTTGTCGATCGCCTCGAGGCGCGCACGGGCAGACGAGTTGCTCAGCGCATCGATGCATAGCTTGGCGGTCCGGGCGACTTGTCCGGCCGTCAGCTGGTAACCCTGCAGCACCTGAAGGGCGTAGTTTTCGATATCCATGTTCAGCTTGGCAAAGGTCCGCCAGGCGCCGCCGACCGCAAAAAAACGTCCGGTCGCGCCCGGCAGCACGGCCGACTTCTTGAGTTGCGCCCGGATCGCCTTGCGCAGGTCTTTCGCATTGTCCGGCACGTCGCTGAGCGACAAGGGACCGAGCATGAGGCTCTCGCCGATACTTTCTCCCTTTCCGACCGACTTGAACTCAAGGCTGGACCCGCCCAGGTCTCCGATCACGCCGACAGGATCGTGGAACCCGGCTTCCACACCGAGCGCAGACAGGCGCGCCTCGTCCTCACCGGATAGCACCGACACAGGACGGCCAAGAATTCGGTTGGCCTGCCGGATGAAATCGCTGCCGTCTGCGGCCGCCCGCACGGCAGCCGTTGCCACCGCCGTGAAGTGGCGGAGGTTCAGCGCCTTCAAGATTGCCCGATACCGCCGAAGCGCCGCAAGCGCGGACGCCCGCCCCGCCTCCGACAGCTTCCCCGTCTTCATCAGCCCCTCACCGAGCCCCGCCATGACCTTCTCGTTGAAGGTCGGAAGGATCGAGGCGCCCAGCACGTCGAATATGACAAGGCGCACGGAGTTCGAGCCGATATCGATGATGGCGGCCCGCTGGGAATTCGGGAAGCTCATCCGTCTACGACCCTTTTGGCGACAGGCGCGGCGGCAGGCTGATTTCCAGCGCGCGCCCGCGGCCCGACAGGCTGGGATTGTCCATGAAGTAGCGGTGCGCCGAGAAACCGGAGGTCGAGCCGTCCTTGATCATGCGCTCATACGTGCCGTCGTCGTGCATCAACCAGGACTGCTGCTCGTCGTTCAGATTGGCCACCATGATCTGATTCATCACCTGCCGGTGCACCGTCGGGTTCTCGATCGGGACAAGCGCTTCGACGCGGCGGTCCAGGTTTCGCGGCATCCAGTCGGCCGACGAAATGAACACTTTCGCATTGGGTGAAGGCAGTGGTTCTCCATTGGCAAGGCAGAGGATCCGCGCATGTTCGAGGAAGCGCCCGACGATACTCTTCACGGTGATGTTCTCGGACAGGCCCGGCAGGCCGGGGCGCAGGCAGCAGATGCCGCGCACGACCAGCGCGATCGGCACGCCAGCCTGGCTCGCCCGGTACAGGGCATCGATCACGTCGCCATCGACGAGTGAGTTCATCTTCGCCCAGATGCCGCTGGGCTTTCCCTTCTTCGCGGCATCGGCTTCCGCCTGGATCATCGACAGCAATTTGGATTTCAGCGTCAGCGGCGACATTGCGATCTTTTCGAGTTCCGGCCCGACCGAGGGCGGTTCGCGATAGGCCGTGACGAAGTTGAACAGCCGGTTGGCATCCCTCCCCAGCGCAGGATCCGCCGTGAACAGCGACAGGTCTGTATAGATCTTGGCATTCACGGGGTGATAATTGCCCGTCCCGAAATGCGTGTAGGATCGCAGTTCGTTGCCTTCCCGGCGCACGACGAGCGAGACCTTGGCGTGCGTCTTGTACTCGATGAAGCCATAGACAACCTGGGCGCCCGCGCGCTCCAGGTCCCGCGCCAGCCTGAGGTTCGCTTCCTCGTCGAAGCGGGCCTTGATCTCCACCAGCGCGGTTACGTTCTTGCCGGCCTCCGCTGCCTCGATCAGTGCAGCAACGATCGGAGAGTTGTTCGTCGTCCGGTACAGCGTCTGCTTGATCGCAACGACCTGCGGGTCAGCGGCCGCCTGGCGAATGAACTGCACGACCACGTCGAAGCTCTCGAACGGGTGATGGACCAGAATATCCTTCTCCCGGATCGCCGCGATGCAATCGCCTCCCATCTCCCGGATGCGTTCCGGGTAGCGCGGCTCATAGGGCGGGAATTGCAGGTCCAGCCGGTCGTCGACGATCAGTTCCGAAAGCTGCGCCATGCCGAGAATGCCGTCATACAGCACGACGTCGGCTTCCTCGGTGCCGATCTCGCGGATGATGAAATCGCGCAGGTGCTTCGGGGCGCTCGATTGCATCCGCAGGCGGACAATCCGGCCCCGACGGCGCTGCTTCAGCAGCACTTCGAACTCCCGGATCAGGTCCTCGGCCTCTTCCTCAATCTCGATATCGCTGTCCCGCACGATCCGGAACAGGCAACGCTCGCGCTCCTTGAAGCCGGGGAACAGGTCGCGCACGAACAGTCCGATGACATCTTCCAGCGGTATGAAACGAAGCGCGCCTTTTGCGTTTCGCGGCAGCCGGATGAACCGGCGCACAAAGGCCGGCAGCGGAACGATGCCGATATGCCCCTCGTCGCCATTCACGGACACGAGGTCCAGCGCCACCGAAAAGCCGAGGTTCGGAATGAACGGGAACGGATGCGCCGGGTCCACAGCAAGCGGCGTCAGCACCGGAAAGATATGGTTCCGGAAGAACTCGTCGAGGTCCGCCTTGTCACGCTTGTTCAGGTCGGAACCGGACAGCACGAAGATGTTCTGCGTTTCCAGTTCTTCCTTCAGCTGCCGCCAGCGCGCCTGCTGGCTGGCGATAAGGCCGAGGGACGCCTCCTCGATCAGGGCTATCTGCTCGCCGGGCGTCAGGCCTTCCTGGCTGCGGCGGGTCACGCCCGCGCGCACCTGCTCCCGCAGGCCGGCATAGCGGACCATCTCGAATTCATCGAGGTTGCTGGCCGATATCGAAAGGAAGCGCAGCCGCTCAAGGAGCGGATGGCTCGGATTCGACGCCTCTTCCAGGACACGGCGATTGAAATCCAGCCACGACAGCTCCCGGTTCAGGAATCGCTCGGGTGAATGCATCATCTGCTTTGCGGTTTTGCCCGCACCGTCCGGCATGTGAACCCTCGCCTCGCTTGCCCGGCCCTACTCTAGAGGCGGCTGGTCCGATACCGCCAGCCCCATCGCCTCCAATACTTCCTTTGCCAGTGGAACTGAAGGTGCCCGCCCGGTCGAGGTGACACCATGGCTCAGTTTCTCTGCAAAGCGCTCGATGGCGTCGTAGGACAGGTCGAGCCGTGGCGCCAGATAGGCAATGATATCATCTCCCAGCTTCATGAAGTGGCGTGCGGCGGCAGCCTCCAGCCGGCCAACGAGCATGTCCTCATCGGGAGGCTGGATTTCCGCAATCGGCATCGAGTTCAGCCGGGATTTGAGGTCGGCGGAATGCGTTGCCCATTGCGACGGGCTGGTCTCAGCCGCCAGCAGCAACCGGCCGCCGGCCTCGGCAACCTGGTTGATCAGGGTCAGCAGCCGCTCATCGCTGGCCGTCTCATCCGCATCGTCGACTGTAACGCGCCCGCCGGCGAGGGCCGCCATCGCAGCCGGCTTCACGGACTTCAGATCCCGTGCATGAAGGTATGTCCCGCCCTGCTCCGCAGCCCAGGCGGCGAGGATCGCCGTCCGTCCGCTGCGCAGGGGTCCGATCAGGCACAGGACCGGCGTCGGCCACTTGTCAGGCTGGCGAACGATGCTGACCGCACCCTGGTTCGACGGTGTGATGACCAGTTGCCCAAACCCCCGCGCCGCCTCCGGAAAGGCAAGGCTCATCTGGTCAGGCTGTCCCGAAGGAACGGTTGGTCGCTTGCTCACTGAGGTCCTGACGCAGAGACGGCCGAGCGCAGCACCCACCCGGCGTCCGGTTCATCACTGAGCGCCACGCCGCGCTGCAGGAGATCGCCCTGCAGGCGCTGTGTGTCGCCAACGAAGGCGAAGCTGACGAGCGCCCCGTCCCGCGCAACCGCGGTGGTCCGGAAATCCGACACCAGCGGCGAGCGTGCCAGCGCACCGCGCAGCGTGTTCCACTCGGCCAGCGAGGTATATCGAGCGGTTGCCGTCGCCAGGGTTCGCGGCCCGCCCCGCACGACAGACGCCTGCTTCCAGTTCTCACCCATCAGCCGGGACATGGCGACCGCCGCATCGTCCAGCGTCGGCATCGGCGGCGTCGCGCCGATCGACTCGGTCCCTGCCGCCGTCACGACCGACACCTGCACGCGCCAGGCACCATCACGGCCCAGCAGCTCGGCCAGAACGCCCCGCTTTGCGCCGAGGCTGGTTGCTTCCGGCGACAGCTGGCTCCAGTCGCTGAAGCTGGAATAGCCGGGGCTGTTCGCTGTCACATAGGGGGCCAGCGCACCGGAATTGCGGTCGCCCAGCGCGAGGCGCCAGGCATCTTCAAGATCCGTGTTCGACGCCAGCGGCACCATCAGCGCCATCGGTGCCTGCGTGTCGATGAAGGGCACGCCGAGCGACTGCAGGTGCGCACGCACCATGCGCGGATTGTAAACGACCTGCAGGACGCCCTTGTAGCGTCCGGCACCGGCGGTTTCCTCCTGCACGTCGACAGCCGCCGAAAAGCGCTCGGCCAGGGCCGCGTCGATCGGAATGCCGCCCGCGGCGGCCCGGTCTTCCGCCAGCGTGATCTTGTCGATCAGCAGGCGCGCCCCTGCAAGGCGGGCATCTGCCATCGCCATCTCGCGCGCTTCGATCACCGTCGCCGCCGTTTCATCCACGTTGAGATTGGGGATTGTGTATACATCCCGCGTGTCGGCAGCCGCGCTGAACCCCAGCGACACCACCGCAATACATGAGGCGAGAAGCATACGAATCATGGTCAGGAACCTCCTCGGTTGGCGACCTTGTAGCAAGTCCGGCCCCGGGCTGGAACCGCACGGCGGCACTGGCCGAGTCGAAATCCCCATGCTAACGCGCGAGACGTCATGACTGACCCGTCCAGAACATCCCTCTCTTATCGCGATGCCGGTGTCGATATTGAGGCAGGGGAGCGGCTGGTCGACGCAATCGGCCCCATGGCAAAGGCGACCCGGCGGGCCGGCGTGATGGGCGGCCTCGGCGGCTTCGGCGCCCTGTTTGACGCAAAGGCCGCAGGTTACACGGACCCGATCCTTGTCTCCGGAACCGACGGCGTCGGCACCAAGCTGATGCTGGCGTTCGAGACCGGCATCCACAGTACCGTCGGCATAGACCTCGTCGCGATGTGCGCTAACGACGTGCTCGCGCAAGGCGCCGAACCCCTGTTTTTCCTGGACTATTTTGCCACGGGCAAGCTCGAGTCCGGGATCACCGAAGCGGTCATCTCCGGCATTGCAGAAGGTTGTCGCCAGTCCGGCTGTGCGCTGGTCGGCGGCGAGACGGCTGAGATGCCGGGAATGTATCCGCCCGGCCACTATGACCTTGCCGGTTTCGTCGTCGGCGCCGTGGACCGCGACAAGGTGCTGCCGCGCATGGGCGACATGACAGCCGGAGACGTCCTGATCGGCATTCCCTCATCCGGCCCGCATTCGAACGGCTATTCGCTCATCCGCCGGATCGTCGAACGCGAAGGCCTCTCCTATGACGCCGCCTCCCCGTTCTCCAACCAGACGCTTGGTGAAGCCCTGCTGACCCCGACGCGCCTGTACGCGCAGATCGCGCTGCCTCAGATCCGCGGCGGACTGGTCAAGGGCCTCGCCCACATTACCGGTGGCGGCCTGACGGAAAATACACCCCGTATGTGCCCGGACCATCTGGTGCCCGTGATCAACCGCGCCTCGTGGACACCTCCGCCGGTGTTTCAGTGGCTGCAGGATGCCGGCAACGTGACCGAGGATGAGATGCACCGCACCTTCAATATGGGTGTCGGCCTCGTCTTCTGCGTCGCGGCCGGAGACGCCGACCGTGTCTGTGCCGAACTTCATGTTGCCGGGGAAAGCCCGGTGGTGATCGGACGCCTCGATCCTGCATGAGGCGGCTGAACCTCGCCATCCTGATTTCCGGGCGCGGCTCCAACATGGAAGCCCTGCTGCATGCGGCGGAAGACCCGGCCTATCCGGCAAAGCCGGTTCTCGTTGCATCGAACAGGCCCGACGCAAAAGGCCTTGAAACCGCCGCCGCCGCCCGCATTCCGACCGCAGCCATCGATCATCGGTTGTACGGCAAGGACCGCGAAGCCTTTGAACGCCAGCTCGATGCGGAGCTGGAAAAGGCGGGCACCGAAATCATTGCACTCGCCGGCTTCATGCGCGTCCTGACGCCCTGGTTTGTCGGCAAATGGGAAGGCCGGCTGGTCAACATCCATCCTTCCCTGCTGCCAAAGTATCGCGGCCTGCACACGCACCAGCGCGCAATTGAGTCGGGCGATGCCGAGGGCGGCTGCTCTGTGCACTGGGTATCGGCCGGCGTGGACGAAGGCGAGGTGATCGCGCAGGCCCGCGTCCCGATCCTGCCCGGCGATACCGAGGACACGCTGGCAGCCCGCGTCCTCGTCGAGGAGCACAAGCTCTACCCCCGCGCCCTCGCCATGGCCTGTGAGGCAATTCGCTCCGGCAAATAAAAAGCCCGCCGGAACAATCCGGCGGGCCTTTCAAATCATTCTGCCTGCGCTCAGCCGACGATGTCGGCCGCCGAGAAGAACTGGGCGATTTCGATGGCGGCATTCTCATCCGAGTCAGAGCCGTGCACAGAGTTCTCGCCGATCGATTTTGCAAACAGCTTGCGGATCGTGCCGTCGGCGGCATCGGCCGGATTGGTCGCGCCCATCACTTCGCGGTATTTCGCGACGGCGTTGTCGCCTTCCAGAACCTGCACCACGACCGGGCCCGAGGTCATGAACTCAACCAGCTCGCCATAGAACGGGCGCGCGGCATGCACGGCATAGAAGCGCTTTGCCTGTTCGTCGGTCATGCGGATGCGGCGCTGGCCGATGATGCGCAGCCCGGCCTTTTCGATCACGGCGTTGATCGCGCCGGTCAGGTTACGCTCGGTGGCGTCGGGCTTGATGATGGAGAAAGTACGCTGCACGGCCATTGTGGAATTCCTGTCTGGGGGATGTGCGGCGGCCTATAGCTGCCGTTGCGCGCGGGGGCAACCATCCGGCGCCAGCCTGCGCCAGGAAGTTTCAGTCCTTGACTTTTCCGCTCAAGTGAGCGTATGTTCACAACATCGTCAAGGAGGGTCTCATGACCGGATTTCTGAAACTTGTCGTCCTGTTCGCCGCGCTCGTCGGAGCATGGTTCGCGATCGACTATATCTGGACGGGCGCACTCGACCCCCACGCACCGGAAATTGCGGCCAGCTTCGGTGTGATGGCCGTGCTTGGCCTGGTCATTCAGCTTCTCGGCGTCGCCCGCGCCCGCCGGTAAACCTCACTTGCGGGCTTGTCTCCCGGGCGCCGGCCCGATACGCCGCGCAGGCCGGAAAGACGGCTGAGGACCTGTCATGACCACCCTGCCACCCTGCCCGAAATGCGGTTCGACCTACACCTACGAAGACGGCAGCATGCTGGTCTGCCCCGAATGCGCCCATGAATGGTCCGAGTCCGAGACCGACACGTCAGACGACACCGTCGTCAGGGATTCCAATGGCAACCCGCTGGCCGACGGCGACACCGTGGTCGTCATCAAGGACCTCAAGATCAAGGGCAGCTCCCAGGTCGTCAAACGTGGCACCAAGGTGAAGAACATCCGCCTCGTCGACGGTGACCACGACATCGACTGCCGGATCGACGGCATCGGCCAGATGGGCCTGAAGTCCGAATTCGTGAAGAAGGCCTAGGCGCCCGCTTCCTTCCAGCCGCCCCGCCCGGTCTGCTGGAAGTAGCGCGTCACAAGACCCGCATCCTTTGCGGCCTTGAACGCCTCCCGCGCAGCAGTGCGTGCGCCGGCGTCGCCATCGTCGAACATCATCATGCAACGCGTGTATGGCGCATCGACCGGCACCTTCACGCCATCCATCAGGAACAGGGCTGCCGCGCCATTGGCATTGTCAGGCTTGCCGGAGATCAGCACCGGCTGCCGCTTCGGATCGAGGCCCGGCGCCTCGGCCTGCCCGTGCGGCAGGAAGGAGCTGTCGTCAAACGTCCACAACGCGGCGTCCAAAGCCGCCCGCCGCTCGGCGCTGGGGCTGACGGCCAGCACACGCCAGCCCGCCTCCAGGCACTTGGCCATGAGGGGCGCCGCCGCCTGTTCCAGCGTGGTGCGGGAGAGGTGGTAGAACCACCATTCCGGCTGCGGCGCCTCGCTCAAGTCTTATCCCTCGTAATTGTCCGCGATCCAGCGGTCCAGAAGGCGCGGGCCGAAGCCGGAGGCCCAGCTGACATCCAGCGCAACCTTCTCGCCCTCCACCCAGGCAACGCCCGCAATGTCGAGGTGCGCCCACTTCACGCCGTCCTTGACGAAGCGCTTGAGGAACTGCGCCGCCGTGATCGATCCGGCTGCCCGCCCGCCGATATTGCGCATGTCGGCAAATTTCGACTTCAGCAGCGAGTCATATTCCGGCCCGAGCGGCAGGCGCCAGACGCGTTCGCCTTCGGTGAATCCGGCCTTGGTCAGCTCCTCGGCAAGATCATCGCTCTCCGTGAACATGCCCGCATGGTGGTGGCCGAGTGAAATCACGATGGCGCCCGTCAGCGTCGCAAGGTCGACAATCGCCTTCGGCTTGAAGTGCTCCTGCGCATACCAGAGCACGTCGCACAGGACGAGGCGCCCCTCTGCGTCGGTGTTCTGGATCTCGATCGTCTGGCCGGAGGCGGACTTCACGATATCGCCCGGACGCTGCGCCGCGCCGTCCGGCATGTTCTCGACGAGGCCGATCAGGCCGACCACGTTGACCTTTGCTTTGCGCTCGGCGAGCGCCCGGATCGTACCGGTCACGGCGGCTGCGCCACCCATGTCGCCGCGCATTTCCTCCATCAGCGGGCCGGGCTTCAGCGAAATGCCACCGGTATCGAAGCAGACGCCCTTGCCGACAAGAATCACCGGGTCCTCGCCGTCCTTGCCGCCGTTCCACTTCATGATGCCAAGCTGGCTGTCACGCGCAGAGCCCTGGCCAACACCCAGCAGCGCATGCATGCCGAGCTTCGCCATCTGCTTCTCGCCCAGCACCTCGACCTCGACGCCGAGGTCCTCAAGCTCCTTGATCTTCGCAGCAAAGCTTTCCGGATAGAGGTCATTCGGCGGCATGTTGACGAGATTGCGGGCGAGGATCGTGCCCTCGGCCCCCGCGCTGAGGGGCGCAAACGCTGCCTTGGCCGCCTTCACGTCTTCCACGACCAGTGAAACACCCGTCAGGCTGGGCTTCTGGTCTGGTTTCAGCTTGGTGAAATAGTCGTCGAACCGATAGGCGGCGAGCTTCGCGCCGACCGCAATACGCGCCGCATCTTCTGCAGAATCGGCATGAATCGCCAGCGTCTTGAACCCGCTGGCCGCATTTGACTTCACAAGATTGGCCCCCAGACCCTCCAGAACGCGGGCATCGCGCTTCTTCGGCTTGCCGCCGCCAATCAGCACTGCGCGGCGGAAATCGGCGCCTTTCGGCAGCACGACCAGGGCCTGCTGGTCCTTCTTGCCGGTGAAGCGGCCGCCCGACAGGGCTTCGGACAAAAGACCGTCCGTTTCCTTGTCCAGGGCCTTGGCCGCCTCGGGCAGCCCGCCGTCTTCATCTACTATGAAGGCTACAATGTCCGCTTTTGCGGAGTCGGCGAAGGTAATTTTCATGTGAGGATTCTCCGTTTGGCACGGAAACTAAGCATCGACGCGCCCAGCGCAACTCGTTAGCTAGGGAAAAAATGACAGCCAACTGCCAGTTTCTGCCACACTGCCCGGCGAATGCGACGCGATGACAAAAGTACAGTCGTACCTGTTCTATGAAGTCCTGCGCGCCGTCCTGATTATTGTCGGGGGGCTGGCGATGCTTGCCTTGCTCGCACAGGGCCTGTCGCGGACCGACCTGATTCTCGAGAACCGGCAGTCCGCTCTAACCTATTTCTGGATCGTGCTGCTGGGCGCGCCGCAGGTCATCGCCCTGCTCACGCCGCTCGCCCTGTTCGTGGCCGCCGTCTGGTCGCTGAACCGCATTCACAAGGACAGCGAGATCGTCGTGGCACAGGCGGCCGGCATGACCCGCTGGCAGATTGCCTCACCCATCATGCGGCTCGCGGCCCTGTGCGTGATTGGTCACCTGGCCGTGAATCTGTGGGTCCAGCCCATGGCTCAGCGGGCCATGCGCGAGACCGTCGCCGAAGCCCGGGCGGATCTCGCCGCGGCGCTGATCCGGCCTGGACAGTTCACCACCAATGGCGACCGCCTCACCTTCTATGCCCGCGAACAGGTGGGCGGTGAGCTTCGCGGCGTGCTCATCTCCGACATGACGGACGAGGCGCACCCCACGGATATCCTCGCCCGCAGCGCCGCCCTGGTTCAGGTGGAAGGCAAGCCCACCCTCCTGCTCCGCAATGCCATCAGCATGCAGCTGGACGACAACCAGCAGCTGTCTATCCTCGAATTCGAGCAGTACCCCTTCGATCTCAGCGAGTACATGAAGGAAGATTCAGAACTCGCGCTGAAGGCGTCGGACAAATATCTCTACGAACTCTTCTTCGTCGACCGCACCAACTATTTCGAACTGAAGGATGCCGACGCCTTGCTGGCAGAGGCGCACACGCGCCTGACGGCGCCCCTCCTGAACATCGTCATGGCGCTGATCGCGGTCGTGGCCGTCCTTGGTGGTGATTTCAGCCGCAAGGGTTACGCCAAGCGCATCGCCTACGCGTCCGCGGCGGCGATTACCGTGCTGATCCTGCAGCTCGTCTTCCAGTCTACTGCTGCCGACAACCCCACCCTGAATATCCTGCTCTGGCTCCTGCCCATCTGTGTGACCGTCGTGCTCAGCTACATCTATTTCGGCCGCGGCCGGCACCTTGGCAGCATCGAGCGGCCCGCACTGGATATCTTTCACGGCCCCCGCGGGGTGAGCGCCTGATGCCGTTCGTGTCGCGTATCCAGCTCTACATCCTGCGCGAATGCCTCGCCGGACTCGTGCTTGTACTCGGTATCCTGCTCGTCGCCATCCTGATGATCGATGTCGTCGAGCAGCTGCGCACAGTGGGCGGCGACGTGAACCTCAGCCTGTTGGGCGCGCTCCGCCTGTCGCTGATGAAACTGCCGCAGATCATGGAGCAGACGCTGCCATTCGCGCTCCTGATCGCCTCGATGATGGCCTTTACCCGGCTCAACCGGCGCTCTGAACTGTCGATCATCCGCGCCAGCGGCATTTCGGCCTGGCGTTTCCTTGCGCCCGTCATGGCGCTCGGCTTCATCATCGGCCTGTTCGCGACCACGCTGCTCAATCCCTTCGCGGCGCGCCTGTCCGAGAGCTTCGAGGTCACACGCGCCGGCCTGCTCGACCACAACCGCCAGGCCATGGCCGTGTCCAACACCGGCATCTGGCTGCGCCAGGGCGACGATACGAGCCAGATCGTCATCCATGCGAAACATGTCGAACAGGGCGGCGTCGTCCTCCGCGACGTCAAAATGATCGAGGAGGAGCGCCTTTATTCCGGCAGCCAGCCGACCAGCGACTTTGCCTTCAGCCGCCGGATTGACGCGGACCGCGCCACGCTGCGCGATGGCTTCTGGCAGCTGGAAAACGTGGTCGAGAACGTCCCCAACCAGCCGCCGGACCGCAAGCCTGCGCT
The DNA here is from genome assembly GCA_020638455.1 of Hyphomonas sp. Classification (GTDB taxonomy): domain Bacteria; phylum Pseudomonadota; class Alphaproteobacteria; order Caulobacterales; family Hyphomonadaceae; genus Hyphomonas. The sequence goes on along the minus strand of JACKIK010000002.1, from coordinate 403,813 downwards.
GACGATCCCGTCCAGTCTTGACGCATCCACGCTGCTCGACCGGTTCGCCTCGCCCAACACGATCGGCTTCTGGAAGCTGCCCGAATTCATCAAGCAGACCCGCGCTGCGGGCCTCGATGTGTCGCGCTACCGGATGCGCTGGCACCAGTTGATGGCCATGCCCGCCCTGTTCGTCGCCATGGCCCTGATCGGGGCCGTGGTCTGCCTGCGCCTTCAGCGCATGGGCGGCACATCCCAGCTGCTTGCCATCGGCACGCTGGCCGCCATCGGGCTGTATTTCTTCACGCAGTTTTCCTCGAGCCTCGGGGCGACCGGAGCGGCGCCACCTGTCGTGGCAGCATGGAGTCCGCCCCTGTTCGTGCTGTTCTGCACGCTCGCCTATATCGCCTATCGCGAGGATGGCTGACGTCTATCCAGCCTTGACATGGCCTCTGCCTCGCGGCCATCACTCGCGCCCTTGAAGAGGTACCCTGCATGAAACTTGTCGTTGTCGAGTCGCCAGCCAAGGCCAAGACCATCAACAAATACCTCGGCAAGGACTACAAGGTCCTCGCCTCCTATGGCCATATCCGCGACCTGCCCTCGAAGAACGGCTCGGTCGATCCCGACAATGATTTTGCCATGGTCTGGGAGGCCGATTCGAAGTCCGCCAAGCGGATCTCCGACATCGCGAACGCCCTCAAGGACGCCGACACCCTCATCCTCGCGACCGACCCGGACCGCGAAGGCGAGGCCATTTCCTGGCACCTGATCGAGGCCCTGAAGAAGCGCCGCGCGCTGAAGAAGGACACCGCCGTCGAGCGTGTCGTCTTCAACGCCATCACGAAGAACGCCGTCACCACCGCAATGGAGCATCCGCGCGACATCGATGCGGAGCTGGTCGATGCCTATCTCGCCCGCCGGGCGCTGGACTACCTCGTCGGCTTCAACCTGTCGCCCGTTCTCTGGCGCAAGCTGCCGGGCTCCCGTTCGGCCGGCCGCGTCCAGTCGGTCGCGCTCCGCATCGTCTGCGACCGCGAGAACGAGATCGAGATGTTCAAGCCGCAGGAATACTGGAGCGTGGAGGCCGACCTGCGCGCGCCCGACGGCTCCGACTTCCAGGCGCGCCTGCACGCGCTCGACGGTGAGACGCTGAAGAAATTCACCCTCGGCAATCAGGGCGATGCAGACAAGGCGCTCGAGGCTGTGCGCGTCGGCGGCTATTCGGTCACCTCCGTCGAGGCAAAGCCCGTCAAGCGCAACCCCGCCCCGCCCTTCATCACCTCCACGCTGCAGCAGGAAGCCTCCCGCAAGCTCGGCTTCACCGCCAAGCGCACCATGCAGGCTGCCCAGAAGCTGTATGAGGAAGGCCGCATCACCTACATGCGGACGGACGGCGTCAACATGGCCGAAGAGGCCTACGTCGCCGCGCGCGACATGATCCAGTCCAACTACGGCGCCCGCTATCTGCCCGAGAAGACGCGGCGCTATTCGTCCAAGGCCAAGAACGCCCAGGAAGCGCACGAAGCCATCCGCCCGACAGACTTCCATCTGCGCCCGGAGCAATACAATGGCGATGACGACCTGCGAAAGCTCTACACCCTCGTCTGGCGCCGCGCCGTTGCCTCGCAGATGGAAGCAGCCGTCTTTGAACGGACGACCATAGACCTGACCTCCAAGGACAAGCGTGCCGTGCTGCGCGCCACCGGCCAGGTTGTCGTGTTTGACGGCTTCATCAAGCTCTACACGGAAGGCCATGACGCCGGCGACGACGAGGACGATGCCGAAGGCCGGCTGCCGAAAATGTCCGAGGGCCAGCATGCGGACCTGCTGAAGGCCGACGCGAACCAGCATTTTACCACGCCGCCGCCGCGCTTCACTGAAGCCTCCCTCGTCAAGCGCCTTGAGGAACTCGGCATCGGCCGCCCGTCGACCTATGCCTCGACCCTCTCGACCCTCGAGGATCGCGGCTATGTCCGCCTCGACAAGAAGCAGCTGATCCCGGAAGACAAGGGCCGTCTCGTCACAGCCTTCCTCGAGAATTTCTTCCAGCGTTATGTCGAATACGACTTCACCGCAGACCTTGAGGAAAAGCTCGACATCATCTCCGACGGCAAGCTCGACTGGAAAGCCTTCCTGCACGAGTTCTGGAAGCAATTCGTGGCCGATATCGACCAGACCAAGGATCTGCGCGTCTCCCAGGTGCTCGATGCCCTGAACGAAGCCCTCGCCGCACACGTTTTCCCGGACCACGATGCCGACGGCAACCCGATCGAAAATCCGCGCCTCTGCCCCGTCTGCAAGGAAGGCGAACTCTCCATGAAGCTCGGCAAGTACGGCGCCTTCGTCGGCTGCTCGCGCCATCCGGAGTGCAAGTACACCCGCCAGTTCTCGACCGAGGGCGGTGAAGCCGGCTTCATCAACCCGGACGGCAACGAACTCGGCGTCCACCCGGATACCGGCGAGACGGTCTGGCTGAAATCCGGCCGGTTCGGGCCTTATGTCGAAATGGCGGCGGGCGAGAAGCCGAAGCGCGCCTCTCTCACCAAGAACGACACGCCCGAGACGATGACGCTGGACCGCGCCGTGGAACTCCTCTCCCTGCCGCGTGAAGTTGGTCCGCACCCGGAAGATGGCGAGATGATTTACGCCAATTTCGGCCGCTTCGGGCCTTACGTTCAGCATGGCAAGACCTATGCGAACCTCAAGGATCCGTCCGACGTCTTCAACATTGGCCTCAACCGTGCCGTCGCCCTGATCGCCGACAAGAAGGCCCGCGGCGCCGCGCGCGGCGCAGCCTCCGCCCTCAAGACCCTCGGCGACCACCCGGACGGCGGCCCCATCGAAGTCTTCGACGGCCGGTACGGCCCCTACGTGAAACACGGCAAGACCAACGCCACCCTGCCCAAGGACATGACGCCGGACACCGTGACGCTCGAACAGGCCATCGAGCTGATCAATGCGAAAGCGGAGAAAGGTGGCGGGAAGAAGAAGGCTCCGGCAAAGAAGAAAGCCACCGCGAAGAAGAAATAGCCCTGAAATCAGAGACCTGTTTCAATCCGCATCCCTAATTCTGGGTATGCGCCGCGTCGGCGCCCCGTGCACACTGACCCATGCAGAATGCACGGAGACCTCCATGATCACCGCCAACGGCGTGGCCCTCGCCTTCAGCGCCGGCTTTTTCTTCATGCTCGCCAATCTGGTGATGAAGTATTCGCACGACCTCCCACTCGTCATTTCGATCGGAACCGTCGCGCTCCTCGCCCTTGTCGGCATTTTCATCGAGATCCAGGCCCTCAAATCTGCAGAATTCGGCACGACGGTGGTGATCATCATTGCGGCGGAAATCCTGTTCTCTTCGCTCGCGGCCTACTGGCTGCTGTCCGAAAGCTATGGCGCCCGCCAGATCGTCGGGCTTCTGCTGGTGGTCGTTGGCATCGGCATCCTGACCACGGGCCCTTCCCCCGCCGGCGCGTCAGACTCCCAGGCCAGTCCACTCCCGGCTATCGGCCGCGGCCTTTAGGTCTGACGGCAAATCCCGCGCGCAATCCCGCGCAAATCGCCCTATATGGGCCCCATGAGCTTTCCAGACAGACAGACCGTCCTCGACTATCTCCGGGACAACCCCAACGCCACGACCAAGCAGGAGATCGCCCGCGGCCTCCGCGTGAAAGGCAAGGAGCGCAACACGCTGCGCCAGATCCTGAAGGAGCTGGAGGAGGAAGGCGTGCTGGAGCGCACCGGCAAGCGCGCCTGGGCACAGGCTGACCGGCCCCCACCTACCGGCGTTGTCGAATTCACCCATCTGGACGATGACGGCGAACTGATCGGCAAGTCCGTCGGCGACAGCGGCCTCTTCGGCCCGGAGATCCGCTATGCCGGCCCCTCCGGCAAGCCGAAGGCAAAAGCGCCCGGCATCGGCGACCGCGCGCTCTGCAAGATTTCGGAGCATGACGACGAATGGCTGGCCCGCGCAATCACGGTCTTCGAAAAGCGCCTGTCCGACCGGATCGTCGGCCTGTACGAGCAGGGCCCACGCGGCGGCAAGGTCGTTCCTTCCTCCCGCAAGGAGAAGCGCGAATTCCTGATCCAGGAAGCGGACCGCAAGGGCGCTCAGGACGGCGACCTCGTCATCGCGGAGCCGAAGCCCGTGGCGCGCCGCCAATACGGGCCCAATCTCGGAATCGTCACCGAAATCATCGGGCACATCACCGATCCGCGTTCCGCCAGCCTGCTGGCCATCCACGCGCACGACATTCCGACGGAATTTCCGGAAGCCGCCCTCGAACAGGCACGCGACGCGGTCCCCGCGGCCGCGCCACGCGAGGACCTTACCAATATTCCTCTCATCACCATCGACCCCCACGATGCCCGCGACCATGACGACGCCGTCTGGGCGGAGCAGCTGGACGATGGCTGGCGCGTCATTGTCGCCATCGCGGATGTCGCCGCCTATGTCACCGAAGGCTCCGCCCTCGACAAGGAAGCCCTGAAGCGCGGCAACTCCACCTATTTCCCGGATCGCGTCGTGCCGATGCTCCCTTTCGAGCTTTCAGCCGATGAATGCTCCCTGCGTGAGGGCGAAGATCGTTGCTGCATGGCCGTCGAAATGATCTTCGACAAGTCCGGCACCAAGCGAACGCATCGCTTCCTGCGCGGCATGATGCGGTCAGCCGCCAAGCTTTCTTATGAGGAGGCTCAGGCCGCGATCGACGGCAAGCCGGACGGCAAGGCCGGCGAATTGCTGGACAGTGTTCTGAAGCCGCTCTGGGGAGCCTATGCCGCCCTCGCCAAGGCGCGGGACAAGCGCAGCCCGCTGGACCTCGACCTGCCCGAGCGCCGTATCATCTTCGATGAGAGCGGCGAGATACAGGGCATCATCGCCAAGGAACGCCTGGAAGCGCACCGCCTGATCGAGGAGTTCATGATCCAGGCGAACGTCGCGGCGGCGGAAACGCTGGAAGAGAAGAAAAGCCCGCTCGTCTACCGCATCCACGACTTGCCCACCGACGCGAAGATCGCCGCCTTTGCGGAGTTCCTGCAGACCATCGATATCAAATGGCACATCGGAGAACGTCCGCAGACGCATAAATTCAACAAGCTGCTGGAGGATATCCGCGGCGGCGACTACGACCAGATGGTGACGCAGATGGTGCTGCGCTCGCAGGCACAGGCCATCTATTCGGAAGAGAACCTCGGCCACTTTGGCCTCAACCTCGCCAAATACGCCCACTTCACCTCACCCATCCGGCGTTATGCCGACCTGATCGTGCACCGCGCCCTGATCCGCGCCCTGATGCTCGGGCCCGATGGCCTTGGCGACGAAAATGCCGCGCGCCTCGAAGAGATCGCCGAGCACATCACCATGACGGAACGCCGCTCCATGGCGGCGGAGCGCGAAGCGACGGATCGCTACCTCGCCATCTTCCTGGCGGACCGGGTCGGCGCCGAATTTGAAGGCCGCATCATGGGCGTGACCGCCTCCGGCCTGTTCGTGGCGCTCGCCGGATCCGGCGCCGACGGCTTCGTCCCCATCTCCTCCATCTCGGACGACTACTGGGTGCTCGACGAAGCCGCGATGGAAATCTACGCCCGCGGCAGCGGCAAGACCTATGCGCTCGGACAGACGGTGCGGGTGCGGTTGAAGGAGGTAACGCCCCTTCAGGGAGGCCTCCTGCTGGAGATGCTCTCCGACCCGTTACCGGCTCCCAAGGGACGCGCAGCGGCACGGAAGAAGCTCGACACAGAGGGCCGTTCACCTCGCGGCAGGGGTGGACCTCCGCGCCGCGGCAAGCCCAAATTCAACAAGAAGACCCTGCCCAAGCATAAGAGGAGGAGCCGGAAATGACCCAGCGCGTCACCGCAGCCGCCTCCAGGATCACGGGTACCGACACGTCGGTCACGCAGGATCACGCCAGCAAACCCGGCATGATCACCTCCGCGTTCGACAAGGAGGGCGATGACGACGTCATCCTCAAGAACCAGCCGTCCCCCCGCCCGAAAGACGCCGCAACGCTGATTCTCGTGCGCCGGGACGCCTCCCGGCCCCGCGTGCTGCTGGGCAAGCGGTCGGGCGGGCATGTCTTCATGCCGGACAAATACGTCTTCCCCGGCGGCCGCGTCGACCCGGGGGACAGCCGTGCCGTATCCTGGTGTGAACTGAGGCCCGAGGTGGAGGACAAGCTGCGCATCCAGGCCCGCCGCCAGCCCCGCGCTTTCGCCCTCACGGCCATCCGCGAGACCTTTGAGGAGACAGGCCTCCTGGTCGCCCGCCCGGCCGAAATGCCATCCAACGCCCCGAAGGGCTGGGCCCGCTTCCACGAACTGGACGCCGCACCGCACCTCAGCCCGCTCACCTTCATCGGCCGGGCCATCACCCCGCCCTACCGCCCCCGCCGCTTCGACGCGCGCTTCTTCATGGCCGAGGCCGAAGACGCCCTGATCGACGAACGCCCGCCCGTCGACGGCGCAGAACTCTCGGATTTACAATGGGTTACGTTTGATGATGCCCTCGATCTCGACCTGCCCAGCGTCACCCGTTTCATGCTGGGCGAGATTGCAGAGCGGCTCGCAACGCCGGACTCTCGCAAGGGCCCGCCTTTCCTGCGCTGGACGCGGCAGGGCCATCTCACCGACCGGCTGTAAACTGCAGCAACCGGCGCTTGACTTCAGCCCCGCACCCCGTCATTAAGCCGCTTTCCGATTTCAGACGCTAGCATAAGCGAGCCCGCGCCATGGCAAAACCGGCCACCATCAAGATCCGCCTTAATTCGACGGAAGATACCGGCTTCTTCTACGTGACGAAGAAGAACCCGCGCAACATGACCGAGAAGATGGTCAAGCGGAAGTACGACCCGATCGCCAAGAAGCATGTCGAGTTCAAGGAAGGCAAGATCAAGTAAGATCCTGTTTCCAAGGAAGTTTCAGAAGGCCCGCTCGTGCTCCGAACGGGCTTTTTTTCATGGTTCAGTCCCGGTGCAGGTGCCGTGTCTGGCGGATCGCCGGAAACAGGACCGACCAGAGCGCAGCCACACCGATGGCTGCGGCACCACCCGCCACCACGGTCACTACCGCTCCCAGATAGTGCGCCATGAAGCCCGCACGCGCCTCGCCCAGCTCGTTCGATGCCCCGAGGAACACCGAATTCACCGCGCTGACCCGCCCGCGGACCTCATCCGGCGTCCACAGCTGCAGCAGGATCTCGCGGATGTAGACCGACACCATGTCAAACGCTCCCACAAGGGCGAGCGCGAAGATCGACAGCCAGGCCAGTGTCGATGCGCCGAACACCATTGTCGCAAGGCCAAACAGCGCGACGCAGGCGAACAGGATGATCCCTGCATGGTCACGGATCGGAAACGCTGTGATCACCGCAATCATCAGCACTGCCCCGATCCCGGGCGCTGCACGTAGCAATCCAAGCCCGGATGGCCCCAGCTCCAGGATGTCCCGCGCGTAGACCGGCAGTAGCGCCACGGCCCCGCCCAGCAACACCGCAAACAGGTCCAGCGAAATCGCGCCGAGCACGACCTTCTCTTTCCACACATAGGAAAAGCCGCCGAGCAGCGTCGACAGCGTCGTCGGCTCCTTCGTGTTTCGCTGGGCCGGTTTGGGGATGGTGAAGATCATCAGTCCGGCCGTCAGAAACAGGACAACCGCCGTCGAATAGGCCACCGGCGCAGCAATTCCGTAAAGCAGGCCGCCAAGGACCGGCCCGATAATCGATGCCAGCTGCCATGATGCCGTCACCCATCCTACGGCATTGGCAAAATCCTCCTTCGGGACCAGGTTCACAGCGAGGCTGGAAGAGGCCGGCGCGTAGAATGCCCGCGCGACGCCAAAGACTGTCAGGGCAGCCAGAACCCACACCGGATCGAACCTGCCGCTCAGCGCCAGCGCCAGGACCGCGAGCGCGCACCCCATTTCGACAAAGACGGCCAGCCCCATCACGTTACGCCGGCCGAACCGGTCCGCTGTGACACCCGTCACAACCACCAGCACCAGCGCCGGCAGGAACTGCACAAGGCCGATCCAGCCCAGCAGGGCCGCGTTCTGCGTTTCGTCGTAAATCTGCCAGCCGACGGCCACGGACACGATCTGCGCCGCCAGCGAGGTGCAGAAACGGGATGCGAAATAGCGGCTGTAGGCAGCGTGCCGGAATGCCGAGAACCGATCTGTCACACCCTCACCCCTGCGCTGTCCGGCACAAGTGCGGACAGCCGGGCACAGTGTCAATCAGGCAGCGACGCTCTCGACGCGGTTCCGGCCCGCCGTCTTGGCCTGGTACAGGGCCGTGTCGGCGCGCTTGGTCAGGTCGGAAATGGTGTCATTGGGCCCGGAAATTGTGGAGACGCCCGCGCTCAGCGTGATTGAGATATCCCGTTCGCCGCCATTGACACGGAACGGCTCGCCCGCGACCGCCCGCCGGATCCGCTCCGCAGCCGCGCAGGCAAGGTCACCTTCGGTATCCGGCATGATCACCAGGAACTCTTCGCCGCCCGGTCGGCAAACGACGTCCATCGGGCGCACGTTCTCACGCAGACGGTTGGCGACTTCCTGGAGCACTTCGTCGCCGGCGTCATGGCCGTAGCTGTCGTTGACCGACTTGAAGTGATCGATGTCAGCCATCATCACCGAGACCGGCTTGCCGCCCATGATCGAGCGCTGCATCAGCTGGTGCAGCTGGCTCATCATGTAGCGGCGGTTGTAGAGGCCGGTCAGCTGGTCGATGACGGAAAGTTCGAGGCCCTTGTCGACGCGGCGGCGCAGCATCTCGATGTAGCGCGACCGGCGCGCCTGCGTACGCACCCGCGCCAGCAGCTCCTGTTTGTCGACCGGCGACAGGATGATGTCGCTCGCACCAATTTCCAGTCCCTTTGCGGCACGCTCACGGTCGTCGGGATCACAGATGAGCAGGATCGAAATCGCACGGGTTGCGGCGCTGACCTTGAAGTGCGCACAGATCTTCAGCGCATCGAACGTCTTGCTGGTCACGGAGAGGATCAGGATATCGACGCCCAGACCCGAGAGGTCCGCCATGCCGCCCGCCTCGGTCAGGGTCACAGCCGTGTGCCCGGCGTCACGCAGGACATCAGCGAGCCGGCTCGACGCGCGTGCATTGTCGTCCACGATGAAAATACGCGCAGGACGGTCGGCCTCTTCCTTGGCAAGCTCGTCTATGGCGTTCGCGCCAAGTCCGCTCGCCTGGCGCTGGCGCAGCTCTGAAGCGACTGCGTTGTAACGCAGAAGCGCCCCGACGCGCGACATCAGGGCGAAATCGTCCACCGGCTTGCTCAGGAAGTCTTCAGCCCCGACATTCAGGCCCCGTACTCGGTCTTCCGAATCGCTGAGCGCGGTGACCATGACGACGGGAATGTAGCTGGTTGCCGGGTCGGCCTTCAGGCGACGGCAGACTTCGAAACCGTCCATGCCCGGCATCATCACGTCCAGGAGAATGATGTCCGGCTGCTCGCTCTTGGCTATCTCGAGCGCCCGCGGGCCATTCGCGGCCTGCAGGACGGTGTAATACTGGACTTCGAGCTTGGCCTTGAGGACGCGGCGGTTGGCTTCGATATCGTCTACGACCAGGATCCTTGCGCTCATGCCGGCTCCTTCGGCATCAGCGCCTCCACGGCCTTGATGAAGGTGGTGATCTGTATGGGTTTCGACAGATAGCCTTCACAGCCTGCTTCCCGCACACGCTGCTCGTCTGCCCGCATCGCGAAAGCGGTGACCGCGAGGACCGGAATATGGCCGACTTTGTCGTCGTCCTTGAGCCAGCGCGTGATGTCGAGACCCGAGACTTCCGGCAGCTGGATGTCCATGATGATCAGATCGGGCAGCTCCCGCCGCGCGATCTCAACGGCCTTGGCTCCGTCCCGGCACTGGTATGTCTGGTACCCGTAAGCCTCCAGCAGGTCGCAAAAGAGGCGCATGTTGAGTTCATTATCCTCAACAACCAGCACCTTTCTGGCGTTCGACTCTGCCATTCTTCCTCACGATTTCAACGATTCGCACGGGTACTCTCCACCAATTCCCAGCTATACGCGAAAGTCTTAACGGGTATTTACGATCAATTGTCGGATTGCCGTCACCACCGGAACATGCCAAGAACATTGGCGCCATGACCCTGCTGTGCCGAGACTGTTTCCATGTTGCGGACACGGACAGCCAGACCTGTCCGGCCTGTGGCAGCGGGCGCGTGGTCGTGCATCCTTCGCTTCGCGATCTCAGCGTCGCTCATATCGATTGCGACGCCTTCTTCGCCGCGATCGAGAAGCGCGACAATCCGGACCTGAAGGACAAGCCCGTCATTGTCGGCGGCGGCGAACGCGGCGTGGTGCTGACGTGCTGCTATATCGCGCGGCTGTACGGCGTCCGCTCGGCCATGCCGATGTTCCAGGCCCTGAAGCTGTGTCCGCAGGCCATGGTGGTGAAGCCGATCCGTAACAAATACAGTGAAGCCGCCGCGATTGTGCGCGACAAGATGGAAGCGCTCACGCCGCTCGTCCAACCCGTATCGATCGATGAGGCCTATCTGGACCTCTCCGGCACGGAAAATGTCCACAGGTCCCTGCCCGCGGCCTCCCTGGCGCGGCTCGCCGCCGAAATAGAACGGGACCTGCAAATCACTGTCTCGATCGGGCTTTCCTCGAACAAGTTCCTCGCCAAGACGGCCAGCGAGCTGGACAAGCCGCGCGGATTTGCGGTGATCGCACCCGAGGAAGCGGAAGCGCTGCTCGCGCCTCGGCCGGTCGGTTTCCTGCACGGTGTCGGACCGAAATTCGCCGCGCGGCTGGCGCAGGATGGCTTCGAAACCGTGGGCGACATTCAGCAGGCGGAACTGAAGGCCCTGATTGGTCGCTACGGTGAGACCGGGATGTGGCTGAAGCAGGTCGCCCACGGCATCGACCGCCGTCCCGTCCGGACGGACGAAGAGCGAAAATCGGTCTCGGCCGAAACGACCTTCCGCATCGACCTTTCAGAACCGGCAGCACTTGAGGACCAGCTCTGGAAGCTGTGCGTGAAGACAGCAGACCGGGCCAAGGCGATCGGCGTCGTCGGGTCGGTGATTACGCTGAAACTCAAAACGGCGGACTTCAAACCCCTCACAAGAAGGGTCTCCCTGCCGGAACCGACCCAGATCGCACAGGCCATCTTCCGCGCCGCCCGTCCCCTGCTCGAGAAGGAGACAGACGGGCGGACGCGCTATCGCCTGATCGGCGTCGGCATCTCGGAGCTCGAAGACTACCGGGCCGACGCATCGGACCTGCTCGACCCGCTGGTCGCCAAGCGCGCCCGCGCCGAACGCGCCTCGGACGCGGCCCGGGCAAAGTTCGGCAAGGATGCCGTCATCACCGGCCGCGCGGCACGGATGGCGGACAAGGACAAGTCGTGACGCGGACGGACAGCCTTGCCCAGCCTGCCGCACTCGGGCAAGGGATCGGCAGAGCCATCAACGGAGTTGCAGATGCCCACACCTGAAGACCGCCTCGACGCCCTCGGCATTGCCCTTCCGGAACCGATGAAGCCGGTCGCGACCTATGTGCCTTACGTGATCACCGGCAACCTGCTGTTTATTTCGGGCCAGGTGTCTGCGACGCATGACGGACGCATGCTCGGACGGCTCGGCGACAACATGGAGCTCTCGGCAGGTCAACAAGCGGCCCGCCAGTGCGGCATCAACATCATCGCGCAGTGCAAGTCGGCCCTTGGCGACCTGTCGCGCGTGAAGCGCATCGTGAAACTCGGCGGCTTCGTGAACGCGCACCCTGACTTCAAGGATATTCCCCAGGTCATCAATGGCTGCTCCGACCTGATGGTCGAGGTCTTCGGCGATGCCGGCCGCCATGCCCGGTCAGCCGTGGCCTGTCCCGTCCTGCCGCTCGGTGTTGCCGTCGAAGTCGACGCGATCATCGAGATTGCAGACTGATCATGGCCACCGACTTCGATCCACGCAAATTCCGCTACGCCCATCGGGGCCTCTGGTCGCCGGACGGGCCGCCCGAGAATTCCCTCGAAGCGTTCCGGCAAGCGCGATCGAAGGGACTTGGGATCGAATTCGACCTGCGGCCGGCGCGCGACGGTACGCCGGTCGTTTTCCATGACGACACGCTCGACCGGATGACCAGCCGCACCGGCCTGGCTGAACTGCTGAGCGCAAAAGAGCTCGGCCGCCTGTCCCTGGCCGGATCGCGGGAGACCTTGCCGAGCTTTCTCGACCTGCTCCGCATCTGGCCCTACCAGCTTCCTCTGCTGGCCGAGCTGAAGATCGACGGCAAGACCGACCCCGAGGCCTTTGCCCGCCGTGTGGGCGACCGGCTGTCGCGCTGGAAGGGCTTTGCCGCCGCCATGAGTTTCTCAGAGAAGGCCGTGCGTGCGCTGCCGGGCGGCGTGATGCGCGGACAGCTGGTCCGCTCGGTCTCGCACTCCAGCGAAGCGGAGTTCGATGGCACCGTGGACCGCGCGATCCGGGATGGCATCGACTACCTGTCGGTTCACCACACCGACGTCGAACGCGCCACCCGCAAGGCAGAAGGCTCGGGCCTGCCGGTTGTCGTGTGGACGGTCCGAACGGAAGACGACCTGGCGCGCGCCGCCGCTTGCGGTGCGGCTGTCATTTTCGAACATCTCTCTCCGGAACTGGTCTCACGGCGCCTCTCGTCCTAGATTGCCGGAATGGATGACACCGCTTTCCAGGTCGAACTTGTCACCGCTCTGGCGGAAGTCGACGCGGACGAGTGGAACGCAGTTGCCAATCCGCCGGGCCTAAGGCGGGACCCGTTCCTCAGCTGGGAATTTCTCGAAGCGCTCGAAAGTTCCGGTGCCGCAACACGCGACACAGGATGGATGCCCTATCATGTCCTTGTCCGTGACGCGGCTGGCCGTCTCCGCGGCGCGATGCCCCTGTATGCCAAGACGCATTCGCGGGGTGAATTCGTCTTCGACCACTCCTGGGCCGACGCTTTCGAACGCGCGGGAGGCGCATATTATCCGAAACTGCTGAGTGCCGTGCCGTTCACGCCTGTGACAGGCCGGCGGCGCCTGGCCGCTCCGGGCCCCGACAGCGCACACATCGAGGCGACACTGCTCAACGCTGCGCTCCAGCTGGCGCGCCGGAACCGGCTTTCGTCGCTCCACATCAATTTTGTCGAGCCCGAAGAGTCCGAAGCGCTTACCCGCGCCGGGCTGCTCGCACGGACCGACCAGCAGTTCCACTGGCTGAACAATGGCTACGAGAGTTTCGACGCCTTCCTTGCGGACTTGTCGTCCGCCAAGCGGAAGAACCTGCGCAAGGAGCGCGCGAAGGCACAGGAGGGGCTCGAATTCCTCCACCTCACCGGCGACGCAATCACGGAAGCGCACCTCGACCGCTTTTTCGAATTCTACATGGATACCGGCAGCCGGAAATGGGGCTCGCCCTATCTGACGCGGGAAACGTTCTCGCTGCTACGCGAGCGCATGGCGGGCGACATGCTGTTCGTCTTTGCCATGGAGGACGGCGAGGCGATTGCCGGCGCCATGAACATGATCGGTTCCGACACGCTTTACGGCCGCTACTGGGGCACGCTGGTCGACCGGCCGATGCTGCACTTCGAGACCTGCTACTACCAGGCCATAGACTATGCGATCGCGAACGGCCTGCGTGTGGTCGAGGCGGGCGCGCAGGGCGGGCACAAGCTGGCGCGTGGATATGTCCCCGTCATGACCTATTCGGCGCACTGGATCGCCCATCCCGGGCTGCGTGATGCTGTGGCCGATTATCTCGAACGCGAGCGTCTGGCCGTCGAGCACGATCTCGACTACCTCAACGAGAGAACGCCCTTCAGGAAATCAGAATGACCCTTCACGCAGACTACGATCCAAACAACATCTTCGCGAAAATCGTGCGTGGCGAGATGCCATGTGTCCGGGTCTACGAAGACAATATCGCGCTCGCCTTCATGGATGTGTTCCCGCAGAGCCAGGGACACACACTGATCATTCCGAAGCGCCAGCAGGCCCGCAACTTCATCGACATGCCATCCGACCATCTCGGGTCGTACATGCTGCGCGTGCAGAAGGTCGCCCGTGCTGTCGAGGCAGCGCTCAGTCCCGATGGCATGGTGGTGACCCAGTTCAATGGCGCGACCGCTGGGCAGACTGTCTTCCATCTGCACTTCCATGTCATTCCGCGCTGGGACGGCGTGCCGCTCGGCCGGCACGCCGGAGGCGGAATGGCGACCCCGGAAGAGCTCGAACCGCTCGCCACAAAAATTCGCTCAAAGCTATAGTTTCTGCTGCAGAAGTGCTTTAGGTTGCATCCCGCATACGGGGGACGGTGCGTGCCGGACGGCCTACGGACCTATATCGAGCAGGCAGAAGCCGCCGAAACAACGGAAGACCTCTTCCGCGCGTTTGACCGCTTCACCAAGCCGTACGGGATCGATGTTTCCTGTTACCACATCACCGCCGAACGCCTTCGCGCCGTTCCGGTGGAAACAGGGCTGATCCGCGAGAATTTCCCCGACGACTGGCGCGAGACCTATCTCGCGCGCCACTATGAAGACATCGATCCCGTCATCCAGCAGGCACGGCTGGAGGCTGAGCCCTTTCGGTGGTTCGACGTCGAGGACAAAGTCCGGCTCACGCGGGAACAACGCTTCTTCCTGAAGGAGCTGCGACGCACCGGCCTCACGGACGGCATCGCTGTTCCGATTTTCGGCCCCATGGGGACAATGGCCTATTTCGGCCTGGGCCGCCTTTCGGGAACGATCAACCTGCCCCGTGAGGATCTGCTCGAACTGCAGTTCGCCTGCCAGGTGACCCACAATCGCTATCTCGAGCTCGCGTCCGATAGCATCTCCGAAGAGCCGGTGCCCGCCCTCTCACCGAGGCAGAAGGAAATCCTGACGCAGGTCGCCCTCGGCCTGTCGAACAACGCCATTGCCGACCGACTCGGCATTACCGAGAACACGGTCGACACGATTCTGCGGCGCGCGTTCAAGAAGCTCGGGGCGAACAATCGTATCACCGCCGTCCTGAAGGGACTTGGCGTAGGACTGATCCTGCCCTGAGGCGCTCAGAGGCCGAGCTTTGCCTTCAGGATCTCGTTCACAGCCTGTGGGTTTGCCTTGCCGCCTGATGCTTTCATCACCTGACCGACAAACCAGCCCATGGTCTTGGGCTTTTCCTTCACCTGGGCAACCTGATCGGGGTTGGCTGCGATGATCTCATCGACGACCTTCTCGATGGCACCGGTGTCGGTCACCTGTTTCAGGCCGTGCTTTTCGACGATCGCCGCCGCTTCGCCTTCGCCCGCAATCATCCGTCCAAAGACGTCTTTCGCAATCTTGCCGCTGATCGTGTTGTCAGAAATCAGCTCGATCAGACCGCCGAGCGAGGCCGCCGAAACGGGGCTCTCCGCCAGTGAGAGGTCTTCCTTGTTCAGATAGCCGAACAGTTCCTGCGTCACCCAGTTGGCCGCAAGTTTCGGATCGCGGCCGGTGGCGACTTCCTCGAAGAAGGCAGCCTTGTCGGCCTCGGCCGTCAGCACGCCGGCATCGTAACGCGAGAGACCGTAGTCCTTCTCGAAACGTTCCCGCTTCTCGTCAGGCAACTCCGGCAGGTTCGAGCGGATCTCCTCGACCCAGGCTTCCTCGAATTCCAGCGGCAACAGGTCCGGGTCCGGGAAATAGCGGTAGTCATGCGCATCTTCCTTCGAGCGCATGGAGCGGGTCTCGCCCTTGTTGGGATCGAACAGGCGCGTTTCCTGGTCAACCGTGCCGCCCGCTTCGAGGATCTCGATCTGCCGGCGGGCCTCATACTCGATCGCCTGCTGGATGAAGCGGAACGAGTTCATGTTCTTGATCTCGCACCGCGTTCCAAGATGGCCGAAATCATCGGTTGCGCGATACTTCTCATAGTCTCCCGGGCGGCAGACAGAGACGTTCACGTCCGCGCGCAAATTGCCTTTCTCCATGTCGCCATCGCAGGTGCCGAGGGCGATCACGATGGCACGCAGTTTCTTCACATAGGCCGCTGCCTCGGCAGGCGTGCGGACATCCGGGCGAGAGACGATCTCCATCAGCGCCACGCCGGACCGGTTGAGGTCCACATAGGTCGAATTCGGGTCCATGTCGTGGATCGACTTGCCGGCATCCTGCTCCAGGTGCAGCCGCTCGATGCGGCACGGGAAGGAATACGCCTCTCCGCCATGGGCGGGCTCGACATCCACCTCAATCTCGCCCTCGCCGACAATCGGATGGGCGAACTGGCTGATCTGGTAGCCCTGCGGCAGGTCCGGATAGAAATAATTCTTCCGGTCGAAACGGCTCCAGGTGTTGATCTGGGCCTTGAGGCCAAGACCGGTCCGGATCGCCTGCTCCACGCAGAACCTGTTGATCACCGGCAGCATGCCCGGCATTGCTGCGTCCACGAGGGAGACGTTGCAGTTCGGGTCCGCCCCGAACGCCGTCGACGCACCGGAAAACAGCTTGGCGTTTGAGGACACCTGCGCGTGAACCTCGAGACCCATCACCAGTTCCCACTCTCCGGTCTCGCCCTTGATCGTGTACGGGGTGCGTGCAGACATTCTCGCCTCGGTCTTCCTGTCGAATCCGGCCCTTCTAGCCCCTGCGCGCCTGCGCTGTCGAGCCGCTCTGTCCACTGTGGGACAGTGTTCGCGGTCCGCGCCCGCTAGACACGCTGCGAGGCTCAGGCCAACCAGAAAAGACAAGGGAGAGTACCATGATCCATCGCTCCGTCCGCCGGGCCGGCTATGCCCTGCTCGGATTCGTGCTTGCCGCCTGCGCGACACCCGGCGAAGCGGAAACGCTCGCCAACGAGAGCGGCGGACTCACGGTTCAATCCGACATCGTCTACGGCACCGGGATTGTGGACGCCTCAACAGCGCCGCACGAACGGAACCTGACCCTCGACGCCTACCTGCCTGCGGCAGGCGGACTATCGCCTTCGCCGGCAATCATCATGGCGTTTGGCGGCGCTTTCCACAGGGGATCTAAAGGCGACTTCCATTTCATTGAGGACGGCGCGCAGGACTCCTCCATGGCCGACTATTGTCGCGTGTTCGCCGAGCACGGCATCGCCTGCTTTGCCATCGACTATCGCCTTGTGCCTGAAGACCCGGCGTTTCCGGAGGCGGCAAGGGACGCGGTGACGGTTCCCAAGGCGTTGCTGGAAGATCCGGGCGCCATGGCGCGCATCGCCCTTGTGCGCCAGCGTATGAACCTGCCGCCGCTGGACGCAACGTCACGCGAGCAATACTGGTCGACCACCTTCGCGGCCGCCTGGGACTTCAACGCGGCGCTCGACTATGTGCGCCGGAACGCGGCGCAATTCGGGGTCGACCCGGACAGGATCGCCGTGGGCGGCTTCTCGGCAGGCGCCATCTCCGCCATCAATCTCGCCTACGGAATCGGTGCACCCGTTTCGGCGGTTGTGTCCATTTCAGGCACGATCTGGGGGTATGACGTTACGCAGACGGCCCATTCGGGCGAGCCACCCCTGCTCCTGCTGGCGGGACAACAGGACCTCGCCGGTATCCGCTGGGGCAGTTCCGAACTTGCGCGGCAGTTTCCGGCGAAAGGGGTCCATGTCGAGACGGCGTGGGTTCCCGGCTTCGGGCATTTCTACCCGATGGGCGCGACCACACTTGGGTCAGGTTTCACAAAACAGTCTGTCGAGGAGCGCATCCTGGCATTTCTGGACAGTACATCGCCGGCCGCCACCCACCCCTAGAGACCATGCGTCAGGAAGCCACTGGCGCCGGCCCTTTCCTGCGTTCGCGGCCTGCGGCAATGTGAAATCGGCAGGGCACAGCGCGCAAAAAAGGACAGTCCCGCATGCTGTTCAAGATGATCCTCGACGGAGCCAGCGACGACGAGCGGCACATCGCCCGCGGCTTTCTCAAGCACATTGTGGCTGGCTTCAGCGCCGGCCTGGCTTTCGGGGCCCTGATGTGCGGCGTGCTGTTTATCGCGATGCACAAGCTGGACCTGCATGTGCCGATGATCTTCATTGCCGCCATGATGGTCCAGTTCGGTCCGATCGGCGGGCTTATCGGCGCCGGCATTCATGTCACCCGGATTGCTGACCGGTCGAAACCTGACGATGAAGACGATGACGAACCAAAAGGCGGAACCCGGGCGCCGGTCACTCCCAAGGCCGGCACACTTCGGCCCGTACGGCTGCGTCCTAAAGCTTTCCCTGCTCCTTCGCGCGCCTGACCCGCTCGGCCCGCGCGGCCATGCGATCCTTGATCGGCGCCGACTGTGACACACGCGTCGGGTTCTCTGGCTCCTCCGCCGGCGGCGTTTCGGCGATCTCCTCTGCGTCGAGCTTGCCTTCGGCCACCAGTTGCTTGCGCTTTGCAGCAACCCGCGCTTCGCGTGCGGCCTGAGCCGCGGATTTCTGGTTGAAGATACCCGACAGTTTCGACTTGCCGGCCCCGCCCGGTCTCGCCGTGCGGTCCAGCCCGCCCTTGCGCCGCGACACAATGGTCGCAATCCGGAACGAGACGTAGCCCGCCACAAGAACGCAGACGAGCAGCATGGGCGCCATCGGCGCGCTGAACAGATCCAGCCCGTTATAGGCCAGCAGCGCCGCCATCAGTGCGATCGATAAGGCAAGCAGAACGAAAAACAGGACGATGTAGCGGACCATGCGGCGCAACCTATCACCACTTCTCGGGCTTGGCCAAGAAACCGGCTGCGCAGCTCTTGCGGGTCCCCACGCACCCCGTTCCCGGATGCTCATGCCAGCATTCGGCGGGATAAGTGTTCAAGTGTCTGTGATGGTGCTTGTCAGGAACCTATCAGCTATTCAGACTTAGATTGGGTCAGGAAAGAAGCTGATAGGAGAAGGCCATGCGCCCCAGTCTCGCTCTTGCTGTCGCCTGCGTCGCCCTGGTGGGCTGCACAACGACGCCTGCATCCAAAACCGACGCCAAACCCGAAGCGCGCGGCGCCGCGAAATTTGCCGACGATCCGCGCCTCGGCGAAGAAGTGTCCCAGCTCTGCTTTGCGGCGAACATCGACAGTTTCGGGGAAACAACCCGCGACACGATCGTCATCCGCGAGGGCAGAGACTACTACCTTGTCGAGATGTTCCCCGGTTGCTCGAACCTGCGCGACGCCCAGGGCATCGTGCCCCGCGCGCACACGAGCTGCCTGACCAAGGGCGACACGATCATTGTGTCCGACACCATGATGCCGATGCGGCACGAACCGGCTGACCCCTTCTCGGTGCAGCGCTGCTCGGTCAACGCAATCTACAAGTGGAACCCGAAGGCCGCGAAAGCGGAACCGGAAAAGGCCGGCGAGACCGGCGACGCGACAGACTCCAAATCCTGATGGCGGAGATTTCGGGGGCATGATAACAGCGCATCATGCTCCCCAAAATCCAGGCCTCGTCCGTCGAGGTAAAAGAGTCTCCCCTGCACGGCCGCGGCCTGTACGCGACGGCTCCGTTCCGCAAGGGTGCCGTCATCGGCGTGTACCCGCTGCTCATCCTGAGCCACGCGGATAGCAAGCGCCTTCGGAAAACGCGGCTGCATCACTACGTGTTTTACGTCGACGAGGACGAGACGGGCGCGCCCCGCACGGCCGTCGCCTTCGGCATGATCTCCATGTGCAATCACTCAAGCACACCGAATGCGGCCTTTACAGTCGACGCCGGAAAGGCGGTCGTCAAACTGAAGGCCGCCCGCAGCATCCGTGCAGGCGACGAGATCCTGATCGACTATGAGGACTTCGCGGACGAGGCGCTCTGACGCCTACTCGACTGTCTTCGGCACAACGAAGAAGCCATCTTCGCTTCTCGGCGCGTTGGCGAGCACCTGGTCCGGGATGCCGCCGTCGGTTACCACGTCCTCGCGCATCGGCAGCGGCGACTCGACCACCGACGTCAGCGGTTCGACGTCCGACACATCGACCTCGTTCAGCTGCTCGACCCAGCCCAGAATGCCGTTGAGATCACCGACCATGTCGTCCAGCTGATCTTCGGCAACGGCGAGGCGTGACAGGCGTGCGACCTTGCGCACATCGTCCTTGGTGACACTCATCGGCTTCTCCAGCGCTGCAGGCGGCCCGAATACGCCATAGGCAACGCCCCATCAAGGCGCTATGTGGGCTGCCCATGTCCGTCGTCGAAGCTGCAGATTTCCCCGCTACAGGTCCCTTGCTTGGTCTCGACCCGGGAACGAAGACCATTGGGATCGCCTCCTGTGACGGTCTGCGAATGATCGCAAGTCCGGTCGAAACGATTGCGAAGGGGCGCCGCCTCGCCCCGGCACTCGAACGCCTGTTTGCGCTGTACGACGAACGCGGCGCTGTGGGACTGGTCCTGGGCCTGCCGCTCAACATGGACGGCAGCGAAGGCCCGCGCGCACAGTCCGTCCGCGCGCTTGCCTGGAACATCCTGAAAGTCCGCGACGTGCCGATCCTGCTGCAGGACGAGCGCCTTTCGACCGCCGAAGCCGAATGGACCATGATGGACGCGGATCTCTCCCGCAAGCGCCGCGCCGAACGCATCGATGCCTCCGCCGCGGCGATCATCCTGAAGGCGGCCCTTGAGAGGCTGGAACGAGACGCATGAGCGGTTTTCTTTACGCCCTCCTCCCGGTCATCGCGATCGCGGCGCTCGGGCATGTCCTGTCTGTCAGGCGCTGGATCCCGGCCGAGAGCTGGCGCGCCATCGAACGTCTTTCCTATGTTGTTCTTTTTCCGGCGCTGATTGTGCGGACGCTCGCAAACGCACCGTTCGAGACAGCGCCCTGGAGGCTCGCGGGCGCATTGATTCTGGCTCAATTCGTTCTCGCGGGCGTTGGCCTTGCCGCCCGCCTCCTGCCGGGTATGCACCGTCCGGCCATTGGCTCGATCATCCAGTCCAATGTTCGCTGGAATACGATGATCGGCCTCTCCATCGGCAGTCTCCTGTTCGGACAGGAAGGGCTTGCCCTCGTCACGATTGCCGCGGCCGCCATGATCCCGACGGCAAACATCCTGTCGGTCTACGGGCTGATCGCTCACGCCGACAATCCCCACGGACCCGCACCCAACCCGCTCCTCGCCCTGTTCCGCAATCCTATCGTCATCGCCTGCATCGTCGGGCTCGCGCTTGCCGCTGGAAACGTGACCCTGCCGGACCTGCTGGAGGACTGTCTGCGCATTCTTGGGGAGGCGGCTCTCGCGCTCGGCCTCCTGTCTGCCGGGGCCGGTGTCGATCTCTCAGCCCTTCGGCGGGCCGGGCCGCGCACGTTCACCTGGTCGCTCGTCCGCCTGCTTGGCCTTCCTGCCGTCGCAATCGGCTTTGCCGTCCTGCTGGGCCTGTCCGGTACGCCGCTGATCATTGTGGCGATCTGCGCGTCCACGCCAACAGCGACGTCGTCCTACATCCTCGCCCGCGAACTCGGCGGCGATGCTCCTCTGGCGGCCAATCTGATCGCCGTCGAGACAGTCCTCGCCGTGGTCACCATGCCGCTGGTCTACCTGGCCGTGATGCACCTGCCCGCAGCCTGAGGGCTTGAAGCCCGGCGGAATCGCGCCTAAACCGCCGAAAATCGAAAGGGCCTCAATGGCTAGGGCGGCTTACCATCACAGCTTCGAGCATGAGCACCTGCTCAGCATCGAAGGCCTTTCCCCCCTCGATATTTCCCTCATTCTCGACCTCGCGGACAACTATGCCGAGGCTACACGCGCCGGCCGGCGGCCCGATCCGGTCCTGTCCGGCACGACCGTCGTCAACCTGTTCTTCGAGAATTCGACCCGCACGATGAGCAGTTTCGAGATTGCAGCCCGGCGCCTCGGCGCGGATGTCGTCTCGATGCCTGTTGCCGCCTCAAGCGTAAAGAAGGGTGAGACGCTGGTCGACACCGCGATGACGCTCAACGCCATGAAGCCGGACGTGCTGGTCGTCCGTCACTCGGCGTCCGGCGGGCCGAAGCTGCTGTCCCGCAAGGTCGACTGCGCTGTCGTCAACGCTGGTGACGGCACGCATGAACACCCGACGCAGGGCCTGCTCGACACTCTTACGATCCGCCGCAACAAGGGCCGTGTCGAAGGCCTCAAAGTGGTAATCTGCGGCGACATTGCCCATTCCCGCGTCGCCCG
Source organism: Hyphomonas sp. (assembly GCA_020638455.1). Taxonomy (GTDB): domain Bacteria; phylum Pseudomonadota; class Alphaproteobacteria; order Caulobacterales; family Hyphomonadaceae; genus Hyphomonas. Next base: position 381,725 of record JACKIK010000002.1, on the reverse strand, counting down.
GTCGACGACCCTTGCCCTGCACCTGCTTGGGGCCGAAGTGCATCTTTGCGCCCCCCGCACGCTCCTGCCGTCAGGCACGGAGACCTGGGGTGCCGCGAGCGCCACGACCGATTTCGACAAGGCCCTGAACGGCGCCGATGTAGTGATGATGCTGCGCCTGCAGCTGGAGCGTATGGATGGCGCCTATCTTCCAAGCCGCCGGGAATATTTCCGCTATTTCGGACTGACCGGCGAGCGCCTCGCGCTGGCGAAGCCGGACGCCATCGTCATGCATCCTGGCCCGATGAATCGCGGCATCGAGATCGAGAGCGCCATCGCCGAAGGAGACCGCTCGGTCATCACCGAACAGGTCGAGATGGGAGTCGCAGTCCGTGAAGCCGTGCTGCATCTCCTTGCCGGAGGCGCCACATGAGCCTTTCCATCTTCAATGCCCGTCTCCTCGACCCCGCAACGGGGCTAGACACCACCGGTGCGATCTTCGCCGACAAGGGACGGATCCGCGAAATCTCGCAGGGTCGCACAACAGCCCATGCTGAGGCGAAAGTCGCCATCGATGCTGGCGGTCTTTGCCTCGCGCCGGGCCTCGTCGACCTGCGCGTCAAGACCGGCGAGCCGGGCGACGAGCAGAAGGAAACGCTTGCCACGGCATCCCGTTCGGCCGTCGCCGGGGGTATTACGAGCTTCGTCGTGATGCCCGATACAAAGCCGGTCATCGACGATGTCGCGCTCGTTCGGTTCATTGCCGAACGCGCGAAGGTCAGTGCTGCGACGCGCATCTATCCGGCCGGCGCGTTGACCACGGGCCTGAGGGGCGAAGCCATGGCCGAGATCGGCCTGATGGCCGATGCCGGCGCCGTGGTCTTCACGAATGGCGACCAGCCGGTCGGGAACGCATCCCTGCTGAAGCGCGCGATGACCTATGCTGCGAGCCGCGGAGCAACAATCATGTCCCGGCCGGACGAGCGCGCGCTCGCGGGCTCGGGCGTCATGAACTCCGGCGCGCTGGCGGCCCGCATGGGCCTGTCCGGCATTCCGGTCGAGGCCGAGTGGATCGGCGCCATGCGCGATACGGCTCTTGCCGAGGCAACGGGCTGCACGCTCATCCTCGACCAGGTATCCACGCCACGCACGTTGGATATCGCGGCGGCGGCCCGCGACCGGGGCGCCAAAGTCTTCACGATGGCCGCTGCGCATTCCCTGTTCTTCAACGAGCGCGACGTCGGTGACTACCTCACCTACTGTAAGGTCAACCCGCCCTTCCGCACCGAAGAGACGCGGCAGGGACTCATCGCCGCGCTGAAGCGGGGCGAGATCGACGCCGTGGTCTCTGCCCATGATCCGCAGCCGCCGGAAGAAAAACGCCTGCCCTACGGCGAGGCCGCCTTCGGGGCCGCCGGCCTCGAGACCGTTCTTCCGGCGCTGCTCAGCCTTGTCCATGACGGCCCGCTGAGCCTGCTGGAAGCGCTGGCCCCGGTGACGTGCCGCCCGGCAGACATGCTGGGCCTGCCTCAGGGCCGCCTTGCCGAAAAAGCACTGGCCGACCTGATCCTGTTTGACCCGGACAAGCCCTGGCTCTGCGAACGGGAAAACCTGCGCTCACGGTCGACCAACTCTCCATTTGACGGGCGGCGCCTTCAGGGGCGCGTCCTGCGCACATTTGTCGGCGGCGAGGAAGTCTTCGCCCATGAGAGCCTCGCCTGAACAGGCTTGCCCACGCGCCCGCTCCTGCCTACGACTGACACACGATTCCGGAGCCTGACATGGCTGCATACCTCGTCTTTCCGCTCGCCGCGCTGACCGGCTACCTGGCCGGGTCGATCCCGTTCGGCCTGATCATCACGCGCATGGCAGGACTGGGAGACATCCGCCAGATCGGCTCCGGTAATATCGGCGCAACCAATGTCCTGCGCACCGGACGCAGGGATCTCGCGCTCGCAACCCTGCTCCTGGACAGTTTCAAGGCCGGCTTCGTTGCGTTTGCCTGCCGGCAGCTCGGAGGGCCCGAATTGGGGCTGGTAGCCGGAGCGTCGGCCTTTATTGGCCATTGCTACCCGGTCTGGCTGGGCTTTAAGGGTGGCAAGGGTATTGCGACATTTGCGGGCTTGTTGCCTTTTGTCTCGCTACCTGCCTTCGCTGTAGCGGCTTCGGTCTGGTTCGGCATGTTCGCGTTGACGCGCATATCCTCGCTCTCCGCCCTGACGGCAGCTGCATTTATGGCGCCGGGCGCATGGACGGTGGAAACCCTGCTGCACCGGCCGCACAATTGGTTCGTCCTGATCGGCCTTGCATGTCTTACGCCGATCGTTTTCTGGACCCACCGGGCCAATCTGGCCCGCCTGCTCAAAGGTACCGAACCGCGCTTCGGCACACCCCAACCGAAGGCATGAGCGCGGACGAAGAGCGCCTCGACTGGATCCGCCTTGCCCGCACATCGGGGATCGGACCGGTCTCTTTCTTCCAGCTCCTCGCCCGTTACCGGACCGCAACAGCGGCGCTTGAGGTCCTTCCCGCCATTGCCGGCCGGTCTCGGCGCGCCCAGCCCTTGGCACCCCCGTCCCGCAGCGAAGCAAGCGCCGAGCTGAAAGCCACCGAACGCTACGGCGCGCGTATCGTTCTCAGCACAGATCCCGACTATCCGCCCCTCCTGCGCGATGTGGCACCCCCGCCGCCGATCCTCACCCTCCTCGGCAAGGCCGGTCTTGCTGCCCGTCCGACTGTCGCGATCGTCGGCGCCCGCAATGCGTCTGCCGCCGGGCGCAAAATCGCCCGCGACATGGCCGCAGAGCTCGGCCGTAATGGCTTCACCGTCGTCTCCGGACTGGCTCTCGGAATAGATGGCGAGGCGCATGCGGCGAGCCTTGAGACCGGAACGGTCGCGGTGCTCGGGGGCGCCATCGATCACGTTTACCCGACCCAGCACCAGCGCCTCTACGCCGAGATTGCAGCTTCCGGCCTGATCGTCTCGGAAAGCCCGTTCGGATACCGCGCCAAGGCCCAGGATTTCCCGCGCCGCAACAGGATCATCACGGGCATGTCGCACGGCGTGGTGGTCATCGAGGCGGCTGAACGGTCCGGATCGCTGATTTCGGCCCGCATGGCAGGCGAACAGGGGCGCGAAGTCATGGCCGTCCCCGGCTCACCACTTGATCCACGCGCAGCCGGCACGAACGGCCTGCTGCACCAGGGTGCGACGCTGGTCCGGCATGCCGGCGACGTACTGGATGTGTTGTCGTTATTGGACCGGCGGGGCGTTGCCGCCCCCGCACAGCGCCGCTTCGACTTCGAACCCGCCGGGCCCGATCCGGACGATTCAGAACTTGCGCGCGTGCGCGAGGCCCTGTCGCCCCATCCCATGCCGCTCGACGAAATCTCGCGGGCGGCGGGGCTCGCCGTGTCGCGGTGTGCCGCGGTGCTGCTGGAGCTCGAACTTGCCGGAGAAGCCACCACTCTGCCGGGAGGGCTGGCAGCGCTCGCGTTTTAAGGTCCCCGCACCGTGTGACCTGGCTGCACCGGCAGGCAAGCGAATGCCTGGCGCGCCGCGATAGGTGTCTGGACGCTGGAAGGGATCGCCTCTAAGCCTCCTCTGGGAGAGGATTCACACCACATTTCGCCGCTGTTACAGCGCTTACGACGCAATCGAGGACGTCCGACTTGGCCAACTGGTATCACTACGCAGCAGCCTTCGGACTCGCCGCGGCCCAGTCGCTCGGGGCGTCTGCGCAGGAAGAATCCGCAGCACCGTCCGCCAGCACCGCCCAGGGAGAACAGGTCATCCTTGAGGCGGACTATGTCTACGAGAACAGCGAAGACAACACGATCGTCGCGGAAGGCAATGTCGAGGCACTTTACGACGGCCGGACTCTTCGTGCCGATCGCCTGGTCTACAACCGCACGACCGAACGTGTCCGCGCTACCGGCAATGTCGTCATCATCGATCAGGACGGAACCCAGCAGTTTTCCGATGAAGTCGAAGTCGGCTCGAACCTGACCGACGGCTATGCCATTGGCTATTCGGCGCGTCTCGTCGGCGGCGGCACGGTGGTCGCCAATTCTGCCATCCGCCAGTCCAACGGCATCAATGCCATGGACCAGGTCATCTACACCGCCTGCCCGATCTGCGCGGAAGATGTGACGCCGACATGGTCCCTGCGTGCACGCCGCGCGGTGCTGGACCAGAACTCGCAGATGATCTCCTACCGTGACGCGGTGTTCGAAGTGATGGGTCTGCCCGTCTTCTACTTCCCCTACCTCGCGCACCCGGACCCATCGTCGGACCGCCGGACGGGCCTGCTCATTCCTTCCGTCGGCCTGTCGTCCAAACTCGGAACCTTTTACCAGCAGCCCTACTACTGGGCACTTTCCGACTATTCGGACCTGACTATCTCGCCGCTGATCAGCGAGAACGTGAACCCGATGCTGGAGCTCGATTTCCGCAAGCGGTTCTATTCCGGCGCGATCGACATCAATACCAGCTTCACGCACGAGGCAGACTTCGACAGCGACGGCATCAAGTTCGGCGACGAAAAATGGCGCGGCCACCTCTATGGGTCGGGGCGCTTTGCCATCTCGCCCGAATGGCAATGGGGCTTCGGCGTCGAAACGCAGACCGACGACCTCTACGACCGGCGCTACGATATCGAGGGCCAGGGCAAGCGGCGCGGCATTTACCTGAGCCAGCCCCGGCGGCTCCTTTCGCAACTGTATGCTGTCGGCCAGGGCGACAGCTACTACACAGACGTCGCGATGTTGTCCTTCCAGGGCTTGCGCGCTGGCGATGTGGACGGCAGCCTGCCGACGATCACCCCCCTCTATTTCGGCGAAAAATACTGGGACCTGGGCGACTACGGCTTTGCAAGCGTCAATGCGTCGACGGCTGTCCTCACTCGGGACGTCGGAAGCGACAGCCGGCGCGCAAGTGTCGGTGCAGACTGGTCGACCCTGCGCGTCCTGCCCGGCGGGTTCACGTTCAAGCCATTTGCCGAACTTCGCGGCGACTACTATTCGCTGGAAAAGCAATATGCCGGCACCGACTCGGCAAGCCGAGTGGTCGGGAACACCGGCGTTGAGCTGTCCTATCCGCTCGTCCGCCCCGGCGAGAATGTCGACATCATGGTGGAACCGACCGTGATGGCCGCCTGGGGTTTTTCGAATGTCAACGACCCCAACATCCCGAACGAGGATTCTCTCCTGTTCGAGGCCGATGCCAGCAATCTTTTCCAACCAAGCGCGACCAGCGGCTACGACCTCTACGAAGGCGACGGCAAGATATCGGCCGGACTCACAACCCGCGCCGTCTGGAAGAACGGAACACAAATCTCAACAACGGTTGGACGTCGTTGGCGCTCGCGCTCCGACCCCAGCTTCTCCGAAGCAACCAACCTCGATGGCACCACGTCCGACTGGGTCGTTTCCGCCACTGCGGATATGGGTTCGCTGCTGCGCGTCGACACGCAAATGCGGTTGGACGACGACGGATTCAGCCTGAATACAATTGATACCCGTTTCACGACGCAGGTGAGCCGGCTTCGCGCGACCGGCCAGTACTACAAGATCGACAAGCGAGTCAGCCCGCTTGGCAGGGACGACGAAGGTGTCTTCCTTCGCGGGGAGCTGCGGGTCACCAAGCGCTACTCTGTGATTTTCGGACAACTCCGCGATATTGCCAACAATCTCAACGCAAGGAAGGAAATCGGCATCGCTTATGAGGACGAGTGCTCACGTCTCGAACTCGTCTATGCCCGCTCGGAACTTCGTGACCGGACGCTTGGCCCCTCCGAGAATATCCAGGTCAGATTCTCGCTGAAAACGATTGGCCAGTTCGGCTCTGACAAGTTTGACTGATTCGCGACGGCGCTGGCGAACACCACCCAACCCTAAATATCCGTAAGATATCAGGGCCCACTGCGTGCCTTCATTGCGCCACAGCGCAGGATTTGTATGGTCCGGATCAACAAGTGCCTGCAATTGCAGGCGCGACGTGGAGATACCTGATGGTTCGCAAGATCTTCGCCGCCCTGACCTTCCTGGCGATCGCCGTTTCCGGCGTTGCCACTGCACAGGAGGCCGCAACTGACCGCCTCCCGCTTGAAGGCATCGCGGCGGTGGTCAACGACAAGCCGATCTCCTACTCCGACGTTCGCCAGCGGGCCCGCATGCTGCTTCTCAGTCTCGGCGGCCAGCAGCCGACCCAGGAACAGGTCCAGCAGATCACCGGCCAGGCACTGGAACAGCTGATCAATGAACGTCTGCAGATGGACAAGGCCGCCGAGTACGATCTCGAAGTCAGCAAGGATGAAATCGACGGCGCGGTGAACGACATGGCCGCACAATCCGGCGTCGACGGCAATGCCCTGCGCGCCGAGCTGATCAAGGCCGGCGTCAATCCGTCGAGCCTGGAAGACCAGATGCGTGCGGAAATCGCCTGGAACCACGTCATGAGCGGCCTGTACGGCTCCCGCATTCGGGTCTCCGACAACCAGGTCGACGACCAGATCGAACGCCTGCGCGCCGCGTCGAAGAAGACCCAGTACCGCGTCTCCGAAATCTTCCTGTTCGCACCCGATGACGACACCCGCTCGCAGGCGCTGGAAGCCGCAAAGTCGATTGCCGAACAGCTGAAGGCAGGCGCCGACTTCCGCGTTGCTGCCCAGCGCCTTTCGTCGGCGCCCACCGCAGCGACCGGCGGCGACATGGGCTGGGTTTCGGTAGACGATCTCGAGCCCGAACTCGCGGCAGCCGTCAGCGCTGCGCCCGGTCCGGGCCTGCTCGACCCGATCGAAGTCAAGAACGGCGTCTACCTGCTCTATGTCGCCTCCAAACGCGAGCCCGCCGCGGAAACGACCAAGGTGGACCTGATCCGCCTCGTGACGCAGGGCACCGACGACAAGCCGCTGAAGGACGCGATGGCGCGCATCACATCCTGCGCCGACGTGCAGTCCGTCGCCAACACGACACAAAACGTGCGCGCCCAGCCGCTGGATGACATCAACATCGACGAACTGGGCCCTGAAGGAAAATCGATGGTCCAGAACGCCGAGATCGGCCAGCCGACGGACATCTTCGCGGCCGGCAATGCGCTCGCGGTGATGTATGTGTGCCGCCGCGAGGAGGGCGCCGAAGCGCTGCCCTCCCGCGATGACCTGAAGTCCAGCCTCAAGGGCCGCGAACTCAACATGATTTCGGAGCGCGAGCTGCGCAATCTGCGCCGCGAAGCCACCATCATTTACCGCTGAGGCTTGCGCAGGCCCGAGATTGGCGCGAAACCGCGCTGGTGAGCGCCGCCGGACTTCCCCCGCTAGCCATGTCCATGGGTGACCCTGCAGGGGTTGGCCCAGCCATCACCGTGCAGGCCTGGAAAGCGCTGAGGAACGAGCCGGACGTTGCCTTCTATGTCGTCGGCGCGCCCGGACTGTACAGCCCCCATTGCCCGGTCACCGAAATTGCCACGCCCGGCGAAACAGGCAGCGCCTTCGCGGATGCCCTGCCAGTGCTTCCGGTCGGTTCGCTGCCTGAAATTCGTCCCGGCACGCCGGAGCCTGCGGCTGCCCCGGCCATCATTGCGGCGATCGAGACCGGCCTTGCGCACGCCCTGTCGGGCGAGGCCGCAGGGCTGGTGACCAATCCGATCAACAAGGCGCTGCTCTACGAAGCGGGCTTCCGCCATCCGGGGCATACAGAGTTCATCGCGGAACTGTGCAAACGCGCGACAGGCACACCCGCCCGGCCCGTCATGATGCTGACAGGCGGCGGCCTGCGCGTGGCACTGGCAACCATCCACCAGCCGCTCGCCAGCGTTCCCGGGAGCCTCTCGCGGGAGGGCCTGGTCGAACTGGGAACCATCGTCGATGCGGCGCTGAAATCAGATTTCGGCATCCTCCGGCCACGGATTGCCTTCTCGGGGCTCAACCCGCATGCAGGCGAAGGCGGCGCCATCGGCCGCGAAGAGATCGACATCATCAATCCTGCTGCCGACTTGCTCCGCTCTCAGGGCGTCGACATTTCGAACGCCCGCCCCGGCGACACCGTCTTTGCGGAGGCCCTGTCCGGCACCTACGACGCCGTCATCGCCATGACACACGACCAGGGCCTGATCCCGGTCAAGACACTGGACTTCTGGGGCGGTGTCAACATGACCCTCGGCCTGCCCATTGTCCGGACCAGCCCGGACCATGGCACCGGCTACGACGCCGCTGCGCGCGGGGATGCCCGTCCTGACAGCCTGATTGCCGCCATCCGCGCCGCCGCATTGGTTGCACGCAACAGGCGCGCAGCATGAGCGACGCGAACGACCCCGAACTGACGCAGGCCCCGGCGCGCAAGGCGCTTGGCCAGCATTTCCTGTTCGACCCGAACATCCTGCACCGGGCCGCCACCGCTGCCGGCTCCCCCGCAGGCCGAACAGTGATCGAAGTCGGCCCCGGCCCCGGCGGCCTGACGCGTGCTATCCTGAAGGAAGGCGCGACAAAGCTGATCGCAGTCGAAGCGGACCCGCGCTTTGCCGCAGCCCTGCTCGACTGGCCCGAAGCCAAGGATAGCCGCCTCGTCGTGATCGAGAAGGATGCGCGCAAAGTTCGATGGGAAAAGGTGCTGGAAGAGCTTGGCGCCGAAACGCCCGCCATGATCATCGCCAACCTGCCCTACAATGTCGGCACCGTCCTGCTGATCGACTGGCTGAAAGCGGGTGCGTGGCGGGGGGAGATGGCGCTGATGTTCCAGAAGGAAGTCGCCCAGCGTATCTGCGCCGCTCCGGGGACGGAGCATTACGGCCGCCTTGCCGTCCTGTCGCACGCTGTGACGAAGCCGCACATTGCCTTCACCCTTCCGCCTGGCGCTTTCAAGCCTCCGCCCAAGGTCGACAGCGCCGTAGCCGTTCTTGAACCACTATCCGAAGACCAGCGCTTCCCGCATCTCGACAAGCTGGAGCAGGTCGCCGGCGCCGCCTTTGGTCAGCGACGCAAGATGTTGCGCGCTGCGTTGAAGCCTTTTGCGAAGAAGCACGGCCTGAAAGCGGAAGACTGGCTGCAGGGGCTCGGAATCGATCCGACGGCGCGGGCGGAAACCCTGACGCAGGACGAGTTCCGCCGCATGGCCGCATCGCTGGTCAAATAAAAAACGGCGCCCCGGTTTGCCGGGGCGCCGCGTTCAGGTCGTTCTGTCGATCAGTGCAGGTCGAACCGGTCTGCGTTCATCATCTTCGTCCAGGCAGCCACGAAGTCCTTCACGAACTTCTCCTTGGCATCGTCCTGGGCATAGACTTCGGAATACGCGCGAAGGATCGAGTTCGATCCGAGCACGAGGTCCATGCGGGTCGCCGTCCACTTCGTCTTGCCCGACTTGCGGTCGACGATGTCGTACATGTTCGAACCCTTCGGCACCCACTTGTTGGCCATGTCGGTCAGGTTGACGAAGAAGTCGTTGGTCAGCGCCCCTTCCTTGTCAGTGAACACGCCATGCTTCGTGCCGCCATGGTTGGTGCCCATGACGCGCATGCCGCCAACCAGGACCACCATTTCCGGCGCCGTAAGGCCCATCAGCTGGGTGCGGTCCAGCATCAGCTCCTCAGGGCTGACGACATAGTCCTTCTTCATCCAGTTGCGGTAGCCGTCTGCCACCGGCTCCAGCGGAGCGAAGGAGGCAGCATCGGTCATCTCGGCCGTTGCGTCGCCACGGCCCGGCGAGAACGGCACCTTGACGTTCACGCCAGCCGCCTTTGCGGCCTGCTCGACGCCGACATTGCCAGCCAGAACGATCACGTCGGCGACCGACGCACCGGTTTCCTTGGCGATGCCTTCCAGCACGCCCAGCACCTTGGCGAGACGGGCCGGCTCGTTGCCTTCCCAGTCCTTCTGCGGGGCAAGGCGGATACGGGCGCCATTGGCCCCACCGCGCTTATCGGAACCACGGAACGTCCGCGCGCTATCCCAGGCAGTCGACACCATCTCGCTGACGGACAGGCCGCTTGCCGCAATCTTCGCCTTCACGGCGTCGACATCGTACTTGGTGTTGCCGGCCGGAACCGGGTCCTGCCAGATCAGCTCTTCCTTCGGCACGTCCGGGCCGTAGTAGCAGGCCTTCGGACCCATGTCGCGGTGGGTCAGCTTGAACCAGGCGCGGGCGAAGGTGTCACGGAAGTATGCCGGATCAGCCATGAACTTCTCGCAGATGGCGCGGTAGATCGGGTCCACCTTCATCGCCATGTCAGCGTCGGTCATGATCGGGTTGTGGCGGATCGAGGGATCGGTCGCATCGACCGGCTTGTCTTCTTCCTTGATATTGACCGGCTCCCACTGGTTTGCGCCGGCCGGGCTTTTCTTCTTCTCCCATTCATATCCGAACAGCAGTTTCAGATAGCCATCGTCGAACACGGTCGGATCGGTCGTCCAGGCACCTTCGAGACCGGAGGTGATCGCGTTGGCCGCCTTGCCGCCCATCGCCGGGTTGTCCCAGCCGAAGCCCTGCTCCTCGACCGGCGCACCTTCCGGGTCCGGACCGAGCTTGCTCGCGTCGCCGTTGCCGTGGCACTTGCCGACGGTGTGACCGCCAACGGTCAGGGCTGCGGTTTCCTCGTCATTCATCGCCATGCGGGCAAACGTCTCGCGCACTTCCAGCGCCGTCTTGGCCGGGTCCTGCACACCGCCGACGCCTTCCGGGTTGACGTAGATGAGGCCCATCTGAACAGCCGCCAGCGGGTTCTCCAGGGAGTCCGCGACGTCATTGTTCTCGTAGCGGTCGCGCCCGAGCCATTCCTTCTCGGAGCCCCAGTAGACGTCGATTTCCGGATGCCAGATATCTTCGCGGCCAAAGCCGAAGCCGAAGGTCTTCAGGCCCATGGTTTCGTAGGCAATAGTTCCGGCGTAGGCGATCAGGTCAGCCCAGCTGACGCGGTTTCCGTACTTCTTCTTGATCGGCCACAGCAGGCGGCGGGCCTTGTCGAGACTGACATTGTCCGGCCAGGAGTTCAGCGGCGCAAAGCGCTGGTTGCCCGTGCCGGCGCCGCCACGGCCGTCAGCGATGCGGTACGAGCCGGCTGCGTGCCAGGTCATGCGGATCATCAGGCCGCCGTAATGGCCCCAGTCGGCCGGCCACCATTCCTGGCTGTCGGTCATCAGCGCGACGAGGTCCTTCTTGAGCGCCGGAATGTCGAGTTTCTTGAGCTCCTCACGATAGTTGAAGTCCTTGCCCAGCGGATTGGTCTTGGTGTCGTGCTGGCTAAGAATGTCCAGGTTCAGCGCATTCGGCCACCAGTCCATGACCGTGCGGCCCACAGCGGTCATACCGCCGTGCATCACCGGGCAGCCGCCACCCATATCGTTTCCGTCCATATTTTTCTCCGATCGAGACTTCAGTTATCGTCAGTAAGCTCTGTGCAACGCGGGATGACCGCAAAAGGCATCGTCGCACCGCAGGCGCAACCAATGCCCGATTACATAGTGCTCGCACCATAGGCGAATCCCCGACATAGGACCAATTGATTGCAGGGATACCTTCCATTGAGTGTCTCTATATTTATGGACAAAACAAAAGAAAGGCCCCAGAGCCGCAGCTCCGGGGCCTTCGTTTCAGATCTGTCGGGCCTTAGTGGCCGGCGAGGACCGCCAACAGCAGCAGCGCCACGATGTTGGTGATCTTGATCATCGGGTTCACGGCAGGGCCGGCGGTGTCCTTGTAGGGGTCACCGACAGTGTCGCCCGTCACGGCGGCCTTGTGGGCTTCCGAGCCCTTGCCGCCATGATTGCCGTCTTCGATGTACTTCTTGGCATTGTCCCATGCACCGCCGCCCGAGGTCATCGAGATGGCAACGAACAGGCCGGTCACAATCACGCCGAGCAGCATGGCGCCGACCGCAGCAAGCGCAGCGCCCTTGCCGGCAATCGCCCAGATCACACCGAACAGCACCACCGGCGACAGCACCGGCAGCAGCGACGGAACGATCATTTCCTTGATCGCTGCCTGGGTCAGCAGGTCAACGGCGCGGCCGTAGTCCGGCTTCACTTCGCCCTTCATGATGCCCGGCATTTCGCGGAACTGGCGGCGGACTTCCTCCACCACAGCCTGCGCTGCGCGGCCCACGGCCATCATCGACATGCCGCCGAACAGGAACGGCAGAAGGCCGCCGAACAGCAGGCCAACCACTACGTACGGGTTGGCAATCGAGAAGTTGACCGACACGCCATGGAAGAACGTGCCTTCAGCGGCGCGGGCCGAGAAGTACTTCAGGTCTTCCGAATAGGCGGCGAACAGCACCAGCGCGCCGAGACCGGCGGAACCGATGGCGTAGCCCTTGGTCACAGCTTTCGTCGTGTTGCCCACGGCGTCCAGCGCGTCCGTCGTGTTGCGCACTTCCGACGGAAGCTCCGACATTTCGGCGATGCCGCCTGCGTTGTCCGTCACCGGGCCGAACGCGTCGAGGGCGACGATCATGCCGGCCAGGGCGAGCATGGTCGTGGTCGCAACAGCAACGCCGTAAAGGCCGGCCAGGTTGTAGGTCGCAATGATGCCCGCGATGATCGTCAGCGCCGGAAGCGCAGTCGATTCAAGCGAAACGGCGAGGCCCTGGATCACGTTCGTGCCGTGGCCGGACTCCGATGCCTTGGCCACGGAGCGGACCGGACGATAGCGCGTTTCGGTGTAGTACGCCGTGATGACAACGATCAGGCCGGTCACGATGAGACCCAGCAGGCCGCAACCGAACAGGTCCCAACCGGTGATTTCACCGGTGATCCCGAGTTCCGCGGCCGCCCCGTCCAGCACGCCGAAACCGTTCGGCAGCACCGAGCCAATGACCAGTGCGAGACCGCCGATCGACAGCACGCCCGTCACGATCAGGCCCTTGTAGAGGGCGCCCATGACGTCCGTCTTGCCGGGGCCGAGGTTCACGAAGAAGGTGCCGATGATCGAGGTGATGATGCAGACAGCGCCAATTGCCAGTGGCAGGATCATCAGCTCGTGGATGAACGATGTGCCGGCGAAATAGATCGCGCCCAGCACCATCGTCGCCACCAGCGTCACCGCATAGGTCTCGAACAGGTCGGCCGCCATGCCGGCGCAGTCACCGACATTGTCGCCCACATTGTCAGCGATGGTAGCAGCGTTGCGCGGATCGTCTTCCGGAATGCCGGCTTCCACCTTGCCGACCATGTCGCCGCCGACGTCAGCACCCTTGGTGAAGATACCGCCGCCGAGACGGGCGAAGATGGAGATCAGCGAGGCGCCGAAGCCAAGCGCAACCATCGAGTCGATAATCTGGCGCTTTTCTTCCTCGACGGTGATGTCGAGGCCGAGACCCATGGTCAGAATGCCATAGTAAACGACGATGCCCAGAAGGGCGAGGCCGACCACCAGGAGGCCCGTGATCGCGCCGGATTTGAACGCCATCTTGAGGCCTTCGTTGAGGCCGGACTTCGAGGCTTCCGTCGTGCGGACGTTGGCCTGCACCGACACTTTCATACCGATGAAGCCCGCGGCGCCCGAAAGCACGGCGCCGATGATGAAGCCAAGCGGCTCCTGCCAGTTCCTGAAGAAGACCGCCAGAGCGATCGCCACCACGACGCCGACAATGGCGATGGTGCGATACTGGCGGCCCAGATAGGCGTTCGCGCCTTCCTGGATGGCAGCCGCGATTTCGCGCATGCGCGCATCGCCAGCGGGTGCAGACTGGATCGACCGTGCCTGGACGAATCCAAACAAGACCGACACAACGCCCGCTGCGAGAGCGAGATAATACCACAACATGGGTAGTGTTTCCTTCCCTAAGCTTACGCAGGCCGAAAATGCCCTCCGGCCTGTAAAAACGCCCTGAATTTTGGGTCACCCCTGCCACCCTCAGCCGGGAGGCGCAATGCGCCTCGCGTTTCGAGCGAGTCAGCCCGGACCCGATTCATCCATGCTCGAAGCCCAGGGTTTCCGGGAGGTTAACGAGCGTGCCGCCGGACGTGGCGGTGATGCCGTCTCCTGCACGAAACAGGCCAATCCGGGCAACCTGAATGCCTTTCTCGGCCGCTTCTTCTGCCACCATTTTCGCAGAGGTCGGCGGCGCCGCGAGCAGGACCTGGTAGTCGTCGCCCCAGCTGGCTAGCGCCAGCCTCTCCTCCAGACTGGCGGGCCGGCCGGCGAACGGGACGGCATCGAGGTCTATTGTAACGCCCCGGCCCGACGCAGCCGCCAGCATCCGCGCATCGCCCAACAAGCCGTCCGAGACGTCCATGGCGGCCGTCGCATGATCATCGACAAGTTCCGCCACAGCGGCAGACGGAAGACGCGGCTCCCGATAGGCCTTGACGAACGGGTCGGTGGGACGGCCGGCCTGCAATGCGCGAAAGCCGAGGCACGCCGCCCCGATTTCTCCCGTTACCCAGAGATCGTCCCCTTCCCGGGCTCCCGCGCGGCGGACCGGGCCGCGGGCGCCGCAGACGCCGGTCAGGGTGAGGGAAAGGAACAACCCACCCGGACTGCTGGTCGTGTCCCCGCCAAGTAGCTGGATGTTCCAGTGCTCAAGCTCATCCGTCAGCGCTTCTGCAAACCGGGCAAGCTCAGCCTCGTCCCGGCCCTGGGGCCAGGCGAGGGTCAGCAGCGCTTCGGAAGGGCGCGCGCCCTTGGCAAGGATATCCGACACGTTCACCCTCACCAGCTTGCGCGCCACCGTCTCCGGTGGATCCGACCGCAGGAAATGGACGCCCTCAATCAGCGCATCGGTCGTCACGATCCGCGCGTCGGATCCGGTGGCCAGTTCCGCGACGTCGTCGAGCAGCCCCGCTGCGCCCGGAGAGACGGCGGCAGGCGCAAAATACTTCGCGATCCAAACCCGCTCCGCCATCAGCCACCGTCGAGCGGCCGTTTCTCACCGCCCAGAACGACGCCCCAGACCGGAATCGTCTCCCAGGCCTCTGCAGGCGTCTCGAGCGGATCGGCGCCGAGGATGGTGAAGTCCGCCTTCTTGCCGGGCGCAATGGAGCCGAGTTCGTCATCAAGACCAATGACCTTTGCGGCGTCGAGCGTGATCGCTTCCAGCGCCTGGTACGCGCTGAGCGCCATTTTCGCCTCGTAGACATCGCCTTCGCGCGTCGCGCGCGTCACCTGCACGCTCGCCGCTCTCAGAGGGATCGGCGGCGCAAGTGGCGCGTCGGAGTGCAGGGCCACAGGCACGCCTGCCTCCGTCAACGCGCCGAGCGGGCTGATCCACCGTGCCCGCGGCTGGCCAAGCGGGCCAGCATACGCCTCGGCAAGGTAGTAGACATAATGGCTCGCCGCCGAGAGCTGCGCGCCAAGCCGCCCCGCCCGTTCCACATCAGCCGGCGAGAACATGCCGCCATGCTCGATCGTGAATGTATTGTCCGCGCTGGTGGTGCCCAGCGATTCAAGGGCATCCAGCGTCGCTGTCTGTGCCGCATCGCCATTGGAGTGGATGTTCACGCTTAGGCCGGCATCCCAATAGGGCTTGATCGTCGGCACCAGTTCGTCGGGCGGGATCACCCACAGGCCGTGCGTTCCCGCAGACTGGCCGGACAGGTATCCGGGGTCCGACACACGCATGGTCTGGCTGTAATAGGCGCCATCGGTGAAGAACTTGACCCGCGGCAAGACCGGCGCGGCGGTCGGGATCGCACCGCGATACATGTCCAGGACGGCTTTGACGCGGCCGTCGCCGAACTCCTTCTGCAACATCCTGTATTCCGGGATCAGGTACATCCGGAACCCGGAATGATCCATGTCCTGCCACGTTGCCCGGATGGTCTGGTCTTCCATCCGCAGGCCAAACACGCCGTAGGCGAGGTCTGCCGTCGTGGTGACGCCGCTGCGGTTGAGGATCTTCCGATAGGCGTCGAAGCCAGCAGCCAGATGTTCAGGCGCCAGGAAGACCTCATGATACGCCGTCAGCACCAGGAAGGCCGCGTCCTCATAGATACGTCCCGTCAGTTCGCCGGCCGGATCAAGATCCACGCCATGGTACTTCTCTGCCAGCGCCGGCGTGAACCCGGCGTGATCGATTGCCGCGCTGTTGAGATAGAAGTCGTGCCCCGAATAGTGCCACACGATCAGCGGCCGGTCCGGCGCCAGCTCATCGAGAACCTGCCGCGTCAGGTCTCCGTGCACGAGATTGTGGTAGCCGTAGACCACCACCGGCCCATCGCCCGGCGAAGCGGCCACGATATCGGCGACTGCCTGACGGAACGCTTCCGGCGTGCCGTAGCCCTCCTTCATTCCGTCCGGCGTCGCCATCGGCCACGGCGCCGCCATCGGGAAGCCGTACAGCATCGCGCCCAGAACAACATGGATGTGCGGATCGATCAGCCCCGGCAGGACGACCTTGTCCTCAAAGGTCCGGTCAACGGCCGCGCCCCGGAAATCCTTCTGCATAGTCTTGAAGCTGCCGACACCGATGATCTCGTCGCCCTGAACGACGACAGCCTCGGCGACGCTGTCTTCGCCCAGCATGGTGATCACCTTCGCCGGATAGATCGTCGCATCGCTGTAGTCCTTGCCGCTTCCCGAACAGCCGGCCAGCAGGGCGCTCAGCACCCCGATTGCGAGTCGTTTCATCCCTGGTTCCCTCCGAGACCCGGAACGTCGCGCGTCACAGCGATGAAGACAAGCCTCTCCGGCTAGATGCCTTCGCGTCCGATGGCGTAGAAGCGCTCACGGCGCTGACGCCGGAGTTCGGCCGGAGTCATACCGCTCAGCTCCTTCAGCGCCCCGTCGAGCGCCTTGGCCGCGGCCGCCATGGCCCGCTTCGGATCGCGGTGGGCGCCTCCCACGGGCTCTTTCACGATGGCGTCGATTACCTTGGTGCGCAGCAGGTCCGGTGCTGTGATCTTCATGGCGTCGGCGGCCTCTTTCGCCTTCGCGGCGTCGCGATAAAGGATCGACGCGCATCCCTCCGGCGAGATCACCGAATAGATGGCGTGTTCCATCATCAGCACCTTGTTGGCCGCAGCGATGCCGATAGCCCCGCCCGACATGCCCTCGCCAATGATCAGCGTGACGAACGGAACGCCGAGTGACAGGCCACGCTGCGTGCCGCGCGCAATCGCCTCGGCCTGCCCGCGCTCCTCTCCGCCCTTGCCGGGATAGGCGCCCTGCGTATCCGGAAAGCTCAGGACAGGCAGGTCGAATTTTTCGGCCAGGTCCATCAGGCGCACAGCCTTCCGGTAGCCTTCCGGGTGCGCCATGCCGAAATTGTGCTTGAGCCGCTTTTCGATCGTCCGGCCTTTTTCGTGGCCCATGATCACGACCGGCTGGCCCTTGAAGCGTGCGAGCCCGCCGATAACGGCCTCGTCATTGCCGTAGACACGGTCTCCGGCCAGCTCTTCGAAATCCTCGAACATGTTCTCGATGAAGTCCGAGAAATGCGGACGGTCCGGATGCCGGGCGACCTGCGTCTTCTGCCAGGCCGTAAGGTCCGAATAGGTATCCTTCAGCAGCTTCTGCGACTTTGCTTTCAGCTTGGTGAGCTCGTCCGAGATCGACGGCCCATCCTTGCGGGAGGACAGCGTCTCCAGTTCTGAAATCTTGGACTCAAGATCGGCGATCGGCTTTTCGAAATCGAGATATGACACGCTCATGACGGGTTAATTAGCAACACCCGCCTGACTCGCCTAGTGCCGGCGTCAGCCCATCACGCTCTGAATCTTCACCACCGCCGGCAGCGTAAGCACGCCGAGAAGGACCGGAAACACGAAGAAAATCAATGGCAAAGTCAACTTTGCGGGCAGCGCCATAGCCCGTTCCTCAGCCATCAGGATGCGCCGCTGGCGCATGTCAGCCGAGAAAATCCGCAAGGTGGCGCCAAGGCTCGTGCCCATTTCCTCCGCCTGACGCAGCATGGTGGCGAGCGATCCGGCCTCTTCGAGGTCCATCCGGTCTGCAAAGGACCGCCAGGCCGTCTTGCGCGCCTTGCCGGCCCGCAGTTCCAGCGACAGCTTGCGCATATGGTCCGCGATCACCGGGTGGCGGGTTTCAAGCTCCTCGCCCACACGCTGGACGGCCGCATCGAGGCTGAGCCCGGCTTCGACGCAGGCGACCATCAGGTCCATCATGTCCGGAAATCCCGCCGAGCACTGGTCACGGCGCTTTGAAATGCGCTGGTCAATATACAGCGTCGGCCCGATCAGGCCGGCGAGAACCAGACCCACACTCCCGAGCAGCGGCGCCAGTTGCGGCAGTCCGCCCATGTACGGCAATGCCAATAGAAGCACGAGTTGCGGCGCAACCACACAGACGAGGCGCACCAGATAATAGCGCCCCACAGCGGATGGATGCGTGAAGCCGGCCTGCACGAGACGGGCGCGCGCCGCACTCATTTCCTCTTCGTCCGTCGGGGCGGCCTTGCTGGCAAAGCTCGCTACGACTTCGTCCACCACGCTGGCGCGCTTCTTCGGCTGGTCGAAGCCCTGCCCGCGGCGCTCCAGGCGCCGTGAGACCTCATCCTTGGCGCGCACATTGCGCATGAAGGACAGCGTACCCGGAATCGCCAGCAGCATCGCCGCCGCGAACATCGCCGCAGGAATCCAGTTCTGACCAAGGTTCAGCATGTCCAGCATGGCGACCTACATCTTGAAATTGATCATCTTGCGCATGACCAGATTGCCGATGAACATCCAGACGAACAGCGCGGGAAATGCCATCCGGATCAGCGGCTCGTTGATCACATCGCCGTAGAATTCAGGGCGAAGCAGGTGGATCGCCGCCATCACGATGAACGGGGCGCCAGTCAGGATCATCGCCGAGACTCGGCCCTCTGAGGACGCAGCCTTCACTTTCAGGCGCATGGTCTGCCGTTCACGGATGGTCGTGGTATTGGCTTTCAGCAGTTCGCAGAGATTGCCACCTGTCTTTTCCTGGAGGCGCACGGTCGCTGCGAACAGCTCCACGTCGGGGTCTCCGGCACGTTCGGCCATGCGCTGCACGGCATTGGTCAGCGACATGCCATACGCCACCTCGTCTGCCGCCATGCCGAATTCGGTGCCGATCGGGTCCTGCATCTCCTTGGCGACAAGGGAGATGGCGGTTGCGACCGGGTGCCCGGCTTCAAGACTGCGACAGGCGATCTGCATCGCGTCCGGCAGCTGGGTGGACAATTTCTTCATCCGCTTGCCGGCGACGAATTTCAGCGCCAGCAGCGGTGCACCGGCAAAGATGGCGACGCCGATCACAATCGCCGCAGCCAGCCCACCGACGAACTTCATGTATGCCAATGCGGCGACAACGCCGGCAAGGGCGGACAAGCCAAACCATTTGGCGGGCTGGAACGGCAGACCGGACTGGACGACCAGACGGTTGAACCAGCGCACCGGCATCATCAGGTTGCCATGCTCATCCAGGCCACGGCTCTTGCGAAGCTCCACCATGGCTTCGCTGGTGCTCTCAAACCGGTCCTTGAATTGCAGGCGCCGGTTGACAATCCGCTCGGTCTGCGCCGCCGTCAACATGCTCATGACCGCCTGGATCGCCAGGAAAAATGCGCCCGTCGCCATGATCCCAGGGATCACCAGCGTGAGGCTGAAATCCGATATGTCAGGCAGACCCGGCACTGTGGACCTCGTCAGAATTTCATTGCGGGGTCGAACAGGCCCTGCGGCATGTGCACGCCGCGACGCTCCATTTCGTCGAGGAATTTCGGGCGGAGGCCTGTTGCGACGAACTTGCCGACGACCTTGCCATTATCGTCCGTACCCGTACGCTCGAACTTGAAGATTTCCTGCAGCTGGATGACCGCGCCTTCCATGCCCGTCACCTCGGCAATCGACATCACACGGCGCGAACCATCGGAAAGACGTGAAGCCTGGACGATGTAATTCACGGCCGACGCAATCTGGCCCCGGATTGCCTCTTCCGAGATTTTCATGCCGCCCATCATCACCATCTGCTCAAGTCGGGTCAGCGCATCGCGCGGATTGTTGGCGTGGATCGTTGCCATGGAGCCTTCGTGGCCGGTGTTCATGGCTTGCAGCATGTCAAAGGCTTCCTCGCCGCGGACCTCACCGAGGATCACGCGGTCCGGACGCATACGCAGGGCGTTCTTGACGAGCTCACGCTGACGGATCTCGCCCTTTCCCTCGATATTCGGCGGACGCGTCTCCATCCGCGCGACGTGCGGCTGCTGAAGCTGGAGCTCGGCCGCGTCTTCAATCGTGATCAGGCGTTCGTCCGGGCTGATGGCCGACGACAGCGCGTTCAGCAGCGTCGTCTTGCCGGAACCCGTGCCGCCCGAAATCACAGTTGAGGCGCGGCATTTCACGGCACCGAGGATGAAATCCGCAATCGGCCGCGGGATCGCACCAAACTCGACCAGGCGGTCAATAGTCAGCGGAGATTTGGAGAATTTCCGGATCGAAACCAGCGGCCCGTCGATGGCGATGGGCAACACGGCGGCGTTGACGCGGCTGCCATCGGCAAGACGTGCGTCGACCAGCGGCTGGCTCTCATCCACGCGGCGGCCCACTGCGGCCACGATCCGCTGTACGATGCGCAGGAGGTGGTCATTGTCCGCAAAGCGCACCGGCGCCAGCTGCAGCTTCCCGTGCCGTTCGACATAGACCTGGTCGCAGCCATTGATCAGGATGTCTGCGATGGAATCATCTTTCAGCAGTGGCTCGATCGGGCCAAGGCCCGTCATCTCATCCATCACGGCATCCGCGAATGAGGCTTCCTCGGCCGAGGACAGCGCCATGTCTTCCTTGCGGATGATTTCAGAGATAATGCCCCGGACGCGCCGGCGCATTGTATCGTCGTCGACCTTGTCCAGCGCCGACAGGTCCAGCACGTCAATCAGCTGCGCATGGACCTTCAGCTTGGCGTTCAGCAGGTCAAAGCCCTTCTGCTCCTGCTGCGTCCGTGCAGCAGGCGGCGGGGGCGGTGCCGCTGCACGCGACGCCGCTTCCGGCTCCACGGGCTTGGCGGCTGCGTTCGAAAATCCGAAACGGCTCATCCTCTGCGCCTCCGCTTCATGTTCTGCGGCTGCGCCGCCCGCAGTTCTTCCGGCAGCAACTGGTCAATCAGCGATGCAACATCGGCGACCAGCGGGCTCTTGGGCTTCACCTCGGCAATCGGTCGTCCGAGATTCACCGCCGTGCGGGCGGCATCCCAGTCGGACGTGACGGTCGCGTTGATCTTACGCTCGATTGCCTTTTCTGCCTTTTCCACCGGGAACTCGGCGCGCAGGCGCTTCTTCTGGAACATGCGGTTCAGCACGAGGCGCGCGGGGCCACGATCACGGCGCAGGATATCTGTTTCCCGGCACATGTCGGCCGCGGCGTGGAGGCTTGGCACCGTCAACTCGCTGACGATCACCGCCTCATCCACCGCGCTCAGCACGGACTTTGTCCACGGCATCATGTGACGGGGCATATCCATGATGACGAATTCGAAAGCCCCGCAGGCGACGTCCAGCAGGCGCAGGATTGCCGGCTCCGACGCCAGCGCATCCGCATCCGGGTTGCGAGGGGCGGCGATCACCGAAACGCCGCCTTCGTGCTGGTAGCACCATGCTGCCAGAAGGCGCGTGTCGAGCCGGTCTGGCGCCGCAGACAGCGCGGCAAGGTCGAGCTTTGGCACGGCTTCCAGGAACGACGTGATCATGCCATCGGCGACGTTGAGGTCCACCAGGCACACTTTGCCGGGGCCGACACGCCGGGCGAGTTCGAAAGCGCTCTCGATTGCCAGCGTCGACACGCCGGCGCCGCCCACGGCCCCACGAAATGCCCAACACACATTGGCGCCGCTGGAGCTCTCGCCCTCAACGGACGCACCGAGTTTTGCGGCCGCATCGAGAATTTCATCGATCGATGCTGAAGCCGGCAGGATATCCGACATGTCCAGCTTCATCAGGGCCCGGACCATGTGCGCGGGAATCTGGTCCGACAGGACGATCACTGCCGTCGACGGCCGGTCCACGGCGAATTTCAGCAGGAGCTGGTCCCAACCTGGCTGGCCCTGTTCCAGCAGCACGACACTGTTGCCAAACTTGAGCGCCGCTTCGGCTGCCGGCGTATCCGACAGGTCCGAAACATCGTCGCAGGACTCCTTCAGCAACGCCACGCGGTCGGGCGATGCCAGCACCGCCATGTGCGGAATGCGTGCACGCTCCGCGTTGGCCGCAGGGGTTGCGAGTGCGGGCTGGCTCATCTTACAGCCCCTCGCCTCCGCCGCCGAGCGGCGTATCGGGAAGCGGCTTGCTCTTGCCTTCGTTGAGGGCGCGCACAGCGTTGGCCGCGCGGACGCCCGACGCAGAGTCGATCTCTGCGGAGTTCGGCACCGTCACGTCGCGTACGGACTGCTCGGCGATGTTTGCCGCCACGGCGTTGCCCAGGATGTAGCGGTCCTGTGCGTCGTATGAGGCGCAGCTTGCCAGCAGGGCTACAGCACCGGCCAGCAGCAGTTTGGCGAGCATGTTCCTGATCGTCTTCATCGGTATTCCCCCCTCAATTCGTCGGCACGTTGGCGGCCGTCTTCCCCATCAGGAAGAAGTCGGTCTCATCCGGCTCGGAGAAGCTGTCGAGCGGCGAGGCCAGCCGGTCCGGATGTGCGGCCGGTTGCACCAGGTGCGGCGTGATCACGATCACGAGTTCACTCTCATTGCGCTGGAAGCGCTTGGACGAGAACAGCGATCCGAGCACCGGCACGCTGCCGAGCCAGGGCGTCTGGCGAACATCGTTCGAGTAGTCGTTCTGCAGGAGGCCCGCGATGGCGAAGGCCTGCCCGTCACGCAGCTCGACGGTCGTGTCGGCGCGGCGCACCGAGATGCCCGGAATTTCGATGTTCGAGGCGCGGATCCCATTGGCGCGGTCCAGCGACGATACTTCCGGGCGCACCCGCAGGTTCACCAGCCCGTCGCCCAGCACCGTCGGCACGAAATCGAGACCGACGCCGAACTTTTTGAACTCGACCGTGATCTCACCATTCTTTGACGCGACCGGGATGGGGAATTCGCCACCCGCCAGGAAGCTCGCCGTGTCACCCGAGAGCGCAACGAGGTTCGGTTCGGCCAGCGTGCGGATCACACCCTTCTTCTCGAGGGCGCGCAGCGTCACGTCGATATTCTCGCCGCCGATATTCTTGAACAGCGCCACCGTCTTCTCGGCGAGGCCGGACAGTGTGCTGGACTCGGTCGAGGCGACCACGTCATTGGCGTCGATCGAATTGCCGAAGCCGATTTCCTTGACCGTGTTGCGGCTCGCCTCAAGGAAGCGCACTTCCAGCAGCACCTGCTGGCTCTGGCCGATAGTCAGCCCATTGGCCACACCGCCCGGCACATAACGTTCCGCCACCTGCAGCGCCATGTCGGCCGCTGCCGCCGTGGTCGTCTTGCCATCGAGGAATACGCCATCGTGCACTGGATAGACCTGAATATCCTCGCCCGGAAGCAGGTTCGAAATATCCGTGCGCAGATCGTCGAGGGCCAGCTCGACCTCGACATCGATCAGTTCGTCGATCTTGCCGTCTGCGCCATAGACGAGAACTGTTGTCGTGCCCGGCTGCTTGCCACGCAGGAAGAAGGAACGGTTGGACGTTGCCATGGCTTCGGCCACGTCGGGATCGGCCACGACGAGCGTCGAGAACGGTGCATCGGCTTCGACCACAGCCGAACGGCCCTTTTCGACCACCAGCGTCTGGGCATCCGGTCCGCTCGTGCGCTGCGTCCAGGCCATTGCGCCCGGCGCGCCGGCAATTCCGAGCGCCAGCAGCGCGGCCGCCATTTTCCTGAAGTCAAACATCAGCGGCTCCCCTTCGTCAGATCGGTCGGCGGATTGGGCGCGCTGACCGGCGCTGTGATTTCAACGTCCGAATTGCCGTTGATGACACGGACTTTCGCCTTCGGCGGCGCGGTCCGGCGCGCCGTCCGCACGACGGCGGGCTTCGCGGGTTCCGCTTTCGCTTCGACGATAAGGCCGGCTTCTTCCTCGCGGCCGATCAGCGCGAGTCCGAGCGCGCCGCGCTGGCTCGCCGCGCCAAGCGCAAGTGCACCTTCCGGCGTCACTTCCAGGGTCACCGTGTTCGACGGGCGCGCGCCTTCGAGGTTCGAATCGAATGTCTGGTCGACGGCGAGAACGGTGACACCCTTCAGCACAGGGCGCGCGATCAGGTCGCCGGAGATACGCATCTCCTCATTGCCGCGCGCGTAGCGGTCGTCCTTGCGGTCGCGCGGGATGAATTCGTTGACGTCCACACGGTCGCCCGGCAGCACAAAGCCAGCCACGCCGGTATCGCTCTTCACCACGATCGAGACGGCGCGCATGCCCGGCTTGATCGCGCCGGCCAGCGTCACCGATGTGCCGTCCAGGTCGAGTTTCTCCATCATGACCGGTTCTCCGGCCACGATGACACCGCGGGCATACGCCTTGGGCGGAAGTTCGCCCGCTGTTTTGAGGGCGCCCTGCGGCACGAGGTCCGCCGGCCAGTCCACCCGCTTCAGCATGGACCCGTCGACAACTTCGCCGGGCTCGATCGATGCGACGGCGACCATGATACTGACCATCGGCACGGCCGGAGCGACGGTTTCGGCTTCAGCCCGGGCCGACCCGGACGTGATGTAGTTTCGTCCCATCCACACGGCGCCTGCACCGAGCACAATGGACAGGCCAAGACTGATCAGAGGCGCTGCTTTCATAATTCGACCCTCTCCGCGCTCTTCTGGCGCGTGTTCTGCAGCTACCTTGATTAACAGAGAGACGGTAAGCGCCCTTGAAGATGCCAGCCAAAATCTCGGCACGGCCCGGAACGCGGCATTAACCAATTGGCGAGCCCGGCCGACCCGACCTTTAATTAGAAGTTGAAACGCGCGCGCCTTAAGCGGTCGTCAGTACGTCGGCGTAGAAGTCGGCGTCGACGTTGCCACCCGTGACAAGCAGGCCGACAGTCCCGCCGCGCATCGACTCCGGCAGGCCTCGCAATGCAGCCGCAAGCGCCACGCAGCCGCCGGGCTCGACAACGGTTTTCAGATACCTGAATGCCACGCGCATGGCGTTCTTCGCCTCCTCATCGCTGACGACGAGGCCGCCGGACAAGAGCCGCTTGCCGATGGTAAAGGTCAGCACCCCCGGTTTCGGCGTCAGGATCGCATCGCAGACGGAACGCCGGCCGGGCGCATTTGCTTCGATCCGGCCCGATGCGAGCGAACGGGCCCAGTCGTCGTACCCCTCTGGCTCGACGGTCCAGATCCTGGTTTGCGGCGATACCCCTTCCAGTGCGAGCGCGACTCCGGAAATAAGCCCCCCGCCCCCGGCCCCGCAGAGCAGGGTGTCCATCGTTTCGCCCGCCTCCGCCATCTGGGCGGCAAATTCGAGCCCGGAGGAGCCCTGCCCGGCAATGATGTCAAAGTCGTCATAGCTCGGCACCAGGATCGCGCCCCGCTCTGCGGCGATACGCGCGGCGATTTCTTCCCTGTTCTCCGTGTCCGGATCGTAGAAAACGATTTCGCCCCCATCTGCGCGCACGCCGTCGGCCTTCACGGCCGGTGCATCGGCAGGCATCACGATCAGGGCGGGCATGCCCAGCAGCCGCGCGGCCCGTGCAACGCCCTGTGCGTGGTTTCCCGATGAGAAGGCCACCACACCCGCCGCGCGCTGCGCCGCCGGTATCTGCAACAACCGGTTGGTTGCACCGCGGATCTTGAAACTGCCGGTCTCCTGCAGGCTTTCGGCCTTCACGAACACGCGGGCACCGGCCAGCGCATCAATCGCATCGTGGCGCAGGACGGGCGTCCGCCGCACACGCCCGGCCAACCTTGCAGCTGCGGCAACAACATCTTGATGAGACGGCAGGTTCAGAGATTCCATGCGCGCTGCATAGCGCGCGGCGCCAGCCCTGCAAATCCGATTCTAGAGCCCGGCGGCCAGCTTCCTTACGAGCTCCCGCGCGCCGTCAGCAATGTCTTCATTGTCGACGGCGTGCGCGAGAACGGCTTCGAAATAGCCGAGCTTTGACCCGCAATCGAACGGCGCACCTTCAAATTCATAAGCGTAGAACGCCTGCTTCTCCATCAGGCGGAACATGGAGTCGGTCAGCTGGATCTCGCCTCCGGCCCCTTTACCCTGATCCGCCAGCAGGGCAAAGATTTCCGGCTGGAGGATATAGCGGCCAGTGATCGCAAGGTTCGACGGCGCCTTGTCCCGTGGCGGCTTCTCCACCATGCCGGACATGCGAATCAGGCGGCCATCGCGTTCCACCGGCTCGATCACGCCATAGGACGACACGCGCTCCTCGGGCACCGGGTCGACGGCGATGATGTTGCCGCCCACCTTGTCATAGGCACCCACCATCTGCGCGAGACACGACGGCTTGCCCTTCACGATCACGTCCGGCAGCAGGATGGCGAACGGCTCATTGCCGACAATGTCGCGCGCGCACCAGATCGCGTGGCCAAGGCCCAGCGGCGCCTGCTGGCGCACAAAGCTGGCCGCGCCAGCCGGAAGCAGCGACTGTGACAACTGCTCCAGAACAGCGTCCTTGCCCTTGTTCTGCAGCGTCGTTTCCAGCTCATAGGCACGGTCGAAATAGTCTTCGATCGCCACCTTGTTGCGGCCGGTCACGAAGATGATGTGTTCGATGCCGGCTTCGAGTGCCTCATCCACGACATACTGGATCGCCGGGCGGTCGACGACCGGAAGCATTTCCTTGGGGATTGCCTTTGTGGCGGGAAGCACTCGTGTTCCCAGGCCGGCAACGGGAAGGACCGCTTTTCTTACGCGCATGGCTTATCCATTTCTCGTGTCTCGAGGGTATTTCCAGCCGCTTAATAAGCAATTTGCCCGCCACCGCCAGTGGGCAGGCGAAAATCATGCAGCTTTGGGAAAGTTCAGATGGAGGTGACCAGCCAGTAGACAGCCAGCCAGCAGGACAGGCACAGAACGAGCACGGTCGCCGTCACGTAACGGGCCGGAAACCGGCCCTCCTGGCGCAGCCGATACTCAAGTTCGGACTGCAGCTGGCGGGCGGGCGATTCAATGTCTGAAACATGCGTGCCGGATGGCACTTTCAGGTGTGACGCGACCGTTCCGTCCTGCCTGGCTTCGCCGTCCGGAACAGGAGTTGCATTATCAGGATCCAGCGGGGCACGGGCAGCGGACATTCGGGTCTCCGGAAGTTCGCGGTCACCCTGCACAGGACTCACTAAGGCTTGGCTAACGCCGGCGCCTGCATTCGAAATATTCGGGAATCTATGCTTAGTTTAACTCGCCTCATTGGAGAAAAATGGATAAAGTTCAGTCACTTCTCGCCAGATCGGCGCCAAAAGGCAGGTTTTTTTGCAGTATGAGTGTTTGGGGCCTTTTCCGAGTCTTAATGACTCGCTAAAGCCGAGGCCGAGCAGCTAGTAGCGTGGGGACGACGCGACTATGGGACTAATTCCATTTGAGCCCGAATTGGGAAAGGCGATGCGTTCGTCTCCCCCGGCGAAGCCTTCTTCGCCGGAAGATTCGCAGCTGCTCGGGATCAATGGCCCGGTCAAGCGGCTGATGGATCTTGTCATTGCGATTCCGGCTGCAATTTTCCTTGCCCCGCTGTTCATTCTGGTCAGCCTGACGATCTTCCTCGAAGGTGGCGGACCGATTTTCTACGTCCAGTCGCGCATCGGTCGCGGCGGCAGGCCGTTCCGCATGCTCAAGTTCCGCACCATGAAGCGGGACGCAGACGCGCTCCTCAAAGAGCATCTTGCCCGCGACCCGGCCGCCCGGCTCGAATGGGCCGAATTCCAGAAGCTGCGCAACGATCCGCGGGTCACGCCGATCGGCCGGCTTCTGCGCGCCTCGTCCATCGACGAGCTGCCGCAGATTTTCAACGTGATCTCCGGCGACATGTCGATCGTCGGCCAGCGTCCGATCCTCTACTCCCAGCGTGACGCGTTCGGCCCCCACATAGCAGGCTATGAACGGGCCCGCCCCGGCATTACGGGCCTGTGGCAGGTCTGCGGGCGCAACTCGGTGAACTTCCACCGCCGTGCAGAGCTCGGCAGCGAATATGTCAACGAATGGAGCCTCTGGCTCGATATCCGGATTATCCTGATGACGGTTCCGGCGATCCTGCTTTCAAGGGATGCGTTCTAGCATCCCGCCTGCGGTCCGCCGCACACGGAACACCCGGTCCAGCACTTCCGCACTCAATGCCTGCTCCGGCGGGCCGTCGGCTTCCACACGCCCTTCGTGCATCACCACAATACGGCTGCAGAACCGTGCAGCCAGATCAAGGTCGTGGATCGCAACCAGCACGGTACGGCCCGCCCCGGCTTCGCCGGCCAGCACATCCATGAGAGCCAGCTGGTGCTCGATATCCAGCGCAGCCGCCGGCTCGTCCAGCAGCAGCAGCTTCGCATCGCTGACAAGAACCCGAGCCATGTGCAGCCGGGCGGCTTCGCCACCGGACAGGCTCTGCACGCGCCGCCCCTTGAGGTGCCCGGCCGACATCTGTGCCAATGCCGCATCCACACGTTGCCGTCCGGCAGGCGCGAGCCGGTCGTAGCCGTTCGCGCTGCGCACGCCGAGACCCAGCGCCACGAGATCCTCCGCAAACAGGTTCCAGGCCACCGGGCGCACCTGCGGAAGCCAGGCGATGTGCCTTGCGCGCTCAGCATAGGGCATGTCCGTAAGACGAGCACCGCCGACAAGCACGTCGCCGGCCGCCGGCGTTATCAGGCCGGCCGCAACTTTCAGCAGCGTGCTCTTCCCGGCCCCGTTCGGACCGGTCAGCGCAACGACTTCGCCGGCGCCCGCCTCCACCGAGACATCTCTCAACGCGGGCTGTTGGCCCATGTTCGCCGATACGGACGTGAACGCAATCATCGGCTGACGCTCCCGAGGCGGGTGGCAATCCAGATAAACACAGGGGCCCCGAACAATGCCGCCGCAACGCCGAGCTTCAGCTCCTGCGCAAACGGCAGCGTCCGTGCAGCAAGGTCCGCAAGCACGAGCAGCAGCCCCGCCAGCAGGGCCGAAGGCAGCAAAATCCGCTGCGGATCATGCCGCACGAACGGCCGCACGGCATGCGGCGCGACAATCCCGACAAAGCCGATCGTCCCGGCAATTGCGACGCTTCCGCCCGCGAGCAGTGAGGTACCCACGATGACCAGCCAACGCGTCCGCACCGGATCCACGCCCAGCGTCGCCGCCGTCTCGTCGCCGAGCGACTGCGCCCGCAGGCCCGGTCCGGCTAGCAACACGGCCACGACGCCCGCTATCCAGACCGGCATGATCCCGCCGACATCCGCCCACGAACGATTGGCAACGGTGCCAAGCATCCAGTTTACAAGGTCCGACAGGCTCCACGGATTGGGCGCGAGGTTCAGCGCAAGGGCCATCAGCGCACCCGCGAAACTCGACAGGCCGACGCCTACCAGTAGTAAGGTGACCGTGTTCGCCCCCCTTCCCGCGGCGAACAGGAGGATCACCACGGCCAGCAGTGCGAACGCAATCGCCGCCACCGGCACGCCGAGGCTGCCCGCTCCGGCCAAGCCGAAATAGATGGCAATCACTGCGCCGAGCGATGCGAAGGCCGACACACCAAGCACGCCGGGTTCCGCGAGCGGATTCTGGAGCAGTCCCTGCATCGCGGCGCCCGCCAGTCCCAGCGCCGCGCCGACGCCAAGCGCTGCAACGGCGCGCGGCACGCGGATCTCCCAGACAATCGTGTTTGCGGCGCTGCTTCCCTGCCCGAACATGGCCGAAGCCGTATCGCCAAGCCCCAGCGGCGCTGTTCCGGCAAGCGCCGACACTGCCAGCACCAACAAGCAAAGGACAAGAAGAACGCCGCTGATCCGCATCAGTTCAAAGCCTCAATATCGCGCCGCAAGTCCGCGGCCTCGTCGGCCACGAACCAGGCGGGACAGGTGAGCCGGCTCTCGTCCATCTTCACCTGCTCTGCCTGCCGAAGGATCCGCTTCAGGACAGGATGCCGCGACGCGCTCCACGGGTCCGACGCGTCCGTATCGAATCCGAAGAAGGCCGTCAGCGCGATGCGGGGCGGTGCCACTACGAGTTGCTCCAGGCTGACCGTCTGCCAGCCAGGCTGTTCTGCGGCGTTTACAAGGCCCGCCGCATGGATGATCGCGTCCACCATCGTGCCGGAGCCGGCACTTACGCCACTGGGTGTCAAATACTGCGCGGTGATCCCGCTCGCCGGCGCGGCCGCCGGCATAACCTGAACCAGTGCCTCCGCCCGGTCTGCCTGACCGATCTCAGCGCCAATATTACGCGTGATCTGCGCCGCAGCGTCGAAATCCACGGCATAGCCGATCTGGATCGTCCGTATCCCGAGAGACGTGTAGAAGTCCAATGCCCGCGCATCACCGCCCCAGCTCCGCACGACAATGTCGGGCTTCAGGGCAATGACATCCTCTGCGGACGCCCGCACCTTCCGGATACCCGCCGCGCGTTCCCGCAGATAACTGAACGGCTTCTCGGCATCCTTGGAGACGGCGAGGATCTGCTCCCGGTCGGCGAGGCCCAGCACGAACTGGTCCGCGCAGTAGTCGAGCGACACGACCCGCGGCTTATCGGCGCGCGCCGGCAGCACCAGAAGCACCGCCCCAAGGAACAGACCCATCCACCTCATCTGAGCTTCAGTCCCACATAGGCTGCGGCGCCAGGCGCTGCGTAACCGAATACGTCCACCGCTGCATCATCGAACAGGTTCTCCCCTCGCAGGTGCAGGGCCAGCCGCTCCGTCAGCGGATATTCGAAGCTGGCCGATGCCAGGACATAGGAATCAAGCTTCACGCGTCGGCTCGGAAACACGCCGAAATCGAAATCGTCCTGTTCGCCGACAAAGTCCAGCGCGCCTCCGACACGCCAGCCACCTTCCCGCGGCTGCCACGACACGGAGACGGAGCCTGTATTTCGAGGCACGCGGATCTCGTCGTCGCCGGTATCGCTTGTACTGTCGATGTGGGTGAACTGGCCGCTCACCAGGATTGCTTCCGTCGGTGCCCAGCGCGCCGCAAGTTCCACGCCGGACCGGTCGCTCCGGCCCGCGCGGTTCAACGCCGTAGAGGTGAAGTCGGCGTTGTAAGCCGTATAGATTTCGTTCTTGAGCTGAGCCGAGAAGTAAGTCGCTGACATCGTGACAGCCTTCACACGCCAATCCGCCCCGACCTCCCAGGACGTGGAACTTTCAGGCTTCAGGGCCGCATTACCGGCGAAACTGCCGGGAAAGAAGCCAAATAATTCCGTGAACGTTGGATTCTTGACGCCCTTTCCAGCGCTTGCCCGCAGGCGCAGTCCATCTCCGGCAAACCTGTAGGCCGCACCGGCGCGCCATGTCGTGGCGTCTTCGAACCGTCCCTTGTTGTCGTCATGACGAGCCGAGGCCGACAGTGACAGTCCGTCCTGTTCATACCGGTATTCCGCCGCGACCCCCAGGGTTTCGAATGCCTCCGACGCATCGGTCAGCCCACCATATTGCAGATCGTCGCGCTTGTAGGTTTCCCGCTCGCTCTCGATCAGCCCCGTAAGACTGTGCGACCCGAAGCCTACCGACGGCACCCATGACAGTTTCGTCCGCTCGCCGGTTGAGCTGTCGAGCCGTCCGCTTTCATCTTCATTGTCACGGGAAACCTCGCCATAGCTGGCACGAAAAGCATTCGAGATCGTCCCGATCATTCCGGAGAGGGTCGCTCCGACGAGGTACTGGTCGACCGTCGTCTCACGATCCGCATTATCGAGTCGACCGTCGAAATCGAGATCGCTGTCGCTTTGGATCGTCGATTGCCGCACGAGCGCGAGGCCGCCGAGCGTCCAGCCCGAACTTACTTCAGTGCTCACCCGGACGAGACCGGAGAGCGCGTCCGAGCCGTCCCGCTCGCCGCCAAGGCCCGATACGTCAATTCCGTCCGTCCGGAATCCGGACACCGCCGCAGCGATGCCGTGCCCGCTCCAGCCGAGCGCTCCGTTCACGGTCTTTCGGCTGCCACCCTCGAGTGCGCCAGCCCATCCGTTCGCGGCCCCCGGAAACAGGTCCACGACGCCGCCTATGGCGTCGGAGCCATAGATCGACGAGGCTTCCCCACGCAGCACTTCGATCCGGCCGGCGGGCAATGCCGTCAGCAGGCCGAAATCCGCTTCGCCGGTCACCGGGTCTGATACTTCAAAGCCATCGAACAGGACCAGCGTGTGGTTCGCCTCCGCGCCACGCATGCGCACCTGCGTCAGGCTGCCGACGCCGCCAGACCGTGAAACGCCGATCCCCGGCACCGCGCGCAGGGCGTCAGCCGGGTTCACCGCTGCACGCACGGCAAGGTCCGCACCGGTCAGCACGCTGACACTTGCGGTCACATCGTCCGCACGCACGGGCAAAAGGTCCGCAACGCGGATCGTATCGAGGGTCAGGTCTGCATCATCCGGTGCGCCGGTATCGGCTCGCGCGGGTTCAAACAGGATGGCCAGAATGGTTCCAGCCAGGAGCGCTCGTCTGAGCATGGCAATATTCCTTCCGTCTGCCCGGCATGCCGGGCGGGTTCACACGATGTCGTATGGACGGAAGCCTTGCCTCCGCTGCCGCTGGCCTTTTCCCGGGCCGGGGCAAACGACGGCAGTAGGCAGGTCTCCTGGCTTCGCGGATCGTGGCTGGCAGGCCGCCTTCCCAATCCCCCAATGAGGGTCTCAGTGGCTTTCGTGGCCCGCCAGCTAACCGCTGACAGTTGCGGGTACAGCGCCGGAATTACACCGGCTTCCCTTTTCACCCGGTTTCACCCGGGCACCTTCTGCGTGGATTTCCTGTAATCGCGCCTGCGCCGCGCGACAAGCTCAAAGCGGGATCAGCATGTGCCCGCCATCGACGACCACGGTGGAGCCGGTCATGAAGCTTCCCGCATCGGAAGACAGCAGCAGCAGCGCGCCATCCAGCTCGCGATACTCGCCAAACCGGCGCATCGGGATGCGCTTCCGCATTGCCTCGCCGGCATCGGACTCGAGATATTCGTCATTGATCTCGGTCTTGTAGTAGCCGGGCGAGATCGCGTTCACGCGGATGCCATAGCGCGCATTTTCCAGCGCCATATGTCGCGTCAGGTGGTCCACGCCCGCCTTCGACACGCAGTAGGCCGTGGTCATGAATTGCGGCCGGTGGGCAGTGATCGAGGCAATGTTGACGATCGAGCCCTTCACGCCCGCATCGATCATCGCATTCGTGCCATGCTTGCCGACCCGCCACACGCCGGTGAGGTTGGTGTCGATGACGGTGTTCCAGTCCGCTTCGCTCTGCTCGCGGAACCAGGCCTCACGCGAAAGACCGGAATTGCTGATGATGATGTCGCACGGCCGGCCGAGCGCCTCCTTGATCTCGGCAAACGCGCCGCTGACGCTGTCATCCGATGTCACGTCCATGGCGACCGGCAGCGCACGTCCGCCGTGCTTGCTGATCTCCTCCGCAAGCGTTTCGAGGCGGTCCATCCGCCTTGCCGCAACGACAACATCCGCGCCGGCCTGCGACAAAACGCCCGCGAAATGCCGCCCCAGTCCGCTCGAAGCTCCCGTAACCAGCGCCGTCCGGCCCTTCAGATCAAACAAATTCATGCCCTGTTTCCCCCAAATTCCTGTTGCTCTGTGCAAGATTCTGCCACTATCACAACTTCATGAAAATATCAGTGCTGAGGGAGAAACGGGCCGGGGAAACGCGCGTCGCCGCAACACCGGAAACCGTCAAGAAGCTCGTGGCCGCTGGCCACACGGTCACAATCGAATCCGATGCCGGCAAGACGGCCGGATTCCTCGATTCTGCATACGAGGAAGCAGGTGCCAGCATCGCAAAGGATGCCGCGTCCGCTGCCGCGGGCGCCGACATCGTGTTCAAGGTCCGTGGACCTGAGAAGGACGAAGTCGCCATCCTGCCGGACGGGTCCACCGTCATCGCGCAGATGGAGCCCTTCGCGCTCGACCCCGCCGTGGTCAGCGCCCTCAACGCAAAGAAGATCGCCTCGCTCTCCATGGAATTCACCCCGCGCATCACGCGGGCCCAGAGCATGGACGCCCTGTCATCCCAGTCGAACCTCGCCGGCTACCGCGCTGTGATCGAAGGCGCGCAGATCTATGGCCGCGCCATGCCGATGATGATGACGGCCGCCGGCACGATCGCGCCCGCCAAGGTGTTCATCATGGGCGTTGGCGTTGCCGGCCTGCAGGCCATCGCCACGGCCCGCCGACTCGGCGCGGTCGTCACCGCAACGGACGTGCGCCCGGCCGCCAAGGAACAGGTCGCTTCGCTCGGCGCAAAATTCATCGCGGTCGAGGATGACGAGTTCAAAGCAGCCGAAACCGCTGGCGGCTACGCCAAGGAAATGTCCAAGGAATACCAGGCCAAGCAGGCAGAACTGACGGCCAGCCACATCACCAAGCAGGACATCGTCATCACCACGGCCCTCATCCCCGGCCGTCCGGCCCCGGTACTGGTCTCGGAAGACATGGTGAAGGCCATGAAGCCCGGCTCGGTCATCGTCGACATGGCCGTGACCCAGGGCGGCAACTGCCCGCTATCGAAGGCTGACGAAATCGTCGATGTCGGTGGCGTGAAGGTGGCCGGGTTCTCGAACCTGCCCGCCCGCCTGCCTGCAGACTCTTCGTCGCTCTATGCCAAGAACCTGCTCGCCTTCCTGCCGCTCGTCACGGCCGAGAATGGCAGTCTCAATCTCGATACGGATGATGAAGTCGTTGTCGCCATGCTGCTCACGAAGGGCGGCGAGACGGTGAACGAAAGGATCAAATCATGAAACGCGCACTCCTGACCCTTGCCGCGGCCAGCTTTGCGCTGCCGGCCCTCGCCGAAGGCGGCGCCGTCAACCCGACGGTCTTCCTCGCGGCGATCTTCGCCATGGCCTGCTTCGTCGGCTACTATGTCGTCTGGAGCGTGACGCCTGCCCTGCACACACCACTGATGGCCGTGACCAACGCGATTTCGTCCGTGATCATCGTCGGCGCGCTTGTTGCCGCCGCAACGGTCGGGCTGAATTCCGACAACTGGGTCTCCAAGATCCTCGGCGCCGTCGCCGTGGCGCTTGCCAGCGTCAACATCTTCGGCGGCTTCCTCGTCACCCAGCGCATGCTCGCCATGTACAAGAAGAAGGGGGACTAGTTCATGGACTCCTTCAGCACGACCTGGGCGCCGCTGCTCTATCTGATCGCCGGCATCCTCTTCATCCTCGCGCTCCGCGGCCTCTCCAGCCCGGCCACCAGCCGTGCGGGCAACCGCAACGGTATGATCGGCATGGCGATCGCCATCGGCACGACGCTGATCCTGCTCTGGAAAGAGATCGACCTCACCACCTGGGGCATGATCCTCGGCGGCATCGCCGTGGGCGGCACGATCGGTGCCATCATTGCCCGCCGCATTCCGATGACCGCCATGCCGCAGCTCGTCGCGGCGTTCCACAGCCTCGTCGGCCTCGCCGCCGTGCTCGTGGCGGCTGCTGCGCTCTACTCGCCGGTCCAGTTCGGCATCATGGGCCCCGAAGGCGTCCACACGAACTCGCTTATCGAACTCGGCCTCGGCTCCGCCATCGGTGCGCTGACCTTTACCGGTTCGGTCATCGCCTTCGCCAAGCTGAACGGCAACATGAGTGGCGCGCCGATCCTCCTGCCGGCCCGCCACCTGCTGAATATCGCCATCGGCGCCGGTATCGTCGGCCTGCTCGGCTACCTGATCGTCACGCATGGAGAGGCGCAGTGGGCCTTCTGGGGCCTGACAGCGCTCGCCCTCCTGCTCGGCATCACGCTGATCATCCCGATCGGCGGCGCGGACATGCCGGTCGTCGTGTCGATGCTGAACTCCTATTCGGGCTGGGCCGCTGCGGCGCTCGGCTTCACGCTCGGCAACTTCGCCCTGATCATCACCGGCGCCCTCGTTGGCTCGTCGGGCGCGATCCTGTCCTACATCATGTGCAAGGGCATGAACCGCAGCTTCATCTCGGTCATCCTCGGCGGATTCGGGGCGGACGACTCCGCGGCGGCCGGTGGCCCTGCGGTTGACCGGCCCTACAAGAAGGGCTCGGCCGACGATGCGGCCTTCATCATGAAGAACGCGTCCAAAGTGATCATCGTGCCCGGCTACGGCATGGCGGTGGCACAGGCCCAGCACGCCCTCAAGGAAATGGCCGACAAGCTGAAGGAAGAAGGCGTCGACGTGAAGTACGCCATCCACCCTGTCGCCGGCCGTATGCCGGGTCACATGAACGTGCTCCTCGCTGAAGCGCAGGTGCCCTATGACGAGGTCTTCGAACTCGAAGACATCAACTCCGAATTCTCGACGGCGGACGTTGCCTTCGTCATCGGTGCCAACGATGTGACCAATCCGTCGGCCAAGACGGACAAGTCCTCGCCGATCTACGGCATGCCCGTGCTCGACGTCGAGAACGCCCGCACGGTCCTGTTCGTGAAACGCTCCATGGGCTCCGGCTATGCCGGCATCGACAACCCGCTCTTCTTCCACGACAACACGATGATGCTGCTCGCGGACGCAAAGAAGATGGTCGAGGAAATCGTCAAGGCGCTCTGACGTCCAGCGCTAATGTGAATGTGCACGCAGCTCCGCAAGGCGCTGCGTCGCACGCTCGTCCAGGTCGCACTCCATCTCCGGCTCATCGCGCCGCAACGCCTCCGCTAGCTCGGACACCGGCACGCCGTCGACCACCCAGGCGGATGCAATCTCGTCGAGCGGCTCCAGCACGAAGCGCCGGTCTGCGAAGCGCGGATGCGGAATGGCAAGGTCCGGACCGTCGATATCGATGCCGTCCATCAGTACGATATCGATGTCTATTTCACGTGGTCCCCAGCGTACATTTGGCGTGCGGCCGAGGTCCGCTTCGACGGTCTTGCATGCGTGAAGCAATTCCCTCGGCGCCAGGCGCGTGCGGATCCGCACACAGAGGTTGAGGAAGTCCGGCTGCTCAACAACTCCCCACGGGGGCGAATGATAGACGGACGACACCCGGACCAACTCGATGCCAGCATGGCTTTCAAGCCCGTCCAGCGCTTTCGCGAGGTAGCCAACCCGGTCTCCCAGATTGCTGCCAAGGCCGAGCACCGCTTCAGTCATCGCGGCTCCGCGTGATCACAACGCCCACATGATCGACAAAGTGCCGGATCGGCGCCGACGGCTTGCGCACCGTCACGGTCACGCGCCGCACCAGCGGCTGCTCGTCCAGCACGGCCAGCGCAATCCGCTCGGCAAAGGTCTCGATCAGATTGAACACGGTCTCGCCCGACAGCTTCTCCGCAAGGTCGCACAGCGCGCCGTAATCCACCGCCTCGCTCATCGTGTCGTTGCGCGCCGCCTGCGGCTTCAGCTCGCAATCCATGTCGATATAGAATTTCTGCCCCAGCGAATTCTCCGCCTTGTGCACGCCATGGAAGCCGTGGAGGCAGAGGTTCGAAACAAACACGCGGTCGGTCATCGCGCCTTCCCTATGGCTTCAATCATGTCGAGGGCCTCGCGGTGCGGCGCCACATCGTGAACCCGCAGGACAGACGCCCCCCGCTGCACGCTGTCAAGGTTCGCCGCCAGCGTACCAATCAGCCGCTGGTCCACCGGATGGCCCGACAGCCGACCGATGAACGACTTCCGCGACACACCAACCAGCACCGGGCACCCGGTCTCGCAGAGCACATCGAGGTGCGCGAGCACACCGAAATTCTGTTCATACGTTTTCGAGAAGCCCACGCCCGGATCGAGGAGAATGTGTTCCCGCGGAATGCCATGTCGCGCCGCCATCTCGAAGCTCCGCGCGAAAAAGCCCTGCATGTCCGCCCTCAGGTCGATGCCCGCATCCGTCTCGCCGCGATTATAGGTGATGACAACCAGCGCCCCCGTCGCGGCAACGGCCTCCGCCATGTCCGCATCTAGTGTCATGCCCCAGACATCGTTGATGATGACCGCGCCCGCCTCCGCCGCCCGCCGCGCAACGGAGGCCTTGTAGGTATCGATGGAGACCGGCAGCCCATCTTCCGTCGCAAGC
Organism: Hyphomonas sp.; assembly: GCA_020638455.1. Lineage (GTDB taxonomy): Bacteria > Pseudomonadota > Alphaproteobacteria > Caulobacterales > Hyphomonadaceae > Hyphomonas. The sequence goes on along the minus strand of JACKIK010000002.1, from coordinate 343,804 downwards.
GCCTCGATGGCCGCTGATACCCGCGCCCATTCCTCATCTGCGCTCACCAGCTCCGCGCCGGGGCGCGTGGATTCGCCGCCCACATCGACGATGTCCGCGCCCTCGGCCTTCATCTGCGCAGCATGGGCAATCGCCGCCGCAGCGCCGTCATGCCGGCCGCCATCAGAGAACGAGTCCGGCGTCACATTGAGAATGCCCATGATCAGCACTTTCGGCCCGGCCAGGCGGTGGAGCAGCTCATCTCTCACACGGTTGCGCGCTGCCTTGTCCATATGCACTCCTGAAGCCCTTGGCCCGGCTATAGCAGTCCGCCTGTGCGCAGCAAACAAAGCAGCCGTCAAAGACGGCAGACGCCGTTGCCCGCGGCCCGCAACGCGCTAAGCTCCAACCGTCCACCAAGGAGTCTCCCCACATGAAGCGCATCCTCCCCCCGTTGAGCGTCTGTCTTGCCGGCCTGCTGACCGTAGGTCCGGGCACCGCCCAGGAACAGCGGCCGATCACGGTGGACGACCTGCTCGCGATCCGGACCGTGTCCTCGGTCGACCTCAGCCCGGACGGCAAATGGGCCGCCTATGTCGTCAACCGCAACGACATGGACAAGGACAAGTCGCTCTCGCAGATCTGGATGGTCTCTGCGGACGGCAAGACGGCCCTTCCGCTGACCGGCGACACCTATTCCGCCTCGGACCCGCAATGGAGCCCCGACGGCAGCCAGCTCGCCTTTCTCGCCACCCGCGACGACCTCGACGAGGACGCCACCAGCCAGGTCTGGACGCTCGACATGCGCGGCGGCGAAGCCCGCGCCTATACGGACGTCACCCAGGGCGTCGATGGCTTCGAATGGGCCCCCGACGGCCAGCGCATGGTCCTCCTCATCCAGGACGAAAGCGACAACGACAAGGCGGACCGCGAGGCAAAGAAGAAAGGCGAAACCCCCGACGAGCACCCCTATGTGATCGACCGGTTGCAGTTCAAGGAAGACGGCGTCGGCTATCTCGACCGCACCTACACGCATCTCTATCTCGTCGCCGGCCGCGATGAGGCGCCCCAGCAGCTGGCCTTCGGCCAGCAGGACGACAGCGAGCCTGACTGGAGCCCGAACGGCACCGAAATCGCCTTCGTCTCCAACCATACCGAAGAGCCGGATTCGAACACCAACACCGACATTTTCGTCGTCTCCGCCACGCCCTCGGAAACGCCGGCCGAACCGCGCCGCATTACCAGCAATCCCGGCACAGAAGCCTCGCCCGACTGGAGCCCGGACGGCACGCAGATCACCTACACGACGGTCACCGAACCGAACCTCATCTGGTACGCCACCATCCACTTGGCCATGGCGCCAGCCTCCGGCGGCGGCGAGGAGCACGTCCTGACCAAGGCCCTCGACCGCAACGTCTTCGCCCCGAAATTCTCGGCCGACGGCAAGTCGATCTACTTCTACAGCGAAGACTCCGGCACCCAGCCGGTCTCGGCCTACAATCTGAAGAAGGGCACGATTTCACCGGTCATCGGCGGCAACCTGACCGTCTGGAGCTTCGACGAGGGCCCGAAAGGAAAGATGGCCGCTGTCATCACCCGCCCGACCCTGCCGGAAGAGGTCTTCCTGCAGGACGGCAGGACGCTGACCCAGATCACGCGCACCAATACTGAGCTCCTCTCCGGCCTCATGCTGTCGGAGCCGCAATTCGTCTCCTTCCCGGATCCTGACGGCGTGACCGTGCAGGAATTCATCTACCCGCCCTCCGCTCAGAACCCCGGAAGCCCCCCGCCGGCCATCCTGCGTATCCATGGCGGCCCGACCGCACAATTCTCGTACGAGTTCGACCCGTTCGCGCAGCTCTACGCGGCCAATGGCTATGCAACCATCATGGTCAATCCGCGCGGCTCCAGCGGCCGTGGACAGGCCTATTCCAGCGCCATCTGGGCCGACTGGGGCACCAAGGACTTTGCCGATGTCATGGCCGGCGTCGACAAGGCGATCGAGATGGGCCTTGCCAATGGCAGCCGCCTCGGCGTCGGCGGCTGGTCCTATGGCGGCATCCTGACCAACTACACGATCACAAAGACGGACCGCTTCCTCGCCGCCGTCAGCGGCGCCGGCGAAGCCAACTACACCGCCAATTACGGCCACGACATCTACCAGCGCGAATGGGAGACGGAGCTGGGCCTACCCTGGGAAAACCAGGCCGCCTGGGACCGGATTGCCCCCTTCTTCCAGGCTGGAAAGGTCACCACGCCCACCCTGTTCATGGGCGGCGCCGACGACTGGAATGTGCCGATTCTCAATGGCGAGGAGTTCTATCTCGCCCTCCGCCGTCGCGGCATCGAGACCGGTCTCGTCGTCTATCCCGGCGAGGACCACTCCATCGGCCGGCCAAGCTTCATGAAAGACCGCTACCAGCGCTATCTCGGCTGGTATGACGCCCACATCAAGGGAGGATGAGAAGGAAAAGGATGGTGTGCCCTACAGGGTTCGAACCTGTGACCTACTGATTAAAAGTCAGTTGCTCTACCGGCTGAGCTAAGGGCACGCCGAAGAGGGCCATTTAGAGAACGCCGCAGGGCCGGTCAACACCTGCCTGCACCCTTTGGCTACATGTCGCCATAATTTTCCAGTCATGATGAATCCATGAGACTTTTTCCTGTTCTCCTTCCGGCCCTCGCCCTGATTGCCGCCTGTGCCAGCCATCCCCCTGCGGAAGACGCGAATAATAACCAGGCATCGCCGGGCCTCTCCGGAAATGTCGAGGAGGCAGCCGGCGACGCCTACACGCAAACCAAGGCCGGCCTGCCCGAGGCCGCCATGTCGCCGCTGGAAGACCTGAACCTGAAGCGGGAGCCGATTCCGAAGGTCCTGTCCGACATCGAAAGCCCCTATGACCTTCCGGGCGACCTCAGCTGCGCCGATATTGCGCACCATCTTGCCGAACTGGACGCCGTTCTGGGGCCCGACTGGGACACGCCCAATCCGGATGACCGCCTGCGCACCGAGAAACTGGCCGATGCGGCCTCCGCCGCGGCGCTCGATACGGTCTCGTCCGGCGCCAGCAGCATCATCCCCTTCCGCAGCCTCGTGCGGCGCGCCACCGGCGCCTATGCCTACCAGAAGAAATACAATCAGGCCTTCAGCGTCGGCGCCCAGCGCCGCGCTTATCTGAAGGGCCTGGGCCTCGCCAAGGACTGTCCCGCCCCCGCGCGCCCCAATCCACCGGCGCCAAAGGACGAGGACATCGTATTCAAGGGCGATGCCCCTACGCCTCGTCCTGCGCCTCGCTCCGAGCCTGAGATTTCGTATGGTCCCACGCGCTATGTAGTCGGGCCCGAAGATCCGCAAACCGGCCTTCCGCGATAGAGGCGCGGATCTCCTGCATCAGGGCCTGGAAGAATGCCGTATTGTGCCAGGACAGCAGCATCGGCCCGAGATACTCCCCCGCCCGGAACAGGTGGTGGTAATACGCTTTCGGATAGTCCCGGCTGGCCGGACAATCGACGGCCTCGTCGAGCGGTGACAGGTCTTCGGCGAATTTCGCGTTCTTCACATTGATCGGCCCCGCCCAGGTCCACGCCTGCCCGTGGCGGCCTGAGCGCGTCGGCAGCACGCAGTCGAACATGTCGATGCCGCGCGCCACGCTCTCTACCAGGTCGATCGGCTTGCCGACACCCATCACATAGCGCGGCAGGTGATCCGGCAGGTGTGGCACGGTCATGTCGATCGTCGCGCACATCTGGTCGTGCCCCTCGCCCACGGCAAGGCCGCCCAGCGCGATGCCGCCGAAGCCCTGCGCGACGACACCTTTCGCGGACCGCTCCCGCAGGTCCGCAAAGTTCGAGCCCTGGATAATCCCGAACAGCGTCTGCGCCTCGCGCTCTCCGAACGCGTCCAGGCTCCGCTCGCCCCAGCGCAGCGACAGCTCAAGGCTCTCTTCGGCTTCCTCATGCGTACACGGAAAATTCGTGCACTCATCGAGCTGCATGGAAATATCGGCCCCCAACAGGTCTGCCTGGATCTCGATGCTGCGCGCCGGCGTCAGCCGGTGCGTGGAGCCGTCGATATGGCTCTGGAAGGTCACGCCTTCGGAATCCATCTTCCGCAACTGGGCGAGGCTCCAGACCTGGAAGCCGCCGCTGTCCGTCAGCATCGGCCCGTCCCAGTGAGAGAATTTGTGCAGCCCGCCGAGCCGCTTCACCCGCTCCGCTCCCGGGCGCAGCATCAGGTGATAGGTGTTGCCAAGGATGATATCGGCGCCCGTGCCCTTCACCTGGTCCATATAGAGCGCCTTCACCGTGCCCGCCGTGCCCACCGGCATGAAGGCCGGCGTGCGGACGTCGCCACGCGGCGTCTTCAGCACGCCCGTACGCGCATTGCCCTCACGGGCGTTGATCTCAAACGGAAATGTCGCCATGCGCGGCGTATAGGGAGGAATTCCCGGCGTGGCCAGAGTGCCGTGGCTAGATATCCCATCCGGCATATGTCGCCGTAAACGCCAGCGAATCCACGAAAGCATGCGCCACGATCAGCGGCCACAAGTTCCGCCGGTACAACAGGTACAGGAAGCCCAGCGCAAGGCCAATCGCACCTGTGGTGATGAAGCCCTTCAGGCCCTGGTAGTAAACATGACCATAACCGAAAAAGGCCGCCGACAGGAGCACCGCCAACACCGCCGCAATACGCCCGCCTCCGAAGCCTTCCCGAAGCCGGCTGATCAGATAGCTACGGAAGAACATTTCCTCCGCAAATCCGCCGCTCAGGATGCCGATCGACAGCCACATGAGGTATCGGGGCATGTTGCCCGCAACATCGCCCCAGCGTTCATCCACGCCATCCGGCACCTCAGCCATAAAGTCGAAGCCGAGCGCTGCGCCGACAAGGGCGGTTCCTGCTCCGGCCAGCAGTATTGCGAACACAGCCAGCAGCGCCTGCGGCAGTAGCAACAGCCACCCCCTGCGGCCGGCCGGTAGGCGAAGACCAAGATCCGTCCAGTTGATGCCCTTCCCGCGAAGGTAAATCGTCAGCAAGGCAAGCAGCGCAATCAGCGACACCGGGCCCGAGAATCGCCAGAACACTTGGTCCAGCAACAGTTTGGAAACAATCGCAGCGGCAACCACAGCGCAGACTTCAAGACATATGCCCAGCTTTTGGGAAGGCTGTGTCCCCACCATCGTTCTCCTTTGCCATGCCCCACCCGATTGCGGCGACACATGGGAGAGGCAACCGGAGGCCGGTTTGGATGCAGGGGACCTGCGATTCAGGCCGCGTCCCGCAGGTTGTGCATTCACCGCCTCGCGATCACCAGCGACTGGATCGCCCGTCCAACCGGCCCATGCTGGTCGGACAGCTCTCCGAAGGCGAGCCCGCGCCCGTCCGGCCCGATCCACGAATTGGCCGCCAGCATCATCCATTCGCCTACCGGCTCCCGCGCGAAATGCAGCGTCAGGTCGGCGTTGATATACGTCCATTCCTCGAAGTTCAGCGTCGAGCCGAAGCCGTTGCAATAGTCCCCCGTCGCCGCGGCGCGCATCAGCGGTGTCGTCTCCCGGTCGTCGAAGAAGGGTCGCTCGATGTGGAACCAGACGCGCTTGCGCGCACCGGGCTCTTCCTCGCGCATGTCCACCGCATTGTTGAACCCGACCGGCCGTGGAAACCCGGTCCGCGCCTCCGGCACATGGCCTGCGATTTCCGGCATCGCCGACCCCTCCGGCAGGTCCAGCATCTCCTTGCGCATCTTCAGGGCCGCGGCGCGGACGACCTGTTTGCCATTCGCCGAGAGGATCACTTCCGAGGTCTGAATGTTCCGCCCTTCACGCGTCACGTTCACCGTGATGTCCAGCTGGCCTACCGGCACGGGCCGCTGCAGGTCCACCGTCAGGCGCGTCACGCTCATCGGCACTTCGGATGGCAGGTCCTCCACGATGCTCGCAATCAGCGCCGTCGGTGCGCCGCCGTGCAGCATCCGCGGGTCCCACGGACCCCCGCCATGCTCCGTTGCGACGACATAGCCATTCTTGCGATAGAAATAGGGTTCCAAACTGTCTTCCTTCTTCGTCCGCCTATGCCGCACGCGGGCAATGCGCCCGTGTGGAGACGCGCCACGCAAGGCCAGGCTTTTCAATCAACAAAGATGTCGGCGCCTCAGGCCACCACCGCGTTCCGCCGGATGAAGGTCGTCTTCGGCTGGCAGAACTCCAGCAGGCCATGCTCGCCGCCCTCACCGCCAAGGCCCGACTGTTTGGCCCCGCCGAACACAGCATGCGGCGACAGGTGCTGCGTCTCATTGATCCACACCGTGCCGGTCTGCAGCTGATCGGCAATCTCCTGCGCCGCCGCTATATCCGCGCTCCACACCGATGCGCCGAGGCCGTAGATCGTATCGTTCGCGCGCCCGATCACTTCGTCCACATTGTCGAACGACATCAGCGGCAGCACGGGCCCGAACTGCTCCTCCTGCACGATGCGCGCATCTTCCGGCGGATTGTCGAGGATGGTCACCGGCACGAAATAGCCGGGCGCCTCGGAGGCGTCCCCGCCGACAAGGAACTTGTAGCCCTTGTCCTTCGCATCCTGGATCAGGTCCAGCACGCGCTGGTACTGCGCCTTGTTCTGGATCGGCCCGATCTGCGTACCCTGCTGCGAGCCATCGCCGACCTTCACCGTCTTCGCATACTCTACCAGCGCCTTCTTCAGCGGCTCGTAGATGTCCTTGTGCACATACATGCGTTTCGTCGCGATACAGATCTGCCCGGTGTTCTGGAACGCCGCCCAGAACAGCTGCTGCGCCACGGCCTCGACATTCACGTCGGGCATCACGATGGCCGCATCATTGCCGCCAAGCTCCAGCGTCACCTTCTTCAGGTCCTTCGAGGCACCTTCCATCACCTTGCGGCCGGTCTGCGTCGATCCGGTGAAGCTGATCTTGTCGATCCCGGCATGCCCGGTCAGCCAGGGGCCAAGCCGGTCGTCGCCGGACACCACGTTCAGCACGCCCAGCGGCACGATATCCCTGATCAGCTCGCCGAGGCGCAGCGTCGTCAGCGGCGTCGTCGGCGCCGGCTTCAGCACGATCGTATTGCCGGCCAGCAGCGCCGGCGCCAGCTTGAACGCGGCAAGGATGATCGGGAAGTTCCACGGCACGATCGCTGCCACGACTCCGATCGGCTCATAGCGCGTCACCGCATAGCGCTCCTCATCGTCCTGCGAGACGACTTCCGGAATGTCCATTTTCGAGGTCTCGACGAACCAGTGCGCCCCGCCGAGCACGTCGCCCATGGCCTGCTCGAATGGCTTGCCCTGTTCCCGCGTCAGGAGGCGGGCAAGTTCCTCGCCGTGCTGCGCGATGGTGCCGGCAATCGCCTGCATGATTTCCTTACGCTTCGCGATGGGTGTCTTGCGCCAGCCCGGCAGGGCTGCTCGCGCCGCGGCAACCGCCTCGTTCAGCTCTGCCTTCGTGCAATTCGGAGCCTCGGCAAACACCTCGCCATAGGCCGGGTTTTCGACGCCAAACTTTTCAGCCCCCGGCACGCTCTTCCCGTTGATGGTCATCGTGAAATTCATGTCGCTGCTCATGGCGCTGTTCCTTCCCGTGCTGTGCAATCCGCATCTTTCCACGCGAAATTAGCAGAATGCCCGCATGAGAACAGGCTTATCTTGATCCTCTGCTCCCTGCCTCCGGGGAAACCGGCGTCCCGGTTCACCCGAGACCCGGCCCGTTTTTGCTTGACCTCGATCGACGATTGAGGACCATTGACCCAACCTGTCCGGGGAGGAGGAAGTGATGCGCGCGGCTGTCATTTTCTGCTGGCTCCTGCTCGCCGTATTCTCGGCCAACGCACAGACCAAACGCGCATTCGTTGTCGGCGTCGGCAATTATGCCGAGCTTACAGACCTCCAGAAAACAGTCGGCGATGCGGAAGGTTATGCCGGCGTGTTCCGTGACGACCTCGGGTTCAGGGTTACCCAACTGCTCGATCCCACCACGGAAGAATTCCTCGCCGCGCTGGATCAGTTCAAATCATCGATCGAGCCGGGAGACCAGGTCGTCTTCGTATTCTCCGGGCACGGCTGGTCGGACGGGTCGCAGAACTATCTCGCCCTTCGGGACGCCCCGGAACAAAGTTCGGAATTCATTCTGAAACGGCTGACCGTGGCCTTGCAGTCGGACATTCTCGACGAACTCCTTCAGCGCAAGCCGGGCCTGGTGTTTGCGGTGATCGACGCCTGCCGCGACAATCCTTTCGACCTCGGCACAAAATCCGTGACCAAGGGCCTTGTCGTTCAGCAGACCGTTCCGGGAACACTCGTCGTCTACGCCGCTGGCGCACGCCAGCAGGCCCTCGACCGCCTCAGCCCCGGTGACCCCTCGCCCTACTCGGTCTTCACGCGCAGTCTGCTTCCAAAACTGAAGGACGCCGACATGCCGCTGATGGAGAGTGTCGACGAAGCCCGCTCCGAAACGGCTGAACTCGCGATGCAGGTTTCCCACGCGCAGCGCCCGGCGATCTATTCCGATGTCTCGCTCAGGTTCTGCTTCTCCGGCCATTGCCGGACCGGAGGAAACGCCGAGCTCCCGGTGGCTCCGCTGAACGGTGCAGACGCTGCATTCGAAGCCTGGAAGAAGATCAGCAGCAGCAGGACGCCGGACGACTACACCGTGTTCGCAAACCAGTATCCCGGCAGTGCCTTCGCCCCTCTCGCCCTGACGCGCGCGCTCAGGCTGCAAAACGGAGAGCACCTCACATTCAACGCCGGGCCTTACATCGTCTTCTTCGATGAGAATAGCGAGACGATCAGTGAGGAAGCCAAACTGATCCTTGATGCATCACTCGTCAGTTTCAGGCAGAACGGGGCGGTGTCCGGCGTCAATATCATCGGTCACGCCTCGGACAAAGAAAGCCGTGAGGGAAGCGCCTATGCACTCGGGCTGCGACGGGCAGCAAAGGTGCGCGACTACTACATCGCCGGCGGCGTGCCCAAGCAAATGATCCAAAGCCTTTCCGCGGCCGATTATTCGCGAAGGGTGTCGGAGAAGGACACTGCTCTGGTGTACCAGAACCAGAGAGTGGAAATCATGTTCCACTAACACCTCATCGCCGAAGCCCCTTTTGATTGCATCCAGGGAAAAGCGCAGGCGAACAGACAAGCCCCCAATCCCCCCTCCGCTCACCCCGGCGTAAGCCGGGGTCCAGGGCCACACGCTGAAATGCCTGCGGTTTCCGGCTCCCGCCTATCGCCGGAATGCGCGGAGCAGGAATCTCAATCCGACCGGTCTCCGCCTCCGCCCACACTGCCCGCACGATGGAACCGAGCCTCAAACCCTATTTCGACCATGTCTGGCCACTCTTGTGGCCGTGGCTGGTATGGAACCTGATCCGCTTCGCCCGCTGGCACCTGCGGACCGGGCAGGACGCACTGCTGGCCGTCGACTGCTTCGGCAATATCCGGATCACCCGCCTCTGCGATGCGCCGCAGGCGGAGGATCTCTACCTCCATGAGGCGCCAAGGGTGACCAGCTGGGAACGGCTCGCGCCGGGCTTCTGTCTGCCCGCGGAAATGGGATCGGACTTCGGTTCGGTCCCGTCCGGTCTCCTCCGGACCTTTCCGGTCTTCATCCGGACCGCATCCGGCCTCTTCCCGGACCTCTCCCCACAACCCCGCGCCCCACCGTAGCGACCATCCTCCCTCGCTTGCGGGGGAGGATGAAACCCCCAATCCATCTTATTTCACCGGACGGCACCCGCCGCTCCGGCCGCACGTGCTGGACGAAACGTCACGCGCTCACGCGATACACCTTCCGCGCCGTGCCCGCGAACATTGCCGCTTTCTCCGCCTCCGAATACTTTGCCGCGATCTTCTTCATCGCATTCCAGTAGACGACATAGGACATGGACAGCCGGTCGACCGGGAAGTTGCTCTCGAACATGCAGCGCTCCGGTCCGAAGCACGCGATCATGTGATCGTACCAGCGCTCGTGCTCGGCAAAGATTTCGTCTGACGTCGCCGGCGTCTCGCGTGTGTCCCAGCCGAAGCCATTGTCCGGCATCGCCAGCCCGCCGATCTTCGCATACACATTCGGGCATTCGGCAATCGCGGCCATGTCATCCTTCCACGCCGCGAAGATGTCCTCCCGCTTGTCTGCATACGGACCGATGCCGATCGGCGTTCCGAAATGATCAAGGATCATCACCGTATCCGGACACGCTTTTGCCAGGTCCAGATACTCCCGGTTCTGATGATGATAATGCCAGGTATCGTAGGTGAAGCCCCGTTCGCCCAGCCGCTGCACACCGCGCCGGAAATCCGCATCCGCATAGATCCGGGGTGGCGCATGCCCCGGAATCCTCAGCGTCGCCCCACTATTGTCGCGCGATCCGGCATGGCGAATGCCACGGAACAGGCCTTTGGCCGCCTCGACATGCGCATCCAGGACTTCATCCAGCTGAGACAATCTCAAATCTGCATGCGCAACCAGAGCCGCGATATAGGGCCCGCCCATCGCCTTCATCTTCTCGGACGCCGCAGTCACGAAGACTGTCTCGCCAATGGGCTTCAGATGATCCGGCCCATCCTTCCGGTACGCCGCCCCGCATTCCATGAACACGGTCTGCACCACATTATGCCCGCTCGTCAGGTCACCGCGGAATTCCGGCACATTGTATCCCATCTCCGCGCTCGGCCAGAGATGGTGATGCGGATCGACAATCTCCCGCTCCGGCTCGATGGCTTCCTCGACCACACTGGCCAGCCACTCTGTATTGCTGAAAACTCCCATACGCGCCTCCCATTTTTTATGGCGCGGACACTGGGGCCAAAAAGCAAAGAAGGCCAGCTTGCGGCTGGCCTCACCTCGCGTCAGTCGTCAGAGGCAAATCAGAACGTGATTTCCGCGCCGACAAGTTCCGGCAGTTGCAGGACGATCAGCAGGTCCCGCATCTCCTGCCGCGCCGCGACATGGCTCATCGTGAAGGACACATTGGAGCCCTTCTCTGTCAGGTCCAGCAGGGTCAGCCCCGCCGGGAACAGTTCGCGATAGATCACGCGTTCCGACAGGCCCGGCGCGAGACGGAAACCGATCCGCTTCGACAGATTGTCCAGCGCCTCGCCCACGCGCTCCTTGTTGCGCGCCGCCAGCGGCGACATCCGGTTCCGCATCACGATCCAGTCAATCGGCTGGCGCGATGTCTGCGCCTTCTTCTTCCGGCACGACCACACCATTTCGGAATAGAAGCTCGGCCGCACCACTTCCAGCGTCTGCGGGTTCACATCGCCCAGCAGGTCGAAGTCCACAAAGCTGTCATTCAGCGGCGTGATCAGCGTATCGGCCTGCGTATGTGCCAGCCGCGACAGGAACGTGTCGCCGCCCGGCGCATCGATAATGATGAAGTCGCAGGATTTCTTCAGCCGCTGGATGCTGGACAGCAGCCGGTGTGTCTCTTCTGACTCGGCCTTGTCGAGGTCGCGCTCGGTAGACGCGTCCACGCGCACGATTTCCGGCATCGGCAGGCGCGTGCCGGTGGACTGCATCCAGCGCGCGCGGTTCTCGAGATACCGGGTCAGCGTCCGCTGGCGCACATCAAGGTCGATAATGCCGACCGAATGCCCCATCCGCATCAGCGCGACGGTCAGGTGCATCGAAACGGTCGACTTGCCGGCCCCGCCCTTCTCGTTGCCGACAACGATCACCCGCGCGTCCTTCGGGGCCGCCGTCAGGTTCAAGCCACCCACATGAGCGGTCGGCGCGAATCCGTCAGGCATGTCAAAAGGCTCCGGCAGGTCAGGACGTTAATCGGGCTATCAGGCGACGCGGGGCAGTTCCTGCGCGGCGTCCCAGACCGGGCGCGACGAAGGACCTTCCTCGAACAGGTCTGCATCTTCGGCGAGGATACCGAATTGCGCCGGCATCGGTTCGCCGTCGAACAGAAGGTCGTCCGAGGCGATCGGTCCGAAGGCGGCCACCCGCGGCATCTCTTCAGGCTGCGGCGCATGCATGGAAATCTGGGTCAGCAGAGACCGGAGCCCTGTCAGCGCGCCGGAAATGCGCGCGGTTTCGCGGGCGTAAAGCGCAGCCGACTCGGTGACCGGGTTACCGTCACGGTCGAACATCCATTCGTCGATGTCCATCGCAGGATCGACGCGGCGGATAATCGGTTCCGGCGCCTCTTCTCCGGCATGTCGCGAAGCACGTGCCGAGGATCGCAGGGCAGCTGTCAGGACGAAGGATTTGAGAGAAGAAAGGATGCGCTGTGTCATGGCTTTAAAATTCCTCCGAACCGGTTAACAAGGCGTTTACGAAATCCGCAGTCGGGGCTTTTTCAAAGTGAATTCGAAGACAGATGGCACCACCCCAACGGTGCGCACCCGACTGGAATTGTTGCAGCAGGTGAAGGCGTGGAAGCAGGCAGGCGACACGGTCGGCTTCGTGCCCACCATGGGCGCCCTGCATTCCGGTCATCTCTCCCTCGTTGAAAAGGCTCGGGAAAAAGCGACGCGCATCGTCGCCAGCATCTTCGTTAACCCGACCCAGTTCGCGCCCGGCGAGGACTTCGACACCTATCCGAGAGACGAATCCGCCGACCTCGCAAAGCTGGCTTCTGTCGGCTGCGATCTCGCCTACCTGCCAACCGTGGACGAAATGTATCCCGAAGGCACGCTCACCAATGTCCGCGTCGAATCGATGTCGGACGTGCTGGACGGCATCTACCGGCCGCACTTCTTTTACGGTGTCACAACCGTGGTCGCCCGCCTCTTCCTGCACGTCCAGCCGGACGTCGCCGTGTTTGGCGAGAAGGACTACCAGCAGCTCCAGATCATCCGCCGCATGGTGCGAGACCTCGCCTTCCCCATCGACATCCTCGGCGCGCCCACCGCCCGCGACGCCGACGGGCTGGCCCAGTCTTCGCGCAACCTCTACCTCACACCGGATGAACGCCGGAATGCCGGCGCGCTGCAGGCCGCACTACACAGAGCGGCCATGCGCCTCTCTGTCGGGGTCCGCCCCTCGATCGCACTTCAAGAGGCGACGCAACTGCTCTCACGATCCGGCTTCGGGAACGTGGACTATGTCTCGCTGGTGGACAAAGACACGTTGCAGGATCTGCCCGATGAGCCCCTGCGTGACGGCATGGTCGCACGCCTGCTGGGGGCCGCCTGGATGGGCCGTACGCGCCTGATCGACAATATCAGCGTGACGCGGTGAACTCGGCCAGCAGTGCCAGCACGGTCTCGTTGTCCCGCTCGGCGCCAACCGTAATGCGCAGGCGCGTCGGCAGGCCGTAGCCTCCGATCGCCCGGACCAGCACGTTGCGGGACTTCAGGAACTCATGAGCCGCCTTCGCCCGCTCTTCGGTTCCGAAATCCGGGATCACGAAATTCGCTGACGAGGCTGGTGTCGGCAGCCCCATGGCGTTCAGGCGCTCAACATAGATCGCCCGCCATTTGGCATTGTGCTCCCGGCTCATCGAGATGAATTCCCGGTCTGCAATCGCGGCGGCACCGGCGGCTGCGGCGAAACTGTTGATGTTGAACGGCGGCCGGATGCGCTGGAACGTGGCCGCCAGTTCTGCCGGGAAATACCCCCAACCGATCCGCAACGCGGCCAGGCCGTAGATCTTGGAAAAGGTGCGCACCATCACCGTGTTCGGACGCCGGTCGACCAGATCACGCAACTCCGCCTCGTAGGACTCACCGACATATTCGGCATACGCACCATCCACCGCCAGGATCACATGCGGCGGAAGGCTGTCCTGCAGGTGTTTCAGGCTCTCCACAGCCATCATCGTACCGGTCGGGTTGTTCGGATTGGCGAGGAACAGGATCTTCGTCCGCTCGGTCACACCGCCGAGCAGCGCGTTGGCACCGGCAGTGAAGTCCGTCTCGGGAACGGTCACGGGCGTTGCGCCATGGCCGAGTGCGGAGACGTTGTACATGGAGAAGGCATGCTCGGTGAACAGGACTTCGTCCCCCGGCCCGGCATAAGCCTGCGTCAGCAGGTGAATGATCTCGTCAGACCCTGCCGACACGAGGACGCGAGAGACGTCCTCGATGCCCTGCGCCTCGGCAATTGCCTTGCGCAGGGCGCCATATTCGGGGTCCGGGTAGACATGGACCAGTTCGGCGACGCCCTTCATCGCCTCGATGGCTTTCGGGCTCGGCCCGAACGGGTTCTCGTTCGACGCCAGCATGATGACCTCGCCTTCGGCGCCATGCAGCTTGCCGCCCGGCACATAGGGCTTGGTCTTTTCAATATGCGAGAGCGGTCTGATCGTGGTCATGCGCGGCCCATACAATACCGGCGCAAGGCGGGAAACAGGTTTCGCGCGGTCACGCCTTCGGCGGCGCAGTCGAATCCCGCACCACCATGCGGTAGTCCAACAGATGCCGGCGCGGCACCTCGCTCGGCCCGGCGATTTCCTCGAGCAGGAGACCGACGGCCTCCGACGCGAGCTCCCGGCTCGGCTGATAGATCGTCGTCAGGGATGGGCTGATGGTAGCAGCCAGCGGCGTATCGTCGAACCCGGCAACAGACAGGTCTTCCGGAATGTGCACCTGGCGCCGATAGCACGCCGCGATCACGCCGGCCGCCATATCGTCGTTCGACGCGAAGATCGCCGTCGGCTTTTCGGGCAGGTCCAGCAGTTGTTCGGCGCAACTGATACCGGAGTCGAACGTGAAATCGCCTTCTGCAATCAGCTCCGGATCGGCTTCGATTCCGTGAGACTTCAGCGCCGCCAGGTAGCCTTCAAGGCGGCGTGCCGCCTGTGCATGGCTGGCGGCACCACGGATGAAGCCGATCCGCCGGTGGCCGAGCCCGATCAGATATTCCGTCATCTCCCTTGCCGCCGCCACGTCATCGATCGCGACGTCCCGGCCCTGCTCTGTTGCCTCCGACGGGGCGATGCGCACGAATGGAAGCCGTCGCTCGCGAAGCTGCGCCATCAGGGGCTCGTCGTCGGAAAGCGGCGGCGTCAGGATCGCCCCTGCAAGTTGCGTTTCGGAGCGAAGGGCAAGGACCGATCCCGGATCGTCCGAACAGTCCTCGGTGATCAGGCTGTAACCTTCCGCCTGGCACCGCTGAAGGGCGCCCAGATGCACCTCGCCGACATAATTGCGCGACGGGTTGGCATAGAGGAGGCAAATGATACGGCTCTGCCGCGCCCGCAGGTTCCGGGCATTGTGATTGGTCCGGTAGTCGAGCGTCTTCACCGCACTCAGGACGCGCGCCTTGGTCTGCTCGCGCACATTCGTCTCGCCGTTCAGCACCCGGCTCACCGTCTTGAACGACACACCCGCCTCGCGGGCAACGTCGATGATCGTGGCAGGCCGGGCTTCGGCGTGTCGTCTGGGCATGGGCAGCCTTCAGCAATCGTGTTCGTATCCAGCGGACAGAATTAGGGGGGAAATGACTAATGTCCACTGGACATGACCCCGAATTTCTAAGGGTTTTCGCCAGAATGGCGAAGATTCAGGCATTTTCCCGCGGCATGATCGCTCCGCGGAACCCGATGACCTGCGCTGCGAGGCGGTTGCCGGCACGCGCTGCAGCTTCCGCTGTCTCGCCCCGGAGCCGCGCGTCGAGCCACGCGGCATTGAAACTGTCGCCGGCTCCGGTCGTGTCTTCGATCCGGTCCGGTACGGAAACCGGAACGTTTGCCCCACCGGGCAGGTATGCCCCATTGGCCCCCGCCTTGAGCACGGCCTCGTCCGCGCCCCAGTCCAGCCAGCGGCGGAGATGGATGTCCGGATCTGCCGCGCCGAACAGGAGCGCTTCGTCCGAGTCCGTCGCCAGCAAGAAGCTGATGGACGGCGCCAGCGCCTCAAACAGGCGCCTTGCGTCTTCCGGCTGCGGCCAGCCCGCTGGCCGGTAGTTCGGATCGAACGCGACCCTGCCACCATTTGCACGAACCCCGGCGGCAAGGCCCAGCAACCGTCTCCGTCCCTCCTCGTCCAGGATCGACAGGGAGATGCCCGTGAAATAAAGCAGATCTGCCGCCACGGCATCGATGGTAGCCTCGTCGGCGCCGGGCAACTCGAAAAATGCCCGCGCGGCCGACCGGTCCCGCCAATAGAAAAAACGCCGTTCGCCCGCCGCGTCCGTCTCGATTGCGTACAGGCCCGGCATCCGCTGCGGGTGCCGAAGGATGTGCCGCGTATCGATGCCTTCCCGTTCGAAAGAGGAGACCATGTCTTCAGAATACGGATCTTGTCCCAGCGCCGTCAGGTAAGCCGGCACATGCCCCAGCCGCGCGAGATAGATCGCCGTATTCAGCGTATCGCCCCCAAAGCCGAGACGCATGGAACTGCGATCGCTGCCGGACAGTTCCAGCATGACCTCCCCGAAGATCGCGATCCGGGTCATCGCCTACCAGTTCCACATTGTGCCGTCGCGCAGCCGGGCAACTGGCAGCTGCTTCGACTGGTAGGGATACCTGGCAGCCAGGCCTTCATCGATATCGACGCCGTGCCCGGGAACCTCCCCCGGATGCAGGTAGCCCTCGGAAAAGGTGTATGCGTGGGGGAACACGGCATCCGTCTCTTCGGAATGCAGCATGTATTCCTGAATGCCGAAATTCGGCACCCAGAGATCGAAGTGCAACGCCGCGCCCATGCAGACGGGGGATAGATCGGTCGCGCCGTGGCTCCCCGTGCGGACCTGGTAGAGCGCAGCCAGGTTCGCAATGTTGCGCAGGTGGGTAATTCCGCCGGCATGCACCACCGTCGTTCGGATGTAGTCGATCAACTGGTTCTGGATCAGTTCGCGGCAGTCATGGATCGTGTTGAATACTTCGCCGACCGCCAGTGGCGTCGTCGTGTGCTGGCGGATGAGGCGGAACGCCTCCTGGTTCTCGGCCGGGGTCGCATCTTCCATCCAGAACAGCCGGTAAGGTTCCAGCGCCTTACCCAGTGCGCCAGCTTCGATCGGCGTCAGACGGTGGTGCACATCATGCAGCAACTCGATCTCCGGCCCGTGTGCGTCGCGAAGAGCGGCGAACAGCTTCGGAACGAAGTTCAGGTAGGCGGGCGTGTTCCAGACCGATTCTTCCGGCAGTTCCGAACTGGCCGGCTCGTAGTACATCTGCCCCTTGGCAACGCCGTAAGTGCCCTCGACGCCGGGAATGGCGCACTGCGCACGGACCACCTTGTATCCAAGCGAAACATACCTGCCGACTTCCTCGACCGTCTCTTCGATCGTCTTGCCGTTGGCATGGCCGTACACCATCACGCCGTCGCGCGAGGCGCCGCCCAGCAGCTGATAAAGCGGCAGCCCGGCCGCCTTCGCCTTGATATCCCAGAGCGCCGTGTCGACCGCCGCAATCGCCGACATCGTGACAGGCCCGCGCCGCCAGTAGGCGCCGCGATAAAGAAACTGCCAGATGTCCTCGATCCTGTGGGCATCGCGGCCGATCAGGTTCGGGATAACGTGGTCTGTCAGGTATGAGGCGACAGCCAACTCACGCCCGTTGAGCGTCGCATCGCCTATGCCGTAGATCCCGCTGTCCGTTTCGATCTTCAGTGTGACGAAGTTGCGGCCCGGGCATGTGATGATGACGCGCGCATCCGTGATCCTCATGGCACTTTTCCTCCGTCTCTCACCCGGTTCCTAGAACCGGATTGCCGGTTGGACAAGAATTATGAAAGCGCTACCATAAGGGTTCGCAGACGCGGGTGCATGGGCAAGGGAGAATCGTTTGGCGGCGAAGCTGGAGCTGCACGAAGACAGGCTGTTCCCGTCGTCGCCTGCCGAACGGGCCATCGCCCGTGAGCTCTACCAGTCTGTGCAAGACCTGCCCATCATCAGTCCGCACGGCCATACCGATCCGGCCTGGTTCGCACTGAACGAGCCCTTCGCAGACCCGTCCAGCCTTCTCATTGTGCCGGACCACTACGTCCTTCGCATGCTCTACAGCCAGGGCGTGCCGCTGGAAGCGCTGGGGGTGAAGCGCGTCGACGGCGCATCACATGAAACCGACATGCGCAAGGTCTGGCGCCTGTTTGCTGAGAGCTACTTCCTGTTCGCGGGCACCCCATCGCGCATGTGGCTCGACTGGGTCTTCCATGAAGTGTTTGGCCTGCGCGAAATTCTCTGCGCTGAGACAGCAGACACTTATTTCGATGCGATCGATGCCGCACTGCGGACCGATGCATTCCGTCCGCGGGCCCTGTTCGAGCGCTTCGGCATCGAAACCATCGCCACGACCGAAGACCCGCTCGATCCTCTGCAGCATCACGCGAAGCTCAGGGACGAAGGCTGGGGCCGGAAAGTGATCACAACATTCCGTCCGGACAATGTTCTCAATCCTGAAACGCCCGGCTTTTCCGGAAACCTGGACCGGCTGGGCGATATCACGGGATGCGATACGGCCACGTATTCCGGATACCTCGACGCGCTTCGGAACCGGCGTGACTTCTTCCGGTCGCACGGCGCAACCGCCTCGGACCATGGCCATCCAACGGCCGCGACGTTCGACCTGTCCGAGCGGGAAGCGGCGGACCTCTTCGCGTGCGTTCGCGGTGGCAATGCCTCGCCGGAAGACGCCGAGCTGTTCCGTGGCCACATGCTGATGGAAATGGCGCGAATGAGCCAGGACGACGGGCTTGTGATGCAGATCCATCCCGGAGCTTGTCGCAACCATAACGCACCTCTCTGGGCCGCATTCGGCGCCGACAAGGGCGGCGACATACCGATGCGCACAGACTATGTCAGCGCCCTGCAGCCCCTGCTCAACAAGTTCGGCAACAATCCCGACTTCACTCTGATCGTCTTCACGCTGGACGAAACCAGCTATGCACGCGAACTCGCCCCGCTCTCGGGCCACTACCCTGCAATGAGGCTCGGCCCGGCCTGGTGGTTCCATGACAGCCCGGAAGGGATGCGCCGCTTCCGGGAGCAGACCACAGAGACGGCTGGCTTCTACAATACAGTCGGTTTCAACGACGATACGCGCGCGTTCCTGTCCATTCCCGCCCGCCACGACGTGGCCCGCCGGATGGATTGCGGGTTCCTCGCGCGGCTTGTTGCCGAGCACCGTATTCGCCCCGATGAGGCTTTCCGGATTGCCGAAGACCTCACCTGCAACCTGGTACGCAAGGCGTACCGGCTCGGATGATTGCATGGCCGCAGCTGAGCCGACGCGGCGCGATGACCGGGCTTGCAGCCACGACAGGTCTTGGGCTCACCGCGTGTGGCGGCATCGATCGCTCCCTGCTCCGCGCCGCCGATGCCCAGCCTGAGGGGTATCCTACGGTTCTTGCCGTCGAGGAGATGGGGCGACTGCTGGCGGAACGGACAAGCGGCAGGCTGCGCATCAAGATCTATTCGGGCGGGCAGCTCGGCAATGAGAAGGACACGCTCGAAATCACCGTGTTTGGAGGGCTGGACCTTGACCGTGTGAGCATTGCACCGCTTGCCTCTATTGTGCCTGAAGCCGTGGTGCCGACCCTGCCTTTCCTGTTCCGTTCGACTGCGCACATGCGGGCCGCGCTCGACGGACCGCCGGGTGACGCCATCCTCGCGGCGATGGAGCCGTACAGGCTGATCGGCCTCTGCTTCTACGATGCAGGCGCGCGCAGCATTTACACGGCGCACCGGCCAGTGCGCGAACCCGAGGACCTGCAGGGCCAGAAAATCCGCGTGATGAACTCGGACATTTTCGTTTCAATGGTCGAGGCGTTTGGAGGCGACGCCACTCCCATGTCCTATGGTGAAGTATACCAGGGCCTCATGCAGGGAGTTGTCGACGGCGCGGAAAATAATCCGCCTTCCTATGAAAGCTCCCGCCATTTCGAAGTGGCGAAATATTACAGCCTGACCGAACATGTGATGGCTCCCGAAGTGCTGCTGATGTCTCGGAGAAGCTGGCATCGTCTCAGCCCGGAAGACCGTGCGCTGGTTCGCCAGTGTGCCCGTGACAGCGTGCCGTTCATGCGGAGAATCTGGGATGCGCGGACGCAGGCCGCAGAGGACGATCTGCGCGCCCGAGGTGTCGAAATCATCAGGCCCGACCGGGCCGCCTTTGCTGCACGGGTCAAGCCGGTCTGGGACAAATATCTCACAACGCCCGAACTGCGCGCGCTCGCCGACTCCATTGAAGCAACCGAGCCCGGCAATGGCTGAACGGTATTCAGCCTTCTGCGCGGCCCTCTGCCGCCTCACCATGGCTCTTGCCGGCCTGGGGCTTGTCATCATGACGGCACTCATTTCATGGCAGGTCTTCGCCCGCTACATCCTCAGGAATTCGCCCTCATGGACTGAGCAGGCCGCGTTGCTGACGCTCGTCTGGTTTATCCTCCTGGCCGGCGCAGCCGGTGTGCACCAGAATTTCCACCTGCGCCTGTCCCTCATGGAAGAAAGCCTTCCGGCCCAATGGAAGAAGCGTCTTCGCATATTCAATCATGTTCTCGTCGGCCTGTTCGGCCTTGCGATGGCCGTATCGGGCGCAGGCCTTGCACTTGCAACATGGCACCATGAATTGCCCGCGCTCGGCATTTCCAGAGCTGTCACGTATATCCCCGTCGTCCTGTCCGGCGGGCTGATCGCGCTGTTCGCACTCGACCGCGTGATCGGCGTCGTCCGTGGCCGGAAGGAGCCGGGCACGTGGAACTGATCCTGCTCGTTGCCCTGCTGTTCATCCTGCTCGCCTGCGGCGTGCCGGTTGCCTTCTCCCTCGGCTTCGCCAGCCTCGCCATGTTCTTCATGCTGGACATCCCAGCGATCGTCGCCTTCCAGCAAATGACGGCCGGCATGAATGTCTTCTCCCTGATGGCCATTCCTTTCTTCGTGTTCGCAGGAGAGTTGATGGCTCGGACGGGCATTGCCAGCCGTATCGTTGAAATCGCGGAGGCCGCATTCGGACGCTCCCGCGGCGGCCTCGGACAGGTGACGGTGGGCGCCAGCCTGATGTTCGGCGCAGTGTCGGGCTCTGCCGCCGCTTCGGTTTCGGCCATGGGCTCAACGCTCATGCCGATGATGCGCGAGCGAAACTACGACGCAGACTATGCGGTGAACGTGACGGTGACAGCGGCCATCCTCGGCATCCTTATCCCGCCTTCGCACAACATGGTGCTGTATGCCGTATCGGCGCCGGTCGGTGTCAGCGTGGGCGACCTCTTTCTCGCCGGCATCCTGCCGGGCCTGCTGGCCACCGCGGCACTGATGTTCACGGCCTGGCTGGTCGCCGCGAGGCGGCATTATCCGCGCGGCAGCTTCCCCGGCTGGCGCGTGTTCCTCCGCACACTGGTCCTCGCCACTCCCGGCTTCCTCACTGCGCTCATCATCGTTGTCGGCATTCTCGCCGGCATATTCACGCCGACCGAAAGCTCCGCCATTGCCGTGGTCTACACGATACTGATCGGCTTGCTGGTCTATCGCTCCCTCGGCTGGGCGAGGTTCCAGGAAGCGGTCGACGGCGCCGTGCGAACGACTGCGATGATCATGCTGATCATCGGCGCGGCGGGCATGTTCGGCTGGCTGTTCGCATTGCTCGACGGTCCGGGCGCCATGGCCGGACTGCTGACCGCCGCGTCCGGCAATCCGCAGGTCATCCTGTTCCTCATTCTGGTCATCCTGCTGATCCTCGGCGCCTTCATCGACATGGCGACGCTGATCGTCATCATGACGCCCATCCTCCTGCCCGTGGCCGTGAAGGTCGGGATCGACCCGGTCCATTTCGGCGTCGTGATGATGCTGAGCCTCGGAATCGGACTTGTGACGCCGCCCGTCGGCGCGGTCCTGTTCCTCGGCTGCGCCGTCGGCAGGATTCCGCCGGAGCAGGCCGTACGGACCATCTGGCCCTTCTATCTGGCGCTTGGCGCGGTGCTGCTGGTTGTCACTTATGTTCCGGCCCTGTCGCTCTGGTTGCCGGGGGCACTCCGATGAGTCGCGCGCCAAGACTTTCGAGCGCCACGCTGACCCAGCTTCCACCGCAAATCATGCGCCCCGGCTATGACCGCGCGGCGCAGAAGACCGGATGCGTACATTTCGGTGTCGGCGCGTTTCACCGGGCGCATCAGGCGAGCTACTTCGATGCCCTGATGAACGCTGGCAAATCTGACTGGCAGGTATTGGGCGTCTCGATGCGCTCTCCAGCTGTCGGCGATCAACTCAATCCGCAGGATGGCCTCTTCACCGTCAATGTCCGAGACGGGGCGCAGAACCGCTTGCAGGTTGTCGGCTCCATCCGGGAAGTCGTTCTTGCCGGGAAGGATTCGCGTCGAATAATAGACGCGTTGGCAAGTCCGGACGTGTCCCTCGCAACGATCACGGTGACCGAAAAGGGCTATTGCCTCGCTCCTGCGACCGGAGCGCTCGACCTCGCCAACGCCGCAATTGCCCGCGACATGGAAAGCGGGATGACGCCATCGTCCCTGCCGGGCCTGCTGTGCGCGGGGCTCGCCGCACGCCGCGCCGCCAACGCCCGTCCGCTGACCATTCTCAGTTGCGACAATCTCTCGAACAACGGCGTCGCCGCACGCCAGGCCGTGGTCGGGTTCGCTGCCGAGACGAACGAGGATCTCGCCCGCTGGATCGAAAGGGAATGTGCATTCCCGTCCTCGATGGTCGACCGGATCGTTCCTGCAACGACGCAGGCCGACATCGATGCGCTTGAACGGAAGATCGGCCTTCGCGATGAAGCCACAGTGTCGACCGAACCGTTCAGCCAGTGGGTCGTCGAAGACCGGTTCGCTGCACGCCGCCCGCCGCTCGACATGGCGGGCGTCCAGTTCACGAGCGACGTTGCCGGCTGGGAGCACGCCAAGCTGCGCCTGCTGAACGCAGCACATTCATCCATGGCCTATCTCGGCGCGCTTGCCGGCTTTGACTTCATCCACGAAGCGATCGCCTTTCCGCCACTGAAGGCTCATGTCGAGGCGCTGTGGGACGAACAGGAAGCGACGCTCAGGCCGACGCCTGGCCTGAACATGCGCGAGTATCGTGTCCGGCTTCTTGAGCGTTTCAGCAACCCGGCACTTCATCACAGGACGCGCCAGATCGCGATGGACGGCAGCCAGAAACTGCCTCCGCGGCTCGTCGCACCCCTCAGGGAACGCAGGCGCAGCGGCCTCACATGCCCGAACCAGTGCCTCGTCATTGCCGCCTGGATGCGGTGGCAGCTCGGCCAGGATGAGACCGGACGGGCTTACACAGTCGATGATCCGCTGGCGAACGAGACACGCCGGCGCCTCAGGGATACGCACGGTGATCCGCAGGCAATGGTGCACGCCCTGCTTGGCGTTGAGAGCGTGTTTCCCCCCGTCCTCGCCAGCGACGACAATGTTGTGGGCGAACTCACCCGCTCGCTCGGCAGCCTGCTGAACTTGGGCGCGCGCGAGACCCTGTCGCGCCGGTTCTGACCCGCCGCGACAGGGCGCATCGTCCCCTAACCGATTGAGCGATTGACGAGGTTCTCGAGGTATTCCTGCCGGCCCGACACATGTTCGACATCGACGTTCCGCTGAGCCGCGGCGTCGGCAATACTCTCAAGCGACGCATCTTTCGCCAGCATCAGCTTGCCCATCTCGCTGTCTACCCAGCCGGAATAGCGTTTTGCCTTCAGCGCTGCAATCTCGCCTTTCTCGATGACGTCCGCCGCCGCGAGCAGTGCGCGGGCGAGCGCATCGACGCCGCCGACATGGGCATAGAACAGGTCCGCCGGATCGTTTGACTGACGGCGCACCTTGGCGTCGAAATTGAAGCCGCCCGTATCGAGACCGCCAGACGGCAGGAGCTCGATCAGCGCCAACGTAATATCCCGCAGGTCGAGATTGAACTGGTCCGTATCCCAACCGTTCTGGTAGTTGCCGGAGTTGATATCGATCGAGCCCATGATGCCAAGCGCCACGGCTGTCGCGATTTCATGCGAGAAGCTGTGACCAGCCAGTGTCGCGTGGTTCGGTTCGATGTTGACATGCACTTCGTTCTCGAGTCCGAAGTGCTTCAGGAAGCCGTAAACCGTCGCCGTGTCGAAATCGTACTGGTGATACATCGGTTCATGGGGCTTGGGCTCGATAAGGATCTTTCCCGTGAAGCCGATCTTGTGCTTATGCTCGACCACCATGGACAGGAATCGGCCGAAATTGCTGAGTTCGCGGTCCAGGTCCGTGTTCAGCAGTGTATCGTATCCTTCGCGACCTCCCCAGAGGACATAGTTTGAGCCGCCGAGCCGGTGCGTTGCTTCCATGCAATCCCGGATCTGGCGTACAGCGCAGGCAGCAATTTCGGGGTTGGGATTGGTCAGCCCACCCGCGGCAAAGCGCGGATTTCCGAACAGATTTGCCGTGCCCCACAACAATTTGATCCCTGTCGCTTCCTGATAGGCGGCCAACCGGTCGGTGGCGCGGGCGAAGTTGTTGGCCAGATCGTTCGGCGTCGGCGATGCTTCCGTTACGTCGACATCGTGGAAGCAATAGAATGGCGTGCCGAGCTTGCTGAAAAACTCAAATGCGGCCTGCATCTTGAGATCGGCGGCGGCCCGGTCATTGCCCGGATTCTGCCATGGCCGCGCAAACGTGCCGCCACCGAAAATGTCGTATCCATCCCAGCAGAAAGTGTGCCAGTAGCAGACCGACATGCGCAGGTGGTCCTCCATGCGCTTTCCGAGCACCATCCGGTCCTTGTCGTAATAGCGGTAGGCGAGCGGATTGTCCGATGACGGACCTTCATAACGGATCGGCTCGATACCCGCGAAAATCGGATCGCCGTCGATCTTGATCTGTCCGTCGGCCATTTCAGTCTCCTTTGAAGGCTTTTTTTATCGTGTGGTAGAGGGAAGTGAATTTGTCGTATTTCGGGGCCAGCTGTTCGATGTCGCTCTCGCGCGGCTCGACGATGTCGAGCACCTTCGGCGGAGGGAACATGTCGTCGACCGCGCCCCCCTGAACGTGGAAGCGTGCGAGACGGGCGGCGCCATAGGCTGGCCCGGTTGCAGCGCCGTCGCGGTACACCATCGGACGGTTCAGCGCAGCAGCCAGGATGCGGCCCCAGTAAAGCGATTGGGACCCGCCGCCTATCACGGAAATCTGGTGGACATCTACACCGGAGGCGACAAGCGCATCGAGACCATCCGCCATGCCGAACGCCACGCCCTCAAGCACAGCCTGCCCAATCTGCGCAGACCCTGAATCGTGCGTCAGCCCGAACAGTACGCCCGACGCATGCGGATTGTTATGCGGCGTGCGTTCGCCGGAAAGGTAAGGCAGGAATATCTCGCTCGCGCCGAGGCCGGCATCCTGCTCCGCGAGGCGGATCAGTTCGGCGGCGCCACTCACGCCGGTCAGCCTGACCGCCCAGTCGAGACAGCTTGCCGCGCTGAGCATCACGGACATCAGGTGCCAGCGATGCGGCAGCGCGTGGCAGAATGCGTGCGCCGCCGAGTCCGGATTGGAACGGAACGTCTTGCCCGCCACGAAGATGACACCGGATGTGCCGAGCGACAGCAGCGCATCCCCATCATCGGTGACGCCGACGCCCACCGCGCCCGCGGCATTGTCTCCGCCCCCCGCCACAACGGGAACGCGCGACATGCCCCAGGCTTCCGCCGCTTCGGCGCGAAGGATTCCGGTCGGCTCCGGCCCTTCATACAATAAGGGCATATGCCTCTCTTCGAGGCCGGTTGCAGCCAGCAGGACATCGGACCAGCGCCTGTTCTCGACGTCCATCCAGAGTGTGCCGGACGAATCCGACATGTCGGACGCAAGCTCGCCCGTCATGCGCAGGCGCACATAGTCCTTGGGCAGCAGCACTTTTTCCGTCTTCGCAAAGACATCGGGCTCGTGCCGCCGCACCCATGCGAGCTTCGGGGCCGTGAAACCAGGCATGACAAGGTTGCCGCCCACGGACACAAATTCGGGCGTTCCGGCCTGAAGTTCCTCACATTCGAGGAAGCTTCGGCCGTCATTCCAGAGAATCGCCGGACGCAGCGGCTTCATCGCGCGATCAAGCAGCGTTGCCCCGTGCATCTGGCCCGACAAGCCAATGGCCTTCACGGCATGGCGCCGATCCACATCCAGCTTCGCCACAGCCATGTTCGTGGCGGTCCACCAGTCGGAAGGATTCTGTTCTGACCATAGCGGTTTCGGCCGGGAAATCGGCAATTCGGCCTGCGCCACTTCGACCGGCAGGCCAGCCTCGTCGATCAGCGTGGCTTTCACGCTGGACGTGCCAATGTCGACACCCAGGAACACTGCTGCCGCTTCCTCCTCCGGGCCTGGTCTGCGTTTACGGCCCCACGAAATGATAACGCTATCATCCCTGTTTTTACTGCGCAAGATTTGACGCGGGTCAAGCCCCGCTGCGAACGCAGGATTCCAGCCGGAGCCGCGCATTTATCTGCATTTGGGAGACTTTACAGCTTCCAATGTTAGCGTTCTCATGCTTCACGACAAAACAAGCTGGGTCAAAGCCGGCGGGAAGCGGGAGGAGCAGTGGCCGGCGATGGAGATCGTGCTTGAACATGGCGAGTTCAGACTGGCCCTGATGCCTCTGCTCGGGGGAAGTGTCCGAAGCTTTTCCTGGGCGGGCGTCGACATTCTCCGTCCTGCCCAGGCCGGCAGCGAGGCAAGCCCGCTTGAGACAGCCGGCTTTCCGCTATTTCCCTATTCCGGCAGGATCTGCGACGGCCGGTTTGACTGGCATGGCCGGACCATCCAGCTTGAACCCAATTTCCCGCCCGAAGCGCACGCGATTCATGGCCACGCCTGGCTCAACCCATGGACACTTGAAGACCAGGGGCCGGGGTTCGTCCGCATCGCCTATGATCACGTCGCTGGCACCTGGCCCTGGAGTTACCGGGCCGCGCAGACCTTTGAGCTGACAGACGACGGGTTGCGCCTGGAACTGGCGCTGACGAACCTGTCGGACGGTCCAATGCCGGCCGGCTTGGGCTGGCACCCGTACTTCCCGCGTGGCGATGCCGTATTGCAGGCCAGTGTGTCCGGCATCTGGGCGGCCGAACGCGGTGCGCTTCCCGAGCGCCCCTCGCCAGTGACCATGGATGCCGACATTTCCGGTCCGGTAAGCGTCGACACACTCGAGCTCGACAACGCCTTTTCGGCCAGCCCCGCGAATGCGCGGATCGTCTGGCCCGGGCGAGGCATTCAGGTCGATCTCGAATCCTCGGCAGAGCTGGGCCATCTCGTGGTCTATATACCGGCAGGAGCGGATTTCTTCTGCGTCGAGCCGGTTTCGCACGCACCGAACGCCGTGAATTCGGCACTTGAGCGCTCGGTTACGGGATTGAGGGAACTTGCACCCGGCGAAACGCTCACAGCGTTGATCCGGCTCAAACCCGGTCGCGTCTAGCGTCGGCGGACGGTATCCCGTTCGACCAGCGCCACATCGAGTACCAGGTTCCGCTCGGACGCCTTCGCTTCGCTTTCACTCAGGATCCGTGCGAGAAGGTTCACTGCCTGGTATCCCATTTCTGCGATCGGCTGGCGCACTGTCGTCAGCTGCGGCCACATGGCCGATGCGATGGCCGTGTCATCGAAGCCGACGATCGAGACATTGTCAGGCACCTTGAGCCCGTGTCGCTGCGCGGCAGCCAGTACGCCCGCCGCCATGTCGTCATTGCTGGCGAACACGGCTGTTGGCGGGTCAGGAAGGGAAAAAAAGTGTTCGCCCGCGAGCATTCCGCTGCGATACGTGTAGTCCCCCTGCTGGACGAGATTGTCGTCGACGGACAGGCCATTCCGGGCCATCGCCAGATCGAAGCCGCGGTACCGCCGGCGAGAGGAGGACTGGTCCGTCGCGCCGATGACGAAGGCAATCCGCTTGTGACCGTGATCGATCAGGTACTGGGTGATCCGGTCAGCCGCAGCAACGTCGTCGATCGAAACGCTCACGCCATTGGCGGGCGGCTCGCGCGGCGCAATCAGCACAGTCTTGAGGCCTGCCTGGCGCAGCTTGGAAAGAATGGCTTCGTCTTCGCTGATCGGCGGGGCCACGATCACGCCATCAAGGCCCGCCCCGCTGATCCGCTCGATCAGCGCATCGATTTCCTTGTCGCGCGCCGTTGTCGAAAAGTCTTCGATCACGAGGTGGTGGCCCGCCTCGCGGCAGCGGTTGAGCGTGCCGACCAGCAGTTCGCCAAGATAGTTGTTGCTGGGATTGTTGAAGATCAGCCCGATGAACAGCGACTTGCCGCCGGCAAGGCTACGCGCCAGCAGGTTCGGGCGGTAGTTCAGCGCCTGGATCGCTTCCTCGACCTTCTCCCGCGTCGACTCCTTCACGGACTCGCGGCGATTCAGAACCCGGGACACAGTCATCTGGGAAACGCCGGCCATTTCGGCGACTTCGCGAATGGTCGCGTGCTGCTTGCGTCCGGTGCGTGGCGAAGATGTTTTCATTTTATTTCAGCCAGCCCTTTTCGAACTGTTCCCCCCCGTTACTTCAGTCCCTTTTTCCCGGCGTGGCCTGCCAAGTCAACAATACCTGCAAAATCCCGGAAAACCCTGAATTAACTTTGCACTTTCTTTCACAAGAAACCCTTACGCAAACGCGCCGAATTGCGCTGGCATCCCTGCCCGGCACGTGGCGCCGCACCCGCCTGTTCGGGCTTGCGGGCACAGTCGCGCCGGGCAATGATAACGCTATCACGGAGGCTTTGCGGGCGTCCAGAGTGCGATCGAAAAGGGGAAACGATGGAATGGGGCAGAATCGCAAGCCGGACATCTCTGACAAGCCTGATGATTCTTGTCGCGTGCGCGCCCTCGAACGCTCTACCGCCACGCCTTCAGGCTGAATTCTCCGGGTTCACCTACGCCGGACATGACCCGGTGTTCGACGGGCCGCCTCTTGGCGACGGTGAAATGTGGAATCCGATCCTCACCGGATTCTATCCTGACCCGGCCATAACGCAGGTCGGCAGCGACTATTATCTGGTAAACTCCACATTCTGCTATTTCCCCGGCATTCCGGTCTGGCACAGTACCGACCTCGTTCACTGGACGCAGATCGGCAACGTCATCGACCGGCCCGGCATGCTGGATTTCGAGGGTCTCGGACTGTCGCGCGGCGTGTTCGCCCCGACCATCTCCCATCATGATGGCAGGTTCTATGTCGCCAACACCTGTGTCGACTGCGGTGGCAACTTCATCGTCACAGCAGAGGACCCGGCCGGACCGTGGAGCGACCCGGTCTGGATACCGGACGTCGGCGGCATCGACCCTTCCCTGTTCTGGGACACGGATGGCAAGCTCTACCTGATGAACAACGACGAACCGGAAGGTGGTTCCACCTATCCGGGGCATCGCGCAATCTGGATACGAGAGATAGACCAGCAGACATTCCAGCCCGTGTCCGCCCCCGCCATGATCATCAATGGCGGGGCGCGGCCGCAGGACAAACCGATCTGGATCGAAGGACCTCACATCTACCGCGTCGGCAACGAATACCTATTCAGCGCAGCGGAGGGCGGCACGGCGAAGGGGCATTCCCAGGTCGTGTTCAAGGCGGACAAGGTGCTCGGCCCCTACACGCCGTATCCGGGTAATCCGATCCTGACCCAGCGGGACCTTCCGGAAAGCCGCGAGGATCCCATTACTTCCGTCGGCCATGCGGACTTCGTTGAGGACGCATCGGGCAACTGGTGGGCGAGCTTTCTGGGTGTCCGTCCGTATCATGACGACGACTACAACACGGGACGGGAGACCTTTCTCCTGCCCGTCAAATGGAAAGACGGCTGGCCGGTCATCCTCGAACCGGGTGAGCGCGTACCCTATCGCCTGAAACGGCCGGACCTTCCGGCGGAGACCGCACCCAGCTTGCCGACCGCAGGCAACTTCTCCGTCACTCAGGAATTCAATGGCGACTCCCTGCCTCCCGGCTGGATGACCGTCCGCGTGCCCCACGGGAAATGGTATGGCTTCCGAAACCATGCACTCACGCTGAATGCCCGGCCGGTCAGTCTTGGAGACGGAGGCCAGCCTTCGTTCCTTGCCCGGCGGCAGCAGCACATGAATGCCGAGGCGACGACCGAAGTCTCATTCGCTGCCGGTTCGCCCGGCGACGAAGCCGGACTGGCGGCCTTCCAGAATGACGCGTTCTTCTATTCGCTCGGGCTATCCGTGAACGACGCAGGCGAACCGGTTGTCCGCCTCCACCGGCGCGCGGGGGATGAGACGCCGCGCAACGGCCAGGTTGTTGCCGAAAGTCCGGTCCTCGCCCCTGCCGGCGGCCCCGTGTCGCTGAAAATCGCGGCGCATGGGGCAAATTATGATTTCTTTCAGGGTGATGGCCACGGCGGCTGGGCACCGGTGGCGCTCGCACAGGATGGGACCCTGCTCAGCACGCATGTTGCAGGCGGCTTCGTCGGCACCGTATTCGGCGTCTACGCGCAATCGCTCGATAACGAACCGGCGCTTCAATAGTCCGCACGTGCGCTAATTTTCGCTGACTTGCGCGCTGTAGGGCGGCCCGAGATAGCTTGCGGGCAGATCATCCCGGCTGACAACAATGTCCTCGAATGCAAGTCCAGGATCCACCAGCCAGAGCTTCACTACATGTGCACCTGGCTCAGCGACATCAATTGGCACCTGCCTTTGCACCTGATTGTGCGAGACGGCCTCATTCCATGCGTCCGAATCCGGAGCGAGGCCATCATTGGCTCTCACAATCACCGGTGCATCATCATCCACCGAAACGGCAAACCGCGTCCCCTGCTGTCCCCTGACATCGAGAGACGGGGCGAGCTTGACCGTCACCACGTAAGACCCAGCTTCCAACAGGTTCACGTCATACTCCAGGTGAGGCGAGCCGGCATCAGGGCTGATCGCCGGAAGCGAGCGCGGAAACGCACCGACAGCACCGCTCACGAGCCCGAGATTCCGGATCACATTCCAATTCACACCTCCACCAGCCACGGCGCGCGAGTAGCCGCTCGCGGGAAGCGAAATTGTATCGTCGGCCGAGAAATAGCCGGACCAGAGGCGCTTCGGATCCGCCTTGTAGACCGGCACACGAACCTGAACAGTCCGCCACCATCCGCTTCGGATCTTCAGCACGCCGGTCGACCGGCCCGCGGGCACCCTGTCCCAATCAACCCGGACCTCCAGCCGCAATGTGTTGCCCACCTTGCCCGCCGTGACCGGCACGCTCAGCCAGTCGCTGTCGCTGCGTATACGGAATGATACATCGCGAGTGCCCTGGCTGAAGAGTTCAAGATAACGCGGCTGCCTGTTGAGGCTGTCAGACAGAGGTAGCACCGCCTTTCCTTGCGTTTTCGGCCAGACGGACGAACTGCCCTCAATCGCCACGCCCAGTCCTCGCTTGCCGTTGCTCGCGATGCGCTTCACTTCCGGCAACACCTGCTCATCCGGCTGCTGCCAGTAGGTGTAGCCGATGTGGGTCTGCGACATCATGTGGTTCCATTTTCCGCCAGAAATATCCTCATGATAGAAGCGCGTGAGTTCGTCGTCCCGTGCGAACAAGGCTTGGGCGCGGTCAGCCAGTGCATTCGCTTCCGGGCGCCCCTGCTCCGCATACAGCTTGTTGAGCGCGACTGTGTAGTAAAGCTCGTTGAGATTTGCACAGGCATGAATCGGGAACCAGACCAGTTGATAAAAGGCATCCTTCTGATCGCCGGGCAGGACGGAAAGAACCGCATCGGCACGCTCAGCCAGTGCCTTGTAGTCGGCCACGACGCGCTCGAACTCCCGGTATGACGTCAGGCTATAAGTGCTCTCGTCGAGCAGTTCCGGCTTCCGGCGCGCGTTATACTTGGTGTAGTGGTCCAGCAGGTCGGCAATCTCTGCGGCGTGGTCGGCGCCGAACTGCTCCCTTGCCCACATACGGGTGTAGGATTGCATGCGTTCCTGCGGCCAGTCGTCCGGATTCCACGCATAGTCCAGGAAGAAGCTGATGGGCAGCTCCATGGGTTTGAGGTCGCCGACGTTGGCGATCCATATCTGGCGCGCGCCGTACTCCCAGGCGAGGTCCATCTGTTCCCAGGTCCGCTCGACCTGGCTTGTATTCAGCCATTTGTAATTCCGGGGCCCGCCGACATAGTCGAAGTGATAGTAAACACCGTAGCCGCCGGGACGCTCCGCTCCGGCGGCCGGCAGACGCCGGATGTTGCCCCAGTTGTCGTCAGCAAACAGCAGGGTGACATCGTCAGGCACTTTCATGCCCTGATCGAAATAGTCCTGCACTTCCTTATAGAGCGCCCACACCTGTGGCTGATCCTGCGCCGGGCGGCCGATGACATCCGCGATAATCCTGCGCTGGTCGGTGACGATCCGCTCCAGCAGGTCGATGGCCGTACCCTCGGTCATGGCCTCGTCGCCATCGCCGCGCATGCCGACCGTTACGAGCGACTCGACATTACCCATGCGCTCCACGCCCTCGCGCCAGAACTTTCGCAGCACCTCATCGTTACGGGCGTAGTCCCACGGACCCTTGCCATATCGCTCCCATTCGACATGGGCGCGCATGAGAGGCTCGTGGTGGGATGTTCCCATCACGACGCCGTACGTGTCTGCGGTCTGACCATTCAGCGGATCGTCGTCCCAGAACGCCTTGCCCCACATTGCGGGCCACAGGTAGTTGCCCTTTTCCCTGAGGATGAGCTCGAAAACCTTCGCATAGAATTCATGATTGAAGCCGCCGAAGGTCTCATTCACCCAACCGTACAGGGCGGGGTTCTCGTCGTTGAGGAAAATGCCGCGATACTTCACCTCGGGATGATCGCTTACGGCTCCGGCGAGGACGCTCAGGTCCTCCCTGTGCGGAACAGGCACATCGCCCCACCACACCCAGGGAGACACGCCCGCGCGCCGCGACAGGTCGTAGATGCCATAAATTGTCCCGCGCTTGTCGGCGCCTGCGATCACGAGCGCGCGTGAGACACCCGGCACAGGATCGTCCACAACGGCCTGCGTGTAGGCTTCCCAGGTTCCGTCAACCCCGGACACATCCAGCTTGCCGGACGCGACCAGCTGGTCGATCAGCGGAGACCGCCCCAAGGTTCCAACCAGGATCGGTGTTGCATAGGCCTGACCGGCCCCTCCGCCCGTCGACAGCACGCCCGTCTTTCCGCCGACCTTTGCGAGATCATCGCGCAAGTCGCCAGCTGCCCGGACGACGCCGGCCCAGTCGCCCGCATCGACGACGATCGGCGCTGGCGCGCCGGACCGGATGAGCGGAAACGCCCCTTCAGCAGGCTTGGCACAGACCGCGACCGCGCCGGTACACGCCTGTTCGGCGTGCGCAGCCGGCGAAGCAAGAAGCGACAGCCCGGCAACGAACAGGAGTGCTAAGGTACAGAGCTGAAACCTGACGCGTCCCATTGCTTTCCTCCCGTCGTGGCCGCACGTGCGGCACCCTTCAGTTCATGCAGGCAGCGTCACCCGCTCCAACGGCCTCGAGATGCACGTCGGCAATCGCAACCGCCCCGGCCTCGGCCATATCCAGCTTCGCGACCATCGGCACGGCGCTGACATCCGCCATGCCGATACAGGCAGCGGGAATACGGACTTCCGCCCAGTCGCCCGGCTCTATGGTCACCGATTGCACTCCCGTGCAGCCACCATCCGGCGAACACCCACCCGATATGGTCAGTGTCTGAGCCTCCGCATCCGGAGCTCGCGCCCTGAATACGAGATCGAATGCGGCGCCCTTGCCGGACAGGTCGACCCTGCCCGCCGGCGAGCCAAACACGAGGCTGGTTCCGGCGCCCGACCATGTCAGCAGCAGCGCGTCCTCCTGCCGGGCAAAGTCGGTGTGCGACACGGTGAGCTCACCAAGCGAGGTTTTTCCGAGCCCAACCGGCGTAGCGACTCCATCCTGATACAGAACGGCCGCCCACGTCTCGCCGTTCTCGCCTTCGGTGAAGACGGTAAGCAGGTCGGCGTCCGCCTGGGGCTCATTGCCCGGGTCTTCCGATACCGGACCCAGATCGGGCGCCGCGCTTGTGTAGGAGAGCCCGTAGCCAAAGGGAAACAGCGGATCGTAGTTTGCATCTTCCTTGTTGAGCGGCTTCGAGTCCGCCGTCTTCGGCCAGGAGAATGAGAGGCGGCCGGTAAAATCGTATTCGGGCCTTGTCCGGAACAGCACATCCGCAACGCCGCCGCCTTCGGTTCCCGGCAACCACGCTGCAACGAATGCGTCCGAATTATTCAGTTCCGGATTCACCCAGAGCGGCCGCCCGGACAGGAAGACGGAGACGACGGGAATTCCCCGATCGCGGAAGGCCTTGAGCTTGGCCGTGTCGAACCCGTTGGGCTTGAAGTCGAGCGACTTCACATCGCCAACGCCTTCCGCATAGGGATTTTCGCCGTACACCGCGATGACGACGTCAGCGTCGGCGGTCGACGAACCGGTCGGATCGAAGATGAGCGTGCCGCCGGAGCCGAGCACAGCTTCCCGAATACCGCCAAGGATCGACTGGCCATTCGGGAAGTAAGTGTTGTCATAGTCGCCGCCTTGCCAGGAAAGCGTCCAGCCGCCCGCCTGCTTGCCGATATTGTCGGCCCCGTCGCCGACAACCAGCACACGTTGCTTGCCCGCCAGCGGCAGCACGCCACCATCATTCTTCAGCAGCACGAGCGACTCTCGCACCGCGCGCCGGGCCACGGCGCGGTGTTCAGGAGACCCTAGAAGGCTTTCGTCGCCCGCACCCGGCCGCGAACTCGGCGGGCCTTTCTCGAACAGGCCATAGGCGAGCTTCACGCGCAGGATCCGCCGCACCGCGTCGTCCAGGCGATCCATAGGAATGTCGCCAGCCTTCACGTGCACCAGTGTCGATTCATAGAGCCCCTTCCAGCTGTCAGGCGCCATGTACATGTCGAGTCCGGCATTGATCGCCTGCGGACAATCCGTATTGGTGCAGCCCGGAATCTGTCCATGCCCGTTCCAGTCGCCAACAACGAAACCGTTGAACCCGAACCGACCCTTCAACAGCTCCGTCAGCATGGTCTTGCTGCCGTGCATTTTCGTCCCGTTCCAGCTGGAATAGGACGCCATCACCGTCTGCACACCGCCCTGCAAGGCGGACTCGTAGCCGGGCGCATGGATACTGCGCAGCTCTTCCTCACTGATGCGCGCATCGCCCTGGTCCTTGCCGCCGAAAGTGCCGCCATCAGCCATGAAATGCTTGGCAGACGAAATCACATGACCGTCGCCCAGGAAGCCGGCATCGCCAGGCCGGCCCTGCAGGCCGTAGACGATCCGGTCCGCATAGGAGGCGACAATCTCGGGCGACTCCGAAAAGCCTTCATAGGTGCGGCCCCACCGGTCATCCCGCGGCGTCGCCAGCGTCGGCGCGAAGGTCCAGTCATGGCCGGATACCACCAGCTCCGACGCGGTTACCTTCATGATCTCCTCGATGAGGTCCGGATCATGCGCGGCGCCCAGCCCGATATTGTGCGGGAACACGGTTGCCCCCAGCAGGTTCGCATGACCGTGCACCGCATCGATCCCCCAGATCACCGGAATGGCGACGTCCACGCCTTCCGGATCGACCGACGCGTTGAAATAGCCGTCGGCCGCGGCGAGCCAGGTCTTCGTATCGGCATAAGGCTTGCCGCCAGGCGCCGAGTTGCCGCCGCTGAGTACGGATCCAAGACGGTACTTTTTGACATCCTCTGGCGTTACGGTCGTGTTGTCCGCCTGGATAACCTGACCGACCTTCTGCTCGAGCGTCATCTTCGCCATGATCGCATCGATGCGCGTCTCAATGTCCGGATCGAGCGGCGGTGTGTTCAATGCCGGCCAGTCATCCAGATGCAGCGTCACGTCGTTGGGGGCCAGAAGCGGCTTCGATACAGCCGCGACTTCGCTGGTGGCCTTTTCTGTGGCGGGCCCGGCTGCGCATCCGGCAAGGCCGACGGCCAGGGCCGCCAGGAGCTGAAGCCTGAATCTGTCCGGCCCCGTGAAGCTGCGTTTCATGGTCGTCTCCGTTGTGTAGAACGGGCCTTCCTGCGCAGTGTCTTGCCTCAGAGAGCGGTAACAATGACGCAGGAAATAAACCCCGCCAGCACCAGCCGGCGGGGTCCGGTCCCTGTCAGTCCGTCATTTCTTCGAGCTCGAGGCCTTTCGTTTCACGCACATAGCGCATGACGAAGAACACCGAGATGAGGGCACAAATCGCGTAGAAGAGGTACGCGCCCTGCAGCCCGATCCACGCAATGCCAAGCATGATCGGGAAGGTCATGGTGATGGCAAAGTTGGAAATCCACTGGAAGAAGCCGGACACAGCGAGCCCCGCCCCGCGAATCTGGTTCGGGAACATTTCGCCGAGCGCCACCCACATCACAGGGCCCCACGACGAGTTGAAGAAGATCACATAGGCATTCGCCGCGAGCAGCGCGATCAGGCCATAGCTTCCCGGCAGGCTCACCGCACCATCAACCGTGACGGCCTTGGAGAAGCAGAATGCGAGAATGGCGAGGGTTACGGTCATGCCGATTGAGCCCACCCACAGGAGCGGCTTGCGCCCGACATGGTCGATCAGCGCCAGTGCGATGAATACCGCGACGATCGACGCACCGTTGGTGATGACATTGATCAGCAGTGCATTGGATTCGGAGAAGCCGACCGCCTGCCAGAGCACTGCGCCGTAGTAGAACACGACGTTGATACCGACCAGTTGCTGGAAGGTGGCAAGGCCGATGCCGATCCACACGATCCCCTTGAACACTGCGCTGCCGCCGAACGCATCGCGCAGCGAAGGCTTGTGATCTGCGGCGAGTGAATTCCTGATCTCCAGAACTTTCCGATCTGCTGCAGCCGGGCCGGACAGCCGGGCCAGCACATCCCGTGCCTTGTCCATGCCACCCTTCGCCACAAGGAAGCGCGGGCTTTCCGGGATGAACAGCAGGGCGAACAGGAAGATCGATGCCGGAATAAGCTCGATCCAGAACATCCAGCGCCATGCCGCAACGCCGAACAGCCACGGCGAGAGCGACGAGCCGGTTGCCTTCGCGATCGCATAGTTCGACAGCGCGGCACAGAACAGCCCCGCTATGATCGCAACCTGCTGGATGGACGACAGACGGCCGCGGTATTTCGACGGCGCAACCTCGGAAATGTATGCCGGAGACATGACGCTGGCAGCCCCGACTGCCACGCCACCGATCACGCGGTAGACAATGAACTCCAACGACGAATGCGCGATGCCTGAGCCCCAGGCAGACACGATGAAGAAGACCGCTGCCACCAGCATCATCGTGCGGCGGCCGAACGCGTCGGACATGGTGCCGGCCAGCGCTGCGCCGACGGCGCACCCCAACAGCATTGACGCCACATTGAAGCCGGTCGCGATGTCCTCCGCGTTGAAGGCCGTCTTCAGCCCGTCGACCGTGCCGTTGATCACGCCGGAGTCAAAACCAAAGAGAAATCCGCCGATCGTGGCGACGGCGGTGATCAGGATGACCTGCGACATGCGCGCATCGGCGCTGTCCGGCTGGATATGTGTGACTGCGTCGCTCATGGCGCGCGTTCCTCCCGTGAATTGCGCATGCGGGCTTCAGGCCCGTCTTTTTGTTAACGCAAACAACTATTGTTTCCGTTTGCACACAACTAGGAAAGCAACCGCCCCACTTTGTCAACGTTGACAATTCTTGTCCTGTCCGACTCCGAGATTGATCCGGAGGACTGGTTTCCGCCTATTTTTCGGTGGTGCAGGACTTGTTGTAGGCGTTGACGTCAGCGTTCAGCGCCGAAACGCTCGCCTGCAGTCCCTGCTCAAGGCGCGCAAGGTCCTTGCGGGCCGCTTCATATTCGGCTTTCGCCGCATCCGCCTTTTCCGCATTCGCAGCAGACGCGTTGCGCAGCACTTCCAGGTCGTCCCAGGCCTCGCCCTTTGACTCCACGGCTTCTGCCTGTGCGTCGCGGGCTTCCTTCAACTTGGTGATCTCTTTCTGCTTCGGCCCGAACGTGGCCGACATCGCCTGGCAACGTGCAAGGTCCTTCGCAGAAGCTGCATCTGCTGCAGCCACAGGCGCAGCGAGCGCAAACACCAGGACGGCGAGAAGTCGGTTCATATGAGAATCCTTCCTGACCTGCACGCATAATGCGCAAAATAAGCTGAAGCGATCCTGAATGGTCCCGCCCCGACTTTGCCCGAATTGCGGCGCCTCTTCCGCCTCCTAGCGCCCGGCCTTCCGACGGTTTGCATTGGTGGCGTCGATGATGTGGAACATGGCGGCA
The DNA here is from genome assembly GCA_020638455.1 of Hyphomonas sp. Taxonomy (GTDB): domain Bacteria; phylum Pseudomonadota; class Alphaproteobacteria; order Caulobacterales; family Hyphomonadaceae; genus Hyphomonas. Next base: position 305,675 of record JACKIK010000002.1, on the reverse strand, counting down.
AAATCGTCGAGCAGCTCACGCACGCGTTCCGGATCGTCGAGCGGGCTGAACATGTTGCCGGGCTCGAACAGGTCGCCGCCCTGCAGCGTGATGTACAGCTCGCCCGTATCGAAACAGCATTTGAGCTTCCCGCCATGGAAGGTCTTCTCCATGTTCACCAGCTGCTGCATCAGGTCCGGCGTGAGGAGGTAGCGCGCTTCGACCTGGTCGGTCGTGTAGACCTCGAAGATCTTCTCGAACTCCGGATCCTCAAGGATGGCGCGCTGCATCCCCTTGCCGCCACCGAAGCGGTTGAAGAAACCCGCATCGCGTGTGACCAGCGTGCGGCCGTAGAAGGTTTTCTCGAATACAAAGCGCAGGCACTGGCCGCGGAACACGGTCACCCAATGCGTGCTCGTGCGGCCTTTCGAATCCGTGCTGGTCCGACGCTCCTCGAGATGGGCTTCGAACAGTTCGAACTCGACACCATCCCTGCGGCCGGTGACGAGATCCTCATAGCTTGAGCGGTCCCATCCGGGCACCAGGCCAAGCTCGCGGTGCCGCAGGATCGAGTTGACCTGTCCGGGGTCCGGATTGAAACTCAGCCCGAACTGGCGGGCAACCGGGGTCACGATGAGGACCTTCGCTTCCTTCTTCAGGGCCATCAGGTCCTGCGAGCCCCAGGCCGTATAGCCGAACCCTGCAATCGCACCGAAGAACAGGCCGATCGGCGACCGGGTGAACACGAACAGTGCTCCGGCGATCGCCACGCCGATCAGGCCGCCGACCCATCGGGACTGGCGGGCCTTGTCCGCGGCGCGGACGCGGTCTCCTTCCCTTGCCTGCAAGGCCGGGCCGATTTCGTCCTGAAACACACGGGCGAAGTTGGAGAAATCCTGCGGCAGGCCGTTCATGGCCCTGAGGATCGCCGGATCAATCTCAGGCTGGTCGCTCATAAGCCTCCCCGCACTGCCACCGGGGCACCTTAAGACGGGTTCGCCGAACGCGCCAAGCGCCGATCAGATGTCGGCATAGACCTGGCGCTCGCCGGCAAAGCCCGGATGCGTCACCGCACCTTCATGGGCCGGGCCGACCAGCCGCGCGAACTTCTGCAGCGCGCCGGAGCCGTACATGTTCTGGCGCGGCTTCCACTTGCGCTTTCGGTCCTGCAGCTCCGCGGGAGTCAGGCGCACGTCAATCGTGCCCTTGTCGGCATCGATGGTGATGATGTCGCCATCCTCCAGCAGCGCGATCGGGCCGCCATCGGCCGCTTCCGGCCCGACATGGCCGATGCAGAAGCCGCGCGTGGCACCGGAGAAGCGGCCGTCGGTGATCAGGGCCACCTTGTCGCCCATGCCCTGGCCATAGATTGCCGCCGTGGTCGACAACATTTCCCGCATGCCGGGGCCACCCTTGGGGCCTTCGTAACGGATGATCAGGACGTCGCCCTCTTTGTAGTCGCGATTGGTGACGGCCTTGAAGCAGGCTTCCTCGCCATCGAAAACCCGGGCCGGTCCGGTGAATTTGTGGTTCTTCAGGCCGGCGACCTTCACGATACCGCCATCCGGCGCGAGCGAGCCCCAGAGGCCGACAACGCCGCCCGTCGGGGTGATCGGGTCCGTTGCCGGCCGGATCACTTTCTGGTCAGGGTTCCAGACCACATCCTTCAAATTCTCAGCAACCGTCTTGCCGGTCACGGTCATGCAGTCGCCATGGATGAAGCCGGCATCATAGAGCGTCTTCATCAGCATCGGCACGCCGCCGGCTTCGCCGAAATCCTTGGCGACGTAGTCGCCGCCCGGCTTCAGGCTGGCGATGTAGGGCGTCTTCGCGAATATCTCCGCAACGTCGCGCAGCGTGAACTGCACGCCACACTCATGCGCCATCGCCGGCAGGTGCAGGCCGGCATTGGTCGAGCCACCGGTCGCGGCAACCACGACCGCCGCATTCTCGAACGCCTTGCGGGTGCAGATGTCGCGCGGGCGTATGTTGTTCTCGATCAGGTTCATCACCGCCTTGCCGCTTGAGACGGCATAGGCATCGCGGTCGAGATACGGCGCCGGAAGGGCTGAAGAGAGCGGCAATGCGAGGCCGATGGCCTCGGATACGCAGGCCATCGTGTTAGCCGTGAACTGGCCGCCACAGGCGCCGTCGCCGGGGCAGGCAACCTTTTCAAGGGCGTGAAGCTTCTCGTCGGTCACATCGTTGGAGCCAGCGGCATGGGCGCCGACGGCTTCGAAGACATCCATGACGGTCACATCGCGGCCTTCGTAGCGGCCCGGCAGAATGGAACCGCCATAGAGGAAAACGGACGGCACGTTGAGGCGCAGCATGGCCATCATCATGCCCGGCAGGGACTTGTCGCACCCGGCGATGCCGACGAGGGCATCGTAGCTGTGGCCGCGCATCGTCAGCTCGACGGAATCTGCAATGACTTCACGGGAAACGAGCGAGGAGCGCATGCCCTCGTGGCCCATGGCGATGCCGTCGGTGACGGTGATGGTGCAGAACTCGCGGGGGGTGCCGTCGCCTTCCTTGACGCCCGCGCTGGCGGCATGGGCCTGGCGCATCAGGGCCGTGTTGCAGGGCGCGGCCTCGTTCCAGCAGGAGGCGACGCCGACGAAGGGCTTCCGGATGTCCTTGGTCGAGAGGCCCATTGCATAATAGTAACTACGGTGCGGCGCGCGCTCGGGGCCTTCGGTAACGTGCCGGGACGGCAGTTTCGACTTGTCCCATTCCTTGCCGGCCATGTGTCTCTCCTGATGCTGTTCCAGCGCCTATAGAAGGCTCGCCCCACGTCAGGCAAGACCGCGCGCGCCGGTGCGGCGGCGTGACCGGACAGGACGCAGCCATGATCGTGCTGTCGGCGACCGTGATCGTGCGTGATCCTGCGTGAACGTGACGTGCGCGTACGTGACTCAGAGCGGCAGGCGCATCAGGAATTCGAGATCGCGGTGCCGGCCGACCGGGAAGATGAACTCGCTCACCTTCTCCCAGCCAAGGCGATCATACAGCCGCCGCGCCTCGAAGTTCTCTGAGAAGACGCTGAGATAGATTTCCGGCGCTCCGCGTCCGCGGGCCCAGGCGAGCGCTTCGTCGATGAAGCGGGAGCCGAGGCCGCGGCCCTGCAGGGACGCGTCGACATAGACCCGCTTCAGCTCCACCGCGCCGGGCTTCGGATTCTCCGCCGGCAGCGCAAGCGGGCTGCACAGGAGGTAGGCCTTCAGCGCCCCGGTCTCGTCCTCGGCGACGCGGACAAGCACGTCCGGATCCGCGAGCCACTTCCGGTAGTTCGCTTCACCATGCGACTCCTCCAGGAACGCGGCGAGATCCTCCGGATTGTAGAGACGCGCGAACTTATCGGAGAAGGTCTTCTTCGACAGCGCAACCAGCGCCGGAAGGTCTTCCGGCAAAGCGTCGCGGATCGTCAGCGCGGGCGCCATGTCAGGCCTCATCGAGCGCCTTCATGTCTTCCGCGGTCAGCGCCAGCGAGGCGGATTGCAGGATGTCCTTCAGCTGCACGACAGAGGTCGCGCTGGCGATCGGCGCCGTAACCGAGGGCTTGTGCATCAGCCAGGCGAGCGCGACCTGCGCCAGCGTTGCGCCATGCCGCGCCGCGACCTCATCCATGGCTGCCAGCACTTTCGGGCCCCGGCCCGTCAGCAGCTCCTTCATGCGCATGCCGCGCATGCTTTTCTTCAGGTCGTCCTCCGTCCGGTACTTGCCCGTCAGGAAGCCGCTGGCGAGCGCGAAATACGGGATGACGCCCAGCCCTTCCCGGACGCAGACATCCTCCCGCGCGCCCTCATACTCGTCGCGGACGAGCAGATTGTAGTGAGGCTGAAGCACTTCATAGCGCGCCCGGCCGTCGCCGGCCGCATTCAGCGCCGCTTCAAGGCCGGGGCCGTCATAATTGGACCCGCCGCAGGCGCGCACCTTGCCCGACTTGATGAGCTGGTAGTGCCCTTCCAGCGTTTCCTCGATCGGCGTTTCCGGGTCCGGGAAGTGAGAGAGGTAGAGGTCGATATAGTCGGTCTGCAGGCGCGCGAGGGAGGCTTCGCAGGCCTCGACCATGTAGCTGGCCTTCAGGCCCTTGCCGCCCGTACCCATGTCGGAGCCGACCTTGGTGATCAGCAGCGTATCCTCGCGCCGTCCGCCGCTCTGGGCGAACCACTCGCCGACCACCGTCTCGGACTCGCCTCCCACATGACCCGGCATCCAGCGGGAATAGACGTTCGCCGTGTCGACCGTGTTGAAGCCCGCACCGAGAAAGGCATCCAGGATTGCGAAGGATGTGTCCTTGTCCGCCGTCCAGCCGAACACATTGCCACCGAGCACCAGCGGCGCTATCCTGAGGCCGCTACGTCCAAGCTCTCTCATCTCCATCTGTGCCTCTCCTCTGCTCTGGCGCCCGGCTCAGGCCGGCGCCTTGACATCTACTGTTACCGGCCCGCTCACAAGCCCATCCTTGTCGAAACTGCGCAGGTCGTATGTTCCCTCCGGCAGCAAAAGCGGCAACGACTCGCCGGGGCGCAGGAACAGCCGGTCTGCCGGGACAATGGTATCATCGTCTCCGGCACGGCGGGCCTCGATCAGGACAGCGTGATCCGCAGGCAGCAGCGCCGCCGGAGCCTGCACGTCGATGTCGCCCGCGCGGCGGCGGTAGTCCGGCCGGCCGTCGCGGATCGTCACACGTGGAAGACCGACCACATCGTCTGTGTAGACGGGCCGGAGCGTTCCATCCGGTCGAACGCCGGCGCTGGCCAGAACGGGAGCATCCCCGCTGGCGACACAATCCGTCAGGCTGATCGTGAGAGGATCGATTCCGGTTGCCTCCTTAAGACGGGCGGCCATCCATCGCATACCGTTCTCGTCCGGTATGGGGCGCTCGGCCACATGCGAATGGCCGACATGAATGAAGACCTTGGCGTCCGGATCGTCATTGAAGATGGCGCGCATCAGGTTTTCGGTCTGCGCCGCTTCCCGGCTGTCGATCCTGACGTCTGGCGCGGCATCGGCTGGCGCCGCCTGATCGGCGTGCTGCTCATAGGCGACAAGATGAAAGCCCATGCCACGCACAGCCTCCAGCAGCCGGGCATAGACCGGCTCCCGCGTGTAATAGCCGTCATCCAGATTTGTCGCCGCACCAGGCTTGTCCGCAATGGTTTCGGAAAAGGTCTCGGCCGCATACGTCCTGTAGCCGATACCGTTCAGCGCCTTTGCGAGTTCGAGAATGAACAGGCGGTCCGACGGGCGGGAATGCGCCTCGTTGATGATGACGATGGACGTGTTGCCGGCGAGCTCGACAAGTTCCGGCAAGGGATCAGGTCCGGGGTCCGCGCATTGCGGCCTGATGGGCTGGTTTCCGTCTTCGGCGCCCTGATAGATCAGGTCTTCGCGGCCAGCCATCGAAACCGCCTGATCCCAATATCCCGCAGCCATCGGGTCATCGGGGCTCGCGATGAAATTCTCGACGTGTTCGATCATCATCCGCCGGGCGTCCTGCATCTGATCGGACAGGGTCCAGGCCGGTTCAGGTGCCGTAACCGCCGCGGGCGCACATGCGGCCAGCCCCAGCAGGAGGCCGGGAATGGCCAGCGCCCTCATTGTTCGTCATCCCCGTAAATTGCGGTCCACGAGCCGGTAGCATCGATCCAGCCGCGGTACATGCCTTCGCTGTTGAAGACGAAATCCGGGTGGCCGTCGCCATCGATCAGGACGACGCCGCCATCGCCACCAAGCGTCGCGACTTCGCCGAGGGCCTCGCGCGCGGCATCGCCGATGCTTTCGCCCTTCAGCTTGACGCGGTCGCAGATCGTCTTGGCTACACCGACGCGGATGAAGTATTCGCCGTGCCCGGTGGCGGAGACGGCGCAGACGCCGTTCTCTGCATAGGTCGCCGCACCGATCAGGGGCGAGTCGCCGATGCGGCCCGGCGTCTTGGCCGTCATGCCACCGGTCGTCGTGGCCGCGGCGAGGTTGCCGTTAATGTCGATGGCGACGGCGCCAACCGTGCCGTGGCGGTCCTCGGCGGTGCGGGTGCGTTCCTCCAGGACACGGTCCAGCGCCTCGCGGCGGCGTTCGGTGTCGAAATAGGTGTTCGGCACGATCTCAAGGCCCTGCTCTTTCGCGAAGGCATCTGCGCCCGGGCCGGCGAACATGACGTGTTCAGACTTGTCCATCACGGCGCGCGCGGCGAGGATCGGGTTCTTCACGATGGTGACGCCCGCCACGGAGCCCGCATTGCGCGTCGCGCCTTCCATGATCGAGGCATCGAGTTCATGCGTGCCCGCGGCGGTGAACACGGCCCCCTTGCCGGCATTGAAGATCGGATTGTCCTCCATCGGCAGCACGGCGGCCTGCACGGCATCGACGGCACTGCCGCCATTGCGCAGGACTTCGGCGCCCGCCGCCAGTGCGGCCTGCAGCCCGGCCGTGAATTCGGCCTCCTGCTCCGGCGTCATGGAGCCGCGCGTGATGACGCCTGCCCCGCCATGGATGGCAAGGCGCCACTCCGGGGCGGGCGGGTCAGCGGGCACAGGCGCCGTCGTGCAGGCAGCGAGCAGCAGGGCCGCTGCCGCGATAAGCGGTTTCAGGGTCAAGGGTCAGCCTCCGGTCCATCTGGCGGACAGGGTGGCCGGAAGGTCAGAGCCCTTCAAGCCCTTTCAGCGCCGCACGCAGCTTTTCCCGCCGGGCCGTCCACTCGACAACGCGCTGGCGGTTCTCCTCGACGATCTCCTCCGGCGCGCGGGCGACGAAGTTCTCATTGGAGAGTTTCTTCTCCGTCGCCACGATATCCTTGTCGAGCTGGGCGATTTCCTTCTGCAGGCGCTGCCGCGCGGCACCGATGTCCACGATGTCCGCGATCACCAGCGCCGCCAGCGTGTCGCCGAACACGAAGGTGACCGCGCCAGCAGGCGCAGTGTCGGTCAGGGCGATGTCGTCCAGGCGGGCGAGACGCTTCAGCACATCCTCATGCCGCATGGCGCGGGCGTCGATCTCCTCGCCCGCATTGACGAGGGCCAGCGGCACTTTCGTGCCGGCGGGGATGTCGAGATCGTTCCGCAGGCTGCGGATTTCGGTGATCAGGTCGATCACCCAGTTCATTTCCTGCGCGGCGGCAACATCATGGAAGCCGGTGAAGGCCGGCCATTGCTGCAGCATCAGGAAACCCTGCTCGCCGGCGCGGCCGGGCGCGCGGCGTTCCCACAGCTCTTCCGTGATGAACGGCATGAAGGGGTGGAGCAGCTTCAGCGTCTCGTCGAGGACATAGCCGCACACCTTGCGCGTTTCGCCCTTGGCCGCATCGTCCATCCCGCCGAGCAGCGGCTTGATCAGTTCGAGATACCAGTCGCAGAACGTGTTCCAGACGAATTTGTAGAGCGCGCCGGCCGCCTCATTGAAGCGATAGTCCTCGATGCCCTTGGTGACTTCGGCCACGCAGGTGGACAGCTCGCCGAGGATCCAGCGGTTCGCGGCGCTTTCGACCCTGTCGAAATCGACCGTACCCGGAGCGCCGCATTCGTTCATTTCGGCGAAGCGGGCGGCGTTCCACAGCTTGGTCGCGAAGTTGCGGTTGCCCTCGACCACCTGTTTCGACAGGCGGATATTACGCCCCTGCCCGGCAAGGCGGCTCATCGCGAAGCGCAGCGCATCGGCGCCGTATTCGTTGACGAGGTCCAGGGGGTCCATCGCGTTGCCCTTGGACTTCGACATCTTCTGCCCCTTCTCGTCGAGGACGAGGGCGTGGATGTAGACGTCCCTGAAGGGCACCTGATGGGTGAATTCGAGGCCCATCATCATCATCCGGGAGACCCAGAAGAAGATAATGTCGAAGGCGGTGACGAGCGTGCTCGTCGGATAGAAGGTCTTCAGGTCTTCCGTCTCATCCGGCCAGCCCTGCGTCGAGAAGGGCCACAGGGCGGAGGAGAACCATGTGTCGAGGACGTCTGTTTCTTGCCAGAGCGCGATAGACTTGCCCGCCAGAGATGCACCCGCAACCAGTTGATCGATTGCATCATCCGAAGCAGGCGCAAACATCTTTCCAGCGCCGTGAATATCCGCGACCTCTTCCACGGCTACCTTGTAGTAGTCTTCCGCAGCCAATCGAACTTCAGCGAACGACGATCCAACAAAAACCTTCCCGCTTAAGTTCAAGACTTGATCGGGCTTGTTCGAAGCATCGAACGAAACTTCAGGACCAAACCACGCCGGAATGCGGTGCCCCCACCAAAGTTGGCGGGAGACGCACCAGGGCTGGATGTTTTCCATCCAGTTGAAATAGGTCTTCTCCCAGTTCTCCGGCACGAAGCGCGTCTTTCCTTCGCGCACCGCAGCGATGGCCGGCTGGGCGAGCGTCTTGGCGTCGACATACCACTGGTCCGTCATCCACGGCTCGATGACGACATTGGAGCGGTCGCCGAAAGGCTGTTCGATCTTCAGGTTCTCGATCTGGTCGAGCATGCCCACCGCCTCGAAGTCCTCGACCACTTTCTTGCGAGCATCGAACCGGTCGAGCCCGCGATAGGCCGCCGGGATGCCTGCCGCATCGGCCTCGGCCCCATCCACGATGGCAGCAACGGCTGTCAGGATGTTGAGCGGCGTCATGCCCGCGCGCTTGCCGACTTCGAAGTCGTTGAAGTCATGCGCCGGCGTGATCTTCACGGCGCCGGAACCCTTTTCCGGGTTGGCATATTCGTCCGCAACAATCGGCACGCGGCGGCCGACAATCGGCAGCTCGACGAACTTGCCGACAAGACCCTTGTAGCGTTCGTCATCCGGATGCACGGCAACGCCGGTATCGCCCAGCATCGTCTCCGGGCGGGAGGTCGCGACGATGATGTAGCCGCGCGGTTCGGTGCCGGTGACGTTGCCGTCCTCGTCCTTGACGGGGTGCTCATAGGTGACGCCGTCGGCGAGCGGATAGCGGAGGTGCCAGTAATGGCCGGCCACTTCGCGCTGGTCGACTTCGAGGTCCGAGATTGCGGTCTGGAAGTGCGGGTCCCAGTTCACGAGGCGCTTGTCGCGATAGATCAGGCCCTTGTTGTAGAGGTCCACAAACACCCTGGTGACCGCGCGAACCATCTGGTTGTCCGGCTCGCTCCGGTCTCCCATCGTGAAGCGTTCACGGCTCCAGTCGCAGGAGGCGCCGAGGCGCTTCAGCTGCTGGACGATGGCGCCGCCGGATTCTTCCTTCCACTGCCAGACGCGATCGACGAACGCCTCGCGGCCCATTTCGCGGCGGCTCATATTGCCTTCCTGGGCCAGCTGGCGCTCGACCACCATCTGCGTCGCGATGCCCGCATGGTCCGTGCCCGGCTGCCACAGGACGTTCTTGCCGCGCATCCGCTCGAACCGGATCAGCAGGTCCTGCAGCGTGTTATTCAGCGCATGGCCCATGTGCAGCACGCCGGTCACGTTCGGCGGCGGGATCACGATGGAATAGACCTCCGCGTCAGGGTCTCCCGACGGCTTGAAGCAGCCTTTCGTCTCCCACGCCTCGTACAGGCGCGGCTCGGCTTCGGCGGGGTCGAATCTCTGGTCAAGCATCGTTTCAGGCGTAGTCCGGATAAAAGAAAAGGCGCGCCGGTGGCGGCGCGCCCTTCCCTATAAACATTTTGGCGGGAGAGGCTAGCGCGCCATGCGGGCGATGCGCTGTACCTCTGCGTCGACCTTCTGCTCGACGATCTGGGCCAGGTTGGCGTCGAGCCATTCCTTGATCATCGGGCGCAGCATTTCGCGCACGAGACCCTCGATCGTGTTCTCGCCGCCGAGGTCCATCTTGCCGAACAGCTTGCCGAGGGCACCGGCTGCGGCGGTGGCGGTGGCATCGTCGGTGAGCGTTGCCTTGTCGTGATGAGAGATAGCAGGCATGGGGGGCTCCACTGGAAGCGGCTCCGGCTCGGGACGAGCACGGCGAAGGGAAACTGGGATCGGTGCAGGCTCGGGTTCAGGCTCGACGTCGACCGAACGGGCGGCATCGAGAAGGGATTCGAACGTGTCCTCCTCCTCTTCCATGGCCGGCTCGTCGGCAAAGTCCTCGACGTCATCGAAGGAGTCTTCCACGTCGTCCTCGTCGAACATCACTTCGTCGACGGCGAGACTGCCTTCTTCTTCATATTCTTCACCGATATCGTCATTGGCGAAGTCCGGCTCCGGTGCGACCTCAACAGGCGCGCGACGCGCCTGCGGAGCCTCAGAGTCATCGGAAATAATCTTGCGGATCGACGCGAGGATCTCCTCCATCGTCGGTTCCTTGTGCGCCTCGTTGGCCATTCAAAGCCCCCTGATCTGCTTATCCATCAGCGATTCCTGAAGCTGATCGCTAAGGCGATTGGGTTAACAAAAAGCTCACACTGTTTAACGCGTTTCAGCATCGAGCGCTACGGGCCGCCGAAGTTGCCCCGTCGCACGGAGCAATTGGTGCGCGGCGACATAGGCGTTCCGTTCGGCCTGGACCAGCGAAAGCCGGGCTTCGAACAGCTGCTGTTCCTGATCCAGCACGTCCAGCGTGGTGCGCACGCCGACGGCCAGCTCTTCCTTGGCGCCATCATAGGCGATTTCAGCTGCGTCGACCTGCCGCTTCGATGCGTCGATCGCCCGCAGCGTCGCGTCGTAGCCAAACCATGCGGATGCGACTTTTGCCCGGATCGAGCGGTCGAGGAGGTCGATCTGGCGGCGGGCCTGGTCACGCTTCAGGCGGGCGGCCCGCGTCTGGCTCTTCACCATGCCTCCCGTGACGATCGGGACCGATCCCTGGATCACCCCCGAAACGCTCTGGTTGTTGATGTCCCGGGCAGAATAGTAGCCCTCCTGTACCTGCGCCGTGCCGACGAGGCTGACGGACGGGCGCCCCTGCGCCTTTGCCGCCTCGATGGCCTCGCTCGCGGCGCGCTCATTGTGCCGGGCGGCGATCATGTCGGGATTGTTGTCGAGCGCGAATGTGGTCGCTTCCTCCAGCGAGGCCGGCAGCGTCGGTACGGGCGGCGGTGGCGCGAGGTCGGCCGGCACCAGGCCGGTCAGGTAGGTGTAGTTGGCAATGCTCGCTTCAAGCGCGGATTCGGCACTTGCAAGCGCCGCCTTTGCGCCTTCGAGATTGGCCGTCGACAGGGAGACGTCCGTGCGCGTGACGACGCCGACTTCAAACCGGTCCTTCGCGGCCCGTTCCTGCTCGTTCGCAACCTCGACATTGTTCTGGCGGATGGACACGGTCTCGCGGTCTCGCCGGAGATCCATGTAGGCGGTGATGACCTGCAGGATCAGGTCCTGCTCGGCGGCATCGTACTGGGCGTCGGCTGCATTGATGCCCGCGGTCGCCTGACGGACGCCGGCGGCGATTCGTCCGCCTGTGTAGATTGGCTTGGTCGCCTGGACCTGCGCGGCAACGGACTGAGAATCGCCATTGCTGAGGCTGAAGGGCGAATTGGTGTCGGTGTAGGTGTAGCCGGCCGAGCCGCCGACGCTGACGGTTGTCCGGCCGCCGGCGCGCGCCTGCTCCAGCGTCTCGCGGGCAATCTCCGTCTGCACGCGCTGGGCATCGAGCTGCGGGTTGGAGGTGATGGCCGCGGCAACGGCATCGTCGAGTGTCTCGGCGGCTCCACTGCCTGCCATCAGAATGGCAGCGATGGCGGTTCCCGCCAGAACTCGAACTTTGATACGCATGAATGGCTCCCAGATGCCGTAATTCGGATTACACCCCGTTATATAGGGACGGCCGCTGCAGTGAACACTGTTCATTTTTCAGGAGAGTTAACCGCACTGCCCTGAGATGAAATATCTCAGAAGACAAATGCCTTCTGGCGGTCGAACTGGCTGAACTTCGGCGGGAACGCATCGAAGCCGTGGCGCGGCGAGACGGCATCGCCGGCCCGCGTGAAGACGCTGCCGCGCCCGACGCCATCCTCGCCCAGCGTGACGACGGCAAGGCGCCCGCCCTCGGCGAGCTGCCGGGTCCACGCTTCGGGCACGGTCTCGACCATGCCGCAGACATAGATCACGTCGAACGGGCCCTGGTCTTCCAGGCCCTCCGCAATCCGCCCCTCGACGGCAACGGCCCGGTCGAGCCCGAGGCTGGCGAATCGATCCGACATGGCCTCGACGAGCGCGGATGATTCTTCCAGTGCGATGACCGTCTCGGCCAGATGACTGATCAGGGCAGCCTCGTAGCCTGCGCCGGCGCCGACCACCAGCACGATATCGGACGGACGGATGGCAGCCATCTTCAGCAGCTTGCCCGTGTCCCGCGGCGTCCACAGCGCCCGGCCTTCCGACGTCCCGATCTCGAGCTCGGAATAGGCCACCGGCTTGCGCGAGCTCGGCACGAAGGCCTCGCGCGGCGTTTTCAGGAATGCCGAGACGATGTCCGGGTCCGCCACGTCATTGGGACGGATCTGGCTGTCCACCATGGTTTCGCGCGCGGCTTTGTAATTCATCGGCTGGGCCTTTCCGGGTACGGTGAAGGATCAGGGCAGCCTTTAGCACGGGCACTGCCCCTTGCAATGCACCATAAACGTCCGACTTCATGAAAACGGCAGATTGAAACGTGGCGGGAAGGTTGCTAGTGAGCCCCTTCTCCCGGCACGGCCCTGTGGCGGAGTGGTGACGCAGCGGATTGCAAATCCGTGCACCCCGGTTCGATTCCGGGCGGGGCCTCCAGATCTTTCTCCATCTTTGTGTCAGCCCGCCCCCGGCTGCGGCGCGCGATTCGCGTGGCACGCGAGTTGCATCGAACCGGGCACTACGGCCCTGTGGCGGAGCAACGCGGCGGACCTGAAAGTCCGCTCACCCCTTGGTTCAACACCAGGGCAGGGCCTCCACCCCCCCCCCCTTCCATCCCTCATTTCATTCAGGGTTTCGGTCCGGATCCGATTTTCTCGCGGTCCGTTTAGGTGTCGTTAACCATTTCGGGGGATGGTGTCACTGTCTTCTCTTGGAGACACCCACCATCACCCAACGCCTCGGCGGGAGCATCTGTCTCCCGCCCTTTTTTTGCGTGCAATTCAGGGCTTTTGTGGCGGAATTGCTGAAAGAATCTGCGCACACACAGCATCTGAGGGCTTGAACAGACAGGTCGGTCTGGTAATAGCGCCTCTCGGCTGATCCGCGATAGCTCAGTTGGTAGAGCAGGCGACTGTTAATCGCCCGGTCGTAGGTTCGAGTCCTACTCGCGGAGCCACCCTCACCCCCTGAAAACCTTAACGAATCTGCCCTGCCCGGCAGGCCGTCGTTCCCGCTTCCGGCGAGCACCGGACTCCCGACAGGTGCATTTGATCATCAGAATTCCCTTGTATTATGGAAATCTGAATTGCACGGTAGCTGTACCGGAACGGATCACCCGGGCACAAAGACCCGGCCGCACCGGCTCAATATGCGTCAGGCATTGGGATTGGAGGAAATAATGAAACAAGTCTGGAAGGCGGCCGCTGTGGCCGCCCTGCTCGTCGGGTTTGGCTCGGTTGCGATTGCTCAGGAAGATGAAACCGAAGGTGTCACCACGCAGATGAGCGAGGATGAAGCCGACGCCATGGCGGCAGAACTGGATGCTGCAGCCGATGCGCCGGCAGCGACGGGGGATGTCGCAAACGCAGCACCGGTCGGCCAGTGGAAGCGCAAGAACGGCGACACGGTCGACGTCTCGCTGCAGGACGACCAGCTCTTCTGCACCATCACCGAAGGCAAGCGGGTCGGGTTCGAGATGTGCCACGGCATGACGCTGCGCGATGACGGCACATGGAAGGGCAAGAACATGAAGCATCCGGGAATGCCGGGCTTCATGACATTCAACGGGACGGTCACCGTCGACGGCGACTCGCTTTCGATCAAGGGCTGCGCCGTGAAGGTCTGCGATTCGGAAACCTGGACGAAGATCACCAACTGATTCGACCCTCAACCGGCCGGCGACCCGGGTCCCGGCCGGTTTTATCTTGCCTGCGGCGAGCGTTGAGCACGCATCCCTTGTGCTCCGCCGGCAGAGCGCCTTACACATCTGCCGATGACAGATACAATCCTGGTGACTGGCGCCAGCGGCTATCTTGGCCGCAACATCGTGCGCGATTTCGTGGCCCGCGGCATCGCCGTGCGCGGCCTTGCGCGGAGCGACTCGTCGGCAAAGGCGGTCGAAGAGCTGGGGGCGACACCCGTCCGAGGCGACGTGATGGACGTGCCGTCGCTGAGGGCCGCCATGGAGGGCGTTACCTCCCTGATCCATGCCGCCGCCGACACCAATCATGGCCGCACGACAAAAGCGCAGGAACAGACCAACCTCCAGGGCACACGCAATGTGTACGAGACCGCCCACGCCGCCGGCGTGAAACGCGCCGTGCACATCTCCACGGAAGCCGTCCTGATGGACGGCCGGCCAATCGTGAATGCCGATGAGACCTGGCCGCTCCCAGCGAAACCGGCCGGCGGGTATTCCCGCACCAAGGGCGGTGCCGAGCGGATTGCACTTGCTGCAAACGGCAATGGGATGGACGTTGTCGTCGTGCGCCCGCGCTTCGTGTGGGGACGTGATGATACATCCGCCCTGCCCCAGCTGGTCGAGGCCGCCAAAGCCGGCCGGCTCGCCTGGTTCGGCGGCGGCACCTACCTCACCTCCACCACGCATATTGCCAATGTCGTGGAGGGCGTCCGGCTCGCCCTGGAAAAGGGCCGCGGTGGCGAAGTCTACTTCCTCACCGATGGCGACGACGTGCCCTTCCGCGAGTGGATGACGGAATTGCTGGCGACGCAGAGCGTCGACACTTCCAGTGTGAAATCCGTCCCGCGCGGCGTGATCAGCTTTATCGTGAACACGGGCGAGCTGCTCGCCGGCCTCTCGGGCGGCGCCATCAGCGGCCCGCTCAGCAAGCAGGAATATGCGACCGTCGGCAACACGGTGACGCTCAACATAGACAAGGCGCGCCGCGAGCTTGGCTATGTGCCCGTAATGACGCGCGCCGAGGGGCTGGCCGAACTGAAGGCGCTGGCCGCGAAAGCCTGACCTAATCCTCCCACCACGGATAACCCGCGGGCATTTCTGTCGAGACCTTTCCCGGAAAGTGAGGCGCCCGCTTTTCGAGGAAAGCCGTCACGCCCTCCTTCACGTCCGGCGAGGCGCCGAGGCTCATCGCAAACCGGCCGTCGACTTTCAGGAGATCGAAGGGGTGCGCGGCCGGGCCGAAGCGCCAGAGCAGCTGGCGCACAAGGGCGACCGAGACCGGCGCGGTATTGCGCGCAATGTCGTCGACGATCCGCTTCGCCGCCGGCAACAGGTCTTCCGGTGAATGGACCTCGCTCACCAGGCCACCCTGCAGCGCTTCGGCAGCGTCGAAGACCTTGCCCGTCATGCACCAGCGAAGCGCCTGCGGCAGGCCGACCAGTTGCGGAAGGAACCACGCGCTGCCCGCTTCCGGCGGCAGGCCGCGCTGGGCGAAGACGAAGCCGAACTTCGCCTTTTCGGACGCGATCTTGATATCTGTCGGCAGCGCCATGGTGAGACCGACGCCGACAGCAGCGCCGTTGAACGCGGCAATGATGGGTTTCCGGCAGCCATAGAGCGCGCCGATGAAGCCGGCGCCGTTTGAAGGTTTGCCTTCCCCGGCTTTGCCGAAATTCTTTGCGCCGGAACCGCTCTTCGTGTCGAAGGCCCCCGCTCCGTCCGAAATGTCCGCACCGGCGCAGAAGTGCTTTCCCGCGCCGGTAAGGATGATGCCCCGCACCTCGTCGTCTGCGTCGCAGGCATTCACGGCCTCCGCCAGTTCGCGGCCCATGACCGCTGTGTAGGCGTTCAGCTTGTCGGGCCGGTTGAGGGTGATGACGGCCGCAGGGCCGTCCTTTTCCAGCAGCACCTGCTCATAGGCCATATGTCCCTCCCCGCCTATTTGATCATCGACTCGAGCCGGCCTTTGATGATCGCTTCGGCATCGGCGACGATACGGTCGATCAGTTCCTTGACGGTCGGGATATCGTGGATCAGGCCCTGGATCATGCCGGCCGACCAGATGCCACCGTCCGTGTCGCCCTCGGCCATCGCCTTGCGGCCGCGTACGCCGGCGACAAGGTGCTGCACATCCTCGAATTTCGCGCCGCCCTTCCGCTCGATGGCCACCACTTCGTCACTGACCGCGTTCTTCATCACGCGGGCTGTATTGTGCAGGGTACGGAAGATGAGGTTCGTGGCGCGTTCGTCATTCTCGACCATCTGGCGCTTGAACGCCTCGTTGATCGGGGCTTCCTTCGTCACGCAGAAGCGCGTGCCCATGTTGATGCCGTCGGCGCCGAGCGCCAGCGCCGCTGCGAGGCCGCGGCCATCGCCGAAGCCGCCCGACGCAAGCATCGGCACCTTCACCTTGTCGGCCGCAGCCGGAATGAGGATGAGGCCGGGAATATCGTCCTCCCCCGGATGGCCCGCGCATTCGAAGCCGTCGATGGAGATCGCGTCGGCGCCCATGCGCTCGGCTGAAAGCGCGTGGCGGACGGCCGTACATTTGTGGATGATCTTGATGCCGTGCTGCTTGAAGTGGTCGATGTGCTCCTGCGGCTTGTAGCCCGCGGTTTCGACGATCTTGATACCGCCCTGGATGATGGCATCGCGATACTCCGCATAGGGTGGAGGCTTGATCGCCGGCAGGATGGTGAGGTTCACGCCGAACGGCTTGTCGGTCATCTCCTTCGTGCGGGCGATTTCCTTGGCAAGGTCCTCGGGCGTCGGCTGCGTCAGCGCGGTCAGGAAGCCGAGGCCACCGGCATTCGCCACCGGCGCCACCATCTCGGCATAGCCGACCCATTGCATGCCGCCCTGCGCGATCGGGTGCTCGACCCCGAACAGTTCGGTAAAGCGTGTCTTGAGTGCCATTCAATTCCTCCCGGATGTGTTTTCAGGTTTTTCCGTGTTCATGCGTGCTGGAATGCGGCCGCATCCCGCGCCTTCAGCAGGCGGGCGCGTTCGCCGGGGCTTTTCCAGAGAAAGGAGCGCGGCAGGCCGAGGCGCTCGGACGCCTGCGCGGCAGGCGATGCCGGATCCGGTATCCGTTCGGCGAGGCCCGCCATCAGCTCGACCGTGGCTTCGCCTTTCGGATGCAGGTCATATTCGGGGCCGAGTTCCAGCCGTTCCCGGACAACCGGCGGCAGGATGTCCACAGCCGCATGCACCAGCGCACTTTGCAGCCCTTTCGGCACGCCCGGCGCAGCGCGGCCGGAGCACATGATATCCAGGAATTCCGTATTGATCGGATGCGGCTCGAAGCGCGGCAGCAGCTTCTGCAGCATGGCGTCGAAGTCTTCCAGCGAGCGGACCGGGTTCTGCACGCCGTACAGCCGCGCGACCGGCACGCCTTCCTCGAAGAAGCGCTTCCTGTCGGCATCGCTGACGGGCTTCACGAAGCGGTCATAGGCGGTCAGGAAACCGAAGCCCGCCGTGGCGCTGACCCAGTCCAGCAGTTCCACATCGAGCGCCGTGTAGGCCTCGCCGGCGGGTGTCGTGCCCCGAACCTGCGCATGCATGTTGGTGACGCCCTGGATCACGCGCCGGGCAGCCGATTGCGGCCCGTAGACGCCGACCATGGCCGCAACGCCCGTCCGCTTCGACCGCCCGATCGGGTCTGACTTGAACACCGAATGGTCCCACACGCCGGACCGGATGCGCGCATCAGCGAATTCGAGCAGGACCGCCGCAACGCCGCCGATGGCCAGGGCCACCTGGTTCTTGAACACCTGCCACGAAACCGAGTCCGGCGCGGCAAATGCCGGTTCACCGGTGGGATGAAGGTAGTCCACCTTCCAGCCGAGATAGGATCTGATCTCCTTCACGGGGGCGCTCCGACTGACGTGCACGCAAGCGTAACCCAGCCGCGCGCGCCGACAAAGGCCGTCCCCGGCGTCAACCGAAGATGCGCTCCCAGACATGGATCAGCAGCCAGCAGGCCGCCGCAAAGCCGGTCCCGGCGAGGATCAGGAAAATTCCGTCCCGTGCCGTCAGGCCAAGGCCGAACAGGAACACCGCCAGGCCCGGCAGGACCGGGCCGAACGGAATAAGGCCGAGCGGGAACGTGATCAGCGCGGCCCCGACGCAGACCAGCGCCACAAGCTGCGCGAAGGGCGGCTCGGTCAGGATCGTCAGGCGCGGCTTGAGGAACCGGTCCACCTTCGACACATAGGGTTCGGCCACTTCGATCCCTTTCAGCAGCGCCGGTCTCGGCAGCTCGATCTTCAGCACGCGCCTCGGCACCCAGGGAAACGAGCGCCCGACGAGGATCTGCCCGCCGATCAGCAATGTGATCAGCGCGATCAGCCAGGTCGTCCCCGGTATGATGGCGAGGGGGCTTATGGCGAGAAAGCCGAGCAGCAGGAGGATCGGACCATAGGAGCGCCGGCCGACCGCCCTCAGCATTTCCCGCACCGAAACCTTGTCGCCTTCCGTGTGCTCCTCGAGGCTGCGCAGGAGTGTCTGCAGATTGTGAACCCTGGCCATTCAGCCCTTTCCCGGCGCGCTCAGCACTCGATCACATTGACAGCGAGGCCGCCCTGACTGGTTTCCTTGTATTTGGACGACATGTCCATGCCGGTCTGGCGCATGGTCTCGATCACCTGGTCGAGCGAGACACGTGCCTGCTCGACCGAATGCAGGGCGAGGCGGGCCGCATTGACGGCCTTCACCGCGCCGATTGCATTCCGCTCGATGCACGGAATCTGGACCAGACCGCCCACCGGGTCGCAGGTCAGGCCGAGATTGTGTTCCATCGCAATCTCGGCGGCATTGCACACCTGCTGCGGACTGCCGCCCCACACCGCCGCAAGGCCCGCTGCCGCCATCGAACAGGCCACACCGACCTCTCCCTGGCATCCCATCTCCGCACCGGAGATGGATGCGCGCTGCTTATACAGCAGGCCGACGCCGCCGGCCGTCAGAAGGAAGCGGCGCAGCCGATCTGTGCAGTCCTCCGCATCCGTACAATAATGCCGGATCACGGCAGGGATAATGCCTGCAGCACCATTGGTCGGGGCGGTGACGACCTGCCCGCCATTGGCGTTTTCCTCGTTCACCGCCATGGCGTAGACGTTCAGCCAGTCGAACAGCTGCTCGCGCTCATTGGCCTGGTGCGCGGCCTGCAGCTTCTTCCAGAGCGCAGGCGCGCGCCGGCGGACGTTCAGGCCACCCGGCAGGGTTCCCTCGCGGACGAGTCCCCGCGATACGCAGGCCTGCATGACCGTCGCAATGCGGTCGAGCGCGGCTTCGGTCTCTGCGCGCGGCCGCATGGCGTCTTCATTGGCAAGGACGATATCGGCAATGCGAAGGCCCTCGGCTCCGCACATCGCCAGCAATTCCGCTGCCGAAGTGAATGGATGTGGCACGGCCGCGCCGGTGTGGACGATGTCGTCCTCCACGGGGCGCTGCAGCTGGCGCTCCGTCGCGATGAAGCCGCCTCCCGTGGAATACCAGGTCTCGTCGGCGACGATGTTGCCGGCCACATCGTACGCCACCAGTCGCATGCCGTTCGGATGCAGCGACGGCAGCACATCATAGGCGAACACGATGTCCGTCGACGGATCGAACGGGATGGTCCGTCCATCCGGCAGGCGCAGAGTCTTCGCTGCCTCCAGCGCGGCGACGTCGGCGTCTGCGGATTCGGGGTCGAGCGTCTCCGGCTCCAGTCCCAGCAGCCCCAGCATGACGGCCTTCGGCGTCGCGTGCCCTGCGCCGGTCAGCGCAAGGGAGCCCTGCAGCACGACGACTATGCGGCCTGTGCCCGCTGTCAGGCTGCTGTCCTGCAGTCCGCTGACGAACCGGTTCGCAATCCGGATCGGCCCGACCGTGTGGGAGCTGGACGGGCCGATGCCGACACGAAAGAGATCAAGAACCGAAAGCATGAGCCGCCCGGAAAAGTTTCATCCGAAACCATTCCTGCCGTGGCCGTCGCGCAGACACAAGCGATTCCGCCTGGCGCCCGCGCTCAGGCCGCCGTTTCGTCGTACCCGTAGAGCCAGTCATTGCGGGAATGGATGAAGCCCGGTGCCGCCTTCGAGGCCATCCACATGGGCACATAGGTGCCGAAGCGGGAAACCGGGTCTCCCCGGTGGAATGTCCGGGCGTTGGCGCGCGCGCCATTCTGCACCCGTGTCGCCCGTGGCTTGCGGCAGGCTTCATAGGCCGTCAGCGCAGCCTCCACATCCGGTTCGGCCGACAGACAGGCGCCGAGCGCCCAGGCATCTTCGATCGCCATGGCGGCCCCCTGCGCCAGGAATGGCAGCATCGGGTGACAGGCATCGCCCAGCAGCACCGCGCGGCCCTCATGCCATTTCGACAGCTGCGGCCGGTCAAACAGGGGCCAGCGGTTGAGCGTGTCCGCCGCCTCGATGATAGCGCGGACTTTCGGGTGCCAGCGCCGGAAATCCTTCAGCGCCTGCTCCTTCGCGCCGGTCGCCGTCCACGATTCCTCGCCCGGCTTCTTGTGCTGAACGACACCGACAAAGTTCGCCACGCTGCCCCGGCGCAGCAGGTAGGTCACCGCATGACGGCGCGGGCCGGCCCAGACGCAGGCGGTCGGCGGCGGCGCCTTGTCTCCCAGCTCGCTGACCGGAACGGTTGCCCGCCAGGCGACATTGCCGGTGAAACGCGGCGTGTCCGGGCCAAGCATCTGCTTGCGCACGACAGAGTGGATGCCGTCCGCCCCGACGATCAGGTCCGCCTCGATCGCCTCGCCACCTGCGAAATGGGCCACCACCTTGTCGCCCCGTTGTTCGTAGCGCTCAAGATGGCAGCCGAGCCGCAGGGCATCCGGCACGCGGGCGAGCAGTTCCTCCCGCAGCGCATCGATCAGGTCGGCCCGGTGAACATGGATGTATTCCGCGCCCCATCGGTTCACGGCCGCCTTGCGCAGCGGCACATCGAAGATGGTCATTCCGCTGCGGCCCCAGCGAAGCTCCAGCGCCTGCGGCCGGAAGGCATCCCGCATCACCCGCGCGCCGACGCCGAGCGCGTTCATCACCTTCATCGCATTCGGGCTGAGCTGCAGGCCGGCGCCGACTTCGCTGATTACGCCGGATTGCTCGGCAACGGTGACGCGATGACCGCGCTTGTCCAGCGCCAGCGCCGCCGTCAGCCCGCCAATCCCCCCGCCGATGATGAGAACGTCCATGGCCTGTCTGCCCCGTGCTCAGACCCGGTTCACCTGGCGCGGGACGGATCTTCCCTGCCGCCGATCAGGACGAACCGCCGGTCGCAATACTTGCACTCGACAAAGTCTTCATCGCCCATCTCGTACCACACCTTCGGGTGGCCGAGCGTGCCGCCGCCCCCATTGCACGACACCTTTCGGCTCGTGACCATGACGATTTCCGGCGGGTCGAACACGTCGCGCTTTGTGGCCATGGCGTTGCCTATCCAGTCCTGTGAGGTTTGCTCGGCTTGCTCGCCTCGCTTCACGGCCCTACCTAGAGCGGTGCAACAGGCCGCGCAAGACGCCGCTTGCCGCAGTGAAAGAAGGACCGGATGACCGAATCAGCCCCTGCCCCGGACTATGCCATCGAAGTCGAAAACCTGCAGAAAGTGTACCCCGCCCAGGGCAAGGTGCCGGAAAAGCACGCCCTGAAGGGGATCAGCCTGAAAATCCCGCGGGGCTCGATCTTCGGCCTGCTGGGGCCGAACGGCGCGGGCAAGTCCACTTTCATCAACATTCTGGCCGGTCTCGTGAACAAGACCTCCGGTTCGGCGCGCATCTGGGGCCTCGATATCGACGAATATCCCCGCCAGAGCCGCGCCGCCATCGGCGTGGTGAACCAGGAAATCGTCGCCGACCCGTTCTTCACGCCCTTCGAGATGCTGGAACTGATGGCCGGCTTCTATGGCGTGCCCAAGGCCGAGCGGCAGAGCATTGAAATCCTGAAAGCGGTCGGGCTGGATGACAAGAAGGACGCCTATGTGCGCCAGCTCTCAGGCGGCATGAAACGGCGCCTGATGGTGGCGAAGGCGCTGGTTCACAACCCGCCGGTGCTGATCCTCGACGAGCCGACGGCCGGCGTGGACGTTGAGCTGCGCCGCTCCCTGTGGACCTATGTGCGCGAGCTGCATGCCCGCGGCACCACCATCATCCTGACGACGCACTATCTGGAGGAAGCCGAGGAGCTTTGCGACGCCATCGCCATTGTGAACCATGGCGAGATCGTCGCCTGCGAGCCGACGCCGCAGCTTCTCTCCCGGCTCGACTACAAGACGCTGGTGATCCATCCGAAAGAGCCGCTGACGGCCGTGCCGGACGCCCTTGCCAAGCTCGACGCCACGATCCGGCCGACGGGTGAACTGGCGATCACGTTCCGCACCAGCGAAATGGGAATCGGCCGCCTGCTGGAACAGGTGCGCGGGGCCGGAATCGGGATCGGGGACCTCGTTACCGAAGCCCCCGACCTGGAAGACGTGTTCCTGGCGCTGACCAGCCAGGCTGCCTGAAGACTCAGGCGCTCTGCTTGACCCAGTCCGCGATGGCCTGCTTGCTCATTGCGCCGAGATGCGTGGCGGCGACCTTGCCGTCCTTGAAGATCATCAGCGTCGGCAGGCCCCGCACGCCGTAACGGGAGCCCGCCATCGGGTTCTCGTCCACATTGATCTTGGCGATCTTCACCGCGCCGGACATTTCCTCGGCCACAGCCTCAAGATGCGGTGACATCTGCTTGCAGGGCCCGCACCATTCAGCCCAGAAGTCGACCACCACCGGCACTTCGGCCCCGGCGATGAATGCGTCGAACTCGTCATCGGTTACGTGGATTGCAGCCATGGTCGGCTCCTTCGGCTCACTTGATCGGGAAACTGGTAGATAGGGACTCTCGGCGCAAGTCAAACCTCGCTGCCAGCACGTTTTAGTGACTCTAAAAGCATCTCCTCGGGCAGCGGCATGAGTTTCGGCCCATCCGTCCAGCACAGCGCTGCCCGAACCGAACGGCCCGGCCAGGCCTCCCTGAGCACCGCCCAATAGGCCGCCATCTGCAGCAGGTACGCCTCCCCCACGCCGGAAACCTCGTCCGGTGCCGGCTGGTCGGTCTTGAAGTCGACAATCAGCACATCATCCGGCGTCACCACCAGCCTGTCGACGCGGCCATTGATGATCACACCCTCGGGCAGCAGGTCCGACCGGCCGATGATCGCCGCCTCGGCCCGTCCGCCCGGCGCGAAAGCCGCTTTGATCGCCGGCGTCTGCAGCACGCCCAGGGCGGCCTGCAACATCTCCGCGCGCGCGGCTTCGTCCAGCGACATGTCGCGGTCGAGGAAGTTGCGTCCGGCCGCTTCCCGGTCTCCGTCCGGCAGGTCCGGCAGGTATTGCAGCAGGGCATGGATCAGGCGGCCTCGCTTCAGGCGCGCTTCGCGGCCCTCGCCGAACGGCGCCATGACCGGTGTGTCCCTGCCGAGAAGCCCCGTCGGCGCGCTGAAGCGGCGGCGCGCGTCGCTCGCTTCCGTCACGGGGCGAAGGGCCCATTCCGGCAGCGCCGCACCGGAACCGGCCCTGTCCGCGCCATCCCTGTCGTGTGGAGGCAGTTCGCCATAGCGCCTGATCCCCTCCTCGCCGTCGGCGCAAGGTGCGAGCACATCCATGGCTTGCCGGCAAAGATCGAACCAGGACCCCGGCTCGAAGCCATTGCCCGTCTCACGTCCGGTCCAGTGGCCGGCAATGACCAGCCGGTCCTGCGCCCGCGTCAGGGCGACATAGAGCAGCCGCCGGTGTTCCTCGACCGCCTTCGCATTGGCCACCTTGCGGGCAGCCTCAATTTCCGGCAGTTCGCCATCCCGGCGCGGCGACCAGACGGGCACGCCATCCAGATGGTGAACCTTCGCTCCCGATGGTTTCGGCGCGCCTGTCGTGTCCGGCAGGATCACGACCGGTGCCTGCAGGCCCTTCGCGCCGTGCACGGTCATCACCCGGACCTCACCCTCCGGCGCAGCGAGGTCGCGCTTGATCTCCACCTCGCCCGCCTCCATGCGCGCGATGAAGGCCTGCAGCGACGCAGGCTCGGTCGAGTCGAAAGCGAGCGCCTCCGCGACAAGCGCCTCCACAGGGTCCCGCGCCGGGGAGCCGAGCCGTGCATTCAGCCTCTCCCAGCCGGTCCATCCGTCCGTTCCCGGAACGTCGAGCACGCTGGACAGGAACTCGAACGGCGGCAGGTGCGCCCGGCCGATCAGCCCTGCGAGGAAGGCCGCCGACCTCTTCACGTCCGAATCCGCGCTCGCCTGAACGCGTTCCCATAGCGGTGGGCGCCGGTCGCCCCTGCCGAGTTCGAACAGGTAGCGGTCATCGTCCACCAGGCCGCAGAACGGCCCCCGCAGGATCTCCGCCAGTGCCAGATCCCGTTCGGGCAGGGTCGCAAAGCGCATCAGGTTCAGGCAGTCCTGAACGCCGATATGATCGCCGAGCTTCAGCCGGTCCGCGCCCGCGACAGGCAGCCCTTCCGCCTTCAGCGCCGAAATCATCGCATCGAACAGGCCGCCCGTCCGCCCCCGGACGAGGATCAGCACATCTTCCGGCCGCATCGGCCGACGGGCCCATTTCCCGCCGCCCTGCTCCGCCCAGATCGTTTCTCCTGCGTCGATCATCGCCTTGACCGCGCGGGCAACATCCTTGGCGAGCTGTGCCTTGGGCGAGCTGGACCGCATCGAGTTGACCGGCCGCGACCAGGCGTCTTCGTCGGTCTCCGGCATCCGAGGCACAAGCGGCCAGAGTTCGACGCTGCCCGGCTGGTTCGATCGGTGCGCCATGTGGTGCACGATATCCGCTGCATCCGGCGGCACCGGCGTCGTCGCTTTCTCGATCGCAGGTGCACCGTTCCAGACTTCGTCGACATAGCGCAGGATTTCCGGGCTCGACCGGAAGGACATCTCCATGGATTCCTTCAGCAGCGCGGGGTTCCGCCCGTGAAAGGCATGGAACTGCTGCAGCAGCTGCGACGGGTCGGCGCCCTGGAAGGAATAGATGGACTGCTTCTCGTCCCCGACGACGAACAGGGTGCGTGGATCCTGCGCGCGCTCGATGCCCTGACCGGCGTCGAACTCTCCCGTCAGTGCCCGGACGAGCTCCCATTGCGCCGGGCTCGTATCCTGTGCTTCGTCCAGCAGGACGTGCGACAGGCCGCCATCCAGCTTGTAGAGCACCCAGTCCGACATGCCGGATTCCGTCAGCAGGCTGCGCGTATGTTCGATCAGGTCATCGAAATCGAGCGCCGCCCTCTCGCGCTTCAGTTGCTGGTAGTCCTGCAGCGCCGGAAGCCCCACCCGCAACATGGCGGACGTCCGCTCGAAGGCGCGGGCGCGGTTGACCCGGTCCTGCAATTCCATGAAGCGCTGCGTCTCGCTGCCCGTGCCTTCAACGATCTGGAACAGCTGCTCCACCTGCGGGTTGGAACCGGCCATGCCCTTTGTGTAGGGATTCTGCTTCCGCAGGCTCCCCGCGCCGGTGAGGAACAGGGACTGGTAGTGACTCCAGCGGCCCTCCGGATCGGACGCCTCCAACAGCCCGAAGAGGTGCGCGCCGGTCGCCGCGTCTGTCTTCGCGCCCGTGGAGAGCACTTCGGCGGCTGCCCTGAACTCCGCCAGGGGCAGCGCCTCCATCATCGCCAGTTCGATCAGCTCCGCCGCCGAACAGTCCGGCGCATTGAGACGGTCACGCAGCACCGCGTCCATCGTGTCGAAGTCGCCATCGTGAACATCCGCAAAGCGCAACACGTCGGAAGAAATGCCCCGCAGCACGTCAAGCGCGACCATGGCGCCATCATGCCCGCCCTCCTCCGACAGCAGCGTGAGACGATCCGCATCGCTCTCCTGCGCCCGCAGCACGGCATCGCCTCTTGCCCGATGCCAGAGCAGGCGCGCCTCGTCCTCCTCGATTTCGGCAAAGCCCGGAAAGACGCCCGCCTCCAGCGGAAACCGGCGCAGCACGCGGGCGCAGAAGGCGTGGATCGTCTCGATCCTGAGGCCGCCCGGCGTTTCGAGGGCGCGGGCGAACAGGGCGCGCGCATCTTCCAGGTCTTCCCGCTGATAGGACTCCGCCGGCCGGCCCTGGAGTTGCGTCAGCTTCGCCCGCAACGGCGCATCCTCCATCACCGACCAGGCGCCCAGCGTGTCGAACAGGCGCTTCAGCATCTCGTTCGCGGCAGCCTTCGTGTAGGTGATACAGAGGATCGAGTCCGGCGCCGCGCCGGGCCGCCCATCCCTGCGCCGCAGCAGCAGCCGCGCGACGCGGTCGATCAGCACCTTGGTCTTGCCCGAGCCCGCATTGGCCATGACAAAGGCCGAGTGCTGCGGGTCCGCCGCGCGGGCCTGAACCGCAACCGCAGTGTGAAAGTCTTCCGTCAACGGAGGGAGGACCGGCTTAGTCATCGCCGCCCCCGTCCTCGGTATCGCCTGCCCATTCGGCGCGCCTGGCAAGCCGGTTGAACCCGTTGTCGTATTTCACGAACTGCACCCGCGGCGCCGACAGGAACACCGCGTCATCATGACGATAGGCGAGGATCAGCCGCGCAAGCCCCTCTTCCGCCTCCTTCGCCAGCTCGGTGGGCGTTGCCGTCAGGGCGTTGCTTTCGCCGATCCGGCGATTGTCGGGCTTTGCCTTCATTGCCACATATTCAAGAGTGGAGACGGGTGCTGCGGGAATATTCTTGTAGCCGCCCCTCGCCGCGATGATCGCCTGCAGCGGCATCTGCTGGCTGAGGCCGACCTTGATTTCCTTGTCCGAGGGCGGATTGCCGGTCTTGAAGTCGACAATGGCCAGCGTACCATCCGGGCACCGCTCGATCCGGTCCGCCGTCCCGCTCAGCCTGAAGGCATGTCCGCCGAAATCGAACTCGAACTTCCCTTTGACTTCAAGCGCGGCGTCGCCCTCCATCCATCGCGCCGCACGCCAGCCGACATACCAGCTCGCCATTTTCGCGAGAACGGCACCGCGCGCGGCCAGCACCGCCTGCGGTTCCCCGGCCTTTGCCAGCCATTCCTTCAGCAGGTTGACCAGCCGGTCCGGCGTCCGCGCGCCCGGCTCCTCGAACATCTCGATCGCCTTGTGGATCGCCGTGCCGCGTGGCGCGGGGCCAAGCTCCGCATTCATCGGATCGATGCTCGACAGGCCAAGCACCTGCTCGGCCCAGAGCGCATAGGGATCGCGCTGCAGAACGTCGACCCGCGTCACGGACAAGCGATGCGGCCAGTCGGCTGGCTCCCGCCGCGTCGGCCGAGGCTCCGCCGAGAAATGCTTGGGCAGCATATCCCCGCCGCGTTCCCTCAGCGCGTGCGCCCAGCGCAGCGGTTCTCCCGCCTCCGGCCGCAACGCGTTATCGGCCTCACCCTCAAGGGCGCCATGCACCAGCGTCTCCAGGCGCCAGACCCAGCGCGAGGCCACCGCCGGTGCATCGTTGCGCCGCGCGGCATGCAGCAGCGTCACGCGCGGCGCGCAGGCGAGCTGGGCAAAATCATGCGCGGACAGCCCCACCCGCTCTTCCGGATCGCCCAGCCCGATCTCCCGCCGGAACCTGCGCGGCAGGAAGGCGTCGGCGGGCGGGCGTTGCGGCCAGACATCCTCGTTGAGGCCGGCGAGGATGATGTGCCCCGCAGATTGAAGCCGCGCTTCCAGCGGCCCCCAGATGAACAGGCGCGGATGCTCGGCAACACCTGCGCTGACGGTCCGGCGGGCGGATTCGGACTCGATCAGCGAGACCATCGCTTCCGCCGCCATCGGGTGCAGGTGATCGGCGAGGTCCGCGACGTACTCCATCACTTGCGTGGCGGCGCGGCCGTCTTCGCCGGCCCATGGGAACGGCGTCTGGCTCACATGGGCCGCCAACGCAGCGATGCGTTTCGCGATTTCCCGCCCCGGCATTGGCTCGGCCGCTGAAAGATCCGCCCCCGTGTCGGCGAAGGCGGCGGCCAGCTGACCGACCAGATCGATCCCCCGCTCCTGGTCCCGGTCGGTGAACCCGCCATAGGGATCAATCTCGCGCCGTGTCCGGATCGACTCCGCGAGTTCGCCCAACGTCCGCCATTTGCGGGCGCCGCGCAGGAAGTAGAGGTCCAGCATATCGCCGCCTGCGTAGCCGGTTACGAACGGATGCTTCAGCACCGCGCTGAGGATCACCGGCTCGGCCGGATCCAGCACCCAACGCGCACAAAGGCCTATCAGGCTGCCCGCCGTCGTCTGGCCCAGCGGCGCACCAGCAGATGGCGGCACATCCACGCCCCAGCGCTTCAGCACTCCGCTGACGCGCCGCGCCAGCGTCGCATCGGGCGTGACCAGCGCCGCCGTCTCATCCGGCGTCTCGAGCACCTGCCGCAGCAGCAGCGCCGCCACGTCCGCTTCGACGGACTCGTCGGGCGTCTCGATCACGGAAAGCCCGGTCAGTCCGGCCCGGGCGAAGTCTTCCTTTGTCGTCTCCAGCGACCGGGCGAGCTTGGTCAGCGTTTCCCGCCAGTCCGCCGTGGATTCGGCCGGCGCCAGGGCTTCGTGCACCATGCGGCGGCGGGCTTCGGCCGGTTCCGACGTGTCCGCGCCCGGCCAGGTCCTCACCTGTTCCGGCGCAACGCCAAGCGCCTTCAACGTCGAAAACAGGACGTGCTGCGGGTGGCTCACAGACCGGGCGATCACGTCGCGCACGGCGGCGTCCGCATGTGTGTCGAGGCCCGGCAGCACGACCAGTCCCTTCGGCAGCTCAAGGGCCGCCTTCATCAGCAGGCGGCCCGCAGGCGTCGCACCGGTCGAGCCTGCAATCACGACCGGCGCTGCGGGCGGATTGGCCCGCCAGCCCTCGGCCACGATTGCGGCGGCTTCGACATCCCGCGTGAACGGGTCGCTCTCGCCGTTCTCGGCGAGCCATGCCGGCCAGGCATCCGCGATGATCTTCAGGAAATCGACCGATTTCTCCCAGTGCCGGGCAAGCTCCGCCTTGCCGGCGAGATCCGGCAGGCGCTCCCAGTGCACCTCATCGCTGTGCGCCGCCTGCTCCATCAGGCGGCTGAGTTCCTGCGCCGCCGCGAGCGCGGACGAGGCCGGCGGCTGGGTCCTGAACAGGCGGGCATAATATTCCTGCACCAGCCATGTCAGCGCTCCGAGGCGCTTCGCCTGCGACATCGCCGGCGGCAGGCCCGACCGTGCAGCATCCACCGACGGCGCCTCGTCCGCCTCGACGTCGCCCAGCGTGCGGATTTCGGGCGGCAGGATCGGCTTCCGCCCCGCCGCGTCGAACAACACCCGCGCCAGCACACGCGCCGACCGCCGGTTCGGCACGTAGATAATAGCGTCCGCCAGTGCGTCCGGCCCGTCCGCGAGGCCGGCTTCAGCGGCCAGCGCTGAAGCCAGCGCGCGCAGGAAATCCGTTCCCGGAGGAATGCTCCACACCCGGGACGGGTCGGGCGAAAACAGGTCCGGCTCAGCCGCCATGGCAGGCCAGCCACATGTCAGCGTCCTTCAGCGCCTGCGGATCGCCGACATGCAGCCAGAACCGGTCCAGCACCAGGCCGTGCAGGCGCCGTTGCGGGATCAGCCTGTCCCACACGCGCAGCGCCGAGAAACGCTCGACCGGTTCCGCATCATATAGCTGCGGGCAAATGATACGCAGGCCGCAATAGGCGTAGGGCGCTGAGTCTGCCTCGCCACGACGTATCAGCGCGCCGTCGTCCTGCAGGAAGAAATCGCCCGCCCCGTCGAAGCCGAGCGTCTGGCCCGTATCCGCCACCAGCAGCAGCGCATCCATCCGCCCGGGATCGAATGCGGCGGCAAGGGCTTCGACCGGCTGTGAGGAGGCCGGCGCCCAGAATGCATCCGTGTTCGCCACAAACACCGGATCGTCCCCCAACAGGGCACGCGCCTTCGCAAGCGCGCCGCCCGTCTCCAGCACCTCGCCGCGCTCGTCGGAGATCACGATTTCCATATCGGTGCGCGACTTGAGGTGCGCTTCGACCTGGTCCGCGAGATAATGCACATTCACGACGGCCCGATTCACGCCCGCGCCGGCCAGCGCGTCCAGCGTCCGGTCGATCAGCGCCCGGCCGCGGACCTCGATCAGGGGTTTCGGCCGCTCGTCCGTCAGCGGACGCATCCGCGTACCGAGGCCGGCGGCCAGCACCATCGCCGTATGCGGCTTCGGCACGCTCATTCGACGCCCTCGAAAACGAATGGCGTCGTCCGGCGCACAAACCCCGCCATGTCCTTCAGCGCGGGATGGGACAGGTTGCGTGCGAGGATCGCGAACTGACGCGGCTGGAAACTGCCATAGCGGGGCTTGCCGTCCCGGTGCTGCAGGCGGGCGAAAACCCCGGCGATCCGCAAGGCGTTCAGGGCACCGATCACGGCGAGGCGCCTGTCGAAATCCTCACGCGTCTTGCCTGTCCCGTCGAGATAGGTCCGGATCGCGGCCTCCGCCGCTTCAGCCGAAACAGCGCGACGCGAGTCCTGCGTCAGCATCGCCATGTCCCACGCATCCCAACCCCGCACGGCATCCTGGAAATCGAGCAGGCCGATCTGGCCGCCGTCCAGCCACAGCAGGTTCTCGGCGTGATAGTCGCGCAGGGTGAAAGTCCGCGGAAACGCCAGCGCCTGAGCGATCAGGTCGTCACGCACGCTTTCCCATTCGCGACGTTCCGCGCCTTCAAGCGGCCCGCCGCCCCGCTCCGCGCGCAGCCAGTCGGCATACAGATCGGCATTCGAGGCGAGCGCCAGCCGGTCGAAATCGAGGATCGGCCACTGTTCGGCTCCTCTCGCCAGCACATCCGGCGCCGGCTTTGCGTGAAGTTCGGCCAGAAGCCCCGCCGCAGCCGTGTAGGCAGCCCGCTCGTCCACCCTGCCGGCTTCGATCTGGCGGGCAATCTCCCGCTGGTCGCCGAAATCCTCGATCAGCGCGAAACCGGCGGCCGTATCGTGCGCGAACACCTCCGGCGCCCGGAACCCATGATTGCGCAAGTAATCCGAGATCAGCACAAAGGCATCGACGCGCGAGGCGGCGAGCCGGGTCGAGGCGTTCCAGCCCATCGCGATGCGCGTCCGGTCATCTGCGCCGGGCGGGCACGGGTCCGCCTCGATGCGTGGCGCATCCATCAGCATCGCCCGCGCCCCGTCCGGCCGGACCAGCCGGATATAGCGCCGGGTCGAGGCATCCTGGCCGAGCGGATGCTGTACGGCATCCCCCCAGCCGGCCTGTTCGAGAAAGGCGGCAATTTCCGTTTCGCGGGACATGGTTTCAGAACCCATGGAGACGTGTCTGCCAGCCTTCGCCGTGCGGTTCCAGTGTCACACGCCGGCCCTCCCCCTGGAAATCGATGGTCACGTCCAGCCGCCATTTCGGAAGGCGCGTGCCGGCGCGCTCCGGCCATTCGACCAGCACGATACCGTCCGCCGTCTCGTCCCAGCCGAGTTCCGTGAGATCGGCCGCATCCTCCAGCCGGTAGAGATCGTAGTGCCACACCGGGAGCGGGCCGGAATCATAGGTCTGCACCAGCGTATAGGTCGGGCTCGGCACCTCGCCGATGCCGGCATAGGCCTCGATCAGGCCCCGCGCGAACGTCGTCTTTCCGGCCCCGAGACCGCCCTGCAGGGCGATTGCGTCGCCCGCCCGCAACATCTGCGCAAGGCGCGCTCCCAGCGCACGCAGCGAGGTTTCGTCGGGGCAGTCGAGAATCACGGCCATCTGTTGCATATAAGGGCGCGGCACTGTTTGGTGCCAAGGCTTTTCAGTTGCCTTGCATGAAGGCCGGTGGCGATATAAAAGCGAAGAAAAGTGACGCATGCGTCACGAAACGAAACTGACCCTCGGGGAGGCAGCGGATTGGATCTTTCAGGCGCATCGCGGATCGTCCTGATCGGCGGCGGACAGGCCGCTGCGCAAGCCGTGCAGTCCCTCCGCATGGGTGGCTATGAAGGCACGCTGACGCTTGTCGGCGACGAGCCGGCCCTGCCGTACCAGCGCCCACCCCTGTCAAAGGCCTACATGAAGGGCGAATTCGCCGAGGAACGCCTCTATTTCAAGCCGGCTGCCTGGTACGAGGACAACAAGGTCGAACTGATCCTGTCGACGCGTGCCACCGGGATCGACCGGACGGCCCAGCGCGTCGACCTCGCCCATGGGGCAACGCTCGATTATGATGCGCTGGTCCTCTGCACCGGCTCGCGACCCCGGGCGCTGCCCGTGAAAGGCGGCGACCTGGACGGCGTCCATGACCTCCGCACGCTGGCCGATGTCGAGCGCATCCGCCCGAAAATGATTACCGGCCGCAAGCTGGTGATCGTCGGCGCCGGCTATATCGGCCTCGAAGCCGCCGCCGTCGCGCGCCAGATGGGCCTCGACGTGACCGTGCTGGAAATGGCGGACCGCGTGCTCGCCCGCGTGACCAGCCCGATCATGAGCGCCTTCTACGAAAAGGAACACCGTGCCCAGGGCGTGACCATCCTGACCGGCGCGCGCCTCGACCATTTCGAAGGCAAGGACGGACAGGTGACCCACGCCGTTATGGCGGACGGCACCCGGCTGCCGGCGGATTTCATCCTCGTCGGCATCGGCATCCTGCCGAATGCCGAACTCGCCGCGGATGCCGGTCTCACCATCGACAACGGTATCGCAACTGACCGCGACGCCCGCACCTCCGATCCACGCATCTTTGCGGCCGGCGACTGTGCCAGCCGCCCGCTGGTCCATTATGGCCGCAACGGACGGCTCGAAAGCGTCCACAATGCCATCGAGCAGGGAAAGCTCGCCGCCGCCGCGATCCTCGGCAAGCCGCGTCCGCCGGAAGACTGTCCCTGGTTCTGGTCCGACCAGTATGATCTGAAGCTCCAGATCGCCGGCCTCAACCAGGGCTATGACCAGACGGTCGTGCGCGGCGATCCCGATGAACGCAAGTTCGCGGTGTTCTACTTGCGCAACGGAACGCTGATCGCCGTCGATGCGGTCAACAGCCCGCCGGAATTCCTCGCCTCGAAAAAACTGATCATGACAGGCGCAAAACTTGCGTCTGGCGTACTTGAAGATACATCAACCCCGATGAAAGACATCGCTGCGGCCGCCGCGACAGCCTAAGGAGAGCAACAAAGCCAATGCCAAAGATCACCTATATCGACCACGATGGGAACGAACGCACCGTCGAGGCGAAGATTGGCGAATCCGTGATGGAAACCGCCGTGAAGAATTCCATCCCCGGCATTGACGCCGATTGCGGCGGCGCCTGCGCCTGCGCCACCTGCCACGTGTATGTCGACGAGGCCTTCCTCGCGAAGACCGGCGAGCAGCAGGAAATGGAGAAATCCATGCTCGACTTTGCCGAGAACGTTCAGGCGAACTCGCGGCTGTCCTGCCAGATCACGGTGACGGCAGACCTCGACGGCCTGCGCGTGACAACGCCGGAAAGCCAGCACTAGGCCCGCACCCACGTGATGCTTCGGCGCCCCGGTCCGCAAGGTCCGGGGCGCTTGCTTTTGCGCTGCGCTGCCGCTGGGGAACAGGTTGGTTCCAAAAAGGAATGCCTGTAGAGGCGGGGCATCGTCCCAACTGCCAGGACCGGACCATGGATTATTCAGACCTCATTTCCTCCATCCGTTTCGATGAGGCCGGCGCCTCCCACATCACGGTTCCGGAGGACTGGATGCAGGGCCGCACGACCTATGGCGGCCTGACGGCGGCGCTGTGCCTGAGGGCCGCCCTGCCGCTCGCAGCCGGCCGCCCGATCCGCTCGGCGCAGATCGCTTTCGTCGGCCCTGCCTCCGGCGAACTGGTCTCCGTGCCGACCGTGCTGCGCGAAGGCAAGAACACAGCCTTCATCTCGGTCCGCATGACGGGCCCGGAGGGTGTTGTGGCCGAATGCATCTTCGCCTTCGGCGCCGCACGGGAGTCGAGCCTCGACTTCGCCAACATGCCCGCACCGGCCACGACCCTTCCCGACGAGACGCCTTCCTTCTTTCCCGACGAAAACCGCCGGCCGGCCTTTTCGCGCCACTTCAATGTGCGCCTGATCAAGGGCGGTCGCCCGATCAGCGGTGCGCCCGACGGTGAGATCGTGCTGTGGATGCGCCACAAGGACGAAGCGGCGCCAATGGATGCCGTGACGCTGCTTTCGATTGCCGATACGCCGCCGCCCGCGGCCTTCTCGATGCTCACGGCGCCGGCCCGCATCAGCTCCATGACCTGGATGGCCGAATTCCTGACGGACCGGTTCGACACCGACAATGGCTGGTTCCTGGCCCAGCATGTCGCGCAGACAGCGCAGCAGGGCTATTCCAGCCAGGCCATGCGCCTGTGGAACGCCCGCGGCGAGCCCGTCATGGTCGGCCGCCAGACGATCGCCGTGTTTGGATAGACAGCGGGCGCTACTGGCCGTCTTTGTCGTCGGCAGGCGGTTGCGTGTCGTCGATGATCGGCCCCGGCTCCAGCACCTGGAGCAGCGAACGCGGCACCGTCCCGGCCGGGCAGGCCGTCGTCATGTTGTAGGCATTGCCGACAGCCGGCATGCCGGAGCGCAGCTGCGTCGGAAGCGGGTCCCGTCCCTTCCACATGCTGAAGAAGAGGATCGCCGCAATCGCCGCGAGAATGGCCGCGATCGTCCACAGGCCGACATTCGTGTCGTCGACCGGCTCAGCCGCAACCACCGTGCCCGGACGCGCGCCATTGGAGGCGCGGACCGCGGCCGGGGTCATGCCGCCGCGAACGGCTCCTCCGTTCGTACCGCCGGACTTCATCGCGGCTGCGGCGAGCGTCGCAGCGCCAGCCGCGGCGGGAGCCGGCGCCGGCTTGATGCCCAGTTCCTTCTCGCGCTTCTTCCTGACATCGACGGCCAGCGGATCGCCCGGGTGCGCCGCAAGCCACGCGTCGCGCTCATCATCATCCTTGGGGCCGAACCCCATCCATTCTCGGAGATCTGTCCGGCCATCGCGGCGTCCGAGTTCTTCCACCGCCTGGTAGAAGCCCTCCGGCGTCTTGCGCGAGGTCATGCCCTCCAGCGAGAAGCGCTTGTCGAGCCGGAACGGCTCATACGGAATCGTCTTGTCGAGCCCGATCTGGACCAGCGTGCCGGGGCGCGAATGGCCCACCGAGGCCGCCGCGCGCACCCAGTCGCTCTTCACCGCATTTTCCGACCACAGCACCAGAATCGACTGCGAATTCATCGCATTGCGCGCGTCTTTCGCGTCGAAGGTCTCGTCGGTCTGCTTCTGGTCGAACCAGACGCGGAATTTCAGCGCGCGCAGACGGCGGGCGATCAGTTTCGCCATGTCGCGGTCTTCACCTGCCGAAACGAGAAATACGTCGTAGGCCATTTCTGTCCCCTTGAAATTTGAGGCCAACCTTACCCAAAGCACTGTTATTGGCCACCCGATTCCGCTTTCAGGCGATAAAACCGCCTGTTTTTCCGCCCGGAATAACGCTATGGCCGCCCCGGACTCGAACGAAAGGGAGGCCGGAATGGGCTTCAAATGCGGGATCGTGGGCCTGCCGAATGTTGGTAAATCCACGCTGTTCAACGCCCTGACCCAGACCGCGGCGGCGCAGGCGGCAAACTATCCGTTCTGCACCATTGAGCCGAATGTCGGCGAAGTGGCCGTGCCCGAACCCCGCCTGGAACAGCTCGCGAAGGTTGCCGGATCGCGGGAAATCATCCCCGCGCGCATGAATTTCGTGGACATTGCCGGCCTCGTGGAGGGCGCCAGCCAGGGCGAAGGCCTCGGCAACAAGTTCCTCGCCAATATCCGCGAAACCGACGCCATCATCTATGTGCTGCGCTGTTTCGACAATGACGACGTCACCCATGTCAGTGGCAAGGTCGATCCGATCGCGGACTTCGAAGTAGTCGAGACCGAGCTCATGCTGGCGGACCTCGAAAGCCTCGAAAAGCGCAAGGCGAATGTGATCAAAAAGGCCAATTCCGGCGACAAGGAAGCGAAGGCGCAGGTCGCCCTGATCGACCTTGCCCTCGACCAGCTGAAGGAGGGCCAGCCGGCCCGCCGCGCCGAAATCCCGAAGGACGACGTCAAGGCCTGGAACATGCTGCAGCTGCTGACCTCGAAACCGGTCCTGTTCGTCGCCAATGTCGATGAGGCGAGCGCGGCCACCGGCAACGACTATTCCCGCCGCGTCGAAGAGCGCGCGAAGCAGGAAGGCGCCGGCTGCGTGGTCATCTCAGCCCAGATCGAATCCGAGATCGCCGTGCTGGAAGAGCCTGACAAGACCGAATTCCTCGAAACGCTCGGCCTCGAAGAGCCGGGCCTCGCCCGCCTTATCCATGCCGGTTACGACCTTCTGGGCCTGCAGACCTATTTCACGGTCGGCCCCAAGGAGGCGCGCGCCTGGACCATCCGCAAGGGCTGGAGCGCCCCGAAAGCCGCCGGCGTCATCCATGGCGACTTCGAGAAAGGCTTCATCCGCGCCGAGACGATAGCATTCGAGGACTATGTCGCCTGCGGCGGCGAAGTCGGCGCGAAGGAAGCCGGCAAGATGCGCTCCGAGGGCAAGGACTATATCGTGCAGGACGGCGACGTGATGCTGTTCCGCTTCAACGTCTGAGACCCGGCGCCCCGTACATCAGTGGAAGTCCCGGCTGGCCGGCATGATGCGCACATTGCGCGGATGCCCCCTGCCCGGCTGTCGCGGCGGCGGCCCCCGGCGCTCCATGCCCGGACGGATCACCTCGTCGGCATGGGCCAGGGCCTGTTTCATCGGGTCAGACTGCACATGCTCGGCCAAGATGTTCAGGTCATGCGTCCGGTCGATCAGCTGCTCGGCCACGATATGGGTGACATTGTCGGCCGTCTGCACGCGCCCTCTCACATGCAGGATGCGGGCGCCCATCACGACCGGGCGGAAGCGTTCGAACACGCGCGGCCAGACGACCAGGTTGGCGATGCCCGTCTCGTCTTCCATGGTCACGAAACACACCCCGCTGGCAGAGCCCGGCCGCTGGCGGACAAGCACGACCCCCGCCGTCTCCACCCGCCGCCCGCTTGGCAGGGCCACCGCCTCGGCCGTCGTCAGGATGCGCCGCGCCGCATAGTGCTCGCGCAGGAAGCGCATGGGATGGTCCTTCAGGGACAGGCGCGTCGTCTGGTAATCCTGGATGACATGCTCCGACACCGGCATTTCGGGCAGGCAGGTCAGCGCCTCCTCTCCCTGCTCGGCCACATCGGCGGCCGCGAACAGCGGCAGCGTCTCACCCGCGGCTTCCCCCCGCACCGCCCACAGCGCCGCGCGCCGGTCCAACCCCATTGACCGGAACGCATCGGCCGCGGCCAGTGCCTCCATGGCACGGCGGCTGATCCCGGCCCGGCGGCGGATATCGTCCGGATGGTCATAGCCCGCCCCACGCGCCGCCATCAGCGCCTCCATCTCGTCTTCCCTCAGCCCGTCCACCTGACGAAAGCCAAGCCGCACCGCACAAAAGCCACCCGCCTCCCCGCCCGGCTCCAGCGTGTTGTGCCAGTCGGAATAATTCACATCCACCGGGCGCACCTCCACACCATTGTCCCGCGCATCGCCGACAATCTGCGCCGGCGCATAGAAACCCATGGGCTGGGCATTCAGCAGCGCTGCGCAGAACACATCCGGATGGTGGCACTTCAGCCAGGCCGACACATAGACGAGCAACGCAAACGAGGCCGCATGGCTTTCCGGAAAGCCGTACTCGCCGAACCCCTTCACCTGGTTGAAGCAGTTCTGCGCGAACACCGGGTCATATCCCCGCGCCACCATGCGCGAGACCATCATCTCCTCGTAATTCTGGATCGTCCCCATCTTCCGGAACGTCGCCATCGCCCGGCGCAGGCCATTGGCCTCGTCCGGCGAGAAATGCGCCGCATCGATGGAGATCTGCATCGCCTGCTCCTGGAACAGCGGCACGCCCAGCGTCCGTTTCAGGATGCGCTCCAGCTCGTCCGGCGGCCCCTGATCCGGCGACGGGCTGGGATAGGTGACGGTTTCGAGCCCCTTCCGCCGGCGCAGGTAGGGATGCACCATGTCCCCCTGGATCGGCCCCGGCCGCACGATCGCCACCTCGATGACAAGGTCGTAGAAATTCCGTGGGCGGAGCCTTGGCAGCATGTTCATCTGCGCCCGGCTTTCCACCTGGAACACGCCGAGGCTTTCGCCCTCGCACAGCATGTCATAGGTCGCCTCATCAGCCTGCGGGATGCTCGCCAGATTGTGCGTAATGCCCTTGTGCGCCTCCAGGAAATCGAACGCCTTGCGGATACAGGTCAGCATGCCGAGCGCCAGCACATCCACCTTCATGATCCCCAGCGCGTCGATATCGTCCTTGTCCCATTCGATGAAAGTCCGCTCGTCCATTGCCGCATTGCCGATGGGCACCGTCTCGATCAGCGGCCCGCGCGTCAGCACGAAGCCTCCGACATGCTGCGACAGGTGGCGCGGAAAGCCGATCAGCTGGCGGGTCAGCAGGATCGCCCGGCGCAGCACCGGGTTTTCCGGATCGAGCCCCGCCTGGCGCACCTGCTTCGCCACGATCCCGTCGCCCCAGCTGCCCCACACCGTCCCGGCCAGCGCTGCGGCAATATCCTCCGTCAGGCCCAGCGCCTTGCACACTTCCCGCACGGCAGAACGCGGGCGGTAACAGATCACCGTCGCCGTCAGCGCCGCCCGGTGCCGGCCATACCGTTCGTATACATACTGGATGACTTCCTCGCGCCGCTCATGTTCGAAATCGACATCGATATCGGGCGGCTCCTTGCGCTCCTTCGACAGGAAGCGCTCGAACAGCAGGCTGGTCGTGTCCGGATCCACGCTGGTCACGCCGAGACAGTAGCAGACCGCCGAATTCGCCGCCGAGCCCCGCCCCTGGCAGAGAATGTCCTGCCCGCGCGCCCAGGCGACAATGTCATGCACGGTCAGGAAATAGGGCGCATAATTGAGGTCGGCGATCAGGCCGAGTTCCTTCTCCAGCGCAGCCCTCACCTTGACCGGGATACCCTGCGGATAGCGCCATTCGGCGCCCTGCCAGGCAAGCACCTCAAGGTGCGCCTGCGGCGTGGAGCCCGGCGGCACGGGCTCGTCCGGATATTCGTAAGACAGCTCGTCCAGGCTGAAATCGCATTGCCGGACAATCTCCAGTGTGCGCGCCAGCGCCGGCTCGAAGCCGCGGAACAGGCGCGCCATCTCCTCCGGCGGTTTCAGATACCGCTCCGCATTCGCCTCCAGCCGGAACCCGGCCGTGTCCACGGTGACGTGTTCGCGGATACAGGTGACCACATCCTGCAGGGGCCGCCGGTCCGCCACATGGTAGAGCACATCATTGATCGCCACGATCGGCGCCCCGCACCGCGCGCCCAGTTCCGCAAGGCGCGCGATCCGTTCCCGGTTCCGACCGGAATAGGCATAGCGCGCCGCAAGGAACGTCCGCCCCGGTGCGGCCAGCGCGACCTGCTCCAGCTGTGTGGCAAAGCCGGATGCCGCCGGCTCCGGCGGCAGGACGATCAGCACCTGGTCCTCGCTCACGGCAAGGATATCGGCCAGCGTCAGGTGGCAGTCCCCCTTCGGCGCCGCCAGCTTGCCCTGCGACAGCAGCCTCGACAGCCGTCCATAGGCCGCGCGGGAACGCGGATAGCACAGGATCTCCGGCCCATCCGCCGGCACCAGCCGCGCCCCGACCAGCAACCCCACGCCATGCTCCCGCGCCGCCATGTGCGCGCGGACAACCCCTGCCAGCGTATTCCGGTCCGCCACACCGATGGCTGCCAGCCCCAGCGCCTTCGCCGTCACGACCAGCTCTTCCGCATGGGAGGCCCCATGCAGGAAGGAGAAATTCGTCGTGACGGCCAGTTCGGCATACTCCGTCATGCGAACAGTCCGTGGACAAACCATTCCGGGGGCCCACCGCGCCCGTCATCGTAAAGCCCCCTGCGGAACACCCAGTAGCGGCGCCCGGCCTCGTCCTCGATCCGGTAATAGTCCCGCGCCCGTGGCAGGTTGCGGACAGGCTCGCCGCGTTCCGCTTCTTCCAGCCGCCGCCGGCTCGCCTCGATCAGGGCCGCATCCGCCCGCTTGTCGAGCTTCGGGGACAGCCATTTGCGCGTCATGCCGCCGCCGGCCGGCGCATCCGGCACCGGCCCCAGGCTGCGCCACCATTCGGGCGCGATCCGCTCCGGCCCATCCGCGCGCACAACCCGCCGTGCCACCCGCCGCCAGACGAACCGCACCGGCGGCCCATCCGGCACACTGGCCAGCACCTCCAGCGGCTCCGGCCGTGCAAGCAGGCGCAGGGGCCGCGGGCCGGCCAGCACGCAAGGGGCCGGCACGTCCGGCAGGTCCCCGGCAAACGCCGCCTCCCGCGCCGCCCGTTCCGGGATGTGGCTCTCTGCAGGCCGGATGATGCGGGTCGCCCCTTCGCCCAGCCGGGCATTGATCCGGTCGGCCAGCGCGGACAGGGCGGCGAGGTCCGTATCCGTTGCGGCAAGATCCCCAGACAGCGCCACGGCACTCGTCGCCATGGGGCCTGTCCGGCGCGCTTCGAGCAGCAGCAGGTCGATGCCGAAGCCGGGGTCGATCCGGTCTATCCGTTCCCGGAACAGGCGCAGGATATGTTTCGGCTCCCGCACGGGCCGGGCCGCGCTGACCTCCACGCCGGACACTGTCCCGTCCGACCGGAACGCATGAAACGCAAAGGCCCGCGCGCCCTGCCCGAATGTGGACAGCTGCGCGCAGAGCATCTCCGTCAGCTGCCGCAGGCCGTCGCTGACGCCCTCCGTGGCGCCGAGCGGTTCCGGGCATGGCAGGCGCGCCGAGAAAGCCGGCGCTGGCCGCAACGGGTCCAGCGGCTCCGTCCGCAAGCCCAGCGCCTGATCGAGACGCAGAACCACCGCATCGGCCATGTCCCGCGACTGGAACCGCCGGCTGAGCGCCTTGCGGTCGACGCCGTAAAGCTGGCCGATCCGCGTCAGGCCGAACCGGCGCAGCAGGGTTTCCGCCTCGGGTGACAGCCTGAGGGCCGACACGCACAGATCTGCCAGCCCCTCGCGCTCCATGCCCTCTGCCAGCATGTGCGGGCCGCTCCCGCCCATCCCCCGTGCCAGTGCCGAAGCCGCGCCCGGCGTTCCGGCAAGGCCGATGGCATGCCCGATCCCTTCGCGATCCAGCGTCTCCGACAACTGCGCTGCCATCGCCGCTTCGCCTCCGAAAAGATGGTCGCAGCCGCTCGTCTCCAGCATCAGGCCGTCAATCCCGTCGAGCGCGACACGCGGCGAATAGCGCACCATCCAGCCGGCCAACGCGGCCAGCGCCCGCTGGTCCGCTTCCCGGTCGATATCCTCCGACACGATCTCCGGCACGCGGGCCTTCGCGTCGGTGAAGCCAAGGCCCGGCGTCAGGCCCAGCGCCCGCGCCGGCGCATTCGCCGCGGCAAGGACCAGCCCCTTTGCCCCGCCCTCGATGAGAACGAAGGGCAGCTTCGGCTCAGACGGCGGCGAGGCGGGGCGGCGCCCGCTCCCCGTCCGCTCCGCCCGGCGCGCGCGGCGCAGCCTGTCCAGCGGCCATTCCGGAAACCACAGTGAGAGATAGCGTTTCATCGTCATAATCCAGGTCGAACACATGGCCTGCCAGCCAGGGGGCCTCCCGCGAGCGTTCCAGCACGGCCTGCCAGCGCGCCCGCCCCGGCGCGTGCGGATCGAACCGGTTGGGCGCCGAAGGGCGGGCCCCGATCCGCCAGCGTGAACTGGCCGCCGTCGCCCCCTCACGGTCATGCGGCATCAGCAGGACCAGCGGCGTGCCATGCCGGCCGGAGGCAAGGGCGAGGCGGCGCGTGGCGGTAAAATCCGCCCCCTCCACGTCCGCGAT
Organism: Hyphomonas sp.; assembly: GCA_020638455.1. Lineage (GTDB taxonomy): Bacteria > Pseudomonadota > Alphaproteobacteria > Caulobacterales > Hyphomonadaceae > Hyphomonas. The sequence goes on along the minus strand of JACKIK010000002.1, from coordinate 263,948 downwards.
CACGAGGCCGACAGCCGACGAGCGCAGGCCCTCCTCGATCGTCCACAGCGCCTCGACCAGCTTGCGCGGGCGCACGATGAGCAGCGGCGCCCGCCCGGCGGGGTATCCCACCGCGCCATGCGGCAGGACCTGCCCGTGCGCTGCGGCAAAGGCCGCCTGCGTCACCCACAGGATCGCCCCTTTGCGCGGCTTCGCGGCCGCCAGCGCAAAGCCGGTCAGCGCCGGCATGTCGCCATAGGCGGCCTCTGCCAGCTCATGCACCCCCCGCTCACCCAGCCCCAGCGGGAAGCGCGCACCCGCCGCCCCCGCCTTGCCCGGCGGGCGGACCATGTCACGTGCAGGGACAAGCCGCGGATCCATGATGTTCTTATTTTGTTCTTTCGCGCCGGAGTCAATATACCGGGCAGCCGGAACGTTGCTTCCCCGGCAAAAAGCGGGGAAAATACTCCTTCATCCACACCTTTCCGGACCCCGGCACATGCGGCAGACACGCCTCGGCAGCTTCACGATCGGCGCCATCGCCTATGGCTGCTGGCGCTTTGCCGGCTCGACGCCTGCCGAAGCGCAGGAAAAGATCGAAACCGCCCTCGATGCCGGCATGACCCTGATCGATACGGCCGACATCTACGGCTATGGCGAGCCCTGCGGCTTCGGCGGTGCAGAAGCCGTCCTCGGCGAGGTTCTCGCCGCCAGCCCCGACCTGCGCGATCGCATGGTCCTTGCCACCAAGGGCGGCATCATCCCGCCTCGTCCCTATGACTCAGGTTCCGACTATCTCATCAGCGCCGCCGAAGCCTCGCTGAAGCGCCTGCGGGTCGAGCAGATCGACCTCTACCAGATCCACCGCCCGGACCTCACCGCCCCCGTCGCGGAAACGGCGAACGCACTCGACACGCTCATTGCCTCCGGCAAGGTGAAACATGTCGGCGTCTCCAACTTCACCGTCGCCCAGACCCGCGCGCTGCAGGCCCACCTGTCAGCCCCGCTGGTCTCGACCCAGCCGGAATTCTCCGCCGTCCACCAGGACCCGGTCACCGACGGCACGCTCGACTGGTGCTCCGAAACCGGCGCCGCCTGCCTTGCCTGGTCGCCGCTCGGTGGCGGCCGGCTGGTGACGCGGGACCTGCGCGACGAACGCGAGCGCCGCGTGCATGCTATCCTCGCCCGCATCGCCGAACGCCTCGGCACCGACATCTCCAACGCCGCGCTTGCCTTCATCCTGAAGCACCAGGCGAATGTTGTCCCTATCATCGGAACGCAGACCCCGGCCCGCATCCGTGCCTCGGCCGCAGCCGCCGGTCTCGATTTCACGGCGCGGGATTTCTACGACATCGTCGAAGCCTGGCGTGGGGTGCCGATGCCCTGACGGCCGTCAGAGCGTCACCATCTCGAACGCGATCCGTGTCAGGATGATCGCCCCTTCGCCGCGCAGACGCAACTGCACGCCGTGCACGGCCGAAAGGTCTGAGCCCTCCGCCGCCGCCCACTTCAGCGGCGCATCGAGCCGGCGCTCATCCGCCTCGGACTCCGGCAGGAGTGATCCGTGCCGCACCTCCGCCGACCCCGCCTCGCCGAGAAGCAACACCTCCAGCCCCTGCACCGAGGCGTCATCCGCCACATAGGCAAGGCGCAGGGAGAAATCCGCATTGCTCTCCCGGCGAAGGTCCAGCGGATCGTGCAGGAACGTCGCCGACCCATCGCCGGACCATTCGATCCGTAGCGCATTCTCCTGCCGTCCATAATCGGCCGGCCGGACCTGCACCGTCCCGCCCGGCGATGCCGCCTGCCGACGCTGCAGCGCCTCCACACCCGCCGCATCGCCGAGTTCCAGCCGCCAGGAGCCAATCAGGCTGCCAAGGTCGAACACCGTCCGTCCGTCGTCCCCGCCACCGGCACCCTTTTCGTGCAATTCGCCCAGCCTGCAGGTGTCGCCCAGCGACAGGCCGAACCCGAACGGAAACAAGGGCGCATAATCTTCATCGCCCGCATTCAGGACATACTGGTCCACATCCCGTGGCCATGAGAAAGACAACCGCCCCGTGAACTCCTCCCCCTCCGCCGCAAACAGCAGGTCGGCCAGCGCGCCTGCCCGCGTACCCGGCAGGAACGCCGCCACAAAGGCGTCGCTCGCGTTCAGCTCCGGGTTCACCCACAGCGGACGGCCCGAATAGAAGACACTGACCACAGGAATGCCCGCCGCCTTCAGCCGGCGCAGCCGCACCGCCTCGCGCCCGGCACCCGGACAGAAATCCAGTGTCTCGAGATCGCCCCTGAACTCGGCATAGGGCCGCTCGCCATAGACCGCGATGGCCACATCCGGCCGCACCGCAAATTCCCCGTCGGGGGAATACTCCACGGTCCCGCCGGCCGCGCCGACGATGCGCCGGATTCCATCCAGCAAGGTCTCCGCATGCGGATAATCCGGCTTCTGCAGCCCGCCGCCCTGCCATGACAGAGACCAGCCGCCGCAGGCCGTTCCGATATCGTCCGCCGCCGCGCCCACGACCAGCACGCGAAGGCCGCGCCTCAGCGGCAGCAAATTCCCTGCATTCTTCAGCAGCACAGCAGATTTTCTGACCGCCTCGTCGGCAAGCCGCACATGCGCCTCGCAGCCCAGCAGGCCGAAATCCCCGCCATGCGGCCGCTCGCTCGGCCGCGGCGCATCCAGCAGCCCCGCCCGCGCCTTCACCCGCAGGACCCGGCGCACGGCATCGTCAAGGCGCGCGACCGGAATCACACCTTCCCGCACCTGCCTCAGCAGGTTTCCCGCGAGTTCCTTCCAGCTGTCCGGCGCCATGTACATGTCCAGCCCGGCAACAATCGCATCCGGGCAGTCGGTCTCGCTGCATCCCGGCAACTGCCCGTGCCCGTTCCAGTCGCCGACCACCACGCCGTCGAAATTCCAGTGCCGTTTCAGGAGGCCCGTCAGCAGGTCCTCGCGTCCGTGCATTTTCTGCCCCTGCCATCCGGAGAAGGACGCCATCACGCCGTGCAGCCCCGCCTCAAGCGCCGCGGCATAGGGGACGGCGTGAACGTCGCGCATGTCCCGCTCCGAAACGATGGTCTCGCCCTGATCGCGTCCGTCCTCGGTCGCCCCGTCGCCGACAAAGTGCTTCGCCGTCGCCACGACATGGTCAGGCCCGAGGAAACCCGGCTCTCCGGGCCTTCCCTGAAGGCCCCGCACAAGCGCCGCGCCGAACCGGGCGACCAGTTCCGCTGACTCGGAATAAGATTCGTACGTCCGCCCCCACCGGTCGTCCCGCGTCACGGCCAGCGTCGGAGCAAACGTCCAGTCCTGCCCGGTCGCGCGCATTTCAAGCGCCGTCGCCCGCCCGATCCGTTCGAACAGGTCCACGTCGCCCGTTGCGCCCAGCCCGGCATTGTGAGGAAAGATCGTGGCACCGACAACGTTGTTATTTCCGTGCACGGAATCCGTGCCCCAGATGACTGGGATCCCGGCCCCTTCGTCTCCTGCCGAAGCCAGCCAGAACGCATCCGCCAGCGCCAGCCACTCCGCCGGCGCCGCGCGGGACCGCCCGCCGGGCGCCGAGTTGCCGCCATTGAGCACCGCGCCGAGGTGATAGGTCCGCACGTCCTCCGGTGTCACGGAGGCAATGTCGGCCTGCACCACCTGTCCGACTTTCTCGGCCATCGACATGCCTGCGAGCAGCACGTCGATCCGCGCCTCAACCGCCGGGTCCGCCGCGAATACGGGGCGGACCCGCGGCCAGGCATCGAGGTCAAGGAGCGGCTTGTCGGCCGGCAACAGGCTCATTGCGTCCGCCTCCTATGCGCCTGAAGGCGGAGAGAAATCCTCCGGGTAGTCCTGTAGCCGGTCGTACCAGCTGAACTTCAGGAACACGGTCGTCGCAGCCACAATCGCCAGCGACAGGAAAATGCCGAGGCCGTTGCGGATGACCAGGAAGATCGGCAGCGCCACCAGCGCCGTCTGCCAGACGATCCCGGCGGCCACATTGATCATGTCGCGCGCAAAATCCCTGTTCTCCGTTACCGGCGTGCCCTGCTCCGCCAGCGCCTCCCGCACCGGTTTCCAGACCCCCCATGGCCGTGTGCGCAGATAGAAATAGCCGAGCGTCTGCATGTCCGTCGGCTGCGTTGTCAGCGACCCCACGATCACCGCCGCGATGCAGGCGAGGAAGAAGAACGGGAACGCGTTGACCGGGTTCATGATCCAGTGTGGTACGCCCAGCGCGGCCAGCTGGTCCTGCGGCATCCCCAGCGCCAGCGCGAACACGATGCCCGCCAGCATGCCCCAGAAATAGCCATAGCCATTCATCCGCCACCAATACCACTTCACCACATTCGCCGCCGTGTAGCCGCCATAGAGCCCCGCCGTGATCCAGGTCACGAAACTGTCGATACTGGTGAGGAACAGGCCGACGAACGTACCGATCAGCACAAAGAGGATCGACACGATGTAGGACAGGCGCAGGTACACTTTCTCAGGCGCATTCGGCCGGATGTACTTGCGATAGAGATCGTTCACCACATAGGCCGGCGCGGCGTTCAGCGGCGCAGCGAAGCTCGACATGAACGCCGCCAGCAGGCCCGCCAGCGCGAGGCCCAGGAGGCCCACCGGAATGAACTCCCGCAGGGCAAAGGGCAGGATCGCTTCATAATCCGCATCCGCCCCCATGCTCCGCAGCTGCGGGCTGAAATAGACCAGCGCCAGGATCGTCAGGCCGGCAATCATCAGGTAGCGCGGAAAGTTCAGCACCACGCTGACCAGCCCGCTCATCTTCGCTGCCTCGACCGGTGTCCGCGCCGACAGGATACGCTGCATGTCATAGTTCGGCGCCGGCCCCGCCAGCGATGTGAAGATCCCCTTCAGCAGCACCAGCATGAAGAAGATGCCGAACAGCGAATAGCCTTCATTTGCGATCTTCTCGTTCGCCGACGGCAACAGCTCCGACCAGTCGAGGTCCAGCTTCAGGCCGAAGAAGGGGTTGCTCCATCCGTCCGGGATCGCCGCCCGCAGCGCCTCCGGCGACACGTGCGCCACCGCGACGATGGCGATGCCGATCGAGGCAATGGTCATCACGGTGAACTGCATCACCTCGGTGAACACCACCGAATACATGCCGCCCTTGATCACATAGGCCGCCGTCAGGAACACGATCAGCGCGCCGTAGGCCTTCTCGTTCAGCGAGGCCATCGCCGCCGCATAGGCCGCCCCGCCCGGATCCGCCGTCACGCTCGCCGGAAGGAAGGCCTGCAGGTGGAGCAGATGCGCGAGGTCCAGCGGCAGGAACTGCGCCGCCAGCTTGCCAATACCAAGGAAGCCGTAGGCCATGTAGGCCAACACCATGATCAGCGCGAAGATCACCACGATCAGGTGGCTCAGCCGCGCCGACGGGCCGTCGCCGAACCGGAACGTGATCCACTCCGCGCCCGTCATCGCGCCCGATCGGCGCGTCCACATCGACAGGAACACCATCAGGAAGACCTGGTTGAACACCGGCCACAGCCACGGGATCCAGATGCTCTTCAGACCATAGACAAACAGCAGCGAGACGATCCACATCGTCCCTGCCACATCGAACATGCCGGATGCGTTCGACAGGCCCAGCGCATACCAGGGGAGCTGGTTGCCCCCCAGGAAATAGCTGCGCAGCCCCTTCGAGGCCCGGTTCGAGATCCACAGGCCGAGGAACAGCGTGACGCCGACATAGATAACGATGATAGCGCTATCGACCGGATGCAGACTCATGCTCTGAACGCCCTCACATTCAAGCGAGGCCGTCGCAGGAACCGTTCCCGCGTGCTCCGCCCTCCCTCCGGATCGGCTCCGGTCTTCACCGGCCCATCTTGCGGGGCCATGGGTTGAGTATTTCAATACAAACGGTTTCATTGCAAGCTGCAGGGGCCGCTTCCGGTGGGGAAAACCTCACGGAAAGCGGCATCAGGCTTGCGTGGGGCCGGCGGTGACGCACGGCAGAGAAAAGGGCGGATTCTGTAGTAAATGGCTCAGATTCGGGATGTATCGAAACGCGCAGGAGTGTCCCCTGCGACGGTGTCACGGGCCTTCTCGGACCCGGGAAAATTGTCGAAAGACACGCTGAAGCGCGTTCTCAAGGCCGCGGAGGAGCTGAACTACAAGCCGAATTCGATGGCGCAGCTGTTCCGCATCAAGCGGACCAATGCCGTCCTCGTCATGGTGCCCGACGTCGCAAACGTCCTGTTCGCCCGCATCCTCTCCGGCATCGAGCGCATCGCCACGGAGAAGGATTACTTCCTGCTCGTATCCGACACGAAGGACGATCCGGAAGTTGAACGCGCCGGCCTCGAAATGGTCGAAACCCGCCGCGCGGACGGCGTCATCCAGCTCGGCGAACGCGGCCTCGGCGACCTGATCGCAGACCCCGCCCCCGGCCAGATCCCCTTCGTCCAGGCCGTCGAGACCCGCTCGGCCCACGCCTATCCCATCGTCCAGATCAACAATTTCGCCGCCGCCGAATCGATGGCGTCTTACCTGCTCTCCCTCGGCCACCGGAAGATCGGCGTGCTGGCCGGCCTGCAGGACAGGTACGTCACCAGTGAGCGCCTCCGCGGCTTCCGCAGCGCCCTCGACTCCTTCGGCATCGGCTTCGATGAGAACCTCGTCGAATACGGCGCCTATTCCATGGCCGGCGGCGCACAGGCAGCCCTCCGCCTGCTCTCGCGCAACCGCAGTCTCACTGCCCTGTTCACGATGAGCGACGAGATGGCCATCGGCGCCATCCGCACGGCGCAGGACCTCGGCATGCAGCTGCCGCACGACCTCTCCGTCACCGGCTTCGACAATATCGAGTTCGGCAAGTACTGCACGCCGCCGCTGACCACCGTCATGCAACCGGCCGAGCGGATCGGCGAAGTCGCCATGACGCTGATGGGCAACCTCCTGCGCGGTGAGATTACCGGCGACGCGGAACAGACGCTCGGCACGGAACTCGTCATCCGCGCCAGCGTCCGCCGCCTCACCTGAGGCCTTACTCCACGCCCCGGCCGGAATCCCGGACGCCATAGACCGCATTGCGGAAATTGTAGTGCGCAGGCACCGCGCCGAACGGCACGAACTGCACGAACAGCACGGCGGCGAGGTCGTCGGCCGGATCGATCCAGAACAGCGTGCTGGCCTTGCCGTCCCAGAAGAATTCTCCGGGTACGCCGTAATTCTCCTCATCGTTCACAGGCGGCGCCGTCCGCACGGCGAAGTCTATCCCGAACCCCACCTGGCCCTTCGACGGCAGCCACAACTTGTCCGTCACCGTATCCGGCATGTGGTCGGTCGCCATCAGTCGCACCGTCTCCGGCTTCAGGATGCGCACGCCGTCCAGCTCGCCCTCATTCAGCAGCATCCGCGCGAACTTCATGTAGTCGTCGATCGTCGTGACGAGGCCATAGCCGCCCGGCGTCATCGTCCGGTGCGCATAGGGCAACTGCATGCCCTGGTCGTTGGACGGGTCCGGCACCAGGCTGCCATCCTCCTTCACCAGATAGACCTGCGCCATCCGCTCCCGCTCGGCCTCCGGCACGAAATAGCCCGTCTCCGTCATGCCCAGCGGATCGAGGACATGCTCCTTCAGGTATTGCAGGTAGGGCTCTCCCGACAGGCGCTCGACCAGCGCTGCCTGAATGTCCGCCGACGGCCCGTACTGCCAGCGCGTGCCGGGCTGGTAGAGCAGCGGCAGCCCGCCCATCTCCTTCACCATCTCGCCGAGGGACTTGTCGAGCGCCATGGGTTCTGCGGCCCGGTACATGTCGCCAACCACGGTCTGGTCGTCGCCGATGCCCGAAAAGCCCGCCGTATGGCGCATGATGTCGATCACCATCGGCTCGCGCTTCACCGGCTCGAACACCGGATCGCCCTTTGCGTCGAGCCCGACATAGGCCTTCATGTCCCTGAACTCGGGGAAGTATTTGGACAGCGGGTCGTCCAGTCTGAACAGGCCCTTTTCATACAGCGTCATCAGAGCAACACCGGTGATTGGCTTGGTCATCGAGTAGATGCGCACCAGCGTCTCCCGGTCCATCTTCCGGCCGGCTTCCTTGTCCGCCATGCCGAAAGCACCGAAATAGACTTCCCTGCCACCGACCCGCACCAGCGCCGAGCCGCCGGCCAGCTCGCCCCGCTCGACCATGCCCGACAGCATCGTATCGACCCGCGCCGGCATGCCCGCGACGAGCGGTGACGCTGCCGACACGGGGGGAGAATCGGCCACAGCCGGAACCTGTGGCACCCCCGCCTGCTGGCACCCGGCAAACAACGCCAGAGCCAACGCCGGCATCAAAAAATGTTTCATCCTGTCCTCCCCTGACGCGCCGGGCTGTCCCCAGCGCTTTGCTTGTCCCAAAGAATGACAACGTTGGCGCGCCCTGTCGACAGGCTTCCCGGTCTTTGCGGATCACAATTTGTCGATCCGGGATTCAGGCTGCGGACCCGGTCCCCCTTCTCCCTTGGGAGAGGGGGCTGGGTCAGGGGTCACGTGGCCCAATGCCCCTGCAGGCGGACTAGTCAAATCAAATATTTGGCCGATCTAACGGACGCTCAATCGCACGATTGGCGATGAATACGCTTGAGGGCCAATCTTCAAGCAGCATGTCGAAGTGTTGCTAGTCCTCTTCCAAAGAATGCACAATTCAAACTTGAGGTACAAGCAACCAGGTACGCTCTGCTCATCTTGTCTTCCAACTGGTCAGTAGATTGGTGGAACCATCAAGAACTCCGATGCATTGTATGTCGGCAAATGCAAGCATGTAGTGCGTCTGAAGGTCAGTTGGATATTCCCTCGTTGGCTCGATCCTGTAGCGATTTTCAAGAGTGAACGGATATCTTGGTTGTACGAGTGCGACTAACGATAGATTTCCTTTGACCGCCGGAGCATCTGCCAGCGGCACTGGGATTTCCAAATATGCCGTCTCGTATTCAGCACGCTCTTGGAAGAGGTCGTCGCCGGAGGCAAGACGTTTACGTCCCTTGTTGTCAAAAATCACATCGCTATCGAAGGATCGCTCCGTTACGCTAGTTGTAGCGCCATATGCGTTGGATGCCTCGTATTCGCGGCTACCCGTCTCTTCTTCGCTAGCGAGAAGCTCTACCGGCTTTCCGTATCGATAATCGCCCAAAATATCCTTCATTTCCTTGGGAATATAGCCGTTACGATAAGAGGCGGTTGTTTGCAGTTCGGGCACAAACAGCCGGAACACCTGATTATCCGCATCATAGATGAACTTTCGAGAATCGACCTCAACCTTCACCAGCGCTTGGGGCGGAGCAGCTGACTGAGCTTTTCTTGCCTCGAATTGAGCAGTCGTCTCAAACTCTCCTTTTGCAACATTCCGATCATGAAGGGTGTCGTAGAGTTCTGCAGCAGTAACAGGTGCCTCAGTCAGAAGATTTGGCGTGGGACACCGCTCTTGAGCTTGGGCACTTGACATGACGAACGGTAAAATTGCGCCGATGGCAGCTGCGCTTCGAAGTTTCATTGCTCGCTCCACTGCAATTTGTACGAGCAATCATGCCTGCGTGCACGCTTTTGGCAAGTCTCCCAATCCGACGGCATTCCCTCCCTGCGATACTCCCCGCATGCACATGGATGACCGCTTCTTCGAACAGGCTTTCAGGACCGTCGGCGACGGCCTCCTGCGCATCGTCGCGCGCGCGAACCTGCACCTGAAGCCAATGACCCTGACGAAAAGCCTGAAGCGCCGCTGCCTTGCGGACCTCCGCCAGCTCGCCGTCATCCTCCGCCGCCTGATCTTCCTGATGGCGCTCTCGGTCGAGCTCGCCGCGGTCCGCCCGCGCACGGCCAAACCCGTCCCGCTTCCGGACGGCGTCGAAGACGTGACCGCTAGTTTCGGTCCGCAGGCCGGACGTTTCGGTCTGGTGCCGCGCCTTTCCGGTCCGCTTCCGGACGGTTTCCGGACCCTTTCCGGACCGCGCCCAAGGGGTCCGGTGGCGGCCGCGCCGGTCATCGCCCGCTGGATCGCCATGCACCGTGTGCTGCAGGATCCGGCAGCCCATGCCCGGCGGCTTGCCCGCACGATCCGGCGCTGGAAGGCGCGCGGCGAGGCGAAGCCCGTCGTCTCGCCCTTTGACGGCCGCCACCGGCTGCCGCCGGACCTCGCCCTCATCGCCGGCACCCTGCCGGGCCTGCTCGCCAGGGCGCTCGCCGGGTGGTACGACACCGGCTAATCCCACAGCAGAATGATATGTTCCTGCCGGAGCGCCTGAGGGCGTTGCCGGGTAAGGGTGCTGCTCAGTCCATCACCAGCCAGTCCGCCGGCAGCGCCAGCCCCTCGCGCTCATTGTCCCAGGCGATCGCGATGATCTGCCAGCGCGTCTCAAGCCGCACCAGGATCAGGAAGTTCACGCCCCGCGCGCGGGACTCCTTCCCGCCCGAACGGAAGATCGTCTCATAGGTACTGCGCACCTGGGCCACGGCGCCGAACTGCTCGCAATGATGGCCGGTTTCGACTTCCGAGAACTCCACGCCCGCAAGATTCCGCTCGGCGGCTTCGACATATTCCCCGAAGCTCATGCACTGGTTCGAGCGTGTCGCATCGAAAGCCGCACCCGTCCGCGTCATCGTCGCCCGGGGATGGAACAGGTCCCGGATCGAGTCCCAGTCGCGCTGCCCCGGCGGCTGGGAAATGACGCGGTAAAGCGCCGTCGTGATGGCGCGGCTGTCGGGATCGGTCATGGGCAGTCCTCCTTGCTGCGCCACTCTTTCAGGACCCCGCGGCATTGCAACCTGAATCCCGCCCGCCTGCGCTTCCGCGAGGTCAGTCCCCGCCCGTCCTTGTCTGCGCCGCTGCCTTGTGGCGTTCTCTCCTTCTCAGGAGGGCATCCCATGGATTTCGAACTCGCCGAAGACCACCGCATGCTGCGGGACCTCGTCCAGCGCTTCGTGCGCGAGGAACTGATGCCACTGGAAGGCGCCGTGCTCGCCCGCGATGCCGCCGGCGAAGGCGCCCATCTCTCGAAGGAGGAACGCCAGCGCCTCGATGCGCTGTCGAAGGAACTCGGCCTCTGGGGCCTCGATGCCCCCGAAGATGTCGGCGGCATGGGCCTCTCCCACGTTGCCCTCGTGGCCGTCAACGAAGCCCTCGGCTCGACGGTTGCAACCTATACCCTGCCCCCCGATTCCCCCAATCTCCGCATGCTCATGACCACCGTGAACGAGCGCCAGCGCGAAGCCTACCTCGCCCCCTATGCCCGCGGCGAAACCGTCTCCGCCATCGGCATCTCGGAACCGGGCGCCGGCGCGGATCCCGGCGGCATGCAGACCCGCGCCGTCCGGGATGGCGACGACTGGGTCATCAATGGCCGCAAGATCTGGATCACCCGCGCCGCCGAGGCTGACTTCACCATCCTCATGGCCCTGACCGACAAGGAAAAAGGCAAGAGCGGCGGTATGTCGGCCTTTCTGGTCGACCGCGACACGCCGGGATTCAACGTTCTCCGCCGTATTCCCATGCTGGGTGGCGAGTTTACCTATGAAGTCGCCCTCGAGGATTGCCGCGTCCCCGGCTGGAAACTGCTCGGCGAGGAAGGCAAGGGATTCGGCCCGATGCAGGTCCGTCTCGGCACCCGCCGCATGGAAATGGCCGCCTGGTGCATCGGCGGCGCCCAGCGCGCCCTCGACATGATGCGGGAATATGCGCCGCAGAGGAAAACCTTCGGTCACAAGCTTTCAGAACGCCAGTCTGTCCAATGGTGGGTCGCCGACGGCGCCGCGAAAATCCACGCCGCAAGGCTGATGGCCTATGACTGCGCCTGGAAGATCGACCACGGAATGGACGTGCGCACTGAAATCTCGATGATCAAATACTTCGCCACCGAAATGGCTCAGGAGATCATCGACAATGCCATGCAATGCTTCGGCGCCATGGGCATGACCAAGGAAATGCCTCTGCACCTCTTCGCCGGCCGCATCCGCAACATGCGGATCTATGACGGCCCCTCCGAAGTCCACCGCATGGTCGTCGCCCGCAACCTGATGGATACCCGCCCATGACTCACACAATTACCGTTCGCCACCATGGCCACGTCGCCGAGCTGGTCTTCTCCAACCCGCCCAACAATCACGCCAACGTCGCCCTGCTCCGCGATATCGCGGACAAGCTGCTCGCCCTCGACGAGGACGAAAACTGCCGCGCCGTGGTGCTGGCATCGGACGGCAAACCCTTCTGCGCCGGCGCAGACCTCGTCCAGTCCGAAGGCGGCGGCGTCGGCGGCTCCGGCGACGATCCTGTCCGCGAATTCTACAATGAGGCCCTGCGCCTCTATCGGACAAGGAAGCCCATCGTCGCCGCGGTTCAGGGCGCGGCAGTCGGGGCGGGTCTTGGACTTGCCGTCACGGCCGACTTCCGCGTTGCAGCACCGGAAGCACGGTTCGTCGCCAACTTCACCCGGCTGGCCTTCCATCCCGGCTTCGCTCTCACCGCGACCCTGCCCCGCCTCATCGGCGCCCAGCGCGCCAGCCTGATGTTCCTGACATCGCGCCGCATCAAGGGCGACGAGGCGCAATCCTGGGGATTGGTGGACGAACTCGTGCCACTGGATGACGTCCGCGACGCCGCTTTGCGCCTTGCCGCCGAAATTGCCGAAGGCGGGCCGCTCGGCCTGCTGGCAACACGCAAGACGCTTCGCCTCGGGCTCTATGAAGACGTCGCCGCCGCGCTCGACCGCGAGCATGCCGAGCAATCTCTGCTGAGGCATACCGAAGATCATGCCGAGGGCATCCGGTCCGTTTTCGAACGCCGGGCCGCACGGTTCCACGGACGCTAAACGCCCGCCCCGGGCGGCCAGGACAGTTCAGCTATGGTCACCGGCGACTTAGCTGGTAAGGTCCGCATGTGGATTGGCCGAGGCGGAGACGGCGACCGATGCATTCCATCCTGAAGGCTGCGCTGCTCGGCCTGCTCATTGCAGCGACAGCGAATTGCGCCGCCGCGCCAGCCGCTGCCGACCCACCCGATGACAGCGCCGCGCCGGCCGAGGATGACGGCTGGGCCCGCACAGAGTTCGGTGTCAAGCCGACAGGCTCCTCGCAGGCGACCAAGGGCCTGAATACGTCGCTCGCCAGGGAAAGCGACTGGCCGTTCTTTGCCGCGATCCGGGGCACACGCAGCGGTATCATCACTTATGACTGCGGCGGCAGCGCAATTTCGGCGGAATGGGTGCTGACGGCGGCGCATTGCGTCGAGGGCGCGGCGCGCAACGAATCGACCGGGCACTGGGAACGGCCGGGGTCGGGCGCAGTCCAGGTTGTCCTCGGACAGAAAGACCTCGAAAAGGTCACGGCGGCCTACGTCTACAATGTCGTCGATATCCGGATCTCTCCCGACTACGCCCGCGCCGGGGAAAACAAGGTCCCCGTCAACGACATCGCATTGATGAAGCTGGACAGGCCATGGACCGGCGACACGGTCCGGCTGTCCGCCGGCACGGCGTCGGATGTCGACCGCTTTTTCGGCGCCGCGTATTTTGCAGGCTTCGGCAAGACGGACATGTTCCGCGGCGATCTCGAAGACTTCTCGTCCCCGGACGGTGATTTCCGTGCGTATACTGACCGCCTGCGCAACGCCATGATCCCGACGCGCAATGCGGAAGCCTGCAAGGGCGAATACGCCGTCGAAGCCTATGACGGCAACACCATGATCTGCGCCGGCTATGACAGCGGCATCGTGGACTCCTGCCAGGGCGACAGCGGCGGGCCGCTGGTCGCACGCGACTTTGCCGGACGGGTCTACCAGATCGGCATTGTCAGCCACGGCGAAAGCTGCGGTGTACGCCGGGCACCGGCGGTCTACACGCGGGTCTCAGCATTCCGCAGCTTTGTCGAGGACGCAGGAGCCGGCGCCAGCTTCGTTGACGCAAAGCCCGAGAAGGCGATCTTCATGACAAAGGCCGGTCTCCAGAACCTCGTGAAGACACTTCAACCCGCCAACGGAAAGGTCGCCGTGGCGATCAATGACGGGCAAACCCGCTTCAATGCAGGCGATTCGGTGTCGATCAGGATCGAGCCGGAACTGGCGGGCCGCCTGTGGGTGTTCGACCTGGATCCCGCCGGCGTCGTCAATTGCATCTTTCCCTGCGAGGCAGAAGAGCTGCCCGACTCGATGGTCGAGGCCGGCGACCGGAAGATGCTGCCCGGTCCCGGACTGCAGTTCCAGGTAACGCGGTCCGAGACGCCGGGAGACGACGAGGTCTTCGCTTTCGTCCTGCCTGAACGCATGGCGCTCATCGGCGACAGCCTGCCCGATCTCGGCCAGACCAAGGGGCCCATCCGCACGGTCTGGAAATCCTACTCCGAAATCCTTGTTTACGAGACCCGTGACGCCCTGCGGGACGCGCCCGACACAGACCCCTATGCGAATGCAGGAATGGGGATCGCAACTTATTCGGTGGACTGATGCAGAAGCCTTTCCTGTTCGCCCTGCGCCTTGCAGGCGCACTCGCAACCGCCACCCTGCTTGCGAGCTGCCAGACCGCAGCGCCGGAGGATGACCCGCCGAGCGCAGAGCAGCTGGAATGGACCGCGACACTCGCTCCCGACGCCCGCGAGTCGGATCGGATCGTGAAGGGCGACCGCTCGACCATCGACCAATGGCCCTTCTTTGCGGAACTGCGGCATGAGATGCGCGACGGAACCGTCCGCCACTTCTGCGGCGGGACATTTGTCGCCCGGCGCTGGGTGCTGACCGCGGCGCACTGTTTCACCGGCGAATCCCGACGCGTCGGCGATCATTGGGAATGGCGGCCCCGCAGCCCGCTGGAAGTCGTCGGCGGAACGGACGACCTGGCCGAAGAAGGCGACGGCAACATCTACAAAGTCGATGCCGTGATGATCCACCCGGACTATCAGCCGACGCGCAAGGACTCCGCGGGTGAATGGCTGGGATCGGCGAATGACATCGCCCTGGTCCGGATCGACCGGTCGTGGCAGGGCGATCTGGCGCGCCTTTCCGCAGGCGGCGATGCGGACAGCGACCGGGACGGCGCACGCGCCTTCGTCGCCGGCTTCGGCAAGCGGGCCAGTTCCGGCCGGGACGCACGCATTGAAAGTTTCAAGATCCAGCCAAGCGGACGCTCCGGCGACGCCGGCTCACGCTACCTCTACCACACAATGCTGCCCATGAAGCCGCCGGAAGTCTGCGGCAAGCAGTATGCGGATCTGTCCTATGACGGCGCCACGCAAATCTGCGCCGGCCGGAAGTTCGGTGGCACGGACAGCTGTCAGGGTGACAGCGGCGGGCCGCTGGTCGCACTCGATACCAAGGACAGGACCTATCAGATCGGCGTCGTCAGCTTTGGCTTCGAATGCGCCGCCGAAAAGTCGGAGGGCGTCTACACGCGCATTTCGCCATACCGCAACTGGATCAAGACGACGACGAACGATGCCATTTTCGTCAGCGCCGAGCCGGAGCAGGTCTTCGTTGCAACGGCAGAGACACTGGAAGCGATGGCTCGCGCCCTTGGCCCGACCAGCGGCAAGCTCAGCCTTGACCTTGAAGAAACCGGAAGCGGCGACGATGCGAGGCTCGTCATCCATGTCACGCCCAGGATTGATGGCCGGCTTATTGTGTTCCAGCTCGAGAAGGATGGCAAAATCTACACCTACTTTCCGAACGATCGCATGCGAGATTCGGAGGCGCTGGTGAAAGCCGGTCAGAAAGTGACCATTCCCGATCCCGACACAGCCTGGATGGAGATCGCGCCCGAAGCGGAAGGCGCAACGGTCTACGCGTTCGTCATCCCCGAGAGCGTCGCGTTTGCCGGCGACCTGTTGCCCACGCCCGCGCGCATGCGAACCGTTCCGGAGGAAAAGCAGCCCGAGCGCGAGCCGGTGGACTTCGCGACCCGGATGCTGACCGAAGTTGCCAACCGGTCCAGCGCAGGCGGACTCGCCGACTGGGCCGCTGCGCAGGCCTCCTATGGGCCTGAAGCGAACTGAACCCTAGTTGTCGCCGCTGCCCAGCTCTTCGGCGATCAGCTCCTGCCTCCGCTGCTCGGCCTGATCCATCAGGTCTTTTGCAGCCGCGATCTTGTCGGTCGGCAGGTCACCACGCCAGTTGCGGCGACGGTCGATCTCGAAGACAGCATCGTCGACGATGTCGCGTGCAGCCGCCAGTTCGTCGGGCGTGATGTTGTCCGAAGCGAGTGCGCGGCGCAGGTCAAGCACGGCGCTGTCGAGCGTACGGACCATCTGCCGCTGGGCCAGCAACTCATCGGTCCGCTCGTCCTGCTGACGGGCTTCCTTGCCCTCATGATCGATCTGGTCGCGCAGTTCCTGTGCCGCTGCGCCCTGGACCGCATCGGACCGCAGGAGCGAACCGATATCCGACAGCAGCGGATCGCCGCGCTTCAGCTCAAGCACATCGACAAACAGGTTGAAGACGCCGGAATCGCGGTCCATGCCGGTGAAGTCGAGGGGCATCCAGCCGGTCTCGAGGGCCTTGGCAGCGGCGCCGGAAATATACTCGCCGCGCTTGACCGCCGGCAGCTTGAATACACCCCGCGCAAAGCCGGAGGCATCCTGGAACTGGACGGCCCCTTCAGACGTGAACTGCACATAAGTTCGCGGCTCGGGCCGTTCGAAATCCATCACAAGCATGTAGTCGCGGAAGTCGTAACGGGCGTCGCGCTCAAAATCGAGCGCCACCATTTTCTGGAGCTCACCCGTGAAGAAACCGGAGCCGTCCTCGTCGGGCTGGAGCTTGACCTCGGCATAGAAGCTCGGGCGGGAAACAAGGCCCAGCCTCTTCCAGTCCTCAACGAACTCCGGCGGCGCGTTGCCGAAGGACGGCCCGCCCGGATCGAACCCGCTGCGCACCACGTAAACACAGCCGACATTGCGATTGAACTCAACCATGTCGGGGGCGGTGAACAGCTTACCGCTGACAACGCCCGTACTCCGGTCAATCTTGGGCTGGCCCATCTGCTGCAGCCACGCGCCAACCGAATCGAACAGGAGCGTGCCGGCCTGGAAGGCAATCTCGCCGCCCAGCCCCAGCGTCCGGTCGGACAGGTTGCGGTCCATCTCCTCCTGCGTGGGCCAGCAATGATCGTCGAACAGGATACGGAGATCAGAGCCCATCCCGTCGGACCGGACCGGCGGGCGGGTATTGATACTTGTCGACAGGCAGGCTGCTTGCACAGAGCAGCTTCCAATGATGAGAGCTGCGGTCGCTACACGCTTCGTTACACCCAACACCCGACCCTCCTGGTTCGCGCCCCCAACGCCCGCCATCCCGCCTCGTTTCGCGGGCCGGATGACAACGCCGTAATACCACAACACAATCCGCCCGACGGCAACACTTACTTGTCGGAAACGGCGGAGGGACTGTCAGGCTTGTGCCGCCGCCCGTTCCACATCGCGCGCATAAGTGCGGCCTGCCAGAAGCAGGAATCCGATGCTGAGCAGGTTGAGGACCAGGATACACTCAAGCGCCTTCTTGAGCGGAGCCGGCTCGCCCTGCGCGGCGAAATGGTCACTGAGCCAGCCGGCGAATGTCGGCCCGCCGCCAATACCGATCAGGGTCAGGCAGAAAAGCATGAATGCCGACGCGAAAGCCCGCATCCGCAGGCCAACGAGCTCCTGCGACGCGGTGTATGCTATGCTCGCATACACGAGGCCGATGAAACTGGGCACAATATTCCAGGCATAGGCCGTCCCGATCGTGCCCGCCTGCAGGAACATCCACGCAAACGGCAGGGCGAGGGCGCCGCAGATGGCAATGGTCCACGGCCGCCACTTGAGGTCATGGACGGACAACCGGTCACATACGCGACCGATGACGACGGCCCCGAGGCTACCGACGCCGCCGATCAGGATGCCCAGCGGGATCGAGACATCGCCAGGGCCGACATGGAAGGTACGCTGCAGATGGCTAGACGTGAATACGAGGAACGCGTTGGACGAAATGCAGATCAGGCAGCAGCCTGCCAGCAGGAAGAGGTATGAGGTCTGCCCCAGGATGAATCGCAGCGTTTCGGGAATCGGCGGGGCTTCTCCGACGTCGGTCCGGGTCTCGACAGCACCGCGCGCCGGTTCCTTCAGGGTGAACCGGACCAGCATGGCCAGCAGCAAGCCCGGAATGCCCGCCACAAAGAATGCTGCGCGCCAGCCGAAGGCCTCATAGACGAAGCCGCCCAATATGAACCCCGCAAGGATGCCAAGGCCGATGCCTGTCGTGTAGACGCCAAGTGCGGTTGCCCTCTCCTTCGGCGCATAGAGGTCAGAGATGATCGATGTGGCAGGTGGCGTACCACCGGCTTCCCCGACGCCCACCCCCATCCGGGCCAGCAGCAGCTGCCAGTACTGGTGTGCGAGGCCCGACAGAGCGGTCATGCCCGACCAGATAACCAGCGCCAGCACGATGATGTTGCGGCGGTTCCCGCGATCGGCCCACATCGCGATTGGCACGCCCAGCGTCGCGTAGAAAACCGCGAAGACCAGGCCCGTCAGCCATCCCAGCTGGGCGTCGTCGAGCTTGAGGTCGGCCTTGATCGGCTCCAGCAGGATCACGAGGATCTGACGGTCGATGTGGTTGAACGTGTAAACGAGCGTCAGCAGCAGCAGGACGTATGTCCTTCCCGCCGGCTTGGCCACAGTTGCAGCGAGCGCATTCGCCTGCGTGTCCGATCCCATGTTGCCAACCCCCTCGTGATGATCCCTGCTTGCGCAAGCCGGCATTCCCGCGAATCCCGGCTGCGACCGGACCTCACTCTGCAAAAATCCCCGCCAGGATGCCATGCCGCACCTGTCTGGCGGAGTCAGCCTCCTGTTGGGCATTCGGCGGGCGTTTTTGCTGGACCACGATTTTGATAACGCTACCATTGTCGGATGAGTGTATATTTCCTGGAGAGTGCTGAATGAGCCTGACCGGACATAACCTGATTGCGGGAGAGCTCCGACCGGGCACCGGCGCGCCGAACAGGGCCATGAACCCTGCCTGCGGCACCCTGCTGGAGCCCGTATTCCAGGATGCATCCGAGGCCGACGTCGATGCGGCGTGCTCCGCAGCCTGGACTGCATTCGAAGAAACGATGCCGCAGCCGGCCGAACTGCGCGCCGTCCTGCTGGAGCGGATTGCGGAGGAATTGCTGTCTATCAGGGATACGCTCGTTCCGCGCGTCATGCAGGAGACCGCGCTGCCACAGGCGCGGATCGAGGGCGAGCTGGGTCGCACGACGGGCCAGCTGCGTCTGTTTGCCGATGAAGTGCGGGCCGGGCACTGGCGCGGCCTGCGAATCGACCATGCACTTCCGGACCGGCAACCACTGCCACGACCCGACCTGCGCATGCGGCGCGTCCCGATCGGCCCCGTCGCCGTGTTCGGTGCAAGCAATTTCCCGCTGGCCTTCTCGGTCGCCGGCGGCGACACAGCGTCCGCCATCGCAGCCGGATGTCCTGTTGTCGCCAAGGCGCACCCCGCCCATCCCGGCACGTCCGAACTGGTCGGCACCGCAATTTCGCGCGCCGTCGAGGCTGTGGGAATGCCGCCAGGCTTCTTCTCGATGCTGCATGGCGGCCGTTCCGTCGGTGAGGCGCTCGTCCGGCATCCTTCGATCAAGGCGGTAGGCTTCACCGGATCCAGGCAAGGCGGCATGGCGATCTTCGCGATGGCCGCCAGCCGCCCCGAACCGATCCCAGTGTTCGCAGAAATGTCGAGCGTCAATCCGGTCCTCGTCTTTCCTGAAGCGCTGCAGGCTCGAGGCGCGCAGATCGCGGAAGGGCTTGCGGCCTCGGTGACATTGGGGGCCGGCCAGTTCTGCACCAATCCGGGCGTCGTTCTCGTCATTACCTCCGGCAGCGACGCCCTGGCGGCGTTCAGGACAACCCTCGCCGAGGCAATCTCTGCAAGCGCCGCACAGGCGATGCTCACGGACGGCATCGCCAGGGCCTATGTCGCGGGGCTTGATGATTATGCGCACACGGAAGGTGTGCAGGTACTGGCGAAGGGCGCAGAAAGCGACCGACTTGCTCCGGCTTGCGTGCTTGAAACCGATGCTGCGCAGTTCCTGTCAGAACCTTCACTCCGGCACGAGAATTTTGGCGCGTCGAGCATTGTCGTCACATGCAGGTCTGCCGGCGAAGCCATGGAGGTGCTGTCGGATATGGAAGGCCAGCTTACCGCCACCCTGCACCTGGAGCCGGGTGACAGCACCCTTGCCCGTCCCATCCTTCCGATGCTGGAGCGGCTCGCTGGGCGGATCCTCGTCAATGGCTTTCCCACCGGCGTCGAGGTTTCGCATACGATGGTGCATGGCGGCCCCTTCCCGGCGACCAGTGACAGCCGGACGACATCGGTCGGCAGTCTCGCGATCGACCGCTTCCTGCGCCCCGTCTGCTACCAGAACTTCCCCGACAACCTTCTCCCGGACGAGTTGCAGGACACCAACCCAACGGGCGCTCGGCGCCGCATAGACGGAGCGTACTAGTCCGATGGAAAACCTGTTTGATGTTGACGTCGACATGCCCGAGGACTGGCAAGAGGGGCGCTTTGCGGGCCGCATCGATTTCGGCGAAGGCCCGACCCCCGTCCTGGTCGTTGGCGGCACCGTGTTCGACATGTCAGCCGCCGCGCCAACTGTCGCCCAGCTCCTCTCTGCAGAGATCGATGCCGGACGAGGCCAGACAGTGGGGAGACTCGAGCAGTTGAACCTGGCCGCCGGAGCGCGGGGACGCGGCCGCCTGCTCGCGCCCGTCGACCTGCAGTGCATCAAGGCGGCCGGCGTGACGTTCGCCGTCTCGACCCTCGAACGGGTGATCGAAGAGCGTGCGCGCGGAAATGCCGATGCCGCGGCAGATATCCGGACGCAGCTGGAAACGGCGATCGGCGGGGACCTGCGCGCCGTCGAGCCCGGCTCGGAAAAGGCCGCCCGGCTCAAGCAGACACTGATCGCCAGCCAGCTCTGGTCGCAATACCTTGAAGTCGCGATCGGGCCGGATGCCGAGATTTTCACCAAATGCCCCGTGCTCGCCTCCGTCGGATGGGGGCAGAGCGTCGGCGTGCGGTCCGACTCCAGCTGGAACAATCCGGAGCCGGAAGTCGTCGTGATCTCGGACAGGCTCGGGCGGCCCGTTGGCGCGACTCTGGGAAACGACGTCAATCTCCGCGACTTCGAAGGCCGCTCCGCCCTCCTCCTCGGCAAGGCAAAGGACAACAACGCGTCCTGCGCGATGGGCCCTTTCATCCGCCTGTTCGACGACGCCTTCACGATGGACGACGTGCGATCGATGGAGGTCGCCCTGTCGATCCGCGGCCCTGACGGTTTCGAGCTCTCCGGCGTCAACTCGATGAGCCAGATCAGCCGCCAGCCCGAAGATCTGGTCCGACAGGCGCTCAGCGAACACCAGTATCCGGATGGCTTCGCGCTCTTCCTCGGCACCATGTTTGCCCCGACCAAGGACAGGGAGGGCGCGGGTGGCGGTTTCACCCACATGATCGGCGACATTGTCAGCGTCTCGTCCCGCCGCCTTGGCCGGCTCGTGAATGGCGTGGCGACATCCCGGGACGCGCCTGCCTGGACGTTCGGCCTTTCCGACCTGATGACCAATCTCGCAAACCGCGGCCTGCTCGGCGCCTGAAACCGCTTCGCAATATAGTCACATACGCAACTTCGCGTATTCCTGCCCCGGCCAGCGCAGGCAAAATGGTCGAAATTGGGGGAGTGTTGTTCGCACGTTTTGGCTTTACCTGATTATAAGTGACAAATAATATGCCACTTTAATCCGGAATGCCTGCTTTGATGTGCGGCAAGCAAAACAGTTGGAGAATGCCTCGGTGCGGCTGACTGCATATACGAATTACGCGCTCAGAACACTCATGTTCTGCGCGCTGCATCCCGGTGAACTGATCCGCATCCAGGATGTTGCGGAAGCGCATGGAATTTCAAAAGCACATCTCCTGAAAGCAGCGCGGCAACTTGGCAAGCTCGGCTACCTGGAAAACGTTCGCGGGAGGACTGGCGGCGTGCGGCTTGGCCAGCCACCCGAGACGATTATCGTCGGCGAGGTTGTCAGGCAGACCGAAGGGGACATGGAAATCGTCGAGTGCTTCAATCCCTGCTCCAACACCTGCCCCATCGTCGGCGTCTGCAAGCTGAGCACGCTGTTCCGCACCGGCCTGCGGGCCTTCCTCGCAGAACTCGACAAGGTGACACTGGCCGACCTGGTCACCAATGGTCCGGTTCTGCTGGAACGGCTGGAGCGCCATCAGGACATGCAGAGCGCGGCCTGCTGAGCACTAATCGCTGACTTCGACGACCGTGTAAGTGCCATGGCACGCGACGCAATTCGTCATCGCGTCGCTCAGGGACTGCTGAATATCCGTCATGTCGGATGTCAACGACATGTCCGCAATCGATCCGAATTCCTGGCGCAATGACTGACCGATCTGGCGAAAGCCATCAGGGGCCTTCATCTGAACTCCCATGCCCTGCCCGTTGCCACGGCGCAGATTGTCGGCGGTCGCCTGGATGGTCTCGCGGTCCTCATCCGATACAGCGGCACTGATCGTCTGCACGCCCTGAAGGAACTGCAGCATCTCAGCGCTGACATGCGCGCGTTCGTCCGCAGTCAGATAAAGAGCCAGCCGGCCATCGGTAGCCCGCTCCGGGCGTGGCGCGGTTTCAGACACCTGCCTGCGCAATGCCTGCTCGGTCGAGGCATAGCGCATGACGCCGACGCCCATGAGCAATCCGAACAGGATGAGCCCGAATGCGGACAATATCGACTTCATGTCTCCCCCTCAGCCCTGACCGTGTCGGCGACCGAAGCCGCCGCCCGGCCCGCGGCCAGGTTGACCGCCACGATCTACACAACGCTGGAAAGCCGGCAAGTGGTTGTTCTGGGAGGCATCGCGGAGGCGCTGCATGACCGCCGAAATATCCGGATAGTCCGCGACAGCCGGCAGGAGCTGGTCGTCATAGAGACGGACATTGTCGATCTCGGCCTGGACGCCGATCCGGCAGAGTCCAAGCATGTCTTCCGTCTGGACCGCTTCGGAAATCACCGTTTCATCTGCCGGCGGGGTCACATCGTAGCGCGCGTAGAGCGGCAGGAGCATGTCGATATGCCGCTGCTCGGCTTGAACGATGTTCACAAACGGCCGGACATCGCCAAACCGGTCCAGGATCGCCTCATAGGTCGCGTGGGCCTTGCGCTCGTCCGCAAGCGCCTCGTTCATCGCCTCGACGACCTCGGCCGGGAGCGGTGTAGGGCCAGCTTCCGCCATGCCCGATCCAAGGCCCCCTGCGGCAAGGCCGATCGCCGCAGCACACCCGCATGCCTTCCGATGTCTCATCAGTCGATCTCCAGGTCTTCTTCTCCGGCTTCCGTCATCGCCACTTCATTCCACATCGCATTGAGGATGCCGAAGGTCAGCGCGAGGCCGAGACCGAGAATCCAGCTGAAATACCACATGTCAGTCTTCCTTCTGCTTAGTAGGTGCCCGTTGCGTTGGCTTCTTCGATGGTCAGGCGGCCCCACAGCACTTTGAACACCCAAGCCGTGTAGGCGAGGATGATGGGCACGAAGATCACAGTCACGATCAGCATGATGAACAGGGTGAGATGGCTCGACGAGCTATCCCAGACCGTCAGGCTGGCATTGGGATTCTTCGAGCTCGGCAGGATGAAGGGGAACATCGATGTGCCGACCGATGCGACTATGCCCGTTGCGGCCAGTGCCGATCCAACCAGCGCAAGCGCAGACTTGCCGCGCAGGCCGACAAAGGCGAGTGCCGACCCGGCGAAGCCAAGGAGCGGCGCAAGGATCATCCACGGATACTTGCCGTAATTGGTGAGCCAGGCACCCGCCTCGACCACGACTTCCTTGCGCAATGGGTTCGCCACGCCATTCGGATCCAGTTCGCCAACCACTTTGTAGCCCATGGCGCCGAAGGCGAGCCATACGCCGGCAAGGGCATAGAACACGATGACCGCCAGTGCTGCGATCTGGCCGAACTTCGCCGCACGATCCATCACAGGCCCATGCTCGATCTTCACGACCAGCCATGAGGCGCCATGGACAACCAGCATGGCGACGGAAGCGAGGCCGCAAAGCAAGGCGAACGGGTTGAGCAGGCCAAAAAGGCCGCCATCATAGGTCGCCCGCAGGGTCCGGTCGATATCGAACGGTACGCCCTGCAACACGTTGCCCAGCGCCACACCGAAGATCAGTGCCGGGACGAAACCGCCGACAAACAGGGCCCAGTCCCATCCCGAGCGCCAGGCGGGGCTCGGCCGCTTCGACCGGTACTTGAAGCCGACAGGCCGCAGGATCAGCGCCGCCAGCACCACGAACATGGCGAGGTAAAAGCCGGAAAAGCTGATCGCGTAGACATAGGGCCACGCTGCAAACAGGGCGCCGCCGCCGGTAATCAGCCAGACCTGATGCCCTTCCCAGGTCGGACCGATGGAGTTGATGACGAGGCGGCGTTCCTTGTCGTTTCGGGCGACGAAGGGCAGCAGCGACGCGACCCCCAGATCGTATCCGTCCGTCAGGGCATAGCCGATGAGCAGGACACCAACGAGGCCCCACCAGAGGACTTTCAGCGTCGCATAGTCGAGAGGAAGTTCCATTGCCGGGTCCTCCTATTGGTCAAACTGGATGGTGCGCGGCGCCGCTGGCACCCGCTCGTTCAAGGCATCGCCACCGCCGCCGCCCTTGGGCAGGATGCGCGCGCCCGGTCCCAGCTTCACGGCGCGAACCATGAGGCTGATTTCGATGATAGCAAGCGTTCCATAGAGCAGCGTGAAGCCGACCATGGTCATGATCACCTGCTGCACCGTCAGGCTGGAGACGCCCATGAAGGTCGGCAGCACGCCGTCGATCACCCATGGCTGCCGTCCGGCTTCGGCGAGGATCCATCCGAGTTCGGCAGCAATCCACGGAAGCGGAATGGCAAAGAAAGCGAGCCGCAGGAACCAGCGCGGCACGTTCCGCTTCAGGCTGATGAAGTAAAACGCTGTCGCAAACATCGCGATGAACAGGAAACCGAGCCCCATCATCAGGCGGAAAGAGTAGAACGACAGCGCTACGTTCGGAACCGTATCCCACGCGGCCTTCTCGATCGTCGCCTCATCGGCCGTGGCCGGGTCATCGACATAGCGCTTCAGCAGCATGGCATAGCCGAGGTTCGTCTTCGTCGCCTCAAAGACTTCACGCGCCGCCACGTCACCGGGATTCGCGTTGAGGGCCTGAACGGCAGAATACGCAAGGATGCCATTCCGGATCCGCTCCTTGGCCGTGTCGACCAACGGCACGATCCCTTCCACTTCGCCGTCCAGAGACCGCGTCGCGATCAGGCCAAGCACATAAGGAATCTTGACCTCGAAATGGGTCGTGTGCGCCTTCTCGTCGGGAATGCCGAAGACGGCAACGCCCGCAGGTGCGGGCTCCGTCTCCCACATCGCCTCGAGGGCAGCCATCTTCATTTTCTGGTTATCCGTGATCGTGTAGCCGCTCTCGTCACCGAGCACGACGACCGACAGGGCCGACAGGAGACCGAAGCTGGCCGCCACGGCCATCGAGCGCTTGGCGAGGCCGAGATGACGGTTCTTCAGGACGTACCAGGCCGAAATGCCAAGCACGAACACCGACGCCGTGACATAACCGGCGCTGACCGTGTGAACGAACTTCGCCTGGGCTGTCGGATTGAACAGCACTTCCATGAAGTTGGTGACTTCCATCCGCATCGTGTCCGGATTGAACTCCGACCCTGCGGGATGCTGCATCCATCCATTGGCGATGAGGATCCACAGCGCCGAGAGATTTGAGCCGAGCGCGACAAAGAAGGTCACCATCCAGTGCGCCGGCCGCGAGAGCTTGTCCCAGCCGAAGAACATGAGGCCCACCAGCGTCGCTTCGAGGAAGAAGGCCATCAGGCCCTCGATCGCGAGCGGCGCACCGAATATGTCGCCGACATAGTGCGAATAGTAGGACCAGTTCATCCCGAACTGGAATTCCATGGTGATGCCGGTGGCGACACCGAGCACGAAGTTGATGCCGAACAGGTTCTGCCAGAATTTGGTGGTTCGTTTCCAAACCTCCTTCCCGGTCATCACATACGCGCCTTCCATGACAACAAGCAGCATGGACAAGCCGAGGGTGAGCGGCACAAACAGGAAATGGTAGAGCGCTGTCAGCGCGAATTGCCAGCGAGACAAATCCGCGAGCAGGAGATCAGGCATGTGGGGGGCCTCCCGGTTTGGGGAATCGTGGTCTGCTAATGTACGCCACACACATAGTTTCAGCGTGACAACCTAACGATGTCACAAAAAGTCGCATACTGCATAACACTTTTAAGCCCCTAAATCTGTCACCATGCCGGACCCCGAAACGAATGCAGTGAAACAGCGGACGCGTTCAGCCTTGCGGCGCTGGATCGCGCCCGCGCGCGGCGCCGAGCGCGCCGGCTTGCTCCTGCAGCTCGTCGCACTTGCCGGCTGGATCGCGATCGCATGGGGTATCGGTCAAAGCGTCGGCGCTGCGTCGCAGGGCGCGCTCGACCGCACAGGCCTGCTGGTAGCTGGTTTCGGCGTAACGGCGAGAACCGTAGCGCTCTGGGCCAGCGATACGATGCTGGCGCGGGCCGGGCGCGCCATGGTGACTGCGGCACGGCGGGAGGTGTTCGAGACGCTGAGCCAATCCGGCGCAGGATGGCTTGGCGGCGCCGACACCGGCAGCCGGACCTCGCAGATCATAGACCGCACAGCGAAGCTTGCCGGATATGCCGAGCGCTGGCGGCCCGGCATGATGTTCGCCGCAATCGGTCCCTTCATCGTCCTGGCTGCGATCGCCATGCAGACCTGGCTGGCTGCTGCACTTCTGTTCGTCTGCCTTCTGGCTGCACCGATTTTCCTGTGGCTGACCATCAGCGAAACCGCATCGCGTGCACGCACGCAGCAGGCAGCGCTCGACAGCCTGTCGGGTCAGTTCCAGTCGCGCGCTGCCCAGTCCGGCCTGATCCGCGCTTTCCGGGCCGTCCGGCGCGAAACGGCACAGCTTCAGACAGCATCTGACCGCCTGCGCGAAGGTACGATGGCCATCCTGCGGGTCGCCTTCCTCTCGACCGCTGTGCTGGAATTCTTCGCGTCGATCTCGATCGCACTTGTTGCCGTCTATGTCGGCTTCAAGCTGCTCGGCGTGTTTCCCTTCAAGACCGGAGAGACGTTGACGCTGTCCGAAGGTCTGACAGCACTCATCCTGGCGCCCGAATTCTTTGCTCCGATCCGCAAACTCCCCGGCCTGCACCATGATCGCGCGGATGGCATGGCCGCAGCCGAATTGCTATCGGAGTGGATTGCGCGCAGCGATCGCCAGACCATTCGCCGGCTGCCGCCGCTCACAAGTGCGCCGGCTATCTGCTTCGAACATGCGTCGCCTGGTTGGCCCGGCCATGCGCCCGTTCTCAACGATCTCAATTTCGAAGCCCGTCCCGGCCGGCTGACTGTGCTCTCCGGTCCGTCAGGCTCGGGCAAATCGACCTGCCTCCTGTCATTGATTGGCCGTGCACGGCTGTCGGGCGGAGCCATCCGCATCGACGGCACGACGCTCCGCGATGGAGACAGCCTCGCGGACAGCGTGGCCTTCGTCGGGCAAACACCCTGGCTGATGGAAGGCACGATCCGGCAGAATATTGCCATTGCCGCGCCGCTTGCGTCGGACGAAGCAATTCGGAAGGCAGCTGAACAGGCGGGCATCCTGGACTTCGCCGGCAAGGCCGAAGGCGGTCTTGACCGGCGCCTGTCGCGCTTCGGCGGCGGCCTGTCGGGCGGCCAGCGCCAGCGTATCGCACTGGCAAGAGCCCTGCTCCGCGGATCTCCCATTCTGCTAATGGATGAGCCGACCGCACATCTCGATCCCGATGCTGAAGAGGATTTCATCCGGCAGATCCGGTCGCTGGCGTCGCAGTGTACGGTCCTTCTCGCGAGCCATTCGCCGGCACTGATCGAAGCTGCCGACGCAGTGGTCGAACTGCAGCCCGCAAAGCCGGAGCACGCTGCACGATGCTGACCCTGTGGCGCACACTCGGAAGCCCTGCCCGGCTGCGTTTCTTCCTCGCGCTTTTCCTGTCTGCATTGGCCGGCGCGTCGGGCGTCGTGCTGCTCGGGCTGTCCGGATGGTTCCTGACAGCGGCGGCGTTGGCCGGTTCCATGGGGGCCGGATATGTATTCAATCACCTCTATCCGAGCGCCGGGGTGCGTCTTGCAGCCTTCTCGAGAGTGCTGACGCGTTATGCCGAACAGCTCGTGGGGCATGACGCCACGCTCAGCCTGTCGGCCCGGCTGCGTCCCGCCCTGTTCGCATCCGGCGCCGTCTGCCAGCGCGGGATGACGGCGATGCCGGCCAACGAACTCAGCACGCTCATCGACGATGTCGACGCCGCAGAGGCGGGATTCCTGCGTGTCTTCAGTCCTGCATCTGCCGTGATTGCAGGCCTTTGCGTCGCCATCGGATTCGCCCTTGCCGCCGACTGGCAGGTGGGCGTGGTCGCTTTGGTTGTGTCGGTCGGTGTGGCCTGGCTGTTGCCGTCATCTGCGGCCCGACGCTCTCACAGTGCCGCATCCGGCCTTGCCGAACAGACGCGCACCGGGCGGGAAGAAACGGCCCGGCTCATCGAGAACGCCGTGGAGCTGGATGTTATTGGCGCCCTGCCGCGGGAGGCAGAAATGGCGCGGGAAAGCCTCGAACTCCAGCTCCGGTCCGGTGATGCCGTCGAGCGCCCGTACCGGGCACTTGGCGCCACGACAGGCTTTTCAGGATCCATTCTGGCGCTCGCCATCCTCTGGCAGGCAGGTGCCGGCGCCGGCCTTGCGATCGCGGTTGGCGCCGCACTCGCTCTCATGTCTGCATTCGAAGCCGCTGGCGCGATGGTCTCGGTGTTCGATGCCCTGTCGAAGTCCAGGATCGCCGCAGCACACCTCACAGCACGCCTCGAACACAGCGACGCGCCGTGGGACGCGGCGCCCGGCTCGGCACAACAGATCAGCACTGTATTCCCACTTATTGCGGACCAACTCATCGGCCAGGCCGCGGCCGGTGCACCGCCGATCGGTCCGATCGACATGGCAATAAGTCCGGGCACGCTGGTGCAGCTCATCGGACCGTCCGGATCGGGGAAAACCACGCTCGCGGAAACGCTCATGCGCCTTCATCCGCCTGCTGGCGGCAATCTCCGCTATGCCGGCATTTCGGCAGGCAAGGTACGGATCGCTGCAGCGCTGGAACGAATCGCGCTCAGCCCGCAATTTCCCGCCTTCCTTCCGGGAACGCTGGCCGACCAGCTGCGCCTGGCCGCTCCGGAAGCGACAGAAGCCGACATGCGCGCGGCGCTGGATGTTGCCTGCGCTTCCGGTTTCACTCCGGATGATATTGCCGGCTCAGCACTGACTTTCGACGACGTCACGATGCCGTATTCGGGCGGTGAATTGCGCCGCCTGGGGCTTGCCCGGGCGCTGCTCGTTTCCCCCCAAGTCCTGATCCTCGACGAACCTTTCGCAGGACTGGAAGCCGACCTTGCGCGGCAGCTTGCCAGCAATCTGGCAGCCTGGGCCAGCGGCGGGGAACGCGCACTTATCCTGCTCGGTCACAAGGAAACGCGCGTGCCCTTCCCCGGCATGACGACAACGGTCGTCCATCTGTAACCGGACTTTTTCGGTCAGCGCCTACAGTCCGCCGTGCAGGTCCTTGAACACGCCGGAGAAGTCAACGTCGCCGTGGCCGCGCGCCATCATGTTGTCGTAGACTTTCTCGGCCAGAGGCCCAAGCTGCAGATCGGCTCCGGCTGCGCGCGCGGCGCCGATCGCGAGAGCCAGATCCTTGTGCATCATCGCGACGGCGAAGCCGGGCTTGTAGTCACGGTTAGACGGCGCCGTCGGCACAGGGCCCGGTGCGGGACAATAATTGGTCATGCTCCAGCACTGACCGGACGACACCGATGAAATGTCAAAGAAGGTCTGCGCATCGAGGCCAAGCTTCTCCGCCAGGAAAAACGCCTCGCAAGTGCCGATCATGGAGATTCCCAGCAACATGTTGTTGGCAATCTTCGCCGCCTGGCCGTTTCCACTGCCACCCGCGTGAAAGATGTTCTTTCCCATGGCTTCAAGCAGGGGCTTCGCCTTGACGAAGGCTTCATCCGAGCCACCCGCCATGAAGGTAAGCGTGCCCGCTTCGGCGCCTGCCGTGCCGCCCGAGACCGGCGCATCCACCATCCGGAAGCCGTCGGCTTCCGCTTTCCCGGCCGCCGCACGCGCGTCGTCTACGGCGATGGTCGAGCAGTCGATGAACAACGTGCCTTTCGCCGCGTGCGCCGCCACGCCGCCGTCGCCAAAATAGACCGACAGGACATGCTTGCCGGCGGGCAGCATGGTGATGACGACATCTGCGCCGGTAACCGCGTCCTTCAGCGACACTGCCGGAGCGGCACCGCGGCCGGCGGCGGCTTTCACAGAATCTGCATTAAGATCGAAGGCCCGGACCTCATGGCCGGCCTTGCAAAGATTGGCACACATGCCGGAGCCCATATTGCCGAGCCCGATGAATGCGATTTTGGCCATGGCGGCCTCCCCTTGTCGTCTTATTTGTCCTTGAAGTCCGGCGCGCGCTTTTCGACGAAGGCGTTCATGCCTTCCTTCTGGTCGGCGGTGCCGAACAGGCCCTGGAACAGGCGGCGCTCGAACTTCACGCCCTCCGTGGTCGGAAGTTCCAGCGCCCGTCCAACCATTTCCTTCGCCGCCATCAGCGACGGGATGGAATAGGCCGCAATTTCCTTTGCCGCCGCCTTCGCCTCATCCATGAGTGCTTCATGGGGCACGACGCGCGACACGAGGCCGATCCTGTCTGCTTCGGCCGCGTCGATCATCCGGCCGGTCAGCACCATGTCCATGGCCTTCGCCTTGCCGACGGCCTTGGTAAGGCGGATGGAGCCGCCCATGCCGGGGGTCACGCCGAGCTTGATTTCCGGCTGGCCGAACTTGGCTTTCTCGGACGCGATGATCAGGTCGCACATCATGGCCAGTTCGCAACCGCCGCCGAGGGCAAAGCCGTTTACCGCCGCGATCACCGGCTTGCGGCAGGCGGCGAACCGGTCCCACAGCCCGAAGAAATCGTCGACATACATGTCAGAGAAAGTCTGCGGCTGCATTTCCTTGATATCGGCGCCCGCCGCGAAGGCGCGGCCTTCGCCCGTCAGGACACTGACGGCGATGTCCTTGTTCCGGTCGATCCGCGAAAAAGCGTCGGCGACTTCCGTCATGACCTCCTGGTTAAGCGCATTCAGGCTGTCCGGCCGGTTGATCGTGACAAGCGCAATCCGGTCAGAATGCTCGAATGTGATCGAATTGTAGCTCATATTTCTACCCCATCGTCGGAATGATGAAGGCCTGATCGCCGATGTCGCCTTCGGGCCAGCGCTGCGTGATCGTCTTGATCTTCGTCCAGAACTTCACGCCTTCCGGTCCGTGCTGGTTGGTATCGCCGAAGGCCGAACGCTTCCAGCCCCCGAATGTGTGATAGCTGACGGGCACCGGGATCGGCACGTTCACCCCCACCATGCCGACATTGACCTGCGCTGCAAACTCGCGAGCCGCCCGGCCGTTCTGCGTAAAGATCGCGCAGCCATTTCCATACTGATGGTTGCTGGGCAGCGCGGCGGCCTCTTCCAGCGTCTCGGCGCGCACAACCTGCAGCACCGGGCCGAAGATCTCCTCCTGATAGGATTTCATGCCCGGCTTCACATGGTCGAACAAGCTCGGCCCGATGAAGAAGCCGTTCTCGGCGCCCTGCATCGTGAGCCCGCGCCCGTCGAGCTTCAGGTCGGCGCCCTCGTCGACACCCATCTGGATGTAGCTTTCGATCTTCGCCTTGTGGGCAGCGGACACGACGGGGCCGTAGTGCGCATCCGCATCGGTCGAGTAGCCGACACGAAGGCCACGCGCGGCATCCAGCATCCGCTCGACAAATTCATCGCCCGTTTTCTTTCCGACCGTCACGGCGACCGGCAGCGCCATGCAGCGCTCACCGGCCGAGCCGTACGCCGCACCGACGATGTCCTTCACCGCCTGCTCCATGTTGGCGTCCGGCAGGATGATGCCGTGGTTCTTTGCTCCGCCCATGGCCTGAACGCGCTTTCCGTGCGCCGTGCCGGTAGCATAGACGTATTGGGCAATGTCAGAGGAGCCGACGAAGCTGACAGCCTTGATATCCGGATGTTTCAGGATGGCGTCCACGGCCACCTTGTCGCCATTGACGACGTTGAACACGCCTTCCGGTGCGCCGGCCTCCAGCAGCAGCTCGGCCATGCGCATCGGCACGGAGGGGTCTTTCTCAGAGGGTTTCAGGATGAAGCTGTTGCCGCAGGCAACCGCAACGGCGCCCATCCAGCACGGGATCATGGCGGGGAAGTTGAAAGGCGTGATGCCGGCCACGACGCCCAGCGGCTGGCGCATGGAATAGACGTCGATGCCGGGGCCAGCGCCCTCGGTATATTCGCCCTTCTGCAGGTGCGGGATGCCGCAGGCGAACTCGACCACATCAATGCCGCGCTGAACATCGCCTTTCGAGTCCGCAACCACCTTGCCGTGTTCCGAAGAGAGCAACTCTGCCAGTTCGTTGATGTTCGCTTCCAGCAGGCGCTTGAATTCAAACATCACCCGCGCACGGCGCTGCGGGTTCATGGCGGCCCAGGCAGGAAACGCCGCTGCTGCGTTCGCCACGGCCTTGTCCAGTTCGGCTTCCGTCGCCAGCGACACTTTCGCCTGAACCTTGCCGGTGTTCGGATTGAAGATGTCGCCAAAACGGCCCGACGTTCCGGCAACGACCTTGCCGCCGACGAAATGATGCACTTCGCGCATGACTGCCTCCACAGGTTTTCTGGGAGTTTAGTCTGGCGATTTTCTGATATATACGGATTTCTTTGCAGGCTTTACCTGCATTTTTGCAGGTACGAGTCATGAACTGGGACGACCTGAGGATATTTCTCACTGTCAGCCGGTCCAGCCGTCTGGACAGGGCATCCGCGCTGCTGAAACAGGATGCTACCACGATCAGCCGCCGCATCCGGCGGCTGGAACACGACCTCGGGCAGACTCTGTTTGAACGAACCAGGCGCGGACATGTACTGACGGATCAGGGCGAAGCCCTGGCGCGGCAGATCGAGGATATCGAGTCGGTTGCCGTGAAGATCCAGGCGCTCGCGGGACAGGACCGGACCGTCGCAGGCAAGATACGCCTCGGTGTGACGGAAGGGTTCGGCACGCAGTTCATTGCCCCTGCGCTTTCCCGCTTCGCGAATGCCTGGCCGGCGATCGAGATCGACCTCATCGCTCTGTCCGGCTTCCTCAGCGTGCCGAAGCGCGAGGTGGACATGTCGATCCTCCTGACGCGCCCGAAGGCGGGCCGGCTGAAAGTCCGCAAACTGACCGACTATTCCCTCAAGCTGTACGCACATCGCGACTACCTGCGGACACACCCGGACATCGCAGAGACGCGCGACCTCGAGCACCACACGCTGATCGGCTATGTGGACGACCTGATCTATTCACCCCAATTGCGCTATTTCGAGGATATCCTTCCCGGATTTTCGCCGCGCCTGTGCAGCCCGAGCATCCTTGCCCAGCTGGAACTTACACGTTCCGGCTCCGGCTTGTGCATCCTGCCGAAATTCATGGGCGAAGCACATCCGGAGCTTGAGGTCGTCCTGCCCGGACAGGTGAGCGTGACGCGTTCCTTCTGGCTCGTGACTCACCAGGACGTGCAGGACTTTGTCCGTGTACGCCATCTGAG
This sequence comes from Hyphomonas sp., assembly GCA_020638455.1. Lineage (GTDB taxonomy): Bacteria > Pseudomonadota > Alphaproteobacteria > Caulobacterales > Hyphomonadaceae > Hyphomonas. The sequence continues at coordinate 230,145 of JACKIK010000002.1, read as the reverse complement.
CGACTTCCTGTTCGATATCGTCTCGAAGGAACGGGACCGGCTTCTGTAGACTTCGCCTATCGATTTTGCGCGACGGCTGATTCTTCGACGAGTTCGGCGAGAACCCCGAATATCCGGCCAATTGCGCCGGTGAGCTGATCGCCCGCATCCGACGCTTTCCTCAGCCCCACATCGAATGGCACCTCCCCTATGAAGGGCACACCCAGCTTCCCGGCTTCAGTCCGTGCACCGCCCCGACCGAACAGGTCGACTTCCAGACCGGTTGCCGCATCCTTCAGGAAGGACATGTTCTCGATCACGCCGAGCACAGGCACCTGCGTGCGAGCGAAAAACTCGACGCCGCGGCGGACATCCGCCAGCGCCACTTCCTGCGGCGTCGAGACAATGACGGCACCATCGACCGAGGCCTGCTGCACCAGGGTGAGTTGGACATCGCCCGTGCCGGGCGGCAGGTCGAGCAACAGATAGTCGAGCTCACCCCAATCCACACCTGAGAGCATCTGAACCAGGGCATTCATCACCATCGGCCCCCGCCATGCGACAGCCTTGCCTTCGGGGATAATGAAGCCCATCGACATGACACGAATGCCATGCACATCGATGGGCATGATCCGCTCGCTGGGCCCGACATCGGCAAGCGCGCCCGTCTTGCCGATCATGGTCGGCACCGACGGCCCGTAGACATCGGCGTCCAGAAGGCCGACCCGCCGGCCGCGCTGCGCGAGGGCACGCGCGAGATTGACCGCGACCGTCGACTTGCCAACGCCGCCCTTGGCACTGGACACCGCCAGAATGTAGCGCACGCCTTCGGGCCGCATTGGCCGTGGCCCCGTCTCATGCGAGCGCGAATGCGCCGGTGCAGCCGCCGGGACTGAGCGTTCCAGCCGGAGCCCGGTTTCTTCAGGTTCGCCCGCGTACCGCACCTGAACCTGTGAAATCCCGCCAACAGACTGCACCGCCTTCGCCGTGGCGGTTCTCAACGATTCCCGGTCACCTTCTCTCACCTTGTCGGGTTCAAGCTCGATGGTGACCTGCCCCGGCGCCGGAACGATGACCTCGCGCACGCAACCATTGTCGGCGATGTTCTGCCCACTGACCGGATCGGTAACGCTGCGCAAGGCACGCCGGATGCGCGCAGCGTCCCAACCGCCGCCCTTCTCCTCGCGCTCAGGGGGCTTCACTGATCGAGCTCGCCGAAGTGTTTGCCCAGGTAGGTTTCGATGTCCTTGCGCACATCATCCGGCAATGGCGCCATTCCCTGCGTGTTGATCATCCAGTCGATCAGTTCGTGCCAGCGGGCCTCGCTGCGATGTTGCTGCATGACCAGCCTCAGGCTGTGGCAGCCTGCGCAGATGCCGGCAACGTAGTCCACGCCTTCGTCCCGCGGCAGACCCCAGTATTCGTCATTGGGATCGAAGAGCGAGGGAACCGCCGACTCGCCGCCCGTCGCGGACGGCACGTGTGATGGGTCCAGAGCGTTGAACGTGTTGACGAACTGGATGTCGCCATTCCAGCTGCCGGCCATCGCCTCGACAGCAGCGGCGACGTGCGCGTCTGCCTTTGGCGCAGCCGGCTCGGCCGGCTTCGGCTTCGGACCTCCACACGCGACCACAAGCGCCATTGCCGCGCCCGCGAAAGCCAGGCGGGCAATGGCTGTGACGGAATGCCGGGTAATCATATCACGAAGACCGCAATGCGGTGCTGCATGTTGTTGATATAGCCGTGCGGGTTCCAGCCCGGCGTCGTTGCCGGCTGCTCGACGCCATTTGTATCGGTCGCCCGCGCCCAGATCTCATAGTAGCCTTGCTGCGGCGGCGTCACGTTTGCCGTGAAGCGCTGCCAGGAGAAGCGGTTGGGCGCCGGGGCGAGATCCGCTTGGGTCCAGGTCTCGCCGAAATCCATCGATACGTCGACGCGCGCAACATCGGCACCTTCGCCGCACCAGGCATGCCCTCTCACCTGAATCGATTCGCCAAGCTTGGATCGCGACCCAGTCTGCGGAGACGTGATCAGCGACTTGATCGGCATGTTCTCGATGATCTTCATGTCCTCGTCCGGAACTTCCGTCCCGGGAGCGACCGGATATTTCGGCACGCGGTAGGAGTGACCCAGCATCTTCTGGCCGTCATGCACCTGATCGCGCACCCAGATACGGGTCAGCCATTTCTGTGAGCACGAGCCCGGATATCCGGGCATCATCAGACGCAGCGGGTACCCGTTCAGATACGGAATATCTTCGCCGTTCATCGCCCAGGCGATGATGCTGTTCGGGTCCATCGCCTTCGCGATCGGCACGCCACGTGAAATCGCCTCTTTCGAGGGGTCACCCGATAGGTGCGTGTCGGCGCCATAGTGACCGGTATAGATCGCCGTCTTCTTCAGGCCCGCCTTTTCGAACACATCCTTGACGCGCACGCCCGTCCAGTCGGCACAGCCGACGGCCCCGAACGTCCACTGGTTGCCGCTCGCGCCCGGACGATAGAAAGCCCGGCCATTGCCGCCGCACTCGACCACGAGGCGCAGCGTGACCGGTTCGAACTCACGCTTCAGGTCCGCAATGGACATCTCAAGCGGGCGCTCGACTTCGCCATCGACTGTGAGCTTCCAGGACTCGTCCGTGACATTGGTCACATCAGGCGGGAGACCGTTATTGCGGACAAAGAAGTATTTGCCGGGCGTGACTTCGTCATCGAGCAAATGCGGCGGAGTTTCCATGTTGATGGGGCGGTCGCCGAGAATGGTGAGACCACTCTTGCCTTCCGGCATGGCGCCCGAAGCTTCCTGGGCGTCGGCGACGAGGCGCATGCCGGGCGGCAGCTTGTCGAGGAAGGGGATCGGCACACCGGCGCTGGCGAACAGGGCCGCGCCGGTGCCCATCAGCATCGCTCGACGGCTCGGCATCGCGGAATTTCTGTTCAGTCCCTTGTCCATAGTGTCGTCTGCCACGTCACTCTCCTTGCTTATGTGAAACTCAGATCCCGAAATTGTGGAAGACCAGCACGCCCGTCAGCACAACCGCGAGCATGATCAGGGTCTGTGCCACGAGGGCAATCACCGGCTTCCAGCCGACTTCGGCGATCTTGCGAAGATTGGTCTTGATCCCGATCGCCGCGATGGAAATCAGGAGGAACCACTGCGAGGCCGTCACGCCGGCTTTCACGACGGGCTTCCACATTTCGTGCAGGGGGCTGGCATCAGGAGCCAGGAAAGAGTTGGCAGCTGCCAGCACAAAGAAGGCAATCAGGAAGGGTGGCAGGTACTGCGTACGCCCGGCAGCCGGCGCAGCAGTGTTGTTGGCAGAGGCTTCTTTCTTCGCGTGATGTCCGATCCAGGTGTAGATCCCGACCACGACCAGGAGGAGCGCAGAGACACGCATCAGTTTGACGATCGTCGCAATGTCGCCCGCATCGTGCGAGATCGAGTAACCGGCACCGACGACCTGCGCCACGTCGTGGATCGTGCCGCCAAGCACGATGCCCATCTGATGGTCCGGAAGATGCAGGAACAGGTTGCCCAGCGGATAGATGATCATGGCCATCGTCGACAGGGTGGTCACGCCCGCAACAACAACGGCAAGGTCGCGCTCGGACTCCTCATTCTTCGGCAGCACGGTCGAAATCGCGATTGCCGCAGAGACGCCGCAGACGGCGACCGATCCGCTGGATAGGGCACCAAACTCACGCGACAGGCCGAGGCTACGCGAGATGGCAATGCCGAGAACGATGGTTGTCAGCATGGCAAACAGGACAAGCAGGATCGGCGGCACACCGACGGAGATCACGTCGGCAAAAGCAATTCGTAGGCCCAACAGGGCGACGCCGACACGAAGAATGCTGCGGGCGGTCCAGTCGACGCCCGGCCGGATACGTTCGAAATCATAAAGAAAGTGCCCGGCCAGACCGACCAGAAGCGCCATCAGCATGCCGGGAGCACCATAGCGCACGGAAATCGCAAAAGCTGCAATTCCGAACACTGTTGAAACAGCGACTCCCGGATAAAGCCGCGTAATTTTCGAGGTGAGGCCGCCAAGCTGACCACCAACCTTTTTCTGCCCGTCGGCCGATCCGGTTTCAGCTGTCATATCTTCTGTAAATTCCCATTCAAGCCGGGCCATGGGCCCAAAAGTGTTTCAGCCCCCGGGGCGACCGGGGGCTGAACGGGTCGGACCCTAGAAGTGTTTGGTCCAGCCGACAGTCAGTTGGAACTGATGCATCTGCAGTTCGATTGTGTGACCGGGGTTCGGCCCCTGCGGCGTGATCTCGATTCCGGACACGGACGATTCCGGCGAATACATGAATGCAAAGTCGAAATCATTGGTGTCGTTGTAGGCGTAGGTGAAGCCACCGGTGTAGTGCTGCTCCTGCACGCCCGGCGCCAGGATGTTCAGCGTAACGTCGCTGCCGCCGATCGGATTGTTGTTGATGGCAACGCCCGCGCGCCAGGTCCAGGCATCGCTGGTCTGCCATTCCGCACCCAGCTTGTAGGCGTCGACGTCTTTCCAGCTGAAGCCGGGACCATTCGGCGCACCGAGTGGAAGCGGAACCATCGTGGAGTCTGCGATCGCCGCGATATCGCTGTAGGCGATGTGACGGTAATCGAACATCACGGTCATCGCCGGCGAAACATCATACGCCATGCCGACCGTGTACGTCGCCGGAATGTTGAAGCTGCCGCCGCCTTCGAACAGGCCCGAGTACTTGTCGAATTCGGACATGTCGAACTCGGTCTGGTAGGTCGCGCCGAGCCGGAACTGATCGGTCACATCCCATTCGGCGCCGACGCGCAGGCCGAAGCCGTTGGAATATTCCGTCTCATTGTTGGTGAGATTTGTCGGGTCCGAAGAAATGCCGGCGAAAGCACCGAGACCGTTCGCCTCAAAGGCCTGGATCGCAAGGATCGGAGAAATGCCAACCTTGAAATTGTCGGACACTTCAGTCGCGTAGCCAGCCGCAATGAACAGCTGGTTGAGGTTCACACCGAGGCTGCCGCCGCAAAACACGCCGCTATAAGGTCCGCAGGCCGGGTTGGCGAGATTCGGATAGCTGGTGTTCATCCCGCCATTGCCGTACGCGGCAATACCCCAGGCAGAATGTTCGCCCAGCTGGTGCGAATAAGCGAAGTTCGGAACCGGGAACAGTTTCGACCCGCTCTCGACTTCGCCGTTCGGCGTGAAGCCGGGGCCGCCGGAACCAGTGAAGGAGCGGATCGGGCTGAACAGGGACAGGCCCAGCTGCAGCTCGTTTCCGGCGTCTGTGAGACCGGCAGGGTTGAGGCTCAACGCCATCGCGTCGCTGGAATCAGCAACCCCTGCGCCGGCGAGCGCCGACTGCCGGGCACCGAAGCCATGCTGGAAATAACCTTCCGTAGCCGACGCTTCCTGAGACAGGAGCGCAGCCCCCGTCACCATCGTCGCCAGCGCGACACCGTTCGTGAAGACGGCCTTCCGGATCTTCATTTTCGCCATATGAAACCTCCCCGTCACCGCGTGTCATTCATTCTGATCGCGGTGTCCGTTCCTTTGTTATTGTGGCTGTTGATTGTTGGCTTACGCCGCTCTGCGCAGAATGAACCTGAAGACTTTTCCGTCATCAGACCGTTCGACGAGTTCATTGCCGGTCGTCCGGCAGAATGCTTCGAAGTCCTTGATTGACCCCGGATCCGTGGCGAGCACTTCGAGCGTGCCCCCGGCCGGAAGGGTTCCAAGCGCCTTCTTCGCCTTCAGAATCGGTAGCGGGCAGTTCAGCCCTTTGGCGTCCAGCACCTGATCAGCCATGTGTATTCTCCTTTGCCCACGCCAGGTCCGGCGTGATTGGGACGTTAGATGTAGAGGTTGATGTCAGACTTGAGCGCGTTTTCCATGTAGGTCGCCGCGCCGCCGTACTCGACATCGTCAAGCATGTCGGACTGCTTGTATTCGAACAGGTCCATGGTCATCTGGCAGGCGATCATCTGGACGTCTGAAAGGGCCGCGGCTTCGCGGAGATCCTCGATCGAGGCGACGCCCTTCTTCTTGATCATGCCCTTCATCATCGAAGTCGCCATGCCGGTGACGCCCGGCAGCATTCCGACGATGTTCGGCATACGCATGTGGCCGCCCATCATGGGCATTTCCATTGCGGCGTTGCCGAGCGGCGATACGCGCAGGTTCAGCTTCTTCTTCAGAAGTCCGAGACCGTAGAAGGTAAAGAACATCGACACTTTCACGTCCATCGCCGCAGCGGTGGTCGCTAGAATGAACGGAGGATAAGCCCAGTCGAGCGTTCCCTTCGTCACGATGATCGACATCGATTTCGCGTTTTCCAGACTTTCCGTCATGGCACGTGCCTCGGTTTGAGTGTCAGCCATTTATCCTCTCCCTGTTTCCCTGGCCCTTACGCAACATAGCCGGCGGAGGCTCTCTTGATTAAACCACTTTATTATAGTTTTCTAATGCTCTCAAGAGAAGATCCTCGTTTCTTCGCCAGGTGGCGATGCGTAACGGGCGCGACAGAGCGAGACCCGATGGCAGTATTCGTCACGCACAGCGTGTTTCGAGAGCCCGGCTGGAGCCGCCTGCACCCGCTGTCAGGCAACCGTCAGGCCGCAGTCATTGATATCTGCGAAATGCTTCAGTGGTTTGACGAAGATCATGTGCGCCTTTGCGATTTCGCCTCGCGCGAAACGCTGACAGCCTTTCATGACGCGGATTATGTCGATGCGGTGCGCGATGCCTCCGCCAGCGGTCAGGTTTCGGCGGACGTGCGCACACGATATCATATAGGCACGATGGAGAATCCCGTGTTCGAACGGGTGTTCGAGCGGGCCGCAGCCTCGGTCGGCGGCGCGATCGAGGCCGCCCGGTGCGCGCTTGATCACGGCTGTGCCTATCATCCGGCCGGCGGCACCCACCACGGCAAGCGCGCCGAAGCCAGCGGCTTCTGTTACTTCAATGATCCGGTCTTCGCTGTGCAGACCCTGATCGATTCGGGTGCCACACCTGTCCTGTACGTCGACATTGACGCGCATCATGGCGACGGCGTGGAGATTGCGTTCGCGGATCATCCCGACGTCGTACTGATATCGACGCACGAGTCGGGGCGCTGGCCGCACACCGGCGCGGGCGATGGCGCGAGTCCCGCAAATGCGCACAACTTCCCCCTGCCCCGCGGCGTCAATGATTCGGAATTCATGTTCCTGATCGATGGGCCAATCTCGGAGATTGCGGCGCAGACGAAACCGAAATCGGTTGTCATCGTTGCCGGGGCCGACTGCCTGGACGGGGACCCGCTGTCGGCGATGGCGCTCTCGAACATTGGATTCTGGGACGCGATCGACCGGATCCGGTCCTTCGCGCCGACGCAGGTCATCCTTGGCGGCGGCGGATACAATCCCTGGACCACCGTCCGCACATGGGCCGGACTTTGGGGCCGCCTTGCGGGCTTTGACCTGCCGCATAGCCTGCCCCCTGCGGCACAGGAGAAGCTTGAGGCGATGTCCTGTGACCTCATAGATACCGAAGACATGCGCCCGGAATGGACGACGACCTTGTGTGACCAGCCAAACCGGGGCCCAATACGAGATGAAGTGAAGGAACTCGCCCGGGCAAGGGTCGTCGCGTGAGCGGCGGCACAGGACAACCAGGGCAATCACTTTGAAGGGCCAGGCGCACTTCAAGGCTTGGAGGAGACGAAACGAATGAGCTGGATGGACAAACTGGCCTCGATTGAGGCGCTTCAGGATGCCGAATTCGACCCCGCCCTTGTCGCCGACATGCAGGCACGCGCCGCGCGCGTGCAGGCGCGGCCGATCCGTTTCTCCAGCCCGACCTTCAAGGAGTACAAGACCGAGGAACTCTCCGGTTGTGGCAAGAACTCGTTCCCCGCCTTCTCGATCACGGCGGCCGGCTGCGCCCTCAATTGCGACCATTGCCAGAAGAAAATCCTCGAACCGATGATCCCGGCCACCAGCCCGGAAATGCTGGACCAGAAGGTGCGCGACCTGATCATGTTGCAGAACCTGCAGGGCTTCCTGCTCTCCGGCGGCTCAAACAAGCGCAACGAGATCCGCTATGAGCGCTTCCTGCCCGTGGTGGAGCGCCTGAAGCACGACTTCCCCCACCTCAAGATCGCCATTCACACGGCCCTGCTCGACGAAAAGCTCGCGAAGAGCATGGAATCGGCAGGCGTCGATACGGCCATGATGGATGTCATCGGCGCGCAGGAAACGATCCGCGACGTCTATCACCTCGACCGCCCGGTTGAGGATTTCGAAGCGACGCTGGCCGCCCTCACATCGACCAAAATGGAGATTGTCCCGCACATCGTGATCGGCCTGCACTATGGACGGATCCTCGGCGAGCAGAACGCGCTCGACATCATCTCGCGCCACCCTGTGCATTCGCTGGTGCTCGTCGTGATCATGCCTTTCTATGCAAAGCCAGGCACGTTCGCGACGCCGAGCGAACATGATGTCGGCCGCATCTTCCTCGCTGCGCGCGAAACGATTCCGCACAGGCAAGTCCTGCTCGGATGCGCCCGCCCCGCCGGCATGCACAAGCGCGTCACCGACTCCTACGCCATCATGGCCGGCCTCGACGGTATCGCCTTCCCGGCCGAAGGCGCGGTTGCGGTGTCGGAAGCCATCGGTCGCCCCTACCATCAGGAACACGCCTGCTGCTCCATCAAGATCGGCTCCGACATCGGCGGGGCCGCCCACACGAAAGCAGCGTGCGTCGCGTGACCGAAGATACCGGCATCGACGTCCTGGTGATCGGGCTGGGCCCTGCTGGGGCTTCAGCGGCCCGCGCAGCTGCGGCAGCCGGTCTTCGCGTTGTTGCCGTGGATCGCAAGAGCGAACCCGGACACCCGGTGCAGTGCGCCGAGTTCGTTCCGGCTCTGATTAATGCGGGCGATGCCGCCCAGAGTGCGCGAATTCAGCCAATCGCCGAAATGCACACATTTGTGGAAGCGGGCAGCGCTGAAGTGACGCCGGAATTTCCGGGGATCATGATCGACCGCCGGTCTTTCGATACGCACCTTGTCGAAGAGGCGCGGAAGGCCGGAGCCGACATTCGCATGGACAGCGCCGTGCGTGACGTTTCGCCGGACGGAACCGTCCACCTGTTCAGCGGAGAGGTTCTGGGCGCACCGGTCCTCATCGGTGCCGACGGCCCGCACTCGCGGGTCGGCAAGGCTGCAGGCCTTGAGAACAAGGAAATCATTGCGAGCCGCCAGGTCTCCGTTGCGCTTCTGAAGCCGCACAATGCCACCGACATATTCCTGTCGGAACGCCTGCCCGGCGGCTATGGCTGGTTGTTCCCGAAAGGCGATGTCGCGAATATTGGCCTTGGCGTGTCACAGGAATACAAGGACAGGCTGAAGCCGGAACTGGACCGCCTGCACGCACGGCTTGTCGAAGAGGGCCGTGTCGGCTCCGACATCCTCGGTCACACCGGCGGACCGATCCCGGCGGGCGGCATGATCGAGCCGGCCGCGAGGCTGGGTGAAACGCTGGTCCTGCTTGCAGGCGATGCGGCAGGCCTCACGAACCCGGTCACCGGTGCAGGCATATCCGCTGCCGTCGTCTCCGGGACGATGGCCGGCGAAGCCGCGGCCGAATGGCTGGCAGGCAATACCGGCGCGCCGGACGATTATGCCGAAGACCTGGAAGACCATTTCGGCGCATCCCTTTCCCGCGCACTGAAGCGCCGGACCACTGCACTTGCGGCCCATGCCGCCGGTACGGCATCGCCCGATGCCCTGCGCGGCGGCTGGATCGCCTACCCCCAATACTGGACCAATGACGATATCCGGGAGGACACCCATGACCTGCTTGAAGCCTGAGACAGCGCAGCCTGGCGCTTCCAAGCCCGGACGCGACTTCAACCCATTTGATGTCATGGCGCCCCGCGCACCGGGAGCAATCCCGAAGGACATGAAGAATGGTGGCCGCGTCCTGATCAACAATGTGCGTCCCGAGGGCGTCTACCTGCCGAATAACAACATCATGACCCCGGCGATGCGCTCGCCGGAATATGTCCAGATGTCGACGGCTGCGGCGATCACGCTGGGCCTGATGCCGGGCACGATGCACCGCTGCGGCTGCACGCGTTGCCTCAACCTGCTGCTGACCTATCCGGAAGGCTGCCGCGCGAACTGCGCCTATTGCGGCCTCGCCCGTCACCGCGAAGCCGACCGGGACTATGCCGACCGCAACTTCATCCGCGTCGACTGGCCAGCTGTGCCGATGGCCGAAATTGCCGCGCGCGTCGGCGCCGATCCGGAGAACAGCCCGTTCCATCGGATGTGCATCTCGATGATCACGCATCCCAAGTCGGACGAGGACACGTTCACCGTGCTGAAGACCTGGACCGACCATGTCGATCCGGATGCGATCCCGATCTCGATCCTGTCGAACCCGACGACGATGACACGTGAAGACGTGCAGCGCCTGCGCGACATGGGCTCCGACATCTTCACCGTCGCCCTCGACGCGGCGACGCCGGCCATCTTCGACCGCACGCGCGGCAAGGGCGTACAGTCGCCGCACACCTGGAAGAAATACTGGGAAATCCTGATGGATGCCCGCGACATCTTCGGGCCGCAGAAATTCGGCGCGCACATCATTGTCGGCATGGGCGAGACCGAGCATGAGATCCTGTCGCTGGTGCAGGAACTGGTCGACCTCGGCGGCCACAGCCACATGTTCTGCTTCTATCCGGAAAAAGGCTCGCTGATGGATCACCTGCCGGCGACGCCGCGCGACCAGTGGCGCCGGGTGCAGCTCGCCCGTTACCTGATCGACTATGCCGGTGTGCGCGTCGACCAGATGAAATTCGACGAGGAAGGCCGCGTCGCGGACTTCGGCCTGCCGACCGGCGAACTGGATGCGATCATCGATGCCGGCACCGCCTTCCGCACCAGCGGCTGCCCCGGCAAGGAAGCCGAGGACGTGTCAGCCTGCGACCGGCCTTATGGCGACAGCCCGCCCTCGAACATCGCCTCCTATCCGTTCAAGCCGGCCGATGCGGACCTGCGCCGCATCCGCCACCAGCTGGATATGGAAAAGCCGGGCGAGGAATATGTCGAAGGCGAGGAGTTCGACTATCTCGACGCCGATCCGCCGGCCGCCGAGTAAGCCATGCCCGCTCCATTCCGACTGATCGACACCGGACTGAGGTCCGGCCGCATGAATATTTCGCTGGATCAGGCAATGATCGACGCCCGTGCCGCCGGCGAGATCGGCGACACGCTGCGCTTCATCGAGTTCGAGCCCTGCGTTCTGGTCGGCCGCCACCAGGCTGTGAGCCAGGAAGTGCAGCTCGACTACTGCCGCGCCAACGGTATCGAGGTCGGACGACGGATCACCGGTGGCGGCACGATCTTCATGGACCCCGGCGTGCTCGGCTGGGCGCTCGTTTGCGACAAGCGCGCGCTCGGCACGACATCGCTGGCGGAGATCACGCAGAAAGTGTGCGAGGCCGCCGCGCGGGGCCTGTCGATGCTGGGTTTTCCCGCGAAGTTCCGCCCGCGCAACGACATCGAGGTCGAAGGCCGCAAGCTGTGCGGCACCGGCGGCTTCTTCGACGGCGACACGATGATTTACCAGAGCACCATCCTCGGCCGGCTTGACCCGCAGGTCATGCTGTCGGCGCTCAATGTGCCGCAGGCGAAACTGGCCAAGCGCGGGCTGGACGATGCCTCGAAACGCGTCGTGACGCTGGAAGAGCTGCTGGGCGGACCGCCCGACTGGGCGAAAGTGAAGGAGTGCCTCGCGACGGCCTTTGCCGAGGACCTCGGTATCGACTTCACGCCTGACACGTTGAGCGAGACTGAAACCACGCGCGCCGGCGAGCTTTTCGCCACCGAAATCGGCACCGACGAGTTTGTGTACGACATCGACGATCCCGCACGGGATGCCTCCGTGCATTCCGGGCAGATCATCACGCCCGGTGGAACCGTAAGCGCCTATGTGCGTGTCGAAGGCGCCGCCAGCCGGACGATCCGCGAAGTGCTGTTCAGCGGCGATTTCTTCGTCGCCCCGCCGCGCATCGTGATGGACCTCGAAGCGAGCCTCCGCGGCATACGGGTCGAAGATGTGCCAAAAGCCGTGAGCGCCTTCTTCGAGGATGCCGGTGCGGCCGGGCTGCTATCGATCCAGCCCGCTGCGTTCACCGATGCCGTCCTGGCGGCGGTCGGCGAACTGGAAGGTGCGCCGTGAAGTCACTCACGGTCCTCCAGCACACGTCTTCGGATCACCTTGGCCTCATCGAGGATCACCTTGAAGCGCGTCAGATCCGCTTTCGCTATGTGCGTCCGTTCCAGGCCGGATCCCGCGTCCCGGCCCTCAGCGAAGTGGGCGACGGCCTGATCCTGCTGGGCGGCGGCCCATGGGGCACCGCCGGCGAACGGGACGTGCCGTCGCTGAGCAAGGAGCTGGAACTCGCCCGCCATTGCCTGATGGCAAACAAGCTGATCATCGGCATCGGCGCCGGGGCACAGATCCTGGCAATCGCAGCAGATGGCAGTTCGCGCGCAACGCCACTGGAACTGCGCGCAGGCACCGGACACCGCGCGGCGCCCGATTCGCTCAATGGCTACCTGCCAGAGCAATTTCCATACGCCACCTACATGCGCGACTGGCCCGTGCCACCTTCTTACGCAAAGATTCTCGCGGAGACTGAGCAGGGCGAACCCCTCATCTTCCAGATGGGTGAGACGGCTTTCGGTTTTGCTTTTCATCCGGGGTTCAAGCTGGCGATTGCCGAGGACCTGATCATGGAGTTCGAGGAATCCCCCGCAGACACGGGGCAAACGCTGGGCGAACTGCGCGGCATGAGCCGCAGAATCGAGGATGCGCTGGTCCCGATAATGACCGGTCTGGTGCAGGTGACGGGCCTGATGCAGGCCGACTGAAGCGCGCGCCGCGGCGACTATGGAAAACCACGTAGGTAAGGGACGAACTTTGCTTGCGCGCACATATTAGAATATGCTACTTTTTCTGAAAGACGCAAAAGTCGTCTCATTTTTCGACCCTTGCTGGCCTTGCGTCGTGGTGAGGAAGGGTGGGCGCGGAGGAAACAGTTTATGGCTGAGAAGCTCATTATCGTTATGGCAAACACCGACCCCCGGAACGGGGAAGAACTCGGTGCACCGATTTTCCAGGCAACGGTTGCAGCTGCGATGGACTACGAAGTCGACGTGATCTGCACGGCGACCTCCGGCAAGCTCATGAAAAAGGGTGTCGCTGAACAACTCGTGGTGAAGGCGGGTTCGCCGAAGACGGTCTACGATTTCATCAAGGACGCCCACGAAGCCGGCGCAAAATTCTACTGCTGCTCTCCGAATCTCGACCTGTTCGACATGACGGAAGACGACCTGATTCCCGAATGCGCCGGGATCGTAGGCGGCGCCTACCTGATCGAAGAAGTGATGGAAGGCGACACCAAGGTGATGACCTACTGATCCGCGTTTCCAACCAGCGATCAGCAAGCAGAAAGGTCTGGACGACATGCATTCTTCCGCCAGCCGGGTTCAGGAATATATCGGCGACCCCGTATCCGACAACGCGCCCGTGTCGCGGGACATGCTCGAGGAGATCTTCCAGGATATCCAGGCGGATCTTCGCTACGACCACGAACTGAACGGGTGCCTGAACTGCGGCATCTGTACGGCCACCTGCCCTGCGGCCCACTATTACGATTTCAGTCCGCGCGAGATCGTCCAACTCCTGTGGACCGAGAATCTCGAAGGCATCTACGATGCCATGCAGGAAAAGATCTGGGCCTGCGCGCAGTGCTACACGTGTGCCGCAAGGTGCCCGTTCGAGAACTCTCCCGGCGGCCTGGTGATGCTGATGCGCGAGACCGCCATCAAGCACGGCATGGAGTCGGCGAAGAACGTGCTGCGGCCGTTCTCGCGCGTGATGCTGAAGCTGGTTTCGACCGGCAACCAGCTCTCGCCGGACATGATCAACCCCGACGGCTTTGCTGACTGGGGCCCGAACATTTCCAAGATCGACGCACCGTTGCAGCTGCTGCGCAATGCGATCCCGATGCCGACGCTGAACACGACCAAGACGGCATGGGAAGTGAACCTGAAGACGTCGGTCGAACTTTACACGATCTGGGAGGACACGGGCGTCCTCGACCAGCTCGAAACCATCGATGAAAACCTCTTCGATGTGATTTCCGACATCATGGATGAAAAGCGCGAGGACTGGGAAGACTTCCTCGACGAACAGGACGACGACGACTGAGACCGGTCGGACCGAGAGGCAAAGGAGAACGAAATGGCGAATGATCCTGGCAAGGGCCCCGGCGAGCGCTTCACCGGACACGGTTCCGAATGGCGCGATGCCAATCTCAGTCCGGAAGATGCCATGACGGCAACGGCCTGGGTCGAGCAGAAGATCGACAAGCGGTCCATGCTCACCAACAAGGATCGCGTCGAAGACGTGCGCGATATCATGTGGCAGCTGGAAAAGGACGGCGAGATCGTCGTTCACCGCGTCACGGACGAGCATGAGCCGATCATCGCCAAGACGCTCTACGGCTGGGACAAGAAAATCCCGACCACGCAGCTCTGGCATCACAAGTCCTGCGGCCAGTGCGGCAATATCCCCGGATACCCGGCCTCCCTGCTCTGGCTGATGAACCAGATGGACATCAGGTATCTGGACGAAACCGACCAGACCTCCTGCACGGCATGGAACTATCACGGTTCCGGCATCGGCAACCTCGAAAGCCTGGCCGCCGTGTTCCTGCGCAACTTCCATCAGGCCTATGTCTCGGCGAAGGCTGAGGGCAAGCCGGAAGGCTACTACTACCCGCTCGTCCACTGCGGTACCTCCTTCGGCAACTACAAGGAAGTCCGCGGCTACCTCCTCACGTCCGCGACCCTGCGCGAACGCGTGAAGAAGATCCTCGGCAAGCTTGACCGCCTGGTCGATGGCAAGCTGCTGATCCCGGAAGAAGTGGTGCACTATTCGGAATGGGTGCACGTGATGCGTCACCGGATTGCCGAACGTCAGGTCATCGACTGCTCGAACATCCGCGCCACGATCCATCCGGCCTGCCACGTCTACAAGATGGTGCCGCAGGACGTCATCTACGACGACGATGTGCTGGACGGTGAGCGTGTTGCCGTGTCGACCGGCATCATGGAGGCGCTGGGCGCCCAGGTCATCGACTACAAGACGTGGTACGATTGCTGCGGCTTCGGCTTCCGCCACATCATCTCCGAGCGGGAGTTTACCCGTTCCTTCGCGATCGACCGCAAGATCCGGGTAGCCGTTGAAGAGGCCCACTCGGATGTCATGATCGGCCATGATACGGGCTGCATCACCACGCTCGACAAGAACCAGTGGATCGGCAAGGCCGAGGGCAAGGACTACAACCTCCCCGTCCTGGCTGACGCCCAGTTCGCTGCTCTCATGTGCGGCGCTCATCCCTACAAGATCGTGCAGTCGCACTGGCACGCTTCCGCAACGGAGAAGCTGTTCGAGAAGCTCAATATCGACTGGCAGGCGAAGAAGCGCGAATTCGAAGACTACCTGAAACAGATCGAAGCAGGCGGAGAACGTGAAACGCTCTACGACCCGCGCCGGATGATCACCGGCGGTCCCGGCTTCAAGCAGATTGGGAATCAATAATGACAAAAGAGGTTCTTGTCGTCGGCGGCGGCCCCGCTGGCCTCGCAGCATCACATGCCCTGAGCTCGGCCGGCATTCCGGTCACGCTGGTTGAAAAGACAGACATCCTGGGCGGGGCGCCGATCCATTCCGGCTATGCGAAGCTGGTGCCCTCCGGCGAATGGGCCAAGGACGCGATTGGCGGCATGGTCAAACGCGTCGAGGACGATCCCGGCATCAAGACCATCAAGAATGCCACGGTCGCGAGCTTTGACGGATCGCCCGGCGATTTCACGGCGAAATTGTCGAACGGCCAGGAAGTGAAGGCCGCCGCAACGATCCTCTGCACCGGCTTTACCCACTTTGATTCCATCAACAAGCCGGAATGGGGCTTCGGTCTCTTCCCGGACGTGGTGACGACAAGCCAGGTCGAGCAGATGATCTCGTCCGGCAAGGGCGTCCGGCGTCCGTCCAATGGCGAGAAGCCGAAGCGCGTCGCCATCCTCCTCTGCGTCGGGTCCCGAGACCGGCAGATCGGACGGGAATGGTGCTCGAAAGTCTGCTGCACAGTGTCGGCCAACATGGCGATGGAAATCCGCGAGGAGCTTCCGGACTGCCACGTCTATATCTACTACATGGATATCCGGACGTTCGGCCTTTACGAGGAGTTCTACTGGAACTCTCAGGAAGAGCACAAAGTCAAATACATCAAGGCGCGGATCGCGGAGGTCACGTCTGACGGCGACAAGGTCATCGTCAAGGGCGAGGACACGCTGGTGAAGCGGCCGATCACGATCCCGTTCGACATGGTCGTTCACGCGATCGGCATGGACCCGAACGTCGACAATTTCGTCCTTTCCAAGACGTTTGACGTCGACCTGCACCACTGGGGCTTTCTCAAGCGCCAGAACGCCTACGGCGTTGCCGGCGCAACTTCCCGTCCGGGCGTGTTCGTTGCGGGCGCAGCAATCGGGCCGGAAACGATCGATGATTCAATCGCGCAGGGCCAGTCGGCGGCAATGTCCGTCGTCGGAATGCTCCACGCAGGCGCCACCCAAACGGCCGCGGAATAGGCAATAATGGTTCAGACAGCACACAACCGCCCCCTTGAGGCCAGGCCCAGCCTGGAACTCAGCGGTCCTGTGCTGAATGAGGCCCTAGAGCGGATCATCGCCGGTTGCGAGCAGACAGTTGGCGTGGAGGCATTCGTCGAAGCGCTCAAGCTTCGCGCGATGATTATTCATCAGGTGTTCGACAGGGCCGGGCCGCAAGGTCCGGATATGGCTCAGTTTGCGAAGATCACATCGCTGATGCCCACCGTGCGCCGCCGGGTCACGGCCTATCTCACCGACGACAATTATCCCCACCTGATCGGCGCCTGCCTTGAACTGGTGAACGCCCGTCATGACCCGGCAACGGTCGATCAGCGCCTGGCTGATTTCTGCGCGCAGTTTCCGCAGGATTCGAAGCATCGCTGGGTAAAGGATCTTGCGGCTGAATTGCTGCACGCGTTCAATCCCGAACGCTATCCCCTGATGTGCCGCTGGGTCTGGGACGTCCGGTCCAATACGGGCGTCATCCGGGAGATCTGGCACGGCGATGTCGACCGCGTCTCAATCAAGGTGCCGGACAATTACGCGACCTTTGTGATGCTGCGTGAGGAGCTTTCCCAGTTCCTTGCAACGAACGGCGTCTACCGGGACACGCTTCAATATGTCGACCTGCTCTGTGCACAGATCTATGCCGAGTACATTTCCGCGCAGGGCGGCAGCTACCTGCGCGCCGACTTCTCAAGCGGGGAAGACGCCACCGTGCACGTCCGCCGGCTGCTCGGCCTGGATGGCGTACGCACCAAAGGCGACTTCGCCAATCCCGTAAGCGCACTTATCGAACTTGATCCAACTTCGTCTGACGAGGCCTGACCATGCCCATTCACGAAAAAAGCCTGATCCGGCCCGAGAACCTCTCGACGCACGACAATCTCACGATTGACGGCGTGGATGTCTCCGGCGACTGGAGTACCTTCATCAAGGCCCGCGTCGTGCAGGACTACAATGAAGACCTGCAGGACGAGATTGCCGCACTGCCCGGCGGGGAGAACATCCACCGCTGCTGGCAATGCGGTTCGTGTACGAACGCCTGCACGGTCAACGCGCTCAACCCGGATTTCAATCCCCGCCTCTGGATCTACCTGATCCGCATGGGATTCGAAGCCGAACTCGTGCGTGACAAGGACATCATCTGGCAGTGCGTGTCGTGCAACAAGTGCACGTCCGCCTGCCCACGCGACGTCGTTCCGGAAGGCGTGATGAAAGCCACCGCGCACTGGCTGGAGCTGAAAGGCTACACGCCGAAAACACCGTCCACGGAATTCGACGAAATCTTCAGCAATCAGGTTATCCACACCGGCAAGATCGAGGATGGCGCCGTGCTCCTCGGCTTCTTCCGGCGCACCGGACAGAGCCCCTTCCAGGACTGGGTGATCCAGATGGGCAAGCAGCTCGCCATGGGCCTGCCGATCCGCATGCTGATGAGGATGGGCCTCGCAACACTCTTCCACCCCAGGACACGCGGCTGGGATCGCGCACGCGCGGCCATCGAGGAATATGTGGAGGAGCAGGAAGCGGCTCACCGCAAGGCTCTCGGGCTTGGCGGATCTTCGCACGACCCGCATGCCCCCCGGCAGGCTCAGCCGATCCCCCAGGCAGCAGAATAGGATAACGATCATGGCGGACAACAAGTACAATCTCATCGCCTACTATCCCGGCTGCGCCCTCGAAGGCACCGGCAGCGCCTACAACACGTCGACAAAAGCCGTCGGCAAGGCGCTGGGCCTAGGCCTTGAAGAAGTGAAGAACTGGAACTGCTGCGGGGCGATGGAAGTCAAGAACATCGACCCGAAGATCCAGACCTATCTGTCGTCCCGGGTGATGTCGATTGCCGCCAACGAAATGGGCCACGATGTCGTGATGGCGCCGTGCAATGGCTGCTATCACAACCTCAAGAAAGCCGAATACGACCTGACGCACGACGAGGGCTCGAAGGAAGTGACGGAGCGCTTGTCCAGCAAGGCGGGCCACGCAACATATCAGGCCGGCCAGGTCGAGACGATCCACGCGCTCGACTGGATCAAGAAGTCCATTGGCGAAGACGGCATCAAGAGCCGGGTCAAGAACTCCCTGTCGGGGCTGAAGGTCGCGAACTACTACGGCTGCATGTATACGCGCCCGCGTCACATCTTCCCCGAGAAGGACAAAGGTCCCGGTACGGAATCGACCTCTGCACCGCACTTCATGGATGACATCCTGGATGCGGCAGGCGCCGACAATGTCGACTTCGCCCTGAAAACGGCCTGCTGCGGTGGTGCCCACACGCTCTCTGACAGCGACACGTCGACGAAGCTCGTCCTGAATATTCTTCAGGCTGCAGAGGAATCCGGCGCAGACGTTATCGCTACGGAATGCCCGACCTGCCACACCGGTCTGGAAATGCACCAGATCCGTGCCGAAAAGAGATTCGGCGTGAAGACGAACGTCAAGATTCTCTACTTCACGCAGCTTCTGGGCATCGCGCTGGGGCTGAACCCACGCAAGGTCGGCGTGCACGAGAACGTCTCCAAGCCGATGGGCATGCTGAGGGAGCGTCGCATCGTATGACCTCCCTTGCGGCCATCGAGGCGCGGATCGACGCATTCGCGACAGCTCCGGTAACCTATCGTGAGGATGCGGAGACCCTGCTGCGTCTCGCCGAGGAAGTGCTGGAGTACTGGCTGGACGCAAACGGCAAA
Organism: Hyphomonas sp.; assembly: GCA_020638455.1. GTDB lineage: Bacteria > Pseudomonadota > Alphaproteobacteria > Caulobacterales > Hyphomonadaceae > Hyphomonas. The sequence goes on along the minus strand of JACKIK010000002.1, from coordinate 210,749 downwards.
GTCCCCGTCACGCGGAAGAAGGAGGGGTTCCGCCTCCTCGCCCTGCACGCCCAGAGCGCGAAAGGCGATCCGAGTTTTAACGCATGCCGCGAAACGTGCAGGGAAATCGCCTATCGGTACAATCTGGCCATGTCTGTTGCAGATGTGGGCGAATTGACGCGTGCGGTTGCAACAATGCGTAGGCTCGTGCAACATCTTAGCCTGTTCATCTCTGGGAAATGCCAGTCGGCCCAATTGGGTGAATTCTGCTGTGCGTCGCGCCCCTTGAGGCAGACAGACAGTGAGATGCTGGAGAATTAACTGAGAACTTTTGGAGCTCTTTGAGAAAGGGAATCTCATGACAGCTGTTCGCGGATGCAACCTACCCGACGACCTGCTTTACGATGTCGAAAACCACATCTGGTTTCGCGAAATCGGTGACGGCAAGGTCAAACTCGGCATGACGACCGTTGCAACGGCACTGGCCGGCGAAATTGTCGCGTTCACACCCAAAAAAGTCGGCCGCTCGATCCAGGCTGGCAAGTCTTGTGCAACGATCGAATCCGGTAAGTGGGTTGGCCCGGCGAAATCCGTGGCCTCTGGAGAAATTGTCGAGGTGAATGAGGCGCTGGTTTCGAAGCCGAACATTGCGAACCAGGACCCTTATGACGCGGGCTGGATGGTCATCATCAAGCCTGAAGATTGGGACAGCGCCAAAACGAGCCTGACACCGGGAACAGATGTTGGACCGTCATATGAAGCAAAGATGGATAAGGATGGCTTCGCCGGCTGCGAGGCCGCGGGCTGAACTGGAAATGATCTCCACGAGCATTGATACGCAATCGTCCATGTCCTTCGAGGACATGCAGGCCAATGCGGCCGGCGCAACGGTTCTCCTCAAATCAATGGCGAACGAAACGCGCCTGCTGATCCTTTGCCAGTTGGCTCACAGCGAGCGGTCGGTGTCGGAGCTCCTGGAGATTATCCCGCTTGGACAATCTGCCCTGTCCCAGCATCTTGCAATCCTCCGCCGGGAACGTCTCGTGACGACCCGGCGCGAGGGCCAATCGGTCTACTACGCGCTTTCGAGCGTCGAAGTCCGCGCCATTATCGGAACGCTGTACCAGTTGTTCTGCGATTGCGGCTGAACCGTCCGGATCGAACCGAAAACCTATAGGCAGTGCACCAGGATCTTCATCCGGTGCTGGTTGAACGCGGCCCAGGCATCGTCGATCCTGCCTTCGATCGCGTCCTTGTCGACGCCCTCACTCCTCTGGAACGCATAGATAGCCTCCATGAGGGGCGTCAGCTGATCCTTCAGTTCCCAGGTTCGCATGTCGTCGCGCGTCCAGCCGATATAGAGGCCGTTCTTCAGATAATCGGCGATCGACGGGGTCTGTGCGGCGAGGTCACATAGTGCCCGGATGCGTCGTGCATCTTCCTTCGCAAGGACGCGCCTGAACATGCTTTCCGATGTCTCGGCCGTGTCATCAAGTTGGTCAAGCAATCGCAAGAGCTGACTCCTGTCTTCTGCACAGAGTAATCAGTCTACCCTCAATTGCCGTCGGCACCAATGCCCAACAGGTCGCATCAACTGCATTGATGCTGACGCACTGTGTTGGCGGGAACGGTCGAACGAATGCCTGGTATTAGTCGCGAACGACCGGCAGGCCGGCGTCCACCCAGCCTTCCATGCCGGGTGCCATATGGGCCACGTGCATGAAGCCGAGCCGCTGCATGGTTTCCAGCGTGAACGCGCTGCGTCCACCGCTGCGGCAATACAGGAGGTAGCGTGCATCGCGGTCGAGCGCAGAGATGCACTGCTCGAAGTCATCCCGGTAGAAATCCAGATTGATCGCGCCGGATATCCGTTCGTCAGCAAACTCGACAGGCATCCTCACATCCAGAATGACCAGACCGGGCACCGTTTCGATCAGGCGCAGTGCATCCACAACGCCAACGTCCTCGAAGATGGACGTCCCGGCACGGACGACGACCGGATTTTCGGAGTCGGTTCCCCACGTGGTGCCATCGCCGAAGGCGCCTTGCGTCGAATAATCCAACATATCCAATTCGGTCACCATTCAGGTTGCATTGCAGCATATCGGCGTCCCGGGTTCCGCGGGACCGCTGCTCATACATATGCAATCTGCGCCAACAGCAAAGCGCTCCGCGGTAAAACCCGCGTTTACCCGGAATACACAAAATCATTATTTTTCAACGCGCTATTTGCGTCGCCTGAGCGAAGCGGCGGGAACTCTTTAGCTCTGCTTACAAGTCGGAGGCCTAGTCTGGCCGCCTGTCAGCGCCTGCAGTCCATGCTCCAGTGTATCGGTCACTGATACCGCGCCGGCAAAGTCCTGGTCGATGGTGTAGCGTGCGGGCGCCACGCAGACGGTCAGCCCGGCCGCCAGCGCGGATTGCAGCCCTGCCTCAGAATCCTCAAACGCAATGCACTCGCTTGCCGGCAAGCCGAGCCTGTCGAGCGCCAGCAGGTAGATGTCCGGCGCGGGCTTCTTGCGGGAAACCTGATCGCCCGCCGCTATGACGTCAAATACATCCGATGCGCGCCGTCCCCAGATGCAATGGCACAGCGCTTCCACATTGGGCAGACTGGTCGTGGTCGCAATGGCAAGCTTTGCCCCCTGCAACCGCCCCTCCGCCATAAGCGCCTCCACACCGGGACGAAGCGACAGGCCACCGCTGGACAGGATCTCCGCATACAACTCCGTCTTGCGGCGGTGAAGCGCGCCTATCCTGTCGTCACTCAGCTGTTCCTCAGCGGGCCGCTGCTGCTGGAAAGCACGAATGCGCTCTTTTCCGCCCGTGGTTTCGAGCAGCTTCTTGTAGAGCGGTTCGTCCCAGTGCCAGCCAAGCCCCCATTCGGCGAACGCCTGATTGAATGCCTGGCGGTGCCCCTCTTCCGTCTCGGCGAGCGTGCCGTCGACGTCAAAGATAAGTGCTTTCCATTCCATCAGGCAAATCCGGACTAGCCTGCTGTGACCGCCTGCATGGCGGCGTCCCTGATCGCCCGGATGTTCTCGCCATAGCGCTCCGGGTTCTGGACTGAGCCGCCTTTGAATACTGCGGAACCCGCAACCAGGACATCCGCACCCGCCGCAGCCACCAGCGGCGCCGTCTCCGGCGTGATTCCCCCATCGACCTCAATATGAATATTGCGCTTGCCGATCATCTTCCTCAGCTTACGCACTTTCTCGACCTGGGATGCGATGAAGCTCTGTCCGCCAAATCCCGGATTGACGCTCATCACAAGGACGAGGTCGATCCGGTCAAGCACGTATTCAATGTGCTCCGGCGGGGTCGATGGATTGAGCGAGACCCCGGCCTTGCAGCCGAGCGACCGGATCAGTTGAAGCGAGCGATCGAGATGCGGCCCCGCCTCTGCATGAATCGTGATGATATCCGATCCCGCTGCCGCGAATGCCTCAAGATAAGGATCGACCGGCGCGATCATTAGGTGGACATCCATTACGGTCTTGATGTGCTTGCGAATGGCCTGACAGACCCCCGGGCCAATCGAGATGTTCGGCACGTAATGTCCGTCCATCACGTCAACGTGGACCCAGTCGCAACCCTGGGCCTCGATGGCCTCGATTTCGGCACCCAGATTGGCGAAATCGGCCGACAGGATCGACGGCGAAATCTTTATCGAACGGTCGAAGCTCATGTGTCCTCCTTCACGCTTCCGGTTGGCATTCCTTTGGGGTCGCTGTCGAGGCCTCCGCGAAAGACCCGGCTGGCGCGAATATCAGCGGCCTCGATCGTTGACAAAGTGTGCGCGTCGACGGGGCCTTTCGCATTCGAAAATACACGGCTAGCCTGACGAAGCCGAGCCCGGTCGAACGCGTTCCGGATAGAACGGGCGTTCGCGAAATGAGGCTGCTTCCGCCTGAGCGTGATGTATTCGGACAATGCCGCTTCGGCGTCTGGCGACAGGTGGTAATTCTGCTCTTCAGCAATATGTTCAGCAATCGCGAGAAGCTCTTCGTCCGTGTAGTCCGGGAACTCGATATGGTGGGCAATGCGCGACCTGAAGCCCGGATTGCTTCGGAAGAATGTTTCCATACGGTCCGCATAGCCGGCCAGGATCACGACGAGATCGTCCCGATTGTTCTCCATCACCTGCAGGAGGATTTCGATCGCTTCCTGCCCGTAGTCCCGTTCATTTTCGGGACGATAGAGATAATACGCCTCGTCGATAAAGAGGACGCCGCCCATCGCCTTCTTCAGCACTTCCTTCGTCTTTGGAGCCGTGTGGCCGATGTACTGACCCACCAGGTCGTCTCGCGTCACGGAAACGAGGTGCCCCTTGCGCACGTATCCCAACCGGTGGAGCAGCCCCGCCATTTTCAGGGCAACAGTCGTTTTGCCCGTACCCGGGTTGCCGGTGAAGCTCATGTGCAATGTCGGCGTTTCCTGGCTGAGCCCAAGTTCCACACGTGCCTTCTGGACAAGCAGGAACGCCGCCGTTTCCCGAATCCTGTCCTTCACCGGCTTGAGCCCGATCAGCTCACGGTCGAGTTCTTCCAGGACCTCCTTCACGCCCGACGACTGAAAGATCTCCGCCAGATCGATCTTCTGGCTTTGCGTCTGGTCTGTTGTGTCGGTCAAGGCGCTGGCTTTCTCGGAGTGGGCGGTCGCTCCATCCCTGGCAGGAGGGCGGGATGGAGCGACCTGCTGCGCACCGCTGTGGGACTTAGCGGCGCACGATATGCGTATACCCCACTGAGCGACCATTGCGCTCAGTCCGGGTCATCTCGATGGTCGGCTCGACTTCCGGCCGGTCGGTGAGGAAGCTCAGCACAACGGACTCAACACCGCGCGCATTGTCGAACGCATTGATGCGGATGTAGCAGTCGGGATTCGCCTTCCGGCATTCCTCCAGTTCCATCATCACGCCTTTCGGGTCCCGCAGGTCGAACATGGGGTTTCCCCACATTTCCCAGTACGTGTTCCGGGGGTGCGGATCATCCGTATACTCGATCCCGACGGCCCAATCATGTTCCAGGCAGTACTCGATCTGCTTCCCGATCTGTTCATCCGTGAGGTCCGGCAGGAATGAAAATGTTCCTTGTGTAACGCGCATGATGTGTCTCCTCACATGGCCGTCGTCGGCGTCGGAACGAAGTCCGACGTGTCGGTCGAGGTATAATTGAAAGTGATGTTGCCCCAGGTATCGAGCGCCGCAGCCAGCGGCTTGCACCACTTGGCAGCATCACGCAGGATTTCGGGGCCCTCCTCCGCGATATTGCGCCCTTCGTTCCGGGCGAGGACCATGGCTTCGAGAGCGACGCGGTTTGCCGTCGCACCGGCCTGGATACCCATCGGGTGTCCGATCGTGCCGCCGCCGAACTGCAGGACAACGTCATCGCCAAACAGGTCGATCAGCTGGTGCATCTGCCCGGCATGGATACCGCCCGACGCGACCGGCATGACCTTCTTCATGTCCGCCCAGTCCTGTTCGAAGTAGACGCCCCGCGGCAGATCAACGTCATTCTTCAGCTCACGGCAGACATTGTAATAGCCTTGGACGGTCAGCGGATCGCCCTCCAGCTTGCCGACCGCCGTGCCCGCATGGATATGATCGACGCCCGCGAGGCGCATCCACTTTGCAATGACGCGGAAGGAGACGCCATGGTTCTTCTGGCGCGTATAGGTGCCGTGGCCAGCGCGGTGAAGGTGCAGGATCATGTCGTTCTGGCGGCACCACTCGGAAATCGACTGGATCGCCGTGTAACCGATGATGAGGTCGATCATCACGATGACACTGCCAAGTTCCTTGGCGAATTCGGCGCGACGGTACATCTCCTCCATCGTACCCGCAGTGATATTGAGATAGTGACCTTTCACTTCACCGGTGACGGCGCTCGCCTTGTTCACGGCTTCCATCACGTACAGGAACCGGTCGCGCCAGTGCATGAAGGGCTGCGAGTTGATGTTCTCGTCATCCTTCATGAAGTCGAGGCCACCCTTGAGGCCCTCATAGACGACGCGGCCGTAGTTCTTGCCAGACAGGCCGAGCTTCGGCTTGGTCGTCGCCCCCAGCAGCGGGCGACCGAACTTGTCGAGGCGTTCGCGCTCCACGATGATGCCGGTAGGCGGGCCCTTGTAGGTCTTCACATAGGCAACGGGAAAGCGCATATCCTCCAGGCGGGCAGCCTTGAGCGGCTTGAACGAAAAGACGTTGCCGATAATCGAAGCCGTCAGGTTGGCGATAGACCCTTCCTCAAAGAGGATGAGATCATAGGCGACCCAGGCGAAGTACTCACCCGGCCGGCCGGGCACCGGGTCCACCCGATAGGCCTTCGCGCGGTATTGGTCGGCGGCGGTCAGCCGGTCGGTCCACACCACGGTCCATGTCGCCGTAGAACTCTCTCCGGCAACGGCCGCCGCAGCTTCGATCGGATCGACCCCTTCCTGCGGCGTGATGCGGAACAACGCGAGGATATCCGTGTCCTTGGGTTCGTAATCGCCGTCCCAATAGCCCATCTGGGCGTATTTCAGCACGCCGGCTTTGTAGCGTTCCTTGCCGGTGATCTCTGTCTTCGTGTCGTCAGCCATGATTGCTTCTCCTTATCCACTTCATTCCGCAGCGTGCGCTGCGGCACCGACAATCTCGGGGTCCAACGCGCCGGACTTGTAGCGTTTTGCCATCTCGTCCATCGGCACAGGCGTGATCTTCGACGCGTTGCCGGCGGTGCCGAACCGTTCGAACCGGTCGCGACAAAGGTCTTCCATCGCCTTCGTGCCCGGGATGTAGAATTTGCGCGGATCGAACTCCGCAGGATTCTCGGTTGCGATCTTCCTCAGCTGTCCGGTAATGGCCATCCGGCAGTCCGTATCGATGTTGACCTTGCGCACGCCGTGCTTGATACCGCGTTCGATCTCTTCAACCGGCACGCCATAGGTCTGGGGCATGTCGCCGCCGAACGAATTGATGACGTCCTGAAGCTCTTGAGGCACCGACGAAGAGCCGTGCATCACAAGATGCGTGTCCGGAAGCTTCCGGTGGATTTCCTCGATCACATGCATGGCGAGGATGTCGCCATCCGGCTTCCGCGAAAACTTGTAGGCACCGTGCGACGTCCCCATGGCGATCGCGAGGGCGTCGACCTTCGTGCGCGCGACAAAATCGACTGCCTGGTCGGGATCCGTCAGCAACTGGTCATGGCTGAGCTTTCCCTCGAAGCCGTGGCCGTCTTCCTTTTCCCCTTCTCCTGTCTCCAGAGAGCCGAGCACGCCGAGCTCGCCCTCGACAGACGCGCCGACCCAGTGCGCCATATCGGAAACACGCTTTGTGATGCCGACATTGTAGTCGTACGAAGCGGGTGTCTTTGCGTCAGCTTCGAGCGACCCGTCCATCATGACCGAGGTAAATCCGTAGCGGATAGCGGACAGGCACGTCGCTTCATTGTTGCCGTGATCCTGGTGCATGCAGATCGGAATGTGCGGATACATTGCCACCAGCGCCTCGATCATCTTGGCCAGCATGATATCGCCGGCATAGCTGCGGGCGCCGCGGCTCGCCTGGATGATCACCGGCGCGTCGACGGCGTCTGCAGCGCGCAGAATGGCGAGCCCTTGTTCCATATTGTTGATATTGAACGCGGGCACGCCATAGCTGCGTTCTGCAGCATGATCGAGCAACTGGCGCAGAGTGATGAGAGCCATCTTCCCTTACCTTTCCTGAATGAGTTTGCGAGCCGCGTCGGCGACGGCTTCCGGCGTGATTCCGAAATGCGGATAGAGGTCGGACGCCGGCGCGGACGCTCCGAACCCTGACATGCCGACGAAGGCGGCATTGCAGCCAAGCAGGTCGGTCCAGCCCTGCCGGATGGCCGCCTCCACGCCGACGCGCGGCGCCGTGCCGAGCACGGACTGGCGATAGGCCTCATCCTGCGCCGCGAACAATTCGAAACATGGCGCGGACACGACGGCCGCCTTGTAGCCTTCCGTCCCCAGCGCGTCCGCGGCCTTCAGCGCCAACTCCACTTCGGACCCGGTGGCAAACAGCGTCACGTCCCGGTCTCCGCCTGTGTCGCGCAGCACATAGGCCCCCCGCGCCGTCAGGTTTTCATCCGTGTGCGCCGTGCGCACGGTCGGAAGACCCTGACGGGACAGGGCGAGAAGCGACGGTGCGGATGGCGACAACACCGCTATCTCCCAGGCCTCCGCCGTTTCGACCGCATCGGCGGGCCGGTACACCTGAAGGTTCGGGATCGCCCGCAAGGAGGCAAGATGCTCAACCGGCTGGTGGGTCGGCCCGTCTTCTCCAAGACCAATCGAGTCGTGGGTCATCACATAGATGACGCGCTGCTCCATAAGCGCGGACAGGCGGATCGACGGCCGGCAATAATCCGAGAAGACGAGGAAGGTTCCGCCATAGGGGATGAACCCACCATGCAGGGCGATGCCGTTCATCGCGGCCGCCATGCCATGCTCCCGCACGCCGTAGTGGATGTACCGGCCGGAATAATCATCCGGCGTCACCGCCGCCATGCCACTCGTTTTCGTGTTGTTCGATCCCGTGAGATCGGCCGATCCTCCGACCGTATTCGGCAAGGTCTCGTTGATCACTTCGAGCGCCATCTGCGATGCCTTGCGCGTCGCAACTTTCGGCGCGTCTGCCGACAGTTTCCGCTTATGCGCGGCGATTGCGGTTTTGAGGGTACCGGCATCCGGTTCCGCAAGAGCGCTTGTCAGCGCCGCGCCATGCTCGCTTTCCGCAAGGCGCATCTCCCACGCCGTCCGGGACTTTGCACCCCTCGTCGCGATGGCGCGCCAGGCTGAGCGGATGTCGTCAGGAATTTCGAAGGGAGGGTATGTCCACCCGAGCGCCTTGCGCGTCGCCGCGATTTCGTCGTCTCCCAGCGGTTCGCCGTGGGTCGATGAGGTGCCCTGCTTGGTCGGTGCTCCATAGCCGATCACCGTCTTGCAGGCGATCAGCGACGGCCTGACGTCCGCCCGCGCCGCCTCGATTGCCCGCGCAACAGCCTCACGGTCATGTCCGTCCACGCTCTGCACATGCCAGCCCGATGCCTCGAACCGGGCAGTCTGGCGGGTCGAAGTCGACACGTCCGTCGCCCCATCGATGGTGATGGAATTGTCGTCCCAGAACACGATCAGCCGGCCGAGCTTCATGTGCCCCGCCATGTCGATCGCTTCGTGGCTGATGCCTTCCATCAGGCAACCATCGCCGGCGATGACATAGGTGTAGTGGTCAACAAGCTCGCCACCGAAACGCGCCTTCATCATGCGCTCGGCGAGCGCCATGCCAACAGAAGTCGCGATCCCTTGCCCGAGCGGACCGGTGGTCGTTTCGATGCCCGCCGCATGTCCGTATTCGGGATGCCCCGCTGTCCGGTATCCGAGCTGCCGGAAATGGCGAAGCTGGTCCATGTCCATGTCAGCATAGCCGAGCAGGTGATGGATGCTGTACAGCAGCATGGAACCATGGCCGGCTGACAGAACGAAACGGTCCCGGTCCGGCCATCCCGGTGCGGACGGATCGATCTTCATGAAGCGATTGAACAGCACGGTCGCCACGTCGGCCATGCCCATCGGCATGCCGGGGTGGCCCGAATTAGCTGCCTGTACGGCGTCCATGGCAAGCGCGCGAATGGCATTGGCCATTTCTGCTTCGCTGACGGACACGGTCGTTGCTTCATGCATGGTCATCGTCTCCGTCTTTCTTCAGGCAATCCGCGAGCGGTCCCGCAGTCGCAGGATCAGCGGCGTCAGGATCAGCTGCATGGCGAGATCGAGCTTCGCGCCCGGCACAACAATCGAATTGGCGCGGCTCATCCAGGAATCGTGGATCATCGAGGTGAGATAAGGAAAATCGATCCCTTTCGGGTTCTTGAACCGGATCACCACCAGGCTCTCATCGGGTGTCGGAATCCACCTTGCGATGAACGGGTTCGACGTATCGACAACCGGAACCCGCTGGAAGTTGATGTCCGTATCGGTGAACTGCGGGCAGATGACATGAACATAGGCGTGCATCCGGCGAAGGATCGTGTCAGTCACCGCTTCCGTAGTGTAGCCGCGCTTCGACCTGTCACGATGGATCTTCTGGATCCATTCGAGATTGATGACCGGCACGACACCGATTTTCAGGTCCGCATACTGAGCGACGTTCGCCTGCTCGTTTGCGACAGCACCATGAAGCCCTTCGTAAAAGAGCATGTCGGTGTCATCTTCAAACGGTTTCCAGTCCGTGAAGTGGCCAGGCGGAACACCATGAACCGCCGCCTCCTCCTCATTGTGGACATAGTGGCGCGTTCGTCCTTTTCCTGTTTCCCCATACTCGCGAAAGACCCGCTCAAGCTCTCCCAGGATATTTGCCTCGAACGAGAAATGGCTGAAGGTCTCGTCTCCGGCATCCCGGCGCTTTTCCAGCTCGGTTTTCATGTCCACGCGATTGTACTTGTGGAAAGCATCGCCCTCGATCGACACCGTCCGTATACCTTCGCGGCGAAAGATCTGGTCGAACGTATGCTTGACGGTCGTTGTACCGGCGCCCGAAGAGCCGGTGACCGATATGATTGGATGTTTCTGGCTCACGGCTTCCCCCCTTATCCGCTGAACAGGCCACGCTTGCCGAACAGCGGCGATATTTCGTGATCGGGAAGGTCGTAGTACGACGCCACACGCATCACGTTTTCACTTGATCCGAACACGAACGGCGTGCGCGCATGCAGCGCATCGGGCACCTGGTCAAGCAACCGGTCCGTTCCGTTGGTGGCCCGGCCACCCGCCTGTTCGACAATGAAGGCGATCGGCGCGCACTCGTACACCATGCGCAGCCGGCCGCGCGCATACCCTTTCCGCGCATCGCCCGGATACAGGAAAATGCCGCCGCGCATGAGGATGCGGTGCGTCTCGGCAACGAGGGACGCGACCCAGCGCATGTTGGCATCCCGGCCGAGCGGGCCTTCCGTACCAAGATCGCAGTCATTGATGTAGGCGCGGACCGCCTTGTCCCAGTGACGCCGGTTGGACGCGTTGATCGCGTATTCCTTGTTGAGCGTCGGGATCTGCGGCTCCGCAGGCAGTTTCCGGAAGTCTCCGACCTGGTGGTCGAGAACGAAAATCTGAACGCCATGCCCGCTCGTCAGGACAAAGCTGGTCTGCGGGCCGTACACGACATAGCCCGCCGCGACCTGTTCATGACCGGGCCGAAGGAAGCTTTCATCGGCGCCAGCCTTCGCTTCGAAGATGGAAAAGATCGTACCGATCGACACGTTGACGTCGATGTTGGACGAGCCGTCGAGTGGATCGATGGCCAGCGCAATGGTTCCGCCGGGATTGAGTTCGACGACCTCGTCCTGCTCTTCCGACGCGTACCAGCGCACAGGCGACGGCCTCAGGGCGGCCATGAACCAGTCATCGGCCAGCACATCCAGGGCCTTTTGCGTGTCGCCGCCCGTATTCTCTCCCAACTCAGACCCGAGGGGTTCGATCAGTCCGCCCGTGGAAATCCGCCGCGCCAGCTTTACCGCGCCAGCCGCAACGCATTGAAGCGTTGCCTGCAGCTCAGGCGCCATGCCCGACTTGCTCTCCAGCCACTCCGCCAATCTCGGCATGGGTGTGCTCGCCCGAATTCCGCCCGACACCATGCCCGGCTCCTCAATGGCACTGTGTCATTCGCCGCTATTCAGGAAAATTGAATTATTTTTTGATTATGATAAAAAGTTCTTATGTCTCGTATGGATGCCATCACACTGAAACAACTGAGGGCGCTCGCAGCCATCGACCAGGCGGGCAGCCTCGCGGCCGCATCCGAAACTCTGAACGTGACGGCTCCTGCTGTTTCGATCCAGCTTCGGTCACTGGAGGATCACATTGGCGGACAGCTGGTCCTCCGCGGTCCGGGTGGACACACCAGCCTGACCGAAGAAGGCAAGGTCGTGCTGAAGGCAGCGCACGCGATCGAGCAGACGATTGCGAGGTGCGAGGAACAGGTCACGGCGCTCAAGGAGGGAAAGGCCGGCAAGGTGGCAATCGGCGTTGTGAGTACCGGGAAATACTTCGCGCCCGGTCTCATCAAGCGGGCCCAGACCGCTATGCCCGGCATTGAATTCTCTCTGAAAATCGGAAACCGGGAACAGACCCGGCGCGCCCTGACGGAGGGTGCTGTCGATGTTGCAATCATGGGCCGGCCACCGCGCGAGCCGCCGTCGGAAGTCATCCCGTTGGGCGATCACCCGTATGTGCTGATTGCCGCCCCGGATCACCCCCTGGTCCAGGCCGACCCTGTCCGGCAGTCGGATCTTCTCGACCAGCTGTTCCTGTGCCGGGAGCCTGGTTCGGGGACCCGGATCCTCACGGAGCGCTTTATCGACCAGATCGGCGACGGCTATCCGGTCAGGACCATGGAGCTTGGCAGCAACGAGACCATCAAGCAGGGCGTCATGGCAGGGCTCGGAATCGCAATGATTTCGGCGCATACCATCGCCCACGAACTCCAGAGCGGACGCGTCGTCGCGCTCAAACTGCCCGGCCTGCCAATCATGCGGCAGTGGTTCCTGATCCGGCCCATGGCCGAGCCGCCGAGCTACGCCACGCTCAAGTTCGAAGAGTTCCTCCGGCACGAAGCAGGGGCCTTCCTGCCGCACCTTCCATTTTGACCCTCGCGCACGTCGGAGCGGCATCCGGGCAAACCATCCTTGACAAATCAGCATTTTTCCAGTTTACTGACTGACCGGTTAGTTATATACATACGGCGGCCATGCTGAGAGCGAGAACTGACGAAGCGAAAGACGAGCGCCGGCAGGCGCTCCTTTCGGCTGCGCTCGACGAGTTCTTTGAAAAGGGATTTGCCGCATCGCGCATGAGCGACATCGCCAGGCGTGCGCACCTGTCGAAGGGGACGCTGTATCTCTACTTCGACTCCAAGGAAGCGATGTTCAAGGCGCTGGTGGAATCCCTCGCCTTCCCCAATCTCGAACAGATCGAACGGATTGCCGAAGGCGCCCGCACGCTGGACGAGGCGCTGAACGGGATCGGCGTATTCGCGCCCGCCCTGATCCGCCATTCGGAACTTCCCCGCCTGATGAAGGTTCTGATCGGCGACAGCCACATGTTCCCCTCCATGGTCGCAGCCTACCGGAAAGAACTCATCGAACGCGTGATCGGCATGGTCGCGGCGCTGCTGAAGCGCGTCAGCGACGCCGGCGAGGCCGACGTGGAAAATCCGGAACTTACGGCCCGGATCATTATTGCCCCGATCGTCCTGTCCGGCCTGTGGCACGCCGTTTTCAATCGCAACGGCGAGGCCGATGTCGACCTCGAAACGCTGTTCCAGACACATGCACGCCTGATGCTGAAGGCCCTGAAACCGGGGAACCCAACATGACCAACCTCACTGCTCCCCTTAGCCTTGTCGCGACACTTGTCCTCATCGGCCTTGCCGGATGCACGCGCAACGAAGCGCAGGTTCATCTTGGCTATGTCGAGGCCGAATGGACGTACGTCTCTGCCCCGGCATCCGGCCGCATCGTTGAGGAAGCCATCGACGAAGGCAGCACCGTCGAGACCGGTGAGTTCCTTTTCAAGCTGGACAGCACTGCCGAACAGGCCGCCGTGTCTGAGGCAACCGCGCGGGTCAATCAGGCGGCTGCCGAAGCGGACAATCTGAGCACCGGCGCTCGCCCGGCCGAGATCCGCCGCCTCGAGGCGCGGCTTGCCGAGGCGAAAGCCGGTCTCGAAAAAGCCAAAAGCGATCGCGACCGCATCCTGCCGCTCGTCGAGCAGGGCTTTGCGCCGAAATCGCAGAAAGACACCGTCATCGCCGCCTTCGATGCCGCCGAGGCCGCGGTGACGGCGGCCGAGGAAGACCTGAAAGTTGCCGAACTGCCCGCCCGCAGCGCTGCCCGCCAGGCCGCGCAGGAGGCCGCACGGTCCGCCGAAGCTGCCCAGACGGCGGCTGAGTACCGGCTCAGCGAACGAAACGTCTCCTCTCCTGTCAGCGGGCGGGTCGAGGAGGTGTTCTTCCGCACGGGCGAATTCGTGACGCCCGGAACGCCGGTTCTCTCCCTGCTGCCTGCCGACGGACTCAAGGCACGTTTCTTCGTCTCGCAGTCCGAGGTCACACATTTCGCCGACGGCGACACGGTCCGCCTCGTCGCGGACGGCCTCAGCCAGCCGGTCGAAGCCAGGGTCAGCTTCATCGCCCACGATGCCGAGTTTGCCCCTCCGGTGATCTATTCGCGGCAGTCGCGGCAGAAGCTCGTATTCATGGTCGAGGCCGAGATTCCGGCGGGCAGCGGCCTGCACCCCGGCGTGCCGGTTGAGGTGCAATGGTGATGGACGCCGGCCTCGCCATCGACGTCCACGGACTGGTCAAACGGTTCGGCTCCAAGACGGCCGTCGACGGTGTCGACATCCAGATGCCGCGCGGCGAGGTCTGGGGCTTCCTCGGGCCGAACGGCTCAGGCAAGACAACCACCATCCGGATGATCTGCGGCCTGCTCCGCGTCACCGAGGGTGAAGGCCAGTGCCTCGGCTACGACATCCAGCGCGAAGCTGCCCGGATCAAGTCCGAGACGGGCTACATGACCCAGAAGTTCTCTTTCTGGTCCGACATGACCATCCGGGAAAACATCGAGTTCGTCTCTCGCCTCTACGGACTGCCGCACATGCGCCGCACCGTGGACGAAACACTGGAAAAGCTCGGTCTCGCACATCGTCAGCACCAGCTTGCCGGCGCCCTGTCGGGCGGCTGGAAGCAGAGGCTGGCGCTCGCCGCCGTCACCATGCACAAGCCGCAGCTCCTCCTGCTGGATGAGCCGACCGCGGGCGTCGATCCGCAGGCCCGGCGGGATTTCTGGGACGAGATCCACGAACTCTCGCTGACGGGAATGACGGTCCTCGTCTCCACACACTACATGGATGAAGCGGAGCGTTGCGACCGTATCGTCTACCTGGCCCATGGTCACAAGATCGTCGAAGGCACGGTCCCGGAGGTGATCGAAAAATCCCACCTCGCGACCTTCCGCGGAGAGGGCGCTGGCGTCCGGCAACTCGCGCACGCACTCAAGGGACAGCCGGGGCTCGACTCGGTCGCCTATTTCGGGTCGGCCCTGCACGTCAGCGGGCGCGATGCTGCCCGAATCCGCTCTGTCCTCGACCAGAACTCTTCCGGTGACGTAACCTGGAAAGAAGTCCGGCCGAGTCTTGAGGATGCTTTCATCTCTCTCATGTCGGAGGCGGGCGAAGACGCCCGCGAATACACATGAGAGGACCTTTCGCATCCCTGCGGCGTATCTGGGCGGTCGTTCTCAAGGAAGCGGTCCAGATGCGGCGCGACCGGATCACATTCGCCATGATGTTCGGCATTCCGGTCATGCAGCTGATTCTCTTCGGCTATGCCATCAACCTGAACCCCAAACATCTGCCGGCAGCACTGGTTGTAGAGGAACAGACGCCCATCGTCCGTACACTGGTGAGCGCACTGAAGTCCTCAGAGTATTATGACTTCGTTATGCAGGAGTCCGACCCGCGCAAGTCCGGCGACCTCCTCGCGCGCGGCGAGGTGGCATTCGTCGTCACAATCCCGTCGGGGTTTACGCGCGATCTGGTTCGCGGCGACCATCCTCAGATCCTGATCGAAGCAGACGCCTCCGATCCCGCCGCGGCGTCAGGTGCCGTCGGCAACGCGCAGGCGATCCTGACCTACGCCCTGCGCCATGACCTGAAAGGCCCGCTTGCAAGCCTCGCCGACAAGGGACCGCCATTCGATCTGGTCATCCACCAGATGTACAATCCGGAAGCCAAGACCAGCTACAATGTCGTCCCCGGCCTGCTGGGCGTGATCCTGACGATGACGCTGGTGATGATCACGGCGATGGCTATGACGCGCGAAACCGAACAAGGCACGCTGGAAAACCTGCTCGCCATGCCTGCGAAGCCGGCCGAAGTGATGCTGGGCAAGATCCTGCCCTATGTGGCGGTTGGCGCGGCTGAAACCGCCGTCATCCTCATCACGGCCCGCCTTATCTTCGACGTCCCGTTCGTCGGTGCGCTCTGGCTCCTGCTGCTGGGCGTGGCCATCTTCGTCGTTGCCAACCTTGCGCTTGGTTTTACGTTCTCGACAATTGCCCGGTCGCAGATGCAGGCTATGCAGCTCACCTTCTTCTTCTTCCTGCCGTCCATCCTTCTGTCCGGGTTCATGTTCCCGTTCCGGGGCATGCCGGAATGGGCCCAGACGATCGGAGAAATGCTGCCGCTGACGCACTTCCTGCGCATCGTCCGTGGCGTGATGCTGAAAGATACGAGCTTCAGTCAGCTACAGCAGCCCTTGCTGGCGCTTTGCGCCTTTACGGGAGTCGTCATGGTCATCGCGCTGCTCCGCTATCGCCGCACCCTCGACTAGCCGCTTCCGCCGCAATCGCGCCCACTGCGACGATGGGCGGGTGTTGACGGTTCAGAAGATTATGATGTTCTCTCAGGCACGAGCTTCGGGAAAGGTCGAGCAAGATGTGCCTTGGCGTACCCATGCGCATTGTCCGAACTGACGGATTTGTCGCGGTATGCGAAAGCGGCGGACGATCGCAAACGGTCAGCCTGGCGCTCATCGGCGAACTTCCGGTAGGTCAGCATGTACTCGTCCATCTTGGATCCGCAATCCGCGCCCTGACCGAAGCCGAAGCCGTAGAGATCGGGAATGCGGCCAAGGCCGTCGCAGCCGCAATGGAAGGGCGCGACTACGAGCATCTCATCCAGGACCTGATCGACCGGAAGCCCGAGATCCCGCCCGGCCTGTACCCTGCAGGAACAAAAGATGGGTGATGCCCTTTCCCGCTGTCCGGCCCGAGCAGTTCACCACAGCCCGGTGACGCAGGCATGAGCACACACGGCGCCCTGCGAAGCTACGAACTTGTCCTCGACGGTGTACCCGGCTCAGTTCGAAGCGCCGTCCGCGCTTCGGGGCCGGATAATGCGCTCAGCGTTACATCCGGACGGCGCTGGCAGGACGTTGTCCGTATTCCCGGACTCATCTTCGCGGTATGCCCCCGCGCGCACACGGCGGCAGGGCTAGGCGCCATAGAGGCCGCGGCCGGCATCAAACTTCCGGACGGGCAAGGTGCCGCCCGCGGCGCAGTTGTTCTTGCCGAGTCCGTGGCGCAGTGCATCTGGCGTCAGGCACTCGTCTGGCCCGGACTGATCGGCGAAACTGAAATGCCCGCGAAGGTCCGCAATGCACGCCAGGCAAGTGATGCTTTGGCGGCAGCGATTTTTCCGGGTGGCTGGCTGACCCCTGGCGGCGCGCCAATTGATTTCAATCATGATGCCGCCACGCAGGCATTCTATGCCTTGGCCGAATGCTTTGACGGGCTGTCCGATGTTGCGGCGCGCGTGGTCGATGCAGCCAATGAGGTTTCCGGAGGACACGTGTTCGATCCGCTGCCAGCGCTCGCCTCCGAAATCGGGAATGCCGGTGCCCTGCCCGTGCGGGATAGGCGCGAAGAAACGCCGCGCAGCCTGGCGGAATTCAGGACAGAGCCGGTCCGGCTCGGCGACTGGTTTGCGGCGCAGGCCGATCATGCCGGCATGCTGCTCGCCCGTCTCGAACTTGCGGTGTCCCGTATCCGGCCGGCTGCGCCCGTGAATACGCCATCAGGCATTTCAGGAAGCGGTATCGGCGTCTCAATGACCGCGCGCGGGCGACTTCGCCACGTCATCGCGCTGGAAGAAGACATCGTCACCTCCTGGCAGGCATCCGCGCCGACGGACTGGAATTTCGCCCCCGGCGGCCCGCTGGACCACTATGCCCGATCCCTCGATCCGGCCCGGCTGGAGGAACAGGGCCGCTGGCTCGTCGCAGCGCTCGACCCGTGCGCGCCGTGCAGCATTGCGGCCGGCGAGGTGCGGGCCGATGCATGAAATGTCGCTGGCCATGAGCATCGTCGAAACCATCGAGACAGAGGCCACCCATCGGGGGTTCGGCCGGGTCGAGCGGGTCGTACTGGAGATCGGTGCGCTCGCCTGTGTTGATCCCCACGCCCTGACATTTGGATTCGATGCGGCGATGCGGGGGACATGCTGCGACGGCGCCGAGCTTGAGATTCTGACCGTGCCTGGAATGGCCTACTGCTTCGACTGCCAGAAGAATGTCGAGATAAGCCGCAAGGGTGACGCCTGCCCCGAATGTGGGTCATACCAGATCGTTGTCACCGGCGGCGAAGAAATGAAGATCAAATCCCTGGAGGTATGTTGAGATGTGCACCGTGTGCGGCTGTGGCGAGGGTGAAATCCATATCGAAGGCGACGACCACGATCACGGTCATGGGCACTCGCATCACCACGGGCATCACCATGGGCAGCACCACGATCACCATCACGATCACAGTCATGGACCGGATGGCGCGCTCGATTTCGGAGCAGGTGCCGCCGGCGTGCACGTTGCCGGGCAGAGCCAGTCGCGCCTCATCGAGATCGAACGCTCGATCCTGTCCAGGAACGACGAAATCGCCGCCCGCAATCGCGCACGGCTCGAACGTGAGGGCGTGGTCGCCGTGAATCTCATGTCGAGCCCCGGTTCGGGCAAGACGACGCTTCTCGTTGAAACCATCAAATCCCTCAAGGATCGCGTGCCGATTGCGGTCATTGAGGGCGACCAGCAGACCTCGAACGATGCCGCCCGGATTCGCGAGACGGGCGTTCCCGCCTTGCAGGTCAACACCGGCAAAGGCTGCCATCTTGATGCGGACATGGTTGCCACTGCGATCGATCACATCGCCCTGCCGAGGGGAGGTATCCTGTTCATCGAGAACGTCGGCAATCTGGTTTGCCCGGCGAGCTTCGATCTCGGCGAAGCCCGCCGCGTGGTGCTGGCCAGCGTGACGGAAGGCGAAGACAAGCCGTTGAAATATCCCGAGATGTTCTCGACGGCGGACGCGATGATCGTCTCGAAAATGGACCTGCTGCCGCACCTGACCTTCGATGTTGAGGCCCTGATTGCGAACGCACGCAAAGTGCGGCCCCGCCTCGACGTGCTGCGGGCATCTGCGACGGGCGCGCCGGGCCTCGCCGCATGGGTGCAGTGGCTCGAAGGTCTGAATGGTCAGCTGCGAACCGCCGCAGAATGAAAGGTCGACCAGCGAATCGCGACGCGCGGCTCGTATAATTTCATTTTTCTGCGGCGCCTTGACCGAACGCAAAGCGTAACAGATGATTGCTACCTAATATTCTTATGGGCGACCGAATGTGTGTGCGGCACTCCGCGCAGATTTGCCGGTGAGATGGGTTTGGGAAAAGGCATGTCGGCATGGCTGTGCGTACTGCTTTGATCCTCGGTTTGGGGAACCGCCTTCTGGCGGATGATGCAGCCGGCCCGCTGGTAATCGATCTTCTTGAAAATGACATTCCGGATGATGTCGTGCTGTGCGATGGCGGGACAGCCGGCCTGAACCTCCTGCCTGAAATCGAGGACTGTTGCGCTCTGATCGCGGTTGATGCCGCGCGTTTCGGCGAGGATGCAGGGACTGTCCGCACATTTGAGGGCGAAGAGATGGATCGCCAGATGGCGGGCCTCAAAAGCACAGCGCATGAAGTTGCGCTGGCTGACCTTATCTCGGCCGCAAAGCTGATGGGCGCGTGTCCGGAACAACGCGCGCTTGTAGCCGTTGAGCCCGAGAACATCGGGATCGGGCTTGAACCTACGCCGGCTGTCGCGCGGGCCATTCCGGAAATGGCCGCAGCTGTCCGGAACATTCTGAACCGGTGGCGCATGGAGGTGCCGGTCTCATGAGCAACCTCATCGATCGCCGCGCACCGGAAAACACAACGCCTTTCGTTACAGGCTTGGCCGATGCAGTGCTGCGGGAGATCGCTGAGTTGCTCGATACCCTGATCGAAACCGGAGAAACTGGGATCATCGACCTTCACAGCCTGCCGATGACGGACGCTGACCGCGACATGCTGAAAGAAGGCCTCGGTGAAGGCGAAGTCCGGGTGGACCTCGACGTCGCAGGACCATCCAGGATCGAGGAAACCGGCACAGCGGGCGTCTGGTGGGTTCGCCATGAAGGCGCTGATGGCCGGATCGCGGCGGAGCTGATCGAAGTGACGCGGATACCAGAGATACTGTTGTCACATCCGGATGACATCAGGGAAGGACGCACGCGTCTGAGAGAGCATCTCGACGAGGCAGGTGAAACGGGCACGGAGGAATTGGCGGAATGACCAAAGATCGCACACTCGGCGAACACATGAGTCGCCGCGGGATATCCCGGCGCGCATTCGGCAAATATTGCGCTTATCTGGCCTCGACAATGGCATTGTCACCCAAAATGGCCCCGGCCATGGCGCAGGGTCTCGCCGCAGCGCGAAGGCAAGCTGTCATCTGGTTGTCTTTTCAGGAATGTACCGGCTGTACAGAGTCCTTCACGCGTTCGTACAGCCCTACCCTCGAAGACCTGATCTTCGATTTCATTTCGCTCGACTACCACCACACGCTGCAGGCGGCTTCCGGCGAGGCGGCCGAACTCGCGCGTGAACAGTCGATGGAGGAGAACAAGGGCAAGTATATCGTCGTTGTCGATGGTTCGGTCCCGACAAAGGATGGCGGCGTCTATTCGATGATCGCCGGGCACACCAATGTCGACATCCTCGCCTCAACAATCGAGAACGCGTTTGCCGTTGTGGCAGTCGGGACATGCGCCGCTTTCGGCGGCCTGCCCTATGCCAAGCCCAATCCGACCGGCGCCGTGGCGATTTCGGAGCTCGTTGGCAACAAACCCCTGATCAACATTCCGGGTTGCCCGCCCGTACCGGAGGCGATGACCGGAACGATCGCGCATATCCTTGCCTTCGGGTCGCTGCCCGAACTCGACGACAAGCACCGGCCACTCGCCTTCTTTGGCGAGTCCATTCACGACCGCTGCTATCGGCGGTCCTTCTATGAGCGCGGCCTGTTCGCCAAGAGCTTCGACGATGAAGGCGCGCGCAAGGGCTGGTGCCTCTACGAAGTCGGGTGCAAGGGCCCGATCGCGTACAACACTTGCGCGACGACCAAGTGGAACGGCGGGACATCCTTCCCGATCCAGTCCGGGCATACATGCTTTGCCTGCGGATCGCCGAACTTCTGGGATCAGGGCGGTTTCTACAAGTCGCTTCCCTCGCGCACGAGCAGTATCGGGACGGTCGCAGGCGCGACCGCTGCAGCCGGCGTCGCACTCGGTGCGGGCGCAGCCCTGATCGCCGCCAACCGCAAGAAGCAATATTCGAAGGAAACGTAGCCATGGACCTTCTCTCCTTTGCCCGCGGCCCAGCGCTGCAATTTGCGATCGGCGTGTTCTGCTTCGGCGTCACGTGGCGTCTCGCGATCCTCCTGTTCACGCCACAAGCGCGCGACCTGACGCCCGCCCGAAAAGGAGCGCTGCCCAGTCCGATCGCCGGCGGGCGGGAGGTCTTCCGCCGGATGTGGCCGGAGATTCACCCAACCGGGTCCAATATGTTCACCACCATAAACGGCTATGTGTTTCACCTTGGACTTGCCGTGATCGTGTTCGGGTTTGCGCCGCACATCCAGCTGATCAAGAGCATCTTCGGGACGGCCTGGCCGTCGCTGCCGAACTTTGTGATCCACATCGCGGGCGGCGTGACCATCGCGTCGCTCATCGCAGCGCTGGTCAAACGGTTGACCAGCCCTGTCCTGCGCCTGATTTCCACACTCGATGACTATATCAGCTGGGCCGTCACCATCGCCCCGCTGATCACCGGATACATGCTGGTCGGCCGCCTGATACAGCCCTACAACACGGCGCTGGCCGTTCACATCCTGTCCTTCGTCGTGCTGCTCATCTGGCTGCCGTTCGGCAAGCTCATGCACGCTTTCATCGTCTTCATTTCCCGGGCGCGGACGGGCGCCTATCTCAACCATCGCGGAGCGCAACTATGACCGGCAGCGCGACTGACCAGACGGTTACCAAGACTGCGGCCGAGCTCTCGGATGCGGAAGTCAAAAAGGCGGCTCACAAGCTCCTGTCCCAGGTTGGCGGAAGTATCGCCACCTATGCGGAAGCCTGTGTGCGCTGTGGGCAGTGCGCGGAAGCCTGCCACTTTTATCACGCCAGCGGCGACCCTAAGCATACGCCGGCCTACAAGCTGTTCCCGATTGCCAAGGCGCACAAGCGCTCCGTCTCGCCGCTCGGCTGGCTCGGCCTTGCACCCGACGTGTCGCGCAATGACCTTGCCCACTGGGAAGAACTGATCTTCGACAGCTGCACGATGTGCGGACGCTGCACGATTGTCTGTCCGATGGCGATCGATATTTCGTCGATCGTCGCGGCGACCCGGCAGGCGTTTGCGAAAGTGGGACTTGGCCCACCGGACCTGCGCGCGGCGGCAGAAAACTCGCGTGATCGCGGCAGCCCGCTTGGCCTTACCGAGGAAGCGCTGGAAGACCGCATCGAATGGCTCGCCGACGACAATGAGATCGACATCCCGCTGGACAAGGATCATGCCGAGGTCCTGCTCACCGTGTCATCCATCGAAATGATGAAGTATCCACAGTCCATTGTCGGCATGGCGAAGCTGATGAACGCGACCGGGGTCGACTGGACATTCAGCTCCGAAGGATATGAGTCCACAAATTTCGGCTACCTCTCGGGCCGCGGCGACATTGCGAAGACGATGATCGAGCGCATCGTTCATGCGGCTGAAAAAGTCGGCGCCAAGACAGTCGTTATTCCGGAGTGCGGCCATGCTTTCGGCGTCATGCGCTGGTCTGCGGCCAATATCGTTGGCCGCCCCCTTCCCTTCCAGGTGCTGCACATCACGGAATTCCTTGCCGAAATGAAGCGCCAGGGAAAGCTGAAGTTCAAGAGCTTCGACGGATCAATCACCTATCACGATCCCTGTCAGGTTTCGCGGCGCGGCGGCGCGACCGAGGAGGCTCGCTACCTGCTCGACGGGTTCGCAACGGACTTCCGCGAAATGACCCCGACCGGAAATCGCAACTGGTGTTGCGGCGGTGGTGGCGGCGTTCAGGCGATGGAGCGCGCGGCCGGCCTCAGGCACAAGGTCTTCCAGATCAAGATGGACCAGGTTGAGAAGACAGGCGCCGAAACCCTGATCTCGTCCTGCGCCAACTGCCGCCTGACCATGGATGAAAGTGCCGAGCACTTCCATTGGGACCACAAGCGCGACAGCCTGATTGAGCTGCTCGCCGATCATCTGATTGAACAGGAATAAAGAGCGATGGCCGACCGCATTGTCGTTGATCCGATTACCCGAATTGAAGGGCACCTGCGCATTGAAGCCGAAACGAATGCGAACGGCGGCATTACGCAGGCCTACAGCTCCGGCACGATGGTGCGTGGCATCGAAATCATCCTGAGAGACAGGGATCCACGTGAAGCCTGGGCGTTCGCGCAACGCATCTGCGGTGTCTGCACGCTGGTTCACGGAATTGCATCAGTCCGGGCAGTGGAGAACGCGCTGGACTATCCTATCCCAGCGAATGCGCAGTTGATCCGCAACCTGATGATCGCTGCGCAATATGTGCACGACCATGTGATGCATTTCTATCACCTGCACGCGCTCGACTGGGTCGATGTGGTTTCAGCTTTGAATGCGGACCCGGCCCAGACCTCCGCGCTTGCGCAGTCGATTTCGGGATATGCGAAGTCCAGCCCCGGTTATTTCGCCGACACGCAGAAACGCCTTCGCCAGTTTGTCGAGGCGGGCCAGCTCGGCATCTTCGCCAACGGTTTCTGGGGGCATCCGGACTACAAGCTCCCGCCAGAAGCAAACCTGATGGCGGTCGCTCACTATCTCGAGGCGCTCGCATGGCAACGCGACGTCGTCAAACTGCACGCCATGTTCGGCGGCAAGAACCCGCACCCGAATTTCCTTGTCGGCGGCTCCCCGAGCCCGATCAGCGCGGCGCCCGGCGCAACTGGCTCGGCGGCAACGACGATCAATATCATCAGCCTGGAAGAAATGAGGTCCATCATCCATTCCATGCAGGCCTTCGTGCGGGATGTGTACATTCCCGATACGCTCGCCATCGCCAGCTTCTATAAGGACTGGTTTGCGCGGGGCGAGGGCGTCGGCAACTTCATGACGTTCGGGGACTTCCCGGCCAAGGGCATGGACGATCCGTCTTCCTGGCTCATTCCCTCGGGCGTCATCCTGAACCGCGACCTGAGCCATATCGAACCCGTCGATCTGAACGATCCCGAACAGGTCGAGGAATTCGTCGCGCACTCCTGGTATGATTACGAGGACGGCAAGGACAAGGGCCTGCACCCCTATGCCGGCGAAACGGCCCTGCACTATGACGGACCCGAACCTCCTTACCAGCAGCTCGACGTCGACAAGGGATACTCTTGGCTGAAGTCCCCCCGTTGGCGCGGCAATCCGGTCGAAGTCGGCCCTCTCTCCCGCGTGCTCATGCTATACGCTTCGGGCCACGAGCCGACGCGGGACCTCGCCAACTATGCTCTGAAACAGTTGGATCTTCCGATCGAGGCCATGTTCTCGACTCTCGGGCGTACAGCAGCCCGAACCCTCGAATCGAAGATCGTTGTCGACCAGATGGAAGGCTGGCTCGATACGCTCATCGGTAACATCAAGGGCGGCGACGTCTCCGTGCACAACCCGGAGAAATGGGATCCCTCCACCTGGCCCAAGGAGGCCAAGGGCGTCGGCTTCATGGAAGCACCGAGAGGTGCCCTCGCCCACTGGATCGTGATCAAGAACGGCAAGATCGACAACTACCAGGCGGTCGTTCCCAGCACGTGGAATGCCGGCCCGCGCGACGCAAAGGGCGGGATCGGCCCGTATGAGGCAGCACTCATGGACCGGCACACGCTGTTCGACCCGAAACAGCCACTCGAAATCCAGCGGACCGTTCACAGTTTCGATCCGTGCATTGCCTGCGCAGTCCACGTCGTCGACCCGGAAGGCGAAGGGCTAAGCTCAATCCTCGTTCAATAGAGGCGGGCTTACATAAGCCAGGTATTGGCGATGCCGCACACCGGAACATCCATGACGCGGCTCTTCACGAACGCGCCACGCCACGGCTTGCCATATATATCGAGGAAATAGTGATTCATTTCCTCGATTTGGATGTCCGACGTTGCGCCGTCCTTTGTGGTGATTCCGGCCTGCCGGGAGGCTGCCGGCTGGCTGAATTCCGCTCGTGTGATCGGTGTCACGGCATTGTCGTGGATAATGTACCCGCCCGACCCTTGTGGCGTCTCGAGCAATGTCGAGTAATTCCCTTCTCCCCATAGTGAGGCATAAACGAACGGAACGACAAATCGCGGATCGGTCTGTTGTTGCTCATGCCATTGTGCCGGTCCGGCAAAGTTCACTTCCCGCCCCCTGACAACGGCTTTTGCACTGGCTGTGCCGAACACTTCCGCACGACCGGGGATCAGTCCCACGAACTGGCTGGCAGGGTTGAACGACACTTCAAGCGAAGCACCTCCGGACTTTTCTGAAGCAAACTCTGCGCCACAGGCTTGTGGATGCTGCACCAATCCGTCCCGCGAAAACCGGACCGTGGTATGTCCGGCATCCGCGATATAGTCTGCATGCGTCGCATCCGGATCGAAAGATGATGCTCCAGGCCAGGCGATTGAATTGTCTGCAAACTGCCAGAACTCACCGTCAAGAAGTGCGGCCACCCATATCCAGGCAACCTGGTCATCTGGATACTGGCAGAGGCGAATGCTGACAAAGTTTCGTCCTTCGGAATCGGCAAGACCCGTATGGACCGACTCCGAATAGGTCATCAGTCCCTCTGCCGGCCGGTAGGCGCGGTCGCCCGAGGCACATCCGGCCAGACCCGCCGCCGCAGCGACACCTGCCACAACCTGCCTGCGTGTCATCTTCGCCACCTCTGAATGCATTGCAAGTCTCATTGCTGCGCGGCCCTTGTCTCAGCGGGAAGATACTCCGGTCCCGGCCGCGTTTCCACGCGAATGACGTCTCAGCCCGGATCCACTGGCATGAGCGGTGGGGGCGACCAGTCCCCTTCCAGGATTTCTTTTCGTGGCAGGTAAGCCCTGAAGGACACCATGAAGCGGCCGGGCGGCGTCGGTAGCCAGTTCGCAGCTGCGGACGGATCAGCAGGTTGCTCCGATTGAATGGAGATCTTCAACGAGCCATCCTTGTTCCATGTCAGTCCCTTTGTGCGGTCCGTGATCGCATATCGGTCGATCGGGTTTTCGACGAGGAAGTATCGTCCATCCGGTTCCTCCGAATACATGGTGATCGACCAGAACGCATCGGCTGGCACGCCCTCAGGAGGCAGGAGGAACTGGTAGGCTTTGGTTCCATCGAGCGGCGCGCCGGAGGAGTCCTCGGTGGCCCGGAAATATCCCGCTTCCTTCGCCGGTAGTGCGGCAAGCCCCCACAGCGCGACGCCCGCACGCAGGGCATCGTTTTCTCCGAAATCGCCGGCTTCCGGAGGAGCAGCGCGCCAGCCGGTCTCGGTGGGCAGCAGTATGCCCGAGTTGGACTTCAGATCGTCGAGGAATTTCGGAAGCCCATCCGACCAGCTGGCTTTCAGCTGGTCGGACAGATGGTCCCAGACCTTCATGTCTCCAGGCAGTATTCCTGCTTGCGCGAATTGGACAGCGCGCCTCGCCTGTCCGACATCGACAGGAGAGCGTCCCAGCAGTTCGTTGACGGCGGCCAGGAACATCGGAGCAGTCGGGACCGGCGCTGCCTGCGCCAGGAGCGGCCGCGCCGGGCCGCGCCCTTCGACCGGGTGCAGCTCGAACTGCGCCTGGACGGCGCGCGCCGCATCGAGATCTTCCGGCCCATCCACAAGTGTTCGCCCCAGCATCCAGACGTCGTTCGTGTCGGAGCGTATCAGCCTGACGTCGTCCGGCATATGGCCCTGCCAATCCGGACCGACAACCCAGGCCCGAACTCTGTGGCCTCCCGTCGTACGCGTGCCCAGAATGCCGAAATTGTCCGTAAACGTATTCATGAACGTCACACAATGATACCGGTCCGGCGCTTCCGGCGTCAGCACCTCCATGGGGCCGCCTGACAGTTCGAGGAAAGCACTGGAATAGAGCGTATCAATGTTCGGCGCCGTCACTGACCGGTTCTTCGGTCCGGACATGGCCGTGCGGTGACCCAGTGTGTTCTGCGCGCGTCCTCGCGCGAGGGCGGCACCGGCCGTCTTTGAAAACTCGTACGGCCCATATCCATACAGGAAAGCCTTTTCGATCAGGCTGCCATCCATCTCGTTCTCCTTCGAATCCGGCAGAGCGCGGCTGGTGCACCCACTTGCTGCGAGTACCAGGGCCACTCCGGAACCTCCGAGAAATTCCCGACGCCTCATCACTGTCTCCGCTTCCTTGTTCCTGAAAATCGTCCGCCTTCGATCGATGACCACTTGACGATTGGCATAAGGCTGCGCCAAATTGTCGACAATTTCAAGAGCACAAGCCGCAAATGCGATGCCGAAAGGGAGGAATTCATGTTTGGCCCGAAGGAAAGACGGACTCTGCTGCTGACAGGGACAGCCGCTGTAGCGGCGTTCGCAATGGGATATGGCCCGGCATCCGCGGAAGATGAATCAAGCGGCAATATCGGTGAATTGCGGGCAGACACGGTGATCGTTACCGCGACCCGCCGTGACGAAGACGCCCAGAAGGTCCCCGTCGCGGTCACCGCCCTCAGCGATTCCCAAATCGAAGACTCGCTTATTCGCGACACCAACAGCCTCCAGCAACTCGCTTCCTCCCTCGTCGTCACCGTTTCGAATTCCGAAACGACCGGCGGCGTAATTCGCATCCGCGGCGTCGGTACAGCCGGGCAAAACCCCGGGCTCGAAGGCGCCGTGGGTGCCTTTGTGGACGGTGTGTATCGCTCGCGCCCCGGCCTTGTGCTGAACGACCTACTGGATGTGAAGCAGGTGGAAGTGCTGCGCGGACCTCAGGGTACGCTGTTCGGCAAGAATACCTCCGCCGGTGCGATCGTCATCACGACGAACGAGCCGGAGTTCGAGTGGGGTGGCCGGGTGCTTGCAGGTATCGGCGACAACGGCCAGCAGCGACTCATGGGCGTGGTGACCGGCCCGATCATTGCGGACAAGCTGGCATTCCGGCTCTCGGCGGTGACCAACAAGCGCGACGGTTTCGTCAAGGACGTCAATACCGGAGCCCGGTACAACGACCGGGATCGCTACAGCATCCGCGGCCAGCTGTTGGCCAAACCGAATGACGATGTCTCGCTTCGCATGATCGTCGACTATATCGAGAAGGATGAAACGTGCTGCGCCGCACCGTACGTGCGAAACGGTGTGCGGGCGCCGCTTATCGCGAGCCTCGGCGGAACGGTCTTCGACCCCACCCAGGAAGATGACTTCAAAGTCGCGATGACCTCTCCGCCTCAGTCCGATGCGAAAGAGTTCGGCGTTTCCGGTCACCTGAACTGGAATCTCGACTTCGCGACTCTGAAAGTCATCGCGAGTACGCGGTCGTTTCTTGCGACGCGCAACACGGATGTCGACGGAACGGACCTCGATCTGGCCAATCAGTTCAACGAACGGACCAAGGACAGGCTCGATACGCTGGAAGCGACGTTGCAGGGCACCAACGGCCGACTCGACTGGCTGGGCGGTGCGTACCTTTTCAATACCAGCTTCAACAATCCGCAAACCCAGGTGATGGGCGCCGATCTCGGACGTTTCATCGGCGGCTTCTTTCCGCGCCCCGTCGCAAGCCTGTACCAGGCCGGCGATGGCGACCTGCTTCGCCGCTTCTACCAGGACGGCAATGGCTGGTCTATTTTCACGCACAACACGATCAACCTGACCGACAAGCTCAAGGCCACGGTCGGCCTTCGCTATCTTGAGGAAGACAAGGATGGCGGCGGCGAGTTCATCGTTCAGGAAGCCGCCTCCTGTTCGTCCCCCCTGGTGCCGGCAGCTCTGCGGATATTCTGCGCAGTGCCGGATTACAAGACGAGCTTCAAGGACAACGCCACAACCTACACGACCTCCCTGTCCTACCAGTTCACGCCCGATGTCATGGGCTATGTTTCCTACAGCAAGGGTTACAAGGCCGGCGGGATCAACCTCAACCGGACTGCCGGCACACTCTCTAGTCAGACATTCCTCCCTGAGAAATCGGACAATTACGAAGCCGGTGTGAAGACGCAGTGGCTGGATGACAGTGTACTGGTGAACCTGACAGCCTTCCGGCTCAAATTTACAGACTATCAGCGCAACGTCTTTACAGGCACCGAAACCCTGCTCTCCAACCAGGGGGAGGTTGTGTCACAGGGCGTCGAACTTGAAACCCGCTTCCGCCCCATCGAAGGACTGGACATCAACGCGTCGTCCACCTTTGCGGATACGCAGTATGCGAGCGACATTTCCGACACCACACTTGCCGGGCGCCAGCTCAATTCGGCACCGAAATGGACCGTGCAGCTCGGCGGGTCGTACGAGCGCCCGGTGAACGACAACGTGACATTCTTCCTTTCCTCGAATGGCCGGTACCAATCCGGCGTCGTCACAGGAGGCGACCTCGACCCTCTGAAACGGCAGGACGGATACACGCTTGTCGACGGCCGCATGGGCCTTCGCTTCGCACAGCAGGACGCAGACATATCCCTCTGGAGCACGAACATCACGGATGAGCGGTACAAGGTTGTTGTCTTCAACTCAGTGCTGCAGTCCGGTTCCCTGCAGGCCTATATGGGCGACCCGCGCGCATGGGGTGTCGAAGTCTCGAAGCGGTTCTGACCCGGTAACCTGTCTGGCCCCAGACTCGGCGTTTCCTCCCCGGGGTCGTGACAGCCGTTTCCGGCCGGCGCATAGGTAAGGCCTCGACATTGCACCAACGGCGGGCGTGACCGATGACCGGAATGACAAGACGCGGTGTTATTGCCGTCACAGGAACGGCCATGGCTGCGGGCTGCGCAAGTTCGTTGACTGAGCCGGGCGCCGGAAGGCCGTTGCCCGCCTCAACGACTGGTGCCGACGACATGCAGGCCCTGGCGGATTCATTGGAAAGGCTGGCCGGGTTCGAGGACCTGAGAGCTGGCGGGCCTGGCGACATCGCGTGCGGTGAATGGCTGGAGTCGCATCTTGCACAGCAAGGATTTGCCACGAAGCGCCAGCCCTTCATGACGCCGTTCTTCGAACAGACGACTGCCCTTCTTCGTGCGGGCGAAGCTGAAGCGCCGGTGTTCGCACAAGGCGTCGTCGTTCCGACCGGGCCCGATGGAGTCAACGGCCCACTCCGTGTCTGGAGGGCGCCTGGAGATGTTCCGGATGCATCGGGCGCAATCGTCCTGATGTCCCTCCCTCCAGCCCGCTATTCCCAACTCGCGCATCCGGCACTGAAGGCAGCGATACAGCCCCTCTCCGAAGCCGGCGCCGCAGCGATTGTCCTCGTCACCAACGGCCCGTCGCACGAGCGCATCGCCCTTAACGCAGACCCGAACGGGCCTGCATGGCCCCAACCCATGGCGGTCATCGGCCCACGGGATGCTGAGCCGTTCTACGAGATCGCCCGGTCGGGCGCGCAGGCGACCCTCATCACGGACGGAGCTTGCGGGAACCGGCCGGCCTTCAACCTGATCGGCGAGATCAATCGTCCGGGTCCACGCATCGTGATTTCGACGCCGCGGTCCGGCTGGGGCCCCTGCATGGGCGAGCGCGGTCCCGGCATTGCTGTCTTCTGTGCGCTGGCGAAATGGCTGCCGTTAGCGCTTGCGGATCATGCACTCACCTTCGTCGCCAATAGCGGCCATGAATACGACAATCTGGGCAGCCACCATTTCGTTTCCGAGGCTGCTCCGCCGCCTGACGAAGCGAAGCTCTGGCTCCACCTGGGGGCAGGATTTGCGGCACGGGACCAACACGAGCTGGGGACGCGCCTGCTACCGCTCAAGAGCTCGGATCCCCAGCGCTTCCTGATCGCCAGCGCCCCTCTGGTCCCGACCCTGCAGGAAACATTTGCCGGCCTGCCCGGTCTGGAAGTGCCGTATCCGGCGCAGGCTTCTGCAGCGGGCGAGCTTGGCGAAATCCTGTCGGCAGGCTTTCCGAGCGTGATCGGCATGCTCGGCGCCCACCGATTCCATCACGCCCCCAACGACACGATTGATAAGACCGGGCCCGAACTCGTTGCGCCTGTCCTTGACGCGGTGCGCTCAACGCTTCTTCGGCTCGCCTGAGGCCATCTGGCCAGCCTGCTCATGCGTGATGAACTCCATGGAGTTACGGAACAGCATCTGCATCACATGAGCGGCTCCCGCCCCGTCGCCCGCCTCGATTGCCTCGGCAAGGCGAACCCAGGTTTCAGTGGCTTGTACCCGGCGGGCTTCTGTCTGAATGGCATACATCTGGAACGCTTCCCGTCCCGCACCGAGGCCAAGCAGCATGGTCTGCGCCCGCGTTGAGAGCGTAATCTCGCCGAGCATGCGCGTATTCGCCCTGAGGCCCTCATAAATGACAGTCGCTTCCGCCCCTTCCCGCGCAAGATTTGCCAGCCTTCGGGTCTGCTCAACGAACTGCGCCTTCTTCTGCCGGGCCTCGGGCGCATCATTGGTTGCCGCCAACTCGGCGACAACGCCGGAAACAGCAGCGCGCAGCAACCACAATTCATGGAAGCCCGCCTCATCGGGACGCACGACGCGGGCGCCGCGCATCTCTTCGATGACAGCGATTCCCTGGCTCTCGAGAAGGCGCAGCGCTTCCCTGATCGGCGCACGGCTCAGGCCGAAACGGTCGGCCAGCTCCTGCTCCTTGAGCCTCTGACCAGGCGCGTATTCTCCACGCTCGATCGACCGGGCCAGTTCACGAGCGACTCTCAGCGCCCCTACCCGTGCCGATGTTGCTTCAGTCTTCGCCCCAGCTTTTCGTGCCAAATCGCCTGCCTCCGCTTCTGTCATTTTAACGGTAACGCCCGCATTTCCGGGCGTCGAGAGCCCTCGCCGCACTGGTGTTCATCCGCAACACGACAATTTTTCTTCACGCATTCGAACGGCTTTCCCATTGACAGCCAGAATCCCCGAAGGCAATTTTCAACAACTGTTGAATAAATAGCCGTTCGGCATGGGAGGAAAACCGGATGAATAGCCAGACGAAATTCATGTTGCTTGCGCTTGCGGCAACATCATTGACGCCAGTGCTGCCTGCAATGGCGCAGACTTCGGACGAAGACACCGCGAATAAGGAAGAAACGGCAAAGAATAGCGAAAAACGCTACGGCCCGATCGTCGTGACGGCTCAGCGCCGCGAGGAAAGCCTCCTGGAGGTGCCGCTGTCGGTCTCTGCATTCGATGGTGAAGAACTTGCCAGCGCCGGTGTTGTGACGCTGGACGAAGTGGCCAAATTGTCTCCGAACGTGACACTGGAAGCATCGCGCGCAACCAATAATACGCTGTCCGCCTTCATCCGCGGCGTCGGACAGCAGGACCCGCTCGTCGGCTTCGAGGCCGGCGTCGGCATCTATGTCGACGATGTCTACCTGAACCGTCCTCAGGGTGCGATTCTCGACGTTTTCGATGTCCAGCGCGTCGAAGTCCTGCGCGGGCCGCAAGGAACGCTGTACGGACGTAATACGATCGGCGGCGCCGTGAAGTACGTCACCCGGCCGCTGTCGGATGAATTCGAGCTGAAGGTCCACGGCGCCTATGGCAGCTACAATCAGCAGGACGTCATCGTCACGACGAGTATTCCGGTTTCCGACATCTTCCGTGTCGGCGGCAGCGTTGCATGGCTGACGCATGACGGCTACGGCGACAACCTCACCCTGAAAGGCGTGGAGAACTACAACAAGGATGTCCTGTCCGGACGCCTGTCGGCTGAACTGGACCTCTCCCCAGACTTTCAGCTCCGCTTCACCGGCGACTGGACCGATGATAATTCCGATCCGAAACAAGGTCATCGCCTCATCCCGGCCCGCATCAGCGGCAACCCCGTTCTCGGCGATGTGTATGATACCGAAGCCGGCCTGAATATCGTCGACCAGCATTTCGAGGGCGGTGGCGCTTCGCTCGTCGCCGACTGGAAGCTGAACAGCAATTTCGGCGCCAAGTACATCCTTGCTTATCGCGAGGACGAGTCCACTTCTCCGATCGACTTCGACTCCCTTGCCTCCGTCGACGTGGACGCACCTGTTCTGTACAAGAACAATCAGCTCTCGCAAGAAGCACAGATCTCGTATTCAGGCGAACGCCTCAACGGTATTGTGGGCGTTTACTACCTTGATGCCGACTCGCTCAACGCATTTGACGTTCAGCTGGGTCTGACCGGAAACCTGATCAGCCTGCCCGGACTGACTGCACAGACCTTCGGTGACGTGAACACCGAAACCTGGTCGATCTACGGCGACTTCACGTTCGACCTGACTGACAAGTGGGCCCTGTCCCTCGGCGGCCGCTACACGGAAGACGACCGCACCGGCCAGGTCCTGCGGACGACATTCATCGGAGGCTTCACGTCGTACTTCGGCGGCACGGCAATTCCGATTGCGGTTACCTCCAACTTCAACGGCAAGGCCAGCTTTGATGACTTCAGCCCGCGTATCTCGCTGGCTTATCAGGCGAACGCAAACAACAATCTGTATGCGACCTATGCCCAGGGCTTCAAAGGCGGCGGCTTCGATCCGCGCGGCCAGACCAGCGCAACGCCTGACTTCAACCAGGATGGTCGGATTACGCCGGACGAGATCTTCGAGTTCATGAAGTTCGATCCGGAAGAGGTCGACTCCTACGAAATCGGCTGGAAAACCAGCGCATATGACGGCCGCCTGCAGTCAAGCCTCGCAGCGTTCTACATGGACTACAAGGACGTTCAGGTGCCGGGCTCCGCAGGTGTCGACACGAACGGCGATGGTATCAATGACGACTTCACCGGCATCGTGACCAACGCCGGTGCGGCAACCATCAAGGGTATCGAATGGGAAGGCAGCTCGATTCTCGGCGAAAACGCCGCTGTTTCCGGTGACCTTTTCAGCCTCGCCTGGACAGTCGGCTATCTCGACGGGAAGTATGACGAATTCGTCGACGCAACCGGACAGGATGTCGCCAACCAGCGCGTGATCCAGAACACGCCTGACTGGACCGCTTCGGCCATGCTGAACTATGACCGGCCGCTGACGCTCGGCGGACACGCCGGCACGCTGTCGATGAACACGCTGCTGTCCTATCGCGGAGACTCGAGCCAGTTCGAAGTGCCCGGCGCCATTGACCAGCCTGCCTACACGCTGTGGGATGCAGGCGTCCGCTGGCAGACAGAAGACCAACGCTGGACATTCAGCCTGACGGGCAAGAACCTCACCGATGAGGAATACATTGTTGCAGGCTACAACTTCCTCAATCCGCCGACGGATCCGAACGGGGCATCGACCCTCGGTCTGGAAGGCATCCTGACGGGCTTCTATGGTCCGCCAAGAACCGTGACCTTCGGCGTCGACTTCAAGTACTAAGAACATTCCTCCCGGAACGACTGTAACTGGCGGCCATTAACGTGGCCGCCTTTTCTTTTGCCCGCTGCGGAATGTCTCGAAACCTGCCGTCGTGAAGCGTACCATGTGCTCGAATGCGTCCGTCAGGTCGTCCGACCGGCAAAGCCCGCCCGACAGCGTGTCGAGGCGGCCAGTCTGGGCGAATGTCAAGGTCAGCGCCCCGGAAAGAAAATGGTACGCCCAATATATGTCCCGCGCCTCCACCTCGGGCATGGCGAGGCGTAGCGCGTCGATGAATTTCTGGATCACGGGGTCGAAGAACTGAGTCATCAACCGGCCGCCCCATTCAGGCGAGTTGTTCACATATGCAATCAGCGCGTAGTAGTTCTTCCAGCCCTGTTCGCTGACGTGTTCACCCGTCAGCAGCGGCCGCAGGAAGGCCCGGATGATATTCTCAACGCTCGGCGTGCCGTTCGATGAAGCAATGCACTCATCCAGCTGAGCCAGCCGTGCTGCGTTCAGGATTTCGGCCCGACGCATCAGTACTGCGTCGAACAGGTCCCGCTTCGGACCGAAATAATAGTTTGGCAGGGCCAGATCCACGCCCGCTTTCTTGGCGATCGCCCGCAGTGTAACGCCATCGTATCCATACGCGGCGAACTGCTCCTCCGCCGCGTCCAGTATGGCTGTCCTGCGGTCGATGCGGGATTCTTCCTGAGGCAATGACATGGGCTCTTACTAGTCACGCATATCGGCGTGATCAATGGCCAAGTCCGCTGTGCGCGATTCCGACCTGACAGGTCTTGCACAGAACCCGCATATCGGCATAATTTCAACAACCGTTGAATTTCAACAAGAACACCCAACAACGGCTGGACTGCGGGAGGCAGACACTTGAATGAATTCACGATTTCCGGGTCCCTGCTGCCTGATATTCTGAGGCTGCATGGAAAATGGCGGCGCAGCCGCGAGGCGGTCGTGTGCGGGGACGCACGTCTCGATTGGATGACCTTCAATCAGCGGCTGAACCGTGTCGCCAATGCGGCGCTGGATGCCGGTCTTCATCAGAGTGACCGTGTCATCGTCCTGATGTCGAACGGCATTGAAATGCTCGAAACGCTGCTGGGCCTGATCAAGGCCGGGGTGACCAGCGTGCCACTGAACCTGTCGGTCACCGAAGAGGCCATTGCCGGCATGATCGCAAATGCAGATGCACGGATGATCATCTGCACCGTAGATCAGGCGCAAAGGATCGATGCACATCCCGCAACGCGCAACGCCTGTGCAGACCTGCTGAAAATCACGACTGGCAATCGCGCCGGATGGCAGAACTACGGGGACTGGGCGGGCCGCGCGCGCGCCCAGGAACCGCTCGTCACCATCGATCCGGATACACCTCTCAACATCATCTATTCGTCCGGAACGACGGGTACGCCAAAAGGCATTGTCCATACCCAGGAGGGCCGTCGCAACTGGGGCGGCGATCTGGCCATTGCGCTCCGCTATCATGGCGCGGCCCGGACGCTTGTCACCATCGGTCTGTATTCAAACATTTCGTGGGTCAGCATTCTCTGCACTGTCATTGCCGGAGGGACACTGATCATTGAACCGGGTTTCGATGCTGCGCGCTTCTGGGAGCTTTGCGACAACGAGCGCATCACGCACTCGTCCATGGTTCCGCTTCAACTCCAGAAGATACTCGAAGTCGATCCTGATCGTTCAGCGCCCTCGCCCATCCAGGCCATCATGTCGGCCGGATCGCCACTGCATGCCGGCCTGAAGCAGAAACTGCTGACCCGGTTCGGTCCGGCAATCATCGAGCTCTACGGCCTGACCGAGGGCGTCATCACAACGATCGACCCGGAAGTCGCAGACGGTCGCCTGTCGTCCGTCGGACAACCTCTTCTGGGAACGGACATCCGCATTCTGGACGATGCCGACCACGAGACGCCTCCGGGAACGCCGGGCGAAATCGTTGCAACGGGGCGTATCGTGATGCCCGGATACTGGCGGCGCGAAGATGCGACGCGCGATGCCAGCTGGACAGCGCCGGACGGAAGCATCTGGCTGCGGACGGGAGACATCGGCTATGTAGACGATGACGGCTATCTCTACATCGTGGACCGGAAGAAGGACATGATCCTGTCAGGTGGTCAGAATATCTATCCTCAGGACATCGAGGCTGAACTGCTGAAGCACGAAGCTGTCTCGGAAGCCGCCGTCATTGCCGCGGCGAGCCGGAAATGGGGCGAAACCCCGATCGCACTTGTGGTCCTGAGAAACGATGCGGACCCTACCGAAATCCAAACATGGTGCAATTCCAGGCTCGGTAAGCAGCAACGGCTTACGGACGTCAGAGTCGTGCAGGAACTGCCTCGCAACCCGAACGGCAAGCTGCTCAAACGAGAGCTGAGGAACACCTACCGGGAGCTGGTTTATGACTGACGAAATCTTCTACAAGTCGCCTGACGGCCTCAGCCTGTATGCGCGCTGCTATGGCCCGCTCGATGCGCCGCTGACTGCGCTCTGCATGCACGGTCTCACGCGCAACCACAAAGACTTCGAGCCGATGATCGAAGCCCTGGGTGGACGTTATCGGTTCATCGCCGTCGACCAGCGCGGACGCGGAAAGTCCGATCGCGATCCAGTGACGGAACACTACACCCCGGCCACCTATGTGGGCGACATGCTGGCCCTGCTCAACACGCTCGGCCTGCAGCGCGTTGCGCTGATCGGCACGTCGATGGGCGGCCTGATGTCGATGATCATGATGAAAGCCATGCCGGAGCGCGTACGTGGCGTCGTGCTGAACGATGTCGGCCCCGTCTTCGAAACCAGAGGACTGGACCGGATCGCCTCCTATGTCGGGTCGGTCGAGCCGTTGAGTGGCTGGGACGCTGCAGCGGCCAGCGTCGGACGCGTTCAGGCCGAAGTGTTCCCCACATACACGGCAGAAGACTGGATGGCTTTCGCAAGGCGTACCTACAGGGAACTCGATGATGGGCGCGTCGTTCTCGACTACGATCCTGCGATCACGCAAACCGTCGGACAGGTCCGCCCCGGCCTCCTGACCCGCATCGCGATGTGGCGCCTGTTCAAGGCGATGTCGGCCGTTCCACTCCTGATTATCCGTGGAGAGACATCGGACATCCTGTCGGAGAAAACAGCGCAGAAGATGCGGCGCCGCCACCCCGATGCGAAATTCGTGACAGTTCCCAGGGTTGGCCATGCGCCGATCCTGGATGAGCCGGAAGCCGTCAGCGCGATCGGCGAATTCCTGCACAAGCTGGAGCCTGTGTCCTGAGATCAGGGGCGCCGGCTACATCCACGACCGCGCCCTTTGACAAATCTCAACAATCCGGTCCGGCCCGTACCTATCCTCTTTTCATGATTTGCGGGGATGAGGCTCGAAACCGCACGGCCAAATTAGCGCCTGCGTCTCGACACAATATCATCCGGAAGCGATAATGGTTAATGTTCAGATATCGGGATGACGGGCAGGCAGGACATGACGGCGCACTTCATACCCAAAAGAGCTCTTCGGTCCGGCGCTCTTGCTGGAATTCTTCTGCCGCTGCTTGCCGGTTGCGCCTCCGCTCCAGCAACCAACACTGGCGGCACCGCCCCCGTCTGGGCCGGACTGGATGACTGTTTTCAAAGGGAAATTTCTGTCCCGGCGCAGGATGCTGCGCGCATGGCCCAAACCTGCTCCGGCGAGACGGCCGCGGGCGATCCGTCACGAAGCGGCATCATGCGTGCGAACGCCTATTTCAACGCGGCAAGCGCCTACAATTCAGCGGCCGAGGCCGCTGCGCCGGCTGGCTTGTGCGCCGTGTCAGGCACATGCTTCCAGACGGCACTGACGATGATCGACCAATCCCTCGCCAGCCAGCAGGACGGCCAGATCCGGCCAACCTCGAATGCCGCCGCGTCGAGCCTGAACGAACGCTTCAAGCTGCGCCGGGCATTTGAGCGGGCGCGCGCACTGCGGGGGCTTTCCGCAAGCGCATCGGCCAGTTGCGGATCGGCCGATTCCTGCCTCGCCGAGGCATCGACCACGCTGAATGCCCTCCATCTGCCCGCACGAACGAATGATGAGAACGAAGATGCCCGCACGAGCGATCTGACCTGCCGGATCCTTGACCTTCGGTGGCGCGTCAACAGCGATATCGGCCGTGCGCAGGAATTCCAGTATGTCGACGACCTGCAGCGCATTGTCTCCGATTGCCCGTCGCTCAAGAACGCGGCCGCCGACAAGCTGGCTGAAATCTCGTTCGAGCGAGCCGAGCGCACGCGGCAGTCGCTGGCGTCCTCCGGACACTCGGCGTCCGAACTGGCATCGCTGAATGACACGGCGCTGGGCGCGCTGACCGACTACCGCGATGCGCTGGACGTCGGCCGGTTCCGACTGCCCTCCTATCGGGGCATGGGCGATGTCTACCAGATGCTGGCCGATTTTGATTCCTCGAATGCAAGGACCCACCTTGCCGACGCAATTTCGGCCTACCAGAAGGCCGTGGACCTCGATGCGCAGCCCGCCGACCCCAGCGCCAAGGCAAATGACCTCGAACAACTGGGTACCAGCCAGCTCGCGCTCACGAAACTTACCCGGGACGATGCGCAAGCCGATGCCCTGCTCACCCAGGCAACGCAGTCGCTGCAGCAATCGGTCGAGATAGGCCCCACACCGGTTCGCTACCTGCGTCTCGGAGATGCGTTGGAGCGCACCGGACACAACCAGGAATCGGTGACCGCTTATAAGGCTGCCATCGGCGGACTGACTGGCCAGCAAAAGCTTGAAGCGACGCTCTCGCTTGCACGAGTTCTCGACAAGACCGGCGATGCGGCCGGCGCGCTCGCCATGCTCGAGCAGGCATCCGCCCAGGGCCCGCTGAGTTCCGACGTCGAGTACGAGATCGGTGCGCGGCGCTTCGCGCGTGGAGACCTGGAGAAGGCCTTGCCGTCCATCCTTCGCGCCCTTCCTGGCCTCACCGACACACGTCGGGCTGAGGCACACTATATGGCCAGTGTCGCAGAAACGAGCCTGCGCAGAGAGGGCTGGCAGGAGCGCGCCTTCGACCACGCCGAGCAGGCCGCCCGCAGTGGCATCCGCGCATGGAAGTACACCCGCCAGGATTGCCTCGCAACAATCCTGCTCGGCGGCGATGCCGTGAAGGACGGATCGGCACAATCCCGCTGCCCGAGTGTCCAGAGCCCGGATGGCCAGTTGCTACGGGGAATGTTCCTCCTGAAGCAGGCCCAATTGATGGATGTCAGCGCCTATGACATGGCATCGCAGACCCGCTGGCGGAGTATCCTTCGCTCAGCCGAGGATACGTTCCACAGTGGACAGGCGCTTCTGCCCGATGCGCCCGATTTTGACCGGGTCGTCCGGTTCGACGACCTTGGCCGTGATGTCGATATGGCAACAACGCTGGATGAAGCCCAGACGGTCGTTCGCCGTTGCCGGCGCGAGATTTCGGTGTCTCCCGGAGACTCAACCTGGGACGACCTGAACGCCTTCTTCGGGCACTACGGAGTTCTGAAATGCTCCGCTCGCTAACAATCTCGGGTACCGTGCCAGACACAAGGCGGCGAGGTACCGGAGCGGCTAAACAGGGAAGCCCACGATGACACCTCCGATCGACCGGACAGACGGCACCAGGGACATGCAGGTGTTCACGCCCGTGCCCACGGAAAGCGACATGATGGCCCTGTCCCAACAGGTGCGTCAGGCCCGAAGCGGGCAGGCCCGCATGTTGATCACGGCTATTTTCCTGTCGGGGATCCTGGTCGCGGGCATCGCTGGCGCCG
This sequence comes from Hyphomonas sp., assembly GCA_020638455.1. Taxonomy (GTDB): domain Bacteria; phylum Pseudomonadota; class Alphaproteobacteria; order Caulobacterales; family Hyphomonadaceae; genus Hyphomonas. Next base: position 170,532 of record JACKIK010000002.1, on the reverse strand, counting down.
TTTTCGCCTACGGCCAGATGCAGACCCAACTGAAGGATGCCGGCGACAAGATCGCCGCACAGGCCAAGGACCTGAAAGCCCGCGATGAGCAGATCGCCGGGCTCGAAACCAAGATCACGGCGCAACAGGCGACCATCGACAGCTATGCCGACTATCAGAGCATCATGGCGCTGCAGAAGCAGGGCAAGGCTCTGGAAAATGATATCGCCGACCTGCTCGCTGAGCCCAGCCGCGCAAATGCCCCCGCACGTCTGCGGAAATTGCCGCCGGACGTCGAATGGCTTGACGATGTCGTGTCGAAACTTCGCGACCGTCGCGATGCGCTCGAAACTCTGAAAGCGGACGTCGAAGCATGGCCACCGATCCCGCAAAGCCCCCGCCCCGATTGATGTAGATTCCGAACGGATACCCCTGACCAGGAGTGACAGCCCATGAGCGATCCAGCAGAAAACTCGCAAACGCTCTTCCACCTGATGACCGTCGAGGAAAAGCCGGCATCCTTCAGCCTCAAGGAGCTTGTGACGCAGTTTCCCGATCACAAGAGCGACTGGACAATACCCGAGGCCTTCCTCTGCCTCATTCTTTCGGCAGCGTTTGCCGACGGCAGGGTCGCGCAGCAGGAGCTCGAGGAAATCCGGGCACTGGCCCATCGGTCCAGGACCCTGAAAAATCTCGACGAGAACGAGCTCGCCCACGCCAACAATGTGGTGCTCAAGCGGCGGGCCGATCGACCCGAATGGCTTTCGGAGGCCTGCGAGACCCTTCCGACGGACATGCGCCTATCCGTATTCGCGCACTGTCTCGATATCTCGCTCGCCGATGGCGTGATCGTTCAGGCCGAGGCCGACTTCCTCGAGCAGCTGATCAAGGAACTCCGGATCAACCGTGAAGACGCCAGGCTCATCACCAAGGTGATTTCGCTGAAGCATCGCTACTGAGAACAATCGTGGAAGCCGGCACAAACCGCAGAGGGACCAGTTGCCGCGCCTTCCGGAAGATTGCGCGGGCGGCATTCCGGGGCCTGCAATATCGCATCGGCGGACGGTGGAGCGCTGCGGCATGATTGGCGAACGGCTCATCATTCGCGGCCAGGTGCAGGGTGTCGGCTTCCGCCCCACCGTCTGGCGCATTGCGACGGAGATGGGGCTCACCGGCGACGTCCGAAACACAAGCGAAGGCGTGGAGATCCGCCTCTGGGGCGACGCTCGCCGCGACTTCGAAGGCCGTCTCCGAATGGAACTTCCGAAGCTCGCGCGAATTGAAGCACTGGAACGGCTGCCGATTGCCGATCCGGCGCCGGCACGGTTCGAAATTGCATCGTCCGCATCCGGCACCATGCGCGCCAGCGTGACGCCCGATGCCGCGACCTGCCCCGATTGCCTGGCGGAAGTCCGCGACGCCGCAGATCGCCGCTATCGGTATCCGTTCGCCAATTGCACCAATTGCGGGCCGCGTTTCTCGATCGTGGAGGGGGCGCCCTACGACCGGACGAAGACGACGATGGCCGCCTTCGCTATGTGCGGGCATTGCGCGGACGAATACGCAGATCCGACCGACCGCCGCTTCCACGCCCAGCCTGTCGCCTGCCCGGCCTGCGGACCGCATGCATGGATCGAGAAGCCATGTGCCGGACCCGTTTCCTCCGAAACGTTCGCTGCAAGGGATGAAATGGACGCCGCAGGGCGGCTGCTGGTCAGCGGCCACATCCTCGCTGTCAAGGGCATAGGCGGCTTCCATCTCGCTTGCGACGCGACCAACGCGGCCGCTGTAGAACGGCTGCGGGCGCGCAAGGGTCGCGTCGGCAAGGCTTTCGCCCTCATGGCCCGCGACCTTGGCATGATCAGGAAATATTGCGCCGTCTCCGAAGCGGAGGCCGCGCTCCTGACCAGCGCTCCAGCCCCGATTGTCCTTTTACGGAACGATCTGGTGCGACTGCCCGAAGCCATTGCGCCAGGCCTCGATCGCCTCGGCTTCATGCTGCCGTACACGCCGATGCACCATCTGATGCTGGAATATGTCGACCGGCCCGTTGTCATGACAAGCGGCAATATTTCCGGCGAACCGCAGGCAACCACCAATGCAGATGCCCGTGAGCGGCTGGCGGGCATTGCAGACTACCTGCTCATGCATGACCGCGACATTGCAAACCGCATCGACGATTCCGTCCTGCGCGTCGACCTCGGCACGCCACGCCTCTTGCGCCGTGCACGCGGCTACGCCCCTTCTCCAATTTCTCTGCCAGACGGGTTCAGCAAGGACTTGCGAATTCTTGCCATGGGCGCCCAGCTCAAGAACACATTCTGCCTTGTCCGTGACGGTGACGCGATCCTCAGCCAGCACATGGGTGACCTTGAAGACGCTGCCACCGCTGACGACGTCACGCACAATCTCAGGCTCTACCGGCAGCTATACGAGTTCGACCCGGACGCCGTCGCAGTTGATCTCCATCCGGATTACCGGTGCAGCCGGCACGGCCACGACCTGGCCGCCGAAGCCGACCTGCCGGTTGTCGAAGCCCAGCACCATCATGCACACATCGCAGCGTGCCTCGCAGAAAGCGGAAGACCGCTCGACACCCATCCGGTCCTCGGCATCGCCATGGACGGTCTCGGCCTCGGCGACGACGGCACGATCTGGGGCGGAGAATTCCTGATTGCCGACTACCGCACCTATCGCCGAGCTGCGCATTTCAAACCTGTCGCACTGCCCGGCGGCACGTCTGCGATCCGCGAACCATGGCGAAACGTCTACGCCCATCTGATTGCCGCCGTCGGCTGGGACTCTCTGGAAGGTGACTATGGAGACCTTCCGCTCGTCCGGAAGCTGACCGCGTCCCCAAGAAGCACGCTCGACGCCATGATCCGCACCGGGACCAATTCGCCGCTTTCCTCATCCTGCGGACGCCTGTTCGATGCCGTCGCCGCTGCTGCTGGCCTCGCCTGGGGCGAACAGACTTACGAAGGCGAAGCCGCGATGACGTTGGAAGCAGCAATTGACCGCTCGACTATGGAAGAGCCGGAAGCAAGCGCCTACGTCCTCGCGATATCCTCCATTGAAGGCACCGACCGGCTCTGCCTCGATCCGTCGCCTATGTGGCGGGCGATACTGGAGGACCTCCGGCACGACCCGCCTGCAGGCACGATCGCCGCGCGATTCCACCGCGGACTGGCGCGCGCCTTGACGGAACTAGCCGCACGGCTTGCGGAAGAAAACGGGCTCGATACCGTCGCGCTGTCGGGCGGCTGCTTCCAGAATGAGACCCTGTTCCGCCTGGTCCATGAAGGACTGGACGGACGTGGCCTTCACGTACTCTCACATTCAAAAGTTCCCGCCAATGATGGCGGCCTCGCCCTCGGCCAGGCCGTCATCGCACTGGCGGCGATACAGAAAGGAGGCGCCCATGTGCCTTGGAATTCCCGGACAGATCGTTGAGATCAGGGATACGGTGCGCCAGCTCGGCCTGGTTGACGTTGCCGGCGTCCGCCGCGAGGTGAATCTCGCCTGCGTCGTGGGCGATGACCATCGGATTGTGGACTGCATCGGCGACTGGGTCCTCGTCCATGTCGGCTTCGCCATGAGTCGGATCGATGAAGAAGAAGCCCGCGCAACCCTGAAGATACTTGAAGACATCGGCGAAGTGCAGGAAAACCTCGCCGCCATGCGCGCGGGAGATGAGGCGATGCAAACCAATGGAACGGGAGGCGCGTCATGAAATATGTCGATGAATTCCGCGATCCCGCCAAGGCGCGCGCCCTGATCGGTGAGATCAACGCCCAGGTGGCGCGGATCGAGACCTGCAAGTCCCGCCCGCTTGCGATCATGGAAGTGTGCGGCGGACACACGCATGCGATCTTCAAGTACGGCATCGAGCAGATGCTGCCGGACGCCGTCGAACTCGTGCACGGGCCGGGCTGTCCCGTCTGTGTGCTGCCTATGGGGCGCGTTGACGATTGTGTCGCCCTCGCCGAGACGCCGGGCGTCATTTTCACGACCTTCGGCGACGCCATGCGCGTACCCGGATCGAAAAAGAGCCTGATGCAGGCAAAGGCCGATGGCGCCGACATAAGAATGGTCTATTCGCCGCTCGACGCTTTGGCGATCGCGCGCAGCAATCCGGACAAGGAGGTTATCTTTTTCGGCCTCGGCTTCGAGACTACAATGCCGTCGACGGCGCTCACCATCCTGCAGGCGGAAGCTGAAGGCATCCGCAACTTCTCCCTGTTCTGCAACCACATCACGATCATCCCGACCATGGAGGCGATCTGCTCCAGCCCGGACCTGAAGCTCGATGGCTTCCTCGGCCCGGGCCATGTGAGCATGGTGATTGGCGAAGCGCCCTACCGGTTCATTGCCGAACGCTACAAGCGCCCGCTTGTCATTTCCGGATTCGAGCCGCTCGACGTTCTGCATTCCATCGCGATGGTGCTGAAACAGATCGCCGAAGGGCGCGCCGAGATCGAGAACCAGTATTCACGCATCGTGCCGAAGAACGGCAATGAGCAGGCGCAAGCAGCGATCTCGCGCGTCTTCGAATTGCGCGAGTTCTTCGAATGGCGCGGCCTCGGCTCGATTGACCATTCGGGCGTCCGCATCCGCGATGCTTATGCGCACTACGATGCCGAGCGGAAGTTCGCCGTGCCCGCACTGAAGATTGCGGATCCTGCAGCATGCCAGTGCGGCGACGTCCTGAAAGGCCTTCTCAAGCCGCAGGACTGCAAGGTGTTCGGCCGTGCCTGCACACCGGAAACGCCGCTTGGAGCCCTGATGGTCTCGTCCGAGGGTGCCTGCGCCGCCTACTACCAGTATGGCGACCTCGACCGTGAGCCCGTCGGGGAAGACGCATGAGCGAAGCGCTGGACAAGCGGACAAGCCCGGCGCCACGGCCGCGCGGAAAGCTCAATGTCCCGAAGGTCACGCTGGCCCATGGCGGAGGCGGCAAGGCGATGCGCGATCTTGTCGACGATGTCTTCGTCCGCGCCTTCGACAATCCGCTTCTGGCAACCCTCGAAGACCAGGCCCGGTTCCGGCTGGCCGATCTCTCCGCACAAGGCGACCGCCTCGCCATGACGACGGACTCTTACGTCGTCGATCCACTGTTCTTTCCGGGCGGAGACATCGGCAAGCTTGCCGTGTGCGGCACCGTGAATGACCTCGCCGTCGGTGGCGCGGTGCCGCTCTATCTTAGCTGCAGCGTCATCATCGAGGAAGGGATTGAGGTCGAAACCCTGCGTCGGATCGCCCGGTCCATGGCGGAAGCAGCCGCCGAGGCAAACGTCATGATCGTCACCGGCGACACCAAAGTCGTCCATCACGGGCAGTGCGACAAGATCTTCATCAACACATCCGGCGTGGGCGTTATCCGCGAAGGCATTGACCTCGGCGCAGGCAATGCCAGGCCGGGCGACATCGTGCTGGTCAATGGCGTCCTCGGCGACCATGGCGCAACAATCCTCAAGTCTCGCGGAGACCTTGCGCTCGATGCAGCAATCGAAAGCGACTGTGCACCGCTTGGCGACCTCATCTCCACCCTGCTCGCGGCAGCGCCGGGGACACGCTTCATCCGCGATGCGACACGCGGAGGTGTCGCCAGCGTCCTTAACGAGATCGCCATTGCCTCCGATACAGGCATTGAAATCGATGAGACCGCCACGCCCATTCGCGAAGAGGTGAAAGGCGTCTGTGAAATCCTGGGGCTGGATCCGATGTATCTCGCCAATGAAGGCAAGATCGTCTGCATCGTGCCGGAGGACCAGTCCGCCAACGCCCTCGCGGCGTTGCGGGCCCATCCTTACGGCCGAGAGGCCTGCGCGATCGGCCGTGTGACCAGCCAGCGCCGCGGGCGGGTCGTCATGAATACCGTGCTGGGCGGCAAGCGGATCGTCGACATGCTCGTCGGCGAACAGTTGCCGCGGATTTGTTGAGGCCATTCATGAACAGTGTCCTTCTCATCGGGTTCCTCGTCGGCATGGGCCATGCGCTGGAAGCGGATCACCTCGCCGCCGTCGGATCGATGGCGTCGGGCCGGACGTCGCCGAAGCGCCTCGCCATCATGGGGGCGGCCTGGGGCCTGGGCCATACGATCACGCTTTTCCTCCTGTGCTCGGCTGTCATCCTGCTCGGATTCGTCCTGACCGACCGGCTGGCCGCGACACTGGAATTCGGGGTCGGCATCATGCTGATCATCCTTGGCGCGGATGTCCTTCGCCGGATGGTGAAGAAGAAGGTCCACTTTCATGTGCACCACCATGGAGATGGCCAGCGACACGTTCACGCGCATTCGCATGAGGGCGCACCGGTGCCTCATGAGGCGGACGCGCACGAACATCGTCATGCAAGGCTGTTCGCCCTGCGGCCGCTGCTCGTCGGGCTGGCGCATGGCGCAGCGGGCTCTGCGGGCCTGCTGGCGCTGGCCGTTGCCGCCTCCAAGAGCCCGATGACATCCCTGCTCTATGTCCTGGTGTTCGGGGTCGGCTCCATGTGCGGCATGGCCACGCTGACACTTAGCGCCGCCTGGCCGCTTCGCTGGATCGAGAGAGGCGGGATTATCCTCTATCGCGGCCTGTACCTCTGCATTGGCGCGCTGGCCATCGGGCTCGGCTGTCATATCCTTCTGTCGAATGGACCGTCCGTCTTCGGAGCAGCATAGAGGGCGCCGCTACGGCTCCGGACAAGCGGACACGGCAATGTCGGCGATCACAGGATAGTGGTCCGACGGCAGCCGGGCGGTGTCCTGCTGCGTGATCACACCGTACCGGACGACCCGCGTTCCTTCGCTCACGAAGATATGGTCAATCGGCCCGGTCGGCTGCCGCGAGATATCGAATGCGTTGAATGTCCCGGTGGGTCCGAATGCCGGCGTTTCGGTGATCGACATCGTATCGAGCAGCTGATCGCCGCCGGGCGCGATGAGGGCCTGGTACGACGCTTCGTCCGGCGCGGCATTGAGGTCCCCCAGCAGCACGACCGCCTCGCACGGTCCGCGATGACCCGCGATCCAGTTCCGGATCAGGCGGCCGCTTTCGAGGCGTGCCTGAAGGCCGGCATGGTCCCAGTGTGTGTTGACCGCCAGGATGCGCACGCCAGAGTCCCGGTCGACCAGATGGGCCCAGGTCGCAATGCGCGGCAGGGCAGCGTCCCATCCCCGTGACGGCACATCCGGCGTCGGTGACAGCCAGAAGGTGCCCTGTCCCGCAAGTCCGAAACGGTCAGGGCGGAAGGCGAGCGGCGAAAATTCCCCGCCCGAAAGCCCGTCGTCGCGTCCGACCCCGACAAAGCGGTAGGCCGGCAGGTCTTCCTTCAACTGGGCAAGCTGGCCGGCCGTGACTTCCTGCATGCCGAAAAGGTCCGGTGCATAGAATCGCATCAGCGCCGCGACCGGTTCACGCCGGTGGGGCCAGGCATTTGCGCCGTCAGCGGCCGTGTCGAAGCGGATGTTGAAGGTCGCAAGGCGCAGGTTCGCAAGCTGGACCGCAGAGTGCGACGTGCAGCCGGCGAGAACGGCGAGCGCCGCAAAAAACTGAATGAAACGCCGGACCAAGCCCGCCTCCCTTGCGCAATATATTCTACAGGACCGCTTGTTCGCGCGAATTCCTGGCCGGGCGCCGCCGCTGCACCGGAAGTGATACCCCCTGGGCATTGTTAACACACGGTAAAATAATCGCAGATACGAAGTAAGCAGGACAGGAATCACCAGCCCACGGAACGAGACTGAGTCATGAACGCAGAGCCGCTCAGAAAAGATGATGTACAGGCGCAGAACAGCCCCCGCCGGAACTTCGTCGAAGTCTACCAGAACGCGGGAAAAGCCTTCCATCTGATTGACAAGTACCAGACACCGCCGTTCCCGAGCACGTATTCGCTCTGGTATGCCTATGTCTCCGGTGCCGACGACCAGCTCGTCGCGCGGGTCGACGAAGTGCTGGCAAAGCACGGAGAGCTCAGCGCGTACGAGATCGAAGAAATCGTACAGGCAAATCTTGCGCAGGACTCGAACGAGACCGCCCGGCAGAATATCGGCATCGCCTTCGAAAAGGAGATGGAAAGCGTCCTGCAGATCATCCAGGAAGGCGTGAAGCGCAGTGACAGCTTCCGCAGCACGCTGACGGATGCGGGCGACAAGCTGCCGAACTCGATGTCCAGCGACGACCTGAAAGGACTCGTTTCAGGCCTGATGGAAGAGAACCGCCGGATGGCGGAAGTCACGCAGGAACTGAATGACGGCCTGATCGAATCCCAGAAGCAGATTGCGACGCTGAACAAGGAACTCCAGGAGGTCCAGAACCAGTGCATGCGCGACTCGCTGACGGCGGTGTCGAACCGGCGCGCATTCGACAAGCGGGTCCTGGCGGAAGTGAACCATGCCGAACAGTCTGGCGAGAAGCTGTGTCTGGCTTTTGCCGATATCGATCACTTCAAGCGGCTGAACGATACCTATGGCCACCAGTCGGGCGATGCCGTGCTGCAGATGTTCGCGGCGATCATCGACCAGAACATCAAGGGTCAGGACATGGTCGCCCGCTATGGCGGCGAGGAATTTGCCATCATCCTCCCGCGCACGGATATTCTGGGTGCCTACAACCTGATGGTGAAGATCAAGCACAGCTTCGAGAAAGCCGAATTGACCATCATGGGCAACAATACCCGGATTTCGGGGGTTACGGCCTCCTTCGGAATCTCGCGCTTCAAGCCCGGCATGACGGTGCAGCAGCTGATCGAACGCGCGGACTCGCACCTGTACGAAGCCAAGAATGCGGGACGTAACCGCGTCAAGGCCGAAGGCATGAGCTGAGGCCGGCTCCGCCGACGCGGATACGTCGTATCGCAGAACCTCTCCAGGGGCCGGCTTCGCCGTTCCCCCCTTCGGCCGCTTCGCGGCCACCTCCCCCGCGAAGCGCCGGAGGGGCGGTCGGGAAGTGAGGCACCAGCACGCTTGCCCGGCAACGCGGGCTCCGCGTTCCGGCAAGGCAGCCTGATTTTGAGGAAAGCTCAGCCCGTGTCGGGCCAGCGGGCGAGGGCCTGGTTGATGAGGCTCGTGAAGGCGCCGGCGATGAGGCCGAGCTCGGGGGTCAGCCTGTGCGTGCGGGCCATGGGCAGGACGTATGGCTTTGCGACGCCCGCTGCCTGCCAGCGCTGGATGTTGCGGGCGAGGCGCGTCGCGCGGCGGCGGGCGTGTTTCAGCACGTCGAGCATGGCCTGCCAGCGGGCGGTGACCGGGGCGGCATCGACAGGGCCGGGCTGCGGGATGTGCTGCATCGGCCGGAGGCTGTCCGGAAACGGTCCGGACGGAGCCGGGGCGAGGCGGAAAAAGAGGCGGCGGGCTTTGGGCCTGGTGTCTTCCGGGCGGAACCAGTTGCGGCCTTCCCGCGGCATCGACGGCGCGAGCTCCATGCTGAGCGCCATGAGGAAGATCAGGCGGCGGAGGAGCACGGCGAGGCGGCGGAGTTCCGAGGCGAGGCGGCGCTTCACTTTCTTTGCGATCGTGGCGGGCGCGGCGTGCAGGCCGGCGATCACGCCTGCCTCGGCCAGCGCGTGGGCGATGGCGTGCCAGCTTTGTCGGAGGAAGTCGTCGTGTTCCATGCGGGAGAGGATGGCATGGCGCGGAATGCCGTCGGATTGGATTTTCGATTCCACTCATCCCGGCGGAGACCGGGACCCGGAAGTCGCAGGATTTGTTGCGTGAGGCTCTGGCCCCCGGCGGTCGCCGGGGTGAGCGGAGGGGGGATTGGGGGGCTTCTTGTTCCCACCGCAGTCCTGCTGAACTGAGTCCGCCAGCCGGCGACAATTCGGCGGGGAACTGTCAACCAGACGACACGCTCAGTTTGCGCGAGCCGTACACTCGCGACGGGCGAATTGCTCATCAGCCAACAGAAAACGAGGTGGGTCATGAAACATTTGGTTGCAACCGTACTTGCCGCCGGCACCCTTGCCATGGTGACAGGATGCCAGACACCTGCGGAAACCACGGAAACGGTAACGGAGACGGAAGTTGTGACAGCCGAAACAGCACCTGAACCGGCCGCCTGCCCGGTGCTCGAATCCAGCAACTGGCAGGCCTTCATCAACAAGATGCCCGGCCCGGATGCGAAAGCGTCGATCAATGTATCCGGCACCGTGAAGATGCCACTGCCGGGCTTTACGTTCGCGTGGGCCGAAGGGCCGCTGGACCGTTCGGCCATGCCGAAGCTGCGCCTGAAACTGGTACCGACGGCCCCCGATGGCATGGTGGCGCAGGTGCTGACCGACGAGCTGGTGACGTACAAGGCGGATGCGCTGGCGACCGGCTATAGCGGCGTGATCGTCTCCTGCGGCGACACCGTGCTGGGTGAAATCACCGACATTCCCGAAGTGTCCTGAGTATGGCGCAACTCTTCTGGCAGGCCGCCTGCACCGGCGCAGCGATCGCTGTGCTGGCGGCCTGCGCGCCATCGGGCGGGCCCGGCAAGCCGTCGGACGCGGCCGAAACCGCGCCGGTGGAAACGGCGGAAACGGCGCCTGCCGCCGTCGCCGGATCGGTCGACATACCGGCGGGCGCAACCCTGCCTGACGATGCCGTGCTGAAAGTGGAACTGCGTGCACCACAGGACGGCGCCACCACAGCAGTGACACCCCCGCTCGCCGCGGAGACTTTCCCGGTTGCGGGCGCACCGCCCTATGCTTTCGAGATCGCCCTGCCGGAAGGCGTGGCCGAGGACAGTCCGCTGGTCGTGTCGGCGCGCATCCAGTCGGGCTATGCGATCCTTTACAACAATCTGAGTGGCGTGCCCGTCAGCGACGACGGCACGCCGGTGACGATCTCGCTGGTGTCGACCGACACGATGGGATCGGCTGGCGGGCCAGTGGCCGTGACGCCTGTGCCGAAGCCGTATGAATGTGGCGGCACGGCCGTGGCGATTGCGATCGAGACAGGCGCCGCCTACGTCACGCTGGATGGCGGGGCCGTGCAGCAGCTGGATCTTCTGGCCGGAACGCCGGGCAATACGCGGCAGTATTCCAATGGCAAACTTGTCGTGCAGGTGGAGCGGGACGAGTACGGCGCAGAAGCCATCAGCTTCGCCCGGGGACGCGCGGCGCCCCTGCCCTGCACCCAGCCGAGCCAGGACCCGTAGATGCTGACCTTGCTTCGCCGCCAGCTGTCGCGACTTGTTGCCGTCGCCCTGTGCGCGCTGGTGGCGCCTTTCCTGCCCGCACTGGCGCAGACCGGTGCGGCGGCGCCAATTGTGCAGGTTTCCAATGGCGCCCTGCAGGGCACGATGGACCATGACGTGCTGGTGTTCCGCGGCATCCCCTATGCGGTGCCGCCAGTCGGCGCGAACCGGTGGCGACCACCGGCGGCCGCGGCAGACTGGAGCGGCGTGCGCGATGCAAGCGCGTTCGGCGATGCCTGTATCCAGCCGCCCGGCATGTCTGCGGAGAATGGCGGTGATCCGGGGCCGCTCAGCGAGGACTGCCTGTATCTCAATGTGTGGACGCCGACGATTTCGCCGGGCAGGCCGCTGCCTGTGGTCGTCTGGATCCATGGCGGAGCGTATGTGTTCGGCGGCGGCAGCGTCGAGGGCTATTCCGGTGTTCCGTATGCGCGCGATGGCGTGGTGTTCGTGACCCTGAACTACCGGCTGGGCGCGCTCGGCTTCTTCGCGCATCCGGCGCTGAATGGCGAACCGGGAACGGTTGCGAATTTCGGCCTGATGGACCAGATCGCGGCGCTGCACTGGGTGCAGAAGAATATCGCGGCGTTCGGCGGCGACCCGGGCAATGTCACGATCATGGGACAGTCGGCGGGCGCGCGCAGCGTGGTGGCACTGTATACGTCGCCGCTGGCGAACGGCCTGTTCCAGAAGGGCGTCGCGATGAGCGCCTATGTGCTGCCGGAAGCGGGCCGCGAGAAGGCCGAGAGCGTGGCGGCGAACATCGCGACGGCGGTGGGGCTGGACGGGGCGGATGCGACGGCGGACGAACTGCGCAGCGTGCCGGGCATGGCGTTCGCGAAGATCGACGCGCCGGACACGTCGCTCGGGCCGGTGCCGATTGTCGGGGACCTCGTGCTGCCGAAGTCGGCGGCCGAAGTGTTCGCCGACGGGCGGGAGGCGAAGCTGCCGCTGATCGTGGGCAGCACCAGCGATGATGCGAGCGTGATCGCGGCATTCGGCCTGTCACCGGAGGCGATCATCGAGAAGCTGGGCGCGCTGAAGCTGGGCCTGGCGGTGCTGTACCCCGACATGTCGAAGGAGGAGCGCGCGCGGCAGGTGCTGCGTGATGTGATCTTCACGATGAACCCGAAATGGACCGGCAACCTGCATGCGAAGCGGGCGCATACGTGGCGCTACTATTTCGACTATGTGGCCGAGGCCGACCGCGAGGCCCTGCCCCATGGCGCGCCGCATGGCTATGAAGTGGCCTTCTTCCTCGACACGCTGCCCTTCGCGGACGGCATCCGGGACCGGTACACGCAGAACGACCTGGCCATGGCGGATGCGCTGTCAGGATATCTGGTCGAATTCGCCCGCACCGGCGCGCCGCCGGCGGACTGGCAGGCACACAGCAAGTCCCGTGACCGGATCCTCAGGATCTCCAACGAGACGCTGGAGACCGAGAAGCATTTCATGACGCACCGCATGCGGACTTTCATCGGCGCGACGAAGCTGATCCGGGCCGTGCTTTAGCGGGCATGGCCCGTCTGCGACGTGGTCAATTGATCCGGGCGAGAATCGAGAATCCGGAGGCGGCGCGCAGTTTCAGCGCGCCGTCTTCGGTGAACTGGATATCCTGCTCTCCGGCGAGGGCCGCCAGCATCCGCTGTTCCTGGTTCATGATCGCTTCGCCGGGGCACATGCGCCGGGTGGAGGCGACGGGGCCGACCGTCATCTTCGTGCCGGACACCGTGTAGGTGGCCGAATAATTGTTGCAGCCAGCCGAGCCCGAGACGCGGCCATCGTCGCCGAATTTCAGGGTCATGTGCGAGGAATCGATGATGCCGCCGCCATTGATGTCCTCGACCTGCCACTCTCCCTCGGTCAGGCGCTCGGCGAGTGAACCGCCGCAGCCTTTCAGGACGCGCTCACCGACCTGCACGGTGACGGCGTAGGGCATCATCGCGCCGGTGGAATCGTCCGCGCAGGGCTCCATCGTCTGGGTGATGATGACGAGGCGGTCGCCGTCATAGGCGTTGATCGTGCGGGTCGCGCCGTCCTCGCTGAGCGAGGTTGCCTTCGCGGCCAGGGTCTCGGTGCCGAACTGGTGGGACAGGTTCACGACACCGTCCTTGAGCCTGACCGACCAGCCGGGTTCGTTGCCGCGGCCGGTGAGTTCCAGCTTCTCGACATCGGTCTTCACGGGCTCTGCCGCCGGCTGAGCGGCGACGCGTTCCATGACGATCATGCCGATGTCACCGCCTGTGGGCAGGGCCGGATTGATCGTCGTTGTGGTGAACAACAGGTCTCCGTCCGCCGAAGTGATCTTCGCGCGGACCGCGAGCTTTGCCGTCTTGGTCTCCGCATCGGGAACCGAGAGTTCGAAGGCCTGCGGAACGGATATCCCGTCCATCGGAATGTCATAGGTCTCGATCCGGCGGGCCACAGCATCCGCCATGGCGACGTCTTCCAGCGTGACGGACAGCACGGCGCCTTCCGGCAGCGCGATCTTTTCACGATAGGTCGCCGATCCGGTGACCATCAGGCTCGCAGGTTCAGTGACTTCCTCAACCACGGTTGCCTCTTCGACTGTCATTTCTTCCGTTGGCAGAGCATGCTGGCAGCCCGCCAGTGCAGTCATCAGGGCCGTCGCCGCAGCCGCACCAAATAGTCTCTTCTGTGTCATTGCAATTCCTCTTGAGCCCGCCATTTCCCTTGGTGCACGACAATAGAATTTGTCGCACGGCCGGATGTCGCCCAGTTGACATAGCCACCATTTGAGACCGTTCTATTCGCTGTGTTACGTGCATCCAAAAGTTGTTCACCATGGCCCGACTGAGCAATCTCAGGAACAGCTCCACGCGATGGTTCGATGCCCTGCCCGAAAAGGTGCGGGATGAAATCGAAGCGTCATCGACTGTTGTGAAAGCCTCCGAGGGACAGGTAGTTGTGCGACAGGGAGACGATGTCCGAGGGCTTTACGGGGTGGTCACCGGCGAGCTGCAAGCCATCGGCACGACCACAACGGGACAGGACGCACTGATCGCAATCCATCGTCCCTCCGACTGGTTCGGTTTCCTCGCCTGCGCTGACCGGGGGGAATATGTGGTCTCGGTGGTTGCCACCACGGATTGCGATCTCCGTTTCCTGGCCATGCCGGCTATCGAGCGGATTTTCTTCCAGGATCCCGGAATGATGAGGCTTTTCTACGCCCCGCAAATCGCGGTGAACCGGGCGACGATGCATTACCTGACGGAGCATCTGTCTTATTCGCCGATCCAGCGTCTTGCCAACCGCCTGCTCGATTTAGCGCTATCACCTTACAATGAATATATCCCCATCCGGACGCTGCACGCGGTGACGCAGGAGCAGCTCGCTTTTTCCACCCTGCATTCGCGGCAATGGACCAACCGGATGCTGAAGCAGATGTCCGACATGGGGCTGATCAATGTGTCACGCCGGACCATCGAGATCCTCGATATTGAAGGGCTGGAAAAGATCGCCGATGTCGGCCTGCCGGAGGGCTGACCGCGCTAGCCGCGCGGAATGTCGGCAAATTGTGCGATCTCCGGCTGGCCCGTGCGGGCGGTCGTGCCGCCGTCTGCCACCATGATCGTTCCGGTGACATAGGACGCATCGTCGGATGCGAGGAAGGCGACGACAGTTGCCATCTCCTCCGGCGTGCCCGCGCGGCCCATCGGAATGGCACCGGCCCAGGCATCGCTGAGGCCCGGGATCGCTTCCAGCCCTGCCGTCAGTGGCGTGATGATCAGACCGGGACAGAGCGCATTCACGCGGATGCCGTCCTTGCCGTGATCGACGGCCATGGCGCGCGTGAAATTGATGACGGCACCTTTGGCAGCATTGTAGGCGGCCATGCGGTAGTCGCCCCCAAGGCCTGAAATGGACGCGGTGTTGACGATGCAGCTGCCGGGTTTCATGTGCGGGATCGCGGCATGGCAGGCATAATAGACCGCATGCAGATCGATGGCGATCGTGCGTTCCCAGCTTTCAGGCGTGATCTCCGCCGCATTACCATAACATCCGATGCCGGCATTGTTGAACAGGATGTCGATCCGGCCATAGGCTTCCATGGCCCGGCTGACGAGGCGCTCGATGTCAGCGCGCCGGGAAACATCGCAAGGCTCGAAGAGGCAGGCGGATCCGAGGGATTCCGCAACGGCGCGGCCGGCTTCTTCGTTGATATCACCGATCAGGAGCCGGGCCCCTTCCGCGGCCATGAGGCGTGCGGTCGCCTCCCCGATCCCGGAGGCGCCGCCCGTGATGACGGCGACTTTTCCTGCGAAGCGATTGCGCGTCATGGCGGCGTCTCCTTGCTGGCTCTAGTGTTGCGGCGTGATCAGGATCTTCACTTCGTCCGGGTTCGACGACAGGCGGTCGAAAGCAGTTTCCGTTTCCGCCAGCGGCAGGTGGGACGTAATGAGACGCGCCGCAAGGTCCGGATGCGCGGCGATCATGGCGAGGGACTCCGTGAATTCGGCAGGCCGGTAGGCGAAGGAGAAGTCGACCGTCAGCTCACGAAGGATTCCCTCCAGCGGCGTGACCTTTTCCTCGTGCGGGCACACGCCGACGACGATAATGTGCGCATGGCCGGGTGCGCTGGCGATGATCTGGCCCAGAACGCCTGGTGCGCCGCTGCATTCGAAGATGTTGCAGCCCTTCGGGCGCTCCCTAAGCTCCCGTTCGAGCAGGGGCGACATGAGCGCGGGTTTGAAACCGAGATCGCCCCATCGCTCATAGGGTGAGGACTCAGCCGGATCGACGACGATGTCGGCGCCAAGTTCTGCGGCGCGGGCGCGGCGCTGTGCCGAGAAGTCCGCCGCGAGGATCGGCCCCCTGCCCTGAAGGCGAAGGGACAGGATCACGGCGAGCCCGACCGGGCCGCAACCGATCACCACATTCGGCGCACGGTTGCGCGTGGCGACGTTCACGGCGTGGGCGCCGACAGCGAGCGGCTCCGTCAGGGCGGCAAGATCGGCCGGCATTCCGTCCGGCACGGCGAAAGTGCGTTCGGCATCGACAAGGCAGAGCGTGGCGAGTCCGCCGGAGAAAACGGGCGAAAGGCCGATCGTCTGCGGGCCCGCATGGCCATGCGTGAACGGAACGGCGGTGAGGCGCGCGCCAGGCCGCAGGGCCGTTTCGGTGCCGGGGCCCGCCTCGACCAGTTCAGCGCAGAATTCGTGGCCGGGTACGATTTTCGGGAGGCCTGCCTTCGCCGCGCCTTCGAGGCCATGCTCCAGCGCGGTCATCTGCTTGCGGAGACTGAGGTCGCTTCCGCAGATGCCTGTCATCAGCGGCCGCACCAGGAGCTGGCCCCTGGCCGGCACGGGGTCCGGCATGTCCTCGACCGTGATCGCATGGCCCTGAAGTACGGCGGCGCGCATGGCTGTGTCTCCTCCTTGTGGCCGCGTGGATGATGGTCCTGTCGCGATTTTGCTTGCGCGCTGCGGCTCATTTGTATTTTTATAGGCTACTATAATTAAAAGTGCGGCGCACGCAACAAGAGACGCCGCCGGACCCGGAGGAAATCGACCATGGCCAAGACGGACAATCTGCTCACTGGCGGCGACCTGCTGGCGCGCACGCTGCGCGAAGCGGGCGTGAAGCGCATCTTCGCCCTGCACGGCGGGCACCATGAGGCGCTGTTCAAAGGCTGCCACGAACAGGGCATCGAGCTGATGGATTTCCGGCATGAGTCGGCGGCGGGCCATGCGGCGGACGCCTATGCCCGCACGACGGGGGATCTGGGCGTGTGCATCATCACGGCCGGGCCGGGCTTCACCAATGGCGTCTCGGCGATTGCGAATGCGAAGCTGGACGGCTCGCCGGTGCTGTTCATCATCGGCGCGCCGCCACTGCGCGAGGTGGAGACCAATCCGCTGCAGGGCGGAATCGACCAGATCGCGATGGCGCGGCCGATGACGAAATGGGCGTTCTCCATCCCGACAACCGAGCGCATTCCTGACCTCACAGCGATGGCCATCCGCAAGGCGCGCGCCGGCACGAAGGGGCCGGTGGTGCTGGAGCTGCCCATCGACGTGCTGCACATGAAGGTGCCCGCCTCGCGCGCCACGAAGGCGGCGGGCGTAAATGTGGCGCCGCACCCGGCGCCATCGGCCGGAGAAGTGGCCGCGCTGGCGGAGTTGGTCCGCAGTGCGGAGCGGCCGGCGATCATTGCGGGAACCGAAGCGGCGAATGTGGCGACGGCGGAGGCGTTGCGGCGCTTTGCGGCGGCGACGGGGATCCCCTGTTTCTTCAAGTCGCAGGCAATGGGCCTGCTGCCCTATGACCATGCGCAGAATGGCGGCTCGCCGGGGAACCTTGCCGGGCTGATGCTGATGGGAGGGAACCGGCCGGACCTGGTGATCCTGCTGGGCGGGAAACTGGGGCTGCTGCTGGGCGGACGGTCAGGTGCCATCGTGCCGGATGCGGCGAAGCTGGTGCAGGTGCACAGCGATGCGACCGAGATCGGGCGGCTGCGCAGCGTCGACCTCGCCATCGCGGCGGGCACGGCCGAGACGCTGGACGCGCTGGGCGAGGCGCTGGAGGGCGCCGATCCAACGGCGTTCGCGGGATGGTGCCAGGAGGCGACCAGCCTCAAGGGGGCGATGGCGGCAATGTTCCCGGACCCGAATGCCGCGAAGAATGGCGTGCACCCCTATCACGCCGCGAAGGCCGTCTGCGCGGTGGCGGGACGGGACGCCTGCTATGCCTTCGACGGCGGGGAAGCGGCGTCGTGGGGCGGCGATGCGGTGCAGGTAGACGGGCCGTGCCAGGTGCTGGGACACGGCTATCTCGGCTGCCTCGGCATCGGGCCGGGCTTTGCCATCGGCCTGCAGGTGGCGCATCCGGACAGGCGCGTGGTGCACCTGACGGGCGACGGCGCGATGGGCTTCCACATCCAGGAATTCGACACGATGGTGCGCCACAACCTGCCCATCGTGACAGTCGTGTTCAACAATGGCGTCTGGGGTATGTCGATCCACGGCCAGCAGTTGATGTATGGCGCGAATTACAACATCATCACGCAGATTGCCGGAACGCGGTATGCGGATATCGCCGCCGCGTTCGGGTGTCATGCCGAGAGGGTGGATCGGCTGGAAGACGTGGGGAGCGCGATGGAGCGTGCCTTCGCCAGCGGGAAGCCAGCCATGGTGGAGATCATGGTGGACGCGGATGTCGTGCATCCTGTGACAGCGAGCATGCTGGGCCAGATCGCCGAAGGCAGCAGCGACGTGATGATCCCCTATTACGAGAACATCCCGGCAGAGGCGACCTGATGGCGATTTCGGTTGAGCTGAAACAGGCGCGGCGGGATCATATCCTCGATACGGCGCGCAAGCTGATCGGGCGGCGGGATGTGTCCGGCTTCTCCATGGCGGAGCTGGCCGAACATGCGGGCGTGAGCCCTGCCACGCCGTACAATCTGGTCGGATCGAAGCCGGAAATCCTGAACGCGCTGATCCGGTTCGAGGTGAAGGATTTCGCGAGTTCCCTGGAAGCGCGCCAGATCCCGGCCAATCTCGACGGCCTGTTCGCGGCAATCGACCTTGTCTGCGAGCGGTACAGCGGACAGCTCAACTTCTATCGCGGCCTGTTCCGCCTGCTGCAGCAGGAAGACATGACCACGTCCCGGCACCGGCTCGAATTCGGCGCGGCAGGCGTGTGGCGTGGCTTCATGAAGGGCGCCATCGAAGCGGGAGACCTCGATCCGGAATGCGAAACCGGACCGCTGGTTTCGGCGCTGATGCGATCACTGGCGATCAATACGCTGGTCTGGTCGGTGGAAGGGTCGCCGATTGCAGTGTTCCGGGCCGAACTGCAGTTTTCCGTGCGGACGCTGGTTGCTTATGCCGTGACGCCGCACCGCCGCGAGGAAGTCGCTCGGCAGATCCGGGACCTGTCGCGATTCCTGGCCGGGAGCCGCTAGGCACTCCCGCCCCTGCTTCATTTGCACGCGGCGCACGAGAGGGCTTGATTGCCTTAGCGTTATGTCCCGATCAATTGCCTTACGCGGCACACAGGATACGTCTGTATCCGAGGGAACAGACCGCGAGGGAGGACACGGAACGGCACGCAATGTGCCGGTCGACAAGCATGCAGGGCGACGGAAATTCCTTTGCAACCGAGGCCGCCGAAGCGGAGACCTCTCAGGCGCGCCTGAGCGCCGTCATGAAGTCGAGGCGCGCGCGAATCATTGCCCTGATCGCCGTTGTTGCGCTGGTCGGCTATGCCATGCTGCACTTCATGCTCGACCGGGCGGCCTATGTCTCGACCGCGGACGCCCGGATCGCAGCGGACATGATTGCCGTATCGACGGATATCTCCGGCAAGATCACCAGCGTGAAAGTGTCGGAGGGCGATGAGGTCAAAGCCGGCGACATTCTCTACACGATCGACGACCGCGAGGCGGCCTATACGCTGGCCCAGTACGAGGCCGAGGCGGAACGGCTGAGGGCGGAAATTGACCGCGAAGAAACCCGTATCCAGCTCGCCTCCTCGAAGGCCGGCAGCGAAGTGGAAGCGCGGCGCGCCGGCACCCATTCAGCGTCGGCATCGGTGGAGGCCGCGCGCTCCAATTTCGAAACCGCGCAGCGCGACTATGACCGCACCAAGGACCTGTTCGAGCGCGGACTGGTGCCGCAGAGCAATCTGGACCAGGCGAAGAACGCACTCGACACCGCGCAGCAGGCCCTGTTGCGCGCCCAGGCCGACCGGGAAAGCGCGGTGGCCGAACAGCGCACCGCCAGCATTACCGGCGAGGAAGTGCGCCTGATCGAGGCCGGGCTGCCGATTCTGCGCGCCAATCTGGAGCAGGCCGAAGCGCGGGTCGACGCACAGAAAGTTGTGGTGGAACAGCACACGATCCGCAGCCCGATCGACGGCGTGGTGGACGAACTGTTCTACGACGCCGGAGAGCATTCCCTGCGCGGTTTCCGCATGGCGCTGCTGCACGATCCGAACGCAGTGCGCGTGTCGGCCAACATCAAGGAAACCGATATCCGCAACGTGCAGGTGGGCGCGCCCGTGCTTGTGCGCGCCGACAGCGAGCCGGGCAAGCTGATCAAGGGGCATGTCGCGCGGGTGCACGATGCGACCATCGCCGAAGCGGCCCTGATGCCGAACCCCAACGCCAATGGCGTGTTCACCAAGATCACCCAGCGGATCTCTGTACGGATCGACCTTGAACCGACCGATGTGCGCCTGCGGCCCGGCAGCATGGTGCGGGTGCGGATCCACAAGCAGAAAGCGGCGCGAACGACCGCCGCCGAGCCTGCGTGACCGTCACACCGGATACGGCAAGATTTCCCCGCCGCCCTGAGGCGCGCCATGCCCTGCCCGACGACATCCCGTCAACCGCCAGCCAGGCTGTACGGGAACGGTTTGAGCAATTCGGCGCGAACTATCGCTGGATGCTGCTGTTCATGATGCTGACGGGGTCGATGTCGACCATGCTGGCCGCGACGACCATCAATGTCGCCCTGCCCGCGATCATCGGCGCGTTTGGCCTCGGACAGGACCAGGCGCAGTGGATGTCGACGGCGTTTCTTGCCTCGTCGACGATTGCGATGCTGGCCAATGCCTGGGCGATTACCTCCTATGGTCCGCGGGCGACCTATGTGTTCGGCATGGTGACGTTCATTGCCGGCTCCCTGCTGGGCTCGGTGAGCGGAACGCTGACACTTTTGATTCTCGCGCGCGCTATGCAGGGCATAGCGGCGGGCCTGTTGCAGCCCATGTCGATGTTCCTGATCTTCCAGACCTTTCCCGACCACCAGCGCGGCACCGCCATCGGGATCTTCTCGGTCGGCGTGGTTCTGGCGCCGGCATTCGGACCGGCATTGGGCGGGATTGCGGTCGACGTTGCAAGCTGGCGGCTGGTTTTCGTGGCGACGGTGCCGCTCGCGCTGGTCGCCATCGCGACGGCGCCGCTGCTGATGCCGACGGGCGAGCGCGACCGCATGCGTGTGCCGCTCGACTGGCCCGGATTGCTGCTGCTGACAGTGGCACTGGTGTCGCTGCTGTCCGGCTTCGCGAATGGCAACCGCGACGGGTGGGACTCGAACGTGACCTATCTCAAGTTCGCGATCGGGATCGTCGCGGCGGTGACGTTTATCCTGTGGGAGCGACGACATCCCTTCCCCGCCCTCAACCCGGCGATCTTCATGTACCGGCAGTTCTGGTCGGCCGGCGTGATCATTGCGGCAACGGGGCTTGCGATCTACGGGTCGACCTATCTGATCCCGCTGTTCGTGCAGCTGGTGCAGCATTATTCGCCGACGGCGGCGGGCGTGATGATGATCCCGGCCGGCCTCGCCATGGTGGCTGGGTTTCCGATTGCAGGGCGGCTGAGCGACCGGGTGGATACGCGGCTGCTGATCGGGTTCGGCATTGTCTGCTTCGCGATCTCGGCGCATCTCTTGTCGGGCGTGACGACGCTGACGCCCTACTGGGTGCTGATCGGATGGATATTGCTCAGCCGCGTCGGCATCAGTTTCTGCATGCCGCCGGCGAATACGACGGCGATCCGCGCCGTGCCGCCGCAGTTGCTCGCCTCAGCCACGGGCGGTGCGTCGTTCCTGATGCAGACAGGCGGCGCATTCGGGGTGAACTTCCTCGCCATCATCCTGCAGCGGCGGCTGATCTTCCATGGCGAGCACCTTGCCTCGGCGATGAACGAGTCGAATGCCGAGATGCTGTACGAACATGCCCTGTATGCGCAACAGCTCGAGGCGACGGGGATGCCGCAGCTGCCAGCCTTCACGACCGCCTTCGGGGCGATCGGCCGGCAAATCTCGACGGAAGCGAGCGTGCTGGCGTTCCGTGACTGCTTCTTTGTGCTGTCGATCTGGTTTGCGATGATCTTCTTTGCGCTGTCACTGATGCCGCGGCCGAAGCTGCAGGCGCGGGCGCCGTGAGGCCCGTCAGCGGGTGACAGGGCGGATCGGGTCCGTGCCGTCCCAGTCCATTGCCTTCCTGCGGATGTGTTCGAAGAACGCGCCCTTGGCGCCGCTGATGTCGGAAATCTCGACAATCGTGCCGGGGTGGGCCTCAGTATCGAAGTAAGCGAAGCGGCCTTGCGGGCCGCCGATCTGGCCTTCGTGGCCGATGCGGTAGCCGAGGCCGAGTGCGCGGTCGTAGAGAGACTGGTAGTCGGTCGACCAGAAGGCGACGTGCTGGAGGCCCTCGCGTCCGGCGTCGAGAAACTCCTTGTACATGGACGGTGCGTCATTGCGCTGCTGGATGAGTTCGATCTGCAGGTCACCTGAATTGGCGAGGGCGATGCTCATCTCCACGGCGGACTCCTTGCCGCGATGGCGGAACCAGTCGGTCTGCACGCGATCGATATAGAACCACGGACCGACGCCGATGACCTCGACCCAGTGCTTCATCGCAACATCGATGTCGCGAACGACATAGCCGTTCTGGCGCACGGCGCCGAAAATGCGGCTCATCGCTGATCCTCCCGTTCTGCGCCTTTCGATGGCGCTTGCCTTACGAACGATCGTTCGTTACCAGTCAGGCATGGACACCGCAATAGATATCCATCCGCGGGAGCGCATTCTCGATGCTGCGCTGGAACTGTTCTCGCAGCACGGCTATGCCGGCACGTCGGTTCGCCAGATCGCCGCCCGGGTGGGCCTGAGGCCGAGCAGCCTCTACAGTCATTTCGACGGCAAAGAGGCGATCCTCAGCACCCTGATCGACACGTACGGGCCGGCCAGCAATGCGAGTCGGCTGGCATCGCCCGGCTACAGGGCCCTCAGCGGCAACCCGGCCGCGTTCTGCCGCCAGTATGCCGGCGACCTGCTGGACCAATGGTGCGACCCAAACGAGCGGAAGTTCATGAAGCTGCTGCATTCGGAGCCGAAGCGGATGCAGGAACACAGGGCGCATTTCAGCGAGACACTGTTCGAACGGGAGATCAATGCCGTCGCGGCCTATTTCCGTGCCTTTGCCGGCGCCGGTCTGATGCACGCGCCGGACCCGATCGAATGCGCGCGCCTGTTCATGGGCGGGCTGACCTTCGTGCGGATGCAGTACGTCTTCTGGGCCGACAAGCCGGCCGATCGCAGGGCCATCCGGCGCGCACTCGACCGGGTAGTGAGCAATTTCCTGACCTTGTCCGGCGTAGAGGTGTGAGACGATGGCAGTCGAGCTTTATGCCTTCACATGCGGATTCCTGACCCTGCCGCGCGCCTTCCTGCTGAAGGGCGAGAGCGGCATGATCACCGTGCCGGTGCCGTCCTATCTGATTGTGCATCCGAAGGGGCGGGTCCTGTTCGATACCGGCCTGCATGAGAAGGAGCTGGAAAACCCGGCCGACTATGCCGGGGACGTGATTGCGCGCTACCACACCTTCCACTTCAGTGCGGGCGAGGAGATCGGCGCGCGGCTGCGTGCCATCGGCGTCGATCCGGACGGGATCAATATCGTCGTCAATTCGCACCTGCATTTCGACCATTGCGGCGGGAATGCGCAGCTGCCGAATGCCGACATCCTGATCCAGCGCCGCGAACTGGAACATGCGCGCGCGACCGGAAGCACGAACGGCTATCTCGTGACAGACTGGGACACCGGACAAGGATTTCGTGAAGTCGATGGCGAGCACGACATCTTCGGCGACGGGACGGTCGTCTGCCTGCCGACCTATGGCCACACGCCCGGTCACCAGTCGCTCCGCGTGCAGACCGAGCTGGGCGGCGAATACATTCTCTGCGGTGACGCCTGTTACCTGAAGGACTCGCTGGAACAGATGCATGCGCCGGGGATCATCGTCGACCGGGAGGCTGCGTTGGCCGTGTTCCGCAAGTTCCGGGAACTGCAGGAACTCGGCGCGCGGATCATGTTCGGGCACGATCCGGACTTCTGGAAATCCATTCCGCAGGCGCCTGTGCGCCTTGGCTGACCTGTTCATGAGGGAGACGGGATATGAGTGACCTTGCCGAGCGGCGCCTGCAGACGGTGCGGGACCATATGGCACTGGAGTGTGATTGCGACTGGGACGGCGTAATCGCGACGTTCGAACATCCGCGCTACGAGATGTACGGCTCCGGCACCGTGTTCGACGGCGAGGAGGAAGTGCGCGGCTATTTCCACGCCTCCCGTACCCCGTTCCCGGACCAGGGCAATGAAATCATCGCCATAGCGCATGTGGACAACAGTGTGCTGGTCGAATTCTGGCTGACCGGGACGCACAAGGGGCCGCTGAAGATGGGCGGGAAAACGATCGGGCCGACAGGCAAGAGCTTCCGCGTGCGGATGGCGGCGAGCTTCGAATTCCCGCCGGGCGGCGACAAGATCATCTGCGAGCGGCCGTATTTCGACCCGGCACAGATCGCCAAAGCACTCGATCTCGCCTGAGCGAAGGACGATGCAGATGCCCGGCCGTGTCGAAGGAAAAATCGCCTGCATCACCGGCGCGGCAAACGGCCTCGGCCGGTGCATGGCGCTGACCGTGGCACGCGAGGGCGCCATTGTCGTTGCAACGGACCTCCAGGAAGATGACGGAGCGTCGCTGGTGTCCGAAATCGAAGCGGCAGGCGGGCGGGCGATCTTCCTGCGCCACGACGTGACATGCGAGGGTGACTGGATAGCCGTCGTCGGCGCGATCCGGACCCGTTTCGGCCGGCTGGACGTGCTGGTCAACAATGCCGGGATCGGGCTGCCCAATGGGCCGGCGACGGACATCGACCTTGCCGACTGGAAGCGGCTGATGGCTGTCAATGTCGACGGGCTGTTCCTGGGCGTGAAGCACGCCCTACCGCTGATGCGCGAAAGCGGCGGCGGGAGCATCATCAATGTTTCGTCCATAGCGGGCATCAAAGCGTCGGCGAATGCATCGGCTTACTGCGCCTCCAAGGGCGCCGTGCGGTTGTTCACGAAATCGGTGGCGCTGGAATGTGCGGCGCTGAAGGACGGCGTTCGTGTGAATTCCCTTCACCCCGGCATCGTCGAGACGGCGATCTGGGACACGCTGATCGGCACGGGGCCGGAGGGTTCGAACGTACGGCCGCGCGGAGCAACGCTGGCAGCCTTCACGGAAAAGGCCGTGCCGCTGGGCCGGCCCGGCCGCGCGGAGGAAGTCGCTGCCGGCGTATTGTGGCTGGCGAGTGACGAGAGCAGCTATGTCACCGGAACCGAGCTGGTGATCGACGGTGCCCGCTCCATCGCCTGACCGCGCGGCGCCTCAGGCCTTACCAGCCGCCACCGCCGCCGCCGCCACCTCCGCCGCCGGAGTATCCGCCAGAGGAAAATCCCCGGCGCATGCCAGAGCTGGCCGCGCTTTGCGCAGCTGCACTGGCAACGCCCGCGCCAATGCCCGTCGTCAGGGCCTTGTTGACGCTGCGCAGCGAATGGCCTGATGGACGTCCCATGCGGTTCCACTTCGGATCATAGCCATTCGCCGCTTCAGGCAGCACGCGCTCGAAATACTCGCTCCATGGCTTCTCAACATTGAGCGCGATCGCATAGGGAAGAAAGGTCTCGTAGCGCTCCTTCGACATGGGCGGCACTTCGCCGCCCGGTGCATCGGCAGCGTTTAGCTGTAGCTTCTCCGCCGTCTCGAGATAGAGCCTGAAGCCGGCGACTTCGGAGTGCGCGGCCTGCCCTTTCCGGGTCGCCGCCGGCATCAGATAGATAAACGCCCCATTGAGCGCGGCGATTGCGAAGATCAGGATGAAGTGCCAGATCGTCCAGTTCAGGATGAAGGGCATGGCGAGAAAAATGAGCGAAACGCTTGCGGGCACAGCCAGTGCCGCATAGATCGCGTTTCTCTTGAAATACGGATCGCCATAGGCCTTTTTGACCGACGTCCGGAACTCCCGATGAGCCGCCGAGAAGATGGGGCTCGACCCGCCACCGAAACTGACGCGCTTGCCGCGGCCGAGAAGCGCCCTGAACAGGGCATTTTCCTCATTCGGAAGCTGCGGCGGGTCTATGAGGCGTCGTTTCGTCAGCGTCGTCTTTTTCTTCTCGGTACTGATGTTGAGATAGCCTTTGACGGCGAGGTCCAGGATACTGGCGATGATCGCATCGTTGCCGCGAAACCGGCGGAAATAGATGTAGTGTGCCGCGGCAGGCGACAGGTCTGCCGGTGGGGCATAGCGCGGGAAGACGGGCAGCTTCGCAGAATCCCGGCCGACCCGCTGCCATGAAACGAGGTAGAAGCCGGTCAGCGCCAAGAGCGAGGCGGCGAGCAGCGCCGCACCGCCATACCTTTGCCAGGCGATGGCGCGCTGGTCGGATAAGGATGGCGGGTCGGTGATGCCCTTTGGCAGGCCGAGCGCGATGGTGAGGCCTTCGCCGGGCGCAAGCGCGCGCGTGATGGCGAACGTGTCGTCCTTGCCGGCCAGTGTGTGGATGAAATCAGCTCCGGTATCGCCGGGCGGGCCGGTATAGGCCTCGACAAAGGTAGCGGCCGCGCCATCCGGCAGGTGTACCTGTGCGCGGGCAGTCTCGATTGGCAGCGTCCAGTAATTTCCGGTCACGTTCCAGTAGAGCTCGTCATGGTCGCCGAAATAGCGGACTTCGTTCCTGACGCGGTAGCGGAGGGTGTAGACTTGCTTCTGTCGGAGCGGCAGCAGCGTACGCGCGTCACCAATCCGGATGATCATGGCATTTCCATCGGAAGTACGCTTGAACGGAACATCCTCTCCGTTTCGCTGAACCGACTGGATCTCGTATCGGTACCGGAAGCGCTCTCCGACGCCCGCGACATAGTATTTTGGCAGGGCGCGGTAGATGCCGTGGCGGACCTGAACGTATTCCGGCGTGACGCTGATCGTTTCCGTGACGGTGATGTCTCCGTCTGTGTGGACGTCTATGTCAGCGTCGAAGCGATGGATCGCTTCGTCCGCCTGCGCGGGCTGGCCGAAAACCACAGCCAGAAGCGCCAGCGCAAACAGAAGCGCCCGCATGGCAGCCCCTCCTAGAAGTTCTTTTCGAGGATCTGCGGCCCCTTCACGGCCTTGCCCGAGACCCATTTCCCGATCGGCGTGCGGTTTCCGCCAGAGGAGAACTTGCGGGCGGTGATCGTCCAGACATACCAGCTTCCGGTGTCTTCATCCTGCACGGGCGTCACGAACTTGAATTCCTGCCATTTGTACGTCCACGTTGTTTCCGTGCCTGTGAGCGTGACATCGCCATTCAGGGACACATCGGTGTCCTCAACGTCGAACTGCTTGTCCTTACGCTCATGCTCGCTGATGTCCTTTGTGATGAGGACAATCGGCCCGTGCGCGCCGAAGCCGTATTTCGGGCGTTCGATGATGTCCTTCGCGATCTTCAGGCGTGCCTTGTCCTTCGATGCGGGCTCCGGCAGGTGCATGCCTTCCAGGGCCGAGCCGGTTGCGGCTGCGAGATTGGCTTCCTGCGTGGCGATGAGCTGAAGGACGTTGCGGGCCCGACCTGCATCGCGGCCGAGGGCATCGGCGAGGAATTTCGCCGTCTCGGCCTTTGCGCGCGCGGTTTGCAGCAGCTCCTGTGCATATGGCGGGCGATAGGTCGGCACGTCCCGCTCCAGGCCGACAAGGGCATCCGACATGGCTTTCCAGACGGCTTCGTACTGCTCGTCGACGCGCCGGACCAGCGTGCCGGCATAGTTCTGCATCCGGCGCACATCCTTGAGGTCATACGACTGTCCGGAATTGGTGCCGGTGAGCCCGCCCTGCGCGGCGATCCGGTTCAGCTGGCTGAGGCTCTGCTCCGCGATGCGCCGCGTCTCCGCTGCGCTGGTCATCCAGCTTTCCATCATGGCCTTGTCGTACGGCTCATAGGGTTGCTGGGGCAGGCCGTGCGCCTGCAACGCAGCGTCAATCGAGGCGAGCGTGGCCTGGGGGTCGGCCGGGGCGGCAGGCTGTGCCTGGGCCTGCTGGTAGGCCTCCGACAGTGATGCACGCAGGTCCTGGTACGCTTTCCGGGCAGCGAGGACGTCTGCGTCGGCGCTGGTTTCGTCAAGGACCTGGGGAACGGTCTGCAGCTCCTGATAATAGGCGTTCAGCTTTTGCTTGTGCGCATCAACTGCGGCCTGGCTGGGCAGGCCCGAAGCGCCGGCCGCCTCCACTTCAACCCGCCAGGCATTCATTTCTGTGGCAAGCTGCTGCAGCCTGACGCGATCAGGGGCCGTCACATCGGACATGGCTTGGGACTCCGGTTTTCCTGATTGTGCGGGAGCGGACGGGCTTTCGGCGCTGCCCTCGCCCGATGACTGGGAGCACGCCGTTCCCGCCAGAAGCCAGACCAGCGATACGGCCGCGATGACTTTCATGCCGGGCTTCCGCATGACTTAGTACCAGACGTCCGGACGCACGGGCACGCCGGGTGGTGGGTCCATGAAATTGCCACTGCCGGACGACCCGCCCATCACGAGAACGGATCCGTCGCTCCGCACATTTACGGTGTCCCCAGTGGATTCGTCTTCGTACCGGAAGTCGTTGCCGCTCAGATAGGAAGCCACCGCGCCGACAGCGACGCCGATCGACTTGAACAGTCCACTGAAGAAGCCGCCGTCGCTGTTGTCATCCTTGCCGTCATTGTCCCCACTGCCACTATTCGTGCTGCTGCTTCCACTGCCTGTACTTCCGCCGTCGTTGCCGCCACCTGTCGAACCGCTTCCGGCAGGTGCCGCTTCGGCGCTGCCGCCCGAGTTGCTGTCGCTTTCGCCGTCGGCTGTACGAGCCTGTTCGGGCCGACCGACATTGACGACCTCACCCGTACTCTTGACGAGCACCCAGTCGCCTGCCGCAGCGATGTTGATGGAGATATTGCCACCCTTGAGCACAGCATGGCGCGCGCCGGGTGGCGACACAGGCACAAGTATCGCGTGCCGGTACTTTCCTTTGATGGCACGCAGCGTCAGCAGGTTGTGCGTGTTCGAATACCGGCTGATCCTGACGCCGAATTCCTGTCCTTTCATGGAAATCCGGAACGCAATGGACTGTGATGCCACCTTGTCGGCCCATGCGGGCGCCAATCCGGATGCACAGGCCGCAACGAGCAGGCCAAGCATGGTCGCGCGGCGGGAAATTCCGTTTGCTGACATGTTACACCTCAATACCAGACGCCGGGCTGTTCCGGCACGCCAGGAGGCGGCGCCATGAAGTTCGACGAATCCGAGCTTCCGCCGATAACGAGCAGAACCTCGCCATCGCTCGTGATTTCGAGCCCGGACTTTCCGGAGCTGCTCAGGGACGTGAAACTCGATCCGGTCGCATAGGCCGCCGCGGCGCCGATGGCAGTGAAGACTGCCGAGAAATAGCCTCTTATGGCGCTGCCGAGCTTGCCGAGCAGGCCGCCACCGCTTCCGCCGCTTCCGCTGCCGCTATCACTGCTGCCGGAACCTGAATTGGAGCCGGAATTGCCGCTGTCACTCGGCGTCGTAGAGCCGCTGGAGCCGGGCGCTGGCTGCGAGCTTCCGCCACCCTCGCTGCCCGAAGAGCCGGAGCTGTTGTCGGAGTCCGCCGCGCGGGCCGCGGGGGCGCCGACGCTGACAATGTTGCCGGTGCTGTCCACGACAAACCAGTTATCCCTGATCGTGATGGAAACGCGGACATCCGTCGATTCGAGGGTTGCCTGATCTCCAAGCGTCGAGGCAATGGGTACAAGTTTCGAAAACCGGAACTTGCCGTCAAGTTCGCGGACCGTGACGAGGTGATGCGTCTTCGAATGGGGGCTGATCAGTGCGCCGAACCTGCGTCTGGCGACATTGATGAGGAAGGCAATGCGGTCATTTGCCGGAGAAAAGGCCCAGGCCGCTGGCTGGAGCGCCACTGCTGCGGAACCTGCCATGAGTGTTCCCAGAACTGTGCGACGGGATAGTCTTGCGCGTTCCATTTGGCGGGCCTTTCCGCGAGTGCCTGAACCGGAACCCCGTCATGGTGCGACGGAGATGCACAAGAGCCTAGGCATCCCTTCCAGGGCACACATCATCAGATTTGGGTACGGCGGCGCAGAAATCAGGCCTTGCCGGCCGACTCGTTCGCAGTCCAGACACGGAGGAAATTGCCACCGAGGAACGCGGCAAGGTCCGTTTCGCTCATGCCCTTGCGGACAAGGAGGGCAACAAGGTCCGGCAGGCGCCGGTAGTCGTCAAACACAGGCTTGTAATTGGCATCCATGTCGGAGCCGAGGCAGACATGTTCGATCCCGACCTGATCGACCAGTTCGAAAATCCGGTCTGCGAAGCCCGCAAGATTGCTGATCTCGATCCCCGCAGGCCACGCGCCGATGATGCCGCCGGCCTCCGCCGCTGCCTTTGCGAGTTCCAGCGAAATGAAGCGCGGATGATAGGAATGCAGCGAACTGATGTGTGTATGGGTGAACATCACCGGCAGGCTGCTGACTTCCAGCGCGCGGAAGGCGCCGGCTTCGGACATGTGGGACAGGTCTATCACCATGCCGAGCCGGTTCATCGCCTGAACGATGGCGTCGCCGGCAGCGGTCAGGCCATTGTGTTCCGGCGTATTGGTCATGGCGTCGGCGAGGTCATTCGTGCGGTAGTGGACCAGCGTGATGGAGCGCACGCCATCCTGCCAGGCTTCGCCCACGCGTTCGACAGAGCCTTCGAGGAAATCACCACCTTCAACCGTCCAGATTGCGCCCGGCCGGCCTGACCGCCGGGCCGCATCCAGCGCATCGGGGGCAAGCATTTCGGTGACGAGGTGATGGGCGGCCAGCTTCTTCAGGTTGGCAATCTGGATCCTGTAGCTCGCCCAGGCCTCACCCTCACCAAATGGGCGGCGGGCCGCGAGCCCGCCCTCACCCAGCGCGAGCACATTGAAATCCGAGACCGCAGCAAAACAGGCCGCCGTGAGATGGCCCTTCCGCATGTCCGACACGGTGCGCTTCTCGAAGCCGGACTGCGCCTTGTACACACGCAGGATGGGCTGCAGGCCGCTGGCGCCGCGCGCAAACGTCCTGCCGGGATGGGCGTGTGTGTCGATGGCGGGGTATTTGTCGAGCAGGGCTATCGCAGCGGCGCGCTCTTCCTCCGAGACATCAAAGCCGAGCGCGGCCGGCGCGGGCCGGGCGCGCAGCTTGTGAACGCCATAGGCCGCGCCCGCTGCGGCAAGTACGCCGCCGCCGATCAGAGCCCGCCGCGTGAGCTTTCCCATTGATCCGCCTCCTCCCCGACGCCTCGTGCTTCCGAATCAGGCGGGCGCCGTTTCCGGCATCGCCGCAAACTGGGCGAGGGTCTCGTCCGTTGTCTGCGTGAAGCCGTACCCTCCCAGCTTGCTGATCGTGTTGCGATGGGATTCGGCATGATAGGTCGTTGTCGCATCGCTCACGATCTTGGCGACATAGCCATAATCCAGTGCGACACGCGTGGTTGTCTCGACGCATTCATCCGTCATGAAGCCGACGACGATCAGGTGTTCGATGCCCATGTTGCGCAGCGTGGAATCCAGTGCCGTACCGGTGAAGGCACCGCTGGCGGTCTTTGTAATGATCATCTCGTCATTGTTGGGCCGTGTCGGATCGAGGAAGCGCGTGCCGCGAACGCCGGGCGGGTAACGCCATCCCATGCGGCTGTGCAGCAGGCCTGTGTCGCGGCCGTCGCAGGAAAGCGCCTGGATCTTCACATGGATCGGCGGGATGCCGGCGACCCGCGCCGCGGCGAGGACCCGGGCCGCATTGTCGAGCGCATCGTTGAAGCGGGCCTCATAGTCGGCAAGCGCCATGCGCGCTTCATCCTCGGGGATGCCGGCCGCAAGCGCATTTCCCAACATGTAGGCGGGTTCTGCGAGTTCCTGAATGTCGATGAGGAGGAGCGCGGTGTTTTTCAGTGTCGCTGCCGGGGGCAGCTCAGCATTGACGAACGAGGTGACGAGGATGTCGTCGATCCCGATGGGTTTCGCGGCTGGTGCCTGGGGAGTGGAAGTCGTCATTCGGTCGTCTCCTTGCGTTCAGTTCTGTTCGGTGAAGGGATCCAGGCACGCCCTGGCGATTTGCCGCCTGCCCTTTGCGCTGAGCAGGTTGCCGACGTTTACCTGCAACAGGTGCGCAACGAGGTTTTCGTCATCGACCAGGGACGGAGCGACATAGCGCAGCTGGTCCGCCATATAGAGCTGGGCGATGCCGAAGGCCGTCGCCTGAAGCGCCGCCATGGCAAGGTCCGTGTCCATATCAACGAACAGGCCGGCCGCGATGCAGTCGCAGATCAGCGATCGCATGACCCGCAGCGTCTCGGTCCTCTGCTCCTGATAGCGGGGCGACGAAAGTATTTCCTCCGTCTCCATGCTTTTCATCAGCAGGAAGTAACCCGGATAGGCGCGGGCGAAATGGATGTAGGCGTGACCAATTGCCATCAGCCGGGCGATCGGCGAGCTGCTGGCGCGCTCAAGCGCGGCCGAGCGATAGCTTTCCTGAATGTCGTAACCGGCGATGGCGGTCTCAACCAGCAGGCCCTGCTTGCTCTCGAAATGCCGGTAGATCGCCGGCGACGAAGTGCCGACGAGCTTGCCCACTTCCTTCAGCTGGAAATCGAGCGACCGGCGTTCGGCGATGAGCCGCGCAACGGCCTCGATGATGGCGTTGCGCAGGTCCCCATGATGGTAACCCGCCTTTTTCCGGATCGAACGTGGGGGGGAGTGTAGCGCGTCAGCCATAGTT
This sequence comes from Hyphomonas sp., assembly GCA_020638455.1. Taxonomy (GTDB): domain Bacteria; phylum Pseudomonadota; class Alphaproteobacteria; order Caulobacterales; family Hyphomonadaceae; genus Hyphomonas. The sequence goes on along the minus strand of JACKIK010000002.1, from coordinate 137,773 downwards.
TCTATTTTTCGCCTGCACCCCCTTGCGCGTCAATCGCGTTGACACAAGAATGTTAATCCAATTAACTTGGTCAGGCAAGATCCAGTGCGGCGCGTGCCGTCCGGTCGCCTCGCTCGGTCACGTACAGCCGAAGTCCGGCTTAACAGGGGAAGTAAAAAATGACGTCCAAGATGTTGATGGGAGCCAGCTGCCTCATTCTTTCAGCGCTCGTGCCGTGCGCCACTGCCTATGCTCAGACCGCGCCCGAAGATACGGCGACCGCAGCAACGCAGGACGACAGCGCATCCAAAGACGAAGATGACGTCAAGCGCTATGAAGGCATCATCGTCACCGCGACACGCCGCGCGGAGAAACTGTCCGAGGTTCCGATCGCCATGTCGGTGGTCAGTGACAAGGACATCCAGCAGACCAGCGTGCGTGAGCTGTCGGAGCTGTCCGAATACATCCCCAACGTCTCGATTTCCGGACACAATGACTTCCGCTCCGTGATCACCATTCGCGGCGTGGGCTCACCTTCCCGGAACATCGGGTTCGACAGCCGCGTTGGCGTGTACGTCGATGGCGTCTACATGGGCCAGTCGCCTGCCGTGAACCAGGAGCTTCTGGACCTTGAACGCGTCGAAGTGCTGCGCGGTCCGCAGGGCATGCTGTTCGGCAAGAACACCGTGGCCGGCGCAGTCAGCCTGGTGACGAAGAAGCCGGACGACAAGTTCTCCGGCAAGGTGACGGCCAGGATCGGCAATTACAACTTCCGCGAATTCCAGGGCATTGTGAACATTCCGCTGACGGACAAGGTGGCGACCAAATTCTCCATCGCCAAGACCGATCGCGACGGCTACATCGACAACATCACGACAGGCAACGATCTCGACACCAAGGACGTGCTCGCCTATCGCGCCCAGATTCGGGCAACGCCGACCGACCAGTTCGAGATCAACTTCTCCTATGACGGCCTGACGGCAGACAACCGCATTCTCGTTGGCGAACCGCTGACCGATCCGTTTGGTGTCCTGCCCGTTCCGGTGGCTCCGGAACCACGGAAAGTGGCGTTCGATTTTGACCCGTCGGAAGACCGTGATGTGTCCGGTGCGGCGTTGGATCTGACCTACAATTTCCAGAACGGCTTCATCGTGAAATCCATCACCGGATACCGCGATACGGACGCCTACTACACGAACGCGACGGACTATGCGCCGATCTCGCTGATCTACGTCGAATACGCCGATGCCTTCAAACAAACGACGCAGGAATTCCAGCTGATCTCGCCCTCGGGTACGAAGTTCACCTACATGGCGGGCCTCTATTACTACAACCAGGATGCGACGACCGTGCGCGACGTGTTCCTCGGTAGCGATTTCCTCGAAGGCTTTATCCAGCCTTATGTGGCTCCCAGCGTGGCGCCGCTGCTCAGCCTCGACCCGAACAGCCTGACGGAAGCGCAGTTGGCACTGATCTCATCCATCGTCGGCTTCGGCCCCGAAGGGTCCAAAGTCTTCAACCACGGCAAGGTGAATACCGAAAGCTATGCCGCCTATGCAAATGGCAGCTATGATTTCAACGACCGCTGGACGCTCGGCTTCGGGCTTCGCTACAGCGTCGAGGACAAGGACGTGAACTGGCTGCTCGACGGGCGGAATTCCGGCCTGTTCGGAATCGGTTCGACAAACGTCCCGCTGGGCGACACGACCACAGCCCCAACACCGCTGGTCAACAGCCGCCGCGACACCTTCCTGTCCCCCGCCATCAGCCTGAGCTATGCGGTCACGGATGAGAGCAATCTGTATGCGAAGTATTCGTCGGGCTACAAGAGCGGTGGCTTCAACCTCGACTATATCAATGCCAACGAGCTGGCAGCGAACTCCGGCCTTGAATTCGGCAAGGAAACGGTCGACAGCTACGAACTCGGCCTGAAGAACACCTTCATGGACGGCCGGTTCACGCTGAACCTCGCGGCGTTCTACTCCGCCTATGACAACTACCAGGTCAACCAGTTCGTCGACCTGGGCGGCGGACGGACCTCGATCCGCATCACCAATGCTGCGAGCGTCATCACGCAGGGCCTGGAAGCCGAGTTCAACCTTCAGGCCACGGAAAACCTGTCGCTGCAGGGCTCGGCGGGCTATCTCGATGCGACCTTCGATTCGTTCCCCGGCGGTGGCACGGCGGGCGCTGATGTGTCCGGCAAGGAGCTTGTGAACGCACCGAAGTGGACTGCGGCATTCGGCGGCGTCTATACGCGCGAAATTCCGGCCCTGAACAGCCAGCTCCTGACGCGTCTCGATCTGACCTATTCGGATGGCTTTTACACAACGGCCGACAATATCAAAACGGCCACTTTGCTCACCGGGCAGACGGTTCCATTCGGATATATCGGTTCGCAGACACTGCTCAACGGGCGCATTGGCCTGATCGGTAATGGCGGACGGTTCGAAGCCTATCTGTGGGGCCGCAACCTGACGGATGAGGACGGTCTCATTGACGACTTCCGCGACTTCTTCGGAACGCTGGTGAACCATCCGAATATCGGCCGGACCTACGGTATCGAACTGGTCGCGAAATTCTGAGCGTGAGGGGACGCACGCAACCACAGGGAGGGCCGGACCATGGCAGACGATGATCCGGCCCTCGCTGACTATTTCGCCGCCAGTTACCAGCAGGGACGGCAGGCATTCCTGGCTTCATGCGAGCGAGCCGGTCTCGTCGTGGAGAATCACATTCACCCCTCCCTGAAAGGGCCGGACGGCGAAGACCTTTCCATGGACACGGTCTGGATCGGTCGGGAGTCCGCACAGCGTGTCCTGATCTTCAGTTGCGGCACGCATGGGCTGGAGGCGGCCGCCGGTTCGGCAACGATGCGGCGCTGGCTCGACATGGACGGTCCGGCCACGCTTCCGGAGGACATGGCGGTCCTGCTGGTGCATGCGGTCAATCCCTATGGCTGGGCCTGGTCCCGCCGGGGGAATGAGGACGGGATCGATCTCAACCGGAACTTCCTGGATCATGCATCTCCCTACCCGGCCAATCCGGCATATGCAGACCTGCATGCACTGCTGCTCCGCACGGATGTCGACGAGGCAGGGCTGAATGGCTTTGCCGACGGGTTCCGGGCGCTCGCCGCGAGCAAGGGGATGAACTATGCCCTCACCGGAATCACATCCGGCCAGTACGATTTTGCCGACGGCCTGAGCTTCGGCGGACATGCGGCGAGCTGGTCACGCGATACGCTGTACGCGATTGCAAGGAAGTATCTTGGCCGGGCCCGGAAGATCCTGCACATCGACTGGCACACCGGGATCGGCGCCTATGGCGAAGCGCATTTCATTCTCGATGAATCAAAAGGGTCGGACGCCTACCTCCTGTTGACGGACTGGTGGCCAGGCCAGGCGATACACTGCGACGACATCGTCGACGGTGTGTCCATCAGCTACAATGGCCTGTTCAATGTCGGCTTGCGGCAACAAGTCGAGGCGATGGCCGGGGCGCAGGTCGTCAGCCTCACCATCGAGTGGGGCACGTACGACATCGAAATGATGTTGCTGGCGCTGGTGATGGACAACTGGTTGGTGCACCGCGCCGGACAGGCCGATACGGGCAAGGTCGACCGCGTCCGGGCAGAACTGGTGGAGCGGTTCTATCCGGCGGCCATGAATTGGCGACGCAATGTGCTTCGCGCGTCGGAGGCGATCTATCCTCAGGCGATCGAAGGGCTCGCCGGCTGGGACTGAGGCCGATCGGGCTGAACGTCCCGCGCATTGCCGGTCTCCTCGACCAGCCCGCGCGCCAGCATGGGGCCAATGTCTTCGGGGTGGAGTGCCGCCGACACCTGCTCGCCCGCCGGGAGGATGCAGAAGCCGTCTCCCTTGTGGTTGCCTGCGCGGATGGCCTGTGGCGCGTTCCGGAAATGACCGAGCGTTCGGGATGAAATGGCTTCCGGCTGGCGGATTTCGGGTCGCAGGAGTGCAACCAGATCCGGCAGGCGCCTCGCGCGCGCCCCCGGGTAGGTGTCAGCCCAGCGCTGGCACCGCAGGACCACCGGGGCATCGTCCGCTTCGCGCCGCAGTTCCATGAGGCAGGTTTCGACGAAGTCGACGATCTGCTTCCTGAACAGGCCAAAAGGCGCCTGGATCCGTAGTGTCAGCGCATCCTCGTTGTAGGGAAGCTGCGAAACGATGGGGCGAGGCTTGCGGGAAAGCAAGCCGAGGCCAGGCCAGCGCCGGTCAATGAGCCTGTTGAGGCGCGCGACCAGTTCCGGCGCGTGATGATCAAGTGACTGATTGGGGCCCATTCCGGTCGTGCAGTAGACACAGACCCGGCATTCGGGCCCTGCCGCATCGACCAGTTTCCCCAGCGCTCGGTCGACAGCTGCGAACACGACCGCGACCGGGTGATCGGGGCCCGGAATGTGGGCCGCCGAGACGATGTGGGAGATACAGTGGATTTCCTTGAAGCTGGTCGCGAAAAGCGCCCAGTCTTCACTCTTGAGGTAGTGCAGGGCCGCGCGCAGCTTGAGGTCCACCGATGCGAGCAGGCTGGCGACAATCTCATCCATACATCCGGAAGGGTCCAGCCAGTCCAGGTCGCGGCAGTAGCTGTGCGGCATCGGTCCGAAGCGGGACTGGACCTCGTCCGCGATTTCAGGCGGCGAGGACTTCACATCGGTGCCGTAGCGGCCGTGAACGAGCCAGTCGGCGAGATGAAGAAGGTTCTCGTGCCACGTAAGCCGGGCTTTCGGCAGGTCAAATATGGCGATGCGGTGCCCCTGCTCTGCCAGTGGCATCCACCAGGACCGGAGACCTTCCTCGCCCTGCGTGTCGAACAGGTAACGCCGCGCGCGGGCGTCATCCCGCTGCCAATGGTAGCGGCCATGTCCTCCCGGCCCGCAGGCATAGTGGAACGACGCCCAGACCGCATCATCTGTGAGCCCCTGCGGGCGTGAGACCCGCACGATGCCGCTCGCCGCAGCAAGCTTAGAAAGGACCGGGACCAGCCCCAGTTTCTCCAGCTGCCGGAACACCCGGTAATCCGTTGCATCCAGCGCAACGACAAGCGTTCGAGCCGACATGGACAGTCTCCCGGCTGGTGCGCGCCTGCCCTGCGTCCGGGCAGGAATGCCACGCAAATTCTGTTGTTTCCCGGCAGACCGCCGCTGGCCTGAAATCTGCATGTTCAGTGCCAGAATTCAGAGGAAACGGAAGAAACTATGGTAAACGCTCACTTTCGCGTCGCTCCGAAGGCTTCGGGTGAAGTCGTCGACGGCGAAGCCATCATGATGAACCTGGCTTCCGGGAAATATTTCAGCTCGACTGATTCCGGAGCCCTGATCTGGACGCACCTCGCCAACAACTGCCCAGTGGGAAGCATTGCTGACGAACTGGCCCGCTTCTACGGGATATCCAGGGACGTCGCGCTGAACGATGTGAACGAGTTCATCTGCCAGCTCGTGCGCGAACAGCTGATCATGCTGTCCGAAGGCGAAACGACGGCAAAGGCCGTTACCGACGGGGACTTCCCGGCGGGGACGTATTCCAAGCCGAAGCTGGTTGTATATGAGGACATGCAGGACCTGTTGCTGCTGGACCCCATCCACGATGTCGCGGAGTCCGGCTGGCCGCTTGCGCAGTCGCCCGACGGCCTGACCAAGCCGGCCGGCGGTCCGCCGTCCGGCAGAGGGAACGCGTGACGGCAAACGGACTGAACAAGGGAGACGAGCATCTCGCACTCCTGTTCAACGCGGCGTTCGGCGACCCCCGCTGTTCGCCGCGCGCCTATAATCTGTGGCGCAAATGCGTCGATCTTGACCATGAAATCGGACAGGCCGCCTTCGCCTGCCTGCCGGCCCTTTATGCACGGCTTTCGAAGCAGGCCATCGAAGATGACTTCACCGGCCGGCTGAGGGGGATCTGCAAGCAGAACTGGACGCGGCTCCGCCTGAAACAGGACGCCCTCTCAGAGGTGTGCGCACTGATGAATGCGCATGCCGTGCCGGCGCAGCTCGATGCCACGTGCACGGGCCTTGCGGACGGCGCGACGGCCCGGCAGTCATGGTATGGCGATGCGCTGGAACTGGTCGTACCGGCTGGCCAGTCCGGCAAGGCGCTTTCCGCACTGAAAGACAATGGCTGGCGCGTCGTGACGCCTCCAGGCGCGCTGCCGCGGACCTCACTGTGGCTGCACGGTCCGGGCCGCCAGCACCTTCGCCTGCGCTGGCAGGTGATGGAAGGTGTGACATCCGAGGCCGCCGATGCGGCGATCTGGAACCGCGCGTACGAGTCCAGCCTCGGGCCGGCAAAGGTGTTCCTTCCGGATGCAGAGGATGCGCTGATCGACCTGCTGACGCGCCCTGTGCGGGAACATGAGACCGAGCCGATGCGGTGGGTCTGTGCGGTCGAATTCCTCCGATCGGCTACGGACCAGATCGACTGGGACCGACTGGTCCTGCGGGCGCGCGAGCTTCGCGCGACACGCCGCACGCTCGCAGCCCTTCGCCGGCTCGACGATCTCGTCTGCGGCCTGCCGACGGGTTATGCGATTCATGAACTCGAGCGCGCGCCGGCAAGCTGGCTGGAACGCGCCGAGGAACGGGTCGGCAGGATCGGCGATGCCGGCCAACGTCCGCCGGCCTTCGCGCGGCTCGCCGCTTACATCCTCGGCAGGACCCGGTCTGCGGGCCTGCCTGTGATTGCCGGAATTCCCTACGGACTGGCCGCCTATGTTCGCATGCGCCTCGCCCTGTTGCGAAGCGGTTCCGGGAACACGGCCCCGGCTGAGCAGGCCAGCCCGCCCGGCCTGGGCCTGATCCACACACTATCGAAGCGGGGAGAGCCGTGATGGCATCCCGGGTCGCCACCGCATCCAGGTCCAAGTGGATCGACTGGAAGGCCTGGGCGCTCTTTGGCGCTCACCTGAAGCCGTATGGCGGCGCGATTGCCATTTACATCGCCCTGTGCGTTGTCGCTTCGCTGCTGGCACTCGCGACGCCCGTACTTGTCCGCCATGCGCTGAATGGCGCGGTGCCGGCAGGCGACGTGACCATGCTGTTCCTGATCGGCGCGGCGATCCTCGGCCTGCGCGTCGCCTTTATCGCGGTCAATTTCGTTTCACGGACCCTGGCCGTTTCGGTGGTGCAGGCGGCGGTCAAGTCCTACCGGCTGATGATATTCCGCAGGCTGCTCGATTTCGAGCGGTCGGTTCACAACAAGTCCGATCCTTCAACGGTGCAGTCCCGCATCATTCACGATACGGAGCGCGCCGACAATATGGCGATGGCGATGGCGGGACAGATCCTGCCGGCGATCCCGACCGGATTGCTGGTCGCCGGGTTCGTCCTCTACCTCGACTGGCGCCTGTCGATTATCGTCGCCGCGCTGGCACCTCTGCTGCTTGTTGCAAACCAGTATGCCGGCCGACGCGTGAAGGCGACCTTCCAGCGGTTCCAGCATGAATTCGACCGGTTCTGTTCCGCGACGATCTTCTTCGTGCGCCATGTCGACCTGGTGCGCATGCAGGGCGCCGACACGTTCGAGCTCGCGCGCCAGGAAGACGTCGCCGAAGACCTCGCCGACAGCCAGCGCGCAAGGTTCTTTGCGCAGCTCCTGCATACCCAGACTCAGTCCCTGATCACGGCGACGGCCGTTGTTGTGGTAATCGTCGGAGGCGGCTGGACGGTGATTGCGCACCAGCGCTCGCTCGGTGACCTGATTGCCTTCCTTGCGGCCCTGCAGGTGTTGCAGGGCGCTGCAGTCGGCCTGCTCGGCGCGGTTCCGACATTGCTCAATGGCAATGAATCCCTCAGCCGCATGTATGAACTTGTCGGGCGCGCAAGCGAACGATCCTATTCGGGCACGGAACATGTGCAGCTGCGCAACCGCATCGCCCTGCGCGACGTGTCATTCGCTTATGACAGCCGCCCTGTCCTGAACGCCATATCGCTCGAAATCCCGACGCATGGCGTGACCGCAATTATCGGGCCGAACGGCGCCGGCAAGTCCACGCTGCTGAACATCGTGCTCGGCATGGAGCGCCCGACAAGCGGCAGAGTCGATTGCGACGGACACCCCTATGAAGCGATCGACATGACGGACCTGCGCCGGCAGATCGGAATCGTGCCGCAGAACCCGGTCCTGTTCTCGGGCTCGATCCGCAGCAATATCGTCTACGGCACGCCCGGCGCGAGCGAAAGCGACATTGAACACGCCGTGGAACTCGCGGGCATCACTGACTTCATCGCATCGCTGCCCGACGGCCTCGACTCGGCAATCGGCGACCAGGGTGTCCTAGTATCCGGCGGCCAGCGCCAGCGAATAGCGATCGCGCGCGCACTTGTGCGCCGGCCGCGGCTCCTCGTTCTGGACGAGCCGACAAACCATCTTGATGCGCACAATATCCAGCGCCTCTTCTCGTCGATCCTCGGTGACGTAACGCCGCCGGGCATCCTTCTCATCAGTCATGATCCGCAAGCTATCGCGCATGCGGACCAGGTTCTGCGCCTTGTCGCCGGTGTACTTGAACCTGCCCCCGCCATCACGCAGTGATGCGGCCTCTCAGCCGGAGCCAGCCCCATGCCGAATATTCAGATAGAAGACATTCCAAACCGCCCGGAAAGCGACCAGGCTGCGTTCTTCGAAGCGTGCCGTGGCCGCGCGATCGAGGCGCAGGCCGTCCTGGGTGTTTCCGCCTTCAGGCTGCGCGTGGCCGGCGGCGTGATGGAAATCAGGTTCGCGGGTCAGAGCCTGACTGAACTGCTGCTGCCCGCCATCGCGCACCTCCTCATTGAAGATGACGTTGAGCCTGAGCTTGTGCTGCACGCGTTCGACACTGCATCGACCGGCGTCGCAATCGCGGACATGCCGGTGGCGCAGGACTGCCTGACGGACCGGGGCGACCTCTGGAGCTTCAACAGCGAGCGTTATCGCAGCGCCTTCCACTGGATCGAAAGCACCGTGAACGTCATGGACACCGACACGGGTGAAGCGGTGTTCTGGGTCAACCGGCCCAGCGACCTGCCTTACTGGACGATCGGGTCGCCGTTCCGCACGATCTTCCACTGGTGGATGGAGACGCGCGGGGCGCAACTGATCCACGCTGCCTGTGTCGGCTACAATGACCGGGCCGTCCTGATCACCGGCAAGGGCGGCGTGGGCAAGTCGACCAGCGCAATTGCGTGCCTCGAACGCGGCATGCTGTACGCCGCGGACGATTACCTCATCGTGACGCAGGACGACATTCCGCGGGCGCACAGCCTGTACAATACGGCCAAGCTGGAAGCCGACAAGACAGACCGCTTCCCGAACCTCGCCGCGTTGATCCGCCAGCCGCCCAAACCCGGCGACAAGGCCGTGATCTCCCTTTTTCCCGAACGCGCGGGACAGCTGGCGTCCGGATTGCCGATCAGCGCCATCGTAACCCCTGCCTTCGGCGGCGGTGACGAAACGGTGTTCGAGCCGATCGCCGCAGCAGAGCTCCGGTCTGCTGCCGCATTCACAACGCTGTCGCAGCTTCCGCATGCCGGCAACCGGACTATCGATTTCGTCACGCGGCTGGTTGCAGCGCGCCCCGGTTTTCGCATGCACCTCGGCCCGATTGAACAGGTGCCCGATGCCATCGAGCGCCTGCTGGAGCGTACCGAGGACGAGCTCTGGGCAATGAGCAAGGAAGGCGGTGCCGCCGGCGAGACGAGCGACCTGCCGCTGATCTCGGTGGTGGTGCCCGTCTACAACGGCGCGCATTTCCTGAAGGACGCAATCGAGTCAATCCTGCTCCAGAATTACCCGAACCTCGAAATCATTGTCGTGGACGATGGTTCGACGGATGACATCGACGCTGCGGTTTCTGCCCTGCCCGTCGACGTTCGCTTTTTCCGCCAGCCCAACCAGGGGCCGTCGGCAGCACGGAACCGCGGCGTCCGCGATGCATCCGGATCGCTGGTCGCATTCCTGGACGTGGACGACCTCTGGCCTGCCGAGCGGCTCGACCTGCTCACCGGCGAGCTGCAGGACCATCCGGAACTCGATGTGGTCCGCGGCTATGCCCAGTTGAGCAAGCGCGCCAATGAGGATGCGCCGTTCGAGCCGATCGGCAATCCGGAAGAATCCTTTCCGAACTATATCGGAGCGGCGCTTTACCGGAAGTCCGCGTTCGAGCGGGTTGGCCTGTTCGACGAGTTCCTGACCTTCGCCGAGGACACGGACTGGTTTGTCCGCGCGGACGCCGCCAAACTGAAGGTGAAACGTGTTCCACACGTGACGCTTCAAGTCCGCCGTCATGAAACCAACATGACAAAGGGCCAGTCCCAGGCCGCCCTCAATCCGCTGCGGCTTTTCCGCAAGCAGCTTGAACTGAGACGGCAGGAACAGAGTGCGGGATGACGCCGCCGCGTCGCCCAGCCGCGTCCAACAATAGAGGAAAAGCCATCGCCATGAAGGTCAGCGTCGTCATCACGAGCCACAATCGCGAAGCGTATCTCGCCGAGGCCATCGAGAGCGTTTTTTCCCAGACGCTTCAGCCGCACGAAGTCATCGTGGTCGATGACGGATCTACGGACGAAAGCGTTGCCGTCGCGCACCGATACGGGGATCGCGTGAAGGTGATCGAGCAGGCGAACAGCGGCTGTGCCGTGGCGCGGAATACCGGTGCGGCAGCCGCAACCGGCACGCATCTCGCGTTCCTGGACGATGATGACCTGTGGCCCGCGGACAGCCTGCAGCGCCGCGCCGACACTTTGGATGCAGACCCTTCCGTGGACGCAATTTTCGGCGGCGTCGAACAATTCGTCAGCCCGGACATCCCGGCGGACAAGGCCGGCGCATTCGAATGCCCGCCCGGCGTGCAGCCGGCCCGGCTGGCCGGCAGCGTGCTGATCCGGCGCCCGGTGTTCGACACGCTGGGCGGCTTCGACCCTTCAGCCGGCCTGATCGAAATGATCGACTTTTTCGCGCGCTTCTCGTCGGCGGGCTATGTCCAGAAGGAGATCCCGGATCTGGTCCTGCGCCGCCGCATACATGGCAGCAACATGGTGACGTCGCAGGCGGAGATGCAACGCCAGTACCTGAAATCGCTGCGCAACAAGCTTCGCAGGCCGGTCAGCTAGCCCGCTCGGCCGGAAACCCGGCCTTTCGGCCGACATACTTGAACACGCCAAGCGCCACGAAACACACGAGCCCTGCGAACGTGTGCACCTGCTCGGTGCGGAACCTCAAATAATCCGCAAATTCGTAGAGGAACCGGACCGGATTGCGGCCGCTGAAGCGGCGGGTGTGTTCGCCGAACCAGCGCCGGTAGATACCGAGCACGTCGTCCTGTTCGGTATTATAGATGATGCAGGCGTTTTCGACGCGCTCCACCAGGCTCTCGGGGCAGGTTTTCAGCCGTTCGATCAGGCCTTCCGGAACCGGCGCGTGGAACGACGCGTTCAGGTATTGCAGGCCAAGCCGTGCCCGATGGGTGACCTGGCGCGATACGGCGAGGTCTCCGATTTCGTTCCAGTCGATCTCGTTGCCCGACTTGCGCAATACCATCATCGCATCGGCAATCCATCTGAGCGGCGGCATCGGGTTCCAGCATATTCCGTGCACGACCGTGTGAAACAGGAGGTGCGTCGGGTTCATGGCGACGACAGGTGTGTTGCCCAGCCGGAACGGAACTGACTGCTGCCAGAAGACATCGTCGCATGTGGGATCGTCCCGCAGCAGGAGGACCCGGAAGTGCAGATCGAGATCGGCCCCCTTGTCGGAAACGTAAGGCAGAGCGTGCTGGTAACGAACGCACTTCTCGAATGCCTCGTCCGCAAAGTCGCGGCTGTATCCGAGACCCTCAAGGACCCTGTTTGCAGCTTCGGCATGCGCCTTCGGCACGGCCAGGTCGAGATCGTTCATCGGGCGCGCGGCGGGGTCCGGGTAGTATTCCTGGGCGAGGTGCAGCCCCTTCAGCACCATGACCGGAATGCCCGCATCTGACAGGGCCGCTGCAAGCTTTTCGGCGTCGTGAAACAGCGACGCGGCTTTCAGGCGTGAGGCACGATGTGTCGCCGCCAGCCGGTTCATCAAAGGTGCCTGAAAGCAGAATTGCTGCAGGTTCGAATAGGCAAGCGACAGCAACCGTACGGAGGCGCCATCGAGGCCGTTCGACCGGTCCGCCTCGTCCAGCCAGAGCTGCATCGCCTCGCAAGCCTCGTCCTTGCCGAGAAGACCTGCTTTGAGCAGCAGGAGCTGGTCGGCGGTCGGCCAGAGGCCGGGCATGTCGAAGGCGTCTCCGGGCGGGGTATGACTTGTCATTCTGGCACAGTTCCGGGCGCGGCTCAGGGATTCCGGGTTCCCTGCAAGCTGCGGTCCTTTTCAGGCCAGAACAGATAAGGGCCTTGAGAAAGTCAGGACCAGCCCCATCGCCAGGTGCATGAGTTCGACCTGACTGTGCGCTCCGGCCTTGTCGTAAATCGCGCGGATCTGTGTGCGCACGGTCGCCAGTGAGCTGCCACGCATCTCTGCGATCCGGCTGACGCTGCACCCCTCGACGAGGCACTGGACAATCCGGGTTTCCGCCTGCGTAAGGCCGAAGGCAGTTTCGAGCACTGCATTGAGACGCTGTGGCCATGCGAAATCGCTGCAGCGGAACTGGGCGAGTGCCTCCCCTTTTCCCGCGGTCTGGAACGCCCGTAGCGAACCGACAACAGGGCTACCGTCATCCAGCCTGGCAAGACGCACGAATTCCTCGTCTGCTCCAGCCGCGACACGCGCGCACGCGTCGGCCAGAGCTTGCACACTGTGATCCTCGAATGGCAGGCACCCGAGGCTGTCTCCTGCCTTTACCCCGTACAATTCGCGCGCCACGGGATTCAGGCCACGGATAATTCGCCCGGCCGAGAGGAGGAGAACAGCCGATGGGTCGCCCGTGAGCATTTCTGCGTATGGTGAAATTGCGCGGCTTGCGGGTGCGCTTGACAGGCGAATATTGCTGCGCGGGCGTCCATTATTCGGAGTCCTGCGTATTTGTCCTGCGGTCTCTTGCGGTTCTGCCTGTCCGGCCATTTCTCTGGTCCCATTTTGCAAGCAGACAGCGCTGCTCACAGGGACTCACGAAATCGGGCGACGAAACCGGACAAGAAAAGTGGTCCCGATTTCTATTTTTCTTCGCCGAATGCTAGTGCTGTCATGCATCAGGCGACGAAGAAGGCGATAGCTGGGCCAAACCGATGACCGGAGACGAACGGCAGGACGACCCGGCCGCACTCAACTATTCGGACGAAGACCGACAGCTCGCTGGCCGAATGGTGAGCGAGCACTACGAACTGCTGGTGACGATCGCGCGAGCAAAACGCCGGCGGGCAGGTTTCGGCGCAACGATGAGCACATCCGACATCCTGCATGAAAGCTACCTCAAGCTGGACGGCTCGCCCGGCTGGCGTTCAAGCGAGCACTTCATCCGCGCCGCGACGCTGGCGATGCGGCACGTCATTGTCGATCATGCGCGCCGAAAGCTGTCGCAGAAGCGCGGCGGCGGGGCCGTGCACCTTGAGATCGACGAAGCCGAGGGCCTTCTGCCGGAATTCGGCGAAACGCCGGAAGAGATCGTTGCAATCGCTGAACTGCTGAAGAAGCTCGAAGCGACGAATCCGCGATGGATGCGGATTGTCGATGCGCGCTATTTCAGCGGCATGACGGAAACGGAAACGGCCGATGCGCTCGGCCTGTCCGACCGGACGGTCCGCCGTGACTGGCAGGAGGTGCGGGCGTGGATCGCCGAACAGATGGGCATCGAGCAAGGCTGAGGCCGGATATCCTTGAATTCACCCAGCGGTGCGGGAAGGCTCTCAGTCCTTGGCGCGTTCCATGTAGGTGCCGTCTTCCGTGTTGACGACGATGCGCGTGCCAACTTCGACATGCGGCGGCACCATGACGCGCACGCCATTGTCCAGAATAGCCGGCTTGTAGCTGCCCGAAGCGGTCTGGCCCTTCACGACCGGCTCGGTCTCGGCAATGGTTGCCGTGATGCGGGCCGGAAGCGTGACGGAAACCGCCGCGCCGCTAAAGATCTGCAGCGTGCAGACCATGTTTTCGGCGAGATAGGCCGACCCGTCGCCCAGCATGGTCGCCGGCACGTACACCTGCTCGAACGTGTCGGGGTGCATGAACACGTAGTTGTCGCCGTCCTGGTAAAGGTAGGTGTAGTCAACTTCCTCGACGAAGGCTTTCTCGAGCTTGTCGGTGGTCTTGTAGGTCTGGACGATCTTGATGCCGTCCGAAATGCGGCGCATCTCAATGGTCGTCGTCGGCGTGCCTTTGCCCGGCCGGTAGGACTCCGCCTTCAGGACGGAATAGAGCTGACCGTCGGTGTGTTCGACAATGTTGCCCCTGCGGATATTCGCTGCGATTTCGACGGCCATGACATGCTTCCGTGTTGCCCAGATAATCACCGGTGCTATAGAGCTTTCGCTTCAAAGCGACCGGTCGCGCATCGCCATATCGGCACTTGCAGGCTTCGCCAAGCGTCGCGTCGCATATTTCGGCGGTTTCCAGGGACAATGCGGGTCAGATGACGGGCAAGAAATGGTGGCATCCGGCAAGCCATGCTGGCCGGCGCCCGTTCCTGATTCAGCGGTCCAGGATCCGCGCGCGCCTCGTTGCCTGGTTCGCGAACGAGGGATTCACGGAGGTCGAGTGCGGCGCGCTGCAGGTGTCGCCCGGCAATGAGACCCATCTCCACGCCTTTGCGACCCGCTTCGTCACCGATGACGGCCATGAGACGCCCCTGTACCTCCACACGTCGCCGGAGTTTTCCTGCAAGAAGCTGCTGGCAGCGGGCGAGGGCCGGATCGTTGATTTTTCTAGGGTTTTCAGGAACCGGGAGACCGGGCCGCTGCACTCTCCGGAATTCACGATGATCGAGTGGTACCGTGCGGGGGCGAGCCTCGACGATGTGATGCAGGATGCCGCTGCGCTTTGCCGGACGGCGTCCGAAACGACCGGCCGCACGGTCTTCGTATGGAATGGCCGGGAATGCGATCCGGCCCTGCCGCCGGAACGCCTGACGTTGACCGATGCCTTCGGGCGGCATGCCGGTATCGACCTTGAAGCGGTTCTCGACGACGCCGAGGGGCTCCGTCAGGCAGCCCGGAATGCCGGGGTTGGTGTGGCGGATGATGCGTCTTGGTCTGATATATTCTCAGCCATCCTGGTCACGAGAATCGAGCCTGAACTGGGCAATGGCCGCCTCACGCTTCTCTACAACTACCCGCTGACAGAAGCAGCGCTGGCCCGCGCCTGCCCCGGCGATCCGCGCTTTGCCGAGCGGTTCGAGCTTTATGCCTGTGGGGTGGAACTGGCGAACGGCTTCCATGAACTGACGGATGCCGACGAGCAACGCGCCCGGTTCGAAGCCGACATGGCGCTGAAAGAGGCTCTGTACGGCGAGCGCTATCCCATCGATGAGGACTTCCTTGCGGCACTGGAGGCGATGCCCGATGCGAGCGGTGTTGCCCTTGGGTTCGACCGGCTGGCGATGCTCGCCACAGGCGCACGATCCGTTCACGATGTGCAATGGACGCCGGTTGACCTATGAGCCGATCCCGCACACTGACGACGCCCAAAGCGCTTGCCGCTGCCGGCTTGCTGCCGGAGCAGGACCTCGCCGGTATCGCGTCAGTCGCCGAGCGCTATGCCATCGGCGTGACGTCATTCCTAGCCGGGCGGATTGATCCGGACGACCCGGAGGATCCCATCCGGCGCATGTTCGTACCGAGCACGGACGAACTGGTCACCACACCGGACGAGCGCCCTGACCCGATCGGCGATGACGCGCACATGCCGGTTCCGGGGATCGTGCACCGCTATCCGGACCGCGTGCTGCTGAAGCCGGTTGCCGTGTGCCCGGTTTACTGCCGCTTCTGTTTCCGGCGGGAAATGGTGGGACCTCAGACGCGCGGCACGCTGTCACCAGCGGCGCTGGAAAAAGCGCTGACCTATGTGCGGGATCATGCCGACGTGCGGGAGGTGATCCTGACGGGCGGCGATCCTTTCATGCTGTCGCCAGAGCGCGCCCGCACGCTGACCGATGCGATTGCCGCCATTCCTCATGTGGAGGTCATTCGATGGCACACGCGCATGCCCGTCGCCGATCCGGAGCGCGTGACGCCGGGATTTGCAGATGCGCTGAGGCATCCTGACAAGGCGGTCTACGTTTCCATCCACATCAATCATGTCCGCGAACTTTCGGTGGAGGCACGGGCGGCTGCGAGGCGGCTTGCCGATGCGGGCATATCCCTGCTTGCACAGTCTGTTCTGCTGCGCGGAGTCAACGATTCGGCAGATGCGCTCGCGGACTTGATGCGCGCCCTCGTGGCGGCCGGTATTCGCCCTTACTACCTGCACCATCCGGATCTTGCGCCCGGCACCGGCCACTTCCGCCTGAGCGTTGCAGAAGGCCAGGCGCTGTATTCGGCGCTGAGAGACCGCGTCTCCGGCCTCGCCGTACCGCACTATGTGATCGACATTCCGGGTGGCGTATCGAAAGCCAACGCCGCAAGCAGCGATGTTGTCGAGACGCCCGACGGCAAGGCGCTGCGCGGGCGCGACGGCAGGCTATATCCGTATGAGGACTGACTGAAAGCGCGAGCGCGCCTCAGCCCGCCTTCGTCTCGCTACGTTTCGGCAGGTGCCAGCCCGGCCGCGGGAAATGGCAGGTGTACCCGTCCGGATAGCGTTCCAGATAATCCTGGTGCTCCGGCTCGGCCTCCCAGAATGCTGGCGCCGCGCTGACCTTCGTGACGACCTTGCCGGGCCAGAGGCCCGACGCCTCGACATCTGCGATGGTGTCGATCGCCGTCTCGCGCTGGGCATCGCTCGTGTAGAAGATTTCGGACCGGTAGGACGTTCCGATATCGTTTCCCTGCCGGTTGACCGTGGTCGGGTCGTGGATCTGGAAATAGAATTCCAGCAGGTCCCGATAGCTCATGACCGCCGGATCGAATTCGATTTCGATGGCTTCGGCATGGCCGGGATGGTTGCGGTAGGTCGGATGGTCGTTCTGGCCGCCCGTGTAGCCAACGCGGGTCGACACCACGCCGGAGCGTTTGCGGATCAGGTCCTGCATGCCCCAGAAACAGCCTCCCGCAAGCACTGCTCTTTCGAGTTCCGGCATATGGCGATCTCCATGGCTATGATGTGATGGCAGCGGCGGGACATGTCCGCACCTGCCCGGGATTGGCGCAGATTGGCTATATAGGCGCCCCGAAGCCGGTCCGGAAGACACGAATAGGCCCTGACGCGTGGGTCTGCCCGGCTCACAATATGCATTGCTGGAGCGGAGCGGACGGTGGACGAGATGTCCTGTTTCCAAACTGCTTTTTCAGAGGCAAGTCGCGACGGAATCCGGGGCTCCAGCCGTTTTAGTTCGTAACAGACTGTTTGTTGTGTGATTTGAATGACCCGAAGATTTAAGCCCAAGGCATGGCAACTGGTTGCGGCACTCGCGGCCGTGATCGCGCTCGCCGCGTATTTTTACATGAAGTCTTCGTCCAGCGGGACGAAAGAGCCCTACCAGACCGCCAAGGTGTCACGCGGCGACATCGAGGTCACCATATCCGCAGCCGGCAAGATCACGCCCAAGGAACAGGTAGCGGTCGGTGCGCAGGTTTCGGGGCAACTTGAGAAACTCTACGTCGATGTTGGCGATACGGTCAAAGCGGGCGACCTGCTCGCACAGATCGATGCGACGATTGCCTCCACGAACGTCGAGGCGAACCGGGCCCAGCTGAAGGAGCTGCGCGCGAGCCGCAAGCAGCAGCAGGCATCCCTGGAACTCCTGAAAGCCGAGGCGGACCGCGCCACCATGCTGCTCGGCGCCGATGCCATCGCGCGTGCGGATTATGAATCGGCGCAGGCAAACTACAAGATTGCGCAGGGCAAGCTGGAAGCGATCGACGCGCAGATCGAACGCCAGTCGTCGACCCTGCAGGCCGATATCGCATCGCTGGAGTTCACCAAGATCTATGCACCTGTCTCGGGAACAGTGGTTTCGCTGGAAGCCGTCGAGGGACAGACGCTAAACGCCAACCAGACCGCGCCGACGATCCTGACCATCGCAGACCTGACCACCATGACGGTCGAAACGGACGTGTCCGAGGCGGATGTTCTGCGGATCGAAAAGGGCCAGCCGGCCTGGTTCACGACCCTTGGGGATTCCGAGTACCGCTGGCAGACGGAAGTGCGGCAGGTGCTGCCGACGCCGGAAGTGCTGAACGATGTGGTGCTCTACAAGGCCCTGCTCGACGTGGACAATCCCGAAGGGCGACTGCGCTCCGAAATGACGGCTCAGGTCTTCTTCGTCGTCGGTTCGGCCAAAGATGCCGTGCTGGTTCCGGTGACTGCCCTGCAGACCACGCCTGCGCGGTCGCAGAGGAAATCCGCCGACAACCAGACAACGCAGGCGCGACAGCCACCGCCGATGCCGGAAGGCATGCAACAAGCGAAGCAGGCGCATCCGGATGCAACGGTGGCAACCGTGCTTGTCGTCGGTTCCGACGGTGAGCCTGTGCCGCGCATGATTCTGACCGGCTTACGGACGCGGACGCAGGCTGAAGTCCTCTACGGGCTCGATCCCGGCGAGACCGTGGTGACCGGAGAAATGAAGATCGCGGCGCCAAAATCCGGCGCAAACCAAAGTGGCCCGCCGGGACCGCCGCCGTTCATGGGGCGCTGAGAGCGGCAGCCGTGGATACAGACACCCCACTTATTCGTCTCGAAGGCGTAAAGCGCTATTTCGGCTCAGGCGACACGGAAGTGCGCGCGCTCGACGGCGTGTCGCTGACGATCCGCTCGGGCGAGTTTGTCGCTATTGTCGGCCAGTCGGGCTCCGGCAAGTCGACCCTGATGAACATACTCGGCTGTCTCGACCGGCCGACAGGCGGGACCTATTGCATCCGCGGCGAAGATATTGCG
This sequence comes from Hyphomonas sp., assembly GCA_020638455.1. Classification (GTDB taxonomy): domain Bacteria; phylum Pseudomonadota; class Alphaproteobacteria; order Caulobacterales; family Hyphomonadaceae; genus Hyphomonas. The sequence continues at coordinate 118,847 of JACKIK010000002.1, read as the reverse complement.
CACCTCGATGCCGACGACCTGGCCGCGCTTCGCCGCCAGACCTTCGGTTTCATCTTCCAGCGCTACAACCTGCTTTCCAGTATCACTGCCACGGAAAATGTCGAAATCCCGGCCGTGTATGCGGGCCTCAGCACCGCCGAGCGCCGCGAAAAAGCGACGGCGCTGCTCAACCGGCTCGGACTGTCGGACCGGGGCGGGCACACGCCGAACCAGCTCTCTGGCGGACAGCAGCAGCGCGTCGCCGTCGCCCGTGCGCTGGTGAACGATGCGGAGGTCGTCCTAGCGGACGAACCCACCGGCGCCCTCGATTCCGGGTCGAGCGACGAGTTGCTGGGCCTGCTTGAAGAGCTGCACGGGTCCGGCCGGACGATCATTCTGATCACCCACGACCACGCCGTAGCCGCACGCGCGCAGCGTATGATCGAGCTGAAAGACGGCCGGGTGATTTCGGACACCGGAACCAGCGACGCACGGCCGGCGCAGGAGGCGCCCTACCGCCATGCGCGAAGCGGGCCGTCATTCGTCGGCCAGATGATCGAGTCCGTGAAAATGGCGTTCCGGTCCCTGCGCGCGAACCTGTTCCGTACGGCGCTAACCCTGCTCGGGGTCATCATCGGTGTTGCGGCGGTCGTGGCGATGCTGGCGATTGGCCAGGGAAGCCAGCGCGAGGTCATGTCGCGTTTCGAATCCATGGGATCGAACCTGTTGTTCGTCCGCCCCGGCGCGCCGGGCACGCGTATGCGGGGGGACGCAATCGCGACGCTGACACTTGCCGATGCAGACTCACTGGGTGAACTCGATAATGTCCTTGCTGCTGTTCCGTCCCGGTCGGGATCGGCAACACTGCGGGTCGGCAGCGAGGACTACCGCACGACAATCGAAGGCGTCTCGGCCGACTGGCCGATCGCACAGAACCGGGGCCTGAAATACGGAACCTTCTTCACGAAGGACGACGTGACCCATCGGGTCGGCGTGGTAGTGCTTGGCACGACAACGGCCGGCAACCTGTTCGACAATGTCGAGGGTGCTGTCGGCCAGTATGTGTTCCTGGGCGGGGCGCCATTCGAAGTGGCCGGAATCCTTGAGGAAAAAGGCGCGTCATCCTGGGGCCAGGACCAGGACGATGTGGCGCTTGTGCCGATAACGACCGGCATGATGCGCCTGTTCGGACAGAGCTATCTCTCATCCATCACGATCGCGGTCGACGACACGGACCGTATTTCGGATACGGAGACGGAAGCGAACGAGCTCTTGCTGGAGCGGCACGGGACCGAGGATTTCCAGATCCGCAATACCGCTTCGATCCTTGAATCTGTTCAGGATACTCAGAATTCGTTCTCGATCCTGCTGGGCTCCGTTGCATCGATCTCTCTGCTCGTGGGTGGTATCGGGGTCATGAATATCATGCTGGTCAGCGTATCCGAGCGCACACGGGAGATCGGCGTGCGCATGGCGACCGGTGCGCGGCGGTCGGATATTCTCATGCAGTTCCTCATCGAGGCCCTGGTGGTGGGAGGACTTGGCGGGATCGCCGGCGTGCTGATCGGGTTTGGCGTCTGCTTCGTTCTTTCCGTGAATGGAATGCCAGTAGCCGTGACCGTAATGCCTGCCATCCTGGCCTTTACGTCCGCCATGGTGACCGGATTGGTGTTTGGCCTGCTGCCCGCGCGCAAGGCTGCGCACCTCGACCCGGTCACGGCGCTTGCTTCGGAGTAGATGATGATCCGGACCACCCTGCTTTCCGCCTCTCTGGTCGCCCTGTCGGCCTGCACGACGCTCGGCCCGAAAACCGATCCGGTGAGCCACGGCATCACCTTGCCCGCCGCTTATGACCATGCGGGCACGACGGCGGAGGAACGCCAGGACGAGCAGGCCTGGTGGGCAGACTTCGGCTCCGAGGCGCTCGACGGACTCGTTGCCGAAGCCTTGTCGACCAACCAGACGCTTGCCGGCGGCATCGCGAATGTGGATGCGGCGCGGGCGGCGCTGAAAGTGTCCAATGCATCGCTGCTGCCGCAGGCCAGCGGCAGCGTGTCGGCATCGAGCGATACGGAGGCCGGGCTTGGCGATGTCAGTTCCTCCGCGCGGCTTTCGGCGTCCTATCAGCTTGACCTGTTCGGGGCGAATGCGGCCGCGCTGGAGGCCTCGCGTGCGAGCCTCGAAGCAACAGAGTTTGCCCAGAGGACGCTTGAGTTGACCGTGCAGTCGGACGTCGCATCGACTTATTTCAGCCTGCTGGCAGCACGGGAGCAGCTGCGGGTTGCCGAGCAGAACCTCGAAATCTCGGAACGCATCTTCAAGATCGTTGAGGTCAAATACGCGGCGGGCGCCATTTCGGGCTATGACGTTTCAAGCCAGCGAGCCCAGCTGGCGAATTCGCGAGCGCGGATTCCGGAGCTGGAGTCGCAGATCACCGGTCTGGAGACGTCGCTGGCGATCCTGCTTGGCCGGACGCCGCAGGGATATGAGGCACCGGACGAAAAGATCCTCGACATTGCCCTGCCGGCAGCGGGCTCCGGCCTGCCGTCCGACCTGCTGCTGCGCCGGCCGGACCTACGGCAGGCGGAGGCCAGCCTTCGTGCGTCGAATGCCAATGTCACGGCCGCGCGGGCAGCTTTCTTTCCCAGTATCGACCTCGGGGCGGGCGTATCCAGCCTGCTCAGCGGCGGAAGCAATCTGACGGGTTCGCTCTCCGCTTCCCTTGCCCAGACGATCTTCTCAGGCGGACGCCTTGAGGGACAACTCGAAGGCGCGAAGGCGCGCCGTGAGGCCCAGCTGGCGAGCTACCGCGAGGCCATTCTCAACGCGCTGCGCGATGTCGATGTGAGCCTGACGTCTATCGAGGCCAATGCCCGCCGGCAGGAGCAGCTGCTGATCGCCCGCGATGCATCCCTCGAAGCGCTGGACGCGGCGGAGCTGCGTTACCGGTCCGGCACGGACGACCTGACAAGCCTGCTTTCGGCCCAGCAGTCCTATTTCACGGCGTCCGACAATTATGTTCAGGGCCGGCTCAGCCAGCTGACGGCAGCACTCAACCTCTATGTGGCACTGGGCGGCAACTACTGACCGGCCAGCAGCTGCGGCGATGTTGAGAAACCGCGTGCCGCGCGGGAACACCCCGACTGGCATGGCAATCCCGGTCGCGCTTTGCTATCGACGCTGTCAGGAACTGCAGGCGTCATTGTCTCTGCAGCGAGCGCCAACGAGGCCTTATCCGGATGGATCATGCGCCAGACCTTCCTGACACCGGTGGCCGTCCGGATGCCCTGATGTGGGGCAAGGGACTGGAACGCACGTTCCGGACCGGAGAGGTAGAAGTGCGGGCCCTGCGCGGCGTGGACGTGTCGCTGCGCCGTGGCGAACTGGTCGTCCTGCTGGGACCTTCTGGCAGCGGAAAGTCGACCCTTCTCAACATTCTTGGCGGTCTCGACCGGCCGACGGCCGGCAGCCTGAATTTCGATGGCCGGGACCTGACGGCCGCCAACGATGCCGAGCTCACCCGCTACCGGCGGCGCTCGGTCGGCTTTGTCTTCCAGTTCTACAATCTCGTCGCCGGTCTGACGGCGCGGGAGAATGTGTCGCTCGTTACGGAGATCGCTGACAATCCGATGAAGCCGGAGGAAGCGCTCGAACTGGTCGGGCTCGGCGAAAGGATCCAGCATTTCCCGGCGCAGCTGTCGGGCGGCGAACAGCAGCGCGTCGCCGTCGCCCGTGCGATTGCCAAGCGCCCGCAGATCCTGTTCTGCGACGAGCCGACCGGCGCGCTTGACAGCAAGACGGGCGTGCGCGTGCTCGAAGCGCTGGAGCGCGTGAACATTGAGCTGTCGACGACGATCCTGATCATCACCCACAATGTCGGCATCGGAGACATCGCCGACCGCGTGCTGCGCATGCAGGACGGGAGGATTATCGAGGAAACTGCGCCGAACCGCCGGCTGAAACCGCAGGAGATCAGCTGGTGAGCCGGCTCTCTCCCCTCGATATCAAGCTGTTTCGCGACATCTGGCACATGCGGGGACAGGCGATTGCAGTCGGCATCATTGTTGCCTGCGGCGTGGCGATCATGGTCATGGCGCTTGGCACGCTGAGCACGTTGCGGGCAAGCCGCGACGCCTACTATGAGCGCTACCGCTTTGCCGACGTCTTCGCCTCGGTCCGGCGTGCCCCCGAAGGCGCTGCATCGCGGCTGCGTGCGATTGACGGGGTACAAACGGTGGAGACGCGCATCGTGCGGCTGGTCATCCTTCGCATCGCAGGCGTCGAGGAACCGGCCAATGCCCAGATCGTGTCCTTGCCGGACGAAGGCGAGAGCACGCTGAACCGGCTTGTGCTGTTCGCGGGGCGATATCCGGAAGCGCGGTCGCCGAACGAGATCATCATTTCCAATGCCTTTGCCGAAGCAAATGAGCTGGAACCGGGCGATGCGATCGAGGCCGTGATGAACGGGCGCCTGCGGACGCTGAATATTGTCGGCATCGGCGACAGTCCGGAATTCATCTATGCGCTTGGTCCGGGCACCCTGCTGCCGGACGACAGGCTGTATGGCATATTTTGGATGCGCCGGCGCGCGCTGGAAGCCGCCTTCGACCTCGACGGGGCCTTCAACAGCGTCAGCCTGACCGTGGCACCAGGCACCGATACGGCGTCTGTGATCGACCAGGCGGACGATGTGCTTGCTCCGTATGGCGGAACGGGTGCGTTCGACCGGTCGGACCAGCTTTCGAATGCCTTTGTCGAGTCCGAGATGGAACAGCTGAAGACGATGGCGCGGATCATTCCGGCCGTGTTCCTCGTCGTCTCGGCCATCCTGATCCACTCGATCCTCAACCGCCTGATCCAGACCGAACGCCAGCAAATCGGCCTGGTCAAGGCGTTTGGCTACTCGCGCTGGGAGATCGCCTGGCATTACCTGAAGTTTGCCATCGCAATCACTGGCGGCGGCGTGCTGGCCGGCTATGCGTTCGGATTCGTTCTGGAGAACATGATCACCCATCTTTATGCAGAAACCTTCCGTATTCCGAACCTCACATGGCGGGTGGACGGGTTCTCGCTTGCGGTCAGTGCAGTTGCCGCGATGGGAGCGTCCATTGCCGGCGCCATGTCTGCTGCGCTTGGGGCGGCAAAGCTGTCGCCCGCCGAGGCCATGTCGCCTGCGCCTCCGGTCAACTACCAGCAGGGCTGGCTGAGATACCTGCTCCAGATGCGCTGGCTGGACGAGCCGACACGCCTGATCCTTCGCCACATTTTCCGCTTCCCTGCGCGCACGGCGGCGAACCTGTTCGGCGTGGCGGCCGCCGTCATGTTGCTGGTCGGGACTTTGTTCACCTTCGACTCCATGGACGACATGATGGACAAGATGTTCTTCCGCACCAATTCGCACGATGCCGCCGTGACCTTCTTCGAGGCGCGTAACGACACCGCCGTCAGCGAGCTCGCACGGCTGCCGGGCGTCCTGACGGCGGAAGGCGTGCGGGATGTGCCTGCCCGGTTGGAATCGGCATGGCGCTCCGAGCGCGTCGGCATCACGGGCCTGCCCTCGCATGGTGACCTGCGGCGGCTGCTGTCAGCAGACGGACAATATGTCGAGATACCGGCGGAGGGTCTCACCTTATCCTCACAGCTCGCCAGCATGTTGCATGTCACCACGGGCGACGTGGTCACCGCGCACGTGCTGGACGGGACGCGGCCTGTCGTGGACCTTCCGGTGACGGCGGTTATCGACGAGACGATCGGTTCGCCTGCCTTCATGGACCTTGCCACACTGAACGCGATGATGGACCAGCCGCCGAGCGTTTCGGGCGCCTATCTCAAACTGGACCCGCTGCACCAGACCGATTTCGAGGACAGCGTGATCCAGCGGCCGGGCATCGCCGGCGTCTCCCTTCGCGCCGCAGCCATCGCTTCGTTCGAGCAGACGCTGCAGGAGACGATCTACATCATGATGGGCGTCTATGCCGTGATCGGCGGGGCAATTGCGGCCGGTGTCGTCTACAATGCCGCGCGGATCAGTCTCACGGAGCGTGGGCGCGAGCTGGCCAGCCTGCGCGTGCTCGGCTTCACCAATAATGAAGTCGGCTACATCCTGCTCGGCGAACTCGCGCTGATCACGCTTGCGGGCATTCCGATCGGCTGCCTCGGCGGGATTGCGCTGGCGCATCTGATTGCCACGGCGATGGCAACGGAACTTTATCGCATTCCTGTTATCGTGGATCCGTCGACGCTGGGCCTTGCGGCAGCCATCGTTCTGGTGTCTTCCACCGTGGCGGCCCTGTTCGTTGTGCGGCGGGTCCGTTCGCTGGATCTGATTGCTGTGCTGAAAACCAGGGAATGAAGATGCCGTCTGTCCGCGTACGTATCTGGATCGGTCTCGCCGTGCTGGCGCTTCTGGGATTTGCCTGGACCTTCTCGCCGCGTGCGATTGATGTCGATGCGGCAAGCGTGACGCGGCAGGACATGACCGTGACCGTGTCTGACGACGGAATGACCCGCGTGCGTGACGTCTTTGTGCTGTCCGCCCCGCTCGACGGCACGATGACGCGCGTCGAGGTCGAGCCCGGCGATTTTGTGACCGATGGTGAAACGGTAGTCACGACCATCCGGCCCCTGTTGCCACCGCTCCTGCCCGCGCGGACCGCGGCGCAGCTGAAGTCTGCCGTGTCGTCTGCGGAAGCCGCACTCACTGCGGCCCGGGCGGATGCCGAACGGCTGCGCGCAGAACATGCCCGCCTTGTGCGCGATCTCGACCGGGCGAAGAAGCTGCTGGAATCAGCCACCGTCTCGCAGCAGGCCGTCGACAATGCCGAATCTGCAGAACGCGAGGGCTATCTTGCCCTCCGCGCCGGCGAAGCGGTGATCGGCGTGCGCCGTCAGGAACTGGCGGCGGCCCGCGCGGCGCTGCTGCCGAGCGAGGCGCAGAACGGCAACGACGTCATCGCCGTCAAAGCGCCCCTGTCCGGCCAGATCCTGTCCGTCGACCGCGAAAGCGAGGGACCTGTCGCTCAGGGTACGCCGATCGTGCAGATCGGCGATCTCAACTCGCTTGAATGCGTCGCCGATTTCCTTTCGGAGGAAGCGGTGCGCGTGAAACCGGGTGACCCGGTTACCTTCACCGACTGGGGCGGGGCGCCGTTGCCCGGTCGTGTGCGGCGTGTTGAGCCGGCTGGTTTCACCAAAGTCTCCGCGCTCGGAATCGAGGAGCAGCGCGTCAACATCGTCATGGATCTGGACGATCCGTCCGAGCGGCAGAACCTCGGGCATGGCTACCGCTTCATGGCAAACATTGCAGTCTGGCAGGGAACCAACCGGCTCGTCGTGCCGATGGCAGCCCTGTTCCGGGACGGCGATGGCTGGGCGGTCTTCGTGATCGAGAACGGGCGCGCCGAGTGGCGCGAAGTATCCGTCGGCCACACCAACCGCACCTATGCGGAAATCCTTGATGGCGTGAACGAAGGCGACAGGGTTGTGATCCATCCGCCCCGCCTGCTGGAACGTGGCGCGAAGGTGAAGATCCGGACCATGCCCAAGGCCAGCCGCGCCATCGACCAGGCCGTGGCGGCGACGGGCTAGCGTCTCCGAAACCGCGCGACGCGCACAAATATCCACAGATTCCAAAGGTCTCTGAAGGCGCTCCGCCTTTCGAACGGGTTCGGAGTGCAATTGGGTTTCAGATGCTCTAGAGTTAACCATAAGGATTCTGGAAATGATGGAGAGGGAGGAGCCCCATGGCGACGCTGAAGGTCAATGGCAAGACAGTGACGGTCGACGTCGACGACTCCACACCCCTCCTCTGGGTGCTTCGGGAGCAACTCGGCCTGACCGGCACAAAATATGGTTGCGGCATCGCTGAATGCGGCGCTTGCACGGTGCATGTTGACGGACAGGCCATCCGGTCCTGTGTCTACCCGGTCGGCGCGTTGTCGGGCGACGAGGAGATCACGACGATCGAGGGCCTTTCGAAGGATGGCAGCCACCCCGTGCAGCAGGCCTGGGTCGAGCTCGACGTTCCGCAGTGCGGCTACTGCCAGCCGGGCATGATCATGGCCGTCGCCGGCCTGCTCAACAACAAGCCCGACGCCACGGACGAAGACATCGACCGCGAGATCACCAATATCTGCCGGTGCGGGACGTTTGCGCGGGTCCGCAAGGGCATTCACCTGGCCAAGACCAAGAAAGCCTGAAGGAGGACGAACCAATGACAAGCATTATCGATCTCTCCCGCCGCGGCTTCATCGTGGGGACCGGCGCCACCGGCCTGACGATCGGCATTCTTTCGGCTTGCGCGCCCGGAAAGAAGGATGGCGGCGCCGACACACCCCAGGCGGAACTGCCCGAGGTGAACGCCTGGGTACATATCGGTACGGACGATGTCGTTACGATCCGCATCGCCCGTTCTGAAATGGGTCAGGGCACGCTGACCGGCCTTGCGCAGATGGTCGCCGAAGAACTCGAATGCGACTGGGACAAGGTCACGACCGAGTATCCGACACCCGGCCAGAACCTCGCCCGCGACCGCGTCTGGGGCGACTTCCTGACAGGCGGCAGCCGGGGCATCCGGACGAGCCAGGACTATGTTCGCGAAGGCGGCGCCGTCGCGCGCACGATGCTGGTGCAGGCAGCAGCCAACCGCTGGGGCGTGCCGGCCGCGGAATGCACCGCCGCCAAGAGCGTCATTACGCACACACCTACAGGCAAGACATTGCGCTTCGGCGAGGTGGCCGAGGACGCGGCTGCGCTGCCCGTGCCGACGGATATTCCGCTGAAGGACCCGTCGGAATGGAAGCTCATCGGAAAGCCGGTGAAGCGGCTCGACACGGCCGACAAGGTGACCGGCAAGCAGGTCTACACGACGGATTTTAAGATAGACGGCATGCTGAATGCCGCCATCATGGCCGCGCCGATGCGCGGCGGCACGCTGAAATCATTCGATGCGAGCGCTGTCAGTTCAATGCCCGGCGTGAAGCATGTGGTTCAGGTCGACGACACGGCGGTGGCCGTTGTGGCGGATACGTGGTGGCAGGCAAAGACGGCGCTCGATGCGCTGCCCGTCGAGTGGCAGCCGGGCGAAGGCTCGGACCATTCGAGCGCGGCGTTCGAAGCGAACCTCGACGAGGGGCTGACCGCCAAGGACGCTTTCCTTGGCAACCAGGTCGGCGACGTCGACGCAGCGTTTGCAAAGGCGGCGAAGGTCATCGAGGCGCGCTACAATGCCCCGCACCAGAACCATGCCTGCATGGAACCGATGAACGCCATCGCGCTGTGGACGGCGGACAAGTGTGAAGTCTGGTGCCCGACGCAGAACGGGGAATCCGCACTCGCCGCAACGGCGGAAGCGGCCGAACTGCCCATCGAGCAATGCGAAGTCTACAAGCAACTGCTTGGCGGCGGCTTCGGGCGCAAGGGCGCTCCGGACTATGTCGCGCAGGCCGTGAAGATCGCCAAACAGATGCCGGGAACGCCGGTGAAGCTGCTCTGGTCGCGCGAAGAGGACATGCAGCAGGGCTTCTATCACCCGGTCACCAAGGCCCTTTGCCAGGGCGCGCTCGACGCGGACGGCAATCTGCTCGGCCTGAAGATCCGGATTTCGGGCCAGTCGATCCTGGCCGGGATCATGCCGCAGGCGCTCGCCGACGGTATCGACTACATTGTCTTCCAGGGGCTGCTGCCGTCTGGCGTCAATCCGCAGGTCGAAGACCAGACGCTGAAATACACCTTCCCGACCATCAAGGTGGACCATGCCATGCGCAATCCGCCGGTGCGGCCCGGCTTCTGGCGCGGCGTGAACGCGAACCAGAACGCGATCTATCTCGAATGCTTCATGGACGAACTGGCGCATGCGGCCGGGCGTGACCCGCTGGAATTCCGCCTCGCCCACCTGAAGGACAGCCCCAAGCTCGCCGCGGTGCTTCAGGCGGTGGCGGACAAGTCCGGTTGGGGCTCGGACGACGGCAAGTCTCGCGGGCTGTGCTGCTTCTATTCCTTCGGCAGCTACACGGCAGCCTGCGCGGAGGTGAGCGTCGACGAGAACGGCAAGCTCAAGATGCACCGCATCGTGGCGGCGACGGATCCGGGCTACGGCGTCAATCCGCAGCAGATCGATGCGCAGGTGGCCGGCTCGTTCGTATACGGCCTGTCGGCCATGCTGCACGAGGAAATCACCTTCGAGAAAGGCGAGACGCAGCAGAAGAACTTCAACACCTACACGTCGATGCGGATTGCCGAAATGCCGGAAGTTGAGACGCTTGTGATGCCGTCCGGCGGCTTCTGGGGAGGTGTCGGGGAGCCGACGATCGCCGTTGCACCGCCCGCCGTGCTGAACGCGATCTTCGCCGCCACAGGTAAGCGCATCCGCCAGCTTCCGGTCAGGGACCAGGCGCTGAGGTAGTTGCGATGCAGGCGGTCTCAGCGGCTCTGGGCGTCGTGACACTTGCCTTGCTGCTGGCAGGCTGCGGCAGCGTGCCGTCATGGCCTGATGAGCGGTCTGCGGCAGCAATTCCGGCGCTGGACCATGGCGCGACGCTGTCGCTTGCCTGCTCGGGCTGTCACAGCCCCGCCGGCGGCGCGATCCCGAGCCTTGAGCACCGCCCCGCTGCCCTGATCCGCCAGTCGCTCATGGACTACAAGGCGGAGGCGGACGGCACCACGGTCATGCACCGCATGATGCACGGCTATAGCGAGGCCGACATCGATGCCATCAGCACCTACCTCGCAAGGAGCGCGACACCGTGACGGCATTCGCCCAGACCCGCCGGGAGCTCGTGATCGGAATGGCAGGCATAGCGGCGCTGGCGGACCTGTCCCCGAAAGCCGCGGCGCAGATGAAGGCGCGGCTTGTTGTCGTCGGTGGCGGCTTTGGCGGCGCGACGGCTGCGCGGTTCCTGAAGCAATTGCTGCCCAATGCCTCGGTGACACTGGTCGAGCCGGATACGGACTATTATGCCTGCCCCTTCAGCAATTTGGTGATTGCGGGGCTGCGGGAGCTGGAGGCGCAGCGCTTCGGGTACGACGGGTTAAGGGCGCGCGGCATAGACATCGTCCATGAGCGCGCCACAGATGTCGATCCCGTCGCACATACGGTCACGCTCGGATCGGGCGCCATGCTGTCCTATGACCGGCTTGTCCTGTCGCCCGGTGTGGACTTCATCTGGGGCGCCATCGAAGGCTATGACGAAGCCGCAGCACAGGTCATGCCGCATGCCTGGAAAGCCGGCGCGCAGACAGCCCTGCTGCGACGGCAGCTGGAGGCCATGAAGGATGGCGGACTGGTTGTCATGTCCGTGCCGCCCGCCCCGTTCCGCTGTCCGCCGGGCCCTTATGAACGGGCGAGTCTGATTGCGCACTACCTCAAGACCCGGAAGCCGAAATCCCGCCTCCTGATCCTCGACGCGCAGGACAAGTTCTCCAAGCAGCCGCTCTTCGAGGAGGCGTGGGCGCATCTGTATCCCGGCGTGATCGAACGCCTGGGCGCGGACGATTTCGGCCGCGTGATCGCTGTCAATCCCGCCGTCCGGACGCTGGCGACCGATTTCGAGAATGTGACGGCGGACGTGGCGAATGTCATTCCGCCGCAGAAAGCTGGCGAAATTGCGCATCGGGCGGGCGTTGCCGACATGACGGGCTGGTGTCCGATCGACCCGATCACGTTCGGCTCCGCACTGCAGCCGGACATTCATGTGCTGGGTGATGCAACCATTGCCGCGCCGATGCCGAAGTCCGCCTTCTCGGCGAACCTGCAAGCCAAGCTCTGCGCAACGCAGATCGCGCGCGTCCTCGCCGGTCTTGCACCGGAGCCGACCGTCCTGGCCAATACGTGCTACTCCTACCTCTCGGACGATGCGGCCGTGTCGATTGCGGGCGTCTACACGAACGAGGGTGGCAAGCTGAAAAGCGTTGAGGGCGCGGGCGGGCTCAGTCCGTCAGGCTCCGATCCGGTGATTCAGGGCAATGAAGCGCTGCAGGCCGCCGCCTGGTTCCGCACGATCACAGAACAGACCTTTGGATGATGCGAGCGGTTGCTCCGATGAGCCTCGTCGCGCTTCTCGGCGGCTGTGAGCCGCAACATGATGCGCGGCTGGCGAGCGATGTCTCGATCGTGGGCGATGCTGTGCCCGCCTCCCTGACGGGCGCGCCGGGCGACGCGGAACGCGGGCGCGCCATATTCGTCTCACGCGAGGAGGGTCATTGCGTGCTCTGCCACCAGGTGGAAGGTCTCGACGCGGAGTTCCAGGGCAATGTCGGGCCTGCGCTGACCGGTGTCGGCGGCCGTCTCTCCGCAGGACAGATCCGGTACCGCATCATTGACGCTCAGCGGATTTGGCCGGACACTGTAATGCCGGCCTATTACCGCACGCATGGGTTGCGGCAGGTCGAGCATGGCTATGAGGGCGCACCGGCCCTCAGCGCCGGGCAGATCGAAGACCTTGTCGCCTTCCTCGAAGCACAGGCATCCTGATATACGCATGGACGACCCGACATTCTCCCCGATCAGATGGAACCGGCGCACGCTGCTTGGGGCGGCGGGCGGAACCGCGCTTGCGGCTGTGCTTCCGCCGATGGCCGAGGCGACGCCGGAGGAAGCCGATGCCGCCATTCGCGAGATGTTCGGCGACAAGCCGATCAATGAGGGACGGGTCTGGGTCAAGCTGCCACCGATTGCCGAGAACGGAAATTCAGTCGCCATCGACATCACTGTGGACAGTCCGATGTCGGACGATGACCATGTTCGCCGCATCGGCATATTCTCGCCGCGCAACCCGATTGCGACGATTGCGGAGTTCCGCCTTGGCCCGCATGCCGGACGGGCGCAGGTTTCGACAAGGGTGCGGCTGGCCGGAACGCAGACGCTGCGGGTGATCGCCGAAATGAGCGACGGAACGCTGTGGGCCGGAAAGGCGACGACCTATGTCACGCTGGCTGCCTGTGTGATCGGCTAGGAGGCGCGCATGATCCGCATATCGGCTCCGGACACTGCAGAAATGGGTGAGATCGTCGAAGTGAAAGCGATGATCCAGCATCCCATGGAGACCGGCTATCGCCGGGATGCCAAGGGCGACGTGATCCCTCGGAACATCATCAAGCAGTTCAGGTGCGCGTATGGCGGTAACACCGTTTTTGAGGCAACCTTCTTTCCCGGTATCGCGGCAAACCCTTTCCTGGCATTCTGCCTGCGGGCGACCCGGACCGGTCCAATCGAATTTTCATGGACCGACCAGCACGGAGAGACCTGGTCAGAAACCCGCCAGCTGACCGTCTCATGAAATGGGCCTTGCTGATTGGTGCTCTATGCCTTGCCGGATGCAACAAGCCGGAAAGCACCTATGCGAGGAACAGCGACGTGAAAGCGGGCGATATCAAATCCGGCTACGCCTTCCTGCAGGATGACACGAAGGCCCTGCAGGATGATGACTTCGCCAATCCGGGCTTCCTGTGGGTCGATCGGGGCAAGCGGTTGTTCGAGACTGCCGAAACTGGCGCATCGACCTGTTCAACCTGCCACGGCGCGCACGGGATGCCGCTCAAGGGCGTGGCGGCGCATTATCCGAAGGTCGACGCGAAGACCGGAAAGCTCCTCAACCTGGAGGCTGCGATCAATCTCTGCCGCGAGCAGCACCAGGGACTGGAGCCGCTGGCTTATGAGAGCGACGACCTTTTGGGCATGACGGCCTATGTCGCCTCCCTCTCCCGCGGCGAGCCGGTCTCCGTGGACATTACCGGACCGGCGGCCAAGTATTATGAGGAAGGCCGCGACTATTTCTTCCGACGCAAGGGCCAGTTCAATCTCGCCTGCAGCCAGTGCCACAACGAACACTGGGGCGAGAAGCTGCGTGGCGATACGATCAGCCAGGGCCATGGCAATGCCTTTCCGGCCTACCGCCTGGAATGGCAGGATTTCGGCTCGCTGCATCGGCGCCTGCGCGATTGCGACACGGGCATCCGGGCCGAACCGCAGGACTATGGCTCGGAGACCTACATGGCGGTCGAACTTTACCTCGCCAAACGCGCAGAAGGCCTTGCAATGGAATCGCCGGGCGTACGCCGATAAAGTCGATGCATGGCACATCCGCCCGGTTATAGTGAATCGTATGCTTGAAACCTCCCCCCTTTATGCCGAACACCCGCAGGACGTGCTGCACCACTGGCTGCGCTGGCGCGCTGAGGGGCCCGCGGCACTGGTCGTCATCACAGCGATTGAAGGCGGCAGCGTCCGGGATCAGGGCTCGCTCATGGCTGTGGCACCGGACGGGCGGCGTTCAGGCTATATTTCGGGTGGATGCATCGATGCGGATGTCGCCTTGCGGGCGCGCGAGGCACTCGAGTCGAACCAGACGGTCAGGCTCCGATACGGCGCCGGGTCGCCTTTCATAGATATGCCACTGCCCTGCGGCGGCGCAATCGAGCTGGCGATCTATCCGGACGCAGATGAAGCCATCATCCGCGCGTGCCACGACCGGCTGGCGGCCCGCAAGCCGGCAAAACTGCGCTTGCCCGGCCTTGCCGCCGCGCCAACCTATTTTCCCAAGCTGCGCGTACGCATTGCCGGGCGTGGCGCCGACGCCCTGGCGCTCGCCCGCCTGGTGCAGGCCAGCGGCTACGAACTTGCCCTGCAGCTGCGTGACGGGGAGGACGTTGAAGAGGCCAGACTGGCGGGGCTTCACGCTGTGATGGCGCTGAAATCGCCGGGTGACCTGCCCGCATTTGCCGATGATCCGTGGACGGCGTTCGTGCTGATGTTCCATGACACCGACTGGGATCTTGCCCTCCTGAAGCAGGCACTGCTTGGCGATGCTTTCTATATCGGCTCGGTCGGCAGCTACATGACGCAGATGCGCCGGCGCGAACGGCTTGCTGCTGACGGCGTCAGCGCGGCAGCAATCGAACACGTTCACGGGCCTGTCGGCCTCGTGCCCTCGACACGCGATGCATCCATGCTGGCGGTTTCTGCACTCGCGGAAATCATTGCGGGATACCGGCAGGCGCTTCACGCACCGTTTGAGGAGACGGCCATCCTGTTGCTCGCTGCCGGCCAGTCGAGGCGCTTCGGGAACGGCGACAAATTGCTGGCGCCGTTGAATGGCAAGCGCGTCATCGATCATTCCGCTCGTGCGCTTGCGGATGAGCCCGTCGCAGCGCGCGTTGCTGTCGTCGGCCCGGACCATGCCGATCGCCGGGCGATCCTCGAGGCCGCGGGCTGGCAGGTGCTGGAGAATCCGGAGGCGCAGTCCGGACAGGCCTCGTCAATCCGGAGCGGACTGCAGTCGATCGCCCGAATGGACCGCGTGAAGCATGTCATCATTCTGCTGGCCGACATGCCATATGTTCCGGACGCCCACCTCCACTCCCTTCGAGTGACAATGGAAGATGGCGCGCCTGCGGCACTTTCCATTGCGAACGGCGTACTCTGCCCGCCGTCGATTTTTGCGAGAGAGGCATTTGCGGCACTCCTCGCGCTGGAAGGCGACGCCGGCGCCAAATCCGTATTCAAATCGTTGAGCGGGACAAGGACGGTGGAACTGTACGCACGCGACGCAGCCGACATCGATACAGTCGAAGACCTTGCGATGGTGTCCACGTCCTGATCCGTCGCCTGCAACGGCAGGCAAGCCTTGTCAGGCGGGCAGCCCGGAATGCTCGGCGCTCAAGGCAGACTGCCAGGATCGCGCCAATGTGGCGGGCGCGCCGGCGCCGAAGATGTACCTGTCGGGGCGGACCAGTACGGCTTCGGCGTTGTGCCGGTTCAGCCAGTCCCTGACCGGGTCCAGAAAATCGCCCAGGTCTGCGGACGTCAGGGCGACCAACTTCACGCCTGGAAGATCCGGCAGGCCGCCCGCGCCGATCAGCCAGGCGCCTGCCCCGATTTTGTCGTCAAGCCGCGCCGGATCGCCCGCACACACGAACTGTGGAAAGTAGGCGCCCGCGTCCGCGCTTCCCGTCAGGACCAGACCCGACCCGATATTCGGATATGATGCCTGGCCGTCCGGGGATTGGCCCGCGGCACGGGCGGCGAGCATGTGACGGTCACGTTCGGCTGCGGCGGTCCGGTCTGTTATGCAAACCGTCCGGCCCATCATCATCGCCATCTGTATGGTTGCGCGGGCGTGAGGTTCGCGCTCCGGCTGGTAAGTATCGAGGATGGAGTCATTCGCTTCGTCCGCCGCGATCAGACCCAGCTTCCATCCGAGATTTGAGGCGTCCCGCGCACCGGCGCACAGGCCCTGCCCGGCGAAGGGTGGCGTCTGGTGTGCTGCATCGCCGGCAAGCAGGACACGCCCCTTTCGCCACTGCTTCGCGACGCGTGCGTTGAACCGGTACACGGCCTTGCGCTCGAGCGTCACGGCGCCCTCGACATTCCAGGGCTCCAGCAATCGACCGATGAAGGCATCGTCCAGCACCTGCTCCGGCGTCTCGCCTGGCAGGATCATGAATTCCCAGCGATGCCGCCCTTCGCCCATCAGCACGCAGGTGGTAGGCCGAGCCGGATCGCAAATCTGCAGGTTCACTTTCGGCAGCCGGTCGAAATCGTGCACGATCGTATCGATCACCAACCACGGCTCATCGAATTGCAGGTCGTCGAGTTCGATACCTGCAGCATTACGCACGGGGCTGCGTGTACCGTCGGCGCCAATCAGGAACCGGGCCGTGACGGTACGCGGACCGTCCGGCGTTTCGAACCTTGCCGAGATGAAGTCATCTGCCTCGTCGAAGCCGGTAAAGCTCCAGAGCGGCCGGAGGTGCAACCGGTCGTCCGCAGACACTTTCTTGCGGAGTGCACGCTCCAGCGACGGCTGGTGGATCATGTTGGCGCCCGGCCAGCCGCCCGGCCCGATCTGGTCTGAGCCTTCAAACCGAAGCAGGATCTGGCCGTCGGAGGTCAGGAAGTCATAGTGGCTGGTCGTCCGGCTGGTGGCTGCAATTTCGTCTGCCGCGCCAACCGACTGAAATATCCGCATGACTTCGTGGTCGATATGGGCTGCCCTCGGCAGCGGATAAATGCCGGCTTCCTTTTCGCAGACAATTGCGGACGCGCCATACTGCGCAGCGACCAGCGCCAGCGTGACGCCCGTCGGCCCGCCGCCAACAACCAGCACTTCGCAGTCAAGCGCGGACATGTCTCAGGCCTCCTCAGCCATGGTTCCCTCGATGGCCCCGAGGCGCTCGATCTCGCAGCGAACCACATCGCCGGCCTTGAGGAATTGCCGCGGTTCCATTGCGGCGCCAACGCCCCCAGGCGTGCCCGTGAAAATCAGGTCACCCGCCTCCAGCGTCATGGCGGCAGAAAGATGCTCGATCTGTTGCCAGATGTTGAAGACGAGATTCCGGGTATTGGAGCTCTGACGCTGTTCTCCGTTGACAGAGCATGTAATGGCCAGCGCATGCGGATCTCCGGTCTCGTCAGCGGTCGTGATCCAGGGGCCGATGGGCGCGTGCGTATCGAAGCTCTTTCCGAGGGACCATTGCGGGCCGGCATGTTGCCACATGCGCTCCGTCACATCGTTGCCGACGCAGTAGCCGAACACATGGTCCTGCGCCTTTTCAGCCGGAATGTGCTTGCCCCGCTTTCCGATGACTGCGACCAGTTCGACTTCATAGTCGACATAAGGCGCATCACGCGTGATCAGGATCGGGTCGTAAGGGCCATTGATCGAGGTCTGGGCCTTGGTGAACCAGATCTGCCGCGAAGGCGTCTCCATTTTCGATTCCGCGATATGGTCCGCATAGTTGAGGCCGATGGCCCAGATCTTCCCCGACCGCTCCACCGGCGCGTGGAGCCTGACGGACGAGAGCGGCCGGCCCGCGCCGGAAGCAGCAAGCTCCCGCAGGCGGTCCTTCCAGCTTTCCCATTGCGATATCAGTTCGATCATCGTTCCCGGGAAGCCGGTACTGATGAGCGCATCACCGGCCACGATACCGGTCTTCCGTGCACTGTCCGCGGTCTCTGAATAGGTTGCGAGCTTCATATGCTGGTCCTTTCGCCATCTCAGGCATTGGCGGGATTTTGAGACGGGTGCGCAGGCGGCCTATTCGGACGTTGCCTGCCCGGCCATCATCGGGTGCGGCGTGCCCCACTGAACGGCGAGCAGGCTGGCAAACGGCATCTTGTTCGGCGGGTCGGCGGCGGTGAACAGGTCGCCGTCCGTCCAATGCTCCAGCTCGTGGCCCCACGGATCGCGCCAGTAGTCGAAGACCTGGCTGCCCATGATATGCCGGCCGACGCCCCAGGCCTGGTCCCGCCCTTTGGCTTTCAGGTGCTGGTGACCCAGCATAAGATCGTCGAGGTGGGCGACTTCGAAAGCGGCGTGCAGGTAGCATGGCGGCTGCGGCAGCTGTGCGAGAAAGAGCGTGTGATGGTCCGTTGGCTGATCGCCGCGGTCACACCGCATGAAGGCGCCCATGGCCGTACCGGGCGCCATTTCGATCTCGTCCGAGGTCAGGAAGCCAAAGCGCTCCTTGTACCAGGCCTCGGAGCTGCGAAAGTCGGAAACATTCAGCACGGCATGCCCGAGCCGCATCACATGGGATGGCCCCTGCGACAAGCGAATGGCCTTGCGCAGGCGTGGGCGCGCATCCGCATTATTGTGGGGAACGTCCTTCGATACGCCGGCGGCGCCGGATACTTCCTGACCCGCAACAACTTCCACAAGGAAGCCGTCCGGGTCATTCAGGCGCACGACATGGCCGCCACCCGGATCATCGAGGGCTTCGACTTTGACGCCCTCCGCTGTCGCCAGCTTGTCCAGGTCGGCTACGCTTTCGGCGCGAAGTCCAAGGGCCCTGAAGGCCGGGTCTCCCTGTTCCGTCGCGTGCAGGAACGGACGGCCGTCGCTGCCCTTGCCATACAGCCGCCCGGTGTGTTCGAAACAGGACAGACCAAAGTCCTCAAGAAAAACGCGCATTTCTGTCAGATCCGGCGCCGAGAACCGTACATGGGCGATGTCCACGATCTTGATTGTCGGTGTCATATTGGCCTCCCTGTTTATTAATTGACTTTTTAGTCAAATAGCGCTAAGTGACCAAACAGTCAATCGGATTCGAAAATGTCAGCACCAAACTCCACGAAGCGCACCAGTCCACGCAGCACGCGCACGCGTCACTCGCTTGTCGAAGCGGGCCTGCAGCTGTTCGCCGAACGACCGGTGGATGCCGTACCGATCGACGATATCGTCGCCGCCGCAGGTGTTGCGAAGGGCAGCTTCTTCAATCACTTCGAGGACAAGAAGACATTTGCCGATGCTATTGGTGCGGAAATACGATTGGACCTCGAGTCCCGAATTGCGCAGGCGAACAAGGATATCGGCGATCCGCTCGAGCGCCTCGTCGGCGGCATGCGTGTCGCCGCCGACTATGCCCTCACTGAAAAGGAACGCGCCATCGTCATGGCAAGGGGATTCAGGCTGACGACCGGTCGCGACCATCCGCTCAATACCGGCCTCCGCAAGGACATCGATGCGGCCTGTGCGCAGGGCTTGCTGCGCAAAGAGGCCGAAACATCAGGGCTGCTCTTCTGGCTCGGCGCCTGCCACTCCGTCATGGCGAACATCATTGAACAGAAATTGTCTCGTCCGAAAGCGGCGTCGCGCATGCGCGACATGGCATTCATGTCCCTGATCGGGCTCGGAGTGGACGAGCCGCGAGCTCGCCAGCTCGCGGACCGGAACGAGCGACTGTTGCTGCTTCCCTCAGAATAGCGGATTGCGCGACAGTACCGCGCCTGCCCTACAGGCCGCTTGCTCGCGCAATCCAATACGTCGCGCCCGCTGCGAGGTAGGCCAGCGTGAAAAGGTACGCGACGATGAACGCCGTCCAGCGCCAGGAATTCGTTTCCCTGCGGGCGACCGCGAGGCTGGCGAGGCATTGGGGGGCGAACACATACCAGGCAAGGAAGGCAAGCGCAGTCGGCAACGACCAGGCGTGCTGCAGCGCCTCTGTCAGTCCAACGTCGCCCCCTCCGCCCTGGACGGCATACACGGTGCCCAGCGCGCCCACCGCGACTTCGCGCGCGGCCATGCCCGGCACCAGCGCGATGGCGATCTCAAGGTTGAAGCCGATAGGTTTCAGGATGGGTTCGATGAGGGAGCCGATCATGCCGGCATAGGTGTGCCTGATGCCGTTGCTGCCGGCGGGATAGCTGGTCAGGAACCACAGGATCACCGAGACATAGAAGATGATCGTTCCCGCCCGGCGAATGAAGGCCCAGGCCCTGGCTGACAGGTTTGAAAAGAAGTCCCGCAGGTCCGGAAGCTTGTAGGTGGGCAATTCCATGAGCAGGGGCTGGGGTGCGCCCTTCGTGACGGTCCGCTTCAAAACGAAGGCCACCGTGATCGCGCTCAGCACGCCTACCGCGTAGAGCACGAACATGACGATGCCTTGCAGGCCAAACGGCCCGACCCTGTCGGGCGGTATGAAGGCCGCGATGATCAGCGTGTAAACCGGAAGACGCGCGGAACAGGTCATCAATGGGGCAATGATGATCGTCGTCAGGCGATCCCGCTCATTCTCGATCACGCGCGCCGCCATCATGCCGGGAATGGCGCACGCGAAGCTCGACAGGAGCGGAATGAAGGCGCGGCCATTGAGGCCGACCCGCAGCATCAGCGTATCCATGAGAAAGGCGGCCCGCGCCATGTATCCGGACGCTTCCAGCAGCAGGATGAAAGCGAACAGGATGATGATCTGGGGCAGGAAGACCAGCACGCTGCCCACACCAGCAATCACGCCATTTGCGATCAGGTCCTTGATCCATCCATCCGGCAGGGTCGCGCCGACCCAGTCGGCCAGCGCCGAGAAGCCGTTTTCGATCAGGTCCATGGGCCAGGTCGCCCAGGCGAACACGGCCTGGAACATGAAGAAGAGGATCGAGGCGAGAATGACCGGACCGGCGAACCTGTTGAGCACGATGCTGTCGAGACTGCGGGTCACACGGTTCATGACCGGCTCGGCGAGGATAACCTCCGCCGCGATCGCTCGGGCTTCCTGCTGCAGGCTGCGAACGGGCGTCGTCTCCGCGAGCGACGGCGCCGTCCGGCGCCAGACGTCATCATCGAGGGCCGTGTCGATCCGTTCGATCAGCCCTGCCCGGCCCGCCGCACGCGTAGCACGGGTGGCCACCACGGGAACGCCCAGCCGGCGCTCAAGTGCCCGAACGTCAATCCGCACGCCGTCACGCTCGGCCAGGTCGATCATGTTGAGCGCCACGACCATGGGCCGCCCGAGCGCCCGCAGCTGCAGGATAAAGTGGAGGTGCGTCCGGATATCCGCCGCGTCGATCAGCACGATCAGTCCGTCGGGGGCGGGGCCCTCGCCTTCGCGTTGTCCAAGGATTGTCTCAACCGCGATACGCTCGTCGAGCGACTGCGCGTTCAGCCCGTACACGCCCGGAAGGTCGATCAGCTCGACCTGCCTGCCGGCGCTCGTCGTGAAATGGCCAACCCGCCGCTCGACCGTCACGCCGCTGTAGTTCGCCGTCTTGGCCCGCCCGCCCGTGAGGCCGTTGAACAGGGTCGACTTGCCGCTATTCGGCGGCCCGATCAGCGCGAATCGATAGGACACCATCAGTCGGCTTCGACCTCTACGAGGCGGGCCTCATCGCTTCTCAGGGCGAATATCTTGCGGTTGAGGCGAATGGCGAGCGGCTCACGCCCGATCGGCCCGCGGCGCAGCAGTTCCACCTCGTCGCCCTCGCAGAAACCGATCTCCCGGAGCTTCAGCTCAATGCCCGTCTTGTGGGACGAGAGCGAGACGATGCGCGCGTGCTGGCCTTCCTTCAGTTCATTCAGGGTCATGCCAACACCTTGCGACCGTATCGGGCGGACAATTGAGAATGAATTGCATCTATGTCAATCCGATTGATACATAGACGACGTCTCCGGAGGGGAGAAAAGAGCTGCGCCGCGCGGCATAGTGACAGGGGACAGAGCCGTCGCAACACGATGCCCGGCCGGTCGCCCTCCTGCATGATCCAAGTGCCTGCGCCCGTGATCGTGCCGCAGAGTCGCGCACCGCCGGCCGGCCGCTTCACACCGAGTTGCGGTGAAGCGCTTGATCCACCAGAAGCGCTGTCATAGACCGCATGCTCACTTTTCCGAGTCCCTCACTTCCACCGAGCCGAGTTTCCATGTCTGAATCCGAAGCGACGAAATTCTTGACCGGCGATGTGTCCGTCCAAGGTGAAGTCAAAACCTATTTCGAGCGCATTGAAGAGAAAAAGCACCTGAACGCGTACGTCACGCTGATGCATGACGAAGCCCTTCAGCGCGCAAAGGATTCGGACGAGAGACGCAAGAAAAACAAGGCACTGCCACTCGACGGGCTCCCGATTGCCGTGAAGGACAATTTCTGTACGGCCGGCGTCCTCACGACGGCGGGGTCGAAGATCCTCGGCAATTTCGTGCCCACCTATGAGTCGTTCGTCACCCAGAAACTGCTCGATGCCGGCGCTGTTTTCCTTGGCAAGACCAACATGGACGAGTTCGGCATGGGTTCTTCCACCGAGAAGAGCATGCACGGACCAACGATCAACCCGAATGTGCGAAGCGATGGCACCCAGGTCGTGCCCGGCGGCTCGTCGGGCGGCTCTGCGGCAGCCGTTGCTGCTGACCTCGCCGTCGCTGCGATCGGGACAGATACGGGCGGTTCCCTGCGGCAGCCCGCTGCCTTTTGCGGCGTTGTCGGCTTCAAGCCGTCCTACGGACACTGCTCCAGATGGGGCGTGATTGCCTACGGGTCATCCCTGGACCAGCCGGGCACGATCACGAAGTCGGTGGCCGATGCGGCCATTCTCCTCGACGTCATGATTGCCCGGGACCCGAAGGATTCGACGTCGATCGACTATGAGGGGCCGTCGCTGCAGTCGGCGCTGAACGCCGGTTCGAAGAAATTCACCGTCGGCATTCCGGAAGAGCTCGCGGGCCTCGTCAGCAGCCAGTACCTCGAATATGTGTGGGACCGCGCGAAGGAGTTGTGCGGAAAGGCCAATATCGAGATCAAGCCTGTTTCGCTGCCGCACATCCGGTACGCCCTGCCGGCCTACTACATCATCGCGCTGAGCGAGGCATCGTCGAACCTCGCGCGCTATGACGGCATGCGGTACGGCTACTCGGACCAGGGCGCCAACAACCTGATCGAACGCTATGAGCGGTCGCGATCGGCGGGATTTGGCGAGGAGGTCCGTCGCCGCATCCTGCTCGGAACCTACTCGCTGAGTTCCGGCTACTATGATGAGTATTACCTCCGCGCGACGAAGGTGCGCCGCAAGATCAAGGAAGACTTCGACGCCGCGCTCCAGCACGTCGATGCCATGATCTGGCCGACTGCGCCGACAACGGCCTTTGCGTTCGGACTGGACGCCACCGACCCGCTGACCATGTATCTGGAAGACGTTTTCACGGTGCCAATTAACCTGGCCGGCGTACCCGCGGCAAGCATTCCGATCGGCGTTTATGACGACGGCTTGCCTGTCGGGCTCCAGGTTGTCGGGGCACGGCACCGGGATGCGGACGTCATTGGCATTGCCCACAAGATCGAGAAGGTCGCGGACTACGTCCGTCCGTGCACGATCGGCTAAGTCGGACGCATGGCGTGCCGTCAGACTGGCTGGCCTGCCCGGTCCTATTCCGCATGGCTGGTTCGCGAGCAGGTCGCGCTATCAGGGAGCGGCTTCGACTCGGCGGCAAAGCCGGGACGCGTTCCGGCATCACCTCATCATGAATCGCAGCGACTATTGGCTGCATAGTTGCCTTCCCTTACTAATGGTGGGCCACTTGGCTGCAGCGCGACGGCGAATCGGGCGCTGAGAGCAAGACAGTCGAAACTGGATAGAGAGCGGAAGAGTGCGACGATCTCAAGGTGCAGCGTTTGTATTTGCATTTATTGCAATCGCAGCCTGGAGCACTTCTGCAACTTTTGGCGGCCTGCTTGCCGGACGCCTGCCATTCTACGCACTCGTCGGTATTATCCAGGTCATTGCCGTCGTTGCGCTTGCCCCTATAGCCATTCCCCAGCTGATCGGCAGCTTCCGCCGGAAGGCCGATGTGCCGTCAACAATGGTGAAACGGGGAGGAACGGCGCTCTTCCTCTATCTTGTTCTGTTCTCGGTTTCGCTGACCGCGTACCAGCTGCTGTTCTACTATGCGATGACCGGCACCGCCCGGATTTACGCAAATATTGCCAACTATCTCTGGCCCATCTTCCTGTCGCTTTTCTTCCACTCCGTCTTCGGGCTGGGGAACCGGAGACCTTCCTGGGCGGACAATGCCCTGCTGCTGCTCGGCTTCCTAGGGAGCGTGAGCCTCGTCTGGGATTTTCATCTTCCGCAGGGAGCTGCGGGCGCGAGGGAGAATTATCTCGGCCTCGGAGCCGGCTTCGCTGCGGCCGGCATGGCCGGCCTGTACATGACGGCATCGGCCAAGATCCGGGAAATCGGATTGTCCCGTCAGCGCGCCCTGGGCATGCCGCTGATCTATTTCGTCGGCCTGCTGCCTTCATCGCTGGCATTTGCAGCCATGGCGATCACCCAGCATTGGACGCTGGCGCTGCAGCCGATTGACTGGTTCTATCTTGTCTGGCTGGGCGTGATAACGGTGGCCGTTGCACAGACGACCTGGTCACACGCGATCAGTACGGGACCATCGAATGTCATTCCGGTGCTGGCCTACCTGGTCCCGGTGCTCAGCACCTCGCTGCAGATACTTGTTCTGGGCGACCAGATTACTCCGTCGATCCTGTTCGGGATCACGTTCATTGTGGTCGCCAGCGTCCTCACGGCGAAAATCTTCAGGCAGCTCATGCCGGAGACGGGCGCCGCTGTCGCCTTCATGTACATGGGCTTCGTTCTGTTCTTCCGCACCGACATCTTCCCCGGCCTGAAATTCGAAGATGCCGACAACTTCCCAATTCAGATCTACGCCATTCTGGCAGCCTTCTTCCTGAGCCGGCAGTGGCAACGGGCGCGCGATGAGGAACAGGATCTCATCAACTGGCAGAGAGCCGTGACCAAGATCGCGGCTCTGGCGGACCCAAAGAACACGTTCGAGTTTCAGGGGCCCGTACAGCAATCGGGCTCCGAGAAGCCAAACGCCGCCCTGGGCAACCTGCTGTATCAACTCATCAGCGCCATTATCGATATCGATCAGTCGCAAAGCTCTGGGCAGCTTGCCAACAATCTCACCAACTACAGGCACCTCGAAGGAAAGTTCCTGGCCTTCGCGAAGAAGCTGGTCGACAAGGAAAAGGACGTGCAGGACGATTTCCAGGAGGCAGCTCTCGACGTCAAATCGTACAGCTCGAAGTGGGTCGCCAACAAAACCGACAAAGCGAGCTATGGTGAAATCGTAATTATTGTTGCGCTTGGTATTGTTTCCATCGCCGTCTATTCAACGGTCGCATCGAGTTCCAATATTCGAAGCGCCATTGCCATGTTCGTCGTCGCGTCCATTGCGTATATTGCCGTTCGGATATTTGACTACAATATTCGACCAACCCTCCTGAACGTGACGGAGCTGGTCAATTTCCAGTCCCTCGGAGATCGCTTCTCGTTGCCACTCTATCTCGGCCGCATCGAACTGCTCCGCTACGGGCGCGAAACACGGATGGTCGAGAGAACGGCACAGGGGTGGACGAATGAAGGCGTTCTGGAAACCTTTCACACATCCGCAAAGGGAAACCCGCTCCGGCGGCAACTTTCTGCCAGGCGATCGGCCATGCTGTTCCTGCTTCTCGGCCCCCTGTTCGTTCTGTCCATGAACCTGTTTGGATAAGTATTGATGTCAATTGCCATACGCGCCGGAGACAACTTCGTTGTCGAAATCGACTTTGATCGTTCCGAAGTCTACCCGCCGAGCCACTACGCGAAAAACTTCGTTCGCATACTGAGCGAACAGCCCTTGTCGGGAATGACCGTGCTCGATGCAGGATGCGGCACAGGCGTATTGGGCATTGCCGCCGCCAAACTTGGCGCGACCGTCACCTGCTCCGACCTTAATCCGGGCGCGATCAGGTGGGCCGAGATCAACGCAGAAAAGAACAACGTCAGCATCCACTGCGTCCAGTCGGAAGGTATTGACGAATTTGTCGGCCGGTCCAAGTTCGATCTGGTCGTGTGCAATGCGCCGTCGAACCCCGGCACCTATAATCCGGTCGTTACCCCGCGCGACAATGGACCCGACGGCCGCCAGTTTCTCGACAGTGTCCTTGTGAACGCACCGAAGATACTCCATCGAAATGGACGGCTGCTGTCATGTTCCAATAGCGAACAGGACTGGAATACGACACGGGACATCCTCAACACCTACTGGGCATCCTACAGGATTGTAGCTGATCTTGACGAAGATTTTTCCGGCCTTGATCAGTTCTCGGAAGACCAGCTCAAGGCCTGGGTACAGCAGGGGCATTGCTGGACCGAAGGCGACGTGACCGTCCATAATGTCCGCTACTTCTTCGCGTATCACTAGCAGTTTCGCAAAGAAGCCCCCGGACATCGTCCGGTCTATGGCGATAGTTCAAAGCAGCATCGGCTGCACCGATGGTGGCATTCGAATTCCGGTCAACTCCATTGAAGTTCATATTTTTTGTATGTCAGGACCGCGTCAGTCTTGAGGTATAAGGTTTCCGAAAAAGTCGGGATTCCGGGAACGCATGCGCACGCTCATTATTGAAGACAACATGGAACTCGCGCGCCTTCTCGCGGAGCGCCTTGGTGCGCGCGGCATCGACAGCGACATTGCCGCGGGCATCGAGGAAGCCGATGACCACATGGCTGTCGGCCAGTTCGATGCAATCATGCTGGACCTTGGCCTTCCCGACGGCGACGGGATCGACTGGCTGCGCACCCTTCCTGCGGACCGTCCGCCGGTGCTGATCCTGTCTGCGCGGAGCACGCTGGACGACCGCGTCATGGGGCTCGACACCGGCGCCGACGACTACCTCGTGAAGCCTGCCGAAGTCGAAGAAATTGCCGCACGGCTGAGAGCGCTCGTGCGCCGGCCCGGTCGGCGTGACCCCGTCATCCTGAAGGTTGGCAATGTCACCTTCGACCCGACCAGCCGGCAGGCTGAAGTCGACGGACAGGTCCTCGCCATCGGCCGGAAAGAAGCGGATTTCCTCGAAATCCTGCTTCGCAATGCGGGAAAAGTGGTTCCCCGCGAGCGGCTGGAAGGGTCGCTCTACAGCGCATCCGATCCCGTTACGCCCAATGCGCTTGAGGCGGTTGCATCCCGGCTGCGGCGGCGCTTCGCCGATGCGGGCGAAGAGGATATCCTCCACACGGTGCGCGGTGTGGGTTACTTTTTTGGCACGCGGAAGTCGCTATGAAATCGATCGCTGGCAAACTGCTTTTTGGGCTCGTCGTCTCCGGCATCATTGGCGGCATCGTGCTGGGTGTTCTGGTCACCTACCAGTATGGACTCCTCGGCCGGAATCCGCCTCCGCTCAATCGTACCATTCTGGAGATTACGGAACATGTGATTGTCCCGGTCGGCGTGTTCCTGTTTTTGTTCGGAACGGGCGCCCTGCTCGTTGTTCGCAGGGTTGAGGCCCAGCTGAAGGCTACGGCGCGCGACGTGTGCCAGGCCGCCCAGGAATTGCGGAGCTACCAGACCCCTGGCGACGCCCTGCCGACCGAACTCAAGCCACTGACCGACGCCGTAAATGTTCTCACCGAGCGGCTCGAAGCGCACGCCCGGCGCCAGGAGGCCTTTGCAGCCGATGCCGCACATGAGCTGAAGACGCCGCTGGCCGTTCTTGCCGTCTCGCTGGACAGGTTGCCCACGGACGAGGCGGCTCCACTGCGCGCGCAGGTCCGGGCGCTGTCCGAAATGGTCGACCAGCTGCTGCTGCTGGCCCGCAGCAACTCGCCTGACCTTGTGCAGCGCCGGTCGCTGATCGAGCCGGGTGCCCTGGCCCGGCGAGTCGTCGCAGAGCTGGCACCTGCCGCATTCCAGGCGGGCCGGAGCCTATCCGTCGAGGAAGACGCTGCCAAGCCTTTTCACGGGCTGGAAGAGGCCGTTGCAGCTTCTCTGCGCACGCTTGTCGTGAACGCGCTCCGCGCAGCGCCGGATGGTGCCGAGGTGGTTGTGAAGGCCGGGCCCGGCGCCAGCCTGACGGTCATCGATGGCGGCACAGGCCTCGCTTCCGATGAGCTTGAGCGTCTCAAGGCACGGGGAATCCGGGCCGACCGCGCGCCCGGAGGGGCCGCGGGTCTCGGCCTCGCGATTGCCGACCGCATTGCGGAAGCGCATGGGGGCGAACTTGTGACGTGTCTGCCGGAGTGCGCCGGCCTGTCGCTCCATTTCCCGGAAGTGCATGCCGCCTGAACCGCAGAAGCGCCAGGTTGAGGCTCTGCACAGGAAAACAGATGCATCGCCGTTCGTCAGGCTTGCGTCAGTAAACCCCGTCAAATTCGCAGTTACAGACTGAAAATCACTGAACTGCGAGAAGACGATGGTGAAATGGGTGATACGCACCGCGCTGGCTTTTGCATGTGCGGCAATTGCCGCCGGACCGGCTCTGGCCCAGACTTTTGAGGTTTCCCCGGCGAGCCGGAAGGCGCTGGGTATCTCCACCGCAGCGGTGTTCAACGAAAGCGCCATCGAAGGCGAGAGTGCCTTCGGTACCGTCATTGCGCCGCCCGGCAATTCCCACCCCGTGACCAGCCCGTTCGATGCAGTCCTGCTCGACCCGCTGGTCATTCCGGGCATGCAGGTAAATGCCGGAGACCCCGTCGCAATTCTCTACAGCCCCGAATATGAAACGGCGCACGCGGAACTGGAAACGCAGCGGCTGACGGTCGAACATATGGACCATCTTGCCGAACGTGCGGAAGAGCTCCGCCAGCTCGGCCTCCGCTCCGCCCAGGAAGCCGACGAGGCCGAACACGATTCGAAATCGGCTCATCTTGCATTTGCAGCCAGCCAAGGGCGCCTGAACGCCGTACGCCCGGCCAAAGGCGCGGGCCGGTTCGAACTGGTGGCACCGGCGTCAGGCATTGTCGCGGACATCTCTGTCAATGCGGGCGATCCCGTCGCGATGTCCGACCCATTCCTCTCGATCTTTGACGGCAAGCGCTACTGGCTCGACGTGGCCCTGCCGGAACGTGCGGCAAATTCGATCCGTATCGGCGCGCCCGTCAATCTCGAGGGCGCTACGGAAAAAGGCACTGTCATTGCGATCGATCCGAAGGTCGATGCACGTCTGCAGACCATCCGGATAAAGATCGAACTTCCGAATTCGACACCCTGGCGGCTTGGCCAACTGGTGGACCTGTCTCTTGAAAGCTCAAGCGGCGCGAACGCGCTGATCATCCCCGCCCGCGCACTCGTCCGGATTGGCGGGACCGATTGCGTATTCGTTGAAGAAGGAAGCAGCTTCCGGCGGGTCGATGTCACCGTGCTATCGCGCAGCCGCACAGAAGTCTCGGTCCAGGGTACCCTGAAGACCGGCGACCAGGTCGCTGTCTCTGGACTTGCCGCACTGAAAAACCTCGCCGAGGGAGCCTGAGAACCGTGCTCGAACGCCTTGTCGCCTTCTCGCTGACGCAACGCGTCTTCATTCTGGGGCTAGCGCTCCTGCTCGCGATTTCGGGACTTTATGCCTCCGCGAAACTGCCAATCGACGCGTTTCCCGAGATTGCGCCGACGCAGGTCAAGATCATCCTCAAGGCCCCCGGCATGACACCTGAAGAGGTGGAGTCGCGCGTAGTCCGGCCACTGGAAATGGAACTGCTCGGCATTCCGGACCAGACCATCATGCGGGCGAAAGCGAAATACGCAATCGCCGACATCACGATCGACTTCAAGGAAGGGACCGACATCTACTGGGCGCGCCAGCAGGTTTCCGAACGCCTGACGGCGGTCAGCAGCGACTTCCCCGAAACGGTGACGGGCGGGCTTGCCCCGATCTCAACCGCCTTGTCCGAAGTTTTCATGTTCACGATTGAAGGCGGAGACCTGACGCTTGAACAACGCCGGTCGTTGCTCGACTGGGTGATCCGCCCAGCCCTGCGGACCCTGCCAGGTGTTGCGGACGTCAACGCGTTGGGCGGCCGTGTACGGACCTTTGAGGTCGTCCCGAACGAAGCGGTGATGACGACCACAGGGATCAGCCTCGCCGACATCCGCGCAACGCTCGAAAACAACAACAGGAATGATGGTGCCGGACGTATTTCCGAAGGTGAAGAAGCCCTTGTCGTACGCTCCATCGGCGCGACCGAAACCGAGAACGACATCGGCTCGCTGGTTGTACGCGAAGTCGACGGCCAGGTCCTGCGGATCCGTGACGTCGCTTCGGTCCGGACCGGCAGTCTGACGCGGTATGGCTCCGTTACCCGGGATGGCGCGGGCGAAGCTGTTGAAGGCATTGTCGTTGCCCTGAGAGGAGCGGACGCACGCACGGTTGTCAGCGGCGTCGAGAAAAAACTTGAAGAGCTTCAGACGAGCTTGCCCGAGGGTGTCAAGATCGAGGTGTTCTACAACCGCTCCGACCTGATCGAGAAGGCTGTCTGGACGGTCACGGAAGCCCTGTTGATTGCGGCGGCGCTGGTCGTCGTGCTGTTGGTCATTTTCCTTGGCGACTTGCGCGCAGCGCTGGTCGTTACACTGATCCTCCCCGCATCGGCACTTGCCACGTTCCTGTTGATGAAAATGTTCGGCCTGTCCGCCAACCTGATGAGCCTTGGAGGACTCGCAATCGCAATCGGAATGATCGTGGACGGGGCGATTGTTGTCACGGAGAACGCAGTTGAGCGGCTGCACGAGAACCCGCGGGCGAGCAAGCTGCACGTCATCTACCGCGCGGCATCCGAAGTGGCACTGCCGACGGCAGCCGGCATTTTTATCATCTGCCTTGTGTTCGTACCGTTGCTCACCCTTCAGGGATTGGAAGGAAAGCTCTTCGCACCGGTTGCACTGGCAATCGTCTTTGCCCTTGGCTCAGCCCTACTTCTGGCCTGTACGCTGATCCCGGTGCTCGCTTCGTATCTCCTGAAGTCCTCCAGCAATCATGAAACACTCCTGATGCGAATTATCACACCGGCCTACCGGCGCCTGTTGGCCGGTGTGCTGCGTATGCCTGTTGTGATCTACGCTGCAGCGGCGATCAGTGTCGTGTTCGCCGTCCTTGCCTATACGGCCACAGGCAAGACATTCATGCCAGCGATGAATGAAGGCTCTGTGGTGATGCAGCTCGCTGCGCTGCCATCGATCAACCTCAACCAGAGTGAAGCCGACGCCATGCGCGCGCAGGCCGCAATCCTTGAGAAAGTCCCCGAAGTCGAACACATCGTCGGACGCATTGGTTCAGACGAACTTGGCCTCGATCCGATGGGCCTCAATGAAAGCGACATGTTCCTTGAGCTTGCCCCGCGCGAAGAGTGGCGCGGCCCGGACACGGAGTGGCTGGTTGGCGAAGTCCGGAATGTCATGGACGAATTCGTCGGCATCGAATCTTCGTTTACCCAGCCGATCGAGATGCGGGTGTCCGAAATGCTGACGGGCTCACGTGGCGACCTCGCGATCAAGATATTCGGTGCGGATTCTGCGGAACTGGCAGACCTTGCCGGCCGGATCGAACGGGCCGTCGCTGAGGTGCCGGGCGCTTCCGACGTCTTCACTGCATCGAACGACGTTTCGGAATACCTTCAGGTCGATATCGATCCGGTGCGCGCCGGACGTTTCGGCCTCGATGTCATCTCCATCCAGGACGAGCTTCGCGCGCGGCTGGAAGGTGTCACAGCCGGCGAGGTGATCGAGCCGGGCCGCCGGACACCGATCGTTATCCGGGCGGACCAGAACGACGGAGCGGATGCCTTTGATTTCGGCAATCTGCTGCTCGTCAATTCGCAGGGTCAGACGGTCCGGCTGTCCGATGTGGCCAATGTCTCGCGCGTTGCCGGACTTGCATCCGTCGCGCGTGAAAATGGTCAGCGGTACGCCGTCGTGCAGGCTTTCGTATCGGGCCGTGACCTTGTCGGCTTCGTGGCGGATGCACAGGCCGCGGTCGCTGCGATGGGCTCCCTGCCCGCCGGCTACACGCTAGAATTTGGCGGTGAATTCGAGAACCAGCGCCGCGCGTCGGCCCGCCTCTCTCTCATGGTGCCGCTGTCGCTCGGCCTGATCTTCATCGTTCTGTTCGCGACGCTGCGATCCCTGCGCCAGGCGGCCCTCGTCCTGCTCAACATTCCATTTGCGCTGGTCGGCGGCATCATCGCACTCAGCTTGTCGGGAGAGTACCTTTCCGTGCCCGCATCGGTCGGCTTCATCGCCCTGCTCGGCATTGCGGTTCTCAACGGGCTGGTTCTGGTAACCTGCTTCAACGACCTTCGCGCTCTTGGTCTCGATACGGAACAGGCGGTTCGGCAGGGGGCTGAACGCCGGTTGCGGCCCGTCCTGATGACGGCCACCGCCGCTGCACTCGGCCTCGTGCCCCTGCTGTTCGCTCACGGACCCGGATCAGAACTCCAGCGGCCCCTCGCCATCGTGGTCGTCGGTGGCCTCGTCTCGTCAACAATCCTGACGCTGTTCCTTTTGCCAGTGCTCTACCGCCGCTTTGGTGTGGATCGCTCGCCGGCCGGCGTACCACAAGGAGAAGTCCAATGGACGCGCCCCTACGCAAGCTGACGCTTGTCTGCCCGAAAAGTATCGAGCCCACCCTGCTTGATACGCTGGAGGGCCTGACCCCCGAACTCCCGGGCTATACGAGCCAGGATGGCCACGGCCGGGGGGCCTCCATGGATCTCGCTTCAACCGCCGAAAAGGTGAAAGGCGCCATGCGGATCTTCACGGTGATCATGGTGCTGCCCGAAAGCGGCATCGGCGCCGTGCTCGAAGCCGTGCGCCAAGCCTGCCCGCGGCGCCAGATCTCCTACTGGATCGAACCCGTGCTCGACTTTGGACGACTGAAATGAAACTTTCCCTGTTCGCCGCATCGCTTCTGACTGCCGCCACAATTGCCCTGCCCGCACTGGGCCAGTCTGCTTCCGTGGTGGACATCATGGAGCAGAGCATTCGCACCAGCCCGTCCGTATTCACCGCCGAAGCAGACCTGGACCGCGCGAGCGCAACCGCCAGCCGCATCGCTTCGGGACCATATGAGTTCGAGGTCAACGCCAGCGGCGGCCAGCGCAGAATGGACAATCCGCTGGCTTCTGAAAGCCGGTACACGGAATGGGCCGCGGGTGTGTCGCGGACGATCCGCCTGCCCGGCAAGAAGCGGATAGACCAGGACCTTGCGCGGATCGAGACAGACCTCGCCGGATCCACGCTGGATCAGGCGCTCCATCTGGAGCGGCAAGAATTCGCCATGCTGTGGAGCGAATGGCGCAGCGCGGACCTGTTGAGGGAAACATCGTCCGTGCAGGCCGAGGAGGCGCTGCGCATTGCCGAACTCGAACAGGTCGCCGTCGACAAGGGCGCCGAGCGCCAGATCCGCGCGGACCAGCTCGCCGCGGCTGCGGCCCTGCTGCAGCTGCAGGCGGATCAGGACAGAAGCGCCGCCGAAGTTGCCCGCGCCGCACTGACCTCGCGCTACCCCGATATCGCTTTTCCAGCCCGTCCGATCCCCCTTGAACTCGGAGACAGCGCAATCGCTGGCCTGCTGGATGCATCTATTGAGCGGATGCCTGCCTGGCGCAATTCGCAGCTCGTGGCGGAGCAGGCCCGGCTACAGGCGCAACGCGCGCGGCTGGAAAAGACGCCCGATC
Source organism: Hyphomonas sp. (assembly GCA_020638455.1). Lineage (GTDB taxonomy): Bacteria > Pseudomonadota > Alphaproteobacteria > Caulobacterales > Hyphomonadaceae > Hyphomonas. The sequence continues at coordinate 85,168 of JACKIK010000002.1, read as the reverse complement.
CGACGCTTGGGTTGGAGTTCACGAATGAATTCGGCGGTGCCGAAACCAGCATCATGGCACGTGTGACGATTCCTATCGGCGGATCGACCCGGCGTGCCTATGCGCGTGAAATGTCTGCCAGTGCAGCCGTTGCAGACCTGCATCGGGTCCGCGTCGAGCGGGATTTCTATCAGGCGATCGAGTCCGCGCGGCAATCGCTGAGCGCTTCTACGTCCTTGCACCAGAAGGCACTCGAAACGGCCAGCGCGTCGGCGAATATTCTTGCGAAGATCCGAAAAGGTTATGAACTCGGCGAGATCACCGTGACAGAGTTCCTCACCGCGCGCCGTTCGCAAATCGCTGCGGAACGCACTGTCGCTGAGCAGCGCGGCAAGCTGGAAAGCGACCTGCTGAACCTGATTGCACTGACCGGCGGCCAGATCAACGAGTAGCGCGCTGCTGCGTAGACGCCATACGCACCGTCCGGCGACTACTTGCCGATCTTTTCCTCGATCCTGGTCCTGAGCGCTGCAAGTTCCTGCATCCTGCCCTCATCGGCGATCGCCCGGTCCGGACGGGCCGGCGCCGCTTCGGCTGTTTCGACATATTTCAGCGCGGACTTGTAGTCACCCGTGTGCACCAGGTAGTCGGCCATGAAATAGTTCGGATCGATGCCGTCCGGATTCTGCTCAAGTGCCTTTTCGAGGAAGACGCGCGCCTTCTTCTTGTTGCCAAAGCCGATGGGGAACGGCGGCACCTGATAGTAAAGGGTGCCGAGGCTGGAATAGATTGAACCGTCGCCCAGCGTGTTCGGGTCGATCTGCTCGGCCGCCAGCAACAGATCCCTCGCCTTCTTCACCTTGCCAAGCGCGGAGGGGCCGCGGATCTCTCCTGCCTCGGACGACAGGCTGATCGCTTCCCAGACCATCACTTCCGCATTATCGGGACTGGTCTGGAGCATGTGGTCCGCGCGATCGGCAAGGTCGGAAAAGCCCTGCAGCCGCTGGTCCCGGTCCGTGAGCTCGAACTGCACATGGTCCCAGGCGTGCGCAAGATCGCCTGCAGGATCACTGGCGTCCGCACGTGCTTGCGGTGTCAGGATGAATGCTGCACCCGCAATCGCGCAGGCGGCAATAAGAATGCGTGACATTTCTGATTCTCCTATTCGGCAAAAAGTTCCGACGCGCGGCGGTCGTTCTTTGCGAGTGCAAAATCGACCAGGCTCGGCGCGACGGCGTTGATCCGGACAAATAGCGATTCCGGAAAGCCGATGTAGACTTCAGGGCTCCGGTTCCGGATCGCCTTTACGATGCGTCGCGCGACATATTCGGGCTCATCCATGTTCATGTGTGTACGCTTTGCGAATTCCATGACCTGGGCTGAATTGAGCGGTGTGCGGACGGCCCTTGGGGCAATGTAGACGACCTTTACACCGGAACCGGCATATTCACGGCGCAAGGCCTGGCTGAGGCCCCGGAGGCCCGCCTTGGAACTTGAATAGGTGGCGAAGTGCGCGAAGTTGATGGACCCGAACACGGAGCCGACATTGACGATACAGCCCTCCCCGCGCCAGCGCATGCCATGTCCGACCGATTGCGCCAGCAGTGCCGGCGCGACCAGGTTGACCATGTAGGTGGCGACCAGATGGTCGGACGACTCACGCTCGAAGGGGCCGAAATACTGAAGGCCAGCGAGATTGACGAGAACGTCCCAGTGCTGAGGGTCGATCTGGCGGATAACCTCGGCAATGCCGTCTGCGGTCGACAGGTCGCCACGGATCAGCTCGGCATCGAACGAAAGCGATGCAGCCCGGTCGACGACTGTGACGTCTGCCTGCATCTTGATCAGCCTCTGGCAGATCAGCGTGCCGAGCCCACCGCCGCCACCGGTGACGAGAATCTTCTTGCCCTTAAGACGCATGAGCCACTCCCGCCTCATTGTGGATGGATGCGAACACACCTCCGAACAGCCCGAACATCCGCCTCGCCATATGAATGATGGCGGCCTGGTCCTCAGCCGAGTCGACTTCGTTCATGAGGCTTTCGAAGAAGGCCATGTGCTCGATGTCGAGCGCGCCATGCGATGTCAGGTAGCGGAATGCGGCAGGGGGCAAGCCAAGGCTTTTCTGAACGGCCTTGGCGCCCATGTCGGCCAGCTGGATACTCGTGCCCTCAAGCACATAGACCATCCCGAAAAAGCTCATCGGATTGCCGCGCTGGACCTGGTCATAGGCATACGCCACCATGAGCTCGGTCGCTTCATTCGGCTGCGACCGGCGCACGCCCTCCGCGTCGCCGCCCGCTGCGGCGATGTCGTCGAGAATCCATTCCTCATGGCCGGTTTCCTCCTCGATGTACTCATCAAGGGCCAGCCGGAAACGCGCGTGCTGGTCATCAAGGCGCGCCTTGGCTGCCTGCATCAACGGCACGGTATGGCGGACGTGGTGAAAGGCCTGGGCGAGGTAATCGATGTAGGCCTGCCGGGTGATCCGGCCGTGCAATGCATCCACGATCTGCGGCGTCGACTGCAGCCGCGCGGCGTCGCCCTGCGTCTCCATTCTCAGCTTGTCGAAGAATTTCATGTTGCAGTTTCTCCTTCCGGAATGAGGGATCTGAATGCCTGCGCGATGGCGTCCCTTCGAGGGCGACCATTGGCGGTGACAAGGCCCGATGCGGGCGTGAGCGGCGGGACGAGGCGGAATGATCCGATCCGCGCATAGGCCGGCAGCCGTTCGTTCGCACGATCCACAGCAGCGCTCGCCGCAGGGCCGCTGACATCAACGGAGGACGGGACAAGCAGTGCGGACAGCCTCGCCTCACCGTCGCCCAACACGATCGCCTGGGCAAATTCACGCTGCAGCAGAAGTTCGCTCTCGACCCACTCCGGCGAGACGTTGCGGCCAAAGGATGTGATGATGACATTCTTCTTCCGGCCGACGATGGACAGGAAGCCATCTGCGTCGACTTCGCCGAGGTCGCCCGTGTGCACGGCGCCTTCGTGTGCTGGCTGGCCGACATATCCGAGGAACATCTGCCCTCCGACGATCACCTCGCCGTCCGCAGCGATACTGACGTTGGCGTGCGATAGTGGCACGCCGCAGGTGCCGGGGCGGTCTCCTGCCGGCGCATTGACTGCGACCACCGAGCCGCATTCGGTGAGACCGTATCCTTCGTACACCGGCAGGCCCGATGCGCGCGCCGCCACAACTAGGCCGGGCGCCATCTTCGAGCCGCCAACTGCCACGAGCCGCAGGTCGGGAACGGGAATATCCGGCCGGCTCATGAGGCCGCGGAGCAATTCCGGAACGAGGATCGTGCTCGACGCGTTGTTCGCCGCCAGCGCACTGCGCATTGCTGCAAAATCCGGACGGAAGGGATTGGACAGACCGAGCGAGCCCGTCTCGACAATCTTGTAGTGCCCTCCCGCAAGCAGCACCGGGTAGAGGCCGGCGACATTCTCGAGCAGGACGCCAAGTGACAGCACTGGCACATGGATGCCGGCGTACCCGGCGCCGAATCTCTCGACGATAGATGCCGCGACCTGTTCCTGCAGCGCGACCGACAGGCACACACCTTTCGGTGCGCTGGTGGACCCGGACGTATAGGAAATCTTCGCCGTGCCTGCGTGAATTGAAACGTCGTCGGTATTCAACTTGCGAACAGAAAGAGCGTGGCCAAGCACACGCAACACCGGCAAGTCATCCGCGGGTTCGATGATCCAGCCAGCACCTGAGTCAGCCATCGCCGCGGCAACCTGATCATCCGAATAGAAATCAGCAAGCGGCACCGAAACGCGCCCTATCGATAGCAGGGCAAGATCAATGATGACCCACGCCGCACTGTTGGGCAGCTTCACGGCAACCGGTCGTCTACCATCTTCGCAGAGATCGGCCAGGCTCCGTGCTGCTTCGGCAACGGCGATCCCGAGTTCCGCAAACGACCAGGTCCCGGTATCATCCGACAACGCAACTGCATCGGGCTTGTCGGCGGCATGCTTTGCGATTGCATCAAGAATTCGGGACATCAGGCAGCTCCTTCCCGGCTGCGGCGTTCAAGCCTGGAGTGAAAATCGGTCACGCTGCCGAAGACGACATGCGGATCAGCCGCATAGTATGAACCCCACTGGGCGCCGACATCCGGAAGCCGGGCCGGATCAGCGACTGCAAGAAATCGACTTTCGAAGCCTGAATACTGGAATATCCGGCGCAGGGGTCGTGTTGCCGTCGCAACAGCATAACGGAAGCCAAGCGCATGAAGCTCCAGGCAAAGAAGCTTGAAGAATGAGCGGCACTGCCCTGTCTGATCAGAGACGAGATTGCCGATTTCGACAATTTCGCTCCGATGAACCGCTTCGTCTGTATACCGCTGGATTACGTCTTCAATCGGTGCATCCAGGTAATGCTCGAGGTAGAGTGGTCCATCCGATGCGCGCCGAATGCCGGCCGCCGCGACAACCCGTCCCGCCTCATTGGCGCGAAAGCAAATGTCGGGGTAGTGGCTTTCTATCGCGGCGCCGTAGACACGATCATAGACATTCTCGATCAAACCGCACACTGATTGCGGGCCGATCGTCTGGCTCCCGCTAACCTGGAGTCTGTTGAAATTACTCATACTGCCGATCCCAATGCCTGGCGTCACGTCGAGGCCCTGCATGAAGGACGGCGCCGTCAGAGGGCGACCTCACCCTGGTTGTGAGAAATTTTGTCCGACTTGCGCGGGCTGCCAAAAGTGGCTTCAACCATGCCGGCGATTCACTGTTCATGAGCCGGAGACGTGAACGAACCTCCACACACCTCCCCTGACAGCCTTGTTGGCGAGTACCTGAAGTCACGCGACGCGCTTGTACGGTTCCTGACTGCACGGACAGGCTCGGCTGCGGAAGCCGAGGATCTCGTACAGGACATGTTCCTCAAGGTGCAGGCTGTCGATGCCACCGGTATCGGCAATCCAACGGCATTTCTGTACCGGCTTGCTTCGAATCTCTTCCTCGACCGACTGCGCTCGGCCCGCCGCCGCCAGGCGAGGGACGATGCCTATGCCCAGACCCACACTGAAGCCGCAGGGCTGGACCTCGTGGCGCAAACGCCCGATCCACAACAGGTCGTCGACTCGCGACAACGGCTGCAACAGCTGATCAAGGCTGTTGAATCCCTGCCCCCGCAGTGCCGGCGCGTATTTGTGCTGCACAAGCTGGACGGGCTCAGCTACGCGGAGGTGGCCGGCTCCCTTGGAATTTCGAAAAGCGCCGTCGAAAAGCACATGATGACCGCGCTCAAGCGCCTCGCGGAGCACTCGGGATGACTTTCTCAATTTTTTGTCATGTAAGGGGTGAGGTGCCCGGCCGCTTGCGACGTCTCGCTGGTAAGAGGCCCGGTCTTCAGAAGCGCGCCGGATGAACCAGTCATGACACAGTCGCATCAAAGGGACATCAGACTCGAAGCGGCCACCTGGCATGCCAGGCTGGCGTCCGACGATGCGTCGACAGAGGATTTCCTCGGATTCGAAGCATGGGTCGCGGACCCCGCCTGCCGCGCAGCCTTTGATGAGATTCAGTCGGCGATGTTCGACATCGAAGATCACTCAGACGCGCTTCGTGATGCGCTGTCCGGCCCTGGCGGCGTACGCGTCGGAACCGCCTGGCCGCGCCCCGGGGGCAGTGGCCGCTGGAAATCGAAAGGCGTCATCGGTGGGAGCGTTGCGGCGCTTGCAACACTTGCTGCGGCCTTCTTCGTTAGCGTCATGCTTCCGTCCACAACGTCGCCAGTCGCTGGCGTGGTGTACGCGGCTGAGCCGAACGCGACCCGCCTGGTCACCCTCGCCGACAATACAGAAATAACCTTGAACCGCGGTGCTGAAGTCACCGTCTACTGGGAAAAGGCCGAGCGCCGCGTTGTACTCGCCAACGGTGAGGCGACGTTCAAGGTACAACACAACAAAGACCGCCCGTTCTCGGTACTTGCAGGCACGGACCGGATTCGTGACATCGGCACTGTCTTCAACGTGCTTATGGATGGGGATCGGCTGACTGTGACAGTCGCGGAAGGCGAAGTTTCCGTAATCTCCGGCACCCGGCCCGAACAGCGCGTCCGGGCCGACTTCCAGTATTCAGTCGACCATGCGAGCGACTCAGCCGAGATGCAGCCCGTCCGCCCCGAAGACGCCATGGCGTGGCAGCAAGGGCGTCTCGTGTATCGTGACACTGCGCTAGCCGCCATTGTTCGCGACATGAACCGCTACAGTGACCAGCCAATTCATATTGAGGACCCGGCGGTCGGCGAACTGAGATTCAGCGGAGCCTTGAGGATCGAGCGGGCGGATGCGATGCTCAACACGCTTGAAAAATTCCTGCCGATCGACGTGAAAGAGATCGACGGAACATTCGTCGTGGAGAGCCGGAAATAACCTTCCGCATGAATGAGCGACTGGCAACCGGGCTCGCCGCGGCCGCACTGGCTGTGGTGTATGCACCATGCGCCCAAGCCGATGAGCAAATCGAAGTGCACGTGCCCTCCCAGCGGCTCGATGCGGCCCTGCTCGAGCTGGCCGAGCAGACCGATATTTCAATCGCGTTCGAAGCAGACGGCATCGAGAAAGCCACATCGGCTTCCGTGAATGGCGCTTTCGCGCCGGGCGAGGCACTCGACCATGCACTTGAAGGCACCGGATTTGCTGCGCAGCGCGTCGGGGCTGATGCATGGAAAATCCTGCCGTCACGGTCGACGGGGGAGACGCTTCACGAATGGCGTCCGCCGAAGCCGATCAGGCTGGTGACGAAGCCCGACATGGCAGGCGCGCAGCTGGCAGAGGAACTGGAGCGGGTGGTCGTCGTGTCGAAGCGCGCCGAGCCGCTGGCACAGATCGCACGATCGGTCGCCGTGGTCGGCTCCGACCGGCTCATTGTCCTCGGAGCCGATTCACTTTCCGAACTTTCCGGCGAAGTCGGAACAATCCAGTTCAGCAATGTCGGATCGGGCCGCAACAAAGCGTATATCCGCGGCGTTTCCGATGGCGCGCTGGCCGGACGCGCGCAGTCGACCACTGGTCTTTACCTGGGCGACGTGCGGCTGACCTATGCCGCGCCGGACCCCAACCTCAGGCTGACCGATATCGAGTCGGTCAGCGTTCTGAGCGGCCCTCAGGGGGCCCTGTATGGTGCAGGATCGATTGGCGGAATCGCGCGCATTCAGCCCAACCCGGTCGACCTCCAGGCGGCCCGTCTGGAGGCAAGTGCGGCAGTTGAACTGACGGGAGACAAGTCGGTCGGGTCCGCGTTCGACCTTGTCGCCAACCTGCCTGTCGTCGACGACAAGTTCGGCATCCGGCTGGTCGCCTATGACCAGACGACCGGCGGCTGGATCGACCACCAGAATCTCAACATCGACGATGCGAATACCTCACACAGGTTCGGAGGGCGCCTCGCAGCAAGCTGGTCGCCCAATGCCGACACGACGGTAGGCCTGCTTGCCGTCTCGCAGGATATCGACGTCGACGACTCCCAGTACCTCATCCTGAACAATGGTGGTGCCTTCCGCCCTCCTATTCTTGAGCCGCATGACAACGACTTCAAGCTGGTGAGCGCCAATATCGAAACCCGGACCGCTTTGGGCACCCTCAAATCGTCCACTTCGCTGCTGTCCCACCGGATCTACAGCCGCTACGACGCGACCGGCCTCTTCTCCGGCCTCCTGTCCGACCCGGAAACACCTCGTCCGATCGATGAGGACGACAAGCTCTTTTACGTCACGAACGAGTCCCGGCTGTCGTCGCATGCAGGCGCGCGCATTCCGTGGTTCGCAGGCGTGTTCGTGTCCCAGGGCCATACCGACAGGGATATCTACCTGCGAGACGGCGAATTCGGTACATGGTCTGACGTCGTCTACGAAGAGGATCGCCGGGATATCATCACCGAATATGCCGTATTCGGCGAAACGATCTGGAACCTGGCGGAACGGTGGACCCTGACCACAGGCGCCCGGGCGTTCGGATACAACGTCAAGGTCAAAGCGCTCGCCGATACGGTGTCCGGCGACATGCAGCAGGGCTTTTCCGGTACGCTTTCCGACACCGGAATTGCCCCCGATATCCGGCTGAAGTGGCAGGCAACACCGCAGATCATGGCCTACATGTCTGCGGCAGAAGGATACCGGGGCCCGGGATTCAATACGGGAGGCTTTGCCGACCTCACCTCAGCCGGCGCGGCGCAGCCCAACCGGATTTTCGCCGGTGATGAGTTGTGGACCTATGAGCTGGGTGCCCGCTATGTCGCATCAGACGGGCATCTGGTGCTCGCAGCAACCGTCTTTGAAAACGAGTGGAGCAACATTCAGACGGACGAGTTGCTGGTGAATGACTTCGTATTCACGGGCAACGCTGGAGACAGCACGGGGTATGGCGCCGAATTCCATGCGACGTTCGAGCCTGACGAACACTGGCTGCTGCGCGCCAACCTCATGATCAATGAGCCTGAAATCGTCCGCCCCAATCCCAACTTCCCGGTCGACGCCAATGCCGGCCTTCCGGGGGCCAGCGAGTGGAGCGGGTCTTTCTCGGGAACATACCGTTCCCATGCGGACCTGTTCGGACATTCCGGGAACGCCTTCCTGACTCTATCGGGTGATTTTTCCGGGCCTTCGACCGCACTATTCGGAGCGGGCACCAAGATCGACTCGCGGTCGGCGCTCAATTTCAATGCGGCATTTGAAACCGGATCATGGCGCGTCGGCGTATATGCCGACAATCTGCTCGACTCCGCCGACCCCACGTTTTCAAATGGCAACCCCTACCAGGCCTTCCAAAGGTACATGGTCACCCCCCTTCGCCCCCGCACGGTCGGGGTAAGACTGTCCAGGTCGTTTGATTAGTCCTCCGGACCGTACCCCCCCTCTGGCGGGGCGGCAAGGTGGGTCGAGGCGCACTGCGTCGGGCAGCGTTACCCCAACCTTTCCATAACGATGCAGCCGCAAACGGCACATCCGCCGTTGACGTTGACGCACGCTGGGCCGCATACAGCCGGGACATGACCGAAAAAGACAAAATTTCAGGGACCGCGGGCTCGGATCCGGCGCAGGCGTTCTCGCCGCTTCTGGAGGCCCGGCAGCTGGTCAGAGAAAAGCGCTATCACGAGGCGCATGCGCTGGCTCGCAGTGTCGCCGAGCGGGACCCGGACCAGACCGACGCCTATTATGTGCTGGGCATCATCGCCTATGAACATCGTGATTTTGTGCGTGCGCTCAAACTGTTCGAAGTCGCGGTCCAGAAAGGCCATCCGGAGCCAGGCCCGCATGTCCAGGCGGCGCGCTGCCTCGTTCAGCTGAGCAAGCCGAAAGAGGCGCTGGCGCACATTGAAGCCGCCAAAATGCTCAACCCTTCGGACAATTTCACGTTGTCATCGATCGGCGTGACGCTGAGCTGGCTGGACCGCCATTCGGAAGCCGTGACGTTTCACCGGAAAGCGACACAAGTCTCGCCGGACAACGCCCTCAGCTTTTTCAATCTCGGATCATCGCTTCAGTTCGTGGGCGATTTCGACGGCGCGAAGGACGCATATCGCGCGTGCCTGAAGCTTTCTCCGGGGTTCGCCCCGGCGCTTGCGCACCTGACGCTGATCACAAAGCAGACGGCGGAGAACAACGACCTTCCTGCACTGGAGGCGGCCTGGCAAAAGCGGCATCCGGCCGATACCGAAGGCGGCCTGCAGATCGCCCAGGCAATTGCAAAAGTGTATGAGGACCTAGGCGAGCCCGAACCTGCAATGGCCTGGTTTGACAAGGGAAAGGCACTCGTCCGGCAGGTGCTTCCGGACCGCAGGGACAGGGATCGGACCAGTTTCGAGGCCGCGAAGACCCTTGCCCGCACCCTCCGACAGGAAACCGATGCGCCCGCTGACGGGCCGCTGTTCATCGTCGGCCTGCCGAGGAGCGGCACGACGCTTGTCGACCGTATCCTGTCCAGCCACTCGCAGGTCATCGCAGCGGGCGAGCGTTCCGATTTCGGGACGTGCCTTCATCGGGCAATTGGAATTGCAACAGACGATTTCCTCGATCCGCGGGTCATCGCACGCGCCGCGGAAGTTGATCTGTCCGTAGTCGGACAACGATATGTTGACAGCCTGCGCGCCATTCTGAACAGCACGCAGCGCTTCACTGACAAATTGCCGGTGAACCTGTTCTTTGTTCCCGCTATTCTGGCAGCGCTTCCCTCTGCCCGAGTCGTATGCCTTCGGCGCCATCCGGCCGACAGCGCGCTCAGCATCTACCGACAGCTCTTTACACTGAACGCCAAGCATTACCGCTTCGCCTACGATCTGGAGAGCCTGGCCGAATACGTCGCGGAGTTCAACGACCTCGTCGAGGCTTATGTCTCGGCCCTGCCCGCTTCGCGTTTTGCGGTGGTCGACTATGAGACCCTGGTGGACAATCCGGAGGCGGAGATAAGACGGCTGCTGGAGTTCAGCGGTCTTTCTTTCGAGCAGGCCTGTCTCGACTTTCAGGACAACCCCGCGCCTGTTGCGACGGCCAGTGTCGCCCAGGTGCGGCAGCCGATCTATACCTCGTCCCGCGGACGCTGGAAGCGATATGAAGCCCCGCTCCGACCGGCTCTCAGGATCCTGCGGGAGCGCGGCTGGCTAGCCGAGGACGCCTGAGTCCAGCTGCGAGCCGGCGGCTATCGACGCCACCATGGCTTGGCAACACCCTGATCTCCACGAATGTCGCGGAGACGTGCTTCAAGGCAAGTCGCGACTGCTTCCTGCGGCCACAGGGAGGGTAGTTTCGCCGTTCGGGCTAACGACATGACACCCGCAAGCGACCTGCGGCAACCCATGGCATTTTGTGCAATCCACGGCCTGACGCTCTTCACTTTTGGCCATGCCGATGTGCGCAATTGATCAAGATCGGCTTCACGGTCTTCGGCATAAGTTTGACTGCCCCGGCATGGGGCCAAAGGGATTAGGCGTGCCGTTTCAGAAGCACGCCATTGGAACCGGGGAGGAAATTATGGTCACCAGATTCCGTTCACTGGCGAAGTATGTGCTCGCTTCCGGCGTCGCCGGAGCCGCCTTGCTGGCGCCCGGTGCTTATGCGCAAGACTCTCAGGGTTCTGACAAAGTCGATGAGCAGGCGGCGCCAGACAACGGCGAGCAGGATGCGCAGGAGCCCAGCAAGTTGGGCACTATCATCGTCACCGCGCAACGGCGCTCGGAAAATCTCAACGATGTCGGGCTGTCGGTCGCAGCAGCGTCCGGAGACGACCTGCGCGACCGCGGGATCGCAGGTCTATCGGACCTGACGTCCATTGTCCCTGGCCTGACCTTCACTGAAACACCCTACGGAACGGGCGTGCTGACGATGCGCGGCATTGGATTCTACGAATCCTCGATGGCAGCGACATCGCCCGTTGCCACCTATGTCGACGAAATCCCGCTACCGTATCCGCGTCTCGCTGCGGGCGCCACGCTCGATCTGGAGCGCGTCGAGGTGTTGAAAGGACCGCAGGGCACGCTCTACGGGCAAAACACGACCGGTGGCCTCATCAACTACATCGCGGCCCGGCCAACCGATGAATTTGAAGCTGGAATCAATGCCAGCGTCGGACGCTTTCTTGAGACAGATGTCGAGGGCTTCATCAGTGGGCCGCTCACCCCGAACCTTGGCGCACGCCTCGCCGTCCGGACGCGTCACAGCGACGACTGGCAGGAGAGCGTCAGCCGCAATGACGAGCACGGCAAGACCGACTTCACCACGGCACGCCTGCTTGTCGACTGGGACCCGGCGCCTGGCATTTCCTTTGAAGGCAATATCAATGGCTTCATCGACAAGTCGGACACGCAGGCCGGGCAAGCCATCGGCCTGTTTCCGGGCGTTCCCTCAACGGTTCAGCCACAGGAACTCACCGCCACTCTGATTCCTGCCGGTGACAGCCGGCTCGCAGACTGGACACCGGGCCGAGACTTCGCGCGCGATAACAACTTCTTCCAGATCGCCCTTCGAAGCAAATTCTCGTTGGGTGAAAATGTCGACCTGATCGGCATCACGTCCTATCTGGAATACAACCAGAACCAGTTCGTGGATGCGGACGGCACGGCGCTTGAAACCGCTGATGTCACGCAGGAAGGCGACATCAAATCCTTTTCTCAGGAATTGCGCCTGCAAGGCGAGGCCGGTCCGATGCGCTATGTGTTCGGCGGCAACTATTCCGAAGACGATGTCTACGACTACACGCTCTTCTGGATCGGTGACAGTTCGCTGTCGGTCGGCGTACCGCAATTGCCAATCCGATCGACACCGACTTATTCGACCCAATCATCGGATACCTGGGCCGTCTTCGCAAACCTGGACTATGCCCTAACCGATAAACTCACCGTACAGGGCGGCATTCGGTATACGGAACAGGACCGGGACTTCAGTGGATGTATCGCCGACTCAGGCGACGGGACATGGGCCGCGCTGTTCAGCGCTGCGTATGGTGTGCCAATCGCACCGGGCGCATGCACGACCCTGAACCCCGCAACATTCTATATCGGCCTGCACACCGACTCTCTCTCGGAAGACAACGTGTCATGGCGACTCAACCTGAACTATGAGCCCAATCCCAATGTGCTTCTCTATGCCAACGTCAGCCGCGGTTACAAAGCGGGCAGTTTCCCGACAGTCGGCGGCATTCTTTCGATCCAGTACACACCGGCGACACAGGAAAACGTCCTTGCCTACGAAGCCGGCGCGAAGCTGACGCTCGCCGACGACCGGGTGCAGCTCAACGGCGCCGTCTTCTACTACGACTACACGGACAAGCAGTTCCGGGGGAAGATTGTGGATAGTTTCTTCGGATCCATCGAACGCGTCTACAACGTGCCGGATTCAAGCGTCACCGGGTTCGAAATCGACCTGCAGGCAGCGCCCGCAACGGGTCTGCGGTTCGGCGCGAACCTTGCCTACACCGACAGCGATATCAAGTCTGACTTCGCAGGCCTGACGCCGATCGGCACACCGATCAACCTGAAGGGCGAGACGTTTGAATTCACGCCTGAATGGGCGCTGGGGGCAAATTTCGAATATGAAAAGCCGATCGGAGAATCGCTCAATGGCTTCTTCAGCATGGACGCAAGTTATCAGAGCGACACCCATGCGGGCTATGGCGGGCTCGATACATTCAAGATCGATTCGTACACGCTCGTGAACGCCCGCCTGGGCGTACGGCCACCTGGCGAGAAGTGGCATGCGCAGCTTTGGGCGAGAAACATCTTCGATGAATACTACATCACCAATGCAAATTACCTCGGTGAGTATGCCTACAGGCTCGCCGGCAAGCCCGCCACTTATGGCGTGGCCGTGGGCATGAAGTTCTGAGAGGATGCCGATGTCTGGCCAGGTCCGGCTGAAGGGCGCCCGAAAAGCCATCGCGGACCACATGATGCAGAGCCTTGCCGGCTCGGCGCAACTCAGTTTCCTTACCGGTTGCGACGTAACCGACTTGCTCACTGCGCGCGAAGGGTGGAAAGCTGGTGAACGCGCAATCGGCGTCGAGGATTGTCTCATTGCGGCATTGGCTGATTCAATGGCGGCATTTCCTCACTTCAACGGGGTTTCGAAGGGCGACGAGCTGATACTGGCCGAGGCGGTGGACGTATCCGTTGCTATTTCGGTCAATGGTCTCCTGCTGACACCTGTCATCAGGCGGGCGGACCGGCTGTCGCTCGACGAGATTGCCGCCTGCCGCAGGGACCAAGCTGCGCGCGCAAGGTCCGGGAAGCTCAAGACGTCCGAACTGGTGGGCGGAACCGCCACGATAAGTAATCTTGGACTGACCCGCGTCCGCCATTTCACGCCGATCCTGAACAAGGGACAGCTTGTGATCCTGGGCATAGGTCGAATTGAACCACGGCTGATGTTGACCGCAGACGGATCGGTTGCGCAGCGACAGGAAATCGGGCTGTCGCTGACCGTCGATCATCGGTTCATCGATGGCGATCCGGCGGCGCGACTGCTTGGAGAGATCTGTGACCGGCTCACCGCCATCCATACGCGGAACTGACTGCTGGAACGCAATCCTTGCGGGCTTGCAGGCCGAATGGCCCGGCGCCAACCTGGATCTTGGTGCGCAAGCGGACAAGCTCAGCGTTGATATGCGCGAATTCGAACGTAAGCTGACGGATGGATCTGACGATACCAGCCTTCGACTATGGGACAACGAGAGACAGCTTGTGATTTCGAGGCGGCTTTCCAGATTGCCGGGGACCGAATTTGCGACGCGTTGGGCGGAAGCGCATGGCTTTCCGGTCGCGGTTCGCGCCTCGGGCGGCACGGCCGTGGTCCACCGCCCGGGTGTGCTCAATATCAGCCTCATTCGCGTTGCTCTGCAGCCACTCAAGCTCTCGCAAGGCTTCGACGAATTGAGCGATATCGTCGTCCGGGCAGCCGCCCGGTCAGGTATTGCCCTCACAGTGGGAAAGCTGGCGCGATCCTACTGCGCGGGCACGCACGACATCGGCCTCGATGGGCGGAAGCTTGCGGGTACGGCGGCCGTGTCGAGGCGGCATGGCGCCGCGTATGGCGGCCTGTTTCACGCCAGCCTCACCGTCAGCGGGGACTGGCGACACGATCTCGAACTGATTTCCGGCTTTGAGCAGCGCCTCGGTATGCCGGCAGACTACGACGTCTCCGCTCATACGAGCCTTGAGGAAGCCTTTGCACTGGCCGCGCGGGCCGCCTACTCGTCGCCATCCCTGTCGTTGCTCGGCGAGCAGCCGAACTTTTCCTTGTAGCAGCGGCTGAAGTGCGAAAAGTCTGAAAATCCCCAGCTGTAAGCAATTTCAGTCAGGGTACGTCCCACCATGCTTGGTGATCGGATGGCTTTGCGACATTCAAGCAGGCGCCGGTGCTTGATCCAGCTCTTCACCGTCCACTGCGAACCTTCAAAAGCACTGTGGACGTAGCGCGGTGACATGTTGAGCCGATCGGCGATCATCGAAACAGACAGGTTGGGATCAGTCAGGTTTGCCAGGACAAAAGTGCGAATGCGTTCCAGCGCGCGCCTGCCGGACGTGAGCGGCTTGTCCTTTTCGTCGTGGCAGACCAGGGCGTAGTCTCCGATCGAACAGACCGTTTCGAACAGGATGTTCGACAGCGCGTTCTGGCGAAGTTCGTTTGCCTCGTCGCCCCAGCAATCAATGGCATGGGCATAGGCGGCGAACACGCCAAACAGGCTCGGCCCGATCTCCACCGACTGCCCCACCAGCCCATCGATGTTGGGCAGGCGGCTCCTCAGCAGTGCGCCCGGAACGACCAGCCCCGTCATTTCGAAGCTGCCTTTGCCCGCAGCCTCGATCTGGCCGGAAAACGTGTCGCGCGTATTCACGAGGCCTACAGATCCCGCCGCAAAGCTGGTCTTGCCTCCGCCCTGCTTGATCGTCACCAGGCTGTCGTGCGGGATGTAGATAATGAAATCGTCGGCAGCGAATTGCCGGACATGCTCGCGCCGCCGCTCCGCCCAGTGCACACCCTGACCGAAATAGCGGACAACCGTCGTCGGTCCCAGTTCTACACTTGTCAGAGAGGCGGTGATGTTTGAATCGAACAGGCGGTAGCCGCAGTCGCAACTGCCGAATATCCGGCTGATCGCTGCGCTCATGGCCGGAGAACGTCCGGACGGCACGAACTCCCCCAATTGCCAAGTCTGCATATTCATTGCGTCAGGTTACCCTTCTCCCCAGCATAGACTAGCCCAGTCTCCGCAATCCAACAAACCGAAGCCGCGTGGTTGCGTTTTCGGCCATATCGGCATGCACATTTGCGCAAGCGTTCCTCGTCCCGGGCCGGTTAGACCTGATCCTGACAAAAAGGACTGCGGGATCAACAGCCGCAGCATACCGGGAGAAAGCCGATTTCGCGCGACAGCAAGCATACCGCCACGATTGCGCAATACGCCGCGCCGCTGCCGGTGATGCTGTTTGATCGCGCGCGGGAAGCACCGGACGACATCTTCCTCAAAGAGGTTAGCGGCACGTCTGTCACCTATGGTGAGTTTCTCGGGCAAATTGGCCGCTTCATCACTGCGCTCAAGAGCCTCGGCCTTTCGGAGCGGGATCGTGTCGCGACACTGATTCCGCAGAGCATAGAGGCGCATGCCGCCTGGCTGGCCATCTCCTGGATGCGCGGTTGGGAAGTCCCGATCAACAATGAGTTCCATGGAGATATGCTCGCTTATCTCCTGAACGACTCGAAGGCCAAGACGATCGTCCTGACGGACGAGTTCGTCCCGGCTGTCGAAGCGATCGCAGGAAAACTCGACCATCTGCGTACGCTTCTTGTGCTCGGTCCGGCCAGCAAGACCGAGGGGTTCGAAGTCGTTGCGTTCGACAACAGCGCGGCGGTCGACCCGGCGATCCATGTCAGGCCCGGGCTCGGAGACGGCGACATCGCAACCGTCATCTACACAAGCGGGACGACCGGACCCTCGAAGGGCGTGATTCTGCCCTGGGGTGAATTCTACAGCGCAATCGACATATATGGCTGCCGAAAGGATGGCACAGACGCGCTCTATGCGCCGTTTCCGACCAATCACATGTCGGGCAAGGTTCCCGTGTTCGACATGGCGGCCGTCGGAGGCCGGGTGGTGCTCCGGCGGCGATTCAGCACCAGTGAGTTCTGGAGCGACGTTCGCCAGTTCCAATGCACCGGTACGATCATGCTGGGCGGTGTCGCCGTATTCCTGAACAACCAGCCTCCGTCGCCGGAGGACCACAAGCACACCATGCACACGGTACTCATGGCGCCTGTCATGGAGAACTACCCTGAGTTCGAAGCGCGATTTGGCACCAAGGTGATGACAAGCTACGGGATGAGCGAGTGCGGATTTCCGTTCCTCGCGCCTGGCGGCACGTTGGCCAATTCAGCGTCTTGCGGTCGGCTGCGGGATAGCTGGCATGTGCGGATCGTCGATCCGGACGGGAACGACCTACCCGCCGGAACGGTCGGCGAACTGCTTGTGCGATGCGACCGTCCGTATGCGCTCATGCTGGGCTATCTCGACCGGCCCGAAGCGACCGCCGAGGCGATGCGCGAAGGCTGGTTTCACACGGGCGACGGCTTCAAGCAGGACAACGATGGAAACTACTACTTCGTGGATCGTATCAAGGACGCCATCCGCCGCCGAGGCGAGAACATCTCGTCGTTCGAAGTAGAAGGCTTCATCTCCCGCTTTCCGGGAATCGCAGAATGTGCCGCTGTGGCAGTTCCGTCAGAGACCGGCGAAGACGAAATCATGGTCCATTTCGTTTCGACCAGCGGCGCGACCGTAGATCTCGATGCGCTGGCGCAATTCTGCCGGGAACAGATGCCGGGCTTCATGGTGCCGCGCTTCTTCCGGCAAGTGGCGGCGCTGCCCTACACGCCGACCAACAAGGTCCAGAAAAGACTACTTCGAGCCTCAGGCACGGAAGGCGCCTGGGAACGCAGCAATGGAAACGGTGCCGGTCGGCCACGCATGGTCAGCGGACAATGAGGAGATGACGAATGGCAACGCGCGAAATTGATGCCGAAAAGCCGGTCGAACGGGCGGCGAAGAAACGGGCCCTCAACATCCCGCCGGTCAAGGTGGGCGACGGCATCCTGCACGATCAGGAGAAGTACTACTCGCGTGAGTTCATGGATCGCGAATGGGAGAGCCTCTGGTCGCGGGTGTGGACGATCGCGGGCCGACTGACAGATCTGAAGCGTGTTGGCGATTGGTTCACCTATAAGCTGGGCAAGGAATCGATCATCATCGCCCGCTCGGCCGAGGATCGCATTCAGGCCTTCTACAATGTCTGCCAGCATCGCGGCTCACAGCTCGTGAACCAGGATTTCGGGCACAGCATGTCGTTCGTCTGCCCCTTCCATACCTGGACCTGGAATATCGACGGCTCCCTCAAGCGCATCACAGATGCCGAGACATTCCCTGAACGGACCATCTGCGACAAGCCAGGACTGAGCGAAATGCGCTGCGAGACCTGGGCTGGCTTCATCTTCGTCAACATGGACGACAACGCCCCACCGCTGTCAGAATTCCTCGCCGGCCTGCCCGATGCGATGGCGCTCTACAAGATGGAGGACATGGTTGTCGTCAAGGACTACTCAGTCAACTGGCCGATGAACTGGAAGATATCGCTCGATGCCTTCATGGAGGGCTACCATGCCCATGCGCGCCATCCCGAGCTGGTCCGCATGATCGACGACTACAATTTCGATTATGAAGTCTTCGGCAATGGCCACAGTATGATGACCATTCCGATGTGGACCAAGAGCCCGCGGATTCCGGAACGTTCCGGCCTGACGGACGAGCTGCGCCTGTCGATACAGTCTGCTGGCATGGATCCCTCCGAGTTCGAGAATCGCCAGGCGGATGTCCGTCCTGCCGCCATAGAGGCAAGGCGCAAATGGACCGAACGCTTCGGGATCAGCATTGAAGGTATGACCGACGATCAGGTCGCGGATGACGGCAACTACAACATATTCCCAAACATCACACTCAATGCGCATCCCGAAGGCGTGTTGGTCATGCGTTTCCTCCCACACCCGACCGACCCCGAGCAGTGCACGTATGATGTTTGGGTCATTGCCAAGCCGGGCTCAGACCCGGAGTACGAAATGCCGTTCTACATGGCTGTTCCACCCGGAACCGACCTGACAGGCGAAGGCCCCCGCCCAGAGCGCAACTACGTCGAGCACGGCGACGAAGGCCTTGGTCTGGTCCTCAACCAGGATGGGGATTCGCTTCCGATGGTCCAGGCCGGGGTCAAATCGCGTGGCTTCCGCGGCGTCCGCCTGAGCGATCAGGAAGTCCGCTTACGGTATATGTACGAAGAATACGACCGCTACCTGAAAGGTGAAAAATGAGCTCAAATCTCGCACCGACAAAGGAAGAATTGCTCTGGATGTATGACCGCATGGCGCTGAGCCGCGCCTATGAGCGGATGATGGATCGTTGCTACATGGAAGGCAAGGCACCGGTCTTCGACATGGCGAAAGGTCCGGTTCCGGGCGAAATGCACCTGTCGGACGGACAGGAGCCTTGCGCCGTCGGCGTCTGTGTGCACCTGAACGAGAACGACTATGCGGTCGGATCGCATCGCCCGCATCACGTCGCCATCGCCAAAGGTGTCAATCTCGACGAGATGACCGCCGAAATGTTCGGGCGCGAGACAGGCCTATCGAAGGGCCGTGGCGGTCATATGCACCTGTACGACCAGAAAGCGCGCTTCGCCTGCAGCGGCATCGTCGGCCAAGGCATCGGCATAGGTGTCGGCCACGCATTGGCCATCAAGATGCAGGGCGGCAATGGCGTCTCTGTGGCCTGGACCGGCGAAGGCGGCGCAAACCAGGGTATTTTCCATGAAGCGATGAACCTCGCCGGCCTGTGGAAGCTGCCCTATGTCCTCGTGATTGAAGACAATGACTGGAGCGTTTCGGTTCCGAAGGAGCGCTCCACCGCCGTTGCCCGGAACAGCGACAGGGCCGCCGGTTACAATGCTGCCGGCGAATACGTTGCGGCAAACGATGTCCTTGGCGTCTATTCCGCAGCAAAGCGTGCGGTTGACCGCGCTCGCGCCGGTGAAGGCCCGACGATCATCGAGGTGCAGACGCATCGGTTGGTTGGCCATTTCGTCGGTGACCCGGAAATCTACATTTCGGAAGAGAAGAAGAAGGCGCGTGTAGATCCACTCGCGACGTTGCGTGAGCGCCTGCTGAAGGATGGCATCATCGACGCTGCCTATGTCGATCGTGTCGACCGGGAAATCGAAGAGCGGCTGAACGCAGCCGAAAGCTTCGCGCGATCCAGCAGCGAGCCGAAAGCCGATGCCGCGCTCGATCACGTGTTCTTCTGAGGAGAACCCAGATGGTAAATCCAACCGATATCAAGACGGCCCAACGCCCTGCGCCGAAGGCACGCAAGGTGCTCATGAACCGGGCGATCCGCGAGGCACTCGACTACGAATTGGCCAACGACCCTACCGTCTTCCTGATGGGTGAGGATGTCGGCCCGTTTGGTGGTGTCTACCAGACGGCCACGGGGTTGTATGAGAAATACGGCCCGGAGAGGATCCGCGACACACCGATTTCGGAGGCCGGGTTTATTGCGGCTGCCGCCGGCGCGGCAATGGCCGGAATGCGGCCGGTCGTCGAACTGATGTTTGTCGACTTCATCGGCGTCTGCCTCGATCCGCTCTTCAATTTCATCGCCAAGCACGCGACACATACCGGCGGCAAACAGCCGATGCCGGTGACGATCATGGCCGGCATGGGTGGTGGTTACTGCGACGCCTCTCAACACTCCCAGACACTGTTTGCCACGTTCGCGCACCTTCCGGGACTGAAAGTCGTGGCGCCGTCCACGGCTTATGATGCCCGCGGATTGCTGCATGCGGCGATCCGGGATCCCAATCCCGTGATGTTCCTGATGCAGAAGGAACTCCTGGGTCTCGGACTTTGGGGAACCCTTCCAGGCGCGACTTCGATCATGCCCGACGAACCCTTCGAACTGCCAATTGGAAAGGCATTCGTTCGGCGCGAAGGGCGAGACATCACGCTAGTCGGCATGGCGGCGAGCGCGCACATGGCACGACAGGCTGCAGAGGCACTTGCGAAAGAAGGGATAGATGCAGAAGTCATCGATCTGGCGACGATCTCTCCGCTGGACCGTGATACCGTGATCGCTTCCGTCGCCAAGACGGGCAGGCTGCTCGTCGCCGATGAGGACTATCGCAATTGCGGCGTCGCGGGAGAAGTGATCGCATCTGTGTGCGAGGCGATCGGCCACAAGCTCAAGGCGCCGCCCCGCAGGGTCGCCTTCCCTGACACACCGATCCCATTCGCGCGCCCGCTTGAACAATACCTCCGGCCGAGCGCCGAAAAGATTGTCTCCACGACCCTCGACCTCTTCAAGGACTATGCATGACCGAAATCCGTATCGCTGAAGACCAATGGGATGAGGATCTCGAGGGTAACCTTCTGACCTGGCTTTATGATGAAGGGACCGAAGTGTCGCAAGGCGACGTGATCGTCGAGATCATGGTCGAGAAGCTGCAAGTGGAGATCGAGGCGCCCGCATCCGGCATCTTGCGCCACGGCAAGGCCGAGGGCGATCTCGTCAATCGTGGCGACGTGATTGGAAGCGTTAGACCCGGATAAGGACACAAAAGCCAGTCCGATCGGTCCGAGTATTCTGAGCGTGTGGCGGACCGCGACGCCACAGGCATCTTGCCCAGCCCTCCACTGAAAGTGGGGTCGCAGGATTCCACGTGCGCTTTTTGCCCAATTCGACCTTGCAATTTGCTCAGGTCAGTTTAGTCAATATTCTTGACATTCCTGAAGTGGTGCAAAGGCGGCCTGAGAAATGAAGTCCTGGATATGCTCCAAGCCCGGCTCGGTCCAGGATCTTGAATGCATAGACGCTCCAGCCGCTGAACCCACCGCCGGTCAGGTCGCTATTCGTGTCTCCGCTTGCGGTATCAACTTTCCGGACGTCCTGATGATTCAGGGCCGTTACCAGATGAAACCACCCTTGCCGTTCGCGCCAGGCGGCGAAGTATCGGGCACAATCGCAGCCATCGGCGAAGGCGTGACCGGCATTGCCGAGGGGCAAAGGGTCATGGCGACAGTTTTCTTCGGTGGGCTCAGCGAAATCGTCACTGCACCTGCAAAGACCGTAGTGCCTATTCCGGACAGTATGGACATGCGGACAGCATCTGTGTTCCAGGGCGGGCACACGACGGCCTATTATGGGCTGAAGCAGAGAGGCCAGCTCAAGCCGGGAGAAACTCTGCTGGTACTGGGCGCATCGGGCGGGGTCGGCATGGCCGCCATGCAACTTGGCCAGGCAATGGGCGCCCGCGTTATCGGCGCCGTCGGGTCGATGCGAAAAACCGATGCCCTGAAGGCAATGGGATTTGCCGAAATCATCGATCTCAGCACCGAGGACTTGCGCGCGCGTCTTAAGGAATTGGCCCCTGCAGGTGTGGATGTGATTTTCGATCCCGTGGGCGGACCACTGCTGGAACAGGCCTGCCGGAGCGTTGCCCGCAACTCCCGTGTGCTGATCGTCGGCTTCGCAAGTGGAGACATCGCCATGTACCAGACGAACCTGGCGCTGCTGAAAGAGAGCTCTGTCGTCGGCGTAAACTACCAGTCGTTCTTTCAGCATGAACCGGCGGCCGTTCGGCAGAACTTCGCTGAATTGTTCGAGATGTATGAGAACGGCTCCATCAAGCCGGTGATCGAGCGCGTATTTGCATTCAATGAGGCAAAGGACGCGTTCGCAGCGATGAGTTCGAGATCCATTGTCGGAAAAGTTCTCGTCGATGTCCAATCCTGATCTGCATTCAGATACCTATACAGTCGCAGGTGCCTTTCGCACGATGTGCCGCTGGAATGCGGGTTCGGAACTGATCATCGATGGTGAGCTGCGATATACCGGCGCGAGACTAGCCTACGAAGCGGCCTGCGTGGCCGAAAGCCTTCAGCGGGCCGGAATAATGACGGGAGATCGCGTTGCCTTTCTTGGCGCAAACAGCGCGAGGTACTTCGCGGCATTCTTTGGCGCCCATCTGGCCGGCGCGACAACCTGCAACATCCACCCCCGCGAGACCCCGGCATTCCTGGGACTGACGCTCCGCCGGCTGAACGCGCGCGCGATCGTTTGTGATGCAGACCAGCTGGAAAAGATTTCGGCAGTGAGACACGCGCTTCCCGACGGACTCTTCGTCCTGTCGCTGGGGGATGCCACACCTGCTCTCGCGGACCTCTCATTCGACGACGCCGTGGAGAATGGCAGCGGCCGCATCGAGGACATCGCAGCGGTAATTTCTCCCGACGATCTTGCTGTCGTTATCCTTTCATCCGGGTCTACGGGTACGCCCAAAGGCATCCTGCACAGCCAGTCCAACTTCGTTCGCTGGATGCGCGCAACGCCGGCCCTGTTCGGCCATGTCGAACGCGGCACCCGGTTTCTCGTCATCGTCGGCACCTCCTTCGCCGCCTGGCCCTTCTCCGCGGTGTCAATTATCTATGCCGGCGGCACGCTGATCCTGATGCGTGAGTTCAATCCGGAAGCCTTCTGCGCAATCGTCGAGCGCGAGCGCGTAACCATGGCCGGACCGGTGCCGACGATGATCCGCATGCTGGAACCATCGATCACCTCGCGGTACGACCTGTCTTCCTTCCGCATGATGCTTTGCGCCGGCGAGCCGCCGTCACCGTCCGATATAGAGCGCATCCTCAGCTGGGCCGATACGGATATCAGATGCCTCTACCTGGCTTCGGAGTCCGCCCCTGGCGCAGCCACTTTGTGGCAGCTGAGGGACCAGACCGAGCTGCGCAAGCCGGTGTGCGCCGGCCGCCCGGTTCCGGGCGCCGATGTCCGCATCGTCGACCCCGACGGAACGATCCGGGACGTCCTGCCCGCGGGGCAGTCCGGCGAGATCGTTCTCCGCGGCCCGACCATATCGCTCGGCTATCTCGACAGTCCGGAACTCACCGCGCAGCGCTTTGTCGACGGCTGGTGGCGCTCCGGCGATCTCGGCCATCTCGATACAGACGGGTTCCTCTATGTCGAGGGACGCACTGACAACACGATCAACACGGGCGGCATCAAAGTGCAGGGCGAGGAAGTGGAGCTGTGCCTTCTGGCTCATCCCGGCGTACTGCAGGCCGCCGTCATCGGCGTTCCCGATCCGAAATGGGGCAAGCGGATCGACGCCTTTGTCGCGATCGGCCGCGGCGTCGGCGTGGACGACTTGTTCGCGCACTGCCGTGCGCAGCTCGCTGCCTTCAAGGTACCCAAGAACATTACGGTGCTTGATAAGCTGCCTGTCGGCGCCACCGGAAAGCTGGACCGGATGAGCCTGCGCAAGGAGTACGGCCAATGACGTCCATCATCGTGGAGACCGATGGGCATATCCTGAAAATTGGGATTAACCGCCCGGAAAAGAAGAACGCACTGACGCTGGACATGTATGACAGCATGAGCGCTGCCCTCGAGCGGGCGGAGGACGATCCTTCTGTCCGCTGCGTCATTCTGTACGGTGAAGGCGGCAATTTCTGCTCAGGAAACGATCTGTCTGCCTTTCCGGACGATCCGGCCGAGGGCGGAGCAACGCCCGTGATGCGGTTTGTGAAAGCTTTCGTGCACGCCAGCGTTCCGATTGTCGCCGCCGTCGAAGGCGTCGCTGCCGGCCTTGGCGCAACCATGCTGTTGCATTTCGATTCCGTCATCGTTTCCACGGAAGCCCGGATCGTCTATTCCTTCGTCAACCTGGCGCTGCCTCCTGAAGCGGGGTCATCGCTCCTCCTGCCACAAATCATGGGGTATGCGCGTGCCGCTGATCTCGTTCTGCGTGGAGGTTCCTTTAAGGGGGCCGCCGCGCTGCAGGCCGGACTTGCGACGCACTTGGTGGAGCCCGGCGCCTGCCTCAAGAAGGCAATGGACATCGCCGCCGAAATTGCAAGCAAACCGCCGCGCGCGGTGCGGGAAGCGAAGAAGCTGCTCAAAGGCAATCCGGACATCCTGATGCAGCGGATCGTCAAGGAAGAACAAGTGCTGTTCCGGGGCCTCGCCTCAGACGAAGCTCGGGAAGCGATGGCAGCTTTCATGGAGAAGCGCCCGGCGAAGTTCTGAACCGCTGCAATCCAGTGCACTCAAGCAGCGCGCCGCGGTCTCCACTCGCTTGTTGAAACTTACAACGGACGCCGAGCAATTCACTCCACTTGATTTCTCTGCGCTTTGGCCAGTCGCCACTGGCAGCCCGACGCCAGCTTATTTCCCGATTGTTGGCGGTCCCGCCCTCACGAAACAATCTACCCGCCTCATCGCGGCTCAAAAGGCCATCGAAAAAGAAAGGTCGAACCCGCGGCTGTGATAGTTGTCAGCGCCGGTGCCATCTTCGAAGATACCAAGGCTCGCACGCACGCCGTTCTCCGATGTCAGGTCCGCACCCACCTTGAACCGGCCCCTCGTTCCATTGCCGAAATCGAGGTCCTTTGGCACGCCGAACGACACAATGGCCTCAGCTTCCGCATACGGGCGCAGCGTCCACGAGGTAGTGATCGGCACATCCCGGTAGATGCGTGGCGCGAGGGAAACATCGCCCTGGTCCACGACCTGTCCGTTGACACGGACATTGTAGCGATCAGCGTATGCAAGCTGGGATTCCTTCATGTAGCGCACAGACAGCGTGGGTCGCAGGTGAGTTGAGCCGTCGAGGCTGAATTCTCCGGTCAGCGAGCCGACGTACAAAGCGCGATCCGTTTCGAAATTGTCCGTCCACGTGCCGAGAGGCGACACCTGGTTCGTCGACTTGCCCCAGGCCGCGCGTACGTCTGCATAGAGATCCTCACTGATGCGCGTGGTCAGGTAGGGCCCGGCCATCCAGCCGTGTCCATCGGCCTCGCCGGCAAGCAACGGGCCTTTCCAGGCGAGATTGTCATATTGCACAAGGCCGCCAATGAGCAGGTTTGGCGAGACGAGCCAATCGGCACCGAGGTAGGCT
The DNA here is from genome assembly GCA_020638455.1 of Hyphomonas sp. GTDB lineage: Bacteria > Pseudomonadota > Alphaproteobacteria > Caulobacterales > Hyphomonadaceae > Hyphomonas. Next base: position 59,674 of record JACKIK010000002.1, on the reverse strand, counting down.
ATCTGGAAATCTCCCTTGCGGCCGTCGATCCGGACATGCGAGGCCTCGGTCTCGAGCCAGACGTCCAGCCGGTCATCGGCGTGATCTTCGCCGGGCCGGTTGGATCGAAGTCCGGCAAGGCTTAGGGATGCATGCGCGCCCTGATCGTTGAAGGCGAGCTGAACCGGCACATGTGAACTGCCCGGCAGGTTGAAGCCGAATGCGTTTACGGCCCCGCCCGTCGGCGCAATACCATTCAGCCGGTCAAGACGTCGCTGCATGTCCGGCTGGTTCGCCATGACGAGTTCATTGCGGGACGCCAGAAAGTTTCTGATCGCCTTGCTCGCGGCTGAGCGCGTGTCCGCCGACGTGAATGTGCATACGAGGTTTTCACCGGGCGACAGCGCCACCGCGATCGAGCGATTCGCAATGCTCACCGTTGAGTCCGTATCGTTGCAGCTGATATCCGTCAGCGCATAGCCTTCGCCTGCAAGGTCTTCGAGCGACACCGAGTGAGCCCCGGCAATGACGCCATTCGCGCTGACCTGCCCGACGCCATTGTACGTCGTCAGGCTCGTATTCAGCGGATTGATGTCGGAAGTGAAGGTGAACGAACGGTCCTGCCCCGAAGCAACGCGCTGGACCACGGTGATCGTTCCCACGGCCCGGACCGAAACAGACACGGTATCTGGTGGGGATTGCTGCGCGCCATCGTCCACAATAAGCTGGAACTCCAGCGTCTGGTCCCCGTTTGCCAACGGGGCCGTAAATGTCGGCGCCACTGTGTCCGCGCCGTTGAGTGTAACCGGCGAGCCTGCTGTCTGCGTCCAGACATAGGTCAGCGGCGCACCTTCCGGATCGAACGATCCTGACCCATCGAGTTGCACCTGCAGACCGCCATCCACCGGACCAATATCCGCTCCGGCGTCTGCGGCCGGGGCAAGGTTCGCAGCCACATCGACAGTCACGTCGTCGATGGCCGCAGTCCCGATGCCATCGCTGACCTCGACTTCGAACACCAGAGTCTGAGCCGATACCGATACAGGCGCCGTAAAGCTAGGGGTCGCGGTGGCCCCGTCTGTCAATGCAACAGCCGGTCCGGACAACTGGGTCCAGACATAAGTCAGCGCGTCGCCGTCACCATCGGACGAACCACTGGCGTCGAGCAATACAAGTGCACCACCAGCGACACTCTGGTCGACGCCCGCATCCGCCGTTGCGCCGATATTGGCCGGCACGAGTATTTCCGTGACGGCTGGCACAGACGAAGCGATGCCGTCGTCGACGACGAGCTGGAAGGCAAGATTCTGGTCGAGACCGGTTTTCGGGGGCGCTGTGAAGCCGGCGACAGCTGAATTGGGCGTCGTCAGCACAACCGACGGCCCCGAAATTTGGGTCCAGCTGTAGGTCAGCGGATCACCCTCGGGATCGTTGGAAGCACTGCCATCCAGCGTTGCCTGCGTGCCGCCGGCAACGGTTTGCGCCGTCCCTGCGTCGGCCAGCGGGGCAATATTCGCCGGAACCAGAATGGACACCTGAGCAGTCGCCGCAGCTATGCCATCGGAGACCGTCATCTCGAATACGAGCGTCTGGTCGCTCGTCGATCGGGTCGGTGCGGCGAACGTCGGCGTCGCGGTGCTCGCACCGGAAAGGGTAACGGCCGGACCCGATACCTGTGCCCACGAATATATGAGTGGATCACCCTCGGGATCGCTGGACCCTGTACCGTCAAGCGTGACCTGCGAGCCGGCGGCGGCCGTTTGCGCGGCTCCGGCGTCGGCCTGCGGGCCGACATTGGCAGGAACCAGCACGGAAACCTGAGCCGTTGCCGAGGCCGTGCCATCTGTCACATCGACCTCGAAAACAAGCGTCTGGTCGGTTGCAGTCCGAGCAGGTGCAGTGAATGTCGGCGTGGCGGTTCCGGCGCCGTTGAGCACGACGGTCGGACCCGACACCTGCGACCAAGCATACGTCAACGGATCGCCGTCGCCGTCCGCAGACCCGGATGCATCGAGGACAACAGGTGATCCACCGGAGACGGTTTGCGGCGAGCCGGCATCCGCGACCGGGCCGATATTGGCGGGAATGATGACCGAAACCTGTGCCGTCGCGGTTGCCAGTCCGTCGGAGACTTCGAGTTCGAAGACCAATGTCTGGTCCGAATTCGCGCGGGCCGGCGCAGTGAATGTTGGATTGGCCGTGTTGCCGCCGGCCAGGGTGACGGTCGGTCCGGATAGCTGCGTCCAGGCATAAGTCAGCGGATCACCGTCACCGTCAACCGAGGCTGAGCCATCAAGCGCCCCCTGAGCGCCTCCCGCGACGTAGGACAGCGTACCTGCGTCGGCAGTCGGCCCGACGTTAGCAATCACGGTAATATCGACGCTGTCGGGTGCGGAATTCGCGCTGCCATCATTTGCCACAAAATCAAATGTCAGCACTTGCGGGCTATTCGTCTTCGCCGGGGCGGTGAAGAGCGCGGTGAGACCCGTCGCATTGGCCAATGTAACAGTGGGGCCTGCAGACTGCGTCCATATGTACGTCATCGGATCGTTTTCCAGATCCGTTGCCATAGCCGTCATCTGCACTTGTGTGCCGCCGCTGACGGATTGATCCGCCCCTGCATCGACAACCGGCGGGGCATTTGGCGGCACCGTGATGGTGACCTGTGCAGTCGATGTGATCAGCCCGTCGGAAACCGTGACTTCAAAAACCATAACCTGATTGGTGGCGTTGTATGCTGGGGCAGAGAAAGCTGGCGCCGACGTGTTGGCGCCTGTCAGCATGACACCCGGCCCGGAAACCTGCGTCCAGGCATAGGTCAGTGGATCCCCGTCCCCGTCTGCCGAGCCGGATGCGTCCAGTGTCACCTGACTTCCGCCGCCGACCTGGTGTGAGGTCCCGGCGTTCGCCGTGGGGCCAACATTGGCCGCAACGACGATATCGACGGCATCCGAATCCGAGGCGAGTCCATCGTCGACCGAGACCTGGAAAGAAAGCGTCTGCTGCGCATTGGTCTTGGCTGGCGCTGTAAACGTCGGGCTTGCGCTGGCAGGATTGCTGAGCGTCACGCTGGGACCCGAAGTCTGCGACCACGCATAGTTCAGGGTATCGCCGTCGCCATCTGCGGACGACGCCGCATTCAGCGTAACCGCGCTGCTGCCGGCTACCTGCTGGTCGGGGCCAGCATTTGCTGCCGGGCCGATATTGGCGGGAATTGTGATGGTGACTGTATCGGGTGCCGAGTCGACAAAGCCGTCATTTACAATCAGCTGGAAAACCATCTGCTGCTGGGCCGCCGTTTTCACGGGAACGACATAGGTGGGCGTCGCCGTATTGGCGCCAGACAAAGTCACGGTCGGACCGGATAGCTGCGCCCAGTTGTAGGACAACGGATCGCTGTCGAAGTCAGAAGAACTGGAACCGTTCAGGCCCCCCGCGCTGCCAGCCACAACGACCTGATCTGCACCTGCATTGGCCACGGGCGCGGTATTCGGGCCGGCCGGAATAGAAAGCGTCACGGAGTCTGCTGAAGAAGTCGTGATCCCGTCACTGACAACAAGGTCGAAAGTGAGGTTCTGGACATGGTTCACCTGCGCGGGTGCAACAAAGCTCGGCATCGAGGTAGTGGCGCCGGAAAGCGTGACACTCGGCCCACCGCTCTGGGTCCACGCATATGACAGCGGGTCGCTGTTGCCGTCGGACGACCCGGTGCCATCAAGCGTCACGGTAGAGCCGCCGGTAATCCCCGCATCCGGGCCGGCATCAGCCAGTGGCGCGATGTTGTCCAGGAAGCTCGTGCACCCACCGCCGGCGTTCAGGAACAACGATCGTGTCAGGGGCGCAGTCGCCAGAAGGGTTCCATAGGCACCACCGGAATCCGTCTCGAAAACTCCGAATCGCAGGGGCGCGGAAGGCTGCGACGGCGGGGTGAAAGTGGCAGTCGAGTTCACCGTCTGAGTCATACCGGTCACGATGAACGGCAGCGCGGAATGCATCGAAACGATTGTGTCCGTGGAATCGACAATCGCAATTCGGTAGCGATCCCGGCTCGAACCGTCATTGAAAATGCCGTGCCCCTGAATTTCGTAACTGACATTGCAGGCGGTGGAGACGGCCTGGGCGTTTGTGACCTGTAGCGAATAGACATCCAGCGCATTTGCCTTGCCAGTCGTGATTGCCCCGACCGATGCGCCCGTCAGCAGGATCCGTTGCAACATCCCTGTGCTGAATTTCTTCGACATTCCCCTAATCCTCCGCATGAATCACTCGACGTACCCCGTCGGAGTTGAGTTATGCGGAGCAGGATGCTGCGCCGGAATCCCACAGGCATGGTAGAGCGCCCTACCCGGTGCAGCCGTCAGCCGTGATGAAGCGGATCAGAGAGAAATTTTTCCGGATTTTACAGCGGAGAACACGGCCTCAGTCCGGGTATGCACAGCCAGTTTCCGGTAGATGCTCTTCACATGGCTGCCGACTGTCAGGGGAGAAATGCCGAGCGCCCGGGCAGCCTCCTTGTATGAATAGCCGAGCGCAAAGACCTTGAGTAGATCAATTTCACGCTCCGACAGTTCGTCCATCTCATCACCGGACGACTTCGTTGTTTCAGCGGGCTTCCGGATCTGTTGCAGCACGAATACGGCGGCCGAAGCACTGATCGGTGCGCCGCCATCCAGCGTGACGCTGATGCCCTCCCAGATCGTTTCCTGCGAACTGTCCTTGAGCAGGTAGCCGTCTGCCCCGCAGCGGATTGCAGTGACCACGGTTTCCTGGTCTCCCAGAGACGTCACGACGAGGACCTTCGCTCCGGTCGCTTTCAGGTCGCCGATCATGTCCAGGCCGCTCCCGTCCGGAAGACCGATGTCCAGGAGAACGAGGTCGACGCGAAGGCCAAGCATCGCACGCGCAGACGCGATGTCCGGACTCGTCCACGCCAGTTCCAGTCCGGGCATTCTCTCAACAACTTCGCCGAAATAATCACGAAGTTCGTCATCGTCTTCGATGATCGCAATCAGACCTCTGGTCGGCTTACACTCATTCATCATGCTGCGTCTGCCCCACGACTATCCGGCTTCCGATTTCGATCGCCGCGCCCCTGAACATTTCTGCGCCGCGTCCGCTGCACCTGGTATGGTGAGAAGCACCTCCGTCCCCGGCGATGCAGCCCCAATCCGAAGCGTGCCACCGATTTCCTCGGCGCGGCGGCGCATATTGGCAAGCCCAGCGCCGCGTCCCGGCTCGCCCAAGATACCGACACCATTGTCACGCACACGGATCGCAATGCCACCATGTGGATCGATTGTGTCGACCGACACGACGATGACGTCAGAGTCGGAGTGCTTGAGCGCGTTCGTTACGGCCTCCTGAATGATCCGGAAGAGATGCAGAATCTGGCGCGGTTGCAGCTCCGGATAGCCGGCGGTGACATTGTTGTTCCAGATGATTTCGATGCCTGTACCGGACAGTCGCGTCTCCGTTCGCTCCCGCAATGTCCGCAGTGCGGACGGCAACGACTCCCCCACGGAATCCATCGAGTGAATCATCAGCCGCATTTCATCGATGACCGCCTGGACCCCTTCCGCCATGCCGGCATGAGATAACCGTTCACGTCGCGCTGCAGTCAGCAGCGACATCAGCTGGCTGCCAAGTCCGTCATGCATATCGCGCAGGATGCGTTGACGTTCCGACAGGAGTGCCCGCTCCCTGACGTGCTCGCTTTCACGCGCATGGCTTGCGGCAAGCTCCGCTTCTCGATCCTTTAACCGCGCCGAAAGCATCTCGTTGATCGCACTCGCCGACTGAAACAGGTGGAAGTTCCTGTTCAGGAAGGCGGCGGTCATCGCAACGAGCAGGAACGGTGCCGCTTCCGAGACATTTCCGACCCTGAAGTGCTTTGTCAGTTCCGAAAGCGCGTCCATAGTTGTTGCCGCCACCACCAGGGAAAGAATGGCCATTTCGGTGGTGCGATTGTCGCGTGCCCGGATGAAATTGTGCAGGACACGCGCTGTTGCAGCGACACTACCTGCAATCATGAACCAGCTTGTTGCCGTGTCCGCCGCATCGAAGCCATCGGGTGCCGGGGTAAGATGTATCCGGACAATGCAATATCCAACAACAGCCACCCAAGCCAGCACCAGCGCTCTTCTTGCGATCCGGCTGGGAAAATTGGACCAGCTGTCCACAAGTCCGAAGAGCGCAACGGGAAGAAAATTGGTCACCGCAAAGTAATAGGTATGCCGGGTCAGCGCACCGCCGGGCGGGTCAACCATGACAAGGGAGTAGATGCTGCTCATGGACCACGCACTGCTGAGCAATACCATCCACATCAGATACGACTTCTCCTCCGACCGCATCCATACGATCAGGGCCAGGACGGCGACAATTGAAGTGCATAGCGATGCAAGTTGGGGATACACGTTGAGAAACCACAGGCGCCGCGAAGCCCAATCCCTGATGGCATCGTAGGGTCCGACGATCGGCGCGTAAAAATCAGAATACGGAATGGCTCCGCGTGAGGTAATGAAGAGCAACTCATTATCGCCGTCATTCAGCAGGCCCGACGGAATCCTCTGGAGTGTTCGCCGGCCGCCATGAAAGGTCTGTTTGCCAAGCTCCATGCGACCTTCGCCTGCGATCAAGGATCCGTTTGCAAAGAGCCGGAAGTTGTCGACCGAATTGTTGGTGATGATCCCGAGCCCGTCAACAGGGATGTCGCCAAGCTCAAACCGCAGGCGCAGCGCCAGATAAACCGGATCACAGCACACTGTGTGTGGCAGTGTGACCGGTGTGAAGGTAGCGCTGTCGACCGCCTGCAACTCGGGCGCTCCGAGTTCTGCGATTTCGATGTCCGCAAACCGGACGCCGTCCGGCGCGGGCTCCGGCGGCGCGCGCGTCAGGGGAATGATCCCCATCCAGTAGACGACCTGAACGACAAGCACGGCAAGAACCAGGCGAATGATCTGCCGTCGCGTGCGCCCCTTCGCGAGACCTTCATCAGAAGGGTCAATCGGGGGCATGTTCGATCCTTTTTGCGATTGCTGCCGGGCTCATCACGGAGCGCCTCCCATGTATATGGCAGCGAACGCATTCACGCATCCCATGAGTATGGGAGGAGATGCCATTCCTCATGGACGCCAACAATACCGCACGCCGCGTTGTCAGTGGGATTTGCGGTTCAGCGTGAGATAGCATTTCCCCCCGTTTCGCCAGGGGTCTGCGCCTCACGTCAGCGCTGCTACAGTCGTTCCGGTTCCGATTGTCCGGCCGCCTTCTGCAGATGTCCGGGTCGTCGCCGCCGCTTCGATTCTCAAAACCGGAATGCCCATTATTCGGGCGACACCCCGGTTCTGCACCTGGCCATTCTCCGCCGGTCTGAACCGGTCAACATACCTGCATGAAAAGGCGCCGAGACGGAGAGAATATTCGAACACCAGCCAGCCGCCTTGGAGCACGCCGCTCCTCACCAGCTTGATCTTGCTTGCCTTCAGGTCGAGACCACTTTCTGTCTCCGAAATCTTCCATTCTCGTTCTGCTACCGCGCCGTCCGAAAAAGTCATGCGCTCCAAAAAAGTCAGTGCGCCGCTCGCGAACATCCCCGCCGAGACGATCTCAAACTCCCTGGACCAAAGTCCAAATAGACCACGGACGCACCCACGCCAGCGTTTGTGCCCGCCAAGACATCGTATTGCGACTTCCATAGCAGCAGACACGGTCATGACACCGATCGCTCCCTTTCTTTCAGACATAAGTTGCAGTCATGGCTGACACTCGCTGTGCGTGTCACCGGTCCATGGCGACGGTAGCGGGCACCCTTGATCCACAGCTTCATGGCTTCCCAGTGTATCGCCGCCACGACACCGAACGTCATCAGGGGAAAGCGTAGCAAGATTCCAAGGCTCGACCACGTGGTGACGCGCCTGGCTTTTCCGGACAGGTGAGCGGTCAGCCGGGTCTTGTTGCCTTCGCGGTAGGTGATCGACAGAGCAACCACATCGTCTGGTGGGGAAAGCCGGAATGCGTATTGCCCGTCCGTATCGAAGAATGGCGAGACGTAGAAAGCCTTATTGCTGAATTGTTCAAATGTACCACCGTCCGGTACCGCCGCACACAGATAGAAGTGACGCTCACCGAACGTATTCCTCACTTCATACAGGACATGATGCAGACGCTCCTGCCCGTCGCGAATGAAATAGACAGATATGGGATTGAAGACGTACCCCAACATTCGCGGAATGGTCAGGAGATGAATCGTTGCCGCCTCGTCCCCAATGCCGTGTTCCAGCAACAAAGTGCGGACCCAGCCGGCCAAGTCATCGGCGTGCCCGTCTCCATGGTCCCGAGCGCGAAACGACATCAATGCGCCTTTCCCGATCTTCAGGACACGCGTCATGCGATCGGCATCTGCAAACCTGTCGAGATCGAGAAGCAGGTACGCAATGCGATAGCGAAGGAAATGACCGGGCGTCCCGAACCGCCTGTGACTCACCTGGCCAACGTAGAATGCGGCTGGATCGCTCATGCCGCGATCCGGCCATGGACCGGGCGTGACAAGCGTTCCCGCGCGATATCAAAAGCCCACGGCCGGCGCCACCCGCTTAGCAACTCCGCTACCGCCAGGCCGGATTGCAGTCCGTCCTCATGGAAGCCATAGCCCTGCCAGGCCCCGCAGAACCACACATTGCGCCGTCCCTGTATGGTCCAGACGTCGCTCTGCGCCCTCATCGCAGCGGCGTCGAACACGGGGTGGTGATACAGGAACTCGCCTTCGACGGCTTCCGGCGACGGCTCGTATTCCGGATTGAGGGTGACGAAATAGTTCGTCCTCGTATCGAGCCGTTGCAACGCGTTCATCCAGTAGGTCACTGAAAGCTGCAGGGCTTCCGAGCGGGCGGCACGATAGTTCCAGGCCGCCCAGGCCGCTCGTCGTCTTGGCATCAGGGATTTGTCCCGGTGAAGGACGACCCGGTTGGGCTGCGTCCGAAAGCAGGACAGAACTGAAGATTCGACACCGTCAGCGTCCTTCAGCAACCCCAGGGCATCGGGTGCGTGGCATCCGAATACGACCTGGTCGAATAGCTCTGCGGAACCGTCCTCGAACTGCAAGTGTACGCCGTTGTCAGTGCGCGTGACGGACCGGATTGCACAATTGCAGCGGATCCGGTGCGCGAACCCGCGTGTCAGCGGCGCAAGGTAGGTCCTGCTGCCACCTTCGACCGACCGCCAGGGGAACTGGGGACGAACGCTGACCATGCCGTGATTGACGAAGAAGCGCGCGAGGCTGGCGGCCGGAAAATCCAGGATCGTGGACACAGGGCACGACCAGATCGCAGCAGCCATCGGCAGGAGATGGAAATCCACAAAGGCCCTGCCATATCCCTCTTCATCAACATATTCGCCTATCGTCCGGCCGCGCGTGCATGCTGCCAGATCACGCGAAGCGCCATGAAACCGGAGAATGTCTTTCAGCATCAAGTAAAAGCGAGGGTTAGCCATGTTGCGCCGCCACGCAAACAGGCCACCAAAGCCGTGGCTGGCATACTCGATGCCCTCCCCGGGAACCGATACTGAGAAGTTCATCCGCGTCGGACTCGACGACACTCCCAGGTGGTCAAAAAGGGCCATCAGGTTGGGATAGTTGGGCTCATTGAAAACGATGAACCCGGTGTCGACCGGCACTTGGCCCTCAGGGGCATCGACTGCGACTGTCGCTGTGTGTCCGCCGATGCGCCCCGCGCTTTCGAATACCGTTATTTCGCAAGAATCCTGCAGCGCCCATGCCGCAGAAAGTCCTGAAATGCCCGTACCGATAATGGCGATCCGCGGACGTTGTTGAGAGTTCGAGGCGAGGCCGCCGCTGCGGGGCACTGCAGTGTGGTCAAATGGCATGGAAATACTCCGCTCGTGCCACTCCTTTACGGCTGCGAAGACTGATCGGATTAAGTGATCCGGACAGCCTCCTGTTGCGTATTAGCGGCTGAGGAGGCGATGATGCAGCTATCGAACCCGGCGCCTACAGGAGCGATCTATGATGCCGACACGCCTGGTACGGCCAAGGTGACCCCGCTCCCGGGACGGGCAGACCTGGACCGCGACCTGATGGTGCGGGTCGCATCCGCTGACCGCGCCGCATTCAATTCGCTGGCACTTCACTATGCGCCCAGGCTGAAGGCGTGGCTGCTCCACCGCGGCGAAAGCGACGCTACATCGGAAGATATCGTTCAGGATGTTCTGGTGTCTGTGTGGCAGAAGGCGGACCGCTTTGACGCTCGCAAGGCGAGTTTTTCCACATGGGTGTACCGGCTGACCCGCAATCGCTGGATCGACTACAAGCGAAAGCATGACCGCATAAATCCGGTCGCACCGGACGAAATGGCGCGTCTCGTCGACGTGCCTGTAGAGTCGTCACATGCGGATCTTGAGGAGGCTGAATCGGCAATCGCGGTTCATGAAGCCCTGTCGACGCTCCCTCCGGAGCAGAAGCAGATGCTCTATCTCGCTTTCTTTGAAGGCCTGTCTCACAGCGAAATTGCGGCGCGCACCGGTATTGCGATCGGCACGGTGAAGAGCCGCATCCGCGCGCCCCTGAAGAAATTGAGAGGTGCGCTCGAAGCGCACCGAAAGGATGAACCATGACGGAGGCAGATAAGATGCCCATCACGGTTGATGAGGCCTGGCTTGCAATGCAGTCGGCCGGGACACTGTCGCCGTACAAGCAGCTACTGCTGGCTTGTCAGGCCGAGCTTCGCCCGGAGGTCAGGCAAGCGTTTGCGATCAGCGATCAGGTCGGCGGCGCGCTGCTCGAAAGTGCGAAAGGCACAGACCTGTCTGATACATTCATGCAGCGACTGTCCGAGCGCATTGCACCGGCTTCCGCACAAACGACGACTGAAAGTCATCGGCCGGGCGTGCAAAGCGCGAATGATCCTGAATGGGTGCCCGGCGCTCTGTCTGACTTCCTGCGCCGCTCCGGTCAGCGTCTTAAGTGGCGGAGCGTTGGTGCAGGCGTCCAGCAGTCACGTATTGCATCCAGCCCGTCCGGAGAACGCTTGTACCTGCTGAAGGCACGTCCTGGTTTCGCGGTGCCCAAACATTCGCATCGCGGACAGGAGTGGACCCTTGTCCTGACCGGTGGATACAAGTCCGGCGCGCAGCAGTTTGTTGCAGGAGACCTGCATCAGGAGGACGAAACCTGCCTACATGACCTGCGCATCGATGACGATGGCCCCTGCATCTCGCTCATCGCCGATGACGGCAAACTCACCTTCGCAAACCCGCTCCTCAAGCTGCTCCAGCCTCTTTTCGGTCTGTAAGGCCCAGAAATGTACTGCCTTCAGATTCACAGCTTTCGTCCTGGTCGGTTGGCTTAGATTTTTTCCAATTTGCAACGCGGGCGACGGCGCGCGATCGCTTCATATTTCTTCAGCCCGCCCAGGTGTTCGGATTGACTTCAATCGGCAGGAACTGGTCCTCGGTCTTCACGCAGTCCCGCAGCGCAGCAACATCCAACATGAAAATTCGGCCGTAACCCAGCTGGATCAGCGCTTGTTGCTCCAGGCGCTTGAGCGCTTTTCCAATCGCCACCCTCGACACGCCAAGCATGAATGCGAGGTCTTCCTGCCGGCATTCGACGGTTGCAGTGTTGGACTTTCCTTCCACCGCAGTCAGCAGCAGGCGAGCGATCCGGGCGGCAAGAGAAAGCCGGCGTTGCGAATCCAGGAAGTCGAGCAATTCGTAGTTCCTAAGGAGCGTCAGGGTTAGCAGCGCGCGCATGATCGCCGGATCACTGTCCATCAGATCCATGAAGGCTGCCCTTTTGATGTGCGTGATGCTACAGGCTTCCTGCGCCCACAGACTGTGCGTCCTCGGCAAGCCAAGCAGCGCCGTGAACTCCCCGAAACACTCGCCCGGCCGAAGGATGGCGGATGCGAGGAAGGATCCGTCCGCACCCGTGTTGCCGGCGACAACCTGACCGGAATTGACGATCGACACGCCTTGCCATGTGTCGCCGCGATCCTGAATACTCCGCCCCGCCTGATATGTCTTTGTACTGCCCGCCTTGCGCAGATGCGCCATCGTTTCAGGCGGAAGCAAGTCCGCAAGCGTCGCGCTTTTCTCTCGCAGGATCTTCATGTTTGGCCAAAATGTAACTTGTTAGCATTCTTGCTCCCAATCCGGCGCTAGAGTCAAAGCCTGAGAAATGGCTAACCGCCGCCCGGAAGGACAATTGCATGAAGGTTTATGGCGTTTCGGTGTCCTATTTTACGGGCAAAATGGAGGCTTATCTTCGCTACAAAGGGATTGAGTATGACAAGGATCATCCCTTCGCCGATCAGAAGCGGATCCGGGAACATGTCGGTGCAATCCAGGTGCCCTTGATCGAACGGGATGACGGTCGGTGGATGTCAGATACAACGCCGATGATCCAGCAGCTTGAAACCGAGTATCCTGATCGACCCGTCATGCCGGCCGATCCGGTTGTGCGGTTCATCGCCCTGCTGATGGAGGACTATGCGGACGAATGGTTGTGGCGTTCCGCCATGCACTACCGGTGGAGCTACGATCACGGCCGGGAGCTGATTTCCCGCGTTCTGGCTGACGAGATACTCTCCCATCTCTGGTATCCGCGGATCGTCCGCCGGCACCTGATGAAATTCCGCCAGCGCGTTGGATATGTCGTCAACGACGGCGTCAATGCCGAGACCTGGGATCATGTCGAAGCGGGCTATTTCAATGCGTTGCGCAACATGACGACCATGCTGGAGGACCGCCCCTTCCTGCTCGGCAACTCACCCTCCATCGCCGATTTCGGATTCATGGGACCGATGTTCCGGCATTTTAGCCAGGATCCGGACCCGACAGCCATCATGCGCGACAAAGCGCCGGATGTATTCGAATGGGTCGGCCGGGTCTGGAACGCCAGCAAGCGATATGGCGAAACGGCTTTGCTCGAACAGGTGCCGGACGATGCGGCGCCAATGCTGAAAGAGATTGCCGAGACCCATCTGGTGCAACTTCGCGAGAATTCCGCCGCGTACGGACGGGAGGAAATGCATTTCCAGATGACCGCGCAGGGCTGCCACTATGCGAAACTGCCAACGTCACAGTACCGGGTCTGGTGCCTGAAACGCCTGCGCGAGCACTTCGATGCACTGACGCCAGAGGCTCAGGGCACCGTGAAACAACTCCTTCCCTATCCCGACGCTTCGGTGCTGTGGGATCGGACGGTCGCAGCAATTTCCGGATACGACACCGAGCGGCTCGCTCCCTTCAACAAGGCGATCAAGGTGTTCGCACCAAACCGCGCCGAAGGCCGATTCGGAAAATGAAGCAGGTCATGAAAGGCACTCTACGACTGCTCGGGTCTCTTGCCTGCTTTGTGTTCCTGCTGGCGCAGCTCCATGCGTCTGCGGAGCAGCCAAATATTGTCGTGATCCTGGTTGACGATGCCGGGTTCATGGATTTCGGAGGCTTTGGCGGGGAAGCCCGCACACCGAACATCGACCAGCTCGCGGATGCAGGCGTACGGTTCAGCAACTATCACACATCACCCTTGTGCGCGACGTCCCGTGCCATGCTGCTGACCGGCCTCGACAGCCACCGCACGGGTGTCGGCACAATCCCGGAGATCCTGCGCAAGGAGCAGAGGGAGTCGCCGGCCTATAGCCTGCACCTACTCCCCGGCGTGGAAACCGTAGCGGATCAATTCCGCGGCGCCGGATACGAAACCTTCATGACGGGCAAATGGCACCTTGGGCGGGGGCCCGGTGACCTGCCGGATTCCCATGGCTTTGACCGCTCCTTCGCACTCGACGCATCGGGCGCGGACAATTGGGAGCAAAAGCCGTTCATTCCCTTCTATTCCGAAGCGCCATGGTTTGAGGATGGCAAACCGGCAAAGCTGCCGGACGATTTCTATTCGTCGCGCTTCCTCGTTGACCACATGATCGACTATCTGAGCCAGCGCGACCCCGACCACCCTTTCTTCGCCTATGTGGCGTTCCAGGCCATTCACATTCCCATCCAGGCGCCAAGAGAGTTCACCGATCACTACAAAGGTGTCTATTCGGATGGATGGGAGGCCACATTGCGGCGCCGATTTGAGCGCGCAAAGGCACTTGGCCTGATTCCCCCGGATGCTGCCCCGCCCGCCATGCATCCGAGCCTTCGGAAGTGGGACTCCCTGACCCCGAAAGAGCAGGCCTATTTTGAAAGGCGCATGATGGTGAATGCCGGCATGCTGGAAGCCATGGACTACCATGTCGGCCGCCTGATCGAATATCTCAAATCATCGGGCGACTTCGACAACACGATCTTTGTTGTCACGTCGGACAACGGCCCGGAATTTGGCGATCCGACAACCGATTCCGTGTTCCGCATCTGGATGGCGACACATGGCTACAACGACCACCTGGAAACCATGGGCGAGAAAGGCAGCATGGCTGCAATCGGCCCGGAATGGGCGAGCGCGGCCGCCACACCGGGGCGTCTGTTCAAGATGTATGCAAGCGAAGGCGGCACGCGTGTTCCGCTCATCATCAGCGGGCCCGGTATCGCGCCTCAGCGCTTCAACTCTGCGCTGAGTTTCGTCACCGATATTGCGCCGACTCTGACCGAGCTGGCAGAACTGGAAGAGGCAGATGTGGATGGGCGGAGCCTCGCGCCGGCGCTGATGAATCGCTCAAACGAGATTCATGGCGACCACGAACCTATCGCCCTGGAAGTCGGGGGGAACTCGGCGGTGTTCAAGGGCGGCTACAAACTAACCCGCAACACGCTGCCACATGGCGACGCAGAATGGCACCTGCACGACCTGGCGATAGATCCGGGCGAGACCCGCGACCTTTCGGGTGAGAACACCGCGCTGAAAGAGGAACTCCTCGCAGACTATGCCCAATACGCAAAGAAGATGGGCGTCATCGCATTGCCCGCCGACTTTGATGTCCAGGAGCAGATCAGCATCAATGCACGCAGGATGATGTTGAAGCGAGCGCGCCCGCTTCTTTTCGCGGCTGGACTGATCCTGTTCGCGATCATCGTCCTGCTGGTCAGGTGGCTCCGCCGACGGAAGATAAACTGAACAGGCAGGCCCGCAGTGGGATCACATACTCAGGGAGGTAACATATGACTCAGACTGCACTGATAACCGGAGCATCGAGTGGGATCGGGGCCGAGCTTGCCCGCATCCACGCCGAACATGGCGGCGGCCTTGTTCTGGTTGCCCGCCGGAAGGACCGGCTGGAGCAACTGAAGAACGAGCTTCAGGCGAACCACGAAGTTCCTGTCGAGATTATCGCGGAGGACCTGAACGATGAAGGCGCGCCTCAGCGCATCTTCAATCAGCTTCGAGCCAGCGGCACCCGGATCGACATCCTGATCAACAATGCGGGCTTCGGGGGGCGCGGCAGGTTCCATGAACGCGACTGGGCCGACGACCGTTCGATGATCCAGGTCAACATCGTCGCCCTGTCCGCGCTGACGCGCCTGTTCCTGCCGGACATGGTGGCACTCAAGTCCGGAAAGATCCTCAACGTCTCGTCCACCGCGGCCCTGATGCCCGGCCCGCTGCAGGCTGTTTATTATGCTACCAAGGCCTATGTGACCTACTTCAGCAATGCGCTCGCCGAAGAGCTGCGCGGCACCGGCGTCACCGTGACCGCCCTGATGCCGGGTGCGACCGACACTGGATTTGCGGCAACCTCCGGCATGGATGCCACGTCCCTGTTCGACAAGGCGGTGCCGCCCCGGAAGGTCGCCGAAGCGGGCTATGCGGGCATGCTGAACGGCACGCTGGACGTGATAACGGGCCTGTCGCCCGGCCAGCGCTTTGCGACACGCATCATGCCGTTCCTGCCCAAGAAGGTCCTTCTGAAGCAGATCCGCCAGATGCAGGAAGTCGGCCAATAGCGCCGATGTGCGCGAATGTTCCGTGGAAGGAAAAGAAATGGCAGACCGTTTGGAACTCATGGGCGTACCGGGATCGCCCTACACACGCAAGATGCTGGCGCTTCTGCGCTACCGGCAAATCCCCTACAGCGTGATTTGGGCCGGATACCGCGTACCGCCGGAAGGCTATCCCCGACCAAAGGTCAAGCTGCTCCCCACCGTCTTCTTTCCGGAAGCGGACGGAAGTCTCACACCGGCCGTCGATTCGACACCGATCATCCGGCGCCTCGAGAACGACTATGCCGGACGCGCCGCCCTGCCGGATGACCCGGAACTTCGTTTCTACTGCGACCTGATCGAGGACTATGCCGACGAATGGCTGACCAAGCCGATGTTCCATTATCGCTGGTATCATGCTCCAGACCGCGCCAATGCAGGCCCGATGATCGCATACTGGAGCGTGAACATGTCTTCCCGTGCGGAAGCAGATGCGTTTGCGGACCAGATCACGGCGGCGCAGTTCGAGCGGCTCTACGTCGTCGGGTCGAACGACGTGACCGCTCAAACGATCGAGGACAGCTATGTCCGGTTCCTCGACATACTCGATGAGCTCCTGCAGCTCCGCGGCTATGTGCTTGGCGCACGACCCAGCGCCGCCGACTTTGCGATCTACGGCCAGCTGACACAGCTCGGCGTCGTCGAGCCAACTTCGGCAGCGATCATGTCACGCGACCATCCGCGCATACGTGCCTGGGTGGACCTGGTCGAAGACCTGTCGGGCCTGAAACCCGATAAAGCCGACTGGTTCTCCCCCGAAGAGGCGCGCGCCGCCCTTGCTCCACTGCTCTGTGAAATCGGACGCGTCTACGTTCCCTTCCTGCTGGCAAATGCCGCCGCTGCGGCGCGTGGCGACAAAGATGTCTCGACCGAAATCGACGGGCGCGCGTGGACGCAACCGACTTTTCCGTATCAGGTCAAGTGCCTGGCGTCCCTACGCAATAACGTGACAAGCCTGCCCGAAGGGACGAGGAGAGAAGTTGAGAAAGTACTCGCCAAAGCAGGTTGCTCTGGACTCTGCCCATGAACTGTTTTCGCAGGCGCCGGCACGGCGCGGCGGCGACCCTGTTCGCGCTGATCGCGTTCTGTGCGCCGGCCGCATCACGACCTGCCGACACCGAGAGTGAACGCCTGTCCTGGGTTTCCGTACCTGGCGGTTGTTTCGAAATGGGTGACGAAAATTCGTATCCGGAGGAAGGGTCTGCGCATGAGATATGCATCGCTCAGTTCGAATTGAGCCGTACGGAAGTCACCAACCGGCAATTTGAACAGTTCGTAGAGGCAACTGGCTACGTCACCCGCGCTGAACGGGGCTGGCGCGCCGACGAACCCGGGAGCCCGGGTATCGCCATTCCGCCGGCGTCGGCGGTGTTCAGACCTCCGTCCGGCGGGCCGATTGCCGAACTCAGCTGGTGGCAACTTGTCGACGGCGCCGACTGGCGCCATCCAACGGGGCCTCAAAGCTCCGCGGAGCCCGACTGGCCCGTTGTCCACGTGACACGGGACGATGCCGAGGCCTATGCCGAGTGGGCTGGCGGCCGGCTTCCCACCGAAGAAGAATGGGAATTTGCGGCGCGCGGCGCCGGGGGCAACATCACGATGTCTCTGAAGGAAGCTGAACGTGCGGAACTTTCTGCGAAAGCGAACACCTGGCAAGGCCTGTTCCCGGTGATTGATACAGGCAAGGATGGTTATGAGGGCATCGCCCCGGTTGCACAGTATCCTGCAAACCGCCTCGGATTGTATGACATGATCGGGAATGTCTGGGAATGGACCAGCACCCCCTATGCGCCTTCGCATTCCCGGCATGATCGTGAGCGCGCGGGCGCCCAAGGCCTGGATCCCAGACAGCCCGGCGTTCCTGTTGGCGTCATCAAGGGGGGATCCTACCTGTGCGCCCCGAACTATTGCCGGCGCTTTCGAGCCGCGTCACGCCAGGCACAGGATCTTGCCTTTGGAACGTCGCATGTTGGCTTCCGCGTCGCACGCTGACTGACAGCAAGAAGGCGAGGCCCGCACTCCGCGCAAAAATCGGTTCTCGAGTTGCGGCGGCGAACTGATCGGCTTGCCGTCTCAGGCCCGACTCCTTGGGAATTCCGTCCGCGCAGAGCCTCTCAGCCCACCGCCTTTTGCATGATCCGCTCAATCAGCGGCAAATGCTCCCGGCCGACAAACATCTGGTCGGCAAGCCGATAGGTCGGCGTGATGAAGATCCCGTCCTCTTCCAACTGTGTTTGGCGCGCATCAAACGACGCCACGGCCGTTTCAAGTTCGATCCGTCGAACCGGATTCCCGGTCTTCTCCAGTAGCGACAGGACCGTTGGCGCATCATTCAGATCGGCCCCCTCCACCCAATACGCCCGGAAAGCGTGCCAGACGAAAGAGAGAGGATCGGCCAGCCGACAATCCAGAGCACTGAGGGCCACGTCGCTCTCGCCGGGATCGTCACGGAACACCATCTCCACACCGCGCAAGCCAGCATATTTCAGATGGGTCGCGCGTCGCTGGCCCGCGCGCACACGCCGGTGTGTCTCGCCCCGGGTTTCGTCAGTCCGCTCGGCCGGAAGCCGGTCCTGTCGGCTACGGAAGGCATGCCAGTCGACCCGGGTCCCCAAATGCGACGCGAGGGCGACCGTTGGATCGAACGCCAGATATGAGGCCGGGCATTTGAAATCGATGAAGAGGCTCAGCATTCGAATACCTCGTACGCAATATCCGGCGCGGGCCCGTTGCGGCCGGTCAGATGCCAACGCACATAAGGCAGGTGCTCCCGTCCGAAGAGTATCTCCCCATCGAAAACATATGTCGGAACACCGTAGATCCCGGCGGGGTGCAGCTGGGCCTGCAGGTCGTCATGGGCCTGCCGGCCTTCGGTCTCGCAATACTCAGCGAAGCCCTTAACAGGCGCTCCGGCGGCTTGCAGACAGGATTCCACGACACTCATGTCTTCCACGTCCAGTTCGCGCCGCCAGAAGGCGGGATAGACGTGATTCAGGAATGCCGGCAGCCGGTCCCGCGCTGTCGCGTTGACCCAAAGGATCGCCGTATTGATCCGCCGCGTGTCCCAGATCTTTTCGGTGCCTTTCAGAATATGCCCCTGCATCTCGGCATAGCGGCGGGCGTCACGATAGGCGTAGCGCACGGCATTCCACTGCGCGGGACTGCGCTGGGCTTCGACCACCTTGCCGGCCTTCTTGCGGGCCGATCCGAGATAGCTCGGAATATCCAATGTCAATGGACGCCAGTCGAAAGCCAGACCCAACTCGGATTCAAGCCTGAGCGTGGGAGCGACCGCCACGAACGCGTAGGGGCTCTTGATGTCGATATAGACGATGAGCGGACTGTCTGACTCGAGCGCTTGCATAGAGTCAGTATCGCAACTGACGGCGCGTAGAGATAGTGGGGCTGTTGCGCTTGCCAATTTGAGCTGCAGTACGGCGATTTTGCCAATGGCAGAAATCAGGCGCCATGACGACGGCCACAAGGCACACTAGTCTTGCAGTCTCAGTTCGCTTGCCACTGTCCTCAACAAGAAGCCGATACCTCAGCCTGCTATCGCCCAGACAGCCGTGATCGCAGAGCGCGACAAAACTTTGATGGAGCCTGGAGTGTCAGAAACATCGACCTTCAGATCCACACTTCCATCGCCCGAATTGAACGCGATCAGCACGATTTCTCCGTTCGGATTCTGGAAGGCTACTACTTTCACCGTGGCGGAGGATGAGATCGCCTCAATCCGGTATGCGCCGGGATCAACAAAGCGACTATAGTGCGCAAGCGCGTAGTATTCCTGATTTCTCGTTACCTTCCCTGTCTCTCTGCTGACTGTAACAACACCGCGGCAATTCCCGCACCCGCCAAGGTGTGGCCCGTAATCCTCATCAAGGGCAATGTTCCAGAGCAGCACGCCACGCGCCCAGTTTTGCGTCGCACCAATGATGAGGTTCTCCATCGTCCACGACCACGCATCCGGCCATTCCGATGACCACTCGCCACCGGAGCATTCCGTAAAGAAAACATCCTTATCCGGATGGCGTCGGCGGACCATATCCTGAGCGGCGACGTCACCAGCATAGCAGTGCCACGCAACCCCACTAACGAAGGCTGCTGCTTCAGCATCGGACAATACGTCGAGCGGCTGCTGAGGCTGATCCCAGTTGTGATCCCATTCCAGAATCTGGACATCGAGCCCTGAAGCGGCAAAAGCCGGCCCCACAAAATCGGATATGAGCTCTGCGCGTTCGCGCGCCGGCAGGCGCATGCCCGGATAATCCGCGGGCTCAAAATCGGGTTCGTTCTGAAGGCTGATATAGTCGACAGGAATTCCATTCTCTCCAAACTCCCGTACCGTCTTTACCAGGTAGTCTGCAAAGGGTTGGTAGGCGCTTCGCAGCAATCGGCCCGTAATGAGCGACTTGCTGGTCTTCATCCATGCCGGCGGACTCCAAGGCGATGCCATTACCACGAGGGAAGGATTTGCTTGTCGCGCTGCCTGCAATGTAGGGATCACAGTCTCTTTGAGAGGGCCGATCGAGAAGTGGGACAGATTCGGATCCGGCTCATTTCCCGGAGAGTCATCAAGGCTATAATGGCGGGTAGAGAAGTCTGATGCCCCGATCACCACACGTGTGAACGACAGGCCGAGACCTGCATCCGGATCAAACAGCTCCCGGATCAGGTCAGATCTTTCAGTTGCCGGAAGCGTATGCTGCAACAAGTCTGCAGATGCATCCGTGATCGCCGCACCCATGCCGATCATCTTCTGGTACCGCACCCCGGTATCGATCGACACATGGACCTGATAGTCGCCCGTTGCCGGAATTTCGTCAGGAGATATTAAGTCGAGCCGATGCTTGCCGTCTGGTGTGGTCATCCAGAGCCCCACTAGCCTTTTGGATGAACTGGGCTGCGCCGGGGACGCCGATTGCGTTGTTGTTCCCTGGCACCCGGAAAGGATGACAAGCGCTACGCTAGCAAAAAGCAGTCGGCCCGCGACGGCTCGGAACATGGAATGACTCAAGCGTCCGCTCCTAGTTTCCATCCCGTTGTTCTCAGATGCTCCCGTCAGACGAACACGCAACCTTCATTGAAACGCGGGACAATTCTTCGCCACGAATTCGTCATGCGAAGGCATCACGTCAACGCACTTTCCGATTACCGATTCGATGTTCGAAAGAAACGTGCCGATCTGCTCCTCTGACTGAATATCTACCATCGGGTCGTAGGCCGCAGGAATAAGCCCCTGGCCGATGAAGACCTGTATCCAGCTTTCTTCAGAGAAAAGCTCGTCGTCTTCACGGAAGATGCGGCCGTTTGCAGAAAACAGGTCCATCTTGCGCTGCAGCGTGGCAGGGACATCCATATGCTTGCAATAGCGCCAGAATGGCGTGTCTTCACGCTCCGTCAGTTTGTAGTGAAGAATAATGAAGTCGCGAATTCGCTCATATTCAAAATCGGTCTGGCGATTGAATTCATTGATGGTCGCCGGGTCGAACGACATGTCCGGCAGGAATCGCAGCAAGCGAATGATGGCAGACTGGATGAGATGAAGGCTTGTCGACTCCAGTGGCTCAAGGAAGCCGCTCGACAGGCCTATTGCGACGCAGTTGCGATTCCACACCTTCTTTCGCTTGCCTGCCTCGAATCGGATTTGGAGAGGACTGCTCGTCGGCTCGCCGTCGAGCGAGCTGAGCAGAATCTGCTCGGCGTCCTCGGCATCCATGTGCTGGCTGCTGTAAACGTGACCATTGCCCGTGCGGTGCTGGAGAGGAATGCGCCATTGCCAGCCAGCCGCGCGCGCAGTGGATTTTGTGTACGGAGTGAAATTCTTCGATCGTTCGCATCCGACCGCAATCGCCCGGTCGCAGGGCAGCCAGTGACTCCAGTCGTCAAAGCCGGTGCCGAGCCCCTGTTCGATGATCAAGCCGCGGAATCCGGAGCAGTCGATGAACAGGTCCGCCTCGAAAATCTGACCGTTTGCCAATGTAACTGATCTTACGAACCCGTCCTCTGGCCGGAGGGTGACCTTGACGACCTTTCCCTCAAATCGTTTCACGCCACGTTCTTCCGCAAACTGGCGCAGGTAGCGAGCGTAAAGTCCCGCGTCGAAGTGAAAGGCATGCGCGATATGTCCGAGTGGGGATTCTTTCATGTCGGGCGCGCAGCGCATGAACTTGTTTCGAAGCGCGGCGGCTGTGTTGATTGAATAGTTGGCAAAGTCTGAAGCCTTGCCTTGCGCGCGCATCTTCAGCCAATACTGGTGGCAACGCAGCCAGCCCAGATCCTGCCCGATTACACCGAAGCCATGGATGTAGCTGGAACCGATGCTTGACCAGTCGTTAAACTGAATGCCGAGCTTGAACGTTCCGTTCGTTCTCTGAAGAAACTCGTTCTCCGAAATGCCAAGAAGCTCGTTATACTTCTTGATGGCCGGAATTGTCGCTTCGCCGACGCCGATGGTTCCGATGTCGTCGGACTCGACCAACGTAACCTCATAGAGATCATTCATCAGCTTCGCGAACAGTGCCGCCGTCATCCACCCAGCAGACCCTCCTCCGACAATCAGAACCTTGCGCAAATGCTTCACCGTGCCCTCCTTCCGTCCGCAACGTCCGGATCAATCGCAAGCGACTGGGGTCACAGATTCTGTGACTGGTCCGATGTCTGAGGCTTCCGCATAGGCAAGTCCATACCCTCTGCGAAACAGCATTTCCCTGTCGGTGTCACTTGTCGCGCAGGGCGTGGCCGGCCAGGCAAATGGCAGATGACCAGTGAAATCAGACTGAGCCTCGCCCGGTGGCGCTGCCACGATGAGGTCTGCAAGCCCGCCGGCTTCGCTCCCGGGAAGGAATGCAGCGACGAAAGCCTGAGACCGATTGATCAGATCGGATGCATACAATGTACGACCGGAGTACAGCACCGTGACGACTGGCAAGCCCGTTGCGGCTAAATTCGCCAGCATCGTTGCGTCCGCGGGATGCGAAGCGCTGTAAGACAACGGCTGCGGAAAAGCCACATCGCCGTTGTACTCCGCATAGGGATTCTCTCCCAGCACCGCCACGATCACGTCATACCCGGACGGATCATCGACGGAACCATCCTTCGAGTAGGTGATACTGGTTGTGCCAAGCACTGCCTGAAGCGCCTGCCGCAACGTCTCTCCGGTTTTGAAATCGGAGTTCGGATTCTCATCGCCTTGCCAGGTGAGCGTCCAGCCTCCCATCTGCATCGCCATGGTATCGGCGGCTTCGCCCACCAAAAGCACACGGCTGGACCGGGGAAGCGGCAGCAATTGGCTGTCGTTCTTGAGCAGAACTGCCGATTTGCGAACCGCTTCGCGCGCAAGGTCGGGGGCACGAACAGCCGACGCATCAGCGAAGTACTGGCTTTCCTTCGGCGGATGATCGAACAAGCCAGAAGCAAGCTTGACACGCAAAATGCGTCGCACCGCATCGTCGATCCGGCTTTCTGGTATGCGCCCCTCTCGCACATCATCCAGCGTGTTCGCAATGAACGCCTTCCAGTCTTCGGGTACCATGAAAAGGTCTATGCCTGCGTTCACGGCCTGAGGGCAACGGTCTCGGGCGCAGCCTGGAAGCTGCTCGATAGCGTTCCAGTCCGATACCACAACACCCGTGAAACCCAGACGTTCCTTCAGGACAGAGGTCAACAGTTCACGGTTGCCATGCATCTTTCCGTGGGCCTCATGAGTGATGGCATCGGTCCAACTGCTGTATGATCCCATCACCGTCGCGACGCCCGCATCGAGACTCGCCAGATAGCCCGCGCCGTGCACCTTCGCGAGATCCTTGACGGATACCGTCGCCGTTCCCTGGTCCTTGCCGTTGTCGGTACCGCCATCGCCGAGATAGTGCTTTGCCGTAGCCAGAACGTCGCCGTCTTCATCGAGATGACCCTGCAGTCCACGTACAAGGGCCGCACCGTTGCGTGCGACAATCGTCGGATCGCTGGAATAGCTTTCATAGTAGCGCCCCCAGCGCCGATCCTGCGCAACGGCTAGTGTGGGCGCGAAGTCCCAGGTGATTCCCGTCGCACGAAGCGCGCGGGCGGTGGCGCGCCCGATACGGTAGGTCAGGTCCGGATCGTCGGCCGCGCCAAGGCCAATATTGTGCGGGAATATCGTCGCGAATGCGACGTTGTTGTGCCCGTGAACGGCATCAGTTCCCCAGATCACGGGTACCGGATACGCCGCATCGGATGACATCGATGCATCGTAGTACGCCTCTGCCAGCTCGGCCCAGTCCGCAACAGTCGCGTCCTTCCTCATCGACGGCCAGGCGCCGCCGCCATTCAGAATCGAGCCGACATAGTACTGGCGGACTTCATCCGGCGAGATGTAGCGAATATCTGCCTGAGTCATCTGGCCGATTTTCTGCTCGAGGGACATCGAACTGAGGATTACGTCAATTCGGCTTTCAACGGTCGGGTCGAGCACGGCTGACGCCGACCGATCCGGCCAGACCGATACAACCTGAGGGTTCTGGTGCTTTGTCGCCTGCGTTGACGCGCAAGCTGACAGAATAATGCCAAGAATGGCCGCTCCTGCAGAAATGACCCTACGTGTCATGCCCAATCTCCCCTTGGCGCTGCCGGCCCGTTCGGTCTGCCAATCACAGCCAGCGGCGCGCACATCATTTCGAACTTTTCCCGAACGGGCACCGGGAGGTCTGCGTGCACGCCCTGCGTCTTCACTTCTGCCAATGCAGCCACTCAACTCCTCCGCAGAAAGAGAAGCGAGTGCGCGAGGGAGGAACTCGCGCACTCGCCGCTATGAGGATCCCGCCAAGCAAATGACGGACTCCTTCGCCGAGGATCAGAAGCGATAGTTCACACCAAAGAGTATCTCTCGACCATATTCTTCGTAGGTCTCCTGCAAGGTACCTCCTTCGGCCGTGCGCGTACCGCCCGTATCAAGACCAAGGCGGGTCCGATAGGGCGAATCCGTCAGGTTGTTGACCTGAAGCTGGATGCCAAGTCCCTTGAATCTGCCGGTCTCGAACGTGTATCCGAGCTGCGCATCGACCTGCGTGTCGTCCAGAATTTCCGTGTAGCCGCGCGTCGCAAACAACTGCACGACCTCACCCTTGAACGCGGACCGGTACCGGCGGCTGATGCGAGCCTGGAAGCCGTTCTTCTCGTAGTATCCGGAGATATTGTATACCGTTCCCGAAAGACCAGGAATGCGCACCTCGTTCGTTCCAGTTGTCGGATTCAAGTCGGACTCCGTATACGAATAACTTCCGATCACACCGAAGCCGTCCAGGGATTCGCTGAGGTGTTTGAAGTTAAACGCGCCGCTGACTTCGATACCCTGGATGGAGCCACCGCTTCCATTCGCAGGCAGGGTCATCTGACCAATCGGACTGATAATCACGTCCGGTGGTATGACTGCGCTTGCGGGAGTGGGCACGCCCGTAAAATCGAACTCCAGAGTCTGCTGGTATATGTAACTGTCCAGATCCTTGTAGAAACCAGCAATCGACACGTAGCTCGTCTGATCGATGTACCATTCGTAGGCAAGATCAAACGCATTCGCACGCCACGGTTCGAGGTTCGGGTTACCACCTCGCCCACTCCATGGGTGCAGTGTGCTTCCCGGTGCTACCGGCGTGCTGGGCAAGCCGAAGCTGGGCGTGATGTTGGCACGAAGCTCATCCATACGAGGCCGGGCAAGCGTCCGGGAAGCGGCGAAGCGCAGTCGGTGACCATTGCCGAGATCGTAAATGAGGTTGAGGTTCGGCAGGACATCGGAATAGGTCGCGCCATCCGTCACCGGAACGGGCACGATCGGGTTCCCCTGAATAATCGTCCCCGATGACTCCTGATCCTGATTGACAAACTGGATGCCCACATTGCCCGTGAACCGGCCAGCCTCAAAATCGGCCCGAACAAACGCCGTCACCACCTGCTCGCTGATATCCCAGTTCTTGTCGAAATAATTTGCATCGAGAATGGGCGACGTTCGGTAGTAGTTCTGCAGGGCGGACATGAGATTGAGGCTGATGACATTGCCAAAACCCGCGAAATCCAACGATGTCGGAGAGACAAGGAATTGAGGGTCCACGAGCGTCTGCTGACGGTCGTTGAGCAGGAACAGGTCGAAATCGTCGACGCGCTTGCTCTTGTCGCGTTTGGTCACGTTCACGCCTGCCTGGACGCCGGTGATCATGCCATCCATGTCGTAGTCGCCACGGAAGTCGAAAGACTTAACCGTCTCCTGGACGTCCGGGAAACGTATGGCGCCATCATGGCCCCAACCGCCCCATGGCGCACGGTCGCCGAGAGAGACCTGCGTAGCGTCAGCATAATCGAGCCCATGGGCATACTGAGCGAAGCCTTCCAGCGGAATGTCGAAACCAAACGTGTCGTACGTCCGACCCACGTTCGGGGTGGCCCCCGTCACGCCGCCGACGCCAAGGCCGTAACCGGCATAGGTCTCCAGCACCTGCTCCTTGCGGGAGTTCTTCGAGTACGACAGGTCAGCAACCAGCTTGAGGCGGTCCGTCGCCTGGAACTCCTGATTCAGGCCGGCGGAGAAGAGATGGTCGTCTCTCGTGTTGTAGTCGTTGCGGAGCTGAGGAACGATGTTGGTAACCGTTCCAAGCGACGCAAAGGTCGAACCACCGACGTCGGTCGTCTCCTGAATGTCGAACTGTGCGTTGTCAGCCCAGCCGTTCGAAAACCACTGCGCGCCCCTCATCGTCTCGTTCTGTTCGAACTTCGAGTAGTAAAGGTCCAGCGTAGTGTGCATCTGGGCGTTTGGCGCCCATTCAGCGATTGCGATCGCAGCATCGCGAATATTCTCACGCGAGTAGGCGAAGATTTCCTGACCGTTGAGGATCAAGGCCGAGTCCGCACTGTCCGGCGATACCGCAAAACCGAACCCCTCATACCCGTACGCCTTGAAGTGGCGATTCTGAGAAGGGGAATCCAGGTGAGCGAAGCCCACGGCGACGCCGATCGTATCGTTCGCGAATTGATCAATATAGCTGGCACTGAAGCGGATTCCACTGGTTGAAACGTCGGAATTCAGCTTGTCGCCACTCAGGGTGGAGCCTCTGAGATTGAGCGCGATGGCGCGATCCGTGTAGTCCAGTGGCCGAACCGTTCTCAGGTCCGCCGTGCCCGACAGGCCCATGCCGGCGACCAGAGCGTCGGGGGTTTTGTAGATAACCACCGAAGACAGGAGTTCTGACGGGTACTGATCGAATTCAACGGCACGGTTGTCGCCCGAGCTCGCCTGCTGACGACCATTCAACAACGTTGTCGTAAAGTCCGGTGCGAGACCGCGGATGGAAATCACCTGCGCCCGTCCGTTTACGCGCTGCGCCGCAATGCCTGGAAGCCGGGAAATGGATTCTGCGATCGAGATGTCCGGGAGCTTGCCAATATCCTCAGCAGCAACGGCCTCGACGATGGACGACTCGTTCTTCTTGAAGTCCAGCGAGCGGCTGAGCCCTCCCCGGATGCCTGTGACCAGAACCCGGTTAAGTACCTGATCTGAGTCCCCTTCTTTCGGGGAATCCGCCTTTGACTCGTCAGTCTTGCGGACGTCCTCGTCTGACGAGGCAATCACCCCGGCAACTTCGTCAGTCGAGGAGTCAGTTTCCTGGGCCAGAGATACCTGCGGCCATACAGCCGCGATTGCGAGCACCGACGCTGTCAGGCAGAGTCTCGAGTGCAGACGGGACGCAAGCGGCGACTTCGTCGTGAGTAGTTCGGTCAAATTTCCCTCCCTCTGCGCCGCCACATAGTTTTGTTTTTGACGCCCCACATGCTTTCAGGCACGTGGCACGCATAAAATGGAAGCGCTTCCAATTTTTATCTGAGATCATTGCAAAACTGTCAATCTAATTTTTTATTTCTTTAAATTCAAAGACTTGTTTGGCATCAACAACTTGTGAGAGTGGCCGTCAGATTTCTGGAACCAGACAACGAAAGCCAACCAAGCGCTCACCGCGCAGTCTGGATTCGCCCCACGATCAATCCCCCCGCAACCGCAAAAAGCGCCCCTGCCAGAAACAGCGCCTGGTAGCCTGTCGGTGCCTCACCAAGCAGGATCAGCGCAAGCCCCGGCGCGATTGCCTGAGGTAGCGCATTGCCGACGTTGAGAATGCCAAGATCACGCGCGGCGCTTGACTGCTCGGGCAGAAGTTCGGCGGCCAGGGCCACCTCGGCGGACGAGTATAGTCCGACACCAATTCCATACAGCACCTGTCCGGTGATGAAGCCGATGAGCACCGGCCACGCCGCCATGACTGACATTCCGGCGCCGACAAACACGCCGGACGCAACAACAAAAATCTTTCTGCGGCCGATCCAATCTGTCAGGGCGCCAACCTGCACCGCAGCGAAAAGGGAAAGGCCCGTGGAAATCAAGAACAAGCGGCCCAACAAGGTCTCGGGTGGCGCTGCGCCAAGAACGCCTGCATGAGTCTGTGCACTGATCAGGAAGAACAGCAGGTAACCCTGTGTGATCGAAAAGGCGATCTGGATGCACAGACGCGACCACCATATGCGCCAGAAATCCTTCCATCGCTTGTCTGCCGGAACCGACGCGCAAGCGCTCGGCTCTTTGGCCACGGCGGGCTCGTCTTTGTCATCGCTCTCCCCCCAAAATGCCAGCAAGGGAAGGATGCCGAGTAACATGAGACCCCCAGCAATTTCGAACCGGTTCGCAAAGGTAAGACCGTCAAAGCCGATGAGAAACGATCCGATCCCTAGTCCGAGTGGTGCCCCAACGGCCAGCAGAGCCGCCATGATCCCCTTTCGCGCATGAGGGACTTCGTCCGGCAGCAGGGCGACGAGTGCAGGTAGCATCATGTTGAAGGCAGCCTGAAACACGGCAACCGCGATCACCAGCTGCTGGGCTGAACTGGCTTCGTAAACAAGCCTGAACGAAGCTGCAGTACACAACGCCCCTGCCAGAATCCACGGTTTGCGTCGACCGAAGCGTGTGCGCGTACGGTCGCTCAGCGCCCCGGCGAGAATATTGACCACGCTCGCCACCAGGGCGCCGGTCATGATGGCCCAGCTGAGTACGTCCGAACTGTCTGCCGGACTCACCTCCTTCGCCTTGAGCGGCACCAGAACGACCAGCACCGGCAAGCAGCCTGCGAAAGCGCCCGCATTGGCCAGAGCGAACTGAAACGCAAACGCCGGTCTCAGCCTGATGTGTCGTGCATCCATCTCAAGCACAGCCCTGTTTCTGAACTTCAGGATTCAGCTACCGCGCAGCTATTGGACAATCCGCTTCGACAAGGAAGAGGTTGCTTTCTTTTGTTGCTCTATTTGTTGTAAGCAGGTGTCTGCACGGTGCGCGACCAGGCGTTGAATGGGACTCAAGCACTTGTAAACATGCACGCAAAACCGACTCAGAGACCTAGCCCACCTTCCACGCCTCCTTCACGAGCACATGCCTTCAAAACGCCCAACAATCGATGATGTAGCAAGCCGGTCGGGAGTCGCGCGCGTCACAGTTTCCCGCGTCCTGAATGGAGGCCAGAATGTTCGTGCGGAAGTTCGCGACCGCGTGCTAAAGGCGGTGGAGGAACTAAACTACACGGTCAACATCCAAGCGCGCACCTTGGCGGGCGGAAGCACGAGCCTCATCACGTTGGTTCACCCGGTCGACGACGAGTCTGAGCCTAACTCATACTGGGAATCAGCACTCGAACTGGGTGCATTGCGCGCGTGCGCGGATTTTGGCCTGCAGCTGGTGACGCAGCGCGTTCCGAAACAGAAGTGGAAGAAACGCGATTGGGTGATCGAGCTGATCGAGCGAAATCGCGCCGAAGGTATAATTCTCACCCCACCGTTTTCCGATGATGCTGAACTGCGGAACTTGATCCTCTCGAAGGGCTGTCTGCTGACTTGCATTGCCCCCGGCCCGACGGCGGCAGAAGAGATCGTTTCCGTCCGGATTCACGACGAACGAGCCGGGTTCGAGATAGCGCAATATCTGCTGCGGCTTGGTCACCGTCAGTTCGCGTTTATTGGCGGACTGGCCGGCCACGTGTCTGCAGCGCGGCGCTGGGACGGAATTCTTAAGGCGCTGATCGCAGCGGGCATTGAACGATCTGATATTGTCGTCCGCAATGGGGACTTTACCTTCAAGGCTGGTGTAGACCTGACGCCGGAAATTCTCTCGCACGATCCCCGCCCGACGGCCTTGATCTGCGCCAATGACGACATGGCGGTCGGCGCCCTGTTCGCGGCCCACAAGATGGGCCTGGTTATCCCCGATGACCTGTCCATTACGGGTTTCGATGATACCCCCGTGTCGGCCCTCATATGGCCGCCGCTCACTACCATTCACCAGCCAATCCAGGAAATGGGCTACAAGGCGGTTGAACTGATTACTGACCAGATCAAAAATCGGCGGCCAGGGCCGGCCGGTCACAATGAAGTTCTGGAACATAGCATCGTGGAGCGTCAGTCGACGGCTCCACCTCATGACCTCTCCGCCGCCTCGATCTGATCAGCGGCAGTACTGCGCTTCGGAGACATCATCTTCGTCCAGCGCATGCTGAATGACCCCACGCCATATTTCATAGCCGCCAGCACGCATGTGCAGCTGATCGCTGATGAACAGGGCCGGGTCAGGAGATCCTTCTTTCAACATCGGACTTGCGATGTCGACAAAAGCAAGGTCGGCACGTTCATCAGCCAGAGCTGAGATCTTTCGATTCAAAGCCTCCTGCCGGCCAAGATCCGACAATCGTGCCACGGAAGGTTTTGCCGATACAAAGTACACGGGCGTCGATCCCAGCGCGCGGTCCTTGAGGTCCAGGAACTTGATGAACTCATGAAATACCTCGTCGACCGGGCGCCCCGCATTCAGGTCATTCTCTCCCGCATAAAAAACAATCCGCGCCGGACTGTACTTCCCGATCACCGCGTCGAAGTAAAAGTTTACATCTGGAATGGTTGCTCCTCCAAATCCCCTTCGAATGGTGCGTTGATCTGCGAAGTCATCGCGAAGATGAAACCAGAACCGGATGCTTGAGCTGCCAACGAACAATGTGGCGCAAGCGGGCGGCGGATAGACTTCGTCCTCCACTCCGAAAACATGGATCTCCTCCGCAAACCGTGCAGCTGGCGGATCGTCGGCAATGGCGCCCTGCGCCGAGACACCCGCCACCAACGTAAGGGTCGCTACTGCCAAAATTCTCACCTGCATCGGATGTCCTCTCTACCTGAGTCTGCGCACGAAGATCTAA
This sequence comes from Hyphomonas sp., assembly GCA_020638455.1. Lineage (GTDB taxonomy): Bacteria > Pseudomonadota > Alphaproteobacteria > Caulobacterales > Hyphomonadaceae > Hyphomonas. Next base: position 28,517 of record JACKIK010000002.1, on the reverse strand, counting down.
ACCTCGTCGATAGCTTGTCAAAAAGGAGCGATTGCAGGAAGTGCGGGATCTGGAAATATCGCGCTGGTCAAGTGCCAAGCTGCGCGGCAGGATGCACGCAGACGTCGCAACAGGTTACGAACCAACAAATTCAGTTCATCCGGGGGAGGATGGAAATTGCTTCCAGCGATCATACGACTTATCAGCGTGGTCTGGGCCACTTTTGCACTGATACAGGCTGCAGAAGCGCAGACTTTCCGTCTTGATTCCTCACCGGACGTGGTAATGACTAATGCGTCAAGCCGCGATGGCCTTAACCTTTCCGGTGGATGGACCTGGTCGGTCGACCCGTATCGTGACGGCTTGCAGGGGTTCCACGGCACCGCGGCAGGCAAGGGCCACCAACGATTCGATCCGGTGGATGTCGATGAGGCGACTCGCAAAAACCCGGGCGATCTCTATGAGTATGACATGCGTCGGGCAGACAAGGCGACGCTGCCCGGTTCATGGGTCAGCCATACCCCGGAGCTGCGCTACTATCAGGGCCTGATGTGGTACGCGCGCGACTTCCACTATTCTCCAAAGCCGGGCAAGCGGTACTTTCTCAGAATTGAAGCGGCGAACTATACCGCACGCGTCTATCTGAACGGCACATTCGCAGGCGCCCACGAAGGTGGCTTCACACCCTTTACCATCGATGTAACGGGCCTGGTTCTCGAAGGCGAAAACAGCATCATTGTAGGCGTCGACTCTGTCCGTACGGATCAAAGCGTGCCGCCACCCGTGACCGACTGGGAAACCTATGGAGGAATTACACGGGATATCCAGTTGATTGAGGTGCCCGGTACTTTCATCGACGAGGCCTGGGTCCGCTTGACTCGGGATGGCAATATCGCTGCCAGCGTGCGCATTAACGGAAATGCCTGTGCCGGACAGGCTGTGGAGATCGCCGTTCCGGAACTTGAGCTGACGATGAGAGGCACAAGCGACGAAAGGGGCCAGGTGGAGCTACGGACGACGGCGCCGCACAAACTGGCGAAGTGGTCACCTGAGAACCCGAAATTGTACGACGTGGTCGTTAGTACTGCAGTGGACAGGCTGCACGAGCGCATCGGGTTCCGGACCATTGAGGTGAAGGATGAAGATATCCTGCTCAATGGCAAATCTATCTTCCTGCGCGGCATAAGCATGCACGAAGAAGAGCTGGGCACCTCCCCTGCCCGTGCGATGAGTGAGAGTTCGGCAAGAGCGCTGCTATCCGAAATCAAGTATGGCCTGCATGGCAACTTCGTACGCCTCGCTCACTATCCCCATTCCGAATCCACGCTGCGCCTTGCTGACGAAATGGGCTTGCTGGTTTGGAGCGAAGTTCCCGTCTACTGGCTGATCGATTGGGATAGCGGCGAAACACTAGACACCGCACGTTCAATGATCGCCGAAAACATCCACCGGGACCGGAACCGCGCGTCGATCATTCTTTGGAGTGTGGCGAATGAAACACCTGTGTCGGATGCCCGGAACAGATTCCTGCAAACGCTCATATCCGATGTGCGCGCGCTCGACGACACGCGTCTGATAACCGCGGCCCTGTTGACGCGTCAGACGGAAGAGAACGGTCAGACGATTGCCCACATAGATGATCCCTTGACGGATTTTCTAGATGTGCTGGCGGTGAACACATACAATGGCTGGTATGGAGACATGCCGCTCGATGCTGTGCACGACATCAAATGGCCCGATGATCATGGCAAGCCCCTCATCTTTTCAGAATTTGGCGCTGCAGCACTTGCCGGATTTCACGATCCGGAACTGATTCGGAAATTCTCAGAGGAATACCAGGCCGAGTACTATCGTCAGACGCTCGACATGAGCAGCAACATTACATTCCTTCGAGGAATGTCCCCCTGGATACTGAAGGATTTCCGCTCACCGCGCCGCCAGCACCCCATCTATCAACGAGGATGGAACCGCAAGGGCCTGCTCAGCGAAACAGGACGGCGCAAGGAGGCATTCAATGTCCTTGCTGCCCACTACAAGATGCTGGAGGCGAGCGGCATAGCTCATCGCGCGACGACGGACTAGAATCTGAGCCATGCTGCGCGCGAAGGATCTCTCAGACGAATTCAAACCCGTCTTCGCCTTGCGCGGACGAACAGGTCTCACAAAGCCACCAGTTGCCACAATCTGCGGACCGGCGAATCGGCGCGTGGCGTTTCTCATGAGCACCAACGCTGAAGCTTTCCTCGAGTCTTCGTGACGAATGAATTCAGGATGTCGTCTTCATGGTTTGCGGCGCGCCACGGATAGTCCGTCCACATACGGTTATTCACTAACATTTCGTTCAGACACAATTGTCACGCCGCCGATTTCAGGCTTGAAATCTACCCTGTTCCGAAAACGGGGACTCGGCGCCAAAGCCCTCGATATGTAGGGCTTGGCAAGGAAGTAGCTGCACATTTCTCTGATTAATCGTGTGGCGGGCGGTGCTGTCAGACGAACTCGAACCAGTCTCCGTTTTTCGAGGGTCCTGCAGGTTTCGGGCAGCGCTCAGTCCGAAGCAAAGCCGTGATTAAGCAGGCGCGCATAGATTTCATTGCGATGTTCAATGGATCTTACGTCGAACACGGACTTGCCAACAATCGATTCAATCTGGTTCATGCAGAAGATGGGACCGAGAGACAGGAAGATCAGGACAAAGGCGGCCCAAATCTCATCGACATCTGCATCAATTGCGCCTTGACGCTTCGCGCGCCTCACCACGTCAATCTGAAGCTGGTGATAGTGCGCGAAGAATTCGTTGCTGCCCGGACTATCCTCAACCAAAGCCCTGCGGATATAGCGATATTCAAGCTGGTGCTTTGAAACAAAATCCACTGTCTTGCGATACCCGGCTTCAAGAAAATTGTGGGCATCAGGAATATCCGCAATTCCGCGTCCGAACTTGCCCAACACATGAGCGTCGACCGCCCGATGCAATTCATCCTTGGTATGATAAAATTGCGTTACAAGTCCGAGTGAGACATGCGCTGCTTTGGCGATTTCGCGCATTCCAGTTCCATCGAAGCCTTTTTCCGCAAATAGCCGCTTGGCAGCTTCGATAATATCCTGGCGTGTATCCCTGCCCGCCTGTTTGCCGTGAGTTCTCCGGCGACTCGCGGAACCGGCCTTATTACCCGGATCGGCGGCTTTGGATCTAGCATTGGTGGCTTTGGATTTCATCGCCACAGATAAGCACAGGCAAATATATAAAATCCAGCCAATTGACGTGTGTACGATCGTACATATACTGATCCGATGCACCGGACAGATGCCGGGCGCTTATGGCAAGCGGGAGGAGCAGCCATGCAGAAACTTGTGAGTGCCCTGGCGGTCTTGTCGCTGATGAACGTGTCTTTCGCGCACGCAGAAAGTGACGATGAAGGAACCAAACAAACGTCCTCGAAAGACGATTCGGCGAAGGAGCGGGTTCTTGACGAGATTGTCGTGACCGCGACGAAGCGACCGGAGACGGCTCGTGATCTTCCGCTCAGCATTGATGTGTTCCGGGGCGACGATCTCGAGAAACGGGGCCTGGACGATCTGGCCAAGATACTGAAATACTCGCCAGGCATCTACCTGCAACCCGGAAGCACGCCCGACAGCAATCAGATCAACATTCGTGGCGGAAGCAGCTCATCCGGCGATTTCAATCGCCCGTTCGGCATCTTCTACGATGACATACCCCTGATCAATCCGACCTTCATTGGCACCCAGCCGGAACTCGATCCTGTCGATATGGCGACGGTCGAAGTGCTGAAGGGCCCTCAGGGAACCCTGTTCGGAGGCTCCGCGCTGCTGGGCGCAATCCGCTATGTTCCCAACGACCCATCGCTCGATGGAACATTTGGCTTCCTGTCTTACGGCTACGGCAAGACATCGCACAGCGATGACTTCAATCAGCAAATGACCGGAATGGTGAACTATGCAGTCAATGATCGGTTTGCCATCAGGGCGGCAGCGAGTATGCGCGACCGTGGCGGCGTCATCGATGACACATATTCCGGCGAAAAGGATGTAGATGGTTCCAAGGTGACCAATGCGCGCGCGATGGCACTATGGAAAATTGATGACAGGCTGAGCGCCAACTTCCTGGTCCAGTATCGCAAGCAGGATAGTGACGCCAACGTCGCAACAACCATCGACAATGATCAGGGCCGGCAGGTCAATGGCCGGCGCCGCGGTGGGCCAGACGGATCAGAGTCAGACCAGACGCTGACGCGCATCGGTGTGGACTGGGAGAGCAACTGGGGCCCAACGCTATCGCTGACAGCCAGCCGCCTTTCCAAGAACGGGCACTTGTACAGCAGCGCATACCTGCAGGATCTTGCCGGCGTCGAAATCGTCAACCCATTCGACAAGTATGACGACACCACTCAGGATACTTACGAAGCCCGGGCGGTTCAGAGCACTCCCACACAGAGTGGCCTGGCACTTCTGAACGACTGGAAGTATGTCGTCGGGCTCTACTACATGAAATCGGACCAGAAGATGCACCTGCAGACTCTGTACGATTTCAATAACCCACCAGACGGGTTCCCGCTGCCAACCAACATCCTGACAGGCCGGGTGCGGGCGAATGCGGTCGCGAAGGAAACGGCCCTGTATTTCGACGCAACCCGTGGCCTGACCGATCGATTGGAACTTAATCTTGGTGGCCGCCTGTTTGAACAGCGCACGCCTCTCTCACTCGGACTCCTGCTAACCGGACTTGCCGCAGGTGGCGGCGCTGTTGATCCGGAATTCGTGCGCACGGAATCACTGAAAGAAAGCGGATTTAACCCGCGGGCGGCACTCACCTTGAGGGTGACCGACAATATTTCAGCCTACACGAGCATTGCCCGTGGCTATCGCTTCGGCGGGATCAACCTCAATCTCTACAACTCACCTCTTGTTCCAAGCCTGTTTGAATCCGACTCGGTGTGGAACTACGAGCTCGGTACACGCACGACATGGCTCAATGACAGGCTTCAGATCGACGTCACCGCTTTTCACATCGACTGGAACAACCGCCAGACCTCGCAGCGCACGCCGACAGATCCTTCGGTTGAATACATCGCAAACACGGGCGCATGGAATATCGATGGTGTCGAAGCCGGCCTGCGAAGCGTTCTGCCTTATGGCTTCGACGTGAACCTTAATGCGTCTTACGTAAACTCGACGTCCAACGACCCCTATATCAATGATAATGGCATCCTGGTGCCGCCAGGAACGCCGGAACTTACAACGCCCAAATGGAACGGCTCTGCGGTGATCGGATACACCAGGACCTATGGAGACTGGGACGTCGATTCCTCAGTGAGCTACGCATACAGGTCTGCGACCGACTCGCCCCTGCTTAACGCTCCTCTGGACAGTTTTGGAACGGTGGATGCTGCGTTTTCGATGGTCAATTCGAAATGGCCGATGTCGCCTGAATTGAGCCTTACGATCACAAACCTCACCAATTCGGATGCGCTTGTCGCTGCCTCTGCAACGGCTCCCGCCGGTACGCCCGGACGTGTATTCTCAGGGATCACAGTCGTGCCTCGCACGGTCATGTTGAACCTCAAATTCAGGTTCGGGGAGAACTAGCTTATGCATGCCGCGAAAGTACTGAGTGGCTTTTTCGCTTCCTCCCTGATCCTGTTGGTCGCGTGCACGGTGGCGAAGACCGCTCCCGATGCTATCATGCCTTCACCAACCGCTGCTGCACTCTCGCCCGAAGACATGCGCGGGCCGGAGGACCTGCCCTATTACGACGTTGCCTGGGCGAAGGCCCTGACGATCGATGCGATGCACGTGCGTGTAATGTCACGCGCACAAGCCGAGGACGCGGACATCATTGAAGTTCAATACGACGCTTTCGATCAGCCAATCGCCACCGAGGATGGCGTCAAGGTGGTGCGTTGGCGCCAACGGGGCTGGCTGATCCTCCCGCGTACGATTCTGCACGAAGGGAAGGCCGTCGCCCTCAACATCCATGACGTCGACGGGGGCGACAAGGATAACCCACGCTCATCCGTGGGCATGGGCGTTGATGTCGCCAGGGCCTTCGGCATTCCGGTGCTGATCCACGGATGGATGCCCGACGTTGTCGCCGACGTCGATGGCCGCAGCTTTCACGATACGCAGGTGATGGCCTTCAAGCGGTTGCTGGCCGCTCATATTACGTCAGCAGACGAATTGCCCATGGACGGACGATACCTGTTCAACGGCAATCCGCTGGCCAAGGCGGACATGGTGTCCATGACCTTGCTGCAGCGGCTGGTTCAGCAGGAGCGGGGCGAGGCTATCACCGAAATCGGATCGATGGGCATCTCGAAGGAAGGCGCTTCGCACTGGATTCTGGGCGCACTCGATGATCGGGTAACCGTGCTGGGGCCAGGTGGATACTATGCGCACGACGCGCAGGAAACATATGACCGGTACGGCAAGGATACGGATTGGCGCTTTCCATGGAAAGATGGCGACAGGCCCGAGTATGACGGCCTGAGAGATCTCTTCGCCACTTTCTGGAAGTTCCTGGATTGGCAGGTCTCAACGGACGCTGGACGGTTGGTCGCGCGCACCACAACTGATCCTGTCAATTGGTATTCGACCATCAAGGCCAGGCAGGTGTTGGTGTTTGGGGACCTTGGAACAGTGCCCGGCCAGCATGACGGCCCATGGCCGTTCTGGGCAGAAAACAAGCCCTTGTCTTCTTTCAAACATCCTTCCTGGCGCTATGTCCGCGCATTCGACGGCTCGGGCGTTCTGATGGACCAGGCCGGGATCGGCGAAATGGGCCTGAGCATGTTGCCTCAGCTCTCCGACGCGCTGGTAAACGACACCCAATTGCCAGGGACGCCGAGCATCGCCGTCGCGCAGGTTGCAGACCGGCAAGTGGAGGTCAGCGCAAAAGCGAAAACAACGCCGGGATTGGCGCATGAGGCGCTGCTTCTATATGCGATCTCCTCTGAGCGTGGCCTTCGCGATCCCGGAACCTGGCAGATTGCGCCGATGACCGAAACCGGCTCCAACTCCTGGACTCTACAGCTCCCGCCCGTGCCTGACGACAACGGCCTGACCTTCATTGTGGTCGTCAGGGAGAAGGCTACCGCCGGCGACCTCAGCTATTGGCGGAGCGCTTCGTCCATGCCGATGGAGCGATTCCCCGTTCCTCAGTTCAATCGTCCGGGCCCGAACTGGACAGACAGGTGAACAATCAGACAAACAGCCTTTCACCGCCATCCCGCGTCTATCTCGGCTACGCGCTGGCGCTGCTCTGGCTCGTCAATGTCACCAACTATGTGGACCGTTCCATCGTTGGTGTGCTGATAGAGCCCATGCGGGCCGATCTGCACCTGACGGACACTCAGATCGGCATCATGACAGGTTTTGCCTTTGCGCTGTTTTATGCGATCGGCGGACTATACCTTGCGCATCTGGCTGACACGCGCAGCCGGCCCTCGCTCATCGCCGTGTCGATTCTGGTGTGGAGCCTGATGACAGCGTTTACCGGGGCGGCGCACAACTTCTGGCAGCTTCTGATGGCGCGCGTTGGCGTGGGGATGGGCGAAGCCGGCGTGATACCGGCAGCGAACGCTCTCCTGGCGGACAGCTACAAGCCTGAACGCAGGCCGCTTGCGCTCGCCGTGTTTACCTCCGGGTCGATGATCGGCATCATGGTCGGGTCGGTTGTCGGCGGCTTTCTGGCCGCAGGATTCGGCTGGCGCTGCGCCTTCATCGCGACAGGGCTGGCTGGTCTGCCCCTCGCGCTGATTACCAGACTTACACTTCGTGATGTACCGCGCGGCGGCTCTGACGGGACGAAGCAAACATCAGCTCCCGGCTTTGCCGCGGCTATGCGTCAGATTCTGCGGAATCAGCCATTGGTCCTCCTGGTACTGAGCTACGCATTCCTGGTATTCATGCTGTTCGGCGTGGTCACCTGGTTTCCCGCCCTGATCGTTCGCACCCATGGGCTGGGCATCGCACAGGTAGGCACGCAGTTTGGGTTGGCGATGGGACTTGGCACCGCTGTTGGCGGAATCCTGGGTGGAACTGTGGCCAATCGACTGGCTGCAAAGGACCTCACCTGGCTCTCCCGTATGCCCCTGATTTCAATGTGCCTCCTGTGGCCCCTTTATCAGGCCGCAATTTTCACCCCGTTGCCTAAGGTATCGCTCGCATTTGTTGCGCTCGCGGCGGCAGTTGGCGGCATGGCGCTCGGCCCCGCCCTCGCCGCTATGCAAATGGCCCTTCCGGCGTCTATCCGGGCGAAAGGGGCGGCCTTCAATGGCTTTGTCGGAAGCCTGATTGGAATTGGCGGCGCTCCGCTCCTTGTCGGAGCGGTCAGCGACCACTTCACACCAGAATTGGGACCCGCTCTCGCGCTGCAGCGCGGCCTGGCTGTAGCAGTCACCGCCGGGTCGGCCGGCGCCGCCCTGATGTGGCTCGCCCATCGCAGATTTTCAGATTTCATCCGTACGTCCAGCAATCCTGACGCAGTCCTGCAACCGCACCCCTCGCATGAACCTTCTCAGCTGCAATAATATTTCCGATCTGAGGCGCATGGCCCGTCGGCGCCTTCCCGCGCCCGTCTTCGACTACCTCGATGGCGGCGCAGACGATGAAAAATCGCTCGACCGCAACACGAGTGCTTTTGACTCTTACGAACTTCTGCCCGCCCAACTCAACGACGTAAGCTCCATCGACCTGTCAACGCAGCTGCTGGGCGCAAGGCAATCGATACCCATTCTTCTTTCTCCCACCGGCATGTCGAGGCTTTTTCACCGCGACAAGGAGTTTGCCGTCGCGCGCGCCGCCAGCACGTTCAATGTGGCTTACACGCTGTCGACCATGTCGACGACGGCAATTGAAGTTATTTCCGCGGAGACAAGCGGACCAAAAATGTTTCAGGTCTACGTCTTCAAGGATCGGGAGCTAACCCGGGAATTCGTTGAACGCTGCAAAGCCGCCGGCTATGATGCGCTGTGCCTGACCGTTGACACTCCCGTGTTCGGCAACCGCGAGCGCGACCTCGTCAGTGGAATGACGATTCCTCCCAGAATCGGCCTGAGACAAATAGGACATTATCTGTCCCGTCCGACCTGGACGCGAGACGCCGTGTCGCAGCACGATTTCCAACTCGCCAACATCACGCACCGAGCCGAACTGGGAGGGTCCGGAACGTTCAAGCTGATCGAGTTTCTCAACCAGCAGTTCGATCGTGCGGTCACCTGGAAAGACGTGGAATGGCTTCGTGGAATCTGGGACGGCCCTCTGGTCATCAAAGGGATATTGAGCTCCGCAGACGCGCAGCAGGCGGTAAACGCGGGAGCCTCCGCCATCATGATCTCAAACCATGGCGGCCGGCAACTTGACGCGGCGGCCGCGCCCATCAGCTGCGTTTGCGAGATACGCAGCCAGGTCGGCGACGACATCGAACTGATCGTCGACGGCGGCATACGCCGCGGCACGCACGTGCTCAAGGCGCTGGCGCTGGGCGCCAACGCCTGTTCGATCGGCCGGCCATATCTCTACGGTCTTGCGGCCGGCGGCCAGGCCGGAGTCGAGCGGACGCTTGGCCTGCTGCGGGACGAACTTCTTCGCGGCGCTGCGCTGCTTGGATGCCGCAACGTCCGGGAAATCACGACCGACCGAGTACGCACCATTTCGACGCCCTAGTTGTAATTTGAGTTGCAGGAGACCCCGGAAACAATGGCCATCACCATATTCTCGAACTGCAGGATGTTCGATGGAGTGAACGAAACCATTCCAGACGGAATGCATGTGGCGATCGAAGGCGGCCTTATCCGCGAGGTGAGCCACCAGCCTATCGAGCTGTCCGGATTGTCCGATGACGTGCGGCGCATTGATTGCCACGGCCATTTTCTAATGCCGGGTTTGATCGACCTGCATTTCCACGCCTACTCGGCCAGTTTCGACATGTCGGCGCTGGACAGGATGCCGAAATCCCTTCTGGCCAGTTATGCAATCAAACACCTGCGCGACGCGCTCAGCCGTGGCTTTACGACTGTGCGCGACCCTGGCGGCGGCGATGTCGGCCTGGCGCTCGCAATTGAGAATGGTCTGTTCGACGGTCCGCGCTTCTTATATGGCGGCCGTGCGTTGTCCCAGACCGGCGGGCATGGCGACATGCGCGGCCACGGCGAAGACGAGATCTGCGGGTGCACCTATTCCGGCGTCATTTGCCGGGTTGTTGATGGCGTGGATGAGGTGCGCAGGGTGGTACGCAATGAACTGCGCAAAGGAGCCCACCATATTAAGGTGTTCATCTCGGGCGGCGTTGCTTCGCCACACGATCCACTGTGGATGCCGCAGTTCACCAATGACGAGCTTCGCGCCGCCGTTGAAGAGGCCGCGACGCGGCGGAAATATGTCATTGCACACTGCCATACCGATGACGGCGCCAGACGGTGCGTCGATGCCGGCGTTCGCTCCATTGATCACGCCACGCAGATACTTGAACCAACCGCCACAATGATTGCAGAAGCGGGACTCTACACCGTCCCCACCCTGGCGGTGGTGCATGAAGTGATACATGCGCGCGACAGAACCGGACTGTCTGCAGAGCGCGCCGCCAAAACAGATGGGATGCTTGAAAGCATGCTTCGTTCGATCGAGACATGCCGTCGAGCAGGAGTGAAAATTGGGCTTGGTACGGACATATTTGGCACCGAATTTCATGACATGCAGGCAAGCGAGTTTCGCTATCGCAGCGAGGTGGATTCCCCGATCGACGTGCTGAGGTCGGCGACCTCTATCAATGCGGAGATCGCACAGTGCGGCGACATGCTGGGTCAAATCAGACCGGGTTACGGGGCGGACCTGATCGTCCTGGACGGTGATCCGCTGAAGGACTTGTCGATTTTCGAACGCTACCGGACGTCCATGCCAATTATTATGCGTGGCGGCCGCATGATAAGATGCGAACTTTAGTAGAGGAAAAAGCGACATCCGAACCAACGGCAAGCCCCTAGATATTCGTGTCGGTTCGCTCTTCAGGCAGGACGCTCCACAGGGCGCCGTCAGACAAATAAAATCAGTCTCCGCCTTTTGCTTGCGAGCAGGTCTCAGGCCGCGATCGGCTCCCGCCATTCGAGAAAAGCGGCAGCACCTGGCGATTTGAACCTGGCCCTGCCCTCGATATTCCTGTGATGATTGAATTGGTTGGACACAGACGAGTGAACTGAGGCGCATTTCCGAGGACTTCGCGAGCGCCGGCAACGGGGCATCGCCCGCTCTCGTCGGCGGAAAGGAAGGAGCGAAATCTCGGCACGATTGCTGAGGTGTCGGTCGCACTCCTGGCGCCCCGCATTTCCATTCTCTTTCGCTGCCGCGCGACATGACTGGCACTTGTCGGTCACGATGACCTGCGGATTACCATTGCGCTTCATTGCTTTTCTCATGAATTTCAATGCAGAAGCCGTGTCGGGAGCAGGTCCCCGACGTTCCGCAAAGATAGCGGAAATCGAACTTACATCATCACCGCAAGCTGGATGATTCTGCGTGACGTCTTGAAGCACCGGAATGGATGCTGGCTCATTTTCTGAGACTAGGCGCCAGGATGCGCCACCTCACGGCCGGTTCATCCGACAATCCCGTGACAATCTACAAGCCGCTGCTAGTAGTGATGCCCCATCAAGATGAAATCATGCTGGACATCTTCCGCGACTGCATCGGCATCAATCCGTGCAAACCCGGTCAGTGGGTCCGTCCACGTATCAATCGCGACCATCGACAGGGTGATTCCGGTATCTATCCCGATGTCGAAGCCGGACACAGGCTGCGATACCTCCTGCACAGGGGCGCTGAGGCTGCCGAAATCGAAGGCGCCATCCGACGCGAAGGTGCTGGATTTTGCGGAGACGACCTGCACTTCGGCGACTGGCACTTCGTCGAAGATAATGCTGTCGAGCACGTCCTGGACGGAATGGCCGTTGAGGCTGATCTTGAGCTGGAAGTCATCGGCGCCGAAGCCCTGGATGAGTTTCATGATCGTGCCGCCGCCGACAAGGCGTATCTCGAAGTCGTCCAACGTTAGTCCGAGGGCGCTCAGGTCAATCGCATCCTGCGGTTCCCAGTTGGTGAGAAAGTCGAGGGCCGAAGAGGTGGAGTCGCCGGGCTCGAAGACATAACGGTCCGCCCCCGCCGTCCCGGCTGACTGCTCCGCCACACCTGCCGAGAAGTTGATGTCGTTGTAGAGAGGAGCAGGTGGCGCAAGCGCGGAGAGTCCTATGCTGCCATCACTTGCATAGGTTTGTTCAATTTCGCCTGCAAAGCCCTGTAGGGTCAGAATGCCGTCCGCATTGCTGTCGCCATCGGCATCCACCTCGATGAGCGTGTCGGCGCCTTGGTGAACGTACCGCACCTCGCCCGCCGCACCGGAGAATTCGAATTGGCCGATAAAGATGCGGTCGAAGCCCCATCCCACATTGGCGCTGTTGTCGGTCAGGTAGATGATTTCGCCGGCCTCCAGATCTGTGATGACATCGCCTGCAAGACGATCGATGCTGTAGAACGCAAAAGCGTCCTGGTCGGCGCCGCCTGTGAAAATATCCGTTCCAAACCCGGAAACCAGATAGTCCAGTCCAGCTCCGCCGTCGGCCGAGCCACCATCATCTCCCATCATCAGATTATCGTCGCCGCCGAGGCCCGAGAGCTGGTCGACACCGCCATTGCCCCACAGGAAGTCCCGTTGGTCTGTGCCGACGATAACGTCCGCATAAGTCGTTCCTGTGACCATGCTGATGTTGACTATGGTGCCGTCGTGTCCGGACCCGAACTCGTGAAATGTCCCAGCGGCGAGATTTACATCAATTCCCGCCGCGAAGTTGCTGAACAGCGCCCAGTCATTTCCACCCAATCCGCCATCCAGCAGAGAAATGCCCTCCACCATTGAGATTGTATCGTCACCACCCAGCGCAAAGACCTGATCGGTTCCGAGCGGGACATTAATCGCATCATTCTCTTCCGTGCCGTACAGGACCACGGGAGGCGCCGTGATCGTGACGTTGACAGCAGCACTGTCGGTATCCTCGCCGTCCGATACAGAATAGCTGAACGAATCGCTGCCACCGCCCGAATAAAGAGCGTCGAAAGTGAGCGTCCCGTCAGCATTCAACGTGACCGTGTTGCCGCTGGCGAGCGCTACCGTGTCACCGGCGAGAACGGATGTCCCGGCGATTGTGGCAACGGTCAACGCGTCGCCGTCCGTATCCGTATCGTTCGCCAGCACGTCGATCTGGACTGTGCTGCCTTCTGCTACGCCTGCCGCGTCGTCCGTCGCTGTGGGCGGTGTGTTTGGCGCGGGCGTTCCATCGAAGATGAGCGAGGCGAGCACGTCATTCACGCTGTAGCCATTCAGGTTGATCTTGAGCTGGAAGTCGTTTGCTCCGAAACCTTCTATCAGCTTCAGCGTCGCGCCGCCGGAAATGATGCGCGTCTCGAGATCGTCGATCGTTACGCCGAGAGCGGTAAGGTCGATCACGTCGCCCAGCCGCCAGTTCGCGACAACATCGATCGCTGAAGGGGTTGAGTCGCCGGGCTCAAATACAAATCGATCGATCTGGTCAGTACCCGTAAGAATCTCCTGACCGGGATTGGCTTCAATGATGTTTTCGACGGGCGCACCGGCGACGACGACATTGACGGTAGCGGTCGTGATAAGTCCGTCGGGATCGGTCACGTCATAAGTGAAGGAGTCCGTGCCGGCAAAACCGGTATCCGGCGTGTACTGGAGGACGCCGTTGCCGAGGTCCTGGACCGTGCCGTTGGTCCCATGGGTGAAGGAGGCGAGCGACAGCGTATCGCCATCCGGGTCCGTATCGTTGGCGAGGACATCGACAGATCCGGGCAGATCGGAAGTTGTTTCGATCGTATCGTCGAGCGGTGTCGGAGCCTGGTTCGGGGTCGGCGCGCTGTCAAAGACGAGGGCGTTGATAACGTCTTCCGCAGAGTAGCCATTGAGCTGAATTTTCAGCTGGAAGTCTCCAGATTCAAATCCCGCGATCAGTTTGACGATGCTGCCGCCACTGATGAGCCGGACCTCAAGATCGTCGATCGTCAGCCCGAGTGCACTGAGGTCAATGATATCTCCGGGATTCCATCCGGTTATGTAGTCAATGCTCGCCGTGGTGGAGTCGCCCGGAGAGAAGACAAAGCGATCTGTGCCATCCGTGCCTTCAAGCAAATCGAAGGCCGGCGTCGCTTCGATGATATTGACGGCGTCGGGATCGACCACCGTCAGGCTGACGCCAGCCGAAGAGGTCGCGCCATTGGCATCAGTCACCGTATAGATGAACGAGTCAGTGCCGGTGAATCCGGCATTAGGCGTGTACTGGAACGAACCATCCTCGAGAACCAGCAGGCTGCCGAACGAGGGTGAAGTATGTGAGGTGACCGCTATCTCATCTCCGTCAGGATCCGAATCATTATCGAGCGGATTGAATACGATCGTTCCGTCAACTTCGAGTGACAAGTTGTCATCGGAAGGATTGGGCGCCCGGTTGGCGCCCGGTTCCAGTGGCTCATAGATAATAGACGAAAGGATTTGCTCGACACTGAAACCGTTGAGCTCAATCTTCAGCTGGAAATCGTCGGGGCCGTCGCCGACAAGGATCTTGATCAGGGCACCGTCGCTGAGAATCCGCACTTCCAGATCATCCGCCGTGATGTGCAGTGCGGACAGATCGATAATGTCGCCGGGTGCCCAGCTGGCGATCGTGTCCAGATATGTTCCCGTCGATGTGCCAGGCGCAAATATGTACGTGTCATTTCCAGCACTACCATTGAGCACTTCGCGCGCCGGTGTGGCAATGACTGTCGCTCCGCCAAGCTCGACAATATCGTCAATCTTGACAATCCGGCCGCCTACAATGTCGACGTAGTAAAGATAGCCATCCGGCCCCTGGAAGAAGTCAACCGGTCCACGCAAGGAGTCCGTGTAACCCAAAAAGGTTACGTCCCTTCGATCATTCACATCAACCGTATAGATCTCGTTCCCGGAGAAGTCCGAAAAGAAATAATGGTTGTCGAATTCAGGCCCGTAAACGTCACTGAGGAATACGTGCGAGGAACCGGTGATTGCCTGGATCTGGTACCCCGGTGCGGATGATGCATGGGCAAACGCACGCCAGGCGGGAGTAATCTGAATGTCGCCAGCTTCGACCGCCGCATAGAATGCAGCAGCTGTGGGCAGCGCGTTGTAGCCTTCCGTCTGAAGAATGACGCCTGCATCGCCTCCTTCATAATATGGCCAGCCGAAGTTTGCCCCGGCACCTCCGGAGTTGATCTCCTCAAATGTGTTCCACCCGGTCTCACTGATCAGTATCTGGCCATTCTGGTCGAATGCGATACGGAAAGGATTGCGCAAGCCAAGCTGGTACACGCGCGATGCGTTTTCATAGAGATCATCGGTTGCGAACGGATTGTCAGCCAGACCCGAGCCGGTCATCGGATCAACGCGCAAGACCTTCCCTGACAAGGAATTGATATCCTGGACACTGATCGCGCGCGGGTCGACGAAATTGAATGCGACGCCATCGCCGACGCCGATATAAAGCATGCCATCAGGCCCAAATGCCAATCCACCGCCAACATGCGAGGTGGAGTCGACCTTGAGATAATCCTGAACGGCTTCTCCGGTTACAGGATCATAATCCGATGGCGGAAGATCGATGTGCTCGAGCTGATCCGATCGCACCAACCCGTCGCCAGAGATGTCGTCTGCCGACGTGGCTCCACCGCCGACGAGGACGACTTCGCTGCCTTCGACAACGGTCGTGTATCCGGTTGCCGCATCCGCCGTGAAGCGACTGACATAGGCATAGCGGTTCGTCGGCAGGTCCGGCCCGGCGCCACCGGTCCCATCTGGCGGATCCGCGACATAGTACGCGTACACATATGGATTGTTCTCGAAATCGGGGTGCAGGACGATATTCATCAGCCCCCGGTCGGAATTGCTGTTGACCTGATCGGAGATGTCCATGAACACGCCGGTCTCACCGGTGGTGAGATCAAGGGTTTTGATGATGCCACCCTTTTCGGCAATATATAGAAGATTAGGGTTCGACGAGCTGTACTGAGCCGAGATCGGCAGGTTAAGGCCTGTGATGAGGTCGGTTTCCACAAGCTCGTGCGTCGAGATCAGGCCAGGTTCCGGCGGATCTGTGACCGGGCTTTCATTGTCGAGAATATCGATACGCGCTGTACGGGGTGCGAGCAGGGATCCGCTGTCAACGCTGATCAGCGACATGACAAAGGACTCAGTCGTTTCGCCTATCTCATCGTCGAGAATTGAAACGGGCACGAGGACGCGGGACTGACCGGCCTCCATAACTACGGAGCCGGTTGCGTCTTCGAAGTCCTCCCCGACGGTTGCCGTATCGCTGGTTGTTCCAAATGTGATTGTTACAGGTTGCGAGAGGTCTCCGGTCCGGACAATGGCGATCAGAATTGTGCCACCGACTTCTGAAACGCTGAGTTCTGCTGACTCCAGAAAGATTTGTCCCGACATGATCCACCTGTGATTGTTGTTTTGATTTCCCCGTTCTCCGCAGCGTTTCAAGCAGAGGAATCTAGTCAAGAAGATTCTTCAAATACGAGAAGCCAAGAAAGGCGCTGAAGTGAGCGGAACAGATCGGATGGCATAATTGACGTACTCTGAGCTGAGATCCTCTCGTCCCTCATTCATTTCGAGAGTCTGGCCCTTTCATGATCCATTGGATGAGGTGTGGCGAGCGCGCCGGGAACGGAGCTCCCGGCATGGGCGAGCGTATCGAACACTTCTTAATCGAGGCATTCGTCTCGGAGCTTGCCATTGAAGCTGTCGACGAAGCCGTTCCGCTGAGGCTTTCGCATCGTCTGTCTCCTTGCGACAGACTCTCCATTCAAATGCAGGACCGATGGGGCTCCGCTCAGACGGCGGCCGATTTCAGGCGCGAAATCCACCCTGTTCCGGAAACGGAGACGCACCCCTGGCGCCAGAGCCGCGGTGTGTGGGGCTTTGCGCAGAGGCGAGGGTACTTTTCTCTGTTTGGGAGTGTGGCTGGCGGAGAGAGAGGGATTCGAACCCTCGGAACCCTTGCGAGTTCACTAGTTTTCGAGACTAGCCTATTCAACCACTCTAGCACCTCTCCGCGCCGGTGTGGGAAGAGGCGTCACCTATAATGACTGCGCGGCAATTTCAACCACCTGAAATCGCCTGAAGATGACATTTGACAGCGCCTTCGCTTTGGTGTTTACCCCCCGCTTCAGGCGCCGGGCCGGCAACGGTTCGGCGCATATCCCGTTTATTTCCATGCCGGAAGGATGAGACCCATGTTCGCGGTCATCAAGACAGGTGGCAAGCAATACAAGGTCGCCGAAGGCGATACGATTGTTGTCGAAAAGCTGAATGCCGAAGCCGGCAAGGACGTTGTGTTCGATACCGTCCTGATGCTGGGCGAAGGCGCAAATGTTACGGTTGGCGCGCCTGTGGTGGCTGGCGCTGCCGTGATGGGCGAAGTCGCCGAGCACACCCGTGGCGACAAGGTCATTACCCGCAAGAAGCGCCAGCGCCAGACCTACCGCCGCACCATCGGCCACAAACAGCACCTCACCGTGGTGAAGATCACCGGAATCAGCGCCGACGGCGCCAAGAAGCCGGCGAAGAAAGCTGCTGCCAAGAAGGATGACGCTCCGAAGGCTGAAGCCGCTGCAGCCGCCCCGGTCGCCAAGCCGGAAGTCGACGCCCGCGGCCGCATCACCAGCCTGGAAGGCAAGCCCGACAATCTGAAAAAGATCTCCGGCGTCGGCCCGGTGCTTGAGAAGAAGCTCCACGAAGCCGGCATCTACTTCTTCTGGCAGGTTGCCGCCCTCACAGCGGCCCAGATCGAAGAGCTGGAGCAGGAAATGAGCTTCCCCGGCCGTATTACGCGCGACAACTGGATCGAGCAGGCCAAAGAATTCGCAAAGGACGCATAAGGCTGTATAAGGCCTTCCGCTAAAGGATCAGGAGCAGACAATGGCTCACAAGAAATCAGGTGGTTCGTCCCGCAACGGCCGCGATTCCAACCCGAAATACCTCGGCGTCAAGAAATATGGCGGCGAGCATGTGGTTCCGGGCAACGTCATCGTCCGTCAGCGCGGCACCCAGAAGTGGCCGGGCAAGGGCGTCGGCATGGGCCGCGACCACACGCTCTTTGCGCTGACCGAGGGCAAGGTCGAGTTCGCGAAAAAGGCCAAGGGCCGCATCTTCGTGAATATCGTACCGGCGGCAGACGCAGCAGAATAGCGGCTGACAGCGCGGCCGCGGGAACGTGGCCAGATCGCTTCAGACGATCAGTTTCCGAGGGGAGGCAGGCCACTGTCTCCCCTTTTTCTTTGCCTCCCCTCACCCATGACCAAGCCCGAGGAGGCGATGATGACCGACGAAATCCAGACCAGCCGCCTCGTGCTCCGTCCCTACAGAGACGCAGACGCCGTCGTGCTCACCCGCCTGATCAACGACCCCCGCATCTACCGCAACGTCGGCAGGATTCCCCCCGGCCAGCCGGTTGAAGAAACGCGCCGCATCCAGCGGGAACGTGCCGTTGCGAACGCAGCGGGCAAGAGCGCAGGCTTCTGCGCCTATCTCGGCGACGAACTGGTCGGCATGGCGGGCGGCGGCGAGTCGCCAGATACCGGCCTGATCGATTTTGGCTACTGGATTGCGCCCGATCATTGGGGCAAGGGCTTCGCCACCGAGGCGGGTGCCGCCGTGCTGCACTGGTTCGTACACAATCAGGAGCGCCGGGAGATGACCGCCGGCTACTTCCCGGACAATCCGGGCTCCGGCCGCGTCCTTGAGAAACTCGGTTTCCGGAAGTCGGGGGAGAGCCGTTACTTTTGTCTCGGTCGCGAGATGGAAGTCGACTGTATCGAGATGTACTGGCCGGCCAGCGCCGACGTGTTCAACGCCTATCTGCAGGACACGCCATGACCGCCGCCGCGTTCACGAAAAACCTCCGCTCGGAGCGGCTGGTCCTGCGCCCCCTGAGGCCGGCGGATGCCTCGCGCATCACCGATCTCGTCAACGATCCGCGGGTCTATCGCATGCTGTCGGGCGTGCCGGCGCATCAGAACGTCGCACAGACACTGGCCTGGATGTCTCCCCTGGATGCCCGCCGGGCGGCGGACACGGCGCATGTTTTCGGCATCGAGTCCGGGGGTGAGCTGGTCGGCGTCGTCAGCGGCGAGCGCGACCGGCCCCCGCTGCCCTTCTCGATCGGCTACTGGCTCGTGCCCGACTGCTGGGGCCGGGGCTACATGACCGAGGCCGCCGCAACGCTCATTGACTGGCTCAAGCAGCGCAGTGAGCGCGCCTTCATCGCGGGCTATTTCGCTGACAATCCGGCATCCGGCCGGGTTCTCAGCAAGCTCGGCTTCCTGAAGGCGGGCCGCATGCCCAAATTCTGCCTCGGCCGGGGCGAGACCGTCGATCACTTCGACATGGCGCGCATCGGCTGAAACACGTAAGAGAACGACATGAAATTCCTCGATCAGGCCAAGGTGTACATCAAGTCCGGCGACGGCGGCTCCGGCTGCGTCTCGTTCCGGCGCGAGAAATTTATCGAATATGGCGGCCCGGACGGGGGTGACGGCGGCCGGGGCGGCGACGTCTGGGCCGAGGCGGTCGAGGGCCTCAACACCCTGATCGACTACCGCTACCAGCAGCACTTCAAGGCAAAGCGCGGCGGCCACGGCATGGGCAAGCAACGCACCGGCGCGAAGGGCGACGATGTCGTCCTCAAGCTGCCGGTGGGCACCCAGATCTTCGAGGAAGACAAGGAGACCCTGATCGCAGACCTCACGGAGGTCGGCCAGCGCGTCCTGCTCGCCCAGGGCGGCAATGGCGGCTGGGGCAATCTCCGCTTCAAGTCCTCAACGAACCAGGCCCCGCGCCGGGCCAATCCGGGTGAGGATGGCGAGGAGGCCTGGATCTGGCTCCGCCTCAAGCTGATTGCCGATGCCGGTCTGATCGGCCTGCCCAATGCCGGCAAATCCACCTTCCTGTCCGCCGTCACCGCGGCGCACCCGAAGATCGCGGACTATCCGTTCACGACCCTTCATCCCGGCCTCGGCGTGGTGGACCTCGGCCCCGGCACGCGCTTCGTGCTGGCCGACATTCCCGGCCTGATCGAAGGCGCCGCTGAAGGGGCCGGCCTCGGCCACCGCTTCCTCGGCCATGTCGAGCGCTGCAAGGTGCTGCTCCACCTGATTGACTGCACGCAGGACGATCCCGCCAAGGCCTACCGCACCATTCGCAAGGAATTGAAGGCCTACGATCCGGAACTCGCGGAGCGGCCGGAAATCGTTTGCCTCAACAAGATCGACGCCCTGACGCCCGAACTCGTCGCGGAACAGGCAAAGCAGCTGAAGAATGCCTACAAGGGCAAGCCGCTGCTCATCTCCGGCGTCACCGGCGAAGGCGTGAAGCAGGCGCTCTATGCCATCTCCAGACACCTCGGCATCCAGGCCGAGGAAGAGGCCGCCGCCAATCCGGACACGGATGACTCGTGGACGCCGCTCTGACCCTAATGGTGATGATGATGCGGTTCGTTATTGATGGCGCCGCACTTGCCGCACCGGATCACAACGCCATGGGCGTCATGATGGGCCACATCGACCAGCAGCACCGTCTTGCACCGGCCGCAGCGATAGGTCTCGTCGCCGCCGCCTTCGCGCAGCGGCGTTCCCTTCGTGTGCTCCAGGATCTCGGCCCCGGCGGCCTGCGCTTCGGTCAGCAGGATCATGTTGAACTGCGGCATGTGAACTCCTCTTTTGTCCCCACTGACGGCGAAGCGGCGGCCTTGTCAACGCGCGCCCCCTTCCGGCGCCTGCCGCACTCATGTATCGCTGCGCACCATGACTGCTGACGCCCTCTCCCGTGCCAAACGCATCGTCGTGAAGACGGGCTCCGCCCTGATGGCGGACTCAGGCCGTCCGCGCCACGTCTGGCTCAGTCACCTGGCGGCCGACATCGCCACCTGCCGCCAGCGCGGACAGGAAGTCATCCTCGTCTCTTCAGGCGCGGTCGCGCTCGGACGAGCCGCGCTTGGCTCGGCCGGCACCGCGCGCCTCGACCAGAAACAGGCCGCTGCCGCCATCGGGCAGCCGCGCCTTATGGCAGCGCTGGCTGACGCCTTCGCCCCACACGAAGTCACCGTCGGGCAAGCCCTTCTGACCCTGTCCGATACGGAAATCCGCCGCCGCTGGCTGAATGCGCGCGCCACGCTTGAGACGCTACTCGAAGCCGGCGTCGTACCCGTGATCAACGAGAATGACACCGTCGCCACAGACGAGATCCGTTATGGCGACAACGACCGCCTCGCCGCCCGCGTCGCCCAGATGATGGGCGCGGACCTGCTCGTCCTCCTCTCCGATATCGACGGCCTCTACACAGCCGATCCGCGCAGCCATCCGGACGCCGCGCGTATCGAGCGGCTGGACGCCCTGACCCCTGAACACGATGCCATGGCCACCGGCGCGAACGCCGCGGCGGGCGTCGGGTCGGGCGGCATGGCCACCAAGCTCGCCGCCGCCCGCATCGCCCATGCAGCCGGCTGTTCCACTGTCATCACGCTCGGCAACCGGGACAATCCCCTGCTCGCCCTCGCGGAAGGCGCACGTGCCACGCTGATCGCCGCCCGCACCACGCCTGCCCGCGCCCGCGAAGCCTGGCTCGCCGGCCACCTCCAGCCCGAAGGCTTCATCACCGTCGATGCCGGCGCCGCCCGGGCACTGAAAGGCGGCGCCAGCCTGCTCGCCGTCGGCGTGACAGGCGTCGAAGGCGGCTTCGACAAGGGCGCCGCCGTCGCTGTGAAGGACCCTGCCGGCCAGGTCGTCGCCAAAGGCGTCACCGCCTATTCCGCCGCCGAAATCCAGCGCATTGCCGGGCGCCACACGGACGAGACCGAAGCCATCCTCGGCTATCGCGGCCGCCCGGCGATCGTCCACCGCGACGACATGGTCCGCACGTGACCGCCGCCACGATCCGGCCCGCCACCGAAGCCGACATCCCCGCCCTGGTGGCACTCGAACAGGGCTTTCCGGAGGAAGACCGCTTCTCCCTGCGCACCTGGCGCCGCCTTCTGCGGGGCCACGCCCTCACCTATGTCGCTGTTTCGGATGAAGAAATCACCGGCGCGGCGGTTTTCCTGTTGCGTGAAGGAACGAAAGTCGCCCGCCTTTATTCGATCACGGTCGCTCCGGCGCAGCGTGGAAAGGGAATCGCCGGCGCGCTCATCTCCGCCGGCGAGGCAGGCGCGGCAAGCCGTGGTTGCGACCGGCTCCGCCTCGAAGTGCGCCAGTCCAATGCGCCTGCAATTCAGCTTTACGAACGCCACGGATTCCGCGTAATGGCGCATGCCACATCCTACTATCCGAATGGAGAAACAGCGGTGCGGATGGAGAAAGCCGTCAATCCTGCCGTGAGCCACCCGATATGACCGACTGGGTCATTCTCGTCGAATCTGCCAGCGACATTTCACAAGCCGAGACGCCGCACAAAGTGCTGCGCGTCGCCGACTATATTTCCAAGCCGGCGCTGTTCGCAGGCCGCCGCCCCTATATCCTCAACCTCTGCCGCTCCTACGCCTACCAGTCGGAAGGTTACTATGCCTCCCTGCTGGCCGAGGCGCGGGGCCACCGGGTCAGCCCGAGCGTGCAGACCATGGTGGAACTGTCCGCCAAGAGCCTTTACCGCCACGCCCTTCCGGATCTGGGAGAGCGCCTCAGCGAAGCACTCGCCAAAGGCGCGCCGCAGGTCGAAAGCCTGTTTGTCGCCTTCTCCCGGCCTGAAGTCGCCGGCTATGAGCGCCTCGCCCGCGAAGTGTCAGACTGGTTCCGTGTGCCTGCCCTCGAAGTCGAGTTCGACGCCGACGCGCCGCATGGCATCGGCCGTGTGCGCATGGTTCCGCCCCAGAAGCTGAAAGGCGAGCGGCGTGACTTCTTCCTCAGCGCCATGGACTCCTATACCAGCGGCCGGATCAGTGAACCGAAGACCCGCACGCCCGCCAAATGGGCGCTTGCGGTCCTCGTCGATCCCGAGGAAAAGACCGCGCCATCCAAACCGGCCTCGATCAAGCGGCTGGCGGACGTCGCCGCGAAAATGGGGGTCGAAGTCGAGCTGATCGAGCCGTCGGACTTCACCAGCCTTGCCGAGTTCGACGCCCTGTTCATCCGCGCCACCACGCAGATCGACAATTACACCTACAAGTTCGCTCGCCGTGCCGAACAGGAAGGCATGCCGGTCATCGACGATACCCATTCGATGATCCGCTGCACCAACAAGGTCTACCTGAAGGAAATCCTCGAAAAGGCCGGCCTTCCCATTCCGCATACGGAAATCATTGACGAGAAGACGGACCTCGAAGCCGTGTTCGGCCGTCTCGGCTCACCCGTGATCCTGAAGACGCCGGATGGCTCGTTCGGCTCCAACATGGTGAAGGCCACGACGCTTGAGGAACTGAAAGCCGGCGCGAAGGGCATGTTCGACGACACGGCGCTGATCATCGCGCAGGAATTCGTGCCGACGAAGTTCGACTGGCGCATCGGTGTCTTGAACGGCGAACCGCTCTATGCCTGCCAGTACCGCATGGCGCGCGGCCACTGGCAGATCGTGAAGCACGGACCCGGCGGCAAGACGACGGAAGGCGGCTTCACCACGTTCGCAGTGCAGGACGCGCCGCCCGAAGTGGTCGATGCCGCGGTGCGTGCCGCCAGCCTGATCGGCGACGGCCTCTACGGCGTCGACCTCAAGGAAACCGATAAGGGCGTCATCATCATCGAGATCAACGACAATCCGTCGATCGACCATGACGTGGAAGGCTCCGTCCTGAAGGACGAGCTCTGGCGCCGCATAATTTCCTGGTTCTCCACGCGCCTCGAACAGCGCATGGGCCGCGTTTCCTAGAAGCGGATGCCTCCGGCGCACACCTTTTCGTAGGTCTCGCCCGTCAGCGGCTCATACGCATCATTGTCCGCATTATAGACGTAGAGGG
Organism: Hyphomonas sp.; assembly: GCA_020638455.1. Lineage (GTDB taxonomy): Bacteria > Pseudomonadota > Alphaproteobacteria > Caulobacterales > Hyphomonadaceae > Hyphomonas. The sequence continues at coordinate 4,491 of JACKIK010000002.1, read as the reverse complement.
GGTCCTTCACCGCGGCAGGATCGAAACCCTCGCGCACGAGTTCCAGCTTGCGGAACTTGAACGTGCCGGTCGTCTCCGGTTCCTTCTGCACGCGGAGGAAGACCGGGATCGCATAGCCCGGCAGGCGTTCGGCCAGCCGCTGGTGCAGGCCGGCAATATCCAGCTCCGGCGTCGCCGTGATGGCGGCCATCCCCGCCTTGCCTTCGGCGCCCGGCACCGGGATGCCGTAGACGTTAGCGGTTTCAACGCCTTTGACGCGCGCCATCGCTTCGCCCACTTCATTGGTCGCGACGTTCTCGCCTTTCCAGCGGAACGTGTCGCCGATTCGGTCGACGAAGTAGACGTAGCCGCGCGCATCCTTGCGCATCAGGTCGCCTGTGCGGAACCACATGTCACCCTTCTCGAACACGTCATGCAGGATCTTGCCATTGGTCGCCTTGTCGTCCGTGTAGCCGTCGAACCGCGTCCGGTTGTCGGCCCCGATCCGGCCCAGAACTTCGCCGGCCTCGCCGTCTTGCGCGCGCAGACAGAACCCGTCCTCGCCGCGCACCGGCATCTCCGTCTCAAGGTCAAATTTCACGAAGGCAACGTGCCGGAACGGCTTGTTCATCCAGTCCGGCATGCGGCCGCAGGCGCCGGGATTCCCGTCAATGTTCATGAAGCTGACATTGCCCTCGGTGGAGGAATAAAACTCCTTGAGGTCATGGATGCCGAAACGCTCCGAGAACGTCTCCCAGATTTCCGGGCGCAGGCCGTTGCCGAAGCCGGCGCGGATACGATGTTTACGCTCCATCTCGTGCGGCGGCTGGTTCACCAGATAGCGGCAGAGTTCCCCGATATAGACGAAAAGTGTCGCGCCCTCGGTCACCGCATCCGTCCAGAATGCGCTGGCCGAAAACTTGCGGCGCAGGATCAGGCTCGCGCCGCTCAGCATCGCCGCGCCCGCCGCCGCAATTCCACCTGTCGCGTGATACAGCGGCAGCGTCTGGTAGAGCCGGTCACGCGGCGACATGCCCAGCGGGCCAATGAAGGTGCGCATCATGGTGCGCGTGCGCGCGTGGGTCAGCCGCGCCGCCTTTGGCAGACCGGTCGTGCCCGAGGTATAGACGTAGAGGCAGATGTCCCGCCCGCTCAGCTCCGCACGGCGCGACCGGTCCGGCCGCGCGTCGGATGCGCCTGCCAGCGCCTGCTTCAGGTTCTGCCCCTCATAGCCGCACAGAGACCAGAACGTTGGCGCTCCTTCCAGCATCGGCTTCGCGCTACGGATCGCCTGGTCGAAACCGGCGCCCGTGAGCACCATCCGCGCACCCACAATGTTCAGGCAGTGCGCGAGCCCCTCGCCTTCGAGATTCGTATTGATCAGCGCCGCGACGACGCCGACCTTCGACAAACCCACCCAGGCAGCAAGGTAATCCGGCCGGTTCTCCATCAACAGCGCGACCACGTCGCCGGGCTGCACGCCCTCGGTCACGGCCCAGTTCGCATACCGGTTCGCAAGGGAATCGAACTCGGCATAGGTCATCAGCTCGCCGTCGAAGCGGAACGCGACGCTGTGGCGGTGCTTGTCGACGGCCGCTTCGACATCGTCCGGCACCAGAACAGCGCTGTCCGGGGTCACATCCCTGGTCCAGGCGAGCACCTTCACACCCCCGACAAGGAACTTCAGGTCCTGCTGCAAAACCGACAGCGCGCTCATTCGTAACCACCTCACCGCAAAGACTGGTATCTGCGGTGCAGCCTACGCCGTTAAGGTGAATGCCGGCGTTCGGCGATCGGTGAAATTTCACAGACCGTGCTCAGGCACCCGCAGGCTTTGCAGGCGCGGCGGGGTCTGCTAGCTGCTGCATTGCACAATGGGAGGCTGAACATGGTGGACCCCGTCGGCGATCTGCTGGCCCTGCTCGACATCGAGCGGCTTGAACACGACCTTTTCCGCGGCCAGAGCCCGGATGAAGAGGAAAGCCAGCGCGTTTTCGGTGGCCAGGTCATCGCGCAATCGCTGGTCGCCGCCTACCGTACCGTGCCGGAAGACCGGCCGTGTCACTCCCTGCACGCCTATTTCATCCGCCCCGGCGACCCGTCCGTTCCGATCATCTACCAGGTCGACCACGCCCGTGACGGCGGCAGCTTCACCACCCGCCGTGTCGTCGCCATCCAGCACGGCAAGCAGATCTTCAACCTCGCCGCCAGCTTCCACGTCAAGGAAGATGGCTGGCACCACCAGCACGCCATGCCGGACGTGCCCGGCCCCGACACGCTGGGCGACCGCGTCGAATGGCGCAAGAGCTTCGCTGAGCGCCTGCCCGAGCGCCATCGCGGCCACTTCCTGCGTCCTCGCCCGGTCGAAATCCGCGAAATCGAGCCGCTCGACCCGCTGAAGCCCGAAAAGGCGAGCGACCTGCACCATCTCTGGTTCCGCGTCGCGCGCCCCATCGACGAGGCCCCCTGGCTGCATCATTGCCTGATGGCTTATGCCAGCGACATGTCGCTGCTCGGCACCGGCAACCGGCCGCATGGCGTTTCCTGGATGACCGGCGAAGTCATGTCCGCCAGCCTCGACCATGCCATGTGGTTCCACGCCCCGATCAAGTTCGATGAGTGGCACCTCTATACGATGGACAGCCCCTATGCCGGCGGCGCGCGCAGCTTCAATCGCGGCTCCATCTTCACCCAGGACGGCCGCCTGGTGGCCAGTGTGGCGCAGGAAGGCCTGATGCGGCCGGTCCGCAAGAAGCGCTGAGCGCTGTTCGCAACCGCGAAAAGGGCTTGCACCCACCCGCGCGATCATTACACCGGGACTCCGGAGCGTAGCGCAGTCTGGTAGCGCATCTGGTTTGGGACCAGAGGGTCGTAGGTTCGAATCCTATCGCTCCGACCATCCCCTCCTCAGGCTTAAGAACCTGAATTTGTTGGGAATAATCCTGTAAATTCAAGCCCCACAAGCGCGCGCCGTATCTGGTCGCTCTTGGGCTATATCGGACAAAAACGGACAGAATCCGACGTTCCGAGGTGGCTTATTGGTGGCTCAGGAATGGCACATAGCTTGAAAGCCACCGTCTTCAGACCCGAAGGACACGAGACGGACATGGCTATCAACAGGCTCAAACTCACTCAGACGAACGTTCAGCGCCTGATCAGAGCGCACGGCGGAACAAAAAAAGAGCGCCACTGGGATACCGAAGTGCCGAGACTCTTTCTTGCGATCACACCGAACGGCAGTGCGGCCTACAAGCTCCAGATCGTGAAACCGGACGGCGGCAAGACAGACGCCAAGCTCATTTCAGTGGATGATGGTTCCCCCGAGATCGCCCGCGCTCTGGCGACGAAAGAACTGGGCCGTATGGCGCTGGGAGACGCCGACCCGGTCGCCCGCCGCCGGGCAAAGAAGGAGGAGGCAAAACGGGAAGCCGCTGCGACGTTTGCCGCCCTGGCGAACCGCTTCATGGCCTCCCCGGAGAAGTCTCCTCCCAGCATCAAACAACGCACCTATGATGAACGGGAGAGACTGCTGCGAGTTCATATTTTGCCTCAACTGGGCGAAGTGCCGTTCAGAAAGATTACCAGACCTCGTGTCCGGGAACTGGTCAGGCAAATTCAAGCTGAAGCGGCAAAACATCCGCGGGCCCAGGAAGGGAGCAATCCCGGCGCAAGGCTCGCCAATGAGTGTCAGGGCGTTATCCGGGCAGTATTCAACTGGGCCATCGAAGAAGAACTCGTCGAGGTGAATCCGGCGTCTTTCCGCAAGCTTTTCCGGGACACACCGGACAAGCGCCCCCAAATGCCAGAAGAAGCCCTGAAACTCATGTGGAATTCGTTGAGGTCCAACATGGGGCGTGACGAGGATCGCAACAGCTGGACATCTGCTCTCGCAATCATGTTGCACGCAGTGACCCTTCAACGGCCCGCAGAAATCGTCGCGGCCCGGCGCGAACAGTTCGATTGGACGCCGGGACAAGAGACGTGGCGAATACCGGCAAGCCAGACAAAAACGAACGAGACCTATGAAGTCCCCCTGTCCCCTCTCGCCGCTGCGCTGTTTCTCGAAGCCCTGGCAAAACACAACCAAGCCTGGGTGTTCCCGAACCAGGTCAATGACGACCACATTCGTCACGATGGACCTAAGCAGCGTTGGATACGCGTCCGAAACAAGCTCGTGAAACAATCGAAGGAAAACGCAGAATCCTGTCCGGTTGAGGGCGTACAGCTATATGACTGCCGTCGCCTTGGGCGCACGCTTATGGTACGCGAGCTGGGGGTTTCCCCAACAATTGCTGAAGCATGTATCAACCACGCACCGGACCGGTCGATGCAGAGTCGCTATGATGTGGGCAACAATGTTGATGAAATCCGTCGGGCTATGAACTTGTGGGGGAAACACGTTGGAAATCTCGTTGGTGACAACCCGATGGCCGACGCAATCAATCATTCAGCGACGAACTTGAAAGCAGGCTAATATGGAATTGCCGTACCAAGAGGTTTCCAAAGCTTACG
>JACKIK010000001.1 GCA_020638455.1 Hyphomonas sp. | reverse complement strand
CCCAGTGACCCGGATCCTGTGACGAAGGTAACCGAAGTGCCGGCCGGGGAGCGCAGCTGCAGCACGATATCGCCGCGATAGGTGTGGTCCAGCAGGGCACCGACATCGACGTCGGTGACGATGTAGTTGGTGCCGACCGAGAATGTCCGCTGCAGCGGCGAGGAACAGGATGTCGCCGACTCGCTGACGGTTGGATAGGAGCCCGGCGTGTCATTATAGGTGTACAGCGTCTGCGCTGCCGCAAGGCCGGCAGGCAACAGCAGTGCAGCCAGAATGCCGGATGCGGCCCTGGCCAGCCTGCTCACGAATGCTGATGATCCCCCCATCAGTCGCGTGCCGGTGAAATCCTCTTCAACAAGCCTGCCGCAGTGTGCTGGTCAAACTTTACGCGCAACTTAATATATGCGCCCTTGCGGGCATATTCAGCCGCCTCGAAGTCCCGGTCTTCAAATCCGCTGATATTGTATCCGACGCTCAGCCACATGTTTTCGGCCGGGCTGAATCCGACTGTTGGACCCACCGCATACTGCATGGTACCGGTCTTTTGCTCAACCAGGGCGGATGCGGCAATGCCGACGTCCCAGCGGCTGGAGATATCGCGGCGCACTTCGGTTCCCAGAAGCTGGGTGACGCCGGACACGCGCACGCCGGCGATGTCGCCCTCCTGGTACTTCACACCCCAGTTCACCGACACCTGCGTCTTCGCCTTCGGCGTCCAGTTGACACCGAGATTGTTCACCACCTTGGCAACGTCCTGCACCGTCTGCACCCGGCTCTGCTTCACGTCGAGGCGGTTGTACACGGTCACGCCATAGGCACGCGGGCGGTAGGCCGCTCCGAGGCGCATCTCGGCACTCGTTTCATCCGGCGCGCCGTTGCGTGTCTCATCCATTGCGCGGGCGGCAAGGCCGAACGAAAGCGTCTCGCTGGCCTCGCGGGCGGCGCCCGCCGCCATGGTCCAGCGCTTGCCGCTTTCGGCATCGCGGAGTTCGGCGCGGACCGACCCGGCCGTCGTATCGGACCGGTAGCCGGCGCCGGCATAGCCGGACGTGTAGGCTTCGGACGCCGCCGGGGTGTCACGCGTGCCGTCCTTGAAGGCCGACAGGGTCGAATCCGGCGTCACGTCGAGAGGCTGGTCTCCGCCGTCGATATGCGCGCGGCGTGCGGTGCCCAGCGACACCGACCAGTGTTTCGTCAGGCGGACAGTCTGGTCGAGACCGACCGTGGCGCCAAGCCGGCGGGCCGAATCCTGCGTGATCGAATCGGCCGAGACACGGGCCTCTGCCCCATCCCACGGCCGCATCGTCAGACCCACCAGGGTCATGTCGCCCGACGCATTTGCGCCATTGTTCATTTCGTGGCGGACATTGAGCGTGACCTTGTGGGTCAGCACCTTGTCGGCGCTGAGCTGCGTGCGCTGCGGGAACAGGGTCGCTTCGTCGTCCGTCGCGCCCAGCGGCTGCTCATGCGACAAGGCAATGCTCAGCCCGTGCTCGGCAAAATTCCGGCGGACCGATCCGGTCGCCAGCATGGAGCTGCGCTCCTCCCCTGTCGCATAGGTTTCGCGGACGCCCTTCAGGCCCAGTGACCAGCCCTGCAGGTCATCGCCACGCATTAGCGCCGCCTCGATGACGTCCCGCGCGGCACCGGTGCTGAGGCTTTCCTCTCGATAGGCCTGACCTTCGACGGCGCGCGCATCGGCGCTGCTGCGCTCGGCTGCATCGCCGAGAAGATAGCGGCCTTCGGCGCCGATCCGGCGGATCGAATCGCTTGCCGATCCCTGCTGGCCGAAGCCGAAGCCGGCCTGCTGTTCCTGATAGTAGCCGTTGACGGTGACCGCCTCACCCTGCCGCTCGAGCTCCACCAGGTAGGCATTCGCGCGCTCCGAGCCCGTTCCGTCGTCCCTGGACGACGTGGCGGCCTCGGCGCGAAGTTCCGTCACATCGTCGAGGCGCACGGTCACGTCGGCAGCCGACAGGTCGGCATTCTTCCTGTCCTCATGCAGCTGCGTTATGCCGGCCTCGTATTTCCGGTCGGCCGTGCGTACCGCAACCCGGCCGCCGGCAACCAGTGCGCGCTCTGCATCGGCAGCGGCTTCGAAGTTGACGACGATGACATTCGGATTGAAGGCGAGGTCGGTTGCCGCCACCGGATGGCGGAAGACGATCTCGCCGCTCAGCACATCGATGTCGTAGTCGACATAGCGGACGAAGCTCTGCCGGCTGACGATGACATCCGGGCGCACCCGGTCGCGCGTCTCCAGCGTGACCTGTTCGGAATTGCGTACAATCGGCGCAACACTGAGCCGGTAAGGCCCGGACGTTCCATCGGCCGCAATCTCGTCCTTGACGAAGTCCTGGCTGGTTTCAGAGGCAAACCCGGTGACGCCTAGGTTGCGGCCTTCATAGACACCTTTGACCCCCGACAGCCGGCGGGAATAGAGCCCGAGCTTGGTATCGGTGAGGTCGGTCTGGTAGTCGCCGAACAGGAGCTGTGTCGTGCCGCGCTCCAGTTTCACATAGAGCGGGTAGCTGCTTTCGGCGTCGGAATACTGCCAGGTCTGGTCACCATACAGCGTATAGTATGCGTTCGGATCGATATGGCTGTCGAAGATGCCGGTGTCCGTCTCGCCGCGGCGCTTGGCCGTATCGATGGCGAGCGTCATCAGCCAGTCGCCCTTCACCATGCCCTTGGCGAACAGCGCCACCCGGCCATCCCGGACGAGGTCGCTGCCGGAACCGGCCGTGCCGTCCAGCTGTTCCAGCCCGGCCATCCCCTCGGCAAGGCCGACGACGATCCAGTCGCGCTTTTCCGGTTCCAGCCAGGCCTCGATCTCTTCGACGCGGCCGTCATCCATGTGCACGCGCAGGCGGACACGGCCGGTCTGCATGGTCGGATCGAGTTCGACCCGCGCCACGCCGTCCTCCCCCGCCCGCACGCCGGCATTCACCGTGAGCGCACTGACGGCATTCTCGCGCTCGAACTGCTCGACGCTGCGCAGCGAATAGGGATCGTCGACCTCGACCTTGACGACGCGGCCCTTGTGAACCGGGCGGCCGGCGGCGTTTTCCAGCCGGATGGCAATCACCGGCATGTGCTGGCCGTCGGCGACGAGCACGGACTGGTCCGCGACCAGGCGTGCCCGCTGCACATCGGCGACATACCAGACCGTCTCTTCGAGCACCTTCACTTCATTGCCGTGTTCATCGAGCACGCGGGCGCGGAACTTGTTCGCGCCTTCCTCGATGTCGATGCCGCGCCAGCGGCTGATTTCAGCCGGACCGTCCTTGGCCGCTTCGAGGCCGGTGAAGTTCACGCCGGGCACCGGTTCGCCATTCAGCGTCAGCTCGACCGAGTAGCGCTTCGGGTGGATGATACCGGCGTCGACGCTCTGCGAGGACGGCGATTTCGATGTTTCCGGGTACAGCCAGCGGGGCGTCGGGTCGGCCGTTTCCAGCCAGTCCTTGCCAAACGGATCCGCCGCCTCGGTGCCGGTTCCGTCGGCCTTCCGGGCCCCTTCAGCGCCGGCCTTCTTCCGCAGGCTGAAATCCGCGCGCCAGACCGAACCGCCACGCGCATCGACGAACTGCGAGGTCGCCGCGCCGGCACTGCGCGTCATGTCGTGGCAGAGAACGGGTTCGTAGCCATCCGGCACCGTCACCGTGTCCAGCTGGACCACATGCGAACCCGGCCGGACCGCTTCGAAGTGGTAGAGGCCATCCTCATCGGTGACGACATAGTCGCCCGTTTCCATGTAGAGGCGGACCCCGGCAATGCCCGGCCCGTCTTCCGCCGTGCAGGAATCCTCGTGGACGCGGCCGATGATCGTCAGGCGCGAACGCAGCAGGTCTTCCGTGATCTCGACGGATGCAGTGGCGGCATTGGATGACGGGCGGCCGAGCGAATCCACAGCCTGGATCCGATTGACCGCCTCGCCCAGCCGCACGTCCGGCGTGACGATCGCCACATAGGTAATCCGCGCCGACTCTCCGGGACGCAGGAAACCGGAACGGATGCGCAGCGTGTGGCCGGCCGTATCAACACCGCTGCTGTCGACGGCCGCCCCGTCACGGCGGGCCGAACCCGGCACGTAGCGCAGTCCCCGCGGCATCAGATCGACCAGATCGACAACAGCCGGATACTCATCCCGGTTGGACACGTCGATCTGGTAGCCGATCGCATCGCCGACCGACGCCGTCGTCGCAAGCACGGTCTTCGAAACCGTCAGCTGGCCCGTCGGATCGAGCGGGACGTCGACCGACAGCGGACCCGTATTTGGTTGCTGGTAATTCCCGCCACGCGATGCGTCGACGATGACAAACGGCGCCCCGGGCAGCTCGGCGAGTTCAGCATCGGTGCGGGACGAAGGCACCATGTAGCCTTCCGGCGGCTCGACGACGAGGCGATAGGTTCCGGGCGGCACGGACGGGAACTGGAACTCGCCCTCGCCCATTTCGTAGACGCGGCCCGACGCATCCCGGGCACTCGTCCCGGTGATCAGCGTGGACGGATATGCCGAAACGCCGTCGGACCCGGTCAGACTGACGGTCTGACCGGTCGTCGCATTCACCAGGGTGACCCTTGCGCCATTGACCGGTGCACCGGTCAGGCCGTCGAAGACGCGGCCATTGTGCGCCACGCCCGCCGTATCGACCGAAACCTCGGTCGAATCGAAGGGGTCCACATAAACAGCTTGAAGCCGCCCATCGGGCGGCGTGGTCAGGACGGAATCATCCCTGGGCGTCGGACTGGGGGACGTGGGCACATAGGCCCAGAAGACCCCGGAATCCGGTCCCTCCTCGTATAGTCGGAGTGTGATCTCGTCTCCGCCTCCCGCAGGCGCAGCCGACTGGGGGCTCTTTGTGCCTGAAGACTGCACGACAACGGCGCCGGATGAGGTGATCGTCGCGGTGACGGTTTCGATCCGGTTTGGATTTCCGTTCTGTCCCCGATCCTCCACCCGCACGAAGCTGAGTTCGGACGGCAGGTAATACGCTGTCGGCACGAGCGGTACGTCCCGGCTGGTATCGACCACAACGCCGCCGCTCGTGACCGCCGGCCCGACCGGCTGGAACGTCCCGCCGGTGCCCGGCACGAGATAGTCCGAACCGTTGATGCGGACCGGGACGGCATCCGGTGCGCCCGGTGCATAGCGGAAGAATTCGATCGTTGACGGCGTATGGCGGGCTTCGACGGTGAACGCCGCTTCGTTCGTGTCGAAGGTCAGGCTCTTGCCGTCGGTCTCATAGTGGATGGTTGCGATATTGGAGACGCGTTCGCCAAGTTCGGCCGAGGCGGGGAGCGACAGGAGCAGCCAGGCACAGGCAAGCAGGAGGCAAATCCCTGCCTGTGCAATGTACCCTCCAACTGTCCTCGCGACAGCCATCGACCCGACTTCTCCATCACCTTGCTAGGTCGGCTGCCGCGCTTCTTGTGCGGTCGGCCGGCAGGATTCTGCCCCGTGGAGCTGTCCTTTTCCTGCCTGCTCAGTATCGCGCGTTATGGTTTCCGGGCCGCAAAGAGAAAGCGGAAAATTCCGATAAATTTCATGGGTCTATGAAGAAAACCCCGGACCGTGATAACGGTCCGGGGCTCTCTGGTTTGGTCGGTAGTCGGAGGGTTAGCGGACGAGTGCCCAGATGCGGATCTGGCCATTCTCACTGGGCGAAAGGATCGCGTCGGAGAGGCTCACCAGGCAGTTGCTGGACCCATCACAGTCCTCCGCAGCCGACGGGGCGGTCAGGACGGGACCGGTGCCGGCCGTTCCCGAATAGTCGTCGAACCCGGTGGAGCTGGAAGTGTCGAGTTCCGCCTTCAGGAAGCGGACTTCCCCCGGCAGACGGTCCGATATGCTGAGATTGCTCGCAGTGCCGTTTCCGGTGTTCGCCACGGAGATGACGTACTGCACGCAGGCGCCCGGAACCGAATACTGGTCACCCACCGCCGCGGACGTCAGGGCCGAGCAGGCCGCATCGGACCCCGGATCGGTGTCAAACACGACCACGGTCTTGGACGCAGCCAGCGTCGGGGCAAGCACGTTCAGCACGCCGCTCGCCGAATAATCACCGGCATTGGCACTGTCGGTCACACCGGCACCATCGGCCAGGACACTCTCGGCGGCATTCACGAGATCATTGCCATCGGAGTCGCCCACCACCGGGTCGCCCGCCGTACAGGTCGACGGCGTACAGGTCACATCAACGGACGTCACCGGGAAGAGTGTGTCGGCGACCAGGGTCAGCGTTGCGCTCTCACCATCCGCCGTCCCCGCAGGAACCGAGCTCGAGACGATCACGACAACTTCCGCGTCCGGCGCGATGTCGATGGTCGGATTTCCCGACGTGTACGTCTGGAGGGATTCAGAGCCGTTGAGCGTGCCTGAACTGTCCTCGTCGATGAAATAGGTGATCGTCACGCTTCCGGGCGTATAGGTGCTGCCCGCGGTCGAGACACTCAGGTCGTAGGCCTGATTGTCGTTGCCGAGGTTGGTGAGCCGGTAGCGGATCGTATTCCCGGTCGAGTTGGGCGCAACGTTCTGGGTTGCGTCCAGTGTCGTGATTGTCAGGTCGACCAGGCGGTCGACGGTGAAGACTGTGGGCGATGCCGTATTGTCAATCTGGGGCTGAGCCGTTCCCGACACCTCATAATTGAGTGTGAAGGTGTTGCTCACAGTTGTGCCGGCATCGGTGCGCTGTGCCATTGCATTTCCGGCCAGCGCTACTGCACAGGCCAGCAATGCGGCGATACGCATTCTGAAGTTGGTCGGCATTTTATTATCCATCTTTGTCTGTTCGACAGTCCGGACAATGCCGCAAATAGCTTAAATTCAGCCTAAAATGGCCGGTGCATATTAAGGTTACCGATTGGTTGCCAGCGACGCCTGTACGCCGCCGCATCCTGCAGAAAAAACTGCAGATATGGCTATTTCAGGACAGCGTGGAACTCGAGCGTCCCGGAGGAGCCCGGATTGATTTTGTCGCGAAAGGTCCAACGGACGTGGGTGATCTCACCTGCCAGCGCGGCGCGCTTTTCGCCGTCGACAACGACTTCGAGGTCACCGCGCGGTGAGAAGGATTTTCCGCCGTCAGCAGAGAAGGCGACGACGGCGTCGTCGGTCGATGCGGAGTTCTCGACATAGTTCACTTCCGGCGGCACCGGCACGGTGAGCACGACGTTTTCAGCGGACTCCACGCCGTCATTCCGGAAGTTCAGCGAGTAGACCAGTTCGTCGCCAGGTGTGACCGTCTCCGCCGGAACCAGCTCCACTTCCGTCGATCCGTCTTCGGATTCCGTCACGATCATCCGCTCGATCACCTGCTCGGCAGACAGGCCTGCTGCGAACGAAGGGCCCGCCAGCAGAAACCCGGCCATCGCCAGAATTGCAGATCTCATCATGAGGTTAATCCTTTTGCGCCGCCCGTTAACATCTGCAAGCTGCCGCAAAACCGTTAACAAGGGTTTGAAATTGTCCCCTGCCGGATGCCACATAAACATGATTTTTTGAGGGCGGCCGCACAACGCCGGACACGGAAGGAAGCCAGGATGCAGTCCAGTCAGACCGGAATTACCGGGCACTATTCGAGCGGGAACCTGTTGCAGGCGATTCGGGCCGGGCTGAAGGCGGCCCGGACGAAATCGGACGCCAGCGATGTCGACCTCCTGGGCGGCGTCGACGAGTTCCATATCGGCGGTCGGACCGCGACGGAGGCCCTAGCAGACCGGGTCATACCGGGGCCGGATTGCCAGGTTCTGGACATCGGCTGCGGAATTGGCGGGACCGCTCGTTTCCTCGCCACCCGGTATGGCTGTCAAGTGACCGGGATCGACCTGACGCCTGAGTTCGTGGACGTCGGAAACCAGCTGAATGCGGACCTCGGGCTTGGCAATCGTATCATGCTCTCTGTCGCTGATGCGACGGACATACCGCTCGGGACTGACCGGTTTGACCGTGTGACCATGCTGCATGTCGGCATGAACATCGCCGACAAGGACCGGCTTGCGGCTGAAATCGCGCGCGTCCTGAAACCCGGCGGCATCGCAGCAATCTATGACGTCATGCGTACCGGGGAAGAACCACTGCGGTTTCCGGTGCCGTGGGCGCGGGACCAGACCATGTCTTTCGTCGCCACGCCCGCCGATTATGCGGCCAGTCTCGCGGCGGCAGGCCTCTCCCCCGATGCCGCCGTTTCGATGCGGGATACTGCGCTGGCATTTTTCGAACAGGCCCGGGCGCGCATGGCCGCTGGTGGCGGCAGCTCCCCGCTGGGCGTTCACCTCGTCATGGGACAGGATGCACGGGAGAAGGTCGCAAACCTCTCCGCCATGGTCGAAGCCGGCACCGTCTGCCCCACGCTGATCCTCGCGCACAAGCCCGTCTGATTCCCCGTCCCAGGCCTGTATCGCCCGCCGGCGCCCGCACGCGCAGCACGGGTTCGGCGGCTCGAATAATATTCATCCACATTATAGTGAGTGTTGACGGCGCCCCGCGGATGAAGGCAAGGTGCCGGCAGCAAGTCGACGTCAGATCGACACGACTCCTGGGAGGATGAAACCGATGCACAACTCGCGGTTCGTGTGTGCAATATCGCGCACACCGGGGCATCCCCACCCGCTGGCGCGGTGGAACGAGGTACCGGCGGCTGCCCGGCGGGGCATTGAACGATGACCGCACAGGATGCCGCCCCGCCTGCTTCCGCCTTTCCCGCCGCGGCCGCGTCACCGGCGCGGCCGGGCGCACGCGCCTGGATCGTGCTGGCCGTGCTCTGCTTCGTCTACGTCCTGAACTTTCTCGACCGGCAGCTCCTGTCGATCCTTGCCAAGCCCATCCAGGATACGCTCCACATCTCCGACAGCCAGCTCGGCCTCATTGGCGGGCTGTACTTCGCTTTCTTCTATTGCTTCATCGCCATCCCGGTGGGGTGGCTGGCCGACAAGACCAATCGCGTGGCGGTGCTGACCGTCGCCTGCGCCATCTGGAGCGCTGCGACCATGGCCTGCGGCCTCGCACGTACCTATCCGCAGCTGGTCGTCGCGAGGATGACGGTCGGCTTCGGCGAAGCGGGGGGCGTGCCACCCTCCTATGCCATCATATCCGACTACTTCCCGCCCGGCCGGCGCGGCACCGCGCTCGGCATCTACAATCTCGGCCCGCCCATCGGCGCGGCGCTGGGTATCGCGTTCGGCGCCGCGATAGCCGCCGCCTTCAGCTGGCGCCTTGCCTTCCTGATCCTCGGCGGCGTCGGGCTCGCCGCGGCCCTGCTGATTGTCGCCGCCGTCCGCGAACCGGCGCGCGGCGCGCTCGACCCGGTCCAGGCAGATGCCGTCTCCGGAAAGACCGGGTTCTGGCCGACACTCATCATGTTCTTCTACCGCCCGACGCTGGTGCTCGCCGCACTTGGCAGCGGGGCGACCCAGTTCATCACTTACGGGCTCGGCAATTTCACGACGCTTTTCCTGATGCGCGAAAAGGGCATGACGCTCAGTGAGGTTGCTGTCTGGTACGCCTTGGTCGTCGGCATCGGCATGAGTGCCGGAATATTCGTGTCGGGCCGGGTCATCGACATTTACACCAAGCGCTCGAAGCAGGCCTATGCGCTGATCCCTGCAGCCTCGCTGGCGCTGGCCATTCCCTTCTACATCGCTTTTGTCTGGGCGCCGTCATGGCAGCTTGCGACCCTGTTCCTGATTGGCCCGACTTTCCTCAACTATTTCTATCTCTCCTCCTCCGTGGCGCTGGTTCAGGAAGAAGTCCGCCCGGACCAGCGTGTGATGTCGGGCGCCCTGCTGTTGCTGGTGATGAATTTTATCGGCCTCGGCCTCGGCCCCACCTATGTCGGCGCGGCCAGCGACTATTTCCGCGCGGCACATCCGCACAATTCGCTGCAGATCGCGCTCTACACGCTCGTCCCATTCTATGTCGTGGCGATTGTCCTGTTCCTGTGGCTGGCACGCCTGTTCAGGAAGGAAAGCCAGTCAGCTGAGGAGACAAAGCTGTGAGACCGTTCCGACGCCTGGTCTCACGCGCAGTCGCTGCGGCCTGTCTCGCTGTCACAGCCTGCACCGGATCCGGTGCGCCCGTTCCCACCGCGGCCGCCCCCACAGCACCGGTCGTTACCATTGCGAGCGGACAACTCTCGGGAATTTCCGCAAACGGACTGAACATTTTCGAGGGCATCCCCTATGCCGCGCCGCCCATCGGCATGGCCCGCTGGACGGCTCCCCAGCCGCCCGCATCCTGGGACGGTCTGCGCGATGCAACACAGTTCGGACCAGCCTGCATCCAGCCCGACACGCGCTCGAACAGCATCTACGCCCAAGACATCGGCGTAATGAGCGAGGATTGCCTGACACTGAACGTGTGGGCACCGACGGATGCTCGCAAGGCGCCTGTGATTGTCTGGATCCATGGTGGCGCGCTGCGAACGGGATCAAGCGAGGAGACGCTTTATGACGGCACGGCATTGGCCGAACGCGGTGTCGTCGTCGTTTCCATCAATTACCGGCTCGGCGTACTCGGCTACCTGGCGCACCCTGCGCTCAGCGCCGAGTCCCCGATGGGCGTGTCGGGCAATTACGGTCTGCTCGACCAGATCGAGGCACTCAAATGGGTGCAGCAGAATATCGGCGCGTTTGGCGGCGACCCGGACAATGTCACGATCGCCGGCGAATCGGCCGGCGGGCTGAGCGTGCTCTACCTCCTGTCCTCTCCGCTGGCGAAGGGCCTGTTCGCCAAGGCCATCGCGCAAAGTGCCTACATGGTGTCCCTGGCCGACCTGAAGAAGACCAGCTATGGCGTGCCTTCAGCAGAATCGGCAGGCCTTCAGCTTGAGAAGCAACTTGGCGTCTTGGGGATAGAGGGCCTGCGCGCCATGGGCGCAAAGGAAGTCTACGACGCGGCAAGCGCTGCGCATTTCGTGCCGCTCGGGACGGAAGACGGAAGAGTCCTGCCCGGGCAGATGGTCGACATTTTCGACGCCGGAGAGCAGGCGCACGTCCCGGTCCTGATCGGCTTCAATGCCGGAGAGATCCGTTCCCTGAGAGCGCTCGCGCCGCAAGTGCCCGCCTCAGCGGCCGACTATGAAGCGACGATCCGCGAAAAATATTTCGACCTCGCGGAAGAATATCTGCGCCTCTATCCGGCCACGGACCTTGAAGAGAGTATTATCGCAAATACGCGGGACGCGCTTTATGGCTGGACCTCGGAGCGTGTTGCCCTAAAGCAGACCGCCATCGGAGAACGCGCCTTCCTCTACCTCTTCGACCATGCCTATCCGAGTGCGGAGGATGCCGGCCTGCACGCGTTCCATGCCAGCGAACTGCCTTTCATGTTCGGCACGCTCGATCGCACACCTCCAAACTGGCCCAAAATTCCGGACACATCGGAGGAACACGCACTGTCCGATGCAATGGTCGGCTACTGGACCAGTTTTGCGGCTACCGGCCATCCGGTGGCGGCTGGCGAACCGGACTGGCCCACCTATGATGGCACGGCAGCCTACATGCATTTCACCGATGCGCCGCATCCGTCGGAGCGTGTGTTCCCTGGCATGTACGAACTGCACGAAACGGCAATGTGCCGGCGCAAGCAGAGTGGCAATTATCCCTGGAACTGGAACACGGGGCTTGTCTCGCCACCTTTGGAGCCCGTCGACGGCGACTGCCCCTGAAGCTCTAGTCTTTCAAGGCAAGGAAGCCTGCCGCCATGAAGCGCGCTATGCGTTTCTTGACGGCGGGAAAGTCGTCCGAACGGCAGACGCCTCCTGACAGGCGGTCGATGCGGCCCGTCCGCGCTAGGGTGTTCATCAGCGAGCCTGTCACGAAGTGATATCCCCAGAAGATATCCTCTTCCGCATAGTCGGGCAGCGCACGCTTCAGGATGCTGACCAACTTCAGGACCACCGGATCGAAGTGAACGTCCATCAGCTCAGCCCCTTCCGGCGTGTTGCTGACGCGGGCGCAGAACGCCGCATAGTTCATCCAGTGTTCGCCGCCCTCGTGGTAAAGTTCTAGGTCCGTATCGAGAAAGGCGTGCAGGGCACCTTCGACGGTCGGCGAATCGCCCGCCTCTTCCTCATACTTGCTGAGCGCTTCCATCCGCCGGCCGCTGGTAACACCGGCACGCCGGGCGAAAACAGCTTCGAACAGGTGCTGCTTATCTTCGAAATAATAGTGCACCAACGTCGTATGGATGCCGACGCGCTTGGCTACGTCACGTAGCGTAACCCCGTGCAGACCACTCCGGGAAAACAGGTACTCCGCGGCATCGAGAATCTGCTCGATGCTTTCTGCGCGCTGCTCTGCCTTGGTCCGGCGTGGTCGCTTGCTTGCTGTGTTCGACATCGCGCCATCCCTTCCTTGTTCAGGGTAAGTCGGGCGTTTCACGTCCGTCAACCATCCACCCCCATGGTGGGAATCAGACCCTGTTCGTAATCGGCTCTCAGCTGATTCTTATCAATCTTGCCAGTCGCCGCCAGCGGCATCGCGCCCACTTGCACGACCTGGTCGGGAATCCACCAATCTGCGACCCTGCTGCGAAGCGAATTGAGCAGGGCCTGCGCATTCAGCTCTATTCCCGCCTGCGGCTCGACAACAAGCACCGGGCGCTCACCCCATTTCGCGTCTTCCCGGCCGATCACGGCAACCAGACCGACACCAGGCTGGTCGCCGACAATGTCCTCGATCTCGGCCGGGTTGATCCATTCTCCGCCGGACTTGATGAGGTCTTTTGAGCGGCCGCAGATGGTCAGATTGCCCGCCTCATCGATGCTCGCGAGATCACCGGTGTCGAAATATCCTTCGGCATCCAGCGCATCGGTCTCCGCCCTGAAGTAGCGGTCCACCACGCTCGCCCCCTTCACCTTGAGGTGACCGACCACGCCGCGCTGTTCGTCGAGGGCCGCGCCGTCAGCATCGGTCAACTTCAGGTCCAGTCCCATGGGCGGGCGTCCCGACGCGTGTGTACCGTTCGGGTCGCCGGGCGCAGCAATCGTGCCGACGGGCGAGAGCTCCGTCATGCCCCAGCTGGTCTGAACCTCGACGCTCAGGCGTTGCTCCATCCTGCGGATCAGCGCGTCGGGACACTTGGAACCGCCGATCAGGATCCGCTTCAGATCCGGCAGATCGCCACCGGTCTGGTCGAGATGATCGATAACGCCAAGCCAGACCGTCTGCACACCGGCCGCAATCGTAACTTTCTCGTCCCGCATGAGTCGGGCAAGGCTGGCGCCATCGGCCTGCCGGCCCGGTAAGACGAGCTTCGCCCCGACTGCCGGCGCGGCAAAGGGCAGACCCCAGCCATTGGCATGAAACATCGGCACGGCAATCAGCAGGGAGTCTGCGCCTGTCAGCGCGACGGCATCGGCCTGCAGGGCGCGCAGCGTGTGCAGGTAGTTGGAACGGTGCGTATACAGAACACCTTTCGGCTTGCCGGTCGTGCCCGATGTGTAGCAGAGCCCGGCGGGCGCTTCCTCTGCGAACGCGCCCCACTCCGTGGGCCTCCCATGCGTCTTCAGCAGCGCTTCAAGCGCCCAGACTCGGATGCCGGGTAAATCCAAGGCAACGCTGCGCGCCGGTACGCCGTCCATGAGGATTACCTGCTCGACACAAGGACAAAGCGGCAGAAGCTCCCGAAGCAACGATAGAAGGTCTGCAGACACCGCAAGAATACGATCTTCGGCCTCATTGATGATGGTTGCCAGATGCGCGACGGCAAAGCGGGGGTTCAGCGTGTGGCAAACGAGGCCCGCCCCCATTGTTGCGTAATACATTTCGAGGTGGTGCTGTGTGTTCCAGGCGAGCGTGCCGACACGGTCGCCAAAGACCAGGCCGAGCGCAATGAGCGCACCGGAGAGATGATTGCTCCGTGCGCGAAGGACTGAATAGTCAATTCGGCTGGTCGCGCCTTCGATATCCGCACCAACGATCTCCCGGTTGCCGGACCATTTCGCGGCATGGTCCAGGAATTTGTCGAGGGTCAGCGTGTAGGATTGCATCAGGGTCTGAGAAGATCATTCGGGATGGGAGAAACGATGTGTCGCCGCACACGGTCTTCGGGACGCAGGCGCCGGTCGAGGTCAGGCTGCGCAATCAATCAGCGCGTTGATTTTATTGGAACGGATCAAGGGACCCTCCATTTCCTGCTGCCTCGTCATACGCCCCCGGGGTCCATCCTAATTGGAGCTCATTCTACGGAGTGTCAATCTTAATTCTTGCGTGAACGAATATCTTTACTTACCCGGTTTTCCTTGGCAAGGCCTGCCCAGCGCACTCCCTGGCGCAAGCGACAATCAGCGTCCCGGGAGGCTAATGCAGGCAGGAAAAGATGGCTCCCGCGCTGCATGGGATCACCCGGCCCGCGCGGGCGTCAGCCAGATCGGCGACGTGTAGGCCCGCTCCTGAATGGTCGCAGGAAGTTTCGGATTGGGCAGCCCGCCAGCACGCACGGCATCCCATGTCGACCAGCGGCATGTCGGATTCTCGAGCACTCGCGCATAGTAAAAAGCATTCTGTGCCTGATCGAAATCGGGATCGGTCCAGACCGCCTGCATCTGCGCGTCGCCCTTGTCTTCCGGGAAGGCGCACGTGGCGAGGTCCACCGTCGCGCCATTGGCGGGGCAGCGTTGGGTCTCCGGATCGACCCCCCCTCCATCAGAGCATGCCACGTCATAGACCTTTTCCTGCGCCACTCCGGCAGCATCCGTCCATCCCTTCACGATCTGGACGCGCTGGAGAGGAGCGGAGCGGGCGTCGCGCATGGCGATGACCGCGAATTGCAGTACCTTCCCCGGCCTGACGATGAGCTCGCCACCCATGGGCACGCCGTCCGCATAGGCCGCGCGCACGCCGTCATCGGTCGCCAGATCGATCGCTCCCAGATCATATCCCGCGAACAGTCTTACGCGGATGCGGGGGCCGGATGTGCCGAATGTCTCTTTGCGCAACAGGGCGGAAATAAGGGATTCGCGCGTGTTCTGTTCTGCCCAGACGCCGGTCAGGCCACCGGCTCCCACAATTCGCGGCGGTGCCTTGCCATCATCATAATAGGCATTCCAGTCCTCGTAGCCGGCGGGCAGGACAGATCCGCGCAGTTCCGGCTTGCCATCCAGAACGCCATGATTGGCGAAGTAGTTGTCCTCTTCATACGGACTGGCCGCATTGTGACCGTCGCTGCCTGCAACGATACCCAGCCTGTACGGATTGGTGCCGATGTCGTTCTCGATTTCCAGGCCGCGTTTCAGGGCATCGCGCACATAGCCGCCCGCGAATTTCGTCACCGGCTTGTTGGAGCCAACGTACAGATCCATGACTTCGAACCCGGCGAATTCGTCATTCGGCGACAGGAACGGCATGGTTTCCGACTGACCCTTGGTCTGGATTATCTCGACGAGCGGCTCGTTTCGCATCCTCAGCTCGGCATAAGCCCGGTCGATGGGCTCCCCATCCCATTGCACGCGCTCGAACATGGTTCCGTCGGACGCATTTGAGTTGTGTGGGATCGCCAAGGACGCGATGCCCTCCGCTCGCCGCGCATCGAGCCAGCGCCAGAGGTCTTCCGGATTCTGCGAATCCAGCGCCGAGAACGGCATCGGTGGCACCGTGTCGCTCGCAAAGATCACATTGCGATGCAAGTTGCGCGTGCCCGGCAGCGAGGTGAACTCATAGCCGACGAAGGTCGTGAACTTTCCCGGCTCATAGTTGCGCCTCGCGCTGTCAATGGTTTGCTGCCAGGCCGACCCGGTTGCGGACGGGTCAGATAGTTCGGGAAGCACAATCCCCGTGCGCAAGCTGGTCACGAACCGTCCGAACGCGTCGAACACCTCCGACCGGTCGCTTGAAAACAGGCTCCTCGCATAGGGAACCTTCGAATATTCCGTACCTGGCGTGTCTATTGCCCGCAGCACGCCGAGATATTCTGCATGATCCGTGACGGCGAGAAAATCCAGCGCGCCGGACTTCAGCCTGAGGTCATAACCAAGCGGGTGCCTGATCGTGCCGCCCTTCGCATAGGTATAGGCATCGTCCGGCGAAGCCCGAACATTGAAGAGATAAGCATCGTAGGAATTGCGCGTGTGAAGATGAAGATCGCCAAAATAGGCATTTCGCAGAGGATTGGGCGCCTCACCATCGGAGACGACCTCTCCGGCCGGACGCATCACTTGCTGCATATCGGCTGAATGCCGCTCCGATTGCGCACAGGCCGCAACGGCCACTGCAATCACGAGAACGCCCGAGCCGAACTTCCGCGCCCCCTTCGCACCGGAAGACTGCGCCTTGCGGCTGAGGCGGAAACTTCCGGTCATGTCGCGCCCTTCCCTGCAAGGCGAAAAAAAGGAAGGCAGGCGGCCAGGGCCGCCTGCCACGGTATCGGAGGAGGATACCTAGAAGGATTTCTTGACGCCGATTTCAATCGTACGCCCGAGCGGGTTCGCCGTCCACGGATCGTATCCGAACTCTTCCTGCGCCTTGGGCGGGTCACGGTCGAACATGTTCACCACCGTGGCCGTGAACGACAGGTCGTCCGAGACTTCGTAGCGATAGGTAAAGTCCGCCGTGACCCAGTCTTCACCGTTCTCGCCATACTGGACCCCCGGACGTTCGTCCTGGACGGCGGACACATAGTTCACTCCCAACCGGAAGTTCTGCGGGCCGGTCCGGTAGTTCGCGCTGAAGTTCGCCCTCCACTCAGGCGCCGCCTGTGCAAAGGTCGCGAAGTTCAGGTAGCCAAGACGGTCATCGCCGGCCGAGACTTCCACGCCATCCAGAGAGGTCGGGCCGGTTTTCAGTTCCGTGATCTTCGTCGCCGTCAGCCCAAGCGTCAGGTCTCCAGTGTACAGCGGCATGTCGTAGGTGGCCTGGATATCGAACCCGTTGGTTGTCTGCCCCGGGCCGTTGCCATAGATCGTCGACACCGCCGAGAACGCTCCGACCGCACTCATGCCGACCGTGCAGGGCGTATTGAACGTGACGCGGTTGAGCAGGGGCTGCTGAGTCGGATCGCAGGTCGTGATCGTGCCACCGGGCCCGTTGAAGACAAGGCTGGCAATCTGGTTCGGATCGGCGATCTGGCCAATGGCGTCCTTGGTCTCGATATCGAAATAGTCGACGATGAGCATGAAGTTGTGATCCGCGGCGAAGCCCTTGCTTTGCCAGATCGTGCCGAGGTTCCAGGTTGTCGCCGTTTCAGGATTGAGATTGGACGCTGTGATGAATCTCGCCGCAAGCCAGTTGTTTCCGGCAACGGTGAAAGTCCGCGCCCCGACGGTGACGGCGCCCGGCACAACACCAAGCGGCGGCGTCTGGAAGTTGGTGCCGTAGGAGCCGCGCAGGGTCAGCGGGCCCCAGACATTCCACTTGCCCGCCACCTTGTAGACCGTTGCCCCGAGACCGCCGGAGAACTCCTCATGGCGCGCCGCCAGCTGGAAGTTCAGGCTGTCCAGAACAGGGATCTGGAGTTCGGCGAAGTAGGCGTACTGTTCCTGATCCGCCTTGCTCGGCAGGGTCGGAACGAAGATTACGAACGGGCCGGGCGCGTCCGGCGTACACCCCCGGAAATTGGGATCGGTCGTCGGCAGCGGATTGGATTCGAGGTTCGGCGTACCATCGCCATTGGCACTGGTTGTACCGTCCGGCCACGGGCATGGATTCGTGCCGTTCGCCCACGGACTGTCGACATTCACACGATTGTCGGTCCGGCGCCACTGGGCGCCGAGTGCCCAGCCAACCTCTCCGCCTGGAAGCTGGATGCCCGCCGTGCCGTTGAAAACGAGATCGGCCGTGAAGTTGCTCGCCACCGTCTCGACGGCGCGCGGATCGAACAGCCACTGCGTGAGTTCCTTGGAATTCTCGCTGCCCGGCACATAATTGGGGTTGGAGAGGCCAAGGATCGGCTCTTGGGCGAATGCGCTGGAGAACGGGTTCCACCAGTGGCAGTCACCCTGCCCGGCCGCGGCCGGGTTCTGCGTGCCGAAGCGGCTCGGGTCGAGGTCAGTTGCATGACAGTTCGGACCGCCAAAGCCGTTCAGGGCCTCCTGCAGGCGGTAGCCGACAATGTCCGGGTGTGTATTGTAGGCGTTGGAATGATTGTAGGTGAGCGCGAAGTCATATCCGACACCCTTGGCGAAGCTCGCCAGGTCTCCGAGTTCGCCGTCCAGGGCTGCGGACACGCGGAAGACGTGGTTGTCGACACGGTCCGCAACGCCGTAGCCCTCGCCATCGCTCATGTAGGGGTTCCCGCCATGGCCGATAGCGCGATAGATCACAGGCGTGAAACCGGAGGCATAGCTCAGGCCATGGTCCGCCGCCCAGGCGGTCGCATAGGGGTTTGAGATCGGCACGTAGAACTGGTCCAGCAGGCCCGCCGCCAGTGCCGGACCGCGAATGATCGGCTGCGACGGTGATCCGAACATCTGCGGCGTGGTCACCTGCCCGTAGGAGGCGTCCATGTGGAAGTCCATGGTGTCGGTGACTTCCGCATTCAGCTGGGCGTAGCCACGATAGATGTCGTTCTTGGAGACGAGGTCGTAGTACGGGATGTAATTGTAGGCACAGGTATACGCATTGTCGTAGCGCCCGCCGACGGCAGCGCAGCTTTCCGGCGTGAAGTCGGAGGCAAATCCGACGGGTGCGCCGAACTCGCCCGCGGCACTGGCACTCGGCGTGGTCGGCAACGCGCCGCGCGCTGTCCATCCAGCGAGGTTGGTGAGGATCGACCATGGCGCAGGGTTATAGTTCGGGTCCGTCGGATCGATGGAATCCCAGGTGAAATCACGGTCGATCGCACGCAGTCGTGAGCGGTGCTCGTACTCCGCCGACCACATGAAATTGACCTTGTCCTTGCCGATACCGCCAAGCACGCCGACAGAATAATCGCCATCCGATCCGTCGACATATTTGTACTGCGCATTGGTTTCGAACCCGGTGAAATTGTCACGCGTGATGAAGTTGACGACGCCGCCCGTGGCGTCGGCGCCGTAGATCACGGCCGCCCCGTCCTTGAGGACTTCCGTGCGTGCCAGCGCGATTGAAGGAATGTTGGATGTGTTCTGGCTCATCCGGCGGCCATTCAGCAGGATCAGCGTCTTGTCGGCGCCGATGCCGCGCAAATTGTAGTTCACCGATCCGACCAGGGCCGGGCCGCCGAAATAGTAGGATTCCCCGGTCGTCGGGCCCGAAATCGTCAGGCTCTTGGCAAATTCGAGCGCCGTCGGAGAGCCTTCGAGTTCGAGATCCTGCTGCGTGTAGACTTCAACCGGCAGGGCGGCATCCAGCGGTGTCCCCTGAATATACGAGCCCGTCACAACGACCTTGTTGAGCGTGCGGTCGCTTTCCGCCGTCGCATTGTCGCTTGCCGGAACATGATCGACCGTATCGGCCACCTCGGCCGCGCCCGGCGCCTCCTGGGCCAGGGCCAGGAACCCGCTGCTTGCCAGACCAAACAGAATTGCAGTGCGGGACGCACTGCGGATTGCGGACTTCATTTCGTTTCCTCCCGGTGATGAGCTTCTTTTACTCATTCTCGTATGAGTGAGTGTTATTCATCGCGGAGCGGACGTCAATCCACAATTCTGGGGTTGGAACGCAAGAGAGCGACGCGCGCCAAAGCGGCAGCCGCGGCGTCGGGCTGGCAGGGAACCGCCGCGGGTGCAGGTCGAAATTGCGCCTCAGCCGAAGCGGGCCGGGCCGAGCATATGTGCTGAACGGACTGGCATTGAGCCGTTCACCCGCACGCGGCCGACCCGCCTCTTACGGGTCCGCCAGGCGCCAGCAAGGAAGAGAGGCGCCTATTTCCGGCGCGGTTTCTCCCAGGGGAGCTTGACGGTCACGGATTCGAGGATCCATCCGCTGCCCCGGCCATATTGCGCGTCGAGGCGCATGATCCAGCGATAGCTGTACCAGGAGAACCAGGCGGCGGACGCAATCGCCACCACCGGCCAGAGCCATCCGTTCGGCCAGGTTTCCCCGGCAAGGAAATTCCGGATCGCCCAGTATCCGATAAAGAGATAAGCGTGCAGGCCCACGCTGCCGAGGATGCAGAGCCTCAGATATTTCCGGGGCGTGCCGTCGAAAGGCATGCCGGCTGAGACGTCTTTGTTCGAGATCGAGCTCGGTTGGTCGGTCATTTCGGGGGCTCCTTGCAGGATCTCAGAACGGCTTGGTGATGGCCAGGAACAGCACGATCATCGCGGTGATCATGATCACCGGGCTCGACAGAAGCAGGAACCACCAGTGTCGCTGAACGGCACGCTCATAGCCGGGCGCGTCGCCCGCTTCGCGATACCGGTGCTTCGCGCCGCCGAAATGCGCGAGATAGTAGTCAGTCACTTCGATCGGAATGAAGATGCCGACAACGAACAGAAGCTTCAGCATCAGCCAGCCAACGCTTGCATTGTAGCCGCCCACCCAGAACAGCAGGGGGCCGGTGATCAGGACAATCGGGAAAGCGATGTGCTCATAGGAAGCGCCCTGGTCGAACCGCTCCATCACCCAGTTGCGCAGGCGGATGATTTCCTGGTCCTCCGGGTTCCGGCGCCATGCCTTGAACACCGGAACGAGATAAAAGGCATAGGCCACCGAAGTGCTCCACACCCACACCATGACGGCGGTCAGGTGGATGAATTTCAGCTGCAGATAGTGCTGCGCGAGGAACATGCGCACCGGTTCGAGCATCCTGCCGGCCTCCCTGATGTTTGCGGCGTGCATAGGGCTGTCGCAAATTTATGTCAATATTCTTGACGAATATCTCTCCGACCGGTAAGCAGATCAGGTCGGCGTCGGGGAGGACGCCCTGAGGAAAATGCCCTGAGCGAGGCAGGTGGCCATGACATCGCAAATGGAGTGGTCGGGGATCGGAGGCAACTTTCCGGACACCACACTGTCCGACCGGGTCCGTCATTTCGCGGCGGCGAAGCCGGAAGCGCCGGCCATTCTGACGGCCACGACAAGCCTGTCCTGGCGGGAACTTGACGCGCGCGCTGACCGGCTCGCATCGGCACTGCAGCAACAAGGCATGGGCCCCGGCGACAGGCTGGCCTGGCTCGGCCGGAACGGCCCCGAATTCCCGGTCGTGCTTCTGGCGGCGCGCCGCGCGCGGCTTATCCTTGTTGGCCTCAACTGGCGCCTGTCGGCATCCGAACTCGAAGCGATTATCGCGCGCACCGCCCCCGGCCTGGTCATCGGCGATGCGGAGTTCGCCGGCCACGTGCCCGGCCGGTTCACATTCATCGACGCTGCCACGGAACTCGATCCGTTCATTGCGGACGCCCCACTGCCCGTTCCGGATCACTCTGAGCCGGATGACCTCTGCACGCTGTTCTTCACGTCCGGCACAACTGGCGAACCCAAGGCGCTTGCCTATACCTGCGAGAGCGCCGAACGGATGACCTTTGCGCCCAGTACGATGGCTTTCACGTCGGAGTCCCGCCTGCTGATCGTAGCGCCAGTCTTCCATACGGCGGGCTGGTCGTGGACGCAGTACGGGCTCGCCGGGGGCATGACGCAGATACAATTGTCGCATGCGACGCCGGCTGCCATGTTCGATGCGCTGGAATTCC
Source organism: Hyphomonas sp. (assembly GCA_020638455.1). Lineage (GTDB taxonomy): Bacteria > Pseudomonadota > Alphaproteobacteria > Caulobacterales > Hyphomonadaceae > Hyphomonas. The sequence goes on along the minus strand of JACKIK010000001.1, from coordinate 1,210,680 downwards.
TCGGCGCAACCCATGCCCAGTGGGTTCCGGCAATTCTGTCGACGCTCCTGAAAGAAAACGAGACACGCAACATTCCCAGGGGCCAGCTGAAAATGGTTGGCTATGGCGCATCGCCCATTGCGCCCTCTCTGCTGAAAGCTTGCCTCGAGACGTTTGGCTGCGATTTCTCACAGGTCTATGGCCTGACGGAAAGCATCGGTCCGATCACGCACCTGCCTCCGTCCGCTCACAGAGATCCGGACCCGCGGAAGAACCAGGCCACCGGCATTGCCGGGCCGGGCGTCGATCTCCGGGTCGTGGATACCGGCGGAACGACGCTGCCGGCCGGCGAGACAGGCGAGATTCTGGTGCGCCTGCCCTATCCGCAGGCGGTGAAATGGGCCGGGGATGCGCCGGCAGTTCCGGTTACCGATGCCGATGGCTGGCTGCACACGGGCGATGTCGGGCATATCGATGCGGATGGCTTCCTGACCGTGACCGACCGCCTGAAGGACATGATCATCACAGGCGGCGAGAACGTCTATCCGGTCGAAGTCGAAAACGTGCTGTCCGGTCTGCCGGGTGTTGCAGAAGCGGCCGTCTTCTCGATCCCCGACGAAAAATGGGGCGAGCGCGTTGCGGCGGCCATTGTCCCGGCACCCGGCACAGCCTTCGACGCCGAAGCCATCACGGCACTCTGTCGCCAGAAGCTCGCCCACTATAAGTGCCCGACCCGGATGTTCGAAGCCTCGACGCTCCCCCGCAATGCCACCGGCAAGGTGCTGCGGCGCGAACTGAGAGACATGTTCGCCGGGACCGACACCTGACGCCTACCGGCTTGCCGTCCGTCTCCTGAATGAAAGTTTCCTCCATGACCCTGCCCCCTTCCGCCGCCGAATTCACCGACGAAGACCTTTCCATGTTCCGGGAAAGCGTGGCACGGTTCCTCGACACGCACGCCCCGCCCGAAAAGCTGAGCCAGTGGAGTACCGACAAGGTCGTTGAGCGGTCGCTCTGGCGCGAGGCCGGCGCGTTCGGCATGCTCGGCGTCACCGTGCCGGCTGAATATGGCGGCCTCGGCGGCAACTTCCGGCACGAACGCGTCATCATCGAGGAGATGGGCGCACGCGGCCTCGAGGGCTGGGGTGTTGCCGTTCACAACATGATTGCGGCGCCCTACCTCGTCGCCTATGCGACGGAGGCGCAGAAGCAATCCTGGCTGCCCGGAATCGTCAGTGGCGATACCGTTCTTGCGATTGCCATGACCGAGCCGTCCGGCGGGTCCGATCTCGCCAATCTGCGCACGCGTGCCCGGCTCGACGGCGACGAATGGGTCATCGACGGGCAGAAGACCTTCATTTCGAACGGCCAGACGGCAGACCTCGTCATTGTCGCCTGCCGCACGGGCGAAGCCGGCGCAAGAGGTGTCTCGCTGATCGCCGTGCCGGGCAATGCCGAGGGCTTCGAACGCGGACGAAATCTGGACAAGATCGGCCGCGATGCGCAGGACACGTCCGAGCTATTTTTCTCAGGCGTCCGCGTCCCGAAGGACAATCTGCTCGGCGGCGTGCCCGGCCATGGCTTCCGCCAGATGATGCAGATGCTCCCGCAGGAGCGGCTCGTCATTGCCGCGATGGGCCTTGCCATGCTCGAACGCGCGCTGACGCTGACAATCGACTATGCCCGCGAGCGCACGGCCTTCGGCGGAACGCTCATGGACCTTCAGAACACGCAGTTCACGCTGGCCGACATCAAGACGCAGGTGACCGTCGGGCGCGCCTTTGTCGATCAATGTTCCGACAAACTGGTGGCCGGGGCGCTTGACGCCGTGACGGCTTCCATGGCGAAACTCTGGATCACGGAAGCGGAGATCGCGGGCATCAGCCGCTGCCTGCAACTGTTCGGCGGCTATGGCTACATGAACGAGTATCCCATCGCGCAGCTTTTCCGCGACTCCCGGATCGATACGATCCATGGCGGCGCATCGGAAGTGATGAAGCTCATTATTGCGCGCTCGCTCTGAACGCAGCTGCCAGCTCAGACGATCCCGCTCTTGCGCAGCTTGTCGATCTGTTCCGGTGTCAGATCGAGCAGTTCGGTGAGCACCTGCTCGGTATGTTCGCCGAGTGTCTCCGGTCCCGACCAGCGCACGCGACCCGGCGTGGCAGACAGTTTGGGAAACACGTTCTGCATCTTTATGGAGCCCCAGCGCTCACTGGCCAGATCGACGAGCGCGTGCCGCGCCGCATAGTGCGGGTCCTCCAGCATGTCGCGCGCGCGATAGACCTTGCCGACCGGCACCGCGTGCTCGATCATGGTCCGCTCCACTTCGTCAATCGTGCGCGTTTCCGTCCACGCATTGATGAGGTCGTCGAGTTCCTTCTGGTTTTCGCCCCGTGCAACGTGCGTCGCGTAGCGGGGGTCGTCTTTCAGTTCCGGACGGCCCATTGCGGCGCAGAGGCGCGCAAAGATCGTGTCCTGATTGGCCGCAATGATCACCATGCCATCAGAGCCGTCATAGATGTTGGACGGTGCAATTGCGGGAAGGAACGAGCCTGACCGCTCACGCGTGTAGCCCTCGATCGTGTATTCCGGGACAAGCGATTCCGAGATCGCGAGGATCGATTCATAAATGGCGGCGTCGACCACCTGCCCCTCACCCGTCCGCTCACGGTGATGCAATGCGGCAAGGGCGCCGACGGTCGCGAAGGTGCCGGCAAGCGTGTCGCCCAGGGATATGCCGGCGCGCGAAGGCTTGCGGTCGGGCTCACCCATCAGGTAGCGCACGCCGCCCATAGCCTCGCCGACAGAGGCATAACCCGGCCGGCTCGCATACGGTCCGGTCTGTCCGTAGCCGGAGATCCGGATCATGATGATGCCGGGATTTTCCTTCTTGAGATCTTCGTAGCCGAGACCCCACTTCTCCATCGTGCCGGGGCGGAAGTTCTCGATGATGAAATCCGCCTGCCGCACCAGCTGGCGGACAATGTCCTGGCCTTCCTTCTCGCGCAGATTGGCGGTGATGCAGCGCTTGTTCCGGGCACAGACCGACCACAGCAGCGGATATCCCGTACGGCCCCAGGTGCGCAGCGGGTCGCCCTGCCCCGGCGGCTCGACCTTGATCACGTCAGCGCCCATGTCTCCGAACAGCTGCGCGCAGAACGGCCCTGCGATCAGCTGGCCCAGTTCCAGTACCCGCAGTCCGGCGAGCGGCCCCTGCGGCGATCGGGCTGTCTCGTTCATGTCCGCACCTGTACTGTGGCTTCAGGCCCTGAGGCCAAGGGTAAGGGAGTTCGCAAACACTTTGGCGACTTCCTCGCCGGAGTTCGACGCGCTGGGCCGGAACCATTTCGGCACCCAGTTCACGGCGCCAAGAATTGCATTGCTCACCATGGCGGCATTGTCCGCCTGCATCTCTCCGGCAGCGATGCCTTCTTCGATCAGCGCCGTGATGCGGCGCGTGTGGTCCCGCGACCGTTTCAGCAACTCGTCCTTGTGCCCTTTCGAAAGCGACGGAATCTCGGACAACATCGCCACCGGGCCCTCCTCACCGCAGACGGCTTCGATCTGGTAGCGGATGTAGTGCTGAAGCCGTTCCAGGCTGGTCTTGCCCTCGTCCAAGGCACGATCAAGGGCTGCGCCGCCGATGTCGAGCGCACGGCTGTAGCACAGGTAGATCAGCTCTTCCTTGTTCTTGACGTAGTAGTAGACGGCCGCGTCCGTGATCCCCAACTGCCGCGCCACGTCCTTGAGCGAGGTTCCGCTCGTGCCCTTGTCATTGAAGCATTGCGCCGCGACCTTCAGCAGCATATCCCGCTTGAGCTGGTGTCGAAGCTGGCGGTCGAAATGCCATGTATCCGGTGCGTTCATGCTGATAACCTCGGCGGGGGACGTCCAGGTGAGCGAGCCATGGACCGGCTGCCCGGCCCATCAGGCCCACATGTCTCTGAATAGACTCACGTATTTAATAGGCTCTAGATTTTTTTAGCAAGCCATAAAACCGGAGGTGCCTGTCCGGCCCGGACGCCTCCCCCGCCGGAAGGCTAAGGCGCGGGTGTGTTCCTGCGAGCACGGCGGCGATAGAAAGTCCAAAAACTTTACAAAATGGCTTGCAAAAGTTTCGTAGCCGATGTTGTATTTTAGTGAGCATTAGAAAAAGTTGCTCGAAACAAGAAAAATTCTGGCGAAGCGACAATGCTGACGCCAGGCCGGACGGCCGCTCCGGTTGAGGGAGGAAAACTTATGAAACGCAAGCTGTATGGCTCTTCCAGCCGCGCCGCTGTCGGTGCACTTGTCGGGACGGTTGTCATCGCCCTGACCGCGCCCGCGCATGCGCAGGAAACGACCACAAACGAAGATGGCGACCGGCGCCTGCAGGCGGTGATCGTGAAATCGACCAAACGGGATACCACGCTGCAGGACGCGCCGATCTCGATCGGTGTTGTTGAGGGCGAAACCATCGACGACTATCACGTCGCCGACCTGACCGATCTGCAGAACTTCGTGCCGAACCTGACCGTTCAGAAGACGTTCGGCAACTGGGCCGTGCGCATTCGCGGTCTTGGATCGGGCGTCACCAACATCGCCTTCGACTCTTCGGTCAGCGTCTTCAATGACGGCGTCTATTGCGGCCGCTCGAGCTGCCTCGAAACCGGCCTCATGGATGTCGGATCGGTCGAAGTCGCCCGGGGCCCGCAGGGCGCCCTCTTCGGCAAGAGCACAATTGCGGGTGCAATCACTGTGACGAGCGCACGCCCGACCGACAAATTCGAAGCCTATGCCAATGCAGGCGTCGAACTTGAGGACGGCGGCTATCGCATGAGCGGTGCCGTTTCCGGCCCGCTGGCCGACACGCTGCGCGGCCGCCTCGCTGTGCAGTACACGGACCTCGACGGTGGCTTCAAGAACCCCTTCACCGGCCATGACGACAATGCGAAGCAAAGCTGGGGCGCGCGCGGCAGCATCGAGTGGGACATAACGCCTGATACGTTGCTGTTCGCCAAGGTCGAAGGCGGCTCAAGCTCCACCGACGGCCGAAGCAACCAGCTGGTTGCTGCCGGAGCACTTGCCTCACCGACCGCGCCAATCAACCGGGCGTATCTCGAAACGGTTCCGAACGACATCCGCTATGCGGCAACGGGCGTTCCGAAGCCGGAATATGACGATCTCGATACACTGGCCTTCACCGCCCAGCTGTCGACCATGCTCGGCGACAACAAGCTCGAACTCTTCGGCAACCACTGGCATACGGAATCGGAGCGCTACCTCGATGTGGACGGCGTGCCGGAGCACCTGCTGAACACCGGTATCGGCGACGACTACACGCAGAAATCCTTCGAAGCGCGCATCCTGTCCCCGACCGGCGGCACATTCGAATACATTGCCGGCGCCATGTATCACAGCTCCGAACTTGATACGTACCAATACAGCCCGTTCTTCCCGGAATTCTACGCAACGGTCGGCGTACCGGCGCCAGCATTGGCCCTCATCAACGGAGCGACCAGCTCCTTGCGTGAATTCCACAGGGAGTCGGACACCTACTCGCTGTATGGTCAGCTCACCTGGAACCTGACCGAAAAGCTCAGCCTGATCGGTGATCTTCGCTATACGGAAGAAAAGCAGGATGGCCGGGCCCAGAACCGCCATGGAGACCTCCCGGACCTGGTCACATTCGTCTTCAATCCGAATGCACCGTTCCGGTCAAATCCTGAGTTCATCTTCATGGAAACGCGCAAGGACTCGAATGTCGATCCGTCGATCCGGCTGCTTTACAAGCCATCGCCGGATCTCAGCATGTATGCGGCCTACTCGACCGGTTCCAAGCCGGGCGGCCTGAAGGCCAATGACGATGCACTTGGCACGATCCTCCTGTCGAAGGACTCAGCGTTCCTGACGCAATACGCCGGCGTAGCCTCTTTGACACGCGCAGAGCTGAACAACGGCATTACGCTGAAGAAAGGCAACGGCGTCTTCGACTTCGAGGATGAGAATGCCGAGAACGTCGAAGTCGGATTCAAGTCCTTCCTCGCCGATGGCAAGGTCAGCCTGAATGCTGCGGCCTTCCTCATGAAGTTCGACAACATGCAGACCTCTTCCTATGACGGAACGCGCTTCATCATCGGAAATGCGGCCTCTGCTGAGGTCAAGGGCCTCGAACTTGAAGGCCAGTGGCTCGCAACTGACCATCTGACGTTCAACGGCTCGGCAGCCTTCACGGATGCCAAGTTCGACAAGTTCCTGAACGCTCAGTGCCCCATCGCATCCGACGGGACCCAGGAAGATCCGACCTGCGTCGACGGCCAGGGCGACCTGAGCGGCCGGCAGATCGAGCGGGCACCGAAGGTCGAACTGAACATCGGTGCCGACTGGTCGCAACAGATCAGCTCGAACCTCAACTTCGACGCCAAGATCGATGCCTATTATTCGGACAAGTACTATGTCCGTCAGGACTTCGACCCCAATGGCCTGCAGGACGCCTTCACCAAGCTGAACGCGCGTCTGGCTGTCAGCTCGGCGAATGACCGCTGGGAAATTGCTCTCGTGGGCAAGAACCTCACGGATGAACTGACCATCCAGCACGCCTATGAAGTGCTTTCTTCGTTCCAGGCGCTGGGCGAAGGCCGGAAGGTATTCCTCGAAGGAACGCTTCGCTGGTAGTACCTCCCACCAGCGAAATTCGGAAGGCCGCTTCTAACCGAAGCGGCCTTTTTCGTTGCGGCAGCGGAAGGTCGGAGATGCGGCCCCGCGCGAAGCCGGCTATTTGTAGTCTTCCCTCAACAGGCGCTTGAGCACCTTGCCGTTCGGATTGCGCGGCAGGTTGGCGCGAACCTCGATGCCGGAAATGCGCTGCCGCTTCCCGACACGCTCGTTGGTCCAGGCGAGTATGTCCGCCGCACCATCCGCACTCGCGCCCGGCTTCATGACCACAAGCGCAAGTGGCGTCTCGCCCCAAGTTTCGTGCGGAATGCCGATCACGGCAACCTCCGACACGTCCGGATGCTTCACCATGACGGCCTCGATATCGACCGGGAAGATATTTTGGCCTCCGGAGACGATCATGTCCTTCTTCCGGTCCGTGATGTAGAGGTACCCGTCCGTATCCGTACGGCCGATGTCCCCCGTCCTGAGCCAGAGCACGCCGTCAGGATCGAAATACTTGATTTCCTCCGTTGCGTCCGGACGATTGTGGTACTCGACCATCCAGTGCACGGAGCGGACACAGATCTCACCCGAGCCGCCCCATGGAACGGGCTGTTCGTCATCGTCCACCAGGATATAGTCATGCCCCCGCACCGGCTTGCCGACGGAAGTCAACCGGCCTTCCGCCTCCTCCGGCTGCAAGGTCGTCATGAATCCTTCGGTCAGGCCATAGAGTTCGATGACCGCGCACCGGAACTCGTTCACCACCCTTTCCTTGAGGTCCTGGAAGAGCGGCGCCCCGCCGGAGATGACCGCCTCGAGGGACGCTACGCGCTCGGGCCGGAAAGTCGGCGCGTCGAGGATGCGCTGGAACTGAATCGGCACCATGAAAGTGTGCGTCACGCCATGCGTTTCGACACATTGCAGCCAGTCTTGCACATCGAACTTCGAACGCACGACGCAGGTGCCGCCCACGATCAGGGCACAGAACAGGGAGGCCCAGGCGATATTGGAATAGAGCCCGATCGGACAGATCGACACTGCTGCGAAGTGATATCGGTGCGCCAGCGACAATTCGTACATGGATTGCACCCGCCTCCGATAGGTATGCTTGATACCCTTGGGCAGGCCAGTCGTGCCGGAGCTGTAGATGATATTGCAGGGATCATCCTCGCCGATCGAAACGGCCGGCTGACTGTCTGATTGAGCATCCCGCCAGGCGTCATACGCCGCAGCACCGGCAGCGCCTCCAACCACGACAGCGAAGGGATCGACACCATCGAAGGGCGCATTCTTCAGCCGGGCAAACTGGTCCGGCGTGTAGAAGATCGCCTGCGCGGCAGAGTCCTCCATCATCCGCGCAAGGCCTTCCTCATTGACCGCGAGGTTGAGAGGCACGATCACCGCGCCGGCCTTCAGCACGCCATACATGATCTCCACATATTCGGTGCAGTTCGACATCAGGAGCGCGACGCTAGCGCCCTTGCCGATCCCCATGCCGAGGAGGCCGTTCGCAACCTGGCTGGAACGGCGGTCCAACTCGCCCCAGGTCAGCGTTTCGTCCTCGGTGATGATCGCCGGCTTGTCGGGATACCATTTGCCGTTCAGGCGGATGAAATCATGGAACAGCGGCGGAACGATCTCAAAAGTCACGGCGGCCCTCCCCTTCTCAGGCACTGTAGTCAGCGAAGTCCAGTCTCATCTGACGCTTCAGGACCTTGCCGGTCGCATTGCGCGGAAAGCTGTCGACGAATGTGTACTTGCGCGGAATCTTGTAGCCCGCGAGCCGCGGTCGCAGGAACGCTTCCAGGTCAGCCGGTTCGGGCCGCGCGCCGGCCCGCGGGATGATGCAGGCCAGCAGGCTCTCGCCCCACTTCGCATCGGGAATGCCGATCACAGCCACGTCATCAATATCCGGATGCTGAATAAGTTCATTCTCGACCTCGACCGGATAGATGTTCTCCCCGCCGCTGATCACCATGTCCTTGATGCGGTCGACGACATAGAGAAAGCCCTCTTTGTCGAAGTAGCCCGCGTCGCCACTGTGGTACCAGTCATCGCGCAGGGCTTCTTCCGTCGCTTCGGGGCGGTTCCAGTATCCCTTCATGACGCGGTCGGTGCGGCACAGGATCTCCCCCGTCTGCCGGACGGGCAGTTCCTTGCCATCCGGCCCTACAATCTTCAGGACGGACACACCGATCGGCTTGCCTGCCGATTTCAGCTTGTCGCCGGCATCATAAGTGCAATCGGCCGGGCCCAGATAGGTGAGCCCGCCGCAGCACTCAGTCATCCCATATGACAGCGCGAAGCCGCACTTCAGGATGCGCTGCGCCTCGCGCAGCAGTTCGACTGGAATGCCGGACCCAGCGATCAGCAGCGTGTCGAAATGCGTCAGGTCAAGTAACGTCACTTCCGGCAGTTTGATGATGTCGTGGATTAGCGCCGCAGGAAGCGGCGCGACCGTGATGCGGTGCTCCGCAATCAGATGAATGATTTCGGACGGCGTTCCGCTGCGCAGGATCTCCGCCCGCGCGCCGGCATACAGGCCCGCAAGGCCGAGATTGCACGCAGCGATATGAAACAGCGGCATCGTCGCGAGTACGGCCGCGTCGGGCCGGAACATGGCAGGCCAGACCGACAGGCCCTCGATCGCCGCGCGGATCATGGCGTAATGGGTGAGTTCCACGCCTTTCGGATTTCCGGTTGTGCCGCTCGTATACATCTGCACGGCGGTATCGTCCGGCTCCGGATAAGGCACGGTAGCGGCAAGTTCGTCAGCCTGACCGGCCCAGGCGAACACCCCCTCGCTTCCATCCGTCTGCACGACGGTCCGGAGGCCGGGCGCCTCGGCCCTCGCCGTCTCGACAATGTCCAGGTATTCGCCGCCGGCGAAGATCATCTCCGCGGCACTATCCTTGAGGATGTAGGCCACCTCCTTCGGCGCAAGGCGGAAGTTGACCGGCACCAGCGTCGCGCCAAGCCGGGAGGCGCCGAACAGGATCGGATAGAAGGCGTCCGAATTCTTGTCGAGGAAGGCCACCCGGCCGCCGGGTCTGACTCCGGCCGCCTTCAGGGCCGAAGCAATCCGGCTTGCGCAGGCATCCAGCTCTCGAAAGGTCAGCCGGTTGCCCTCATACAGTGTGGCGATACGGTCCGGCGAACGCTTCGCATGGGCGCTCGGGATGTGCGCAAGCGTCGGGATATCCGGGTCTGCAATCTCGTCCAGCGTGCGCCGTCTGTCTTGCGGGGCCGGCATGGCCGTCAGAGCCCGTGTCTCGAAAGCCAGTCCGCACAGATCTGCGCCGCCTCGACGGCCTTTTCGGGTTGGCCGAAATAGTAGTGGTTTGCGCCTTCGATCCAGACCAGTTCCTTGTCATCGTGCGGTACCGCGCCATACAGGCGTTCCGTATGCTCGGGCGTTATGCCGTCGTCGGCTGTATTGCCGACCACCAGGGCGGGAACCGAAATCTTCCCCGCACATTTCACGCCGTCGGCACGCGCATCGTCATAGCTCCATTGCGACAGCCAGCTGCGCAGCGAGCAGAATCGTGCAAGTCCGACCGGGCTGTCATTGACAACTTCCGGGTCGCCGAGGAAACACCAGTTCGGCTTGCGGCCGTTCGGGTCGATCGTCGGATCAAGCCATTTGGGATCGGCCATCGTTCTGTGTACGACGAAGCCGTATTCGCGGTTGACTTGGCCCGCTGCCTTGTAAGCGGCCAGCTTCTCCTTGACCCACTTGGTGATGCGCCGGTTGCGATCGATCTGGGCCTGCCGGAAGCGGGCGAGGAATTCTGCCGAATAGGGCGGCTGGTTCGGGTTCCGCTTGTCGTAGATGTCGAGTTCCAGGATCCGGTTCTCGGGATCGTTTTCGTCGATCACGGACGGGTCCAGCCACTCCGTGAAGGTGACATGCCGGGCATGGTGTGCGGCGACGAGCATGACAGCATCGGCCGGAATGAAGTTCCGCTTCGTGAGATCCGGCGGATCGCCGGCCGGCGTGCTGGTGACCGTCGGATGCTCTGCTTCGGACTGGTAGAACAGCGACATGGACCCGCCGCCACTCCAGCCGCCCAGGACGACCTTTTCGTATCCCAGCCGCTCCTTGGCATCCCGGACCACCGCGCCGAGATCGCAAACCACTTTTTCCATGATCAGCGCCGTATCGACGCCGCGATAGCGCGTGTCGCAATAGATCGTGTCGACGCCGCACTTCGCCAGGGCCGCCATCATCGGCAGGTAGGCGCCGCCACCGATCGGGTGGGACCAGATCACGACGGTCTTGGACGGGCTGTCCTTGGGCTTCAGAAGCTGGCAGGTCAGCGCGACCTTGTCGATCTCACCCGCATAGGTGTCCTTGAACGAGGACTTGTCCTCATAGACGACAAGATAGGGAATCCGCTCGTACTTCTGTGTTGCTGCCGCCATGGCGGTCCTCCCGTGCAATTGCTGGGGCTGGGCGCGTCCGGAGCAAACTGGAAACGCCGCTTTGCCCTCTCAAGAAGTTTTTAATCTACATTAAAATTCATCGTGGTCAAACGTTCCGTCGGGTCATTCCGATCTATTCATCCGGTATTTCCGCTTTCGCCGTCAAAGGCCGCACATGCTGCAAACGCCGGCTCGCTCTGGTGGCGCTTTCGCGGCTGCCGCCGGCCTCGATCGCCGCCTTGATCTCGGCTTCCGCGCGCATGTGGATTTCCGCGTCCGCAATGATCTGCGCAGCATGTTCCTGTGGCAAGACGCACACACCGTCATCGTCGCCCAGGATCAGGTCTCCGGGCCGGATCGTCACCGCGCCCCAGATGCCCGGAAGGGTCACGGGCTGGTTCATCGCCGTATATTTCCACTTCCGGTGCGCGTTGATCGGTGAAGAATAGCGGCACCAGACGGCCGCCGCGCCTTCGGCAAGTGCCGCCCGGTCGCGGATGCCGCCGTCCAGCAGGAAGCCGCGGGCACCACGCTGCACCATGCTCGTCACCATATTGTCGCCAATGATCGCGCCCTTGTCGCAGCCCGCCGTTCTGATCACCACCACGGCGCCCGGCGTGACAAGCGCGTCGAGATCGAAAGTCGGCAGCCCCGCCGCATCGGCATCCGTACGCCCCTCCGCGCACAACGCAACACCCGCCATGCCCGGATGTCCAAGCGGCCGAAGGTCCGGTGCAAGCACCTGGTTTTCGAGTCCCATCGCAACCATCACATCGGCCGCGGCGGCCGCTTCGAGCTCCGACAGGCGATCCAGCAGTTCCCGTTCGGACATACCCTCCCCTTTCGTTCCGGCCGGCTGTAGTGGACATTCCACCGACTCTGATATATCACTCGTACACCAATTGACAGCACCTGCCAATCCGCCAGCGCCGGCCAGGCGACAAATTACAAGGGAACTCAGCCATTCCTGATGCACCCGACATGATTGCCGAAGCGATCCGCGATCTCGGATTTGCCGGGGCGCGCGAGCCGCTGTCCGGCGGGCCGCTGAGCGGCGGCGTATCCTGCGACATCTGGCGGATCGACCTTCCGTCCGGGCCGGTGTGTGCGAAGCGCGCCTTGCCGAAGCTCCGCGTCGCCGAAGACTGGTTTGCGCCGACAAACCGGATCGACCTCGAAGCCGCCTATTTCCGCTTTGTCGGCGGGCTTCAGCCGGGCGCCGTTCCAGGCGTACTCGGTTACCATCCGGCTCTTGGCGTGCTTGTCACCCGGTACCTGCCGCCAGCGACCCATACGGTCTGGAAGGAAGAGCTGAAGAACGGCGTCGTCCGGACGGACCTCATCATGAAACTCGCCGCACTTCTGCGCCGCGTTCATGACAGGAGCCATGGCAATGCGCCGCTCAAGGCCCAGTTCTACAAGCCGGACCTGATATTTTCGCTTCGCCTGTCACCCTATTTTCTGGCGACGGCGAACGTGCATTCCGACATGGAAGCGGAACTGTCCGGCCTTGTTCGCCAGTTTCAGGACAACTGCCACTGGCTGGTCCACGGAGACTTCAGCCCCAAGAACATCCTGTTCGGGCCGGACGCGCCCGTCGTCCTTGATGCCGAATGCGCGAACTTCGGCGATGCGGCCTTCGATGTCGCCTTCTGCATCACCCACCTCTTCCTCAAGGCCGTGTGGATGCCGCAGTACACCTCCGCATACCGGGAAGCGTTCGACGTCTTTGCCGCAAGCTATTTCGCCAATCATCGCGACGCGGAGCTTGAGGCCCGCGCCGCCCGGTATCTGGCCGGCCTGATGCTCGCCCGCATCGATGGCAAATCGCCTGTCGAGTACATTTCGGACACGGCCGACAAGGACGCCGTCCGGGCGTTTGCGCGCGCGCATCTGGCGACACCTGCCTCGCGCCTCGGCGACATGGCGGACAGCTGGTTCCGGCAATGGGCCGACAGATCAGAACGGGGAGCAGCCAGTTGAGCGACCTTGATATTTCCTCCGTCGCCGCCCGCCAGGTCTGGGACAGCCGCGGCCGGCCGACGATCGAGGTCGAGATCCATCTCGCAATCGGGGCAAGCGGGCGGGCCATCGCACCGGCGGGGGCGTCCACCGGCTCCGGCGAAGCGCTCGACCTGCGCGACGGCGGCGCAACATTTGGCGGATACGGCGTCACCAAAGCGCTGGCGGGGTTGCGCGACGAGATCATCCCCGCCCTTGTCGGCCAGCCGGCAGACCAGCAAGCCCATCTCGATTCAATCCTCGCCGATCTTGACGGTACACCGCAGTTCACCCGGCTTGGCGGCAACGCGCTCATCGCCACCTCTCTGGCCGCGGCACATGCCGCAGCCGCAGGCCGGAACATGCCGCTCTGGCAGTCTCTGGGCGGCACGACTGAACCGCTTATCCCGGTGCCGGAGATCCAGATTTTCGGCGGCGGCGCCCACGCCGCCGGCGCGATGGACCTTCAGGATTTCATGGTCGTGCCGTTCGGTGCGTCCAGCTTCCGCGAGGCGCTCGAATGGGTCGCCGAAATCTACCTCGCCGCCGGCAAGCTCGTGTCTCAGCGCGGTCTGAGCGTCGGGGTTGCCGATGAGGGTGGCTTCTGGCCGGTGTTCGAAAGCAATGAAAAGGCGCTCGATTCACTTCTGGCCAGCATCGAGTCCGCCGGGTTCGATCCCGCCACACAGGTCGGCATGTCGATCGACGTGGCTGCCAGCCAGTTCTATCGCGACGGTGCCTATCAGCTGAAAGCCGAGGGGCGCGCTCTCTCGCCCCAGGACTGGTATGCGCAGGTCTCGGGCTGGGTCCGGTCCTATCCGATTGCGATGATCGAAGATCCCTTCACGGAACACGATCACGCATCGCACCGGGCCTTCACTTCGGAATTCGGAAGCCGTGTCCAGATCGTCGGCGACGACCTGCTCGTAACCAACCGGCAGAATGTCGAAGCCGCCGCTGCCGGGCATACCTGCACCGCCCTGCTGTGCAAGCCCAACCAGGCCGGAACCCTGACCCGGACAAGGGAGGCTTTCGATGCGGCAAAGGCCGCCGGCATGGGCACCATTGTCTCGGCCCGCTCCGGCGAAAGCGAAGACACCACCATCGCCCATCTTGCTGTCGGCTGGGCATCCGGCCAGTTCAAGGTAGGATCGTTCACGCGGTCTGAACGCATGGCGAAATGGAACGAGATGTTGCGCATAGAAGAATCTCTCGGAACAAGGGCACGCTACGCAGGGGGATCTGTCCTTGGCCGCACCTGACACACTCCCCTCGCATGTTGCCCGTCCGTTGTCCGAGGATGCCTATGAGCGCCTCGAGGAAATGATCGTCACCATGGAGCTCGCGCCGGGCGCCCTCGTGACGGAACAGGAACTCGCCCAGCGGCTCGGCCTCGGCCGGACGCCAGTGCGCGAGGCGGTCCTCCGCCTGTCGGCCGAGTATCTCATAGAGGTCATGCCCCGCCGCGGACTTCGGATTCCGCCGATTGATGTGCGCCAGCAACTGCGCCTCGTTGAAACCCGGCGCGTGCTCGAAACGCTCGTCGCGAGCCAGGCGGCCGAGCGCGCCACCCGCGCCGAGCGGGCGGCATTCCAGACACTCGCGAAAGCCTTCCGCAATGAAGGGTGCAAGAGCTATCGCCGCTTCCTCAGGATCGACCACCAGTTCAACATCGCCGTCGCCCAGGCCTGCGACAATGAATTCGCCGTCGGCGCCCTCCAGTCCCTGCACGGACTGTCGCGGCGCTTCTGGCACTACTATTCCGGCCACGAAGAAGACCTCACCGAGGTTGCCGACATGCATGCCTGTATCGCGGACGCCATCGCGGCCGGCGACACGAGAGAAGTCGCAAAAGGCGTGAAGCGCCATATGGACTACATCCACGCCTTCACCCGCGCGATGCTGAAGGACTGAAGGACAAACGATGATCAACGTCCTTTTCCACTACGAAGCCGGCCCCGGCCTCCTCGCCAAGCTTGAGGCCCTGAAGGTGAAGGGCCTCGACATCACGTGCTGCGACCAGTCCGATGAGGCTTCCTTCGGACGCCTGATCCGGAATGCCGATGTGCTGTGGCACGTGCTGCGGCCGGTCACCGCCGAACACATTTCAAGCGCCCCGTCCCTGAAACTGATCCAGAAAATCGGCGTCGGCGTGAACACGATAGACCTCAACGCGGCGCAGGCCGCCAGCATCGCCGTCTGCAACATGCCGGGTACGAACTCCCGCGCCGTTGCCGAGATGACCCTGCTGCTGATGCTGTCGGCCCTGCGGCTCCAGCCGCGCCTCGACCGCCTCTGCCGCAGCGGGCAATGGGTTCCGGACGCAGCAACCCGCGAATCGCTCGAGGAGATCCACGGCAAGACGGTCGGCCTGGTCGGCTTCGGCGATATCCCGCAGCAGCTGGCCCCCATCCTCGGGGCCATGGGCGCGCGCGTGATCTATGCGGCACGCAGCGCGAAGCAAACGCCGTACGAGCATGTTCCGGTGCCGGAACTCCTCGCCATGGCGGATATCGTCTCGCTCCATGTTCCGCTGACCGACGAGACGGCCCGGATGATCGGTCGCGCCGAGATCGCTTCGATGAAGCCCGGCGCCATTCTGGTCAACACGGCCCGCGGCGGTCTCGTCGATGAAGCCGCGCTCCACGATGCGCTGACATCGGGCCATCTCCGCGCGGCCGGGCTTGACGTGTTCGATCCCGAGCCCGCCCCGGCCTCCAATCCTCTGTTCCAGCTCGACCAGGTCGTGCCCGCACCGCATGTCGCCTGGCTGACCAATGAAACCTTTGACCGCAGCCTCGAAATTGCGGTGGCCAATACGCTCGCGGTGATGAAGGGGTCTCCCCTGCTCCATCGCGTTGTGTGAAACAAGACGGGGGAGGATCGCCGCATGGCGCCCGAAGACAACGCTCAAGCGCCGGTTTCCGGCTTTTTCGCCTGGTATGCCGTCATCGTGCTGATGCTCGCGCAGACGGTGTCCTTCATTGACCGGATGATCATGGGACTGCTTGTCGGCCCGATCCGGAAGTCGTTCGATATCTCCGACACGCAGTACAGCCTTCTGGCCGGGCTCGCCTTCGCCATCTTCTATTCCATTATGGGCATTCCGCTTGCGCGCATCGCGGATCGCAGCAGCCGGAAGCGGCTCGTCGCAATTGCGATAACCTTCTGGAGCCTGATGACCGCCCTTTGCGGCATGGCGAAAGGCTTCTGGTCCTTGTTTGTCGCGCGGATCGGCGTCGGCGTCGGCGAGGCGGTCCTGTCCCCGGCCGCCTATTCGATCATAACCGACTATTTCGAGAAGAAGACGCTCGCGCGCGCCCTCAGCGTCTACACGCTGGGCGTCACCATCGGCTCCGGCCTCGCCTATGTCATCGGCGGACTGGTCGTGACGATTGCGATGCAAGCCGGGACAGTTGTGTTACCGGTCGTTGGCGAGCGGGAAGGTTGGCAACTGACCTTCTTCCTGGTCGGTGCGCCGGGTCTTCTTGTGACGTTGCTCATCCTGCTGATTCGCGAGCCCATGCGCCGCGGACTGATCCAGACGGAACAATCCGGCGCCGCTGTATCGGTAATGGATGCCGTCCGCTTCATCGCCAGCCGCAAGCGCGCCCTGTTCAGCCATATCCTCGGCGTGTCCCTGTTCATCATGGTCGTGTTCAGCCTCAATATCTGGGGGCCCGAATACCTGATGCGCACATTCGGCTTCGCGCGTGGCGACGCCGGGCGCAGCTTCGGTGTGCTGATGATGATTGCCGGCACCGGCGGCCTGATGCTGGGCGGCGCGCTTGGTGACCGCTGGTTTGCGAAAGGCATTCCGGACGCCTACAGCCGGGTCATCCTCCTCTCCATGGCGGGGATGTGGCCATTCGTGATTGCCCTCGGCTTCGTCACGACGCCTCAGCTGGGCCTCCTCTGCATGGGTGTTGCAGTCTTCTTCTCCGCCTTCCAGGGCGGCATTGCCGGCGGGTTGATCCAGCTGATCACGCCCAACCAGCTCCGTGGGCAGACGGTTGCACTCTACTTCCTGACGGCAAACCTCATCGGCATGGGGCTGGGGCCGACCGTGGTGGCCAGTGCAACCGACTATGTGTTCAAAAGCGATGCCGCGCTCAACAAATCGATCGCCCTGTGTGGAGGGATCGTTATCCCCCTCGCGGGCCTGATCCTGCTCTGGGGGTTGCCCGCCATTCGCAAGGCCGTCGAGGATGCGCGCTCCTGGGAGTGAATGCCACAGCGCCTAGTGCGCCGGCAGGTTCCAGATCGGCGATGCCCAGGCATGCTCCTGGATCATCACATCGGCATCCGGGAACTCGTCGCAGCGCCCTTCGGCCTTGCACTGATAGGACGACCAGCGCGGTGTCGGCGCTTCGGTCACCCGCGCATACCAGTAGGCGGGCGCAGCCGGGTCGAAGCCCGGATCCGTCCACACCACGCAGACATTCCGGCCGTCTGCGTTCCGCGTCCAGACCGGCGTTACCGTCTCCTCATAGGTGCCGTCCTCCAGCACGCCCTTGATGATCTCGATCCGGTCCAGCGGCGCCTTGTCCGCCGTCACGGCAATCCGGAAAGCAGCCGACGGACTGCCATCCGGCAACACACCGCCCATGGGTGTTCCGCCCGCCACCGGCGCCAGCGCGCCGCCGGCCGCACAGGTGGGCGCCTCTCCTTCCCCGGCCGCATCAAATCGCAGCGCGATCCGCGGTCCGCTGGTCGCATAGGTCTCGCGATTCTTCAGCGCCCGGAAAATACTTTCCCGTGTATTCTGCTCGGCCCACACGGCGACCAGTCCGCCCGGATTGAACCCGATCCGTCCCATATTGCGCTCGAAATTCCCGATCCCGAACACCGTGCCCTGCCACTGGTCTTCCTCCACGAAGCCGCCCAACCCGGTATGGCTGTCGGTCGAGCCGACAAAGCCGACCTGAAGCGGATCGCTCGCCGCCTCCGGCCGGTTCGCAAAGGTCAACAGCCCGCGCCGCAGCAGGCCGCGGGCGTAAGTCGAACGCATCCGTTCCCAGTCTTCCTCGCTGAAATCGGAAAGCGCCTTCGGGCGGGAATGATAGGTGATGTAATTCTCGAAATTGCAGTCTTTCGGACTTTCGCGGTCAGCATAGGCAGGAAGGCATTCGCTCGCCCCTTTCTCCTGCGTGATCTCGACCAGGCGTTCGTAACGCGTGCGCAGGGCAAGCGTGCGCTCGTCCTCGCTCTCGACATCGAAACTCGCACCGTCGCCCATGTTCATGTTGTGCGCAATCGTGATCGCTTCGCAACCGTCTTCGGCGCGGCAGCCCGATTCGATCTGCGCATAGAGCTGCCCGATCTCCGGATAGCGGATGTAGTCGATCGGGGTCGCCGTCACCCTGTCGCTGGCAAAGATGATGTTCCTGTGCGTGTGCGAATAGTTCGGCGTCGCCGACCATTCGAACCCGTTGAGCGCCGTAAACGTGCATGGATCATTGGCCGCATTGGTCTGCTGCTGCAGACGCTCCCACTGGCTGAGCAGGGCCGTATCGCACGCCGACGGATCTTCCGCGCAAATATCGGCGCGCGCCGGCTTTGCCTCGGTGATCGTCGGATTCACGAAGTCCCTGAAAATTGTCGCGCCCGTCGCCTGCGAGCTCTGCTCGCGCAGCTTCACGCAGTACGGGTGCGCCGACATCCGCGGGTCGGTACAGGTATACATCAGATCCAGCCATTCGGCATGGTCCGTCACCGCCATGAAGTCGAGCGGGCGTTCGAGCTGCGCCTCGCCGGCGGGCGTCGACACGCGTGCGCCCTTTGCAAAGCGATAGGCTTCTGCCGGCGTACGGATCGTCCCGAATCCGTAGGCATCCAGCGAATAAGCCGTGTGGACATGCAGGTCGCCCCAGAACACCTGCTTGTGCCCCGCCTGGAAGCCGGGACAATTCACTTCGCCCGGCCGCAATGCGGCGGCTTCATCTAGGGGCGCAACACCTGCACCCTTCTCGGGCTGACGGCAGCCGGACAGAACCGTGCAGGCTGCAAGAAGGCTCAGCACACCCGCGCGGTGATTGCGAACAAACGTCCTGACTGTGGCCGACCGCATGGGATCAGCTGTGATAGAATTCCGCGACTTCCCGCTTGTCCAGGGCTTCCGCACCGAACAGCTTTTCCTTCAGGCCGCGCGTCTTTTCCGTCCACGCACGTGTCACATCGCGGGCTTCCGTCTCTTCAGAATCGAGGATCTTCGTATAGTCCGGCGTGCGGCACGTGATCTCGCACTGATAGCCGTTCGGGTCGTAGAAATAGATCGACTTGACGAAGCCATGATCGATCGGTCCGGCGCACTTGATGCGGGCGTCCTTGATCTTTTTCTTCCAGGCGTCGAGGTCCTCAAGGCTGTCGATCTCAAAGGCGACATGAACGTCGAAACTGTCCTTCTGCTCGAACTGGTCCGCCTTGACCGAATACGGCTCGTCGAAGAATGCGATCATCGTTCCGTCCCCCATCTCGAAGAACAGGTGCATGTATTCGCGCTTCAGGTCGGTACCGGAGATTTCCTCAAAGGTCAGCGCGGCGCGGTAGCGAAGACCGAGGATATCCTCATAGAACCAGCGCGTCTGCTCCGCATCGCGGCAGCGATAGGCGGCGTGGTGAATGTGCGACAGTTTTGAGAGTGACATGGTCTTCTTCCTCCGACTGGTACGCCGTTTCCTGAACCCTTGAACGGCCTATCCTAGCTGACTTTCCCGCCGCTGACGACAAACGGTCCGAACAACGGCAATTGCTGGATGCACAATCCGCCTCAATCGAATTTTTGTCAATATCGTTGACAAATTTATCCTCCGCGACACTCTGGCACCCACCGGAAGATCACGGAGGATGAAATGGCTGACACACTTGCGGCAAGTCCGCACGACACGGAAAAGCTGACGGACAGCCTGGTCGAAAAGGCGCGCCGCATTGCACCAGCCATCGCCGCGCGGGCTGCAGATGCCGAACGCAACCGCAAGGTCGCGGACGAAACCATTCAGGACGTCGCCGATGCCGGCCTGCTGGAGATCATGGTCCCGCGCCGCTATGGCGGGCACGAACTCGGCATTTCGTCCATGGTGAAAGTCGTCAAGGCACTGTCGCCGCTCGACATGTCGACCGGCTGGACCCTCGCCTTCTACATGGTCCACAACTGGATGTGGTGCCTGATGCCGGAACAGGCCCAGCAGGAGATCTTCGCCAACGGCCCTTCCTGCCGCGGCCCGATCATGGTGGCGCCGACAGTCCGCGCCGTGGCGGAGCCCGGTGGCTTTCGCATCAACGGCCGCGCCAAATGGGGCACCGGGTCTGCCCACGCCCAGTGGTGCATGGTGTCCGGCATCGTCGACGAGGACCTGCCCGCGCCGGCCGAAGGCGAGCCGCCCCGCCCGCCGACGGTCCACATGTTCGCGATGCCGTGGCAGGACGCAAAGCTGGAAGATACCTGGTACACATCCGGCATGGCGGCCACATCGAGCCATGATGTTGTGTTCGACAATGTCTTCATCCCGGCGCACCGGGTCATGGACGCAACCCCGGCCCGCACTGGCGAGGCGGAAGGCGGGAAGATCCACAACAGCAGCATCTATTCGAGCGCTTTTACGCCGATGCTCGCGGTGTCCGCACTGTCCGCCATGGTCGCCGGCACGCTCGGCGTCTCCGCCCATGCGGTCGAGCGCGCGCAGACGTTCCTCAGCACCTATTCGGGCAAATCGAGCGTCGACAATCCTGCCCTGCAGATCCGGCTCGCCAAGGCGGATCTCGCCGCACAGACCGCATCCACCATGATCGATACCCTTGCCGCCGAGATCGAAGCCGACGCCCTGGCCCCGCCGGTGCCGATCGAGCGCCGGGCGCGCCAGCGGGCCATGTCCTCCTTCATCGCCTCCATGTGCCGCGATGCGGTCACGCTTCTTGCGCAGGGCGCCGGCGCCAGCGGCCATATGAGCGACTCGCCAATCCAGCGAGCCTTCCGCGACATCAACATGGCCTCCTGCCATGTCGTGTTCGATCAGGATCCGACCATGGAGCTGCACGGTAAAATGCTGGTCGGCCGGCCGCCGCCGGTCATTCTGGCCTGATGTCCGGATGGATGGCAGGCAGCCGCTTCAGAGCTTGTCGAATACCGGCGGGCCGTCCCAGTCCCAGCCTTCCATCTGCTGCAGGCAGACCAGTTCCTTTCGCCCACCGCGGCGCGCGAGTTCGTTTTCAAGCGCCCGCAGCACCTTTGCCGCATCCCGGCGCATCGCCTCGCCCTCGCGCGCGAAACTCACGATCTTGCACCGCTTGTCGCACGGATCGTCCTTCAGCTCGACCAGCTTGCGCTCGACCAGTTGCGACAGGGTCTGGTTGATTGCCTGCCGTGTCAGGCCGAGGTTCCGCGCAATTTCGATCGGCCGGACGATGCCGACGGACGCCAGCAGCATGACCTGCGATTCCGTGCGCGACAGCGGCGACCAGCCCTTGGCTTCCATGTTCTGCTGCAGCCCGCGGTCCAGCCAGATGAAAGCCCGCAGGAATTCCCACATCAGCAGCGGGCCGGACGTCACGGTCGCCGCCGCCTCCTGCTTCCGCGCCTTCGCATCGTGCTTCTGTGCAACCGCTTCGGTCATGACCAGATCCACCTTTCCAGCATGAGATCGACGTCCGGCGCATATCCCGCCGCATGACGACTCAGTTCAACTTTTACGGCACCAACGGCGCTTGCAAAACCGCTGCCTCAAGCACCCATCGTCGCAGTGTCCGGCTTTCATGCCGGGCGGGGAAGCGCCAAGTGCAGCCAGAGCGCCGTACCGGGCCGCATGCAGCATATCCGGGCGCAAAGGATGAGGAACTGGACAGAGGGTCATGCTGTTGCAGCCGGCTGTGCGGCGAGTGCACGGGCGACCTGCACGACGCGCCGTCCCTGAAACTGCGCCGCTGCAAGGTCCTGCTCCGTGGGGGGCGCCTTGCTGGCACCATAAGAGACCGCCGATGCGCCATAGGGCGTGCCTGCCCGGAACATGACCGGGTCCGCATAGCCCGGCGGAACGATGATCATGCCGAAATGCGCCATCGGCACGAACATGGTGAGATTGTTGATCTCGTTGCCGCCATGCACGCTGGACGACGAGGTAAAGGCCGAACCCACCTTGCCGGCAAGCTTGCCCTGCACCCACAGGCCGCCGAGCCCATCCAGGAACGCCTTTAGCTCGGACGCCAGAAGGCCGAAACGTGTCGGAGAGCCAAGGACGATCGCATCGGCCCAGGCAACATCCTCGACGCCCGGCGCCTCATACAGAGCATTCATGCGGCCGGCCGCTTCCGTCCAGCCTGGAACGGTGGCCATGGTCGCGGCGTCGACCACTTCACGCGCCCGCCGCATCCTGACGGTGCCGCCGGCCTCCACGGCGCCTTCCGAAACGGCCTGTGCCAGCGCCTCGGTCGATCCGTCGCGCGAATAGAAAGCCACCAGAACCTTTGCCATTGCCCGACTCCCCGGTGCCGCAGCCATTGCCTGGCCTGCAACGCCAGTCTTAGTCCGCCGCGCGATATTGTAAAGTTATTTGACATTTGTGCCGGCGGAGCGAGACGGTCGGGCGCTCCGTTGCTGAAAGGCTGGCTGGCGGTGAGACAGGGATTCGAACCCTGGAGACTATTTCTAGCCTACACACTTTCCAGGCGTGCGCCTTCGACCACTCGGCCACCTCACCATTCCAGCACCGGTCGCTCTAGACGATGGCCCCTTCCACCGCAAGACCGTGAATGCCGTTGCCGCACACCCGGTCCGGCAACAGGCCAGGGGTCCCGGCTAGGTCCCGAAATTGATCGCGAACCGCTTGCGGTTCTCGAGCATGCTCTGGGCCTTGAACATCGCATCGGATGCGCCCTGCGCCTGCATGATGGTCGGGTCGGTCCGCAGTGCCTCTACCACCAGCGAGAGATGCGAAATCGCCTCCTGCACCAGTGCGGTGTCGAACTTCTTCGTTGCCCGCGCCAGCAGGGCCCGGCCGATATCCATGCGCGCCTGCAGGGCCCGGTCCGGATTGGCCTTCACCGCGCCTTCGACAAGGTGCGCGCGGCTGAGCGCGATCACGCGGTCCAGCCCCTCGAGGTCGCCCGCCTCCTCGGCTACGTGCACGGCGGAGGCGCAATAGGCGGCCTCAATCTCGCCGCGGACGCCGGCCGGAACCGGTCCCTCATGGTCGAGCACCGAACCCAGCTCCTCGGCCAGCACCTTGATCTTCTCCGGGCGGAAGGATTGCGGCCGGGCCAGCGCCGGCTGCAGCTCCCGTGCAAGCAGGAAGGCCGCCGCTTTCGGAAGCGGCCCGCCGAGCGCGCTGCGCTCTGCCGGCAACCGGATCTCGAACGGGCGCGCCTCGGCCGGTGTCAGGCCGCCGCCGCGAGTCAGGCCGCAGAGCTCGAACCCGTCCGGCTTGCGTCCCCGGCGCCGCGCCCATACCAGCAGGTCGGCATCGGCAGCAGCCATGCGCCGGCGCGCCTTGGCCACCGTATCGGGGGCAAGACCGCCCTTCAGCACGTTCATCCGCGCAATCCGGTTCGGCGCGCCGAAACTGAACGTGCCGAGGTGTGTCTGGAGGGCGGAATCGAGCCATTTCTGGGCCTCGCCCCGGGCACGCCCTTCGGGCTTCATCAGCACGATGCGGTAGCCGGGAGACTTGTCGCGCTTCAGCGCCGCAGCAACCCCCGCATCCTGCGCCGCCCGCCACAGCCGGATCCCCGCCCGGACAACCAGCGCCAACAGCCAGATCATCAGCAGGCACGACACAATCACGCCCAGCAGCGCCAGGGAGCGGGTTTCCTGCGGATGGGCGGCTGACCAGCGTTCCGCCGGCTCCAGCCAGTCAGTCACAGGCATCGGTGCAGACCTCTCGAACGCCAAGGCGATACGGGGCTTGAGCCTGCCATGCAACAGGGAAACGCTGTTGACGCGGGTCAAACCCTTCGGCGAGCATAACGCCTGTTCCCGGGCGATGGAAAACGGTGCAGGCAGGGGTTTCATGAGCGATTTCGTGACGCGTTTCGCGCCCTCCCCCACGGGTTACCTGCACCTTGGTCACGCCGCCTCGGCCTTCCATGTCTGGGACGCCGCACGCGCCGCCGGCGGCACCGTTCTGCTGCGCATCGAGGACATCGACCGCACAAGGTGCCGGCCGGAATACGAGGCGGCGATCCTGGAAGATCTCGCCTGGCTGCGGCTCGACTGGCAAAAGCCCCTGCGTCGGCAATCGGACCATTTTGACGAATACCAGGCCGTGCTCGACACGCTGCGTGCGCGCGGCCTGCTTTATCGCTGCTTCCGCACACGGCGCGAAATTGCCGCCGCCCTGCCCGCCGGGGCGGACCCGGACGAGACGGGCTTCATTGGCCGGCCGCTTCCGGAGGCAGAGGAGCGAAGCCGCCTTGCGCGCGGCCATGCCTTCGCGTGGCGCCTGTCCCTTGCGGCCGCGCGCGATGCGCTCGGCCCGCGCTTTGCCGGGCTGTCCTATGTCGACGAAAGCAGCGGCACGCCCCGCCGCGTGTCGGCCGATCCCGCGCCCTTCGGCGACGTCGTGCTCGCCCGCAAGGAGACGCCGGCCTCCTACCATCTTGCCTGCTGCCATGATGATGCGCTGCAGGGCATCACCCATGTCATCCGCGGCGAGGACATCCGCGAGATGACCGCCGTCCATGCCCTTCTGCAGGCCCTGATGGACTGGCCGCAGCCGGTCTACCGTTTCCATCCGCTGGTCCTCGGGCCGGACGGAAAGAAACTCTCGAAGCGGTCTGGCGATCGGGGATTGCGCGCCTATCGCGATGAAGGCATGACGCCGGACGACCTCCGCCGCCTGACGGGCCTTCCATGACCGCTTCCGCCGCCCCCCTTCCCGCCGTACGCAACTGGACCGGGCCCCTGATGGTCCTCGCCGGCGGCGTCGGCATCGGCTTTGCCCCGATCGGGTTGCGCCTTGGCCTGCATGACCTCGGCCCCCAGGCGATCGCCTTCTGGCGCTACGCCTTCGCCCTGCCGGTCCTGTTTGCCCTCGTGCTGCTGATCGAGCGCCGCCTGCCGCACCGGCCCAACCGGTTCATATTCCTCGCCGGCACCTTCTTCGCGGTGGACATCGCGCTGTGGCACCACAGCCTGACGCTCACCACCGTGTCGAACGCCACCTTCATCGTGAACCTCGGCAATGTCCTTGTCGGCTTCGCCGCCTGGTTCTTCCTCAAGCAGCGTCCCCGACCGTTCTGGTTTGCCGCCGCCGCGCTGGCCGTGCTCGGGGCCGCCGCCCTCTCGCTCGGCGGAGAAGCGAACGGCCAGTCCAGCCTGAGCGGAGACCTGTTCGCATTCGGCGCCGCAATCATGGTCGGCAGCTACATGCTCTGCTCCAACATCGCCCGGCGCAGCCTTGGCGGCATCGAAGCCATCTTCTGGCTGACGCTTGTCGAACTTGTCGTCGGCAGCGGTCTTGCGATCCTCTCCGGAGAAGCCCTGCTGCCGGAAACGCTTTCCGGTTTCCGCGCGCCACTGTTCCTTGCGCTCGTCGCCCAGATCGGTGGCCAGGCCCTGATCGTTGCCGGGCTCGGCCGCACCTCCGCAGCGGTGGCCGGTCTGCTGGTGCTGATCCAGCCGGTCGTTGCCGCGGCGGTCTCGTGGCACCTGTTCAATGAACCGCTGACCGGCCTGCAGGCCGCGGGCGGCGGCCTCATCCTGCTCGCCGTCTGGCTGGCCCAGCGCGGCCGCAAACCGCAGGCCGCCGTCGACTGACGACGAAAACCGTCACAAATGAGACCTAAGACACATCAGGACAGACCCCTACCGGAGACCGCCATGCGCAAGATACTCGCCGCCACGCTTCCTGCTTTCGCCCTGCTCGCCGCCTGCTCCGCACCGGCCGCGCCGAAGACAGAAGCGCCGGCCGCCCCGGCTGCACCGGCTTTCCAGCGCACCGCCGCAGTCCCGCAACAGGCAGGCGATTCCTACTATGTCCGCGCCGCGAAGGCCGTCGATGCCCGCATCGCCGAGCGCGGCGTCAAGCCGGCGAAGAACGTCATCCTCTTCATCGGTGACGGCATGGGCGTCTCCACCATCACCGCGGCCCGCATCTATGCCGGCCAGGCACGCGGCGTCGATGGCGAATCCTACCGCCTCACCATGGAAACCCTTCCGTACTCGGCCCTTTCGAAGACCTATTCGAACGACTTCCAGGTTGCCGACTCCGCCTCGACCGCCACAGCGATGGTGACCGGCGTGAAGACCAATTCGCGTACCCTCGGCATCACCAGCGGCGCGTCCTACGACAATTGCGCCACCGTCGACGGCCACCGCACCGACTCGCTGTTCGACCTTGCCGAACGTGCCGGGCTCGCAACCGGCGTCGTCACCACTGCCCGCCTGTCGCATGCAACGCCCGCCTCGACCTATTCCGAAACCCCGAACCGCGACTGGGAAGCCTATGTCGGCGCGCAGGGAGCTGCGGCCGGTTCGTGTGAGGACATCGCGGCCCAGCTCATCGACTGGCCGGAAGGCGACGGCTTCGAGGTCGCCTTCGGCGGCGGCCGCAGCAACTTCATGAAACAGGGAACGCCGGACCCGGAAGAACCGGTGAAGACCAGCTTCCGCCGCGACGACCGCGACCTGATCGCCGAATGGGAGGCGAAAGACGATCACCACAAATACATCACAGACCTTGCCGGTTTCGAAGCCGAGGACTTTACCGGTGAAGACAAGGTGCTGGGCCTGTTCGACAATTCCCACATGCAGTTCGACCTCGACCGCGCCGATGACCCGGCGGGCGAACCATCCCTCGCCGAGATGACCCGCGCCGCCATCACCCGCCTGTCGCAGGACCCGGACGGTTTTGTCCTCATGGTCGAAGGCGGCCGCATCGACCATGCCCACCATGCCGGCAATGCCGCCCGCGCGCTGTCCGACACCGACGCCTTCGACCAGGCCATTGCCGCTGCGCTTGACATGACCAGCCGGGACGACACGCTCGTCATCGTGACGGCGGACCACTCCCACACGCTGACCATTTCCGGTTATCCCAGCCGCGGCAATCCGATCCTCGGCAAAGTCGATGGCGGCGCCGGCGGCGGCTACATGAAAGCGATCGACGGCAAGCCGTACACGACGCTCAGCTATGCCAACGGCCCCGGTGCCTGCCGCGCCGTCGGCGGGGACCTCGTCTGCACCCGCCTCGACCTCACCGATGTCGATACGACGGACAAGGACTTCCTTCAGCAATCCGAAGTGCCGATGCTGTCGGAAGCCCATGGCGGCGAAGACGTTGCCGTCTTCGCGTCCGGCCCCGGCGCCAATCTCGTCTCCGGCGTGATCGAGGAAAACGAGATCTTCCAGGTCATGGGCCGCGCCTCCGGTCTCGTCGCCGCGCCCGCCACCGACGAATAGGGCCCGCAGGAAGTTGAGTCTCTTTGGTGCCCGCAAGGGCAAGCAGACAACCGGTTTCATCTTCGCGTCCGGCCGCGATGCCGACCGGCGTTTCCTGACCGCACAGGAAGGCGACACGGTCCGCAACCCGTCGCGCGAGGCGCCATGGATCGTGCTGCTCCACGCATTGCAGGATGTTCTGGTCACGGACTGGCCAGGCATCCTGTGGGAAGCCGAAGTCGTCGACGCCCTCGACCCGCAGGGCCATACCGGTGACTATACCCGCTGCGTCGCTGTGCGCCTCATGCGCCGCCTGCCGCCGCACACTCTGTTCGGACCGGACGGCGAAGGCGTTGCCTGGGTGATCGAGTGCGCCCGCAACCTGACGCCCGAAGACGCCGAAATCCTTGCAGACCATCGCGCGCGGGAGTCCGGGCAGATCTATTCCAAAGCCTGGCTCCGCTGGGACGGGCTGTCCCCGGCGAAGCGAGAATTTGCCGATTGGGAGGGCGTCATCGGCGCCGGCGGCGATGCGCCGGTCTCGCCCATCAATCGCGGTCTCAGCGCCGTGTTCAACTGCACCTGCGCCCGCGCCGTCGAACTGCTCGGCGAGGATGCCATGTATCCCGAGGGTGGCGACGACGACGACCCGGACCTGCATCTCGTCGACCCCTGGGGCGAGGCCGCCCTCGCCCTCTGCGAAGCGGCGATGGCGCTCGGCGCGCCGCGCCTTCTGCCGGAAGAGGACCGGGCGATTCTTACCGAAGCCTGGCGCGCCCTCACCGGCCCGCGCCTCTCCTGAAGGCCTCTCCCAACGGCAAGGCTGGCCAAGGCTCCGTTTCGGCGCGATGGTTCCCGCAATCAAAAGACCGGAGGAACACCGCCATGAAAGCTGCCGTGATGCGCGCGCCCAACCAGCCGCTGTCGATCGAGGACGTCACCATCGACAAGCCGGGCCCCCGCGAAGTCCTGGTGCGCCTCAAGGCCGTCGGTGTGTGCCATTCCGACGTGCACTTCTGGGACGGCAACTTCCCGGCCGAGTTGCCGGTTATCCTCGGTCATGAAAGCGCCGGCGTGGTCGAGCAGGTCGGCTCCATGGTCTCGGCGGTGAAGCCGGGCGACCATGTCATCTCCATTCTCTCGCCCTTCTGCGGCACGTGCGAATACTGCCTCTCCGGCCACATGTCGGTGTGCCACACGGTCAATCGCGAGAAATTCCAGCGCGCGCCCACTGAGGCCCCCCGCCTCTCGATCAAGGGCGAGAAAGTGGGCCAGTTCCTCAACCTCTCCTCCTTCGCCGAACAGATCCTCGTGCACGAGAACGCCCTCTGCGCCATCGACAAGGACATGCCGCTCGACCGCGCCTGCCTGATCGGCTGCGGCGTCATCACCGGCGTCGGCTCGGTCTTCCACGCCGCGCAGGTCGAGCCCGGATCGACCGTCGCCATCGTCGGCTGCGGCGGCGTCGGCCTCTCCGCCATCAACGGCGCGGCCATCGCCGGGGCGAGCCGCATCATCGCCGTCGACCTTTCCGACGAGAAGCTCCAGCTCGCCGTGCGCTTCGGCGCCACCGATGTGGTCAATCCGTCCAAGGTCGATGCCGTTGCCGCCGTGAAGGAGCTGACCAAGGGCGGCGTGCACTATGCCTTCGAATGCGTCGGCCTGAAGCAGACGGCCGAGCAGGCCTATCACATGATGCGCCCGCGCGGGCTCGCCACGCTGATCGGCATGATCACGCCAGGCGTCAACATCGAGATTCCCGGCATCGAGATGCTGGTCACCGAAAAGCGCATGCAGGGCGCGATCATGGGATCCAACCGCTTCCGGATCGACTTCCCGCGCTTCGTCGACCTCTACCGGCAGGGCAAGCTGCACCTCGACGATCTCGTATCGGACCGCATCGGCCTCGACGGCATCACCCAGGCCCTCCAGAACCTGAAAGACAACAAGGGCACCGTCGCCCGGCAGGTCGTGGTGTTCAACTAGGAAGCTGTACAGGGCGCATGTTCCGTCCGCCTGCTGTTCAAATGGAATTGCTGCGGGTCAGGTAGCTGGGAGCGGCGACCCGAATCCCGATGCCCATATTTCACGCCCGCCGAGCGCGTCGATGGTGACGAGCGGATTCCAGTATTCGCGATAGCGCCGGATTTTGCCCTCGCGTGTTTCGAAGAAGACCACATAGGACTGGTTGTATGGCGCGCGTGTCGCCGGTGAATGCCCCCGAATAGCGAGCTCCACCACGGCGACTTCGGGATCCTGCATCGGAAAGACCTTCACCTTTTCGACCGCATCGATGACAACCCGGCCCGGCGTCCCACTCATATAGGTAAGGATCTCGTCTTTGCCCCGATAGGTCCGCTGTCGCCCTTCCGGTGCGAAGGGGAAGTCAAGCTCACCATCATCCGCCCAAAGATCAATCCACTCCTGCCAGCGCTTCTCCCTGAGAAGGGTCTGATAGGCACCAACCAGTTGCAACGTGCCGGTGCGCTTTTCGTCATCGTGTATCGTCATATCGGGCCCCGTAAGCAGGTTTATGCAGTAACCAGCATATACCTACTATATTGTGGTGCCTTGGTGTAAGAAGGCACCTATATCTGACCAGATCACCTGATGGAAACCGCCATGAAGCCCGATCACCCCGAAGCTGACTGCCCCATGATCCTCCTCCTCGACAGGGTCGCGAACAAATGGGCGGTTCTGATCGTGGCGGCGCTCTGGAAACGGCCCCTCCGGTTCAATGCGCTCCGGCGGACCGTCGGCGGTATCTCTCAGAAAATGCTCTCACAGACGCTGAAGGGACTGGAGCGGGATGGATTGGTTTCCCGGACAGTCACACCGTCGACGCCGGTGACCGTGGAATATGCGATCACGGAGCTCGGCAAGACACTGGCCATAGTCATGGACGAGCTGAGGGTCTGGTCCGCCGACCACATCGACGACGTCATCGCCGCCCGCGAGGCCTACGACAAGCGACCCGGAGTACAGGCTTCCCTGCTGCCCTAATCCCGCAGCAACTCATTCACGCCCGTCTTCGCGCGGGTCTGCGCGTCCACCGTTTTCACGATCACCGCGCACGCCAGCGACGGCCCGCCTTTCGGATCGGGCAGCGTGCCCGGCACGATGACGGAGTAGGGCGGCACCTTGCCATAGCTGATCTCGCCGGTCGCGCGGTTCACGATCTTGGTGGACTGAGTGATGAACACGCCCATGGCGATCACGCTCCCCTCCCCCACGATCACGCCCTCGACCACTTCCGAGCGCGCGCCGATGAAGCAGTTGTCCTCGATGATGGTGGGGTTGGCCTGCAGCGGCTCCAGCACGCCGCCAATGCCGGTGCCGGCC
The DNA here is from genome assembly GCA_020638455.1 of Hyphomonas sp. Lineage (GTDB taxonomy): Bacteria > Pseudomonadota > Alphaproteobacteria > Caulobacterales > Hyphomonadaceae > Hyphomonas. The sequence continues at coordinate 1,179,923 of JACKIK010000001.1, read as the reverse complement.
GAGATGTGGCAGTTCGCCCCCACCTGCGCACACGAGCCGACCGAGGCCCAGGTATCGATCATCGTGCCTTCGCCGACATAGGCACCGATATTCACATAGGACGGCATCAGCACCGCATTCTTCGCGATGAACGCGCCCTGGCGCACGGCGCAGGGCGGCACGGCCCGGAAGCCCGCGGCCCTGAATTCCGTCTCGCCCCAGCCCTCGAATTTCGACGGAACCTTGTCCCACCAGTTGCCGCCGCCCGGAACGCCGCTGATCATCCCATTGGCATTGAGACGGAAGGACAGCAGCACGGCCTTCTTCAGCCACTGGTGCACCACCCATGCGCCATCGGCGCCCTTCTCCGCAACCCGGGCCTCGCCGCTGTCGAGCAGGGCGATGGCAGCTTCCACCGCATCGCGCTCCTTGCCGCGCGAATGCGTGCTCAGCGCGTCCCGGCCTTCCCAGGCCGCATCGATCAGGTGGGCAAGTTCGTCATTCATGGCGTTCCCCCGGCAGGTGCGGTTACAGCGTCCCCCGCGCCGCCTCCAGGAAGGCGGCGAGGTCGCCGGTCACATAGTCGATGTGGTCCGGCCCGTCATCCTTCAATATGTCCTCAAGTGTCGCAGGCCGCGCCTCGATCGGCTCGTGGCTCCAGTCCTTTTCGGAGTGCACAAGCACCGTGGTGAAGCCCATATCCTTGGCTGGCAGCAGGTTGCGGGCAAGGTCCTCGAAGAACACCGCCCGCTTCGGCTCCACCGCATGCAGCTCGCAGAAGGCGTCATAGCTGCCCTGCTTTGGCTTCGGCGTGTAATTGCCGTCCTCGATGCCGAAGCTGCCATCGAACAGATGATCGAGCCTCATCTTCTCGGTCACCCGTTCGGCATGGCGGCGCGATCCGTTCGTGTACACGAACTTGCGCCCCGGCAGCGCCTCGATCGCGGCGCGCAAGGCCGGCAGGTCCGGCAGCGGCGACAGGTCGATGTCGTGCACGTGCGCGAGGAATTCCGCCGGCTCGATCCGGTTGACGTGCATCAGTCCCGCCAGCGTCGTGCCATAGGTCGCATAGTAGTGCTTCTGCACCCGGCGCGCTTCCGCCGGCCCGAGGCCAAGGGCGCGCGAGACGAAATCCGTCATCCGCACATCGATCTGGGCAAACAGGTCGCACTCGGCCGGGTACAGCGTATTGTCGAGATCGAACACCCAGTGGTCGACATGGTCGAACCGGCCGAATGGCGTGATATGGACCCCGGCCCGGCTATCGTTCATTCGCGCCCGCCTTGGCGAAGTCGCGTTCGAAGAATTCGAACACCAGCTTGCGCTCGTCCGGCGGCGGCGTCGCAGCGAACAGCGCCGTGCGATAGGCGGAGGCCTCGCACTGGTCGCGCCCGACGATCGCGAACTTCGCATGGCCGACGCAGAAGGCGTCGGAGGCCTTGGCAAGCGTCCGGATCTTGGTGCCGTCCTCCATTTCTCCGTAGACGTAGTATTCCGTTCCGCGCAACGGCTTGTCGATCACGCGCGCACAGCCGCCGGCCTCCAGCATCCACCAGCCGCGGCTTTCCCAGCCTTCGGCCCCGCGCCGGGCGATGGCGCTCCAGATCCGGTTCTTGGTGCGGTTGCACAGGGTGAAGCCGACGGTGCGGCCCCGTTCCTTGGCGACTTGCTCCAGGAAGTCGATCAGGTCCGCATCGGACGTCGTCTCCGGCAGGCCGTTCGATTTGAGGAACTCGCCGATGGCAACCCGCGTGCGGTGGCCGAGATTGCCGTCAATGGCGCCGGTCGTGACGCCCGCCTCTTCCAGCAGGCGCTGCAGGCCGGCCGAGCGGGCCTCGTCGAGACTGTAATTCTCGATCTCGCTGAAATCCGTCGTCCAGCGCACCTTGCTGGTGATCTCGATCGGGCGGAACCCCCGGGCCTCGAGCCCCATGGCGGTGCATTCCGGCGGGTTCTCGATCGAGAAGCCGCCTGTCGGATCGACGCACAGCTCCGTGCGCCCGCCCCATTCCCGCCGGCCGCCCCGATGGGCGGACGACGTGCGGGCATAGAGGAAGTGGAATTTCGGCTCCAGCGGCGCCGTGGCGGCCATCGTGCAGGTCCCCGGCTGCAGCTTCAGCCAGCCCTCTACCGTGATGCCGGTCCCTTCCGGCCGGCCCACCGCCGCCTCGATGATATAGGATGTCTTGTTGCACAGCTTCCAGCCATCCTTCGCGGCGGCCGCGTCTTCAGCCGCAGCAGCAAGGCCGGGAAACACCAGGACGGCGGCGAGTGCCGCCAGGACATTACGAAATGAGCGTGCCAGCGCCATGTTCTGTGAACAGCTCCATGAGGAGGGCGTGGGGGGCACGCCCGTCGAGTATCACTGCCGCCCCGACGCCATGATTTACGGAATGCGCGGCGGTTTCAAGCTTCGGTATCATGCCGCCTGCAGCTGTACCGTCCTCGATCAGGCCTGCAATGTCCGCAACCTTGAGTTCGCGGATCAGCTTCTTGTCCTTGTCCAGCACGCCGGCAACATCCGTCAGCAGCAGCAGGCGGCTCGCCCCCAGCGCCGCCGCGAGGACGCCGGCCGCGGTGTCGGCATTGACATTGTAGCGATGCCCGTCCGCCCCCATGGCAACCGGCGCCACCACCGGAATGAGCTGCGAATCGGCCTTCAGCAGCGCGTCCAGCACGCTCGTATCGACGGCCGTGGGCTCGCCGACAAAGCCGAGGTCCAGCACCTGTTCGATATGGCTGCCGGGGTCGCGTTCCGTCTTGGTCGCCTTTTCCGCCTGGATCAGCCGCCCGTCGGAACCCGAAAGGCCGACAGCCCGGCCGCCTTCGCGGTTGATCGCCCGCACGATGGATTTGTTGATCGGCCCGGAGAGCACCATCTCGACCACTTCCATGGTCGCCTCGTCCGTCACCCTGAGGCCGCCCTTGAATTCGGACACGATGTTCAGCCGGTCCAGCAGCTTGCCGATCTGCGGGCCGCCGCCGTGCACGATCACCGGATTGAGGCCGAGCGTCTTCAGCAGCACCACATCGCGGGCGAACATGGCCGCGAGTTCCTCGTCCACCATGGCATGGCCGCCATACTTCACCACGATGGTCTGTCCGGCATAGCGCTGGATATAGGGCAGCGCCTCCGACAGGGTGCGGGCGGTGAACTGGGCCTCGTCCTTCGCGCTGGTCATGCCTCTGATCCCTCCGGCGGATGCCTGTTGCGGAATGCCTCATAGGGCGCTTTGACCGCCCGGAAAAGGCACCTATGCTTGCGCCCGGCGGAGGAAGCGGGAGCACGACCCCATGAAGCGCATTCTATGGGGGCTCGCGGGCCTCCTCACCCTGGTCATCCTAGCCGCGGCCGCATTCCTCTGGGACCCGCTGCCGTCCAATCCCTCCGCCGGCGTTCTGGCAGCCGGCGCGGCCAGCTACGACGCCGAAATCATCCGCGACGAGTTCGGCGTGCCGCACATCCGCGGCGCCCGCGACCGCGACGCCGCCTTCGGCCTCGCCTATGCCCATGCCGAGGACGATTTCGAGACCATCCAGGAAGTCGTGGCCGCCACCCGCGGCAGCCTCGCCCGCTACCGCGGCAAGGACGCCGCCCCGGTGGACTACATGGTCGCCCTGCTCGGCGTCTGGGACACGGTCGCCGCCCGCTACGAGACAGACGTGCCGGAAGATGTGAAGGCCATGGCGGAAGCCTATGCCGCCGGCCTCAATCTCTATGCCTCGCAGCATCCGGACCAGGCCTGGACCGGCCTTGCCCCCTTCCGGGCCGAAGACATCGTCGCCGGCTTCATCTTCAAGACACCGCTGTTCTACGGCCTCGACGACACGCTGAAAGACCTGTTCGGCGGCGACCGTACGCAGGCCATCGCGCTCGACCCGCAGGGCGAGAAGAAGGCCTTCCTGATGGCGCCGCGCACCCTGTCCGAACGCGGCTCCAACGGCTTTGCCGTCTCGCCCGCGCGCAGCGGCGACCGCGTCACACGCCTGATCATCAATTCGCACCAGCCGACCACCGGCCCGGTCGCTTGGTACGAAGCGCATATCGCCTCCGCTGAAGGCCTCGACATCACCGGCGGCATATTCCCCGGCACGCCGGTCATCCTGCACGGCTTCAACCACGACATCGGCTGGGCCAACACGGTCAGCGCGCAGGACCTGTCGGACACCTATGTCCTCACCGTCAATCCGGACAATGGGAACCAGTACCGCCTCGACGGCCAGTGGCGTGACTTCGAGAAGAAGACCGCGACGCTGCATGTCAAACTCTGGGGCCCGTTTGCGCTGAAGGTGAAACGACCGGTCCTGCGGTCCGAACACGGACCGGTGATTGAAGGTCCGACCGGCACCTACGCTATCCGCTATGCCGGCATGGGCGAAATCCGCCAGCTGGAACAGTACTACCGGCTCAACAAGGCAACCGGCCTCGATGACTTCCTCAGCGCCATGTCGATCAACGCCCTGCCCTCGATCAACTACATCTTTGCCGACAGGGCCGGCGATGTCGGCTTCATCCACAATGCCCAATACCCGGCCCGCAACGATGCCTGGGACTGGTCAGGCGACATGCCCGGCGACCGCTCCGACCTGATCTGGCAGGGCTACCGTCCGTGGGCCGAAGTTCCGAAACTGATCAATCCCGTCTCGGGCTTCGTCTTCAACAACAACAATGCACCCTTCAGCGCCACCGACGGGCCAGACAATCTGAAGCCCGAAGACTTCCCGCAGAGCATGGGCCTGCAGACCAACCAGACCAACCGGTCCCTCCGCGTCATGGAACTGACGGACGGCACCGGACCGATGGACAGGGACCGCCTGCTCTCCATCAAGTTCGACACCGCCTATGCCGAAGGCTCCGAAGCCCGCGAGGTCGTTGCCGACGTCCTCGCACATGACTGGAGCGACGAGCCGGACATGGCCGAGGCCGCAAAATTCCTCGCCGAATGGAATTTCGACATGGACGAACATTCCCGCCATGCCGCGCTCGGCGGCCTCACCACGCTGCGCCAGATCACCGCCCGCTTCACGCACGAGCCGCCCCCGTCCCCGGAACAGGCCTTCCGCGATGCCGTCAGCTGGCTGACGCTGCACCATGGCCGCATCGACCCGGAATGGGGTGAGGTCAACAAGCTCGCTCATGGCGACATGACCTGGCCCATCAGCGGCGGCCCCGACACGCTGCGCGCTGTCTATCCGGCAAAGATCCGCGACGATGGCGAGCTGCACATGAATGCCGGCGACACCTGGATCGCCCTCGTCGAATGGGCGCCGGACGGCAGCCAGAGGGCCGAGGTCATCAACAATTACGGCTCAGCCGTCCGCGACGCCGCATCGCCGCACTATGCCGACCAGGCGCCCCTGTTCGCTGCGGAGAAATGGCGCAAGGCGCATCTCGACTGGGACGGAATCGAGCAGAGCGCCGAACGACGATACCGTCCGGGCAGGGACTAGATCAGCCCCGCGATTTCCGCGCGCAGTTCCGGAATGCCCCAGCCCTTTTCGGCAGACGTCATCCGCACGACCGGATGCGCCGCGCCGCGTTTCTTCAGCTTTGTCGCGATTTTCTCCGCCAGCGCCTCGACCTCGCCCTTGGCCAGCTTGTCGACCTTGGTCAGCACGATCTGGTAGGTGACGGCGGACTTGTCCATCATGTCCATGACGTCATCGTCCGTGTCCATCAGGCCACGGCGCGCATCGACCAGCAGGAAGACGCGGCGCAGCGACGGCCGCCCGCGAAGGTAAGCCTTGGTCAGGCGCGTCCATGCCTCGGTCTGGGATTTCGACACCTTGGCATAGCCGAAGCCCGGCAGGTCCACGAGGTACAGCCGGCCTTCGCCGATATCGAAATAATTGAGTTCGCGCGTCCGCCCCGGCTCTGCCGAAGAGCGCGCCAGCTTGGCCCGGTTGGTCAGCGCGTTGATCAGGCTCGACTTGCCGACATTCGACCGGCCCGCAAAGCAGACTTCCGTCCGGTCGGCCGGCGGCAGCTGCTTCAGGTCAACCACGCCCTTCACGAACTCCGCGCTGCCCGCAAACAGCAGGCGGCCCGCCTCAAGGGCGTCCTCGTTCGGGGCGGCCTCGTCCGTCATCGGATCAGTCGGCGGCCTTGGCGCCGCGCGTCACCAGGTTCTTGATGAACTTGCCGATCTCTGTCTCAACGCCGTTGCGGCGCATGATGAAGTATTGCTGGATGAAGGAAAGCGAGTTCGACCAGACATAATACATGACGAGGCCCGCCGGGAACCCTCCGAACACGAACATGAAGATCAGCGGCATGAACTGGATCATGCGGCGCTGCATCGGGTCCGGCGGCGGCGGCGACAGCGTCTGCAGGGCGGCCATGGTCGCACCGTAGAGCAGCGGCAGGATGCCGATACCGATGATCATGCCGACGAACGGCACCGTCTTCAGGTCGGTTGCCGACCACCACGGGATCAGGCCGAACAGATTGCCGATCGCCGTCGGATCCGGCGCCGACAGGTCCTTCAGGAACAGGAAGGGCGTGTGGCGCATCTCGATCGTGACATAGAGCGTCTTGTACAGCGCAAAGAAGATCGGGATGGTCACAAGGATCGGCAGGCAGCCGCCCAGCGGGTTGGCGCCCTCTTCCTTGTAGAGCTTCATGATCTCCTGCTGCTGGCGCTGCGGGTCGGCCTTGAAGCGCTCGCGGATCTCCGCGGTCGGCTCCTGCAGCTTCTTCATCTTCGCCATCGACTTGTAGCTCTGGTTGTAAAGCGGCACGAGCGGCAGCTTGACCATCAAGGTGAAGGCGAGGATCGCCCAGCCGAACGAGCCGACCACGCCGGACAGCCATTCCAGCACGATGAAGAACGGCTTGGTCAGGAAGAAGAAGAAGCCCCAGTCGATGGCATCGACGAAGTTCGGAATGCCGAGCGATGTCTGGTAGTCGCGCAGCACCTGGTAGCGCTTGGCCCCGCCAAAGATCCGGTTGGTCATCGTCGCGCTGGCGCCGGGGGCAAGGTCGAGCGCCGCCGACTCGGTGCGCAGTTCGAGGTCGCCGCCCGCCGCGATCTTCCGCTTGTCGACCAGGCCGGCGAAATGCACGTCCTGCTGCGGAATCAGCGCGCCCAGCCAGTACTTGTCGGACAGGCCCCACCAGCCGCCCTTGTCGGTCGGGAACGTGCCGTCGGCGGCCTCGCCCTTGATCTTCTTCAGCTGGATCAGCGGCTTGAATTTCTTGAGGCGCAGGTTCCCGTCGGTCTCGCCCATCAGGCCCATATGCGCGGCGCCCGCCCGGGACGAGCCGGGATCGGTCGCTTCGAGGAATTTCTGGTACTCGCCATATCGCTCGATCGAGCCGATGGCACGCACGCTGCGCGGCGCGTCGGACGTGTTCGTCACCGTGTCGGTGAAGGTGAACATGTACTCGTCGTCGAGCGAGACCGTGCGATCGATGGTCAGGCCATCGGTTTCGAGGCGCAGCGTCACCGGCGTCGTCGGCGTCAGCTTGTCTCCCGAAACCAGCGTCCAGGGCGAATTGCGCCCGGCGACCAGGGTCTGGCCATCGGCCCAGTAGAAGGTGGCAAAGTAGCCGAATTCGGCGTTCGCCGGCCGGAACAGGCGGACTTCCTGCTTGTCCTCGACCGTCAGGAAGTGCTTCCGCAGGCTGAGATCGTCGATCCGCGCGCCGGCCAGCCGGATGGAACCGTCGACCGAGGCGCCTTCGAAGGCAACGCGCGGGTCGCCGGCAATCGCCTCGTCCACGGATTTCAGTGCCGCTTCCGGCTCGGCCGTGGTGTCGGTGCTGGCCGCCTGCGTCGCTGCCTCGATGGCGGCCTGCTGGGCTTCGTATTTCTTCGCCGCCGGGTCGGCCACGAATTTCTGGTAGCCCAGCACAAGGCCGACCATCAGCACCATCGCGAGCAGGAAATTGCGCTGGTCTTCTTTTTCCATGTCGGAGGTCCCGGAGCGAAACGGCGAGAAGCGCCCTGTCGGGCGGCGGGGTTCAGTCAGCGGCGAGGCTTATCAGCGCGCTTTCCATATCGTCAAGCAAGCGCGCCCAGCCAATATCAGCGGTATCCTGACGCGCAATGAACACATAGTCCCAGCCCGGCCGGGCCAGACGCGGCAACAACAGGCGCGCGGCTTCGCGCAGGCGCCGCTTGGCCCGGTTGCGCACCACGGCGCCGCCGATCTTCTTGGTCGCGGTAAAGCCGGCGCCGGCATGGCTGCCCGCTGCCTCGCCCCGGCGTGCGCGGGCCTGTACCAGCAGCGATTTCCGCTTCTCGGTGCGCCCGCCCCGGACATAAATGAATTGAGGCCGCACGCGCAGGCGGGCGACCTCAATCTTGTCGTCATGTTCGTGAGCCGTCACGGCCATCTCCCCCGGAGAGGCGGACTGGCGCCTCCGCTCAGGCGGTCAGCGTCTTGCGGCCCTTTGCGCGGCGGCGAGCCAGCACCTTGCGGCCGTTCTTGGTGGACATGCGCTCACGGAAGCCGTGCGTGCGCTTGCGGCGGAGGTTGCTCGGCTGGAAAGTGCGTTTCATCGGTCTGCTCTGAAAGCTGGAATTCTCGGAAAGGGCGCCGATACAGGAACGGCCCTTTGGGGTCAAGCGGCCGGGGCAGCGATTCTGCGGCTCGCGCGGCGTTCACACCGGTTTGATGGGCCCGGCATGAGGCGTGAGAAGCCTTCGGGTCACGTTGGGGCTATCTGGAGCGACGCAACACACACCCACGATCACCGATACTGACACATGAATCACCGCCTGCGCCCCCTTGCCGCCGCCCTTGGCCTCGCCGCACTCCCCGTTGCCATCCTCCCGGCCTCGGCCCAGTCTGCCGCGGTGGAGACCGGGGAGGCCGCCATGTCGAAACCGCAGCACGCCGCCTGGACGCGCCTGCTTCAGACCTATGTATCGCTCGACGCAGCGGGCATCGCCCGCGTCGACTATGCCAGCCTGAAGGCGAATTCCGCCGACCGTGCTGCCCTGGATGCCTACATCAAGGGCTTTGAAAACAAGGACCTTTCCGGCGACAGCCCGGAAGTCTTCGCAGACTGGGCCAATCTCTACAATGCGGTGACCGTCCGCTACATCCTTGAGAAGTACCCGACGCGCTCTATCCGCGCCGGCTCCTTCTCCGGCCCGTGGAAACGCATAAAGGTCAATGCCGGCGGCGAAACCGTCTCCCTCGACGATATCGAGCACAGGATCCTCCGCGTCCGCTTCCACGACCCGCGCGTGCACTATTCGATCAACTGCGCCTCCTATTCCTGCCCCAACCTGCAGGCCGAGGCCTGGGAAGCCGCCACGCTCGATGCCCGCCTCGACGCCGCCGCACGCGCCTATGTCAACAGCCCTCGTGGCGTGACTGTTACAGATCGCGGCCTGACCGTCTCCAGCATCTACGACTGGTTCGAAGCCGATTTCGGCGACTCGAAACAGGCTGTTATAGATCATTTGCTTACATACGCCTCGCCTGCCCTCGCCGCGCAGATCCGTGCCAATCCGCAGATCCGCAATTACAGCTACGACTGGTCCCTCAACGACGTTCAGAAGGCCCCGGCAGAATGAGCGACACGCCTGTGAAACCCGCCCGCCCGCTCTGGCGCCGCCTCTGGCCGGTCTACGTCATCGCCGCCGGCCTCGCGACCGGCTGGAAGTTCGGCCTGTTCGACTACTTCTCGCTGGAAACGCTGCGGGAGCAGCACGAGACGCTGCGCAGCCTCGTCGAGAACAACCTTCTCCTCGCCGTGGCCGCGTACATTCTCGTCTATGCCCTCGCGACCCTGTTCATGGTGCCGGGCGCGCTCTGGATCACCATTGCAGGGGGTTTCCTGTTCGGCCTCGCCGGCGGCTCGGCGGCGACGACGGTCGGGGCAACGCTGGGCGCCAGCTTCCTGTTCTTCGCTGCCCGCTCCGCCTTCGGCGGCATCCTGCGCGAGCGTGCCGGGCCGTTCCTGCGCAAGATGGAAGCCGGCTTCCACGAGAACCCGCGTTCCTACATGTTCGCGCTGCGCTTCCTGCCGCTGGTCCCCTTCCCCGTCGCCAATATCGCGCCCGCCCTGCTCGGCGCGAAATATCCCGACTATGCCCTGACCACCGCCATCGGCATCATCCCCGGCGTGATTGCCTATACCTGGATCGGCGCCGGTCTCGGCGCGACCTTTGCGGCCGGCGAAAATCCTGACATTGCCAGCGTTGCCGGCAACCTCGTGCCGGCCTTCGCCGCGCTGGCCGTCGTGTCCCTCATGCCGGTCGTCTGGAAGAAAACCTTCGGCCGCAAGGCCCCGCAGATCGAAAGCCCTTCTGCATGACCGACACCTACAAGGCCGACCTCTGCGTGATCGGTGCCGGGTCGGGCGGCCTTTCGGCCGCCGCAGGCGCCGCAATGCTCGGGCTCAGCGTGGTCCTCTACGAAAAGCACGAAATGGGCGGCGATTGCCTCAATTATGGCTGCGTCCCCTCGAAAGCCCTGCTCAGCTGCGCCAGGGCCGCTGCCCATGTCCGCGAAGCCGGAAAATACGGCATTTCGGCCAGCGCCGCCACGGCCGACTGGACCGCCGTGAAAGCGCATGTCGCTGGCGCCATCGCCGCGATTGCCCCGGTCGACAGCCAGGAGCGCTTCGAAGGCCTCGGCGTCACGGTCATCCGCGAGGCCGCCCGCTTCGCCGATGCGAAGACAATCGTTTCCGACAGCACACGCACACATGCCCGGCGTATTGTCATCGCCACGGGCTCCCGCGCCTTCGTCCCGCCCATCGAGGGCCTGAAGGAGGTGCCCTACCTCACCAATGAGACGATCTTCACCCTGCCGGACTTCCCCAGCCACCTCGTCATCCTTGGCGGCGGACCCATCGGCCTTGAAATGGCGCAGGCCTTCCGCCGCCTCGGCGCCGAGGTCACCGTGATCGAGATGGGCCGCGCCCTCGCCCGGGCCGATGCGGCCCACGCCGCCATCGCCATCGAGTCCCTGCGCGAGGAAGGCATCACCCTTCTCGAACAGCACAAGGCCGTCCGCGTGACACAGGAAGGCGGCCGCATCCGCGTGCAGACGGAAAACGGCGCCGGCGCCCCGGTCATCGAAGGCAGCCACCTTCTGGTTGCCGTCGGCCGCCGCGCCGTCCTCGACGGGCTGGACCTCGACAAGGGCGGGGTCGAGGCCGATCACAAGGGCATTGTGGTCGGTGACACGCTGCGCTCCCGCTCCAATCCCCGTGTCTGGGCGCTGGGCGATGCGGCGGGCCGCGAACAATTCACCCATGTCGCCGGCTGGCATGCCTCCGTGTTTACCCGCCGGGCCCTGTTCAAACAGGGCACCAAAGCCTCCAGCCTGCCGATCCCGGCCGTTACCTATACCAGCCCCGAAGTGGCCCAGCTCGCCCTCACCGAGGCCGAAGCCCGCGAGAAATTCGGCGACGGCGTCACCGCCAGCAGCTTCCCTTTCCACGAAAACGACCGTGCCATCGCCGAAGGCAAAACGGCCGGCGAGTGCAAGCTGGTCCTGCACAAGGGCAAGCTGGTAGGCGCCTCAATCGTCGGCGAGGGGGCGGGCGACATCCTGCAGATCGTCGGCCTTGCCATGTCCAACGGCCTGAAGCTCACCGCCCTCACAAACTTCATTTCGCCCTATCCGACGCGGGCGGAAGTCGTGAAGCGGGCGGCCTCCGCACACTTCACCCCGGTCGTGTTCGGCAAGAACATGCGCCGCCTCGTCGGCTTGCTCCAGCGCATCCCCTAGGCTACCTCAGCGCGGGTGAACCGTGACGCCCGCGCATCCCTCCCGGCTCCTGCCCGCCCGCCTGCGTCCGCACGCTGGTTCGACAGCCTGTCCTTCCGCTTGTTTGCCCTGACGCTGGCCTCCATCCTGTTCGTCGAAGCCCTGATCTTCGTTCCCAGCGCATCCGGCTTCCGCAATGCCTGGCTGCAGGAACGCGTGCAGGCGGCGCGCATCGCCGCCCTCGCCCTCGATGCCGCTCCGTCCCGCATGGTGTCCGACGAGCTGGCCCGCCAGCTGCTGCACAATGCCGAAGTGCTGAACGTCTCCGAAATGGAAGACGAGATGCACTTCCAGCTGCTCGATTCCAAAATGCCGATCGAAGGCACGCCTTATGCGCTGGACCTGCGCAGCACCACCATGACCAGCCGCGTGGCGAATGTCTTCGGCGCCTTCTTCGCCCCGAAGGACCGGATTCTCGTGATCTCCACCGAGGGCACGGCGGAAGGCCGGATCATGGAAGTCGTCGTGCCGCAGGCGCCGCTGAAGGCGGATCTCATCGCCTATGGCCAGCGCATCGCCGGTCTGTCCCTGCTGATCGGCCTGATCGCTGCAACCATCATCTATGTCCTGCTCCATTTCCTGGTCGTGCGTCCGATGAGACGCGTCACCACCAGCGTCGAACAATTCCGCATGGATCCCGGCAGCTGGACACGCCGCCTCAATCCGACGGCCCGCCGAGACGAGATCGGCCGCGCCCAGAATGCCCTCGCCGACATGGAAGAGGCCGTGGCCGATGCCTTCCGCCAGCGCGCCCACCTCGCAGAGCTCGGCACCGCCGTCGCCAAGATCAATCATGACCTCCGCAACTCGCTCGCTTCGGCCCAGCTCGTCTCCGACATGCTGGCACGCTCGGACGACCCGCGCGTACAGAAGGCCGCCCCGCGCCTCGAACGGGCCCTCACCCGCGCCATCAACCTCGCCTCCGAGACCCTGGACTATGGCAAGGCCGCGCCCCTGCCGCCGGACCTGCAGCCGGTAAACCTCCGCGCCACGGTCGACGAAGCCGCCGCCGAAGCGCTCTCCGCCTGGCCGGAAGTTGAGTTCGTGAACGACCTGCCGCCCCCCCGCATGGTCGAGGCGGACCCTGAACATCTCCACCGCCTTGCCACCAACCTTATCCGCAACGCCGCCGAAGCCATGGTGTCGGGTGCCTCCCTGCCGAAACGCATCACCGTGACGCTGACACCCGAGGGCGTGGACTTCATCGACACGGGGCCAGGCCTGCCGGCCTCCGCGCAGGAAAACCTGTTCCGGCCCTTCGCGGCCTCGACACGCAAGACAGGCACGGGTCTCGGCCTCGTCATCGCCCGCGAACTCGCGACCGGCATGGGCGGAGACCTTCAGCTCGCCGCGACCGGCCCGACCGGCACCACCTTCCGCCTCACCCTGCCGGACCTTGCCGTGTGAGCGCCTACGACCCGCCGCGCGGCCCGCTGCGCTACATTCATGTTGGCGAACACCTGATCGTCATCGACAAGCCGGCCGGTCTTCTGTCCGTACCCGGACGAGGGCCCGACAAAGCCGACTGCGCCGTCGCGCGTGTCGCCGCAGACCATCCCGGTGCGCTCACCGTTCATCGGCTCGACATGGCAACCAGCGGCCTGCTCCTGCTCGCCCGGTCAAAAGCCATGCAGGCCTCCCTGTCCGGCCTTTTCGAGCGGGGCGAAGTGGAGAAGGCCTACATCGCCGATGTCTGGGGCGTGCCGGGTGCCCCCGTCGGCGAGATCGACCTGCCGCTGATCACCGACTGGCCGAACCGCCCGCGCCAGATGGTGGATTTCAGTGCCGGCAAGCCAAGCCGCACGCGCTATGAAACCTTGTCAGTCCACGGCGCCCATGCCCGCCTGCAGCTGACACCGTTGACCGGCCGCTCGCATCAGTTGCGGGTCCATCTCGCAGAAATCGGACATCCGATCCTCGGCGACGAACTCTACGCACATGATGCCGCCCGCACAGCAGCCCCCCGCCTGCACCTGCACGCATCCCGCCTCGCCTTCCGTCATCCGGCAACCGGCGAACTGCTCCAACTCTCAAGTCCCTGCCCCTTCTGAACGCTTGACGCCGGGCACCATTGAACATATCGTTTTTCGATATAGATGGAGTCCGCCATGCTGCACGCCGAAATCGTCCGCCTGTCGCTGCACCACATCGACATCAAGATCATCAATGGCGAGCGCATGCATGTGCTGCAGTGGCGGCGCAACCTGCTCTGGGATGAAGTCCTGCTCGACGGCAAGCGTCAGGCCGCCAGCCAGGGCCTCCTTGGACGCGAACAAGTCTATGGCCTGGTTTTCGGACGCGACGAAGAAGGACGCGGCGGCACGCAGGTCATGTTGTTGCTGGACACCACGCCGAACGCAGACTGGTTCCGCAAGGGCCGCCATGTCGGCGGCGTCCGCCTCGAAGCCCGCGACGGCCCGCTCGTCGCCTTCGGCACACTCGATCCCCGCACCCTCGAAAAACCCGCGACCTTCTCCGACTGGATGAAAAAGACCATGGGCATGGAATGGGGCGACGACCGCCGGCCGCATTGATCGTCCGGCGCGAACTGAAATTCACAAGGCAGGCCGGGTCCGGGCGTTCGTCAGTGGTCAATGCTGCTTCCGACCGCCGATTTCCGGTGCTTCAACGCCGCCCTGGCTGCGGCTGCACCCGCCCCCATGGCGCCAGTGAAGCCGCCAAAACCCGCAAAGGCGGAGGCAAGCCACAATCCGTCGACGGATGTCTGAACGTTCAGCGGAGGGCCTTTTGGAGCCCCCTTGGGTGGCTCCAGCGCGAAGCCGTACACTGCGCCCTCCGGCGTATTGAGATAGTCGTGCAAGGTGCGGGCCGTCGCCATAGTCTTTTCCACAACTGCTGATGCAAATCCGGGCCATTCCGACTCCAGCCGTGCAATAAGTGCATCAAGCCATGCGCCCTTGCGCGCATGGTATGCCGGATCATCCAGGCCCGCCCAGTTTGTGAATCTGTCCGGACAGACGATGTTGACCGGGTAGACGCCGTCCATGGCGAGGCCGCTGTCGATCCGATCATAATCGACGACACAGGCTGCGGGCATACGTTCCCCCGGCATTTCGGCAAATAGGGCGGCGCTGTCGCGATAGTCTGCAAAGCGCGTCATCCAGTCTGGGATGAGCATTGTCGAATAGCTCGTCAGGCCCAATTCGGACGGTTTCCGGTTGAGGCCAAGCGTCGCCGAAATCAGGGAAATCGAGGGCTTGCGGTCCTTGAAAGGTGCGAGGAAGTCCTCGCGCCGATCGGCCGGCAACATGCCGGTGACGACGTGAGGGGCAGCATTGGCGAAAATGACCGGCGCGTGAGCGATGTCCTCGGCCCCATCGCCGGTCCTGTAGCGCACGCCGGCAGCGGACCCATCCGGGCCGATGAGAATGCCAGTCGCTTCAGCGCCGGTCAGGGTCTGCCCACCCTCTTCGCGGATAATTCCCGCGAGCCGATCACTCAGCACCTGTGATCCGCCCTTGATGTAATAGCCGCCCCCGCGCAGATATCCGCTCTGCGCCATGGCATAGCCCAGCCACCAGAAATTCTCAGGATCGTCGGCGTAGTATGGCAAATTCGGACAAAGCGCGAATTTGATCGCTTCATTGGCCCCGAAATAGCGCTCGAAGACGTCCGACAGGGACGCACCGATATCGCGAATGAGCGCCCACGCATCCAGCGGCAGCTCTCCGGCATGCGCAAGCCGCCACACAAGATCGTGCTCGCCGAACTCGCCCAATCGCAACGTTCGCTCGACCTGACGCAGAAAGTTGCGAATGGCACGGGCGTTGTCCGGAAATCTGGAGGACAACGCCTTCCCGACAGCGTCCAGGCCGTGCGGGAGCACGAACGGTGATCCGATCAGAGGACAGCGGACTTCCTGAAAACTGCCAACCGGAACCAGCTCGATATCGTCCTCCAGGCCCAGCGCTGCGAATACCGCATGCTTCGGATCACCGGGCGCATCTGGATGGGTCGTTTCGTGGAGGGACGCTTCGACGGTCAGCGCGCCGCGATGATAGGTCGTCGCTGCGCCGCCGAATGACTTGTTGCGTTCAAGAAGCAGGACCCTGGTGCCGGTTCGCGCGTAGAGCGCTCCTGCCGTCAATCCACCGAGGCCCGAGCCGACGACGATGGCGTCGAAGGAAGCTGACTGACTCGTGCGTTCGGACATCGCGCTGCTCACATTCTCGCCCGCAACCAGCTTGCGACTCGCATTTACACGGTCTCGCATGCCGCGCGTTGATTCTGCTCAAATCACGGCTTTCCTGCAGAGGTCATTCGCGAAGACATTCCTACAGACGCTTCTTCGTCTTCCCCACATGCGCGGCGGCATTCGCCGGGTCGTCCGGCCAGTCATGTTTGGGATAGCGCCCCCGCATGTCCTTCGCCATGTCGCGATAGCCGCCTGTCCAGAAGGCCGGCAGGTCCCGCGTCGTCGCCACCGGCTTCATGCCGGGCGACAGCATCTCCACCGTCACCGGCACGCGCCCCGCCGCAATCGACGGATGTTCCGCACACCCCCAGAAGGCCTGCGCCCTGGCCGAGACCAGCGGCGCCCTCGGATCGAGATAATCGACCCGCGCGCTCTGTCCGGACGGCAGCTCCAGCGACAGCGGGGCCTCCTTCCGCAGCGCCTCCTGAACCGGCCAGTCGAACGAGGCGATCAGCGCCTCGCGCACCTTGTGATCCGCCGGCACCTGCGCCCCGCCGCGCTTCAGCAACGGTAGCAGCCAGTCGTCCGCCGTCAGAACAAGCTGCTCTGCCGTCAGGGCTTGCGCCCCGACCAGCCCTGCCTCCTCGAGCAGCCGAAGGCGGCAAAGCGTTTCCTCAATCACGTCCGCCGCTCCGATGGCGGCAAACCCCTCCTCCCGCACCGCCTCCAGCATCGCCCTCGCGGCAACCCCGGCCGACGGCTTCAGCAGCGGCGCCTCCGACAGGACAATGGCGCCCAGCGCCTTCACGCGCCGGGCCGTGAACCGGCCGGTCTTCGCGTCGAACCCGGCCCGGTCCTCGCTCACCACGCCGCCCGCCGCCAGCGCATCCGCCTCGGCTATCGGCACGGCCAGCGAAATCCGCGCTTCCTTCGCCGCGCCGCCCAGGTCGGCAACAACCAGCCAGTCGGACTTCGCCAGAATATCTGTCTCCGGCAGCGACGCCGCCCGGCCCGATGCCAGCAGATAGGTCGCCTGGCTGCCCGCCCGCTTCCGCGCCAGCTGGTCCGGCCACGCACGCGCCAGCAGATGCGCCACATCGCCCGACGGCGCCGTACCACCGCCCCAGGCCTTCGCCTGCGCCTTCAGCACGCGCGCCCGCGGCGAGCCGTCCCGCCGGAACCCGGCCAGCCGGTCCCGCAGGTCGCTCGAGGCACCGCCAATCCCCCGCTCGCCCATCAGCGCCGCGATTTCCGCCGCCAGCGCGCGTTCTCCGCCTGCGGACGAGGCGACCAGCGCCGCAAGCCGCGGCGGCAGGGGCAGGCGTGACATCTCGGAGCCGAGCGGCGTCAGCTGCCCTGCCTCGTCCAGCGCGTGCACGGTGCGCAGCAGGTCCGTTGCCGCTTTCAGGCGTCCCGCCGGCGGCGGGTCCATCCAGATGAGGTTCCGCGCATCGCGCTCGCCCCACTCCGCCAGCGTCAGGACCAGACCGGAAAGGTCACTCATCAGGATTTCCGGCACCGGCGCCGGCGCAAGGCCGCGGGTCGCCTCCTCGTCCCAGAGGCGGTAGCAGACGCCCGGCTCCAGTCGTCCGGCGCGGCCGCGCCGCTGATCGACCGACGCGCGGGACGCCCGAACCGTCGTCAGCCGCGACCCGAAGCCGCCTGCATCGTCCTCTGCAACGCGTGACAGGCCGGAATCGATCACGATCCGCACGCCTTCGATGGTCAGCGCGCTTTCCGCAATATCCGTGGACAGAACGACCTTGCGCGTCCCGGCCGGTGCGGGCGAGACGGCGGCGTCCTGCTCCGCCGGGCTCAGCGCCCCGAACAGCGGCGCGACCGAGACATCCGGCCCCACATCCTGCAGCCGCTCGGCTGTGCGCCGGATCTCGCCGGCTCCCGGCAGGAATGCGAGGATTGAGCCTTCTTCCTCGCGAAGGGCCCGTTTCACGGCCGCGGCCATCCGGTCCTCGATCCGGTCCTGGGAACGTCCGAGATAGCGCGTTTCGACCGGATACATCCGGCCCTCGCTCTCCACCACCGGCGCACCGAACACGGACGAGACCCGCGCCGTGTCCAGCGTCGCCGACATGATCAGAAGTTTCAGGTCCTCCCGGAACGCACCCTGGCTCTCCAGCGCCAGCGCAAGGCCAAGATCGGAATTCAGCCGCCGCTCATGGAATTCGTCGAACAGCACGGCGCCGACGCCGGAAAGCTCCGGATCATTCAGGATGCGCCGCGTGAACAGGCCGTCGGTGATCACTTCGATCACGGTCGCCTCCGACACCTTCCGGTCCACCCGCGTCGTCAGGCCGACGCGCCCACCCAGCGGCTCGCCGAGGCTCTTCGCCATCTGCACGGCCGCCATGCGTGCTGCGATCCGGCGCGGTTCCAGCAGGATGATCTTCCCCGTCACCGCCGGCGGCAGGTCCACGAGGCCGGCCAGCGACAGCGGCACGCGGGTCGTCTTGCCCGCCCCCGGCGGCGCAGCGAGGACGAGGCGCGCGCTGGCTGCCAGCCGGGCGGAGATCTCCGCCAGCACATCGTCAATCGGCAGGGGCACGCGCGCGGCAGTCATCGCCCGGCAGATAGGGGTGCTGAGGCCCGTCTGGCAAGCGTGGCCGGCAATCAGGCCCATCAGCCCGGCAATTGCCTTCCCCGGCGCAGCCCCCTAGGCTCGCGCAAATCGAATGGGGAGCTGCAGATGAAGTGGTGGTTCAGGATCGACCTCTGGAAGCGCGTGATGATCGGCCTGGTGCTGGGCACGCTCACGGGCCTTGTCCTGCGGGTGATCCTGGGGCCGGAAGCCGCCGCCGCCAATGTCACGGCCTGGGCGAAGCCGCTGGGCGACGCCTTCATCAGCCTCATCAAGATGCTGGTCGTGCCTCTGATCTTCACCACGCTCGTCACCGGCGTGCTGGCCATGGGCGATCCCAAGAAACTCGGCAGTCTCGGCGGGCGCGCCCTCGCGCTCTACATGGGCACGACGGTCATCGCGATCTGCTTCGGCCTGATCATGGGAACGATCGTTCAGCCGGGCGCCGGCTTCGACACATCCGTCGCAACGGCCGCGGACCTTGAAGCCACCCGCGCCAAGCTCGCCGCCAACCCGCCCGCCGGCAGTGTCGGCGAACAGCTGATGCGCACCTTGCTCTCGATCATCCCTGACAATCCCGTCAAAGCGCTCGCTAATGGCGATGTGCTGCAGATCATCTTCTTCGCCATCCTGCTCGGCATCGGCATCCTGTTGTCCGGCGAAGCGGGCAAGCCCCTCCAGAAACTCTTCGACAGCGCCTCCGAAGCAGTGATGAAACTCACGCTGATCGTGATGGAAACCGCTCCTTTCGGCGTCTTCGCCCTGATGGCCTGGGTGCTGGGAGACCGCGGCCTCAGCGTGCTCACCGTGCTCGGCAAGATGGTGCTGGCGCACTACACGGCCTGCTCGCTGCACATGCTGATCACCTATGGCCTGATCGTGAAAGGCATCGTCCGCCTGCCCGCCCTGCCCTTCTATCGGGGCGTGGTCGACGCGCAGATGGTGGCCTTCTCGACCTCGTCCTCGAACGCAACGCTGCCGATGACGATTTCCTGCGCCACGAAGAATCTCGGCATCGGCCGCCCGGTCGCCTCGTCCGTCCTGCCGCTCGGCGCCACCATCAACATGGACGGCACCGCGCTCTACCAGGGCCTGATCGCCCTCTTCGCAGTGCAGGCGCTCGGCATTCCGATGACAGCGGGCATGTACCTCACCATCATCCTGATGGCGACGCTGGTCTCCATCGGCACGGCCGGCGTGCCTTCGGTCAGCCTGCTGCTCGCCACCACAACGCTCGGCATTGTCGGCGCGACACCGGATCAGACCATTCTCATCATCGCAGTCCTGTTCCCCTTCGACCGCATCCTCGACATGATGCGCACCGTCACCAACATCACCGGCGATCTCGCTGTCGCCACAGCAGTGGCGAAGTGGGAAGGCGAACTCGACACTGACATTTATCGGGCCCGCGATCCGGTTTGATCTTTCCGGGCGTCGCTCTTCGATCTAAACCACTGAAACCTTTGGTGGGTACAGGAGTGACGAGATGTCCGGAATCAACATGTTCGATATGATTGCTCAGGCCGCGGGTGGCAGCGCGGTTCAGCAGGTCAGCCAGAAAACCGGCCTCCCGCCGGACATGGCGCAGGCGGCGATCAAGGCCCTGCTGCCGGCGATCGCAGGCGGCGTGCAGCGCAACGTCCAGCAGCCGGGCGGCCTCGAGGCCCTCGTAAAGGCGCTCCAGAGCGGCGACCACGGCAAGTACCTTGAAGATCCGGCGGCGCTGTCGAAGCCGGAAGCGATCGATGATGGCAACGCCATCCTCGGCCACCTGCTCGGATCGAAAGAGACGAGCCGCGCCGTGGCAGGACAGGCCGCCAAGAAGACCGGCATCCCGCCGGAACTCCTGAAAATGGTGCTGCCGATGGTGGCCGCTATGGCCATGGGCTCGCTGTCGAAACAGTCGAAGAAGCCAGACCTCGCCTCCGTCCTCGCGGGCGCCGTGGCCGGCCAGATGGGCGGCAACAGCAGCGCCGGCGGCGCACTCGGCGGCCTGCTCGGCGGCCTCCTGGGCGGCGGCCAGAAGAAGGCAGCTCCGGCCCAGGCGGGCGGTGGCCTCGCCGGCATGCTCGGCAACCTGCTGGACGCGGATGGCGACGGCAATGCGATGGATGACATCTTCCAGATGGTGATGAACCGGAAGTAGTCTCCCGCGCAGGAGGGGGGCCTGCCATGTTCAGCACCTCACAGCTCGCCCGCGCCGCTGCAATCAGCGCGGGCGTGCTTGGGGTCCTGACAACCGGCGTCCTGGGCCTCTGGCCCCTGCATGCGATCGATCAGGCTTTTTCGGACCTTGTCTCCCCACTTCGCAATCCGGGTCTGGACACTCTGATGCTGGTCGTCACCGCGCTCGGTGACGGCCTGTTCCTCACCCTCGCCGGCACGGTCACCGTAATCGCATTCCTGTTCGCCGGCGCGCGCTGGCGGGCATTTTCCTACAGCGTGGCCTTCCTGCTGATGCCGCTCGCCGTGCACGGCATCAAATGGCTGGTCGAACGCGCAAGGCCGCGCGACCTCGCCTTCAACGGCACAGACATGTTCAGCTTTCCGTCCGGCCATGCGGCGAATGCCGCCCTTATCTATGGCGCCATCGCCGCCCTGTCGGCGATCACCTTCAAGGGCCGCATCGGACACATCTTCGCTGCCTCCTTCCTGCTCCTGCCACTGATGATCGGTGTCTCCCGCATCTATCTCGGCGCACACTGGCTGAGCGATGTGCTGGCAAGCTATGCGCTGGCCGTCCTGTTCCTCGTTCTCCTGGCACTCGCCGTCGCAAGGCATCCGGAGCCGCCGCATCCCTCGAAGGCCATTCCCATCGCCCTGTTCGTCATCGCCGCGGCGTTCCCCATCTACCTGTTCCTGACCCTGCCGGACGCATCGGCGCTCTACCGCGCCATCGAACTTCACGAGCCAGCCTCGCCCGGCTGAACAAAACCGGCTAGACCGGCGCGCCATGCTGACGCGCCGCAAGACCCTTGAACTCGCGCTGCCGGTCATCGCCGCGCAGGCCGCCACCGCCACCACCGGCGTGGTGGACACCGCCGTCATGGGCCGGTTCGGAGACAAGGCCGCGCTCGCCGCCGTCGCCATCGCCGCTGTCGCGTACAGCTTCATCTATTGGGGCTTCGGCTTCCTGCGCATGTCCACGACGGGGCTTGCCGCGCAGGCCGGCGGGCGCGGCGACGAAGCGGAAAAGCGCGCGGTCCTGCTGCGCGCCCTCCTGCTGGGCGGCGCGATCGGCCTTGCACTGCTCATTCTGGCGCCCATCCTGAAACCGCTTGCCTTCGCCGCCTTTGCCGGCACCGAGCATGTCGAAGCCCTCGCCGGCGGCTATTTCGACGCGCGCATCTGGGGCGCCCCGGCCTATCTCATGGGCCTTGCCGTCTCCGGCTGGATGCTCGGCACGGGGCGAACCGGCCAGATGCTGGCTTTCCAGATCGTGATGAACACCGTCAATGCCGGGCTCGACACCTGGTTCGTCGCCGCACTTGGCTGGGGCCCGGCCGGGATCGGCGCCGGCACGGCGATTGCCGAATGGGTCGCGCTCGCCTTCGGCCTCATCCTCGTCCGCGGCGCATTCGGCACCCATGGCACCCTGTTCGATCGCACGCGCCTGACCGCCCTCTTCACGGCCAACCGGGACATCATGATCCGAACGCTCGCGCTGGTCCTGTGCTTCGGCTGGTTCGTCCGCTCCAGCACGCTCATTTCGACCGCAGCGACGGCGGGCAATGAAGTGCTGATGCAGTTCATCACCGTCGCAGCCTTCGTGCTCGACGGCTTCGCCTTCGTCGCCGAGAAGGAAGCCGGGGAGGCATATGGCGCCCGCGACGCCTCTGCGCTCGCCCGCGCCATGCGCCTGACCACAGAATTCGCGCTCGGCGCCGCGATCGTCATTTCACTGATCTATTTCCTCGGCGGCGGCTGGGTGATTGCCACCTTCGTGCGGGATACCGAGGCCCGCGACGCTGCTCTCGCCTACCTGCCTTTCTGTGCCATCGTGCCCCTCATCGGCATCGCACCCTGGCAGCTCGACGGGCTGTTCCTCGGCACGACGCAGGGACGGGCTCTCCGTAATGCGGGCGTGCTGGTCGCCGTCATCTACATCGCGACAGACCTGATGCTCCGCCCCGCCTTCGGCAATACAGGCGTCTGGGCGGCCTTTCTGTGCATGTATGTCTATCGCGCCGCCGCGCTCGGCGCCTATGTGCCGGGTCTTTTCCGGAAGATCCGCACCACCTAGAGCGCCAAGCCGACAATATCGGTGATGTAGCCCCGTCCATCCGTATGCAGCCGGTGCAGCAATTCGTCATGAATCCGCTGCACAAGTCCCGGCCCTTCAAACACCAGCGCGGAATACAGCTGCACCGCATGCGCGCCGGCGCAGATCTTGTCATGCGCATCATTTCCGCTCGATATGCCGCCCGCCCCGATCAGGTCGAACTCGCCGGACAGCTCCCGCGCAAAGGCCGCAAGGATCTTCGTCGACGGCTCCATCAGCGGCATCCCGGACAGGCCGCCCGCCTCGTCCCTGTGCGGGCTTGCCAGGCTGTCCGGACGCGCCAGTGTCGTGTTCGAGACGATCAGGCCCGCAAGCCACGCGCCCTGTTTCCGCACGACGCCGACAATATCCTCGATCGCCTGCGCATCGAGATCCGGCGCCACTTTCAGGAACACCGGCTTGCCGGCACGCTCGGCCGCACCGCACGCCGTCAGCAGCGCCTCCAGCGACGCCTTGTCCTGCAGGCCACGCAGGCCCGGCGTGTTCGGCGAGGAGATGTTGATCGTCACATAGTGCGCATACGGCGCCACCGCCTCGACGCCCGTCACATAGTCCGCGATCCGGTCCGTACTGTCCTTGTTCGCGCCGACATTCGCGCCCAGGGGCACCTCGCCCCGATAAGCCTTCAGGCGGCGGACGAAATAGTCGAGCCCGTAATTGTTGAACCCCATCCGGTTGATCACCGCCCGGTCTTCCGTCAGGCGGAACAGGCGCGGCTTCGGATTGCCCGGCTGCGGGCGCGGTGTCACCGTGCCGCACTCGATGAAGCCGAAGCCGAATTTCGCCATCGCGTCCGGCACGTCGCAGTTCTTGTCGAACCCGGCCGCCAGCCCGACGGGCGAATGCAGTTTCAGCCCGGATTTCGGCAGCGTCACGGCCAGCGCCGGATTGTGGTGGACGGGCGCCACCGGCACGCCCAGCCCCGCCTTCAGCGCACGGATCGTCGCCCGGTGCGCCGCTTCCGGCGGCAACAGTTTCACCAGCTCGGCGCCAAGGTCGGTCAGGCTCATCAATACTCCTCCGGCATCCGTGGCACGCCGGCCGCATCCGGCATCAGGTGCCAGGCCGCCTCGGCCAGCGACACTTCCAGCGGCGCATAGAGGTGCGGGAACAGCTCCCCGCCCCGGCTCGGTTCCCATGTCAGTTCCGGCAGGTCGGCCACGGCAAAGCGCAACAGGCGCACCGGGCCCCTGCCCGCAAAATGCAGCCGCGCCGTCTCTGCGGCCTGCGCGCGGGTCGAGAGATGCACATAGCCATCGGCCTCGTCGATCTCCGTCGCCGTCACGCCGAGCGCGCTGGCCGTCGCCCAGTCGTCCGCTGTCAGCAGTTTGTAGACATGTTCCTCGGTCATACGGGCCATTCAGCAGGCTTTGGCCGGGCTGGCAATCGGGCTTGCCATCGCGGGGCATTCAGGCAAGCTCCGCCGGCAGGGAGAACATTTCGGAATGCGCAAGGAAGAAAAGGCTGCACGTCGCCGGTCGCTGGTCCTGCCGGGCGGGCGCACCGTCGGCGACGAGATTGCCGGCTTCGACGTCTTCAGCCGCCTGCTCGACTCGAGATTCAGTGTCGGCAACGTCAAGTTCGGGGCCGATTCACTTCTCGGCCTGATCCCGGTCGCGGGCGATGTGACGACGGCGGTGACCGGTCTCTATGCGCTGGTGGCGGCCGTTCGGCTTCGCCTTCCGGCCTCCGCCTCGGTTCAGATCCTCTGGAACATCCTGTTCGACATGTCCGTCGGCGCCATCCCCGTGGCGGGCGACATCTTCGACTTCTTCAACCGGTCGAACCGGAAGAACTTCCACCTGGTGGAACGCCATCTCGTCCGCCGGGCGGAGGCCTATGCGGCCTCGCTCACGACGCCGAGCTAGACGCCGCCGCAAACTGGTCGGCCGCCTCGCTGCTGGCCCGCCCGAGCGTCCAGCTATCGCCGTCCGGCGTTTCGCAGGCCGCAAACCGGCCCCGCTCCGTGTTCGCGAAGGCATAGGCGACATCGCGGCACATGACCGAAACCTTCACCGGCGCCGGTTCAGACACAAAGCGCGTGACTTCATCCGCACCCGGCGTAAAGGAGATCGTCCGCGTGCTCGACGTCATCACGTCGCGCGTATAGGTCCGCTCGAACACGATGCTCAGCTCCGGCCCGGAGGGCGTTGCCAGCGAATGGCTGACATTGTCCTGGCCATAGGTCAGCAGCGAGGTGAAATCCGCTTCGACCGGCTGCAGGTCTGCTTCGCCCAGTTCGCCGCCTGCATTGCGCTGGACGCGCGAGACGAGGAAATCCTGCGGCGTCTGCGGACTGGACTGCACCAGGCCGTCAAAGCTCCGCACTGTGGCCCGCGAGGTCGTCAGCGCCGGCGCGAAGGCCCGGCTGACAAGGCCGGCTCCGGTATCGGACGATACCGGCGTCAGCGTCACTGCCGGCTTGGACGGCTTGTAGGAAGCCGGGGCCGGCACCGGCCCGGTATAGGCGACGAAGACGACAGGCTGCGGCGCCCGGCGCGGCGTTGCCGGGGCTGCTGCGGCAGCAGCAAGGCGCTCGGCTTCCGCCTTCTGCGCTGCGGCCTGCTGCGCCGCCAGCCGGTCGGCTTCGGCCTTCGCGGCAGCAGCCTTTTCGGCTGCCGCGCGGTCCGCTTCGGCTTTCGCCACAGCAACGCGCAGCCGCTCGGCTTCTTCAGCCTTGGCCTGTTCGAAGGCCTCCTTGCGGGCGGCCTCCTCGGCGGCCTTGCGCTGGGCTTCGAGGTCGGCCAGCCGCTTCGTTTCCAGATCGGCCAGACGCTTGGCTTCGGCGTCGGCCTCGGCCTTCTTCTTCGCCTCGATCTCGGCAAGGCGCAGCTTCTCGGCCTCTTCGGCCGCCTTGCGGGCAGCTTCGGCATCGGCCGCCTTCTGGGCCTCTTCGGCCGCAACGCGGGCGGCTTCGGCATCGGCAACGCGCTTGGCTTCGGCTTCGGACGCGAGGCGCTCCTGTTCGGCCGCCGCCGCAGCAGCAGCCTGCTCGTCTGCGATCCGCTTCGCTTCGGCTTCGGCAATTGCATTCGCCGCCTGCACCTTTGCGGCCTCGTCCGCAGCGGCCTTTTCAGCCGCCAGCTGGGTATCCATCTCGGCCTTGCGGGCCGCCAGCATGTCGGCCATGCCCTGATAGTTGAACCAGGCCTTCGGACCGGGCTCTTCCGGCGCGGCGGCCGCAATCGCCATGACTGACACATCGCCCGGCTTCGGGCTGGGCTGCGGCGCGCCATTGTCGGCCGTGGTCGTCCGGTTCAGCCGGTTGGGCCCGTTGAGGGCGCTTTCCGCCGCCATGACCGAGAGGCCGGCAAGGCCCAGCACGGCGAGGCCGGCAAACGCGATCTGCGACATGTCGCCGATCCGCGTGGCAACACCCACCGGTCCGAGCTCGTCGTCTTCCTCCTCGTCGTCATCGTCACGGCTGCCGCCGAACGGGTTCCAGCCCCGGCGTTCGGAGGTGGCCATCGGCAAGGCGCCTGCAATTGCGCCGGCGGCGCGGGGCGTCTCGGCTTCATCCGCCTCGACCGCATCCGGCATCAGGTCTTCGTCCGTCCAGGCATCCGCCGCTCCGAACGCATCGGCTTCGGATTCGGTGGTGTCGGCGTCAGCCTCATCCGCATCGGACGCTCCGGCTTCCAGGGCCGCGGCCTCAACGGCCGCTTCCTCGTCCGCCTCGTCTGCGTCCGCTTCCGCGTCATCCGCAGCGAATTCCAGGTCCCCGGACTCCTCAGACCCGTCGGCTTCCGCCGCGAGCTCGTCTTCGTCCTCATCCCAGGACTCCGGCTCGTCGCCGTCGAATTCCACTTCCTCGGCCTCGGCCAGCTCTGCCTCGGCCAAGTCTTCCTCAGTCAGGTCGTCCTCTGCCATATCTTCATCGGTCAGGTCTTCGTCGGCCAGCTCGACGTCGTCAGGCTCTTCCCCGGCGAGGTCACCGTCAGCGGCCGCCTCGTCGTCCGCAGCCTCGTCCAGCGCCTCGAAGCCCGCATCGGCGAGGCCCAGCTCATCCTCGTCGAATGCATCTTCCTCGAGCTCGTCGCCGGCCTCATCGGTCTCCGTGGTGCGCGAGGCGACTTCCTGGAACATGGCGAGCAGCGAATCCTCGTCGCTCAGCTCGGCGTCTTCTGCAGCAGTCCCTTCAGTTTCGCTCTCGAAGTCCAGGTCGTCGACCGGGTCCAGCACATCGGCCTCTGCGGCCGCCGCCATCAGCACCGGATCTTCAGCCTCCGCATCCGTTTCCGGCGCGCGGCGCGCGGAAGGCGGCGCCATGCCGGCTGGCACGCCCCATGCGGCTGCCCCGAGCGACCCGGCCCGGCGGCGTTCGATCGCATCGCGCGCGGCCATGGCGGCGAGGTGCGCCTGGTCCGGCATGTCGTGCGCCGGCCGGTAGACGATGCCGGAATCGATGGCGAAAGTGGATTGTGGCCGGCTGGCGTTTCGCGCCTGCAGGCGGGCGCGGAACGCCTGGCGTTCGGCCTCTGCACCCGGCGTCACGGCGCGGTCGCCGGCCCCCGGATCCCGCTCATTCATCCTGGCAATGTTGCGCCTGGCTTTCCTGGTCGTCCTGTTGAACATGGCTCCCGCACCTTTTCCTTCGCCCCCCGAGGGACGCGCCCAAAGCCCATTTCCCCCTACACTAGATGATTAACGCTTTGGAAACCATACCGAAAGGCCTTCCTGCCCGCTTGTCAGGCCCGGAATGGGCCCTTATTGCAACAGCCGCCAGCACCAGCGCCCAGGGAACATGCAGCCATGCCGAAGAAAAAAGCCGCTCCGAAGAAGGTCGTCCTCGCCTATTCCGGCGGTCTCGACACCTCGATCATCCTGAAATGGCTGCAGGAAGAGTTCGGCGCCGAAGTCGTCACCTTCACGGCAGACCTCGGCCAGGGCGAGGAGCTGGAGCCGGCCCGCGAGAAGGCCATCAAGCTCGGCATCAAGCCGGAAAACATCTTCATCGAAGACCTGCGCGAGACCTTCGTGGCCGATTATGTCTTCCCGATGTTCCGCGCCAATGCCGTCTATGAAGGCGTCTACCTGCTCGGCACCTCCATCGCCCGGCCCCTCATCGCGAAGCGTCAGATCGAGATTGCTGACCTGGTTGGCGCCGATGCGGTCTGCCACGGCGCCACCGGCAAGGGCAACGACCAGGTCCGCTTCGAGCTCGGCTATTACGGCCTCAACCCCGACATCAAGGTCATCGCCCCTTGGCGCGACTGGGATTTCAAGTCCCGCTCCGATCTCATCGCCTTTGCCGAAAAGCACGGCATCCCGATAGCGAAGGACAAGCGCGGCGAGGCCCCCTTCTCGGTCGATGCCAACCTCCTGCACACCTCCTCGGAGGGCAAGGCGCTGGAGAACCCCGGCGAGGAATGCCCGGACTTCGTCTACCAGCGCACCGTCAACCCGGAAGACGCCCCTAACAAACCGGAATACATCACCATCGGCTTCGAGCGCGGCGATGCGGTCTCCATCGACGGCGAAGTGCTCTCCCCCGCTGCCCTGCTGACAAGGCTCAACGCCCTCGGCGGCAGGCACGGCATCGGCCGGCTGGACCTGCTCGAGAACCGCTTCGTCGGCATGAAGTCGCGCGGCATGTATGAAACGCCGGGCGGCACCCTCCTGCTCGTCGCCCATCGCGGCATCGAACAGGCCTGCCTCGACAAGGGCGCCGCACACCTCAAGGACGAGCTGATGCCGAAATATGCCGAGCTCATCTATAACGGCTTCTGGTGGAGCCCGGAGCGCGAAATGCTGCAGGCCGCCATCGACCATTCGCAGCGTTTCGTCACCGGCGAGGTCCGCCTCAAGCTCTACAAGGGCTCCGCCACCCTGGTCGGCCGCACGTCACCCTATTCTCTGTACTCGGAGAAAATCGTCACCTTCGAAGACGACCACGGCGCCTACGACCAGAAAGACGCGGAGGGCTTCATCAAGCTGAACGCACTGCGGCTCAGGTTGCTGGCGGGTCGTGACCGGAAGTTCGGGAAGAACTAGCAGCGTTCCTCGAGCTTCAACACCTTGAATATGTGTTGATCTCCCAACCGGACCCACCTGTACCGTTCGGTTGGAATGATCCTGAACGTGTCTGAGTCTGAAAAGAAGACAAGTTCGTGCTCGGCAACGGCACTCATGTAGTAATAATGGTCAGGGTCGGAATTTTCCGAGTCGACAAGCACGCGATACTCGCACGCTGCATGGAATCTTGTGCCGCTACCCGCATCGCGCCATCCTGTTTTGCCCTCGCTATCATCTGCGCCACTGCTCAATACCAACAATGCAGCAATGCCCGTGGTCACTATAGCTTTTCCGATCATCTCAACTTCTCCCTTTTCCAACCAATTCCGCACTCCCAGCAATTCTACCATAGCGCGTGATGTTTACAACCGAAAGAGAGGGTTTGTCGTCTTTGTGGGCACATGGTGAACTGAGCGGAGCGATACCCACCTGTCCCTTGCCCTCCCGCCCCTCCCCTGTCATCCTCCGCGCACACCCGCACGGAGGAACGCCGCATGGCCACTATCCCGACGGACGAGCGCCTGCTGGCGCATATCTACCGCACCTATGAGCGCGCCTTCGGCGACTGGTCGGAGGAGACCGAGACGCGCTCCACAAAGATCTGGGTACCGATCGATATCGAGACGATCGCCAAACACTTCCGCTGCGACCCGGACCTGATCTTCGGCCGGCTCTATTATCACATGAACGCCAAATACGGCTCCCACACCGGCGACGGCGACAAGGTCAACATGTTCAGCCTGCGCATCGGCCAAGACCGGCACTGCGTGAATTTCCCGCTGGTCGCCAGCGTGCTGGCAGACCTTCAGGACGACAAGAAGCGCTTCCAGGTCTCCACCCGCATGGCGGCGCTGTCGCTGATCGTCTCGGCGCTGTCCATCCTCATCGCCATCTTCTGGAAGGGCGGCGCGGTGATTCTGCCCTAAAGGGCTTACTCCCCGATATCCTCATTCCACAATTCCGGATGGGCACGGATGAATTTCTTCATCATCTCGATACAGTGCGGATCATCCATGTCCCTCACCTCGACGCCCGCCAGTGTCAGCACGTCCTGAAAGCCCTTGAAGTTGCGGCTCTCGCCCACCACGACGCGCGGCACGCCGAACTGGATGATCGTGCCGGTGCACATCATGCAGGGCGACAGCGTCGTATACATCACCGTGTCCTTATAGGTGCGCTGGCGTCCGGCCTGGCGCATGCAGTCCATCTCGCCATGCAGGATCGGGTCGCCCTTCTGCACGCGCTGATTGTGCCCCCGCCCGATGATCTGGCCGTCGCGCACGAGAATGGCCCCGATCGGCAGGCCGCCCGCCTTCAGCCCTTTTTGCGCCTCCAGATAGGCCTCCAGCAGGAATTCCTCGTCACCCAAAGTCATGCCCGCATCTCCCATCCGCGAACCAACGAGCCTACCTGGTTCCACACAGCGCGTGAACAGGGATGCGCCGAATCCCCACCCACCATCCCGTCATCCCGGAATTTGCGCAGCGAATATCCGGGACCCGCTTGCGGTGTTGCAACGACAGGCCGGGTCCCGGCCCTGCGCTGCGCTCCGGCCGGGCTGACGTGCCGGGGAGGAAATCCAATCCGACCGGTCTCCGCCCCCGCCCACACTGCCCGCACGATGGAACCGAGCCTCAAACCCTATTTCGACCATGTCTGGCCACTCTTGTGGCCGTGGCTGGTATGGAACCTGATCCGCTTCGCCCGCTGGCACCTGCGGACGGGGCAGGACGCACTGCTGGCCGTCGACTGCTTCGGCAATATCCGCATCACCCGCCTCTGCGATGCACCGCAGGCGGAGGATGTTTATCTTTATGAGGCGCCAAGAGTGACAAGCTGGGACCGGCTCGCGCCGGGCTTCGGCTTGCCCGCGGAAATGGGGTCGGACTTCCCTCCGGACCTTTCCGGTCTTTTTCCGGACCGTATCCGGCCTCTTCCCGGACCTCTCCCCACAACCCCGCGCCCCACCGTAGCGACAATCCTCCCCTGCGAAGCGGGGGAGGATAGATCCTTCCATCCCTGAACTTACCGGACGGCGCCCGCCGCTCCGGCCGCACGTGCTGGAATCAGCCTGGGTTGTACCAGATCGGGCTGGTCCAGGCGCGTTCCTGGATCAGAACCGGCAGGTCCGGATTGGGCGGCGTGCCGTTGCGCGCAGCATCCCAGGTCGACCAACGGCAGGACGGGTTCTCCAGCACGCGGACATAATAGGCCGCCCGCTGGTTGGGGTCGAAGTCCGGGTCATGCCACAGCGTCTTCAGGTCCGCCGCGCCCGTGCCGTCCGTCACCGAACAGTCCGAGATATCGACACTTGAGCCATTATCCGGGCACCGATGGGTCTCAGCGTCAGGCACCGCGGCGCCCGAACAGGCCGCATCATACACCATTTCCTGCGCCTGGTTGTCGGCATCGGTCCACACCTTGACCACCTGCAGGCGCTGCAGCGGGTAGGAATCCGGGTCGCGCATCGCCCAGGCCAGGATACCCGGCGCCTCGCCCGTGCCGCCGGAAATATCCGCACCTTGCGGCACGCCGCCGGCGTAGGCTTCCGAGACGAGGTTCGGATCGTCCAGCATCTCCGCCTTGTAGCCGAAGCCGGCGAACATCCGTGCCCGGATCCGCGGGCCGCTGGTGCCGAACGTCTCCTTGCGACGGATCGCATCGAAGATCGCCTCTCGCGTGTTTTCATCCGCCCACACACCGGCCAGCCCCGACGCACTGTAGTGGCTCGCCGCCAGCAGGCGCCGCATCGACGGCTTCATCACGCCCTTCGGCGTAGCCACGTCGATTGCATCGGCCTCCGCCACGGCCCAGGTCTTCGCCCCGTCCGGCGGCACGGAGTGGCGGGCTTCCGGGCTTGCACCGTCCTGCGGGAATTTGCCCCAGAACTTTTCCTCGATATACGGCCCCGCACCGATATGCGTGTCGCTGGAGCCGATAAAGCCGAACTTGAACGGATTGAAGCCGCCCGAATTCTGCAAGGTCAGGCCACGGCCGATCGCTGTGCGGGCATAATCGCCCGTATGCGGAGAAGATTTCGCCGCACTGCCGATGAAGGTCTCGTACAGTTCGAAATTCGCCCACTCGTCATTCGGTGACAGGGTGGGATGAGTTTCCGACGTGCCCTTGATCTGGGTGATCTCCATCACCGGCTCGTTGCGAGAACGGGTCACCGCATAGTCTGCCGTCAGCTCGCCGCCCTTATAGGTTTCCAGCGCGAACATCTCGCCGTTGGAGGCGTTGGAATTGTGCGGGATCGACATGACGTCCCGCCCGTCGGCCCGCTGCTGGTCCATCCAGGCCCAGAGGTCTTCCGGATTGGTCGAGTCGAGGGTCGAGAACAGCCGGTCCGGCGCCGCGCCGCGGAAGATCACATTGCGGTGCAGGTTCGCAGCGGCCGGGATCTCGGAATCGGCAACCGGCGTCATCGCGGTGAATTCATAGCCGGCAAAGGTCGTGAACTTGCCGGGTTCGTAGAATTTGTCCGCCGCCTCGATCGCCTTGTGCCAGGCCGAGTCGATCACGTCGCGGTCATAGATTTCCTCGATCTCCTCCCCGGAGACGATGGTCGCGCCGACATTCTGGAACAGCACGGCCGGATTGGTGGCGTCCGGCCCGAAGGCGTCCTTCGCGAACTGCGTCTGCGACAGGGCCGAGCCGGGCGTCGCCATGGCCGGGAAGATGCCGAGATATTCGCCATGGTCGGTCACGGCATAGAAGTCGAGCGGCTTGTTGAGCTGGATGTCGTAGCCGGCATCGATGTGGATCTTCTCGCCCCGCGCAAAGCGGTAGGCGTCTTCCGGTGTCGCCTTGACGTTCGAGATGAAGGCATCGAACGACCGGCCGGTATGGACGTGCAGGTCCCCGAACAGGGCGACGCGGCCGGCCGGGTCGGGGGCGGCCTCGGTTGCCGGTTCTGCCGCCGGAGCTGCGGCAACCGCCGCTTCCGCCTCCGGCACCTGCTCCTTCGCTGTGCCGCAGGACGCCAGCACAAGTACCGATACGCCCGCAAGTGCGAGATGTTTCATCGACAGATCCTCCCGGTTCTCTTTTCGCGCGAGCATCCGCGTTTTCAGGCCGAGATCAAGATGTCGACAATTATTATTTTTGGGTCTTCCAGTATCCGGTCGCCTCAACCGCCAGCACCCGCGCGGCATCCTCAGCGCCGATCCTGCGCAGGGCATCGACCAGGATGGCGAGGTCGGCGGCGTCGAGCTTCGACGGATCGCCGCCGGTAATGTCGAGCGTCCGCAGCACCGTTTCCGCCGCCGCGCCGGAGCGGGTGGCTGCAAGCACGGCAAGCACTTTTCCCGGCGGCAGCGCCTTGCCGGGCGCCGCGCTCTCTGCAGCAATGAAATTGCGCCCGTCAGAGGGGGCCGTGGTGTAGAAGGCGGACCAGAGCGACATCAGCTGCGCTGCGGCGCGCTTTTCACTGGTCGTCGTCGCCGACTCCATCAGTCGGCGGGAGACTTTCGCAACCGAGCGCGACCCGGCGTTCGACCCGGCCAGCACCACGACACCGTCGATCCAGGCCGTTTCGAATGCCGGCAGCGTCGCGCCCTCCAGATCGATCGCGCCCGTCCAGCGGCTCGCCTCCGCCATGTCGCCGGCGCCAATCGCCGCGCGCGCAAAGGTCAGCGCATAAGGCGCCGTGTCGGGATCGACCGGCAGCCTCGCCACATCCGCCGACAGGAGCCGGGAGACCGCGGCAAAACGCGCCGCATCGCCCGAAGCCTCCTTCAGGGCCGCCGCCAGTGCTGCGGCCTGCTCCGGCTTCGCCTTGAACGCATCCGAAGCCGCGAAATACGCCTTGTCGAGCGCCGTTGCCTGCACATAGCCGTCGGCGGCAAGCGCCGCATTGTAGGCCTTGCGATGCTCGTCCGCCGTGATCAGCCCATCTGCCGCCGCCAGGTTGGCCGCCTTCACCCGCAGCGCCGGCGCCAGAAGGCGGCGCCGTGCCATCGCTGCCGCGATGTCGGGACGGCCGGGTGCGGCCTCCTTCGGCGTTGCCTGCAGATTGGCCCGCATCGACATGGCGAGCGACAGGCCGTCCTCGAACCTCGCCTTGGGCGGATTGGGCATTTCGCCCGACGCGGCAAATACGGCGTTCAGCAACCAGCTGTCCTTGACGCCCTGCGACTGGGCCATCTCGATCGCGAGTTCCGCGCCCGACGTATTGCCCGACAATGCCGCACAGACGGCGCGCAGCTTCGCCCAGTAGGCCCCTTCATGGTCCGGATCGCTCAGATTGGCGCAGGCTGTCGCCTCATTGCCCATGGCGAGATTGAGGTCCGCGGCGATTTCGTCCGGCTGCAGCCCTTCGGGCGGCGTCTTCAGCCGCGTCATCAGGGCGGCGGCGGCCTGTGCCTCGCCCAGCTCGAACGCGATCCGGGCCCGCTCGGCCAGCATCGCATCGGCCTCGTCGCCGACCGGGGCCAGCGCCGGCGACAGGATCACGCGGCGGAGCAGCGTCCGTTCCGCCGGCGTCAGCCCGCTGGTCCGCACATCCTTCAGCATCGGCAGCAGGTCTTCGCTTCGCGCGCCGCGCCATGTGCCGGTCTGCAGGGCCGTGTCCGAGGGGGCGAGGAAGCCCATGCCCCAGGGATCGACCTGGCCGAGGCCGCTGTCCTCGATCTGGGCGCTGGCCGGCCCGACGAGCAGCGCCGCGACAAGCGCAGCGCACAGGGCCTGCCTAGACCACATTGTCGACCTCTATCCGGATCTCCCCTGGCGCGGGCTTGCCCTTCACGGCCTGCGTGCCGAGCCACCACAAGCCCCCCAGAACCACCACCGCAACCACTCCAAGCAGAATGAGGAATTTGCGCATGCTTCGACTTCCCTGGGTTGTATTCTCACCTTGCCGGCCCACCTTCACAGATTGCGAACCGGCCGCCGTCTCTATACACGATGAACTGAACCGGCCATGAAAGTCCAGAATGCCATCTGACAGCGACAGTCCAGCGCAGGAACAATCCGCCGCTCTTCCTTATGAATCGCGTACGATTGCGCTCGTCGGCCTGATGGGAGCGGGCAAGTCCACGGTCGGGCGGCGGCTCGCCGAGAAGCTGGGGCGGGACTTCTATGACAGCGATTCGGAAATCGAAAAGGCGGCCGGCCTGTCGATCTCGGACATTTTCGCCATTCATGGCGAGGAGGATTTCCGGCGCGGCGAGCATCAGGTGCTGAAACGCCTGCTGACGCTGCCCCCG
This sequence comes from Hyphomonas sp., assembly GCA_020638455.1. Taxonomy (GTDB): domain Bacteria; phylum Pseudomonadota; class Alphaproteobacteria; order Caulobacterales; family Hyphomonadaceae; genus Hyphomonas. Next base: position 1,144,947 of record JACKIK010000001.1, on the reverse strand, counting down.
CATGTGCTGGCAACCGGCGGCGGCGCCTATCTCAACGCGGACACGCGCGCCCTGATGCGGGAACGGGCCGTGACCGTGTGGCTGAATGCCGATCTCGAAACGCTGTGGCGGCGCGTCCAGCGGCGGGACACGCGCCCCCTGCTGCAACGTGCCGATGCCAAGGACGTGCTGACCAATCTGCTGGCCGAGCGCGAACCGATCTATTCGCAGGCAGACCTTGTCGTCCGGTCCAAGGACGGTCCGCACACGAATACGGTGAACGCCATCCTCAAGGCGCTGCAGACATGGGAACCGGCATGACCGTGACGGCCCCTCCCCTCGAAACGGTCCGCGTCGAGCTTGGCCCGCGCAGCTACGACATTCTGGTCGGGCATGGCGCCCTGGCACAGCTCGGCCCGCGCCTCACAACTCTGTTGAAACGTCCACGGGTGTTCGTGCTGACCGACACGCATGTCGAGGCCGCCCATCGCGCGAGGGTCGAGGCGACACTGGCGGCGTCCGGCATCTCTTCGGACTGGCTGGCACTGACACCTGGCGAAGCGACCAAGAGCTTTGCCAATCTCGACACCATCCTCGACTGGCTGCTGGACGGCAGCGCCGAGCGCAGCGACGTGCTGCTGGCCCTCGGCGGCGGCGTCATCGGTGACATTGCCGGCCTTTCCGCCAGCCTGATGAAGCGGGGCATGGGCTTCGTCCAGGTGCCGACCACACTGCTGGCGCAGGTCGATTCCTCCGTCGGCGGAAAGACAGCCGTCAACAGCCCGCGCGGCAAGAACCTGATCGGCGCCTTCTACCAGCCTCAGCTGGTGATTGCCGACACGGAACTCCTTGCCACCCTGCCGCCGCGGGAGCTGCGCGCCGGCTATGCGGAGATCATCAAATACGGCCTGATCAATGATCCGGGCTTTTTCGCCTGGCTCGAACAGAACGGCGCGCGCGTGGTTGCGCTCGAGCCGGACGCCATCACCCATGCCGTCGCCGTCAGTTGCCGCGCGAAGGCCGCCATTGTCGCCGAGGACGAAACCGAGAAAGGCGTGCGCGCCCTGCTCAATCTCGGCCACACATTCGGCCATGCCCTTGAAGCCGCCAATGGCTACCGGCCGGACCTGCTGCACGGCGAAGCCGTCGCCATCGGCATGGCCCTCGCTTTCCGTTACGGGGCAAAGCAGGGCATCACGCCTGCGGACGATGCCGAACGCGTGCGCAGGTCGCTGGAAGCGGCTGGCCTGGCCGCCGCCATTCCCGGCCGCCAGGGCGGACCCTACACCGCCGCGCGGTTGGTCGAACTGATGCAGCAGGACAAGAAGGCCAGCGGCGGCAAGGTGCCGCTGATCCTCGCCCACAGGATCGGCGAGGCCTATATCCATCCGGATGCGGACCTTGCCTCGGTCGAAGCCTTCCTTAGCGGGGAGCTGCTTGAGGCATAGGATGAGGGGCAGACGGGGCTGACATGATCGCCGGATATATCATCGCTATTATCCTGTTGCTGGCGCTGTCGGGCTTTTTCTCGGGCTCGGAAACGGCGCTCACCGCCGCGTCCCGCGCCCGCATGCACCAGCTGGAAAAGGACGGCGACAAGCGCGCCACCGCCGTCAACCGGCTGATCGCCAATCGCGAAGGCCTGATCGGCTCCATCCTGCTCGGCAACAATGTCGTCAACATCCTCGCCTCGGTGCTCGCGACCTCGCTGTTCACCCAGCTGTTCGGACCGGGCGGCATCGCGCTGGCCATGGCGACGGCGGTGATGACCGTTCTGGTGCTCGTTTTCGCCGAAGTGATGCCCAAGACCTACGCCATCGGCCGGCCGGACTCCATGGCGATGACGGTGGCCGGCCCGATCTCAGGCCTCGTCTGGGCGGCCGCCTGGATCGTCCGGCTGATCCAGATCATCGTCAACACGACGCTGAAACTGCTCGGCCTCGGCGCTCCGGAAGCGCCGCTGTCGGCCTCGGAAGAAATCCGCGGCGCGATCGACCTGCATGCCTCCGAAGGCAGCGTCGAGGCGGCGGATCGCCTCCGCCTCGTCGGCGCGCTGGAGCTGAAGGAACTTGCCGTCGAAGACGTCATGATCCACCGCAAGAACATCAAGATGCTGAATGCGGACCTGGAGCCGCGGCAGCTGGTGATGAAGGCGTTGGCGAGCCCGCACACGCGCATCCCCATCTATCGCGGCGAGAAAGAGGAGATTGTCGGCATCCTGCATGCCAAGGACCTGCTGCGCGCGATCATTCCGCTGGGCGGCGACCTGTCGAAGCTCGACCTGAACTCTATCATCCGCAAGCCCTGGTTCGTGCCGGAAACGACCCCCGTGCAGGACCAGCTCGACGCCTTCTTGCAGAAGCGCAACCATTTCGCCCTCGTCGTCGACGAATATGGCGAGCTGCAGGGCCTGATCACGCTGGAGGACATTCTCGAGGAGATTGTCGGCCATATCCATGACGAGCACGACGTTGCCGTGCAGGGCGTGCGCCCGCAGGAGGACGGCTCCATCAATGTCGACGGCTGGGTGCCGATCCGCGACGTCAACCGGGCAATGAACTGGAACCTGCCGGACGAGGAAGCCGTCACCGTGGCCGGGCTCGTCATCCATGAAGCGCAGACCATCCCGGAGGCCGGCCAGAGTTTCGTGTTCCACGGCTACCGCTTCAATGTCGTGCGGCGCCAGCGCAACCAGGTGACCGGGCTCAATATCTCGGAAATCGAGGCCAGCTGATTCGCGGCGCGCGCCGTCAGGGTGCGGCGGCCTTGATCGACAGCGCGTGCAGGCCGGTGTCGAATTCCTGTTGCAGAACCATCATCACGGTGCGCTGAATCTGGACTCTCGAAAGCCCTTCGAAAGCGGTTGAGACGATTTTCACCGTGTAATGCGTTTCCCCGCCGGGCTGGGCCCCGGCATGGCCGGCATGTTTGGCGCTGTCATCGGTCACGGACAGTTCGACCGGGTCGAACGCCTCGGTCAACTTTTCATGAATCCGCGACAGCCTGTCAGTCGGTTGTGGCATCTTTAATAAGCGCTCCCTATTATACCGGGTCATGTCCGACGGCGAACCCTTCACCTATCGCGTCAAGTTCACCGATATAAGGGTGAACCCGCCAGCCGACGAAGCGTCGCGGGCGCGGGCGCGCACCACACGCGTGTGTGACCATGCCAGCTGCGACCTCGAAGGGACCCATCCCGCGCCCAAGCGAAAGGGCAAGGGCCGCTTCTATTTCTGTTTCAAGCACGCGGCCGAATACAATCGCAGTTTCAATTTCTTCGAAGGCATGTCGGAAGCCGAAGCTGCCTCCTTCGTCCGCAATGAACGATTCGGCCACAAGCGCACATGGCGGTTCGGCACCGGACCGATGGGCGGCCGCAAGAGCACGGACCATATCGACCCGCGCCGCTGGGCCGGCCGGCAATTCTTCGACATGGACGACATTGCCGAGGCAACCAGCGGCAGCGCCACGTCCGGCCGGCGGTCCACCCTGCAGGTCCGTGCCCTGCGCGAGCTTGACCTCGAATCCGATGCCTCGCCCGGCGAGATCCGGATCCGCTATGCCGAATATGTCCGCCGCTTCCACCCGGACTCAAATCAGGGCGACCGCTCCTCGGAAGACAAGCTTCAGCGCGTACTGCGGGCCGGCAAGTTGCTGAAAGCCGCCGGCCTGATGAAGAACTGAGCCGCGCGTGCACGATCTTCTCGTCATCGGCGGCGGCATCAATGGAACCGGCGTGGCGCGCGACGCCGCCGGCCGCGGCCTTGATGTGGTGCTCGTTGAGAAGGACGACCTCGCCCAGCACACCTCCTCGGCCAGCACGAAGCTGATCCACGGCGGCCTCCGCTATCTGGAGATGTACGATTTCGCGCTCGTCCGAAAGGCGCTGATTGAGCGGGAAATCCTGCTGCGCGCCGCGCCGCACATTATCTGGCCGATGCGGTTCGTCCTGCCGTATGACAAGGACCTCCGGCCCGCCTGGCTGATCCGGCTCGGCCTGTTCCTGTACGACCACCTCGGCGGCCGGGAAATGCTGCCCCCGACGCGCACATTGCGGCGCAAGTCCAGCCCGAAACTCGATCCGCTCAAGGACGAGTTCCGCCTCGCCTTCGAATATTCCGATTGCTGGGTGGAGGATTCGCGCCTTGTCGTGCTGAATGCCGTCGATGCGAAGGAACGTGGCGCCGAAATCCTGACGCGCACGGCCTGCTCCCGTCTCGTGCGCCATTCCGACCGTTGGGAAGCGGATTTCACCTCCGTCACCGGCACCGAGACGCGCACATTCCGCGCCGTCGTCAATTCGGCCGGCGGCTGGGTCGACGAAGTGCTTGGCCTTGCAGGGGCAGGCGCCGGCCAGCCGAATTTGCGTCTCGTCAAGGGCAGCCACATCATCGTGCCGAAATGGCATGACGGCCCACACGCCTATTTCTTCCAGAATGGCGATGGCCGCATCATGTTCGCCATCCCCTATGAACGCGGCGAGTTCACCCTGATCGGCACGACGGACGTTCCGTACACCGCCGACAAAAACAAGGTGGAGATCAGCCCCGAAGAGATCGACTATCTCTGCGCCGGGGCCAGCGAATACTACACGAAGCCGATTTCGCCCTCGGACGTGGTCGCCACCTATTCCGGCGTGCGCCCGCTCTATGACGACCATGCCGCCTCGGCCTCGAAAGTGACGCGCGACTATGTGCTGAAGCGCGACGCCAGCGGCGGGGCGCCGATCCTGTCGGTATTCGGCGGCAAGATTACCACCTATCGCGAACTTGCAGAGCACGTGCTGGAAGAAATGGCGCCCGACTTTCCGGACATGGGCGAGCCCTGGACGCGCGAAGCCCGCCTGCCGGGCGGCGACATCCCGCTCGCCGATTTCGACTCCTTCCTCGGCGGGCTGCATTTCGTGTTCTCCGGCATACCCTCTCCCCTCCTGTCCCGCCTCGCCCGTGCCTATGGCACGCGGCTGAAGGTGCTGCTGAAGGGAAAGAAGACGCTTGCCGATCTCGGCCGGGACTTCGGCGGCGGCCTGACCGAGGCGGAGGTACGCTATCTGGTCGAACACGAATTCGCCCGCTCCGCCGAGGACATCCTGAAGCGCCGCTCGAAGCTCTACCTGCACATGACGGAAGCAGAACAGCGCGAGTTCACGGCCTGGTTTGAGGCCGCACGTTTCAACGGTTGATCAGACTGCGTCATAAGACGACAGCGCCTGCTGGATCTGATCGAACAGGGCCTTCGGGCTCGTGACGACAGCGTTGCCTCGGGGCGTTTTTGGACCAATTGACTGCCCGACATAAAATATGATTGGGACCCGCCCCGCGTGATCGAACGCGATATCCTCCGTCTCTAATCCGGAAGGCCCGTTGCTTCGTCCGATATCTGAAATAATCAAGTGAAAGAAATGGGTCTCGAGAATCTCGGTGGCGACCTGATTATTTCGAGCCATCCGAAAATCAAATCCTATGGCACTTAGCGCCTCCATCTCATTCCTGACCCATTCAGGATGGTCATCCACCCACAGCACATTCCAATTCCCTCTCAGGCGCTGGAGTGACCGGGTCAACGTTTGACGACTAGGTGGCGATTGGCTTCTCGCGGAGTATGCTTCCACCGTTTTTCGTGTTGCGAATTCGAGGTTCATGCCAGCAACAGAGACCCTATTGGGCCACCGTCCAAACAACGCAGCTGCGATCAGAATTAGCAACACCGTAAGGACTGCTGAAAAAGCGGATTCCACAAGGGTGTCCCGAATTCCACTGGCCAGAAAATTGCCGATGCGCTCCAACAATCCCGGTTCCCTTTTGTATTTGTCGCCTAGCGGTAGATTCCGACTCCACTTTGCCGCGATGTGATGGCTTCGGCAATGAGAGGAGCCAACCGTAAACCTGCGAAGAAATTGCGCATGAGCGCTCCTGCGACGACAGGCGACATCCGCCCCATGGACAGGCCCGGCGGCGTGTGATCAAAGGCGGCGAAAGACTTAGGCTGTTCGGGATCAGATGGCATGACCAAGGGCTTGGTGACCATTTTCGGCGGATCGGGCTTTATCGGGCGCTATGCGGCGCGCGAACTGGTCAAGAAGGGCTGGCGCGTCCGGGTCGCCTGCCGCCGCGTGGGCCTCGCCGGCGATGTCCGCCTTGCCGGCGCGCCGGGCTGGGTTGATCTCGCCCAGGCGAATGTCCGCGACCGCGCTTCGGTCGAGCGCGCCATGGACGGCGCCGATGCCGTGGTGAACCTCGTCGGCATCCTCGACGAGCGGGGCAAGCAGACCTTCGAATCGACCATCCATGAAGGCAGCGCCCTGATTGCCGAGGTCGCCGCCGAAAAGGGCATCAGCCGCTTCGTGCAGGTCTCCGCCATCGGTGCCGACGCGGAATCCCGCTCGGCCTATGCCCGTGCCAAGGCCGAAGCCGAAGCCGCCGTACGTGCTGCCATACCCGCCGCCACCATCCTGCGGCCCTCCATCGTGTTCGGGCCGGAAGACGGCTTCTTCAACAAGTTCGCCCAGATGGCCCGCTTCACCTGGTTCATGCCGCTGATCGGCGGCGGACGGACGCGCTTCCAGCCGGTCTATGCCGGCGACGTGGCCCGCGCGATCGCCGTGACCGTGGACGATGCTTCGACCGCCGGACAGACCTATGAACTGGGCGGCCCGCGCACCTATACCTTCAGCGAACTCACCGATTTCATCCTGAAGACGGCGGAACGGCCGCGCTTCAGGATCGGCCTGCCCTTCTTCCTCGCCCGCCCGCTCGGCTACTTTGCCGGGGCGATCTGGCGCTACATCCCGCCGTTCAGCTGGGGCTTCCTCGGCGACGTGCCGGTGACCGGCGACCAGGTCGAGATGCTGCGCTCAGACAATGTCGCGGCCGAAGGCGCCCCCGGCCTGAAGGACCTCGGCATCACGGCGCCGGAAACCATCGAGGCGATCGTGCCGACCTATCTCTGGCGGTTCCGTCCGCACGGCCAGTTCAGCCAGCCGTCAGAGGCCTAGAACAGCCCGACCATCGGCGAGCCGAGCAGCAGCAGGGCGCCCAGCAGGAAGCGGTACAGCACGAAGGGCAGGAAGCTCATCCGCTTCAGCAGCGACATCAGGAACCAGATCGAGGCAAGGCCCGTGACAAAGGCGATCACGGCAACGATCATTCCGTCGCTGAAGGTCAGCACGGCGCCGCTGTCGGCATCTGCCGTGAACAGGCCATAGGCCCCGTACAGTCCCGCCGCCGCCAGGATCGGCGCCCCGATCAGCATCGATACGCGCGCGGCTTCGGTCCGCTCATAGCCGAGGAACCGCGCCGCCGTCATCGTGATGCCGGAACGGCTGGTACCGGGAATGATCGCGGCAATCGCCTGCGTCGCCCCGATCAGCGCCGCATGAGCGATGGTCATGTCGTCTTCCTTGCGGGTCCGCGGCCCGGCGATGTCGGCCCACCAGAGCAGCGCGCCGAAAATGATGGTCGCCCCGGCGACGACATAGACGCTGCGCATCGCATCCTGCACGCTTTCCGGCAGCGCCACTTCGTACAGCAGCCCAGCCGCCAGCGCGACCGGCGTCGCGACGATCACGCAAACAACAAGCCGTGCGGCCGGCGACAGCGGCATTTTCGACCGCGGCGACATCACCAGTTCGAGGACGCCGATGAGCAGGCGCGCGATGTCCTTCCGGAAATAGATCAGCATGGCCGCCAGCGTGCCGAGATTCGAGACGGCATTGATCAGCAGCTCATCGCGGCCGGTGACGCCGAAGAAGTCGGAGGCGAGCAGCACATGGCCGGAGGAGGAAATCGGCAGCCACTCGGTCAGGCCCTGGAGCGTTGCGATAATGGCGAGCTGCAGCAGTGACAACGAACAGGCCCCTCAATACGTTCGATCTGAGGCATAAAATGGTTTTGGTCCGGAAGCACGCGATTTTTCCCTATATCAACTCGATATCTTTCTCAGGAAAACTTCCGAACTGCGCGTAAACCAAGTGTAAAATTCCGCATTTTCGAATATCGTATTGATATGCGATATTCAGATTCGGCTTGTGGGACGCGCGCTCTGCCCCTAAGCCTGACACCTGCTTGCAGGGAGCCAGGGCCATGGCCGAGAGAATGCTGAAATTCACGCAGGTGCCGCGCGCCATGCCGGAAAAGCGGCCGGCGAAGCAGCGCGCCCTCGACTTCGACGAGATCTACAGCAGCTTCCCGGCTGACGCGGCCCGCACCCAGGCCTCGCGCTGCTCGCAATGCGGGGTTCCGTTCTGCCAGCAAGGCTGCCCGCTCTCCAACAACATCCCCGACTGGCTGCGCCTTGCCGCTGAAGGGCGGCTCGAAGAAGCCTGGCGCACCTCGTCGGCGACCAACAACATGCCGGAGATCTGCGGCCGCATCTGCCCGCAGGACCGCCTCTGCGAAGGCATCTGCACGATCGAGCAGTCCGGCCACGGCACCGTCACCATCGGGTCCATCGAGAAATACATCACCGACACCGCGTGGGAGAATGGCTGGGTCACGCCCATCCAGCCGCCGCGGGAGCGGAAGCAGTCGGCGGGCATCATCGGCGCCGGCCCGGCGGGCCTCGCTGCCGCGGAACAGCTGCGCCGCAAGGGCTACAAGGTCACCGTCTACGACGCCTATGACCGCGGCGGCGGGCTGCTCGTCTACGGCATCCCCGGCTTCAAGCTGGAAAAGCATGTCGTGGAACGGCGCATCGAGCACCTCCAGAAGTCCGGCGTGAAATTCAAATTCAAAACGCGGATCGGCGAGAAACTCACCCTGCAGAAGCTGCGCGACACACACGACACGGTCCTTATCGCGACCGGCGTTTATGCCGCGAAGGATCTGAAATGCCCCGGCAGCGGCGCCGAAGGCGTCTATCCGGCGCTCGACTATCTCACCGCTTCCAACCGCAAGGGCCTCGGCGACGCCGTACCGGCCTTCGACGACGGCTCGCTCGACGCCAGCGGCAAGAAGGTCGTGGTGATCGGCGGCGGCGACACCGCGATGGACTGCGTGCGCACGGCGATCCGCCAGGGCGCGAAATCCGTCACCTGCCTCTACCGCCGCGACCGCGCCAACATGCCGGGCAGCCAGCGCGAAGTGGCCAATGCGGAAGAAGAAGGCGTCGTCTTCGAATGGCTCGCCAACCCCGAAGCGATCCTCGATTCGAAAGGCAAGGCGAAAGCCGTGCGCGCCGCGCGCATGAAGCTCGGGGAGCCCGATGCCTCCGGCCGGCAGAGCCCGGTGAAGACGGGTGAGACCTTCGACGTGAAAGCTGACATGGTGATCAAGGCGCTCGGCTTCGACCCCGAAGACCTGCCCGCCCTGTTCGACGAACCCGCCCTCGCTGTGAACCGCTGGGGCGCGGTGAAGGTCGACTTCAAGACCATGGAAACGAGCCTGCCCGGTGTCTACGCCGCCGGCGACATTGTGCGCGGCGCCTCGCTCGTCGTCTGGGGCATCAAGGATGGCCGCGATGCCGCCGACGCGATGCACAAGGCGATGAAAGCCGCAGAAGCAGCCGCAAAAGTGGCAGCGGAGTGATCAGATGTCCGATTATGTGAAGCAGTATGAAGCAAACCGCCAGCGCCTGATGGAAGCCGGCGCCTATGATCCGTCCATGGAGCACGATGCCTGCGGCGTCGGCCTTGTCGCCGCGCTCGACGGCAAGCCGCGCCGCGAGATCGTCGAAATGGGCATCAAGGCCCTCAAGAATGTCTGGCATCGCGGCGCTGTCGACGCCGACGGCAAGACCGGTGACGGCGCCGGTATTCGAGTCGAGGTTCCGCAGGACTTCTTCCGCGAGCACGTCACCCGTACCGGCCACAGCCCGACGGACGACCCGATCTGCGTCGGCCAGATCTTCCTGCCGCGCACGGACTTCGGCGCGCAGGAGGCGGCCCGCACACTGGTCGAGACCGAAGTGCTGCATTTCGGCTTCTACATCTATGGCTGGCGCCAGCCGCCGGTCGATGTGTCTGTGATCGGACAGAAGGCGAAGGATACGCGCCCGGCCATCGAACAGATCATGTTCCGCGACGCCCGCGGCCGCACCAGCGAGGAGCTGGAGCGCGCCCTCTATATCTGCCGCCGCCGGATCGAGCGCCGGGCCCGCGAGGCCGCGATCCCCAGCTTCTACATCTGCTCACTGAGCAATGCCTCGCTGATCTACAAGGGCATGTTCCTGGCGCAGGATATCGACCGCTTCTATCTCGACCTGCAGGACGACCGCTTCGTCTCCGCCTTCGCCATCTATCACCAGCGCTATTCCACCAACACTTTCCCGCAATGGGCCCTGGCCCAGCCGTTCCGCATGATCGCGCACAATGGCGAAATCAACACGCTGCGCGGCAACAAGAACTGGATGAAGAGCCACGAGATCCGCATGGTCTCGGAGGCCTATGGCGAGCATGTCGAGGATGTGAAGCCGGTGATCCCGGACGGCACATCGGATTCCGGCGCGCTGGACTCGGTCTGGGAACTGCTCTGCAAGTCGGGCCGCTCGGCACCGATGGCCAAGGCGATGCTGATTCCGGAAGCCTGGTCGAAGCGCGATTCCGTCATGCCGCTCGCCCACCGGGCACTGTATGATTACTGCAACTCCGTCATGGAACCCTGGGACGGCCCGGCCGGCATCGCCGCATATGACGGGCGCTGGGCCATTGCCGGACTGGATCGCAACGGTCTCCGCCCGCTCCGCTATGCGCTGACCACGGACGGCATTCTCGCTGTCGGCTCGGAAACCGGCATGTGCCCGCTGGGCGACCATGAAGTCGCCCGCCGCGGCTCCATCCCAGCGGGTGGCATGATCGCGGCTGACCTCAAGACCGGCAAATTCTACGACCACAAGGAAATCGTCGACCACCTCGCCGCACAGGCACCGTATGAGGAATGGCTATCCGCCGTCACCGAACTGGAACCGGAAATCGGCCCCGGGCCGGAGCCTGCCATGTTCTCGAAGGAAGAGCTGCTCCGCCGTCAGACCGCCGCCGGCTATACGATGGAATCGCTCGAACTCATCCTGTCCCCGATGGTCGAAGGCGGCAAGGAAGCCATCGGCTCCATGGGCGATGACACGGCCCCGGCCGTGCTGTCCTACCACTACCGCCCGATGAGCCATTTCTTCCGGCAGAATTTCAGTCAGGTGACCAATCCGCCAGTCGACCCGCTCCGCGAGGAACGGGTGATGAGTCTCAAGACGCGGTTCAAGAACCTCGGCAACGTTCTGGAGACGGACAAGTCCCAGCAGGAAGTGTTCGTGCTGGAAAGCCCTGTCCTGACGACCGGCATGTATGACCGGCTGCTGACCCGCCTCGGCGGCGAATATGCGGAGATCGACTGCACCTTCCCGCAGGAGGAAGGCCGCCATGACGGCGCTGCGCTCAAGGATGCCCTGTCGCGCATCCGCCGCGAAGCGGAGGATGCTGTCCGCGAAGGACGCGAGCACATCATCCTGACGGACCAGTACCAGTCCGCCAGCCGCATCGCGATCCCAATGATCCTCGCCACCGGAGCGGTGCATTCACATCTTGTCGGTCAGGGCCTTCGCACCTTCTGCTCGATCACGGTCCGCTCCGCCGAATGTCTGGACACGCACTATTTCGCCGTCCTCGTCGGCGTCGGCGCGACCTGCGTCAACGCCTACCTCGCGCAGGACGTGATCGCAGATCGCCACGCCCGCGGCCTCTATGGCGACATGACGCTCGGCGAGTGCGTGCTGAACTACAAGAAGGCGGTCGAGGCGGGCCTGCTGAAGATCATCTCCAAGATGGGCATCTCCGTCATCTCGTCCTATCGCGGCGGATACAATTTCGAAGCCCTCGGCCTCTCCCGCGCTCTGGTCGCGGACTATTTCCCCGGCATGTCCAGCCGCATCTCCGGCCTTGGCCTTGCCGGTCTCGAGGAGAACGCGCTGGTTCGTCACGAGATGGCGTTCGACGAGGATGTTGTCGCCCTGCCCGTCGGCGGCTTCTACCGTCTGCGCGCCGGTGACGAGCCGCATGCGCTCGACGGCACGCTGATCCACACGCTGCAGACAGCCTGCAATACCGGCGACTATTCCGTTTACCGCAAGTTCGCCGACGCCATCCATGCGCGCGATCCGATCCAGCTACGCGACCTGCTGGACTTCAAGCGCACGCGCGCGCCGGTCCCCCTCTCGGAAGTCCAGTCGATCAACGAGATCCGCAAGCGCTTCGTCACGCCCGGCATGTCGCTCGGCGCCCTCAGCCCCGAAGCGCACGGTACGCTCAACATCGCAATGAACCGGATCGGCGCGAAATCCGTTTCCGGCGAAGGCGGCGAAGACCGCGCGCGCTACCGGCCGCTGCCGAACGGCGACAATATGAACTCCTCCGTCAAGCAGATCGCCTCCGGCCGCTTCGGTGTGACGGCGGAATATCTCAACCAGTGTCGCGAGATCGAGATCAAGATCGCCCAGGGTGCCAAGCCCGGCGAGGGCGGCCAGCTGCCCGGCTTCAAGGTCACCGAACTGATCGCCAAGCTGCGCCATGCGACGCCCGGCGTGACGCTGATTTCGCCGCCGCCGCACCACGACATCTATTCGATCGAAGACCTGGCCCAGCTGATCTACGACCTGAAGCAGATCAATCCGGACGCGCGCGTCTGCGTGAAGCTCGTCGCCCAGTCCGGCGTGGGCACGGTCGCGGCCGGTGTCGCCAAGGCGAAGGCCGACGTGATCCTGATCGCCGGCGGCGTCGGCGGCACGGGGGCAAGTCCTCAGACCTCGATCAAATATGCCGGCCTGCCCTGGGAACTTGGTCTCACCGAGGCGCATCAGATCCTGTCGCTCAACAATCTCCGCAACAAGGTCACGCTGCGCACCGACGGTGGCCTCCGCACCGGACGCGACATTGTCATCGCCGCCATGCTGGGGGCGGAGGAATACGGCATCGGCACGGCTTCGCTCGTCGCCATGGGCTGCATCATGGTGCGCCAGTGCCACTCCAACACCTGCCCCGTCGGCGTCTGCGTGCAGGACGAGGCACTCCGCGCCCACTTCACCGGCACGCCGGACAAGGTGGTCAACCTGATGAGCTTCATCGCCGAGGATGTGCGTGAAATCCTTGCCTCGCTGGGCCTTCGCTCACTGGATGAGGCCATCGGCCGGACCGACCTGCTCGTCCAGGTCAGCCGCGGCGCGACCCATCTCGACGACCTCGACCTCAACCCCCTCCTTGTTCAGGTCGATGCCGACAAGCCGCTGGTCTACCAGCCGGCCCGCCGCGAGGAAGTGCCGGACACGCTGGACGCCCAGATCCTCCGCGATGCCGAGCCCTTCTTCGAGCGCGGCGAAAAGATGCAGCTCGAATACGGCGTCCAGAACACGATGCGGGCCATCGGCACGCGGTCGAGTTCGGCCATCACGCGCAAATTCGGCATGCACGCCCTGCCGGAAGCCCGCCTGCACATCCGGCTCGAAGGCTCGGCCGGTCAGTCGCTCGGCGCCTTCGCCGTGCAGGGCCTGCTGCTCGAAGTGATCGGTGACGCCAACGACTATGTCGGCAAGGGCCTTTCGGGGGCGACCATCGTGGTTGCGCCCCGTCCGAAAGACCGCCGCTCGGCTTCCGGCGACGCGATCATCGGCAATACCTGCCTCTATGGCGCGACCAGCGGCAAGCTGTTCGCCTCCGGGACGGCGGGCGTGCGCTTCGCGGTGCGGAACTCCGGCGCAAAGACCGTGGTTGAAGGCTGCGGCGCCAATGGCTGCGAATACATGACCAATGGCCGCGCCGTGATCCTCGGCCCGGCCGGCGACAATTTCGGCGCCGGCATGACCGGCGGGGCGGCCTATATCTGGGATCCGGCCAACCGGTTCGAGCGCGTCGTGAACCCCGATTCGATCGACTGGTATTCGCTGTCCGAAATGCCGGCCGAACATATCGGGGAAGCGAAGGCCCTGATCGAGGAACATGCCCGCCGCACGGGCTCAGTCCGCGCGCGGGATATCCTCGACGACTGGGAACGTTCCGTGCACGACATGTTGATGATCGTGCCGAAGGAAGTGGCCGATCTGCTGCTGGCACGCACCAAGCCGAAGTCCAGAAGGAAGGTTGCCGAAAAGGCCTGAGTTCAACGCGTGTTGACCAGGCGTTGCGTCTCGAAGGCCCGCTTGCGGGCGGGCCTTCCTCTTCGCATGCGATACCGTCGCCGCGTTGCTACGCCTTCTTCTTGCGCCGGATACGCGGCCAGATCAGCTTCAGCCAGACCCAGAGGAACACACCCAGCAGGATCAGCCAGGGCAGGCCGACCGCAAAGGCCGTGATCACCGCGCCGAGCGCGCTGGAGAGGTTGTAGAAGAAATCGCCGAATGCCCGCGACAGCGGCTGCAGCGCGCCGCGTGAGACGGGGTTGCGCTTTGTTTCATAGCTCACATTCAGCTGGCTCATGTCGACCCGCTGGCGCAGGGCTGCGAGGGTCGACTTCAGCGAATCGATCTCGCCATTGACGCGGGCCAGTTCGCGCTCCGTGTCGAGCAGTTCGCCCAGCTTGCCCGGCCGTTCGGCCAGCAGCTGTTCGAGGCGACCCTGCAGGGTCTGCTGGGCTTTCAGCCGCGCATCGGTGTCGATGATGGAAACGGTCAGGTCCTCCGCCGTGGTCTGGCGGTTGGTCACCTCGCCTTTGGCGGCTTTCGCTTCCGCCTCGACGCCGTTCAGGAATTGCTCGATCCAGGCCGGCGTCGCGCGCAGTTGCAGCGAGGCGCTCGCCTCATCGTCGGAATAGGCGTTCAGCCAGGAATTCGTCACCATGCAGACGGACGGGCCGGCCTTGTTGCAGGCATCGATATGGCCCTGCAGCGTCGGCTCGATGGCGGCCACCGGCAGGCGCATGCCGAGGGAATGCGAATAGGCGATATATTGCTGTGGGGCGGGCTCGCCGCCTCCGCCGCCAGGCTCTGCCGGCGCTGCGTAGTAATTGCCTGCCTCTTCGGAGACGATGTCTGCGCTCATCTTCGCCGGGGGCGGCGGCGCAGGCGCCATGGAGGGCGACGACTCCATGCGTGCATCATAGCTGCCCGGCGCGCCGCAGGCCGTCAGCGCCAGCATAGCCACGCCAAGGATTGCACTCGATCTCTTCATGTCACGTCCCTCCAGTGGACTGACTTCCCACATGAAACCCGGAAAAAGGCAAGATGAGGCTGGGATTCCGGGAGAATTGCGGCGAAGGCCGCCACCATCCTTACGGCCGGAAGCCGAATGTCGTCTCGCCCGGCTCCAGCGTGCGCCAGGCATGGTGGATGAAGTCCACCAGCAAGGGCCGTGTGTCGCGCGGGTCGATGATTTCCTCGGCAAGGAAGGCCTCGGCCGTGCGGAAGGGCGAGCGGATCGCCTCGAACTTGCGGTAGAGCTGTTCCTTCAGCGCCTCGGGGTCTTCCGCCTCGGCGAGCTCCTTGCGGAAGGCCGCCTCGATCCCGCCCGCCATCGGCAGGCTGCCCCAGTCGCCGCTCGGCCAGCAATAGCGCCATTTGGTCTTCGACTGGTTCATCATCACCGAGCCGGCAAGGCCATAGGCCTTCCGTATGATGACGGAACAGACCGGCACACTTGCCTGGTACACCGCCGTCATCGCCCGCACGCCGGCCCGCGTCACGCCCGCCATCTCCGCCTTCACGCCGACGGCAAAGCCCGGACAGTCGACGAAATGGATGACCGGCAGGTGGAAAGTGGAACAGAGGTCCATGTGCCGGGTGACCTTGTCGCACACGTCTGCCGTCCAGGCCCCGTCGAGGAAGAAAGGGTCGCCCGCAAGGATGCCGACCGGATAGCCGTCGATCCGCGCAAGGCCCGCGACAATGCCCCGGCCCCATTCCTTCCCGATCTCGAAGAAGCTGCCATGGTCCACCGTCGCCTCGATAATCTTCCGCGGCTTGTACGGCGTCTTGCCATCGGTCGGGACGAGCGACAGCAGGCTCTCCTCCTTGCGGTCCGGATGGTCGGCCGCAGACGTCCGCGCCGGCAGTTCGTGCACCGAGGACGGAAGATAGGACAGGAAGCGCCGTGCTTCGATGAAGGCATCGGCCTCGCTGTCGACGACATTGTCCACGGTGCCATTCTGCGCCTGGATCTTCCAGCCGCCGAGTTCCTCCTTGGTGACATCCTCACCCAGTGCGATAGCGACCGGCGGTCCGGCCACGAAGATCTGCGACAGCTCCTTCACCATCACCGAGAAATGGCTGGCCGCCACGCGCCCTGCCCCCATGCCGGCGCAGGGGCCCAGCGCCAGCGATACGAACGGCACCTGCGACAGGCCGTGCACGATCTCGTTCCAGCCGGGCGTCTCCGGGATATAGGTGCGCGGGTCCTGTTCCAGCGACTTCACCGAGCCGCCACCTCCCGTACCGTCGATCATCTGGACCAGCGGCATCCGGTATTCCGCCGCCATCTTGATCATCAGCAGCAGCTTGCCGCGGATCGAGGCGTCCGAGGCGCCGCCCCGCACGGTGAAATCGTCGGCGAGGATGGCCACCGGCCGGTGGTCGATCCGCGCCCGCCCGGTGACGGAATTGGACGGCAGGAACGCCTCCAGCGCCTCGTCCGCGCCATAGGTCGCCTTGCCGGCGATCTTGCCGATCTCGTGGAAGCTGCCGGGATCGGCGAGGAAGGCGACGCGCTCGCGCACCGTCAGCTTGCCGCGCCCGCGCTGGCGTTCGACGGGTTCTTCCCCGCCCATTTTCTCGGCCAGCCTTTCGCGGCGGCGGAGTTCCTCGATCGATTTTTCCCAGCTCATGCGCGTCAGGTTCCACGCTTCCGCTGCGCCACGTCAAGCGCCCCGGCCGCAACCCTGAAAAAGAATCATATTGACACATACCAACCAGTCGGTATGTTGCGCAGCCAGGAGGAAGCCATGGCTCCCGCGAAGGAAACCGCGCGTGAAAAGCTCATCGGCGCCGCCGTGAAAGTTGTGCGGGAGAGGGGCTTCAATGCCACGTCGGTGGACGAGCTCTGCCGCGAGGCCGGTGTCACCAAGGGTGCCTTCTTCCACCATTTCCCGTCCAAGACGGATCTCGGCATCGCCGCCGCCGAAGCCTGGAAGCTGCACGCCAACGCGCTGTTCGGCTCGGCGCCCTATATGGCGCACGAAGACCCGCTCGACCGCTTCCTCGGCTATCTCGAATTCCGGCGCGACATGCTCACCGGCGAGGTCAGCGAATTCACCTGCCTTGCCGGCACCATCGTGCAGGAATCGTACGAGACCCTGCCGGACCTGCGCGAGGCCTGCCACGATTCCATCTGGGGCCACGCCCTGACCCTGGTGCCGGACATCGAAGCCGCCCGCGCGCGCCACGGCATCGGCGGCGCCTGGACCTCGGAAAGTCTCGCCCTCCACACCCAGGCCGTGCTGCAGGGCGCCTTCATCCTGGCCAAGGCAAGCCACGGCGCCGCGGCCGCCCGCGACTCGGCCGACCATCTCATCCGCTATGTGCGGATGCTGTTCAACAAGCCCGAAAAGGATGCCTGATCATGCCCGGCACAGTCCGCCTCCACCGCGTCCTGATGACGACACCCGAAAAGGTCTACCGCGCCTTCACCGATGCAGATGCCTATGCCCGCTGGCTCCCTCCGAACGGATTTACCGGCAAGGTACATGAGATGGACGCGAAGGTCGGCGGGAAGTACCGCATGTCTTTCACGAACTTCTCCACCGGCAACGGCCACAGCTTTGGCGGCGAGTATGCAGACCTGCAGCCCGGCAAGCTCGTCCGGTACAGAACTGCGTTCGATGATCCGAACCTGCCCGGAGAAATGACCACGACAATCGATCTCAGGGCCGTCTCGGTCGGAACGGATGTGTCGATCGTGCAGGAGGGCATTCCTGAGGTCATTCCGACGGAGGCCTGTTACCTCGGCTGGCAGGAATCCCTGCTCAATCTTGCCCGTCTCGTCGAACCGGAAATTCCGGATTGATCCTTATCCAAACAATCAGGGAGACTCTCATGACAGATACATTCAGCATTGAAACGCCGCACCCGTTCGATCTCGTCCTTGAGCGGACGATCGCCGCGCCGGCCTATGCCCTCTATCGCTGCTATACCGAGCCGGACCTGGTCTGCCAGTGGTTCTGTCCGAAGCCCTGGCGCGTCACCGAGGCGAAGCTGGACCTGCGCCCGGGTGGCGCCACGTTCCACCGCATGCGCGGGCCGGAGGGGGAAGACGTCCCGCTCCACGGCCAGTATCTCGAAGTCATTCCCGGCCGTCGCGTGGTCACCACCGACGCCTATACCGGCGACTGGGTGCCGTCGGCAAAGCCCTTCATGACAGCCATCGTCACCTTCAGGGACCTTGGCAACGGCACGACACTCTACCGGGCCGTCGCCCGCCACTGGAGCGCGGAGGACAAGGCGGCGCATGAGGCGATGGGCTTCCACGAAGGCTGGGGCATGGCCGCCGATCAGCTCGAGGAACTTGCCCAAAGCCTGCCAGCCGAGACGGACGTCCGCGTTCAGCCGGCTGACGGGACCGGTGGTCACTCGGTCGTCCCGCACCTTGCCTGCGCCGGCGCAGCGGAGGCGATCGACTTCTACAAGAAAGCCTTCGGCGCCGAAGAGATGATCCGCCTGCCCGGTCCTGACGGCCGGCTGATGCACGCCTCCGTCACGATCAACGGCCAGATGGTCATGCTGGTGGACGAGATGCCGGAACATGGCATGCTCGGCCCGAAGGCGCTCGGCGGCACGCCGGTTTCCCTGCACCTTGGCGTCACCGATGCCGTCGGCGTCGCGGACCGCGCGGTACGCGCCGGCGCCAAGCTGGTCATGCCGGTCACGCGCCAGTTCTGGGGAGACCTCTACGGTGTCGTCGAAGACCCCTTCGGGCACAAATGGTCCATCGCAACGCCGGGCGAGAACGCCCCGCGCACGACGGAAGCCCTGACCGAAGCGATGATGGCCGCAGGCCAGCCGGGCTGAACGGCCGGCCGAGGAGATCCCCGATGACCCATGCTGGCCTGACACTGTACTTCTCGCGCAACCTCAATCCGCGCGTCGCGGTGGCCGTCGCGAAATACCTCGGTGCGCCGGTCGACTATGTGCCGGCGAGCCCGCGCCACCCGGCACACGAGGAAGCCTTCCGGCCGATCAATCCGAACCGGCTGGTACCGGTGCTGGTCGAGAATGGAAAATCCCTCTGGGAAGCCGATGCCATTGCCTATCGCCTCGCCCAGCTGACCCGGCCGGACTTCTGGCCGGGTCACCCCCATGCTGCGGAGATCACCATGTGGGTCAGCTGGGGTGCGCTCCACCTCAACCGGCCGGGCAGCAGCTTCTACTTCCACCGCCTGGTGCGCCCGCAATTCTCGGCCGAGGAACCGGCCGAAGCCTTCATGGACGGTGAGATGCGGCAATTCCGCGAGGGGGCGGCCGTGCTGAACGACTATCTTGCGGGCCGCAAATGGCTGGTCGATGACACGCTGACCTATGCGGACTTCCGGGCCGCGTCGCTGTTTCCCTTCGCGAAGGGCGCCGGCCTTCCGCTGGCGGATTATCCGAATATCCTCCGCTGGCACGGCCAGCTGAACGAACTCGATGCCTGGCGCGACCCGTTTGCCGGCCTCGCCGAACACCCCGACCAGATCAAGCCGCTCGAAGGAGCGACATCATGACCGGTCCGTCGGCTGCCCACCCCTTCCTCTGGTTTGAGCGCGAGGCTGAAGAGGCCGCCCGGTTCTATGTCTCCCTGCTGCCGGATTCGCAGATCACGGAGATCGAAACACAGGACGGAAAGCCCTTCATCGTTTCGTTCACGCTCTCCGGCATCCCCTACACCGCGCTGAATGGCGGGCCGCACTATGTACTCACCCCGGCCTTCTCGTTTGCCGTGACCTGCGACGGGCAGGCGGAGGTTGACCGGCTCTGGTCTGCGCTCACCGAAGGCGGTCAGGCGCTCCAGTGCGGCTGGCTGACAGACCGGTTCGGCGTTACCTGGCAGATCGTGCCCCGGCAGTTCTTCGAGCTGCGCAAGGCGGGCACGCCGGCTCAGACGGCCGCCGTGATGGAAGCCATGATGAAAATGGTCAAATTCGATGCCGCCGCCCTCGAAGCGGCGTTCGAGGGCGCAAAGGGCGGCTGATCCACCGGCCTGTCCTCGCAGAATTGTCACGCAGCTTTTCCTTGCCTTCCCCTGCGATGGTCTGCTTTATCGGCGCAAATCCATCCCAAGGAGAATTGTCATGGATCTCGCAGAACTCACATCCAAGGCCGCAGCGGCCGTCGCCGGCGGCAGCGACTTCAAGAAAAAAGTGAAGTTTGACTTCGGTTCGGTCGGCAAGCTGCTGATCGACGGCGTGGCCGGCAAGGCCGACAATTCCGATGGCGACGCCGATGCCACCATCTCCGTCGACTGGGACGATTTCAAGAAGATCTCCGAGGGCGCCCTCGACCCGACCATGGCCTTCATGCAGGGCAAGCTGAAAGTCGCCGGCGACATGTCGGTTGCCATGCAGCTGCAGAACCTGATGAAGAAGCTGGCTTAAGGCTTCCCGCCCGTCAGGGTTTGACTTTGAGGCCGCCCCGGGGACATGCCTTGTGGGCGGCCTTGTCGTTTGAGGAAGATGCGTATGGATACCCTGCCCGCAGAACACGATGGCCTGGTCCTGATTCCGGGCAATGACCCGCCGCAGGGGGCGGAAATCGTCTGGTTCAAGGGCTCCGGCGGGCGGGACCTGCGTGCCTGCGTCGCGCCGGCGCTTGCGCCCGACCGGCCGCGCGGCACTGCCATCGTCTGCCCCGGCCGCACCGAATTCATCGAGAAATACTTCGAAGTCGGCCGCGAGCTGCAGGCCATGGGCTTTGCCATCGTGATTCTCGACTGGCCCGGCCAGGGCCTGTCCGAACGCCTTCTGGACGACACGAAGAAGGGCCATATCGACCGCTTCGAGACCTTCATGGGTGCCCTCGCCAACGGCCTTGCCGCCCTCGCCGACCGCCTGCCCCACCCTTATGTCTCCCTCGCCCACTCCATGGGCGGCGCCATCGCGCTGGCGGCGATCGCCGATGAGCTGGTCAGCGTGGAGGCGGCTGCCTTCTCGGCCCCGATGTGGGGCCTCAAATCGAATTTTCTCGGCATGCGCTATCTCGTCTGGGCGATGCGGGCGACCGGCCGGTCCGGCGATTATGCCGTCCAGCCCGGCCCGCCCGAGACGTTCGAAACCAATATCGTCACCCATGACAAGAAGCGCTGGCAGATGCAGCGCGCCCTGGTCGATGCACGGCCTGACCTCGAGCTTGGCCCGGTCACCTGGGGCTGGCTTGGCGCCTCGCTCGACATCCTGTCCACCTTCACCAAGCCGAAGACGCTGAAGAATGTGACCATCCCGGTCTTTGTCGCCTCGGCCTCGGAAGAGAAGCTCGTCGACAACGCCACACACACCGCGATCTGCCGGCGCCTGCCCGATTGCGAGCATGTCACCGTCGACGGCGCGATGCACGAGATCCTGATGGAAACCGACGACAAGCGCGCGGAGTTCTGGGAGGGCTTCCAACGGCTCCTGAAACGTGCGGGAATATAGGCAGACCCGAAAACAAGGGTGAGGAGGAAACCCGTGGCGATCATTCCCATTTCGCGCATTGTGGCATTCTGGGCCGGACAGCAGCCTGACCGCGTCGCCATCGACCACGAAGGCGCGCAGGTCACCTGGGCCGGGCTCGAGGCGCGCACCAACCGGCTCGCCCGCGCCTATGAGGCGCTCGGCGTGAAGCCCGACGACTTCGTCACCATCGCCCTGCCCAACGGGATAGAATTCTTCGAAGCCTGCATCGCCACATGGAAAGCCGGCGCGACGCCCCAGCCCGTCTCCTCCCGCCTGCCGAAACATGAGCGCGACCAGATCGTCGAGCTCGGCAAACCGGCCCTCGTCGCCGGCGTTGCACCCGGCGAATACGACGGCACGCCCTGCCTGCCTGTCGGCTATGAACCGGACGCCTCGCTTCCGGATACGGAGCTTCCCATGCGCATGGCGAACTCCTTCAAGGCGATGACCAGTGGCGGCTCCACCGGCCGGCCGAAACTGATCGTCTCGAAGATGCCTGCCGCCTGGGACCCGGAGACGCCGTACCTCGAAATCCCGCTGCAGGGCGGCATGCTGATCCCGGGGCCGCTGTATCACAACGGGCCATTCGTCTGGGCCATGGTCGCCCTGTTCAAGGGCTGCACCATCGCCGTCACCACGCGCTTCGACCCGGAAAAGACGCTCGCCCTGATCGAGCGCTTGAAGCTCGACGTCGCCTATATGGTGCCGACCATGATGCGCCGCATCTGGGGCCTGCCGGAGGAAGTCCGTACACAGTACGATCTTTCGAGCCTGAAGGCCCTCTGGCACCTCGCCGCGCCCTGCCCGGCCTGGCTGAAGGAGTGCTATATCGACTGGCTCGGCCCGGAAGTGATCTGGGAACTCTATGGCGGCACCGAAGGCCAGGGGTCGACCACGATCCAGGGCACCGAATGGCTGACCCATCGCGGTTCCGTCGGCCGCCCGGTCGAAACCTGCGAGATGAAGATTGTCGGCGAGGACGGCAAGACCCTGCCGCCCGGCGAAGTCGGCGAAGTCTTCATCCGCCCGCTCGAGGGACCGGGCACGACCTATCGCTATATCGGCGCCGAAGCCCGCGCCATTGACGGCGGCTGGGAGAGCCTCGGCGACATGGGCTGGATGGATGAGGAGGGCTATCTCTACCTGACAGACCGCCTGTCCGACATGGTCCTCGTCGGCGGCGCGAACATTTACCCCGCCGAAGTCGAGGCCGCGATCGAGGCCTATCCGGGCGTCCGCTCCTCCGCCGTGATCGGCCTTCCGGACGAAGACATGGGCGCGCGGCTGCACGCGGTCATCGACCGGCCGGACGGCGCCGTGCCGGATGCCGACATGATCGCCCACCTCGCCGAGCGGCTCGTGAAATACAAGATCCCGAAAAGCTTCGAGTACACCGCCGAGGCGGTGCGCGACGATGCCGGCAAGGTCCGCCGCAAGGCTCTCCGCGAGGAACGGATCGCCGCCATGGGCACCACATCCGCTTGACGTCCCCAGCGGCAGGCCCGCTGCCTTGCGGCAAAACAAGCCAGACGAAGGAGGACTGACGCCGATGAAAGTTGCTGCCGTGAAGAAGCCCGGCGGGCTCGACAAGCTCGTGATCGAGGACCGCCCCGACCCGAAGCCCGGCCCCGGCGAAGTGCTGGTACGCGTCCGCGCCTCCAGCCTCAACTATCACGACTTCGTCGTCGTCCTCGGCGGCATTCCGACGCCGGACGGCCGCATCCCCATGTCGGACGGCGCCTGCGAAGTCGTCGCCGTCGGCGCAGGCGTCACAAAATGGAAAGTCGGCGACAAGGTCCTCTCCCTCTTCTTTCCCTCCTGGCAGTCCGGCCAGATCGAGGCGGCCGGCTTCCAGTCCGTCCCCGGAGATGGCGCGGACGGGTTTGCCGCAGAACTCGTCGCCGCGCCGGAAACCGCCTTCACGCGCATGCCGGACGGCTGGTCCTTCGAAGAAGCCGCCACCCTGCCCTGCGCCGCGCTCACGGCCTGGCGCGGCATCGTCTGCGAAGCGAAGATCAAGCCCGGCGACTGGGTGCTGACGCAAGGCACGGGCGGGGTCTCCATCTTCGCCCTGCAATTCGCCAAGGCCGCCGGCTGCCGCGTCATCTCCACGTCTTCCTCACCGGAAAAAATGGCCCGCCTCAAGCAGCTCGGTGCCGACCATGTGATCAATTACAAGGAAACCCCGGAATGGGGCAAAGCCGCCTTCGAGCTGACCGGCGGCCGCGGCGTCGATGAAGTCGTCGAGATCGGCGGGCCGGGCACCATGGCGCAATCGATCAATGCCTGCCGGCCGGGCGGCCATATTTCCTTGATCGGTGTGCTGACGGGCATATCCGGCGAAGTGCCGACGGCGGCACTGTTCTCGCGCAACATCACGCTCTCCGGCATCACGGTCGGCTCCCGCCGCATGCAGGAAGACATGATCGATGCGATCGAAGCCAATGGCATCCGCCCGGTGATCGACAGCAAATTCCCGCTGGACCAGATCGCCGCCGCCTTCGCACATCAGGCCAGCCAGAAGCATTTCGGCAAGATCGTCCTGACGATCTGAGCGGCATCTCAGCAATTGGCGCGGACAAACGCACCAATGCGTTGGACGGCGCTTTGCGCCTCCGGCACGTCGGGAAACATCTGCCAGACATGGATGAGGCCCTCCTCGATCTCGAGGGTGACGTCGACGCCGGCGGCGCGGGCCTTTTCAGCGAAGCGCGTACTGTCGGACAGGAGGACTTCCCTCGTTCCGACCTGCAGCAGCAGCGGGGGAAGGCCCGCCAGGGCGCCATGTAGCGGGGCGGCCAGCGGGTGGCGCAGGGCGCCGGCGGCGTATTGCTGCCCGGTGACGCGCAGGCCGTCGGGTGTCAGCATCGGATCATCCACCGCGCCCGGTTCGGCCGTCGGTCCGGAGCCTTCCAGGTCGGTCCACGGGGACAGCGCGACAGCGCAGGCCGGCATCGGCGCCACATTCGCCTTCAGCGCCAGCAGCGTGGCCAGCGTCAGCCCGCCGCCTGCGGAATCGCCTGCAATCGCCATGCGCTGCGGCGCAAATCCTTGGGAGACCAGCCAGCGCCAGCATGCCGTCGCATCGTCAACGGCTGCCGGAAACGGATGTTCGGGCGCAAGCCGGTATTCCGGCAGGAGCACGCGCGCCTTCGCCGCCCGCGCAATCCGGCCGGCAAGGCCGCGATGGGTATTGCGGGACCCCATGACATAGCCGCCACCGTGGAGGTAGAGGACGACACGGTCTGCATCGCTCCCATCGACAGTGACCCAGTCGGCCGGCACGCCACCTGCATCTACTTCCCGGCTGACAATGTCCGGCTCCACCGGGAACATGTCCGCAGACGCCTCCATGACGGCGCGCTGTTCCTCCACGGACAAATCGTCAAGGCCAAGGCCACCGCTCATCATGACGACAATTTGTTCGTGCGCGGCACTTGGCATGATGCTCCCCCGGATCGCAGCAGGGCGTCACCCTAGCACTGGCTGGGATCAAGTTCCATGAATGCCGGGAAACGCTTCGCGGCGCGTCCTGTCCCCGCCTTTTCCTCCCCATCCTGCTGCAATCACAGCTCCGAAAATAAATCCATCCAACACCCCCGGCACCGGGCGTATCCTTGCGCAATGTCGCTTCTCTCTCCCCCTCCCGGATTTCCCGTGCACCTCGTGCCGGTCTGGCCATTGATCTGGCTGCAGATCCTGATGCTGCGCGCCTGGGTCCGCGCCACCTATGGCAAGGGCACGCAATACCACTGGAGCGTCACCCCCTGCGGCCGCGTCTTCATCGCCTCCATCGACTGGATCGCAAACCAGAAGTCCGCGCCGGCCCTGCTGAAACCCGCCCTGCACCCCAACAAACGCATTGCTGCTGCCCTGAGCGGAGAGCTGTTGCAGCCCGCCTACGCCCGCACCCTCCTTCTCTCCGCTCACCCCGGCGGACTGCGGAGGGATCAGAAATCGTGCCAGTGGCACGATTTCCCCGCAGCAGGGGGCCCAGTGCGGCAGGCATTGCACTACTTGGCGCTGGATCCCGGCTTTCGCCGGGATGAGCGGATAATGGGCCTGCCCGCACCCGAAACCTGACGCGAATCCCCACCCCGAAATCAAAAGCACCTGCAAGCGCCTTCACGGGCGCCGCAGGTGCTGGAACTTTCCTTCCCTGAAGAAGGCGGGCCGTTTTATCCGGCGATGTACTGCGCGCCGTTCACCGTCATCGTTGCGCCGGTGATGAAGGCGGCCTCGTCGCTGGCGAGATAGGCGCACATGGAGGCGATTTCCTCGGCCTTGCCGAGACGGCCGACCGGGATCGTCGCGATGATGCCTTCCAGCACCTTCTCCGGCACCGCCTGCACCATTTCCGTATCGATATAGCCGGGGCAGACCACGTTGACGGTCACGCCCTTCTTGGCGCCTTCCTGGGCCAGCGCCTTGGTGAAGCCGATCAGGCCGGCTTTGGCGGCGGAATAGTTCGCCTGGCCGAACTGGCCCTTCTGGCCGTTGATCGATGAGATATTGATCACCCGGCCCCAGCCGCGCTCGCGCATGCCGTCCCAGACCTGGCGGGTCACGTTGAAGGCGGAGGTGAGGTCGATGTCGATCACCTGCTGCCACTGGTCCTTTGTCATCTTGTGGAAGGGTGCATCGCGCGTCACGCCGGCATTGTTGATCACCACATCGACGGGCCCCAGATCCTTCGCGATCTGGGCAAGGCCGGCGCCGACAGCGTCATAGTCGGCGACATCGAACTTGTAGACATTGATGCCAAGCGCATCGGCACATTCCTTCGCGGCGGCATCATTGCCGGCATAGTTCGCGGCAACCTTGTAGCCCTTCTTGACCATCGTTTCGCTGATGGCCCGGCCAATGCCACGGGTACCGCCCGTAACCAGAACCGTTTTAGACATTCACTTCCTCCCGTGAAAAATTTTGCACCAGCAGACGCTTACAGCCTCTGCTGCAGAAACTTCAATAGCGCATTGGTCGCATGCAGATTTTGTGCGAAGCTGTTGTGCATAGCACAAAAATTGCTTCTCCCACGGGAAAGCAGAGGGCAGGACATGGCCAAGGCGAACGGATCAGCCGGACCGATCATCATCAAGAAGTACGCCAACCGGCGGCTCTACGACACATCGACTTCCTGTTATGTCACCCTCGATCACCTCTCGGACCTCGTCCGGGAGGGGCGCGATTTCGAGGTCCGCGACGCCAAGACCGGCGAGGACCTCACCCGGCAGGTGCTGACCCAGATCATTTTCGAACACGAGACGAAGGGCGAGGGCGCCCTGCCGCTGAACTTCCTGCGCCAGCTGATCGGCTTCTATGGCGGCGGCGCGCAGACTTTCCTGCCGGCTTTCCTCGACATGTCGATGAACTCCTTCGCCGACGCGCAGAAGGAATGGCGCAAGGCCGCCAATCCGATGACCATGTTCGAGAAGCAGGCCCGCCGGAACATGGCGATGTTCGAACAGGCCATGAAGATGTTCATGCCGGCGCTGTACGGCTCGACCGGCACCGGCCGGCCCGACAAGCCGGCCTCGCCGGCCGCCTCGATGATGGAAATGCAGGCCGAAGCGCTGGCCAACATGCAGGCCCAGGTCGCCGCCATCCAGGAACAGCTCGCCGAGCTCTACCGCAAGGACTGATCCCAAAAGGAAACGGCCCGCCGGCAGGGCAGGCCGTTCCGCAATCGGGAATATTCCGGCCTCAGCCGTTTTCCATGCCGAAGTCGCGGCGGGCTGACACGATCGTCACCACCACACCGGCCAGGACGTCCAGCAGCGTCATCGACATCAGGATGAAGAAGGTCGAGGTGGCAAAATTCGGAGCCAGCAGGAATTCGATCATGCACAGGATGAACAGCATCATCGAAACCGCATGATTGACGATGGTCGAGGTGCCCGTGCTGGTCGACTTGAGGATCTCCAGGAACAGGAACACGATTGCCGCCAGCAGGATCGCATCGCCTTTTGACAGGACCCATTTGACGCCCGAAATCATGGGCAGGCTGAAAAAGGTGGAATTGAGAAGGCCCTGGATCGGGGCAACATCGGCCTTCACCGCCTCGCCGAACTCATTGACCGTTTCCAGCGATCCGCCGAACCCGAAGGCCAGCAGATTGTAGAGCGCCACCGGGATTACCAGCAGCGGGAAGATTCCGAAGATTGCGCGCATCAATGACCCCTTCTCGGTTCTACTGTGGGAATGGGCGCCGTTCTTGCGCGCCCGATGCTCCTTTTTCGCGGCGAACATCCCGAAAATCAGGCCCCGCGATCCCTTGTCCATATCATTACCCGTCATGCGGACAGAGTTAACACGAGGTTTACTGGAATGTCGCGTCCCTTTCGAGCGCCTTTCCGGCGCACCCCGCGCCGCATCCTTTCAAAGCTAGAGGCGCAGAATCCGGCATTTTCGGGCCGGCAGGAGGAAAAATGATCCGCAGGGTCCTGTTCTCGGGCGGTCTCGGCGCCGGCAAGACAACCAGCCTGGAGCTTCTGAAAGCCCGCTTCGCCTGTGTGGACGAGCCCGCACGGCGGGTGCTTGCCCACGAGCGGCAGGCCGGCGGAACGGGGACCGGCGACCAGGACCCGGCCCGCTTCATCTCCCTGATGCTGGACCTTGCCTGCCGCGATTTCGACCGCGCGCCGGGGCAGGGCCCGGTGCTGTTTGACCGGGGCCTGCCGGACCTGCTCGCCTATGCCGCCACCTACGGCCTGCCCGACGAGGCGATCCGGGCCGCCTGCCGGACCCGGCGCTATGACCGGGAGGTCCTCTGGTTCGCGCCATGGGCGGCAATCTACGAAACCGACGCGGAACGTACACTCGACTATGCCGGAGCCATTGCCTTTGCTGACCAGGTCGAAACGGCCTGCCGCTCACTCGGATATGAGCTGGTGCCGGTTCCGCAACTGCCGCCGGCCGACCGGGCCCGGTGGATCGCCGACTGGCTGACGCGGCCCTAGAGCTCGTCCACGCCCTGCGGATTGCGCCGGCGGCGGATCAGCCACATCACGCCGCGCAGGTCCGACAGGGCATCCCGCAAGCGGCCGAAATTGGTGTAGTTGGAACGGCCTTCCCCGCGCGGGCGGTGATTGACGTCCCGGTACTCCACGCCGAACCCCTCGGCCCGCATCAGCGCCGGCATGTACCGGTGCATGTGGTCGAAATAGGGAAGCCGGATGAAGGCGGCCCGGTTCATCACCTTGATGCCGCAGCCGGAGTCGTCGCAATCATCGTGCAACAGGCGCTTGCGCACCCGGTTGGCGAGCCGTGAGCCGAACCGCTTCCAGGCAGTATCCTTGCGCTTGGCACGCCGGCCCATGACCATTTTCAGGCCTTCCGGCGCATCCGGCCGGGTCATCTGGCGATAGAGGTCCGGCAGGTCGGCCGGGTCGTTCTGGCCGTCGCCGTCGAGCGTGCCGACAATTGGCGCCCGGGCGGCGAGAATGCCGGACCGGATCGCCCGGCTCTGCCCGGCATTGTGCCGGTGGCCCAGCACACGAAGCATGGGATAGCGGGATTTCAGCCCAGCCAGGATGGCACGCGTATCGTCGCTCGACGCATCGTCGACGAAAACCATCTCGAAGGCGCGTCCATCGAGCGCGCGGGCAATTTCGCCCACCAGAGTCTCGACATTGCCGGCCTCGTTGTGAACCGGAACGACAACCGAAAATTCAAGTGCTGAGTCCAATACCCCGGCCTCTTCTGTTGCTACGCGCCCGCCCGGCACCGTTCCTGTGCCGCCTCATACAGAGTGCATGACGCTGTGGCGAGCCCCGAGCCTCAGCTTCCGCGGATCCCGGCCAAAGCGCCAAAACCACGAGACGCCCGCGCCCGAAGCCGCTACAGGGAAGCCCATGACCTTTCTCGACCGCCTTTCGACCGGCTGGAAAGCCTGGGTCTTCCTGTTCGTCCTGACCTTCAGCGCCTCGGCGCCCGGCGTCTTCCTGCTGCCGGCCCTCGACCGCGACGAGAGCCGCTTTGCGCAGGCCTCCAAGGAAATGCTGGAGGAACACGATTTCATCCGCATCCAGTACCAGGACGAGCTGCGCAACAAGAAGCCGGCGGGCATCCACTGGCTGCAGGCGGCTTCGACCGCATTGCTGACGGGCCCGGAAGCGAAGCAGATCTGGACCTACCGCGTGCCGAGCTGGCTGGGCGCGAGCTTTGCCGCCATGGCCTGTTTCTGGTGCGGCATTCCGCTGATCGGGCGCCGGGCGGCCTTTCTCGGCGCCGCCCTGTTCGGCGCGACGCTCCTGCTGACATCGGAAGCGCACATCTCGAAGACGGATGCCGTGCTTGTCTTCCTGACGACACTCGGCACCGGCGCCCTCGGCCGGCTTTACGTCCTCAAGGACCATTCGAAGAGGACGGCCTTGTTGTTCTGGCTCGCCATGGGCACGGGCTTCCTGATCAAGGGGCCGGTAACGCCAATGGTCGCCGCTTATGCCGGCTTCGGCGCCTGGGTCTGGGGCCGGGCAGAGAATGGCAAGGGCGGCGACTGGTGGCGCCCCCTCCTGTGGCTACCGGGCCCGGCCCTGTTCGTGGCGCTCGTCCTGCCCTGGTTCATCTGGGTACAGGTCGCGACCAATGGCCAGTTCCTGGAAGGTGCGGTCGGTAAGGACCTGTCGGACAAGTTTACCGGCGCTTCCGAAGGGCATGGCGGCTGGCCGTTCTACCACCTGACCCACATGCCGATCTGGTTCTTCCCCGCGATCCTGCTGTTCGTACCCGGACTGGCCGTCGCCTGGCAGGATGTCCGGCGACCGTCCGCCGGATCGAGGACCGGCCGCCCCGGCCTCGTCACCGGCGGTGCCCTGTTCCTGCTGGTGATGGCGCTGTCCTTCCTTCTGCCCGGCGGCGCGGCGAGCGGTGTGAAAGTGGCTTTTCCTGTGCTCCTGCTCGCCGTGTTCTGGTGGCAGTCCACCCGGCCCCAATGGCGCCGGCTGGCGCCGTTCCTGCCCGCACCCGATTCCGGAACCGAGGGCCTGCGCTACCTGCTTTCCTGGGCGCTGCTGACCTGGGCCTTCTTCGAACTGATGCCCACCCTGCTCAGCCACTACATCCTGCCCGCCTATCCGGCGATGGGCCTGTTGTGCGGCCATGCCGCGGTGAGGCTGATGGAGGGAAAGAAGATGCCGGTGTCGCGCACACTGTCGCTCCTTCTGTTTGTGCTGGGCGCCATCCTGCTGCTGGCCGCGTCCTATCCGGGTGTGACACAGCACTTCATGGCCGAGACGGCCGGCGACTTCACGACCGCCGCGAAGTCGCAGGTGCTGGCCGCCTGGAGCCAGTACCGGGACTATCCGCTCTGGATGTGGTGGACGGGCTTTGCGCTTGCCGGCCTTGCCGTCATCGAGTTCAACCGCGCCCGCGAAGGCGCGGCCATCGCGCTTGCCATTGCGGCGAGCCTCGCCATCGGCTGGCACATCCGCATCTTCATGCTGCCGAGCCAGGTCTGGGTGCAACCCACCGTGACCGCACGGCTGGCGCTGGAGGATGTCTGCGGCGTGCCGGACGAGACCTGTGCAAAGACACCACCCAAACGCATCCTCGCACTCGGCTATGCCGAGCCGTCCTACATCCTGACCATGGGAACGCAGAACCTGCATCCGCCCGAAACCCCGCTCGACCTTCCGGCCACGGAAGATGCATATCCCGTCGTCTATCTCGTCAATTATGAGGACCGCAAAGCGGATCCGCCGACTGTCGGCGAGGTCGCCCATCTGCGCGAGGAGGCGAAGGCCATGGGCCTGTGCGTGACCGAGTCAAAGCCGTACTACGCGCTGAACTACTCCAACGGCGACCCGGTGAATTTCGTGGCGATGCGGTTCGAGCGCGGAAACTGCGCCGATTAGCGCGGCGCGCGCTTGGCGAGGATCCGCTGCAGCGTGCGCCGGTGCATGTTGAGGCGCCGTGCCGTCTCGGAGACATTGTGATTGCACAGCTCGTAGACCCGCTGGATGTGTTCCCAGCGGACACGATCTGCCGACATCGGGTTTTCCGGCGGGGCCGGCTTCTCGTCCGTTGTAGCCGTGAGGGCGCGGATGATGTCCTCGACATCGGCCGGCTTCGACAGGTAATCGACGGCGCCTGCCTTGACCGCGGCCACCGCCGTCGCAATGGCACCGTAGCCGGTCAGGATCACGGCGCGCGCTTCGGGCCGGTTCTTCTGCAGCACTTCCACGACTTCGAGGCCGCTGCCGTCTTCCAGGCGCAGATCCAGAACCGCGAAGGCCGGCGGGTTCAGCCGCGCAATGTCCTTGCCTTCCGACACGGTATTGACCGCGGACACGATGAAGCCGCGCTGGGCAAGCGCGCGCGCCAGACGCTGCGCGAACGGGCCGTCATCATCCATGATCAGGCACGAGCGGTCCTCGAGCCCCTCGAGGCTTTGATGCATATTGATGTGCGCCGAACGGTCCATTGCCTTCCTGCCCTTTTCGTTGCCCCGAATCTTATAGGGCTTCCAAAAACATTAATCCAACGTGGATGCTTCCAGAGCTGCACGTGGCCAGAGCGCCTGCACCACGGCGCCCGAGCGCGGCGGCGGCAGGTTTCGTGTGGCGATCCGCCCGCCGGTTCGCTCGATCAGCGTCTTTGCAATAAAGAAGCCGAGTCCCATGTCGCCACCCCCCAGATGCGCCTCGCTGCGCTGGGAGACGTACGGCTCGCCCAGTTTCGGCAGGACTTCCGGCGAGAATCCGGGCCCGTCATCGGTGACGGACACCATGATCCGCTTGTCCGACCAGCTGGCCTGAACCTCAACACGCGTTTCTGCAAAACTGACGGCGTTTTCGACGAAAGCGCTGATCGCGTGCAGGATTTCGGGGCTGCGATTGAGGATTGGCGGCCGGCCATCGGCGCCATTGTCCGGCCGGGCGACCATCTCAACGGAGACGCCGAGCCCCCGGAATGGCGCGGCGGCTTCGGCGATCAGCGCGTCCAGCGGCACGCGCGCGTGCACGATATCGTTCGCCTCGCGGGCATTGCGGATCGTCGCCAGGATGCCGCGGCAGCGGTCCGCCTGGTCCGCCAGCAGCTTCAGGTCCTCATATTTCGGATCGTCCTGCGGTGTGTCGGCGAGGAGTTCCTTGGCCACCAGAAGGATCGTGGCGAGCGGCGTGCCGAGTTCGTGTGTCGTCATGGCCGACATTGCGCCAATCGCCGAGATTTTCTGTTCGCGCGCCATCACCACGCTCGCCGCATCGAGGGCGCGCACCAGCTTGGCTTCGTCCTGGCTGACCCGGCTGGCGGACACGGCGAAAAAGCCGACACCGACCGCGAGGGCCGCAAACTGGCCGATCTGGAACATCGGCGGCAGCTCCACATGCTGTCCGCCGAACCAGGGCAGCGGCAGCGACACCAGCGGCATGAGTGCTGCGAGGCTGAGCGCCAGCAACGCCACCAACATGGCGCGCATCTGGGACAGGCTGAGCGCCGCCACGGTCACCGGCGCCACCAGAAACAGCAGGAAGGGATTGGACAGCCCGCCCGTCACCGCCACCAGCGCCGCCAGCTGAACCGTGTCGAAAGCAAGCTGCAGCGTCGCCTCCCAGCGCTGCGTCAGGCGCTGGCTCTGGAAGGCGAAGGAAAGGAAGACATTGAGCCAGGCCGAAGCTGCAATGATTGCAAGGCAGGCCGCCAGCGGCACATCGAAATGCAGGACGAAGGCGACGAACAGGACAGCCGCCGTCTGCCCGGCCACCGCCAGCCACCGCAATGTGATGAAAGTGCGCAGGCGCGTGCGCCCTAGGGCCGATTGCGCCGAGCCCAGTCCTTCAGGTGCGAGGGCGAAAATTGCATCCCCGAATTCAGGCCGCGGTGTCCGAGACAATTCATCCATACAGCTTTATGCGGCAGCGTGACGCCCTCGCCAAGCCGAGTCCTGTCGGGTTACACGGGGAAATGGCACGGATGCGATCCTTGGTGGCCCCGGCCGCCGTTCTTCTTCTTGCGGCCTGTGGGGCCGCGCCTGGCAGCGACAAACCGAAAACCAGCGGCGGGACGCAGTCCGGTTGCCTGACACGCGCCTATCCCGAGATCGGCGGGCCGATCTCGCTGATCAACCAGGACGGCGAGCGTGTGACGGAAGAGACCTTCAAGGGCCATCCGACGCTCATCTATTTCGGTTACACGTTCTGTCCAGATGTCTGCCCATCCACGCTGGTGACCGTGAAGCGCGCCTATGACCGGCTTCCCGACGGCGTCACGCCGCCGCAAACGCTGCTGATCTCGGTCGATCCGGATCGCGATACGCCCGACGCCCTGAAGAAATACGTGTCCAACAAGGCCTTCCCGGCCAATCTGCAGGGGCTCACTGGCTCTCAGGAGGAAGTGCGCGCCGCGGCCGATTCCTTCCTCGCCGACTATTCCCGGATCGATGAGCCGGACAGCCAGGCTGGCTACGCCATGGACCACACCTCGCTGCTCTACCTGATGGATGAGGACTGGAAGCTGAAAACCTTCTTCACCTATGACGACACGGACGAGTCGATCTCGTCCTGCCTCGCCGAACTGCTGAAATAGGCCCTACTGCGACGTCCATCCGCCGTCGATGGACAGGTCCGCCCCGTTGATCTGGTCGGCATCGGGCGAGCACAGGAAGGCCGCGAAGGCCGCGATCTGCTCGACCGTCACGAACTCCTTGGTCGGCTGCGCCGCCAGCAACACATCGCGCTTCACTTCCTCTTCGGTCATGCCCCGTGCCCTGGCGGTATCGGCCACCTGGTTCTCCACCAGCGGGGTGAAGACATAGCCGGGGCAGATTGCATTGCAGCGGATGCCGTGCGTCGCCCCTTCGAGCGCCGTCACCTTGGTGAGCCCGGTAATGCCGTGCTTGGCCGCGACATAGGCCGCCTTGAATGGCGAGGCGACTTTTGAATGGGCGCTGCCGATATTGATGATCCGGCCCCAGCCCTTCTGCTTCATCCCCGGTATGGCAAGACGCGTCGTATGGAACGCCGCCGACAGGTTCAGCGCGATGATCAGGTTCCACTTGTCGACCGGGAAGTCCTCCAGCGGCGAAACGAACTGCATGCCGGCGTTATTGACAACAATGTCAGCACCGCCGAATTCCTCGCCGACATAGGTCATCATGTTCTCGATCGCCGGAATGCGGGTGAGGTCGGCGCTGGAAAAGCCCACCA
This sequence comes from Hyphomonas sp., assembly GCA_020638455.1. Lineage (GTDB taxonomy): Bacteria > Pseudomonadota > Alphaproteobacteria > Caulobacterales > Hyphomonadaceae > Hyphomonas. The sequence continues at coordinate 1,110,299 of JACKIK010000001.1, read as the reverse complement.
TGACGCCGTGTTCCGAAGCGAGGGACCGTTTGAGCGCGTCCACTTCGCCCGGATCGCCGAACCCGTTCAGAACGATGTTGCAACCCTCTTTCGCCAGCCGCGTGGCAATCGCCTTGCCGATGCCGCTCGTCGAACCCGTCACGAGGGCGGTTTTCCCTTTCAGCATGAGGTGTCTCCTTGAGAGGCGGGCGCGCTGTCGCTAGGGATACAGGAAGGGCCCCCGCCGGGTCCATCATGTGGCACAGGATAAGCAGGTTTTCATGGGCGGTGAAATCGGAGCTTTTGTCGAGGCGTTTCCACGCTTCCTGACCTGGTCGGCAAGTGCTGCCTTGATGCTGGTTGTGGCAAGCACCATCTATGTGCTGCTGACGCCGTGGAAGGAGCTGGCCCTGTTGCGTCAGGGCAATTCAGCCGCGGGCGTGGCGCTCGCCGGCGCGGTCGGAGGGCTTGCCATTCCGGTCGCCTCGACGCTCGCTTCCAGCGTTTCTCTGTTCGACCTCTTGATCTGGGGCGTTGTCGCCCTGATTCTACAATTGATCGTCTACCGGCTGGTCGACCTGTTGTTGCGCGACCTGCCGGCGCGGATCGAGAAGGATGAAATGGGCGCTGCGGTCTTTTTGGCCGGTGCGAAACTGGCGTCAGCGCTGATCCTGGCTGCCGGGCTGTGGGATCCCGCCCTGCAGAAGTTCTGACGGAAGGAGGCAAGGCCACGATGCGACGGTTCGACTGGGTTCTCTACCTCGCCGTACTGGGCGTTGTGCTCTGGTCGCTCTATGCGCAGGACCGCCATGCCGATGCGCCGGAAGCCCCGCCCTCCGTGCTGGAATCCGACGGCCCGATGCTGCCGCCGCCCTCGCCGCTGGACGAGCAGGTGCTGGTGCATGTCAACGAGCCCAAAGACGGCATCGGCACCGCCTTCGCGATCAATACGAAAGGCCAGTGGGTCACCGCCCGGCATGTGGTCGACGGTTGCGACTCGGTCGGACTGCTGGTCGCGCCCGGACAATATGTGCCGGTCGAGACCGTGACGGTCGACCCGGCGCATGATCTTGCGCTGCTGTCGACGGGCCGCAGCCCCAATCCGGTGAGGCTGGATCTCGGCTCGCCCCTGAAGGTCGGCACTGAAGGCTACCACGTCGGTTACCCGCAGGGCCGGCCCGGCGAAGTGGCGACGCGGCTGATGGCCCGTTCGAAGCTGATCACGCGCGGCCGGCGCGACGGGTCAGAGCCGATCCTTGCCTGGGCCGAAGTCGGGCGCACGCGCGGCCTCGAGGGGACGCTGGGCGGAATTTCCGGCGGTCCCGTGTTCGACCACAATGGCCGCGTGCGCGGCGTGGTCGTTGCAGAAAGCCCGCGCCGCGGCCGCATCTACACCGCCGCTCCCGATTCGGTCGAAGCCTTCCTCACCAGTCTTGGCGTCAGCGCCGAAGATGGCCCCGCCGACGAATTTGACGACACGACCTACGGGCCGAGTTCCGACAGCGCCCGGCGCCGCTTGCAAGTGGTCAAGGTGGCCTGCAAGGTGCAGCCATGACCCTGTTTGCAGACCGCCTGATCGATGCGACGCGCCGCCATGGCCCGCTCTGTGTCGGGATCGATCCGCATGCCGGCAAGGTCCCGGCCCTGTTCGGCGGAGACACGCCCGAGGGCATCGAGGCCTGGGGCCGGGCACTGGTGGAGTGCTGCGCGGGCACAGTCGCCTGCATCAAGCCGCAGGTTGCGTTCTATGAGCGCCACGGGCCGGAAGGCCTGAAAGCGCTGCAGTCGATCACACGTGCGGCCCGCGAGGCAGGCCTGATCGTGCTGATGGACGCGAAGCGCGGCGATATCGGCTCGACGGCGGAAGGCTATGCCGCGGCCTTCCTCGGCAAGGATGCGCCCTTCGAAGGCGATGCACTGACTGTGAATCCCTATATGGGCCTCGACACGATCGAGCCCTATGTCCGCGAAGCCGAAGCCCACGGCCGCGGTGTCATCGTTCTCGTGCGGACGTCAAATCCCGGTTCCGCCGACTTCCAGTCCCGCAGCCTTGAAGGCGCGCCGCTCTATGCACGCGTTGCCGAAGCGATGGCCCCGATGGCCGAGCGGCTGAAAGGCCGCAATGGCTGGTCCGGCCTGATGATGGTGACGGGCGCGACCGGGCCGGACGAGGCGCGGACGATCCGCGATCTTGCGCCCTCCTCCCTGTTCCTCGTCCCCGGCTATGGCGCCCAGGGCGCGAGTGCCGCCGAGGCGCTGGCCGGATTTGTCCAGGGGCCCGGCGGCCTCGAAGGCGGCGTGGTCAGTTCCTCCCGCGGCGTGAACTTCCCCGATGGCTCCGGCGAGGCCGGGGACGTCGAGGAGTGGAAGTCCATCATCTCCGCCGCCATCGCCCAGGCGCGCGCCGACTTGCGCGGCCTCCCGATCCCCGCCTGATTCTTCTCTGATCCCTGGCCTGAGTGCCGTTCGGTCATCCCTCGACAAAGCGCCCGGAACGTCTAGCATTGGCCATGGCAAGGCGGCATTGAAGATCGCCAGAGGAAACGATCAGGAGAGGAACTGAGAATGACTGCTTGGCGCAAGATCGCACTTGCAGGCACGGCGCTGGCCATGATGGCCGCCTGTACCCCCAAGGAAAAGCCCGCCGAACCATCGGCACCGGCCGAAAAGGCCTTTGCCGCGGTCGATACGAAGAGGATCGAAACCGCCTCGGGCGGCGCGGAATGGCTCACATATGGTGGCACCTATGATGAGCAGCGCCATTCGACGCTGACGGCGATCAACAAGGACAATGTCTCCAGTCTCGGCGTTGCCTGGACCTATGATCTTGAGACCAATCGGGGCGTGGAATCGACGCCGATCGTGGTCGACGGCGTCATGTACGTCACCTCTGCCTGGTCGGTCGTCTATGCGCTGGACGCCAAGACCGGCGCCGAACTCTGGGTGCATGACCCGGATGTCGACCGCTCGGTCGGCGTCAATGCCTGCTGCGATGTCGTCAATCGCGGCGTCGCCGTCTGGGACGGCAAGGTCTATGTCGGTGTCATCGACGGACGCCTCCAGGCCCTCGATGCGAAGACCGGAGACCTCGTCTGGGAGACGGTCACTGTCGACCAGTCCAAGCCTTACACCATCACCGGCGCACCGCGCGTCGCCAATGGCAAAGTCGTCATCGGCAATGGCGGCGCCGAGCTCGGCGTGCGCGGCTACGTCACCGCCTACGACGCGGAAACGGGCGACAAGGTCTGGCGCTTCTACACGGTGCCGAATCCGAAGAAGGAACCGGATGGCGACGCCTCCGATGATGCCCTTCACGATATCGCCAACGCCACATGGGGCGATGAAGGCGCGTGGGTCACTGATGGCGGCGGCGGCACGCCGTGGGACTCCATCGTCTACGATGATGTGAACAACGACTTCCTCATCGGCGTGGGCAACGGCTCACCGTGGAACCGCACCTTCCGCGACCCGTCGGGCGGGGACAATCTGTTCCTGTCCTCGATCGTCGCGGTCGATGCCGACACCGGCAAGTACAAGTGGCACTTCCAGACGACGCCTGGCGACAACTGGGACTACACCGCCACGCAGACGATCATTCTGGCGGACCTGCCGCTCGGCGAGAATGGCGCATCGCGCCGCGTCGCCATGCAGGCACCGAAGAACGGCTTCTTCTATGTACTCGATGCGGCGACCGGCAAGTTCATCTCCGGCACGCCTTTCGGCCCGATGAACTGGGCAACCGGCCTCGACGAGAACGGCCGCCCGATCGAAGTGCCGGAAGCACGCTACGGCAAGGTTCCGTACAACCAGCTTCCGGGCCCGCTCGGCGCGCACAACTGGCAGCCCATGGCCTTCGATCCGGACTTGGACCTCGCCTATATCCCGGCGCAGGAAATCCCGCAGGCCTATGCGGAAGACCCGCGCTTCTTCTCGAAGGAGACAAAGTGGAACACCGGCGCGGACTTCGCCGCCGGCGTGCCCCCGGTGGCAACCCCGGAAGTCGCAAAGTTCCTGCGCTCGACCCTCAAGGGCCGGCTGATTGCCTGGGACCCGGTGGCGAAGAAGCCGCGCTGGACTGTGGAACACGGCAATGCCTGGAATGGCGGCGTGCTCTCGACGGCAGGCGGACTTGTCTTCCAGGGCAAGCTGAACGGCGATTTCGTCGCCTATGATGCGGCGACGGGCGACAAGTTGTGGAGCCAGAACGTCAAGTCCGGCGCAGGGGCAGGTCCCGGCACCTACATGATTGACGGCGAACAATACGTCACAATCACCACCGGCTGGGGCAGCGCTTTCGCGCTGGCTGCGGGTTATGGCTATGACAACTCCGTCTCCTCGACCGTCGGCAAGGTGGTGACGTTCAAGCTCGGCGGCACCGGCGAGATCCCGGATGCGAACCTTCCGCCGGTCGACAAGACGCCGAAGGCCGACTCGTTCGGCACCGAAGCCCAGATCGCCGAGGGTGCTGTGGACTTCTCGCGCAACTGTGCCGTCTGTCACGGAGCCCTGGCGGTCAGTTCCGGCGTGCTGCCGGACCTCCGCTGGTCCAGCATCAGTGCCGATCCGCAGGCCTGGAAAGGCGTCGTGATCGATGGCCACTTCGCCGCCAACGGCATGGTGTCCTTCTCCGACTATCTCAGCGATGACGATGTCGAGTCGATCCGGGCCTATGTGCTCGCCCAGGCTCATGCCGCAGTCGCGGACTCCGGAGGCAACCAATAGGCTCGGCCCGCTTGTCGCCCCGCCCGCAGCTGGTCTAGGTTGCGGGCGGGGTCAATCGGGAGGCGAACGTGATCAGGATAATTGTTGCAGCCACGGTCCTTGCGACTGCGCCTTTTGCATTCGCTCAGCAAGCGGACGACGCAACGAGCGACATGTCGGCTGAGGAAGCCCAGGCTGCATTTGAAGCCTATGCCGCCGATACGCTCAGGGATGTAGCGCCCGAGCACGGTGCGATCACGCTGGGTCGCGTGCCGGTCGTGCTCAGCGTTCCCGACAGCGTCGACTATTATGACGGCAAGGAGAGCCGCACGATCCTGGAGGATTTGTGGGGCAACCCGCCGGACGACACGGTGCTGGGCATGTTCTTCCCGGCTGGCGACTCGCCCGCGGTCGCTGATTGGGGCGCGGTGATCACCTATGAAGACACCGGCTATGTCAGCGACGACGACGCGGCAAACATGGACTATGACAAGCTTCTGAAGGACATGCAGAAGTCCGTGCGCCAGACCAATCCAGAACTGGAGCGGCAGGGTTATCCGACCGTCGACCTCGTCGGCTGGGCCGAACCGCCGCACTATGATGCCTCGAACCACCGGCTGGAATGGGCGAAGGACCTCATCTTCTCCGATTCCGGCGGACAGCACACGCTGAACTATGACATGCGCGTACTTGGCCGCGGCGGCGTTCTATCCGTGAACTTCATCGCTCCTGTTGACGCGCTGGACGCCATCAGGACGACTGCGCCCGATATTCTGGCAATCCCGGAATTCACCGAAGGAAACCGGTATGCCGATTACCAGCAGGGCGACAAGACGGCAGGCTACGGCGTTGCCGCACTGATCGCCGGCGGAGTGGGTGTGGCAGCTGCAAAGAAGGCAGGCTTGCTGACAGTGGCGATCCTGTTCCTGAAAAAGGGCTGGGTCCTGGTGCTTGCGGCATTTGGCGCTGTCGGCGGATGGTTCAAGCGGCTCTTTGGCAGTAGCGAAAAAAGCTGAGGCGAGCTATTTTTGGTTAATGCAGCTGCTTGTCCTCCTGTTCGGCCTGATCGCGGCGATCGCCATCTGGTCGTGGCGCTTTCGCGTCACGGGCGCTGGCACGCCTACGGTTCACAGGACACCGGACACCGCGCCCGGACAGCCGCGAAAAGTCACCTTCCGGTACAAGGCCGTCCGCAACGGCCTCGGCCTGATCGAAGATCCGCGTGAAGCGGCAGCCATCATGATGATGGAAATGGCGCGCGCCCGGGGCGGCCCGCTGACCGAGCGCCAGGCTCAGACCATCGAGCAGGAAATCGCACATCATTTCGACTTCACGCCCGCTGAGGCCGAAGACCTCGCCGCCCATGCAGCCGGTGTGACGAATTCGGCCCCGCCGCCGGCCGAGGCGATGCGCCAGCTTTCGGCCCTGATCGTCGGTTCTCCGGTCCTCGGACCGAAGGAAGTGATCGATCTCGACGCCATGCTGGTCACGATCTCGGAGGCGGAAGGCGTGCCGACGCGCGACCAGCTGGCGCTCCTGCAAGTCTATCGCGACAAGGCCGGCCTGAAGACCTGAATTGCGAGCCCGAGTTGCGCAGCGCCCGCGTTCCGCCTACGGCATTCTGAATGACAACGACGCTTCCCGCCGAATACCGGGCCAAGGTGCTCAATGAGAACTGGACGAACTTTTCCGTCCTGCGCCATGGCGCCTTCGACGGCGTCCTCGTCACGTCCAAGAATTCCGGCACGCACTGGCTGAAATACATGCTGGCGGTGGCGCTGGCCGACACGCATGGCATCGAGCGCCCGCAATATTTCTCCGAGAACGCCGTCCGACCCTATATCGGTTGGCCAAAGGACAAGCCGGTCTTTCCGGAGCTCCCGCGCCTCGCCTTCAGCCATACGATCCCGCACCGCCTGGCCGACTGGGGCTGGGCGCGCGGCATGGCCCACCTGCCGCCCTATGTGCTCGCGGTGCGTCATCCGATGGCCATCCTCGCCAGCCACTACGCCAAATGGGAATATGACATCCAGGTCGACTGGCTGACCTATCTCGAAGGCGATCCGGGCGGCGCGCGCTATCGTTGCGACCTCTACTGGCTCGCCCGGTTCTGGAACCGCTGGGGCGACGTGCTGAAGCGCCATGGCGAGACCATTCTCGTCGTCCATTACGAGGACACGCTGAAGAACCCGCGGAAGATCCTCGAAGCGGTCGACCGGCACTGGCACCTCAATCTGACGCCTGCCGCGATCGATGCGGCCCTGCAGGCCGGCACAAAGGAAGCGATGGCCGAAAAAGTCGACCCCGAGGCCGAGCCGAATGTGCTGCAGAACCGCAAGACGAGCCTCGCGGACCTGTTCTCCGGCGAAGCGATGGATATCTATCGCCGCAAGATCGCGGAACTCTTCCGCTACGATCTCGGCTACGACCTTCTGACGCCCCCGGCCTAGGCTGGCGGCTGGAGATAGCCGCTGGAGCGCCCGTCGGGCCCGTATTCGATCCACCAGGGCTCGGCCTTCGCCTGCTCTTCCAGTTTCCGGAACAGCGCATCTTCCAGGATATGGGCGCAATAGTCCGACGCATCGCGCGTGCGGGCGAGACCATAGGTCTGGAAGCGCGTGACGACCGGTGTGTAGAACGCATCCGCCGCGCTCCACTTGCCGAACAGGAACGGCCCGCCCTGCCCGAATTCGGCGCGCACAGACCGCCAGAGCGCTTCGACGCGGACGATGTCGGCATCGAGGGCGGCGGTCATCTCCGGCGTCGCATGGCGCGCGCGGATGTCCATCGGGCATTGCCGGCGCAGTTCCGGAAAGCCGGCGTGCATCTCACTCGTGACAGCCCGCGCAACGGCGCGGGCTTTCGGGTCTTCCGGCCAGACCGCTCCGGGCGGCGCCCATTCGGCGATCCACTCCGTAATGGCAAGGCTCTCCCAGACCGTCACATCGTCCCAGATCAGCAGCGGCACCTTCGCCGTCGGACTGATCTCCTTGAGGCGCGCTGATGTTTCTGGAAAATCGAGCGGCACAATCACCTCCTCGACCGGCAGGCCGACCTTGCGCGCCACAAGGAGTGGGCGGATCGACCAGGAGGAGTAATTGAGATTGCCGAGAACGAGTTGTCTCATTCGGGTTTGCCTTCGCCAATGGCCCAACGGGTCTCGTGGATATGGACATGGCCGAAAACATCGCCTGTGACATAGGGGTCCTGGGCGTGAATGGCTTTTGCCTGATCGAGGCTGTCAGCCTCGATCAGGAAAACCGAACCGACCATGGTGCCGGCCTCGTCCAGCAGCGGGCCAGCCATCCGGACCAGCGACCCAAGCGCTCCGGCCCAGGCGAGATGGGCCGCGCGGGCCCTGGCGCGTGCCTCGGCGCCCCCTTCGGTCCTGTCCAGGCAGTGCAGACAATACAGCGGCATGAGCGCCCTCCTTCATCTTGTCCCCCGCCTATGACACATGCAGGGTAAGCTTGCCTATGGGGTAACCGGCACCATTTGTGCAGACTGAATAAATCATTGATCCTTCAGGTTTTAGGAGTAAGGTGCGACGCCATGAACGAGACACCCGATACCCGCCAGCAGATTCTTGAAGCCGCCATGCAGCGGATCAAGCACTACGGATACGGCAAGACAACGATGTCCGAGATTGCCAAGGATTGCGGCATGTCGGCGGGTAATATCTACAGGTTCTTTGCGTCCAAGCTGGATATCGCCGAGGCGATGGCCCGGAAATTCAATTCCGAGATGTACCAGGCCTATGCCGCGATCGCGCGGGAGAAGATCCCGGCCCCGGCCCGCCTGCGGAAATACTTCGATTTCAGCATGAACCGCACCTACGAAGCCATTGAAGAGGAAGCAAAGATTCTCGAAGTGGCTGAGGTCCTTTCGGAAGAGCGGCCGCTCTTTTTCAACGAACAGATGGCGCAGGAGCGCGTCTATCTGGTGCAGGTGCTGGAAGACGGCATGCGCGACGGCGTCTTCCGTCAACTTGAGCGGCCCGAGGAAACGGCGGAATTCATGCAGGCTGCGCTGATGAAATTCCGCTTTCCGCAGCTTTTCTCCCACCTGACGCTGCCCAAGCTGAAGCGGGAACTCGACGGCGTCCTGGACCTTCTCCTCGCCGGGCTGTCGTCGGACGCGAGAGTACCGTGAGCGAGGAAAATCCTGAGCGCTGAATATTTTTAAAATCATTCATTGATTTTTATTCAGACCCTTGCTATATGCAGGTCATGGAGGACGGCAGTCGTCTTCCCGCAAGCAAGGAACCAGGACCATGACCCTCTCGAAAACCGAATCCCGCCAGTCTTTCTACGCCCTGCTGGCAGCCCTGCCGCTGACCGCAGCGCTGATCTCGCTGACCCTGTCGCTCACCGAATTCGTGGTGTGAGGCGTGACCCGCGAAAATCAGGCACTTCAGGCCTTGGCGCCCCGGCGCCCCGTTGCATAGGCCGGATCGAGCTTCGCCGCCGCCTCATCGAGCGGCCAGCGCGGCCTCGCCCCGGCGCCAAGGTCTCCCGCCTCGCCCAAGCGGCCCGACGCAAGCCGCTCCGCGCCCGCGAGTGCAATCATCGCAGCATTATCGGTACAATGACGCATGGGCGGCGCCAGTAGCCTTGCCCCTGTAGTTTCTGCAACAGATTCCAGCGCCGACCGGATCGCCCGGTTGGCCGCCACGCCGCCCGCCACCACAAACCGCTTTGGCTGGCCATCGCCCGGCTCGAACGCCTCCAGCGCACGCCGGCTCTTTTCCGCAAGCACGTCGACAATTGCCGCCTGGAAACTGGCGCAGATGTCGGCCATCCGCCCCTCGCTCAGCGGCCCGGCCTCTGCGGCGCGGGCGACGGCGGTCTTCAGGCCGGCAAAGCTCATGTCGAGGCCGGGGCGGTTCAGAAGCGGACGCGGGAAATCGATGGCCTTCGGGTTTCCGTCCGCCGCAATCCGCTCTACGGCGGGTCCGCCCGGAAAGCCGAGACCGAGCAGTTTCGCGGTCTTGTCAAAGGCCTCACCGGCCGCATCGTCGATCGTCGAGCCGAGGCGGCGGTAGGCGCCAAGCCCTCCGACTTCAAGAAACTGGCAGTGCCCGCCGGACACGAGGAGCAGAAGATAGGGAAAGGCGCAATCCTGCGTCAGCCGCGGGCTGAGTGCGTGGCCTTCAAGGTGATTGACAGCCAGGAAGGGCTTGCCGGCGGCCTGGGCGACGGCCTTTCCGGTCATCATGCCGACCAGGACGCCGCCGATCAGGCCCGGTCCGGAGGTTGCAGCGACGGCGTCGAGGTCTGAATAAGCGACCCCGGACTCAACCATCGCGGCGCGGACGGTCGCATCGGCCAGCTCGGCATGGGCGCGGGCAGCAATTTCCGGCACGACGCCCAGATAGGGCGCATGTTCTTCAAGCTGGGTGTGGACTTTCTCGGACAGGATCTCGACCGCACCGTCAGCAGCGCGCCGGATCACGGCCGCAGCCGTCTCGTCACAGCTGGTTTCGATGCCGAGGATCGTAAGGGTGCGGGTCATGCCGCGGATATAGCGTCGCCGCTCCGGGGCCCCAAGCGGAGATGTCGGCTGCACGATGGGCCACGTCTCAAATCCGCTTGCTGGGGTCCGGAAACCCGTGTTCAGATTCTCCGATCAGGGAAGCCCGACAGCGAGGGGAAGATGCGCGCGATTTCCGGAATTGTGTACGGCCTTTTGTCGATGCTGGCGCTGGCCGGAACCTGCCACGCCCAGACGATTTCGAGCGTGTTGATCTGTGACGAGAGCGACAATGACCCATGTGACGTGGTGCCCGTCGACGATCAGTTCCTCCAGGACACAAACGAGCATTTGTTTCCTGTCTCATCCGGACAGATCGCCGGGATCGGTTACCGGCACGACCTTTACCGGCTTGCGGAAATCCGTGACGAGTCCGGCAGGGTCCTCGCGAAGTCGAAAGGCGCGGACCTGATGGTCCTTTCCCGCACAGCCTATGCGAAATTCGGCAAGAAGGACGGCGCTCCGATCCAGCTCTTTTCCACGAAGAAAGGAGCAAAGCCGGTCAAGGCGCCGTTCGCGTCGATCCTCAGCATCGGCGGCACGTCGTTCGGCCTGGTGTCGCGCAGCGACGGCAACAAGAAAGAGCGGCCCGATTCCCTTCGTGTGAATGGCACGATCATGGCGATCGGATCAGACGGCCAGCCCGGCGCGACCTACAAGGACGTGCTGGACGCCGTCGACTATGGCGACTTCACGCTCCTCGTCTATCGCAACAATGGAGGGGTCCAGATATTCGACAAGGCGCTCGAGCCGCTTTCGCCCGTGCTGACCGATGCTTGGCTGTTTCAGTCGAACTATGCCGACGGCGAAGGCTACGGATACGACGCTTACGAGTCGCGCCGCGCTGTCTATGGCATCAAGGTGTTCGACGCCGGTGATCGGAAAAAGACGCTGTTCCGGCTGATCCCGAAGCGGAAAGACGCGGCCCTGCCGGAAGATCTCATCGGTGTCACGCCGATCTCCTATGCCGGCTGGGGCGAATCCGATTGTCTGGACCCGGAGCAATTGCAATGCGTGATGCGTGTCCGCAGCTTCATCGCCGTCTGGGCAGGCGCGAACAGTGAACCCGAGGTGTCGCTGCTGGATGGACATGCCGAACACTGGGAACCGATCCACTACAAGTCGTTCGACTGGTATGAAGGATTGAACTTCAAAGGTCTGATTGCGGAGCAATTCGACGGGGACTTCCGCATCATCACGCCGGTGACGAAGGGCGACGGGTCGGTCGACTATGTCTATGTCGCGGAAACCTATCATAACGCGCTGGACGCACAGATTGGCGCCAAGCAGCAGGAATACCTGAAACTGGCTGAGATCAACGCCAAGGCACAAGCCGAATACGAATTCCAGAAGTATCGCTACGAGGCGCAGCAGCGCCAGCTCGCCGAACAGGCTGCCGCCGAGGAAAAGAGAGCGCAGGAAATGGCGGAAGTCGAAGCGATCATCCGGTCCGGCGACAATGCAGCGATCTGCTCGATTTCCCTTTCGGACAAGTATTACTATGCCCGCGAAATGCTGGTCTCGGCCTGCGTGCAGACCGGCGGCATGTTCAAGGACGTGCCGGTGGAAAGACGGGATTTCTGGAGCTCGATGATGGCTGGCCTGCGGGCGACCAACAAGGCGCTCGCCGACTACAACAGCCAGATCTATTCGGGCGGGTTCACCGGCACCTATTCCGGCGGTTATTCGGCAACGCCTGACAACGGAGACTTCGATCGCTCGATGGGCTCGATCGACAACACGCTCAACGCGATCTCCGATCCCAACTGGAACGGCGCGGCCGCAGCATCGTGGTGACGCGTCAAAGCGGCTTCGTCATCACGAAGTCGGTAAAGTGCATGTGGCCCATGACGACCGGCACTTCGCGCGCGACCGAGAAGCCCGCGCGCTTGTAGAAGCCGATGGCCTTCAGATTGTCGTTCTTCACAAAGAGCGCGATTTCCCGCGCCGGGGCGAAATGCCTGATCGCGGTCTCCGTCAGCAGGGTTCCAAGTCCCTGCCCTTGCGCCTCTGGCAGGACGTAGAGCTTTTTCAGCCAGATGGTGTCGCCTTCTCTGAAAGACGCGCAGAAGGCAGCATCCTTTCCGCCCACCTGCGCGATCCAGAAGGCGTGCCCGGCGTCCATATCGGCCTCGAGCTGCGACGGCGCATAGACCGTCTCGACGATCCTGGGGATCTCCGCCGCCGGGATCAGCCCGTCGAACGCCACCGGCCACACCACTTCCGCGATGGTCGTGACCCGTGGCAGGTCGGCCTTGGAAAGCGGGAGGACGACGCGGGCACCTGTCATGACGGCTTTTTCTCAGGCTCCGGAATCGGCTTCCAGATCTGAACTTCGTGCCGGAGGATGCGCCAGTCGCCATTGCGGCGCTCGAAGGTGGTCCGATAGAGGCCGCGGAGGCGGATGGCGAAGCCCTTCTTTCTGGAATGCCCGTCTGCGTCATAATAGGCTTCGGCGGTGGCGCGGTCGCCGTCGATCACGACCAGCGGCGTGTGCAGGATGTGACGGAGCCCTTCGACCGGGTCGCGCATCTTCGTGATCCAGCGGGCAAAGCCATTGCGGGCGGCCTCGCGCCCTTCGTGTACGCGGCCGCCGAAATTGACAGTACAGTCTTCCCAGAACAGGGCCGCGAGTTCATCGGCGGTGCCGCGATCCGTCATGAAGCAATAGCGGGCAAGCAGGGTCAGGATTTCGTCACGGTCGGACATCAGGCCGCCTCCGTCAGGGTCCAGAGAAGGCCGTCCGCGTGCGGCGCAACGGCGACGTCGATGAAGCGGCGGTGAGACGCGACGGCGCCGCGCCAGATCTCTGTCCAGCAGGCGAGCAGGCGCTCGCGCTCCTCCCCCTCGATGCCGCGGGCGATGCGGAGCCCGGTGTGGCGGAGCGTGACCGCAGCCCCGTCCCGGCCTGCCTCCACCTCATCACCCATGCCGGCAAGCATGGCGGCGAGGAAAGCAGCCGCCTCCTCCGGCCCGCCATCCACGCCGCCAACCGCTTCGGCCATGCGGGGGTAATGTTGCAAGCCAGTCAGCCGCGCGGCGAGCTTGCCAAGTTCGAGCGTGCGTGCCTCCCCGATAACGTTCGCCAGTTCGCGAATGCCGTTGCGGATATACTCCGTGGCGTAGTTGCGGTTCGCGCGGGCGAGGCGTTCCTCGCTCCACTCCGTGTCCGGAGGCGCAGGCTGTTTCGCAGGATCGAAATGCGGCGGGCGCTCGTCCGGTGCGAAGACAAGGCGCTCATCCTCGCTGAGGTCATGCTCGTATTCGTGGAAATACCCGCACAGGCCGAACTGGCCGGTCATGTCTTCCGACACGCAGACAAAGCCGAGCCGCGGATTGCCGAGCGAGACACCGTTCTGGCCATACCAGCCGCGCAGGAAGCCGCGGCTCGCCTCCACCGGCACGCCGCAGATCGCCGCGCCGTCATACATCCATCGCGGATAGCGGAAGCGCACCCAGGCCTTGGTGTCGCTCTCCTCCAAGTATTCGACGCGAACCCCGCCCATGCTGTTCGAGAGGACATGATACTTGGCGCAGGCCACCGCATCCGGCAGGCCGTCGAGGCCAAGCTTGCGGAAGGAGGAGAGAAACTTCTCTTCATGCTGGGCCCGGAACAGGCGGAACATCCAGTCGCCGACGACATCCGGCCCCTCCCGCGTCGAGACCATCAGCTCAAGACCCAGCAGGTATTGATGATGCAGTTCCGCCTGCGCCTCGACGGCGCGGAAATCGCCTGACATGTCCCGTTTCCTCCCCGGGCGTGTTTGGCCCAGTGCGGCGCAGAACCGCGCAAAGGTCAATGCGCGACGTCGCGGGAGGCGACCTAAAGCGGCTCGCCGGCCTTGGATTCGTAGTCGGTTCCGCCGGTGTAACGATCCGGCATGAAGCGCATGTCGATGTCGGAATATTCGCCCCAGTCATCCTTGTTGCGTGAACCGGCGACCAGCAGCAGAACGTCGGCGTCGCTCTCATTGATAAAATGATGACCGTTGCGAACGCCGGCAGGAAAGCCCGCGCAGTCCCCGGCACGGAAAATCTCGCGCCCCTCGTCGGTGACCAACACTGTTTCGCCCTCCAGCACCCAGACGAATTCGTCCTCGTGCATGTGCCAGTGCCGTTGCGAGGCCCAGACGCCCGGCGGCAACCGGACCAGGTTCACCCCGAACTGCGACAAGCCGACCGCATCGCCGAGGGCGCGCCAGTGGCGATCCCTGCATTTCGCATCATGCGGCGGCGGATAGCGCGTGCCGGATTTCTCGGGCAGGGACTGAATATCGATCTTCGCCATGGGGGCCTCCAAGTAACTGGTGGCCCCGATGCTATGCCGCCGCTCAATCCCCGTCCATCCGTAGCGCGGCGACGAAGGCTTCCTGCGGGATTTCGACCTTGCCGAATTGGCGCATGCGGGCCTTGCCGGCTTTCTGCTTGTCGAGAAGTTTCCGTTTCCGCGTCGCGTCGCCACCATAGCATTTGGCGGTCACGTCCTTTCTCAGGGCACTGAGGGTTTCGCGGGCGATCACCTTGCCGCCGATGGCGGCCTGGATCGGGATCTTGAACATCTGGCGCGGGATCAGCTCCTTCAGCCGTTCGCACATCTGCCGGCCGCGACTCTCGGCGCGGTCGCGATGCACCAGCATGGCGAGCGCGTCGACCGGCTCGTCGTTCACTAGGATCTGCAGCTTGACGAGATTGTCGGCACGATAGCCGGCGAGTTCGTAGTCGAAGCTCGCATAGCCGCGGCTGATCGATTTGAGACGGTCATAGAAATCAAACACCACTTCGTTGAGCGGCAGTTCGTATTTCACCATGGCGCGCCCGCCGACATAGGACAGTTCCTTCTGGATGCCGCGGCGGTCCTGGCAGAGTTTCAGGATGGCGCCGAGGTATTCGTCCGGCGTGTAGATCGTGGCGTTGATCCAAGGCTCACGGATTTCCTTGATCCGCGTCACTTCCGGCATGTCCGCTGGGTTGTGCAGCTCGATCTCGGAATCGTCCGTCATGGTCAGCTGGTAGACCACCGACGGCGCCGTCGCGATCAGGTCGAGGTCGAACTCGCGGGACAGGCGCTCCTGGATGATTTCGAGGTGCAGCAGGCCGAGGAAGCCGCAGCGGAAGCCCATGCCGAGTGCAGCACTGGTCTCCATCTCCCAGGTGAAGGAGGCATCGTTCAGGCGCAGCTTGCCCATGGCAGCGCGGAGGTCGTCGAAGTCCGCCGCATCGACCGGGAAGAGGCCGCAGAACACGACCGGCTGGACATCCTTGTAGCCCGGCAACGGCTTGTCGGTCGGCCGGCGTTCCTCCGTGATCGTGTCACCGATGGAACAGTCGCCCACTTCCTTGATCGAGGCGACGAGATAGCCGATTTCGCCTGGGCCAAGCTCGGCCGCCTCGGTGATCTTCGGATTGAAAGTGCCGATGCGGTCGATCTCATAGGTGCCGCCGGTGCGCATCATGCGGATCTTCTGCTTCGGCTTCAGCACGCCGTCATGCACGCGCACGATCACGACGACGCCGAGATAGGGGTCGTAATAGGCATCCACCAGCGCTGCCTTCAGCGGAGCCGACGGATCGCCCGTCTTCGGCGGCGGCAGGCGCTTAACGATGGCTTCCAGCACGTCCGGTATGCCAAGGCCGGTCTTGGCCGAAGTCTCGATGGCGTCGGACGCGTCGAGGCCGATAATGTCCTCGATCTGCTCCTTCACGCGCTCGACGTCGGCGGCGGGCAGGTCGACCTTGTTCAGCACGGGAACGATTTCGAGGTCCTGGTCGATGGCCTGGTAGACATTGGCGAGCGTCTGGGCCTCGACGCCCTGCGAGGCGTCGACCACCAGCAGTGCGCCTTCGCAGGCGGCAAGGCAGCGGGAGACTTCATAGGCGAAGTCGACATGTCCCGGTGTGTCCATCAGGTTGAGGACATAGGTCTCGCCATCCTTTGCCGTGTAATTCAGGCGCACGGTCTGAGCCTTGATGGTGATGCCGCGCTCCTTCTCGATGTCCATCGAGTCGAGCACCTGTTCGCGCATCTCGCGGTCGGTCAGCCCGCCGCAGGTCTGGATCAGACGGTCGGCCAGCGTCGACTTGCCATGGTCGATATGGGCAATGATCGAGAAGTTGCGGATTTTGTCGCGTGGGGTCATGGGCGCGATATAGCCGCGCGCGCGGGGGGCGGAAAGAGGTCTTTGGCTGACGCCGGCCGATCCGTCCCAAGTTGCCTGCGTAGCGCAGCATCCGCCGCGGGCGCAGCTGCGGCCGCGCGCGATTAGAATCCCCTTTCCAGAGTCCGCTTTATGAGTGAGCGCTTGTGCACTTTGCCACAGTTTCGCCGCATTTTAATTGCTAATAAGCGCTCACTAACAACTGTACGTCCGACACATGGTCAAGGAGAATTCTTATGGTGGTTTCGATACTCACCGGCAGCGCTGCCTTCCTGCTGAAAGTCCTGGGAGGCCTGTATTTCGCTGATTTCGTCTCAGGCGTGATCCACTGGCTGGAAGACCGCTACGGCAATCCGGAATGGCCGGTCATCGGCCACACGATCCGCGAGAACCAGCAACACCACTTTACCCCGCGCAGCTTCCTGAAAGGCACGCTCTGGACCCGCAACCGCGAAGTCCTGGCAATCGGCCTCGCTTTCCTCGCCGCCTTCTGGGCGTTCGATGTCCTGAATGCCTTCACCGTCTCCGCTGTCCTGTTCGGGATTGCGGCGAATGAGGTCCATGCCAGCGCGCACCGCAGCCCGCAGGAGAACGGGCGCCTCATCACGCTGCTGCAGAAGACCGGCCTGATACAGTCCCACCGCCACCACGCCGCCCATCATCGCAAGGGCAAGGACACGCATTTCTGCGTGCTCACCAATCACGTCAATCCGGTGCTGGAACGCATCCGGTTCTTCCAGACCCTCGAAATGGGCGTCACGCTTCTGTCCGGCCTGCGCCCGCGTCCGGACCTGTCGGTCAACCCGCGCTTCCGCTAGGCGCGGGCGCCGGGCCAATGCACAGATATTTTTCAGTGGCGTGTGCGCATTCCGGCCACAATATGTAGTTAATGAGGTATTAAGGGGCGCTAGACTGGAGAAATTGTGCCCCATGACCACGGACTCAATTGGCCAGAAAAAGGATGCGTTTTCCGTCGTGTCCTCTGCCCCGGCTGACAAAGAATCCCTTCCCGCCACCCAGGACTCCAACGCACCGGAAGAGCTCGCCGTCCAGCGGCTCCCGGATGGTTATGACGAGCCCGACGAACCTGCCGGAGAGCTTGAACAGGATCATTCCCGGCGCCTCGCCGCGATCAACAAGCGCCATGAAGCGCGCCTGACCCATGCCCTGTCGCGTGCCTACCGGGCGAACTCCCTGTGGGATGAGATCCAGGGCGAGGTAAACCGTCAGCCGCGCTATTCCAGCCCGTGGTTCTACATGCCGTTCATGATCGCGCTTTCGATTGCCGAAGTGCCGATCAACCGCCTCAGCTTCGAACTCTTCTTCCGTGAGAGCCCGCTGATCTCGCTCGTCGTCTCGCTGCTGGTCGGCGGCATCCTGGTGACGCTGGCCCACCGGGTCGGCATGCTTCTGTGCCGGTTCGGCTATTATTCGAAGCTGCGCGGCTGGAAAGTGGAGCTGGCGCAGGTGCTGGTCGTCACGCTGCTGATCGGGGCGCTCTGCTATGGCCTGTCCGTGCTCCGGCAGGGCTTCCTGCAGGCGGCGGTGCAGCCGGAGATCGGCTTTGCCGATGCGATGAGCGGCACGGGCAGCCTCGAGATGCTGAAGCTCAATGCTGCGCTCGGCCTCGAAGGCTGGATCTTCCTGTTCATCAACCTCGCCGTCGTGCTGGTCGGCGTGTCGGCCGCTTTCTTCTGCCATGACGGCCATCCTGATTTCCAGAAGGCGGACATTGAGCGGAAGCGCGCCGAAAAGGCCGTCGCGGTGATCCGTTCACACATTGCTGAAGCGGAAGCCGCCGAACAGCGCCGTCATGCCAACCAGCTGCGGCGCCTGGCCGGCTGATCCGCTTTGGGGGTGCAAGGCATGAAATTCTGGCTGACCGCCGCGGGGCTCGCCCTGCTGGCCGCCTGTTCGCCGAAGGAAGGCGCCAGCGGCCCGTATGACTATTGCGCGGCGGGCAAGACGACGTCGCTGTTCCTGATCGACCGGACGACCCCGCCTGATGCGATGGACAGGTCGGTGATGATGGACAGCCTTGCCACCGTCGTCGATTCCCTCGGCCATGGTGACCGCATCGTCGTGGCAACCATCGGGCCGCACTACACCAATACGGAGCGCCTGGTGAATGCCTGCAAGCCCGGCTGCCCGGACAATCAGGGCGCGGTGGACTACATGCTCGGCCAGTGCAGCGCCATGCAGGCCAAGGCGGACGAGCGGGTGTTCATGGGCAAGCTGGTCCAGGCGCTGGAGCCGGTGACGGAGCAGCCCGACGAGTCGGCGACCTCGGACATCGTCCGCACCATCGCGCAGTGGACGCAGAACCCGCCGGGCGGGCGCACCTTCTCCACCGTCTACATCTTCTCGGACATGCTGGAGAACAGCCAGATCCTGCCCTGGCGCGAGTTCAAGGCCGAGGACCCCGAAAAATCCATGGAAACCGTGCAGCAATACCGGCTGACGCCTGACCTGCCGGGCGCCGATGTGCGGATTGTCGGCTTCGGCCGCTCACACAATCCGGGCCGGCCGCCGCTCGACCCGGACGTGGATTTCCGCGTGCGCACTTTCTGGAAGGAGTACTTTGCGGCCGGCGGGGCGACCGCCTCTTTCGAAGGCTCGATCCAGAACTGAAGGCGATGGCGTCGCCGCCCGGGGCGCACTAGCGTCAGCCGGACTCGCGCGGGAGGAGACCATGCGCACACTGGCAATCGGGCTCGCCGCCCTCGCCCTGCTCGGCGGCCGCAAGACAGAAGGCCCGGACACACAAATAAATGCGGCGCAGAAACTGGCGGACGGCACCTTCTATGCCGGTGCCGACATGAACGGCAAATCCGTCGCCATGGCGGTCGGGGATGCCCTTCGCGTCGAGCTCGAATCCATTCCCACCGCCGGCTATGTCTGGCAGGTCGCCGGTCAGCCGGACTTCCTCGAACATGTCGGCGACGGCATGCGCGCCACCGATCCGGAGGTCCAGGACCAGCCCGGCTATACAGGAGGCAACCACTATCTCTCCTTCGATTTCAGGGCGACGGCGCCGGGTACCGGTACGCTCACCCTTGTCGAGGGCCGTCCCTGGGAGCTGGAGGCCGGTGAGCCGCCTGAAGGCAATTTCGCCCTGACCGTCACCGTCACGGGCTGAGCGCTTACGTGCCTCTCCGGGTTTTCGCGGCTGCCCGCGCGGTGTAATGGGTCCTAATGGCTGATACGCAGATCCCACCGCAGGAAAAGACCGGCATCACGGAAGAGGGCTGGCTGACGGATTGCTGGTACTTCGCCGAGCTGTCCGCCGAGCTGAAGCCGGGCAAGCACAAGCACGTCATCATGCTGGGCGAGCCGGTGGTGGTCGGCCGCACGCCGGCGGGAGCACCGTTCGCCCTCCGCGATATCTGTCCGCACCGGCTGGTGCCCTTGTCGGCGGGCCGCCAGGTCGAGACCGATGGCGAATGGACCCTTCAGTGCCCGTATCATGGCTGGCGCTTCGGGGCCGGCGACGGCGTCTGCAAGCTGATGCCGAGCCTCACCGAGGATTCGCCTTACGATCCCTCCAAGGTGAAGGTCCGCCGCTATCCTGTGCATGAGGCAAACGGGGCGATCTACGTCTATGTCGCGCACAATCCGCGTTTCGAGGGCGAACCGGTCGTGCCGCCGCCGGATTTCGGGCCGCTGCCGGCAAGGCCGAAATTCGTCATCCATGATGTCTTCAACGCCCATATGGACGATGCCGTTGTCGGCCTGATGGACCCGGCGCACGTGCCCTTCGTGCACAATCAATGGTGGTGGCGTCCACCCTCGGCCGGCCTCAAGCTGAAGCAAAAGCCCTTCGTGCCGACCGATCGCGGCTGGGCCATCGACCGCCATTCGCCCTCTTCGAATTCGAAGCTCTATCGCTGGGTGTTCGGCGGCGATGTGCAAACCGAGATCCGCTTCCAGCTGCCGGGTTATCGCTGGGAAATCGTCTCGAACGATACGGCGCGCCTGCTGACGCTGACCTGTCTCACGCCGGAAGCACCGAAGAAGACCCGCATCACCCAGCTCACCTGGTGGACCGGCGCGCCGCTGCTCAACCTTGCCATCCCGATTGCCAGGCCCGCGGGCCGCAAATTCCTCGACCAGGACGGCACGATGGTGAACCTGCAGAATGTCGGCATGGCGCACCAGAAGGCGATGCTGTGGATCGACGATATCGACGTGCAGGCCAAATGGTACCAGCGGCTGAAGCGCGAATGGACGGAAGCGCGCACAGATGACCGCCCCTTCGCCAACCCGATCGAACCGCGCACCCTGAAATGGATGAGCTGAGCGCGGTGGCGGCCGGCGGGGACACAATTTGAAGATCCTGGTCCTTGGCGGCTATGGCCTGATCGGCCTTGCCATCACGCGCGCCCTGATTGCGGCCGGACATGAAGTGACCGGGCTCGGCCGGTCTGTGCAGAAGGGTCGTGCTGCGGCGCCGGAGGCGGGCTGGATCGGCGCAGACCTCTCCCTCATGACGGATGCCGTCGCATGGGCGCCCGTGCTCCGCGGCATCGAGGTCGTCATCAATGCGGCCGGCGTGTTGCAGGACGGACTGAAGGACCGCGTCGCCGCGGTCCAGCGGGATTCGATCCTTGCCCTGACAGTGGCCGGCAGGGAAGCCGGCGTTCGCCAACTCATCCAGATCTCGGCGCCCGGCGTGTCCGAAACTTCGGATACGGAATTCTTCAGGACCAAGGCCGCGGCCGATGCGGCCGTAAAGGCGAGCGGCCTCGACTGGGTCATCCTGCGTCCCGGCCTTGTCCTGTCGCCACACGCCTATGGCGGCACCGGCCTGATCCGCCAGCTCGCCGCCTTCCCGCTCGTCCAGCCGCTCATGCTGAGCAGCACGCCTGTTCAGACCGTACATGTCGACGATGTGGCGAATGCCGTCACACTTGCCGTGAACCGCCGCCTCGCCGGCATCGATGCGGACCTTGTCGGACCGGACGTCCCGACCCTTGGACGAATCGTCCTTGCGTTCCGGGAATGGCTCGGATTTCCCCGGCCGGCCAGACTGCTCCGTGTGCCGTATGTCATCGGCGCGGCGATGGCGCGTCTGGGCGACGCAGCCGGCTGGCTCGGCTGGCGCCCGGCGCTGCGCACCACTTCGCTGCGCGTGCTGGCGAGCGGCGTCACCGGCGACGCGGACGCCTGGCCCGCCGCGACAGGACAGAGCCTCCGCATGCTGGACGACAGCCTTGCCGCCCTGCCCTCGACCCTGCAGGAGCGGACCTATGCGCGCATGGCGCTGCTGTTTCCACTGCTCCTCATTGTCCTTTCGGGCTTCTGGATCGCCTCGGGCCTGATCGGCTTCTGGCGACAGGACGCGGCGGCCGAACTTCTCGCAGGCTCCCTTCCACCGGCGGCGGCAAAGGCTTCGGTGCTGGGCGGCAGTGCGGCAGATCTCGCCATCGGACTCGGCCTGCTCGTCCGTCCCCTGACACGGCCCGCAGCGATTGCCGCCATCCTGCTCAGCCTCTGCTATCTCGGCGGCAGCATATTCTTCGCGCCTCACCTCTGGGCCGACCCGCTCGGGCCGATGGTCAAGGCGATACCGGCCATGGCGCTCGCCCTTGCAGTCTGGGCCATGGCGGAGGCGCGCTGATGGACTGGCTGCACCTCCTGCGCTGGGCGCACATCATCGGCGCCGCCGTCCTGCTGGGCACAGGCGCCGGCATCGCCTTCTTCATGGTCATGGCGCACCGGACACGCGATGCACGGATCATCGCGCACACAGCTTCGATTGTCGTGCTCGCCGACTGGCTGTTCACCGCGTCCGCCGTGATCGCCCAGCCGGTGACAGGCACGCTGCTGGCGCTCGAAATGGGCTGGCGCCTGACCCAAGGTTGGATCCTCGCGGCCCTGGCGCTCTATGTCGTCACGGGGGCCTTCTGGCTGCCCGTGGTGTGGATCCAGCACCGCATGCGTGACCTGGCACATACTGCAGCCGAGGCAGACGCCCCACTGCCGGAACGGTACTTCCGTCTCTACCGGATCTGGTTCGTCTGCGGCTTTCCCGCCTTTTTCGCCGTTCTTGCCATCATCTGGCTAATGGTGGCCCGTCCGGTTTTCTGATTGCTGCGTCCCTGGGGCGGGGATGGCTCATATCTGCCAATATGGGCCAAGAGGGCCTTTGCCAGCCCCGCCCCGTCACCCAGCCATTTTCATGCGAAGCAGGCCCCCGAGGCCCACGACTAAGGGAATTGTTGCCCCGCTTGGGTTCAATGCGGTATCCAGAACCCGCCAATGAATGTCGACAAACTGCCAGACCTCAATCCGCCCGACTACGGAAGCATCGACGATCCGTCCCGGCCGATCCTGTCCCTTGCCATCCGGAAGGACGGTGCGCACAGGGCGGCCGCGCACGCCCACTGCCGCGGGCATATCATCAGCCCGCAGGCCGGCGCCTATTGGGTTGCGACGCCTGAAGGCACCTGGCTGGTACCGGCGGGGCACGCCATCTGGATCCCACCTTATGTGCACCATGAGGTCTACTCGCACGGGTCGGTGGCCGCGCGGATCATGTTCGTCGATCCGGCCTGTGCAGGCCGCCTGCCGGCAAGCGCAGGCACGGTGAAGGCAACGCCTTTCCTCGACGCCCTGCTTGAGCGCACCATGGAACACGGCAATGACTACGGACCACACGACCCGGCCGCGCGGCTGGCTCAGGTGACGCTGGACGAGCTTTCGGCCATGAAATTCGCCCCCCTCCTTCTGCCCATATCGAAGGAGCCGCGCCTTGCCCGTGTCATGCGGCGCCTGATCGACGATCCGGGCCTCGACGCCGGCTTCGCGGACCTCGCGCGCGAGACCGGTGCCAGCGAACGCACGCTGGCCCGCCTTTTCCGCACCGAGACCGGCATGACCTTCACCCAGTGGAAGACCAACCTGACCCTGCTGCAATCGATGGAAAGGCTCGAAAAGGGCGATGCGATCGCCGACGTCGCCTTTGATTTCGGATATGCCAGCCCTTCCAGCTTCGCCTACATGTTCCGGCGGCGGCTCGGCATCTCGCCCGGCACATACCGCGACCGCAACCGGCAGGGCTGACCGGTCAGCATGTGAACAAACCGGGAAAATGCAAGCTGTCATTAACCGGCGGGCCTGATAGGTTGGTGCGCATGAGCACCACGATTCGCATCCTCGGGATTGACCCGGGCCTCCGCCATACCGGCTGGGGTGTGATCGAGCTCACCGGCATGCGCCTGACACATATTGCCCACGGCGTGATCTCGGTCGATCCGGCGCTCGAAATGTCCGAACGGCTGGGCGGCATCTTCGAGGCGGTGGGCGAGCTTGCCCGCTATCACGCGCCGACCGCCGCAGGCGTCGAGGAGACGCTCGTCAACGCCAATCCCCGTGCGGCCCTGAAGCTCGGCCAGGCGCGTGGCGCGGCGATGGCGGCCCTTGCCATGGCGGGCCTGCCGGTAGCCGAATTTGCGCCCCGCAAGATCAAACTCGCTGTCGTCGGCACGGGCACGGCGGACAAGGAACAGGTGATGTTCATGGTCAAGCGCCTGCTGCCGAAAGTGACCGACCTGAAATCCGATTCCGCCGACGCGCTCGCCTGCGCCATCTGCGCCGCGCATCACCTGCCGGCGGACCTGAAGCGGGGCGCAGCATGATCATCGGCCGGCTGACAGGCGAGGTCGCCGCCCTCGGGCTCGACCACGTGCTCGTGGATGTGAACGGCGTCGGCTATGTCTGCATGAGCGGCACGCGCCTGCTTTCGCGCGTGCATGCGGGAGAGAAGATCACCGTCCATGTCGAAACCCGCGTCACGGAAAATTCGATCACGCTGTATGGCTTCGGCACGGATGAAGAGCGCGCCTGGTTCGTCCGCCTGCAGGATGTCCACGGCGTCGCCGGCAAGGCGGCGATGGCCATTCTCGATGCGCTGACGCCGGCCGAACTGATGGACGCCATCGCCCTCGGTGATTCGAATGTGCTGACCCGCGCCAAGGGCGTCGGCAAGAAACTGGCCGAGCGGATCGTCGGTGAACTTGCCGGCAAGGCCCCGCCCATGGGCCGGTTCGGCAAGTTCGAGGCGGCATCCGCCGCCGGCATGGCCAGCGCGCCGGTTGCCGCCTCCACAGGTCCGCGCGGCGAAGCGATCTCCGCCCTCGTCAACCTCGGCTACTCCCAGTCCGACGCCGCCCGCGCCGTGGCGAGCGTCGCGAAAGACGCCGGTGACGATGTTGGCGGGCTGATCAAGTCCGCCCTCCGGGAGCTCGCCCAATGAGCCGCGACGGGTCCCTCTCCGATCCGAACGCCCAAGGCGGCGACGCGCTGGACCGGGCGCTCCGTCCCCAGACGTTCGACGACTATGTCGGCCAGCGCAAGGCGAAGGCGAACCTCAAAGTCTATGTCGATGCCGCGAAGGGCCGGGCGGAAGCGCTGGACCATGTGCTGCTGTTCGGCCCGCCCGGCCTCGGCAAGACGACGCTGGCGCAGATCCTCGCCCGCGAAATGGGTGTCGGCTTCCGCGCCACCTCGGGGCCGGTGATCGCCAAGGCAGGCGACCTCGCCGCGATCCTTACCAATCTTGAGCCGAACGATGTCCTGTTCATCGACGAGATCCACCGCCTGCCGCCGGTCGTCGAGGAAATCCTTTACCCGGCCATGGAGGATTACGCACTCGACATCGTGATCGGCGAGGGGCCCTCCGCGCGGTCCGTCCGGCTGGACCTTTCGCCCTTCACCCTGGTCGGCGCCACGACGCGCGCCGGCCTGCTGGCAACACCGCTGCGCGACCGGTTCGGCATTCCTGTCCGGCTCGATTTCTATGAGCCGGAAGAACTTGCCCGCATCGTCATGGCCGCCGCCCGCAAGCTGGGCGCTCCGATTACGGAAGATGGCGCTGTCGAGATCGCCTCCCGGGCCCGTGGCACGCCGCGCATCGCCTTGCGCCTCCT
Organism: Hyphomonas sp.; assembly: GCA_020638455.1. GTDB lineage: Bacteria > Pseudomonadota > Alphaproteobacteria > Caulobacterales > Hyphomonadaceae > Hyphomonas. The sequence goes on along the minus strand of JACKIK010000001.1, from coordinate 1,085,002 downwards.
TCGCCGGGTGCGGGATTTTGCCCATGCCGCCGGCGGCGCGATCGACCGGGAGAGCGCGGCCGGCGCGCTGAAGCGGCTGGAGATCGACACCGACGGGCTCGACGCGCTCGACCGTCGCTACCTGCACGCCCTGGTCAATACCTATGCCGGCGGCCCCGTGGGCGTTGAGACGCTGGCCGCCGCCCTGTCAGAGGCGCGCGACGCCGTGGAAGACGTGATCGAGCCTTACCTGATGCAGAAAGGCTACGTCGCGCGCACGCCTCGCGGCCGTGTCGCGGCCCCGCTCGCCTATGAGCGCCTCGGCCTGCCCAAACCGGGCGGCGGGCAGGCGGGCCTCTTCGGAGAGAAGTGATGCGGATAGCCCGCCGCATCCGGGATCTGCCGGGTCTCGGCCCTGTCACGGAACGCCAGTTTGCGGAACTTGGCATCGGATCGGCGGACGCGCTTCTGCAACTCTCGCCTCTCGCGGCTTATTCGATGCTGAAGCACCGCTTCGGCCGGCAGGTCAGCCTCAACGCGCTCTACGCGCTCGACTGCGCATTTACGGACACGCACTGGCGGGACCAGACTGCGGAACGCCGGGCCGAGTTGAAGGCTGAAGCCGCGCAGCTCGTACGCAAGCGCTGACCCGCCTCAGGCAGCAGCGGGTTTCCGCAGCAGGAAAAAGCCGACCAGCAGCACCGCCAGCACCGAAAAACCGGCGCCCGTCAGGAATGTCGCGGACGGCCCGGCCATTTCCCACACTGCGCCGGCAACCACGCTCGCCACCAGCAACATGAGCCCCGTGCACAGATTGAAGATTCCGAAGGCCGAGGCGCGAAGGGCTTCCGGCGCCCGGTCTGCAACCAGCTTCGACAACAGGCCTTGGCTCAGCGCCATGTGCACGCCCCAGAGGGCGATGCCCGCAAAAGCACCCGCCAGCGTGTTCCAATGCGCGAGGCTGAGGTCGGCCGCGATCAACGCAAGCAGGGAAAGAATCAGCAACCGCGCCGGCGGCATCCGGTCAGACAGTGCGCCGGCCGGATAGGCGCCCAGCGAATAGACCACATTCATCACGACGAGCACCAGCGGCGCCAGCGCCAGCGCCAGGCCGGCATCGTGCGCCTTCAGCACCAGGAAAGCTTCGCTGAATCGCGCCAGCGTGAAGACAATCCCGATGGCGACAACCGTCCAGTAGGCGCCCCCCATACCGGCAAGGTCCGACAAGCGGATTGGCGCGCGGCGGCGTTCCGTCATCTCTGGCGCCTTCCGGTCTTCGACGCCCAGCAGGACGCAGAGCACGGCAATCAGCCCCGGCACCAGCGCAAACCAGAACACGGCCCGCATATTGTCCGCAAACAGCGCCATCAGGCCGATGGCCATCAGCGGCCCGATAAAGGCCCCTGCCGTATCGAGGCTCTGGCGCAGACCATACGCGCGCCCGCGGATCTCCTCCGGCGTCACATCGGCGATCAGCGCGTCGCGCGGCGCCCCGCGGATACCCTTCCCCACCCGGTCCGAGAACCGCGCGGTCAGCACCATGACCGGTGCCCCGGCCAGCGCGAACAGGGGCTTCGACAGCGTGCCGAGGCCGTAGCCAATGAGGATCAGCGGCTTCCGGCGCCCGAACCTGTCCGACACATAGCCGGAAAACACTTTCACGATCGCCGCCGTTGCCTCGCCCACGCCCTCGACGATCCCGACATAGACCGCCCCCGCGCCGAGCGTCGCCGTCAGGAACAGTGGCAGGAGGGCATGGATCATCTCCGACGAGACATCCATGAACAAGCTGACCAGACCGAGCGCCCAGACAGTGCGGGGAATGGGCGGCAAGGGCGGACGGGAAGAAGCCATCCGCCGATACTGTCGCGTGGCGGCGGCCGCGGCAATCGCTTTGTCCCGGCGGCCGGATATCCACGACAAGACGCCGGCCCTGCGCTATTGGGAATCGCTCGCGTCCAGCCCTACAGGTGCCTCATGCCGGAGTCCGCCGTGCCCAATGACATCGCCCACGTCATCCAGATCGCCATCGCGCCTGTCTTCCTGCTGGCCGGCATCGGCGCGTTCCTGAATGTCATGACCAACCGGCTCGGGCGCGTCGTTGACCGATGGCGCACGCTGGAGCGCGAGCTTGCTGCCTGCAGCGAGGACGGCCGCCGCTGGCGCACGGCCGAACTCAGCGTGCTCGACCGCCGCATGGCACACAGCAACCGGGCGATTGCGCTGTCGACGCTTGCAGCACTGCTCGTCTGCGTCGTGATCATTTTTCTGTTCACCGGACAGTTGCTGCGCGTGTCGGTCACGCAGGCCGTCTCGGTCCTGTTCATCGCCGCGATGGGCGTGCTTGTCGCGGCGCTCCTTTCCTTCCTGCTGGAGATTCGCATTTCCAGTCGCACGCTGCGGGTGGCCGGCGAGCTGCTGAAGCCCCGCTCCTGATCCGGCCACCCCGAAAGCACCACGGGTCAGAACGTCTCGCCCACCATTTCCTCGCTCTTTGCCCACAGCGCGGCGGCATTGTCCGGGTCGAGCGCATAGGGACGGACACCGCCGGACGCCGCGTCGAACTCTTCGTCCGTCACACGCGTTGCGACATGGCAGTCCTCGCAATAGCGCCCGCCCACTTCGTCACCATCGGCCACCACAGCCGCCCAGACGGATGTCGCCGCGCCCTGCGGAACGGTTTTGAAGCGGAACGGCTGACCGTTCGCGCCCTGCCGCGCTTCCATCCGTTTGCGGATTTCGTCGAGGGCTTCGGCCGTCATGTAACGCGAGAGTTCGGTCTGGATGCCGCCAGGATGGACGGCCGCCGCCCGCACGCCGCGCCATTTGTGGCGACGGTCGAACTCGACGGCGAACAGCACGTTCGCCGTCTTCGACCGGCCATAGGCGCCGAATGGCGTGTAGTCTGTCGTCTCGAAATTCGGGTCTTCGAGATTGACGTCGGAGAATCGGTGGCCGGACGAGGCCAGCATCACCACCCGTCCGCCATCCTTTATCAGCGGCTCGATGCGGTTGATGAAGGCGAAGTGGCCGAGATGGTTGGTACCGAACTGCATTTCGAACCCGTCGGCGGTCTTCATCGGCGGGGTCGCCATCACGCCGGCATTGGCGATGACAATGTCGAACTTGCGGCCATCGGCGAGCAGCTGATCAGATGCCTCACGCACGCTGGCAAGCGAAGCGAGGTCGAGTTCGACGAGGTCAATGTCTGCGCCGGCCTCCTTGAGGGCGGCACGGGCCTTGTCGAGATCGCGCGCCGCACCGGTCACCTCGGCGCCGTGAGACGAGAGGGCGCGGGCCGTCTCGACACCAAGGCCGGCAGAGACACCGGTGATCAGCACGCGCTTGCCGGCAAGGTCGATGCCGGCCAGCACGTCTTCAGTTGTGGAGGTTTCTCCGAACATGGCTTTCTCCTGGGGGCTGGAATTGTGGAGTTGGGGGTCTGGATCGGGGCGCTCGCATGAGTTAAGTGATAGGGCGCCTCCTTTTTATATACGGAGGCTACCTCCGTTTTACAAGAGGGAGAGATTCCTGTGGCCGAAGCGCCGTCGAAAGCAAGGCGCCCGCGCGCCGACGCAGAGCGCAATCGCCAGCGCCTTCTGGACGCGGCCCGGTCGGTATTTGCACGCGATGGCGCCGCAGCCAGTCTCGAGGAAATCGCGCGGACGGCCGGGGTCGGCATCGGCACGCTCTACCGCCATTTCCCGCAGCGGGACGATCTGATCGAAGCGGTCTACCGCCAGGCCATCGGCCAGTTGGGTGAGGCGGCGGATCGTCTCTCCGAATCGGAAGCGCCGGTCGACGCCATCCGCGAGTGGCTGCTTCTCTTCATCGATTACATGGCAACCAAGCGGCTGATGGCGGAAGCGCTCAATTCACTCGATGGCGGGGCGAGCCGCGTCTATGCAGGCTCGGGCGATATCATGCGCGAGGCGCTCGGCCGTCTCGTCCGCCGGGCCGAAGCGGCCGGCAACATCCGCCCGGTTGCAGACCCTTTCGACCTGCTGCGCGCCGTCGCCGGCATCCATTATGTTTCGCCCGGCGAGGATTGGGAACCGGGCGCCCGCGCCATGGTCGACATCCTGATCGCGGGTCTTCGCCCCGGCTGAGACGCCCGCATTCACCTGATTTCAACGCTAGCGGCGGCACATTCGGCGGATGGCAGACCGCGCCCGTATCGAAGCCTTCCTGGAAATGATGTCGGCCGAGCGCGGCGCAGCGGCCAATACACTCGACGCTTATGCCCGCGACCTGATGGATGCCTCCGAATTCTGCGGCGGGCGCCTTGCCGACGCGAGCGGGCGCGACCTCTCCGGCTGGCTCGCGGATCTTTCCGCCCGTGGCCTCGCCCCGTCATCGCAGGCGCGCAAGCTGTCGGCTGTCCGGCGCTTTTTCCGCTTCCTGTTCGAGGAAGGCGACCGCAAGGACGACCCGACGTCGAAACTGGACGGGCCAAAGCCCGCCCGCGACGTGCCGGATGTCCTCTCGCGCGACGAAATGAAGGGCCTGATCGAGGCCTGCGCCGATGATTTGCGCCTGAAGGCCCTCGTCGAGCTGCTTTACGGCGCGGGCCTGCGTGCCTCGGAACTGGTGTCCCTGACGCTGGGCAGCTTGCCGCGCCGCAAAGGCAGCCGCTGGGTGACCCGCGATATCATCATCCGCGGCAAGGGTGGCAAGGAACGGCTCTGCCCGCTCGGCAAGCCGGCGCTGGCGGCACTGTCCGACTGGCTCGCCGTGCGCGAGGAACACCTGCCGGAAGGCAGTCTCGCCCGCGGCCGCGCGGAAAATTTCGTCTTTCCCTCCCGCGGCAAGGCCGGCCACCTGACGCGCCGGCGCCTTGGCCAGTTGCTGGAAGACCTCGCGGGAACGGCCGGCATCCGGCCGGACCGCGTCCATCCCCACGCCCTGCGCCATGCCTATGCGACGCATCTCCTGATGGGCGGCGCCGACCTCCGCAGCGTGCAGACCCTTCTCGGCCATGCGGACATCGCCACGACCCAGATCTATACGCACGTCCTGACGGATGAACTGGCCGAGCTCCTGGAAACGGCGCACCCGCTGGCGCGTCGCAGCTGAAACCCCCTTGCCGTATGGCGTCCGGGCATCGATATTGCGCCCCGTGCCGGCCCGGCCGGATAAGATGACTGGAAGCTCCGATGAATCGCGTTTTCAAAGCCCTCGTCCCGACGATCCTGCTGACCGAAATCGCCGCCCTCACTTTCATGACGGCGACATGGGCGATCCTTGCGGAGCTCCACTTCCCGAATTCGGTTATCTTCGGTGGCGAAGCCGTCACGCTGGTGGGCATCGTGATCATCGGAATCACCATTTTCCGCCGCGCCTACTGGGCCGAAGGGCGGATTGCCGCGGAAGACGCATCGGCAGGCTGACCGCGGCCACGGCCCGGCTCCTGCGCCAAAACGGCGTTTGACGCGCTGCAGCATTGGCCCTAACCCTTCCTGCAAATTGTTGCAGGGACGGGAACATGTCGCAGAAAACGCCACGGAATTTCTTCAAGCCGCTCGCCATCGGCGCGCCCGAGCCGATGCGGGACCTGCCCGTGAAGCTCGAGCGGATGATCCATTTCGTGCCGCCGCATCTCGACAAGGTCCGCGCCAAGGTGCCGGACATGGCGCCGGGCGTCGACGTGATCCTCGCCAACCTTGAAGACGCGATCCCGGCCGATGCCAAGGATGCCGCCCGCGCCGGCGCCGTGGAAATGGCGAAGATGTATGACTGGCAGGGCAAGGGCACAGGCTTCTGGAGCCGCGTGAACTGTCTCAACTCCCCCTGGTTCCAGGAGGACGTCTCGCAGCTCGTCCTGAACGCCGGCCACCAGCTGGACGTGATCATGCTGCCCAAGGTCGAAGGCCCGTGGGATATCCACTTCGCCGACCAGTATGTCGCCCAGCTGGAGGCGAAAGCCGGCCTCACCCGCCCGATCCTGTTCCACGCCATCCTCGAAACCGCCGAGGGCATGGCGCGTGTGGAAGACATCGCGCTCGCCTCCCCCCGCATGCAGGGCATTTCGCTCGGCCCGGCGGACCTTGCCGCGAACCGCAAGATGAAAACCACCCGCGTCGGCGGCGGCCACCCCTTCTATCGCGTCATCGACGACCCGACCGCAGACGGCAGCCCGCGCGCCAGTGCCCAGCAGGACCCGTGGCACTACACGATCGCCCGCATGGTCGATGCTTGCCGCATGGCCGGCATCAATGCCTTCTACGGCCCGTTCGGCGACATTGCCGACCTCGATGCCTGCGAGCAGCAGTTCCGCAACGCCTTCCTGCTCGGCTGTTCCGGCACGTGGAGCCTCCACCCGAACCAGATCGCCATCGCCAAGCGCGTGTTCAGCCCCGATCCAGCGGAAGTGAAGTTCGCCCGCAAGATCCTCGCCGCCATGCCGGACGGCACGGGCGTCGCCATGATCGACGGCAAGATGCAGGACGACGCCACCTGGAAACAGGCCAAGGTGATTTCCGATCTTGCTGACCTCGTCGCCGCGAAAGACCCGGACCTCGCCGCCGCCTACGAGGCTTAATCAGGCCCTTTTCCTGCCCCGGCGCCGTGCTAGGTTCCCATCAGCCCTCGCAGGCTGAGGAGACCAGATCATGCGCACAGCGCTGCTTTCCCTTGCCCTGGCCGCATGCCTCGCCGCCTGCGGCCTTGCGCCTGCGCCCGAAACCGGAGGACCCGACATGGCGGCTGATTTCGACAAGCCCGTCGCGCCCGCCTCGTTCGAGGATGCCGAAAAGGCAAAGACCGATGCGGCCCGCGCGGGCGAGAATACCTATGCCTCGACGTGCGGTGCGCTCCGCACCAAGCTCGATGCGACGCCGCTGCCCGAGAGAATGCAGGGCCGCGTGAACGAGAGCGATGTCGCCAAGCTCGGCGGCCCGAAATACCCGCCCATCGCCTCGGCCGGCGCAGTCTCGTTGCCGGCAGACCTTGCCGGACTTCGCAAGAGCGCCGTCTGCGACCTCGTCTTCGATATCGATGAAAACGGCGTGCCGCTCGCGCCGGAGGTGCGCTGTTCCGACCCCGCCTTCGAGGCCCACGCGCTTGCCACGCTCGCGGAAATCCGCTTCGAACCTTATGTCTGGAACGGCAGGGCCCTGCCCGTATCCGGCGTCCTCATGCCCATGGAGTTCTGTGTCAGTGACTAAGCACCTTGTTCCCGTCAAAGGATATGAGCCGAACCTGCAGCGCTGGTTCGACTGGATGGATGGCGACCATTCGCCCGAAGGTCTCGCCGGCCAGCTTGCCGAGGATGTCGTCTTCCGCAGCCCCGTCGTGCACTCGCCGCAGGAAGGCAAGCCGATCACGCTTGCCTACCTCACGGCGGCCGGCCAGACGCTGGGCGGCGACACGTTCCGCTACACCCGCGTCTTCGATTGCGGCGACAAGGCCGTGCTCGAATTCGAATGCGAGATGGATGGCATCCACGTCAACGGCGTCGACATGATCGAATGGAATGAAGACGGCAAGATCCGGGACTTCAAGGTGATGGTCCGTCCCCTGAAGGCCATCCAGACGGTGCATGCCGCCATGGGCGCGATGCTGGCGAAAATGAAGGCCGGCGCGTGATCCCTCCCACATTGACGACCGAGCGTCTTGTCCTGCGTCCGGCGCAGGAGAGCGATTTCACGCCTGCGGCCGCGGCTTGGGGCGACGAGGAAGTCGTCCGCTTCATCGGCGGCGCAACACGGCCGCCGCAGGATGTCTGGTTCGCCATCGCACGCGGCCGCGGCATGTGGGACCTCAAGGGTTACGGCTACTGGACCGTCGTCGATCGCGCGAGCGGGGACTGGCTCGGCGAAGCAGGTTTTGCGGATTTCCGGCGCGGCATGACACCCGACATCTCGCAATGGCCGGAATCCGGCTGGGCTTTCGCCAAGGCCGCCTGGGGCCGGGGCATTGCCAGCGAGGCCGTCGGCGCGATGCACGCATGGCTCGACGGGAACCGCCCCGGCAAGGCCGTCTGCATCATCGATGACGGCAATCTTGCCTCGCGGCGCGTTGCGGAAAAGTGCGGGTACGAATTCTGGCAACAGTCGGAATTGCGGGGCAAGCCGATCAATATCTACCACCGGCCTATCTGACTCCGCATAGGCACGCGCCGTGCCTAACCCGCCTTGCGCTGTCCCGCGGGGCGGGCTTCCCATTTGTGCAGCAGGGTCATGAAGGCATCGTGCGGCAGGCCGGGCGAATAGAGGAAGCCCTGCGCCATGGTGCAGCCACGGCGCGAGAGGAACTCCGCCTGGCGCTCCGTCTCCACGCCTTCCGCGACAGTCTTCAGGCCGAGCGTTTCTGCCATGGCGAGGATCATCTCGACGATCGCCGGCGCCTGGCGATCTGACTCCAGCGCCATCACGAACTGCCGGTCGATCTTGAACACGTCGAACGGCAACTGCGTCAGCATCGACAGGTTGGAGTGGCCGGTGCCGAAATCGTCGATCGCAAGCTTGGTGCCGAGCGCGCGCAGCGGCCGCATCACGCGGGCGACCTTGGACGGATCCGACACCGCCATGCTCTCGGTGATTTCCAGTTCCAGCCGGTCCGGTGGCAGGCCCGTGCGCTTGAGCACGTCGAGGACAAGCTCGGTCACGTCGACGCTGACGAACTGGCGCGGCGACACGTTGACCGCGACGGACACATCAAACCCTTCGCGCATCCAGATCACCGCCGACTTGCAGGCCGATTCCAGGATCTGCTCGCCGATCTGGTTGACGAGGCCGGTTTCCTCCGCAAGCGGAATAAATGCCGCCGGTGAGATCACCTTGCCGTTTGCGCGCTGCCAGCGGGCGAGCGCTTCGGCGCCGACGATCTGGCCGGTGGCGAAGTCCACCTTCGGCTGGAACACCGCCCGGAACTCGCGATTGTTGACGGCTTCACGCAGCTCCGCTTCCAGCATGTACTTCCCGCGTGCCACGCGGTTGAGGCGCGGCGAGAAATAGCGGAAGCCCGAAGCCGACTCGCCCCGCACCTGGCGGAGGGCCAGCTCGGCGTGGCGGAACAGTTTGGGACCGGAATCCGCATCTTCCGGCGCCATCACGATGCCGCCCGACATGCCCAGCGTCACGACCTGCGTGCTGATCTCGAAAGGATGCGAGAAGGCGATCCGGATGGCGCGCGCGATGCTCGAGACGTTCTCGCGCGAGATGGCATTCGGCAGGAAGATGCCGAACTGGTCCGAATGCAGCGCTGCAATGATGGCACCCTGCACGCTGGACGAAACAGGAGCTTCGAGTCGAGCAAGCGCTTCGGTGAGACGCGCGCCGGCCGCCCGCAGGAGGGCTTCTGTCAGGTGGCTGCCAAGGCGTTCGGAGGCCCGCGTGAACTGGTCGAGATCCAGCAGGAAGAAGGCGGCCGGCTGCTCGAACGTGGCCTTCGGCAGGCGCGCCGTGATCTCGGCTTCCATGGCGATGAGGTTGGGCAGGCCGGTGCGCGCGTCGACATAGGCAATGCGGCGCAGTTCCTCGTTTTCCTTGCGCAGGCGGCGCACGGTGCGTGTCACCGCGATACGCAGGCGGCGCAGTTCCGACAACCAGACCGTTTCCATCCCTTTCGGCGAAATCGTCTCGGCGTCTTCCAGATAGGCCATGAAGCGGTTGATGATCCGCTGGAACGCCTTGGTCATCAGGAACGTGCCAAGGCCGGCAATCACCACGGTCACGGCACTCAGCGCCGCCATCACCGGCCACGGAATCCACAGGTCTCGCCAATGCGCGGCCCCCGAGGAGACCCGGTATAGCTGCGCGAGCGCAGTCATGCCGACGTACAGCATGGCCGCCAGCAATCCGCCAAATGCCCCGGCAAAGGTGGGCAGCGTCATCGTGCCGAGAATCCGGCGGATGAAGGACGGCTTGCGCAAAGTAACCTCGATTCTCGTGTGTTTCTGCACGAAATCCCGCGGAAACATCCGGCAATATGTTTAGAAATCAGTGAATAAACTGCGCTAGCTGTAACCGTCGCTACACACTATATGGGCTGCCATGAGCCAGAAACGCACCGCCACCGTCACCCGCAAGACAAAGGAAACGGACATCGCTGTGACCGTTAACCTCGACGGCACCGGCAAGTCCGATGTCCAGACCGGGATCGGCTTCTTCGACCACATGCTGGAAAGCTTCTCCAAGCATTCGGCCATCGACCTGACCGTGCGGTGCAAGGGCGACCTGCATATCGACATGCACCACAGCGTCGAGGACACGGGCATCGTGCTCGGACAGGCGATCATGGAAGCGCTGGGCGATTTCGCCGGCATCACCCGTTTCGGCCACGCCTATATCCCGATGGACGAGACGCTGAGCCGTGCCAGCATCGATCTCTGCAAGCGGCCATATCTGGTGTGGAGAGTACAGTTCACGCGCGACAAGGTCGGCGAGATGGACACCGAGCTCTTCAAGGAGTTCTTCCACGCCCTCGCCGGCAATGGCGGCATGTGCCTGCATATCGAGAACCTCTACGGCGAGAACTGCCACCACATTGCCGAGAGCTGCTTCAAGGCCACGGCCCGCGCCCTTCGCACGGCAGTCACCGTCGACCCCCGCCTCGGCGGCAAGCCTGCGAGCACCAAGGGCAGTCTCTAGGCCGGTTTCCGCCCCCCGGCAGGGCGGAGCCTTCCTCATGAACTGGCCGGTTGACCGGCCCTTCGCCGGAAGCGAACCTGCGCGCAACAGGGGCGCGCCGGTGGGCTTAGATGTGCAGCCGGCGCTCCGCTTTGCGGCGGCATGCAGGATGAGGGACACGCACATGATCAGATCGATACTGGTATCCGCGGTGGCGGGAATGACACTGGCGGCATGCGCGCTCGCCCCGCACGAGGCGGACGATGCCTCCCCCATAAACCCCGGAAACATGTCCGAAACCGCCCGGGTGCTCTCCTCCGACGCGTTCCAGGGCCGGGCGCCCGGAACCGAGGGGGAAACCAAGACGGTCGCCTATCTGATCGAACGTTTCACCGACCTCGGCCTCGAGCCAGGCGGGCGCAATGGCAGCTGGACCGACCCTGTCACACTCACGCATTCGCAGGTGACGGATGTGCGCGCGCTGAATGTCCGCCAGGGCGAAACGGTGATCGACATGGAACAGGCCCGCGACATCGAGATCAGTTCCGCAAACCCCCGCGAGACCATCACGGTCCGGGACGCACCGGTCGTCTTCGTCGGCTTCGGTGTCAGCGCGCCGGAACGCAACTGGGACGATTTCGGCGACATTGACCTGCACGGAAAGGTCGCGCTATTCTTGGTCAACGATCCGGATTTCGGCGTTGCGGAGGATGACCCGGTCAGCGGCGTCTTCGGCGGGCGCCGCATGACGTATTACGGCCGCTGGGCCTACAAGTTCGAGGAAGCCGCGCGCCGGGGTGCCGTGGCCGCGCTTGTCATCCATGAGACGAAGGCCGCCGGCTATGGCTGGAACGTGGCATCCTCCTCGCCGGGCGAAAATTACGCCGTGACCGGAAAGGGCGCTGCGGCGGCACATGTCGACCTGCAGGGCTGGCTGCAGGAGGATATGGCGAAACAATGGGTCGCTTCGGCCGGCTACGACCTGGACGCCCTGAGGACCGCCGCCCGCAAGCGCGACTTCAAGGCCTTCGCGCTCGGTGACCTGCGCTTCAATGCCGATCTCAGCCTGTCCGTCGAAACCAGCGAAAGCCAGAACGTGATCGGCAAGATCACCGGCACGACGCACCCGGACGAAACCATCATGCTGTCGGCCCACTGGGATGCCTACGGCATCGGCGCACCCGACGCCGAGGGCCGCGTGGTCCGACCCGGCGCCAATGACGATGCGCTCGGCATCGCCGGCATCATGGAAATCGCCCGCACCCTGAAAGCCGGGCCGCCCCCGGAGCGCACGGTCGTGTTCGCGGCATGGACCGGGGAAGAAAGCGGCCTGCTCGGCTCCGAAGCCTATGCGCAGGACCCGATCTATCCGCTGGAGAAGACCGTCGCCAACTTCACCCTCGACATCCTGCAGACGGCGGGTCCCGCCCGCGACGTGATCCAGGTCGGAGAGGGACAGAGCGACCTCGAAGAACGGATGGCTGCCGCCGCCGCGAAACAGGGCCGGACCGTGTCTCCGGAGGGCCTGCCGGAAAACGGCCTGTTCTACCGTGCCGATCATTTCTCACTCGCGCGGCGCGGCGTTCCGGTTCTGCTGATCATGGGCATCGCCGGCGGCTCCGACCTTGTCGACGGCGGCCGCGAAGCGGGCGACGCCTGGGTCGCTGACTACATCGCCCACCGCTACCACAACCAGTACGACGCCTGGGACCCGGACTGGGACCTCCGCGGCGCCGCACAGGACGTCGAATTGTTCCTCGACATGACGCGCGACCTCGCCAATTCGACCGACTGGCCACAGCTGAAGGCAACCTCCGAATTCAGAGACCTGCGGGAGGCGAGCGCCGCCTCGCGACAGTAGTGGCCCTTCTCTATCCGGGCGGCGGCGCGAATTTCTCCGCAGGAACGTCCGTGAACTCGTACAGCGTCACCTTGTGGTCCATGGTCTGCCCGCCGATGGTCTGCGTCGTGCCGGCCGCGAAGGAGACGCCACCCACGACGTCGTAGGTGTTGACCACGCCCTCGAAAGGCTGGTCGCCATCCATTGCGGTCAGGCGCTGCAGCCGGTGATTGTCCGGGTCGAGCCAGATGTCGAACGGTCCCGCGCCATCAGGCGTCACCGTCACGACGTCATAGGCGAGGCCATCGGCCACTTTCCGCCCGTCATATTCGAATGTCGCCGGGAACCGTTCCGGCCAGTAATATCCGCCCACGGTCAGGTAGGCGCCCAACCGGGCCGCCGCCAGCGTCTCAGGCGAGGTGTCCGTCTGCACCGTGCCATCCGGGCCGACCTGCCAGGCCTGCGTCCCGTCAAACCCATTGGTCATCGACAGGCCGTCGGCACGTGTCATGATGCTGACCGTGCGCAGCGCATGGAAGTCGCCCCATGTCTCATAGGTCCGCGTATCCCCGTCACGCGTCACCGTGCCGGTCTCATGGAAGCCAGACGGCGCATCGAGCGCTGGCCCGCCCGAGGCATCCTTCATCAGCATCATGAAGCGGAGGCCCGCATCCTTTGCATCGTGCGCCGGCGCGCAGGCCGGCACCACAAGCGCCAGCACAAGGACCAGGTTTGCAGTTTTCATCAGATCCTCCCGCCATTGCCGGCAAGGATGCGATCTCGCCCGGCGAGGCACCAGTGTCAAAGCGTTAAGATGACCCCCGCTTCCGGTCATCCGGCGGCGGATCGCGGTTCGGGCAGGTCCTGAAAGGCCCAAAGACAGCCTCCGGACCCGAGGCTTATTGCGCCTTGCGTTCCGGGGGACTGGCGAACACACTGCGCTTGCTTCCATGAGATCGCGCAAGCGGACCCGGTTGGGCGCGCGTCGACCTCATGGGAGAATCGGACAGGCATTGAAGGGGACGAGCATGCCAGGCAAATCCGGAACCGGTTTGCGTTACTTCGCGGGTGTGGCAGCGGCCGCCATATTTCTCGGTCTTGGCGCCGCCGGGCCGGCACATGCTCAGTCGTTCGACTTCCAGAGCACGATCGAGACGGGCGACCATGACGGGGACATCTGCTCCAAGGGGCCCGACACCTGGAAAACCACCGAAATCAAGAACGGCAAGGACTGCGTTCTCAAGCTGGATTATCCGGTCGGCCTCGGATCCGACGGTTACATGAAATTTGTCAGGGTTGTGAAGCGCAATGCCAGCGCCAGCGATGCGATGAAGTGCTGGGGCGATGCCGGCCGGAAGGGCGTCGGGCTGTATGGCCTTGCCGACAAGCGGAACAAGATCAGCGTCAAGCCGCAATACACGGCGATCCAGCCGATTTCCACGGTCGTCGCGATTGCGAAAAAGTGCGATGGAACGCTTGTGATCGTGGACGGAGGCTCACATTCCGAACGTCCGTTCTCCTATGAGGAACTCGCGATTTACCCGAAAGCCTTCGACTATTCGGACCTCGTCTCGAGTACCGGGCACAACCCGCCGCACACGCCGCCGGTCGTGATCGCCCGCACAGCCGCACGTGACGGCGGCTATCGCGACTATGCCCTGATCGGGGCGGACGGATCGGCCGCGACAATTCTCCCCAACATCTCCGACCCCGATGAGCGGATCCGGATCAATTCCAACGGCATCATCTTCGCCACGATGGCGGATCCGGATACCGAAGCAACCGTCACCGGCATCTTCGATACGCACGGGACGAATATCGGCATATTCCCGGAAATCGTCACGGCAGGTTCGCAGGCTATCCTCGGCAAACCCAATCCGCATCCGCTGGCCGGCTACGATCATTATCTTATCCCGCTGAATCCCTATACCGGCCTTCCGGTCGATCTGCCAGCTGACATTGTCGGGCTGGACTATGCCGATGCCAAGTGGATTGTGGTGACGCGCCAGGGCGATGAATTGCGTTACCGCATTTCCCTCGAACCGGTGCTCGAAACGCTTGCCCAGTATCAGTCGCTTAGGCCGTACCGTGACATTCTCCCGATCGGCTCCGACGACGAGAGCTTATCCTATGGCAAGGCCGGCATCAGCGACGAAATCCGCCAGGATTGGCACAAGCCCGGCCCGGCCTGGTGGTGGAGCGGCAAAGCTCTCGCCGTGCAGCTCGAAGACGGCAAATGGGCGATGTTCGACGATACGCTGGACGGGCAACCCGTCGAAGCTGCGACGCCTCAGGAGGCATTCGCCGCCCGTTATGACGCAATCTATGACCAGGTCATGGCCTATCAGAATGGCAAGGCGCTGGACGAACAGCGCGCAATCGACGCCCGCCGGCAGCGGCGGGCGAACCTCGTCGCCAGTTTCGAGCAGCATCTCGGCCACGACCCCTCAGAGGGCGGCTGCGCCTATCCGGTCTACAACGATGCCACGATGCTCGGCGGCGAATATCTTGAGCGCTATGTCGAAACCTATGGCCCCTGCAATCTGAGCGATGTCGATGCCGTCTGCCGTCAGGACGGACCGGCCTGTTCGGCCGCCCGCCGCGTCAAAAGCAACTGGGAAGCACAGATGTGGAAAGAAGACGCCGAGCGCCGCGCTCTGGCGGAATCCCTGAACCAGTCCTACCAGACCAATAGTGACGAGGTCAGCGTTCTTGTCATCGAGGGCGGCCAGATGAAGCAGCAGGTGATGAGCAAGGAACACTACGACAAGTATTACGCGCCGAACTGATCCCCCTATTTCCGGTAATCCAGCGGCGGATCGCGGTCGCCCAGCAGGGATTTGTACTGGTAGTCCGGCCCGCGCTTCTCGTCGAATTCCTTCCGCGCCGCGGCGCGAAGCTCCGGGTGCGTATAAAGCTCGATCGCCGCCAGCGTCAGTGTCTTGGCCGCCACCTGCGCGCCCTTGTAGCCGATGGACATGCCGCTCGCCGCCACGGCCTGCCAGCTGTGCGCCGGCGTGCCGGGCACCCAGGTCGCCGTCCTGAGGCCCACTGTCGGCACGGCATAGGAGACATCGCCCACATCGGTGGAGCCGTAGCCCAGAGAGACCTCATAGGGCTGGATCGCCGCCTCTGACCCCATCGGCAGGGCCGGCTTCGTCAGCGTCTTGTAGATCCGGTCTGCAAAGGCCTGCTCGGCGGCGTCATAGGTCACCCCGCCCACTTCGTGCAGCTTGGCATCCATCATCTTCGCCAGCGTCTCGTTGACCAGCAGCGGATTGTTGCCGTGGATCACTTCCCAGTCGACCGTCGTGCCCGTTCCCAGCGCAGCGCCCCGCGCGGCATCCTCGACCCGCGCCCAGATCTCCTCGACACCCTCCGCAGACGGATGGCGCACATAATAGAAAACCTCGGCAAAGTCCGGCACGACGTTCGGGGCCGAGCCGCCATTGGTGATGACATAATGGATGCGCGCATCCTGCGGCACGTGTTCCCGCATCATGTTGACCATCATGTCGAACGCCTCGACGCCATCCAGCGCCGAGCGGCCCTTCTCCGGCGCGCCCGCCGCATGGGCCGAGAGCCCGTGGAAGCGGAACTTGGCCGACCGGTTGGCGAGGGAGGTCTCCGCCGCCGCCGAATTCTCGGAGCCGGGGTGCCAGTGCATGGCGATATCGACATCGTCGAACAGGCCGGCGCGTACCATGTAGACCTTGCCGCTGCCGCCTTCTTCGGCCGGCGTCCCATAGACGCGGATCGTGCCCGGCTTGCCGGTCTCCTCCAGCCAGCGGCGGATCGCGATGGCGGCCGAGACGGACCCCGCCCCGAACAAATTATGCCCGCAGGCATGGCCGGCGCTCATGCCGGGGCGCTCTTCCCGGTCGGGCGTGGCGGCCTGGTTGATGCCCGGCAGGGCGTCGAACTCGGCGAGGATGGCGATCACCGGCCCGCCCGTACCGTACGAGGCGACGAACGCCGTCGGGATGCCGGCGACATCCGCCTCGACCGTGAAGCCCTCCTCCTTCAGCGTCTCTTGCAGCAGCGCGGAGGACTTTTCCTCCTGGTAGCCGACTTCCGCCCAGTTCCAGATCTTCGAGGCGAGCTCCGCCGTCAGCGCCGCTTCCCCGTCCACTTCGGCCATGGCCTTGCGGTCCACCTTGCTGGCGCCATCCGGCCAGGCCGGCCCCGACACACAGGCGCCCAGCAGGCAGGCAGACAGGAACGGCACGAATTTGCGCATGGAAGACCCCCGGCAATGAAAACAGACCCGATGCCCCGACCGTGTGACAGTGCGCCCGCCAAGGCAAGCCAATCTGCCTCTTTCCCCCGCGTCCCGGCGCGGCTAAGAGCGCGGCCATGAAACAGGTCGCGCTCATCGACTATGGCTCCGGCAACCTCCACTCGGCCGGCCGCGCCCTCCGCGCCGCCGCCAGCGCCGCCGGCACCGGCCATCAGATCACCATCACCGACGACCCGGCCGTCATCGCCGCAGCCGACCGCATCGTGCTGCCCGGCGTCGGCCACTTCGCCGACTGCGCGGCGGGTCTCCGCGCGGTGCCGGGCGTTGTCGATGCGCTGAATTCGGCCGTGATCGAAGCGGAAAAGCCGTTTTTCGGCATCTGCGTCGGGCTTCAGCTGCTCGCCACCGCCGGCCTTGAGGACGGGCGCACGCCCGGCCTCGGCTGGATCCCCGGCGAGGTGGACCTGATCCAGCCCGGCGAAGGCTTCCGCATCCCGCACATGGGCTGGAACGGCCTCGCCTTCCCGCGCCCGCACCCGATCTTCGCCGGGCTGGAGGCGGACCCCCACGTCTACTTCACCCATTCCTACGCCCTGACGCCGGAAGACCCCGCCGATATCGCCGCCACCGCCGACTATGGCCGCCCCCTCGTCGCCGCCGTCGCCCGCGCCAACATCTTCGGAACCCAGTTCCATCCCGAGAAAAGCCAGCGCGTCGGCCTGCAGATCCTGCAGAACTTCCTGACATGGACCCCATCATGAGTCCGTCATCCCGGACAGCGCGCAGCGCTGAGCCGGGACCCAGTGCCACATGGGTCCCGGATATTTGCTGGCGCAAATTCCGGGATGACGACAAAAGAACGACCGCATGACCAGTTTCACCCTCTACCCCGCCATCGACCTCAAGGACGGCCAGTGCGTCCGCCTCCTCCGCGGCGAGATGGATCAGGCGACCGTCTTCAATGACAGCCCCGCCGCCCAGGCCGCCGCCTTCCGCGCGGCGGGCTTCACCCATCTGCATGTCGTGGACCTCAACGGCGCCTTCGAAGGCAAGGCCGTCAACCGCGCCGCCGTCGAGGCGATCCTTGCCGCCACCGATGCGCCGGTCCAGCTCGGCGGCGGCATCCGCACGCGGGCGCAGATCGATGCCTGGCTGGAGGCCGGCGTCTCCCGCGTCATCCTCGGCACCGTGGCCCTCCGCGATCCCGCCCTCGTGAAGGAGGCCGCCCGCGCCCTGCCGGGCCGCGTCGTCGTCGGCATCGATGCGAAGAACGGCATGGTCGCCGTCGAAGGCTGGGCCGAGACCAGCGACTTGAAGGCGACCGAGCTTGCCAAAGCCTTCGAAGGCTGCGGCGTCGCCGCCATTGTTGCCACAGACATCGGCCGCGACGGCCTCAAGACCGGCGTCAACGTTCCGTTCACGGCCGATCTGGCGAACTGCGTGAGCATCCCGGTCATCGCCTCCGGCGGCGTCGCCAGCGTGGCCGACATAAGCGCCCTCAGGGCCTCCGGCGCCCCCATCGCCGGCTGCATCCTCGGCCGCGCGCTGTATGACGGGGACATTGTGGCGAGCGAGGCGATTGAGGCGTCGTATGGCTACTAGTGGGTACCTCGGCCTTCCGCTTACATTCGGGCAGATTCCGGATTTTGCCAGTCAATACTACTACGACCTGATCAGCACCCATATTGGCATCGAACAGAGGCTAGAGCTGGCCGCAGAGCGCTACAAATCCATTCTTTCCGACCCACGCGTGCAAGAATTGGAAGGAAAGTTGGTAAGGTGTGGTTTTACGTTCTCACTGTTTACCGCTAAGCACTTGATTGCATGGTGGTCTTGGCGAGCCAACCTAGTGGGTCCCGAAGAGGCCAATGCGGATTTGGAAGCATATCTTGCAGAGAGCGAAATTGAGTTCGTTGCAGCTGCATGGCTGCATGGCATCGAGATTGCGCAATCTATTCAACTCGCTGAAGATATTACCCTTCTTCATCCTTCGGATTTGCCGAACTATCCGGATAAGCAAATTGCACTACAGTCGCGGGCTTTCAACTTGTTAAGAAATTCGGTGCCGAGATGTTTGCTTTGCCGCCGTGTTAGACTTCGAAAACTTCCCGGAATTGAAGAAAAACACGATTTCCAGAGTGATGTACAACAAACGTTCTTGGATGTTGGTTTGATCATAAATGCCATGCCCGAGCTGCACTGCAGCGTAGGGTGGAGAACAGGATATATGCCAGACAATGTTCCGTTAGGAATGTTCGGAGGAATGGCAGGGTCAAGTACGATCAGCGATGTAGTGCTGACATTGGAGTGCCAAGCATCTCAAGAGTCATTTCGCGATTTCCCACTAATTAAGGAGCGTTTCGACCAACTCTCGAGCTCATGGAAAACTAGAGTTCGCGGGTGCCTTAGCCGACTTGGCCAAGCAAAAGGACGGACGTCAAACGCAGATAAATCACTCGATCTCGGAATAGCGCTTGAAATGGTCCTGCTAGACTCAGAACATGGTGGATCTGAGTTGCCCGGACAACTCAATGCGCATTTTCGGGCTCGAGGCGCTTGGCTATTGGGAAAGGATTTTGAGGAACGACAAGAAATATACGCACTTTTGGGCAAGATTTACTCTTGGCGGAGCCAGGTCGCCCACACAGGTGGATTAGCTCCCTCTTCAGTCAGATCATCTTCCTTTAATGAAGATTTCAATCGCGCACTCAGATTGGCTGAACGCTTGGTGCGTAAGCTGATTGTTGAAGGGCCTCCAAACGATTGGAAACAGGTGACGCTCGGGATGCATATGGAAAGCAAAGAGCCACCGGAAGCAAACCAGTCTCATTAGGCGAGCATTTTCCTATTTTTCTCGGACGCCCCGTTCCTCATGCCGGTCTGAAGCCCTCCCCCCTTTTCCAGAGCCGGCCACCGGCCAGCGGACATGGGACGCGTGGGCGCTAGGGCAGCAGCACCGGGACCGCAAAATCCATCGGTTAGTGAGCCTAGAGGTCCGTATCATTCGCCACCTCGACGCACGGGAAAGGCGGTCCGTCAACAGCGTCAATCTCATCGACTGAAAAGACGTTGGCGCCCCTCACCCCTTCGGCCAGACCAGCACCAGGATGATCAGGCAGACGAGGGCGGCGGTGAGTTGCCAGCGCCAGTTGGCGCGGCGCGGGCGGGCCGGGTCCGGTGCGCCTTCATATTGCTCGCGCAGCGTGTCGGTCATTTCCGGCCCGTTGAGGACGGAGCCATTGGGGCCGAATTTCGGTGGCGGCGGGGTGTCCATGGCCGGCACCCAATCATGCGCGCGGCCGGCTGGAAAGCGGAAATCCCGGCGGGGCGGCGGCTCCGGTCCGTAACGTCCGGTCTCTTCCGGTCCATTCCGGTCCATTCCCGGTCTGAATCCGGTCCGTTTCCGGTCTGTTTCCGGACCGAACCGGACCGCCTTGTCCCACGCCTTATCCCCCGCTAAATCCATCGGGCCATGAGCCTCAAGACCCGCATCATTCCCTGCCTCGACGTGAAGGACGGGCGCACCGTGAAGGGCGTCAACTTCGTCGATCTCAAAGACGCAGGAGACCCCGTGGCGCTGGCAAAGGCCTATGACGCGCAGGGCGCGGACGAGCTTTGTTTTCTCGACATTTCCGCCAGCCATGAGGGCCGCGGCACGCTGCTGGACATCGTCTCGGCAACGGCGGAACAGTGCTTCATGCCCCTCACCGTCGGCGGCGGCGTCCGCAGCGCGGAAGACCTCGTCGCCCTCCTGAGGGCCGGCGCCGACAAGGTCGCCATCAACTCCGCCGCCGTCGCGGATCCTTCAGTCATTTCAAGGTGCGCCGCCAAAGCAGGCCGCCAGGCCGTCGTCGTCGCCATCGACGCCCGCCGCACCGGAGATCCCGAAAATGGGCATTGGGAAATCTTCACCCATGGCGGCCGCAAGGCCACCGGCATCGACGCAGTCGCGTTCGCCATGGAGGCCGAAAAGCGCGGCGCGGGCGAGATATTGCTGACCTCGATGGACAAGGACGGCACAAAATCCGGCTATGACATCGCCCTGCTGAAAGCCGTCACATCTGTTGTGAACATTCCGGTTGTGGCCAGCGGCGGGGCGGGCAGCGTGGACGACATGCCCGCTGCCGTGCTGGAGGGCGGGGCCACCGCCGTGCTCGCCGCCTCGATCTTCCATTTCGGCGAGGCCACCGTCGCCGATGCGCGCCGCGCGCTGTCAGCCGCTGGCGCGCCCGTCCGGCCTTTTTGAGGGCCTAGTCGGCGAAGGCGGGCTTCCGCTTCTGCATTTCCGCCATCACCGCTTCCATCTGGTTCGGCGTGCGGATCACTTTCAGCTGCTCATCGCTTTCCATCTGCAACAGGGCGGCGTCGGTCGCATCGTGCATGGCATTACAGAGGCGCTTGGCCCCGCGCATCGCCTGCGGATGCTTGTTGGCGATCAGCTTCGCGAGGTTCAGCGCGTCCTCGTGCGGCGTATCGGAGATGTGCGTCGCAAAGCCCATGCGCTGGGCGTCGAGGCCGTTGAATTCCCGGTTGGTATAGGTCAGCTCGCGGATCACATCCTCCCGCGCATTGCCGCGCCAGAGGGGGAAACCCGCCATGTCCGGCACCAGGCCCCACTTCATCTCCATGATCGCGCACCGCGTATCGGGATGGATAAACCGCACATCCGCGCCCGACATGATCTGGAACCCGCCGCCGAAGGCCACGCCGTGAACTGCAGCAACGACAGGCACGTCCAGCCGGCGCCAGCCCCAGGCGACGAACTGGGCAAGGTTCGCCTCCCCGTGGGTCCGGCTGCCCAGATCCCCGGTCACGCCGCCTTTCTTCTCCCCGTCGCCCTTCGCCGCATTGGCCGCCATGCTCGTCAGGTCCAGCCCCGCGCAGAACGCCCGGCCGTCGCCGGAGAGGACCACGCAGCGCAGGCCCGCCTTCTGGCTCAGCTCCTCGATCGTGTCGGCCAAGGCCTTGAACATCGCATTGTCCAACGCATTCATCTTGTCCGTACGCACCATCCGTACATCAGCAATGCCGTCTTCCAAGTACGTGATCGTGACGCGGTCGTTCATGGCCCTGCCCTTCCTGTCTCTTGTGTTTCCAGAAAGGTGTTCCCGGCGACGGATCGCGTCAAGCTGGCGGGCTTCCTCCCCTCGCGGAAGGAGGCTAAGGAGGGGCCATGTCGATCCTTGGCCCTTCCGACCGTCTCGCCGCTGCCCTCGATTATCTGGGCCAGACCATCGATGCGCGCGCCGAAAGCGGCGATGCCTCGTCTTCGTGGACGGCGAAGCTGCTGGCGAAAGGCGTCGATGCCTGCGCCGACAAGGCAGCGGAGGAGGCCGGCGAATTCGTCGCCGCCCTGCGCGGGGAAACCGATGAGCGCGTCGCCAGCGAGGCCGCCGACATGCTCTACCACGCCCTCGTCGCCCTCCGCGTCCGCGGTGTCAGCCTCGACGAAGTGGCGGCGGCGCTGGAGAAGCGGCAGGGCATGAGCGGCATTGCGGAGAAGGCAGGCCGCAAGGGCTGAGCCTTATTTCATTTCCTTCGGCGGCTGCAGGCGGCGTTTGGTCTGGTGGGCGTCGGCCTTGTCGCCGGTCGGCTTCTGGCCCTTCATGTAGTGGCGCTGCCAGCGCTCGCGCATCGCGCTTTCCTCGCGGCCCTTGAGGCGTTCGTTGAAATCCGCCCGGCTGTCCCGCCAGGCCTCATATTCCTTCACCAGCTCCGCATTGGAGCGGAGGGGCTTCCGCACCGGCTGAACCTCTTCGAGCTTCCTGTGCTCCATCAGCGTGATGAAGGCGAAAGGCTCGCCCTTCTCGAACACCACGCTGCCCGGCCGGGTCATCTGCCAGTTCATGGTGAAAGGAAACGGCAGCCAGTCTGTCTCGACCAGACCCGTCAGGGGATAGATGCCGTCCTTCGGCCAGTTCGGCGGCCCCGTCACCCAGACGCCCCAACCGGGCGGCGTGCGGAACAGATGGCCTGTGTGGAAGGTCACGATGCCACGCATGAAATGCGCATCGGCAAAGCTGGCGATCGCGCGCGGGTCGCCGCGCGTCAGCAGGCGGATGTCCTCATTCTTCGGCCCGCCATTCCACTCGATCTTGATATCCATCGGGCACAGCAGTTCCCAGCCCGTGGCGTTCGCCATGGTCAACGGCAGGCAGCGATACGGGTGCCTGTCCGTGAAGGCATCCATCCAGTCGCGGTTGGACCGCGCCGGCACAAGGTCCGGGGCAACATCGTAGATCTTGTAGCAATCGAGGTGCATGGGAGGCCTGCAACGCTTGACGAAGACCTCCAGACTTGGCCCAAAGGACACCATGACTGCAAGCCCCGACGATCTTTTCGCCTATCTCGACCAGCTCGGCATTACCCACACGACGCACTGGCACGAGGCCGTGTTCACTGTGGGCGAAAGCACGGAGCTGAAAGCCTCTCTGCCGGGCGGACACACCAAGAACCTGTTCCTGAAGGACAAGGACGGGGCGCTGGTGCTGATCGCGGCCGAGGCCCATTCGGAGCTGAAGCTGAACCAGCTGCACAGGCTGATCGGCACGAAGCGCATGTCCTTCGGCTCGGCCGAGCTGATGGAGGAGGTGCTGGGCGTGACACCGGGATCGGTCACCGCCTTCGCCCTCATGAACGACAAGGACGGGCGCGTTCGATTTCTGGTCGATGCGGCATTGCTGCAGCACGACCCGGTCAACTTCCACCCGCTGACCAATACCGGCACGACCGCCGTTTCCCGGGCCGATTTCGAGAAATTCGTCGCGGCGACGGGGCATGGCTTCGAAGTGATCGACTTCACGCAGCTTCTCGCCTCACCGGAATGAAAAAGGCCGCCCCGCAGGGCGGCCTTCTCCCATCAGGGGGCCCCCGGCGCCCTATCCGAAATGGTAGTTGAAGCGGATGCCGACCGAGCGCGGCGCCCCGACATAGGTGTAGAAGCTGCGCGAGTGCACCAGGCCGCCATCATCGTCGGTGAGGATCTGGTTGAACAGCGGCGTGGCAACCACGCCCGTCTCATAGAACTCATCGAACAGGTTGTTGATGAAGAAGGTCGCCTGCCAGTCGCCGGCGTCATACATGGCCGAGACATTCGCGACGCCGTAGGAATCCAGCGTCAGTCCGCCACCGCGGGCGCCTGTCCGCGACAGCACGCTGTCCTGCCACGAATAGCCACCATTGAACGTCACGTCCTTGCCGTTGGAGAGCGTGTGCACATAGGTCGCGAACACGGAGAACTGGTTCTCCGGCGAGCCCGGCAGCCGGTCGCCATCGCGCCCGTCGATCAGCGTGGTGGCGAAGCCCGGCGGGGTGATCGATGAGACCAGACCCGGTGCGTCGGCCGTCAGCGAGGCCGACGTGTGGCTGAAGCTGCCACGCATCGAGAGATTGTCGGTCATCGCCCAGTCGCCGCTCAGCTCGAAGCCTTTCGACTCCGCACCGTCGGCGTTCACCGTGATCGGAATGGACGCGTTGATCGTCGCCGACGACAGCTGCGGATCGGTCCACTCGATATAGTAGACCGCACCGTTCAGCGTGACCCGGCCCCCGTTCAGGGTCGACTTGAAACCAAGCTCGTAATTGGTCGTCGTATCCGGACCGAACTGGCTTTCGTCCCGGGTCGAGACGTCGCCCGGATTGGGACCATACTGCTGCCCCGGCAACAGGGCGCACGCCCCTTGCGTCTTGTTCGGATCATACGCGCCGCAGATGCCGATACCGTTGGAGTTACCGATCCGGTAGCCTTCCGACACGGTGAAGTAGGTCAGCAGGTCATCGCTGAACTTGTACGACGTGTTGAACTTGAACAGCGTGCCATTGTCGGATTGCGACGTGCGTTCGGTCCCGTTCGGGCTGCCGGCCGCATAGTCGGCTTTCAGGCTGTCCGCCATGTCGCCGATGCCGACGGTCTGGGTGTAGTCCGGGAAGGCATCGAACAGCGGGAAGTCCACGTCACTGAAGGATTCGAGATCATACTTGTAGTAACGGCCGCCGACCGTGACGCTCCATTTGTCGGTAATGTCATAGCCGATCTCGCCGTAGATCGCCGATTCCTTCAGCTTAGAATAGAACTGCGAATAGTATTCGAGATCGTCCGGCCGGTCGAAGCCGACATAATCGGCATAATGGGGCGTGTATTCTTCCGAATACGAGGTCACATCCGCATCATTGTAGAAGCCGCCGATGATCCAGTTGAACTTGCTGTCCATCTTGGAAACGAGGCGGAGTTCCTGGTTGAACGTGTTCTCGCGTGTCTTCTCATGCGTATAGGCCGTGAAGGTCGGGAAGGCTTCGTAGCTGTATTCGAGCGAGATCAGCAGGTCGGTCTGGTCGCGCTGGCCATTGTCGTCGAAGCGCGACTTGCCGGTTGCCGAGGTCAGTTCGGCAAAACCGAGGTCGGCCGTCACTTCGAAGGCCAGGAGCTGGTTGGTGATCTCGTTGGGCTCGGGAACGCGCTTGCCGAGTTCGTACTTGCCGACCGGAACCGTCGAGCGCCAGCCGGAGCCCTGACGGCCCCCGATCTGTGCCTTCTGGAAATAGTAGGTCATCGTGCCGTCGAGCCAGGATGTCGGCTCCCAGCGCGCAGCGACGCGGCCGGAGGTCGTTTCCTCGCTGTTCGCGTCGGACAGGCGGTAGGTGTTCTTCCGCACATCGTTGGCATCGTAGAAATCCGGATCGGGTTCCGAAACGCCGATATCGCGAACCACGTAGGGATAGTCGATGAAGCCGGAATCGTCGTCATAGTCGAGCGACGCCCGGACGGCGAAGTTCGGCAGGATCGCCTTGTTGACGGTGAGGCCGCCCTTGTAGCTGAAATCGTCCGCCTCCGAATACCGGTAGCCCTCCGCGCGCACGTCGAGCGTGTCGCCGTCAAAGTCCGGCTTTTTCGGAATGTAACGGATCGCGCCGCCCAGCGTGCCGGCGCCGTAAAGCGTACCCTGCGGCCCGAGCAGCACCTCGACACGTTCAAGGTCGTTGAGCTTCAGGTCCACATACAATGGAATTTCGCCGACATAGGTGGCGACCGTGCCGCCGCCATTGTTGTTGCCGTCGCCGGAGCCGAGGCCGTCGGCATTCAGCCCGCGGACGATGATCGGGTTGCCCTGCCGTCCGCCGCGGTCGACCACGTTGATGCCAGGCACATAGGCGATCACGTCGGCAAGTTCGTCGAAGCCCTGTTCCTCGATCTGCGAGGCGCCGACGGCTGCGATGTTCAGCGGAACATCCTGCACGCTTTCGGCACGGCGGGTGGCCGTCACCGTGATCGTCGTGGCCCGAAGCTCGCTTTCATTGGCCGTCTCGTCGGAGGCCGCGTCCTGCGCAACGGCAGACAGGGCGAGACCGCCCGCCATGGCGACGAGGCTCACATGTTTCATGAGAGAGGTTTTCATCTAGATTATCTCCTTGTCTCCCACCTGACGTGACCAAGTAGGAAGCAAGGGTCAAACGGGCGCAAGCGCTGCAGCTGCTCTCCTTCAAATTTGTGACAAAGCGCAGCAAAAAGGGCACAGATGAGACCAATTCCTGCGCAGGAGCAGCGGACGCGTTGAAAAGTTTTCAGGGCCCGGTCCCTTCCGAATCGAAGATGCTGGCGGACGCACGCCAATTGCTGGCCCAACGCGCCTATCGCGAGGCGCATGCCCTCTGTCTCGACGTCCTGAAGGCGAATCCGGCCTCGGCCGAGGCCTATTTCCTGCTCGGTATTCTGACGGCGGACCATGGCAATCATGCCCGCGCAATCGACCTGTTCGATCGCGCACTGGCCGCCGATGCGGGCCATGCCGGCGCCCTCGCCCACAAGGCCCGTAGCCTGATCGCCCTCCTGCAACGGGATGAGGCCGTCCGAACGGCCGAAATGGCCGCTGCGCTCGGCCCGTCGGACCCGCTGACACTCGATACGCTGGGCGTCGTGTTCAGCCGGGCAGGCCTGCACGCGCGCGCGGTGCCGTTCTACGCCGCCGCCATCGCATGCCGGCCGGATGAGCCGAATTTCCACTACAATCACGGCGCGGCCCTGCAATTCGTGGGGCGGATGGACGAGACCCGCGTTGCCTACGAGGCTTGCCTAACGCTCGCGCCGAACGATACGCGGGCCCTTTCGGCGCTCGTCCAGATCACCCGGCAGACCGAGGCCGCGAACGAGGTGCCGCGGCTGGAGGCGGCTTTCGCGGCGACCTCGCAGGACGCGGACGATGCCCTGCGTGTCGGCCACGCCCTCGCCAAGGCGCATGATGATATGGGGCATGCGGAAGAGGCGCTCGCCTGGCTGCAGCGTGCAAAGGCCAAGAAATGGGCCTCGATCCGCTACGACCCTGCACGCGACGAAGCGCTGTTTGAGAGATCAGCGCACCTCGCAGACACCCTGAAGGGACGCTCGGGGGCAGCGGGCCCGGCGCCCATTTTCATCACCGGCATGCCGCGCACCGGCACGACGCTGGTGGACCGCATCCTGTCAGGCCATAGCCTCGTCACATCGGCCGGGGAACTCGCCGATTTCGGCCTCGCCATGAAACAGCTCGCCCGCACACCGTCAAACATGGTTCTGGACCCGGAAACGCTGGCGGCCGCCGGGCAGGTGGATCTCGCCGCGCTCGGTCACGCCTATATCGGGCGCGTGAAGGCGACGCTCGGCCTCGAAGGGCGATTCATCGACAAGCTGCCGCTGAACATTCTTTACGCACCAGCGATCCTCGCGGCGCTGCCGGATGCGCGGGTCATCTGCCTGCGCCGACATCCGGCCGATACGGTACTGAGCAATTACAGGCAGCTCTTCGCGACGCGGTTTCCCTATTACGACTATGCCTACGACCTGGAGGCCTGCGCGCGCTATTATGTCGGCTTCGACCGGCTGGTCTCGCATTTTGCCCGCACCCTGCCGCCGGACCGGTTCCGGGAGGTCCACTATGAGCGTGTCGTGGCCGACATCGAAAACGAGACACGCGCCCTGCTCGGCTTCTGCGGTCTCGATTTCGAACCGGCTTGCCTCGCTTTCCATGAGAACACGGCGCCGGTTGCGACGGCGAGCTCTGCCCAGGTGCGCCAGCCGCTCTACACCACATCGCTCGCCCGCTGGAAGCGCTACGAAGCCGGCCTCGGCCCCGCCCTCGGTGTGCTCGAAGCGGCCGGCTGCCTCGCGCCCGATGAACGGATCACAAAATAGTTTCCTCCCGCCTCTGGCATTGGCGCGGGAGGCCGCTAGTCTCCCGCCCGACCGCGAACAGGAGAGTCACGCCATGCAAACCCGCCGCCTCGGCCGAAGTGCCATCTACGTATCCGACATCTGCATGGGCACCATGACCTTCGGGTCCCAGGTCGACGAGAAGGAATCGCTCTGCATTCTGGATGCGAGCTTCGAGGCCGGCATCAATTTCTACGATACGGCCGAAAACTATCCCGTGCCGCCTGACACGAAATGGGCCGGCGTAACGGAAGAAATCGTCGGCAAATGGTTGAAGACCAAGGACCGGGACTCGATCATCCTCGCCACCAAGGTCTGCGGCCCTTCGCACGGCTGGATCAAGGGCAGCCAGCGCGCCGGCATGACGGCGCTCGACCGGCACAACATCACCCGCGCGCTGGAGGCGAGCCTCAAACGTCTCGGAACGGACTATGTCGACCTCTACCAGACGCACTGGCCGGATCACGGCACCGCCTATGACGAGACGATGGAAACGCTCGACGACCTCGTTCGTGCCGGAAAGGTGCGCATCGTGGGATGCTCCAACGAGGACGCCTGGGGCCTGATGAAAAGCCTCGAAGCTTCCGGCCGGCTCGGCACAGTGCGCTATGAAACCATCCAGAACAATTTCAGCCTCAACAACCGGCGCTTCGAGGACGCCCTGTCGAAAGTGTGCACGCAGGAAGGCGTAAGTCTCATTCCTTATTCGCCGCTCGCGGGCGGGGCCCTTTCCGGCAAGTACCAGGACGGCGCGAGGCCGGAAGGCGCACGCTTCTCACGTTATCTCGAAATCGGCGGACGGCAGGCCACGATGGCGCACCGCTTCGTCAATGAGAAGTCACTCGCCTCCACGGCACGGTTCATGGACATCGCGAAAGACGCGGGCATGAGCCCCGTGACGCTCGCCACGGCCTGGTCGAAGCAGCACGATTTCGTCGCCTCCACGATTGTCGGCGTGTCGAAGTTCGACCAGCTGGCCGAAATCTTCGCCGCAGCCGACCTCACCTTGCCGGACGATGTCATGAAGGCGTGCCACAAGGTGACGAAAGAAATCCAGTACCCGATGGGTTAGGCCGACAAACAGAAACCCCCGGTTCGCTTCTGTGTCGAACCGGGGGTGCCCCTGTAGTGCCCCACCTTAGTTTGTGTCCGGATTACTCCGGTGACGGACGGCCGTTCGCAAGAACTTCGCGCTTGCCGGCATGGTTCGGCGCGGAAATGACGCCTTCTTCTTCCAGCCGGTCGATCAGGCCGGCCGCCTTGTTGTAGCCGATCTTCAGCCGGCGCTGGAGGTATGAGGTCGAGGCGCGCTGGTCGCGCACGACGATGGCGATGGCCTGAGCGAAGAGGTCGTCGTCTTCGTCGCCGGTCGAGGTGCCGAGCATCGCATCCATGACCGCCGAGCCTGTCGAGCCGTCATCCGGCGCATCGAGGATATCCATCACATAGTCCGGCTCGCCCTGCTCGCGCAGCCAGTCGGTAATCGCGCCGACATCCTCGTCGGAGACGAACGGGCCATGCAGGCGCTGGGATTTCTGGCCGGGCGCCTGGTACAGGAGGTCGCCCATGCCGAGCAGCTGTTCGGCGCCTTGTTCGTTGAGAATGGTGCGCGAGTCGATCTTCGTGGTGACCATGTAGGAAATACGGGTCGGGAAGTTCGCCTTGATCGTGCCGGTGATGACGTCCACGGACGGACGCTGCGTGGCGGTGATCAGGTGGATGCCGGCCGCACGGGCCATCTGGGCAAGGCGCTGGACGCAGCCTTCCACTTCCTTGCCGGCCACCAGCATCAGGTCTGCCATCTCGTCGATCACGACCACGATGTTCGGGATGTGGTCTGTGGGCAGGATTTCCGTCTCGTAGACCGGTTTGCCGCGTTCGTCGAAGCCGGTCTGGACCTTGCGTACCATATGCTCTCCGGCATTCCGGTATTTCGCGGCCTTGTCGTTGAAGCCGGCCAGGTTGCGAACGCCCGCCTTCGACATCAGCTCGTAACGGCTTTCCATTTCGCGCACCGTCCACTGCAGCGCATTCACGGCCTTCTTGGGATCGGTCACAACCGGCGCCAGCAGGTGCGGGATGCCCTCATAGACGGACAGTTCCAGCATTTTCGGGTCGATCATGATGAAGCGGCACTGTTCCGGCGTGTGGCGGAAGATCAGCGACAGGATCATCGCATTGACGCCGACCGACTTGCCCGAACCGGTCGTACCGGCGATCAGCAGGTGAGGCATCTTGGCAAGGTCGACCACGGTCGGCACGCCGCCAATGTCTTCACCCAGAGCCATCGGCAGGCTGGCACGCGAGCCCGTATAGGCATCCGACTGAAGCAGCGAGCGGAGGTACACCGTCTCGCGCTCCTCGTTCGGCAGTTCGATACCGATGGCGTTCTTGCCGGGCACAACGGCAACGCGGGCGGACTTCGCACTCATCGAGCGGGCGATATCGTCTGCCAGGGAGATGACGCGCGAGGATTTGACGCCCGGTGCAGGCTCCATCTCGAACAGCGTGATCACGGGGCCCGGGCGCACTTCCTTGACGCGGCCGCGCACGCCGAACTCCTTGAGGACTTCCGACAGGCGGGCCGCCTTGGCGAGCAGGGCTTCCTCGTCGATCGAGTCAGCGCGCTCTTCGGTCAGCTCCAGCAGATCGATGGAGGGCAGGCGGGCGGACTTGCGGCGGCGCTCCACCGGCTTTGCAACTTTCGGCTCGGACGGCTTCCTGGCGGAGCGAGCCGAGGGCAGGGTGAAGAGCGGCTTGCGCGCGGGCTCTTCATCATCTTCCTCGTCCTCGTCGATCTCGTCGTCGTATTCGTCGTAATCGTCGGCTTCGGCTTCCGGATAGTCGTCCTCGTCGTCATAGTCCTCGTCATCGACTTCCTCTTCGACCTCGATCTTGCGGCGGCGCTTGAGGAAGCTTCTTGCGGTGTAGTCATCATCGGTGAGGACCACGCGGGCGCTCTCTTCCCGCTCGTGCAGAGCCTGCGCGTCCACGGCTTTCTTCTTCGGCGCAAGCACCCGGAGGACGGCAAACAGCGCCCCGCCCACCCCATGCGCCTGGCGGGCCGCACGCAGGCCGGAGGTCGCGGCGGCGTCCTTCAGCAGCTTCGCATCGCCGCGGCGGAAGCCGAGGGCCGAGAGGCCAGCCCACAGTGCCAGCATGCCAAGCACAATTCCGGCCCATGTATCCGGCGACGGCAGCATCAGCGCGCGGAACGGCATGGAGGCGAAGTGGTAGAGGCCGTCACCGACGACGCCGCCAAGACCGGCGCTCAGCGGCCAGGACTGCGGCACCGGCCACGCTGCGAAAAAGGCCGCCGACAGAGGCACGAACAGGAAGCCCTGCAGCCAGCGGCGGATGCGCGGCGCGCCGATCAGCACAGTGCGCATCGCCCCGCCGATCATCAGGGCAAGGCCCGCCGTCCACGACGACCAGCCGAGCGACTGGCGAGCAAGGTCGGCAAACACCGCGCCGGAGCCGCCGAACAGGTTCTGCACGTCCGCATCCGTCGCCGCATTCCAGGACGGGTCGGTCGGCACATAGGACCCCACGCTGCCACAGACGAACACGCCGATGGCGAAGGCCGCAGCCCCCGTCAGGATACGCCAGACCGGATCGCTTACGCTCAGGCTGGGGGCGTCGTCATCTTCATAGGCATAGTCGGTCATGGGATGGGGACGCCTCCGTGTTGTCGGTGGAGGCGCCACCATGGCCTATCAGCCTTAACGCTGGGCAAATGGATGCAAGAGATCTGCAGCGAACATCTTAACCGCCCGGCAGCAGCCGAAGCGCCGGAATCCAGCACGATCGAACATTCATTTTCTTCGGCGCGGGATCAGACCTGCCGGACCGCCATCCCCAGTATTTGCTGGCGTTCGACTGTCTTCAGCGCTTGGACCCGCGGTCTGCCGGGCACCTGTCAATTGTCGTATTCAGTATGTATACAGATTATGTACATTCCGGCTCTCCTGTTTACAGATTCGCCTGTAAGGGCGCAGGAACCTAATTTCGGTGCGCGCGTCATTAACGCCTCCGTCGCCTCGCCGGAGAGACAAATGCAGGCCAAAACGGCTGCCGGACTCGCACGCTTCCGGCCGAAACAGAAAGACCCCGGCAGGTCGACCTGCCGGGGCCATTCCAGAGAGACCGGGTTCGATCAGCCGTTGGTGAATTCCGGATAGGCTTCCAGACCGACTTCCGCGAGGTCCATACCCATCAGTTCCTCTTCCTCGGTGGCACGGAGGCCGAGCGTGAAGCGGAGGATGAGCCAGCCGACCAGCGAGATCAGCATCACGAAAATGCCGATCGCGACGACGCCGGTGGCCTGCACCATCAGCTGCTCGGCGAAGGACAACACGTGCGGCGCATCTTCGGTGCCGATATCGGCGCGGTGGGAGAAGGCAACGGCCAGCGTACCCCAGATGCCGCAGACGAGGTGCACCGGGATCGCGCCGACGACGTCGTCGATCTTCAGCTTGTCAAGCACCGGCACCGTGAGCACAGCCAGAACACCGCCGGCGGCGCCGACGAGAGTTGCGAGGCCGACAGACGGTTCCAGCGGCGATGCCGTGATCGACACGAGGCCGGCGAGCGCACCGTTGAACACCATCGTGGCGTCGAGCTTGCGGTAGAGGACGGTCGTGACGATCATGGCCGAGACCGTACCGCCGACAGCACCCATGTTCGTGTTCACGAATATCTGGGAGACGGAGTTGATGTCGGTGATCGTGCCGGCTGCCAGCTGCGAGCCGCCATTGAACCCGAACCAGCCGAGCCAGAGGATGAACGTGCCGAGCGCAGCGAGCGGGATGTTGGAACCCGGCATCGGGTTCACCTGCTTGCCGAAATACTTGCCGACGCGCGGACCGATCAGGATGGCGCCGATCAGGGCTGCCCAGCCGCCGGTCGAGTGAACGAGCGTCGAGCCGGCGAAGTCCTGGAAGCCCATCTGGCTGAGCCAGCCGCCGCCCCACACCCAGGAACACTGGATCGGGTAGATCACGCCGCACAGGAACATGGTGAAGATCAGGAATGGCAGCAGCTTGACCCGCTCGGCCACCGTGCCGGACACGATGGACGCCGCGGTTGCCACGAACACCATCTGGAAGAACCAGTCCGATCCGGCCGCATAGCCGCCATTGTCGGTTTCAAGCGCGCCGTGGGACCAGATGACCGGCATGCTGACCCAGTTTTCCACCAGCCAGTGGCCGTCCGCCGGGTAGATCATGTGGTAGCCGCACAACCAGGTGACGAGGCCGGCCAGCGCGTAGATGGCAACGTTCTTCATCGCCTGCATCGAAGCGTTCTTGGCGCGGACGAGGCCGACTTCGAGCATGCAGAAGCCCGCCGCCATGAACATCACGACCATGCCCATGAGGAGGAACAGGTAGCTGTTGTCGATGTAGGCACTTGCCGTCGCCGAGTCCTCGAGCGCAGCAATCCGGGCCTCCAGGTCCGGCGCTTCCTGTGCGTATGCGAGCGCCCCCGTGAGGGCGACGGCTGGCAGCAAGGCTGCCCCGCGCACCCATCTTTTCAGTGTATGGCCCATTCGGCCCCTCCATGTCGCTGGTTCCGGAGCCCGGGACCCCCCGCGCTCTCCCGCCCCCGATATGATTTCGGGCGCCGTCGAAAGTCGCTCGGGCGGCGAGGTCAAAGCCCCATTCTGGAGACTCATGGTCAAAGGCTGGGCAGGGATGCGGCCAATCGCCCAAATCTACGCCATCGCTGGACGCAGACATCCGGGATCGCTATCTCGAAACCATGTCGAAACCATATGAAGTGCCGGACGGAATCGTGGACCTTGTTGTCGTCGGGGCAGGGCCCGTAGGCACCTCTCTCGCCATCCTGGCAACCCAGCGCGGCTTCTCCACTGTGCTGGTCGACGGACGCGACCCTTCTGCAATACCTGCTATGGATACGCGCACATTCGCGATCGTCCGCGGCAGCTGGAGATTGCTTGGCGCGACGGGCGTCCACCCGCTTCTTGAAGGTGTCACAGAGCCTCTCAACGGGCTGGAGGCGGTCGATGGCGGAAGCCACGCCTTCGGGGCGCCATTCGTCCTGTTCGGCAATGAGGACCTGCCGGAGGATGAATCGGGCCAGCCGCTCGGCCAGATGGTCCCTTCAGCCGATCTTCAGCGCGGCCTCGACCGGATTACGGGCGAAACCGAAGGCCTTGTCTGGCTGCGCGGCGCCCGCTTCGAACGCCTCGAGACAGGCCCCGCGTCGGCGACCGTCATCCTGCAGGATGACGCGAAAATCGAAACCCGGCTTGTCGCGGCCTGCGACGGGGTGAACTCCTCGGTCCGCCAGGCGCTTGGCATCGGCACGGAGGACCACGACTACGGCAAGTCCGTCTTTGCGGCGAATGTGAAACTGGACACGCCGCATGGCGGCATCGCCCGGCAGCTGTTCATGCCCGAAGGCCCCTTCGCCACGCTGCCGATGCCGGACAATCGCGCGAACCTTGCCTGGTATATGAAACGCGGCGCCGCCGAGACCATCGCCGCAATGCCGGTTGAAGACATCGAAGCGGAATTGAATGCACGCTTCGAGCGCTTTGCCGGCCACATGACCATCGATGGTCCGGTCGTGGCCTATCCGCTGAAGATGAAGCTGGCCCGGCAGATGACCGCCCCGCGCGTCGCGTTGCTTGGCGATGCGGCACACCGCATCAATCCGCTGGCAGGTCAGGGGCTCAATCTCGGCATCAAGGATGTTGCGGCCCTGATCGATGTGATGGTGGAGTCCCGCGAGGTCGGCCTCGACCATGGCGCGGCGACAGCGCTGGAGCGCTACCAGCAGTGGCGCCGGTTCGATGCAACCAGCGTCGCGCTGTTCATGGATGCGATCGACCGGGCCTTCTCGAATGACAATGCCGTGCTGAAGCCGTTGCGGGGCCTCGCCCTGACGGCGGCAAACCGCATCGGCCCGCTGCGCCGCGCGATGGCGCGCCAGGCCAGCGCCGACCAGACCCACCTGCCCAGCCTGATGCGCTGAGACTCAGTCGCCGACTGTCAGCTCGCGGAGCAGCGACCAGTTGTAGAGGCCCGTATCGTGGCCGTCGCTGAAGATGATGCGCAGGGCGTAGCGCCCGACCGGCTCGGCACGCAGGACGGAAATATCCTCCGGAACCGGCTTCTGCGGCGGCGGCGCGCCGCCATGCCCGCGCACTTCGGCCGAAGGCGATTGTTCGCGCAGCCGCTTGTACCCGACGCTGCCGGACACGCCGTCGTCGAATTCGGCGAAGAGTTCGCCGGCCGACTTGCGGAAAGTCAGCCGCACGGGCCAGGCTTCGGCGCTCATTCATGCTCTCCTTCGGGCTCAGGCAGGGTCAGGTCGCGCGCCTCTTCCGGCAGCATGATCGGAATGCCGCCGCGGATCGGATAGGCGAGCCGTGCGCGTGGCGACACGAGTTCTCCGCGCTCGGCGTCATAGCTCAACGGCTGGCGCGACTGCGGACAGATCAGGATCTCAAGGAGGCGCGGATCGACGCCCGAATGGGCGCGGCGCGGCGGGGTCTGGTCGTCACTCATGGTGCCTCTATTGCAGCGTTCCACTTTCGGGGCCAGCGGAATCCATGCGCAGGAGCGCCGCAAGCCGGCTGGCCCTGTCTTCAAGCGTCGGCGCTTCCAGAAGGGCCTGCTTCTCCATCACCGAGAACGGGCAGCCGGCGCAGAGCGCGTTGACGAGACCCTCGGCATCCGCCTTCTCCACCGCATCCCAGTCGACGGACATGTCCTTGGCTTCGGCATAGGCGTGCAACGCCTGCACCAGGGCCGTCCGGCCACCGGGGAGATCGTGCGGCGCCTCACGGAAATCACCCGCATACGGGGCCCAGTCCGCCCGCACCTGGCGGTACGGCGTGCGCACGCCCAGTTCTTCGGCTACGCGGAACCGCGCGACGCCGCTCAGCGTGATCAGGTAGCGCCCGTCTTCGGTCTCCGAATAGGACGTGATCCTGCCGGCGCATCCGACGTCGGCGAGATCCGGCGCCTGCCGGTCACCGCCCACGGACTGGATCATTCCGATCAGCCGGTTCCCCGACATCGCGTCGTCCACCATGTTGAGATAGCGCGGCTCAAAGATGTTGAGCGGCAGCGGCCAGTGCGGAAACAGCAGCACGCCCGGCAGCGGGAACACGGCCAGCGTGTCCGGCAGGTCGCTGATCGAATGATAGTGCGTGCCGCTCATGTCCAAGACATGGGGCGCGTCCGCGCCTACGCAAACATCAGTGAGGCAAGACGCCGCCGTCCTTCCACCGTGACCGGGTCCGTTGCGCCCGCGGCCTCGAATACTTTCAGCAGCTTGTCCTTCGCCTTGCCGCCTTCCCAGTCCATCTTCGATCCGAGAATGATCAGCAGATGGTCAACCGCGTCGGCATAGCGTTGCGCGCCGGCATAGGCCTCGGCCAGTTCGTAGCGCTTCGCGTGATCGTTGGGGTCGGCCATGACGGCATCGAGCAGCCCGTCGAACTCGTCGGCGGCCGGGGCATCGCCCATCATCTCGATGGCCATCCGCACGCCCTTCACGCCGGAATCGTTCTTCTTGTCCTCCGGCACCATGCCCAGCGTGGCGAGGGCCCGTTCCTTGTCGCCATTGGCGAGGTAGCAACGGGCGAGCCCTGCAATTGCGGCGACATTCTCCGGGTCTTCATTGATCACGGCCGCGTAGATCTGGGCGGCCGTCGCGATGTCTCCCTGCTGGCTCGCCGCTTCGGCCTGGGCCAGCGCTTCGGCCAGCGCCTGCGCCGAATCCGTGCCCGAGACGAGCTTCTCGATGAAGCTGCGTACCTGGCTTTCCGGCAGCGCGCCGAGGAAGGCATCGACCGGCCGGCCCTTGTCGAAGGCATAGACAGCCGGAATGGAGCGCACGCCCAGCTGGCCGGCATAGGCCGGGTTCTCGTCGATATTGATCTTCACCAGCTTGACGGCGCCCTTGTGACCCTCGACGACGCGCTCGATCACCGGGCCGAGCTGGCGGCACGGACCACACCACGGGGCCCAGAAATCCACGATCACCGGCTGGGTTTCCGACGCCTCGACCACGTCGGTCATGAAGTCCTGATCGGTACTGTCTTTCGTGTGCAGCGCGGCGGCATCGGCCATGGCAATCATCCCTTGCAATCTTGCGCAAAGATGGGCGTTCAGCGCCGGATGCGCAAGCGTGGCGCAGCGGGCGCAACCCGTTCATCTGCGATCCATCCTTGCGCCGGATCCCCGCGGAGCTGAACAGGGGCCAACGAAAAGCGGCCAAAATACCTTGTTCCGGCCCTGTTTAGGCAGGGTTCAGGCGACTAAGTGTAGGTCCAAGGTCACGTAAAGGAGACCCGTCCGATGAAGACCCGACTCGCCACCCTGGTTGCTGCCGCTGCCCTTGCTGCCGCGCCCCTCGCGCTGGCGAAGCAGACCGGCCCGGCTGCCCCTGCCGTCGCGCCGGCTGATGCCGCCGGCGATCCCCTGACACCGGTCCAGCGCGACACGCTGCTGAAGCAGGCCGCCGCCTCGCTGGAAAAAGTGAAGACGGCGACCGGCAAGTTCGAACAGCTGGCGCCTGATTTCTCGGTCGAGACCGGTCGCTTTGCCCTGTCGCGTCCCGGCAAGGTGCGGTTCGAGTATGACGCGCCGTCGCCGCTCCTGATCGTCAGCAACGGCACGACCGTCGCCATGCAGGACTCCGAACTCGAAACCACCGACCGCGTGCCCCTCGGCTCGACACCGCTCGCGCTCCTCCTCGACGACGATCTCGACTTCACAACCGAAGCGGAAGTGGTCGACGTGACCCGCTCGGGCGACAACATCGGCGTGACATTGCGCGACAGGTCCGGCGAGATGGACGGCACGCTCACGCTCCTGTTCGCCGGCCCGGATCATGACCTGACCGGCTGGCGCACCGTGGATGGCGGCGGCAATATCACGTCCGTCCAGCTGAGCGACGTCCAGATCGGGAAGAAGCTCAATCCCCGTCTCTTCGTCGTCAAGGATTTCGACGACGAGTAGTGACGTAATCACTACAGAAGCGGCCAACACTCGCCCCGCGCCTGCGCGCGCGGGGCAAGCAGCTTTGATCAAAACTCAAGCAGTTAACACATAATTTACTTGAAATTTTCACCCGTAGTGACATCTTTGCAACTGTCGACACACGGACTACCCCGCGCAGCACCCGACCCCCCGCTGTGAACCACCGTGATGTCGCTGCCGGAGCCTTCCCCTCCCGGCGAGACGTTGGAAACCGCGTCAGGCGCGCCCGAACTCCCCCGCGTTCGGGCGCGTTGACGTTTCGGGGAACGGTGCTACCCAGCCCGGATGCCGAAGCCCCTCAAGATCGTCAGCTGGAACATCAATTCGGTCCGCCTGCGCGCACCGAACGTCGAAGCCTTTGTCGCGGCGGAGGCGCCCGACGTCGTCTGCCTGCAGGAAACCAAGTGCCTTGACGGGGAATTCCCGGTGAAGGCGTTCCGCGAGATGGGGCTGAAACACGTCGTCCTCAATGGCCAGAAGGGCGGTCATCACGGCGTTGCCATCGCCTCCAGGCTGCCGCTTGAACGGATCGACGCACCGGATCTCTGCCGGGAGGGCCATTCGCGCGTCATAGCCGCGAAGGTTGCCGGCATTGAAGTGCATAATATCTACCTGCCGGCCGGCGGCGACGAACCGGACCCGGTGAAGAACGACAAGTTCGCCCACAAACTCGATTTCCTCGAGCGCCTCGGCCCCGCCTACAAGAATCAGACGAAGACGCCGC
This sequence comes from Hyphomonas sp., assembly GCA_020638455.1. GTDB lineage: Bacteria > Pseudomonadota > Alphaproteobacteria > Caulobacterales > Hyphomonadaceae > Hyphomonas. The sequence continues at coordinate 1,046,450 of JACKIK010000001.1, read as the reverse complement.
GCGTTCTCGTCGGCGACCTCAACGTCGCGCCGCACGAGAACGATGTCTGGTCGCACAAGCAGCTCCTGAAGATCGTCTCGCACACGCCGGAAGAAACCGAACGGCTGGAGGCTTCCCGCACCCTGGCGAAATTCGCGGACATTGCGCGCCTCGCCGTGCCGGACGAGCAGAAGCTTTACACATGGTGGAGCTACCGTGCGAAGGACTGGGCCGAGAGCAATCGCGGCCGGCGGCTGGACCATATCTGGGTGAATCCCGCAGCCCTGCCCGACACGAAGATCGGGACCTACAGGATACATCTCGGCTGGCGCGGCGGCTGGAAGCCTTCCGACCATGCGCCGGTCAGTGTGCAGATCAAAGCCGGCTAGGGCGCACCAGGGCGCCATTCATACTCGCATTTCGTGCGGCGCTGGCCATCATCATAGTGTGTGGAAACAAGCCGGAACCCTTCACGCTCATTGAAGGCGCGCGCCCTGCGGTTGCCTTCATGGGTCGTCAGCACGATGCGATCCGGCATCGCGCCCTTGGCGAAATTGAGCAGGTCGAGACCCACGCCCATCCCCTTGTGGAGTGGATCGACAAAAATCTGGTCAATCCGCGATTCGGCAGGAACAAGCGCCAGCATGCCAACGATCGCATCCTCCTCAACGGCAGCATACAGTCGCCACTTGTGCTGTGCGTCGCGAAAGAACCTCTCGCGGACGCCTTCGCGCGTCAGGTCCGTGTCATTGGCGATGCCGACCGAAATCCAGCTGTCGAACCAGAGGTCGGCCATCGTGTCGTAGTCGGCGGCAACTGCTGGCCGGATGATCACGGCTGCAGGCGGTAGCCACCTGCATCGGTCAGCAGCAGGCGGGCATGCGCCGGGTCCGGCTCGACCTTCTGGCGCAGGCGATAGATGTGCGTTTCCAGCGTGTGCGTGGTGACAGCGGCGTTATAGCCCCAGACTTCGGACAACAGCTCGTCCCGCGCGACCGGTTTGCCGCCGGCGCGGTAGAGGTATTTGAGGATATTGGTTTCCTTCTCCGTCAGGCGCACCTTCCGGCCCTCTTCCGTCATCAGCAGCTTCATGGCGGGGCGGAATTCGTACGGCCCGATCTTGAAAGTCGCGTCCTCAGACTGTTCGAAACTGCGCAGGTGCGCACGCACCCGGGCCAGCAGGACGGAAAACTTGAACGGCTTGGTGACATAGTCATTGGCGCCGGATTCGAGACCGAGAATCGTATCGGAATCGCCGTCCTGGCCGGTCAGCATGATCACCGGCGCGCGCACGCCCTTCTGCCGCATGATCTTGCAGGCCTCGCGGCCATCCATGTCAGGCATGTCGACATCAAGGAGCACGAGGTCGATGCGCTGGGTCGTGGCACTGAAGATGCCTTCATTGGCATTCGCGGCCTGAAGGACGTCGAAGCTGTCGTGCAACTGGAACTGTTCGGCCAGGGCTTCGCGCAGGTCGTCGTCGTCGTCCACAAGCAGAATTGTCTTCTTGGCGGCCATGGGGTCTCCGTCTTCTTGCGTGCCCGCTCTTATCCGAACCCGGCTCAGATGCCATAAGAAACCGGGCACGCCGCAATCACAAGAGCGGGAGAATTTCGTGAGCGCAGACTTCGTGGCTTTTGCAGACGGGCGCTTCTGCTATGCCGGGCGAACCGCACGCTGCACGCTCGGCAAGGGCGGCGTCGTGCCGGCTGCGGACAAGCGGGAAGGCGACGGCGCATCCCCGGCAGGGACCTGGCGGCTGCGGCGTGTCTGGTTCAGGCCGGACAGGGTCGCGCCTCCCGAAACCGGGCTCGAGATCGTTGCGCTTCAGCCGGACGATGGCTGGTGCGACGCACCGGGTGACGCGCACTATAACCGGCCGGTCAAACGGCCTTATCCGGCGAGCCACGAACAGCTCTGGCGTGACGACCATGTCTACGACCTGATCGTCGAGCTTGGATATAATGACGATCCGCCCGTTGCGGGCAGGGGCAGCGCCATTTTCATGCATCTGGCGCGGGAAGACTGGTCCGGCACCGAAGGATGCGTCGCACTCGCCTATCAGGATTTGCTTGACGTACTCAGATTGGCTGAACCGGGGTCTGAAGTCGAAATCCGGACCTAGCTGCGCGCGCCGAACAGCGCCGTTCCGACACGCACATGCGTCGATCCGTACCGCGCGGCGGTCGCATAGTCACTGCTCATGCCCATCGACAGCACGGACAGTCCCGCCTGCTTCGCGAGTTTTGCCAGCAGGGCAAAGTGCGGCCCGGCGGGTTCATCCACCGGCGGAATGCACATCAGACCCCGCACCTCCAGCCCGGCCTCGCGCGCCTGCTGCAGCAGGCCCTGCAGATCCGCCGGTGCGATGCCGGCTTTCTGCGGTTCCTCGCCCGTATTCACCTGGATCAGGACCGGAACATGCCTGCCGGCCTTTTCCATCGCCTTCGCCAGCGACTGCACCAGCTTCGGCCGGTCCAGCGTTTCGATCACATCGAACAGGCGCACGGCATCCTCGGCCTTGTTGGTCTGCAACGGACCGATCAGGCGCAATTCGAGATCCGGATATTGCGTGCGCCAGTGGGCCCAGCGCGCCTCGGCCTCCTGCACGCGATTCTCCCCGAAAATACGCTGTCCGGTCGCGAGAATGGCCTCGATCGCATCATCCGGCTGCGTTTTCGTGACGGCGACAAGTTGGGGTGGCGGGTCGGCCGCTTGTGCGAGTTCGACCAGAACCGCCTCGCGGCGCTTGGCAATGGACGGGGTGTCGGTATCAGTCATCACAATGCAGCAGGAAGACCGAAACCGCGCCGGGCGCAAGCTCCTCACCGCCGCACGCATCGCTGCGCGGCGCCTGCCGGACGGCTTGCCGCCGGTGCTCTACCTGACCGATCCGTCGCGCACCCCGGATCCTGCCACGACCGTCGCCCAGCTTCCCGCCGGCTGGGGCGTGGTCTACCGCCATTTCGGTCACGCCAGGATCACCGATACTGCCATCAGGATCACGGAAGCCGCCCGCAAAAGCCATGTTCGTGTCCTCATCGCAAACGATCCGCACCTCGCGGCGGCCGTTGGTGCAGACGGGGTCCACTGGCCCTTCGCCCACCGCCACGAGGCGAAGAGATGGCGTGGCCGGTTCGCCCTCATGACGGCCAGCGCTCATTCCCTGAAACAGCTGCAGCAGTTACAGGATACGGGCGTTGACGCGGCGCTCCTGTCGACCGCATTTCCATCGCGGAGCCCCAGCGCCGGCGCGCCGCTCGGCCCGGTCCGGTTTCGCGCGATCGCACGACGGGCAACGATAGCCGTCTACGCCCTAGGCGGCCTCACCGCCGGCACGGCAGCGATGCTCGCACCTGTAGCGGGCATTGCAGCAATCGATGGAATTGAGACTGTGTTCGGACCTAGAACTTGAACGCCGACTTCAGCCGGATACCGGCTTCGACATTCCGGTCCTCCCACTGCGTGACATTGTTCAGGTCTTCGGCACCCACGCTGACTTCACCGCCGACCGAAAGGCGCGGGGTGACGCGGAATGTGGCGCCGGCCTGCATTTCCTCACGCGGCAGCGGCGACAGGGAAGAGGACGGCCGCGACAGCTTGTCGAGGCTGAATTCCCAGCGTGTCGTGCCGGAGAACTGCATGGACAGGTCTTCTGTCGGCTCCGCCTGCCAGACAGGGCGCGCATCGGCGGGCTTGTTCAGGGCGAACTGGCGGTACCAGTCGACCTTGCCGGCCTTGGTGTCCGAGAGCTGCGGCGTATCGATCTGCGTGATCGGCGAAGGCACGGCTTCCTGGGCCGTGGCTGGCATCGCCAGCGCCGCCATGGCAACCGTCAGAGAGAATACAAGCCCAAGCCGCATGTCCGCACCTAATACGCTCTCCAATTAAGCCCCCGGAGACGTAAACAGAAGATTAATCTTCCGACAGCCATGCAATTCTAACGCGATAGTGTGATTTCGATCACAATGCCTTCGCTCCCAAGCATTTTTTCGGCCACGCCGGCTCTGGACGGCGCAAGCGAATTCCTGCGGTAACCGGCGCCTATCGCCAGCGATTCGCCGAAGGCTTTCGAGGCGCCGACCTGCAAGGATTCACCATCAAGGCCCACCGCGTCGTCGTTTTCTTCGCCGTATTCCAGGCCCCAGGTGAGACCCAGGGCTTCCTTTGACAGGCCCGCCGACCAGGCGGAATAGTCGCCCGGACGGCCGCTGATGCCATTGTCGCTCTGGAGCCAGCTCGCCCCGGCGACAAGTCCGTCCCATTCCAGGCTGCCGCCGGCCGACCAGGTCGTCATGTCGCTGTAAGTGGAAGGCGCCGTCGGCGCGGCCTTCACATCGGCACGGCTCCATGCCGCGGCTGCACGTGCCCTGATGCCGTTGCTGCGGAACCGGTGATTGAAGCTGACCGATGCCTCCGTCGCGTTGGAAATGGATACGGCCGGCATGCCGGGCAGGATCCGGGCCGGATCCCGGTCCAGACCGCGGGCATTTGCCTCCGGCGTGAAGGATAGTCCGGCCTTCAGGCCGACGATCCGCGGCGTCGCATAGGAAATCTTGGCTGACGGCCCGGTCAGGTCGTGGTCTGTGCGCAGAATGGCCGCGCCGGTGGGGTCCAGCCGTGGTGCACCCAGCGAAAGCGTCGTGAAAATGGAGGGGGCGCCCTCGCTGAACCGCTTTGCAATACCTGCGTCGCGGCCGATCCTGATCTCTCCATATCCGCCCTGAGCGTAGACATACGCCGTTTCCAGCGACCCGCGGATGCCTTCGTCCTCACTCGACGCGGACAGGCCAAGGCCGCTGAAGACGCCCTGCACGCCAATCACAGGCCGCAGCGGCGCCGCAACGATTCCCGAAAAGCCGGCCCGCTGAGGATGGTCCTGCTCGACCGCAAACGCCGCAACCGCTCCGATTTCGAGCCCGCTGTCGAGCACGTGATTGGCTTCGCCGCCAAGGTTCAGCCGGAACAGCAGGCTCTCGTCTTCGCTGGGCGCGATCAGGACAGTCGACTCCCCCGTCCAACTTGTCTCCCAGCCGATCGGTTCGTCCCAGACGTCTTCCGCCTGTGCGGTCGCCCCGACGAGCAAGAAAAATCCGGGAAACAAGGCCATGCGATACATGCGGTTCTCCTAGCCTGCCCGTAAGCACATCGGCACTGGCGAGCCCTGACTCGTGTTGTTATACAAACGCCCGTCAACAAGGTCTTGCGCTCGGGAAAACTTCTCATGAACAAATACGTCCTCACTGCGGCGGCCGCTGCCCTGTTTGCCCTGACCGGCTGCCAGTCCCGCGCGCACACCAACACAACGAGCCGCATCGCCGAGCAGAACATCGGCACCGTGAATCCCTATCTGTGGCGCGCAGCTCTCGACACGTTCGAGAACATGCCGGTCCAGAGCACCGATCCGATCGGTGGCCTGATCGTGTACGACTGGAAGAGCTTTCCCGGCTCGGAAGATGAGCGCATCAAGGCAACCGTCTACATCCTCGATACCCGACTTAGGGCCGACGGTGTGAAGGTCGCCGTGTTCCGGCAGGTCAACAAGGATGGGACCTGGGTCGATGCAACCGTCAGCCCCGACACACCTGTCCAGCTGGAAAATGCGATCCTCGACCGTGCGCGCACTCTGAAGAACGCTCAACTCGGCTAGAAAGCCGGACTGAAACCAGACGACAATCAGGGGGGATAGGCCGATGGCCACCCGATACGATCCGCAAACCGCGGAACCGAAATGGCGTGAGGCCTGGGACGAGGCTCAGCTGTTCAGGACGAAATCGCCCAAGGACGCGCCTGGCGCGCCGAAGGCGTACGTGCTCGAGATGTTTCCGTACCCGTCCGGGCGCCTGCATATGGGCCACGTTCGCAACTATGCGATGGGCGACGTCGTTGCCCGCCACAAGCGCGCCAAGGGCTTCAACGTGTTGCACCCGATGGGCTGGGATGCCTTCGGCATGCCGGCCGAGAATGCCGCCATGGAGCGCGGCGTGCATCCCGGCAGCTGGACCTACCAGAACATCGCCGCGATGAAGGCGCAGTTCCTGAAGCTGGGCCTGTCGCTGGACTGGAGCCGCGAATTCGCGACCTGCGACCCCGAATATTACGGCGCCCAGCAGGCCCTTTTCCTGAAACTGATGGACAAGGGCCTCGTCTACCGCAAGGCATCCAAGGTGAACTGGGACCCGGTCGACAACACGGTCCTGGCGAATGAGCAGGTGATCGACGGCAAGGGCTGGCGGTCCGGTGCACCGGTCGAGCAGCGCGAGCTGACGCAATGGTTCTTCCGCATCACGCAATATGCGGAAGACCTGCTGGAGCGGGTCCAGAAGCTGGAGCGGTGGCCGGAAAAGGTCCGCATCATGCAGGCGAACTGGATCGGGCGCAGTCAGGGCGCGCTGATCTGGTGGCCTATCGCCGAAGCGCCGGACTTCCTGCCGCCGTCACCCGAGGGCGAGCCGAACCACGCGACCGATCCGATCGAAGTGTACACGACGCGGCCCGACACGCTGTTTGGTGCAAGCTTTCTGGCGCTGGCGCCGGACCATCCACTGACGAAAGCCATTGCCGGGCACCGGCCCGACGTCGCCGCCTTCGTGAAAGAATGCAGCACGATGGGCACCAGCGAGGTCGAAATCGAAAAGGCCGAGAAGAAGGGCGTCGACCTTGGTGTGAGCGTGCGGCACCCATTCGATCCGGATTGGATCCTGCCCGTCTGGACCGCCAATTTCGTGCTGTCGTCCTATGGTACAGGTGCGATTTTCGGATCGCCGGCCGGCGACCAGCGCGATCTGGATTTCGCCCGCAAATACGATCTGCCGGTGACGCCGGTTGTGCTGCCGCCGGGCGCTGAAGCAGCAACGCACAGCATCGACGACGAAGCCTATACGGGCCCCGGCCAGATCTACAATTCCCGCTTCCTGGACGGTCTCAGCACGCAGGACGCCATCACAAGCGCGATCGAGGAACTGGTCAAACTCGGCCGGGGCAAGGCAACGACGCAATACCGGCTGCGCGACTGGGGCGTTTCCCGCCAGCGCTACTGGGGCTGTCCGATCCCCGTGATCCACTGCGAAAGCTGTGGGGTGGTTGCCGTACCGGAAGACCAGCTGCCGGTGCAGCTGCCGGACGATGTGACGTTCGACAAGCCGGGCAATCCGCTCGACAGGCACCCGACCTGGAAACATGTCGACTGCCCGAAATGCGGAAAGCCTGCGCGGCGCGAGACGGACACGCTGGACACCTTCGTGGACTCGTCCTGGTACTACGCGCGCTTTGCGAGCCCGGAGGATATGGGCGAGCGCGCCTACTGGCTGCCGGTTGACCAGTATGTGGGCGGCATTGAGCATGCCGTGCTGCACCTGCTGTATTCGCGCTTCTTCGCACGGGCGATGCGGGATGTCGGCGAGCTGGACCTGCCCAGCGGGGAGCCGTTTGCCGGCCTGTTCACGCAGGGCATGGTCACGCACGAGACCTACAAGTCCGCGTCCGGACAATGGCTGCAGCCTTCGGAAGTGGAGCAGGTGGACGGAAGCTGGGCCGAGATCTCGACGGGTGCGCCGGTAAAGCCCGGCCCGATCGAGAAGATGTCCAAGTCGAAAAAGAACACGGTCGACCCCGATGCGATCATCGCCCAGTTCGGCGCGGACGTGGCGCGCTGGTTCGTCCTGTCGGACTCCCCGCCTGAGCGCGATGTGGAATGGACGCAAGCCGGCGTCGAAGGCGCCGCCCGGTTCGCACAGCGCCTGTGGAGCGTATTCGACGCGCTGGGAGACCTGCCTGAAACGGCGCCCGGACATGATGCCGAATCGATGGTCGTGCGCAAAGCCAGCCACAAGGCGGCGGCATCGATTGACAAAGCGATCGAGGAGTTCCGGTTCAACTCGGGTGTCGCCACGATCCATGAATGGGTCACGGCGCTGAAAAAGGCCGAATCCGCACCAGAATCTGCAATTGGAGCCCGATTCGAGGGCGCATCCATGCTGGCGCGCTGCCTGACGCCGTTCATGCCGCACCTTGCCGAATCCTGCTGGGAGCGGATCGGTGGCGAAGGCTTTGTTTCGGCCGCGCCCTGGCCAGTGATCGACAAGGTCCTTACGGAGGACGACACGGTGACCATGGCCGTGCAGGTCAACGGCAAGCGCCGAGCCGAAATTACGGTGCTAAAAGGTGAAGCGAACGATGTCGTGGAGGCAGCCGCATTGGCCGAGCCTGACGTCGCTTCGTACATCGCCGGCAAGAGCGTGAAGAAAACCATTGTTGTGCCGGGCCGCATCGTGAATATCGTGGTCGCATGAAACGCCTCCTGATCGCGCTCGCCGTCGGCCTTGCCGGATGTGGCTTCCATCCGGTCTACGCTCCCGGCGGCAATGCCGCAGGCTTCCGCTCCGGATACATCACAGTCGAGCCAATCAAGGGGCGTTCCGGCTACATGCTCCGCCGGGCACTGCAGGAAGAGCTGTCCGTCGGTCTGCCCAACATCGGCAGTTCCGCCACGCTGAATGTTGTCCTTGATGAAAACCTGACACGCCTTGCGTTCAAGCCGGACGGCGCCGCGTCGCGTTCAAGCCTTGTTGCGTCGGGCCGCTATGTGCTGGCCACCAGCAGTGGCGTCATCTCAGGTAACGTGCAGGCGGAAACCAATTTCGCGGTTCCGGATGCCCCGTATGGTGACATCTCCGCGCAGACAAGCGCGTCAGACCGGACGATGCGCGATCTTGCGTCCCGCATCGTCGCGGACCTGCGGCTCAAGCTTTCCGCGGCCGAGTGATGCTGCTGCAGGGCAAGCAGGCTGCCGCCTTTGCCCGCAAGCCGGATCCTGAAATCTGGGCCGTGCTCGCCTTCAGCGAGGACGAAGGCCTTGCAAGCGATACGGGCCTGGCCGTGCTTGCGGCCTGGAGCGGCAAGGACACGCCGGCCGAGGTCACGCTGCTGGACGATGATGCCATTCGCAAGGATCCAGCCCTGCTTTTTGACGCCCTGGAAGCTGTCTCGTTGCTCGGGGACACGCGGATTGTCCGCGTCCGCACAAGCGGCGACAAGATCGCCACGCTGCTTGCAGATGCGTTTCAGCAAGGCGACAGCTCTCCCGGCCGGTTCGGTGCGCGACTGGTGGTGGAAGCCGGAGCGCTTCAGAAAAAGTCGAAGCTGCGCTCCGCGGCCGAAGCGGCAAAGCGCACGGTCGGCCTGCACCTGTTTGCAGACGAAGCCGCCGATGTGGAAAGCCGGGTGAAGCACGCACTGCTCGATGCCGGGGCGACAATCGACGCCGAGGCCCTGCACGCCTTCGTCGGCGATCTGCCGGGCCATCGGCTTGCCACGAACTCGGAAATCGAGAAGCTCTCTTTGTACGCCAAAGGCCTTAGCCGACCGGTATCGATGCAGGACATACGTGCGCTCAGTGCGACCGAGCTCGAGCAGACTGTTTCCGCAGCGATCGATGCGACTCTCGACGGCAGGATTGCCGACGCAAACAAGGCCTTCGACAAGCTGGCCATGGCCGGCACCGCCGGCATCGGTCTGCTCCGCTCCCTGCAGTTTGAAGTGCACCGCATGCTCGATGCGCACATGCGGATCGCCGAAGGTCAGGCGAGCCCCAACATGAAGCTTCGCCCGCCGGTCTGGCAGAGTGCCTGGCCGTCCTACAAGGCTCGCCTCGGCCGTTGGCCGGTACGGCGCCTCACCCGCGTGCTGGAGCGCATCTATGATGCCGAAGAGCAGGCAAAGCGCGCCGGTGGAAGCGCCGACGCAGTCGTCCGTATGCTGATGAACGAGCTTGCGCGGGCTGCTGAAGCGGCGCGCTGAAATCAGGCCTTGCGCCGCGTCAGCCGGCGGCAGACGTCGTCCAGTTGCTCCAGGTCACGATAGCGGATCCGCAACTCGCCGCCATTCTTTCCGTGCCGGATATCCACCGGCAGGCCAAGCTGGCGCATCAGGTCAGCTTCCAGCGCCTCGGTGTCGACGTCCTTTTCTTCCGCGGCACCGCGGGCAGACTTGGTCTCGATATCGCCGCCTTCCCGCGCGCCCTTGGCCAGCGCTTCGACTTCGCGAACGCTGAGTCCCTTCTCGACTGCCTTCTCGATAAGCGCTTCCGGATCAGGCGCCCCAAGTGCCGCCCGCGCATGTCCGGCGCTGATGCGCCCTTCGCGGATATGGACACGCGCCGCTTCCGGCAGCTGGAGCAGGCGAAGCGTGTTGGTGATATGCACACGGCTCTTGCCCACGCTACTGGCGAGGCTGTCCTGGGTGCGGCCGAAGCGCTTCATCAGCGCCTCATAGGCCTCCGCCTCCTCGATCGGATTGAGATCTGCGCGCTGCACATTTTCGATGATACCGACTTCCAGCAGCTCCAGCTCGTCGAGATTGCGCACGACCGCGGGGACAGATGTCAGACCCGCCAGCTTCGCGGCCCGCCAGCGGCGTTCGCCTGCGATGATCTGGTAGCGCCCGGCCTCTTTCGGGTCGGGACGAACCAGAATCGCCTGCAGCACGCCCTTAGCGCGGATCGAGTCGGCGAGCTCGCGCAACTCAGTTTCACCAAACGTGCGTCGCGGCTGTGCCGGGTTGCGGCGGATCTGGTCGAGCGGGATTTCCGTAACACCTGCTGTTGCCGGCGCATCCGGCGCGGCAGTCGCAGGCGTTGCCGCTTCGACTTCGCCGATCAGCGCCGACAGCCCGCGGCCCAGCCGGCTTGGCTTGCTTTTCGGATCGCTGGTCATTCGCCTCAGGCCGCCCTTGCCTTCTCACGCTGCAGGACTTCCGAAGCGAGGCGGATATAGGCCTCGCTGCCCGGGCAGCGGTAATCGTAGAGCAGCGCCGGCTTGCCGAAAGACGGGGCTTCCGACAGTCGGACATTGCGCGGGATGACCGTATTGTAGACCTTGGCGCCGAAGAAGGCGCGAACCTCGTCGGCCACCTGGTCCGACAGATTGTTGCGCCGGTCATACATGGTCAGCACGACACCCTGGATCTCGAGGTTCGGATTGAGGCCCTGCCGCACGACGTCCACGGTGCGGAGCAACTGGCTGAGGCCTTCCAGCGCAAGGAACTCGCACTGCAACGGCACCAGCAGCGCGTCTGCCGCCGTCATCGCATTCATGGTGAGGGCCGACAGTGAAGGCGGGCAATCGATCAGGATATAGTCATACCGGACGAGGCCTTCGGCTTCTGCACGGTCGACATAGGAGTGCAGTGCATCCCGCAGGCGGTAGGACCGGTGATTGTCTGTCGCCAGCTCCGTCTCGACACCCGAGAGATTCTCATCACCCGGTACGATATCCAGCCGTGGCACGATGGTCGAGATCACGGCCTGTTCCAGAGGCAAGCGGTCCACAACCACGTCATAAGACGTCGTTTTGCGTGCTGTACGCTCGATTCCAAGCCCGGTCGACGCATTGCCCTGTGCATCGAAATCCACCACCAGAACGCGCCGGCCAACAGCCGCGAGCGCCGTGCCGAGATTGATCGAGGTCGTGGTCTTACCCACGCCACCCTTCTGATTCACCACAGCAAATATCCTGGGCTTACTGCCTGTCACGACGTAGCTCCCTGACAATCAAAAGTCTGCCTGACCCACCAACCCGGCTTGGAATCGCCTCGCAGGCGAAGTTCCACCTTTGGCGCGCCTCCGTCAATTCTTCTTTCCAGCGTTCGCCCTTCAGGAAAAGCCCTGTTGCCCCGGATTCCAGCCAGGGCGCTGCATAGTCGAGCAGTTTCGGCAAAGGCGCAAAGGCACGCGCTGTGACGATATCGGCCGGCGTCGGGCCCAACGATTCGACCCGTTCCTGACGCACGGTGGCTGACAACCCGGCCGCGTCGATGGCTGCGCGCAGGAAGGCGCATTTCTTGCCGACGCTTTCGATCATGGTCACGTGCCCGTGGGGCCGTGCCGCTGCAATGATGAGCCCGGGAAATCCAGCGCCGGACCCGAGATCCACGACTCGCGCATCGTCAGGAATGTAGTCCAGAAGCTGGAAGCAATCCGCTACATGCCGCGCCCAGATGACGGGCCACTCCCGCGGACCAATCAGATTGGTCCGGTTTCGCCAATCATCGAGCGTCGCCAGGACCCGGTCGAGACGTTCCAATGTTTCACGTGAAACATCGTTCGCGGCCAGAAAGGCCGCACGATCCTCGTTCACCATGATTCAGCCCGTCTTTTCGCGGCGGCGGACGTGACCGAGGAGCGCTGTCAGCGCGCCGGGGGTCACGCCTTCGATTCGGCTGGCCTGGCCAAGTGTCGCCGGGCGGATCGCTTCAAGCTTTTGACGCACCTCATTCGACAATCCGCCGATAGCGGCATAGTCGATGGTTTCCGGGATGCGGAGCGCCTCGTCCCGGCGAAGGGCTTCGACGTCGCCCGCCTGCCGTTCGATGTATCCTGAGTACAGCGCCTCAATCTCCACCTGCGCCGCAACCGCCGGGCCGATATCCGCCAGCTCCGGCCAGATCCCAGTGAGCGACTCCATGGTGATGTCCTTGTAGGCCAGATACTCCCAGGCCGAACGGACACGACCATCCTGATTGACCGCCCATCCGGCCTGCGCGGCTTTTGCCGGAGACAGGGTCAGCGATTTCAGTTTGTCGCGGGCTTCGGACAGCGCCCGATGTTTCACGTGAAACATTGCGGCCCGGTCCGCACCAACACACCCGGCCACAATGCCCTTTTCGGTCAGGCGCTGGTCCGCATTGTCGGCCCGAAGGGCGAGACGGTACTCCGCGCGCGACGTAAACATGCGATAGGGCTCCGTGACGCCCCGCGTGACAAGATCGTCGACCAGAACGCCGATGTAGGCTTCGGCACGATCGAAAATGACCGGGCCCTTGCCGTCTGCCGCGCGGGCCGCGTTGAGTCCGGCCAACAGGCCCTGTGCGCCCGCCTCTTCATAGCCGGTCGTGCCGTTGATCTGCCCTGCCAGATAAAGACCGGGCTGTGCTTTGACTTCCAGCGCGGCCGAAAGGGCCCGCGGGTCGACATAGTCGTACTCGATGGCGTAGCCGTGTTGCAGGATCTGCACATTCTCCAGACCAGGAATAGTCCGGATGAACCGGTCCTGCACCTCTTTCGGCAGGGACGTCGAAATGCCGTTCGGGTACACTGTTGGGTCGTCCAGTCCCTCGGGTTCGAGAAACACCTGGTGCCGGTCCCGGTCTGCGAACCGGTTCACCTTGTCCTCGATGGATGGGCAATACCGCGGGCCTCGCCCGGCAATCGCACCCGAATAGACCGCCGATTGGGTGATGTTCTCGTCGATGATCCGGTGCGTCTCTGCCGTGGTCCAGGTGATCCCGCAGGCGACCTGCGGAACGGCAATCCTGTCCGTCATGTAGGAAAACGGCACCGGCTCCTCATCTGCAGGCTGCATTTCCAGTTGGTCCCAGGCGATCGTGCGACCGTCCAGCCGCGCAGGCGTTCCGGTTTTCAGCCGGCCCATCGGCAGGCCGAGCCCATAGAGCCGGTCGGACAGGCCAACCGCGGGGGCTTCACCGACGCGACCGGCTGGGATGCGCGTCTCGCCAACATGGATCATGCCCTTCAGGAAGGTGCCCGTAGTGATCACGACGCATCTCGCCGCGTAGACAATTCCTTTCAGCCCGACCACACCGGCGACATGGCCGTCCTTCACGATCAGATCCTCAGCGCCGTCCTCGATCACGGTGAGGTTCTCGTGGCTGAGGATCGCCTCCTGCATCGCCTGGCGATAGAGCTTGCGGTCGATCTGGGCGCGTGGCCCCCATACGGCCGGTCCTTTGGACCGGTTCAGCATGCGGAACTGGATGCCGGCCTTGTCGGCCATCCGGCCCATCAGGCCGTCGAGCGCATCGATCTCCCGCACGAGATGCCCCTTGCCGAGGCCGCCAATCGCGGGATTGCAGCTCATCTCGCCGACCGTGCTGATCTTGTGAGTGACCAGCGCCGTCTTCGCGCCATAGCGGGCAGCGGCGGATGCAGCTTCGCACCCGGCATGGCCGCCGCCAACAACTATGACATCGAAGCGGGTCGCACCCGTCATGGTCCTGCACGTCCTGTGGATAATGAGGCGGCTATATAAACCCTGCCGCCATCAAACCCTAGGGGTCATTTGCCGATACAGAACTGGGAGAAGACAGCGCCCAGCACGTCCTCAACACCGACCACACCAATCACAGCACCCAGCTGCCGCAGCGCCATGCGGACATCCTCTGCCGCAAGTTCTGCGCCCATGTCATCTTCCAGCAGCTGGCGCGCCGCCATCAGGCTGGCAAGACCGGCGCTCAGCTTTTCGCGGTGCCTGGCGCGCGTGATGACTGGCGCCTCGACAGACGCGGCCCGTTGCGAAATGAAGCCCGCAATCGCAGCTTCCAGCTGATCGATGCCCATGCCGGTATCGGCAGAGACAGCCAGGGCGCCATCGGGCGCCAGGGCAGGGGGGCGCTGGTCCGCTTTATTGAACACGACGATATCCTGAGGCTCCACCGGTCCTTTCGGCGGCTCTGCATTGGCACCATCAATCACATGGATGCGCAGATCAGCATCGCGGGCAGCCTTTGCAGCCCGGCGAACGCCTTCAGCCTCCACCACATCACTCGTCTCGCGCAGGCCGGCGGTATCCGCAAGCCAGACGACCTGACCGCCGAGCACGAGACGCACTTCGACCACATCCCGGGTTGTGCCCGCAATGTCTGTTACGATGGCTGCTTCGCGCCGGGCGATCCGGTTGAGCAGGGACGACTTGCCGGCATTGGGCGGACCGACGATGGCAACCCGAAACCCGTCGCGGATCTTTTCCCCGATGCCGCGATCGCCCAGCGCTTCGCCAAGCTCTCCGATCAACTCATCCAGCTTGCCAAGGATGGGCCGTACCGTGTCTTCGGGTGCATCTCCTTCGTCGGGGAAGTCGACCATCACTTCGAGCAGCGCGAGCACGCCCGTCAGTTCCGCGCGCCAGCGATCGTAGGTCTCCGCCAGGCCGCCAGTCAGCTGGCGCAGGGCCTGTGCCTTCTGCGCTTCTGTCTCCGCCTCGATAATGTCCGCGACGCCTTCAGCTTCGGTGAGGTCCAGTTTACCCGCCTCGAAAGCCCTGCGGGTGAACTCGCCCGGCTCGGCCAGGCGCACGCCCGGTTGCCGAGTCAGCGTTTCAAGTGAGTGCTTGATCACAGCGGGGCCGCCATGCAGGTACAGCTCCAGCGTGTCCTCGCCTGTGTAGGAATGGGGGCCCGGCATGAACACGGCGAGGCCCTCATCAATCAGGGCCCCGTCCTCATCGCGAAACCGGGTCAGCGTGGCATGGCGAGGCTCGGGAAGGCCGCATTCCAGCAGGGCACCGGCGATCTTCCACACACGGTCGCCCGACAGCCGGATGATACAGATGGCAGCCGGAGGCTGGCCCGAAGCGAGGGCGCAGATCGTGTCGCGCTCGCTCATGGGCCTGCGCCTCCCGTCAGTTCTTCATGGCTTCGAAGAATTCCGCGTTGTTCTTCGTCTGCTTCAGCTTGTCGAGCAGGAATTCGATCGCATCTGTGGTGCCCATCGGCGCAAGGATGCGGCGCAGGATGTAGATCTTGGACAGCTGGTCCTGCGGCGTGATGAGCTCTTCCTTCCGCGTACCGGACTTAAGGATGTCCATGGCCGGGAAGGTCCGCTTGTCGGCCACCTTGCGATCCAGCACGACTTCGGAGTTACCCGTGCCCTTGAATTCCTCAAAGATAACCTCGTCCATGCGGCTGCCCGTATCGATCAGGGCCGTCGCGACAATCGTCAGCGATCCGCCATTCTCGACATTCCGGGCCGCGCCGAAGAAGCGCTTCGGGCGTTGCAGGGCATTGGCATCCACACCACCGGTCAGCACCTTGCCGGAGGAGGGAACCGTCGTGTTGTAGGCGCGGCCGAGACGCGTGATCGAGTCAAGCAGGATGACCACGTCGCGCTTGTGTTCGACGAGGCGTTTCGCTTTCTCGATCACCATTTCTGCGACCTGGACGTGGCGGGTCGCCGGTTCGTCAAACGTCGACGCGACCACTTCGCCTTTCACGCTGCGCCGCATGTCCGTCACTTCTTCCGGACGTTCGTCGATCAGCAGCACGATCAGGTAGCATTCCGGATGGTTTTCCTCGACGGCCGCAGCGATGTTCTGCAGCAGAACCGTCTTACCTGTGCGCGGCGGCGCAACGATCAGGGCACGCTGGCCCTTGCCGATCGGCGCCACAATATCGATGACGCGGCCGGAGCGGTCTTTCTTGGTCGGGTCCTGCGACTCCATCTGCAGCCGTTCTTCCGGATAGAGCGGCGTGAGGTTGTCGAAGTGGACCTTCTTGTTTGCCTTGTCCGGATCCTCGAAATTGATCTTCGACACATCCGTCAGGGCGAAATAGCGCTCCGAGTCCTGCGGCGCCACAATCGGACCCTCGACCGTGTCGCCGGTCCGAATATTCGCCTTTTTCAGCACTTCCGGGCTTACATAGATGTCGTCCGGGCCGGGCAGATAGTTGGATTCCGGCGAGCGCAGGAAGCCGAAACCGTCGGTCAGCACTTCCAGCACGCCCTGGCCTGTGATCTCCACCTCGCTGTCGGCGAGCTCTTTCAGGATGGCGAACAGCATGTCCTGCGTCCGCATCGAGGAAGCGTTCTCGACTTCGAGCTCCTCGGCATAGGCGAGCAGTTCTTCCGGCGATTTCGCTTTCAGTTCGCGAAGCGTGACGCTGGTCACATTGTCGAGCATCGAGGAGGCCATGCAGGTAGAATCCGATTGTAGGTCTGCAGCAGACTGGATTGGGGAAGACCGGGCGAACGAAAGGTCGCAAGGCACAAGGACTGCGCACCGGGTTGCCGGCATATGGGGCGAACCTGCCGCGCACGTCAAGAGGCGACAGGCTGGAGCGCCCTGTTCAGAACGGGCGCACGATCACCATGATGACAACGCCGATCATCATCACGAACGGCACTTCGTTCAGCATGCGCAGCTTGCGGGCGGTAATCGTCGACGTGCCTTTGTCGATCCGCTTTCCGATACCAACGAAATAGCCGTGCATGGCTGAAATCAGAGTCACAAGCACCAGTTTCACGTGCATCCAGGGTTGCGACAGCAGGGCAGGATGCATCCAAAGCATCAGCCCGCCGAATACCCAGATGAGCACGATCGACGGATTCATGATGATATTCTTCAGCCGCTTCGCCGACTCTTTCATCGTCTCAAACAGCGGCTCGCCCGGCTGGCTCGACAGCTGGTGGATCTTGTAGCGCGGATAGATCATCAGGCCTGCCATGGTGGCGATCACAAAGATCACGTGTGCCGCCTTGATCCAGTTGTAGAGCATGATCAGGCAACCTCGGCCGGTTTCGAATTGACGATCTGGCCCGGCTTTCGCGCGTCTTGCTTGTGCGGGCATTTTGACCAGCCGGCAGGACACAGCCTGTCGTCTGCGCAGGAGCGGATCGGACCCTTCATGCGCAGCGCCTTCAGCGTTTCACCTGCAAGCATGGAAATGAAATCCGGATGGGTGCCGAGTGCATCAACGCGTGTGTAGCTCGCTGCGCCATGCGTTTCCGCAACCAGGCGGTATTCCTCGCCAAGTTCCACCAATGTCTCGATGTGCTCCGACACGAAGGCAATCGGTGCAATCAGGATGTTGCGGCCTTCCTTTGCCTTTTCCGCCACGAGCTCTTCCGTCGCCGGTCCGATCCATTTCAGCGGCCCGACGCGCGACTGATAGCAGACCGACACGTCCCAATCGGCGGGTACGCGGCCGGCAATCATGTCGGCCATGGTCTCGCACTGCCATTGGTAAGGGTCGCCGGCCTGCACGATCTTTTCCGGCAGGCCATGGGCCGAAAGGAGCAGCGAGACGTCTTCCGGCTTTCCGGCCCTGTGCCACGCAGCCATGATCCGCTCAACATGCGCAGAAACGAAGGATTCCTCAAACGGATAGCAGCAGATGGTGCGTGTCGGACCCTTGTAGGCCTTGCTCCACGCCGTCAGTGACGAGCCCGTCGTGGTTGTCGAGAACTGCGGATATAGCGGCAGAAGGACAACTTCGTCCGCCCCCCAGGCCGCCACATCCTGCGCCGCCTGTTCCGTGAAGGGATGCCAGTAGCGCATCGCAATGAAGCACCGCACCTCGTCCTCAGGCAGGTGCTTAGCCAGTTCTGCAGTAAGCGCTTTCGCGTGTTCTTCCGTTTCAGGCAGCAGGGGAGAACCGCCACCTGCGTCCATCATGGCGTAGTTCTTGATGACGCTGGGCGCACGCGTCCGCGAAATGAACTGCGCCAAAGCCCAGCGAATTGGCAGAGGCGCCGAGATGATCGCGGGATCCCGGAACAGGTTCTTCAGGAACGGCTGGACGGATTCCGCCTTGTCCGGACCTCCCAGATTGAACAGCACAACGGCGATTTTCCGCCCCATATCAGCCTTCCCGCAGGATATTCAGAACCCGCTCGACGTTCGCAATCGGCGTCTCGGGACGGATACCGTGCCCAAGATTGAAGACATGCGGTCGGCCCGAATAGGCCGCAACCAGCTCCCGCACACGCGCATCCATCCGCTCACCGCCCTCGATCAGCAGCAGAGGATCGAGATGACCTTGAACCGGCATTTCCTCTGGAAGGACTTCGTTCACATAGGCCGGCACAGCAGCCGTATCGAGCCCGACAGCCGTCACGCCCGTTTCCGTTGCATACTCGCCGATCATCACGCCCGCACCCCGCGGGAAGCCGATCACCGGCACCGTCACGCCGCGCCCGCGCAGACCGGCCACGAGCTTCCTCGTGGGCGTGATAATCACTTCGCGGAATATGTTGTCCGGCAATCCTTCGGCCCAGGAATCGAACAGCATGACGGCGTCGGCACCCGCTTCAACCTGGCGGGCAAGGTATTCGACCGTCGCTTCGCTCACCTGGTCCATGACAGCTGCTAGGTCATCGGGCCGGCCATGGGCCCAGCGCCAGGCGTCTGACTTGTCGGTCTTTCCGCGCCCTTCGATGGCATAAAGGCTGACCGTCCAGGGAGACCCGGCAAACCCTATCAGCGTGGTTTCCCCCGGCAGTGCTTCGCGCACTCGGCTGACCGTCTCATAGACCGGGGACAGCCGGTCGGCAGCCTTGACCGCCGGCACGCGCGAAAGATCGGACGGGCCGGACACTTTCTCGACAAGCGGACCGGTACCCTTTTCGAACTCCACTGACAGGCCCATGGCATCGAGGACAAGAAGGATATCCGCAAACAGGATTGCGCCATCCATGCCGTAGCGCCTGACCGGCTGCAGCGTGGCTTCCGCCGCCATCGACGGCGTGTAGCAGAAATCGAGGAAGTCCTTCGCCCGTGCGCGAAGCTCGAGATATTCGGGCAGATGCCTGCCTGCCTGGCGCATCATCCAGACTGGAGGCCGCTCAGCGGTTTCTCCCTGCAGCACCTTCAGGAGTTTTTTCGTGCCTGCCGTGCCCATCGCTTTTCCTGCAATCTAAAAAACAAGCCCGTCAGGGCGCTTATGACTATTAGGCCGTGGAGAAGTTGGAAAAAGACCCCCGCGCCGATTTGTCCAGCGAATTCCACATGGAACTCACAGGCTGGCGGACAAGTCCGGCGCTGCATTAAGGCCCGGGATTCAATCGTTAACCAAGGGTTAACGGCCCAATGGGAGTCACAGCCCGGAACGGATCGTGATTCCGTGGAGTCAGATTCCGCGAGCTGTGGGAATCGTGTGACTCGCTGCGCGGCAAATCGGTAATCCACAGGCGAGTCACAGGCCTTGTGAAATGACGAAACCTCGGCAAGAGAAGAGGCGTCATGACTCGGCCGCAACGACCCAGCATTTATTTCAATGTCCACCTTGTCTCGGACTCGACGGGTGAGACGCTGAACGCCATCCAGCGCGCGGCCTGTGCGCAGTTCGAGAACGTACAGCCGCTGGAGCATAATTACTATCTCGTCCGTTCCGAACGGCAGCTCGAACGGGTGATGCGGGAGATCGACGCTGCGCCGGGCGTCGTCTGGTACACGATATCCGACGACGTCCTTCGGGGCCGGCTCGAATCCTTCTGCCGGGAGCGCAGCGTCCCGACCCTGCCGGTGCTGGATGCCTCCATTGCCATGCTGAGCCGGCATCTCGGCATCTCGGCAAACCAGAAAGTCGCCGGTCAGCACGCGCTCGATGAAGACTATTTCGAGCGCATGGAGGCGATCAATTTCACCCTCGCGCACGATGACGGGCAGAATGTCGAGACGCTGACCGGCGCAGATGTCATCCTGCTGGGCGTCAGCCGGACCTCGAAAACGCCAACCTGCGTGTATCTGGCAAACCGGAAAGTCCGCGCCGGGAACATACCGCTCGTGCCGGGCGTGCCGCTGCCGTCGCATATCGAGCAGATGGGCAATAATGGCCCGCTGATCGTGGGCCTCAAGATCAGTGCCGAGCGGCTTGTGCAGATCCGCCGCGCGCGGCTGATCTCACTGAACGAGGATGAGCATACGATCTATGCGGACGAGGATGCGGTGCGCGAGGAAGTGACCCAGGCCAACCGCCTGTTCCAGCGCAACAAGTGGAAGACAATCGATGTCTCGCGGCGCTCCGTGGAAGAAACGGCCGCAGCGATCCTCAACCTGCTGAACGAGCGGCGGGCACAGTTGTGACCCCCGAAATCATTCTGGCATCCGGCAGCGAAAGCCGCCGGAAAGTCCTCGCAGCCGCAGGTGTCGAGGCGCGGACAGTGAAGCCGAATGTCGACGAGGATGCGCTGAAAGCGGGCTTCCGGCTCGAGGGTCTGCC
This sequence comes from Hyphomonas sp., assembly GCA_020638455.1. Lineage (GTDB taxonomy): Bacteria > Pseudomonadota > Alphaproteobacteria > Caulobacterales > Hyphomonadaceae > Hyphomonas. The sequence continues at coordinate 1,025,741 of JACKIK010000001.1, read as the reverse complement.
GGTTCGCGAACAGGCCATGCGGCTTGCCGAGATGAAAGCGACAAAAGTCTCGGCGCGCGAACCTGGCCTCGTCATTGGTGGCGACCAGATGCTGGCCCTCGGCGACGAGGCGTTCGACAAGCCTGCTGACCTAGAAGGCGCAAAAGCCCATCTGCGCAGGATGTCGGGGCAGACACACACGCTCGAGACGGCGATCGTCATCTGTGAGAACGGTGTACCGGTCTGGCGCCATCTTGCCCGGCCGAAACTGACCATGCGTCCGCTGACGGAGAGTTTCATCCAGCAATATGTTGCGCGCGTGGGGGAACCGCTGCTCTCGACAGTCGGCGCGTATCAGCTCGAAGGGCTCGGAGCGCAGTTGTTTACGCGCATCGAAGGCGACTTCTTCTCCATTCTCGGCCTGCCGCTCCTGCCGCTGCTGGACTATCTGCGCACGCGGGGAGTGCTGCCGGCATGACGCTGCTCCTTGGTGTAATCGGCGACCCGGTCTCGCATTCACTATCGCCCTTCATCCACAATCGCTGGATCCGCGCGCATGGCATTGATGCGACTTATGAAGCCTTGCAAGTACCGGCTGGCGAACTTGGACCTGCGCTCGAAACCCTCGAAGCGCGCGGCGGCGTGGGATTCAACATTACGCTGCCGCACAAGGAAGACGCACTCAGGCTGGCGCGTGAGGCCAGTGATGTTGCGCGCCGGATCGGCGCTGCCAATACGCTGATTCATCGTCCGGATGGCGGCTGGCGCGCGGAGAATACCGATGCACCGGGGTTTGTCCGTGCCCTGACCGACGCAGGCATCGACCCCGGCGGCCTGCGCGTGACACTGCTTGGCGCCGGCGGCTCCGCACGGGCTGTTGCCGTCAGCCTCTCGGACCTGCGGGCAGACCTGACCATCGCGAACCGCACGGTTGCCCGCGCCAGGGCGCTGGTGAAGGAAACCGGCATCGAAGCGCGCATCTGCACGCTCGAAGAGGGCCTCGCCGATGCCTCCGGTAGCGACCTTGTCGTCAACACGCTGAGCCTCGGCCATTCGGATGGCACGCTGGAGCTGCCGGACGGGCAGGGGCGCCCTTTCTTTGACATCTCCTATGGCAAGGCCGCTGCCAGCATCGCGCAGGCGGCGCGCAAACGCGGCTGGCATCCGCATGACGGGCTTGGCATGCTGGTCGCCCAGGCGGCCTACAGTTTCGAGCGCTGGTTCGATATCCTGCCCGAGACCGGAAGCACCCTGGCAGCGTGCCGAAAACTGGTGGAGGCGACATCGTGATCCTGCTCGGCCTGACCGGTTCGATCGGCATGGGAAAATCGGCGACAGCAACGCTGTTCAGGGACGAAGGCGTGCCGGTGTACGATGCCGACGCGACCGTGCACCAGCTGTACCAGGCCGGCGGCGATGCCGTGGAACCGGTGGAGGCGGCATTTCCGGGCGTGAAGTCGGGCCACGCGATCGACCGGATCAGGCTGCGCGACCGGGTGCTGAATGACAGCGCCGCCATGAAGACGCTTGAATCCATCGTCCACCCGCTCACGGCGGCGGCGCAGCGCGCCTTTGTCGAAGTTGCCGAAAAAGCCGGAGCCGATTTTGTGGTGCTCGATATCCCGCTTCTCTTCGAGACCCGGGGCACGGCCTATTGCGACTATGTTTTGGTCGTTACGGCCCCGCCAGAGATCCAGCGCGAGCGTGTCCTGTCGCGGCCGGGCATGACGCCGGATGCGTTCGAGGCGATTCTTGCGCGGCAGGTGCCGGATGCAGAAAAGCGTGCAAAAGCCGACTTTATCCTGTCGACAGCCCATGGATTTGAGTTTGCGCGCGACCAGGTACGGGCCATAGTCGCCCTGATGAGTCGCAAGGCAGCCGAGTCGAAATCATGAGCCAGGACCAGATCCGCGAAGTCGTTTTCGATACCGAGACCACAGGCCTCAATCCCGAGGACGGGGACCGGATCATCGAAATCGGCGCCGTCGAACTCTTGAACCACATCCCGACCGGGCGCACGTTCCGGACGCTGATCAATCCGCGCCGGGAAGTTTCCGCGGATACGATCCGGATCACCGGGTTGACCGACGACCACCTGAAAGACGCGCCCTTCTTCGAATCGGCCGAAGTGGTCGATGCCTTTCTCGATTTCCTCGAAGACTCAGTCATCATTGCCCACAATGCGGGCTTCGACCGGGCCTTCCTCAACATGGAACTCGGCCGCTGCGGACGACCGCCGGTGCCGGAGAATCGCTGGATCGACACCGCCGCCATGGCGCGGCGCAAATTCCCGGGCGCGCCGGCCAGTCTCGATGCGCTGTGCAAGCGGTTCGATATCTCGCTCGAAAGCCGGACCTTTCACGGCGCCCTGCTCGACAGCCAGCTTCTGGCTGGGGTCTATCTCGAACTGATGGGTGGCCGGGCGCGGGCTTTTGCGTTCGAGACCGTGACGGAGGTCGAGGAAATCGAAATCCATCACGCTGCGCAGCAGCGGCCGGAGCCGCTCGATCCGAGCCTGACGGAATTCGAGCGCGCGGCGCACGATGCCTTTGTGGAAAAGCTGGGCGCCGAAGCGCTGTGGAAGCGCTACGCCTGACCGGCCGGAGCGCCAGCCGCCGCTTCCTGGGCGCGGCGGACCTGTTGCTGGTAGAGCTGCACGAAATCCACCGGATCGATCAGCAGCGGCGGGAAGCCGCCTTCGCGGGTGATCTCGGCCACGATGCGGCGCGCGAACGGGAAAAGCAGGCGCGGGCATTCGATCAGCAGCAGCGGCTCGAGCTGGTTCTGCTGGACGTTCTGCAGCTGGAACAGGCCGGCATAGTCGAGTTCGGTGATGAAAAGCACGTTCGACTCGGCCATCGCCCTGGCCGAAAGCTTCAGCGACACTTCGAACAGGCCGTTGCCGTCGGCATGCGGCGCGGCGCCGACATCGATTCCAAGGTCGATATTGGGCTGTGACTGGACCGGGCCGTGACCCGGATTCTCGAATGAAAGGTCCTTGATATACTGGCCCAGCACGCGAAGACCCGGCATTGCCTCGCCGTTTCCGGCTTGGTTCGGTGCCTGAGGGGCGCTCGTATCCGTCATGTTTTCCTCCCAATCTACCGGGCGCGCGCCTAGCATGCGGCCCCATGAAGCGCAATGTATCACTGGCACTACAGACAGCTCGGCCCTATCTTGGGCGTCAACATGGTTGAAATGCAAGAACAAGGCCCGCTCTGATGGACCCTGTGATCCAAGTCGTGATCCTCGCCGCCTTCGCGCTGTTCGTCCTGTCGCGACTCTACATCGCGCTCGGCAAGGGCGAAAACAATCGACCGGTCAGCCGGACGACTCCTGCGCCCGCGCCTGAAGACAGCGCCAGCCGCAAGAAGCCCGACGAACTGACCCTGCCCCAACCCGATCGCCCGATCTTTACCGGCCCGGCTGCCGCCGGACTCGAAGAGATCTACAATGCCGATCGGAGCTTCAATACGTCCTCTTTCCTGCAGGGCGCGCGGGCGGCGTACCAGATCATCGTGTCCGCCTTCGCCCGCGGCGACCGGGGCGCGCTTCGCCCGATGCTCGACGACGATGTCTATGAGGCCTGGGACAAGGCGATAAGTGCGCGCGCCGAAAACGAACCGGCGTTCGAGCTGCTGCGCATCAAGAAGGCAGAGATCGAGAGTGCAGACCTCGAGGGCACAACCGCCCGGGTCGCCGTGCGCTATGACGCCGAACTCGGCGACGGGGAAATGGTGCGGACGGCGCGTGAAATCTGGACCTTCATGCGCGATGTCTCCAGTTCCGACCCGAACTGGATCCTCGATGATGTCGAAGAGGCCAATTAGGGCCGGGATCCCGCTTGCGCCGCATCTTTGGGATGACAGTCTGACGGGAAGCACGCCATAAAGCCCCCATGTGGTCGCGTGCGCGCTCAATTCTTGTAGTCCTTGTGCTTGCGGCCTGCCAGAGCGCACCGTCTCCGCCTGTGGTTTACAGGCCCGTCGCGCCGGCGCCGCAACCTGTCCCGCCGAAGCCGCAGCTTCCGCGCTGGGAATCGCCCTCCGATTTCGCGGACCTGCCGGACTGGCCGGATGTGCCGCTTGGCGCGGCAGTCGAGGCGTTCGGGCGTTCGTGCGGAAAATTCGCGACCCGCAGCGTGGACGAGCCGGTGTCGAAAGCGGCACCCTGGGCTGGCAAGGTCGCCGACTGGGCAGGGCCGTGCGGCGCGATTTCCGCGGCCCGCAACGAGGACGAAGCCCGCGCCCTGTTCGAGCAGACTTTCCTGCCGATCGAAGTCGTCTCGCCAGACGGCGAAAGCCGGTTTACCGGCTATTTCGAGCCGACCTATGAAGCGCGATACACGCCGACACCGCCTTTCACGGAGCCTGTACCGGCACTGCCGGCGGACCTGATCCCGAATGGCGAGCATCCGTTGCAGCAGCTTCGCGGCGGCCGGACGCGGCCCTATCCGGAACGGGCCGACATCACCAATGCGGGCGTGAGGGCGATTGCCTATGCGCACCCGGCGGATGTGTTCTTCCTGCAGATCCAGGGTTCGGGCCGGCTGGTGTTCCCGGACGGTTCGACCATGCGGGCGGTCTATGCCGCCAATAACGGCCATGCTTTCAAGTCGACGGCCAACTGGCTGATCCAGACCGGGCGCATCAGCCGCGGCGAAGCGACGATGCAGGGCATCCGCGCCTGGATGGACCGGGCAGGGCCCGCCGAAACACGCCGTGCGATGAACCAGAACCCGCGCTTTGTCTTCTTCAAGGCGATGCCGGAGGGCGATCCGGCGCTCGGCCCGGATGGAGCGCAGGGCGTGCCGCTTACTGCGCTGGGCTCGATGGCCGTGGACACGAGCCTGCACCCGCTGGGCGTGCCGATGTTCATCCAGACGAGTTCGCCGGGCCTTGGCGGAGACTGGAAGGGCCTGCTGATCGCACAGGATACGGGCGGGGCGATCAAGGGCGCCGTGCGCGGAGACATTTTCTTCGGTACCGGGCCGGAGGCGGGCAAGCGGGCGGGTGTAACCAATTCGCCCGGCCGGCTGTGGATCTTCCTGCCGCGCCCCGTAGCCGAGCGGATGCGGGCGGAGGGCTATGCGAGCCTTCCCTTTGCACCCGCCGCGCCCTAGGGACCGAACATGACCCGCCATCGCCGCCTGACCCCGGAGGAGGCCCGCGCCTGGGCGCGGGTTGCCCGGACGGTGAAGCCGATCGGTCCGGAGGCAGAGGATCTGTCGGAATTCATCGAGGCGCTGGAACACGGCGAGCCGGTGACACGGCGGGCGCCGGCGAAGCCTGCTGCCGGCGATTCGGCGCCGCCGAAACCCTCTGCCCTGAAACTGCCAGCCGCACCGCAGAACCGCAGCAATGAACGCCAGGTGCGGCGTGGCAAGCTGGAGCTCGCCGCCCGGTTCGACCTGCATGGACACACGCAGACGAGTGCCAGTCAGGCCCTGCCGGATTTCCTCGCCCGCAAGCAGGCAGAAGGGGCGCGCTGTGTGCTGGTGATCACGGGCAAGGGGAAGGGAGGGGAGGGCGTACTGCGCCGGAACTTCCTGCACTGGCTGGAAATGCCGGCAGCCCGGACGCTGGTGTCGGGCTATTCGGAAGCGCATCCGAGACATGGCGGTTCAGGCGCCTGGTATGTTTTCCTGCGATCCAGCACCTGAGGCCGGAGCGGCGGGTGCCGTCCGGTGAAATAGGATGGATTGGGGGTTTCATCCTCCCCCGCTTCGCAGGGGAGGATTGTCGCTACGGTGGGGCGCGGGGTTGTGGGGAGAGGTCCGGGAAGAGGCCGGATACGGTCCGGATGAAGACCGGAAAGGTCCGGAGGAGACCGGACTGGTCCGAAGGGAAGTCCGACCCCATTTCCGCGGGCAAGCCGAAGCCCGGCGCGAGCCGGTCCCAGCTTGTCACCCTCGGCGCCTCATAGGTGTAATGATCCTCCGCCTGCGGCGCATCGCAGAGGCGGGTGATCCGGATATTGCCGAAGCAGTCGACGGCCAGCAGTGCGTCCTGCCCCGTCCGCAGGTGCCAGCGGGCGAAGCGGATCAGGTTCCATACCAGCCACGGCCACAAGAGTGGCCAGACATGGTCGAAATAGGGTTTGAGGCTCGGTTCCATCGTGCGGGCAGTGTGGGCGGGGGCGGAGACCGGTCGGATTGAGATTCCTTCTCCGCGCATTCCGGCGGAGGGCGGGAGCCGGAAATCGCAGGCATTTCAGCGTGTGGCCCTGGACCCCGGCTTACGCCGGGGTGAGCGGAGGGGGGGATTGGGATGTGCTGCTTCCCCGCATTCGGGAAAAGGGAAATGCCTGCCGGCTTATTGCGCGTCCGGAGCGGATCCTTCCCCGTTGTCATTCTCGGGGTTTGACGCGTCGAGATATTCGTACGGGATCAGCCAGTCGTAGATGAAGTCCGGCACCTGATCGTTATGGTATTTGTCCACCATGACCATGGCGTCATAGCCGATGCGGCGGGCCATGTTGTTGTCCGGGTCTTCGAGCGGTTTGTAGACGTTCAGATAATCGACCAGCTTGTCCCGGATGGGGCCATAGCCATTGCTGATGTTGCTGTACTCGACGACCTCGTTGAACTTGCTCGCCGCAAAATTGGTCAGCCGCTCCCGCGTCGTTGTGCCGACTTCGGCAATGCGGACGAAGAGGCGCATCCTGTCGGTATCGATCAGCCAGAGATCGTTGAGATTGACCGGCGAAACGAAAAAGCCGAGCAGCGCCTTGCTCTCATCATCCGGGGCCAGGAAGGTTTCGGCCTTGCCGCCGAAATCGAACGACATCGGGCCCGTGGCCGCGTTGAACTCTACGATTTCCTCCTTCTCGTCGGGCGAGATGGACCCGTCCTGCATCACAAGGCCGAGGAAACGCAGCGTGTCGGAGAGCGGCGTCACCGGAGCGGGGTCCTCCGCGCGGGCAGCCGATGCGAACAGAAGGGCGGCTCCGAGGAGGAGGGCGAGGGGCTTCATCCTGAGGGCTCCATTCTGCTGCGGCCAGAAAAGAAGAAAGCCGGCGTGGGGGCCGGCTTTCTTGTCAGTTGAAGTTCTTGAAGATGTCGTCGGCCGACAGGTCCCGGTTGTCTCCTCCGTCATCCTCGGAGGTGTCATAGGCACTGGCATCATCCTGTGCCGGGGCGAGGCCGGGGCCTTCCATGGTCTTCGCTTTTTCAGCTTCCATCCGGCGGCGCTTCTCGGCCGATTTCGCGATAACTTCGTCAAGTTCGATCTGGCTGCAAAGGCCGAGCGAGACCGGATCCACCGGGCGGATGTTGCCGGAGTTCCAGTGGCTCTTGTCGCGGACATTGTTGATCGTCGACTTGGTGGTGCCGATCAGCTTGGAGATCTGCGCATCGGAGACTTCCGGGTGGTTGCGGATGAACCAGGCGACGGCATCCGGCTTGTCCTGGCGGCGGATCACCGGCGTGTAGCGGCTGCCCTTGCGTTTCGGCTGCGGGATGTGAGCGATTTTCGATTCGGCCACTTTCAGCTTGTAGGATTCGTCGCTCTCGCCGCGCTCGATTTCCTCGCGCGAGAGGATGCCACCGGCAATCGGGTCGACGCCGCGCATGTTCTCGGCCACGTCGCCGTCGGCGATGCCCTTCACTTCGAGATGGTGCAGGCCGCAGAATTCGGCGATCTGCGCGAAGGTGAGGCTGGTATTATCGAGCAGCCAGACGGCGGTCGCCTTGGGCATGAGGACTTCGGACATCGGGGTCTCCCTGATCTTGTTTTGGTCGCCGCCTGAAATGCAGCCGCCCGGCACGACGTGCCGGGCGGACAGGGTCAGGCGCGTGCTGAACCTTGCGGGTGATATAAGCCAGACGGGCCGCAATGGAAAGCCTGAAGGCTCATAAGACCCGGTTTTCACCACGAAATGAGGATTTTCCCGATATGCGTGCCGGAGGCCATCAGCTGGTGGGCCTGTTCGGCTTCTGCGGCGGGGAAGACCTTGTGCAGGACCGGCAGGATGGCGCCATTGGCGACGTGCGGCCAGAAATCGGCCTCGACGGCGTCGCGGATGCGCTTCTTCTCCGGAAGGGGCCGGGCGCGCAGCGTGGTCGCCGCGAGGGTCAGCCGTTTCATCAGGACCGGCGCGAAGTTGATCGTCGCCTGGAAGCCGTTCTGGTAGGCGATGTTGATGATCCGCCCATCCGGATTGGCTGCGGAGATGTTCTTCTGGATGTAATCGCCGCCCACCATGTCGAGGATGACATCGGCGCCGCCCTCGGCGCGGACGACTTCGGCAAAATCCTCGGTCTTGTAGTCAATGGCGCGCGTGGCGCCGAGGCTGGACGCGATCTGGCATTTCTCGCCGGTCCCGGCGGTGGCGAAGATTTTCGCGGCGCCCGCAACGCGCGCCATCTGGATGGCCATCACGCCGATGCCGCTGGTGCCGCCATGGCAGAGGAAGTTCTCGCCGGCCTTGAGGTGCACCCGGTCGAAGACATTGGCCCAGACGGTCATCATGGCTTCGGGCAGGCAGGCAGCCTGGTCGAGACTGAGGCCGTCGGGCACGGGGAAGGCCGAGCCTTCGTCAACGGTGACATATTCGGCATAGCCGCCGCCGGCGAGCAGGCAGCAGACCCGGTCACCCGGCTTCCAGCGCGTGACGGCGTTGCCGACGGCCTCGACCGTGCCGGAAACTTCGAGACCGAGAATGGGCGAGGCACCGGGCGGCGGCGGATAGGCGCCCGCACGCTGGACGAGATCGGCCCGGTTCAGGCCGGAGAAGGCCGTTTTCACCAGGATCTCGTTGGGAGCCGGTTCCGGCCTGGCCATATCGGCCAGATGCAGGGGGCCTCCGTCCTGGACTTCGACCGCTTTCATCGTCTCGCTCATGGCTGCCTCCCGCGATTCCAGAGTCGCATGTAGTGCGCCTTTCTGCTTTGATGAACCCCGCGCAGACTTTGGAGGCGACGATGGCCATTCAGGACGAAGAGCCGATCCTCGTGAACACGCCGCAGACGCTGGAGCAGATGTCGGTGGACGAGCTCGAGGAGCGGATCGCGGTGCTGAAGGAAGGCATCGCGGCCTGTGAAGCGGCGATTGCGAAAAAGCGCGCGCAGAAATCGGCAGCGGAAGCGCTGTTCGGTGGCGGCGATTAAGTCCCCGGAAAGGGGCTGGCGGGTAAGGTGGAGCTGATGTCCGGCGTATCGGGGACGGGGTGATGGCAGCAAAGAAATCGGACGGCTACACGGGCCAGACGGCGGATGCCTTCACCGGCGGGAAGCTGTTCGACACCGTGTTCTCACGCGGCATGGCGCTGGTGGAGGAAACTGCGTCCTATCTGGACGGGCCGGGGCGTGATCATGCCAAGTCGCTCGACCGCGAGCCGGGCCTGACCTATGCGGCATGGAGCATGGAGCTGACAACGCGCCTGATGCAGGCGGCGAGCTGGCTGGTCATGCAGAAAGCCGTGCGCGACGGCGAGATGGAGCGCGACGACGCAGCGGCCGCGAAGTACCGCATACGGAGGGACGAGCCGCCGCTGGATACGCGCGCGCAGGAGGGCAGGGGCCTGCCTGTGCGCTTCCTGGACCTGGTGGCGAAGTCCGAAGCCCTGTTCGAACAGATCTGCCGCCTCGATCAGGCGCTGTACGGGCCGCAGACGCAGGGCGGGTCCGCCAATCCGGTGTCGGAACAGATCGCGCAGCTGCAGAAGGCGGCCGAAACCGGGGCCTTCGATCCGCTGATGGTGTGGCACAAGGCGCGCTGAGCGCGTCAGGCTTCGCGCATAGACGCGGGCAGCAGCGAGCCGCCCTTGCCGGAGCGGGCCGATTTCAGACGGAACATCTGCGGGCGGGCATAGAGGACCGACAGTGGCGTTGCCGACAGGCGCCGGTGAGCGTAGAGGGCGAGGCCGAAGGACGCCGATGCGATGAGCGGCGCCGCAAGGCCGCCAGACGGTGCGATGTCGGCAAATGCGAAGGCACCCCGCAGCACGGCCATCGGAATGAAATAGGCGACATAGATTGCGAGGGCATGGCGGCCGGCGCGGCCGATGAGGCCGGTGTGCGGCACGCGGCTGAGCGCTATGCCCGCGGTGACCAGGGCCATGGCGCCCGCAAGGCCGAGGACCAGCGACACCACGGGCAGGCTTGCCGAGCCGAGCAGGACGAAGCCGGTGTGCACGAAGAACCAGATGGCGAATGTCTTGGCGACGTCGGGGGCACGCAGCGTTACCGCGCGGGCATACTGGAACACGATCGGCGAGAAGGCGTAGCCCGCGAAGAAGAAGACATAGTACTGCGCAAGATGATCGGCCACCGACCAGCCGGTTGCGAACAGGTGTGCCTGTTGCAGCACCTGCAGGAGCGCCGCGAAGGCGAGGACCTTGCCGATATGAAGGTGGCGGATAAGGCGCGTCACGACGTGGAACAGGATTAGCGCATGCAGGACCCACAGCGATTCCGCCGGGTCGATCCAGGCCACGGCATAAGCCTGCACCAGGCGGCCGGGCGCTTCGATCAGGGCTGCCGGGTCGAGCAGGACCGTCTGCAGTGCGAGCCAGACGGCATAGAAATACACGAAATGCAACACTTTGCGGTCGAAATAGGCCGATCTCGCACCGAAGACCGAGCGATGCAGGAACAATGCGGCGATCAGGAAGAATGCGGGAAGTGCAAACGGCCGTGCCCAGGCGGAGAGCGCGGCAAACCAGTTTTCGGCCGCCGAGGGTTCGCCGGGGCCGAGCGTGGCCGCCGCCAGCACCATCAAGATGATGCAGAGACCTCTTGCATAATCGACCCAGCTGATACGGCCGCCGGACATGTGCTTTCTCCCGCCTTCTGGCGAGAGACCGCTGCAAGATTCGTGCTACAGGAGAGCCGGCGCGTCAGATGGCGGCGTAAATCCGGAGCGCGTAGCGTGCCTGTTCGGAACAGAAGCCCTCGCGGACGGGCGCTTTCATTACACAGATCCGGTGCCAGAGAGGGCCGAGCAGCTGCTCGATCACCTCATCGAGGTCGAAATCGCGCCGGATCACGCGCTTCGAAGCCATTTCCGCGAGTACCATGCGCATGGGTTGGCGGATGTCGCGGTTCATCCAGGCGCGCCAGACTTCGCCTGCATGCTGGTCGTCGGCCGCCGCCAGCAGGGCGCCCCGAAGAACGGCATGGCCGTTCCCGGTGCGGGCCGTCGCTTCCAGCGGCACGATCAGGGCGGTGATGCGCTCCTGAGGATCGCGCCCGCCATCCGGTGCGTCGGGGATCAGAGCCAGTGCCGCATCCACGCACATTGCCCCGATTGACGGCCACCATTTGTAGATTGTCTGCTTGGAGGCGCTGGCGCGTTTGGCCACGGCATCGACGCTGAAGCCGCGCCAGCCATTCTCGGCAAGCTCGATCCGGGTCGCTTCAAGGATAGCGGCACGGGATTCCTCGCTGCGGGCCGGCCCCTTCCGGGACTTGCGTGTCGTACCCGTGTCGGTGGACATCCGCCGCCTCCTTCTGACGCTTGCTGTAACATGATCAGATCTGTCGCTAGCACAAAGCCGTAAACAATATCCGATTTGAACTTGCGACTCCTGCAGTATGCACTAGTCAGACCCCGGCAGGAACAGGACTCAGGCGATGAAGACCATCAGTGAAATGATCGACGGCTACCGGCGCTTCAGGGCAGGGACCTATGCCCAGCAGGCAGCCCTCTACCGGAGCCTCGGCGAAGGCCAGAGCCCGGCCATCATGCTGATCGCCTGCGCCGACAGCCGGGCCGAGCCGTCCGACATTTTCGCCGCTGCGCCCGGGCAGCTGTTCGTGGTGCGCAATGTCGCCAATCTCGTGCCGCCCTATATGCCGGATGGCAAGCTGCACGGTGTCAGCTCGGCCCTCGAATATGCCGTGAACGTGCTGCAGGTTCAGCACATCGTTGTGATGGGACATGGCGGCTGCGGCGGCGTCCAGGCGTCCCTCGCCGGGGATGGCAATCCGGCGATCGGCGAGTTCGTGACGCATTGGGTGTCGCTGCTGGACGAGGCACGCCAGCGCGTGCTCGAGTCCGGTTCGATCAATCCGCAATTCTCGCTGGAGCTGGAAGGGATCGAGACCTCGCTGCAGAATCTCATGACCTTCCCCTTTGTCCGCAAGCGCGTGGAGGAGGGTTCGCTGGAGCTGCATGGCGCCTGGTTCGCCATCAAGCATGGCGAACTGCACTGGCGAAATCCGAAAACGGGTCGATTCGAAGTGATCGAGCCCTGATTCAGAGGCGCTCGATCACGGATCCTATTTCAGAGGCTCTCTTCCTTGCCGCGACGCACGGCTTCCTCGATCAGCTCGCGGGCCTTTTCCACGCCGTACCAGCCTTCGATCCGGGTCCATTTGCCCTGTTCGAGGTCTTTGTAGTGGGTGAAGAAGTGGGCGATCTTGTCGCAAAGCGTCTGCGGCAGGTCGTGATAGGTGGCGATCTTGTCGTAGTACGCCGTCAGTTTCGGGTGCGGCACGGCGAGGATCTTTTCATCGGCGCCCTTGTCGTCGGTCATCATCAGCACGCCGACAGGACGGGCGCGCACGACCGAGCCCGGAACCAGCGGACGGTTGCCGACGACCATGACGTCGATCGGGTCGCCGTCCAGGCTCATCGTGTGGGGCACGAAGCCGTAATTACAGGGATAGCGCATCTCGGTGTAGAGATAGCGGTCGACGAACATGGCGCCCGAGGCCTTGTCGATCTCGTACTTGATCGGGTCACCGCCGAGCGGCACCTCGATCAGGACGTTGAGGTCATCCGGCGGATTCTGGCCTGAACTGATCTTTGAAAGGTCCATTTTGCGCTCGCTTTGGGAGGACGTGGGGGTTCGCGTGGCGATGACCTGTCGGGGCTTCTGCGTCAAGGGCGGGGATGCCGCAGAAGACCAATGTCTTAGGCCGGTGCCTTCACTTCGTGCGCTTCGAATATCAACATCCGGTCACCCCCTTCAGCCAGACGCCGGGCTTCCTTCACGAAGTCGCGGCTTTCCCGTAGGGCGAAATGAACCTTCAGCGCGTCCATGTCCTGCCAGTATTCGACGAAGACGAGCCGGGCCGGGTCTTCGCAATCGGCGTGGACGTTGTGGCCAAGACAGCCGGGCTCGGCGCGCGAGCGGGCGCTGTGGGCAATACAGATCTCGGTCAGGCGAGCCTCGGTCTCGGGCGTGGTGCGAACGCTGCCGGTGACAATGATCATGCGAGGCCTCCTGCCTTCAGTCCCGTATCAGGGCGTAATTGAAGCTGATCGACACACGTGGGTCTTCGGAGCGGTTGGGCATCACTTCATGGCGCAGCCAGGATTCCCAGAAGAAGGCATGGCCTTCCTTCGGTTCGAGATAGACGAAGCGGCGCATGTCCTCGGGTGCATCATCGAGGAGCTGCGGGGCGGCCATCATGCGGCTGAGGCGCGGATCTTCCAGTTTCAGGCTGCCGGCACCGTCCGGCACGTCGACATAATAGGTGCCGGAAATCACACTGCCGGGATGGATGTGGTTCGAGTGGCTGCCGCCTTCGCCGAGAATGTTGACCCAGATGGCGTCCAGTTCGAGGCGGAAGCCGGCGAGGTCCCAATGCAGCGCCTTCGCAAAGGTGGCCGCTTCCTTGTCGAGCAGCTCCTTCAGGGCGGAGAATTCGGGGAAGCGGTCCGGCAGGTCGTCGAGCGAGGCATAGGAGGTGTAGCCGTCATAGCCCTGCGCGTCGCACCAGTCATTGCCGGCCTGGTCTTCCTCCTCCAGCAGCCAGCACACCGATTCGAGCGCATCGCGCAGGCCGACGGAGCCGATTTCGGTCTCCTTCACCAGCGTCGGGAACAGGCTGCGCAGGCTCATTCGGCGGGCTTGATGAATTTCAGCGTCATGCGGTCGCTCTCGCCGATGGCCTGGTATTTCGCCGGATCCCAGCCGTCGGGCGGAATCTCGTCCTCTCCGGGCTGGCGGCTGACCGGCGGCAGTGTCCACACACCATAGGGGTGGTCGGCCGTGTCGTCGGGATTGGCGTTGATTTCGGATTCTCCGTCGAATTCGAAGCCGGCATTGGCGGCCAGCGCCTTGACGTAGTCCTCATGGACATAGCCGGAGCTGGCGGACGGGTCCTGCGTCCCGGTCGAGGGCAGGCGATGCTCGACCACGCCCAGAACGCCGCCGGGCTTCAGGGCGGCAAAGGCGTCATTGAAGAATTTCTGCTCGTAGCCGCCGGCCATCCAGTTGTGGATATTGCGGAAGGTGAGGATGACATCGGCACTGCCGGGCGCCACGAGAGGCCCGCTGACGCTCGAAAATACCGTGTATTCGAGGGTTCCGAACTTCGGATCGGCGTAATTTGCCTTGAATTCCTCATTGAGGGTTTCGGTGCGGGCGCGGCGTTCATCGTCCGGCGCGGCGGCGGGATCGAAGACGGCGAGCACGAGCTTGCCCCCGCCGGAGGCGAGCCAGGGTGCGAGGATGTTGGTGTACCAGCCACCGCCCGGCCAGATCTCGATGACTGTCTGATCCGGCTTCACGCCAAAGAACTCGAGCGTTTCCTTCGGGTGGCGCCAGACATCGCGGGCCCTTTCGGCCGGGGAGCGCAGGTCGCTGTCGATGGCCTGCTGCAACGCATCGGTGGCCGGCTGCGCCGTATCGGGCGCGGCTGCCGGCGCATCGCCCGGCGCGGCTGCCTTCGGGGCGCAGCCCGCCAATATGGCGAGCGCTATCATGGTCGCGGAAACGGCCAGCTTCATATGTCCTGTCTCTCTGTTTCACATGCCTCTTGAACGCCCCTTCTAGGACCCCACATGTTCCCTGTCACGGTGCCGCCTGTCGGGCCGTGGCCGGAGATCGTGCCGGCGCCACGCATCGGGCCGGGGTTTCGCGAAATCCGACCCTGAAAACGAACGCCTCCTGTTCAGGGGCGTACCGGTTGCTTGATCGAAAGGACTGAACCCATGTCGAACATTGATCTTACCCCCCTCTATCGCACCATGGTCGGCTTTGACCGGATGGCAAACATGATTGACCAGGCTGCCCGCCTCGACGGGTCGCAGGGCTATCCGCCCTACAATATCGAACGCGTCGACGAGAACGAGTTCGCCATCGAGATCGCTGTCGCCGGCTTCACCGAGGCCGACCTCGAGATCGAGACCAAGGAAGGCCTGCTGACTGTCGCCGGCAAGAAAACCGAGACGGAAGATGGCGATGGCCGCAACTTCCTCCACCGTGGCATCGCCCAGCGCAGCTTTATCCGCCGCTTCCAGCTGGCCGACCATGTTGTCGTGACCGGCGCGAGCCTCAACCACGGCGTCCTTCGGATCGACCTCGTGCGCCAGCTTCCCGAAGCGATGAAGCCGCGCAAGATCGAGATCGGCGGCGAAAAGGCCTCCGAGCCAAAGCTGATCGGCAAGAAAAGTGCTTCCAACGCGGCCTGATTGACCGCGTCCGGGAACGGAACATCGCGGCGCGCTCCCTTGTAAGGGGCGCGCCGTTTTCTTTGGGCGGTCAGGCAAAGCGCGTGCGAGCCGGCGCGCCGAGCCGTTCGCGAAGATGGTCTCCGACGCGCCAGGCATTGGCGACGATGGTAAGGGTCGGATTCACCGCGGCGGACGAGACGAACACGCTGGAATCGGTGATGTAGAGATTGTCGAGTTCGTGTGCCTTGCATTGCGCGTCCACGACGCTGGTGCGGGGATCATTGCCCATCCGCGCCGTTCCGCACATGTGCGCCGTTCCGTAGAGCGGCAGCATTTTCGATAGCTGGAAATGATGGCGGAGCGCTTCGCGGCCGTGAAACGTGTCGAGCGCATGGTCGAGCCGCCTGCAGAGCTGGCGGTGACCGGAAATATCGCCGTGCGTATAGTCGAGCCGGATGCGTCCATTGTCGCGCCGGACGCGATTGTCCGGGTGCGGCAGATCTTCCGACAGCAGCAGGAAGGCGAGCAGGCGGTTGGCAGCGGCGTTCGACAGGAAATCCGGCACGAAGAAGGGCGGGATGTGTTCGTCCTCGGCGATCTGTCCTTCGAGAACATGCCCGTCCATATGTTCGAGCAACTGGATCTGGCCCATCGGATGGTCAAAGCCGCCGGCCGGATCGCCCCAATAGAAATCATTGACGCAAAGCGTCTTCGGGAACGGCGCGTCGATCGGCTCGGCCGCCATCGAGACCATGGCCGACATGGTGTGGAACATGTAGTTGCGGCCAACCTGGTCCGAGCCATTGGCGAGGCCCGCTTCATGGCCGGGACCCGCCGAGTCGAGCAGGATGAGCGCTGTGTTGACGGCCCCGGCCGCAAGCACGACGATGTCGGCGGAATAGGATTCAGTGCCGTCCGGTCCATCGGCGACGACGCGGGCAACGGATTTTCCTGAGCCGTCCGTTTCGAGCCGTGTGACCTTGCGGTTCGTCCGCAGGGTGACGTTTCCGAGGCCGAGCAGGGGATTGAGGGAGATCGTCCGCGCGTCCGCCTTGGCGCCCAGCAGGCAGGGATAGCCGCCGCAGGTTTCGCAGCGGATGCAGCGCGAGACGGGCGGAATATCGTCATTCCGCATCACACCCAGCGGGAGCGGCGACGGCTGCCAGCCAAGAGACTTGAGGTGTGCGTCGAGATCGGCAATGCCGGGATCGTGGCGAAGGGCCGGGAAGAAATAGTCCGCTTCTCCTGCAGGCTCGGTCGGATCGAGGCCGCGCCGACCATGCACGCGCCAGAGTTTCTCGGCCTCAAGATAGTAGGGGGCGAGGTCTTCATAGCGGATCGGCCAGGCCGGCGAGATGCCGCCCGCATGGCGGCGTTCCTCGAAGTCGCCGTGCCGGAGGCGGAACAGGGCGGCGCCGTAAAAAGTCGTGTTGCCGCCGACCCAGTAATGCGTGTTCGGATGAAAAGGGTGGCCGAGCCGGTCGTACCAGAGCTCATCGGTGCGATAGCCGCGGTCGACGAAGACATAGGTGGAATTCCAGTTCCTCGGGTCGCGCGGCAGATGTTCGCCACGCTCCAGGATCAGGATGTTCTTGCCGGCTTCCGCAAGGTTCTGCGCCACCGATGCACCGCCCGCGCCCGATCCGATGATCAGGACGTCATAGTGTTCTTCAGCCGGCATGCGGCGCCTCCGGCCCTATTCGATTTCGTACTTGCGCGCCGCCCGGCGGATGATCGCGGCGACGAGCCCGTCCGGGAGGTATTTCATGAATCCTGCCGCGAGCTTGTTGTGGATGCCGGGAATGCACAGGACGTGGCCTCTCTCATTGGCGCGCAGCGTCGCGGCGACGACGCTTTCAGCACTCATAACGAACAGGCGGGGGGATTGTTTCATCAGATGGTCCGTGCCGTTGGCCGCGGCGAAGCCGCTTTCCGTGAATCCGGGTGTGACGCAGGTGATGTGAATGCCGTGCCGGCGCAGCTCCGCATCCAGCGACAGCGAGAATTTCCAGACGAACGCCTTGGCGGCCGGGTACAGCGTGTGGCCTGCCCCGCCGGGCGAAAAGCCGGCCATTGAGCCGGTGTTGATGATTGCGCCCCGCCCACGTTCGATCATGCCCGGAATGACGGCATGGGTGAGGCCGCAGACCGCCATGACGAGCGCCATCACGAAATCGCGCTGGGCGGACCAGTCGGTGCGCGCATAGGTCTGCGGGATGCTGTAGCCGGCATTGTTGACCAGGACGTCGACATGGCGACCGAGCTCC
The DNA here is from genome assembly GCA_020638455.1 of Hyphomonas sp. Lineage (GTDB taxonomy): Bacteria > Pseudomonadota > Alphaproteobacteria > Caulobacterales > Hyphomonadaceae > Hyphomonas. The sequence goes on along the minus strand of JACKIK010000001.1, from coordinate 1,008,145 downwards.
TTCAACCGGGCCATGACGGGAAGGTGGGCATCAGCGAGGCTGAGGTCAGCCGAGAGCGTGTAGGCGTCGATGCCGTGGGACGCGCGCAGGCCCGCCGCGAGCGTGTCCAGCCGGTCGAGCCGGCGCGCCACGAGCAGAACATCGTGTCCGCGCCGCGCGAGTTCACGGGCGAACGCTTCTCCGATACCGGAGGAAGCGCCGGTGATGAGTGCGAGCGGCCGAGACGTCATCTCTTGGAGGCCCCTTGTGTCGGGCCTCGTGTGCTACGCGGGCAGACCCCGCCCGTCCAGTCAGGCTTTTGTGATCCGGTGCAAAAAGAAACCCCCGCAGCAGGGCTGCAGGGGTTCAGGAACGGCCGGGGTGCGGGTAGGCACCCCGGCGCGCGAGTTGGATCAGTCGCAGTTGTCGACCTTGGTTTCGACCGTGCCGCCGGAGCAGACGCAGTCGCCGCCGATGTTCAGGACCACGAGCGATGCGCGGACCGTTTCATAGCGGGTCGGAGCGGTGACCGTTTCCGTCGTCACGTTCGGGCGGCGGATTTCCACCGGCTGGATCAGCGTGCGGACGATGGGCTGGATGATGTCACGCTGGGTGACGGCCTCGAAGTAGCTCTCGGAGTGCTCTTCGCGGGACTGCTCGGTGACCTGCGGGATGTAGTTCACCTGCGTATCCGGGATCATGGCATCCTCGACGCGGACGGGGAGGCGCTGCTCCTCGTACTGGACGGGATTGGTGACCGTTTCCTTCTGGGCCTGCAGCACCTGGCGCTCGATCGGCTGGATCGTCGTGATCACGACCGGCTGGATCACATTGCGCGTGACCTGGTCGATGTAGACATCCGAGACTTCCAGAACCGTGCGCTCGGTCACCTGCTCCGTCGTGTTCTCAGTGACGGCCGGGGCCGGCTGGGTTTCGACGCGGACCGGCAGACGCTCTTCGGTGTACTGCGTATCGGCCGTGACGGTTTCCTTCGTGCCTTTGAGGATCTGATGCTCGACGGGCTGGATGGTCGTGCGGGTCATCGGCTGGATTACGTCACGCTCGGCCACGTAGGGGACCGGCACTTCGGTGACTTCTTCGCGGGTTTCCTCCGTGACCTGCGGGATCACGGTTTCGGTGACCTGCGGGACGGCGACCGTCTGGACCTGAACCGGAGCGGTCCGGGTCTCGTAGCGGGTTTCGTTGGTGACCGTTTCGATGCGCGGGCGGGTGATGCGGCGCTGGACCGGCACAACCACGGTACGCTCGACCGGCTGGATGATTTCACGGTGGCCGATGACGTCATAGGTCGACTCGGTGACTTCTTCGCGGGTCTGGGTGGTTTCCTGCGGGATAACCGTTTCAGTGACGGCCGGAACAGCATCACGTTCGACACGAACCGGCAGGCGGTTCTCTTCGTATTTCATGTCTTCGGTGACGGTTTCCTTCGTGCCCTGCGGCACGCGGCGCTCGACCGGCTGGATCAGCGTGCGCTGGATCGGCTGGATCACGTCACGCTCGGTGACGGCCGGAACGGCCACTTCCGATTCCTGGACTTCCGTGCGCTCTTCGACTTGCTCCTGGACGTTCTCGCAGCACTGGACGGTTTCGACGGCGGTGTCGGAGCCGCCGACATAGCGCACATCGGCCGCGCCGGAGACGTTGACGCCGGAATTGCGTGCCTGCGCGATGAGGTCGTCGATTTCCGATTGCGACAGCACGGTCGACGCCGCGTCGCCGCGCGGATTGTAGCGCTCGCTTTCCTGAGCGTTCATGGCGAGCGGGAATGCGGCCGCAGCCAGCACACTCACAGCCATCAGGCTTGCTTTGATTTTCATTCCACCTTCCCCTTGTGGCCCCTTGGCCCTGATTAGGTTTTCAATTCTGATTACACCTGCCCCGCCTCAAGACGGGACACTGCCCTCGGCAACGCAAGAACCGCGCCTAACATTGCGTATACGTAATGACCTTGTTTTTGGAAGACATTTCCCTCTCTGGGCGAGTTCCGGAAAGGTCCCGCGAGCGCGCATTCGCGGCGGGTGAAACCGCCGCAGGCAGCCGGTGCTGCAGGCGGGCATTTGCCGCCGGGCGGGGATGTCTGTATGCGCGAGGCGAGACGATCTGACCGGACAGGAAGGAGACCCCATGCGCGTGATGCACGTCATGGCCGGCGCCCCCGAAGGCGGGGCGGAAAACATCATGCTGGAATCGGTGCTGGCGCTAGCCGAAACGGAGCTGGAACAGCACGTCGTGACGCGCCCCGATAACGCGTTCCGCATCCGCCGCTTCCGCGAGGCCGGGATCGGCGTCGATGTCGCTGCCTTCAACAATGCCTGGCCCTTCCCGACCCGGCGGGTTCTGGGCGAGGCGATCCGGACATTCCGGCCGGATGTGATCGAGTACTGGATGGGCCGGGCCGGGCAGTTCGCGCCGAAGGAGTACCGTTCCCGCCAGATCGGCTGGTATGGCGGCTATTACAAACTCGCCCGGTTCGCGAATTGCGAATGGCATATCGGTCTGACGATTGATCTGTTGCGGCACATCCGTGAGCAGGGCGTGGCCGACGACCGGTCCGCGATCATCCACACCTATGCCGATTTCGAGGGCGCTGACCCGGTCGACCGGGCGAGCCTCGATACGCCGGCGGACGCGCCTGTCGCGCTGTCGCTGGCGCGCCTGCACGAGAAAAAGGGACTGGATACGCTGCTGGATGCTACGGCGAACGTGCCCGGCCTGTATGTCTGGATCGCTGGCGAAGGGCCACTCGAAGCCGAGCTGAAAGCGCACTGCGCGCGCCTTGGCCTGGGCGACCGTGTCCGGTTCCTCGGCTGGCGCAACGACCGCGGGGCGCTGCTGGCGGCCTGCGATGTGGTGGCCTTCCCGTCGCGCTACGAGCCCTTCGGAACCGTCACGGTAGACGCCTGGGCGGCCAGCCGGCCGCTGGTTGCCGCCGATGCCGTAGGGCCGGCCGCCTATGTGAAGGACGGCGAAAATGGCCTTCTGATACCCAAAAATGACCCGGATTCGCTCGCGAAGGCGCTTTCAGCGGTGATTTCGGACAAGGCGTTGGCGGCCAAACTGGTCGCGGGCGGGCGCGCCTCCTACGAGGCCCAGTTCACCAAGTCCGTGTTCCAGCGCGACTCGCTGGCCTTCTACGAGACGATCGTGAAGCAGGCTGGGCCGTTCCCCGGCTAGGTGATGCTGGCAAAGAAGGCGCCATAGAGGCGTGCGGCGTCATGGCGGCGGAGGCCGACATCGACCCGGATTCCGGCATCACGCAGGCGCAGGATGCCGCCATTGGCAACCGGGTGCGGATCGAGGACCGAGCAGACAACGCGCGCGATGCCGGCGTCCATCAGGCGGGTGGAACAGGACCTGCCCCCTTGCGAGCGTTCGCGGCAGGGCTCGAGCGTCACATATGCAGTGCCGCCATCAGCCGCGCTTCCTGCAATATCCAGTGCGATTTCCTCGGCATGTGGGCGGCCGCCGATCCCTGTCACGCCTTCGCCGACAATGTGTCCGTCGGGATCAAGTATGACGCATCCGACCGACGGGTTGACCCCGGTCATATCCTGGTTGAGGCGGGCGAGCGCCAGGGCCCGGCCCATCATCCGCCGGTCGCGGCGCCGGCTCATGGCAGGGCCGGCAGCGTTTGGGCGCGATCTGAATCCAGATAGTGAACGGCAATGGGCTTCAGGTTTTCGTCGAGGTCGATCAGGAGTGGATTCCCCGTCGGGATCTCAATCCCTGTAATGGACTCATCCGGCACGTCGAACAGGTGCTTCACCAGCGCGCGCAGCGAATTGCCATGGGCGGCAATCATGACATCGGTCCCGGATCGTAGGACCGGGGCGATTTTCGCGTCCCAGTAGGGCAGGACGCGTTCGAGCGTGAGTTTGAGACTCTCCGTCGCCGGGACGTCCACGCCCGCATAGCGCGGATCGGACGAGAGGTCGTAGTCGCTGCTTCGATCCAGCGGCGGCGGCGGAACGTCATAGGAGCGGCGCCAGACATGGACCTGTTCCTCGCCGTGCCTTTCCGCGGTTTCGGCCTTGTTGAGCCCGGTCAGGCCGCCATAGTGCCGCTCGTTCAGCTGCCAGGCCTTTTCCACCGGGATCCAGGCGCGGCCCATTTCCGTCAGCGCCAGCCACAGCGTGCGGATGGCACGGGTCTGGACGCTGGTGAATGCGGCACGGAAGTCCGCATCGACACCTTTCAGCAGCTGGCCGGCCTTGCGGGCTTCGGCCTCACCCTTCTCGGTCAGGTCGGCGTCCCACCAGCCGGTGAAGCGGTTCTCGAGGTTCCAGGCAGACTGTCCGTGGCGGACGAGGGCGAGCTTTGGCATCGAAATCGTAGTCCTTTTGCAATTCTGGTGGCCTTTTCGGCCCAATCCGGTCCGGCTTCAAGCGCCCATGACGCGCATGAGGTCGGCGAAGGCAAGCACCACATGGTAGCCGGTCGAGGCCGGCATCAGATGGGCCGTCGGCTTTCCCTCTGCATCATAGCAGTCGATCCAGCCCCCTTCGGGGGTGAGATACTCGTCCATCAGCACATCGAAACTGCGGCAGGCCGCCGCTGCGATCTTTTCGTCCCCGGTCGCCTCGAAGCGGGCAAGATGCGCCTTGAGCGCTTCGGTCTGCGGCCAGGTGCGGCGCGACCCATCCTCGACCATGCCCGAACGGCTGACTTCCTGAACGGCCCGCCCGCCGGCATCCAGTGTGGAACAGGCGAAGCTGTAAAGTGTCTGCGCCGCCGGCAACACGCTTGCTCCCGAGAGGCGCCCGTACGCATGCAGCAGCCAGACCCATTCGAATTGGTGGCCGGGCTCGACGATGTCGGCATCACGTCCGCCTGGTTGGCCCCAGCCGCGCTCGAAATGCTCTCCCAGCACGCCGCCGGCGCCCGCCGTGAAATAGGTGCTGAAAAGATCGAGGATCGCTTCACCGCGGGCGAGATGACCCGCCGAAGGGTCGGCCTGGTGCAGGGCCAGGCAGGCCTCGAACAGGTGCATGTGCGGGTTCTGGTGGCGTTGAGGTCCGGGCGGGAGGGATTCGAGATAGCCGCCTTCGGGGTTGCGCATGTCCCGGTCGACCGCATCGAGAATGGAATTCGCCGTTGCACGCGCATCCTCGTCGCCGCCAAGCGCCCGGCTTGCTTCGGCAAGCGCGTAGAGGACAAAGGCCGTGTCGTAGAGATCCGGCTTGTCGTCGCGAAGGCGGGCGTCGGACGTATCGAGCACCCGTCCGACAAGGCCGTCGGGACGCCGGCAGGGCCCGGTCATGGCCGCAAGGCCCATGGCAATGTGTTGGGTGGCCGTGTCGGGCTTCCAGCCCATGCGCAGGGCTTCCGAAAAGACATAGGTCTGCCGCGCCTGCACGCGCACGCGCACCGTGTCGGCCGGGGCAGGCTGGTGGTCCATGCCGAGCGATTCGAGGAACAGGCCGTTGGCGCCGATCCCGCGCTCCGACCAGAGCGGGAAGCAGGCGTCCATCAGCCAGTGCCGCGCTTCCTGAGCCCTGCGTTTCAAAGCGGATTTTGACATGAAGCGCAAACCCCTTAGCAGATGCGGTGGCGAAAGCCGCTCGCCAAGCCCGTTGGCCACCTGCTAACAGGAGCGCGGCGGATTGGCCAGCGGCCTCGCATGGCGCGGGAGGACTGAAGGAACAGGCATGAAAGACCGGCTTTTCTTCCCGCTTGCCCTGGTCCTGGCAGCCGGCATGGTGATGCTGGCGCTGGCGCCGGGATTTGGCCGCCTGCCGGAAGGCGCCGTGGCCGGGAACGGCCGCGACTACAGCCGCATCACGATCGAAGGGCCTTACCTCAACAAGGTGATCGCCGGCGGCGATGCGACGACGCGCCTGCAGAAGGGGCCGGACGGCTACGCCCTGTATATCGAAGCGGATGCCGGCGTGCTCAATGACGCGCCGGAGCTCGGTCCGCACTTCCGCCTTGCCGGCGACATCGAAGTCCAGTTCTCCGGTTATACCGTCCGGTGCACCGTGCGGGCCCGCCCGGCCGACGATCACGGCGCGATGCAGATGGAGGCGAACTATTCCGCGGGTCGGGTCGGGGAGTCCGGCTGGACCGAGTTCGATCTCGCGCCGGGCTTCCAGGACTACAGTTTCGACTACAATGTGCCGGTTGCGGAGGGCGAGCAGGGCGTCGATTACTTTGCCATCCGGCCCGTGGTGCCCGACAAGTCGCGCGCCGTGATCGTGCAGAGTGTGACCTTCGAACGCCTGGACCGTTGGGGAAATTAGAGCGCAGCCGCAAGCTCTGCCAGTTTGGCGACGGTGTTCATGTTGCGCCCCGTGCCGCTGAATCCCGCGGGAAAATGCAGTTTCGTGTCGGCTTGGCCGTTCGGATAATGAATGAACAGCTCGCGCTTGCCGGGGCGGATGTCTTCATCGGCGACATTCCGGATTGCCGACACGAAGGCGGCGTCCGGCTGCCCGTCCATGAACAGGGCGACGGTTCGGTTGGGCGGTTTGTCCGGGAACGGATTGCGCCGAAGGACGTCGGCCAGCTCGTCGGCGGTGCGAACATGCACGCCAACCGGTTTGCCGGCGTACAATTCGAGTTCCGACTCCAGTGTTGCCCGGACCGCGGCTTCCGGATCAGGGCTGCGGAATACGACATTGCCGCTGGCGATATAGGTGCGCACGCCTTCGAAACCGAGCGACTCGCACATCGCCCTGAGGTCGCTCATTGCCAGCTTGCCGGTGCCGCCGACATTCACGGCGCGCAACAGGGCCGCGTAGCGTGTGCTGCGTGCGGCGGGCATGACGGTCCTTCCTGAGGTTGCCTGATGCAGGATGGCCAGTATGAAGTGTCGGGCGGCAGGGCGCGAGCGGGAATCGGCGCGCCGGAGGCGGGCAGGGAACAACAGGAACCACCATGCGCAGTATATCTCTCATCCTGAGCGCAGTCGTCCTGGCGGCGTGCAGCACGACAAAGACACCGGAGACACAATTGGCAGAGATGCAGACGCCAGCCGAAGCGGCCCCCGCCACGGCGGCAACCGAGGACGACCCCTATCTCTGGCTGGAAGAGGTCGAGGGTGAGCAGGCGCTGGATTGGGTGCGGAAGCAGAATGCCCGCACGCTGGAACAGCTGCAGGCCGACCCGCGCTATGCGACATTCGAGGCTGCGGCACTGGACGCGCTGAATTCGAAGGAGCGCATCGCCTATGGCTCGGTTCGATCGGGCCTCGTCTACAACTTCTGGCAGGATGATGTGAATGTGCGTGGCCTGTGGCGGCGCACACCGCGTGCCTCTTATCGCGGCGGCAACCCGGAGTGGGAGACGATTGTCGACTTCGACAAGCTATCGGCGGATGAAGACAAGAACTGGGTCTACAAAGGCGCCAATTGCTTCGCACCCAGGGGTTCGTCCGAATACAGATGCATGGTTTCCCTGTCGGACGGCGGCAAGGACGCGGTGATCCAGCGCGAGTTCGACCTGCAGACGAAAAGCTTTGTCGACGGCGGATTTGTGACCTCAGAAGCGAAGCAGGGCGCTGCCTGGGCGGGTCCGGATGCGCTGCTGATCGCGACCGACTGGGGCGACGGGACGATCACGGAGTCGGGCTATCCTTTCGTCGTGAAGCGCTGGCAACGCAGTACGCCGCTTGAGGGTGCTACGGAAATCTTCCGCGGAAACCAGAAGGATGTCGGCGTCTGGCCGATGACGTTGGAGCTGGAAGACGGTCGCATCCTGCAGGGCGCCGTCGAGGCCGAGACGTTCTTCACGTCGAAATATTTCTGGTTCCCGGAGGGCGAGGCCGATCCGGTGCGGTGGCCAATTCCGTTGAAATCGACACCAGAAGGCATTTATCAGGGCAAATTCCTCGTTTCTCTTCAGGAAGACTGGGCGCCCGAAGGGCAGGAGACCACGTTCCGGTCCGGCGATCTCGTCGCCTTCGATGTCGAGGCGTTCCTTAAGGACCGGACCCTGCCGACGGTGGAGCTCGTCTTCCATCCGAATGCCGCGCAGGCGCTGGAAGGGACAAGCATTGCAAAGGGCGCACTGCTGCTGGCGGTGTCCGACACGGCCGTCGGCCAGGTGATGCGCGCCGAACCGGGCGAGACGGGCTGGACGATCCAGCCCGTGGCCCTGCCGGGCAAGGGGCAGACCAGTATCGCCTTCGCCAGCGACCGGGAGACCGAAGTGTTCCTAAATTACGAGGACTTCCTGACCCCGGATTCGCTCCTCGAATACGCCCCGGCGACCGGCGAGGTGACGACCCTGCAGAGCCTGCCCGCGAAGTTCGATGCCAGCGGCCTGAAGGTGGAGCAGCACTTCGCGACGTCGAAGGACGGCACGAAGATCCCGTATTTCCTTGTCAGCAAGGCGGACATCCCGCGCGATGGTACCACGCCGACACTGCTCTACGGCTATGGCGGCTTCCAGGTGTCGATGAACCCGGCCTACAGCCCGGTGACCGGTCGGCTGTGGCTGGAGCGCGGCGGCGCCTATGTGCTCGCCAATATCCGGGGCGGCGGCGAATTCGGCCCGGAATGGCACCAGGCGGGCCTGAAACAGAATCGCCAGCGCATCTATGACGACTTCATCGCCGTGGGCGAGGACCTTGTTGCCTCCGGTGTCACGAGCCCGGAGCATCTGGGTATCATGGGCGGGTCGAATGGCGGCCTGCTGATGGGCGTGATGCTGAACCAGCGGCCGGACCTGTGGAACGCGGTCGTCGTGCAGGTGCCGTTGCTGGACATGCTTCGCTATCACCTGTTGCTGGCGGGGGCGTCGTGGGTCGATGAATACGGCTCCCCGGACGTGCCGGAGGAGCGGGCTTTCCTGGAGACGATCTCGCCCTACCAGAATTTCGATGCGTCAAAGCCTTATCCGGAACCTTTCTTCGTGACCTCGACGAAGGATGACCGGGTCCATCCCGGCCACGCGCGGAAAATGGCGAAGAAGTTCGAGGCGGCCGGCCTGCCCTTCCTCTATTATGAGAACATCGACGGAGGCCACGCGGCGGCGGCGAACCAGACGGAGCGCGCCAAGCGTACCGCTTTGGAATTCACCTATCTCAGCGAGAAGTTGTTCCCGGCCCCCGCATTGGAATAAGTACCAAATCAGAACTCCATAAATCCGCGTTCTTTTGTGGAACGCGGATTTTTCTTTGCGGAGGGCTTGTCTAAAGGCCGATCCGTGAGACCCTTTGCGGCATGAAGCTCCACAAGCCTGCCCTCGAAAACGACCTCGTGCGGCTCGACGTGCTGAAGGAAACGCATCGGGAGACGATCCGGCAGTCCGAGGCGACCGAGTCGATGTGGGAATGGCTGCCGGTCATCTCGACCGGCACGAGCTTCGATTCCTATGTCGATACCTGTCTGGCCGCAGGGCAGACGGACGAATTCGTGCCGTTCGTCGTGTTCGACAAGTCGACCGGCCAGTTCGCGGGACTGGCGGCCTATGAAAATGTCTCGCGCCTGCACCGGCGGCTGGGAATAAACTTCATCTGGCATCCGCCGGACCTGCGGGGCACCGTGATCGTTCCGGCAACGCAGCTGGCCCTGCTGGAACGGGCATTGGCCGTGCGTATCCGCCGGGTGGAATATTACCTGCCGACCGAGAATGAGCGGGCCATACGTTCAGTCGAGCGTCTCGGGGCGCGCCAGGAAGGCGTGCTGCGCAGCTTTGTCCGTTCGGCCAGCGGAAATTGGTCCGATATCGCCGTGCTGTCACTCGTCGGCGACGAGATCAAGGCGGCCACGCTGCTGTTGCAGGACCGGATCCGGCAGATGCAGCTGGCTTGACGCCGCGTCCCCCACATGCTTTAGGCGCGCGAAATCTGCGCAATCCAAGAAGCGCGCCTTGACCGTTCCTGAGAGGACAGCGAGGCCCCCCGCCCGGCGAAGTCTCGCTCAGCGGGGCTTTCGGGCTTTGCGCTGAATGCAATGAGCGCCCATGTCAGGGCAACCTGGCAGACGGCACAAGGAGCAACGGAATGTTTGACGCTCTCAGCGAACGCCTCGGCGGCATATTCGACAGCCTGACGGGGCGCGGCGCGCTCTCGGACAAGGATGTGTCGGAAGCGCTGCGCGAAATCCGCGTGGCGCTGCTGGAGGCCGACGTCGCCCTGCCGGTGGTCAAGGACTTCATCGACAAGGTGAAGACCCGGGCCGTCGGCGAGGAAGTCATCCGTTCCGTGAAGCCCGGCCAGCAGGTGGTCAAGATCGTCTACGATGGCCTTGTCGACATGCTGGGCGGGGAAGAGGCCGACACGAGCCTGCGAATCGACAGCCCGCCGGCCGTTGTGATGATGGCGGGCCTGCAGGGCTCCGGCAAGACGACGACGACCGGCAAGCTTGCAAAGCGGCTTGCCGAGAAGGGCCGCAAGAAAGTCCTGCTCGCCTCGCTCGACGTGCGCCGCCCGGCGGCCATGGAGCAGCTTGCGATCCTTGCCGACCAGTGCGGCGAGAATGTCAGCTCCCTGCCGATCATCCAGGGCCAGCTGCCGGTGGACATTGCCCGGCGTGCGCTGAACGCCGCGAAGATCGGCGGCTATGATGTCCTCTTCCTCGACACCGCGGGCCGGACATCGATCGACGAGCAGATGATGACCGAAGCGGCCGAGATTGCGGAGATCGCGAAGCCGCAGGAAACCCTGCTGGTCGCCGACGCCCTGACCGGTCAGGACGCCGTCGAAACTGCGCGGCGTTTCCATGAACGGCTGCCGCTGACGGGTCTCGTCCTGACACGGATGGATGGCGACGGCCGCGGCGGTGCGGCGCTGTCCATGCGCGCGGTGACCGGCCTGCCGATCAAATTCCTGGGTGTCGGCGAAAAGCTGGACGGGCTCGACGCGTTCGATGCCAAGCGCGTTGCCGGCCGCATCCTGGGGCAGGGCGACATTGTCTCGCTGGTCGAAAAGGCCGCCGAGCAGATGGACGCCGAAAAAGCAGAGCGCATGGCCGCAAAGCTGAAGAAAGGCGAATTCGATCTCGACGATCTGGCTGACCAGCTGAAGCAGATGCAGCGCATGGGCGGCCTTGGCGGCCTGATGGGCATGATGCCGGGCGCACGACAGGCCAAGCAGGCCATGGCGGCGGCCAATCTCGATGACAATATCCTGAAACGCCAGGAGGCGATCATTTCCTCCATGACGAAAGCCGAGCGCCGCAAGCCTGCGCTGCTGAACGCTTCGCGCCGCAAGCGGATTGCGGCCGGTTCCGGAACCTCCGTGCAGGACGTGAACAAGCTGCTGAAGATGCACCAGCAGATGGCCGGCATGATGAAGAAGATGCGCACCAAGGGTGGCATGAAGAACCTGCTCGGCGCCGCGCAGGCGGCCGGTCTGTCCCCGGACGATCTTGCCAGGATGGGCGGACAGGCGATGCCGGGCGGACTGCCCGGTCTTGGCGGTCCCGCCCTGCCACCCGGCCTCGGTGGCTTGCCGGGCCTCGGAGGGAAGAAGAAATGAACGACACCGACCGTACCCTCGCTTTGTTCCAGCTGAACCAGTTCCGCGCCAGCATCGACAATCTCGATGCGATCCTCGTGCACACGCTGGCCGAGCGCTTCAAGCTGACCCAGGAAGTCGGCAAGCTGAAGGCGCTGCACAATATGCCGCCTGCGGACAAAGACCGCGAAGCCCGCCAGATCGAACGGCTTCGCCAGATGGCACAGGATTCGGGTCTCGACCCGGCCTTCGCCGAGAAATTCCTCAATTTCATCGTGGCGGAAGTGATCCGCCATCATGAGCAGATCCGCGGCCACGAGGCCGACCAGTTCTAAGCATTCCCGAGACGCCAGACCCACAGGAGACAACCCCATGGCCCTCAAGATCCGACTCGCCCGCGGCGGGTCCAAGAAACGCCCCTTCTATTCGATCGTCGTCGCCGACGCCCGCGCGCCGCGTGATGGCCGTTTCATCGAAAAGATCGGCACCTATGATCCGCGCCTTCCGAAGGATTCGGAAAGCCGCGTGAAGGTCGATGCCGCCAAGGCCGCCGACTGGCTCCGCAAGGGCGCACAGCCGACGGACCGCGTCGCCCGCTTCCTGTCGCACATCGAAGTCGACGGTAAGGCCGTGGCGACCTGGGCCCACGGCAACAACCCCAAGAAGGGCGAGCCCGGCAAGAAAGCCCAGGAGCGCGCGAAAGAGCGTGCCGACAAGGCCGCCGCCATGGCCGAAGCCGCTGCCGCCCCGGCTGAAGAAGCCCCGGCCGAGGAAGCCGCTTCCGAATAGGCGCTCTGCGCGTCCCGTCAGGATACGGATGAGCCGGTGCCCCGTCGGGCGCCGGCTTTTCGTTGCGCAGCTGAACCCTGCACAACAGCCGGGCCCGCCCCTGTTCAGATGGCATGCATAGGATGACGCCGTTCCCGAAAGGAGACCGTCATGCTGACCATCGCTTCCCTTCGCACCGGCCTGCTCGCTGCCGCCGGTCTTGCCGCCCTCGCCCTGCCCGCCGCCGCCGATCATGGCCCCGGCCGTTATCAGGGCCAGGGCGACTATGGTGCCTATGGAAACCAGGGCGGCTATGGCGGCGCGGTGCTGTACAGCAATGCGGGCTATTCCGGGCAGGGCATCCAGATTGACGGCGCCGTGCCGGACCTCGCCCGGCTGCGCTTCAATGACCGGGCCTCGTCCATCACCATCCGGTCCGGCGCATGGCAGGTGTGCACGGATGCGAATTTCCGCGGCCGCTGCGAAATCATCGATACCAGCACGCCGCGCCTCGCCGACTGGCGGCTCAACGACAATATCTCGTCGCTGCGGCCAGCCGGCTATGGGAGCGGATATGCCGACAGGTCCGGCTACGGAAATTATGGACAGGGCGGCTACCGCCAACCGGGCGCCTGGAATGGCAGCTGGGGCGGCAGTCTCGTCCTGTTCCCGGATACGGCGGGGCGTGGCCAGCCGGTGGAGATCAGCTCCGACGTTCCGGACCTCGCCAATTACCGCTTCAACGACCGGGCGAGCTCCTTCCTGGTGACTGGCGGCACCTGGCTCGTCTGCGAGCATGCGAATTATCAGGGGCGCTGCGAAGTTCTGAGCCGTGGCGAGGGCGATCTCCGTCAGATGCGGATGAACGACAATATCTCGTCCATCCGCCGCTATGACGGGCGCCGCTGACGGCGCTTGCCCTTGGCCGCCGCGCCGCTACAGAAGGCGGCATGATAGCAGGTGATCCGAACAGGCTGATCGTGGTGGGCGTCCTCAAGGGCGCCCATGGCGTTCGCGGCGAGGTCCGCGTGAAGAGCCTGACAGCCGATCCTGAAGCCATGTTCGGCTATGGGCCGCTGCTCGACGCGGCAGGGAATGCGGTACTCACGCCAATGTCTGCGCGACCGGGAAAGGACCATTTCATCGTCCGCCCCAGGGAACAGAAGCAGAAGGAAGACTGGGACGGCCTGCGCGGTACACTGCTGCACGTGCCGCGCACGATGCTGCCAGCCGTGGACGAAGATGAATTCTATATCGACGACCTCGTCGGCCTCGAGGTTTTCGCCGGCGGCATGGTGCCGGCCGGCAAGGTGCGCGCGGTCCATGATTTCGGCGCCGGCGACCTGCTCGAGATCACGCTCACCAGCGGCGGCAGCGTCATGGTGCCCTTTACCGAAGCGGATGTCCCGGTGGTGGATCTTGCCGCCGGGCGTCTCGTCATTGCCAGCCTCGACGATTGGCTCGGCGGTGACGACACCGCTGAAACGCCGGAATAGATGATTCCTAACAAGGTGTTGCGCACGGTTCAGCTTGGACCTGTCATAAACAGGTACAAGACTGACAGAAAGACTGCGTCATGCTGAAGAAAATTCTCCGCCTCAGCGCCGCCCTTGCGGTACCGGCCCTTATCACAGGCTCGGCCTTTGCCCAGACGGCTTACCAGGCCGGTTATCAGGATCCTGCCTACGGAGATCCTGCCTATCAGGGCAATTATCAGGACCAGCCGGCGCTGATACTCTATAGCGGCGAGAATTTCACCGGCGAGGCGCGGGAGATCTACGACCCCATCGACGCCCTGCCGGCGCTGGCCTTCAACGACCGCGCGCGCTCTGTCGCGGTGCTGGCCGGGCAATGGGAGGTCTGCGAAAACAGCGATTTCACCGGGCGCTGCGTGTTCCTGCGCTATGACGTGCCGGACCTTGGCTGGTTCGGCATGAACCGCGAGGTTTCATCTGTGCGTCCTGTATTGGAATATACGGAAGCCGAACACGGGTTGATGTTCGTGCGGGACCGCAATGGCTATATCCGCTACGTCGACAGCCAGCGCTACGGTTATGACGACTACCGTTACGGCTACGGTGTTTCGAGCGGCATCAGCATCACCCACTATGGCTATTCCCCGGACTATCTGCGCTACGGCTACTACGATCCGCGGCTTGGCTACGATCCGTATGGGTTTGGCTGGACAGGCGCCTATGGCTACTCAAGCGGCTACAGGGGCTATTCCAGCGGCTATTACAGGCGCGAACTGCCGCCGTTGCGCGGCCATTATGGTGCCCGCGACGGGGCCGTGACGCTGTATGTCGACTCGAACGGCCGAGGCGCCTCCTTTGGTCTTAACCGGGGCATTGCGGACCTCAGCCGCTACCGGTTCAACGACAATGTGTCCTCGATCAATATCCGCTCGGGCCAGTGGGAAGTCTGCACCGATGCGAATTTCCGCGGCAACTGCCAGATCATCGATGCCTCGGTGAACCGGCTGAACGGCCTCCGCCTCAACGACAACATCTCCTCGATCCGTCCTGTCGGCAGCACCGGGCATCCGGGCTGGGACGGTCCTGGACCTGGTGACCGGGGCGGGCGTGACGGACGTGATGGTCGCCGCACCGGCGGCCCGGGCGATCGTCCGCGAGACGGGCGCGGTGGGTCGCGCCCGGGCGCCGGCCTCGCACCGGTGACCGGCACGGCACCTGCAGCAATTGCTCCACCCGCCGTCACGGCCCCGCGCACGGCGACCCCTCGCCCGGCGCGTTCGGATCGAGACCTTGCCGGAGGCCTGCCGGGAACGCCTGCGTTCCGCGGCAATGCGGGACGCAGCAATGACGGTGCCGTCGGGCGTGACGCACGCCGGGATGTGGCGCCGGCTCCGGCGAGGCCAGCCCCCACGGACCTGACGCAGCCGCGCCGGTCCGCGCCGGCCATCGCCCCCGACCGGACCTCCCGCCCAGCCCCGGTCGACCGCGACGTGGCGCGCCGCAGCATGCCGCCCTCCCTTCGCCAGCCGGTGAGCCCTCCGGCGCGGACGGCGCCGCCGCAGGTGCGCCGTGACGTGCCTGCGGTCCAGCCTTCGCGCGTCGAGCCACCGGCTCGCCGTATGGCACCCGCGGTCCAACCCGGCCGTGCAGCGCCGGCTATCCAGCGTGATGCCCGGCGCGATGTGGCCCCGGCCCGCCCGGCCTTCACGCCGCCGCCTGCGCCTCAGCCGCGTGCTTCCACCCCGCCACCGGCCCCGGCACCGAGGGCATCCACGCCGCCCCCTGCGTCACGGGACGATCGCAGCATGCCGCCCGCCATGCGGGGCAAGGCGCGCCCCGGCAGCAACAAGGATTAGGTGCACAGCAGGCAGGCCCGCCCGTCGGACAGGTGCGGAACAGGCGCGCATTGACCGGTCCGGATAAAGGACCGGACATGGACCGGAAGCGGACCGGATACGGTCCGGAACAGGTCCGGATGAAATGCGAGAGGTCCGGAACGCTCAGCCGGCTCTCGGGTCGTCCCATTCGTGGGCGACGCCGTAGCCGCCGCGGCGGACCAGCCAGAACATGCCGGCAAGGTCAAACATCCCGGCGCCCAGCCGGTCGAGGAAGCCGTATTTCGACGTCCCGCCCAGGCGCCGGCGGTCGTTCACGAGTTCCTCGTGTACGTCCCAGCCGGCCCGCTTGATCAGCGCCGGCAGGAAGCGGTGCATCGAGGCGAAATAGGGAAGCTCGCGGAAGGCCTCGGTGCGGACCAGCTTCCAGCCGCAGCCGGTGTCGGTCGCGTCATCCTGCAGCACGAAGCGGCGGACCCCGTTGGCGACGCGCGACTGCACCCATTTGAAGCCGGAATCGTTGCGGCTGTTGCGCCGGCCCGCAATGATGCCGAGCCGGGGCGGGGCACCGGGCGCAATAATCTGCTGCCAGAGCCGGGCGGTGTCGGCCGGGTCGTTCTGGCCATCTCCATCCAGAAGCTGGATCCAGCTTCCCTGTGCGGCCCGGAGGCCGGTAAACAGAGCCGCCGACTTGCCGCACCGGCGAACGTGATTGAACACGATAATCGTGGCCGGACGTTTCGACTTCGCCTCGGCAAGTTCCTCGCCGGTTCTGTCGGAGGACTGGTCATTGATGCAGATGACCTCGAACGGGATGGCGGCGAGCTGTTCATGCACCTCGTCGAGCACGGGGTGCACGTTTCCTTCTTCATTGAAGAAGGGAATGATCACCGACAGGGCGGGGGTCGCGGCCATGCAGACTCACGTATAGAAGACGAGCCGATCCGGCAAACTGAATTGCGAGCGAGTTGCAATGGACATCTATCACATCTGGTTCGACCTGAAGCCCGGAACGGACGAGCAGGCGTTTGCGAAGGCGCTGCCGGACTTCCTGGACCGGATGCAGGCAGACGGGCGGATCGAGGCCTGGCGGATGATGCGCTGCAAGCTGGGCCTCCGCCCGGATACCATCCGCGAGTTCCACATCATGATCGAGACGCGGGACCTTGCCCAGCTCGACACGGCCTTCCGCGCGGCCGCGGCCCGGGAGGGCGAGATTGACGAGCTGCATTTCACGGCGAATGCGATGGTGACCAACGTCAAATTCGGCCTGTTCAGGGACTGGCCGGACTAAGTTGAAGGGGGAAGGCCGATTCCTCGCCCATACCCGTCGTTACACGGTATCCGGGCGATTCCGGCAGGCAAAGAATGCGGGATTTTGATCCAGCGCGGAATGGTCAGCCGGCGCTCAGATCCCTGCGCCTTCGCCACGCTCCAGCGCTTCCATTTCCGCGGCGATCCTGTCGACATAGGCGGCGAAGCTCCGTGCGTAGAAGGGCTTCGATTCCTGCCACCATTCGCGGATCGTCGGCGTGGAAAGGCTGTCGCGAAGGCGGGCTTCGGTGCCGACCCACAGCTCTTCCTCAAACACGCCGAAACGGCGGTGCGTGTGCAGCACCTCGAAATGGCGGAACGAGGCGGACAGGAAGTTCGTGACCCGCAGACGCTCGGCACGGTTCCAGCAATCCGGCGCGCCTTCCTTGGTGATCAGTTCGGCGAGGTCGCCATTCTCGATGATGCGCCCGAGATTGGTGGACAGGAGCTGGGCCGAGGTCTGCGCGGCGGCCATCCGGGTCAGCTCCGCGTTCTGCTTCAGCTGGATGCCGATGAACACCAGCGTCAGCACTACGGCGCATGACGCAAAGATATTGGCGACGGTGGCAATCGTGTTGAGCATGAGCCTTCCTCCCCGGACGGGGAGAATGAAGCGCTGGAACGGAAGACGGTCAATTGCCGCTGGCGTCAGCCAGCCTTCAGCACGCAGATATCAATCTTGGGCGCGAGCGCCTCGAGCCTGAGCTGGAACAGCTGGCTCTGATTGCCATCAAACGGAACACCTTTGTTTTCTTCTGCCCGGAGATTGTTTGCCGTTTCCTCCTTCTTCTTCTGGTATTGGCCGACCAGAGCCGCGAGCGCCTCCGCATCGGGAAGCTTGCCCTTGGACGAAAGGCGCTGCTGGAGGCGGTTTTCGACCTTCAGCGCACCATTGCGGAGCAGGAGGTAGGCGCGTGTGTCTTCGGACACGGTCAGCGTGCCGCCGCTGTTCTTCATCGTTCTGATCTTGTCGACCACCGGACTTGTGGCGTCGCGTTCGGGCTTCGGGGGCGCAATGTTGAGCCCGATGGCCTCCTGCTGGACGCAGACGAGCGCGGAAACTGCATCATAATAGGCCGCCGCACGCTCATTTGGCGTGTAATAGCCCTTTCCGGCTGCCGACAGCGCCGAGAATGCGCCGGTACCGATGGCGACATCGGCATTCGCGCCCAGTGCCATGGCGGTGGCCCCGCCAACGCCGGAAACGATCGCCGGAACGTCGAACAACTGGCGGCCATTGCTCAGCCGGTTCGCCTTCTGCCGGTAAGTATCGATATAGAGGTTCAACACCGCCAGGCCGTTGTCGAGAGTTTGTGCGGGCGGATTGCCGGCACGATCCGTCAAGCTGATGACCGGAGGGGCAAAATTGCTGGTTGCCGCCGCAACGCATCCGCTCAGTGCAAGGCAAGATGCCGCGAGTGCGGCCCTGACTGGTCCCATCATCATCGTCCTCCCCGGTTGCAATGGTTAATATACAACCTGACGGACGAGTGGGCGCAACAGGTTTCTACTCACAGGCGAAGCCAGAGAGGAGCGTGACGGGCTGTGCCGGGTGCGCTACAGCGAGCCGCATGACGATGCAGTTCCTGACGTCTTTCATTACCCTGTTTCCCGAGGCGTTTCCGGGGCCGCTGGGCGTGTCCATCCTGGAGCGCGCGCGGAAAGAGGAAATCTGGGCGTGGGAGACGGTGGACCTGCGGCCCTTCGGGGTCGGGCGGCACCGCAATGTCGACGATACGCCGGCCGGCGGCGGGGCCGGCATGGTGCTGCGCCCGGATGTGGCAGCCGCAGCCATCGACAGTCTCGACCGGGGCGGCCGGCCGCTGATCTATCTCTCGCCGCGCGGGCGGCCGTTCACGCAGGCGATGGCGCGGGATCTCGCGACCGGTCCGGGACTTGTCCTGTTCTGCGGCCGCTTCGAAGGCCTCGATGAACGGGCGATCGAGGGACGGGGCATGATCGAAGTCTCGATGGGCGATTTCGTGCTCGCCGGCGGCGAGGTGGCGGCCATTGCGCTGACCGAGGCGGTGGTGCGCCTGCTGCCGGGCGTTGCGGGCAATGAGGCGTCTCTCGGCGAGGAATCCTTCGAGACCGGCCTGCTCGAACACCCCCAGTATACGATGCCCCGCGAGTGGGAGGGCAGGGGCACGCCGGAGGTGCTTTTGTCCGGCGATCACAAACGTATCGAAGAATGGCGGCTCAACAGCGCAAAGGCGTTGACAAAGCAACGTCGCCCCGATTTATACGCCGCTTACTCCGAAACCCCTGAATTCAAAGCGCCGGAGACAGGCGATGAACATGATTGAACAGCTCGAGGCGGAAGAAGTTTCCCGCGTGCTCGGCGACAAGGAAATTCCGGCATTCTCCCCCGGCGACACGCTGGCCGTGAACGTCCGGATCAAGGAAGGCGACCGTGAGCGGGTGCAACGCTTTGAAGGCGTGTGCATTGCTCGTTCGGGCGCCGGCGTGAACGAGAGCTTCACGGTCCGCAAGATCTCGTTCGGTGAAGGCGTGGAGCGCGTGTTCCCGCTGATCTCGCCGATGATCGAGTCGATCGAAGTGAAGCGCAAGGGCCGCGTCCGCCGGGCGAAGCTCTACTACCTCCGCGGCCTGCGCGGCAAAGGTGCCCGTATTGCCGAGCGTACGACCGGCCACGGTATCGAGACGACCGAGATCGCCGTCTCCAAGACCGAGCGCCGCCGACAGAAGGACGCCGAGAAGGCGGCCCGCAAGGAAGCCGCTGCCGTCGAGCGCGAAGCTGCTGCCAAGGCGAAGGCCGAGGCTGAAGCCGCTGCTGCCGCTGCAGAGGCTGCCGCTGCCGAAGAAGGCGCCGCCGAGGAATAAGCCTCGGGCCGCAGGCCAGAAGACAAGCGCCCCTGCCGCAAGGCGGGGGCGTTTTTCATTCCGGCCCCTCGCTTTCCTTCGCATAGGCCGTCATCGCCGCGACCAGATGGTCGAAGACGAGACGCATGCGGCGATTGCCGCGCAGGTCTTCGTGCATGGTGATCCAGGTTTCGAGTGGGAAGGTCATCTCGTCCGGGAACAGGCGGACGAGACCGGGCGTCCGCCGGGCGAGCGGGGTCTGGCAGATGCCGATGCCGTATCCGGCACGGATCGCGGCGAGCTGGGCGACGTCATTGTCCGTCCGGAAGGCGAACATTTCGCGCCGCAGTGTCAGGCCGAGGCCCTGCAGCGTCTCGATGCCGGACGTCTGTCTGTCGAAGCCGATGATGGCGTGGTTCCACAGATCGTCGATCCGTTCCGGCCGGCCGCGGCGCGCGAGATAATCCTCGTGGGCGTACATGCCGAGCAGGATGGCGCCCGTCTTCTGCGCGACAAGCGCGCCCTGGCTCGGCCGCACCATACGGACGGCGATGTCGGCGTCGCGGCGCAGGAGGTCTGACGTCTCGTTGGTGGCGACGAGTTCGAAGTCGATCTGCGGGTGGTCAGCGCCGATGTCCGCAAGGATGGCAGGCAGGACTTCGACGCCGATCACCTGGCTGGCGCTGATCCGGACGGAACCGGCCGCTTCACTGTCCGCCCCTGAGGCGGCGCGCAGCATGGAGGCGGCGGCGGATTCCATGGCGAGCGCATGCGGGACAAGGGCACCGGCAATGTCCGTCGGTGAGAGGCCGTGCGGGGAACGGATAAACAGCGCCCCGCCGCCGAGCGCCTCTTCGAGCTGTCCGATGTGGCGGGCGACCGTCGGCTGGGTCAGGCCGCTCGCGCGGGCCGCAGCCGACAGGCTGCCGGTGCGCCAGACACCGAGAAAGGACCGGCAATGATCCCAGGAAAGCGAAGCTGGTTCCATTATTTTCGTATAACAGATGCAGATATTATCGCAATTTCCTTTATCCCCTCACAGGAGCACCTTGGCCGGAAATCGGCAAAAGGAGTCCTCCCATGCAACATCACGGAACAGCCCTCGTCCTCGGCGCGACAGGCGGCGCGGGCCATGAAATCGCCGAGGCGCTGCGGAAGCGGGGCTGGCAGATCAGGGCGCTCAGCCGCAAGCCCGACGCCGGCCGGCGCCTGATGCCGGAAGCCGACTGGATCGAAGGTGACGCGATGAATGCGGCCGACGTGGCCGACGCCGCTGTGAACGCGCAGCTGATCGTCCACGCCGTCAACCCGCCGGGCTATCGCAACTGGCGGGGGCTGGCCCTGCCGATGCTGGACAACACAATCGCCGCGGCGCGGGCCAACGGCGCATGCATCGTGTTCCCCGGCACGGTCTACAATTACGGGCCGGATGCCTTTCCGTTGCTGAGGGAGGACTCCCCGCAAAACCCGCGGACACGTAAGGGTGCGATCCGGGTCGAGATGGAAGAGAAACTCCGCCGCGCAGCCGATGCGGGCGTCCGGGTCCTGATCGTGCGGGCGGGCGATTTCTTCGGGCCACATATGACCGGCAATTCCTGGTTCTCGCAGGGCCTGGTGAAGCCGGGGCGGCCGGTCAGGTCCGTCACCCATCCCGGCCGCCGGCGCACCGGACATGCCTGGGCCTACCTGCCGGATTTCGGCGAGGCTGTAGCGCGCCTCGTGGAGAAGGATGCCGCTCCGGGCTCTTTCGAGACCTTTCATTTCGGCGGGCACTGGTTCGCGGATGGACGGGAAATGGCCGAGCGCGTCCGCATCGTCGCGGGCGCGCCGGGTGCGCCGATCCGGGCGTTCCCGTGGGCCGTGCTGCTGGCGCTTTCGCCCTTTGTGCGCCTGTTCCGGGAAATGGCGGAGATGAAGTATCTCTGGGACGTTCCCGTGCGGCTCGACAATGCGAAGCTGGTCTCGGCGCTGGGCGAAGAGCCGCACACGCCGCTGGACGAAGCCTTGCGGGCAACGCTGCAGGGCATGGATTGCCTCGGGAAGGACGCGATCCCACCTCAGCCGGGCAAATTTGTGCTGCCTTCCGGCGCGTAACGGGCTGTGGCGGTCTTCCCTCCGCTGCAGGTGCCGCTATTGTGCGCCGCGCAACGGACAAGGAAGAGGCCCGATGGCTGGCAAGACGCTCTACGACAAGATCTGGGACGCCCATGTGGTTCACACCGATGCGGCCTCCGGCGAGAGCCTGCTCTATATCGACCTCCACCTCATTCATGAGGTGACGACGCCGCAGGCTTTTGCGGGCCTCAAGGCCGCGGGCCGCACGGTGCGCCGACCGGACCTGACGCTGGCAACGCCCGACCATAATACGCCGACGGAGAACCAGGCCGCGGGCTTGGCTGGCGTGAAGGACCCCGAAGCGCGCAACCAGCTGGAGACGCTGATGCGCAATGTGGCGGATGCCGGCATCGAGATCTTCCCGATGGGCGACATCCGCAACGGCATCGTGCATGTCATCGGGCCGGAGCAGGGACGTACGCAGCCGGGCATGACCATCGTCTGCGGCGACAGCCATACATCCACGCACGGCGCATTCGGCGCGCTGGCCCATGGTATCGGCACCAGCGAGGTGGAGCATGTGCTGGCGACCCAGACGCTCCGGGCCCGGAAGATGCAGAACATGGCGATTGAAGTCAGCGGCCGGCTGGCACCGGGCGTGACGGCAAAGGACCTTGCCCTGCACATCATTGCGAAGATTGGCACGGCTGGCGGCACAGGTTGCGTGATGGAATATCGCGGAGAGGCGATCCGCGCGCTGACCATGGAAGGGCGGATGACGCTGTGCAACCTGTCGATCGAAGGCGGCGCCCGGGCCGGACTGGTTGCGCCGGACGAGACAACTTTTGCCTACATGAAGGGCCGCCCGTCCGCGCCGAAAGGCGGCGCATGGGACGTTGCGGAGAGTTACTGGCGCACACTGTTCACGGATGAAGACGCCGTGTTCGACCATGTCGTCGAGATACGGGGCGAGGATGTCGAGCCGACCGTGACCTGGGGCACCAGCCCGGAAATGGGTATTCCACTGTCCGGCATCATTCCGAAGCCGGAGGATTTTGCAGATCCGGTGAAGGCCGCGGCGTGCGAGCGCGCGCTGGCCTATATGGGGCTGGAAGGCGGCAAGCCGATCGCCGGGACGCCGGTGCAGCGGGTGTTCATCGGCTCGTGCACCAATTCGCGGATTGAGGATTTGCGCGCGGCGGCAGAAGTGGCGAAGGGCGGCAAGGTCGCCGAGGGCGTGCGGGCCATGGTGGTGCCGGGTTCCGGCCTTGTCCGGGCGCAGGCGGAGGAAGAAGGGCTCGATGCGATCTTCCTCGAAGCCGGCTTCGAATGGCGTGAGCCCGGCTGTTCCATGTGCCTCGGCATGAACCCGGACATTCTCGCGCCGGGCGAGCGCTGCGCCTCCACCTCCAACCGCAATTTCGAAGGCCGGCAGGGCCGCGGTGGCCGCACGCACCTGATGAGCCCGGCGCTGGCGGCCCGCGCGGCGATTCATGGCGTGATCGGCTAAACCGAGCTTTGAGTTGCGCCATGGGCCAGCCCGTCCGATAGTCCGCCGCAGACCGGATTGAAGGAGGACACGATGGCGGGAACTGTGGAGCTTGCAGGCGGCGTGAAGGTGGATGGGCCGCGCGGCCGGACCTATGCCTCGATCCTCGAGACTGTCGCCTCGACGCCTCTTGTGGCGGTACCGAAATTCGCGGCCGACCAGGATGTGAAGGCGACACTGCTGGTCAAATGCGAATTCTTCAATCCGCTGGCCAGTGTGAAGGACCGGATCGGCCTCAACATGATCCTCGAGCTCGAAGCCGCCGGCAAGCTGAAGCCGGGCGGGACGCTGGTGGAGCCGACCTCCGGCAACACCGGTATCGGGCTGGCCTTCGTTGCGGCCTCGCGAGGGTATCGACTGATCCTGACCATGCCGGATTCCATGTCGATCGAGCGGCGGCGGATGCTCGCCTATCTCGGGGCGGAGCTGGAGCTGACCCCCAAGGAAAAGGGGATGGGCGGTGCCCTTGCGAGGGCACAGGAGATCCTCGAGTCGATACCCGGCGCGGTGATGCCGAGCCAGTTCGACAACCCCTCCAACCCGGCGATCCACGAAAAGACCACGGCGGAGGAGATCTGGGCCGACACCGGCGGCGCGGTGGACGGCGTCATTGCCGGGATCGGCACCGGGGGCACGTTCACCGGCATCGGCCGCCTGCTGAAGGCGAAAAAGCCGGGTGTCCGGATGTTCGCCGTCGAACCGGCGTCCAGCCCGGTTCTCTCCGGAGGGGAGCCGGGGCCGCACATGATCCAGGGCATCGGGGCGGGATTCATTCCCGGCAACGCCGACACGAGCCTGATCGATGAGGTCGTCACTGTGACCAATGGTGAAGCGATTTCGACGGCGCAGCGGCTTGCCCGGCTGGAGGGCGTGCCGGGCGGCATTTCGTCCGGTGCAGCGATGGCGGCGGCGGTCAAGGTCGGCAGCCGGGACGACATGGCCGGCAAGACGCTCGTCGTGATCCTGCCGAGCTTTGCCGAGCGCTATGTCTCGACCGTGCTGTTCGAAGAGCTCTGAACCCGACGCCCTGCCTGTCATGATCGGCCTGCACACCATCGTCCTGTTCATCATCGGCGTGGTCATGCTGGCCATGGGGCTTGGCCTCGACGTCCTGCTGCACTTCGATGTGTCCGGCTGGGTGCAGGCGATTGCCGGGGCGTTCGGCGCCTATCTGATCGGCATGTCGTACTTTTCGCTGCGCTTCGACCGGCGCCGGGCGAGGGCGCTGGAAACCGGCGCGCCCGTCCCCGCGAAATTCGAGGTCAGCCGCATGTCGGATGGCGATGCGGCGGCCTATCTCGCGCGGGTCAAGGTGCAGGACGAGACGTGGATTGCGCCGCTCCGCATGTCACGCCGCGTGCGGCGGCTCAGCAAGGACGACGAACTCGACGGCGAGGCGTGGCTGGACGAGGAAGGGCGGCTGGTGGCATTGGCTCATGACGGGGAGCTGCTGCGCGTCATGCCGTTCCCGCGCCGCAAGAAGCAGAAAAAGAAGGCAACATGAGCGGGATCATCAACGGGGTCGACCATCTGGTCCTGGTCGTGCCGGAAATCGAGGCGGGCGAGGCGGTCTATGCCGCGCTGCTGGGACGGCCGGCAGACTGGCGGGCAACGGGAACGGACGGCAGCGCGACGGCGCAGTTCCGGCTGGCGAACACCAGCCTCGAACTGATTGCCCCGGCGGGCGAGGGGCCGGTCGGCGACCGACTGCGGGAGATCATCGAAGCGGACGGGCCGGGCCTCACCTCTGTTGCCTTCGGAACCGCGGACATTGCAGAGGCGCACCACAGGCTGACGCGACGCGGGCTGAAGCCCGGCGACATCACGCCCGGACAGAGCGCGAACCAAATCGACGGCAAATCGCGCGAATGGCGCCGCTTTCGTTGCTCAGATGCAGAAACGGCCGGCGTGAAGACGTTCCTGATCCAGCCGGATGCCGCCCTGCCCGTTCGTGGCGTGGAGGATGGTGGTGTGATCGCACTCGATCATGTCGTGATCGAGACGCCCGATCCGGACCGGGCGCTTGGCCTGTATGGCGCGCGGCTCGGTCTCGACCTTGCGCTCGACCGGACGGCGCCGGAGTGGAAGACCCGCTTCCTGTTCTTCCGGACGGGCGGTCTTACATTCGAAGTGATCCACCGGCTGGGCGAAGTCCACGACCCGGCTGCGCCGGACCGGATCTGGGGCCTGACCTGGGAGGTAACCGACCTTGCCGCTGCCCATGCCCGGCTCGACGCGGCCGGCTTCAACATTTCCGAGATACGCAAGGGTCGGAAGCCGGGCTCGACGGTCTTCACGGTGCGCGACGGCACAATGCAGGTGCCGACGCTTTTCATCGCCCATGAGCGGCAGTAAGAAAGGGCCATGAAAGCCTTCACCCAGCTCACCGGAACCGCGGCAGCCCTGCTCGAAAAGGGCAAGCCAATGTCGAACATCGACACCGACATGATCATCCCCAAACAGTTCCTGAAGACGACGGAGCGGACGGGGCTGTCCAAGGGCCTGTTCTATGAGCTGAAAACGCTGGCGGATGGCTCGCCGAACCCCGATTTCGTGCTCAACAAGCCGGAATTTGCCAAGGCCGGCATCCTGATCGCGGGCGAGAATTTCGGATGCGGGTCGTCGCGCGAACACGCGCCGTGGGCACTGGCAGACCAGGGCATCTCGGTCATCATCGCGCCGAGCTTTGCGGATATCTTCCACAATAACTGCTACAAGAACGGCATCCTGCCCGTGCGCCTGCCGGTGGATGTGTGCGAGACGCTGGCGAAACAGGCCGGCGGGGCGAACCATGTCTTCATCGTGGACCTCGAAAGCCAGTCCGTGACGGCGCCTGACGGCGAGGTGTACAAATTCGACGTCGATCCGGGCCGCAAGTCGAACCTGATCCAGGGGCTCGACGAAATCGGCGCGTCACTGCAGGCCGAAGCGGATATTTCGGACTTCGAGAAGACGCGTAAGCTGGCAACGCCCTGGCTGGAGCCGGCCCGCTGACGACGCGAATGCGCGCGACGGCAAATTGACACCGTCCTGTTCCGGGGAGCATGCTCAAACCGCATAAGGGGACGAACATGCGAAAGGCACTGATTGGCTGGGCCGGCGGCATCCTGCTTGTTGCGTGCGCGAACCCTCCGCCTGTGCAGACGGCCGCGATCAACCCGAACGACGCAACAACCAGCATGGAAGGGCAGGTCTCGCCGGATGGGACAGTGATCGTGTGCCGGAGTATCAAGCAGACCGGTTCGCGCTTCCCGCTGCATGAGTGCAAGTCTGAAAAAGCCTGGGCGAAGTTTGACGCCATGACGAAGGAAAACGCCAAGACGGCGATCGACAAGATCCAGCGCAATGGCTGTCCGGGAACGCCGGGCAACTGCTGAAGCGGCGGCATGATGGAAGGAGAGAAGCGATGCCAAGACTGAAACTGATGAGTGCTGTTGCAGGGACGCTCGCCCTTGCCGGCTGCCTGACGGACCCGTTCGGGATGAAACCGGAAGCCAATGTCCGCCTGCCGGAGACACCGGCTGCGGCAGAAGCGCCTGCACTTGTCGCGCCCGCTGTCGATGAGGCCGCAGCAACAGAAATTGTTGCGGCGCCGGAAGCGCCCGCTGCACCGGCAGAAGCGGCCGGCCTGCAGACCGATATGGGCCCCGGCCCTGTGCCATGGACAGACCGGCTGGTGCGTGGCCTGCCGAATGAAGGCAGCATGCCGATAGCGGCCGGAAAGACGCTGACGCTGGCGCTCGGCGCCAATCGTGACAGCGGATATGTCTGGCAGCTTGACTCGTTGCCTGAGGGGCTCGACCTTGTGGGCGACTACTATCGGGAGGCGGGCACGGATTCGAACCGGCCGAGCTGGGCGACGCTCCGCTATTTCATGTTCCGCTCCGACACGCCCGGCACCTATTCCGTGCATGTGCGCCACACCAATGGCACCAATACGCGGGTCGAGAAGGATTTCGTGGTCGAGGTGACGGCATCATGATCATCATCGAAGGCAGCGTCCGCATCCCGCCCGGGAAGATCGAAGCGGCCCGACCGGTTATGGCGAAGATGATTGCGGCAAGCCGGGCCGAACCCGGCTGCATCGACTATGCCTACAGTCTCGATGTGGTCGATCCGGGGCTGGTGCGTGTGACCGAGCGCTGGGAAAGCCGGGAAGCCCTGGCCGCGCACTTCCGGATGCCGCACATGGCCGAATGGCGCGCCGTGTGGCCCGAATTTGAAATCACGGACCGCTCGTTGCGCCTTTACGAGGCAGAGCCCGAACCACTGTAGGGCGGAGCGTTGCCGGTTGGTCAATCCTGCCGGCCTGCCATTGCGCCGGTGCCGCGCAACCGCTACGCATAGCCGGCGATTGCTACCACGACTTTCTGCGAGGACTATTTTGGCATGAAATTCCACCACTATCTTGTTGCGGCCCTGGCCGGTTCACTCGCTGCTTGCGCCTCCGCGCCCGCAGCGCCTGCTGCAAACATCGCGGCGGCCGAGACCGCGCCGACTCCGACGAAGGTCGCCGAGGCTTCGCCACAGACCGGACCGGATGGCGAGGCGCTCGTCTGCCGGCGCATCAAGGTGACCGGTACGCGTTTTGCCCAGAAGGAATGCAAGACCGCCGAAGCGTGGGCACAGTATGACGAATACACCAAGAGCAATGCCCGGGAAGCAACGGACAAGGTCCAGCGCCTGAATTCCGGACCGGCAGCGGGCGCCGGCGGCTGACGCGCGCCAAACTCAGGAGTTTTCGATATGAAAATCATTGCACTCGTTTCTGCACTTGCTCTGCTGCCTCTGGCGGGCGCCTGCACAAGCCCTGCTGCCACCACGACCGCCGTGGCCGGCGCGCCGATGCAGATCGCGGATGCGACGCCAAATGTCGGCCCGAAAGGCGAGCCGCTCGTCTGCCGCCGGCTGAAAGTGACCGGCACCCGGTTCGCCAAGAAGGAGTGCAAGACCGAGGAAGCCTGGGCCGAGTATGACGAATACACGAACAGCAATGCCCGGGAGTCCACGGACAAGTTCCAGCGCCTGAACAGTGGCTGCTCCACCCAGGCAGAGGGCGGTTGCTAATCGTCCGCACTCAGAAAGAAGACGACACATGAAAAACAAGACCGCCATGATCCTCGCCTGCCTTGCGCTGGTTGGCTGCGCGTCCACGGAAAAAACAGGTGGCATGACTGTCGCGGAAGGCGCCCAGGAAGAGTGCCGGACCGTGACGGAAATGGGATCGATGCTGAGCAAGCGGGTATGCCACAACAAGGCGACCTGGGCTGCGATCGATGACCAGGATGAAGAAGAAGCCAAGAAGACGATGGGCGATGTTCGCTCCCGTCGCGGCTATATGGATCCCAAGGGCGGGATGGGGAACTAGGCCAGCCCATGCACCAGTCGCTTCTGTTGCTTCCCGGGGACGGGATCGGGCCTGAAGTCGTCGCCGAGGCAAAGCGGGTTGCCGGTGTGATTGCGCCGGACCTTGAGCTTTCCGAAGGTCTGGCCGGCGGTGCCTCGATCGATGCCCATGGCGTTCCGCTTACGGATGAGACGCTTGACCGTGCACGGCATGCAAGCGCCGTCCTGCTGGGCGCTGTCGGCGGCCCGAAATGGGCCGCCGCCGCACGGGACAAGCGACCCGAAGCCGGGCTTCTCGCCTTGCGAAAAGGCCTCGACGTTTTTGCGAACCTTCGCCCGGCGTATTGCTTTCCGGCGCTGGTCGAAGCCTCCAGCCTGAAGCGCGAGGTGATCGAAGGTCTCGACCTGATGATCGTCCGGGAACTGACGGGCGGGGTCTATTTCGGCCAGCCGCGGGGGATCGATGAGAAGGGCGGCCTTCGGCGGGGCTACGACACCGCGATCTATACCCATCCGGAAATCGAGCGCGTTGCGCATGTCGCATTCGAGATTGCACGTGGGCGCAGGGGCCGTGTCTGTTCGGTCGAGAAATCGAACGTCATGGAATCTGGCCTGTTCTGGCGACAGGAAGTCACGCTTGCTCATGCCGAGCTTGGTGGCGGCGTGGAACTCTCGCACATGTATGCCGACGCCTGCGCGATGGAACTCGTGCGCGCGCCGAAGCAGTTCGATGTGATCCTCGCCGACAATCTCTTTGGCGACATTCTTTCGGACGAAGCCGCAATGCTGACCGGATCGATTGGCATGCTGCCGTCGGCCTCGCTGGGCGCGCCGGGTACACCCGGTCTGTATGAGCCGGTGCACGGCTCGGCTCCGGACATTGCAGGCAAGGGAATTGCCAATCCCTGCGCGGCCATCCTGTCGCTGGAAATGGCGCTGCGCTGGTCGCTGGGCCGGGAAAAGGCAGCAGACGTGCTGTTCGCCGCGGTCGGCAAGGCGCTTGATCACGGGGCGCGGACCAAAGACCTGGGTGGGGCGCTGTCCACCCGCGAAATGGCCGACGCAATCATCGCGGCCCTCTGATCCGTAACGCGGGGGCATGATTGCCCGTTCGTCTCTGACATGAGAGCATTCGTCCTAAAAGAATGAGGGAGGAATGCGATGTCTTATGCCAATGGGCGGTTGATCCACGATGCTGACAGCCACCTGATGGAGCCGGTCGATTGTCTCGACCCGTATTTCGACAAGCGCCTGCTCGCCCGGTTCCGGTCGCTGCCCTTCATGGAGAAGCTGCGCGCAGAATGGGATGAGCCGATCAATGCGCGCCTTGCGCAGCATGGCAATGCGGCGTTCAGGGCGGACGCAGGCGACAACATCCTTCTGCGAAAGAACTACGAGGCGCATGGCGCCTGGATGCGCGATGACCGGCCCGAAGCGCTGGACCTGCTCGGCTTTGCCAGCCAGCTCGTATTCACGACGCGGTGCCTTGGCAATTTCGGCCTCGATCAGGGCGACGACATGGAGCTCTGCTATGCGGCCGCCGATGCGCACAACCGGATGATGACGGATTTCTGCAGCGTCGACCGGCGCCTGTTGGCCGTAGCCTATGTGCCGCTGGAGGATTTCGAGCGCTCTCTCGCAACGGCAAAGCTGGCCGTTGCGCTGGGGGCGAAGGCGCTGATGGTACCCAGCAAGTGCCCGAAGGCGCACGCGCCGAGCCATGTGGCGCTGGATCCGGTCTGGGCCGTGGCGGAGGAGGCGGGCCTGCCGATCATCATGCATGTCGGCGGCGAGACGAAGCTGAACCCGATGTACAAGGAAAACGGCCTGCCGCCGGTGCCGGATTTCCATGGCGGGGACGACAATTTCACCTCGGTCAGCTACATGCCGATCCCTGAGGCGGCGATGCAGACGCTCTCGACGCTGATCTTCGATGGCGTGTTCGACCGCTTCCCGCGCCTCAAATGGGGCGCGATCGAGCTTGGCGCGAACTGGGTGCCGGGGTGGATGCGGGCCATGGACTCGGCGGCCCATGCCTTCATCCGCAATGAGGAGCGCCTGCAGAAGCTGTCGGCCAAGCCGTCGGAGATTGCGCGCAGGCAGTTCCGGGCTGCGCCATATCCGCATGAGGATGCCGGCTGGATTGTCGAGAATGCAGGCGAGGAAATCTGCATGTTCTCGTCCGACTTCCCGCATGTCGAAGGCGGCCGGAACCCGCTCAAGCGGTTCGACGAGTCGCTGAAGGGCCTGCCCGAGCGCGCCGTGAAGGCATTCTATTCAGGTAATTTCATCGACATGATGGGAAGCGGCCTCGCACCGGACCTGCGCGTTCCGGAACTCTCACAGTCGGCGTAACGGCGCTCGCCGGGATTGACTTACGCATAACCGGGTGGTTATGAATAAATCATAGCCACAAGGTTATGTGTTTTGACGCCTGCAAGCCGTTCAGTCTCTCAGGATGCGATCTTCAGGACGCTCGCCGATCCGACGCGGCGCGGCCTGTTCGAACGGCTGTGCCGCGACGGCGAGCAGACTGTGGGCGCACTGACGGAAGGCGCCGGCATATCGCAGCCGGCCGTTTCCAAGCATCTCGCGATTCTGAAGCAGGCCGGACTTGTACACGACCGGCACGAAGGCCGGCAGACGCACTACCGCGCCGATCCCGGTGCATTGCGCCCATTGGTCGACTGGACGCGCGAGATGACGGAATTCTGGCGCGGCCGGTTCGGCGCCCTTGAGGAGCTGCTGAATAGGATGGACCAATGAGCGAGCCCGAAGGCGAAGCACTATCCGTCGCGATGGAGCGGGAGTTTCCGTTTCCACCGGAGAGAATCTGGCGCGCGCTGACCCAGCCGCACCTGCTGGAAGAGTGGCTGATGAAGACCGACTTCCGGCCGGACGTCGGCCAGGCGTTCAGCTTCTCGGCCGAATGGGGTTCGGTACGAGGCGAGGTCCTCGATGCCGAACCGCATCGCTCGCTGTCCTACACCTGGGGCGACGACCACCTCCGAAGCATCGTCACCTGGACGCTGACGCCGACGCGGGGCGGCACGCTGTTGCGCATGGAACAGACAGGGTTCAGGCGTGACCAGCCGCGCTACTTCATGGGGGCGAAAGCAGGCTGGCCCCGTTTCTTCGACAATCTGGAACAGTTGCTGGCGAAGATCGCGTAAGTCCGTTCACGCACGAACATCAGGAAGGAGCCAAGACTTGAACTGGAGCAGACTGATCCGCCAGTTTCACCGCTGGATATCCATTCTCTTCACCCTTTCGGTGATCGCGAACTTTGTCCTGATGGGTCTTGGCCTGCCGCCCGGATGGGTGACGTATGCGCCGCTGCTGCCGCTCTTCCTGCTGATGTTCAGTGGTCTCTATTTGTTTGTCCTTCCCTACACGGCGAGACAGCGCCGGGAGAAATCTGCGTCATGACCAAGCCGACAGAAACAGGTGATCCTTCGGAGTTGATCGATGCCCGCATAGCAGAGCTGGGCGACTGGCGGGGCGAGGTGCTGGCGAAGGTGCGTGCGCTGATCCATGCCGCCGATCCGGACGTCGAGGAGACATGGAAGTGGCGCGGGGTGCCGGTATGGGAACATGACGGCATCATCTGCACGGGCGAGACGTACAAGCAGGTCGTCAAGCTGACCTTCGCGAAGGGCGCTTCGCTGGACGACCCGGCGGGCCTTTTCAATTCCAGCCTCGACGGCAATGTGCGCCGCGCCATCGACATCCGCGAGGGCGAGAAACTCAATGAGAAGGC
This sequence comes from Hyphomonas sp., assembly GCA_020638455.1. Lineage (GTDB taxonomy): Bacteria > Pseudomonadota > Alphaproteobacteria > Caulobacterales > Hyphomonadaceae > Hyphomonas. The sequence continues at coordinate 975,819 of JACKIK010000001.1, read as the reverse complement.
CCTGAAGGCACTGGTACAGGCGGCGGCCGCGCTGAACCAGTCGAAGGCAAGAACGAAAAGCCGGAAGCCCTAGCTGTAATCAGCAATCCGGCAGAGCAGATTGCCGCGGAATTCGAAGAAGCTGGCGCCGCGCACTTTCACCGTTTCGCCGGCCTTCACGCCGTTTGGGAGGTCGACGGCGGCCTTGCCTTCGAACTCGATCTCGGCCGCGGCCTTGCCGCCACCGGAGACCACATTGATCAGGCGTTGGCGCCGGTAGGTGAAGGCGTTGCCGGACAGTTCGGCCACCTGTCGCATCATGTCCTTGCCATCGAGCCGCATGGAGCCGCCGGTATTGGAAATGTTCTCGAACACGACGTCGTCGGTCACGCAATCGAGCATGCCTTCGATATCGCGGGCGTTGTAGCTCTGGATGTAGCGGGCGATCACGTCGTCGAGCATGCCGGGGCAGCCTTCTCTTTGGGCAGCAGGAGCGCGCCCCCGTGTTGCCCCACAGGATTCCGAATGGCAACAGGCGCTTTCACATTGCTGTAAAATGCGTCATAAGCCCGCCTCTGCCTGCAAGGAGCAAGAAAGCCATGGCCACACGGATTGCGGTTGTCGGTGCGACGGGAAATGTCGGGCGCGAACTGCTCAACATTCTGGACGAGCGCATGTTCCCGGCGGACGAGGTCTATGCCGTGGCCTCGCGCCGGTCGCTGGGCAAGGAAGTTTCCTATGGCGACCGCACGCTCAAATGCCAGGATATCGAGAGCTTCGACTTTTCAAAGGTTGACCTGGTCCTGATGTCGGCCGGGGGCGCCGCCTCGAAGGAGTGGTGCCCGAAGATCGCCAAAGCCGGTGCGATCACCATCGACAATTCCTCCGCCTGGCGGATGGACCCGGATGTGCCGCTGGTCGTGCCGGAGTGCAATGGCGAAGCGGTGATGGGCTACAAGAAGAAGATGATCATCGCCAACCCGAACTGCTCGACCGCGCAGCTCGTGGTTGCCCTGAAGCCTCTGCACGATGCCGTCGGCGTCAAGCGCGTGATCTGCTCCACCTACCAGTCCGTCTCCGGCGCCGGCAAGGATGCCATGGACGAGCTGTGGAACCAGACCCGCGGCGTCTATGTGAATGACGAGCCGACCCCCGAAGTCTTCCAGAAGGAAATCGCCTTCAACGTCATTCCCCAGATCGACGTGTTCATGGATGACGGCTTCACCAAGGAAGAGTGGAAGATGCGTGTCGAGACGAAGAAGATCCTCGACGAAAGCATCGAGCTTGTGGCGACCTGCGTGCGCGTGCCGGTGTTTGTCGGCCACTCCGAGGCCGTGAATGTCGAGCTCGCCGCGCCGATGAGCGTGAAGGAAGCCCGCGCCCTGCTGCGCGAGAGCCCCGGCATCATGCTGGTCGATGATCCGGAAGAGGATCTCTACATCACGCCGAAGGAATGCGTCGGCGACTGGGCGACCTATGTCAGCCGCGTGCGCAAGGACCCGACCGTCGAGAACGGCCTGATGTTCTGGTGCGTCTCGGACAATCTCCGCAAGGGCGCCGCCCTCAATGCGGTACAGATTGCCGAAGAGCTGCTGAACCGCGGCGTGCTGAAGCCGGAAAAGCAGCCGGCCGTCACGGACTGATGGGCAAAAAGAGACATCGTAAACGATCAGGCGTGCCAGATACGCGCGCGGAATTCGAAGCAATGTCTCTGGATGACCTAAATGAGTGTGCCAAGCGCACGGATTACTGGTTATCGCACGAAACAAGAAAGATTGTCCGCAAGGGCCTTGAGAAAAGGTTGCACCTGATCCTGTCCATTCGGGCGTATCGGTTTGATGTGCCGGTGGACTATCGTGCTGAGGACTAGTCCGTCCCCGAATCGAATTTTGCCTGGCGGGTCTCGACGGTGACGTTGAGGCCCGTTGCGCTTTTGAGGTGGAGGTCGCGTTGCGGGAAGGGGATTTCGAGCCCGTATTTTTCGAGCGCGGTGTGCAGCGCCCAGTTATAGTCCGCAATGACACGGGACGGGCGCCTCACCGCGGGTTCTGCCAGCCAGACGACGAGTTCGAATTCGAGCGATGAGTCGCCGAATTTCGTCAGCCAGACCTGCGGCGCGCGGCCGGGAACGCCCTTCAGAGTCCATTCGATTCCATCGGCGGCTTCGAGGCCGGCCTTGCGCACGAGCTCCTTGTCGGACCCGTAGGCGACACCGAACGGCACATGCAGGCGCCGGTGCGCTTCGCGGTGGGTCCAGTTGATGACCTCCGCCTTGATGAACTCCTCATTGGGCACGAGGATGTCGACATTGTCGTTGGTGGTGATCAGCGTCGAGCGGATGTTGATCTCGCGGACGAGGCCGGTGACGCCCGACTGAAGCTCGATGAAGTCCCCGACCTTGACCGATTTCTCCACGAGAATGATCAGACCGGAGATGAAGTTCGAGAAGATCGTCTGCAGTCCGAAGCCGATACCGATGCCGACCGTACCGGAGATGATCGTCAGGGCCGTAAGATTGATGCCCACCACCTGCAGCGCGATCATGATCGCGATGATGATGAAGAGAATCTGCAGCACCTGGCCCAGAATGCCGGCCATGGAGGGCGTCAGCTTCTTCGAACTGCGCAACTGGGCCTGCGCGGCGTCGCCGGCGATCCGGCCGAGCCACAGCGCGACGACTGCCACGAACACGCTGGTCATGAGGCGCAGGACGGAGAACTTCACCTGCCCCATCTGGATGATCGTCGAATCGAGCGACTCGGTCACCGGCTGCAGCAGGCGCAGGATGTAGAGCGCGGCGATCGACCAGGCGAGCAAGGCCAGCGAGTTGGACACAAGGCCATCGCGGATATTCGACGTGATCAGGCGAACGATGATCCAGGCGTTGAGCAGGCTGCCGGCCACCCGCAGGATCTCGTTCCGCAGGCCGAAGGTTTCGAACGCGGGAATGGTGATCCAGAGCAGAAGGGCGGTCAGGACCGGCCACACGATGCGCGCGGCCGACACCGACATGTGGAACAGGACGTCGGGCCGTTCCCGGCTGGAGGCGAACTTCTTAAGGCGCGCGGCCGGCAGGCGCGAGAGCAGGTAACCGATGATCCCCGCGGCCACGATGGCCAGGAATTGCCACAGCGAGGCATAGGACACAACCTCGTCGGCAAATTGGTTGAGGCCCGCCTGCAGCGAGCGCATCACATTCTCGATGTGAAGGGACTGAAGCAGGGATGGGGGTGTGCCTTCCATCGGTTCCGCGGATCTCCTTTCCGGCCATTTCGGCGGTGCCGTTGAATCCTAGACCATGCTGAGGCCGTGGCAACCGGTGCGGTCGCAGCAGATAAGCGCGCGGGCCGGACTAATGCTGCATGGCTCCGCCAGGAGGGGGTTGTGGCACGCCAGGTCCTTCTTCCCGGATCTCGACGGTCAGTGCAGCCAGCCGTGCCAGCACTCCGATTTCCTTCCGGATCGGGCGCCACTCATAAAGCAGGATCGATACGGGACGCCAGTTCGCGACCCATCCGATGATCAGCAGTCCTTCGCTGATCGTGGCTGCAATCGCGCTCGACGTCGCGGTCCGGACAAGCTGGGAGACCGTCGTGCAGATGGCGAGGAAGGCAACACCGACGAGCGCCGAGCGCCGCCCTTCTGACAGAAGCCGTTTCATCTGCCTCTTCGTCCTCGCCTCGGCCATACTGAAATAGGTCCGCACGGCGCTTTGCAGTGTCTCGTCTTCCGGCGAGGGCGCCGCGCCGGCGGGCAGGTGGATGACGAGGTGGAGCGGCGCGCTTCGCGGCGCGTCCTCTGCCCAGCTGGTGATGAATTCCTCCACCCGCCCGTCGAGATCGCGTTCCAGGAATGGCGAGGGATCGAGGGAGTTGAACATTTCCCGCACCGATTTCAGCCGGACTTCTATGGTGAAGCGAGCGGGCGATCCATCTGGGAGCAGCGTGTGCGTCATCGTCTTGGGTTCCGGATTGCGGAAGTCCGCCTGTACCCGGCAAGCCAAGTCACGCCCTGATGCAGGTTGCAACAAGAATTGGGTGGCAGGCCGGCGCGGCTCAGGCTAGAGGCGCGCGCATGTCTTCCAGTCAGCGCTTCGGATTACTTGTCGGCCTCGTGGCCTATCTCATCTGGGGCAGCCTGCCGCTGTACATCCGGGCGATGCGGCATGTCCAGCCGCAGGAACTCCTGGCGCACCGGATCATCTGGTCGGTGCCGACGGCGCTGGTCCTGATCGCGGTGGCGGCGAACTGGCAGGACGCCCGCGCGGCCTTCCGCTGGCAAACGCTCAAATGGCTGATCGTGTCGTCGCTGCTGATCGGAGCGAACTGGGCAACCTATATCTGGGCGGTCAATGCCGACCGGACGCTTGAGGCCTCGCTCGGCTATTACATAAACCCGCTCGTCAATGTGCTGTTCGGCATGCTCCTGTTCTCGGAGCGGCTGCGCCCGGCGCAGTGGGTGGCGGTCGGGATCGCCTCGGTGGGAGTTGCCGTTATGGCAGCGGCGCTGGGCCATGTGCCCTGGGTGGCGCTGTTCCTGTGCTTTTCGTTCGGCTTCTATGCCGTCATCCGCAAGCAGGTGGTGATCGACAGCCGGGCGGGTTTCCTCGCCGAGGTGGTGATCCTTGTCCCGCTTGCGCTTGGCTGGCTGGCCTGGTTCGCAAACCAGCCCGGCGGCCGGCTGATGGGCAATGGTGGAACAGATATTCCGTTGCTTATGGCGGCCGGGCCGATCACGGCGGTGCCACTGATCCTGTTCGCCCTGGCCGCAAAGCGCCTTCGCCTCTCCACCATCGGCATGATGCAGTATATCGGCCCGACCTTTCAGTTCCTGATCGCGGTCTTCGTGTTCCACGAATCGTTTGGACCGACCCATGCGATTGCCTTTGGCTGCATATGGGCGGCGTTGTTCGTGTTCACCACAGATAGCCTGATCGGCGAAGCCAAGGCGCGGCGCCTTGCCCGCTCGGCCCGGCCGGCCTGACCGTCCCAGGCTGCTTGCCGGGCAAAAGAAGACCCCGGGCAGGCGATGCGCGGGGTCTGAAAAGTTTGCATGATGGAGATGGGGATTCCAATCTCGTACGGAATTTTGCAAATCGTGCGCCATGCCCTGCAGCGCTGACGTGCGGCAATCGGTCATGCCCGCGAAGTTGAGTGGGCGATCCAAGCGGCGATCGTCAGAAGCGCAATGGCGAAAGCGGATCTGACAGTTAAGGAGGTGCGCCAGCGCTGCAGCATCGTGCCGAGTCCGTCGCCGAGCATAACAATGGTTGTGTGTATCAGAACGGACACGATCAGGTGGATGACGCCCAATGCAAAAATTTGCAGCCAGATCAGACCACCTTCCGGACGTGCGAACTGTCCCACAACGACCACGTAAAAGGCGAGCGCCTTGGGGTTGAGCAGGTTTGCGATCAGTCCGCGCCGGAAGCCGGACGGTCCGTGTCCCTGCGCGGGCGAGGCCGAGCCATTGTCCCGGAAAGCTTCCCAGGCAAGGTAGACCATGAAAGCAACGCCCGCCCAGCGGAGCAATTCGTAAAGCAGGGCGGATCCCGCCAGGAGGCCGGTGAGACCCGTCGCAGCCGCAACCAGCTGCAGGGCGAGGCCGAGCGTAATGCCGGCAACGGCCATCATCCCGGCACGACGGCCTCGGTGCGCCGACAGAGTCGCGAGCCAGCCCATGTTCGGGCCGGGTGTCAGTTCCACCACGAACATGGCGAACAGGAAAGCGGGCCAGTCGACGTGTGCGAACATGTTCAGTCAGAGTGCCGCATAGACGGCTTCGACGAGGCGGACCGCGCGCGGATCACCGACCAGCACATTCGACTGCCGGTTCATCACATAGGCGCAGGTGAGTTCTTCGTCCGGATCGGCCGTCGCCATCGAGCCGCCCCAGCCGCAATGGCCAAGCGCCTCCGGGTTCGGCCCGAAGAAGCCATGCGTGTTCAGCATGATGCCGGCGCCGAAGCTGGTCACCATCGGGAGGACAAGGTCTGGTCCGTGCGTGCGCGGGCGGATCAGGTCTTCGAAAATGCCGGGGCTGACCACGCCTCCCCCGCCCGATGCGTAATTCGAATAGAGCGTGGCGACCGCCTCGGCGGTGCCATGTCCGTTGGCGGACGGAATTTCGATTTCGCGCCAGATGGCGCCGCCGCGATTGGGCGCGGACCATTTGTGCACGAAGGCCGCGCGGCGATAGTCATTGAGCTCGCCAAGATCGGCGAGCGCGCGCGGGCGCATCATGTCTGCGACGCGGGCATGATCGCTTGCGGGCAGGCCGATGCGGAAATCCACGTCGGGGAACATCTCGCGCAGGACCGTGCCAAGCGTCTTGCCGCTGAGGCGATAGGCGATCTCGCCGGCGATATAGCCCCAGGTGAGGGGATGGTAGCCGTGCTGCGTGCCCGGCGGCCACATCGGCGCGAGCGCCGCAATGGCGGCTGCACAGGCCAGCGGGTCAAGCCACAGGTCCGGGTCGATTTCGCTGGCGAAGCCCGGCAAGCCGGCCTGGTGGCTCAGCACTTCAGCCAGCGTGACGGCGCCTTTGCCGTTCGCGGCGAATTCCGGCCAGACATCGGCGACCGGGGTTTCGTAGCCGCCCGGCAATTGGTCAATCAGCGCGGCCAGCACGAGGGCGGATATGCCCTTGGTGGTCGAATAGACGGGCACGAGCGTGTTTGCTTCCCACGGATGGGTCTTCTGCCGGTCGGCCCAGCCGCCAGTCAGCGAGGCAACCAGCTCGCCGCGATGAATTACCGCGAATCCGGCGCCAAGTTCATCCATTTCGCGGAAATTCGCTTCGAAAGCGTCACGCACGCCTTCAAGGCCGGGGGCGGTGACGCCGGAAATAGTAAGGGTAGGTTCGGTCATCCCTGCCCCATACGGCCTAAGGCCCCCCGCTGTCGAGCCGGTCTGCGGTCACGGCTTGTGGCGCCATATCGGCGACTGCCTGCCGGAAGTCCTCAAGCTCGATGCGCCAGAGGAAGATTTCGTCCTTCCCGAAGCGCGACATGCCCTCAAGATCGTCGACATATTTCAGGCAGGCGGACTGGCCGAGCCAGTCGTCCTGCGCGGCGGCGATGGTGAGACGGTTGCCGCCATTCCAGTCATTCACGAACTCAAGCGCTTCGATACGGGACTGGCCGGGCAGGGCGAAGCAGGCCTGCAGCTGCACGCGGGTGCAGGTGAGGTCCGTGCCGCCGCAGCCGGACAGCAGGGCCTCGAACGGCGTTTCGTCCATTGTTCCGGAAATGACCGGGCTGCCATCATTGTAGGCCAGCGCGACCCCGTCTGCACCCGCATCGGCGAGCGCCTGTTTGGCGCTCATCATCGAGACAGGTTCAGCCGCAGCCGGAAAGCTGGCGGACAGGACAAGGCCGATGACGGCGAAGCAGCGCATTCCGGCACTATGCCGCCGGAACGCGCCGAGGCAATCGCCGCAGTTGCGCGGGCTGCAGCGGAGCGCCATAACCGGCCCGACAAGAAGGGATACGATACACATGGCTTCATCGACGCACCGCCCGCGCCGCTCCTGCCTCTACATGCCCGGCGCTAATGAACGCGCCCTGGAGAAGGCCCGCACCCTGCCCGCCGATACGCTGCTGCTCGATCTTGAAGATGCCGTGGCGCCGGACGCCAAGCTGATGGCACGCGAAGCCATTGTGTCGGCCGTGAAGCAGGGCGGCTACGGCCACCGGGAAATCGTCATCCGTATGAACGGGGTCGGCACAGAGTGGGGCGGCGACGATCTCAAGGCGGCGGTGGCCAGCGGAGCCGCCGCAGTGCTGGCCCCGAAAGTGGAATCGGCCCGCGATATCCTCACCCTGGATGCGGCACTTACCGAAGCTGGCGCGCCGAGCGATTTCGGCCTCTGGGTGATGATCGAGATGCCGAAGGCGATTCTCAACATCCATGAGATCGCCGCGGCCGCAGAAGATACGCGCCTCACCACTTTCGTGATGGGAACGAACGACCTTGCCAAGGAATACCGGGCCCGGATGACGCCGGACAGGATCGCCTTCCAGACGGCGCTGCAGCTTTCGGTCGCTGCGGCGCGCGCCTATGGGCTGACTGCCATCGACGGCGTGTTCAACGATATCAAGGACGAACATGGGCTTGTGGCCGAGTGCGAGCAGGGGCGCGACCTCGGCTTCGACGGCAAGACGCTGATCCATCCGTCGCAGCTCGACACCGCCAACCGAGTCTTCGCGCCGAGCCATCACGACGTCGAACAGGCCAAGGCCGTGATCGAGGCCTTCGCCCTGCCGGAAAATGCCGGGAAGGGCGTGCTGAAGGTCAACGGCAAGATGACTGAACTGCTGCACCTCGATGAAGCGCGCCGCACGGTCGCCATGGATGCGGCGATCCGGGAATTGGAAACCGCCTGAGGAAGCCTCATGTCGTACAAATTGCTGCACAACCCGAACTGCTCGACATCGCGCAAGGGCCTTGAATTGCTGAAGGCGAGCGGGATCGAACCGCAGGTCCGGAAGTACATGAACGAGACCGAGCGGCTGACGATCGAGGAGCTGAAGGACATTGCTGCCAAGCTCGGCGGGGTCAGCCCGCGGGATTTCATGCGCTCGAAGGACGCCCCGGCGGCCGGGATCGATGAAGCATCCAGCGACGAGGAAATCTTCGCCGCGATGGCCGCAAATCCGAAGCTGATCCAGCGGCCCATCGGCATCAAGGGCAAGAAGGCGGCACTGGGTCGGCCGCCGGAGAAGCTGCTCGACATCACCTGATCTGCTGCGAAATCGCAACGATTCGATCAAATTTCACCGGTTTTCGCCAGCGGATATAAGCCATTCGGCGCGATAAGGGCGGCATGATGATGACCGCCCTTCTTTTAGTGGCCGCCCTGTGCCTCGCCTTCTCGGCCTTCTGCATGTTCGGCCTGCCTTACATGGTCATGGGTCCGCGCGTGTTCGACCAGCTCGTCTCGCGCACCACGCACAAGGCCTGGGCCGGCAGTCTCATGGCTGCGGCGATTGCACTCGTTTGGGTGCTTCAGGCGTCGCCGGCCTTGATTTCTCCCTTGGGCGGCGTGCAGGTAGTCGCCGACCAGATGGGCGGCGGCTGGCAGATCTGAAGCCGGAGGCGGCCCGCATGAGACGAGGCCGCCATGACCACACAGACCAAATCCAATCCCGGCAATTATTTTGAAGACTTCAAGGTCGGCATGGAACTCGTCCATGCAACGCCGCAGACGGTGACGGAAGGCGACATCGCTCTCTATCGCGCCCTCACTGGCAACCGGTTCGCCCAGTATTCCTCGGCCGAGTTCGCGAAAGCGGCCGGTTATCCCGGCCTCGCCATCGATCCGATCCATGCCTTCCACGTCGTGTTCGGAAAATCCGTGCCGGACATCTCGCTGAACGCTGTCGCGAATCTTGGCTATGCCGACGGTCGCATCCGCCGGCCAGTGATGCCGGGCGACACGCTGAACACCGTCTCTGAAGTCATCGGCACCAAGGAAAACTCCAACAAGCGCACGGGCGTCGTCTGGGTGCGCACGCGCGGCTTCAACCAGCGGGGCGAGGAGGTCATGTCGTTCGTGCGCTGGGTGATGGTGAACAAATGGGAGCAGGACAATGAGGTTCCGCCCACGACCGTTCCGGACCTGCCCGACGCGGTGCCGGGCAACGAACTCGAAGGCGTTCCGGACATGGACGACTGGGATTTCGCGTTGTCTGGTTCGCCTTACGGTTTCGAGGATTACGAGATCGGCGAAAAGATCAATCACGTCGACGGCATGACCGTCGAAGAAGCGGAGCACCAGACCGCCACGCGCCTCTACCAGAACACCGCCAAGGTGCATTTCGACGGGCATGGCCAGAAGGACAGCCGCTTCGGAAAGCGCCTCATCTATGGTGGTGTGGTGATCTCGATCGCCCGGTCACTGGCATTCAACGGCCTTGCCAATGCCGGGCAGGTGCTGGCCATCAATGCCGGCACGCATGCGAGCCCGCTGTTCGCAGGCGACACGATCTATGCCTGGAGCGAAGTACTGGACAAGGCGGACCTCTCGGCAAAGGCGGGCGCCCTGCGCCTCCGCCTCGTGGCGGTGAAGGACCAGGACCCCGGCGCCTTCGCCTACAAGACACCGGACGGCAAATATGCCGACGGCGTGTTGCTCGACTTCGACTACTGGGCCGCCATCCCGAAGCGCGCCGGCCGCTAGACTTCCGCCGCATCCTCTGCGCGCCTATATGAGGCCGCATGAGCGGGTATGGGCCTTTCGACGGTTTCACAGTTACGGCCATCGCGCTCGCGGTGGTCCTCTCGGCGATTGTCAGCCTGCTGGGCACATCCACGCGCAAGCGGAATATCGCCCTTGGCGAGGCGCAGGCCGGCGATCTCGCCGAAATGACCGGGATACGGGACCCGAAACGCCTGCTCGAAGTGTTCGGCCCGCCGGACATGGGCCGGGTCTGGCGTCATGTGACCCTGCTGGATGTGCGCCGCGCGCGCACGCCGGAGGGCTGGCTGATTTCCAGCGACCTGGTCGACTATGGCTGCATCGCAGTTGCCGCCCTGACCCTGTTCGCTTCAGGCCCTCTGATACAGGGTCTCTTGCTGGCGGCGCTGGCGATCCAGGTGGCCGGCTGGGCGGTTTCCGCGCGCCTGCCCAAATAGGGCCATACTGGTTTTGCTTCTACACAAAACAAAAAGCACTTATGAAGGCGCGATGAAGCTCTGGAAGATGAACGGTGCCGGCAACTCGTTTGCCATTTTCGATGCGCGTGCGGCCCGTTTTGAGCCGGACGAAGAGCAGATCCGCGAGATTGCAGAGAAGCTGAACGCCGACCAGGTCATCGCCCTGGAACGTGACGAAGGCCGCGACGGATTCATGCGAATCTGGAACCGGGACGGCAGCGAGGTGTCGGCCTGCGGCAACGCCACGCGCTGCGTCGGCCACCTTCTGCTGGAAGAGTCCGGCAAGGACATGGTCACCATCCAGACCGAGGCCGACATGCTGCGCGCTTTCCGGGCGGGCAAGGGGCTGATCACGGTGGACATGGGCTCGCCCCTGATGGGCTGGGAGGACATTCCGCTTGCCGAAAAGATGGATGTGCGTGGGGTCGACCTGAAGATCGGGCCGATCGACAATCCCATCCTGTCGCGGCCGGCCGTTGTCTCCATGGGCAATCCGCACGCGGTCTTCTTCGTGAAGGACGTGAACGATTACGATATTCCGGCGCTTGGCCCGCTGATCGAGTGGCATCCGCTATTTCCCGAAGGCACGAATGTCGGCTTTGCGCAGGTGATCGACCGCCACAAGATCCGCCTTCGCGTCTGGGAGCGGGGCGCCGGCCTCACCAAGGCCTGCGGCACAGGCGCCTGTGCGGCGCTTGTCTGTGCCGCGCGTGCCAAGCTCACGGACCGCAAGGCGATGCTGGTGCTTGATGGCGGTGATCTGGTCATCGACTGGCGCGAAAGCGACGACCACGTCTACATGACCGGGCCGATCGAGTTGGAATTCGAAACGGAGGTCTGACCGGAGCGTCTGTTGCAGGCGGCAGACGAGTGAAATCGTCTGCGTGCGCGCATTCTACGGGATTGGGCCCCACTCCATCCGGACATCGGGTGTCCGTTCTTCATTGCGCCGGCCGTCGGTGAGCTCGACTTCCCGAAAGCCATGTCCAGCATAGAAACGTCGCGCCTTGTGGTTCTCCTGAAACGTCCAGAGCTGCAGCGTCGTATTCGCGCGCATGGCTCGGGCCAGCAGTGCGGACCCGAGCCCGCGTCCCGTTTTGTCGGGCGCAATGTAGAGGTGGTTCACCCAACCCGGCGCAAACGAGATGAAGCCACAGATCGATCCGCCCACCTCCGCGACCAGAACGGATTCTTCCTGCAACACGCGTTGCGCAAAGAACGCCAAGTCTTCGTCCGGCGTATGCAGCCGTGGGAGCCACGGCATCGCCGCATCAATTGCCGCCCGGTGAATGCGGGCAAGGTCCTGGGCATCCGACGCGGCAGCTAAGCGAATTTCAGCCATTCCGGATATGAGGCTCAGAGCCGCGTCAGCAGCCAGGTGACCACCAGGCCGGAGCCCGCCGCGTAAAGAACCGGCGGCGCGAGCATACTCACCGACAGATCGACGGAACCCTTCTTCCGGATGAGGTAGTGTCCCGCGGCGCCGCCGAGCACCGTGGCGAGCGCCATGGGCAGGACGACCAGCATCAGGAGATAGCTGCTGCTGATTCCGTCCGGCTGCGTCCCCACCGCGCGCCAGAAGGCGAGGGTCACGAAAAGGGCATACAGCGTCCAGCCCCCGAGCCACAACCGGTTGCGCAACAGCACGGACCCGATGGCGGTCAGCCCGAAGGCAAGAACCGGAATGACAAAGACCAAGGACATGCAGCGGTTCCTGAAGGCCCCCCGCATACACACGCGGGGCATACCGCTGGCAAGGGCCGCACGGCGGATTTGTGGGCCCAGCGTGCGGCGTGGCCTTGATTCCGGGGCCGTCCGGCGCGATGTGCGCGGGGACAGAGCCGACATGACCGACACGCCCACCTCCCCCGGCCCGACGCTGATCACGCTCGGATGCCGCCTCAACACCTACGAAAGCGAGGTGATGCGCGGCCATGCGGCGGAGGCCGGGCTGTCCGATGCGGTGATCGTGAACACGTGTGCGGTGACCGGCGAAGCGGTGCGTTCGGCGCGTCAGGCGATCCGGCGGGCGGCGAAGGAGCATCCGGGCGCGCCGATCCTCGTGACCGGCTGCGCCGCCCAGATCGATCCGGCCATGTTCGCCGGGATGCCGGAAGTCACCCGTGTGATCGGCAATCACGAGAAGATGCAGGCTGCGACCTGGCAGCCGCTGGCCCTGCTGGGCGGCGAGGAAAAGGTACGCGTCAACGACATCATGTCGGTGACCGAGACCGCGGCGCACCTGATCGACGGCATGGAAGGCCGCGCGCGGGCCTATGTGCAGGTTCAGAATGGCTGCGACCATCGCTGCACCTTCTGCATCATTCCCTTTGGCCGCGGGAATTCCCGCTCCGTGCCTGCCGGCGAGGTGGTGGCGCAGGTGCGGCAGCTGGTCGAGACAGGACACTACGAAGTCGTGCTGACGGGCGTGGACCTGACGAGCTGGGGCGCCGACCTGCCGGGCGCGCCGACGCTCGGCGCGCTGGTGCAACGCATCCTGAAACTGGTGCCGGAACTGCAGCAGCTGCGCATTTCCTCCATCGATGCCATCGAGATTGATGATGCCCTGTTCGAGGCCATCGGCGATCCGCGCCTTGCGCCTTTCATGCACCTGTCGCTGCAGCATGGCGACGATCTGATCCTCAAGCGCATGAAACGCCGCCACTCGCGGGGTGAGGCGATTGCGTTGGCGGATCGGCTTCGCAGTCTGCGTCCGGATATTGCACTTGGTGCTGATATCATCGTTGGGTTTCCAACCGAGACTGAGGCTCATTTCCAAAGCTCGGTTCGCCTTGTGGACGAATGTGGCCTCGCCTTCCTCCATGTCTTTCCTTACAGCCCACGGCCGGACACGCCGGCCGCGCGGATGCCGCAGGTGGATCGCACGGTTGTGAAGGCGCGGGCCGCGAAATTGCGCGAATCCGGCGAAATTGCTCTCAAACGGCATCTGGAGCGCCATCTTGGCAAGTCGTGTCGGCCCCTTGTCGAGCGTGGTATGACAGCGAGACTGCCCGATTTCACTCCGGTGAAACTGGCTCGCGACCCCGGATGCGCTGGACGGCCCGTGCAGGCCCGTATAACCGGGCATGACGGCAAGCAGCTGATCGGAGAGCTCGCGGAATGATCCTCTGGTTCGGGAAGAAGAAAAAGGCGGACGAAATGAAGGCCGCCGGCGCCGCCATGGAGGCGCCCGAACTCTCGGCAGACGAACTGGCCGCGCAACAGGCCGAAGCGGCCCGGCTGGCCGAGGAAAAGGCAGAAATCGAGCGCGCCGTCGCCGAGGCGAACAAGGCCTGGGAACAGCGACAGGCGCGCGAAGCTGAAGCAGCTGCTGCAGAATCTGCCCGTCTTGAGGAAGAGGCACGTCGCGCCGAGGAGGCCGCTGCAAAAGCCGGTGCCGAGGAGGCCGCCCGGCTGGCTGCCGAAGCGGAAGCCGCCCGCAAGGCTCGCGAAGAGCGGGACGCCGCGAGGGCGAAGGCCGAGGCGGAGCTGAAGCTGCTGGCAGACCGGCGCGAGGCCGAGCGCCTGCGCGCCGAACGTGAAGCGGCAGCCCGGGCCGCGATGGAAGCCGAGGCCAATAATCCAGGCTTCATGGCCCGCCTCGGCACGGGCCTGTCCCGGTCATCCTCCCGTCTGACCCAGGGGCTTGCCGCGCTTGGCAAGCGAAAGCTGGACGAGGACACGCTGGAGGAGCTCCAGGACCTGCTGATTACCTCGGACCTCGGAGCGAAAGTGGCCGCCCGGGTAACGAAAAACCTCTCAAAAGAGCGATTTGACCGCGAAATCAGCGAAGATGAGATCCGGTTGGCGCTTGCGGAAGAGATCACAGAGGTGCTGAAGCCGCGCGAGAAGGTGGTCGATTTCTCGGACGGATCCCGGCCGCGCATCGTATTGTTTGTCGGCGTCAACGGCTCCGGCAAGACGACAACGATCGGCAAGATCGCCTCCAAGCTGAAGGAGCAGGGGGCGAGGGCGTTGCTTGTGGCCGGTGACACATTCCGCGCGGCTGCGATCGAGCAGCTGACGGTCTGGGGCGATCGCGCAGGCATTCCGGTGATGTCGAAGCCGACCGGTGCCGATGCAGCGGGACTTGTTTACGAAGCCATCGAAAAGGCAAAGGCCGAGGATCTGGACCTCGTTCTGATCGACACGGCGGGCCGGCTGCAGAACAAGGCCGAGCTGATGGCAGAGCTGGAAAAGGTCGTCCGCGTCATTCGCAAGCTCGACCCGACCGCGCCGCACGACGTCATCCTCGTGCTCGACGCGACCGTCGGCCAGAATGCGCTGAGCCAGGTCGATGCCTTCCGCCAGACGGCCGGCGTCACAGGCCTTGTGATGACCAAGCTGGACGGGACGGCGAAAGGCGGCGTCCTGGTCGCGATCGCTGAAGCCTATGACCTGCCCATCCATTTCATCGGAATCGGCGAAAAGGCCGAGGACCTCCGGCCTTTCAGTGCAGAAGCGTTTTCGAGGGCGCTGGTCGGCGCAACCGCTGGATAAAGCAATATGAATCCGGGATGTTTCGCCCGGATTCGTATCGATTTCAGCTATTCAGCGGCCTCAACGGCCCCCACACCATCATCGAAGATCTCTTCGATGGACCGGCCGAACAGACGGGCGATGGCAAATGCCAGTGGCAGGGACGGATCATATTTCCCGGTCTCGATGGCGTTCACGGATTGGCGGGAGACGTCCAGGCGGTCGGCCAGCTCTGCCTGGCTCCAGCCTCTTTCCGTGCGCAGGATGCGAAGGATGTTCTTCATCGTGTCAGACCGTCCGGCCAAAGCAATTGGTCAGGTTCGACAGGCCGAACGCAACAAAGAAGAGCGGCCCGAACCAGAACACGTCGATCGTGCCGACAACGTCGAATATCTGCAGGAAGCCGACGAAAAACGCGATCCCAGCCGTAATGAGTCCGCCGTCGCGCAGCGCTTTCAGCAACTTCATGCGCGTGTATTCGTCGGTTTCTTCGGTCTGCCGGCGAATGGCGTAGAGCGCACCGATCAATGGCAGGGTCACGGCGATGGCGGAGGCGGCATTTAGCCAGACCGGCGCGGTGTCTTCGTCAATCAGAAACTTCGCCCCGAAAATGATCGCGACGTAGACGGCCATCATTGGCCAGAAGAGATATTTGTAGCGGCGGTTCGCCGTCCGGAAGCCGAGCTGGGCCATAGGAGTCTCCTGTCAAGTTACCCTGACAAGATGACAAGCGTGCTTTACAAAGTCAAGTGGCCTTTACAAAAATCCCTATTCTGCAGCAACTGCTGCAGAGCCGGCATGTCGCGCCCCACGCACCAGCCGTCCGGGTCGCGCGCCCGTGGGCGTGCCGTCGCGGTGCGTAACCTGTCCGTTGAGGATGGTTGCCGTGTAGCCGGAGGCCCGTTGCATCAGGCGCCGCCCGCCGGCGGGCAGGTCGTACTGCACTTCCGGTAGATGGAGCTTCAGATGGGCGAGGTCGATCACATTGAGATCGGCCCGATAACCCGGCGCAATCACGCCCCGGTCGTTGAGGCCCATCCACCGGGCCGTATCCTGCGTCTGACGCCGGACGACATATTCGAGCGGCAGCTTCGGTCCTTGCATGCGGTCGCGCGCCCAGTGTGTCAGCATGGTGGTGGTGAAAGAGCCATCGCAGATCATGCCGACATGCGCGCCCCCATCCGAAAGGCCGGGCAGCGTGGCGGGGCTTTCCATCATCGCCCGCACAGGCTCCAGCGTGCCTTGCGAGTAGTTGAGGAAGGGCAGGTACAGCATGCCCCGGCCGCCGCGTTCCAGCATCAGGTCGAGCGCCACGGCCTCAGGGCCGACGCCGCGCTCGCGTGCCATGAATTCGAGTGTCCGTTCCGGGCCGGGCTCGTAGTTTACCGGGTCCGAAAGCTGGAACATCTTGCCAAAGCTGCGCAGCATCACACGCAGGAACGGATGGTCGGTCGACGGCTCTTCCGAAAGCAGCTTTTCGCGGAATTCCGGATTTCTGAGCGTTTCGACCCTCTTTTCGAACGGAAGGCCCGAAATCGCCTGATACGACGGATGTGCACTGAACGGATTGAGCGTGAGCTCAAGTCCGAGAAGGACGCCGACCGGACGCGGCGCCACCTGCGCGCGCATCGGCAGGCCGTCGGCGACCGCCCGTTCGATCGCTCCCAGAAGCAGCTTCCATCCGTCCGGGGCCACATCTGCCTGCGCCAGCGAAACGGACAATGGCCGCCCGGACTGCTCGACTATCCGGCGCAGCATGGCGGCTTCTTTCTGGGGGTCGTTGAAGTCCGACACGAACTGCAGCACGCCGAGGCCGATCTCCTTGAGACCCTCCGCGATGCCGATCAGTTCCGCCTCGCTGGCTGTCAGCGTCGGCGTCGGCTGTCCGTCCGAGGTGCGATGGTTCAGTGTTCGCGACGTGGAAAAGCCAAGTGCGCCGGCGAGCACGGCGTCCTTGGCCAGTTGCTTCATCCGGGCGATATCGTCCGCGGTTGCCTCCTCGCGGTTGGCGCCGCGTTCGCCCATCACATAGACGCGCAGCGCCGCGTGCGGGAGTTGGGCGCCGACATCGGTGTCGAACGAGCGCCCGGAAAGGAAGTCCAGATAGTCCGGATAGCTTTCCCAGGCCCATGGCAGGCCCTCGGCCAGGACCGGGAACGGAATATCCTCAACGCCCTCCATCAGACGGATCAGGCGGTCATGGTCTGCGGTCCGGCAGGGGGCGAAGCCGACACCGCAATTGCCCATGATCACAGTCGTCACGCCATGGAGCGAGGACGGGCTGACCGCTTCGCCCCAGGTCACCTGACCATCATAGTGTGTGTGGATGTCGACAAAGCCCGGCGTGACGATCTGGCCGCGCGCGTCGATCTCCTCGATGCCCTTGCCCGAAACCTTGCCGATCTGGGTGATTTCGCCGCCGGAAACGGCAATATCGCCTTCGAACGGCGCCTGGCCTGTGCCGTCCACGATCGTCCCGCCCCGGATGATCAGGTCGCTGGTCGCCATGGTTTCCTCCATTTTCCAGAAAAGATGCCAGAGCGGAGGCGCCTGTCAAAGCCTGCCCGCGCGTCACGCTTTCCTGTTGCGGGGAAGTCGGGCACAGACAGGCGCGCAGGAAGGACGCAACCGGGACCATGAAACGCCACACAGGTTCGAACAGGCATCGATGAGTCCGAACCTGCTTCCTGTGGCGCTGTGCCTGTTCTCGGCAATCACCGTGGCCATTGTGAATGTGCTGGTGAAGCGCGGCGGGGATATCCTGACCGGGCGTGTCGTCGTGCATAACACAATGGCGCTGACGGTCGTGCCATTCCTCCTGTTCTTCCCGTTGCCGCCGCTGGCGACCTGGCCGCTGATCGGGACCAGTATGGTGGCGCACTGGGTCTATCAGTTCTGCCTGGTACGTGCGATGCACCGGGGCGACCTGTCATTGGTCTATCCGGTAATGCGGGGCCTTGGCCCGCTGGCGACGGCGACATTCGCGACTTTTTTTCTGCACGAGTACCTGACGCCCATCCAGTCCATTGGCCTGTTCGCGGCGTGCTTTGCAATTCTGTTCTTTGCGCTGCCGACAGCGGCGACCGTGGAAGGCCGCAGCCTCGACCGGAAGGCGCTTTTCTGGGCGGCGCTGACGGCCGTAGGTGTCGGCCTCTATGCGGTCAGCGATACGCGCGCCGTTCGGGCGATGGCGGAGCCGATGAGTTTCATCATCGCGCTGTTCCTTCTCGATCCGCTCGGCGTGACGCTGGTCTTCCTGTGGCAGCGGCGCGGACGCATCCGGGAGGCCATCCGGCCACAGCTGCGCGCCGGCATTTTCGGCGGCCTCGCTGGCTCGCTGTCGTATGGCGCAGCAATCTTCGCCTACACGCTGACCGATGCCGCACACGTGACAGCGCTGCGCGAGACATCGGTCGTGTTTGCGGCCGGCATGGGGGCATGGCTGCTGAAGGAGAGCTTCGGCGCCCGGAGGACGATTGCAGCGGCCGTGCTTGCCGCGGGCCTCGTTCTCATGCAGGCAGGCGCATAGGCAGCCCTGGGGAGTGGGGATGGCGAAACTGGCGCGGCATCTGGCAGGATACCTGCCGGTCAATCTGGCTAACGCGATCGCTGCGTTCGGCGGGGTGTACGTTTTCACGCGCCTGCTCAGCGCCGAAGCATACGGCACCTATGCGCTGATGTTCTGGATCATGGCCATGGTCCATACCGTGTGCGTCACCTGGGTCGAGGCCGCAGCCTACCGGTTCTCCGGAACGGCCGAAGCGACGGGACAGTTGCCTGACCATTACCGCACCGCCCTGCCATTGCTCGCGAAATCATCAATGGTTGCGCTGGTTGTGTTCGCGGTCATGTGGTTTGTCCTGCGCGACCGGCCGCAATATGCGGCAACGGTGCCCTGGATTGCGGTACTGCTGCCAATCAATTCCGTCGTGCAGGTGGCGCTGGAAGCGCACAAGGCAGGCCAGAGGGTCCGGCGGTATGTGTTCACCGAAACGTTCCGACTCCTGATGGGATTTGCACTCGGGGCATTCGGCGCCTGGCAGCTCGGCCTTGGCGCTGCAGCGCCCTTCTTCGGCATGGTTGCCGCCGGCGGCCTGATGGCACTGCGCGAACTTGCCTGGCTGATGCAATCCGCGAAGGGCGGCGTCACCTCAGCCGCGCGTCAGTCGGACTGGGCGCGCTACGGCCTGCCGATCGCCGCTGCGCTCGTGCTGGACCTCATTGTCTCGGGCGTCGACCGTCCGATGATCGCAGCCCTGCTGCCTGATGGCGAGGCGCAGGTCGGCGCCTATGCCGCCGGCTATGGCGCCGCGCAGCGACCGGTCACACTGTTGTGCACGTGGGCGGCTATGGC
Organism: Hyphomonas sp.; assembly: GCA_020638455.1. Lineage (GTDB taxonomy): Bacteria > Pseudomonadota > Alphaproteobacteria > Caulobacterales > Hyphomonadaceae > Hyphomonas. The sequence goes on along the minus strand of JACKIK010000001.1, from coordinate 956,349 downwards.
GGGAAGTCCGTTGCTGATGGCCGCGTATGAAAAGGAAGGGCCGGACGAAACCGCGGCGGCTGCCCGGCAACTTGCCACCTTCCTCCTCTTCTTCGGCGTTCCTGCGGCAGCAGGCATCGCACTCGTTGCGCGGCCATTTGCGGAGGCCATGATCGGTGAGGACGTGCGCGAAGGCGCAATGAAGATCATTCCCTGGATCGCGATGACCGGCCTGCTCAACGGCCTGTTGATTTCCTATTTCTCGGAAGCCTTCCAGCTGGCCCACAAGACGGCTGAACGGGCCCTGCTCATGATCGTGCCGGCGGTGGCGAATATCGCGCTGAACTTCTTCCTCCTGCCGGTGATGGGACTGATGGGCGCGGTCGTTGCGACGGTGGCATCGTATGCGATTGCGATCGTCCTGCTCGCGCTGGCGGGGCGGCGCTATGTCCTCCTGCCGGTGCCATGGATCGAGCTCGCAAAGATCCTTCTGGCCGCACTGTGCATGTGGCCGGCATTGATGCTGGTGCCGGCGCTTGGAAGCTGGCCCGAGCTTTTCCTGAAGGCAGGACTCGGTGCTGTCGTGTACGGCCTTGCGGCATTTGCGCTCGATGCTGGCGGTGTGCGGAAATTCGTGCGACAGCGGCTTTAAGGAAACCGAAAGCACGTCCTGTACGTAAGACCCTCATGAGTGAAACGAACACCAAGAAGCCCACGGCCCGGGAGGCCGCCGCCAGGTCCGGCGGCATCTGGCTCGAGCTCGGTCCGACGCTCGCCTTTATTCTCATCTACAATGTGCTTCTGCGCTTCCCGGAGCATGGACTCTTGTCGAAGGACAATGCGCTGTATTGGGCAACCGGCGTCCTGATTGCCGCGACACTTGGCGTCGTCGCGCTCAAAATAATCCGTAAACAGAAGGTTCCGCCGTTTCTGCTCATCTCTTCAGGTCTGATCGGGATTTTCGGAACGCTGGGCATCCTGCTCCATTCGAAGCTGTTCCTGTTCATCAAGCCGACCATTATCAATCTCACGCTGGCGGGCCTGATTTTCGGGGGCCTCGCCGTGGGCCGGAACATCTGGAAGATGCTGTTCCATGAGCTGATGGACCTGCCGGATTTTGCATGGCGAACGCTGGCGATCCGCTGGGGCCTGTATTTTGTCGCGATGGCGGCCTGGAACGAATTCCTCTGGCGCAACTTTTCGGAAGCGACCTGGGCGAATTGGAAGCTCGGCAATATCGCGATCAGCTTCCTGTTTGCCATCGCAAACGCGCCTTACACGATGAAGCACCTGCGCCACCCTGACAAGCCGGACACTAATGCGTGAGCTTCTCCGTTCCCGGAGGGTTGGAGAAGGGCGGGAATGCCGCCTGATCCCGAACTCCCGCATACTGGGTCAGCGCCCAGACCACCGTCGGGAAAGCGAGTTCTGACCAGGGAATATCCTTCCACGCAAACAGGCCGACTTCCTCGCTCTCCGGTCCGGCGGCGATGTCCGATTCGAGGCTTGCCCGGAACATGACCTGCACCTGGGCAATGCGCGGGACGGAGTAGACGGCGAGCAGCTGGTGGATCCTTATGTCCGCGCACGCTTCTTCCCGCGCTTCGCGACGTGCGGCCTCTTCCACGGTTTCGCCTTCCTCCATGAAGCCGGCCGGCAGCGTCCAGTAACCTTTCCGGGGCTCGATTGCGCGCCTGCAGAGCAAGATACTGCGATCTTTTGTCACCACCGAGCCCGCCACGATCTTTGGATTGATATAGTCGACGAAACGGCAATGCGCGCACACGCGCCGCAGTTTATCGTCCCCTTCGGGCACTTCCATGTGAAAAAGGGGCGAAATGAAAGGATTCGATAATTGATCCGTCATCGGTTGTTATCCTATCGCGCCTAAGGGGAAAGGCATTGATCCGCACACGGGAGACTACTAACAAGGGTAAATCGTGGTCGGATCGACCGCCCGGAGTTTCATCACCCCCCTCGAAAGGTAAACCACAATGGCATACAACCTCAACGCCTCGCCAAGTCACCTGTTGCATCGTGCGCAGCAGATGGCCGCAAATCATTCTGCCAAGGCTCTCAAGGCTGCCGGCATCACGCTGCGGCAGTTCTCGCTGCTCGCGGCCCTCGACGGTAATGACGGCGCAAGCCAGTCCGATCTCGTCAACGCCACCGGCATCGACCGTTCCACGCTGGCCGACATGGTCGCGCGTATGGAATCCAGCGGCCTGATCAAGCGCGCCAGCTCGAAGACCGACGCCCGCGCCAAGTCCGTGACACTGACGGCGAAGGGCAAAAAGGCCCTCGACAAGGCCCTGCCGGCCGTCGAGAAGGCAGACGCAGCCCTGTTCGCCGAAATGCCGAAGACCAAGCAGGACGCTCTGATGTCCGGCCTGATGGGCATGACGGAGCCGGCCGCGCCGGCGCCGAAAGCCGCCCGCAAGGCGCCTGCCGCGAAGAAAGCTCCTGCGAAGAAGGCCCCGGCCAAGAAGGCGCCGGCCAAGAAAGCTCCGGCCAAGGCGGCAGCTCCGAAAAAGGTCGTTGCCAAGAAGCCGGTTGCGAAAAAGGCTCCGGCCCGCAAGGCCAAAAAGAAGTAATTTCCCGAAGGGTTACGGGCGGGGCGCTTTCAGCGCCTCGCTCACCCGCTCTACGCCGGCCTCATCCAGTGGTCCGGCGATATGTTCCAGGATCTCGCCATCGGCCGAGATTACGAACGTCTCCGGCACGCCGGTCAGCCCGAAATCAAGGCCGCCCTGCCCATCCGGGTCCATCACGATATTTGCGTACGGATTGCCGAGTTCCGACAGGAATTTGTGTCCGTTCTCCGGCGTGTCCTTGTAGAGCACCCCGTAGACACGCCCCGGCCACTGCCGGCCCAGCTCGACCAGTTTCGGATGCTCGGCGACACAGGGTCCGCACCAGCTTGCGAACAGGTTCACGACAACCGCCTCTCCGCCGGGCGGCGGGTTGAAGCTGACCGTGCCCTCGCCGGCGAGGCGCGGAAAGGCGCGGTCGGGCGCAGTGCGGGAGACGCGTTCGAACTCCGCCTTCTCGGGATGGGTCAGCTGGTAGCCGGCAAGGACGGCAAACAGGACCAGTGCCGCAACCGGGATTGCTGCAAGCCAGCGCTTCACGCCGCATCCTCCTCGCGGATTTGGGCTTCCGCCCGCGCAAGCGCCGACTTCGAGGCGCGGGCGCGGAAGATGACGATCAGGGCGGTGACGAGAATGGCCGTCGCCCCGATGGCATAAACGGCCCAGATATAGGCGGCGTTCTTGTCGAAGTCGGGCAACATCCGGTCAGCCTCCGGCCATCAGCTGGGCGCGCAGCTTGGCGGTGCGCCGGTCGCGGATTTCTGTGCGCATCTGGGTCTGGACGAGACCGGCGAACAGCAGCGACTGGCCAAGCGCGCAGGACAGCAGCGGCCAGAGGTAGACAGCGGACATTTTCGGTCCGCTGGAGGTGATGACGCTTGCCGTCTGATGCAGGGAGGTAAACATCTCCACGGAATAGTGGATCAGCGGCACGTTGATCGCGCCGACCATAGCGAGGATCGCCCCGGCGCGGGCCGCTTTCTGTCGCGTGTCCATGGCGGCGCGCAGGGCCATGTAGCCGAGGAACAGGAAGAACATGAAGAGCACGGACATCATCCGCGCATCGTCCCATTGCCACCAGGTGCCCCAGGTCGGTTTGCCCCAGATCGAACCGGTGGCAAGGCAGATCGCGGTCCAGACGGCGCCCAGCGGGGCGATGGCCTTGGCGGCAACGTCTGCCACCTCATGGCGCCAGATGAACCAGATGAAGCTCATCACGGCGAGCGCCGAATAGCTCGCCATGGCGAGCCAGGCCGTTGGCACGTGCATAAACATGACGCGCATGATGTCGCCACCCTGATAGTCGTCCTTCGGCACGACCCAGAGGCCCTGCCACATGCCCCAGATCATCAGGATCAGGCCTCCGGCATAGCAGGCCGGGGCCAGCCAGTTCGACAGGCTGAGGAAGCGATGCGGGTTGGCGAACCAGGAAAACATGGCGTTTGCGTACCCTTTTGTCAGTCTGCCGCCAAGCGCAACGCCGCAGCCATGGCGAAAGGCGCAACCGCCAGGGCGAACAGGGCCGAAGCCGCGAGCAGGAGAGGTGCATTCTGGCTGCCGGGGGCATCGGTCATCGCCATGGCTCCGAAGATCGCGGTCGGCACATAAAGGGGCAGGGCAATGAGGCTGATCAACAGGCCACCGCGCCGCACCGTCGCCGACAGGGCTGCGCCAACCCCGCCCCAGAAATAGAAGGCAAGGCCGCCGACGGCGTAGTAGGCGGCGTTGACGAGCAGGCCGGTCGAGGCCTGCGCCTGGAACATCAGGGCCAGCAGGGGCGACAGGAGCGCCAGCGGCAGGCCGGCGGTCAGGAAATGCGCCAGCGTCTTGGCCGCCGCGATGGCGGAGGGCGGGGCTTCGGTCTGCAGCCAGAGGTCCAGTGCCCCATCCTCGGTGTCGGCCTGGAAGATGCGTTCCAGCGTCACGAGGCTGGAAAGGGCGAGCGCCACCCAGAGGATACCGGGTCCGACGGCGCGCAACGTGGCCGGATCGGTACCGATTCCCAGCGGCACGAGCACGGCCGTTCCGGCGAAGAAGCCGAGTGGCAGCAGGGCGCCCGCGCCGCCCGCCCAGGCTTCTGCCAGCGCCTGCCGGAAAGCGGCGAAGATGGGCTGGGCGCTCACAGCGTCACCTCATTGGCAGCGCCAAAGCCTGCTTCGCCGTGGATTGCAGCGACGACGCAGCCGCCCTCGCGGCAGTGATCCTCAATCAGGGACAGGACCAGCTCGCGCCCCTCCGCGTCGAGCGCCGTGAAGGGCTCGTCCAGCAGCCAGATGGAGCGGGGTTGCAGCAGCAGCCGGGCAAGGGCCGTCCGTCGGCGCTGGCCGGCCGACAAATGCCGGGCCGGCACGTCCGCAGGCCGGGACAGGCCCATGAATTTCAGGATTCCATCGACATTCGCCGTCGCGCCCCAGGCCTTCGCCCAGAGTGACAGGTGTTCGTGCGGGGTCTCGTGCGGCTTCAGGCCCTCGCGATGTGAGACCCAGTGATGCGGTGCGCTGCGCGTGACGGCGCCCGATTCGGGGCGCGTCAGCCCGGCGAGGATGCGCAGCAGGGTCGTCTTGCCGGCGCCGTTGGCGCCTCTCAGGATCACGGTATCGTGCATCCGGGCCTCAAGCGAGACATCCCGGAACAACACCCGTTCACCCCGGATCATTCCGAGGCCCGTGCCGGTGAGCAGCGGTTCCGTCACCTCAACGGGTCCCCATGGCAGCCGGTTTTGCAGCAACAGACGCGACGCGCCGGGACATCAAGACCTCCTACCTGCCGTATCGGGGCACCTTTTAGCCGGTTCACGCCCGCGGCCTAGTCCCTTTGTCCCGATTGCGTCAGCGTCGCGCGCCCTATATGAGGGGCCACGCGCCGCCGCCTGGTCGCTGGTGGCCCCGGATTCACACCAGACGCGAGGTTTCCCTCCCATGCCGTCTCTCGACAGCTTCAAATCCAAACGCACCCTCACTGCCGCCGGCAAGACCTACACGTACTATTCGATCGAGGCGGCCTCGCAGAATGGCCTCGGCGATGTTTCGCACCTGCCGGCTTCGCTGAAGGTGCTGCTGGAGAACATGCTGCGTTTTGAGGATGGCAAGACGGTCACCAAGGACGACATCCTCGCCTTCAGGGACTGGCTTGAGACCAAGGGCTCAAAGGACCATGAGATCGCCTATCGCCCCGCGCGCGTGCTGATGCAGGATTTCACCGGCGTTCCGGCCGTGGTCGACCTAGCCGCAATGCGGGATGCGGCGCAGAAGCTCGGCGCCAGCGCCGAAGCAATCAATCCGCAGGTGCCGGTTGATCTCGTCATCGACCACTCGGTCATGGTCGACTATTTCGCCCATGCCGACAGTTTCGGGAAGAACGTTGAAAAGGAATATGAGCGCAATGGGGAGCGCTATGAATTCCTCCGCTGGGGCTCTTCTGCGTTCAAGAACTTCCGCGTCGTGCCGCCCGGCACCGGCATCTGTCACCAGGTCAACCTCGAATATCTCGGCCAGACCGTCTGGACGAAGGACGAGGGCGGCGAAACCGTCGCCTATCCGGACACCTGCGTCGGCACGGACTCGCACACGACCATGATCAACGGCCTGTCTGTCCTCGGCTGGGGCGTTGGCGGCATCGAGGCGGAAGCCGCCATGCTCGGCCAGCCGGTCTCCATGCTGATCCCGGAAGTCATCGGCTTCCGCCTCGACGGAAAGATGGCGGAAGGCGCCACGGCGACAGACCTCGTACTGACCGTCGTGCAGATGCTGCGCAAGAAGGGCGTGGTCGGTAAGTTCGTCGAATTCTACGGGCCCGGCCTTGCGAACCTGACGCTGGAAGACCAGGCGACGATTTCCAACATGGCCCCGGAATACGGCGCAACCTGCGGCTTCTTCCCGGTCGACAACGATACGCTCAAATACCTGACCAATACCGGCCGCGATGCGGACCGTGTGGCGCTGGTCGAAGCCTATGCCAAAGCGCAGGGCTACTGGCGCCCGGACATGCCGGAACCGGTCTTCACCGATACGCTCGAACTCAATCTCGGCGATGTCGTGCCGTCGATCTCCGGTCCGAAGCGTCCGCAGGACCGCGTTTTGCTGTCCGAAGGCGACACAGCCTTCGCCGCCGCCATGGCCAAGGAGTTCGGCAAGGCCTCCGATGCGGCCGAACCGGTGGCGGTTGAAGGGGAAGACTATACCGTCACGCATGGCGACGTGTTCATCGCGGCAATCACCTCCTGCACGAACACGTCGAACCCGTCGGTCCTGATCGCGGCCGGCCTCGTCGCCCGCAATGCCCGCGCGCGCGGCCTGACCCGCAAGCCCTGGGTAAAGAGCTCACTCGCACCGGGGTCACAGGTCGTGACCGACTATCTCGAGAAGGCCGGCTTGCAGGACGATCTCGATGCGCTTGGCTTCAACCTGGTCGGATATGGCTGCACGACCTGTATCGGCAATTCCGGTCCACTCGATCCGCCGCTGGCCAAGGCGATCGCTGATGGCGACCTCGTGTCGTGTTCGGTTCTTTCGGGCAATCGCAACTTCGAAGGCCGGATCGGCCCGGACATCAAGGCGAACTATCTTGCCTCGCCGCCGCTGGTCGTCGCCTATGCGATTGCCGGCACGCTGCGTAAGAATTTGACGACCGATCCGCTCGGCCAGGACCAGGACGGCAACGATGTCTATCTCAAGGACATCTGGCCGACCTCGCACGAAATTGCCGAGATCATGGCGAAGGCTGTGACACCGCAGATGTTCGCTGAGCGTTATTCGGACGTGTTCAAGGGCGACGAGCACTGGCAGGCGATCGAAGTGTCCGGCGGGCAGACCTATAGCTGGCCGCTCGGTTCGACCTACGTCCAGAACCCGCCCTACTTCAAGGACATGGAACTTGAGATCGAGGCCCCGAAAGACATTGAGAATGCCCGCGTGCTGGCGGTGTTCGGCGATTCGATCACGACCGACCATATTTCGCCCGCCGGCACGATCAAGGCGTCCAGCCCTGCCGGCATCTACCTGCAGGAACACCAGGTCGCGGTTCAGGATTTCAATTCCTACGGCTCGCGCCGCGGCAACCACGAAGTAATGATGCGCGGTACCTTCGCGAACATCCGTATCAAGAACCTCATGGTGCCCGGCGTCGAAGGCGGCGTGACGGCCCACTACCCCGATGGCGAGCGGATGGCGATCTATGATGCGGCGATGAAATACGAGCAGGACAATGTTCCGCTCGTCATTTTCGCCGGCGACCTTTACGGCAACGGCTCGTCGCGTGACTGGGCGGCCAAGGGCACCGTCCTGCTCGGCGTGCGCGCCGTGATTGCGGGAAGCTTCGAGCGGATCCATCGCTCCAATTTGATCGGCATGGGCGTCCTGCCGCTGGAATTTGCGGACGGCCAGAGCGCCAAGGCGCTCGGCCTGACCGGCACGGAACAGGTGACCATCGAACATGTGGCTGACATCAAGCCGCGCCAGGAGGTGGACGTGAAGATCACCCGCGAGGACGGCTCGACGGTTACCGCGAAGACGACGGTCCGCATCGATACGGAAAACGAGTTGGATTACTACCGCAATGGCGGCATCCTTCAGTACGTGCTGCGCAACCTCGCCCGCGAGGCCTCCTGAGTCTTCGATCAGCCCTGACCTGAAAGGCCCCCGCAGCCATCCGGCTGCGGGGATTTTGCAGCGCTCACACCCCTGTGATTGTGTTGTGCGCTCAAGGCTGATCTATAGAGGGGCAGAATGAAACGCTTGTTCGCCTTCCTCGCCCTGTCCGCCGCCTTGATTGCGCCCGCCGCGCTCGCGCAGTCGCCAGTGCTGGTGGAGCTGTTCGCCTCGCACAATTGCCGGGCCTGCCCGAAGGCGAACAAGACGCTGAAGCAGGTCGATGCCGAACGCAGCGACGTCTTCATCCTGACCTGGTCCGTTGACTACTGGGACTATCTGGGAACCAAGGACCCGATGGCGCTGGTCGAGTCGGAAGACCGCCAAAGGGGCTATGTCGACCGTTTCCGTCTGCGTGGGCCCTACACGCCCCAGACCGTCTATAACGGTGTCGAGCAATGTGCGGGCAACAAGCCCGGTAATGTCAAAGCGGCGCTCGAGAAGGCGGAAGCAGCCGGCTCGTCGGCCGTGTCGGTGTCGCTGAAGGGCGACAAGGTGGCGCTGGACGGCAAGGCAAGGGACCTCACAGACATCTGGTTCATCGATTATCTCGATGGTGAGGACAACACGACCGACATGGTGCATCCCGTGACCCGCGTGGAAGCGCTCGGCCCATGGCTCGGCGGACATACCGAGCTCAACCTGCCCGAATGCCAGTCCCATTGCGTGATCGTGGTTCAGGAAGCGGGCTTCGGCCCGGTGCTGGCGACGATGCCACTGCCGCTCAAGCGGCCCTGATCAGTCGCTGTCCGGCTCCGGTGGGGCCGGCGGGCGGACTATCGAGGAGATCGCCGGGGTGAAATCGTTCCAGTCATATTCGGACAGCTGGAAGGCCCAGCCATCGGCCTTTTCATTGATCGTGCTGCCGCGCTGGGCGCTTTGCCCGGCCTCAATGGCATGCAGGGTCACAAAGAACCCGTCCGGCTCCCGAAAGGCGCTGAGATCCACCTCCAGTCCGTCATGTGTCTGGGTGATGTGGCGGGCGACCGGCTTCGTCGTGAGCTCGCTGGCCGGCTTCACGCCGATCGGCTGGAACCGCGTCAGGGCGAGCGCCGGCGTCGATGCGGCAAGGCGGCTGATCAGCCGGAAGTCCTGATAGGGCGGTCCCGGACGGAAGCTGCGCTCGCTGGAGCCGACGGTCCGTTCAAGGAACAGGCTTTCGCCGCTGCTGTCATAGAGGCGCACCGCAGAGATGGCATCCGGATTGATGTCGATGATGTCGAGGTCCAGCCAGGCGTCCTGATTGTATAGTGCCGGCAGGTCGCCGTTCACCTGATAGGCCTGGGTCTCGTCCGGACGACGGGCATACAGGTGGTCGTCCTTTCGTCCGGTGATGATGGACGCCGTCACCTTGCCGTCTTCGTCGGCGATTTCGATGAGGGCGCCTGTCCCGCCGTCGCGTGGATCGCCAAGGCCGAGCCGATTGAGCTTCCCCGGGTCACGGGTGCGGCCCTCGCCCCAGCTGAGATCCGCCAGCCCCGTCGCCAGTTCGGCAAGCCTGTCCGCTCGGATCGGATAGCCATGCGTCCCGTCCATGGTCCAGCCATTGACGCTGTTGACGAGACGATAGGACTCGTCGGCCAGCGTCACCCGGATCTCGGCGGCATCGGCCCGGATCGTGGCGAAATCGGGGATGACGGGCTGACCGGTCCGGCCTGTGTCGCGATGCGCTCCGCCGAGGTTCAGGTGAACGATGACGGCGAGGGCCGTCAGCAATACCGCTGTCGCGCCGAGCAACTGGATTCGCCGCTTGCGCTGTTCTGCGCGCTGCTCGCTCACGACTCCCTCCGCGCGCGGTTGCGCTGGCGGCGCCAGACGAACAGGCCGGCGAGCGCGACGAGGATCGGGCCGCCCCAGATATTGATGGCTTTCAGGGTCGCTTCCAGCCGGTCGATATTGCGTCGGTAGTCGCGTTCAATGTCCCGGAGCTGACCGCGAAGCGTGACGATGCGTCCGCGCAGCTGGGCGAGCTCGGCGCGCTCTTCATCCGTGAGGTCGGCGGCTGCGTCGCCGGCATAGAAGCCGTCGGTGGATCCGATCTGCTGCAGCTCCTCAAGCCGGTCCTGTGCCTTCTTGAGATTGCTCTCAAGTTCTGCCTGCTGACGGAAATATTTCGCTTCCGCCGCCGAGCGCATGTCGTCGATCCGCTTCATTGGCCGCAGGCTGGCGGCGCGGGATCGCAGGCGGGACAATTCTCCGCCGCCTGCCAGGGCATCGAGCGCATTGAGCACCAGCGCACCATTGTCGGCCACGACCACATTGCGGCCGGGCACGATGTAGAAATCGTCCGAGATGAAATCGACGTCGGCAATGAAGACGATTTCAGCGCCGGTCTCGCTTGAGGAGATGTGCGGCGGCGCATTGGCGGCATCGGCCCGGGCGAGTTCGGCCATCACTGGATCATCCGGTTCGTCCAGTGCCGGTTCGCCGGCTGGAAAGGCTGTTTTCAGCGTGCCCGACAGGCGCGCCGCAAGAACTAGCGGTCCGGGTTCGGTATGGTAGGACTTCAGCGTGTCCGCGGGCTTCATGTCGCGGACGGCCCTTGCTGCATCGATGAATGACGGGCTTGGTCCTGTTTCGATGAGCGGTGAGAAGGTCTCGCCCTTCGGGAGGTTCGAGGCGACGAGGGCGCCCGGCGCGCCGAAATTGACTGTGCGGGTCAGGTCCGCGGTGATGAGATCATCCCTGTTCATATTGGCGGCCTGCGCACCGATGAACAGCGGATGGGCCTGCTCCTCCATGCGCCCGTCGCCAAGGTCAACCGGCACCATCAGGGCGCCTGCGGCATCGGCAACGGCATCCTTCGACAGCGTGACGCCCCAGGCCTTGCCGAGCACGCCAAGGTCCGAGTGTTCGGGGGCGCTCGCTACGTCGAACGGCCCCTGGGCTGCGGCGGTCTTTGCCGCAGGGTCCACAAGGAAGATGGCACGGCCCTTGCGCAGCACGAATTGGTCGATCAGCCATTCCTGGCGGTCAGAAAGTTCAGGCGGGTGCACGACAAGCAGGACGTCGAGGTCCGCGGGCAGGGACTGAAAGTCTTCCGATATCTGAACAATCTCGAAGGATCGGGCGATATCCTGCAACAGGGTGCAACCGCCCTGGCCGCCGGGAGCCGACATGCCGGGCAGGCTCGTCAGGATGCCGACACGCGGCGGGTCGGGATTGTCGAGCCGGACAATCATCCGGGTCAGGTCATATTCCAGCGTCACTTCGCGCTCTGGCGCGAGGAAGGGAATAATGCGCTCGTCATCGATCGTATTGCGTCCGATGATGCCGAAATAGAGTGGGTCGTCGCCATTGGTGTTGACGGCGGTTATGCCGGCCGCGAGCGCTTCATCTTCGGCCGGAGAGAAAGGCGTCGGATCGATTTCGCGGACCCTGACTTCCCCTTTGGAGTGGGCTTCGTAGGCCTGCAGCAATTCCCGCACGCGGGCGGCATAGGCGCGGACAGCTGGATAATCCTGGCCCACATTTCGCGAGTAGACGAGCGTGATGTCGACCGGCTCGGCAATGTCGCCGAGGGTCTGCTTGGTGGCGCCGGACAGGGTGTAGAGGTGGTTCTCGGTGAAATCGAGCTGGGCGCCGCGCAGGACCTTCTGCGACAGGAGGTTCGCTGAAATGAAGATCAGGCTCATCAGGGCCGTGGCGATGACAAGGTAGTTGCGGGACGTCATCTCAGCCGAGCCTCTGACGGGACGCCCAGAGGCCATTCAGGATGGCCCAGAAAGTCGTGAAGCCGAGGAAGAAAACGACAGCGCGCAGTTCCAGCACGCCGCGCTGAGCGCCCTGGAACTGTGTCAGGAACGAGAATTCCGCCACGAGGTCTGCGACGTGGCCGCCAAAGACGGCCTTTACGGTCGACAGGACCAGCGGCCATCCCGCAGCCGTGAAAGCGAAGGCCACAAGCACGCTGATGACGAAGGCCGTCACCTGGCTACCCGTGAGGGCGGACACGGCGGATCCTATCGAAAGATAGGCCCCGGCCATCAGGAAGCTGACGAGATAGGTCAGCAGAATGGCCGCATTGTCCGGGTGGCCGAGATAGTTGACTGTGACCCACATCGGAAACGTGAGGACAAGTCCGACGCCCGCAACCGTCCAGGCGGCCAGCAGCTTGCCAAGCACGAGTCCCGGCATGCCGAGCGGCAGGGACAGCAGCAATTCGTCCGTACCGGCACTGCGCTCATCAGCCCATAGCCGCATTGCAAGCGCCGGAAGGAAGATCATGTACAGCCAGGGATGCCAGACGAAAAACGGCGCCAGGTCTGCAGAGCCGGTATCGAAAAACCTTCCCGCCTCCCAGGTGAACACACCGAGCGCGAGCAGGAAGACGGCCAGAAACACATACGCCATGGGCGTTGCGAAATAGGCGCCGAGTTCACGCCTGTAGGTCGCGCCGAAGCCGCCCATCTGTTCGCGCAGGGTTCGCAGGAACGTGTTCATGCGGAATTTGCCTCCGCCTGGTCGGTGAGGCGGGTGAACGCGCCTTCGAGCGTTCCGTCCTCGGACTTCCTGGCGAGCCCTTCCGGGGTCTCGTCGGCGACGATCATGCCACGATCCACGACGATGGCGCGGTTGCACATGGCGGGCACTTCGGTCAGCGTATGGGTGGAAATGAGGATCGCCTTGGTCGGCGCCATGCGGGCGATTAGGGCGCGGACGGCGCGCTTCTGGTTAGGGTCGAGGCCATCTGTCGGTTCGTCCAGCAACAGGACGGGCGGATCGTGGAGGATGGCGCCGGCGAGCCCGACGCGGCGCCGATACCCCTTGGAAAGAGACCCGATCCGCTGGCCAGCGACCGTCGTGATGCGGGCGTCGGCAATTGCCCGTTCGACAGCATCCTTCCGCTTTGCCCGCTCGATGCGGCGGGCCGCGGCGATGAAATCGAGGAATTCCGGCGGTGTCATGTCTTCATAGAGCGGCGCGCCTTCGGGCAGGTAGCCAAGGGCAGCCTGTGCGGCGCGGCGATCCGTCACGATCGACTTGCCGTCGATCAGTGCATCGCCGCTGTCGGGTTCCAGAACGCCGGCGATCATCCGCATCGTGGTGGATTTGCCCGCACCGTTGGGACCGAGAAAGCCAAGCACCGTGCCTTTTTCGAGAGTGAACGACACGCCCTGCACGGCACGCTTGGCGCCAAAGGATTTTTCCAGATTGCGAATGTCGAGCATTCTCTGGGTCTGACGCCTCTATCCGGGGAAGTTCAGACTGATACCGTCCTTCGCGCGCTCTGGCCAGTCGCAGGCGGCGTCTGCGCGCAGCGTGTCAGGCGGCGAAGCGCCGAACTTCCTCAAGTACCGCCTCGGCTGCAACGGCAACGATCCTGGCGCCGTCGTCGGCATTCGATTGAGTCGGATCGGAACCGATGCGGCCATCCGGAAAATCCCTCCGGTAGCTCACGGCATCGCTGATCGTGCCGGTCGGCGCGATCTTGGGGCTCATCTGCACCTCCGGCCGGGCGCGGTCCGGATAGGCATGATAGGTGACCGACACTTCGGAGGCCGTGGCATGGCTGCCATGACCCGTTGGATAGAGCTGGTTGCACAGGTTCATCACCGAGACGAAATCCCACCAGTTCCGGCGCTTCAGGCTGAGCCCCGGCCGGTTGTCGGCGCCGCGCGGGTCGAAGCTGCGGTGGGCGTGGATTTCCGCGAACGCGGCATCGATCGTGGCAACATTCCCGCCATGGCCGTTCAGCCAGTAGATTCGCTCGAAGCCGTGCCGCATCAGGCTTTCCGTCCAGTCCGCCATGGCAGCGATCATCGTTGAAGGGCGCAGCGTAATCGTGCCCGGAAAGCCGAGATGGTGCTGGGCGCAGCCGACCGCAAAAGTCGGGCCCACGAGCATCTCGTCGGGCGCGAGACGCTCGGCTTGATGAGCGATCACCTCCGGGCAGATGGCATCGGTGCCGATAAAGCCGTTGGGGCCATGCTGCTCCATCGATCCGATCGGGATGACGATGGTACGGGACTTCTTCAGCCAGGCTTCGATGTCCGGCCATGTGGATACGGGAAGCAGCATCGGATTCAGTCCCTCCGGGGGTTCAGGCGTCGCGTGATGTGGCCCATCTTGCGGCCGGGCCGCGCTTCGCGCTTGCCATAAAGCGTCAGCACGTCGCCGGGTTCAAGATGGTCCGGCTCGACGAGGCCCGCCTCGCCGATCAGGTTGACCATCTCGGCATCGAACAGGCGGCGCGTGTCACCCAGCGGCCAGCCACAGATGGCGCGGATATGTTGCTCGAACTGGCCGGTCTGGCAGGCTTCCGGCGTCCAGTGCCCGGAATTGTGGACCCGCGGGGCGAATTCATTCGCGAGCAGCGTGCCATCAGGCAGAACGAAAAACTCCAGTGCCAGGACACCGACATGTCCCAGCGCATCGACCAGCATGATCGCCTGCTCACGGGCATCGTGTTCAACATCCCGCGGCAGACCGGACGGTACGGTCGATGTTGAGAGGATGCCGTCCAGGTGGACATTGTGTGGCGGCGCCCAGGTCTTTGTCTCGCCGCGGCTGGAACGCGCTACGAGGACGGAGATTTCCCGCTCGAACGGAACGGCTGCCTCAAGCACGCAGGGCACTTGGCTGACCTGCCGCCAGGCGCCGGCAATGTCCTGCGCCGTCCTGATCCATGCCTGGCCCTTTCCGTCATAGCCTTCACGCCGGGTCTTCAGGAGGGCCGGAGCACCAAGTTCGGCGAACGCCGGGCCGATATCCGCTTCCGCATCGATGAGGCGGTATTCGGCGGTCGCGATGCCGATCGCGTTGAGAAAGGCCTTCTCCTCGGCCCTGTCCTGCGACATGGAGAGGGATCGCGGTCCCGGATGCAGTGGCGTGCCGGTGGACTCTATGATCGCCGCGGCCGAAACCGGGATATTCTCGAATTCGAGGGTCACAACATCGCAGGCCCGGGCGAATTCAGCCAGAAGGGCGGCGTCGGTGTAGGTCCCCTTCCAGTGTTGGCGGCAGACGCGGGCGGCGGGCGCGTCTTCTTCGGGGCAATAGATGTCGACATCGAAGCCCAACCTCTGTGCCGCGCCGGCCAGCATGCGGCCGAGCTGTCCGCCGCCCAGAATCCCGATCACGCTGCCGGGGGCGACGAGGGTCATCCTTCGGGTGCCTCTCCGACGCTGTCGGTCTGCGCCTTGCGGAACGCGTCGAGCTTCTCGGCAACGGCCCCGTCTTCCAGCGCCACGATGGACGCCGCCAGTATGCCGGCATTGATCGCCCCGGCCTCGCCGATAGCAAGCGTGCCGACCGGCACGCCGCGCGGCATCTGGACGATCGAAAGCAGGCTGTCGAGGCCGGACAGGGCCTTTGACTGGACCGGGACACCCAGCACGGGCAGCGGCGTCATCGAGGCCGCCATGCCGGGCAAATGCGCGGCCCCGCCGGCCCCGGCGATGATCACTTTCAGGCCGCGTCCCTTCGCCGATTTCGCGTATGAAACAAGGCGGTCCGGCGTCCGGTGGGCGGACACGATGCGGGCCTCATAGGGGACGCCGAGTTCCTCGAGCTTCCGGGCAGCCTCCTTCATGACGGGCCAGTCGGACTGGCTCCCCATGATAATGCCGACTTTCGGGGATTCGCTTGTACCCATGGCGTCCTCGCAGCGGGAAAGCGCGCACCATATGCAGGCGGCCTGCTCCGTCAACTGCCCCCTGACGGGCGAACATGCTCCACAACGGCTGCATTCGTGCCTACTGTAGCCGTCATGGCAGATGATGTGTTCTCCCCGCGGCCTGACCGCCGCCGCGCCCTGATCGACATCCTCGGGGTCGATCTCAGCGCGATGGACCGCCACGCGCGCGCCGCGATCGAAGCGCTATGTGATGAAGTCATTGCACTTCGCGAGGAACTGTCCACCCTGCGCGCCGCTTTGTCGGAGGCCGAATTGCTGGCCGACAACGATGCGCTCTGCCCCCTGTTCAACCGGCGGGCCTTCGAGCGCGAAGTGCGCCGCGAGATCGCGCTGGCCGCACGTTTCCGTACGCCGCTCAGCCTGATCTTTGTCGATCTGGACCATTTCAAGCCGGTCAACGACCTGTTCGGGCATGCGACCGGCGATGCGGTCCTGATCAAGGTATCGGAAATCCTGCGCAGCATTACCCGCGAAACCGACATTGTCGGCCGCCTTGGCGGCGACGAGTTCGGCATCGTGCTGTCGCAGGCGACCCTGTCGGATTCCGAGAACAAGGCCGCCCAGGTGACCGAGCGGATCGATTCGCTCGTGATCCGGTCGCCCGACGATCCGGAGGGGCGGGAACTGCACATCGGCGCGTCCTGCGGCGTCGTTTCCTGGCATCCCGGCGAGGACGCGGATCACCTTATTCTAAGGGCCGATCAGGCCATGTTTGCCCGAAAAGCGCACAGGAAGACAGGCCGGTCTGCCCAAGGCTGATGCAGCGGCTTCCTGTCCCATGATTCATTTGGATCGCTGGTGACGCGCGGCACCGATTATGCTTAGCTGTGACAGTTAAGACACAAGAACTTAACAGCAGAAGGAGACTGACATGTCGCTACAGGGCCGGATCAGTGAGCTCGCCAACAAGCACCGCCAACTGGACCAGATCATTGCCGAAGAGGAAAAACGCCCCGCTGCCGACGCACTCCGCCTCAAGGATCTCAAGCGACAGAAACTCAAGATTAAAGAAGAGCTGCGATGGCTCGAAGCCAGCTGACGGCAATCCGGACTTTCGGTCTCTTCGCCGCCAACTGATGAAGCAGGCGAAGGGACCGTTTCCATGCGGGACATATTCGATCAGGACAAGTCGCTGAGCCTTGGCGTCGTGCGCCAGGCCGGGATGGTGTTCAGCCTGCTGCTTGCCGCCATGGCCGTGCTGGCCCTGCTGCGGGGGCTTGGCCGCGTATTCACCGGGCATGTCCTTGGCGGACTGGTCGAAACGCTCGGCGCCTTCGTAGGCCTTGGATTCCTTTTCCTGGTCGTGCGGCTGCTGACGGAACTGCTGGCCGCACACCACCGGCTGAATGATCGCCTGACCGTGCTGGGCGACGACCTGCGCGCCCGCCGCGAAACCCAAAAGGACGACTGAGCCGATGCCGACCCCCGTCACGGCGATTCTCGGATTGGGCCGGGAAGTCGGCGATGCCGTTGCCCGCCGGTTCGACGAGCTCGGCCATAATGTTCTGGCTGCTGACGACAGCGCCGAACGGCTCGACACGGCGCGCGGCGCCATGCCGGAAGATGTCCTCCTCCATCACGGCGACCTGCATACGCGGCTCGGCCTCCGCAATGCGCTGGCTGCGGCCGTCGAAGGGTTCGGCCGGATCGACAATCTTGTCATCATCCCATCGATCGAAGATCCCGACACGTTGCAGGATTTCGCGCAGGAACGCTTCGACAAGGCACTGGCGAAGACCGTGCGTGGCGCCGCGCAGGCGCTCAAGGTGTTTGCCGAGCGCATCGGAGACCAGGACGACCTTCCCGAAGCCGGCGTCGAGCGCCAGCGCCAGAAGGGCACCGCCACCTTTGTCCTGCCCTATTCAGCCCTCGCCACCATGCCGGGCCGGTTCACCGAATCGGTGACCCAGTCCGCTGTTCTCGGCGTTGTTCGCGCCGCATCGCTGGAACTGGCCGAGGCCGGCATCCGGGTGAACGCCATCGTCGCCATCCGTCCGCGCGAGGAAAAGATGGAGACCTGGACTGCTAAGCGCACGCCGCTCGGCCGGGCGGCCCTGGCTGACGAGATCGCCGATGCAGCCGCCTTCCTCGCCTCCGCCGAGGCGGCCATCATCACCGGAGCCGTCTTGCGCCTCGATGGCGGCCGCGCGGGCCTTGCCGGCGTGCTCGACGTCTAGGCCTGGGCCAGGTCCGAGACGCCGCCGTCTTCCAGCTTCGCTTCCCAGACCGACACCGTATCGAGCGTCCACTCCGGGCTGAGAATGCCGGACACCTTGCGGTATTCGGCCGTTGCGGCGTCCGGCGTGAAGGTCACGACCGTGTAGCCGTGACCGAACGGATCGTGCCAGTCGACATCCGCATTGGCGGCGGCCATCTGCGCGCCGAGGTCCGGAATATCCTTTACGGCTGAGCCGGATCCCGGCGATGTGATCGACGTGCAGCCGAATTCGACCGCGCGCCGGATCCCGTCCTTGTCGTGCAGCGTATTTGCCCAGGCCGTATGCGTGTCGCCAGCCAGAACCACGAGCCGGGCACCGGTCTTTGCGGCTGAGGCATACAGGCGCTCGCGCGCAGCAGGATAGCCGTCCCAGGCATCGAGATTGGCCGGCAGGCCGAGCGCGGAGAAGGCGATCATCTGCTGGACGAAGGCATTGTCCTGTGCGGCGATCTGCTCCGGCGTCAGCGTTTCCTGCAGTTTTGGCAGGACCGTCTTGGCCATCACGACCTGATTGGCGAGCACCTGCCAGGACTTGCCGGCCGTCACCGAGCGGCCGAGCTCGCCTTCGAGCCAGGCTTCCTGTTCGGGGCCCATCATGGTGCGCGAGGGGTCGGACGCTTCCGCCATGGTTGCCTGCGCTGCGGCCACCATCCCTTCAGGCGTGGTTTCACCGGTCAGCGCGTCGAACCAGCTGATGCTGGGCGAGCGTCCGGTGAGGCGGGTTTCCAGGGCGCAGATTGTGGCGACGTCGCCGAAATCGAAGCTGCGCCAGACAGCTGTCGTCACCTTGCCGGGTTCCGGCTCGCGCATCGGCAGCCATTCGAAATAGGCCTGCACCGCGGCCATCTTTCGATCCGACCAGAGGCCCTCGCCCTTGTCGGGATTGTGGTTTTCCGCGCCGGTCCGATAGGAGTCGTTGGCGCTTTCATGATCGTCCCAGGTGCAGATCCAGGGCGCCGCCGCATGGGCGGCCTGCAGGTTCGGATCGGTCTTGTACTGGGCGTGGCGTCGGCGATAGTCGGACAGCGTGATACATTCCGTCGGCGGATCATGAGGCCGGCCGATCGCCTGTGCCACCTCACCGCCATATCCGTCGATGCCGTACTCGTAGATGTAGTCGCCAAGGTGCACGATGGCGTCGACATCGGCTTCCTGGGAGAGGGCCGCATAGGCGTTGAAGAATCCGAACTGCCAGTTCGAGCAGGAGATGACGACCAGCCGGACAGGCGCGTCGCCGGCGATCGCCGTGGTGCGCGTACGCCCGGTCGGGGAGGCAACCTCACCGGCGCCCGTCAGGGCCTTGAAGCGGTAGGTGTAAGTCGTTGCGGGCTGCAGGCCCGCCGCATCTGCCTTGACGCAGTAGTCGTGCGCCGCGTCGGCGCTCAGCATGCCTGATGTCACAACAGTGCCGGCACCATCCATCACCTCGTAGCGCACCGGGATCGCCCCGGCGCCCGATGTCGGGGTCACGCGCGTCCACAGGATCACCCGGTCTGCCAGCGGGTCGCCGGAGGCAACGCCATGCTGGAACGCCACTTCGCCATCATAGGCCGCTTCCTTGGCGGGCGCGGTCACGCAGGCAGCGAGGCCAAGGGTTCCGGTTGCGGCGGCGCCGAGCAGGCCGCGGCGTGTGACGCTGGTCATGGGATGTCCTCCAAGATGAAGCACCGGTCTAGGGCCGGTTGGAGACAGTAGCATGACGCCGGGCGTTGCTTTCGTCTATAAGCCGCCGCGATGAATATGATTTCCCTTACAGCGACCGCGGAAGACGCGGGCCTGCGGCTTGACGTCTTCCTGGCGGCGAAGGCGGAAGACCTGTCTCGTTCCCGGCTCAAGGCGCTGATTCTCGAGGGCGCCGTCACCGCGGACGGCGGGGTCGAAACCAATCCGAAGAAGCCCGTTGTGGCCGGCACGGAATATGTCGTGCGCCTGCCGGATCCCGTGCCTGCCGAACCGGAGCCGCAGGATATCCCGCTGGACATCCTGTTCGAGGACGAGCACCTGATCGTGGTCAACAAGCCGGCCGGCATGGCGGTTCACCCGGCCCCCGGCAGCGCAGACGGCACGCTGGTCAACGCGCTCCTGTTCCACTGCCGCGGCCAGCTTTCGGGTATCGGCGGGGTGGAACGTCCCGGCATCGTCCATCGCATCGACAAGCTGACCACCGGCGTCCTCGTCGCGGCCAAGACCGAGCCTGCACACCTCGGCCTGTCGGCCCTGTTCGGCAGCCACGATATCGAGCGGGCTTATCTGGCCGTTACCCGCGGCGCCCCGCGCCCGTCTTCCGGGACGGTGGACGAACATCTCGCCCGCTCGGCCGGTGACCGGAAGAAGATGGCGGTCGTCCGCAATCCGGAATCCGGCGCCGGCCGGCATGCGATCACCCACTACCGGACGCTCGAGACATTCGGCATTCGCGAGAAGGGCACGGGTTTTCCATCCGCGGCGCTGGTCGAATGCCGGCTGGAAACAGGCCGGACGCACCAGATCCGGGTGCACATGGCGCATATCGGCACGCCGCTGGTGGGAGACCCGGTCTATGGCCGCAGCCGTGGTGTCTCCTGCCTTGGCAGCGGGCCGGGGCACGATGCAGGCCTGAAGGCGGCGCGGGAATTTCCACGCCAGGCGCTGCACGCCGCGGTGCTGGGTTTCATCCACCCCGTAACGAAAGAGGCGCTCCGGTTCGAAGCGCCCCTTCCGGAAGACATGACGGCGCTCGTCGCCGCCCTGCGACAGTTGCCGACGACGGCCTAGTGCTGGCCGCTGCCGGGCGCAGCGTCGGCCTCGGACGTGACCAGCGGCTCGAAGCTCAGCTTCTTCGCCGTCAGCGTCACCTCACCGATCTTCTTGGAGTCGGCGGCGATCTTGATCGGCACGGTGGCGCCATTGTCGAGCGGGGCGAGCCACATGCGCAGCGGCCCGTCGATGCTGGTCAGATTGTCATTGTCGACTTCATCGCGGTCATAGCCGGCGATCCGGTCCATGGTCACGTGACACTCGATGGCCTCGCCGGACCAGACTGGCGTCGAAACCTGCTTGGTGCCGGCATTGCTGAGGTAGAGATAGGTCAGCTGGCGGCCATCGAAGATGCGGATCGGGCCGCCGCAGGGATCCTCGTCCGGCGCGCGGGGTTCCAGCGCAAACGTGATCAGGGCGGTGATCGGGTCGTTCGTCTTCAGCACCTGATCCGTGGTCGCGGCCGGGTCGCCAAGATTCCCGAAGCGCGGTGTCGCGGTCATGGAGAAGTCATGGTCGCTGATCGCCATTTCGACGCGGCGGTTCTTCTTGCCGTCCTTATTCTGCGAGACGTATTCGCGGGTCTTCAGCTCGCGGCCGTGCGTTTCGCCCTGGGCATGGATGTGCATGTCGTAGTTCACGAACCAGTCGGCGATACCGGTGACTTTGACACGGGAATCGATGGTGTACGTGTCGGGGTGCAGCTCCGTCGTGAACGTCGCCCGGCCGGTCGCCGGGATGAACAGGACCCAGGCCTTGGCCTGCAGTTCGTAGACCATGCGCGTGGGCGCCCCCGCCTTCACATTGGTGAGGAGGGCGCCGGACGCTGCGCGCGCAGCCGGGGCCTTGTCGGCCGTGGCGAGGCCGGCAAATGCCAGCGCCGCGGCGGAAGCGATAAGGAAAGCGCGTTTCATCTCAGACCTGTTCCTTGCCGGCCGCCGGGCCGGCTCTGTCGATGTGCACAATATAGGCACGGCACGCCAACGGTGCCTGAACACAGGTGCCGTTTTGCTGCCCCAATCGGGCGGATTTGCGGTCAAACCTTGTGACAAGCAGTTACAAGCCTCCGCAACTGAGGAATCGGCCGCGTCCGGAGTTGACAGGAAGCCCCCCGCCGTTCTAACAGCGCGCCTTCGAGATAAGACCCCTCAAATTGGAGCGAGACCATGTCCCGCGAGTGCGAACTTACCGGCACCAAGCCCATGGTCGGCCACCGTGTCAGCCATTCCCAGATCAAGACCAAGCGGATTTTCCGTCCGAATCTGGTGCGCGTGACGCTGCATTCGGAAGCGCTGAACCAGAACTTCCCGATGCGCATTACCGCTTCGGCGCTGCGTTCGGTCGACAAGCTGGGCGGCCTCGACGCGTTCCTGGCCAAGGCGAAGGATGAGACGCTGTCGTCGAAGGCGCTGAAGATCAAGCGCGACATCGCCAAGAAGGCGGTTGCCTGAACAATCTGATTCTGTAATGGAATCTGCAGAGCGCGCCTGACCGGCGCGCTTTTCTTTTGCGCGGCGCCCGAAGGCGTGGCAGGAACGGGCGAAATTCCGGGGAGCCCTGCCGATGCGCCTGATCCTGCCTGCCATCACCCTGTTCCTGGCCGCATGTGCGTCCGGACAATCCCCGGAACCTGCAGCAATTTCTGCAGGTGAGCCCGCCACAGTCTTCACCGGCGGCACGATCTACACCGGCAATCCGGACCAGCCGGTCGCCGGAGCGGTGTGGGTCGACGGAACGGGCCGCATTATGAGGGTCGAACCGCCCGGAGCCGCGATTTCGGGTGATCCTGATGCGTCCGGCGGTGATCGTGATGCCCATGACGGTGATCCTGGCGTGACTGTCATCGACCTCCACGGTGCGGTCATGTTCCCCGGCTTCACCGACGCCCATGCGCACCTGCTCGGCATCGGCCAGCGGGAGCTGACGCTCAATCTCGAAGGCACCGCCTCCGTCGCCGACCTCGTCACCCGGATCGCAGCCGAAGTGCCGGGCAAGGCGCCGGGCGCGCTGATCTATGGACGCGGCTGGATCGAGACGGGCTGGCCGGAAGGCCGCATGCCGATGGCGGCCGACCTCGATGCGGTGGCACCGGTCAATCCCGTGATCCTGGTCCGGGCTGACGGCCATGCGCTGGTCGCCAACTCGGCTGCCCTGGCCGCCGCTGGCGTCACCGACACGACGGCAGATCCCGACGGCGGCCGGATCGAGCGCGGCGCCGACGGTCATGCGACCGGCATGCTGATCGACAATGCGATGTCGCTGGTTGCGCCCCTGATGGAGACACCGGATGCCGCCGCGAAGGCGCACGCGCTGGAGACCGGGGCGGCCGTCTACGTCTCGCGCGGCTGGACCGGCGTGCACAATATGAGCGTTGGCCCGGACGAGGCGCCGATCATGGCGGCGCTGGCCGGGGAAGGGAAACTGCCCTTGCGCCTGTGGAACGCCTTCGAGCCGGACGGCTTCGACCTTGCGGCGAAGCATGAGTATGAGACGCCGACGATCACCAACCGGGCGATCAAGCTCTACATGGACGGCGCGCTCGGCTCTCGCGGCGCGCAGCTCATCGAGCCTTATTCCGACCGTCCGGAGACCTCCGGCCTGTCGCTGATCACGGATGAGGATCTTGCGGACTATATGCGCCGGGCCGACGCGGCCGGAATACAGATCGCGATCCACGCCATCGGCGATCTCGCCAACCGGCGCATCCTCGACGTCTATGAGGCGGGCGGTTACGGCAAGAACAAGCGGTGGCGGATCGAACACGCGCAGATCATCGCACCGTCCGACATTCCGCGCGTCGGCGCACTTGGCCTGATCGCCTCGATGCAGCCGAGCCATGCCATCGGCGACCTGCACTTCGCGCCGGCGCGGCTCGGCCTTGACCGGCTGGCCGGCGCCTATGCCTGGAAGAGCCTGCTCGACAGCGGCGCAGTGGTTGCCGGTGGCTCGGACGCACCGGTGGAAGTCGGCTCGCCGCTGATCGAGTTCTACGCGGCCGTTGCCCGCAAGGACCTCAAGGGCTTTTCCGGCGAGGGCTGGCATCCCGAGCAGGCCCTGTCGCGTGACGAAGCGCTCGCGCTGTTCACCTCGGCCGCCGCCTACGCCACCTTCCGCGAAAATGATCTCGGCACCATCGCGCCCGGCAAGCTTGCCGACTTTACGGTGTTCGACACCGACCTGATGACGGTGCCCGAGGCCGACATCCTGAAGGCGAAGGCCGTGATGACGGTTGTCGGCGGCAGCATCGTCTATGCGGCAGACTGAGCGCCATTTACCGGCGGATGCACTGATCTGACTGCAGAAGGGCGGGCGGGACGGCGCGCGGCGTTTACGAACACGTCCGGAAATCCCTGCAACCTCAGGGCGTTGTGTAAGCAAATGCTAGAGATTTCGCCTTAGACCTGTCCGGGCAAGACGGGGCGGCAGGGCCGATCCCGGTATGATCTCAGTTCGGGGTTCGGGTCATGAAACTTCTGTTCAAGATACCTTTCACGGCCGCCGTCTGCGCGGCGACGTTTGTGGGCCTGTCGTCTGCGCACGAATGGTATGTCTCCGGTCAGGCGACCTGGACACAGCCTGCAGACTCCAAGGCGAGCGGCGAGTTCACGTCCGACTGGTCGTCGGGCCAGGGCACGACCATTCCCTACGGCACGAATTTCCCGGCCGGCAGCCAGTTCGACTTCGAGACGACGCACAATGATGGCCTGGGCGGCGGCGTCGAGGTCGGCGCCCGCTTCGCCAACGGCCTGCGCGGCTCGCTGGAAGTCTCCTACACCAAGGCCGGCGTCGATGCGCACAGCAACATCCAGACCGCGGCCGGCTCTCTCGACGGCGAAGATGCCTCCATCCTCTACGGTCAGGCGACGCCGAGCGGATACACGGTCGGTTATGGGCTCCGGTCCGACGACCGGGATCTCGAGAGCACGTCCGCTTTCGCGAACGTCTATTACGATTTCAACCGCGGCGGCCGGATCGAGCCCTATGTCGGCGCCGGTATCGGTGCTTCGAAGGTCAAGGTCACCTACTATCCGGAAGCCTACCTGATGGGCACGGCCGATGAGACGAAACTGGCCTACCAGGGCAAGGCCGGCGTCACCTATCGCCTCACCAACAAGTGGGAAGTGTTCGGCGAATACACCTACCGCGCGACCGACGATGTGAAGATGGACCTGTACCTCGTCCCGGCGAGCGTCAGCATCGAAAACAAGCAGCATATGGTCGGACTCGGCATGCGTTACCGCTTCGGCGGCTGACCGCACGCCTTCAGATTCAGCAGCATTTGTTCAGGGGGCAGGCCGCAGGTCTGCCCCTTTCGCATGTGCGCTGTTTCCGTTACGTCGCACTAGCCCGGGGGCGAAGGCGTGATAGAACGCCTATCTGATACACAGACCCTCCCGGAGCCCGAGAAGACCGCAATGACCGTAATGAGTGACAGCACCGAACTGGAAGGCATGAAGCCGACCGAAAAAATCAATGTCCGCAAGGTGTTTGGCCTGGATACGGACATGGTGGTGCATGGCTTCAAGAAGCGCACCGAATACGTGCCGGAGATCGACGATGCCTATCGTTTCGATCCGCAGACGACGATGGCGATCCTGGCCGGGTTCGAGCACAACCGGCGCGTCATGGTGCAGGGCTATCACGGCACCGGGAAATCGACCCATATCGAACAGGTGGCCGCGCGCCTCAACTGGCCGATGATCCGGGTCAACCTCGACAGCCATGTCAGCCGGATCGACATGGTCGGCAAGGACGCGATCGTCCTGAAGGACGGCAAGCAGATCACCGAATTCCGCGAAGGCATCCTGCCCTGGGCGCTGCAGCGGGCCGTGGCGATCACCTTCGACGAATACGATGCGGGCCGGCCGGACGTGATGTTCGTGATCCAGCGCGTGCTCGAAAGCTCGGGCAAGCTGACGCTGCTCGACCAGAACCGCGTGATCGCGCCGAACCCGTATTTCCGCCTGTTCTCGACGACCAACACGGTCGGCCTCGGCGATACGACGGGCCTTTATCACGGCACGCAGCAGCTGAACCAGGGCCAGATGGACCGCTGGAACATCGTCACGACACTGAACTATCTGGAGCACGATGCCGAAGTGGAGATCGTGAAGTCCAAGGCAACCGGCGTCGACGATGACACGCTGGCCAAGATGGTGACGCTGGCGGACCTGACGCGGAATGCGTTCATGTCGGGCGACCTCTCCACCGTGATGAGCCCGCGGACGGTGATCACCTGGGCGGAGAATTTCGCCATCTTCGGCGATCTCGGCCATGCTTTCCGCATGACCTTCCTCAACAAGTGCGACGAGCTGGAGCGCCCGCTGGTGGCGGAGATGTACCAGCGCTGTTTCGGCGTGGACCTGCCGGAGAGTGCGCTGATGGTGCGGGTGGCCTGAGATGAGCGGCACCGTCATTGAACTGACCAGCGGTGACGGCTTCAGGTTCGGGGCACTGCGTGTGCCGGCACAGGGCGCGCGCAAGGGCGGCCTGGTGCTGGTGCAGGAGATCTTCGGGATCAATTCCTACATGGTCGAGGCGTGCGAGCGGTTTGCGGCGGAAGGCTATGAAGTGATCGCCCCGTCCATGTTCGACCGCCAGAAGAAGGGCTTTGTCACCGAGACGCACACGCCGGAGGACATTGCCGAGGGCGGTGGGTATGCCCGCGCCAACGGGATCGAGAATGCAATGGCCGACATTGCCGCCTGTATCGAGGCGCTCGAGGCGCCGGTGTTCATCACCGGCTTCTGCTATGGCGGCTCGATGGCCTATATCGCGGCCTGCCAGCTCGACGGGCTGTCGGCAGCGAGCGGCTATTACGGCAGCCTGGTTCCGGCCTTCAAGGACACGGCGCCGAAATGCCCGACCATCGTGCATTTCGGGCGCCACGACGCGCATATCCCGATGGAGGGCGTCGAGACGTTCGCGAAGACGCGGCATTGCGTGCAGACCTTCGTCTACGATGCGGGGCACGGCTTTGCGCGGCGGCGGTCGGACGATTACAATGCCGAGGCGGATGCGCTGGCCTTCCGGCGGACGCTCGACCTGTTCAACCAGGCCGCCGCCGATGCAGGCTTCTGAGGTGCGCGGCAGGTAAGGTCTATGGCCAAGGACACCTCTCCCCAGGATCTCTTCAGGCAGGCGCTCGCCGTGACGACCAAGGCGATCAGCGCCGATCGGGACGTCGAGGTCGGCTTCGGCAATGAGGCGGGCGGCGACGAGGCGCGCATCGTGCTGCGGCCGCCGCCGGTGACGCTGCCGGCCGAAGTCGCCGCGCGGATCCGGGGCGAGGCGGATGCCGTCGCGCTGCGCCGGGCGCATCACGACCCGGCCGCACACATGAAGCACCGCCCGCAGGGGGACCTGCCCCGCAAGGTGTACGATGCGGCGGAGATCGCCCGGATCGAGAGCCTTGGCGCCAATGCGATGCGCGGCACGGCCTCGAACCTCGATGCGGTGCTGGAGCATCGCTGCCGGTCGGGCGAGTTTGCGGCGGGGGCGGAGAATCCGGAAGCCTTGCTGGCGCCGGCGCTGGAATTCCTGCTGCGCGAGAAGCTGACGGGGCGGACGCTGCCGGACTCGGCGCGGCGGGTGGCGGATCTGTGGCGCGCGCAGGTGGCCGAGAAGACCGGCGATGCGCTGGAGCGCCTGATCGCCCAGCTGCACGACCAGCCGCAATTTGCGCGCATCGTGCGCGACATGATCCGTGACCTGACGGCCACCGACGTGCCGGGCGAGGATGAGGCCTCCGGCGAGGACCAGCAGGAACAGGATGGCGAGGCCGAGCAGCAGCAGAACCAGGGCGACGAGGACATGCAGTCCGACGAGCCGATGGGCGCCTCGACCGAGCAGATGGAAGCCGGCGACACCGAGGAGCTGGAAGGCGAAGAGGCGAATGTCCAGATCGACCAGGACATGGAAATGGACGCCGACGACATGCCCGGCGACGACGAGGAAGGCTCGAAGCCGCTGCGCCCGAATTTCCGCGACGGGGACGACCGCGACCGCTTCAACTATGCCGTCTTCACGCGTGCGCACGACGAGGTGGCGCAGGCGCCGGACCTCTGCGACCCGGAGGAGCTGACGCGCCTCCGCGCCTATCTCGACCACCAGCTGCAGGGCCTGCAGGGCGCGGTCTCGAAACTTGCCAACAAGCTGCAGCGCCTGCTGATGGCACAGCAGAACCGGAGCTGGAGCTTCGACCTCGAAGAGGGCGTTCTGGATACGGCGCGCCTGACGCGGGTGATCACCGATCCGACCTCGCCCCTGTCGTTCAAGCAGGAAGACGATTCCGATTTCCGCGACACGGTGGTGACGCTGCTGCTGGACAATTCCGGCTCGATGCGCGGGCGGCCGATCATGGTGGCCGCTCTGTGTGCGGATATTCTGGCCCGCACGCTGGAGCGGTGCAATGTGAAGACCGAGGTCCTCGGCTTCACCACCAAGGCGTGGAAAGGCGGTCTCAGCCGCGAGGACTGGGTCAAGGCGGGCAAGCCGGCGACACCGGGGCGGCTCAACGATATTCGCCACATCATCTACAAGCAGGCGGACGCGCCCTGGCGGCGCGCGCGGCGCAATCTCGGCCTGATGATGCGGGAAGGCCTGTTGAAGGAGAATATCGACGGCGAGGCGCTGCAATGGGCGCACGACCGGCTGCTGGCGCGGCCGGAGCAGCGGAAGATCCTGATGGTGATTTCGGACGGCGCGCCAGTCGACGATTCGACGCTGAACGTGAATGTCGGCAATTACCTGGAGCGGCATCTGCGGCAGGTGATCGAGGAGATCGAGACGCGCAGCCCCGTGGAGCTGATCGCCATCGGCATCGGCCATGATGTGACGCGCTATTACAAGCGGGCCGTGACGATTGTGGATGCCGAACAGCTGGGCGGCGCGATGACGGACCAGCTCGCCGCCCTGTTCGACGAGAACCAGCCGAACCCTGTCGCCATGGCTATCCCTCCGCTCACGGACCGCACGGTGCGCGGCGCCGTCTCAGGCGCGGCCAGCGGTGCCCCCTCCTATGGCAAGGGCCGCCCCAAGGTCGACCTCGGCCGCGCCGTGAAGACGACAAGCCTGCAGGAAGTGAAGGGCGCTAAGAAGTAGTGTGAGCGCAATGGGCGAGACAGGCCGGGAAATACCAGCGCCCAAACGGTATGCCAACATAATGACGCTTGCGAAGTTGCGGTTGGTCGAAACTGGTAGACTTCTGGACGAGCCGCTCAGCGCGTTTTCGTTAGAATCTGTCGGCAATCACTTTCGGAAGGTGATTGAGGCGGTCGCATATGCTGCGATGATTGCTGGCGAAATGGAATTCGGACAGATTCCGCGTCAAATTCAGAACCATTGGAATGCTGCAGACATTCTGAAGTTTTTGGACCGCAAGAATCTTCTAAGGCTGCCAAAGCGTACATTGATTGAAGATGATCCGTCTGGCGAAGGACATAAGTACACGGTTTTTGATGGCACTACAGAGCTTCTTCCTTGGCTGCTGGAAGTCTACGGTCAGGTTCATTTCTTTGCGCATGAAGCTAATCCCTATGCACAATGGCAATACTATGCTGGCTTGACTGAAGATTTTTTGGTCGAGCAACAATCCATCGCAGTCGACCTGCGTAGGCATTTCGTTGATTGGCTTTGGCAACACGTGATCCAGCTGGAAGACAAATGGTACGTGGTCAGCCTTGGCGCATACGACCAGTCATCCGCAATTGTGTTCGGTATCCCGCTGCCCAAGCAAGTAGATCAAAAGGGCTAGGCGAGCGCCGGAAACCCGCCCGCTCTGCTGAGCGATGAGCTGACAGGGTGTTTCAGCACTGTCTCCAGCCATTTCGAGGTTTCGATCAATTTGGCGAGGTCGAGGCCCGTGTCGAAGCCGCCGCGTTCGAGCATGTAGACGACGTCTTCGGTCGCCACATTGCCGGTGGCGGACGGGGCGAAGGGGCAGCCGCCGATGCCGCCGCAGCTGGCATCGATGACATCGACGCCGGCATCCACGGCGGCAGCGACGTTTGCCAATGCTTGTCCGCGCGTGTCGTGGAAGTGCATGCGGAGGTATACGTCCGGCGCTTCCATCCGTACCCGGTCGATGGCGCGGCGGACGGCCCACGGATCGGCCACGCCAATCGTATCGCCGAGGGCGAGTTCCGCGACGCCCGCGCGCTGGGCCTGTGCGGCAAGGTTGCCGACGACGGCGACGTCAACTTCACCATCATAGGGATCGCCGAAGGCGACGGAGATGGTGGCGGAGAGGGGAATGCCGGCCTCATGGGCGAGCGGCGCGCATTGCGCCAGCATGTCGGCGCTGTCCTGCGGGCTCATGCCCTGGTTCTTCCGGCCGAAGGCCTCGCCCGCGACGAGGACGAAATTGATCTCGTCCGCCTTCGCATCGATGGCGCGCCGCATACCCTTCTCATTCAGGGCGAGGGCGATGTGGCGCGCGGGGCCCGACCGGTCGAGCCCGGCGAACACGGCCGCCGAATCCGCCATTTTCGGCACCGCCTTCGGACTGACGAAGCTGCCCGATTCCATGCGCCGCACGCCGGCATCCTCGAGCCGGGCGATGAATTCGAGTTTCTGCTCTGTCGTCAGGTTCGCGGGGTCGTTCTGCAGCCCGTCGCGGGGGCCGACTTCCACAATGTCGATGCGGCGGCTCATCTTGTTCCTATCGTCCTTCAAAGGCGGGGGCGCGGCGCTCCAGGAAGCTCGCCACACCCTCCTTGAAATCAAATGTTGTAAAGCTTCTTACCATTTCAATATCCGCTTCGGCGAGGGATTCCTCATAGGACTGCGTGTAGGTCTTGCGGACTTGGCGCTTCATGATGGCGACCGAACGCGGCGAGACCTGTGTGGCGAGGTGGCGGGCGACGTCGTGGACATGGCCCATCAGCTCGTCTCCCGGCAGGGCCTTGTTGACGAGGCCGAGCTCGGCAGCCTCGGCACCGGAGAACTTCCGGCCCGTCAGCAGGAGGTCGAGCGCCCGCGCCTCGCCGATGAGACGGGGCAGGGCCCAGGCGATGCCGTGCTCGGCAATCAGGCCGCGCTGCGAGAAGGCCGTCGTGAACTTCGCCTCGGCCGCGGCGAAGCGGAGGTCCGTGAACAGCGAGAAGACAAGGCCGATGCCGGCGCAGGCGCCATTGATGGCCGCGATGATCGGCTTGGGGCTGGCATAGAGGTAGCCGAAACGGCCGGGATAGAGCCGGTCCATCTCGTCCGGTTCGGACGGGGCGGCCTCTTCCTCGCGTGGGGCCTCGCCACTCTGGATGCCCTGGAGCGTGTCCATGTCGGCGCCGGCGCAGAAGCCGCGGCCGGCGCCGGTGATGACGATGCAGCGGACGCTGTCGTCGGTGCCTGCCGAAGTGATGGCGTGTTTCAGCTCGGACTGGATGGTGCCGGTCCAGGCATTCAGGCGCTCCGGCCGGTTGAGCGTGAGCGTCAGCACGCCGTCGCGCGTCTCGCTGAGGATTTCCCTGTAGTCCGCCATGGCCGTTCCTCCTGTGCCCGTGCTCTGTCAGTCTTGTTGCGGCAGACTAGACTCTGGCTGGCGCAAAGGGGAGGGGTGACGTATGGAGCGGCGATGACCCGCTTTCCGCCCCCCCTTTCCGGCAGCGCGCAGGACGAGGCGCGCGAGCTTCGCCCGAAATTCAACGCCGATGGCCTCGTCGCCGCGATCGCGCAGGATGCGGCGAGCGGCGAGGTGCTGATGATGGCCTGGATGAACGCCGACGCGCTGGACGCGACGCTGCGCACCGGCCGGGCGACCTACTGGTCGCGCTCGCGGCAGGCGCTCTGGATCAAGGGCGAGACCTCCGGCCATGTGCAGGAAGTGGTCGAGGTGCGCGTGGACTGCGACCAGGACGCCGTGTTGCTGAAAGTGCGCCAGACGGGCGGGGCCTGCCACACCGGGCGGGCGAGCTGTTTCTACCGGATTGTCACTCCGGAAGGGACGCTGCTTTCGCCGGACGGCGAGTTGGAGTAGGCAGGGCCGACCGGGCAAGGACAATCGAAAAGGGGACACAGGATGAAACGGATATCCATGCTGCTCGCGGCCGGCGCGCTCAGCCTCGCATCGGCCTGCGCCGAGAAGCAGGTGGCTCCGGCTGAACCTGCAGCGACCGAAACAGCCCCCGCGGAAGAAGCCGCCGCGGCGCCGCTGACGGTCAATGTGCTCGATTGCGGGACGATCGAAGTGACCGATCTCGACGCCTTCTCCAGCGCCGGGGACTGGGCGGGCCAGTCGGACACGCTGACCGATACCTGTTTCCTGATCAATCATCCCAAGGGCCGGATGCTGTGGGACCTCGGCCTGCCTGGCATGCTGGTCGGCGCCGGCAAGCAGACGATCGGGTCGATCTTCGTCGTGTCGATGGACAAGTCGCTGACCCAGCAGCTCGCCGATCTCGGCCTGACGCCGGACGATATCGACTATGTCTCGCTGTCGCATGACCATTTCGACCATATCGGGCAGGTCGACCAGGTGCCGAACGCGACCTGGATCGTGCAGGAAGACGAATACAACGACATGTTCCGGCCGGCCGATGCCGCGCCGGCCGATCCGGACCTTGTGGCCCTGTGGGCGCCGTTCCGGTCGCTGAAGGTGCAGAAGATCAACGGCGAGTACGACGTGTTCGGCGACGGCAGCGTGAAGATCATCGAAATGCCGGGCCACACGCCGGGACATTCGGTGCTGCAGCTGATGATGCCGGAGACAGGGCCCGTCCTCCTGTCGGGCGACATGTATCACCGCACCGAGAGCCGCGAACTGCGCAGGGTGCCGCGGTTCAACTGGAGCGAAGAGAAGACGTTCGAATCCATGGACAAGTTCGAGGCGCTGGCCGCGCAGCTCGGCGCCAAGGTGATCATCCAGCATGAGCCGGCGGACATCGAGCCGCTGGGTGGCGTGATCCGGTAGGCAAACTGAATGCGCGCGTACAGTCTTGTTGCCCTGATTTCGCTGCTGCTGGTCTCGGCATGCGAAACGCCGACCTTCTCGGCCCTCGACGAGAAGGACCCGCACTGGAAGCTGGTGTTCAGCGACGAGTTCAGCGGCGAGGGGCGGCCCGATCCGGACAAGTGGATCTCCAAGGAATACAACCGCCGGCCGAACGCCAATGGCCCGGATGGCTGGTGGGACCCGAAGAATGCCTTCCTCAACGGGCATGGCCAGCTGGTGCTGCGCACCTCGCAGATTCCCAACCGGAACCCCGATCAGGACAATGATCCCTACGACTACGCCACCGCCATGGTGTCGACGGAGGGCAAGTTCGAACAGGCCTATGGCCGGTTCGAGGCGCGCGCCAAGCTGCCGCATGCGCCCGGATGGTGGGCGGCGTTCTGGCTGTTCTCGAACAAGGTGAACCATGTCGACGGCTCCGGCCGCGACGGCACGGAAGTCGACATTGTCGAGACCTTCGGCTGGACCGACAAGGTGAACCAGGCCCTGCATTGGGACGGCTATGGCAAGGAGCACCAGTGGGTCGGCTCGATGTCCCTGCAGCCCGGCATCCGCAAGGGCTGGCACACCTTCACGCTGGAATGGAGCCCGGACGAATACGTGTTCTATATCGACGGGCGCGAAACGTGGCGCTCGCGGGCCGGCGGCGTCAGCCAGGTGCCGCTCTGGGTCAAGCTGTCAGGCGAGCTGTCGACACAGGGCTGGGCGATGGGCGATGGCTGGGCGAACAAGCCCGTGCCGCGCCTTTTCCCGGACGATTTCCTGGTCGACTGGGTGCGCGTCTACCAACGTGTTCCGGACACGGACAAATAGGCCTCAGTTGCCGCCTTCGACGAGGCGGCGCGCGATGACCATCGCCTGCACTTCGCCGGCGCCTTCGAAGATATTGAGGATGCGTGCATCCTGAAGGATGCGGCTGACCGGGTATTCGAGCGCGAAGCCGTTGCCGCCATGGATCTGGACGGCATTGTCGGCCGCCGCCCAGGCGACGCGCGCCGCGAGTAGCTTGGCCATGCCGGCTTCGAGGTCGCAGCGCTTGCCCTCGTCCTTGCGGCGGGCGGAGAAATAGGTGAGCTGGCGAACACCCATGAGTTCGGCGGCCATCATCACCAGCTTGTTGGCAACGCGCGGGAACTCGAAGATCGGCTTGCCGAACTGGCTGCGATCCAGGGCATATTTGAGGCCGGTCTCGAAGGCATTCTGGCCGACGCCGATGGCACGCGCGGCCGTCTGGATACGGGCGCTTTCGAAGGTCGCCATCAGCTGCTTGAAACCCTGGTTCTCGACCCCGCCGAGCAGGTTCTCGGCCTTCACCTTGAAGCCGTCGAAGCCGATCTCGTATTCCTTCATGCCGCGATAGCCGAGCACTTCGATCTCGCCGCCGGTCATGCCTTCGGCCGGGAAGGGGGTGGCATCGTCGCCGCGGGGCTTCTCCGCGAGGAACATGGAAAGGCCCGAGAAATTGTTCGTAGCCGGATCGGTGCGGGCCAGCACGGTCATCAGGTCGGCGCGGACCGGATGGGTGATCCAGGTCTTGTTGCCGGTGATCGAGTAGTGTGCCCCGTCCGCGTCCTTCACGGCGCGGGTGCGCAGCGAGCCGAGATCGGAGCCCGTATTCGGTTCGGTGAACACCGCCGTCGGCAGGATTTCGCCCGAAGCGATCAGGGGCAGCCATTTTTCCTTCTGCGCGTCGGTGCCGCCGATGAGGATGAGTTCGGCCGCAATCTCCGAGCGCGTGCCGAGCGAGCCGGTGCCGATATAGCCGCGCGAGAGTTCCTCCGAGACGACGCACATCGCCGTCTTGCCCATGCCGAGGCCACCGAACTCCTCCGGGATGGTAAGGCCGAACACGCCGAGTTCGGCCATCTCGGAGACGACCTCCATCGGGATGTATTCGTTCTTCAAATGCCAGCCATGGGCATATGGCTTGATCCGCTCGGCAGCATATTTGGAGAACTGGTCGCGCACCATCGACATGGTCTCGTCGA
The DNA here is from genome assembly GCA_020638455.1 of Hyphomonas sp. Taxonomy (GTDB): domain Bacteria; phylum Pseudomonadota; class Alphaproteobacteria; order Caulobacterales; family Hyphomonadaceae; genus Hyphomonas. The sequence continues at coordinate 921,603 of JACKIK010000001.1, read as the reverse complement.
GGCCCGTGTCTTCCACCGTGTTGCGCGAGAGGGCGTCGGGCAGGTGCAGGGCCGCGGCGGCCATCGCCTCCGGCGTCTTGCCCTCCATCAGGAATTTCTGGATGGCGGGCGCGAACAGCAGCTGCATGTCTGCCTGGCTGCAGCCGAGGTCTGCCGGGCGGACGATCTCGCCCTGGTTCATCGGGATGCCGCCGATCATCTGCGTCAGGTATTCCGCGAACAGGATCTGCGAGAACAGCTGCTCGGCCTCACCGAATTTTCCGTCAGAGTCCAATCTCTGGACCCAACCCGCCGTCTGGCGGAGCGTTTCAAGATAGGTTGCGACCCAGGACAGGCCATGGGCCGCATGCTGGTGGCGTTCGAAGGCCGCGCGGTCCGGCTTGCCCTCCGGCGTGCTGACCTTTGCCCGCACGGCGCGCGTTGCAGCCTCGACATAGGCCTCCGCCGCGCTCACGGCAGCCTGCATCGCCGCCGGAAGGTCCGCCATTACGGGCTTGTTCGCCCCGCCGGTCATATCGCCATCCATAATCCTGCCCCTCTTCTGTTTTGGCCGTTATAGGGTGCCTGTTGCGGCCTGTCAGGCCAAAATTGTGCGGTGCAACAACGCAGGGCGCCTAATCCAGCCGCCGGTAACGCCGGCTCTGCCCGCCGACGATGGTCCTGACCAGCGGTTCCGGCAGGATGCGGGTCAGCGTCGCCAGCGCCTTGTTGGCCATGCCGGGCACGATCACCGGCTGCCCCCGGTTCACCGCCTCGATCCCCTGTTTCACGACCGGCGGCGCATCCATCCAGACCCATTTCGGCATCTTGCCCGCTTCTTCCCGCGTGCCGTTCGCATCGTGGAATTCGCTCCAGGTGAAGCCCGGGCAGAGGGCGGCGCAGTGAATATCGGCATGGCCGAGTTCCGCGCATTCGGCGTTCAGGCTTTCGGAAAACCTGATCAGGCCCGCCTTCACGCTGGCATACAGCGTGTGGCCGGCACTTCCGGGCGCATAGCCGGCCAGCGAGGCGACATTGATGATACGGCCATAGCCGCGCTCCGCCATGCCGGGCAGGACGCGGTGGGCCAGTTCCAGCGGCGCGGTGTAGAGCACGCGGATGAACTGGGCCTGGTCTTCCCAGCTTGTGTTGAAGAACGTACCGGGCAGGCCATAGCCCGCATTGTTGACGAGCGCATCGACATGCCGGCCCTTTGCCTCGATTGCGGAGAGGATCCGCTGCGGCGCGTCCGGCGCGCCAAGGTCTTCGGCGATGACCAGCGTTTCAATTCCGTGGGCGGCGGATACTTCCCCCGCGAGCGTCTCCAGCCGGTCGGCGCGCCGCGCCGTCAGTGCCAGGTCCCAGCCGAGCGCAGCGTACTGCCGCGCGAATTCGGCTCCAATTCCGGCGGATGCACCGGTTATGAGGCAAAGACGGCGGGTCATGGCGGCAGGAACTCCCCGGTGACGCGAGCGTCACCGATTGTGACGCAATTGCAACAAACAGAAAACAATCGACTCGGCCAGAGCTGTCGCGCTTGTAATACGCCAACTTGGGTCCACTCTGAAAAACTGCAGCAAATCCAGCGCCCGATAGAGATTTGCTTCAAGAAGAGGAGTCCCAAATGTCCTACAAGACCGTTCTCAAGGCGGCGTCGGCAGCGGTGGTACTGGTTGCTTCCGTCGCGTTGCCCGCTTTCTCCCAGGAAACTGAAACAGCATCGACAGAGCGCGACAAGACGCTCGACACCGTGGTCACGGTGGGCACACGTGTCGCCAACCGCACCGCGCTGGACACGGCTGTGGCCGTCGACGTGGTGCCGGCCGCAACACTCGAGAATATCGGTGTCGGCGAACTGAACCAGGCGCTGTCCGTGCAGCTGCCGAGCTTCAACTTCCCGCGCCCGGCCCTGGCCGACGGGACGGACTCGGTCCGCCCGGCGACCCTGCGCGGCCTTGCGCCCGACCAGACGCTGGTCCTCGTCAACGGCAAGCGCCGCCACTCGGCCGCGCTGGTCAACGTCAACGGAACGATCGGCCGCGGCGCTTCGGCCGTCGACCTCAACACGATCCCGACCTTCGCCATCAGCGGCATCGAAGTCCTGCGCGACGGCGCTTCGGCGCAGTATGGCTCCGACGCGATTGCCGGCGTGATCAACACCAAGCTGCGCGAGGCCGACGCCGGCGGCGCAGCCCAGGTGTCCTATGGCTGGCGTGAGACGGAATATGAAGTTCCGGTCGGAACCCCGCCGACGGGCCTGCCGATCACGGTCACGCCGACGAAAACGCGCAGCCGTTCCGACGGCGAAGTGCTGACGCTGTCCGGCTGGAAGGGCTTCTCGCTCGGCTAGGACGGCTTCCTGACGGTGACGGCGGAATACAAGGACCAGAGCCATTCGGAACGGTCCGGCTTCGATGTTCGCCAGAACTATCCTCTGCTCCCGGACAACAGCTTCGACCCGCGCGAAGCGACGTTCAACCGCTGGGATGCGTGGACCGGCGAACCGAAGCTCGAGCAGTTCACGCTGTTCGCCAATGGCGGCTATGAACTCGACAATGGCGTCGAGCTCTATGGCTGGGCCAGCTATCAGGACCGCGACACGCTGTCGGCCGGTTTCTATCGCCGTGCCCTCGACGCGCGGAACGTCATCGAAATCTATCCGGACGGCTTCCTGCCGAAAATCAATCCGACCACGACCGATTATTCGGCTGCGGGCGGTGCGCGCTGGAACTGGGCCGGCTGGGCGATGGACGCCTCGCTCGTCTATGGCGACAACAAGATGGATTACACCATCACCAATACGCTCAACCGGTCGATCGGCCCGTCCTCCAAGACGGAATTCGATGCCGGCGGCTTCGAATATTCGCAGCTCGTCGCCAACTTCTCCGGCGTGAAGGGCTTCGACATGGAAGGGCTCGCCTCGCCGCTGAACGTGGCCTGGGGCCTCGAAGCGCGGCAGGAGACCTACCAGATCTTCGCCGGCGAGCCGGATTCCTACCGCAATGGCGGCGTCCTGCTCAACGGATCGCCGACGGCCTCCGGCGCCCAGGTGTTCCCGGGCTTCCGGCCTGAGAACGAAGTCGACGAGGACCGCACGGCTGTGGGCGCCTACATCGACCTTGAAGCCAACGTGACCGACCAGTTCCTGCTGTCGGGTGCGGTGCGGGCCGAATCCTATTCGGACTTCGGCGAGACGGTCACCGGCAAGATCGCGGCGCGGTATGACTTCAACGATGTGTTCGCCCTGCGCGGATCCATCCAGAACGGCTTCCGTGCTCCGTCGCTGCAGCAGCAATACTTCGCCACGACGTCGACCAACTTCATCGGCGGCGTTCCCTTCGACATCACCACCTTCCCGGTGACCGACCCGATTGCCCGTGCCCTCGGTGCAAAGGACCTCGATCCCGAGAAATCGGTGAACTACTCGCTCGGCGCCGTGATCACCACGGGCCAGCTGAACGTCACCATCGATGCCTACCGGATCGACGTGAATGACCGGATCGTGCTGTCCGAGAACCTCACGGCACAGAACGTCCGCGACTATCTGGAAGCCCAGGGCTTCATCGGATCGGGCGGCGGCCGCTTCTTCCTGAACGGTGTCGACACCGAAACCAGCGGCGTCGACATCGTCACGAGCTATGCCTTCGGCGAAACCGCCCTCGGCAAGTTCACGGGCACGTTCGGTGCGAACTTCAACAAGACGGATGTGACGGCCATTCCGGACGTGCCGGTGCTCGATGCGCTCAACCCGGCGCCGACCCTGTTCGGCCGCGTCAACATCAAGACGTTCGAGGAAGGCACGCCGAAGAGCAAGTTCACGGCCTCGCTCGATTGGGAGAAGGGCGCGATGAGCGGAACCGTCCGTGCAACCCGCTACGGCGACGTGCTCGTGCCGAACTCCAATGCGGCGAACGACTACACGCTCGATCCGAAGATCCTGATCGACCTCGAAGGCCGGTGGGATGTCAACCAGAACATCGAGCTCGCCATCGGTGCCGACAACCTGCTGGACGAGTATCCGGACGCCTCGCCGGTCAGCCTGAACGGCACCGGCAACGTGCCGTTCTCGACCTACAGCCCGTTCGGCTATTCCGGCCGGTTCGTGTACGGCAAGGCGACCGTCAAGTTCTGATCCGGAAATATCCGCCTACAAACGAAACGCCGCCCGGAAGGGCGGCGTTTCTGCTTTCAGGGCCGGAGCCGGCTCAGATGCGGCGGACGAGATAACCGGCGCGCGGGAAGTGGACATGCAGGGTCTCGGCTTCCTCCGTGATCCGCTGAAGGATGACCCGCTGGGAATCGGCATGGACCAGTTCGCCCTCGACCCAGACCTTGCCGTAATCGTCCGGACACACCGCAACCATCTCGCCCGGCGCAAAGCCCTGCGACTCGCTGCGGGTGGTCGCGGCGACAAGGCGGGGCGCGGCATGTTTCGCGATCCTCAGCGCGTCCGTGGATGAAATGGTCTCCGGTTCCTGGCCCTCGAATTCGCTGAGGCGCTCGAACCATGCACGGGTCAGGTCCGCGGTCTCGAAGCATTGTTCAAGGAAGTCCGGCACGTTCTGCTGCATGAACCAGACATTCATGTAGGCATGCACGTCGACGAGGCCGGGCTTCGTGCCGATGAGATAGAGGCCGGAGCCGGCGCCCTTGCCGCCCTGCAGGCGTTCCTCCAGCAGCATCAGCCGTGCGCGCCACTGGTCGCGCATCATCGGGGCGGCGGCCTTCATCGCCGCCGTGTCGAAAGCCTGGCCGCCGGAGAGTTCCTCCCGGTCTTTGCGGAAGTCCTCCGGCACATGGTCTGCCAGCGCGCCGAAGATCACGGCGACCGATGCCTGGAACCAGCGCCCGTCGGTCCAGCCGGCCACCATCTGGGCAAGCCCTTCATGGCCGGGCAGTTTCAGGGTCGGCATCGGATAGCGGGCTTCCAGCTCGCGCAGGATGATGGCGGTGTCGCAGAAAATGTCCGCGCCGATCTGCATCACCGGCGTGCGCCGGTAGCCGCCGGTCAACGGCATCAGGTCCGGCTTCGGCATGATGACGGGGATTTCGACGCGCGACCAGGCGAGGTTCTTCAGGCGCAGGGCAAGGCGGATCTTTTCGGCATACGGGGAGGTAGGATACTCGTGGAGAATGATGCTCCGGGCGTCTGTCATGGTCCGACCTGCTCCCTCGTGTTCTTATGTGGCGCGTAGTCTTGCCGGGCTTTGAGCGGGCAGGAAAGAGGCGAATTCCCCATGCGGCGGGCGGCCGCAAGAATCGGGTGGCCGTTCGGGGCGCAAGGCGGCAAAACCATCTGCATGACTGATCTGCTAGCTCCTCTTAGTGAACGGGCGGTTGCCTACGACCGCATGGCAAAGGCCCTGGCGCACCTGGGCGATACCTGGCGCGACTGGCCGGACCTGCCCTCGGTTGCCGCCGCCATGGGGCTCAGCCCCAGCCATTTCCAGCGCGAATTCACCCGCTGGGCCGGGATTTCGCCCCGCCAGTTCCAGGCCGCAATCGCCCATGCCGAGGCGGGCGACCTGCTGCGGCAGGGGGCAAGCGTGCTGGATGCGACCTATGAGACCGGCCTGTCCGGGCCGGGGCGGCTGCACGACCTGTTCATCGCCCATGAGGGCCTGACGCCGGGCGAGGCGAAGGCAGGGGGCGAGGGAGCCGGGCTGACGCTTGGCCGGGCGCCGACCCCGTTCGGGGAAGGGGCATGGCTGATATCGCCCCGAGGCCTCGTGGCGCTCGGCTTTATCGATGAAAACGCACCGAAACGGACCGGATTCGAGCATCAGGGCGTGGATGAGCAAACCGCTTTCGCGGATCTCGCGGCCCGGTATCCGAACGCCGACATCCGGCGCGACGATGCAGCGGCGCGCGATCTCGCCCGCCGGGTCTTCGAAAAGGGCGAACCGCTGCCTGTGGCGCTGTACGGCACGCCGTTCCGCCGCCAGATCTGGCGGGCGCTGCTGGACATTCCGCCCGGCGCCACGCGCACCTATGGCGAACTTGCCGCCACCGCCGGCTGCCCGAGAGCGGCCCGCGCTGTCGGCGCTGCGGTGGGCGCCAACCCGATCAGCTGGTTCATCCCCTGCCACCGTGCCCTTGCAGCGGACGGCCGGCTCCATAATTATCATTGGGGTGTGGCGCGCAAACGCGCCATGCTGACTTTCGAACGCGCCCACGCCGCCTGACCGGGCCGGCCGGGCGCCAGCCCCGGACGGACCTGAGCGATGCTGCTTTACCTGCTAATCCTGGCTGCCTTGCTGGCCTGGGGAGCGGTGCTTGGCTGGAAATGGAAGCAGGTGCGCGAATTCTCGTCCGACGTGCTGGCCGTGAAGAAGCTCGACGGCGAACTGCCCGACACGGTGAGCGCGGACATGTTCCGGGACCTCTATGTGCGCAGCGAGGGGCCGCGGGCGCAGACCTATTTCTTCGTCTGCGCGGCGCTCCTGTTCTTCCTGCTCGGTCCGTTCATTGCGGCGTTCAATTCCATCTGGAAGATGTTCTGGATGATGAGCGGCGAGTCACCCGTGTTCGAGACCGGCACGCTGGTGCACACGTTCATGGTGTTCCTGGCCTTCATGGGCGCGACCATCCTGCTCCTCGCCGCAGCCCTGAGGCGTTACCATGCGCTGACCCCACCCAACCTCAGACAGGTCGTGCGCGACCTCAATGGAGCCGCCAAGTGAGTATTGAATACCTGCACACCATGGTGCGTGTGCGTGACCTCGACGCCTCCCTCAGCTTCTATTGCGATGGCCTCGGCCTGAAAGAGCTGACCCGCTACGAGAACGAAGCCGGACGGTTCACGCTGGTGTTTCTGGCGGCGCCCGACGATGTCGAGCGGCTCGGCGGGATGCCGGCGGGCGCACGGCCGACCGAAATGCGGATCCCGATGGTGGAACTCACCTACAACTGGGATGCAGAGGACTATCAGGGCGGGCGGAATTTCGGCCATCTCGCCTATTCGGTCGGCAATATCTACGAGACGGTCGAGCACCTCCGCCAGATGGGTGTGACGATCAACCGGCCGCCGCGCGACGGACGCATGGCGTTCGTCCGGTCGCCGGACGGGATTTCGGTGGAACTGCTGCAGAAGGGCGAGGCGCTGGCGCCGCAGGAGCCCTGGGCGTCAGCGGAAAACATCGGAAGCTGGTAAGTCCGGACCGGCCCGGAAAGCGAAACGCCCCGTCCGGTCGGACGGGGCGTTCCTGTCTGGGGCTTTGCTTGCCCGCTAGGGCTTGCGCCGGTCGATGATCGGATAGCGGGGCGCAGGTTCGCCTTTCCGGACGGCATCGAAGTGCGCCCGGGTCATGGCGAAGATCATCGGGCTGAGGAAGACCAGCGCCACAAGGTTGGGCGCTGCCATCATGCCGGTCAGCGTATCCGCCACCAGCCAGAACAGGTTGACGACATTCGCGACGCTGCCTTCCAGCATCAGCGCGGCCGCGCCGAGGAAGGTCACGATGATCCAGCTGATGCGGAACGGCAGGATGGATTTCTCGCCGAACAGGTATTCGCAGCAGCGTTCGCCATAATAACTCCAGCCGAGAATGGTCGTGAAGCCGAACACGGCGAGGCCGAGCGCGACGATGTGCTGGCCGATGCCGGTGAGGCCGGCATCGAAGGCGGCGACGGTCAGCGGTGCGCCGGTGTCACAGCCGGCGGGCTGGCCATTGGCGAGGAAGGTGGCGGCCGTCTCTCCGGTCGGCATGCATTCCGGGCCGACGACGCCGGAGGTCAGGATCACCAGCGCTGTCACCGAACAGACGATCAGCGTGTCGATGATCGTACCGAGCATGGCGACGAGGCCCTGGTTGACCGGGTCCTCGATCTTGGCGGCGGCATGGGCGATCGGGGCCGATCCCTGGCCGGCCTCGTTCGAGAAGATGCCGCGCGCGACGCCTTTCTGCATCGACAGCATGATCAGGCCGATGGAAATGCCGGTGCCGGCGCTCTGCATGCCGAAGGCGCTCTTCACGATCAGGGCGAAAGCGCCGGGCACCGCATCGATGTGCAGGCCGATCACAATCAGGCCGCCGACCATGTAGGAGATCGCCATCACCGGGACGAGCCGGCTGGCAACACTGGCGATCCGCTTGATGCCTCCGAGGATCACCGCAGCGGCAGCGCCGCCGAGGAGGAGACCGGACACCAATGGCGGGATGTGGTAGGTGGCCCGCAGCGCATCGGCGATGGAATTGGCCTGGATCGAGGCGCCGGTGCCCCAACCGGCGAGGATGCCGAAGCTCGCGAACAGGCCGCCAAGCCACGCCCATTTCTTCCCCATCCCGTTGCGGATGTAATACATCGGACCGCCGACATGGCGCCCGTCATGGTCGATCTCGCGGAACCGGACGGCCAGCAGGCCCTCGGAATATTTCGTGGCGGTGCCGACAATGGCGGTGACCCACATCCAGAACACGGCGCCCGGCCCGCCGATCGCGATGGCGGCCGCCACGCCGGCGATATTGCCGGTGCCGATGGTGGAGGAGAGCGCCGTCATCAGCGCGCCGAAAGGCGTGACGTCCCCTTCGCCTGCCTGGTCCGGGGCCTTGAAGAGCTGCCTGATCGCAAAGGGCAGCTTCATCACCGACAGGAACCTGAGGCCGACCGTCAGGTAGATGCCCGTGCCCAGAAGCAGCGTGAGCATGGGCACGCCCCAGACGTTTTCGTTGATTGTGCGGATGATATTTTCCATGGGCCTCCCCGGCGCGGCAATTTCGTTCCGGGCAGACTAGCCCCGTTTCCCCTCATGTGAAGCAAGCATTGCAGGCGTTTCCCCGCTGCAGGCCGGGCGCACAAGTTTGTGGAAGGCCGCCCGGATTTCAGGCATAAGGCCGCGAATGACCGATACGTCCGCCTCCCGGCCGGCCAAGCGGGTCTTCATCAAGACCTATGGCTGCCAGATGAATGTCTACGATTCCGAGCGTATGCGCGACGTGCTGCGCCCGATCGGCTATGCGCCGGCCGACAGTGCGGACGAGGCCGACCTGGTCATTCTCAACACCTGCCATATCCGCGAGAAGGCGACCGAAAAGGTCTATTCCGAGCTCGGCCAGCTGAAGCTGATGAAGCAGGAGCGGGGTGGCGACCTGACCATTGCCGTGGCCGGCTGCGTGGCGCAGGCGGAAGGCGCCGAGATCATGCGCCGCCAGCCCGCCGTCGACCTGGTGCTGGGGCCGCAGGCCTATCACAAGCTGCCGGAGATGATCGCGCGGGCAAGCCGCGCCAAAGGGGACCGGCTGGAGACCGAATTCGAGACGCTCGAGAAATTCGACGCCCTGCCGAAGACGCGGGAAGCGGATGGACCGTCGGCGTTCCTGTCGGTGCAGGAAGGCTGTGACAAGTTCTGCACCTTCTGTGTGGTGCCTTATACGCGCGGGGCAGAACTCTCGCGTTCTGTAGACGATATTACGGCTGAGGCCCGAAGCCTTGCGGCGCAGGGCGTGCGCGAGATCACCCTGCTCGGCCAGAACGTCAACGCCTTCCACGGCGCGGCCCCGGCGCTCAGCAATGAAGCCGACTGGACGCTCGGCCAGCTGGTCCGCCACCTTGCGAAGATCGGCGGGATCGAGCGGATCCGCTACACGACCAGCCATCCGCGCGACATGGACGACGACCTCATCGCCGCCCATGGCGATACCGCGGCGATGATGCCGTTCCTGCACTTGCCGGTACAGTCCGGGTCCGACCGGATCCTGCGGGCGATGAACCGCGGGCACACGGCGGAGGATTATCGCGAGATCATCCGGAAGGTGCGTGCCGCGCGGCCGGATATCGCCTTAGCCTCTGATTTCATTGTTGGTTTTCCGGGCGAGACGCATGCCGACTTCGAGGCGACGATGCAGCTGGTGCGCGATGTGAACTATGCCATCGCCTATTCGTTCAAGTATTCCGCCCGTCCGGGCACGCCGGCAGCCGACATGGCGGGCCAGGTGCCGGAACAGGTGAAAGACGCGCGCCTGCAGCAGCTGCAGCAGCTTCTGCGGGAACAGCAGGCAGCGTTCAACCGGTCGAAGATCGGCCAGACCGTGCCGGTGCTGGTGACCGGCAGGGGCCGCAATCCGGGCCAGGCGCATGGCCGTTCGCCCTGGCTGCAGGCCGTTCATTTCGACCTTTCCGGTGATCATCGTGCCCACGACCGTGATCCTGATGCGTTCCTGCGTGATCTTGTGGGGCAGATCGTGGATGTCCGCGTGATCGATGCCAGCCTCAACTCGCTGACCGGCGAACTTGTTCCTGTGCGCGAGGCCGCCCTGTGAGCGGGAAGCGCCGTCCCAGCGTCTCGCCCGACGCACCTGTCAGCCGGTTCTACGAAGTCAGCCATGCGGAGCGCCTGCGCGACCTGTGTGGGCCGCATCACCGGCACCTGACCCTGCTGGAAGCGCGCCTCAAGGATTACAGCCTGCACGCGGAGAGCCAGGGCGGGGGCATCCTGCTGGCCGGCACGGCCGAGGGCGTTTCCATCGCCGAAGCGGCGCTTGCCGAGCTGGAGCGGCGGATGCGCAGCGGCGCCGAGATCACCGACATGGACCTCAATGGCGCCATCGAGGCGGCGTTGACCCCGCAGCAGAGCTTCGGCGGCCTGAAGGGCCTGAAGAAGCCGATCACGCCGCAGACCAAGGGACAGGCGCGCTATATCGACCTGCTGGCTGATTCCGGAAATTCGATGATCTTCGGCGTCGGGCCGGCCGGGACGGGCAAGACCTTCCTTGCCGTGGCGGCGGGCGTTGCCGAGCTGATGTCCGGCGTGCGCCAGCGCCTGATCGTGACGCGTCCGGCCGTGGAAGCGGGCGAGAAACTCGGCTTCCTGCCGGGCACGCTGGAAGAGAAGGTCGATCCCTACATGCTGCCGATCTGGGATTCGCTCCGTGAGCTGATGGGGCAGGAACAGATGGAGCGGCGCATGGCGCGCGGCGAGATCGAGGTGGCCCCGATCGCCTTCATGCGCGGCCGGACGCTGAAGAATGCCTTCATCATCGTGGACGAGGCGCAGAACACCTCGGTCGCGCAGATGAAGATGGTGCTGACCCGCCTCGGCCGCGACAGCCGTATGGTGATCACCGGCGATCCGGGGCAGGTGGATCTGCCGGGGCACCAGCAATCCGGCCTCCGCAATGCGCTCGACATCCTCGCCGATGTGGAGGGCGTCAGCGTTCACCGGCTGACACCGGCGGACGTTGTCCGGCATGGCCTCGTCAGCCGGATCATCGATGCCTACGAGGCAGCCGGCGAGGGCAACCTGCCGACATGATCGAGGTCGACCTGATTGTCGAGGAGGCCGGCTGGGAAGCCCTGCCGGACCTGCAGGCCCTGTGCGAGCGCGCCTTCGCCGCGGGCGCGGACGCAGAGCCCGCCGAAGGGGCGGTCTCCCTCCTGCTGGCGGACGATGCGGCCCTGCACCAGCTGAACAGGGATTTCCGGGGCAAGGACAAGCCGACCGATGTCCTGTCCTTCCCGGCCCACGAGATGGACCGGCCCCTGCTCGGCGATATTGCCGTCTCGCTCGGCGTCGCCTCGCGCGATGCGGGCGAGCGTGGCATCTCACTTGCCGACCACCTCACCCACCTCCTGATCCATGGCTACCTGCACCTTCTGGGACACGACCATGAGGCACCGGAGGAGGCCGCCGCGATGGAAGCGCTGGAAATAAAGGCGCTTGCATCGCTCGGCATTCCCAATCCATATGAACCGGACTGATTCACCGAGACGATGAGCGATCCAGACCCATCCGAAGCAGGCACATCGCGGGGCCTGCGCAAGCTTCTTGGTTTTCGCCGAAAAAAGGCGGCAGCTGTTGTGCCGATGACACAGGAGGCCGGCGAGGAGCCGCAGGCCGATCCGCACGCCATGCGGCTGCGCCTGCAGGAGTTCCAGGACCTGCGCGTGGAAGACGTCATGGTGCCACGCGCGGAGATCAAGGCGGTCGAGGTCAACACGGAATTTCCCGAACTTCTCAAGGTGTTCGCCGATTGCACGCATTCACGCCTGCCGGTGTTCCGGGAAACGCTGGATGACCCGGTGGGCTTCGTCCACATCAAGGACGTGGTCAGCGAACTGGCCAAGGGCGGCGAGCCGCCGAAGCGGCCGCTGGAGGGTCTTCACCGGGACGTGCTGTATGTACCCCCTTCCATGAAGCTGCCCGATCTGCTCGTGAAGATGCAGTCGACGCGCATCCATCTCGCCCTGGTGGTGGATGAGTATGGCGGCACGGACGGGCTGGTCAGCCTCGAAGACCTGGTTGAGGAGATCGTCGGTGACATCGAAGACGAACACGACGATGAAGAATCCATGTTCGTCCGGCGCAGCCAGCGGGTCTGGGAAGCGGATGCGCGCACCGAAATACAGGATTTCGCGGAGGAGACGGGGATTGATCTCGAACTCGACGATGAAGACGCAGAGTTCGACACGCTGGGCGGGATGGCCTTCGCGCTGGCCGGCAAGGTGCCGGTGCGCGGCGAGATCCTGCGCCACCCGTCCGGGGCCGAGATCGAGATTCTCGATGCCGATGCGCGGCGCATCCGCCGTCTCCGCATCCGCACGCCAGAGCCTGTGCGTGAGCCGAAGCTGCTGGAGTAGCCCTGCATGACCGCCGCCGTACGCAGCCATGGGTTCACGGCGCTTGGACCCTTGCACGAAGCCTTTGCCCGGCTGACTGGCTGGGCCGCCGCGGGCACCGCCCTGCTGCTCGGCGCGTTTTCGGCCGTCGCCTTTGCGCCGTTCCATTTCAGTGCCGTGCTGGTGATTTCCTTCACCGGTCTGATCTGGATGATCGACGGGGCGCGCGGGCACCGCCGCTGGGGCCGCGCCGTCTTCCTGCGCACCTGGGCCTTCGGCGTCGGCTTCTTCCTGATCTCGATGCACTGGACGGCCGAGCCTTTCCTGGTGGAGCCTGAAAAGACGGCGATCTTCCTGTGGATGCCGCTGATCCTGCTGCCGGGCGGCATGGCGATCATCTGGGGCGCGTTCGGCGCCATGGCGGGCGCGTTCTGGTCGTCGTCGCCGTCGCGGATATTCGTGTTCGCCTTCTTCTTCACGCTGGCGGAATTCGTGCGGGGTCACCTGTTCGGCGGTTTCCCGTGGAACCTGCCGGGCACGACCTGGATCCCGGGCGGGGCGCTGTCGCAGGGCGCCGCGGTGGGCGGCGTCTACTGGCTGACCCTGCTGACCGTGTTCGTGATGTCGGCGCCGGCGGCGATGGTGGACACGCGCGATGCGCGCGGCCTGATGCTGCGGCTTGCCCCGGCTTTCGGAGCGGTTGTCGCGCTGGCGCTCGGCTGGGCCTGGGGCGCGCAGCGGATTGCCGCGCCGTCGCCCCTGACCGATCAGAACATCGTGCTGATGGATTCCGGCGTCCCGCAGGACGAGAAGTGGGAAATCGGCCCGGATCCGGTGCTGCGGGACTATCTGCGCATGATGACCCTGAAGGACAGCCAGCCGGGCGACATCGTGGTCTGGCCGGAAGGCGCCGTGCCGACCTTCATGCTGAACGACATCAATGCCCTCGACGCCGTCGGGGCCTATATCGGCGGGCGCAAGCTGATCGCGGGCACGCCGCGCTACCAGTTCGAGGAAGAGAACGAGCGGGCCTATTTCAACTCGCTGGTGGTGCTGGACTCGAATGTCAGCCGGTCCGGCGCGGCGGCGCTGTACGACAAGTTCCGCCTCGTGCCGTTCGGCGAACTGGCGGCGGCCGATTTCATCCCGTTCGGGCACTCCATCTCCGACTTCCTGCCCGGCGCGATGCAGCAGCTGGCGACCAATGGCTTCCGGCCGGGCACCGGGCCGGCCGTCATCTATGCCGACGATGTCCCGCCTTTCGTGGCGCTGATCTGCTATGAGGGCCTGTTTCCGGAAATCACGCGCCAGGCAAACCTCGCCGCGAGGGCCGACTGGATCGTGCAGATTTCCAACGATGCCTGGTTCGGCGGCGGCATGGGCCCGGCCCAGCACTACGCCCAGAACCGCTACCGCGCGATCGAGAGCGGCCTGCCCATGGTGCGGGTCGCGAGCCGCGGGGCGTCGGCCATCATCGACGGCTATGGCCGCGAAGTGATGCGGGCCGCGCCGATCGAAGGGGCCCCGCCCGGCTGGGAGACATCCTATGGCCGGGGCAGGCTGCCTGCCCCGGCGGCAGCAACCGTCTACCAGAGCCGGTTCGGCGTCGTGCTGTTCTGGCTATCGCTTGCGATCTTCGCAGGACTCGCCTTGGCGAGCTGGCGCCGCTAGGACTGGCCGCTCAGAGTCTGCAGCCGATCCTGCTGGGTGAAATATGTCTGAAAACAAGCTTCCGAGCGGAATCGACCGCGTCGTCGGACAGCGCATCCGCTGGCGCCGACGGGAGCTCGGCCTGACCCAGGAACAGCTGGCCGACCTGCTGAGCCTGACCTTCCAGCAAGTGCAGAAATACGAGAAGGGCGTGAACCGCGTCTCGGCCGGGCGGCTGTTCGAGATCGCCGCGGTTCTGGGCGCGCCGGTGACCTATTTCTACGAGGGCGCCGAAATGGAACTCGCGGATGAACGCCTCGGCATGGCGGAGGACGGGGAGGAGGTTCGCGCCCCGCTGCTGGATGCCGACACGCTGGACCTGATCGCCGCTTTCCAGCGCATCGAGGACACGTCCCTCCGCAAATCCCTGCTGAATACCGTGCGGGCGGCGGCGAGGGCCTTCGATCCGCGGCAGGACGAGGATTGATCATCCCTGCCGGCTCGGGCATTCCGCCCGCCATGACCGGCAAGCCTTCCCCCTCCCGCCCTGACCGGCCGATCCGCACGTTCGGTCGTGTCGGCGGCCGGGCGCTGTCGTCCCGCCAGCAGGCGCTGGTGGAGGCGCTGCTGCCGCGCCTTGCCGTGCCGGAGGCGCTGGAAGACCCGGCGGACCTGTTTCCGGGCCTCAGGGAAGTCTGGCTGGAGATCGGCTTCGGCGGCGGGGAACACCTTGCCGAACAGGCCCGGCGGCATCCGGATGTGGGCCTTATCGGCTGCGAGCCGTTCATCGAGGGTATGGCCAAGGCGCTGACGCAGGTCGAGGCGGGCGGGCTGGAGAATGTCCGCTTCCTGATGGACGATGCTCGGCCGCTGGTCGCCCGCCTGAAGCCCGGCAGCCTGGCGCGCGTGTTCATCCTGTTTCCCGACCCGTGGCCGAAGAAGCGCCAGCAGAAGCGCCGCCTGATCCAGCCGGGTTTCCTGGACGATCTGCACCGGGCCTGCAGGGCCGGGGCGCGGATCCGGTTCGCGACGGATGTTGCGGGCTATGCGGACGAAGCGCTCTGGCAGTTCCTCCGCCATGGCGGGTTCGACTGGCAGGCAGAGGGGGCCGGCGACTGGCGCGTCGCACCGGAAGATCATGTCACGACCCGCTATGAAACCAAGAAACTCGGGGATTGTGCACCCGTCTGGTTCGACTTCATCACACAGTGAAACCTGTGGATTTCCTTGACGGAAACTCGCCTGCTGCTTTAAAATCAGAATATCGAACTCGGTCGGTCTGAATATCAATACCCCGCTGGACCGGCGGCCATGACTTTCTTCCTACCCGTTTCGATCAGCCTGTCTGGCCCAATGTCGGGAAAAGGGGCTGTGTGTAACGCCAAAGGAATACAGATTATGGCAACTGGCAAAGTGAAGTGGTTCAACGACCAGAAGGGCTTTGGATTTATCAAGCCCGACGAAGGCGGGGCAGATGTGTTCGTGCACATTTCCGCCGTCGAGCGTTCGGGCCTGAAGACCCTCGCAGAAGATCAGGCGATCTCCTACGAGCTCTACAAGGACGAACGCCGCAACAAAACGTCGGCGGTGGACCTCAAGATCCTCTAAGGTTTCCGGTACCCGGAACCCGGACGGCGGCCCCGAAAGGGCCGCCGTTTTCGTTTGTATGACATTGCGGCAGACGGCTTGACCGGCGGGACGCAATCGGAAAGTCTTTCACCTTCGGAGGGAAGGGGAGCAACCGGAATGAGGCGCATGATCGGAGGGCTTGCGGGCCTTGCGGCAATCGGGCTTGCCGTATCGATGCCGGCCATGGCGAACATGCCGGCGGGCACGATCCCGGCGTTCAATCAGGCAGTCCAGAGCGGCGATGGGGACGCCATCGTGGCGGCGGCGAAGCAGTTCGGCGCGGCGGCCATCGCGCACCCCGAAGACCCGCAAGCCGCCGTCGCCGCCTTCGAGGCGGCCAACCAGCTCTGCCTGCGCGGCGCCTGCGCAGAGGCCCTGCCGATGGCGGACTTCGCGGCAACACGGGCCGCAGCGCTTCCCGTGACGCCGGAACAGGCGGAGATCCTGCAGGCCTATGCCCGGTGGTCCTCCGGCCGGAAGAACGGCGACGATGATGCCGCCTTCGAAGACGTCCTGCGCAGGGACGTTGCCGATCCTCCGAGCCTGCTGTCCGCGGCGGCCTACGAGGCATTTTACCTGGATGTTTCGCATTCCACGGACTGGGGCACAGTGCTTTCGCGCGCCAGCCTTGCGGCAGAGCACCTGCGCCCCGCCCGCGACGCCCTCGCCGCCCGCTGGGCGACTGCCGAACTGCTGTCGGCGACCGCCGACTACAATTACCGCGAATCCATCGGGGCGCTCGAGAAGATCGGCGACCTCGAACTCTGGCTTTACGACAAGCAGACCGGGGATGAGACCAACAGGATCGATCGCCTGTATTACGAGACCTGGGCCTGGCGGGCTGCCCTGGCGGCGGCATTCCGCAGCTTCGACCACATGAATCTGATGCGCGCCCGCAAGGTCGAACTGCACGTCGAGGAAGCCAAGCGGATGAACCGCAAGATGTTCTGGCGCGAGGGCCCGAGGCGCGAACCCTTGTGTTCCGGCCGCATCGTCGAGCGCCCGGACGTCGACTATCCGACCTGGGCCGCCAAGCGCGGCTATGTCGGCGCGGTGCTTGTGGCGTTCGACTTCGCCGAGGGCAAGCCGGGCAATTTCCGCGTGGTCGGGTCGGTGCCGGGCAATGATTTCGACCGGGAGGCCCTGGAATCCATGCAAAGCGTCCGCTGGGAGTTCGACGCGAAGCAGGCCAATCCGAGCTGTTCGCGTTCGAGCGACACGCCGAGCCTCTACGCCATTACTTTCATCATGCGCTGAACCCCCCTCGACAGGGGAAGGCTGCAGGACTATATAGCCCGCAAGTCGAAACATATCGGCGGCGGTTCCGGGAACGGGGCCGCCGTTTTTCTTTACCTGGAACCAGCCCCAAGCGCATGATCGCCCTGACCGAACAGGAACGCCGCATCCTCAGCCTCGCCACCCCCGTGGCGGAGTCGCTGGGCATGGAGATCGTGCGCCTGCGCATTCAGGGCGGGCGCCGGCCGCACCTTCAGGTGATGGCAGAGAAAGCGGGCGGCGCGCCGACCGATGTCGAGGATTGTGCGCGCCTGTCGCGCGCCCTCGGCCCGGTGCTGGATGCCTCTGACCCGATCAAGGAAGCCTATACGCTGGAAGTCTCGACCCCCGGCATCGACCGGCCGCTGACGCGGGAAGGGGATTTTGCCCGCTGGGTCGGCCACCTTGCGAAGGTGGAGCTTGCGCGCCCCATCGATGGCCGCCGCCGCTTCACCGGCGTGATCACCGGCGAGGATGCCGACGGCGCGCACATCGAACTGGAAGACGACACGGAACTCGTGGCACATGTGCATGAGATGAGCCGCGCGAGCCTCGTGCTCACCGATGAACTGATCGAAGCGGCCCGTGCGGCCGGCAGCCTGCCGCCGCAGCCGGATGAAGATGACCTCGGCGATCTCGAGATCGACGAGACCGAAGACGACACAGATACCAACGAAGAGACGGGAGACGTCACATGAGCGCTATCGGCGTTTCAGCCAACAGGCTCGAAATCCTGCAGATTGCCAAGGCCGTGGCCGAGGAGAAGTCGATCGACCAGAAGATCGTCATCGAGGCGATGCAGGAAGCGATCGAAAAGGCTGCCAAGGCAAAATACGGCCAGGAACACGACATCCGTGCCATGATCGACCCGATGACCGGCGAGCAGACGCTGCTGCGCGTCCTGACGGTCGTGACCGACGAGGAATTCGAAGACGAAGCCAAGCAGCTGCGCCTTGTCGAAGCCAAGAAGATCGACCCGTCGCTGGAAATCGGCAGCGAGCTGACCGAAGAACTGCCGCCCTTCGATTTCGGCCGCGTCGCCGCGCAGACTGCCAAGCAGGTGATCATGCAGAAGGTGCGCGATGCCGAGCGCGAGCGTCAGTACAATGAATACAAGGACCGTGTCGGCGAGATCATCTCCGGCGTCGTCAAGCGCGTCGAGTATGGTCATGTGATTGTCGACCTCGGCCGCGCCGAAGGCATCATCCGCCGCAATGACGGTATCCCGCGCGAGAACTTCCAGCCGAACGACCGTGTGCGCGCCTATCTCTACAAGGTCTCCCGCGAGACCAAGGGCCCGCAGATCTTCCTGTCGCGCGCTGCGCCTGACTTCATGCGGAAGCTGTTCGCCCAGGAAGTGCCGGAAGTCTACGAAGGCGTGATCGAGATCAAGGCCTGCGCCCGCGATCCGGGCAGCCGCGCCAAGATCGGCGTGATCTCGAACGACTCTTCGATCGATCCGGTCGGCGCCTGCGTGGGTATGCGCGGGGCGCGCGTGCAGGCGGTTGTCGGCGAACTGTCGGGCGAGAAGATCGACATCATCCCGTGGAACTATGACGACGCGACCTTCATCGTGAACGCGCTGCAGCCGGCCGAAGTGTCGAAAGTGGTGCTGGACGAAGACGAGCACCGTGTCGAAGTCGTGGTGGCGGACGACCAGTTCCCGCTGGCCATCGGCCGCCGGGGCCAGAACGTGCGTCTCGCCTCGCAGCTGACCGGCTGGCAGATCGACCTGATCACGGAGTCCGCCGATTCCGAGCGCTACCAGCGCGAGTTCCAGGAGCGGACCGAACTGTTCATGAAGGCGCTCGACGCCGACGAGACGCTGGCGCAGCTGCTGGCGTCCGAGGGCTTCGAGACGGTGGAAGAGATCGCCTATGTGGCGCCGGAAGACTTCATCTCGATCGAAGGCTTCGACGAGGACGTCGCCGCCGAGCTGCAGGAGCGCGCCCGCGAATTCCTGGAGCGCCTCGCCGCAGAGAACGATGCCAAGCGCAAGGAGCTCGGCGTCGAGGATGCCGTGATGGACCTCGAAGGCATGACCCCGTCCTTCGCGGTGCGCCTCGGTGAGGAAGGCGTCAAGACGCTGGACGATGTGGCAGGCCTCGTGC
This sequence comes from Hyphomonas sp., assembly GCA_020638455.1. Lineage (GTDB taxonomy): Bacteria > Pseudomonadota > Alphaproteobacteria > Caulobacterales > Hyphomonadaceae > Hyphomonas. Next base: position 902,404 of record JACKIK010000001.1, on the reverse strand, counting down.
CGGACGACATCACCGGCTGGCGCGAGCCGGGCCCGGACGGCAAGCCGGTCTGGGTCGAGGGCATCCTGAAGAAGGGCGAGATGCGCAAGGATGACGCCCAGATGTTCATCATGAAGGCGCGCGTTGCGGCCGGTTGGATCGAAGCGGACGCCATCGACCAGATGCTGGCCGCCCAGCGCGAGGCGGAATCGACGCAGGAGCTGACGGAAGAAGAACGCACGCTGCTGGCGCTCGACACGCTCGGCAGCGGTACGACCGAAGCCGTCGACCTTGGCGACATCGATCTTGGTGATCTCGGCGACATCGACCTCGATGCCCTGGAAGCGGAGGGCGGCGATGACGAAGCCGCACGCGAAGAGTGATGCCGCACTAACCGGCACTGAAGGAACACTGGCGGACGGAGGCGAGGCTTCCGTCCGGCAATGTGCCGTCACGCGCGAGCGTCTCGGCAAGGAGGCGCTTGTGCGCTTCGTGCTGTCCCCGGACGGCGTGGTGACGCCGGACGTGGCCGAGAAGCTTCCCGGCCGCGGCGTGTGGATCAAGGCGGACCGCCTTGTGCTGGAAGATGCGGTGAAGAAGAAGGCCTTTGCCCGGGCTTTCAAGACCTCCGTCACGGTGCCGGAAGGCCTTCCGGATACGGTGGAAGCCCTGCTGGTGCAGCGCTTTGTCGGCCTGCTCGGCCTGGCAAAGAAGGGCGGCGACATCGTGCTCGGCTTCGACCAGGTCCGGGATGCGCTGCAGAAGCGGGCGCCCGGCCTGATGCTGGAGGCAGCCGACGGTGCAGAAGATGGGCGCTCGAAGCTGTATTTCCTCGCCAAAGCCCTATATAGCGGCGTGGAAACTGCCGGTGCCCTGACGTCGGCTGAATTGGGCATGGCATTCGGACGCGAGCGTGTGGTACACGGTCTCGTCCGCAAGGGGCCTTTCGCCAAAGCTCTGAAAGCTGCCTATGCGCGGCTTGCCGGGTTTCGGGAGAGGCCGGAACTGGACTGGTTCTCGGATCAGGATCGGTAGCGGAAAACCCGCCGGCGCGCCCCGCAGGGTGCACTGGCCAGAATTGTGATATGTAGGACGAATGAGCGATACGAAAGACACTGGTGGCAATACGGGCGGGCGCAAGCCGCTCACTGTTTCCCGCAAGACCTCGGGAACGGTGAAGCAGAGCTTCAGCCATGGCCGGTCCAAGCAGGTCGTGGTCGAGACCAAGAAGCGACGGACCGTCGGTCCGGGCGCCTCCGAGGCTCCGCCAGCCGCGCCGGCCGCCGGTTCGAAGGGCGAAGTCTCCCGCGAAGCCAAGCTGAAAGCCCTCGCGGCCCAGCGCGGCATCACCGTGGCCGAGCTCATCTCGCAGCTCAAGGCGCTTGAGGACCAGAGGGCCCAGCAGGCCGCCCGGGCGAAAGAGATCGAAAAGGACAAGGCGGCCCAGGAACGCCTGCGCTCCGAGCAGGAACGCAAGATCCAGGAACAGAAAGAACGCGAAGAGGCCGAAGCCCGCCGCAAGGCCGAGGAAGAAGCCCGCAAGGCCCAGGAAGCGGCCGATCGCGAGCGCACCGAACGCCAGCCGAAAGCCGCCCGTCCGAAAGCCGAATTCGCTGCCCCGGCCGAAGGCCCGGTGGCAGAGGAAGCGGGCGGACGCAGCAAGCGCGGCAAGACGTCGAGAGACGACCGCGCGGACCGCACGCGCGGCGAGGTCCCGGCCCGTGGCGCACGTGACGGCGAACGCCGGCGCGGCAAGCTGACGATTGCCTCGGCCCTCGGCGACGATGCCGACCGCCAGCGCTCGCTCGCCTCGGTCCGCCGGGCCCGTGAGCGCGAACGCGAGCGCCGTACCGGTGGTGCCGGCGACCGCGAGAAGGTTTCGGTCGAGGTCACGCTGCCCGAAACGATCACGCTGCAGGACCTTGCCGGCCGTATGAACGAGCGCGTCGCCGACGTCGTGAAATTCATGATCCGTCAGGGCGAGATGCTGCGCGGCAACGACATCGTCGATGCCGACACCGCCGAGCTGATCGCCGAGGAATTCGGCCACACGGTGAAGCGCGTGTCTGAAGCGGACGTCGAAATCGGCCTCGAAGGAGCCGAGGACGATCCGACGGACCTGCAGCCGCGCCCGCCGATCGTGACGATCATGGGCCATGTCGACCACGGCAAGACCTCGCTGCTGGATGCGCTGCGCAAGACGGACGTCGTGTCCGGCGAGGCCGGCGGCATCACGCAGCATATCGGTGCCTACCAGGTTCAGCTGAAATCCGGCGAGCGGATCACCTTCCTCGACACGCCCGGTCACGCCGCCTTCACGGCGATGCGGGCCCGCGGCGCGACGGCGACGGATATCGCGATCCTCGTTGTGGCCGCCGACGACTCGGTGATGCCGCAGACGATCGAATCCATCAATCATGCCAAGGCGGCCGGCGTTCCGATCATTGTCGCGGTCAACAAGTGCGACCTGCACGATGCCAATCCGGACAAGGTGCTGACGGACCTCCTGCAATACGACGTGCAGGTCGAGGCCATGGGCGGCGAAACGCAGGCGGTGAAGGTTTCGGCCAAGACGGGCCTCGGCCTCGACGAGCTGACCGATGCGATCTCGCTGCAGGCGGAGGTTCTGGAACTCAAGGCCAATCCGGACCGCGACGCCGACGGCGTTGTCATCGAGAGCCAGCTCGACAAGGGCCGTGGCCCGGTGGCGACCGTTCTGGTCAAGCGCGGCACGCTGAAGCGCGGCGACATCGTCGTTGCCGGCACCCAATGGGGCAAGGTCCGCGCCCTCGTCGACGAGCGCGGCCAGCAGCTTGAAAAAGCCGGCCCTTCGCTTCCTGTCGAGGTGCTCGGCCTCGATGGCGCGCCCGATCCGGGCGAGGCCTTCGTCGTCGTCGATACCGAGGCGCGCGCCCGCGAGATCACGGATTACCGTGTGCGGAGCAAGCGCCAGGTCTCCGGCAAGGCCGGGGCCGCGGCCCGCGCCTCGCTCGACCAGCTGCTCACCAAGCTCAAGGAAGGCGCCATCGAGACGTCCGAGCTTCCCGTCGTCGTCAAGGGCGATGTTCAGGGCTCGGTCGAGGCGATTTCGCAATCGCTTGACAAGCTCTCGACCGAGGAAGTCCGTGCGCGTGTCATCCATGGCGCCGTGGGCGGTATTTCCGAAAGCGACGTGCTGCTGGCGAAATCCTCCGAAGCGCCGATTTTCGCGTTCAACGTCCGCGCCAACAAGCAGGCGCGCGACCTCGCCGAGAAGGAAGGCGTGGAGATCCGCTACTATTCGGTGATCTACGACCTGATCGACGATGTGAAGGCGACCCTGTCGGGCATGCTGGCGCCGGAGAAGCGCGAGACCTTCATCGGCTATGCGGAGATCCTCGAAGTCTTCAATATCACCAAGGTCGGCAAGGTGGCCGGCTGCCGGATCACCGAAGGCAAGGTGCTTCGCGGCTGCGGCGTCCGCCTGCTGCGCGACGATGTCGTGATCCACGAAGGCAAGCTGAAGACGCTGAAGCGCTTCAAGGACGAGGTGAACGAAGTCACCTCCGGCATGGAATGCGGCATGGCGTTCGAGCGCTATGACGATATCCGCCAGGGTGACAAGATCGAGTGCTTCCAGGTTGAGGAAATCGCAAGGACACTCGACTAAGCTGCCGCGATGTCTGAGGCTCTGACGGTATCCGGTCTTCTGACCGAGAAGGACGTGAAGAAACTCACGCGCCTGGCGCGGGGCGGCACAGTCGGCCCGACGGCGGTCTATTATGCCGGGGTCACGGCGCCGATCATCTCGGCCAGCATGTCGGTCATGGTGCGCAACACGCTCGACCATATCGGGGCGAGCCCCTACTGGCAGTGGCTGATCGCCTCGCTGGTGGCGGCCTTTGCCGGCATCGCCTGGTATCTCATCTTCATCCGCTGGTCCTACCGCCACCGTCATGGCCGGGGCAATGAGACGACGGAGGAGACGAAGGTCGAGCTGCAGGACCAGAATCTTGTGGTCCGCCGGGGCGGGGTGGAAATCCGCGCCGCCTGGAGTGCGGTTTCCGACGTGTCGGCCTCGCGCTCCCATGTTACGATCATGATCGACGGGGCAGATCCGCTGATCATTCCCAATGCCTGGTTCGGCAATGACAAGGCGGCGCGAAAGGACTTTGTCGCGCGCCTCAACGAGAAGACGGACGCCTGAATGGCCCGAAAGACCGCCCCCGCCGGAATGCCGTCCCAGCGTCAGCTGCGTGCGGGCGAACTGATCCGGCATGCCCTGTCGGACATCCTTTCCCGCGAGGCGTTCCGGGACCCGGATCTGGCGAGCGCCATGATCACGGTGGGCGAAGTGCGCTGTTCGCCCGACCTCAAGCACGCCAACATCTTCGTGACGCCACTGGGCGACGAGAGCGAGGATGGACGGGCAAAGCTCGCCGCGGCGCTGAACAAGGCGGCCGGCTTCCTGCGCGGCCGGCTCGGGCGGGAGATCGAGCTGCGCTACACGCCGGAGCTGCACTTCATTGCCGACAAGTCCTATGACGAGGGCCAGGCGATCGACCGCCTGCTGATGGACCCCCGCGTCCGCCGCGATGTGGAAGGCGACTAGGCAAGCCGCTGCGCCGCAACCTGTATTGACCGCTTGTAAGTTGACTTAGTCTGGCCACATTGCCAGCCTTTAATGGCGCGCCAGAAGGGGCTTCGGCATGGATCGTCAGACTCTCGACATGGAAGGTGCCCGGCAGGGCGAGATTTCCGCAGCCTCGCTGCAGATGGCCGACGACACGATCGCCATCCAGCGGATCGCCACGATGACCGTGGAATCCAACGAGTTTTTCCCGTGGGATACGCCGCGCAACCGGCAGACGCAGAGCGTCTATGCCACGCTGTTCGTCGCGGCGATGTTCTTTGCGCTGTGCCTGATCGGCGGCTGGTGGCTGCTCAAGGGGCAGCAATCGGGCCTGGTGATGCTGTTCCTCGGCGGCGTGCTGGCGCTGGGCGGCCTGTTCTGCGGCATCCGCGCGGGGATTATCGCGGCGATGCTGAAGCGGAAGGAAAAGTACCACCGCCTCGTCATCGGCACGTCCGATGGGCGGCAGATCCCGCTGGTGGACGATAACCGGGATGTCCTGTGCAAGATCCGCGACGTCGTGCGCCACAAGATGGACACGGACGATCGCACGATCACGGGCGATTTCGACCTCAATCTGGACATCGTGAACCTGAAGCCGGTGAAGGGCGAGAAGGTCGCCCCGGCGGCTGCGGCTGGCGCTGCGGCGGCGGGCGCTCCGGCGCCGGCGAAGGATGAGCCGCTGCCCCGCATTGCCCGCGGCCGTGACGATGACGACCATCAGGACGCCCTGTTCGACAAGGCGGCCGAGGTGCTGAAATCTGCCTCCTGAGCGGGGCGGTTGACGCAGCCCGCGGGCCCGCTTAAGGCGCTCGCTTCCGAATTCCAGATGACAGGGCAGGCCGGCGTTCGAACCGCTTGGGCTGCCGGGGAGAGACTTTTGGCACGACAGCGCAAGCGCAAGGGCGATCCGGTGACCGGATGGCTGAACCTCATCAAGCCGCTCGACATGACGTCGACCGACGCGGTGGCGATCCTGAAGCGGAAATACAATGCCGCCAAGGTGGGCCATGGCGGCACGCTCGATCCGCTGGCGGACGGTATCCTGCCGATCGCCTTCGGTGAGGCGACCAAGACGGTGCAATGGGCGATGGATGCCGAGAAGGAATATGTCTTCACGATCCGCTGGGGCATCTCCACCGACAGCCAGGACGCCGAGGGCGAGGTGGCGGCAACGTCCGATGCAAGGCCGACGCGCGAGGCCGTGGCGGAGGCGCTGAAGGCCTATGTCGGCACGATCGAACAGGTGCCGCCGAAATATTCGGCCATCAAGGTGAATGGCGAACGGGCCTATGACCTCGCCCGCGAGGGCGAGGATTTCGAGCTGAAGCCGCGCGAGGTGGAAGTGTACGCCGCCGAAATTCTGGGCGCGCCGGACCGTGACCATACGGTGATCCATGTCACCTCCGGCAAAGGCTTCTATGTGCGCGCGATGGCGCGGGACCTTGCCTTCGACCTTGGCTGCGAAGGCCATATCAGCCAGCTGCAGCGGACGCGCGTCGGCAATTTCGGCTCTGCCACGGCGGTGCCGCTGTCACGTATTCAGGAGACGGACGACCGGGAGGAACTGCTGGGCTTCCTGCAGCCGGTGCAGGCGATCCTGACGGGTATTCCCGAAATCGGCATCGGCCGGGACGATGCGGCGCAGATCCGCCACGGGCAGGGCATCCTGCTGATGCCGCACCTGGTGGAGCGCTGGCGTGCCGAGCGGGCGGGGGACGACCGGTCCGCGCTTGTCACCTGCGACGGCGAGGCGGTGGCCCTCGGCGAAGTGCGCGCCGGGCGGTTCGAACCGGCGCGCGTGTTCGCGGCGTCCTGATCTGCCGGAGATACCTGCGAAGGCAGGGATTCGCCGCCCGCCATCCGAAGGTACCGGCGTGCGTACTGGCGCGGATGGAGGCGGAGGGTTACCGATCACACGCCTTACCTTGCGAACTTGTGACTTATCAAAGGTAGAAACCTCGGCTAAATGCATCCCCGCACAAGGGGAAATGCGACATGGCAGAAGTTGCGATCGAGGTCGGCCACACGACGCTGGTGGCGGGCAATGGGCGGGACGTGGAAGGCATCGTGGTGACGTGCACGAAGTGCGGCCACTCGGTGGCCGTCTACGGCACCTCGGACGAGGCGGTTCAGCAAGGCACGGCTACGCTGGCCGAGCAATGCCCGCGCGGGGAGAAGAATCTGTACCGGGAGGCGTGAAGGGGGCGCACCCGCAGGGTGGGTTGAGGCAACGCCGATACCCACCGTGCGATGCTCCTCCGAAACTGGCTGTCAGTTCTCCGCGCGGGCATTTTGGTCGCAACGTGCGAGGGCGTCTGCGTCGGCGGGCGTATCGGGGTCGGCGTCCGGAATGTTGATTATGTCGCCAGGCACGCTGTAGTCGACCCAGACCCAGTCATAGATTGACGCATCGAAGACGAGATGCTTGCCAAGCTCGCGTGGCGACATGTCGATGAAATTGCGAAGCTGGATCATGTCGATATTCCGCTGGACCGGCGCCGTGCTCAGCCATTTGCCATTGTCGGTGCGCCGCCGGGCCGAGGGGCCATAACTGGCGATGCAGCTGTTGATGCTGTTGAGGCGCCGTTCGAGCGCGGCTTTCGTTTCCCAGGGCTTGTAGTCGGCCGAGCCATCCGGGTCGTTGCCGAGACGCTGGACTGCATCGGTGTAGACCGAGACGGGCGCATCGCGCCAGGCGAGCACATAGGTTGCCCATTCGCCGGTATCGAGACTGAGGGCCCAGTCGGCGGCCTCCTCATATTTTCCGGCGGCAAGCAGTTCGCGCGCCTTCGCGCGGATGCCCACCCGATCTTCCTCGATCTGCGCGAGGCGGACCTTTTCGGCCTCGGCGGAGGCGAGGGCGGCTGCGGCGGCCCGCTCCGCGTCCTGCTGGTCGCGCGCGGCCTGTTCGGTTTCGGCGAGCTGCATGCGTTCGGCGGCCGCATTCAGCACGGCCGGCGTGGCGGCGATGGCGGCTTCGACCGTGGGAAAGGTCTGGCTGGCCGAGTAGAGGTCTCCATCCACTCCGAGGACGGACCATTCGCCATCCGAAGCGCGTTGGGCGATGAAGAACTGGTTGGCATAGTGCCCGCACCGCTCGTCTGTGTCGCCCTCCACATCGGGCGATGCCGGCAGCACCACGCCATCCGAAATCTCCACCCGCCGCAATTCGCGCCAGACCGGAAGGACCATCGCGTCCACGGCATTTTCGGCCGGGAGCGCTGCGGCGAGGGACTGGAGCGGGCAATAGGAATCGTCCGCCGCCGACGGAATGAACCGGTTAAAGTCAGACCCCGGAACAGGCGGATCGACCGTGCCATCATCGCGCACTCTCGAGAGGGTGACCGGCTGGCCGGCAACGCGCGGGCCTTCGAGATAATAGCCGCCGCCGAGGAGCAGCCCGTCGGTGATGTCGACCCAGCCGGAATAATCCGTCACCGTCTGCCTGCCCGACGGCAGGGAGACCAGCGTCACCCGTCCGTCCGCCCGTGTCGCCAGCAGGCTGGGCGTCAGGATGTCGGAGGCCGGCTCCGGCCCCGGGCCCGGATCCCAGAACACGCGGTCGCCGAAATCGCCGCTGTCCTCCAGCCGCCAGCGCTTGGTGCCCTCGATGCCTTCACAGGTCTTGAGATTGCCGTCGGAGAACCAGGTCGCCTTGCACTCGCCCACCTGGCGCCAGACATATTTGCCGTAGCGCTCGCCCGGAATGGCGATGTCGGTGGAATCGGTGCTCCACACCTGTGTCGTGGTCTTCGGCTTCTTCTTGTTGAAGGTCTGGGCATGGGCCGGGGCGAGGAAGAGGCCGGCCACAAGCGCGGCGGCGACGGCAAACCTGAACATCCGGTCCATGCTGCGTCGCTCCCGTCTCCGCTGACAGGGGCGAATCTAGCAGGTCACCGGCGGCCACGACAGGGAAAAGCGCCGGGCCGGCAGGTGTGCCGCCTGCCGGATAGATCGGCCTCTTGTCTTGTCATCCCGGAAAACGCGCAGCGTTTATCCGGGACCCAGATGCGGTGTGGCCATTGCGGTACCGGGTCCCTGATATTTGCTGACGCAAATTCCGGGATGACAGGAAGAGAGAGGATTTCCCGGAAACTTTCCCCGCATCCGGCCCACCCCATCTGCGGGCATTCCGGCGCGGGCCGGGATCCAGTGCGGCAGGCGCCGCCCTTCGCGGCCCTGGACCCCGGCCTGCGCCGGGGTGAGCGGGAGGAGGGGAACCCCGTAGGGTGGGTTGAGGCGCAGCCGATACGACCGTCAATTGCGGGATGACGCAGCAAGCGGCGCAAATGAGCGAATCCATCCCCCCCGGTGCCCCAAGCACCGTCTCCCCAGCGAAAGCTGGGGCCCAGTGCCGCAACGTGCAGAGCCTGCCACCCTGGACCCCAGCGTTCGCTGGGGACGCGGAGAGAAGGGACGAGCGCGTCGGAACGGGGTGGCCCCGTAGGTTGGGTTGGGGCGCAGCCGATACCCACTGGCAATCCGTGCCGCGAGCCCGGATGGTGGGTATCGCTCCGCTCAACCCACCCTACGCTTGCTAGCCCACTGGGGCGCACCGGTACTTTCTGCCGAATTCTTGTTCCAGGGTCCGCGCAATGTCTTCGCAGCCCTCTCGATCATCGTAGTATCCCATCACCAAGGCCACTTTTTCCCACTCTCCGGAAACATTGTTTAGTTCGAGCCAGACATCCGGGCTTGAGCCGACTTGGTGGTGCTTCGCGTATCGACCAAGTGCGGCGGCTTCGGCATCGATTGATTTATGGCACGACGTAGCGGCCAATGTCAGAATAGCGGCAAGCAAAAGCACGACTGCTGGCGTTTTCACTCATTCATCCCCCGTGAATGTATGGAAATGTTTCCAGCTTCGATCTGGACTCCGCAACCCCCTTTTCAGACGAATGACGCATTCACGCCAACGCACCTCGACCCCTTCCCAACCCCCCCAAAATGAGCCATAAGCCGCCGCTTGAGGTGGGCCCCCCGTGTCCTGACCCTGCTGGACGACATCCCGGCTGTGGCCATTGATTACGAACTCACCGAAAAATCCTGCCAATTCAGGCACTTATCAACCCGCCGCCGCAAGGCTGCTACACGAAAGACTTTCGATGTCGATTACCGCTGAAAAGAAAGCAGAGCTGATCACCAAATTCGCCACCAAACCCGGCGATACCGGCTCTCCGGAAGTGCAGGTCGCGATCCTGACCGAACGGATCAACAACCTGACCGAGCACTTCAAGACCAACAAGAAAGACAACCACTCGCGGCGGGGCCTCCTCGCCATGGTGGCCACGCGCAGGAAGCTGCTTGACTACGTAAAGGGCAAGGATGAGGCGCGTTACCAGAAACTCATCACCGAACTGGGCATCCGCCGCTAGGGCGCCCCAATCAAGCCCGCCGGGCAATAGGGCCGCGGCGGGCTTTTCGTATGTGAAGAAAGACAGACAAGATGTTCAACAAGCAATCCGTGTCGCTGGAATGGGCCGGCCGCACGCTGACGATTGAAACGGGCCAGGTGGCCCGCCAGGCCGACGGCGCCGTCATGGTGACCTATGGCGACACCGTGCTGCTCGCGACCGCTGTGTACGCGAAGGAAGCCAAACCGGGACAGGACTTCTTCCCCCTGACCGTAAACTACCAGGAAAAATACTTCGCATCGGGACGTATTCCCGGCGGCTACTTCAAGCGTGAAGGCCGCCCGACCGAGAAAGAGACGCTGACCTCGCGCCTCATCGACCGCCCGATCCGCCCGCTTTTCGTCTCCGGCTTCAAGAACGAGGTGCAGGTCGTGCTGACGGCGCTGTCCTATGACCTCGAGAACGATCCGGACATTCTCGGCATGGTCGGCGCCTCGGCGGCGCTGGTCCTGTCGGGCGCCCCGTTCATGGGCCCGGTCGGCGCCGCGCGCGTCGGCTACAAGGATGGCGCTTACCTGATCAACCCGACTGTCGAAGAGCTGGCCGAGAGCGAGCTGGACCTCGTTGTCGCCGGTACGGCCGATGCCGTGATGATGGTGGAATCGGAAGCGAAAGAGCTGTCCGAGGACATCATGCTGGGCGCCGTGGTCGCCGGCCATGAGGCGATGCAGCCGGTGATCGATGCGATCATTGAACTCGCCGAAAAGGCCGCCAAGGCCCCGTTCGACTTCGAGCCGGTGGACAATTCCGCCGCCGTCGCCGCGATCCAGAAGATCGTCGGCAAGGACGTCTCGAAGGCCTACAAGATCACCAACAAGCTGGAGCGCCAGGCTGCTGTGGGCGAAGCCCGCGACAAGGCGAAAGCCGCCCTTGTCGGCACCGAGGAAGCGCCGGGCGAAATGTCCGCCGAGACGTTCAAGTCCGCCTTCAAGGAAACCGAGGCCGCTGTGGTCCGCGGGGATATCCTGAAGACCGGCGAGCGGATCGACGGCCGCAAGCTGGACCAGGTCCGCCCGATCGTGGCCGAGGCAGGCTTCCTGCCGCGCACGCACGGCTCGGCCCTGTTCACCCGTGGCGAGACGCAGGCCGTCTGCGTCGCAACGCTGGGGACGTCCGACGACGAACAATATATCGACAGCCTCGACGGCACGCGGAAGGAAAACTTCCTGCTGCACTACAACTTCCCGCCTTACTCCGTCGGCGAAACGGGCCGGATGGGTGGCGCGGGTCGCCGCGAGATCGGCCACGGCAAGCTTGCCTGGCGGGCGCTGCGCGCGGTGCTGCCGAAGCATGAGGAATTTCCGTACACGATCCGTCTCGTCTCCGAGATCACCGAGTCGAACGGCTCGTCCTCGATGGCGACGGTGTGCGGCTGCTCGCTCGCGATGATGGATGCCGGCGTGCCGGTGTCGCGCCCGGTCTCGGGCATCGCCATGGGCCTGATCCTCGAAGGCACGGACTTTGCGGTTCTCTCCGACATTCTCGGCGACGAGGACCATCTCGGCGACATGGACTTCAAGGTGGCCGGCACGGAGCAGGGCGTGACCTCGCTCCAGATGGACATCAAGGTGGCCGGGATCACCAAGGAGATCATGGAAAAGGCGCTGCAGCAGGCCAATGGCGGCCGCATGCACATCCTCGGCGAAATGGCGAAGGCCCTCTCCGAGTCGCGCGGCGAGCTTTCCGAGAACGCCCCGCAGATGGAAATCATCAAGGTGCCGACCGACAAGATCCGCGACGTGATCGGCTCGGGCGGCAAGGTGATCCGCGGCATCGTCGACGAGTCGGGCGCCAAGGTGAACATCGAGGATGACGGCACGGTGCAGGTCTCTGCGCTTGACCGCGCCTCGATCGACAAGGCGCTGAAGATGATCAAGGAGATCGTCGCGGAGCCGGAAGTCGGCGAGATCTATCAGGGCACCGTGGTGAGCCTGAAGGATTTCGGCGCGTTCGTGAACTTCTTCGGACCGAAGGACGGCCTCGTCCACGTCTCGCAGATGGCCAACAAGCGCATCGGCCACCCGAAAGACCTCGTCAAAGAAGGCGACAAGGTGTGGGTCAAGCTGATGGGCTTCGACGATCGCGGCAAGGTGCGCCTGTCGATGAAAGTCGTCGACCAGGAGACCGGCAAGGAACTCGTCGAGGAAGCCGCCGACGGCGGCGAGGAAGAATAAGTCTTCCGCCAACGGACAAAAGATAAGGCCGCCCCGCAAAGGGCGGCCTTTTTCATTGTGTTCGTGTTTTTGCCTCTGGTCTATTGCGCGCCGGACGCCGTCGTGTCGTCGATGCGGCTGCCGTCGGCGTTGAGGCCCATGTCCTTGAGGAAGGGGCCGATGTCCGGATCGGTGCCATAGAAGGCACGGAACATGGGCGCATAATCCTCCGTATGCCCCTTGGAAAGGATCATGTCGCGATAGCGCTGGCCGTTTTCGCGGGTGAGGCCGCCATGCCGGTCGAACCAGTCGCCCGCATCGGTGGCGAGCATCTTGGTCCACTGATAGGCATAGTATCCGGCCGAATACCCATTCGCCCAGATGTGGAGGAAATAGGTTGTCCGATAGCGCGTCGGCACGTCGGTCACATCGAGCCCGGTCGCCTGCAGGGCCTGCGCCTCGAAGGCGTCTGCGTCCTGCTTGGGCGCATCGGCATCGAGGGCGTGCCAGCTCATGTCGAGTTCAGCTGCTGCCAGTGTCTGGCCGACGTCCCAGCCCGAATTGAAGCTGGCGGCGCGGCGGATCTTGTCGATCAGTTCCTGCGGCATCGGCTCGCCGGTCTGGTAGTTTACGGCGTAGTAGGGCAGGACCTTGGGGTCGAGCGCCCAGTGCTCATTGGCCTGCGAGGGGAATTCGACGAAGTCGCGGGCCGTGTTCGTACCCGAGACGCAGGGGTAGACCTGGTCTGCGAACAGGCCATGCAGGGCATGGCCGAATTCGTGGAACATGGTGGTCACGTCATCGAAGCTGATCAGCGCGGGCTGGCCGTCGGCCGGCTTGGTGAAGTTCGCGACATTGTAGATCACGGGTTTCGTGCCGAGCAGTTTCGACTGGCCGACCAGGTTCGACATCCAGGCGCCGCCCTGCTTGTTGTCGCGCTTCCAGTAGTCGAAATACATCAGGCCCAGCGGTTCGCCGTTCTCTTCGAACACCTCATAGACCATGACATCCGGGTTCCACACCGGGATGTCGGTCCGCTTCTTGAAGGTAATGCCGTAGAGGCCGGTCGCGGCGCGGAAGACGCCGTCTTCGAGCACTTTATGGATCTCAAGATAAGGCTTGAGGTCGTCCTGGTTGAGATCGTAGCGCGCCTTGCGGAGCTTCTCCGAATAGTATTGCCAGTCCCACGGCTCGAGCTTGAAATCCCCGCCGTCGGCCTCGATCTGGGCCTGCAGTTCGGCCGCCTCGCGCCGTTGCTCGGTGGCCAGCGGTGCGCCCATTTCCTGCATGAACTTCAGTGCCGTTGCCGGCGTGCGGGCCATCTGGTCGGCCAGCACGTAATCGGCCCAGGTCGGGAAGCCGAGCAGGGCTGCCTTCTTGGCGCGAAGCTGGGCGATGGTGGCAACCGTGTCGCGCAGGTCGTTCTCGTCACCCTGTTCGGCACGCGTCCATCCGGCCTTGAACAGGGCTTCGCGTGTCGCGCGGTCAGTGAGGGAGGCGAGCGCCGGCTGTTCCGTTGTATTCTGCAGGGGCAGGACCCATTTGCCGTCCAGCCCCCGCGCCTTTGCGGCGTCGGCAGCGGCGGCAATCTCCGCTTCGGAGAGCCCGTCGAGCTTGGCGGGATCGTCGACCACCAGCGCGCCGGCCTTGGCAGCGGCGAGCAGCTTCTGCTGGAAGGCGGTCTCAAGGGTGGACAATTCCTGATTGTAGCCGCTCAGCACCTGCTTGTCGGCGGGCGAGAGCAAGGCACCGGCCCGCACCATGCCCTCATAGGTGAGCGTCAGCACCTGCAGCTGCTCGGGCGTCAGATCGAGGGAGTCGCGCGTGTCGTAGAGACCCTTTACCCGCTGGAACAGCTCTGGATTGAGGTTGATCGCATCCCCATGCGCGGCGAACTGCGGCGCAAGCGCCGTTTCCGCGGCCTGGATCGTGTCGTTCGTATCGGCGCCGGCCACTGCATAGAAGGCGTTTGTCGAGCGGTCGAGCAGCCGGCCGGACCGCTCCATCGCGGTGATCGTGTTGTCGAATGTGGCGGCCTCGGGATTGGCGGCGATCTGCGTGATTTCGGCCAGTTGTTCGGCCATGCCCGCTTCTATGGCCGGCTGGTAGTCGGTGTCCTTGATCTTGTTGAACGGCACGGTCTGGAAGGGCAGCGTGCTCGGCGCGGCGAATGGGTTCGAGGCCGGGAGTGCCGGCGCCGGAACCGGAGCGGCGGCCGCTGCCGGCGGGTCGGTCACCAGATCGCTTTCCTGTGCCAACGGCGCATGGGCGCAGGCGGACAGCAGGATCGCCACCGCAGATGCGAGGCCGCCGATTCGTCCTCCAATCATGGTGGTGCGGGTGAGCTCCTGCTTCAGAAGCGGGCGGGATCGGGACGGGTGGGTCATGATGCGTTCCTCAGCGGTCAGATGCCGGCGCCACGGTTGTCGAACAGGGTCGGTTACACAATAACAAATTGCACATTCCGGGTGGGTCATGCCATAGGAATCGCCCTCCGGCCGGCGAGACCATCATGCGCACCCCCGGAAAATCATGGCATCACCTTTTCGTGACCTCTCCGCCGCGCGGCAGCGCTTCAGAGGGCGACGTCATAGGCGCGGTTGGCGGCATAGCGGTCCAGGAAGCGCCAGATTTCGCGGTCGAGGTCGACGGCCCAGGCGGCCTCCGGCCCGGCCTCGCCTTCGGCCCAGGCGTGCACGTCGATCAGCAGGCGCGTGGTGACATCGGCGCGGGCGTTGAGGGCGCTGGCCAGGAGGCTGGTATCCTGGTCGTGTCCGAGCACGGCATCCACGCGGGCCTGCAGGTCCGGCGGCAGGCGGTCCCGCGCGCCGCGGAAAATGGCGCACATCTCGTCATGCTCACGCACATGCACGTCGGCGAAGCGTTCGAAGTCCTGCTGCACCATGGACAACATGACAGTGAGAAAGGCGAGGTCCGCGGCGGCATAGTCATCGCTCGCCTTGGGCAGGAGGTCGGTCGCGATGCGCGCGCAGATATGGGCGATGCTTTCGCCGGGTTTCGGGATCATGCTGTCGCCTCCGGAAAGAGGTGTTGCGAGTGCGGGGAGAGATAGTCGCACAGGATCCGTTCCTGACGGTCGGTCATCAGCCAGCCGGCGATGGCGAGGATCGGCAGTTTTGCCGCGCCGTGATGATAGTCCTCGCTGGACGAGATCCAGATGCCGATCCCCTTCACGGATGCAAACACGCGCCACCAGCGAAAGGCGTGCGGATCGACCTTCAGGCCGCTCGCCGCCTCCCAGTGCGCGATCGCCTCGCGGTGCGGGATGAGCTGGCCCGCCAGCTGCGGCTGGTTGAAGCTCCACAAGGGGTCGAGCGACCAGGCAAGGTCTTCCAGCGGGTCGCCGATATGCGCCATCTCCCAGTCGAGGATCGCCCTTATCTCGCCGTCCGGGCTGAACAGGAAGTTCCCGGTGCGGTAGTCGCCATGCACGAGGCTGAGCTTCTGCGGCGGCGGGGGCGGGTTCCGGCGCAGCCAGCGCACGGCCGCTTCCGCGATCGGATTGGGGTGGATCTCGTCGTCGCGGATGACGCCGGCCCAGTAGTCGACCTGTTCCATCGCGCAGGCCTGCGGGTCCGGTAATGTCATCACTGATTCGAGGCCGAGTTCAGCCGGATCGAGCGCGGCAATGCGGCCAAGCCAGCGCCATTTCTGTTCGCCGATCTTTTCGAGATGTTCCGGCGGCAGCGATTCGGCGGACGCAGAACAGCCGGCAACTTCCGCCATGATCGAGAAGGGACGGCCGATGAAGGAGGCGTCTTCCTCAAGATACAGCGGCTCGGGCGCCGGAATGCCGGCCCGGTAAGCCGCATCGATGGCGGCATGTTCGAGGGCGCGGTCGGTGTCGATGAGGCTGGTCTCGGGATCGATCCGGACGATGATGCCGTGCTGTTCGCCGCCGCTGCCGGCAACGAAGCGCCATGTCTCGCGGGAGGCGCCGCCGGGAATCCGCGCGCCTCCGGTGACTGTCCAGTCCGCCCGACGCTGGCGGGTCAGGTAGCGCGACAGGCCCTCGGCCAGCGCCTCTGCGCGTTCGTCCAACTCTCTCTCCCTCGACACATGTTTTGCTGCACTTTAGGGGCGGCCTTGCGCGGAGACCACTTCCAATTCGCGGGACGCCGCCGTGCATGCCTGCATTTCCCGTTGAAGCGGCAACAGGTTTGCCGCTAAAGCCGGGGCATGACGAAAAAGAAATCCTTCCTCATCGCGATGTCCGGCGGCTCCGGCTCCGGCAAGTCGACGCTGGCCGAGGCGCTGCTGGGGCACCTGCCGAAAGGCCAGGCGGTGATGTTCGGGGAGGATGCCTATTACCATCCGATGAGCCACTACGGCGCACCGAAGTCAGAGACGGAACGCAAGGCGCTGATCGCGACGATCAACTACGATGCCCCGGCGTCCAAGGAAGTCGACCATCTCGTCTCGGACCTGCGCGCGCTGAAGGCGGGGCAGGGCATCGACCAGCCGATCTACGACTATGACCGGCATGACCGGTCGAAGAAGACGCGGCGGATCGAGCCGGCGCCGGTGCTGATCCTCGAAGGCATCCATGCCCTCTCCATGCCGAAGATCCGCTCGCTCATCGACCTGTCAGTCTATGTCGACACGCCGGACGACCTTCGCCTTGCCCGCCGCATCCGCCGCGACGTGGTAGAGCGCGGGCGCGATGTCGAAAGCGTGCTGCAGCAATATCTCGGCACGGTGCGGGCGGCGCACTACCGCTGGACCCATCCGGCGAAATTCGAGGCGGACCTGGTGATCGCCGACGAGGGCCTGCCGGCCTATGGCAATGTGCGCCCGACGCCGGAGGCGATCGAGCGGATGCTGGCGCCGGTGATGGCGCGCCTCGGCACGGCCGGAATTATCTGAAATTTCAGACAGGCATGACGCGCAGGGCTTCGGCCGGGCGCGGTTCGCGGTTATGGTGGGGCGATGAAATGGATCGTTGCCTTTCTCGCCGGCCTGCTGGCCGTCTGCCTGCCCGCGGCGGCGTGCGACCTCAACGTGGCTGACCGCGGCAAGGCGGTCGCCGACTATGTCGATGACATGCTGCCCTGCCTCTCCGAAATGCCGGCCGGCTACTGGTCCGATGCGCGGATGGAGGCGGAGTTTCTCGAAAAGGTGAATGCGGAGCGCACATCGCGCGGCCTCGCGCCGCTCCGCCTTCGCCCCGAACTGGTGGACGCCGCCCGCGTGCACAGCCTCGACATGGCGTACAATCATTTCTTCGACCACAACTCGCCGGACGGCCGCCATCCGTTCGAGCGGGTCGCCGCGTTCGACCGCAGCGCGCTGATCGAATACACCGCCGAGAACATCGCCGTGGTCGAGATCGTCCGTGGGCAGTGGAACCTCGAACGCAAGGCGGTCGACAAGCTGCACACGAACCTGATGAACAGCCCCGGCCACCGCAAGAACATCCTCAATCCGGCCTTCACCGATGTCGCGATGGGCGTGGTGCGCACCGACAAGGGCGTATGGATCACGCAGGAGTTCCTCGAGCTTTCCGGCACGCTGCCGCAACCGCTGCCGGTGCGGATGAAGCCGGGCGAGGCGCTCAGCATGAAGCCGACCCTGCGCGACTGGAACTTCCAGCATTTCGAGGCAAAGCGCGGCGAGGACGCCTATGAGCTGCTCGGCCCGAAGATCCCGAAGACGCTGCATGGCGATTTCGAGCTTGCCGCCTTCAGCCGCAGGCCGGGGGAGAAGCCCGGCTCCTTCTACACGATCCGCCTGCCCGGTCCGGCCGTGACGGTGGACGGCTAGGCCGTCACAGGAAGCCGGCGATCTCTTCCAGCGGCTTCTTGATCAGGGCGTGCCTCGGCACCATGGCATCGTCCGCCGGATGACCGGCGACGAGGATCAGGAACGGTTTCTCCGTCTCAGGACGATTGCAGATACGGTTGAGGAACTTCATCGGGTTCGGCGTGTGCACCAGCGTCGCGAGGCCCGCTTCGTGGCAGGCGGCAATCAGCAGGCCGGTGGCGATGCCGACGCTTTCGTGGATGTAGTAGTTCTTGCGGTCTTCCCCCTCGCGCACGCCGCCGCGGCGCTGGGCAAAGATGCAGATCAGCCAGGGTGCGGTTTCCATATAGGGCTTGTCGGCATCGGTGCCGATCGGGGCGAGAGCGTCCAGCCACTCCTCGCCGGCGCGGCCGGCATAGAATTCGCGTTCCTCGGCCTCGGCCGCGAGACGGATCTCGCGCTTCTTCTCCGCGCTGCCGACGCAGGCGAAATGCCAGGGCTGGTGATTGGCGCCGGAGGGCGAGGTGCCAGCCGCCCGGACGCAGGCCTCAATTATGTCGCGCGGCACCGGCTTGTCAGAAAACTGGCGGACGGAGCGGCGCGTCGACAGGTGGTCCGCGAAGGCGCTGGCGCGGGCCAGCATGTCGGTATCCGGAAGGGCCTGCCAGCGGGGCAGGGGCACATGGGTGTCGGCGGATGTCTTCATGCCGGTCCTTCTAGCCCGAAGCGGCGTGCACCGCCATGTTGACGCCATGCGGCGCGCGGATAGGCTTTTCGCGGAGCAGCCGGCCGGGGTGGCGCGAGGAGGATTCATGAGACCACGCATCCTGGTCCTTGCCGGCCTTGTCGCGGCGCTTGCAGGGCTTGCGTCCGCCGATCCGGCGGATTTCGACATGCACAGATGCGTCAACTTGGGCAATACGCTGGACTCGCCGAAGGGCGAGCCGTGGGGACGGCCGATCGATGTTGCGGATTTTCCGAAGATCCGGTCCATGGGCGTCGACACGGTCCGCATCCCGGTGCGCTGGAGCGACTATGCCGGGCCGGGGCCGGACTATGCGATCGATCCCGCCTTCATGGCCGAGGTGGACGGCATCGTCGCGGCGGCGCTGGCGGCGGACCTCAATGTCATTCTCGACGTGCACCATTTCGATGCGATCATGCAGGCGCCGGAGGAGGGCGTTCCGGAACTGGTCGCGATGTGGCGGCAGATCGGCGCGCATTTTGCCGGTGCGCCGGACAGGCTGTGGTTCGAGGTCCTGAACGAGCCGAAGGGTGCGCTGGCGGGCGAAGCGATGCGCGACATGCAGCGGGCGGGCGTCGCCGCGATCCGGGAGACCAATCCGGACCGGATCGTCATCCTCGGCGGGGAAGATGCCTCCGGCGTCGAACTGCTGGATACGAACATTCCGCCGCCCGATGCGAACATCGTCTACACGTTCCATTTCTATGACCCCGAACCCTTCACACACCAGTTCGCGCCCTGGGCCAGCGCGGCCTACCGGCACAAGCGGGGATGGGGCTCGCGCGCCGACCGCGCCGAAGTCCGCGCCATGGCGGGGATGGCGGCGGAGTACCGGGAAAAGACCGGCCGGCCTGTCTTCCTCGGCGAGTTCGGCGTCTATCAGGGCGTCGACATGAAGCTGCGCGCCAAATGGACCCGCGCCGTGCGCAAGCAGGCCGAGGCGGCGGACCTGCCCTGGTGTGTCTGGTCCTATTCCAATTCGTTCGCGCTGTACGATGCCTGGACGGGCACCTACAACGCGCCGCTGGTGGAGGCACTGGGCCTGAAACTGCCGGCGGACTGATCCGCGTGGCTGTCGGGGCCGGCAAGCAGTCCGATGACGGAAATGACGGCGAAAAGCAGGGCAGAAACGAATACGCGACCAGCCATGGCGGCCTCCGGGAATGGCGCCCTCGGCAGAGGGCCTTCACTCCCAGAGGCGCAGGAAAGCCGGAAAACGGCTCACACCGTCCGGTGCGGGCCGTCTAGCGATTGTCGGGCTGCGCCCGGACCAGTTCCAGCCCCCGCCGGGTGATGCGATAGGGGGCACCGCCTTTCGAGGCGATGGCCCTGTGGCGCTTCAGCTTGCGGAAGAGGTCGCGGTCGAGACCGGGATAGCGCCAGCCATCGCGGGTGAAGCAATGCAGTTCCTGCGGCTTGTTGCGGTCGTCGCGGATGATTTCGATCCGCCCGCCCTGTGCGAGCAGGTGAAGGATGCGCTGTTCGGCGCGTGAGATGTCCATTGTGGTTGGTCCGAGGTCGGGCGCCTTGACGGCGCGCACAAAAACGTCTCCGGCACGCGCGTGCCGGGGCGGTACGTTTCTGTCGGCCTGCCTTGCGCCGGAGGCGGCGCGGTGAGCGGCAGGCCCCCTAGCGGGCCTCGGACATGAAATGGGTCATAAACACTCCGTCAGTGCCCCCCATCTTGTGGCGCTGGCGGGCAAGGTCAAGGGCGGGTGGCCGCTCAGTGGTCGAGCAGGGCGTCCGGATAGGCCGCGTGGAACTCCGCTTCGGCCGCCGCTTTCTGGCGCGCGCCATCGGCCGCTTTCTTCTTGCCGGCAAGGCCCGCATCCTTCGCCTGGGCGATGGCCTTGTCAGCCTTGGCGAGGCGCTCTTGCTGCTTCTTCAGCTCTTTTTCGGCGCGCGTCCTGTCGCGCGTCGCCTTCTTGAGGTCGGCTTCGGCCTCGTGCTGTTCGCGGGCGCCAGCCTTGACCAAGGCATCGCCCTTGCGCCAGCGCTCGGCATAGGCCTGCCGCGCCGAGGCTTCATCGGCATAGAGCTGGGCAGACTGCTCGATACGGTCGGCAAGGGTCGGCGGAGGCGGCTCGGGTTTCGGGCGGCTCATGCAGCCGCTCAGAAGTGCCGCCGCAAACAGACCGGCGACCGGGTGGGGGATGGCTTTCATGTCGGGATTCTCCTGGAAGCGAAATCGCTAGCAGAACCGGACTTGCTGAATGTCGCGCGCGTGACACAGACGGGACGGCCCGCCGAAAATTCCGTCAGGGCCGGCTAGTCCCAATGCTCCATATCGCCCGTGATCTCGACCCAGGCATGCTTGCGTTCTTCGTAGACGGAGTATTCCGGCGCCGGGAAATGCGGGTCCGCGAACGCGCCGACGGGGATGGCGACGATGTCCGGCTGGGCGGTGACGGTGTAGGCGATCGTCGATCCGCATTCGGGGCAGAAGCGGGCCGTGAACGTGCTGCCGCTGTCGCCGGTGCGCGACCAGGTATGTGCCGTGCCGGTGATCGTCACCTGGTCCTCCGGCCAGCGCGCCTGCGCGGCGAAGGCGCTGCCGGAGCGCTTCTGGCAATCGAGGCAATGGCAGACGGAGACTCGCGCCGGTTCGCCCTGGCGCACGGCCTTCAGTTGGCCGCACTGGCAGGTGGCGGTGCGGGTGGTCATGTAACCTATTCCTCGCCCGGCAGCTCCGGCACACCGACGGCGTGGAAGCCGGCGTCGACGTGGATGACTTCGCCGGCGATGGAGTGGCCGAGTTCGGAGAGCAGGTAGAGCGCGCAGCCGGCGACGCCTTCCATGCGCGTGTCTTCCTTGAGGAGGGACCAGTCGCGCCCGGTGCCCATCAGGCTCTTGCCGCCGCGGATGCCGGCGAGCGACAGGGTGCGCATCGCGCCGGCGCTGATCGCGTTGACGCGGATGCCTTGCGTGCCGAGGTCGCGCGCCGCATAGCGCGTCGAGGCCTCAAGCGCGGCCTTGGCAACACCCATGACATTGTAGGAGGGCACGGTCCGTTCGGCGCCGAGATAGGTCATGCAGATGATGGCGCCGCCGTCCGGCATGATCTCGCTGGCGCGGCGGGCGCTATCGATGAAGGAGTAGACCGAAATGTCCATGGCGCGGCGGAAGCCCTCGCGGGACGTGTTGGCGACCATGGAGCCCATCAGCTCGTCCTTGCCGGCAAAGGCGATGGAGTGGACGAGGAAATCGATCTTGCCCCATTTTTCCTTGATGGCGGCGAAGGCCGCATCCATCGAGGCATCGTCGGTGACGTCGGCGGGGATCATCGTGTCCATGCCGATGGATTCGACCAGCGGGCGCACGCGGCGTTCCAGGCTGTCGCCCTGGTAGGTGAAGGCGATCTCGGCGCCCTGCGCCGCCAGCATTCGGGAGATGCCCCAGGCGATGGAGTTCTGGTTGGCAACGCCCATCACGATGCCGCGCTTGCCTTTCATCAGGGTGCCTTCGGGCGGGGTCCAGTCGTCAGCCATGGCGGGAAGTCCCTCTCTTTGATGGTGTTTTCTGTCTGCCGAAGCGCTAGGCAGCGCGGGCCGCGGCGTCAACCGGATTAACCACCGGAAAGCCTGTCGGACAAGGCGCGCAGGCCTTTGGCGGCAGCGTCCGTGTCCGGCCCGAGGGCGGCGTCGATCAGGGCGTTCACCTCGGCGAAGGGCGCTTCGGTGGCCTTGAGGGCCGCATCCCCGGCGGGGGTGAGAGTGAGGTCGAAGGCGCGGGAATCGGCTTCGCTGCGGGCGCGGGTGAGGAGGCCCTGTTTCACGAGCCGGGTGACCATGGCGGTCACCGCGCTTTCATTGAGGCCGAGCGTGGCGGCGACCTGGTTCTGGCGCATCGGCTGGCCGGCGGAGACGACGGCCAGCACGGCGGCCTGCGCGGTGGAAATGCCGGCGGCCTGCATCAGGGCCTGGTCGGCCCGCTTCTGCAGGCGGTGCGCGGCGATCTGGAGGGCATGGTAGAATCGGCTGGAACGGGCGGTCATGACGCTTGGTAACGTCTTGCGGGGCCTGGTGGAAGCATATACTTCAATAGTGAAGTATATGGAGATGCACATGATCGTGGATGTGTGGGCGCAGGTGACGACCGAGCGGTTCGCCGGCCAGCCCTGGCTGAAGACGCTGTGGAAATGGACCGGGCGGGAGGGGGACCCGCAGCCGACCAGCGTGGAGAAGACCGTCGCGGCGATGGACCGGGCGGGCGTCGACATCACGCTGATCTCGGCCTGGTCCTCGCCGGAGGGGGACCTCATCTCCAATTCGGAACTGATGGAGCAGGTGAACGAGGCGCCGGACCGGCTGCGCGGGCTCGCCACGATTGACCTCACAGACCCGATGGGCGCCGTGCGGGAGATCCGGCGTGTCGCCGACGGCAAACGCATTGTCGGCGTCCGGGTCGTACCGTGGTTGTGGGACCTGCCGCCGAATGACCGGCGGTATTACCCGGTCTATGCCGCCTGTATCGAGGCAGGCGTACCCTTCTGTACGCAGATCGGTCATACCGGGCCGCTGAAACGCTCGGAGACCGGGCGGCTGATCCCCTATCTCGAAGACGTGATGCTGGACTTTCCGGAGCTGGTTGTCGTCGG
This sequence comes from Hyphomonas sp., assembly GCA_020638455.1. Taxonomy (GTDB): domain Bacteria; phylum Pseudomonadota; class Alphaproteobacteria; order Caulobacterales; family Hyphomonadaceae; genus Hyphomonas. The sequence goes on along the minus strand of JACKIK010000001.1, from coordinate 879,138 downwards.
CGGCCATGTCGGTTTTCCCTGGATCGACGAGCTGCACACGATGGCCATCAAGTTCCCGAACTTCCATGTCGATACCTCGGCCTATGCGCTGCACCGGCTGCCGCCGGAGTTTGTGGCCTGGATGAAAGGCATCGGGCGCAAGCGGGTGATGTTCGGGACGAACTGGCCGATGCTGTCACCGGCGCAATGCCTGCAGGGGCTGCCGGACCTCGGCCTGTCGCCGGAGGGCGAAGAGGCGTTCCTCGGTGGCAATGCGCAGCGCGTCTTCGGGTTGTAGTGCCATGGCCGTGTTCACGATCGCCCAGCTGAGATTCACCGACGAACAGGCCTACCGGCGCTACCAGGCTGCTTTCCCGGCCGTGTTCGCCCGGTTCGACGCAGCCGTCATCATCGCGGACGAAGCCCCCGTCGTGCTGGAGGGCAACTGGCCTTTCAGCAAGATTGTCGTGCTGCGCTTCCCCGACGAGGCCGAAGCGCTGCGCTTCGCGTCGGACGCTGACTACGCGCGGATCGCCCGCGACCGGAAAGCCGGCTCGGATGCCGTGGTGATCCTGGCAAGGGGGCTTGCCTGAGCCGGGGCCGGTTACCGGCGATCAGGGCTGAGCACCGACGGCATTTTCTGCCAGTGCAACCGCATCCGGCCCTGCCGGGTAGGACAGGCGGGGGGAAGGGTCGTTGACGGCCGTCCACACGGCTTCGGCGACGTCGGCCTCGGTCGTGACCGCAGAGGGGCTGGCATAGTCTGCAAACACCGTGGCGGCGAAACCCGCATAGGCGTCGGGGATCAGGTTCTCGACCCGGGGGCCGGAGTTCTGGGAGAAGCGCGTCGTCGGCGCGTATCCCGGTTCGACCAGTTGCGCGCGGACGCCGAAATGCGCCAGTTCCAGCGCCAGCGACCCGGTGAAGCCTTCGATGGCCTGCTTGCTGGCCGTGTAGGCGGCGACGAGCGGCATCGGGGCAAGGGTCGAACTGGAGGTCACGTTGACGATCACGCCGGCACGGCGAGCGCGGAACTGCGGGATCACGGCCTGCGCCATTGCCATCGTGCCGAACGTGTTGGTCTCGAATACTTCGCGCACCATGGCCATTGGGGTCGCCTCGAACGCCCCGGCCATGCCGATCCCTGCATTGTTGACGAGAGCATCGATCGGGCCGGCGGCATCAAGGGCGGCCGAGATGCTCTCCGGCGCCGTCACGTCGAGCGGCAGGACGCGCAGCCGGTCGGAGCGCGGCAGGATATCCTCTCGCGGCGTGCGCATCGTGGCGATCACGTTCCAGCCCCTGGCAAGGAAATGGCGCGCGGTTTCGAGACCGTATCCGGACGATGTGCCGGTGATCAGGATTGTGGGAACGGTCTGCATGTCTTGGTCCTTCTTCGTCGTGATTGACAAAGGCAGGATAAGCTGCGAATGCCGGACTTTCTGTAATCCAGAATCCATTATTCATTAGCAATAGTCCTGAATGGTAGATCCGCTTGCCCAGGTGATCGAATTGCTCCGGCCCCATGCCGTGTTTTCCAAGGGGATCAGCGGCGCCGGGGCATGGGCCGTGAGCTATTCTGCTTTCGGGCATCCGGGCTTCTGCGCGGTGATCGAAGGACGGTGCCGTCTTGCCGTTGCAGGCGAACCGCCGGCCATCCTTGAAGCCGGCGATTTCGTGCTGCTCCCGGCGACGCCGGCATTCATCATGTCGGGCTTAGAGGCCGCAACGCCCCGGCGGATGGACCCGCATGTGGCGCCGGCGCCGGGCGAGGAGATTCGGCATGGCCGCAAGGACGGGCCTGCGGACGTCCGCCTGCAGGGCGGCTATTTCATGTTCGACTCGCCCGACGCGGCCCTCATCGTGTCCCTGCTGCCGGCGATGATCCATATCCACGGGGACGACCGGTTGGCAGCCATTGTCCGGTTGTTCGGAGAGGAGGCGGGGCGCCAGCGGGCGGGGCGCGATCTCGTCCTCTCGCGCCTGGTCGATGTGCTTCTGGTCGAATCCCTGCGGGCGGCGCAGGACGGGGAGGCGCCGCCGGGCCTGCTGCGTGGGCTGGCGGACGTGCGGATTGCTGAAGCCCTGCGCCGGATGCACGGCGATCCGGAACGGTCATGGACAGTGGAGGGCCTTGCCCGTGAAGCGGGCCTGTCGCGCTCCGCATTCTTCGAGCGGTTCACACGCACGGTCGGGCTGAGGCCGATGGAGTACCTGCTCGGCTGGCGCATGGCCGTGGCCAAGGACCTGCTGCGCCACGGCTCCGTCGCAATCGACGAAGTCGCACGGCGTGTCGGCTACGGATCGGCCAGCACGTTCTCGACTGCCTTCAGCCGCCATGTCGGGCAGCCGCCGGGACGGTTCGCCCGCGCCGCAGCGGGCAATCCCGCAGCTTGAGCCTAGGCCTGCGGCTCGAGATTCTTCAGGCCGACGCGCATGTCGGTGGCGGTGTAGACGTGTTCGTCGTCGACGAAGACCTTGCCGTCGGCAATGCCGAGGACGAGCTTGCCGCGGCGGACGCGTTTCATGTCGATCTCATAGCGTACCAGCTTCTTGTCCGGCGTGATCTCGCCGGTGAAGCGCACATCGCCAACGCCGAGGGCGCGGCCCTTGCCAGGGCTGCCGGACCAGCCGAGCCAGTAGCCGACGATCTGCCACATGGCGTCGAGGCCGAGGCAGCCGGGCATCACCGGGTCACCGGGGAAGTGGCAGGCGAAGAACCAGAGGTCCGGCGTGATGTCGAGTTCGGCGACCACCCGGCCCTTGCCGTATTCGCCGCCGTCGAGGGTGATCTCGGTGATCCGGTCCATCATCAGCATCGGTGGGGCCGGCAGCTGGGCATTGCCGGGGCCGAAATAGCCGCCCTTGCCGGACTCCAGCAGGTCCTCCTTGGTGTAGGACGATTTGGGCGTGTGATAGTCGTGCGGTCCGGACATCCTGCGGCCTTTCCTGAATGAAGAAGACCCGCCTTGAAGGCCCGGACCGGCCGGAATGTCAACACACAGGCGCTGTATCGGCCGCTATTCGAGGGCGTGTTCGGCGTCGGCGCCCCACAGCGTGGCCTGCGGCGCGTAGCCGCGATAATCCTTCGCCCTGACCAGGCACCAGCCGGCGTCGCAGTCGCCGAGCTGCACCAGCACGCCGCGGCCGACATCGACGACGGGCGTTGCCTCCGCACCGGGATCCATGCGCAGCACGGTCGGCGTGCGCACATAGGCCATGTGCCCGTCTTCCAGCATGCGCTCATGCATCCAGACTTCCGCGCCCGACGGGTCGCGCACGCGGCGCCAGTCGGAACTTTCCTTGATCACCAGCATCGGCAGGCCCTGGCGCTGGTATTCCCACAGCACAGGATAGTCCTTGGAGGGGCCGGCGCGGCCGTTGACCATGGCGTATTTCAGCGTCTCGAAGCGCGGCACGGGCTTGCCGGAAAAGCGGGAGATGCGCACCAGTTCCGGGCTCTGGGCCAGGGCGGCTCCGCCGAGGAACAGGAGCCCGCTGAAAAATATGACTGCCCGCTTCATGTGCAAATCGCGCCCCGTGAGAATGCCGCGGCAAGATTCCACGCTCTGGTGAATTCGGGGTAAAATGTTCGGCATTGGCGTTCCGGCAGGGCTTTGCTAAGGCCCATGCAAAGCAAAGTTTTTCAAAGGGTGCCCATGCCGGGAAAGAAGCTCAAGATCGTCGTCACCCGAAAGCTGCCCGCCTCCGTGGAATTGCGGATGATGGAGCTGTTCGACGCGCGCCTGAACGAGGACGACCATCCGTTCAGCCACGAGGAACTGGTCGAGGCGATGCAGACCGCCGACGTTCTGGTGCCGACGGTGACCGACCATATCGACGGGCGGGTGCTGGCGCGAGCGGGGCAGCAGCTGCGCCTGATCGCGCAGTTCGGCGCCGGCGTGGACAATATCGACGTGCAGAGCGCCATCCAGCGCGGCATCACCGTCACCAACACGCCGGGTGTGCTGACCGACGATACGGCGGATGTCGCCATGGCGCTGATCCTGGCCGTGCCGCGCCGCCTGCATGAGGGCGCGCAGATCATGGATGCGGGCGGCTTCGACGGCTGGACGCCGACCTGGATGCTCGGCCGGCGGCTGGCCGGCAAGCGGCTCGGCATCATCGGCATGGGCCGCATCGGCCAGGCGGTCGCCCGCCGCGCCAGGGCCTTCGGCCTGCAGATCCACTATCACAACCGCAAACCGGTCAATCAGCGCATCGAACAGCAGCTCGAGGCCACCTATTGGGACAGTCTCGACCAGATGCTGGCGCGGATGGACATCGTCTCGGTCAACTGCCCGCACACGCCGGCCACCTTCCACCTGATGAACTCCCGCCGCCTCGACCTGATGAAGCCGGACGCCTATGTCGTGAACACATCGCGCGGCGAAGTGATCGATGAGGCGGCGCTCGCCCGGGCGATCAAGGCCGGGAAGCTCGCCGGCGCCGGCCTCGACGTGTTCGAGCGCGAGCCGACCGTCAATCCGGAGCTGCTGAACCTGCCAAACGTGCTGCTACTGCCGCACATGGGCTCCGCCACGATCGAGGGCCGCACCGAAATGGGCGAGAAGGTGATCATCAACATCAAGACCTTCGCCGACGGCCACCGCCCGCCAGATCGGGTAATCCCCGCGATCCTGTAATCCGGTTGCTATCGAAGATTGACGTTCCCGGCCGCCGCTTCCAAACTCGGCGCCAGGGAGGGTCAGATCATGCGTTACTGGATTTGCCTGGCCGCGATGGCCGTGGCGATGGTGTTTTCCGTGGAAGCACGGGCCGATACGGAGACGGGCGCTGCGGCGCATCCGGTGCCCACGCTTGACGACTTCCTGAGCGAAACGGAATTCTGGAATCCCGAACTGTCGCCGTCCGGGCGCTTCCTGGCCGGGATCCGGTCGGAGGATGGTGAGGACTTTATCGTCACGCTCGATCTCAACACTGAGGGCGACGCGCCGACATTCCAGGGCCTTGGGGATCTCTATGTGAAGTGGATCGACTGGGTGTCCGATGACCGCATGCTGGTCAGCCTGCTCGGCTATATGGACCTGCGCAACGGCAAGCAGATGACCCGCGAACAGCTCCGGGATTATGACGACGACAGCCGGGCCGTTCCGATGCCGTTTTCCCGTCTGGTCTCGATCGACCGGCAATCGCATCAGGTCGCGGCCATGTTCGGCGACGACCGGCGCATGACACGCAACTTCTCGCTTGGCCGCGTGACGGACTTCCTGCCGGACGATCCCGACCACATCCTGATGCCGGCGCGTCTCTATGGAGACCTCGACCTGTTCAAGGTGAATGTGGTGGACGGATCATTCGAACGAATCGCCGCCGGCACCGACAGCACCTATGCATGGTTCACCGACCGGAATGGCGAGCCGGCCTTTCGCCTGGACGTGAATTCCCGCGGCACGGTGATCTACCTCTATGCCCGTGAGGACAAGGAGAATGGCACGATCAAATGGCGCAAGACCCGCACCATCCGCCTGAAAGACCGTGAACAGAGCAAGGCCGCTTCCGATTTTCAGGTCCTTTATCCAGGCCCGAGCGAGTCGACCTATTATATCTCGGCCCGCCCTGACGGGGCGGATCGGGCCGGCATCTATCTCTACGATTTCGAAAAGGACGAGATCCTGGAGCCGGTCTACACCAATGACGATGTCGATATCGAGGACGGGCTGTTCAACCCGGATACGCGGGAATTGCGGGGCGTCTTCTATTACAAGGACCGGCTGGTCATCGAGATGAAGGACCCGTCGATCCAGGCTCATCTCAACGGCCTCAACACCTATTTCGGCAACGAGGCCAATGTAATCCCGATGGATTCCAGCCGTGACGGCAAGCGCTGGCTGGTCGAGGCAGTCGGGCCGCGCGAACCTGGCTCCTATCATATCTACGATCTCGATACGGCGTCCGCCGTCGAGATCGGCGTGAGTCAGGGCCGATTGCTTGGCAAGACATTCGGCGAGACGCAGATCATCAACTATGTCGCGCGCGACGGCCTCGCGCTCACGGGATATCTGACACGGCCGGCGGACGCGGCTCCTGACAGCAGGCCGCCGCTGATTGTGATGCCACATGGCGGGCCGGAAATGCGCGACTATTTCGACTATGACCGCGATGTGCAGATTCTGGTGGCGCAAGGCTATCAGGTGTTTCAGCCAAACTTCCGTGGGTCATCCGGCTACGGAAAGATCTTCGCGGACAGGGGGCGTCGCGAATGGGGCAGGGCGATGCAGACAGATCTTGACGACGGCTTTGACTATCTTGTCGGGGCGGGTCTCGCCGATGCCGGCCGGGCCTGCATTTTCGGGTTCCCCTATGGCGGCTATGCTGCGCTTGCCGCGGCCACGCTCACGCCCGACAAGTATCAGTGCATCATCGATGGCGCGGGGCCCAGCGACCTCGTCGCAATGATGCGCTGGGAACGCAAGGAAGAAGGCTATGATTCGGAGTCCTACAAATACCTGGTCGAGCATGTAGGCGATCCGCAGCGCGACAAGAACGCACTCGAAGCGGTTTCACCGGCGAAGCTGGCGGATCGTGTGACCCGCCCGATCCTCATCCTGCATGGGGAGGACGACGGCATCGTGCCTTACGACCAATCGGCGCGGATGGAGAAGGCGCTGAAAAAAGCGGGCAAGGATTTCAAACTGGTGAAGCTGAAGGATTCGGGGCACCGCTACATGTCCGACGAGGACGAGCAGACCTATTACACGGAAATCCTCGCCTTTCTGCGCGAGCACCTGCCGGTGAACTGAAGAGGTGAACTGAAGAGGTGAACTGAAGATCAGTCCACCGCGCCGATATAGGGCAGGCCGCGATACTTGCCGGCGTCGTCCATGCCGTATCCGACGAGGTAGCGGCCCGGTGCGTCGATGGCGCAATAGTCGACGCCGCCCTCGCCGCGCGGGGCGGTCGGCTTCTGGGTCAGGGCGCAGGTGATGACTTCCCGCGCGCCCTTGGCCAGCAGGTGCGCCTTGGCGAAGGTCAGCGTACGGCCAGTATCGAACACATCGTCGAGCAGCAGCACGCCGCGATCCTGGACCGGCCGGGCAAGGTCGGCCCGCACCACGACGCGGCCGGAACTTTCGCGGGCGTCGCGATAGCTTTCCAGCCAGATCACATCCAGCATGGGATGCACATTGCGGCGGGCAAGGGCTTTCATCAGATCGGAGGTGAAGGGCGTCGCCCCGATCAGGATGGAGACGATGGTCCACTCGCCTTCGAGCCGGGGCGCCAGCCGGTCGGCCAGCGCATCGATCTGCGCCATCAGTTCGTCTTCGGGGATGATCACTTCAATTCTCGGCTCGCCGCTCATTCGCCGTCGCCTCCGGCGTCTTCGGTGGCCGGGGCGTCGTCACCGGTCTCCTCCGCCGGCGCGCGCGACGGTGCGGCCTTCTGCGCGCCGGCCTTGTCTTCCAGTGACAGCTCGATCTCGAAACTCTCCATCGGGGCCTGTTCCAGAACCACCTGGAAGGTGCCGTGCGTGCCGGGCGGCAGGCGGGCCGGCGTGATCGAGCCGTACTTGGTGGCGACGGTGCGCCCGCGCTCGTCCTTGAGGTCGACCCGGACCAGCGGCGTGGCGACCGTCGTGCGGGCGACGTTGACCGCCTTGCCGGTGACGGTGACGACCGGCACCGTGTCGTTGAAGGTACGGCTGCGCTCGATCGAATCGAACTCGATGCCGAACCGGTTGACCGTGAACCCGGCGAGCTTGTAGGCCGCGGCCGCCTCGGGCCAGGCCTTCACCACGTCATTGCGGAACATGATCGCCGCAACGCCGAGCGAGAAGAACAGGGCCGCCATGAACAGCCAGGACAGCAGCGCCGCGAACCGGCTGCGCTGGCGGCGCTGCTCGCGCACCCGCTCGCGGTAGATTTCATGCGCGGCGGCCGGGGTCGGCCGGGCGCCGGCCTCTCCGCCGCCGGTCGGGCCGACGAACCAGGAATGGCCGCAGGCCGCGCACTTCACGGTGCGGCCGCTTTCACCGATTGTTGAGTCATCGGCGAAATACTGTGTCTCACAGCTCGGGCAGGTGAGGATCATCCTTGGTCTTTCCCGCAATTCGCCCCAATAATCCAGACGCCCGAGCCGACCGACGGAGCCGATGACCCTTTCGAGACTCGACCTCTTCGACGACGTGGCGGTGCGTCTGGATAGCGTGTCGCTCCGCTATGACACATCTGACGATGTATTTAGCGGCATTGATCTGACGCTGAAACAGGGTTCTTTCAGCTTCCTGACCGGCGCCTCCGGGGCAGGCAAGACCAGCCTGCTGAAGCTGCTCTACCTCGCCCTGAAGCCGACGAATGGCGAAGTCAGCCTGTTCGGCCGCCCGACCAGCCGCCTGACGCGCGACCAGCTGTCGGCCATGCGCCGGCGCGTCGGTGTCGTGTTCCAGGAATTCCGCCTGCTGGACCATCTGACGGCGTACGAGAATGTCGCCCTGCCGCTGCGCGTGGTCGGCCGCAAGGAAGCCGATTACCGCCCGGATGTGGAGGAATTGCTGACCTGGGTCGGCCTCGGCAAGCGCCTGCATGCGCACCCGCATACGCTGTCCGGGGGCGAGCAGCAGCGCGTCGCCATCGCCCGCGCCGTGGTCACGCAGCCGGACATCATCATCGCCGACGAGCCCACCGGTAACGTCGATCCGGAAATGGGCGCGCGCCTGATGCGCCTGTTCATCGAGCTCAACAAGCGGCGCGGCACGACGGTGATCATCGCGACGCACGATCTCGGCCTGGTCCGGCAGGTAAACGCGCCCGTTTTTCGCCTGACCAATGGCCTGCTGGTCGAGGATGTCGAATTTGGCGGCTCCGGCTCCGGGCGCCGGCGCACCGATCCGGCCCAATTGGCGGAGGGCGAATAATGGCCCGCGAAACCCCGCTCCTGCCGGTTGAGGATGCGCGCGAAATGGCGCTGTTCTTCGTCGTCGCGGCGCTCTGTTTCCTCGCTTCGCTGGCGGCGCTGACGGCAAAATCCACCTATGGCGCCGCCAAGAGCTGGACGGCGGAAGTGGAGGGCGAGCTCACGGTCACGCTGCAGGATGTCGACCGGCGCGCCGCCGAGGATGCCAAGAAGCTGATCGAGAAAGTCGACGGCGTGCGCTCGGCGCACCTCCTGTCCAAGGACGAGATCGACAAGCTGCTGGAGCCGAATTTCGGCAACCGCGGCCTGCCCGACAGCCTGCCCCTGCCACAGCTGATCGCCGTCACCGCAGATCCATCGATCCGCGACATGGGGCCGACCCTGCAGCGCAAGCTGACGGAAGCCGGCTATGAAAGCGCGGTCGACGAACATGCCGACTGGGCGGGCGATGTCCGCCGGATGCTGGCGATCGCCCGGATCGTGGCGCTGACCGCGGTGGCGCTGCTCGGCTCGACGGCCGTGGCCGTGATCGCATTTGCCACCCATGCCGCGCTGCTGGCGCGCAAGGACATTGTCGACGTGCTGCACCTGGCGGGCGCGCGCGACCGGTTCATCGCCAGCCTGTTCGAGCGGCGATTCTGGGTCCTCGGCCTGCGTGCCGGGGCGGTCGGCGCCTTGCTGGCGCTCGGCGCTGCCGCGGCGACGATCTTCGCGGTCAAGGCGCATGGCGCCCGCACGGGCCTGCTGCCGGAGCTCAGCCTCGACTTCGCCGACCTTCTCGTCCTGGTGATGACGCCGGTGATTGCCGGGTTCGCCGCGCGGCTGGCGGCCCGGATTACCGTGATCCGGTCGCTCAAGAGCGTGATGTGAGCCGGCGGCGCAGGCAGCCTTTCCGGTTTGCCAGCCTGCTGGCCCTGATCCTTTTCGGCGCCCTTGCGGCGGATTTCCTGCTGTTCGTGCACCGTGCCGCCATCATGAAGCCGGACCCGGACCTCAGGGCCGATGCGGTGGTGGCGCTGACGGGCGGGTCAGGCCTGCGGATCGCGGCGGGCGTGCAGCTGGTCGCCGAGGGCAGGGGCGAGCGGCTCCTGATTTCGGGCGTGCATCCGGATGTCACCATGGAAGACCTGATTGCCCTTGCCGGCGGCGATCCGTCGGTCTGGGCCTGCTGCGTCGACACCGGCCGCAAGGCAGGCTCGACGCTCGGCAATGCGGAAGAGACCGCCGCCTGGGCCTATGAGAACGGCTATGACGAGCTGATCCTCGTCACCTCCGACTACCACATGGCGCGCAGCCTGCTGGTGCTGCAGGCGGCGATGCCGGACATCGCACTGAAACCCTGGCCCGTGCGCACGGTGATCGACCCGTCCCGGATCTGGTCCGATCCGAAATCCCTCAAGGGCGTGTTCCTCGAATGGGCAAAGTGGCGGGTGACGACGCTGGAATGATTGGCTAAGCCACGCGGAATGCGCGCCCTGACCTCTCTCCTGTTCGTGCTCTGGATGTATGGCTGGATGGCCCTTCTCGGCATCCTGTTCCTGCCGGCCCTGCTGCTGCCACGCTGGGCGGTGCTGATCGGCATCCGCCTGTTCGCCCGGATGGTGCGGCTTGGCCTCCGGCTGATCTGCGGGGTGAAGACGGAAATCCGCGGGCTCGAGCACATGCCCGCCGGGCCCGTGCTCTATGCCGGCAAGCACCAGTGCATGTACGACGTGTTTATCCCCTTCCTGCTGATGAAGGACCCGGCCATCATCATGAAGCGGGAGCTGCTCTGGTACCCGGTGCTCGGCTGGTACGCACTGAAGGCGGCGATGATCCCGATCGACCGGGCCGGCACGACAAAGACGCTGAAATCCATGGTCGCCGAAGCGAAGAAACGCACCGACCAGTACCGCCAGATCGTGATCTTCCCGGAAGGGACGCGCAAGGCGCCGGGCGCGCCGCCGGACTATCACGCGGCAGGCATTGCGGCGCTGGCGAAGGCGATCGAGGCGCCGGTCGTGCCGGTGGCGACCAATGCAGGCCTGTGCTGGCCGGCGCACGGCCTGATGCGCCGGCCCGGCCGGGTCGTCTACGAGATCCTGCCGCCGCTGCCGGCCGGCCTTCCGCGCAAGGACCTGATGGCCCGGCTGCAGGACGCGCTGGAGCCCGCGACAGAAGCCCTTGTGAAGGAGGGCCTTGCCGTGCAGGGTCGAACCCTGCCCGGCGGCTGACCGCCGCCTGAAATCAGGAGCCCCCATGTCCCGAGCCCATGCGAAGAAGCCGTCCCGCTTCTGGCTGTATTTTCCCTTTCTCCTGCTGCTGCTGGCGGCCGGCGCGTGGACGGGCTGGTGGTTCTATGCGCGCGACAGGGTGGACGCGGCCGTCGATCGCTGGATTGCCGAGCAGACCGCGGCGGGGGCGGAGGTCAGTTACGCGTCGCGCACCCTGTCTGGCTTTCCGTTCCGCTATGACCTCGTCTTCGGCAAGCCGGATATTCGCGGCGCCGACGGTGTCCAGTGGCAGGGCGACGAACTGCAGCTGGTGATGCAGCCCTGGGATTTCAGGCACATCATTGCCCGCGCGCCCGGCCACCATGTGGTGACCACGGCGCTCGGCCTGCGCAACAGCGTCGAGCTCGACGGCAAGGCGGCCGCCAGCCTGTCCTGGACCGATGCCGGTCCGCGGCGCATCGGCCTGCAGTCCGGTGATGCGAGCGCCGTCATCAACGGCCATGCCTATGACCTGTCCGGCTTCGTCCTCAATCTCGCGCCGCGCCCGGAATCGCCGGATGACCTGATGGTGGCGCTGCAGTGGGACAAGCTGTCGATGGACGAAGCCCCGGCCACCGCGCCGTACCTTGGCACGGAACTCGGCCCCTCGCGCCTGATCGGCGAGGTCCGCAACTTCTTCCCGGCCTATGCCCATTCCGATCACGAAACCGGCGGCCTGTGGCGGGCGCTGCTGGAGGTTGGCGGCGGCGTGGAAGTGGCGCAGATGCTGGTCGACTGGGGGCCGATGGATCTTGGCGGCAAGGCGGACCTGACGATTGAGAACGGCCGCGCCAATGGCTCGATCGGCCTCAGGCTCGACCATCCGGACACCCTGAAAGAGGCGATGATGGCCTCCGGCCACTGGAGCACGATGGAGCAGACCGTGCTCGGCACGCTGGAGCCGGCCTCGCGCAATGACGGCTTCCTGACACTGGTCGTGATCGACAGCCGCATCTTTGCCGGTCCGGTGCCGCTCGGCGCGCTGCCCGGCAGCGGTTCGTGAGCCAGCCGACGCCGCGCAGGCTGAAGGCCGCCTGCGAGGACCTTGCCGGCCGGGACGCCGCGCTGGCCGGGGCCTATGCGGCGATCGGCGTGCCGGTCTGGCGGGAGGGCGATGCCTCCTACGGCGTCCTGGCGAAGATGATCGCCTACCAGCAGATCACCACCAAGGCGGCAACCACGATCTGGGACAGGGTCGAAGCCTTCCTCGGCGATGTGACGCCGGAGCGCGTCCTGTCCTGCGACCAGGAAGAACTGCGGGCCTGCGGCCTGTCGCGCCCGAAGCTCGCCCACCTCAATTCCATCGCCGAAGCGGTGGTGACCGGTGGGCTGAACCTCGAGCGGGTGGCGACTGCGGACCTTGATTCGGCGCGGGCCGAGATGCTCGCAGTGAAGGGAATCGGCCCGTGGACGGCGGATTTGTTCCTGCTCTATGCGGCCCGCAACATGGATGCCTTCCCGCATGGCGATGTCGGCCTGATGGAGGCGCACAGGCGCCTTGGTGCCTATGATACGCGCATGACAAACAAGGAGTTTTCCGCCCATGCGGAGGGCTGGCGGCCCTATCGGGGCGTGGCGGCGCACCTGCTCTGGGGCTGGCTGAACGCCGAGCGCGCGAAGTCCGGCCTGCCGCCGGCCTGAACTTTACGAGGTTTGCAAACCGAATCGGGTGTCATATCCTTGTGACAGGAATCGCCTAGATGTCCGGGCGAAGGCAGAAGGAGCGCCGTCTTCAGTCGTTACCAGGTTTCAAGTCTTTGCCAGATGGGGGGTCATCATGGCTGAGGTTCTCACGGTCCCGCCCAGCGGCCGGCCGGCACTGGTTCTGAATGCCGATTACAGGCCGCTTTCCTATTATCCCCTTTCGCTGTGGCCCTGGCAGGAAGTGGTGAAAGCCGTCTTCCTCGACCGCGTCGATATCATCGCCGAATACGACTATGTCGTGCGCTCGCCCAGCACGGAGTTCCGCCTGCCGAGCGTCATCGCGCTGCGCGATTTCGTGCGCCAGGACCGGCCGCCGGCCTTTACCCGCTTCAACGTGTTCCTGCGCGACGGCTTCGAGTGCGCCTATTGCGGCTCCGGCGAGCACCTGACCTTCGACCATGTCGTGCCGCGCTCCAAGGGCGGCCGTACCAGCTGGGAAAACATTGTCGCCGCCTGCAGCCCCTGCAATCTCCGCAAGGGCGGCAAGCTGCTGCACCAGACCGACATGCACCTGCGCCACCGGCCCTTCCGGCCGAACAATTACCAGCTGCAGGACATCGGCCGCCGCTTCCCGCCTAACCATCTGCACGAGACGTGGATGGACTATCTCTACTGGGATGTGGAGCTGGAGGGCTGATTAACCATCCACCTCTGAAAATGTTACAAAATAAATCAGGGAACGTCATAAAAGCTGTATAAAATCAGGTTATCCGCCTGCGGATGACGTCTACGCGCCCGCCTGCGCGCCCGGACTACCGGGCGATCTTCATTTCCGACATCCACCTCGGCAGCGCCGGCTGCCAGGCGGAGGCGCTGTGCCAGTTCCTGAAGACGCACACCTGCGAGCAGCTGTATCTCGTCGGCGACGTGATCGACGGCTGGCGCCTGCGCAAGAAATGGTTCTGGCCGCAGTCGCACACCAATGTCATCCGCCGTATCCTGACGGCCGCCAAGCGCGGCACCGATGTCACCTACATCATCGGCAATCATGACGAATTCCTGCGCGCCTTCCTGCAGTTCCGCCTCGCCTTCGGCGACATCAGCGTGAAGAACCGCGCCCTGCATGAGGGCGAGGACGGAAAGCGCTACCTCGTCGTGCATGGCGACATGTTCGACGGCATGATGCGGGCCGACCGCAAGTGGATCATGCACCTCGGCGACCATGCCTATAATTTCCTGCTCTGGGCGAACACCAGGCTGAACGCCGTGCGCCGGCGCATGGGCCTGCCTTACTGGTCGCTCTCGGCCGCGCTGAAGAAGCGCACCAAGCGGGCGTTGAACCATATCCACAATTTCGAGGGCCATGTGGCGGACTATTGCCGCCGCAAGGGCTTCGACGGCGCGATCTGCGGCCACATCCATGTCGCCGAGATGCGCGATATCGACGGCATCACCTACATGAATGACGGCGACTGGGTCGAAAGCTGCACGGCGCTGGTCGAGCACCATGACGGGCGCTGGGAACTGCTTCACTTCCAGCCGCATGAGACGGTGGCGGAAGAGCCCGTCGCGAAAGAAGCGCGCGTCCGGGCCGTCGCCTAGGTGCGCGGCGTCTTCGCGACACAGGCTTTCGCGCGGCTGAGGATTTCCTCCGGCGCGGTCGAGGCCATCAGCTCATCCCGGCGCGCATCGACGGCCGCGAAGGCGTCCTTCTCGGCGATGCCCTGCGGGATGGCATAGGCGTTGAGATGGGTCATCGCCGAGACGAGGACTTTCGACTGCATGTCCTTATCCGGCGCCAGCCTGCCGTCCGCCATCATGTGATCCGCCGCGCTGATCAGGGCGGCACAGTCGAGATGGCTGTCGGCCTTTGCCGGCGCGGCGCCGTCACCGGAGGGCGTACACGCGGCGAGGGCGAGAAGGGCAGCGGCGACAGGAATGCGCATGGGAGGTTCCTCCGGGACTGGCGGCGCAATCTAGCCGCGGATTCGCCGGATCGCGAAAGTGGCGCATAAGCTTCCCTCGTTTTCCGCAGACCCCTGCGAAGGCAGGGGTCCATGGCTCGGCATTTCCCCGTGAGCGTGTGGCGCCATCTCGCCATGGATGCCTGCCTTCGCAGGCATCGGCGGAGAATGAGGTTCTTGGGGAATGGTTCCTCAGCTACGGAAACAACATGGCCTTCTACGTCTATATCCTTGCCAGCCAGAAGAACGGGACGCTGTATGCCGGCCACACGGACGATATCGCGTTGCGCGTCTGGAATCACAAGGAGGGCCGGGGCGCCGCCTTCACCAGGAAGCATGGCGTGACGAGGCTGGTCTGGTACGAGCTTCATGATACCAGGGACAGCGCTAGGACACGCGAATACCAGATCAAGAAGTGGAAGCGAGCCTGGAAAATCCGGCTGATCGAAGAAAACAATCCCGACTGGCGCGATCTCTATTTCGATCTGAATAATTGAGATCCCACACACTCTCCGCAGATGCCTGCGCAGGCAGGCATCCATGGACCGAACTTTGCCCTGAGCGCCGGGGGCTAATTGTGGTCCATGGACCCCTGCCTTCGCAGGGGTCTGCGGCACCAACAACTCCTTCATGAAAGCGGCTGGCCCCGCTTGACTTCCGCCTCGTCCACCCCCACCCCAAGCCGATGCAATCCTCCCTCAAGGCCATTCTCGGCCCCACCAATACCGGCAAGACGCATTACGCCATCGAGCGCATGATTGCGCACGGCACCGGCATGATCGGCCTGCCGCTGCGGCTGCTGGCGCGCGAGGTCTATGACCGGGTGGTGGAGCGCAAGGGCTACGCCAGCGCGGCCCTGATTACCGGCGAGGAACGGATTGTTCCGCCTACGGCGCGTTATTTCATCTGCACGGTCGAGGCGATGCCGGTGGAGCTGCGTCCCGACTTCGTCGCCATCGACGAAATCCAGCTCGCCGAGGACGAGGATCGCGGCCACGTCTTCACCGACCGCATCCTCAACCTGCGCGGCAACCACGAGACGCTGCTGCTCGGCTCCGACACGATGCGCGGCATCTTGCGGGACCTGAAGCTCGGCGCCGAGACGGAGCCGCGCGAGCGGTTCTCGGAACTCCGCTATGCCGGCCATACCAAGATCACCAAGCTGCCGAAACGCACCGCTGTCGTCGCCTTCAGCGCGGACGAGGTCTATGCCATTGCCGAACTGCTCCGCCGGCAGAAGGGCGGAGCGGCGGTGGTGATGGGCGCGCTCAGCCCCCGCACGCGCAACGCGCAGGTCGCCATGTACCAGTCCGGCGAGGTCGATTACATCGTCGCCACCGACGCGATCGGCATGGGACTGAACCTGGATGTCGACCGGGTCGTGTTTGCCTCGCGCTCCAAATTCGACGGACGGCGCCACCGCCTGCTGACCACGGCGGAGTGCGGCCAGATCGCAGGCCGCGCAGGCCGGTTCCGGCAGGATGGCGAGTTCGGCGAGACGGCCGACTGCCCGCCCTTCGAGGAAGAACAGTGGCGCGCCATCGAGGCGCACCGCTTCGATCCGGTGGATCATATCCAGTGGCGCAGTTCCGATCTCGACTTCTCGTCCCTGAAGACGCTGATCCGCAGCCTGGAGAAACCGTCCGGACACCCCGCATTGATCCACACGCCGCATGCGCTGGACGAATGGGTTCTGCGCCGGATGAGCGAGGACGGTCATATCGGGCCGGACGTGACCGGCGTACGCCATGTGAGGCGGCTCTGGGATCTCGCCCGCCTGCCGGACTTCCGCAAGACCGGGCATGAAGGTCATGGCCGCCTCGTGCTCGGCCTTGCCGAGACGCTGATGGACCCCGACGCGCGCCTCTCCGATGAGGGCATGCGCCGGCGCCTGGAGGACCTTTCGTCGACTCAGGGTGATATTGCCCGCCTGCAGCAGCGTCTCGCCGCCATTCGCACCTGGACCTATGCCGCCAACCGTCCGGACTGGCTTGCGGACCCTCCTTATTGGCAGGAAAAGACCCGCGAGATAGAAGACGCCCTGTCGGACGCGCTGCACGAAGCGCTGACGGCGCGTTTCGTGGACCGCAGGACAACAGCGCTGCTTGCCAGCCTCAAGAAGGAAGATGCACTCGTGACCGATCTGACGCCCGAAGGCGATGTGACCGTGGAAGGCCATGTCGTTGGACGCCTGAAAGGCCTGACCTTCGAACCCGTCCTCGATTCGCGCACGCTGGAAGGCAAGGCCGTGCGGGGCGCCGCCGCCGCCGCGATCCGGCCCATGCTGCTACAGCGCCTCACGCAGATTGCCGGCGCGCCGTCGGATGCCTTCAGGCTGGCAGACGACGGATCGATCGAGCATCTCGGCGCGATGGTCGGCCGGCTCGGCAAGGGCGCCTCCTGGATGACGCCGCGCGTGGACATTGTCGGGGCGCAGGAAACCGAGCCGCACGATCGCGAGCCGGCCCGCGTCCGGATGGATGAGTGGATGAAGGGCGAGATCGCCCGCCTGCTGCCGACGCACTGGAAGCTGGTGGCGGAAAAATCCGGCGAAACGCTCGAGGGCCTGCCGCGCGGGCTCGCCTTCCGCGTGCTGGAAAGCGGCGCGGCGGTGGATCTCCGGAACGACGACCAGACGGCCCGCCTGACGCCGGACCAGCGCGAGGCGCTGAAAGCCATCGGCATCCGCGCCGGCCGCGTTGCCGCGCATGTGCCGGACGCGCAGAAGCCTGCGGCCCAGCGGATGATCGCCATCCTGCGCGGCGTGTTCGCCGGCGAAGGCTTCCCGCTCGCTCCGGAAGGGGCGGGTTCGTTCGCGCTCGATGGCAGCTGGCCGGAAGAGGCGCTCGCCTCCAACGGCTATATCCGTTTCGGCAAGCGCGCCGTGCGCGCAGACCTCGCCGAACGGCTCGGCTGGGAATTGTCGAAACGCCGCCGCGAGGCGGACAAGCCGGCCTTTGCGATCCCGATGGACCTCGCCTCGGTCGTGTCCTGTCCGGCGGATGACTGGCCGGCCGTGCTCAAGGGCTTCGGCATCGCCCCGGCGGAGAAGGACAAGGAGACGGGCGCCGTGACGCTCTGGCGCTACTCGGCCCGGTCGCGGCCGGATGAAAGCGGGCCGCCGCGCGGCAGGGGCCGGCAGGGTCCGCCCGCACGCGGCCGGGACCGGTCCGAAGGATCACCGTCGCGCGCACCAGGATCACGGTCACACGCACCGCAGTCACGCAACGCCCCGTCACGGTCACGCCAGCCCGACCCTGACAGCCCGTTTGCGGCGCTCGCTGCCCTGCTGCCGCCGGAGCCGGCAAAGCCGAAGAAGAAGCGCAGGCCGAAAGGCAAGGGCGGCGCGAAACCTGCAGCAGATGCAGCAGGTTTTACCTATACGCCGTTCCGCTGAGCATGGCGGACACGCTGCGCCTCGATGTCTGGTTGTGGCGGGCCCGCTTTTTCAAGACACGCACCCTCGCCGCCGGCCACATCCGAGGCCACGGCGCCCGTATCACCCATGACGGCCTCACACGCCGCGTCGACAAACCCGCAACCGCCATTACAGCCGGCGATATTGTCACCCTCGCCCGGGGGGCACATATATCCACCATTGAAATCCTGGACCTCGGCACCCGGCGCGGCCCGCCGGCCGAGGCCCGGGACCTGTACCGGCTCCTGGAGGGCGAAACGTGATCAAGTCCCTGAGAGACCTCTTCCGGAGCAAGACCCCCGCAGAGCGGGACATGGACCCGCACCTCGCCGCGGCCGCCCTGCTGGTCGAGGCGGCGCTGGTGGACGGGGTTTACGTCAATATCGAGAGCGACATGATCGCCGAAATCCTGCTTGAGGCATTCGATCTCGAAGCCGACAAGGTGGATGAGCTGATCTCGGAGGGCGAGACGCTGGCGGAAGAGGCGGTGGATGCCTTCCACTTCACCCGGCACGCCAAGAAACTGCCGATGGACAAGCGTGTGGCGATCATCGAGGGCCTCTACCGCGTGGCCCTTTCGGACGGCCAGCGCAGCGACGAGGAGGACGCCTTCATCCGGCATGTCGCCTCCTTGCTCTATGTCGACGATATCGCCCGTGCACAGGCCCGTCAGCGCGCTGAGGCACGGCAGGCCTGAAACTCAACAGTCTGCCGCATTGACATGGGCTTGCGTGCGCGCCATTTCGCCCCTGCTGAGTTGGGAAAAGAGGCCTTCCGTCTATGACTTATATCGTCGTCGATGCCTGCATTCGCTGCAAATACATGGACTGCGTCGAGGTGTGCCCCGTCGATTGCTTCTATGAGGGTGAGAACATGCTTGTCATTCACCCGGAAGAATGTATCGACTGCGGCGTCTGCGAGCCGGAATGCCCGGTCGAAGCGATCAAGCCCGACACCGAGGACGACCGCGACGGCAAATGGCTGAAGCTGAACTCCGATTACGCGAAAGTCTGGCCGAACATCACGCGGATGAAAGAGCCGCCGGCCGACCGGGAACAGTTCGCGCAGGAAACCGGAAAGCTGGAAAAGTATTTCAGCGCCAATCCCGGCACTGGCGACTGAGGCCTAGGGAAATCTCCTTAGGCGCTGTATCTGCTGCAGGTCTGAAGAAAAGTTAACGAATTCCGGGGCTTCGTTAGCTTCACCTATGGTTAACCCCTGAGGCGAGCTGTTGAAATTCATACAGATTTGTGATACACAGCAGTCTTGAGCAATAAATGACAAAGAGCCGGATTTCCCTACTCAGACCGTGAACCTTGCGGACTGTGGTGGGATCGTTCGGCTCTAAATGCGTAGAAAAGGGCGATATCCGAAATGGCGAAAAAAGCAGATACTGCGGCACTGACGTTCGGGGTGGGTCAAAGCGTCGTTTATCCCGCACACGGGGTGGGCAAGATCACCAGCGTCGAGAAGCAGACTGTGGCCGGTATGGAACTGGAGGTCTATGTGGTGGCCTTCGACCAGGACAAGATGATCCTGCGCGTGCCGACCAATCGCGCCGAAGCCTCGGGCATGCGCGCGCTGGCCGGCTCGAAGCTGGTCGACGACGCCCTCAAGACGCTGGGCGGCAAGGCCCGCATCAAGCGTACCATGTGGTCGCGCCGGGCCCAGGAATATGAAGCCAAGATCAATTCGGGCGACCTGATCTCGATCGCGGAAGTCGTGCGCGACCTGCACCGCGGCGACGACCAGCCGGAACAGTCCTATTCCGAGCGCCAGCTGTACGAGAGCGCCCTGGACCGGATGGCCCGCGAGCTCGCCGCTGTCGAGAACATCGACAAGGCCGTGGCAATGGAAAAACTGGCCAAGTCGCTGGCCAAGAAGAAGGTCGCCGCCTGAAAGGCAGACGGCTGACAGTCCGGATTCAACGCCGCCCCGCTGGATTTCCTGCGGGGCGGCTTCGTTTTCGGGGCAGAAGTAAACGCGGCGCGCCACGATCTTAACGAAGCCGCGTGTGCGGGCCCCTCCCGTTAACCTTAATGAAAACCGTCAGAGGCACGATTTGCTCCGTCGCCGGATATTCCGCGCGGCACTTGGGAAAGCCCGCTGGACACGGACCGAAGTCCGGCAGGCGGGCCTGGGTGACAGGAGAATGAAATGCCTTATTCGGATTTACCGCTTCCTCCCGGCGCACTGCTCGGTCCGGAAGCCGCCGCGGAAGACCTCTACCAGGCAGGTCTCGCCTGCGCGGCCGGGATTGATGCAGACATCGACCTCGTTTCAGCGCACAAATGGTTCAACCTGGCCGCCGCAAGGGGCCATGACGATGCCAAGGTCCAGCGTCAGGAAATGGCCGATCTGCTGAGCTCGGAAGAGGTCAAGCTGGCGCTTGCCGCTGCGCGCGACTGGCTGAAACTGGTGCACTGAGACGCCGGCCCTGCTTCAGGCAGCTGCGGTCCGGTAGTCGGCGAGCTGGCTTTTCAGTGGCCGCCGGAACAGGAAGAACAGCACGACGACGTTGAGCGCAAGGTCAACGAGCGACAGGGTGATGGTCGACCAGGGGATGGTGCCGAGGAACCAGTCGCCGACATAGACCAGCCCGAGGCCGAGCTTGCCGACAACGACGCTCCACAGAACCATCCGGAACCGGATCGGATCGTTGGCAACGACCGCCAGTACGATGCCGAAGCAGACGATCAGCGCGCCGGTGATCTTCATCAGCGCAAGATCCGCCGTACCGGCCGTGCCGCCGACGAAATCCACCATCGCTGCGGGCGCGATGTAGAGCGGGATGCCGGCCATCCAGTTGTAGGCCGCGGCGATCCAGAAGAAGAGTTTCCAGCCGTTCATGGTGAGGTCTCCCTGCTGGCAGGCAGTGTCCGGCAAGGCCCGCCGCAGGTCAAATCGACTTTGCCCGGTAAGATTCGCAATTGATTCAGCATACTGCCGATCGCGGCGGGGAGAGGCCGGGCACCGAGCGCGGCGCGGCGGTCAGCCGACGCGGCGGGACTGCCCTTTCCAGTACGGCTCGCGCAGGTCCTTGCGCAGGATCTTGCCGGAGGGGTTGCGCGGCAGGACGTCTATGAAGTCCACCGTCTTCGGACACTTGTAGCTGGCGATGCGTTCCCTGGCCCAGGCGATGATGCTTTCCGGGGTCGGGTTCTGGTCCGGCTTCGGCACGATGATCGCCTTGACCGCCTCGCCCCACTTCTCGTCCGGAACGCCGATCACCGCGACATCGGCAACGCCCGGATGGCCGAAAATCGCATTCTCGACTTCTGCCGGATAGACGTTCTCGCCTCCCGACACGATCATGTCCTTCACCCGGTCATGGATGAAAAGGAAGCCGTCCTCGTCGAAATAGCCCGCATCGCCGGTATGGAAGAAGCCGCCCCGGATCGCCTCTGCGGTCGCTTCGGGCCGGTTCCAGTAGCCCTTCATCACAAAGCCGGCCTTGATCACGATCTCGCCCACTTCGCCGGTCGGCACAGGGTTGTCGTCGGCATCCACGCACCGGATCACTGCGCCGGGATAGGGCACGCCGCAGGAGCGCAGCTTGCCCCAGGCCGGGTCGTGCGCTTCCGGCGGCAGGAATGCGCCGGCGCCGACGGTCTCAGTCAGGCCATAGAGCTGGGTGAAGCGGGCGCCCATGATGTCCTTCGCTTCGAGGAGAAGGTTCTCGGCGATGGGGGAGGCACCGTAGAAGACCTGGCGCAGGTGCGACCAGTCGATGTCGCGCACATTCGGCTGCTGGGTCAGCATAAGAATCACCGCCGGCACCCAGAAGGCGTGATTGATCTTCTGCTCCTCCACCAGCCTCAGGATCAGCTGCGGCTCGATCTCGCGGACAACGACCGTACGTGCGCCCTGGATGGAGCCGAGGATGCCGAGATTGACGCCGGCGACATGGAACAGAGGCATCGCGTTCATCACGACGTCGCGCGGATCATAGCTCGACCATTCGAGCTGGCGCGCCTGTTCGAACAGGGCGCGGTAATTCTGATTGGTGAGCTGCACACCCTTCGGCAGGCCGGTCGTGCCCGACGTGTAGAGCTGGATGACATCGTCGTCCGGCAGCGGTTTACGGCGGGGGGCTGTGGCACTCTGGGCATCGCGCCAGGCGTCATAGGCCGGCCATTCGGGATGTCCGCCGTCGATCGCGACGATCTCGACAATATCCGGCGGCTCGTCCCGGATCTGTTCGGCCATGTCGTAGAAATCCTTGCCGACGAACAGGACCCTGGCGCCGGCATCGGACAGGATAAAGGTGACTTCCGGGGCGGCAAGGCGCGTGTTCACGGCGGTCATCACGGCTCGTGCCTTGGCGCAGCCATACAGCATCTCGTAGTATTGCGAGGTGTTCTTGGCGAGATAGCCGACCCGGTCCTGGGGCTGCACACCGAGCGAAATCAGGCCGTTGGCGACCTGATTCGAGCGGACATCAAGTTCGTGGAAGGACGTCTCCTCGCCTTCGAACCAGAAGGCCGTGTCGTCCGGACGCAGTACGGCCTGCACGCGGGGCACATCTGCCAGAAATGGCATCGCCTCGATGTCGATCATGGTTTCCTCCGGCATCTGTATCTTGTCTGGCCTGAGTTTAGTGCCTTCCGGCGGCTTGTCAGCCCGCAAGCGGGGGGCAAGTCTGTGCAACCAAAGGGAAGGAGCCAACGATGATCCGTGCCGCGCTGATGTCCGTCCTGCTGAGCCTGGCGGCCTGCGCCGGCATGCCGCCCGCCCGGGAGAAGGCGATGTGTGCCGCCGCAGAGCGCTTTGTCCTGCCGCCCGAGGCGCGGAACGATGCGATTGCGGCGTTACCGGAAACGGAGCGCAACCAGCTGGCGCTCGACATGGTGGCCTGCCTCGAAGACCGGGACCCGGAGGTCCGGGACGGCTTTGCGTATGAAACCTATGCCGCGATGATGCGGGGGAACATGCTGGACACCGGCACGCTCCGCGCGCTGAAAGGGAGGTTGCTCGAAAAGCTGGCTGATGCAGCGGGCGATCCGGAAGGTTTTCGTGGGCCGTTTGCGGCGCTCGTCCTGTCTGAAGTGGCACGGACCGACCGGCTTGAGCCCTGGATGGACCCGGACGAGCGAAGCGGTCTTGTTGCCGCCGCAGCGGTCTACATGACGCGGCTGGCAGATTATCGCGGCTTCAGCGATGCGGACGGCTGGCGCCATGGCGTTGCGCATAGCGCCGACATTTTCACCCAGCTCGCGCTCAACGAGCGGCTCGAGAAGGCGGATGCGGATATCATGCTCGCCGCCATCGCATCCAAGGCAGGAACCAGCGCGCACGCCTATGTGTTCGGTGAGCCGGCGCGGCTGGCGGCGCCGGTCTACTATCTGGCGGGGCGCGACTTCTATCCTGCGGAGTCATGGCCGGCCTGGCTTTCAGGTCTGTGGCCGGATGACGGCCTGTTGCGGGAGAACGCCTACCAGTCCGAGGCAGCCCTGCGGCGCCTGCACAATCTCACGGCGTTCGGAGAAGCACTCTATGTGACGGCGAAGGCGAGCGGACAGGCCGATCGCGCCCCCTTGGCGGATGCCTCTCTCGACTTCCTCCGCTCGCTGCCTTGAGCCAAGTCTTGCGGGACAGGCGCGTTTGCGGCACTTGAAGCGCATGACCGTTCAAACGCCACCTCCGAGCGCAGACATTGCAGAAACGCTGCTGGACATGGGTCGCCGGGCCCGTGCGGCCTCGCGTGCGCTTGGCAAGCTCGGCGCGAAGGACCGTACGCGCGGCCTGAATGCGATTGCGGCTGGAATCCGCGCGGCCGCGCCGGAGATTCTTGCCGCCAATGCGGACGATATGGCGGCCGGCCGCGCCAAGGGGCTGGACGCGGCCATGCTGGACCGGCTGGCGTTGGACGAGGCGCGCGTCGAGGGGATCGCGAAAGGCGTTGAGGCCGTGGCGGCGCTGCCCGATCCCATTGGCCGGGAGCTGGCCCGCTGGACGGTGCCGTCCGGGCTCGACATTGCGCGTGTCGCCGTGCCGCTGGGCGTGATCGGGATCATCTATGAGAGCCGGCCGAATGTGACCGCCGATGCCGGGGCGTTGTGCCTGCGGTCCGGCAATGCGGCGATCCTCCGCTGCGGATCGGAAAGCGCGCGGTCGTCACGGGCGCTGGTGGCCGCGATGCGCCTTGCCCTAGGTGCCGAAGGCCTGCCCGAAGATGCGATCCAGCTGGTGCCGACGCAGGACCGGGAAGCCGTGGGCCACCTCCTGTCCGGCCTCGAGGGCCAGGTGGACGTGATCGTGCCGCGTGGCGGGCGCAGCCTGGTCGAGCGGGTGCAGATGGACGCCCGCGTGCCGGTAATCGGTCATCTTGAAGGGCTGTGCCATGTCTATGTCGACGGCGCGGCCGATCCGGACAAGGCAGTCGCCATTACCGTCAATGCCAAGATGCGGCGCACCGGCATCTGCGGTGCCGCGGAAACGCTGCTCGTGGATGCTGCCATTGCAGAATCCTTGCTGCCGGAGCTGACCGAAGCGCTGGAGGCAGCCGGGTGCGAATTGAGGGGAGATGCGCTTGCCCGCGCCATTGTACCCGCGATGGTCGCTGCGCGCGAGGAAGATTGGTCTACGGAGTACCTCGCCCCGATCCTCGCAGTGGCCGTGGTCGATGGTCTCGACGGTGCCATTGCCCACATTGCCCGCTGGTCGTCCGGGCATACCGATGCAATCATCACCGAGGATCAGGCGGCGGCGGACAGGTTCTTTGCAGACGTCGACAGCGCCATCCTGCTGCATAATGCCTCGACCCAGTTCGCCGATGGCGGGGAGTTCGGCATGGGTGCGGAGATCGGCATCGCGACGGGGCGCATCCATGCGCGCGGGCCCGTCGGCGCAGAACAGCTGACCACCTACAAATATCTTGTCCGCGGCACGGGGCAGGTCCGCCCTTGATGCCTGTGAAGCTGCCAGGCCCGACGAGCGGGCTGCGAATCGGATTGTTCGGAGGCAGCTTCAATCCGGCCCATTCCGGCCACCTGCATGTGGCCGAGACAGCGATGAAGCGGCTTCGCCTTGACTGGGTCTGGTGGATCGTCGCGCGGGGCAACCCGCTGAAGACGGCGCATGGAGATTTCGACCAGCGCCTCGCGTCGGCAAAGGCGATCGCCGCGCACCATCCGCGCATGCTCGTCACCGATCTCGAAATGCAGCTTGGTTATACCTATTCCTGGCAGACCCTGCTGACCATCGCGGTGCACGCCCCCCATGCCGATCTGGTCTGGCTGATGGGGTCCGACAATATGGTCGGCTTCCACTACTGGCAGCGCTGGCGCGATATTGCGCACCTGATGCCGATTGCGATTGTCGCCCGGCCGGGTGTTGGGCCCGGTGCGCGCAATTCGAAATTCATGCGCACCTTCACGAAGGACAGGATTCCGGAAAGCATGGCGCCGCTGCTGCCCGGCATGATCCCGCCAGCCTGGGTCTACCTGAAAGGGCCACTGGACACGTCCTCCTCGACCGCCATCCGGGAGGGCAGGGAATGAGCCTGACGCCGGAAGAAATCGAGCGCCACAAGCGGCATATCCTGTTGAAGGAAATCGGCGGGCCGGGCGTGCAGAAGCTGCGCGCTGCGCGCGTATCCATTATCGGCGCCGGTGCGCTTGGTGGTCCGTGCGCGCTGTACCTGGCGGCGGCGGGGGCTGGAGAGATCGAACTCTGGGACGACGACCGGGTGGAGCGCTCAAATCTCCAGCGGCAGGTCCAGTTCGGGGAGGCCGATATCGGCAACCTCAAGGTGGATGCGCTCGCCGCGCGGCTTGCCGCAATGGATTCGTCACTGCGGGCTTTGCCTCGCGCTGAGAGATTTTCCGGTGGCTCCGCGCCCGCCGGGCAGGTGTTGATCGATGCGAGCGACAATTTCCCGACACGCTACGCCCTGAACCAGCTCGCGCACGAAACCGGCCGACCGATGGTGCACGGCGCCGCTGCAGGGTGGGCCGGGCAGGTCAGCGTGTTCGCCTCGGGACTTGGCGGCGGCGCGCCATGCTACCGGTGCTGGGTGCCCGAAACGCCGCCTGATGCAGAGGCCTGCGACGAGGTCGGGGTCGTGGGCGCGGTAACAGGCATGACCGCCGCGGCGATGGCGCTGGAGGCGATCAAGCTCATCACAGGCGCAGGCAAACCGCTGGTCGGCAGAGTCCTGCTGCTGTCTGGCCTGTCGGGCGAGGCACGCACGGTCGTGCTGCGGCGCGATCCGGCCTGCCCGGTCTGCAGCAAACACTGAAAACTGTATTTGACACAACAGGGCGGGACCGGCTTAGTCGCTTGCATAAATTCAGAAAAATCCGGGGAGGTTGAAAGCGGATGCTGCGCCGTTTTCTGTATGTCGTATTGGCTCTGGCAGCTGCCCTGACGGCGGGCTGGTTCGCCCTTCAGCGCAGCGACATCGGCTACGACCGTCTTGAAATCGTCTATGCCAAGGCGGACAGCCGCATGCTGTCCCTGGATCATGGCCTGCGTGTCCACTATCGCGATGCCGGCCCCCGCAAGGCGCCCGCTATTGTGTTGGTACACGGATTTTCGGCCTCCCTTGATACCTGGGACGCCTGGGTGTCAGACCTGAAGAAAGACTATCGCGTCATTGCGCTCGACCTGCCGGGGCACGGCCTGACGAACTGTGCCGATGATGAGCCGGTCGGCATGCCCCTGTTCGAGGAAGCACTCGACGCCCTGACGCAGAAACTCGGCGTGGGCAAGTTCACGCTGGTTGGCAATTCGATGGGCGGGCGTCTCGCCTGGACCTATGCGCTGGACCATCCGGACCGGCTGGACGGCCTGGTCCTGGTCGATGCGTCCGGCTGGCCGCCGTCTCAGGAGAGCCGGAAGTCGGAGCCGGTGGTTTTCAGGCTGCTGGCCAACCCGCTCGCGCGCCGCCTGATGAAGAATCTCGATGCGACGATGCTGGTGAGATCCGGGTTGCGGGACAGTTTTGCCGATCCGGACCTCGTGACCGACGAGATGGTGAACCGCTATGTCGCCCTTGGCCGGGCCCCCTGCCACCGCGATGCGATCATGACGCTGAGCGCTGAACGCGGCACCGGCCAGTACGCCACACCCGAAAAGCTGGCAACGATCCATGTGCCGACGCTTGTGATGCACGGTGAGCACGACAATCTCGTGCCGCTGTCGTCGGGCCATAGCTTTGCGGAGGCCATCCCGGGAGCGCAGCTTGTCACCTATCCGGATGCCGGCCACCTGCCGCAGGAAGAAGTGGCGACGCAATCGGTTGCGGACCTGCGGGCCTTTCTTGCCCGCGAGGCGGACGAACCGGACGCGGGCGGTGGTAGCGACGGCAGCGCCATTCCTGCCTCGCATTGATCCAGGCTGCGGGCCGGGCCGCGCCCAGACCGCAATCGGGGATGACGGACCGGAGCACCTTTGCTAGGCGGGAAGCATGAGCCTGCCTGCCCTCAATGACCGGAATTTCGACGCGGACCGCCAGCACTGGATCAGCGTGCGGGTCTACTACGAAGACACGGATTTCACCGGCATGGTGTACCATGCCAACTATCTTCGCTTTTTCGAGCGCGGCCGGTCCGACTGCCTGCGCGATGCGGGCGTCTCTCACCAGGACCTGCTCAACCGGGATGACCCGGCCGCCTTCACGCTGACGCGCGTGGTGGTGGACTACAAGCGGGCGGCGAAAGTGGATGACCTGCTGTACATCCGCACGCGCTATGTGGGGCTCGACGGCATCCGCTTCCTGTTCCGCCAGACCTGCCTGCGCGGAGAGGACGTAATCGCCGAAGCCGAAATCACGGCAGTAATGATCCATGCCGACGGCCGTCCGCGCCGGCCGGTGAAGGAAATGGCAGAGCACCTGGCTGCCTGTATCTGGCAGCCAACTGGTTAATGAAATCGAATAAAATCTTAACGCTTTCGGCCTAGCCCGGATGGCAGCTGCGGAATCCCGGTGCTCTGCCGTGTTTCTGCCGGAATTGTTGTTGAAACAGGGGCCTGACGCGCACGGGTGACCGGGGCGCAACCCTTCATTGCGTGCAGCCGGCGCGCGTTTCTTTCAAGGAGCGGAAATCGTCTCATGGAATCGGATGCGATTGGCACAGCAGCGGCGAATGCCGACATCTCCGTCCTCGGTCTCATTGCCGACGCGGACCCCGTCGTCAAACTCGTGATGTTCTTCCTGTTCCTCGCCTCCATGTGGTCGTGGTTCGTGATCGGGGAGAAGCTTTTCTCGCTCGGCGGGGCGCGGAAAAAGGCCCGCCAGTTCGAGGACGCCTTCTGGAACGGCCGCACCGAGGATCTCGACCTCCGGCCGGGGGCGGGCGGGGATGCGGCAAGCCGCGTCTTTTCGGCCGCGGCCCGCGAATGGTCTGACGCAAGGCGCGTGACGCCAGGTTCCGGCGAGGCCGCCGCGCTCGTCACCCGCGCCGAACGTTCCATGCGCGCCACGATCGACCGCGAACTCGGCAAGGCCGGCAACGGGCTCGGCGTGCTCGCCACGGTCGGTTCCGCTTCGCCCTTTATCGGCCTGTTCGGCACCGTCTGGGGCATCATGAATGCCTTCCTGAATATCGCGCAGCAGCAGGATACGAGCCTCGGCACCGTCGCCGGCCCGATCGCCGAAGCGCTGTTCGCCACCGGCATGGGCCTCGTCGCGGCCATCCCGGCGGTGATCTTCTACAACAAGTTCACCGGCGACCTGACGCGCTTCGCCGACCAGCTCGACACCTTCTCGCAGGATGTGCTGGTGCGCCTGTCGCGCCGCGCTTCCGATCCGACACGGGACTAGGCCCATGGGAATGATCCTCGGCTCCGGCGGCAAGGCAGGGCGGCGCGGGCGCCGCGCGCTGAATGCCGAAATCAACGTGACCCCGTTCGTGGACGTCATGCTGGTGCTGCTCATCGTGTTCATGATCACCGCGCCGCTGCTGGTGCGCGGGGAGGATGTGAACCTGCCCAAGACGCGCTCCGGCCCGATCCAGACGGACCCGAATGATGCGCCGCTGGCGATCACCGTGAAGGCCAATGGCGATGTGTTCATCCAGCAGACGCAGGTCGATATCGACAACCTCGGCCCGCAGGTGCAGGCGATCATCGGCGAAGGCTATGACAAACCGATCTATGTGCGCGGCGACGAGGCGACGCCCTATGGCGATGTCCTCAACGTGATGGCGGAGATCAAGGCGGCCGGCTACACGCGCGTCGCCCTGGTGACCGAACAGAAGAAGAAAAAATAGGAGCGGACCGCCGAGATGCTTCGCGGCCTGACAGTCTCCACACTTGTCCACGCCTCCGTCCTGGCGATGGCGGTGCTGTCGTGGCCGCACAAGAAGTCCGACTGCCAACGGATGATCGAACGTATCGAGCGGGAAGAACCGGGCCTCGCCCCGGTCGACATCCTGATGCGCCTGCCGCAATGCGCCAGCGTCATCGACGTGCCGGTGGATTTCGTCGAGATCGGGCTGGTGACCGACATTGCCCCGATCCAGAAGGCCGAGGAGCCGGAGAAACAGGAAGAGGCGGTTCCCGAGGAAGTCGAGGAGACGCCGGCGCCTGAGCCGGATGAGGTGTCTGCGCCGGAAGAGGAAGAAGTCGTTATTCCGGACGAGGAAGCAGAGCCCGAAGAGGCCCCGAAAAAGGAAGAGCCGAAGAAAGAGGAGCCTCCGAAGAAGAAGGAGGAGCCGAAGCTGATCGAGAAGCAGAAGCCCAAGAAGGACGACGACAATCTCGATTTCCTCAACGACTTCGAGAACATCCTGAAGGACAAGGCCAAGACGGAACGCCGGGCTGCACCCGAGGAAGAGCCGCCGCGTATAGACAAGCCCGTGCTGAAGGATGTCCAGCAGACCCGTCAGGGTGCGGGCGACCGGCGCGGCAATACGGCCTCGCTGCAGGCGGCCATGCGCAGGCAGATCTATGTCTGCTGGCGCGGCGTGTCTGACCTTCCCAAGGAAGACCAGATCGATGTCGAAATGCGCGTCGAGCTGAACCGCGACGGAAGCCTGAAGGGCAATGTCGAACTGGTGACGCCGCGTTCGAGGCCGGTTGGCCGGTCCGGCATCGCCGTCGATGTCGCCCTGCGCGCCGTTCGCAAATGTGCCCCTTACCAATTGCCCGAAGATGATTATGACCAGTGGAAGGACATTACGGTTTCCATTGGTCCGACAGCGAAATAGACCCAGTCCGAAAGGAGATCGCTCATGACCCGTTTCCTGCTCGCCCTCGCGATGGCTTTCAGCCTCGCCATGGGGTTTGCGCAGCCCTCAGCCGCCCAGTTGCGTGTGGTCGTGGACGGCTCCGGCAATTTCAAGCCGACGCCGCTCGCCATTCCCGACTTCCAGGTCAACGGCACCAATACGGAGCTGGCCCGCCAGATCGCCGATGTGGTGCGGGACGACCTCGAATCGACCGGCCTGTTCGAGATGCAAAACCCCGCTTCCTTCATCCAGAAGGACCTGTCGATCGATGTCCAGCCGCGCTTTGCCGACTGGAAGATCATCAAGACGGACGGCCTCGTGGTCGGCTCGTTCGAGGAGCTGCCGGACGGCAAGATCGCCGTCTCCTTCCGCCTCTGGGATGTCTATGCCGGTGAGGTCATGCGTATCAACGGCCAGCCGGGGCGGCGCCTGACGACCACGCCGGACAACTGGCGGCGGATCGCGCACAAGATCGCCGATTCGATCTATACGCGGCTGACGGGCGAAGACCCGTATTTCGACACGCGGATCGTCTATATTGCGGAGACCGGGCCGAAGCTGAACCGGGTCAAGCGTCTCGCCATCATGGATTCCGATGGCGCCAACCAGCAGTACCTGACCCCCGGCAAGAACACGGTGCTGACACCGCGCTTCAGCCCGTCTGCCCAGGAAATCACTTACATGTCGTATGAAGGGGGCCGCCCGCGCGTCTACCTCTTCAATATCGAGACCGGACGCCAGGAACTGCTCGGCAATTTCCCGGGCATGACCTTCGCCCCCCGATTCTCGCGTGACGGCGAAAGCGTGCTGCTGACCGAAGCACAGGACGGCAACTCGGACCTCTACATCATGAACCTGCAGACGCGGCAGTCGAAGCGCCTGACCGACAACCCGGCGATCGACACCTCGCCCTCCATGTCGCCGGACGGCAGGGCCATCGTGTTCACCTCCGACCGGGGCGGCTCGCCGCAGCTGTATGTGATGAATGCCGACAAGAGCCCGCGCACCTGCCCGTCGGGCGGGCGCGACATTGCCTGCCGGATCACCTTCAACAAGGGCCAGTACTCGACGCCCGTGTGGAGCCCGCGGGGCGACCTGATTGCCTTCACGAAGCAGCTTGGCGGCAAGTTCTATATCGGTGTGATCGGCATTGATGGCACCGGCGAACGGCTTCTGACGGAGTCCTATCTCGACGAGGGCCCGGACTGGTCGCCGAATGGCCGCGTGATCATTTTCTTCCGCGAAAGCCGTCCGGGTGCCGGTCCGCAGCTCTGGTCGATCGACTTGTCCGGCCGGAATGAGCGCCGGCTGCAGACCCAGACAGAAGCCTCCGACCCGGCGTGGTCTCCGCTTCTCCAGTAACTGCTGCAGGAACTACACATGACGCCCCCGGAATCTGGTTCCGGGGGCGTTGCTTTTGGGAGACAGGCGGGGAATCTTTGTGTAAAAGGCCCAGCGCAACCGTAAGCGCCCGATTGTCGCCGGATTTCGGCCCGATTATGGAAGCACCAAACGCTGCGCCATGCCGTCACCGGACGGTCGCACGGCGCCATAGAGTTCAGGACATCAGGGGAGTCTGACTGACATGAAATCCTACCTCAAGATTACCGCGGCGGCGGCCGTGCTTGTTTCGCTCGGGGCATGCGCTTCGAAGCCGAAACCCGTCGAAACGACTGACACGGCACCGGTTGAAGTTGTCGACAATACGCCAGCGCCGCAGCAACCTGTCACCCAGGGATCCGTTGCGCCGATCGCACAGGGCCCGGCTGCGGGTTCGCTCGAAGATTTCCGCGTCAATGTTGGCGAACGGGTCTATTTCGACCTCAACGGCTATCGTCTCGACACCGACGATCAGGATATCCTGAAGCGCCAGGCCGCTTGGCTCGCGTCCTATCCGTCCGTACGCATCCTGGTTGCCGGCAACTGTGACGAGCGCGGCACGCGTGAATACAACCTCGCCCTCGGCGAGCGCCGCGCTTCGGTGGTGAAGGATTACCTCGTTTCGCTGGGCGTCGACGCCTCGCGCATCGACACGATTTCCTACGGCAAGGAACGCCCGATCGCGGCTGGCTCCGACGAGCAGTCCTGGGCCCTGAACCGTAACGGGTTCACGCAACTCGTCTCCGGCACGACCAGCTAAGCGACTGACGTTTCGTCTGAACATCGCAGCCGGGTGCCTTAATTTGGCCCCGGCTGTTTTGTTTAGAGGCTGGATTTTCGTGCGTACCCCACACCCCAACCTCTTTTCACTCTTGAAAGGCATGTCCATGAACACCCGCCACGCACTTGCTCTCGCGAGCGCCTCGC
This sequence comes from Hyphomonas sp., assembly GCA_020638455.1. Lineage (GTDB taxonomy): Bacteria > Pseudomonadota > Alphaproteobacteria > Caulobacterales > Hyphomonadaceae > Hyphomonas. Next base: position 846,524 of record JACKIK010000001.1, on the reverse strand, counting down.
TCCTCATCCTCGGTGCTTGTGCCAGCAAGCCGGCCCCGGTCGCTGAAGAAACCGTCGCCGCCCCGGTTGAAACCGGTACCACCGCCTCCGCCCCGACGACCGGCGTCGGCGACGGCGATGTCGCTGCTGTTGCCGCTCCGGCGCTGGGCGACCGCGTCTATTTCGACCTCGACGGCGACAACCTTGATTCCGACGACCAGGCCCTGCTGAAGCAGCACGCCCTGAAATATGCACAGGACCCGGCGGTCCGCATCGTCGTGGCCGGCAACTGCGACGAGCGCGGCACGCGTGAATACAACCTCGCGCTCGGCGAGCGCCGCGCTGCTGCCGTGAAAGGCTACCTCGTCAGCCTCGGCATCGACGCCAACCGGATCGACACGATTTCCTACGGCAAGGAACGCCCGATTGCGGCCGGCTCGGACGAGCAGTCCTGGGCGATGAACCGCAACGGCTTCATCCAGGTCGTTTCGCCGAAGACGAACTGATGCCGGCGGCCCTTCCGGGCTGAGGAATCAGATACCATTTGCAGCCGGGTGCCATATTTTGGCCCCGGCTGCCTTTGTATGGTCCAGACAAAATTCCGGAGGCCTCCGCCCATGCTCAAGACACCCGCCCTGGTGCTTGCCAGTTTCCTTGTGTTCGCTTCGCCGGCGCTTGCCGAGCGGGGAGCGCCGATCAAGCAGGGCGCCACGTCCGTTGATCTCGCCGAACAGATTGCCCAGACGCGGGAACAGAATGCCGATCTGAAAGTCCAGATGGGCGGGCTCAATGGCGATATCATGGACCTGACCGGACGGATCGAGACCCTCGAATACGACCTGCAGCAGGCCCGCAACGACCGGGAGGCGCTGGTCAAGGACAACGAGACCCTGGCGTCGGAAATCCAGTCGCTGCGCAGCGAAATGCAGGCCCAGTCGCGGGCCCTGCAGGACCTTCAGGCACGCGTCCTCGGCCTCGACCCGGCGGATGCCGGCGCAGCGACCGCCAGCTCGCCGCCGGCCGGGTCCTCGTCGGCAGCTTCCTCTTATCCGGGCGCGGCCAGTGCCAACCCGTATCCGGCAACCACCAGCGGCGGCGCCGTCAACCGCACGGTGACAACGATCACCCGCCCGGTCACCTCGGCAACGACCGGCGGCCCGACGCGGATCGTTTCGACCCAGCCCTCATCCCGCACAGTCGAGCAGAGCGCTGAAAGCGCCCTCGACGAGGCCAGTGAGAATGCGACTGAGGTGAGCCAGGCAAACCTGCCGTCCGGATCGCTGGGAACCATTCCGGCGAGCGCCCTGCCGGGAGAGGCGGGCCCGCTGTTCGCCGCAGCCAAGGCCAAGCTCATCCAGTTCGATTATGCCGGCGCCGAACAGGCTTTCCGCAAGTTCATCGATGAATTCGGCGATGACCCGCAGGCGGGCGAAGCCCATTACTGGCTGGCCGAGTCGCTCTACCAGCAGAAGGCATATGCTGACAGCGGCGCGGCCTATACAACGATGATTCAGTCCTATCCGGACGATCCGCGCGCTCCCGATGCGCTGGTCAAACTGGCGCGCGCCATGCGCCTGATCGGTGACAAGGACCGCGCCTGTCTCGCGCTCGACTCGCTGCCGAAACGCTATCCGAATGCCTCCGGCGTGACCCGGGACCTTGCGGCTGTGGAACGGACAAAGTCCGGGTGCGACAACTAACGGCGCCCGCGCGTACGCATCCGTTTACAGAGTCTTTCGACCGGCTCTGCAGCCTCGCTGCAGGGCCGGTTTGCGTTGCGGTGTCAGGTGGCAGCGATTCGATGGCGCTCCTGCACATTGCGGCAGAGTGGGGGGGCCTGCGGCAGCGCCAGGTGTTGGCATTCACCGTGGACCACCGGCTGCGCCCTGAGGCAGCGGACGAAGCCCTCCATGTTGCCGGTGTGGCCCGGCGCCTTGGCATTCCGCATGCGACGCTCGAATGGTCCGATCCGAAGCCGCGCCAGTCTTCGGCCAGGGGCGCGCGGCATGCCCTTCTGGCTGGCGCGGCGGCGCGGGCCGGTAGCCGGCTTGTCCTGACCGCTCACACGGAGGACGACCAGGCCGAGACCTTCCTGATCCGTGCGCGTGCGGGTTCGGGCTGGTACGGGCTGGCTGGCATCCAGTGGGCCGCGGTGACCCCCGCAATGGTGGGGGAGGGAAGCGATACGCTGGTCTTGCGGCCGCTGCTGGGCGCCTCTCGGCACTCCCTGCGCGCGCTGCTGGAGGATCGCGGGTCCAAATGGATCGACGACCCGTCGAACCTGGACCGTCGGTTCGAGCGCGTGCGAGTGCGCGAATTGCTGGCATCGGAGCCGGGCCTCAGGGCCAGCGTGCTTTCCTGCCAGTCAGGCCTGCAGGCACTGCGCAGCCTTGGCGACCGGGACCTCGGCCAGTGGTTACGGACAAAGGTCAGCGCCGGCCCCGACGGGACTGTCCGGGCAATGGGCGCGCTGCCGGACGGCGACCAGGGTGTCCGGGCGCTTGGCCTTCTCGTCCAGCTTGCCACGATGCGCGCCCGCCCGCTGCGCGGCGATGCGGCAGCGCGGCTCGTCCGCCGGCTCAGCGCCCCGCGACCCTTCGGCGCAGCCACGCTCGGAGGGGCGATTATTTCGAGGCCGGGTGGCATGATCGATGTGAGGGCCGAACATGCACTGGATCTGCCCGTAGTTAATGCAATTCCGGCACGCCTGAAGGCGCTGGGAACGGTCTATTCAGGCAAACCATGAGAAAAACGTCATGGTGACAGTTCAGGAGTCGTTTTTGCGTGGGGACGTGCCTATGTTACAAAGCAAGAAGCTTTCTAAACTGCGAGTGTTGAGATGAACGTCCGGAACCTTGCCATTTGGGGCGCGATCGCCCTGCTCGTGATCGGCATGGCGATTGCCTTGGGAGGCAATCCGGAAGCGGCCCATGCGAGCCGCGCCAAGCTCTCCGATATCTATGCCTTGGTCGATGCCGGCGAAGTGACCGAAGCGACGCTCGGCGACGACCAGATCATCGTGAAGACGACAGACAACCGCACGCTGGTCAGCGAACTGCGCGCCCTCGACATGAGCACGCAGGATTACCTGCGCGAGCATAATGTGCCGTTCACGGTGGATGCCGATAGCGGACGGAACACGTTCGCTTCGCTGCTGTTCTCCATCCTTCCGATCGTGCTAATTGTGGGCTTCGTCTTCTTCATGATGCGCCAGATGCAGGGCGGCGGCGGCCGCGGGGCGATGAGCTTTGGCAAGTCGCGGGCTCGCCTCCTCACCGAAAAGCATGGCCGCGTCACCTTTGACGACGTTGCTGGCGTCGACGAAGCGAAGGAAGAGCTGCAGGAAATCGTCGAGTTCCTTCAGGATCCGTCCAAGTTCCAGCGCCTCGGTGGCAAGATCCCCAAAGGCGCGCTGCTGGTCGGCCCTCCGGGCACCGGCAAGACGCTGCTGGCCCGCGCCGTTGCCGGTGAGGCCGGCGTGCCCTTCTTCACCATCTCCGGTTCTGACTTTGTCGAGATGTTCGTCGGCGTCGGCGCGAGCCGCGTGCGCGACATGTTCGAGCAGGCGAAGCGCTCGGCGCCCTGCATCATCTTCATCGATGAGATCGACGCGGTCGGCCGTTCGCGCGGTGCCGGCCTCGGCGGCGGCAATGACGAGCGCGAACAGACGCTGAACCAGCTGCTCGTCGAGATGGACGGCTTCGAGGCCAATGAAGGCATCATCATCATGGCCGCCACCAACCGGCCGGACGTGCTGGACCCGGCGCTGCTGCGCCCCGGCCGCTTCGACCGCCAGGTGACCGTCGGCAATCCGGACATTCTGGGCCGTGAAAAGATCCTCCGCGTGCACATGCGCAACGTGCCGCTGGCGAAAGATGTCGACGCGAAGACCATCGCGCGCGGCACGCCGGGCTTCTCGGGCGCCGACCTTGCAAACCTCGTCAACGAAGCTGCGCTGCTCGCCGCCCGCCGCGGCAAGCGCGTCGTTGCCATGCAGGAATTCGAGGACGCGAAAGACAAGGTCCTGATGGGCCCCGAGCGCCGCTCCATGGTGATGTCCGAAAAGGAAAAGGAACTGACCGCCTGGCACGAGGCTGGCCACGCCATCGTGGCGATGAAAGTGCCCGCCGCCGATCCGGTGCACAAGGCGACCATCATCCCGCGCGGCCGTGCCCTCGGCATGGTCATGCAGCTGCCGGAAGACGACAAGCTGTCGATGAGCCGGATCGAGATGACCTCGCGCCTCGCCATCCTGATGGGCGGCCGCGTGGCCGAGGAGCTGAAATTCGGCGACGACAATGTCACCGCAGGCGCCTCGTCCGACATCCAGCAGGCGACCCGCCTTGCCCGCGCCATGGTGACCCGCTTCGGTTTTGCCGACTCGATCGGCCCGGTGGATTACGGCTCCGACCAGGGCGATGTGTTCCTTGGCCAGCAGCTCGTGCAGTCCAGCCATGTGTCGGAAGAAACCTCCCGCACGATCGAGGAGGAAGTCCGCAAGCTGATCCAGACGGGTATGGACGATGCGCGCCGCATCATGACAGAGGCGCGCGCGGACTGGGAAAAGATCGCGACCGGCTTGCTCGAATACGAAACGCTGACCGGTGAGGAGATTACCGACCTGCTCAATGGCAAGCCTCCGACGCGTCCTGACCTCAGCGACGATGACATGGCGCCGGGTTCGGCGGTGCCGGTGATTGGCAAGCGCCGCAAGCCGAAGGGTGATGCCGGCGAAGCCGCAGGCGATCCGGAGCCGAAGCCCGCCTGATCCGTTCACTTCCTGCCAGACACGAGACGCGCCGGCCTGTCCGGCGCGTTTCTTGTTCGTGCCCCAGGGTCGCTCCGGTCCAGCCCCATGAATGCCGGATTCCTCCCCGACGCTCTGCGCACAGAGGACGAGGGACGGACATGAAACACTCCTGGGCAGCCGGGCTGGCATTCATTGGAATCGCAGCCTGCACGAGTTCGATCCAGACGACGTCGGGCGCCGATTATCTCGCCCGGTATGACGGCAGCTACGAAGTGGCAGGCGGCGCCTGCGGCAGCGATACGGATGCAGACGTCAAGCGGATTGCGGCGATCGAGCCGGACCTGCATTTTCCGGCGCGCATCGGCCTCGCGCGGATCGGCCCGCGCGGCAATCTCGCGCCGGTGCCTGCCAGCGAACTGGCGATCTGGGGTGACCTCGCAACCAGTCTCGGCGAGGCGTATGGCGAGTTTGTACCGGTCAGCCCGATGATCGCCGCCATGGTATCGGACGAAGGCGAAGGAAGTTCGCGCGAAGTGATAGACCACATCCGGCGCGGTGCCGCCCGCCAGCATCTCGACTATGTCCTCGTCTACGAAACGGCCAGCGAAAGCCGGAATGCCTCCAACGCCCTCGCGCTGGCTGACCTGACGATCATCGGCATGTTCGTGCTGCCGAGCCGCGATGTGAAAGCCGAGGCGACGGTGAGCGCGATCCTGCTGGACGTCCGCAATGGCTATCCCTATGCGACGCTGACAGCCTTTGCCGACCGGAAAGGCCTGTCGCGTGCGGTCAGCAGCTGGTCGACCCGGCAGGAACTGGCAGCCTCTGCCGAGGAGAAGGCCGTACTCGAACTTGCCAACGATGTGAGAGATACGCTGCCGGAACTGGCGAAAGCGGCGAAGGCCGAAGCGCCGCTGGAAAACTGAGACGCGGCTGCGCCTTTGGTCTTGTTGCAGCAGGCGACATTTTCTGTCTCTCTGGCTTCGGGGCCCGGCCGCTTGCGTGAAACAGGGAAAGGTCAGCCGTCATGTGCACGACCCCTGTTCGGACCAGTCTGCAGAACGGGCTCGACATTCTGTTGCGTCCGGTCGGTCCGGCCGACGAGTCGAGGTTCGCGCGGATTGTCGAGCAGATGTCGCCGGAGTCGCGCTATCTCCGCTTCTTCACCGGCATCTCGCATATTCCCGAACGTATCATACACCAGCTCGCCGATGCGGATGGCCATCGTCATATCGCCTGGGGCGCGCTGGACATGAATGCGCCGGGTCAGCCCCTGCTGGGGGCGGCGCACGCGATCCGGATGGAGGAGGGGTATTCCGCAGAACTGGCGATGGGCGTGCTCGACGCCTACCAGGCACAGGGCCTTTCCCGCATGCTGATCGCTTCGGTGGCGCTCTGTTGCCGGGCGGAGGGGATCATCACGCTGGAAGCCGAGACACTTCCGGAGAACCGCAAGGCCAATGGCCTGTTCAAGGCGCTCGGCGGTCACGTCATCAGCCCGATGCCGCCGACCACGACCTGGCAGTTCCATGTCGGCGAGCTGATCAGTGTACTGAGGGCCATGGAGACCCCGAAAGGCCTGCGCGAGGTCTTCCGCACGAACGGGTGAGGCGGCGCCTAGGCGACGCGTTCGACCATCATGTGCTTGATCTTGGCAATTGCCTTGGCAGGGTTGAGGCCTTTCGGGCAGACCTGCGCACAATTCATGATCGTGTGGCAGCGGTACAGCTTGAATGGGTCTTCCAGTGCATCGAGACGCTCGCCGGTGGCCTCGTCGCGGCTGTCGATCAGCCAGCGATAGGCCTGCAGCAGTGCGGCGGGGCCAAGATACTTGTCGCCATTCCACCAATAGGACGGGCAGGAGGTGGAGCAGGAGGCGCAGAGAATGCACTCATACAGCCCGTTCAGTTCCTCGCGGTCGGCTTCGGACTGTTTCCATTCCTTTTCAGGTGCCGGCGTGACGGTCTGCAGATAGGGCTGCACATAGGCATGCTGGGCGTAGAAATTCGTCAGGTCCGGGATCAGGTCCCTCACGACGGGCTGGTGGGGCAGGGGGCTGATCGTGATCGCACCCTTCGGCAGTTCGTCGAAACCGATCGTGCAGGCAATCGTGTTGCGCCCGGCAATGTTCATTGCACAGGAGCCGCACACGCCCTCGCGGCAGGAGCGGCGGAAGGCCAGCGTCGGGTCGATATTGTTCTTGATGTAGAGCAGGACGTCGAGAACCATGGTCCCCGCCTTGTCCATGTCGACCCAGTAGCTATCCCAGCGCGGATTGCCACCTTCTTCCGGGTTGTAGCGGTAGATGCGGAATTCGCGCAGGTTCTTGGCGCCCTGCGGTTTCGGCCAGGTCTTGCCTTTCTTCGGCTGCGAACCTTTGGGGAGTGTGAGCTGAACCATTTTCGATCCGTTCCTCTTAATAAACCCGCGCCTTGGGCTCGATATAGCTGATCTCGTTCGACATGGTGTAGTCGTGCACGGGGCGGTAATCGAGTGTCACCTTGCCGGCATCGTTCCAGGCGAGCGTGTGCTTCATCCAGTTCACATCGTCACGTTCGGAGAAATCCTCGCGGGCATGGGCCCCGCGGCTTTCCTCGCGGTTGGCGGCGCCGTTCACGGTGACGGCGGCCTGCGCGATGAGGTTGTCGAATTCGAGGGCTTCGACGAGGTCGGTGTTCCACACCATGGTGCGGTCCTGCACGTCGATGCCGGGGATCTTCTCATACACGGCCTCGATGGCGCTGACGCCTTTCTTCAGAACGTCGCCGGTGCGGAACACGGCGCAGTCGTTCTGCATCGCCCGCTGCATTTCGAGACGGAGTTTCGCGACGGGGTGCTCGCCGGAGGCGTTACGGAACCTGTCGAGGCGGGCGAGGTGGCTGTCGGTCGCGCCTTTCGGCAGCTCGGGCTGGGTGGCTCCGGCGACGGTCGTCTCGCCGCAGCGAAGGCCGGCAGCGCGGCCGAACACGACAAGGTCGATCAGGGAGTTGGAGCCAAGCCGGTTCGCTCCGTGCACGGACACACAGGCTGCTTCGCCCACGGCCATAAGCCCGGGCACGACCGAATCCGGGTCGCCATTCTTCTTGGTCAGCACTTCGCCGTGATAGTTGGTCGGAATGCCGCCCATATTGTAGTGCACGGTCGGCAGGACCGGGATCGGCTCCTTCGTCACGTCGACCCCGGCGAAGATCTTGGCGGTCTCTGAAATGCCGGGCAGGCGCTCTGCCAGCACGGCGGCGCCGAGATGTTCGAGGTGCAGGTAGATGTGGTCCTTTTCCGGTCCGACGCCGCGGCCTTCGCGGATCTCCACCGTCATCGCGCGCGAGACAACATCGCGTGAGGCGAGGTCTTTCGCGGACGGCGCATAGCGCTCCATGAAGCGTTCGCCTTCGGAGTTCGTCAGGTAACCGCCTTCACCGCGGGAGCCTTCGGTGATCAGGCAGCCCGAGCCATAGATGCCGGTCGGGTGGAACTGCACGAATTCCATGTCCTGCAGCGGCAGGCCGGCGCGCAGCACCATCGCATTGCCGTCGCCCGTACAGGTGTGAGCAGAGGTACAGGAGAAGAAGGCCCTGCCATAGCCGCCGGTGGCGAGGATCACCTTCTGCGCGCGGAAGCGGTGCAGCGTGCCATCGTCCAGTTTCCAGGCAGTCACGCCCCGGCAGGCGCCTTCCTCGTCCATGATCAGGTCGAGGGCGAAGTATTCGATGAAGAATTCGGTCTCTTCGCGCACGCACTGGCCGTACAACGTGTGCAGCATGGCGTGGCCGGTCCGGTCTGCGGCGGCGCAGGTGCGCTGCACCGGGCCCTGACCGAAGTCGCGGGTCATGCCGCCGAAGGCGCGCTGGTAGATCTTGCCTTCGTCGGTCCGCGAGAAGGGCATGCCCCAGTGCTCCAGCTCATAGACAGCGGCCGGCGCGTTGCGGGTGAGGTATTCGATGGCATCCTGGTCGCCGAGCCAGTCGGAGCCCTTGACCGTGTCGTACATGTGCCAGCGCCAGTTGTCCTCGCCCATATTGCCGAGCGAGGCGGCGATGCCGCCCTGGGCGGCCACCGTATGCGAGCGCGTCGGGAAGACCTTGGTGATGCAGGCCGTGCGGAGGCCCGCCTGGGCCGCGCCGAGCGCCGCGCGAAGTCCCGAGCCGCCCGCGCCGACGACAACAACGTCGTAAGTGTGATCGATCCAGTTGTAAGTGCTCATGTGTATTCTCCCGCGAGGCCGGTCAGGCGCCCGCGCCAATCCAAAGTTTCAGGACCGAAAGGGCAGTGACGGCAAACAGCGCGATGCAGGCAAAGCTGTTTAGGATCAGCAGCGCCGCGCGGGTGCTCGATTTGCCGATATAGTCCTCGATCACGACCTGCATGCCGAGCCGCATATGGTAGATCGTGGCGCCTGCCGTCAGGATCAGGAGGATGGCCGGCACGGGCTGCGACACCCATTCAGCCGCGCCGGTTTCGCCCGCCTGAACCGCCTGGATGACGGAGTACAGGAACCATGGAACCAGGAAGATCAGCGCAATCGCCGACACGCGCTGGCGGATGTGATGGCCGGTGCCGGATTTGGCAGAGCCGAGGCCACGGGCGGCCTTGGCGGGGGTCAGGAACTGATTGTTCGACATCGCGCGGCCTCCTAGAGCCAGGCAGCCGCAGCCCAGATGGCAGCGGCGCCCAGAATGGCGAAGGTGTAGTTGAAGATGGAAAACGCGCTGGCCGCGCCCGGTTCGAAGGCGATGCCGGGACCGTCCCAGAGCAGGTGCCGGATGCCGTTGGCGAAGTGGAAGAGCACGGCGACGGTCCACAGATAGAGAACGATCTTGCCGAACCAGGAATCGATCACCGCCTGCATAATTGCATAGATGTCGGACGAGCCGGTGGCCAGGGTGAGCAGCCAGGCGGCGATCAGGAAGGTGCCGAAATACAGCGCCGAGCCGGTGATCCGGTGGGTGATCGAGGCCGCCATGGTGGCGTGGAAGCGCCAGACCTGCAGGTGGGGTGACAGGGGGCGCGTATCGGCGCGGGGCGTGTCAGACATGCAAGAGATTCCTCCCGCCTCTATGAAAGAGTTGCAATCATATGCTTGGCTTGGCGTTCTAGGAGTCTCTATGATCCTGTCAACGCACGGCAAGGCCTGGAGTACAAAAATGAGACCTTTTATTTACGCCGTCGCCCTGTTGCTGATAGCACCATTTGCGGCGGCTGACCCTCTGGATCCGCTGATCGACGCCTACCAGGCCTATGTGAACGAGGCGAACCCCGCAGAAGCCGCGCGCGCCGCCGGAACGACGCCGTCAGCCTGGGGAACCGTGACACCGCAAGCCGTTGCGGAGCGGGCAGGCAAGGCCATGGTCCTGCGCTCCGAAATCGAGTCGGCGCAGACAGATCGTGCCACGGACAAGGCCATTCTGGTCCGGCTGCTGACCGAGGACATCGACAATGCCGACTATGACACCGCCCGCATTCCCTTCACAGGCGATTGGGGCTTCCAGGCCGAGCCGATCTTTGCAGCAATGCAGACCAGCATTGCAGATGAGGCCGAGGGCGAAGCCTGGATCGCCCGCCTCAACGACGTGCCGCGCTATTTCGCCGAGAATGTCGAAAACATGCGCCGCGGCCTCGCCACCGGCTGGGTCGCCAGCGCCGATCCGCTGAAGGTTTCGACCGACCAGATCCGCGAGCAGATCTTCGACGACCCGTCCGAGAGCGGCCTCTACAAGCCCTTCCTCAGCCTGCCGGACGATATGGATCCGGCCGTCGCCACGCGCCTCAGGGCAGACGGTCTGGCGGCGGTGGCCAACGCGATCGATGCCTACCGCCAGACACTGGCCTTCATCGAAACGGACTATGCTCCGCACACGCGGTCTGGAGCCGGCATTGCAGACCTGCCGCGCGGGCGCGAGGCCTACATGGCGGATATCGAACACCACACGGCGGGCGCCGGCTACACGCCCGTGGAAATCCATGAGCTTGGCCTTTCCGAAGTTGCCCGCATCCGCGGCGAAATGGAGGATATCCTGAAGGAGATCCATTTCGAGGGCAGCTTCAAGGACTTCCAGGATTTCCTGCGCAAGGATCCGGCCTTCTATGCGAAGACGCCCGACGAGCTGATGGCGAAAGCGAAGGCGGTCGCCGCGAAAATGGACGCCATGCTGCCGACCTATTTCGGCAAGCTTCCGAAGCACTGGTACAATGTCGAGCCGGTCCCGGCCGCGATCGCGCCGGGCTACACATCCGGCCGGTATGTCGAGGGCGATCCGGAAGAGGACAGGGCGGGGACCTATCTCGTCAACACATACGCGCTGGACCAGCGGCCCCTCTATGAGCTGCCGGCGCTGACGGCGCATGAGGCCGTTCCGGGTCACCACCTGCAGATCATGCTGGCCATGGAGATGGAGGGCCAGCCGCGCTTTCGCCGGCAATACTACGCGACAGCCTTCGGCGAAGGCTGGGGCCTGTATGCCGAGCATCTCGCCATGGAAGCCGGCATGAACGAGACGCCCTATGAACGGTTTGGCGCGCTATCCATGGAAATGTGGCGTGCCTGCCGGCTGGTCGCCGATACCGGGCTGCACTGGTATGGCTGGACCCGCGCGCAGGCGGAGGAGTGCTTCAACGAGAACACGGCCCTTGCGCCGCTGAACATCCAGAACGAGGTCACCCGTTACATGGGCTGGCCGGGGCAGGCGACCGCCTACAAGATCGGCGAACTGAAGATCCTCTCGCTTCGCAAGGAAGCCGAGGAGGCCCTGGGCGACAAGTTCGATATCCGGGCCTTCCATGATGCAGTCCTGTCTCAGGGTTCCGTACCGATGGATGTTCTGCAGTCCAATATCGAGCACTGGATCAACTGCCAGAAGGACAAGGCGGCCGCCGCCGCGCCCTGAGCCGCGCCCGCCAGGGAAAAACGACCGCGCAGGCTTGTGCGGCGCGGGCAGGCGCGCCACATGGGCTGGCCATGTTCCGCTTTTTCGAACGCCGCATTGCCCCATTTCCGGAAACGCGTCTGGAGGGGCCGCCGAAGGGCTTCTGGCCCTTCGTCTGGTATTATGTGCGCGATGCCGTGCCGTGGCTCGTCGTCACGTCCGCGCTGACGGCCATCATTGCCGTGGGCGAAGTCGCTCTGTTCGGTTTCCTCGGCGGCATCGTTGACTGGCTGGCCGCGGCCGACCGGGAAGGCTTCGTCCAGCGCGAGGGCGGGCGCCTTGCCCTGATGGCGAGCGTGCTGCTGGTCGGCATGCCGCTGGCGACGCTGATCCACGGACTGATCGTCTATCAGGGCCTGATGGGCAATGTGCCGATGAGCGCCCGCTGGCGCATGCACCGGCAGATGCTGGGCCAGTCGATGAATTTCTTCGGTAACGAGTTCGCGGGCCGGGTCGCGACCAAGGTGATGCAGACCTCGCTCGCCGTGCGCGAGACCGTGATGAAGATCCTCGACGTCTTCGTCTTCGTGATCGTCTACTTCTTTTCGGCCCTGACGCTGGTGGCGGCGGCAGATCCGCGCCTGATGCTGCCGCTGCTGCTGTGGGCCGGCATTTATTGCTGTGTGATGTGGTGGTTCGTGCCGCGGCTCGGCAAGGTGGCCGAAGCGCAGGCCGATGCCCGGTCCGCGATGACCGGGCGCATCGTCGACAGCTATACCAATATCCAGACCGTGAAACTGTTCGCCCATGCCGGGCATGAAGAAGCCTATGCACGCGACAGCATGGAGGGCTTTCTTGGCACGGTGTACCGTCAGATGCGGATGGTGACGGGTTTCAACTTCATCGTCTACCTGAACAATTCGCTGTTGGTTTTCCTGATTGCGGCAATCGGCATTTATCTCTGGATGGGCAATCTGATCGGTGCGGGTGCCGTGGCGGCCGCGGTCGGTCTCGCCCTCCGCATCAAGTCCATGTCGCAATGGATCATGTGGGAAGTCGCCGGTCTGTTCGAGAATGTTGGCGTGGTGTTCGACGGCATGGAAATGCTCGGCCGCCCCGTGGCCGTGAAGGATGTGCCGGGTGCGGAGGAATTGCCGCGCGGGGCGGGGGCGATCGAGTTCCGTCATGTCACTTTCCATTATGGCAAGGGCGGCGGCGTGATCGGGGACCTGTCCCTGTCGATCCGTCCGGGAGAGAAAATCGGCCTCGTCGGACGGTCCGGTGCCGGCAAGACCACGCTGACCAATCTGCTGCTGCGTTTCTACGATGCGGAAGGCGGTGCCCTCCTGCTCGACGGGCACGACATTTCGAAGGTCACGCAGGATTCCCTCCGGGCACAGATCGGTGTGGTGACACAGGATACATCCCTGCTTCACCGCTCGATCCGCGAGAACATTGCCTATGGCCGGCCGGGCGCGAGCGATGCGGAGATTGCTGCGGCCGCCGACAAGGCTGCCGCAATGGATTTCATCCGGGATCTTGAGGATTCGAAAGGTCGGCGCGGTTTCGATGCGCATGTCGGCGAGCGCGGGGTGAAACTGTCGGGCGGCCAGCGCCAGCGGATCGCTATTGCGCGCATCTTCCTGAAGGATGCCCCGGTCCTGATTCTCGACGAGGCGACGTCGGCCCTCGATTCCGAGGTCGAGGCGGTGATCCAGGAGAAGCTGTTCGAGCTGATGGAGGGTAAGACCGTGATCGCGATCGCCCACCGGCTGTCGACGATTGCCGCCATGGACCGGCTGATCGTGCTCGACCATGGCCGGATCGTGGAGCAGGGGACGCATGCGGACCTTGTGGCTGGTGGCGGACTTTATTCCGAGCTCTGGGCGCGGCAGTCTGGCGGCTTCCTCGTCGAGCCGGATGAAGCCGGCGGCGAAGTGGCGGCGGAGTAGGCGGCATGAAACTCACCATCATCGAGACGGGCCTCGTGCACCCGGCGATCCGGGACCGGTTCGGGGACTATCCCGCCATGTTCCGCCACATCATGTCGGGCGCCGGCACATACACCTTCGAGACAGTTTCTGTCGTGAAGGGTGAAGCGTTGCCGGAGCCCGGCTCGCTCGACGGGATCATGTTCACGGGCTCGGCCTCCGGCGTCTACGATGACGAGCCGTGGATTGGCCCGCTGGAAGACTTCATCCGCGCCGCGGCGGCTGCGGCTGTGCCGCAGGCCGGCATCTGTTTCGGCCACCAGATCCTGGCCGAGGCGCTGGGTGGCAAGGTGGTCAAATCGGACAGGGGCTGGGGCGCCGGGCGGCATACCTACCGCATTGTGTCTTGCCCGCCATTCATTGACGAGGGCTGTCCGGCCAGTGTGTCGGCGACGGCCAGCCACCAGGACCAGGTGGTCGAACTCCCACCGGGGGCACAGATTGTCGCGGCGTCCGATTTCACGCCGTATGCCGCGCTGTACTATCCGGACGCGCCGGCGCTCAGCTTCCAGTGCCATCCGGAGTTCGGCGACGGATTTTCGGCCGCACTGTATGAGGCATTGCAGCCAAAGCTCGGCGAGGCGCTGGCGGCATCGGCCATCGCTTCGCTTCAGGGGCCGGACGATCATGCCCGGCTCGCGGGCTGGATCGCCGCTTTCTTCGACGCGCACCGGCGAAACCGTTAACGATTGCCGTCTGGTGCGAAACCTGCATCCGGTTGCCTCGCCTGCCCTAAAGGTGTTCAAGACGCCCACGATACGCCGGAGATCCCGACATGATGCCCAAACCCCTCGCCGATATTGCTCCCAACACGTTCGAGTTCGAAGTCCTGCCGCTGGTGAAGCCGACCGGCTTTCGCGAATATGATGCCCGTTGGTGGTTCAATGGGATCGGCAAGGAGAAGGCGCCGGAGCTGAACCTGACCGGCGTGCAGGCGCTTGGGCTCGGCATGGCGACCCTGTTCCACGAACTGGGCGTCGAGCCGAAAGTGGTGACCGGCCACGATTTCCGTTCGATCAGCCAGCCCATCAAGAACGCACTGATCCTCGGCCTGACGGCAGGCGGCTGCGAAGTCATGGATGTCGGCCTTGCGTTGTCTCCCATGGTCTACTGGAGCCAGTTCGAACTGGATGCGCCATGCTGCGCCATGGTGACGGCCAGCCATAACGAGAACGGCTGGACCGGCGTGAAGATGGGCGCCAACAAGCCGCTGACCTTCGGGCCGGAGGAAATGGGCCGTCTCAAGGACATCGTCATGGGCGGCGCCTTTGTCGAGCGCGCCGGCGGCAAGCATTACCGCGTCGATGGTATCCGTGAGAAATACATCGCCTCGATCGCCGACGGCGTGAAGCTGTCGCGCCCGCTGCGCGTGATCGCGGCCTGCGGCAACGGCACGGCCGGCGCCTTTGCGGGCGATTGCCTTCGCGCCATGGGCGCCGAAGTCATCGAGATGGACTGCAATCTCGACATGACCTTCCCGAAATACAATCCGAACCCTGAAGATTCCGAAATGCTGCATGCCATGGCAGCAGCGGTGAAAGAGCATGGCGCCGATGTCGCGCTCGGCTTCGACGGCGACGGCGACCGCTGCGGCGTGGTGGACAATACGGGCGAGGAAATCTTCGCCGACAAGATCGGCCTGATGCTGGCGCGCGACCTGTCTGCCCAATATCCGAATGCGAAATTCGTCGTCGATGTGAAATCGACCGGCCTCTACAAGACCGATCCGGTGCTGAAAGCGAACGGCGCGACGGTCGACTATTTCAAGACCGGCCACTCTTACATCAAGCGCCGCACGACGGAGCTGGGCGCCCTTGCGGGCTTCGAGAAGTCGGGTCACTTCTTCTTCCGCCCGCCGATCGGGCTCGGCTATGACTGCGGCCTGACTGCCGCCAAGGCCGTGCTGCAGATGCTGGACCGCAACCCGGACAAGACGATGGCCGACCTCAAGGGCGAGCTGGGTGTTGCCTACACGTCGCTGACCATGTCGCCCCACTGCGACGACGAAACCAAGTATGGCATCGTCGACAAGATGGTCTCGGAATATGAAGGCCTCAACGGCACCGAGATTCTCGGCCGCAAGGTGATCGACGTGAACACCGTCAACGGTGCACGCGTCACGCTGGAAGACGGCTCCTGGGTGCTGGTGCGCGCCTCATCCAACAAGCCGGAACTGGTCGTCGTGGTCGAATCCATGGCCAGCGAAGCCGACATGAAGGATCTCTTCCACAAGGAAGTGAAGCCGCGCCTTGGCAAGCACAAGGAAGTCGGCGCCTACAACCAGGAAATCTGATCAGCCGGCCGGCATGGGCGGTCCGTACTCCGCGATGGCGGCATCGTCCTTCTCCGTCCCGCGCGTGTAGGCGGGGCGGGCCATCAGGCGGCCGACATATTCCTGCAATGCCGGCGTCGGCGGGATCGAGCCGAACTGCATGCCCCAGGCGATATGTGAGCCGACATAGACGTCGGCCGCATTGAACCGCTCGCCGCAGACATAGGGGTGCGCCGTCACGGCACCCACAAGCGTACTCAGTGTGCGGTCGAAATCGCCATAGCCGGCCATGCCGCTCTTGTCGGGCGGAACCTCGAAGCCCATCGACTTGTTCGTGCTTGCCTGCTCCCACGGCCCCGCGGCAAAGAACATCCAGCGGTAATAGTCCGCCCGCTCGTCGGGCGTCGGGGCAAGGCCCGCTTCCGGGAAGGCGTCCGCCAGGTAGGCGCAGATGGCGGCGCACTCGGTGACCGTCTTGCCCTTGTGGACGATGGCCGGCACCTTCATCATCGGATTGATGGCCTTGTAGTCGGCCGTCTGCATGCCGGGCCCGTACCGCACGAAGACCGTGTCATAGTCCGCGCCCGTCTCCTCCAGCATCCAGCGGACGATGCGCCCGCGCGACATCGGGTTGGTATAGAAAGTCAGGTCTGCCATGCGTCCCTCCAGCGTGCCCTTGGCGTGTTCACGTTTTGATCCTGCCTGTGCGGCGACGGGGAGTCAATGCGGAATCAAACTCAGCAGCGCAATCCTGACCCCTTGACCTCGCGGCCCAAAAATCGCACCCCTCCGCCGAGATTCTGACCCTTCTGTCCTGAGGACTTTCCATGCGTGTCGCAGTTATCGGTACGGGCTATGTCGGCCTGGTGTCTGGTGCTTGTTTTGCCGATTTCGGCCATGTCGTGACCTGTGTCGACAAGGACGTGACCAAGATCGAGAAGCTGAAGAGCGGCGTCATGCCGATCTACGAGCCGGGCCTCGACAATCTCGTCGCCAAGAACGTGAAGGATGAGCGCCTGTTCTTCACCACGGATCCGGCCGAGGCGATCCGCGAGGCGGATGCCGTGTTCATCGCCGTGGGCACGCCCTCCCGGCGCGGCGATGGCCATGCCGACCTTTCCTATGTCTATGGCGCGGCGAAGGAGATTGCCGAGCTGATGGACGGGTTCACCGTCGTGGTCACCAAGTCCACCGTGCCGGTCGGCACCGGCGACGAGGTGGAGGAGATCATCCGCAAGGCGCGCCCGGACGGCGACTTTGCCGTCGTGTCGAACCCGGAATTCCTGCGCGAGGGCGCGGCGATCAAGGACTTCAAGATCCCGGACCGTGTCGTGGTCGGCACCGATGACGAGCGCGCCCGGCACGTGATGCGCGAGCTCTACCGGCCGCTGTTCCTCAACGAGACGCCGATCCTGTTCACCTCGCGCCGCACGTCCGAGCTGATCAAGTACGCCGCCAACGCCTTCCTCGCCGTGAAGATCACCTTCATCAACGAGATGGCGGATCTTTGCGAAAAGGTCGGTGCGAACGTGCAGGAAGTCTCGCGCGGCATCGGCCTCGACGGCCGCATCGGCTCGAAATTCCTCAATGCCGGGCCCGGTTATGGCGGCTCCTGCTTCCCGAAGGACACGCTGGCGCTGACCAAGACCGCCAATGATTATGGCAGCCCGGTGCGCATCGTCGACACGGTGGTGGAAGTGAACGCCGCCCGCAAGAAGGCGATGGCGACCAAGGTGATCGACGCAATGGGCGGCGACGTGAAGGGCAAGACCATCGGCGTGCTCGGCCTTGCCTTCAAGCAGAACACCGATGACATGCGCGATGCGCCGAGCCTCGACATCCTGCCGGCCCTGCAGGCAGCAGGAGCGAAAGTCCGCGCCTTCGATCCCGAGGCCATGACCGAGGCGTCGCACCTGCTGAACGACATTGAATTTGCCAGCAATGCCTATGATGCCGCTGCCGGCGCCGACGCCCTGGTGATCGTCACCGAGTGGGACCAGTTCCGCGCACTGGATCTCGACCGCATCAAGGCGGCCCTCAAGGGCAATGTTGTCGTCGACCTGCGTAACATCTACAGTCCGGAAGACATGGCCGCGAAAGGCTTCGCCTACACGTCTATCGGCCGCCCTTCCGTTTGATCCGGGGATTCTGTAAGGACCTGAACGATGAAATTTTTTGTTGATACCGCTAACACGGATGACATCGCCGAACTGGCCGCCACCGGCCTGATCGACGGTGTGACCACCAATCCGTCCCTCGTGGCCAAGGCCGGCCGGCCTTTCACGGACGTGATCAAGGAAATCTGCGGCCTCGTCGACGGCCCGGTCAGCGCCGAAGTCGTCGCCACCGACTATGACGGCATGATTGCCGAGGGGCGGAAGCTTGCCGGGATCGCCGAAAACGTTGCCGTGAAACTGCCCTTGACGTGGGACGGGCTGAAGGCGTGCAAGACGCTGACCGGCGAAGGCACGATGGTGAACGTGACGCTGTGCTTCTCCGCCAATCAGGCACTGCTGGCGGCCAAGGCCGGGGCGACCTTCATTTCGCCCTTCATCGGCCGGCTGGACGATATCAACCTGGATGGCATGGAACTGATCTCGGACATCCGCCAGATCTACGACAACTACCTGTTCGACACCGAGATCCTGGCTGCCTCGATCCGCTCACCCAATCATGTGAAGGAGTCGGCCCTCGCGGGGGCGGATGTTGCGACCATGCCGCCGAACGTGATCAAGGCGCTGGTCAGCCATCCGCTGACCGACAAGGGCCTTGAGACCTTCCTTGCCGATGCCAAGAAAGCCGGCATCAAGGTCTG
Source organism: Hyphomonas sp. (assembly GCA_020638455.1). Lineage (GTDB taxonomy): Bacteria > Pseudomonadota > Alphaproteobacteria > Caulobacterales > Hyphomonadaceae > Hyphomonas. The sequence goes on along the minus strand of JACKIK010000001.1, from coordinate 827,857 downwards.
ATCGCATGGCGGAGGCCGACGGCCCGAAGGGCAGAGTACTCATCATTGCCGGGTCCGATTCCGGCGGTGGCGCAGGGATCCAGGCCGACACCAAGACGGTCACCATGCTGGGTGGCTACGCCATGACGGCCGTGACCGCGATCACCGTGCAGGACACCAGGGGCGTGCACGGCGTCTGGCCGGTGCCGCTGGAAGCCTTGATCGGCCAGATGCGCGTGACGCTCGCCGATATCGGGGCGGATGTGATCAAGACCGGCATGCTGGGGTCGGCCCCGCTGGTCGAGGCGGTGGCCGAGTGCCTTGCCGAAAGCGCCCGGATGGTTCCGCGGGTGATCGACCCGGTCATGGTCGCGACCTCGGGTGACCGGCTGGTCGATGCGAAGGCCGTCGATGCGATCCGCTCCGAACTCGTGCCACATGCGCGGCTGGTGACGCCGAACGCGCCGGAGGCCGAAGTGCTGACCGGCAAGGCGGTCGAGACGGTCGACGGCCAGCGCCGGGCGGCCGAGCAGCTGCTGGAGCTCGGTGCGCACGGGGCGCTGGTGAAGGGCGGGCATCTCGGCGGCAAGGTCGTCACCGACGTGCTGCAGACCACGACCGGGGAATGGATCTTCGAGAGTCCACGCATCGATACGAATTCCACACACGGAACCGGCTGCACGCTGGCCTCGGCGATTGCGGCGTTGCTGGCGCAGGGCGCGAGCGTGCCGGAGGCGGTGGAGCAGGGGCGCGATTACCTGATGGGCGCGATCCGCCATGCCAAGGGCTTCGGCCACGGCCATGGGCCGGTGGACCATGGCTGGCGTCTGGACCGGGACGGGACATGACGCCCGATCCTGCCCGCCTCCATATCCTCCGGGCGCGCTATGATGACTGGCTCGCGCAATCCGTGCCGCCGCCGGTGCCGGTCGTTCCCGGCCTGCCGGGTGCAGCGCATCTGGCGCTCGACGGGCAGGGACTTGCGGCGCGGGGCTGGGACGGCCTGCCGATCGACTGGGTGCCGGAAGGCGGCGCGGTGCAGGCCGGCGGTTATGGCGAGGACCGTTCGATCTACGACACGCCGGCCTTCCGCCAGCCGGGCGAGGAGCCGCGAACCGTGCATCTGGGGCTCGACGTGTTTGCAGCGCCCGGAACGCCGGTGCACTGCCCACTTGCGGGCGAGGTACACAGTTTCCAGCGCAATGATGCGGACAAGGACTACGGACCGACGATCATCCTGCGGCATGCGCCGGAGCGGGACCTCGTCTTCTATTCCCTGTACGGGCACCTCGCGCCGGAGAGCCTCGCCGGCCTGAAGCCTGGCGCGGCGGTCGGGGCCGGCGAGGCGATCGGGGAGATCGGCACCAACGCGGTCAATGGCGGCTGGGCGCCACACCTGCATTTCCAGGTCATTCTCGACCTGCTCGGCAGGTCGGGAGACTTTCCGGGCGTCTGCCGGCGGAGCGAGGCGGCGGCGTGGCTGGCGCTCTGTCCCGATCCGGCCGCGCTCGCAGGCTGGACGCAGCGCAGCTAAACCGCCGCTTAGAAAGAGTGGTTTGCCCCCGCCGGGCCGTCGGCATAGAAACCTGCTCCGCCAAGTGATGATGTGAGTCCGATGCCGAAACTTCCCTTCTACCAGGTCGACGCCTTTGCCTCGAAGCCGTTCGAGGGCAATCAGGCCTGCGTGATGCCGCTGGATGACTTCCTGTCCGACGAGACGCTGCAGGCGATTGCGGCGGAGAACAATGTCGCCGAGACGGCCTATATCGTGCGCACCGGCGAGGACAGCTGGAACCTCCGCTGGTTCACGCCGGCGGTGGAAGTGCCGCTGTGCGGGCACGCGACGCTGGGCAGCGCGCATGTCCTGTTCAACGAGCTGGGCTTTGCCGGCGAGGCGATCCATTTCGACACGGTGAAATCCGGCCGGCTGGTCGTGCGCAAGCTGGCGGACGGGCGTCTGGAAATGGATTTCCCGTGCGGGCAGGTCACCGAAATTCCGGTGACGGACGATGTGGCCGCGGCGCTGGGTGCCCGGCCGGTTCAGGCCTGGGGCGGCATGTTCTATGCCGCCCGGTTCGAGACGCCGGACGAGGTGAAGGCGCTGAAGCCCGACCTCAAGGCGCTGAAGGATCTCGGCGTGCCGGGCGAAGGCTGGGACCGGGGCAATTTCGGCTGCTTCGCCGCGGGCGGGGAGGGCGTGGATGTCACCAGCCGTTTCTTCGCGCCGGGCAGCGGCATTGACGAAGACCCGGCCACGGGCAGCTGGCACACCATGCTCGCCCGGGTGATGAGCGAGCGGTTCGGCAAGAATGAGTTGCGCTGTTATCAGGCCTTTCCGGGGCGCGGCGCCTTTGTCGATACACAGCTCGAAGGCGCGCGCGTGAAGCTGATCGGCCGGGCCGTGACGGTGATCGAGGGCAGGTTTTCGCTCTAGCCAGCACATGCGGCCGGAGCGGCGGTGGCCGTCCGGTGAAATAAGATGGATTGCGGGTTTCATCCTCCCCCGCGCGGGGGAGGTGGCAGGCGGCAAAGCCGGCTGACGGAGGGGGAACACCGGACGTGCGGCACGAGCCCCCTCCGACCGCTTCGCGGCCACCTCCCCCGCAAGCGAGGGAGGATTGTCGCTACGGTGGGGCGCGGGATTGTGGGGAGAGGTCCGGGAAGAGGCCGGATACCGTCCGGATGAAGACCGGAAAGGTCCGGAGCAGTCCGGACATGTCCGAAATGGAGTCCGACCCCATTTCCGTGGGCATGCCGAAGCCCGGCGCGAGCCGGTCCCAGCTGGCCACTCTTGGCGCCTCATGGATGTAAAGATCCTCCGCCTGCGGTGCATCGCAGAGGCGGGTGATCCGGATATTTCCGAAGCAATCGACGGCCAGCAGTGCATCCTGCCCCGTCCGCAGGTGCCAGCGGGCGAAGCGGATCAGGTTCCATACCAGCCACGGCCAGAACACTGGCCAGACATGGTCGAAATAGGGTTTGAGGCTCGGTTCCATCGTGCCGGCAGTGTGGACGGGGGCAGAGACAGGTCGGATTGGATTTTCTTTTCCGCGCATTCCGGCGATAGGCGGGAGCCGGAAACCGCAGGCATTTCAGCGTGTGGCCCTGGACCCCGGCTTGCGCCGGGGTGAGCGGAGAGGGGGATTGGGGGCTTGCTTTTCCATCAGTCCCCGGAGTGGGGGCCGAGCAGAGGCATCACGTCGACGCAGTCGCAGGGAAAGATCGTGAAGTGGGGATGGTTTTCGAACAGCTTCGCGGCCGCCTCGTGCGAGGGCGCGCGCACGACGACGAAGACCGTCAGCTCATTGACGACATCCGATATTCCGTCAGCCGAGGTGCGCTTGGTCGGGCCGAGCGGGCCGCCCTGATAGACGATCTGGTCCTTGTGGTCCTCGTCCCAGGCAGCGAGCGCCGCAAGGCCGGCCTCGTTCTTCGCGCGCTGTTCCTGTTCGGACATCGCATACCAGGCCTGCCAGCGCGGGCCCTGCTTGTTGCTGAGGAAAACGCCGAGATAGTGACCGTCCGTGCTCATTCCATCGCCTCCCTCGTGCCAGATCAGTGCCGGAAGTGGCGCATGCCGGTGAAGACCATGGCGAGGCCGGCCTCGTCGGCGGCGGCGATGACGTCATCGTCGCGGATGGAGCCGCCCGGCTGGATCACGGCGGAGGCACCCGCTGAGGCGGCCTGCAGCAGGCCGTCCGGGAAGGGGAAGAAGGCGTCGGAGGCGGCGACGCAGCCCCTGGTCTTCGGCTCGGGCCAGCCGGCGACCTCTGCGGCATCCTCAGCCTTGCGGGCGGCAATGCGGGCTGAATCGATGCGGCTCATCTGGCCGGCGCCGATGCCGACGGTCGCGCCATCCTTGGCGTAGACGATGGTGTTGGATTTGACGTGTTTCGCGACGCGCCAGGCGAACAGCATGTCTTCCAGTTCCTGATCGGTCGGGGCTTTCTTCGTCACGACTTTCAGGTCGCTTTTCGTGATGCGGCCGAAGTCCCGGTCCTGCATCAGGAAGCCGCCGGCGACGGTCTTGATGAAGCGGCCGGGGGCGGCCGGATCGGGCAGGCCTTCGGTGATCAGGAGGCGGAGGTTCTTTTTCTTCGCGAAGACGGCCTCTGCCGCGGCATCGGCGCCGGGCGCGATGACGACTTCGGTGAAGATCTGGGAGATCTCTTTCGCGGTCTCTTCATCCAGCGCGCGGTTCAGCGCGACGATGCCGCCGAAGGCAGAGGTGGAATCGCAGGCGAGCGCGGCGCGGTAGGCCTCGATGATGCTCGCCCCCTGCGCGACGCCGCAGGGATTGGCGTGCTTGATGATGGCGACGGCGGGCGTCTCGGCGCCCAGTTCGCCGATCAGCTCATAGGCCGCATCGGTGTCGTTGATATTGTTGTAGGACAGCTCCTTGCCCTGCAGCTGTTTCGCCGTGGCGACACCGGGGCGCTTCTCGCCGGTGACGTAGAAGGCGGCCTTCTGGTGCGGGTTCTCGCCATAGCGGAGGGACTGCTGCAGCTTGCCGCCGAGGGCGGCCCAGTCGGGCGCCTCTTCGCCGAGCTGCGCGGCATACCAGGAGGAGATCGCGGAATCGTAGGCGGCGGTGCGGGCATAAGTTTTCGCGGCGAGCTTGCGGCAGAGCGCGACGGAGACTTCGCCATTACCCGCTTCCATCTCGGCCAGCACCCGGTCGACATCGCCGCCATCGGTGCAGACGGCGACGAAGGCGCCATTCTTGGCCGCCGCGCGCAGCATGGCCGGGCCGCCAATGTCGATATTCTCGATACAGGTCTCGAAATCCGCGCCGGAGGCGACGGTGGCCTCGAAGGGGTAGAGGTTGACGTAAATGAGATCGATGGCACCGATGCCGTGGGTTTCGGCGTCTTTCACATGGGAAGGGTTGTCGCGCAGGTAGAGCAGGCCGCCATGCACCGCCGGGTGCAGCGTCTTCACGCGGCCATCCATCATTTCGGGGAAGCCGGTGAGGTCGGCCACATCCTTCACGGCGAGGCCGGCTTCCTTCAGCGTCTTCGATGTGCCGCCGGTGGAGACGAGTTCGACGCCCATGGCGGCGAGCCTCGACGCCTGCTCAACGAGACCGGTCTTGTCCGACACGGACAGGAGGGCACGGCGGATGCGGACGGGCGAACCGCTCACGGCGTCTGACATCGGGGGAATCTCCAGGCTGCTTTGCCGCGCGGGGTAGCACGGCAGGGCAGGGCGTCAAGCGATGTGCCTGACAGTCCTTTCGGCGCGCTCCTCGCCATATTCCGGCACCATCGCGCCGAGCAGGCGCAGCGCTTCCGACCGCTCGCGCCGGGAGGCGGCTTCGATCAGCGCGGCGAGCTGCTTGTCGAAGAGTTCGGAGGGCGGCGTCTGGCTGGCGACGCGGAGGACGCCGTCGACAGCGGTGTCGACCACGGCCTCGTGCTCATAGGTCAGCGCTTCGTGCAGCTTCTCGCCGGCGCGGAGGCCCGTTTCGGTGATCTGGATGTCGACGCCGGGGACGAGACCCTTGAGGCGGATCATCGTCTCGGCGAGCTGCAGGATCGGCATCGGCTCGCCCATGTCGAGGACGTAGAGTTCCGACTTGCTGCGCTCCTTCTGCAGGGCGGCGGCCTGCAGGACGAGGGCAGAGGCCTCTTCCACGGTCATGAAATAGCGGGTGACGCCCATGTCGGTGAGCGTGACCGGACCGCCGGCGGCGATCTGCTTCTCGAACAGCGGCACGACCGAGCCGGACGAGCCCAGTACATTGCCGAACCGTACCATCGAGGCCGCCATGCCGGATTCAGCGGCGATGCGGGAAATCGCGAGTTCCGCGAGGCGCTTGGTGGCGCCCATGACATTGTCCGGTTCGACCGCCTTGTCGGTGGAGATGAACACGAAGCGCTTCGCGCCGACGGCGGCGGCCGCGCGGGCAGCATTCACCGCGCCGGCGACATTGGTCAGGATCGCCTCGCAGACATTGCGCTCCATCAGCGGCACGTGTTTCAGCGCGGCGGCATGGATCACCAGTTCCGGCTGGCTGTTCTGGAACACGTCGCGGACGCGGCTGGCATCGCGCACATCGCCGAGATGGGCGGCGATCGCGAGGTCCGGCGCCGATTTCTGGAGCTCGAGATCGATGGCGTAGAGATTGTATTCGCAGGAATCGATGATGGTCAGGCTCTGCGGGCCGAGGGCCGCGATCTGGCGGACGAGTTCCGAGCCGATCGTGCCGCCGCCGCCGGTGACCAGGACGCGGGCGCCGCTGACGATGCCGCGCACCGGGGTCGTGTCGAGGTCGCGCTCGGGCCGGGCCAGCAGGTCGGCGGGGCGGACCGGCTCCAGCACCTGGGCGGCTTCGTCCGGATTGAGCGCCATGATCTCTGCGCCATGGTCGGAGGCGACGTTGAGGACCTGCATCATCACATGGCGCCGGTGGGCGCTGCCGGTGACGGCGACCCAGGGCGTGCGGCCATAGCGGACGGTCAGAATGTCGATGACATCGGCCAGCATGCCCAGGCCGCCCATGATCGGCACGCCACGGATGGCGCGGCCGGGGTCATTGCCTTCCATGTCGATCAGGCCGAGGACGCGGAGTTTCTGGGTTTCCTCCAGCCGGCGGATCACCGCGGCGCAATTTTCGGCATCGCCGACCAGCAGCACGGGCTGGGCATCCTTGGCGACGGGGTTGAAGATCTGCAGTGGCCGCTGCGTGGACCGGGCAAGCGCCACCATGCGGCCGGCGAACAGGCCCACCGTCCACAGCAGGAGGGCGGTCAGCAGCACGGTCCACGGCATCGACATGGCGCCGTTCATCAGGCCGGCAAAGGGCAGGTAGATCAGGCCGGACAGGGCCACGGCCTGCATGATACGCACGGCGTCCGGCCAGCCGATATGGCGCCAGACCTGGGTGTGCACCTTCAGGACGACAAATCCCGCCGCAACCGAGAGTGTAAAGATGGAGACAGAGAGGATCGCCGATTCCAGCGGGAACGGGCCCGGGTTTTCGCTCGACCACCAGACAAGCAGGTTCGACAGGCTCATCGCAATGGCAGCGACCGTCAGGTCGAACCCCAGGGTGAGGGCCATTGCGCGTCTGGCGGCGCTCTCCGGGGTCATGCAGTCACTTCCTTTACAAAGGCCCAGCGGACGCAGTTCGGCGGTTCCTGCCCGTCGCTGTTGGGATCGGCAAAGCCTGCGATCACGATCTGCTCCGGTCGTTCCACCACACCACGGGCCAAGTACGCGGTCCGCTCAAGTCTTGCCCCTTCATGACTCGTTTTGAAGCGCCATACAGCCCCATTATCGCATATCAGGCGAATTGCATCACGACTCATCATTGCTGTCACAGTTGGATGCAGATGGAAGCGGATTTCGAAATTTATGAACTTCCGGTCTTCCGCGGGGGGCTGGGAGATCGGCCGCACAAGGGAATCCTCGCCGGCGAGGCGCTGGCCGTTGGCCGCCATGAACAGGCGCCGGCGGTGCAGGAGGCCATAGGCGGCCTTGTAGCCGCCATGCTGGGCGTCGAGCCAGATTTCGTCCGATTCCTCGAGCCGCTTGGCCGAAATGCCCTCCGGGCCGCTGGCCGACTGCAGCCGCGTCTCCTCGTTGAGGGTGAATGTGGCCGAGTCCCGCCCGGACAGGATAAGGGTCGAATGGGCACTGGTGCGGCGGACGGCCGCCTGCCAGTCGACATTCACTTCGGAGCTGAAGCCGCAGGAGGTGACGATCCGCGCCGGCCCGTCCGACAGGTCGAATCCGAGCGCGCCGGCATGGGCCTGGTCGCCGAACGGTTCGCCGGGCGCCTCGCCGCAGTCGAGCACGAGGCGCAGGCGGTGCTTTTCGAGCTTCTGGAAGCCGGATTTCGGCGCGAACGTGAAGCGCCGCGGCGGTGCGGGCAGGCGCGAAAGCGCCGCATCCACGACTTCGGGGCGGGATTCGTCGCCGTCATTGAAGGGATCGAGCGCCCCGTCCGGCACGTGGAAAAAGGCGACCATCGCGCCCATGCGCGGGATCCACTTGCCGAAAAAGTCGGGAACTGTCGTGCCGGAGCGGACGAGGAGGTCGTCGAGGGCCAGCAGCTGGAGCAGGCAGCCAAGCGTCCGTGACGGGGCGCGGCTGACATGGCCGCCATCGGGCAGGATCTGCGCGGTGCATTCGGCATCGAGGCGGTCCATTGCCGGGCCGAGCGCAAATGTGTCGCCGAAGCACAGGGCATTGGCGACCAGCACAACCGCCGCATTCCACCGCGCCTTCGGCTCCGGTGACGTGTCGACCACTTCGCCGAGATAGCGGACCTGCCGGACATAACAGTCGAGCCGTTCCCGGCAGGCTGCCTCATCGCCGGCCTCGAACAGCGCATCACCGCAGCGCAGCCAGTTCCACAGCCGCACCGCGGTCGGCTCGATGCGCCAGGAGAAGCCGTTGAACCGGCCATGGCCCGCGATCCAGGAATCGACCAGCGACCGGGCCCGCCCGGCGCCGTCCGCGCCCTGCGCGAACAGGTCTGGCAGCCAGGCAAAGCGGTGCAGCCGGTCGGCGACATGTTTCGAGGGCAGGGCGAGCGACCATGGGTCCTCGCCGGGCGCCAGCGTCATGCGCGACATGCCGATGCGCCAGATGCCGCTCATCAGCGCTTCGCCGCGCAGGAGGTCCGGCGGGACAATATCGGCAAGGTGGAGGGAGAAGCCCTGTGGGGCGGGGGCGGCCTGCTTCAGGCGCTGCAGGACGCCGATCTTGACGTCTTCGCCGCCGGTGCCACGGAAGCGGCGCCACAGCGCGGCATCGTCGGTGCCGGACCGGGTCCGTTCAGCGAGCGAATGGCTGTCTCCACCTGCCACGGAACCGGTCCAATCCCCTGATGTTCAGACGTGCACAGCCGGGCGGAGCGCGCGGATATTGTCGGCATAGGCGGACGGGCCGCCTGCGAACACGGCGGAGCCGGCGACGATCGCGGTCACGCCGGCGCGGATCGCCCGGGGCGCGGTTTCGGCGTTCAGGCCGCCATCGATTTCAAGGATGATGTCGCGTCCGGACTGGTCGATCATGCGGCGCAGCTGTTCCACTTTCTGCAGCTGGCTCTCGATGAAGGCCTGCCCGCCGAAGCCCGGATTGACCGACATGACGAGGACGAGATCTATATCGCCGATCACCGGCTCGATCACGCTGGCGGGCGTGGCGGGATTGAGGGCGACGCCGGGGCGCATGCCGGCCGCGCGGATGGCCTGCAGCGTGCGGTGAAGGTGCGGGCCGGCTTCGGGATGCACGGTCAGGATGTCCGCGCCGGCCCTGGCGAAAGCGGCGATGAACGGGTCGACCGGTGCGATCATCAGGTGCACGTCGAACGGCTTCCGGGTGTGCGGGCGCAGTTTTTCGATGATCGGCGGACCGAAGGTCAGGTTGGGCACGAAGTGGCCGTCCATGACGTCGATGTGGATCATGTCGGCGCCGGCCGCGTCGATGGCGCGGATTTCCTCCCCGAGACAGGCGAAATCAGCCGACAGGATGGAGGGAGAAATCAGCACCGGACGCATGGACTCTCCCTAAATGGGAACAGCCGGCCACACAAGGCGGCCGGCTGAGCAATTCACTTCGATTGGCGAGGTCCGCCAGCGTCTCAGTAGGAGCCGCTCGGGATCAGTTTCCAGCCATCGGCGCCGGCGATGATGTCGACCCGCGTGCCAGGGGCGATGTAGACATCGGCGCCCTGGATGATTTCCTTCACTTCGCCGGTCGAGAACTGGACGATGTAGGCGAAGCCCTTCTGGGTGCCGACCGCCTTGCCGGCCTCGTTGCCGGCGATGCCGCCGAGGACCGCGCCGCCGATGGCGCCGGCGGTCTGGGCCTTGTCGCCGCCGCCGAGTTCGGAGCCGGCGAGGCCGCCGAGCACGGCGCCGGTGGCGGTGCCGATCAGCGACTTGTCAGGACGGATGGTGACTTCGCGCACGGAGGTCACCGTGCCCTGGTAGACGGTCGAGGCCTGGCCGACAGAGCGGGTGGAGGCCGTGCCGACGCCGGAATTGGTGGTGCAGCCCGCAAGGGCCAGGCTGAGCGCCAGGAACGTGCCGGCAGCAAGCTTGCCGGTCGTGGCGCGGAGGGTGGAAACGGTAGTCATGTCTGTGCTCCCTGCACGGTGGATGGCCTTATTTTCGCGAGGGTTCTCTGAATGGCTGATGAACCCGAAGCGGCAAATTCGAGGCACTACCACGATTTGCGTCACATTGGCGTGAGCCTTGAGATGAAGAATGCGTCATGTTCGGCTGCATCCTGCGGCAGCGACAGCACATCGCCGGCCGGCGTGAGGCAGCCCTCAAAGCCCGGAACCTCGTCCGGCCGGATGGGGAGGCGGCGGTAGAGGCCGGCCGCGACGGCGCCATCCACCACATCGGCGCCTTCGGCCCTGAGCGGGGTGCAGACGCAATAGACCAGCGTGCCGCCGGAGCGGACCATGGCGTGGGCCGCTTCCAGCAGCCGGGACTGCACATCCGGGAAGCGGGCGATGTCCTCGGCGCGGCGGGTCCAGGCGCCCTCGGGATGACGGCGGAGGGTGCCGAGGGCCGAGCAGGGGGCATCCAGCAGGACGAGGTCCGCCGGCGCCGCCGGCCGCCAGGTTTCGGCGTCGGCTGCAATGATCTTTGCAGAAAGGCCGGTGCGGGAGAGGTTCTCTTCGAGGCGCTTGAGGCGGGGTTTCGAGCGGTCGAGCGCGGTCACGGCAAGGCCGGCGGCGGCGAGCTGCAGGGTCTTGCCGCCGGGGGCCGCGCAGAGGTCGATTGCGGTGACCGGCGGTGATCCGGGTGACTGCGACGGTGATCCTGCTGTCGGCGACGGTGATCCTGCGAGGAGGCGAACGGGCAGGGCGGCGGCCTCGTCCTGCACCCACCAGTCGCCGGTCTCGTAGCCGGGCAGCGTCTCGACCTGTCCGCTGCCGACCCGGACCGAGCCGGAGGGCATGAGCTCACCCCCGGTCATGGCGGCGACGGCGGCGGGGTCCGTGCGGGCGGTGAGGAAGAGGGGCGGCTCTGCCAGCTGGGCGCGGGCGAGGGCTTCTGCGCCGTCCGGGCCGAGACTGTCCGTGAAGGCGGCCTGCAGCCAGGCCGGCCAGATGGCGGTGGCGGGCAGGGCATCGAGGTCCGGCGGGCTGGCCGCGGCGCGGCGGAGCACGGCATTGATGAACTTGCCGCCCGAGCGCGCCTCGGGCCAGGCCTTGGCGGCTTCGACGGTTTCGGAGACGGCGGCATGTTCCGGCGTGCCGAGGCGCCAGAGCTGCACCGCGCCGGTGCGCAAGAGGGCCCGCACGGCGGGCGTGACCGCCTGCAGCGGCCGCGTGAGCAGGGGCTGGAGGGCGAGATCGATGCGGCCAAGCTCCCGCAGGGCGGCGCTGGCGATGGCGCGCGCGAAGCCGCGGTCGGACCCGTCCAGCGCGCCGAACGGCTCCGAGGCCGCCATCGCCTCGTCCAGCGTGCGGCGCTTTTCGAGCGTGAGCACGAGAAGGTCGGCGGCGGCGCGCCGGACCGCTGCGCCGCTCATGCGCCCGTCTCCCGGATCATCAATGCCATGTCAGCCCCAGGGGCCGGCTTCGCGGCGGGCAGACGGCGAGGCCGGCGCGCGGGTGATGCCCATTTCGGCGGCCTGCCGGCGCAGCGCCTCGACACGGTTGGCCGTGGATGGATGCGTGGTGAAGAGATTGTCCGCACCGCGCCCGTTCAGCGGGTTGGCGATGTAGAGATGCGCCATGGCCGGGTTGCGCTCGGCCGGGATGTTCATGGTCGAGCGGGCGCCGCGTTCGATCTTTTCCAGCGCCGAGGCGAGCCAGAGCGGGTTGCCGCAGATCTCGCCGCCGCGCCGGTCGGCCTCGTATTCCCGCGACCGCGAAATCGCCATCTGGACGAGGCCGGCGGCGATCGGCGCGAAGATCATGACGGCGAGCGAGCCGAGCAGGCCCTGCCGGTCGTTGCGGCCGAAGAACATGGCGAAATTGGCGAGCATGCCGATGGCGCCGGCGATGGTGGCGGTGACGGTCATGGTGAGCGTGTCGCGGTGCTGCACATGGCTGAGCTCGTGCGCCATGACGCCTTTGACTTCCTCGCGGTTCAACATGCCGAGCAGGCCGGTCGTGGCACAGACGGCAGCGTGCTGCGGGTCGCGCCCGGTAGCGAAGGCGTTCGGCTGCGGGGTCTCTATGATGTAGACGCGGGGCGGGGGCAGGCCGGCGCGGTCGGCAAGCATGGCGACATCGCTGACGAAGTTGCGCATCACCGGCGAGGCGGTGGCCGGATCGACCTCGCGCGCACCCTGCATGCGGAGCACGATCTTGTCGGAGTTCCACCAGGAAAACACGTTCATCAGGAACGCCACGACAAAGGCGATCACCATGCCGGTCGTGCCGCCGATGACGAAGCCCACCGCCATGAACAGGGCGGTCAGCATGGCGAGCAGGATGAAGGTCTTGAGGGTGCCCATCAGACGCAAACTCCGTTAACAGATGTCCGGAAGGGTGATGTTTCCGGAATTTTGTACCTATATGGCGAGCGTTAACGATTGGGGAAGCCCGATGCCTGCGGATGACAGAAACCTAATCCCCCCTCTGACCCCGGAGGAAATCGAGCGGCGCAAGGCCCTGCCTGAAGCGGCGCAGCGGGCGCTGGAGGAAGCCGATGCCCGGCGCGCGGCCGAAGCGGCCGACGCGGCGGCGCTTCCCGACGATGAGCGGGGCGGACCGTCGAAGATCGAGCCGACGCGGTTCGGCGACTGGGAACGCAAGGGCATTGCCTACGATTTCTGAGGCGAGGAGACGGGCCCCACATTCTCCCGCAGGGTTAAGGCATTTGCGCCGGCCCGGCCGGTTCGCTTTAGTCGGATTGGTAAACTGGCCTCGACGTTGCGTTGTCAGGTGCAGATCGACGAGACGACACGCCCTGGAGGGGAAAACCATGTCGAAATGGAACATTCTGACCGCTCTGGCACTCGCTTCCGCCCTGATCGCCGCCCCTGCGGGCGCCGATGGCAAGCCGATGAAGCCTGTGCGCGGCCCCACCCCGCTGAAAGCCCAGCCCTTCTGCGCCAGCGGCAAGGGCTATTATGACGACCAGGACCGCTGGGTCTGCCCGGTGGTCACCCGCACGGTGACGCGCGTCGTTGCGCCCCCGCCGCCGGTCGTGACCCGCGTGGTCGCGCCTCCGCCGGCCCCGGCCTATGATTTCTCCGGCTTTACCGGCGGTGTCGGTGCCTCCATCGGCAGCGGCTATTATGGCGGCGGCGGCGGATTCATCGTCGAGGACCGTACGCGCTATTCCGGCGTGCTGCAGGCGTCTGCGTCGGCCTTCACCTTCAATCAGAAGGTCAAGCGCGTCAGCCGCGGTCATGGCGGGCATGGCGGCCACGGTGGTGGCGGCTGCGGCTGCAACTAAAGGGCCGGACCTGCTTCAGAGGCCCAGCACTTTCTTCGCGATGATGTTGCGCTGAATTTCGTTGGTGCCGCCATAGATCGACTGGGCACGCCCGGCGAAATAGGTTGAGAGATCCCGGCCGGGCGACCCGCCGGGATCATTCATTTGGGCCCAGAAGGACATCTGCGGCTGGGTGAAGGCGCCGGCCGCATCGACCATGAGTTCGGTGATCTGCTGGTGCGTCGCGGTGGCGAGGATCTTGACCGTCGAGGCGGCATCGCCGGGCGAGCCGCCCTGCGCGAGGGCCGAGAGGATGCGGAACACCGTCATCTCGAGGCCGTCGACGGCCATTTCGGCTTCGGCAAGGCGCCGGGCAAAGCCGGCATCGTCGAGCAGGCGCGCGCCGCTGCCGTCCGGTGTGGCGGAGGCGACTTCGCGGACATGCCGCAGCATGGCGCGCTTGCCGCCGATGCGGGCATAGGAGGTGCGTTCGAAGCCGAGCAGGTATTGCGAATAGGTCCAGCCCATGCCGGCCTCGCCGATGCGGTTTTCCTCCGGCACTTTCACGTCATCGAACAGGACCTCGTTGAGGACATGGTTGCCGTCGATGGTGATGATCGGTTTCACCGTGACGCCGGGCGCATCGATGGGGCAGCAGATGAAGCTGATGCCCTGCTGTTTCTTCTCTTCCTGCGAGGTGCGGGCCAGCAGGAAGATCCAGTCGGCATGCTGGGCGGCGGAGGTCCAGATCTTGTGGCCGTTCAGCGTGTAGGTGCCGTTTTCCAGCTTCGCGCTGAACTGCAGGGAGGCGAGGTCGGAACCTGCTCCGGGTTCGGAATATCCCTGTGCCCAGCCGACCGAGCCGTCGCGGATGCCGGGCAGCCAGCGCGCTTTCTGGGCGTCGGAGCCGAATGTGTAGATCACCGGGCCGACATAGACGACGCCCATGGGGGTGACCGTGGGCACGCCGGCGCGTTCGAGTTCCTCGTCGAAGACGTATTGCTCCTCGATGCTCCAGCCCGGGCCGCCATAGTCCACCGGCCAGGCGGTCGCGAGCCAACCCTTTTCGCCGAGGGCCATTTCGGACTTGCGGACCTCTGCCGTCGTCAGCGGCAGGCCGGCCTCGTATTTCCGGATGATGTCTTTCGGGAAATCCGTCTCGAACCAGCTGCGCACGCCGGCGCGGAAAGCTTCGATCTCGGGGCTGAAGGAGAGGTCCATGGGAAGCTCCTGCGTGTTCGCCCCGAAAGCGTAGGGCAGGGCCTGCGCATGGCAAGCCCTGCCCTCGCGTTGCCTGAACGGCGCTAGCGGATCAGGCGGCCTTCTGGCTGGCGATCCACTGGTCGACGCGGCGTTCGAGCAGGTCCAGCGGCAGGGCGCCGCCGCCGAGCACGGTGTCGTGGAAGCCGCGGATGTCGAACTTGTCGCCCAGCTCGGTCTCGGCCTTCCTGCGCAGTTCCTGGATCTTCATCATGCCGATCTTGTAGGACGTCGCCTGGCCCGGCATCACGATGTAGCGTTCGACTTCGGACTTGGCCTGCGCGTCGGTGATGGCGGCATTGTCGAGGAAGTACTGGATCGCCTGGTCCTCGGTCCAGCCCTTGGTGTGGATGCCGGTGTCGACCACGAGGCGGATGGCGCGCCACATCTCGGAGCCGAGACGTCCGAATTCGGAATACGGATCCTGATAGGTGCCCGGGAATTCCTTGGCGAGCCATTCGGAATAGAGCGCCCAGCCCTCGACATAGGCGGTGAAGCCCGCCTGCGTGCGGAACTTCGGCACATTGGTGAGTTCCTGCGCGATCGAGATCTGCATGTGGTGGCCGGGAATGCCCTCATGATAGGCGATCACTTCGAGCTCGGATTTCGGCAACGCCTTCATGTCGGCAAGGTGGACATAATAGGTGCCGGGACGCGAGCCGTCCGGCGTGCCGGGGAAGTAGTGCTGCGCGGCGCCCGGCTGTTCGCGGAAGGGTTCGACGCGTTTCACCACGATGTCCGCCTTGGGCAGGATGCCGAAGAAGTCGGGCAGCTTGGTCTTGATGTTGTCGATCACGGCGGTGGCATCGTCGAGATAGGCCTGACGGCCGGCATCCGTGTCCGGATAATAGAAGCGCTCGTCATCCTTCGAGTCGCGCATCATCTGGAAGAATTCCTTGAGCGTGCCCTGGAAACCGACCTGGTCCTTGATCGCTTCCATCTCGCCGTGGATGCGTTCGACTTCCCTGAGGCCGATATTGTGGATCTCGTCGGCGGTCAGCGTGGTCGTCGTGTTCTGCTCGAGCAGGTTATTGTAATAGGCTTCTCCGTCCGGCTGCAGGAAGGCGCCGACGGCCTGGGTCGAGTCCGGCGAGTTCGCCATGTCGGCCGTCGCGAAGGCGATGATGTTGTCATAGGCCTGCTTGAAGTCCGTCTTCAGCGCCTCGGCTGCTTCGGCCTGCATCGCATCGGCGTCTTCCTGGCTCATCTTGCCGTCGGCGACGAGCGTTGCGAGTTCGGACTTCACGTCGGCATAGATGGCGCTGTCCTCGCCGTCCGTGAACGGAGCGCCGGTGATGACCTTCTTCGACTGGTCAATCACGCCTTCATAGGCGAATTTCGGGGCGTGCACGCCGCGGGCGGCGGATTCCTTCGCCACGTCCGTCGCTTCGTTGAGGGCGCGGGCGGATTCGCGGATGCGCGAGATGTAGGCATTCATATCGTCCGGCGTGTCGACCTGGTGGAAGCTGATCAGGAATTGCGGGACGAAGCCCTGCGGGCCGTTCATCTGGTCGTAGACGAAGCCGTTGTAGCGGAACTTTGCGGCGCGCTCGGCCTGTTGTTCCTGGTATTCGAAGATGTCCCAGGACAGTTTGTCCTCGTCGGAGAGGTCGTCGTAGTTGAACTTCGACTTCATCTCCGCCAGCGCGGCCTTCTGGAAGGCGAGCAGCTTGTCCTGGCATTCGAGGGTGAAGCAGTCGATCTTGTCGTTCTGGTCCTTGCGGCCGAGGAAGGTCAGCTGGATCGGGCTGAACTGCAGGTATTCCTCATACTTGTCGTCGAACCACTGGTTCAGCTGCTTGCTGATCTCGGCCTGTTGTTCGGCGGTGACCTGGTGGGTCGGGGTCGGGGCAGCCGGCTTGCCGCAGGCAGCAAGGGCCATCGCAAGGGCAAGGGCCGAAACGGCAGTTCTGATCATGGGAAAACTCCGATGGGGGGATTTGTTGAAAAACGATAAGACGCTGTATTCCCGTTCCGCGGCCCCGTGTCAATTGGCAAGCCGCTCCAGTCCGGCTAGGGGAGGGACATGACTGAGCCCCGCATCCTCCGCATCGGCACCCGCGGTTCGCCGCTGGCGCTGTTCCAGGCCAACCACGTCGCCGCCGCCATCGCAGCCAATTCGGGCGGTGCGATGAAGGGCGAGATCGTCACCTTCACGACCTCCGGCGACCAGCTGACGACCGAGCGGCTGATCAATTCCGGCGGCAAGGGCCTGTTCACCCGCGAACTCGACGCGGCCCTCGACCGGGGCGAGGTGGATGTCACGGTGCACAGCCTGAAGGATGTGCCGTCTGTCCTGCCGGGCGGGCAGGTGTTCGCGGCCTTCCCGGAGCGGGAGGACCCGCGCGAGGGCTTCCTGTCGCCGCATGCGAGGAGCCTGATGGACCTGCCGAAAGGCGCGAAAGTCGGCACGGCCTCGCTGCGGCGGGAGGCGCAGACGCGGGCCCTGCGCCCTGATCTCGAGATCGTCACCTTCCGCGGCAATGTCGCGACCCGGATGCGGAAACTGGAAGAGGGGCTCGCGGATGCGACCTATCTCGCCATGGCGGGGCTGACGCGGCTCGGCATGCAGGAGGTGGCAAGCCCGATCCCGCTGTCCGAGATGCTGCCGGCTGCTGCGCAGGGGATCATCGGTGTGGTGATCCGCGAGGACATGGACAGCGAGGCGGCCGCAGTCGTGCGCAGCCTCAACCACAAGCCGACCTGGGAAGCAGCCATGGCGGAGCGCGCGTTCCTTCTGGCGCTCGACGGATCGTGCCGGACGCCGATTGCGGCGCACATGTTCGACGAGGGCGAGGACTGGAAGCTGGTCGGCGAAGTGCTGGCCATGGACGGGTCGATGCGGTGGAGCGCGGAAGGCCTCTGCCGCAAGGGCGCGAGCGCGGTCCAGCTCGAGGCGCTGGGCAAGGAGATCGCCCGCATCGTCCGGCGCCAGGCGGGCGGCGAGCTGCCGGCCTTCCGGGACGAATGGTAAGCGCGCCGGTCATCGTGACCCGCGCCGAGCCGGGCGCCTCTGAAACCGTGGCCCGGCTTGAGGCGAGGGGCCTGAAGGCCATCCCTTGCCCCATGCTGGAACTTGCGCCCATCGCAGGCGCCGTTCCGGAGACGGAGGGCGTGTCCCATATCGTGTTCACCAGCGCCAATGGCGTCCGCTTCTTCGCGGCGGCGACCGGCTGGCGGCAGGGAAGGGCCTGGTGCGTCGGCCCGTCGACGGCGGAAGCGGCCCGCAGGGCGGGCTTTGCGGACGTCCATGAAGGCGCGGGCGATGCGGAGGACCTTGCGGCGGAGATGATCGCTGCCCTGCCGGCCGGAACGGGCGGCATCCTGCACGTTGCCAATGAGGCGGCCGCAGGCGCGCTGGTCGCGCGGCTGATGGCGGCTGGGCTGGGCGCGCGCTTCGAGGCGCTCTACGAAACCCGGCCCACCGGCGCGCTGTCGCCGGAGGCCGCCGCAGCGCTGGCGGCCGGGCGCTGCTTCGTGCTGGTCCATTCTGCCAAGGGCGCGGCGGTCTTCTCAGAGGTGTGGACCCATCCCGGCAACGCCGTGATCGTTGCGATTTCGGATGCGGCGGCTTGGCCGCTGCGGGAGTCGGGTGCTGCGGCCATCGTCAAGGCGGCCGCACCGAACGAGGATGCGCTGCTGGAGGCCCTCGACACCGCCATGCTCGGCCTCTGAACCCGCCGGTTCCTTTGGCCAGAGGATCGCTGTAAACCCGACTCCAGATGAGTGACGATTCTTCCCCTGAAGCGCCTGTCCAGTCGACGGAGCCGATCGATGCACACTTCGAGCCGGCCCCCGAGGAAGAGACGAAATCCGGCCGCCGCAAAAGCCGGGGCGCCGGGCCCGGATGGCTGGGCGCGGGCGTGCTCAGCCTGATCGCGGCATTGGCCGGCGGGGCGATCGGGATCGGCGCCGACCGGCTGAAACCGGCAAGGGCAGAGGCAGGCGGCATCGCGCCGGCCGACCTCGGTGCGCTCGCTGCGCGGCTCGACAAACTGGAACAGGCCTCGCTGGGATCGGGCGATATCCGGAGCGAAGTCGATGCGCTGGACCAGCGGATCACGTCGCTGGCCAAGGCGGCGCCCGGAAGCGGCAAGGTCGATCTTTCCGGCATCGAGGCACGCCTGAAGGCGTTGGAGACGGCCCCGGCCGGAGACGGCGCGGCGCCGGAAGCGCTGAGCCGGTCCGTGGCGGCGCTGTCGGCGCGGCTCGACCAGGTCGAAGCCCGCCCGGCCCCGCCGGACGATGAGGACCGGATCGCCTCGCTGGAGGCTGAAGTTGCCCGGCTGCAGCAGGCCGCTTCCGAACAGGCAAGTCAGGGCCAGTCGCTCGCCGACGTCGTGCGGCGTGCCCAGACAGGCGAGGAAGATGCCCGCGCGGCGGCGGCCTCGGCCAGCACGCTGGCGGAGGCGGCGCTGGCGCTGTCCGGCATCGAGGCAGCCTCGCGGCGCGGCCTGCCGTTCGGGAACGATTACCACACGCTGCGTACGGCGCTGCCGAAGCTGGATGCGGTCCGCCAGCTGGGGCCCGTGGCCGAGACCGGCGCGCCGACCCTGGCGGCGCTGAGCGATGAGTTTGCCAAGGCGAGCGAGGCGGCCCGCCGGGCCGTGCCGGCCGGCGACGAAGGACGGTTCGGCTGGCTCAACCGCGTGTTCGGCGGGGCCGTCACCGTGCGCAAGGCGGACGGGACGGATGATGGCGATCCGTTCGCGCTGCTGTCACGCGCCGAGGATGCGTTGCAGGACGGCGACCTTGCCGGCGCCGTGACCTATACCGGGCGGCTCGACGGGCCACCGGCCGCGGAAATGGCCGCATGGACCGAAGCCGCAAAGCGGCGCATCAGTCTTGAAACTTCGCTGGAAGCGCTGCGGCGCCTGCTGGCGGAGGGGGGATCCGACATCCAATGAACCGTATCATCGTCTTCCTCGTGATCCTGCTGATGGTTGTCGCCGTGCTGGCGCTCGGCTGGTGGGCCTTTACGCTGCCGGGCGAGGTGACCGTGCCGGTGGGGCAGGAGGAGGTGCGCATCAAGGCGGGCCTTGCAGTGGTCGGCGTGCTGTTCCTCAGTGCACTGATTGCCGCGGTGTGGTGGATCCTCTCCGGCCTGTTCGTGCTGCCGGGCCGGATCAGCCGGTCACGCCGGCGGTCGAAGGCGAAGAAGGCGAACTCGGCCCTGACCGAGGGCCTGCTGGCTGCCGAGGCGGGCGATGCCGATGCGGCGCTGAAGCTGGCCCGCAAGGCAGCGAAACATGCCGAGGACGAGCGGCTGAAACTGTTGCTGGAGGCGCGCGCCGCCGAGGCCAATAATGACTGGGCCGGCGCCGAGCGGGCCTGGGGCCAGCTGACCCGTCTGCCGGGCGGACAGCTCGCGGGCCTCCGCGGCGCCGCGACCGCGGCTTCCGAGCGTGGCGACCAGCTGACGGCGGAGGCGCGGGCGAAAGAGGCCCTCGCGCTCAAATCCTCCGCCGACTGGCCGTTCAATTCCCTGTTCGACCTGCAGGTCTCGAAAGGGGAGTGGGAGAAGGCGCTCGACACGCTGCTGACCGGCGAGAAGCGCGGCTCGATCTCGGGCGACAGTCTGCGCCGGCGCCGGGCGGTGCTGCACACGGCGCGGGCCGTCGGCCTGCCGCATGACCGCAAGGTGGATGCGCAGAAAGCGCTGGCGGAAGCGATCCGCGCCGCGCCCGCTTTCCCGCCGGCGGCGTTCCATGGGGCGCGGGCGCTGATGACGGACGGCAAGGCCAAGGCGGCGCAGGGCGTGCTGGAACTCGGCTGGAAGGCGCGGCCGCATCCGGCGCTGGCGCAGCTTTCCCGCCGCCTCGTGCCGCAGGATACGGCCGCCAATATCGCCGGCCGCCTGCAGGCGCTGATCAACACGCATCCGAACCACCGGGAAAGCCGGATCCTCGCCGCCGAGATCGCGATGGACAAGGCGGACTGGGTCGGCGCGATCCGGTCGCTCGCCCTGCTGGTGGAGGAGAACCCGACGGCGCGGCTCTGCCTGCTGATGGAGCGGGCGCTGAAGGGCTATGGCGATACGTCCGAAGCCAATCGCTGGGGCCGGATGGCGGTGTCGGCCTCGCGCGAGCCGGACTGGTCGGACATCGACCCCAAGGGCAATGCCTTCGACTATGACAAGGCTGGCTGGGCGCGGCTGGTCTACACGTTCGGCGATGTCGGCGAGCTCATCCACCCGCGCTATGAATCGTATGGACGGGAACTGGAAGCCGGGCGGGTGCCGGCCCTTCCGGGGCCCGAGGAGGAAGAGCCGGCACCGGCGCCGAAAGCGCCCGACCGTCCGCTCACCCCGCCGCTCGATTACGCGCCGGACGATGACTGACGCGTGGACTGGGGCGGGGCTGGCAGGTCTGGCAAAACCGGCTTGCGATCCGGCCCGTCTGCCGGTATGACGGCGCCCTCCGGACTGGATAAGCCGCTATAGCTCAGCTGGTAGAGCATCGCATTCGTAATGCGAGGGTCAGGTGTTCAAGTCACCTTAGCGGCACCACTCCCCCAATTCCCCTGCGCCCAGAACTCTTCCGCCAGCAACCTGGCCCAGAAACCGGCATGACTCTGCCGCCCGGTTCGGTTAACAGAACGGGATGGGACGCCTTTGGATCTGGGTGACGCTGCTGGTCGTTGCTGGTGCGTGTGCAGTGGCAGCCTATGTCGCGTTCGTCCCCGGGAGCGGCGTTCCCGCGCTGCGGCGGGAGCCGGCCGCCACAAAGGCCGCTGACGCGCGCGCCGCCGAGGCTGCGCCGACCCCATCGGCGGAAACCGCAGCGGCGCCGGTGGCGGTCGCATCAGCCGATCCGGGCGAGCGCCGTCTTGCGCTGGTGGTGTGGCAGTCGAACTACCAATCGCTCAGCAAGCTGACGCAGACCCGTGACGAGGCAGAGCAGATCCGCCATGCGCTCGAACAGATCGGCTTCGATGTGGACATGGAAGGTGATCTCGACGCGCGGTCGCTGAGCAAGACCTTCCAGAACTACTGGCGCAGGCTGGATGCCGCCGGCGATGATGCGGTGGGCTTTATCTACTATACCGGGCACGGGGTGCAGGACCCCGATCCGGAAGTGCAGGACAATTACCTCCTCGGGACGGATGCGGACATCGAGTCGGCGGGCGACCTCGCCTTCGGCGGTATTGCGCTGCAGCAGCTGATCGATGCGCTGGAGAAGACCCGCCCGAAGATTGCCTTCGTCGTCGTCGACGCCTGCCGGGACGAGCCGGTTTTCGACGAGATTTCCAAGTCGGCGTCGGGATCCGGGAAGGGGCTGAAACCAGTGAGCGCGGCGCTCGACATGGGCGTTGCCTATGCCACGGCCGCCGGCAAGACGGCCGAGGAGGGCGTCTATGCCCCGTCGCTCGCAAAACGGCTGGTCCAGCCGAAGCTGCTTGCCTCGGAAGTCTTCTCCCGCACGCAGGTCGACGTGGCGCAGGCGACGGCGAAGGACGGGCGGGTGCAGTATCCCGAATTCATCAACCGCATCTATTCGAAATTCTGCTTCAACGGGTGCCCGGACGATGCGGGCGGGGCGGTGCTGACCGCGGCCGACAAGGAAGAGCTGCAGGCCTGGCAGACGGCAAGCCTCGCCAATACGGCGCAGGAATACCGGCGCTTCCTCGATGCCTATCCAACAAGCCGGTTCTCCGGCGCCGCCAAGGGCCTGCTGACGCAGTTCGAGACCGGCGATGCCGATGCAAGCGCCGGGGCGTCTGCGGCTGACGTCGTGAAGGTACGCGCCGATGCCCGTGAAAGCCTCGTGTCTGCAACCCCGTTGCCGGCGAGCAAGTGGCCGTTCCTCGGGACACTCCGCATGGCCCAGAGAAATGGCGGGTACATGTACGCCTGTGACGTCACCGCGATCAGCCGGATGTATGTGATCACGGCGGCCCACTGCCTGGAACAATCTGCCCAGCGGAATGCGGACGGGTGGGAATGGCGACCGCGCAGCCAGACGGAAGTGGTTCTTGGTACGGTGGACCTGGCTGAGGTTCAGCCGTCGAATGTATTCGGCATAGATGACGTCATCATACATCCGGCTTTCGTTCCGTTTCGTCATGGCGACGGGAACGACGATTGGAGCGCATCAAGGAATGACATTGCCATTCTCAGGCTGGACCGCCCCTGGAGCGGTGCCGTGTCCCGCCTGTCGGGGTCGTTCAATTCCGATCCGGATACGGACGCTGGCATCGCCTTTGTTGCCGGATTCGGCATGCTGTCCGGGGATGACCGGCCGCGCGTCGTGAATTTCACGAGTCAGGGACGGCCTGCCATGGCCCAGTCCCGGGTTGCGCTTCAATCGGCATCGCCCGCGCTCGACACCAAATCCTGTCTTGCAGGCGTCAGGGACGACGTGGATATCGGAAGTGGCTTTATCTGCATCGGGAATGACGTTGCCGCCGATGCATCGAAGGTCACCTGCACCGGGGCGTCCGGCAGCCCGATCGCTGCCCTGGACGATGGGGGCAATGCCTATCAGGTCGGCCTGATCAGCTGGGGGATCGGATGCAGCCGGGATGTTGCGACCTTCGGCACACGGATTTCCGCGGTCAGGGACTTCATTGCCGCCAATGTGCCGGACGCGGTGTTCGTCTATCCGGACCGCGAGACCAGCGCCCAGGTGGTGAGGCGGACGGCAGCGAACCTCGTGGACCTGCTGCGCGGCAGCGAGTCCGGCGTCGAAGTCCAGATCAGCCAGAATGGTGTTCCCTCGACCGTGCTTGTGGACGGAAGCGACCTTCAGATCAAAGTCACGCCGCGGATCCCGGGGGAACTCATGGTGCTGGATATCGATGCATCAGGACAGCTGAGCATGCTCTTTCCGGACATCTTTGGTGATGAGGATGCGCGTGTGACGCCGGGCAAGGCTGTATCCATTCCGGGCGATGAATACACGGTCCGGGTGGCCCCACCATTTGGCAAGGGACAGCTGGTTGCCATCGTCCTTCCGGACGAGGTGGCAAAAGATATTCATCGTCAGGTGCAGGACAGCCAGACGGGAGGGCGTGTCGTTGGCAATTCATCGACCGCGCCCCCGGCGCCGGAGGAAATCGTCTGGCGGGCTCTCGAACGGGCGAGCGTGTCGGAAGACCCCGACCTCGGCCAGACATGGGCCGCCGCCGTACAGGACTACCAGGTTATTCCGCGGCCCGGTGTCGTCGTGGCGCCGGACGGGCCGCCGAACTAGCAGAGGCGCCCGGCGCTGCATTCGCTGTCATGCCTCCAGCACGTAATCCGCTTCTGCTTCGTAGCGGCTGGGGCGGCCTTTCGATGAGTGGCTGGAATAGAGGTGGAAGGCGTCTGCCCAGAACGGGCCGGCGCGATAGGCGTGGTGCTTCTCGGTCCAGCGGCGGGCATCGTCGAGCGGCGTTGCGTGGCAATAGGCGAGGGTGACGTGCGGGGTGAACGGCCGCCGGTCGGGGTCGAGGCCGAGGCGCCGGGCGGCACGTTCGCACTGGGCCGAGAGGCTGCGGAGTTCGTCGCTTTCCCGCACCCGCGCCCAGACGGCGGTGGGTTCGCGCCGGCCGAACCAGCCGGTGCCCTCGAGGCTTATCTCGAACGGGCGGCAACGGATCTCTCCCAGCAACTCGTCGAGGTCGCGCGCTTCGGCGTGGCTGAGGTCGCCGAAGAAGCGCAGCGTGATGTGGAAATTCTCCGCCGGCCGCCAGCTGGCGCCGGGTAGGTCGTCCTGCAGGGCGAGGAGGCCGTCATGCAGGTCTTCGGGCACGGGCAGGGCGGCGAACAGGCGGTACATGGAAGCTGTTTGCAGCGATTGGCGAAAGAAGAAAACCCGGCCGCGCAGGGCCGGGTTCCTCCTGACGATTACTTATCCGGACGGCTTCAGCCGGCGAGTTCGCCCAGCTTGCCGAAGTGTTCAGCAAGCAGATAGTAGAAAGTGACGCGCGATTTCTGTCCGCCCTCTGCGCTCAACTTGTCGCAGATGGCCTTGATGCCGGCATCGAGCTCGGCCTGGTTCTGCGACAGGCCCAGCTTTCCGCGGCACCACTTTTCGCGCACCCGGTCCAATTCGCCCTGATCGCTGCAGGCGACGAGCGAGCTGTCCTTGTTGCGCAGTGCGATTCCCAGATGTCCCACGATTTTTTCTGCGGCGGCCTGATTATAGCCGTTCGCATACTTCTTGATATTGTCGGCGTATGCCGATGCGTCTGCCATGATTGTCATCCCCTTAGTACCAAGGCGCCCCCACTGCTGGAATCGCGCCAGTTTACAAAGATTATCCCCGGGCAAGAACGAGTCAATGAATTTCTCCACATAAGCCTTGTGAAGGCGAAGGGAAGACGGCCGATATCTGACGTTTACTTCGAGAGTCGAAAATATAACTGTAGTATATTACAGACATTGCGTGCCATTGACCCAAATATTCGCTTATCCCCCGGAAAGTGAACCCGCGCGATGCGACTCAGGCGTGCATTAAAACAAGTTTAAGGAGAGACCGGTTTTGCTTGCGCGCGGGGCCTGTCTTTCCCATATTCCGCGCAGGAGCCGGACGATTTCATCGGCCGGACAAAATGAAAGGGCTGAAAAGCTATGAATGAATTCAATCGCGCTTATTCGCCGCAGACCGGCAGGGGCTCGATGGATATGTCGGTCAATGAGGGGCTGCGGTCCTTCATGCTGGGCGTCTACAACAAGATGGCACTGGGCCTTCTGCTGACGGCGGGCATTGCCTATTCCGTCGGCGCCCTGGTTCCGGAGAGCGTGACGCTGACCCTGCTGACCGGTCCGCTCGGCATCGTGATCATGTTCGCGCCGCTGGCGATCCTGCTGCTTTCGGGCATGGCGATGCGCAACCCGTCGCCGCTGGCCGCCAATCTCGTCTACTGGTCCGTCGTCTCGCTGATCGGCGTGTCCATGGGCGCCATCGTCTATGTCTATGCCCGCCAGCCGGACGGCATGCTGATGGTGTCGAAAGCCTTCCTGACGACGGCGATCGCCTTCGGCGGCCTGTCGCTCTGGGGCTACACCACGAAGCGTGACCTGTCGCCCTTCGGCACCTTCCTGATCATGGGCGTGATCGGCATCATCGTCGCCTCGATCCTGAACATGTTCCTGTTCAAATCGTCGATGATGAGCCTGGTGATCTCGGTCATCGGCCTCCTGCTGTTCGCCGGCCTGACGGCCTGGGACACGCAGCGCCTGAAGAACATGTATTTCGCCATCGAGGGCAATGCCCGGGCGATCTCCGTGGCGACGACCTATGGGGCGCTCAGCCTCTACCTGGACTTCGTCAACATGTTCCAGTTCATCCTGTCGCTGATGTCACGCCGCTAGAGCGCCGCCATCACAATCACGCGAAAGCCCCGCCCACAGGCGGGGCTTTTTGTTTGCTGCATTGCGAAACGGCCCGGCCTCGGCTAACGGTCCCGCCATCTGGTTTCCAACGCATCACGAGGAGATTTCGCCCATGGCCCGCAAGAAGATTGCCCTGATCGGTTCCGGCATGATCGGGGGCACGCTCGCCCATATCGCCGCCCGCGAGGAGCTGGGCGATGTGGTCCTGTTCGACATCGCGGAAGGCATCCCGCAGGGCAAGGCACTGGATCTCGCCGAGTCGACGCCCGTCTACAATGCCTCGGTCAGCCTGAAGGGCGCGAATGACTATGCCGACATCGCCGGCGCCGACGTCTGCATCGTGACGGCCGGCGTGCCGCGCAAGCCCGGCATGAGCCGCGACGACCTGTTGGGCATCAACCTCAAGGTCATGAAGTCGGTGGGCGAGGGCATCGCCGCCCATGCGCCGAACGCCTTCATCGTCTGCATCACCAACCCGCTCGACGCGATGGTCTGGGCCCTGCAGCAGTTCTCGGGCCTGCCCGCGAACAAGGTGGTGGGCATGGCCGGCGTGCTGGATAGCTCGCGCTTTGCCTACTTCCTGTCCGAGAAGACCGGCGTTTCGGTGGCCGACATCCATGCCTGGACGCTGGCCGGCCATGGTGACGACATGGTGCCGATGGTGCGCCACTCGACGGTCGGAGGCCTGCCGCTGCCGGAACTGGTCAAGCAGGGCTGGATGAGCCAGGCCGAACTCGACGCTATCGTCGAGCGCACCCGCAAGGGCGGCGGCGAGATCGTCGGCCTGCTGAAGACCGGCTCTGCCTATTACGCCCCGGCCGAATCCGGCATCGCGATGGCCAAGGCCTACCTCAAGGACCAGAAGCGCGTCCTGCCCGTCGCGGCCTATTGCGATGGCCAGTATGGCGTGAACGGCATCTATGTCGGCGTGCCGGCCCTGATCGGTGCCGGCGGCGCAGAAAAGGTCGTCGAGTTCGACCTCAATGCCGACGAGTCCGCCATGTTTGCGAAATCCGTCGCGGCCGTGCAGGGCCTGATCGCGGCCTGCAAGGAAATCGAGCCCTCGCTCGCATAGGGAATTTCATGGCCATTATCGGCCCGACCCTTGAAACAGAACGGCTGATCCTCCGCCCTCCGAAGGCGGAGGATTTTCCGTTCATGTGCGAGATGATGGCGGACGCTGAGACGGCCCGCTTCATCGGCGGCGTGATGGAGCCTTCGGCCGTGTGGCGGAGCCTTTGTGTCCTGACCGGGGCCTGGACGATCCGCGGCTATTCCATGTTCTCGGTGATCGAGAAGTCGACGGGAAACTGGATCGGGCGGCTCGGGCCCTGGCAACCGGAAGGCTGGCCGGGCACCGAAATCGCCTACGGCCTGACGAAAGGGGCGCAGGGCAGGGGCTATGCCCGCGAAGGCGTGTCGGCCGCCATCGACTATGCCGTCGACATTCTCGGTTGGGACGAGGTGATCCATTGCATCGATCCGCTCAACGCGCCGTCCATCCGGCTGGCGGAATCCCTCGGCGCCCGCAAGCTGCGCGAGGCGCAGGCCCCGGCACCGTTCGCGGAGATCCGCTGGGATGTTTACGGCCAGAGTGCCGACGACTGGCGCGCCAGGCGCGGCTGAGCGCCCGGCGGGTTCCGTTCGGCGCCGGTTTGGCTTAGCGTCCCGCCCAGCCAGACCGGAGATCCTCCCCATGAAACCTGTTTCCTTCCTCGCCCTAGGCGCGCTTGCGCTTTGCCTGACGGGTCCTGCCTCTGCCGAGCCCGCCGCCGCGGACGATGCTGCGCTGCTGGCGACGGCAAAGCAGCTGACCGAGGCGGCGAAGACGGACGAAGTCGGCCTCCAGTTCGTCGAGGACCTGACCACCGAGGTCGGCCAGCGGCTGGCCGGATCGCCGGCGGAACAACGGGCCCGCGACTGGGCGGTGAGCGAGCTGAAATCGCTGGGCTTTACCAATATCCGCGTCGACAGTTTCGAGATTCCCTATTGGGCCCGCAAGCATGAACACCTGACCGTGCTCGGCCCCCATACGCAGGACATGGTCATCGCTGCGCTGGGCGGCAGCCGGCCGACGCCGGAGGGCGGGCTCGAGGCGGAGGTTGTGCGGTTCGGGACGCTGGCCGACCTGCAGGCCGCCACTGACACAGATGTAGCCGGCAAGATCGTCTTCATCGACGAGCCGATGTACAAGACGCAGGACGGTTCCGGCTACGGCCTCGCCGTGCAGAAGCGGGGCAATTGCCACACGGTCGCCGCCGCCAAGGGCGCGGTCGCTTGCCTGATCCGCTCCGTCGGCACCGATCACCACCGCCAGCCGCATGCAGGCGCCCAGAGCGACCTGACCGCACCGGATGGCCACCACGTGCCGATGGGCGAGCTGCCGGCCGCAGCGCTCTCGCCGCCGGATGCGGACCAGCTGACACGCCTCCTCGCGCGGGGGCCGGTGACGGTGAACCTCGACATTGCGGTGGATACGGCCGAGTCGGCGCCGTCCGGCAATGTCATCGCCGAGATTGAGGGCGGAGCGCACAAGGACGAGATCGTCCTGCTCGGCTGCCACCTCGACTCCTGGGATCTCGGCACAGGAGCCATCGACGATGCCGCCGGCTGCGGCATTGCCGTCGGCGCGGCGAAGCTGATCGACGCACTGCCGGGAACACCGGACCGCACGATCCGGGTGGTCCTGTTCGGTTCTGAAGAGCCCGGCCTGTTCGGCGGCGATGCCTATACCCGTCAGCATGCGGAGGAGGCAGGCAAGCATGTGCTGGCCGCCGAGAGCGATTTCGGCGCGGACCGGATCTGGAAATTCCAGACACGCTTCGGCGAAGGCGCGATGGACTATGCCAAGGCGATGCAGTCGGTGCTGGTGCCGTTGGGCGTGGTGCCGGGCGACAATGAGGCCCATGGCTCGTCCGACATTGGCGGCCTCAGGGATGCCGGGGTTCCGGTGGTGACGCCCTATCAGGACGGGCGCGACTATTTCGACTATCACCACACGCCGGACGACACGTTCGACAAGATCGACCCCGAAGCGTTCCGCCAGAATGTCGCTGTCTATGCCGCGTTTGCCTATCTTGCCGCCGAGTCCGGTTGGGACTTCCGGAAAGGCGCAGGCAGCGGTGAGTGACGCGCCGTGCCGGCGCACGGGCGGATCGCACCGGCGCTCGGCGCCGTGCTGGAGGGCCTGAAGCTCGCCGCCCGTGAATATGATGGCGCGGCGGAGGATGCCGCCCGCCGGCGCTGGGTGGCCGTCGGTCTCGTCTCGGCGCTGCAGGCTGCCCTGGTGGCGGCGCTGTCCGGCTATGAGAGCGCTGCGGCGGAGGATGCGGAAGACCCGTCGCGGCCGGGGCGCCTCGGTCCCGTAGTGCTGCTCCTGCGGCGGGCGCGGTCACCGGAATTTCTGAACCCGCCCGAGCGGCTGGACCTCTCCGGAGAGGCGCAACGCGGCATCGCCGCCGTCATCGATGCGCGAAACGACGTGCTGCACGCGCTGGGGGAGGGGACGGCGTTGCCGGAGGATGCTGCGTTCCGGTCCGTGCTGGCGGCGATCCGGCACGCCTGCCTCGACCATCCGGCCTTTCGTCCGGACGAACACGGCGTGCTGCTTGCCCTGATCGGCGACGAAATTTCCGCGCTGGAACGGGCGACGGGGCAGGCTGGTTAATGTTGGGGTCATGCTCTTCGGGCAATGATGGCCGGATGAGACAGGTCCTGCGAACGTTGCTGCGTCTTGGGGCGCTGCCGGCGGCCGTGCTGCTGCTGGCAGCCGCCGCGCCAGACACGTTCACCCGCGAACAGCTGAATGCGCTGGAAGCCGAAAAGCAGGCCGCCGAGCGGAAACTGGCCGCCCTGCAGGCAAGCGGCGACGAGACGCAGACCGACATCCGGAATATCGATGCCGACCTGATCGCAGCGGCCATGGAGTCCCAGCGCCGCGAGGAACAGGCCGTCGAAGCCGAAAAGAGCCTTGCCGATCTCGGCACGCGGCGGGTGGCGGCCCAGATGCGGTTGCTCGAGAACCAGAAGGCGCTGGAAGACCTGCTGGCGGCGCTGGCCGTGTCGAACCGGCGGAAGCCGCCGGCGCTGGTGGTTTCGCCCGGCAAGGCGAACGAGGCGGTGCGCCGGGCCATCGTGATGAGCGTGACCACGCCGCGTCTTGCCGAACAGACCGACGAAGTGCGCGCCGAAATCGACGAGATGAATACGCTGGAGCGGCGGATCCGCGGTGAGAAGGCGCGCCTTGATGCGGCCGAGGCGACGCTGGCGCTGAAACAGGTCGAGATCGAACGGCTCGCCGCGGCAAAGCGCGGCCAGTTCGAGGACCTGTCCGGCGACATTGCGGCGCTGAAATCGGAGACGGCGGAGCTGGCGCAGAAGGCCGACACGCTGCGCGGCCTGCTGGCGGCCCTCGAATCCACCGCACCGCCGGCGCCCGGCGCGAAGCCGTCCGCGCGCCCGACGAAGGTTGCGGCCACACGGCCGGCCGCACCGCGCCCGGCAGCCCCGACGCCCCGTCCGGCAGCCCGTCCGGCGACGCGGCCGCTCGGCACGGCTGAACTCGGCGCGCTCCGGCCGCCCGTCACCGGCAATGTGCTCTACAGTTTCGGCGACCGCCTGCCGACCGGTGGCAAGACCGAATGGATCACGTTCCAGACCCGTGCCGAGGCGCAGGTCACGGCGCCGGTGGCCGGAACCGTGGAATATGCGCGTCCATTCCGCTCATATGGCTCAATGTTAATTTTGCGGACGAGTGACGGCTACCATGTTATTCTTTCCGGAATGAGCCGTATCTACGTCACCGAAGGCCAGTCCGTGGCCGGCGGAGAACCGGTGGGCCGCATGCCGGACCGGGCCGACCCGCTGCCTGAGCTGAATATGGAATTGAGACTTGGCGACGCGGTGAAAAATCCGGCAGACTGGATGCCGCGCGGCGGGTGAGGCGCAGATGAAAGAGGTATTGAACATGAGATCACTTCTGATGGGCACCGGGGTCGGACTGGTTCTCGGCGCCGCAGCCGTCGGCCTGTCTTCGCTGGCCTGGCCGCAGGAAGTGAACAGTTCGAACCCCGACCCGCGCGCCGTGACCTATCAGCAGCTGGAGCTGTTCGCCGAAATCCTTGCCCGCACACGTCAGGACTATGTCACCGAAATCGACGAGCCGAAGGCGATCGAGGCTGCAATCAACGGCATGCTGACCTCGCTCGACCCGCATTCCGGCTATCTCAATGCCGATGACTTCAAGTCGATGCAGGTACAGACCTCCGGCGAA
This sequence comes from Hyphomonas sp., assembly GCA_020638455.1. GTDB lineage: Bacteria > Pseudomonadota > Alphaproteobacteria > Caulobacterales > Hyphomonadaceae > Hyphomonas. The sequence continues at coordinate 796,662 of JACKIK010000001.1, read as the reverse complement.
TATGGCGGCCTCGGCATCGAAGTGACGATGGAAGACGGCTTCGTGAAGGTGATCTCGCCGATGGACGATTCCCCGGCCAGCCGCGCCGGCATCGAGCCGGGCGACCTGATTACCGCCATCGACGGCAGGCCGATCATGGGCCAGACGCTGAACGATGCGGTCAAGGAAATGCGCGGCGAGAAGGGCTCCTCGCTGACCATCACCATCCTGCGCGAGGGCCAGGACCCGTTCGACGTGTCCCTGACCCGCGAAGTGATCCAGCAGAAGTCGGTGACCTGGAGCCTCGACGACAATGACATCGGCTATGTCCGCATCTCGACCTTCAACGAGCGCACGACGCCGTTGCTGGAAGCGGCGATTGCCGGCATTTCGGACAAGACGGGCGGGCATCCGCGCGGCCTGATCATCGACCTGCGCAATGATGGCGGCGGGCTGCTCGACCAGGCGATCTCGGTGTCCGACATGTTCCTGTCGGGCGGCGAAGTCGTCTCGACGCAGGGACGGCGCGCGGCCGATATCGAGCGCTACAACGCCCATGCCGGCGAGGTGTTCAAGGGCGTGCCGATGGTCGTGCTGATCAATGGCGGTACGGCCTCGGCATCGGAGATCGTGGCCGGTGCGCTGCAGGACCGCCGCCGCGCGACGATCATCGGCACCACCAGCTTCGGCAAGGGATCGGTGCAGACCGTGATCCCGCTCGGCGCCGACCGTGGCGCGCTGCGCCTGACCACAGCGCGCTACTACACGCCGGCTGGCCGCTCCATCCAGGCGACCGGGATCGAGCCGGACATCTCGATCACCCAGAGCCGGCTGACCGAGGAAGAACTGGCGAAAATCAAGCGCTTCTCCGAGGCAGACCTGCCTCACGCCCTGGAGAATGAGGACGGCGCCAAGCGCGCGGCCCTCTCCATGCCGGACGAGCAGCCGCCCGAAACCTACAAGGGCGAGGACTACCAGCTCGACCGTGCCAAGCAGATGCTGAAGGACGGAACTGTCACTGCCAGCGCCGAACTGAAAAGAGCCGGTTAACTTTCGTTTGCAACCTGTTAACCGGATTGCGGCAATTCTGTTCGTTCAGAATCGATCAATCCGTGTGATGAGGTTGTCTCTATGGGAGTTCGCCGGGATGCTGAGCCGTCGCCGCTGCGCGCCGGTGTCGTCCATACTGGATTGAGCTTTCTGGTCTTCGGCGGCATCGCTGCGGCCGTTGCGGGCGTCATCCACCTCATCGGTGATCCGTCGAGCGCCGGGCCGCGCCGGACACTGGCCCTGTTCGACACGCAGACCGAAACCGGCGATCCGCAGCTGAAGACCCGCCTGAAGACCGAACTGGCTTCGGCCTCCGCCGTGCCCGTGGAGATGCCGGACTATGACGGCGACGAGGGTTCCGGCGACATGCCGGGAGCGGCGCAGGCCGCCGGGGAGACCGTCACCGCCTCCGCTGATGAGGCGAGCGGCGAGGGCGACGCCGACCCGGCCGACGAGTCCGGCGTGCGCATCAATGGCCAGCTGGTCCGCCCGGGCGAGTCCTATGGCGACGTCGTGCGGGTGATCTCGCTTGAAAAGGCACCGATTTCCGGCATGTCCGAGAAGGTCGACGGGCTGACGCTGCCGCGGGTGGCGCCGGACGGCCGCGCCCCGGCGGACGTCTATGCGCGGCCGTTCCTCAATCCCGGCAACAAGCCTGTCGTGGCGCTGGTCGTCGGCGGCCTCGGCATCAACACCACCCATACATGGTCTGCGATCCAGGAGCTGCCGCCGGAAGTGACGCTGTCCTTCGCGCCGGATGCGACGAGCCTGCAGCTGTGGATCGACCGCGCGCGGGCGGCCGGCCATGAAGTGCTGATCGAGACGCCGATGGAGGCCTATGACTACGGGCGCATGAAGATGCACCCGCAGACCCTGCTCGCCAGCGACGACAGCGCGGGCAACCTCAAGCGGCTCAATACGCTGCTCAGCCGGGCAACCGGCTATTTCGGCCTGATCAACTACCAGGGCGCCAAGTTCGGCGACGACGAGAATGCCGTCCGCCCGGTGCTGGACGAATTGTCGCAGCGGGGGCTCGCCCTTGTCGATGACGGATCGCTCGATGCCGACCGCTTGAACCGCCTCAGCGGCGTGACGCACCTGCGCTATGCCCGCGCCAATGTGGCGATCGATGCCCGGCTGACGGCGGATGAAATTGCCTCCTCGCTGCTGGATCTCGAGACCACCGCGCTGGAAAAGGGTGCCGCATTCGGCGCCGGCTATGCCTTCCCGATCACCATCGAGATGGCGAAGACCTGGGCCGCAGGCCTGGAGCAGAAGGGCATCCTCCTGGCGCCCGTCTCGGCACTGGCCGTGGCCACGCCGCAGGATGCGCTGGACACGGGCGACACGGTTCGCACTGGCAGCCTCGACCCGGCTCCTGTAAACCCCAAGGGGTGACAGAGATAAAATACGATCCCGACCGGTACCGTCCGAATGTCGGTCTCGCCCTCTTTTCGAAGGCGGGACACGTGTTTCTCGGCCGGCGTATCAATGGCCGGGGTGCCTTCCAGTGGCAGATGCCTCAGGGGGGTATCGATGCCGGCGAAGACCCGGCAACAGCTGCCCTGCGCGAGCTGGAAGAGGAAGTCGGCGTGCCGGAGAAACTGGTCGACACGCTCGAAGAGACCGCCGACTGGCTCTATTACGACTTCCCGCCGGACCTGAAAAAGCGCCTGCCGGGCCCCTATCTGGGCCAGCGGCAGAAATGGTTCGCTCTCCGCTTCAAGGGCTCCGACAGCGATGTGCGGCTCGACCGCCATACGCCGGAATTCGACGCCTGGCGCTGGGCCCTGCTGGAGGAGACCCCGGCGCTGGTGGTGCCGTTCAAGCGGTCGGTCTATGCCGAGGTGGCGACGCGGTTCGTCCGCTGGACGGAGCCGGTGCTCGCGGGCAAGGTGCCGCAGGGATGACCAGTCGGGGAAGGGCGAGGGCATGACAAGGACGCTCCTGATGATCCATGGCGTCGGGTGCGGCGGCGATGTGTGGGACCGGATGATGCCGGCCTTCGAGGCGGGCGGCTGGGCCTGCGAGGCGCCGACCCTGTTTCCGGACCGGCGCGTGAAGGACAACCCGCCCGCCAGCCTCGCGGAGCTGGGGCTCGACGACTACATTGCCTCGATGACGACAAAGGCGCGGGAAATGGCGAAAACGGCGGGCGAGAAGCCGGCGGTGATCGGCCATTCCATGGGTGGGCTGATCGCGCAGGTGCTGGCCGAGCGGGGCGAGGTGTCCCAGGCCGTGTTCCTGACGCCGGCCCAGCCGAAGGACTGCGCCGATATCGGCCCGAGCGTTGCGATCACCTTCCTCAACATCCTGCTTCAGCGGAACCGGAAGAAGTCCTACAAGGTCTGGCGCACCGGCTTCGATTTCGGCGTTACGAACTGCGTGCCAAAGCGCCTGCGCGACGAAATCTACTCCCAGGCGCTGTACGATTCCGGAAAGGTGTATGGCGACCTGACGGACGGTATCGAGATCGACGAGACGAAGATCAATATCCCGACACTGACGATCGCCGCGGGCAAGGATCGGGCAACACTCGCCTCGGCGGTGCGCAAGGTGGGCATGAAGTACAGCCATGCTGCGGTGGCGGGGGACTTCCTGGAATATCCCCAGAATGCGCACTGGATCGTGGATGAACCGGGTACGGACAAGGTCGCGGCCGATATCGTCGAGTGGCTGGCGCGGACGCGTGTGAAGGAAACGGCCTGATGGAAGACGACGCCCACGGCGTGCACGACTACGTCTCGGACCCGCGCAATGCGGATATCCTGATTTCCGTGAACGGCGAACTGAAGAAGCGGGACGAGGCCGTCGTCTCGGTGTTCGACAGCGGCTATATCCTCGGCGATGGCGTGTGGGAGGGGCTCCGCGTGATGGATGGCGGCGTCGCCTTCCTGCCGGAGCATCTGAAACGCCTCTGGGCCGGGGCCAAGACCCTCGACATGGATATCGGCCTGACCAGGGACGAGCTGACGGCCCGCCTGATGGACTGCCTGAATGCGAATGGCATGCGCGATGGCGTGCACATCCGCCTGATGGTGACCCGGGGCATCAAAAAGACGCCGTACCAGGGCCCGCGGTTCACGATCACCAAACCGACCATTGTGATCATTCCCGAATACAAGAACCCGGTGCCGGAAATCATCCAGCGCGGCGTCACTCTGTTCACGGTGCATGTGCGCCGCACCGGTCCGGCGGAGCAGGACCAGAAGCTGAATTCGCACTCGAAACTGAACTGCATTCTCGCCTGCATTCAGGCCGACAAGGCAGGCGCCGACGAGGCGCTGATGCTGGACCCGCTGGGGTTCGTTGCGACCTGCAACTCGACGCACTTCTTCATCGTGCGCGACGGGGAAGTGTGGACCAGCCCGCCGGAATACTGCCTCGGCGGCATCACGCGCGGCAACATCATCAGGGTGTGCCGGGAAGCGGGCATCCCGGTGTTCGAGAAGCGCTTCTCCCTGTTCGACGTCTATTCCGCCGACGAGGCCTTCATCACCGGCACCTTTGCCGGCGTGACGCCAGTGCGCGAGGTGGACGGACGATCCATCGAGCAGATCGATGGACCGGTCTCCCGGCGCATCCGCGAAGCCTACAAGGCGCTGCAGGTGCGCAGCCTGACGCCGATCGTGTGAGACACGCAGGATGAGCGAGATTATCCGCATCGCCATGTGGTCGGGCCCGCGCAATTTGTCGACCACGATGATGCGCAGTTTCGGGGCGCGGCCGGAAGCGGCCTGCGTGGACGAGCCTTTCTACGCGGCCTGGTTGACAGCGAGCGGGGAAGTCCACCCGATGCAGGCCGAGATCCTCGCCTCGCAATCCTCCGATCCGGCCGTCGTGGCGGCGGAAATGCTGGCGCCGCTGCCGCCCGGCAAGACGTTGCATTACCAGAAGCAGATGACCCACCACATGCTGGAGAGCTTTCCGCTCGACTGGGCCGGAGAGGTGCGACACGCCTTTCTGGTGCGCCATCCCGGGCGGGTGATCGCTTCCTACATGAAGAAGATGGACCGGCTGAGCCTTGAGGCGATCGGCGTGCCGCAGCAGGAGCGGCTCTGGCGCGAGATCACGGCGCGCACCGGTGCGCCGCCGCCGGTGGTCGATTCCGATCTTATACTCGAAGACCCGCCCGCCGTGCTTGAGCGCCTGTGCAAGGCGCTCGGCATTGAATGGGATCCCGGCATGCTGCACTGGCAGCCGGGGCCGAAGCCGGAGGACGGAGCCTGGGCGCCGCACTGGTATGATGCGGTCTGGAAATCGTCCGGCTTCGGATCACCGCCGGGCCCGGCGCCCGCGCTCGAAGGGGAGGCGGCCCGCATAGAAAAGGAGGCGCTCGCGAGCTACGAACGCCTCCTCAGTCACCACGTCTAGGAAAGGGCGATCAATCCTTCGCGGTGATCGTGGCCGTGCCTGTGACGCCGGCCGTATTGGTGTATCCCGTCGAGAAACCGACTTCGTCACCGAGTTCGTCGAAGGTTGCGCACAGCTCGCCGTCAGGCGTCTCGCCGCAGACGGTCTTGGTATCCTCATTCATCGTGTAGGGGATCGGGTCGCCGCCATCCATGACGGCCGTGCCGTCACCGTTGAACACCACGACCGATGTCGTGCCGTCCGCCGCGACGAACTGCACGGTCGTCGATTCGGCAAGCGCCGGCAGCGCTGCAAGTGCAAGGGCCGCACCTGCGGCCATGAGAAGTTTCATCTGGGACATCCTCCCTCGTTCCCTTGTTTTCTGGTCTGCACTCTACACCGGCCCGGACGCTAGCAATGTGCCGGGTCTGCGCCAACTGAATTCTGGGACATGAAAAAGCCCCGGCCTTGCGGGCCGGGGCCATGGCACTGGACTGCCTGCGGCGTGTCAGCCGTGGCCGGCCATGCGCAGGAAGCGGTTGCGGAGGTCCGCGTCCGACTTGAACACGCCGGTGAACTGCGTCGTCACGGTGGTGACGTCCTTGTGGTGCACGCCGCGGGTCGACATGCACTCGTGCACGGCTTCGATCAGGACGGCGGTGCCCATGGGCGCGAGGCTTTCGGTGATCGCGTCGCAGATCTGCGCGGTCATGGTTTCCTGCGTCTGCAGGCGCTTCGAGAAGATCTCCACCACGCGGGCAAGTTTCGAGATGCCGACGACGTTTTCCGACGGCATGTAGGCCACGAAGGCCTTGCCGAGGAAGGGCGCCATATGGTGTTCGCAATGGCTCTCCACGTCGATATTGCGCAGCATGACGATATCGTCATAGCCCTGCACATCCTCGAAGGTGCGGGAGAGGTATTTCACCGGGTCCTCGCCATAGCCGGAGAACCATTCCTTGTAGGCGTTGACGACGCGCTTCGGCGTGTCGAGCAGGCCTTCGCGGGCGGGGTCGTCGCCGGCCCATGCGATCAGCGTGCGGACCGCCTCTTCGGCTTCTTCCTGGGTCGGGCGTTTCACGGGTTCAGCGCGCGCAACTTCATTCTTGGGTGTAATGGCGTCCATGGCCATGGTTGGAGTCCTTCGACTGAGGGACGGGGGTCGAGCCGGGGCGTTCGAGGGCTGTCTTTTACCCCCACCCGGACTTAACGCCCGCCCGGAGTTGATACCCTCAGGGCGATAAATTGGAACATAAGTGGCCTAATGACCCGTTTCCAGTGGATTCTACGGTGACGCGGCGTCAGTGGATCACTCCCCCTTGTTGCTTTTCCGGACGCCAGCTGTTACCGGCGCCGCATGGTCCGGCCCGCACGCGCCCCTTTGTGTCACCGCTGCTGTTGCTGCTGAGCGCGCAACGCGCCATTAGGGCTGGCACTGTATATCCGCCGGCGACCGTCCAGACCTGACCATTCCAAGAGCCATCATGACCATCCGCCTTTACGATTCCGCAGCGCGCGAAAAGCGCGTTTTCGTGCCCCAGGACCCGGCACGGGTGACCATGTATGTGTGCGGGCCGACGGTCTACAATTACGCCCATATCGGCAATGCCCGCCCGCCCATCGTGTTCGACGTGCTGCGGCGCCTGCTGATGCACGTCTATGGCGAAAACGCTGTCGTCTATGCCCGGAACATCACCGATATCGAGGACAAGATCATCCGGGCTTCACTGGAAACGGGCGAACCGATTGCTGACATCACCCGGAAATTCGCCGGCATCTACAATGCCGACACGGCGGCGCTGAATGTGCTGCCGCCGACGGTGGAGCCCTGGGCGACGGCGCATGTCGCCGAGATGATCGACATGATCGATCGGCTGGTGCGCAAGGGCTACGCCTATGTCGGCAAGGAAGGCGTCTGGTTCGCCGTCAGCCAGATGAACGATTACGGCAAGCTGTCGGGCCGCAAGCCGGGGGACAACGAGGCCGGCGCCCGGGTCGAAGTCGACCCCGACAAGCGCGACCCCTCCGATTTTGCCCTCTGGAAGTTCGCCAAGCCGGGCGAGCCGGAGGATGCGATCTGGGGCAGCCCGTGGGGCAGGGGCCGGCCCGGCTGGCATATCGAATGCTCGGCCATGGCGGCGAAGCATCTGGGCAAGACCATCGACATCCACGGCGGCGGCATCGACCTGCAGTTCCCGCATCATGAGAACGAGATCGCCCAGTCCGAATGCGCGCACGGGCAGGCCATGGCCAATTACTGGCTGCACAATGGCTTCCTCGACATGAGCGGGGAGAAGATGTCGAAATCTCTCGGCAATGTCGTGCTGGTGCATGACCTGCTGAAGGACTGGCCGGGCGAGGTGCTGCGCCTTGCCATGCTGAGCGGGCATTACCGCGCGCCGCTCGACTGGACGGAAGACCTGCTGAAACAGGCCAAGGCGACGCTCGACCGCATCTATGGGGCGCTGCGGCGGGTGTGGGAGGCCGAGGGTGGCGAGGCCCGGGACACCGGTGTCGAGCGCGCGCTGGAGGATGATCTCAACACGCCGGAAGCGCTGGCGGAGCTCTCCCGGCTGGCCACCGAGGCGAACACGGCGGCCGACCAGAAGGACGCCGTCGGCATGGCGAATGCGAAAGCGAACCTGCTGGCGGCAGGGAAGCTGCTGGGTCTCCTGACCCATACGCCAAAGGAATGGGAGCATGGCGGCGACGCGGACGAGAATGCCCGCATCGACGCCCTTGTCGAGGCGCGCGTCGCGGCCCGTGCCGCCAGGGACTGGGCCGAGGCCGACCGGATCCGCAAGGAGCTGGCCGAACAGGGCATCGAGATCATGGACGGGCCGGCAGGCTCGACCTGGCGTCGCCTGTGAGGCGAGTGGCCGATAACGAAAACGTAAATTGACGGAAACGCGCCGAGTCGGGACGGTGCGGCATGGCCCGATGGCCATATCCCTCAATACCCTCGTTGAGTGAGCCGCCTGACCGCCCTCCCCGGTCAGGCGGCTGCTGTTTGCGCGCTTGCGAAAATTCGGGCCGGAGGCCATGTTCCGCGCGATGAGCGAGCTTTACCACAACCGGATCCTGGAACTGGCGGCGGAGATCCCGAATGTCGGGCACTTGGCCGACGCTGAAGGATCCCAGCTGAAAGTGTCCCGCGTCTGCGGCTCGAAAGTCCGGGTCGACCTGAAGCTGGACGAGGCGGGCGAGACCGTCACGGCGATTGCGGTCGATCCGCAGGCCTGTGCGCTGGGGCAGGCGGCGACATCGATCCTCGCCGAACATGCGGTGGGGGCGAGTGTCGGTGAGATCATTGCGGCGCGCGATGCGCTGAAAGCGATGCTGAAAGACGGCGGCCCGCCGCCCGAGGGCCGGTTCTGGGAGCTGCGCCACCTGTCGCCCGTGGCCGACTACCCGCCGCGCCATGCCTCGACCATGCTGGCCTTTGAGGCGGCGGTGGCCGCGATCGAGGAAGCGCTGGAGAAGCGTGCCGCCGCCCGTGCCGTCGCAGACTGACTTCCGCCGCAAGGCCGCCTACGCGCTGCTCTGGGTCTACAAGCACGGGCCGAGCCAGGTGTTCTATGCCTTCGGGGCGCGCTGCCGGCATGACCCATCCTGCAGTGAATACGGAGCCGAATGCGTTGCCCGCCATGGCTGGTGGGCGGGCGGCTGGATGGCGCTTGCGCGGTTCCTCCGCTGCCGTCCGGGCGGGTCCTGGGGGCATGACCCGGCCCCGGAGACCCGGCCGGATGTGCCGGCCTGGCAGCCCTGGCGCTATGGCGACTGGCGGGGCCCGCATGGGGAAGCAGTTGAAAAATCCCCGGAGACATGACATATCGCCGCCATGGAACGCCGCCTGATCACCGCTCTGACCACGCGAACCCGCCGGGGTGCCTGACGCGCCTGCGGCCCGCACGCCCTGTGCGCGCCCGCCTCATGCACCCGCCAAAAAGTCTGGAAATAAGTCCGAATAACAGTCCGGAAACGGACCGGATACAGACCGGAAAACCCCCAAAACAGACCGGACAGACGCCGGAAGGTCCGAAACTGCACTCCGCCCGCTTTGAGGGTGGGAAAAGCGGCAAAGACACGTTAAGCAAACCGCCGAACAAGGCCGTCCGGACCGACTGAATCGACGCCCTTTCGGGCGACACGCCAAAGAAGAAGACCGATGATCAAAGTAACGCTGCCCGATGGCTCCGAACGCGAATACGCCGACGGCGCCTCGCCACTGGATGTGGCGGAGAGCATTTCAAAATCGCTGGCCAAGAAGGCGCTTGCCGCCAAGGTCGACGGCCAGATGTGGGACCTTGTCCGCCCCCTCGAAGGCGACGCCAGGGTCGCCATCATCACGGACAGGGACCCCGAAGGCCTTGAGCTGATCCGACACGATGCCGCCCATGTGCTGGCGCAGGCCGTGCAGGGGCTTTACCCCGACACGCAGGTCACGATCGGCCCGGTGATCGATGACGGCTTCTATTACGACTTCGCGCGCGAGGAGCCGTTCTCGACGGACGATTTCGACAGGATCGAAGCGAAGATGCGCGAGATCGTCGATGCCGATTATCCCATCGTCCGTGAGGTCTGGGACAAGGAAAAGGCGATCCGCACGTTCCGCGAGATCGGCGAGGACTACAAGGCCCAGATCATCGATGACATCATCCCGCCGGGCCAGCCGATCACGATCTACCGGCAGGGGGACTGGTTCGATCTCTGCCGTGGCCCGCACCTGCCGAGCACGGGCAAGCTGCCCAAGGCCTTCAAGCTGATGAAGCTGGCCGGCGCCTACTGGCGGGGCAATTCCAACAACGAGATGCTGCAGCGCATGTACGGCACGGCCTGGGCCAGCGAGAAGGACCTCAAGGACCATCTCCACCGCCTCGAAGAGGCCGAGAAGCGCGACCACCGGAAGCTCGGCGCGCAGCTGGACCTGTTCCACCTGCAGCCGGAGGCGCAGGGCTCTGTCTTCTGGCACCCGAAGGGCTTCATGATCTGGCGCCAGCTGGAGGCCTATATCCGCCGCCGGCAGGACGAGGACGGTTATGTCGAGGTGAAGACGCCGCAGCTCCTGAATTCCGTGTTCTGGGAAAAGTCCGGCCACTGGTCGAAGTTCCGCGAGAACATGTTCGTGGTGCCGGATGAAGTGCCGTCTACGGAAGATGACGCGCCGATCCTGTCGGGCGAGGGCGAGCTGATGGCGCTGAAGCCGATGAACTGCCCGGCGCACGTCCAGATCTTCAAGAACAGCCAGCGCTCCTATCGAGACCTGCCGATCCGCATGGCGGAGTTCGGCTGCTGCCACCGCAACGAGGCCCATGGCGCGCTGCACGGCCTGATGCGCGTCCGCCAGATGACGCAGGACGATGCGCATATCTTCTGCCGCGAGGACCAGATCGGCGAGGAGACGCTGCGCTTCCTCAAGCTGTTCGAGCGCGTCTACAATGATTTCGGCCTGTCCGACATCGCCTACAAGCTGGCGACGCGCCCCGACATGCGCGCCGGGACGGACGAGACATGGGACCGCGCCGAAAAGGCACTCGCCGACGCGCTGACGGCGGCCGGGATGCAGTTCGAGATCGCCGAGGGGGAGGGCGCCTTTTATGGCCCGAAACTCGAATTCCACCTGACGGACGCGATCGGCCGGACGTGGCAGTGCGGCACGTTCCAGCTCGACTATGTCCTGCCGGAACGTCTCGATGCGGAATATACGGGCTCCGACGGGGCGAAGCACCGGCCGGTCATGCTGCACCGGGCCGTGTTCGGCACGTTCGAGCGCTTCACGGGCATCCTGATCGAGAACTATGCCGGGGCCTTCCCGATGTGGCTCTCGCCGGTGCAGGTCGTGGTGGCGGCGATCACGGATGCGGCGAATGACTATGCCGAGGAAGGGGCCGCGGCGCTGCGCAAGGCAGGCCTCCGGGTCGAGACGGACCTTCGGAACGAGAAGATCAATTACAAGGTTCGCGAGCATTCGCTGCAGAAAGTGCCGGTGATCGCCGTGGTCGGCGGCCGTGAGTCGGAAGAACGCACGCTGGCGCTGCGCCGGCTCGGCTCCAATGCGCAGGAAATGATGTCGCTGGACGAGGCCTGCGTGAAGCTCGCCCATGAAGGCCTCGCGCCGGACCTAAAGGCATAATGCTGAGCTTGCCCCGCTGACAAAGCGGCCGGGAACGGACACAGTGGGGCAGATGTCCTATGCCGCCGTTCTCGCTGCTGCCTTCGTGCTGTGGCCCCTGATGGGGATCCTCGGCGGGCAGGGCTTTGCGCCGCTGCTCGGCCTTGCCGCCCTGCCGGCGCTGGCGCTGTCACGGCCAAAGCTGCCGCCGGCGCCCTATGCGATGCTGGCGATCCTGTTTGTCTTCTGGGCGGCGCTCAGCGAGACCTGGTCGCCGGCGTCCAAGGGCCTCGTCTCCGGAAACCTGCTGCATGGCGATTTCGCCGTGAAGGCGGCGAGCCTGCGCATCGTGCTGGTGACGCTGTTCGGCCTGCTGGCCGTCGGCGGAGCAATGCGGATATCCGGAGGGACGGCGCAACGGTCGTCGCGCGTGATGCTGGGCGCCTTTGCCGTGCAGGGCCTGATCGTGCTGATGTCGGTCTTCCTGTCAGGGCCGGTGCTGGCGGCGGTCTATGGCGACGATCCGCTGGAGGTGAACAAGGGCATCCAGAACATCGGGCGCAATGCGAACAGCTTTGCGCTCGTCCTGCCCCTGCTTGCGGCCTACCTGGCTGTGCGGCCCGGACTGATCTGGAAGGGCGTCGCAGCGCTCATGATTGTGGTCAGTGCCATCGCGTTCGAGCGGGCGGATTCGCAGGCGGCCCTGTTCGGCCTTGGCTTCATGGTGCTGGCGATGGGATTTGTCGGCCTGTTCCCGCGCATGGGCTTCCGCTGGCTGTTCAGCCTGCTTGCCGGCTATATCGCGATAGCGCCGGTTGCTTTCGGGCTGGCCATCAATGCGCTTGAGCGGGCCGGCATCCATCTGCCGGGCTCTTTCCAGTCGCGCGCCTGGTCGTGGCAGGTCGTGATCGGCAAGAGTATCGAGAAGCCCTTCACCGGCCACGGCCTTGCCGCCTCTAAGACCTGGCGGGAGACCTATGGCGATCACCCTGACTGGCTCAGGCACCTGCCGGATTTTTGGGCGCAATACCCGGTCGTACCGGGCCATCCGCACAACATGGCGCTGCAGATCTGGGCCGAGACGGGCATGGTGGGCGCGATCCTGGCCGGCCTGTCGCTGGTGGCGCTCGGCTTCAGCCTGCCGCGCCCGAACGAGATGCGGTCCGATGTCCGCTATGCGATTGCCGGCATGGCGGGCGTGGCGGCGAGCCTGTTCAGTTTTGCCTACAGCGCCTGGAATGAAGCCTTCTGGGCAAGTCTCGTGCTGGCCGCGATCGGTATCATCCTGTTGTCGAAGCGGGAGCGCGCATCCCTGTGAGTGAGTTCCCCACGATCACGGCGCTGGTTGTGACCTATCATACCGGCCCGCGCCTGCATGAATGCCTTTATGCGCTCAAGGGCGACCCCGATGTGACGGAAATTATCGTGGTCGACAGCGGCAACCCGCCGGCGGAGCAGGCCTGGCTCGACCGGTTTGCCGCAACCACAGCCGGTGTCAGCATCATCCGCAAGGGCGACAATCCCGGCTTTGCCGTCGCGATGAACCGTGCGGCGGAGATCGCCATGGGCGAGATGTACCTTGCCTGCAATCCCGACTGCGTCATCAAGCGCGGAGCGATGCAGCCCCTCGTCGCGGCGTGGCGCGGGGCGCCGGCGCCGGCAATTGTTGGAGGGCGGATTTTCGACCTTCATGGCGTGGAAGAACGTGGCGCGCGGCGCAACACGCTGACCATCTGGAACGCCATCGGCCTTGGCAGGTGGGCGCTGGACAGGACGCCGGCGCCGGCAGGCCCCGTGCGCGTCGGCGCCGTCAGCGGGGCGTTCTTCCTGATCCACCGCGCTGACTATGAAAAGCTCGGCGGGTTTGACGAGGGCTATTTCCTGCATGTCGAGGATGTCGACCTGTGCCGCCGGGCGATCGAGGCGGGTGGATCGGTGACCTACCAGCCGCTGGCCGGAGCGCTGCACTACGGCTCCACGTCCGACGCACCCGGTGCGATGATCCAGCGCCACAAGGCGGACGGGCTGAAGCGGTATTTCCGCAAGTTTTCGAAGGGTCTGCCGGAGAAACTTGCCGCAGCGCTGCTGATGCCGCTGATCGGGTTTGCCTTGCGCCACCGGGTCTAGGTCGACGGGTCTAGTTCGAGGGGCGCCAGCCGGGCGGGGCGAGTTCGAAGCCGTCGAAGTCAAAGCCCGGCGCCACGGTGCAGCTGACCAGTGTCCACGCGCCCAGTGTCTCGGCCGTCTGCCAGGCATGGGCCGGCACGACGCCCTGCAGTTTCTGTCCGCCGCGGAGGTCCGGGCCGAGCGTCACCGTGCGGACATCCTTGCCCTCCGGCGAGGCGGTGGTCAGCACGAGCGGTCCGCCGGCATGCCAGAGCCAGGCTTCGTCGGCATCGACGCGGTGCCAGGCGGAGACCTCGCCCGCTTCCAGCAGGAAGTGGATCAGCGTCGAGGCCGGGCGCTGGCCGTCCGGGGCGGGGGCGCGGAAGGTCTCGACATAGTGCCCGCCTTCGGGATGCGGCGCCATGTTCAGGAGGCGGATGATTTCCCGTGCGCCAAGGTCGCCGCTGACGGGCAGCATCAGAACCGGTCCTTGCGCCCGCGGATTTCGGCGAAAGTCGCAACCGCGTCACCGGGATGGCCCATGGCGGCCTGCAGCTCGGGCAGGTCGGCCCGCAGGAAAGGATTGGTGGCGAGTTCTCGTTCCAGTACCGGCGGCACGGTCGGCTGCCCCTCGGCGCGGCGCTGTTTCACCCAGGCGGCATATTCCCGCAGGGCGGTGTTGTCCGGCTCGATTGTCACCGCAAAGCGGGCATTGGATTCGGTGTATTCGTGCGCGCAGAACAGCCGTGTACGCGGATCGAGCGCCTTCAGCTTCGACAGGCTCTGCCACATCATCTCCATCGTGCCTTCGAAGACACGCCCGCAGCCGAGCGCGAACACGCTGTCGCCGACAAAGGCCGCGTGTTCCTGGTCGAAGACATAGGCGATGTGGCCGATCGTATGGCCGGGCACGTCCAGCACGCGGGCGCGGGACTGGCCGAGGTCGACCATGTCGCCTTCCTTCACCGCGCGGTCGAGGCCGGGAATCTTCGCCGCCTCGCCGGCCGGGCCGATGATTTCGCAGCCGGTTGCCTCCTTGATGGCGAGGTTGCCGCCGGCATGGTCCGGGTGCCAGTGCGTGTTCCAGATGGCGGTGATCTTCCAGCCCATCCGCTCCGCCTCGGCGAGGTATTTCTTCGCATCGGGCGTATCGACGGCTGCGGTCTCGCCGGATACTGGCTCGTGCACGAGGTAGCCATAATTATCGTTCAGGCAGGGAAACTTGTGTATGTCGAGCATGAGCCGGTCCTCCGTCCTGCGGATATGGGGGCCGGCCTAGCACAGGCAAGCCGATGCGTCAGGATGCAGTCACTCTTGAGAGATTCTATGCCGCCCCGCTGGGGCAGGCGGTCTCGCGCGTGCTGGCGGGGAAAATGACGGATATCTGGGGCGATGCGCGGGGCCTGTCCGTGCTGGGCCTCGGCTTCGCCATCCCCATTCTCGATGCGTTCGGGCAGGCACCGTCCCGAATCGTCGCGGGCGTCCCCTTTGAACATGGGCCGGTGGTGTGGGACTATTCCGGGCGCGGCAACGCGACCGTTTCCATCGGTGACGAGCGGATGCCGTTTCCGGATGGCATGTTCGACCGGGTCATCGTGCTGCACGGTCTTGAAGAGGCCGGCAATCCGCGCACCTATCTGCGCGAGATCTGGCGGATTACGGCGCCGGAAGGCCGCATCGTGCTGGCCGCATCGAACCGGGCGGGCCTGTGGTCGCGCGCGACACGCACGCCGTTCGGTCACGGCAGGCCGTGGAGCCGGGCGCAGCTGATGAATCTCCTGTCCTCGGGCCTGTTCCAGGTCACCGCGTCGACCAGCGCACTCTACATGCCGCCGATGGCAACCGGGCTGGTGACCTCCGCGGCGGAGGGCTGGGAGACGATCGGGCGGCTGGTCGCGCCGGGGCTCGGCGGCGTGGTACTGGTGGAAGCCGTGAAACGGCTCTATGCCTCTCCGGGCGGAGGCGCGGTTGCGCCTGTGACCGAAAAGGTACGCATCGCGCGTCCTGCAGCTAGCCAGCGGCGCGAAAGACATTGACGGCCCGGCGCGGCCCTATACGTTCGCAGCTGCAGCAAAGACAGGAAATTGTGTCATGAAGCTTGTCACCGCCATATTCAAGCCGAGCCGGCTGGACGCCGTTATTGATGCCCTGTCGGATGCCGGCGCAACGGGCATGACCGTTTCCGAAGTGCGTGGCTATGGCCGCCAGCGCGGCAAGACCGAAGTCTACCGGGGGGCCGAATATGAAGTGCGCCTCCTGCCCAAGGTGAAAGTGGAGGTCGCCTGCCCGTCGAGCGAAGCGGACCGGCTGGCCGAGGCGATCGTCCAGGCCGCCAATACCGGCACGATCGGCGACGGCAAGATCTTCATTCACGACCTCGACGCGATTATCCGCATCCGCACCGGCGAGCGTGACGAACTGGCCGTAAGCGGCTGACGCAGCCGGCCGGACCGGTCATGGTGAACGTCCGCTAAACCGGTCCCGGCAAGATTGCCGGGCCAGCTCAAACAAACCTGAACCCGGCCCTGCTTAAGGTTCCGCTGAAGCTTGGGCGGGCTCGAAGTGGCTGAGTCGGAAAGATTTTTTTACAGACCGGTGGAGGCGGCATGAGCCTGGTCACCGGAATCGTGCTCGGCAACATTGCCATGGCGCTGCTGGCGGCAGTCCTGCTCTGGCATTCGACGCGGAATGCCCGCGACCTGAAAGCGGCGCTGACCCGCACGCAATTGCTGGCCGCTACGGATTCCCTGACGGGCCTTCCCAACCGGGCGGAACTTCTGTCCCGTGCAGCGAAGTGGCTGGCGGCGGACGGGCGGGGCACGACGCTGGTCGTGCTGGATCTCGACGGCTTCAAGATGATCAATGACACGCTCGGTCATCAGGCCGGCGACGACCTGCTGGCGGCCGTTGCAGGGCGTCTGCAGGCGTGCCTGGGCGAAAAGGGCGAACTTGCCCGGCTGGGCGGCGACGAATTTGCGGCACTGATCCCCGGCACGGATTCCGAAGCGGCCGCGATCGGGTTCATCCGGGCTGCCGAGGCGGCGTTGGCCAGCCCGTTCGAGCTGTCCGGCGACACCGTGTCCATGACGCTGAGCGCCGGAATCGCGATCGGTGCCGTGCGCGGGATCGATCCGGCCGAGCTGCTTCGCCGGGCGGACGTTGCCATGTATGCGGCCAAGGCGACCCAGCACCGGTCATGGGCGTCCTTCTCGCCCGACATGGACGAATCTCTGCAGCTGCGCCGGACGATCGGTGCGGAGCTGGAGGCCGCCCTTGTCCGCAACGAGCTGCAACTGGTCTACCAGCCCCTTGTCTGCACGCGCACCGGCCGGGTGATGAGCGCCGAGGCGCTGATGCGATGGCCGGGCAAGCAGGGCCAGGCAGGATCCCCCGGCGTGTTCATTCCGATCGCCGAAGAGACCGGGCTGATATCGAAGCTGGGCGACTGGGCGCTCGATCAGGCCTGCATCGAGATCAAGCGCCAGAAGACCATCCCGATCGCCGTGAACGTCTCACCGGTGCAATTCCGGGGGGAGGGCTTCGCCGAAAGCGTCGAAACAGCCATCCGCCGTCATGGCATCGCTCCGGAACTGCTGCGCCTTGAGATCACCGAAGGCGTGCTGATTTCTCATACCGGCGAAGCGCACCGGACCATGCGCCGGCTGCGCGAGCTGGGCGTGCAGGTGCTGCTCGATGATTTCGGCACCGGCTATTCCTCGCTGAGCTATCTGCAGAAATTCGAGTTCGACGGGCTGAAGATCGACCGCGCCTTCATCCAGCAGCTGGAAGACGGCCCGACCGGGCGGCGCCTGCTGCAGTCGATCATTTCCCTCGGCCACAGCCTGAACCTGAAAGTCATTGCCGAAGGCGTCGAGACCGAGGACCAGGCGGCGCTGCTGCAGCTGCTGCGCTGCGATTTCCTGCAGGGATATGCGCTCGGCCGGCCGGACGCCGCCGAGAAGCTGCACTCGCTGTCATTCACCGAGATGCTTCCGCTGACCCGGCAGCGCTCGAACTAGGACCAGTCGTCGCTGTGCGCCTGCTCTGCCTCGTGATGCAGCTGCAGGTTCAGGAGGATCGCCTTGGCGACCGGCAGCAGCACCAGGATCAGTCCGATCACCACCGCGCTGAGCATGGCGAACAGCAGGACCTTGGCCCAGATCGGCATCGCCACCATGGGCAGGATGAAAATGAACGGCGCCGTCAGCACGAGCACGCCGAAGCCGACGAAAAAGGCCGGGCCATCCGCCGTGTCCGCCTTGCTCATGTCGCGCCCGCATACAGGGCAGGACGTGTTGAGCTTCAGGTAGCCGGAATACAGTTTTCCCTTGCCGCACGCGCCGCAGCGCAGGCGCAGGCCGGACAGGATGGGCGACGGCGTCGACATGGGCGGGGGCTCCCGAAGGTCTCAAAGTACCACACATCTTGTCTCGGCGCTGCCGGCGCAATGCGACAGATGGCACGCCCACCCTGCCGCGGTACTTGACGCAGCCCCCTGCATTGCCCACGAGAGCGGGCGGATTTCTCAGACGGATACTGTCATGCCGGACCCTGTTTTCGAGCGCATCGCCCTTGTCGGCGTCGGCCTTATCGGCTCCTCCATCGCGCGGGCCGCAGCCGAATATGGCGCGGCAGGCTCGGTGGCGCTCTATGACATGAGCGACGAAGTGCGCGCGAAGGCGGCCGGGCTCGGCCTCGGCGAGGTAGCCGATACGCTGGAGGCGGCGGTGGCGGGAGCCGACTGCGTGATCCTGTGCGTGCCCGTCGGGGCGCTGGAGGCGGTGGCGAAGGCCGCCGTGCCGCACATGAAGGACGGCGCCATCCTCACCGATGTCGGCTCGGTCAAGAAGCAGGCGGCCGGCGCCCTGTTTGCCGCCGACAATGGCAAGGTGCACATCATTCCCGGCCACCCGATTGCGGGCACCGAGCAGTCCGGCCCGGAGGCTGGCTTCCCGACCCTGTTCCGCAATGCCTGGCACATCCTGACGCCCCGCGAGGATGCCGATGAGGCCTATCAGGCGGCGGTGGTGCGCCTGTCGGATTTCTGGACCGCGCTTGGCGCAAAGGTCGAGACCATGGAGGCCGGCCGGCACGACCGGGTGCTCGCCATCACCTCACACCTGCCGCACCTCATCGCCTTCAACATCGTCGCGACCGCCTTCGACATGGAGACGGTGGAACAGGGCGAAGTGGTGAAATACTCCGCCGGTGGCTTCCGGGACTTTACCCGTATCGCGGCGTCCGATCCGGTGATGTGGCGCGATGTCTTCCTCAACAACAAGGAGGCGGTGCTGGAATGCCTCGGCCGGTTCTCGGAGGACCTCGCCGCCCTGCAGCGCGCGATCCGCTGGGGCGATGGCGACATGCTGATGCGGGAATTCACCCGTGCCCGGACGATCCGCAAGGCGATCATCGATGCCGGCCAGGATTCCGGCGCCGTGAACTTCGGCCGCAACGAAGCCGTCAACGGCAAGGCAAAGCCGTGAAGCCGCTGCAGCTCTCCGGAGACCGCCGCGCGGCGCTCGCAGGGCATCTGAGGAAGCTGTTTTCCGACCGCTTCGACGAAGATCTCAGCGAGTTCCGCGCCAATGAAATCATCGACCTGATGCTGAGGACGCTGGGGCCTGCCGTCTACAACCAGGCCGTTGAAGACGTCCGCGCACACCTGCAGGGCAAGCTCGACGACCTTGCCGGAGAAGTGTGGATCGACGGCGGGGTCTGAGCGCTCACAGGAAATTGTGTCGCGCGCGAGCGGGCCGGCCGCTAGGGAAGGGCGCATGACACAGCGCTCTTTCCAGATTTCCCGCCGCACCCTGCTCCTGTCCGGAGCCGCGACAGCCATCATTGCGGCCTGCTCTGGCGGCAGCCGCGAGGCGCTGGCCGAGAACACGCCGGACGATCCCTATGCCGGCAATGAATGGCGCAAGCTGACTGAAGCGGAATGGAAAGCACGCCTCAGCCCCGAAGCCTTCGGCGTGCTGCGCCATGCCGACACGGAGCGGGCCTTCTCCTCGCCGCTGGAGCATGAGAAACGTCAGGGCACCTATCATTGCGCGGGATGCGACCTGCCGCTGTTCAGTTCCGACAAGAAGTTCGACAGCGGCACCGGCTGGCCGAGCTTCTGGGACGTCATGCCCGGCGCCATCGGCACGAGCGAGGACCACAAGCTGTTCTATACGCGCACGGAATACCACTGCGCCCGCTGCCTCGGCCATCAGGGCCATGTGTTCGATGACGGCCCGGCACCGACCGGCCAGCGCTGGTGCAACAATGGCGTGGCGCTGACCTTCCGCCCTGCCTGATCGGGCCTGATGCGACCTATTCGATGATCACCGCATCCGGAGGGATGACGAAAGGCGTCGAGGCGATCGCGGCGTCGCCTTCCACGATTTCCTCACCGGGGCCGTTCTCCCGCCGTTCATAGGCTGCCACCAGCGACGAATAGGGCGGGACATAGTCCCATCCGCCGTTGCCATTGTTCTGCGTGATCTCGAAGTGGAGGTGCAGGACGGTCGGCGTGCCGCCGAAATCGTTCGAGACATAGCCGATCGGGTCTCCCGCCTTCACCGTGTCGCCAAGCTTCACTTTCAGCTTTGCCATGTTGAGGTGGAGATATTTGTAGATCCGGCCGCCGGCCCGCAGATTGACGCTGTACGATCCGACATTCGAAATGACGCCGTCCTCGACGGCCACCACCTCGTGTGCGGTGCGGTCGGCCGGCGCCTTGGAACGCTCGGACCGGCATTCGTCCGGCGTGCCGACTCGGATGTCCTGACCCTGGTGGATCTTGTGCACGGGGCAATAGGGCGACCCGCGATTGGCCGAGCGGGTTTCGCAGAAATTGTCCCGCCACGGATACTGGTAATTCCTTGCGTCACACTGGTCACCGCCGACCATGCCGCCGCCGAAGGTGAACACCATGGATTCGAGATAGGAGGGCGCCGACTTGATCGGGAAGACCATGTCCGGGGCGAAGATCATTTCATCATCCGCACCTTCGCCCGTGCCGGGCAGCAGGCTGCCGGCCGCGAAATAGGAGAAGACCGGCTCCGGCGGCGCCGCATCCGTATCCGTGCCGCTGTCCGGCGGCGTGCCGGTATCCGTATCGATCGTGTCGGCAACGTCCGTCGGCTGATCGGTATCGGCGCCGGAATCCGTCATGCCGGCATCGGTGCCGTCGGACGTATCGGCCGGTGCATCGGCGCCCGGCTCCGTGCCTGTGTCGGGCTGCGTATCGGCGGGCGTGTCCGTTCCGGCGTCCGGTTCTGTACCCGTGTCAGGCGGCAGGTCCGGTGTCGTATCGGCCGGTGTGTCGGGCGTCGTGCCCGTGTCAGCGCCGGCATCGGCACTCGTATCGGCGCCGTCCGCCGGTGTCGTCGTATCGCCATTGCCGTAGGGATCCGTCACCGGCTCGGTGGGCGGCGGCGGGCCGGGAGCGCCTGGCGGAATGGCGGGGCCGGGCTCGGGCGTTGCCGGCGGCGGGCCGCCATCGCCGGGGAAGCGCACGAAATCGCAGGCCGCCAGACCGGCAAGGGCCAGCGCCCCCAGGAGAAGTGTCCGGTACTGCTTCATCAGCGCGACCTCACCGGCACGAGGGACCCGGCAATCGACATGGCGTCCTCCTCGCTGATGCACTCCGGGTTCTCGCCCGAGGCATTGGTGCATTCGAATTCGACGAGATAGTCGGCGCCGTATTTCGTGAAGGCAACCTGCGCGCCCGTTGTGGTCGGGCTGAAGCGCATCGGCGTATCACCTGCGTCGGTTCGCTCGCCGATCACTTCGTTCGTGCCGTTGACGACGATGTTGTAATCCGCACCCGGATAGACGGCGAAATAACCATCCGACAGCGGCTGGAACTTCACGCCCGACTCGCCGCTCTGGATGTGCAGCTCGTCAAGGCTGGGCAGCATCACCGGCACCGGCGGCGCTTCCTCGCCGGAGGCGATCTCGAACGTGCTGACGCCACCGCCGACACCGGCCTGGGCCGCAACATCGGCGCGGGCCGCGGCCCAGTCGATGGTTGCCGTGGAGGCCATCGCCTGCGGGCGAACCGGGTAGTCTTCCGCGGCTGCCTGCGCGGTACCGTCATTGCCGCTGGAGGACGATGTATCGGATGATGGGCCGGACGATGCCGGCGCGTGCATCGCCGGCTGGTCCTTGCCGGGAATCCGGATCTTGTCGCAGGCCGTCAGGCCGAGCGCGCAGGCGGGCGCCAGCACCAGCAGGAAGCGCAGTTTCATTCCGGTTTGTCCTTTCCAGGCTGGGCCACATAATCGGGATCGGCATAGGAGACGCTCTGCACCTGCATGATGCGGCTCCGGATATCGTTGACGGCGGCGCGGGTCGGTTCCATGCCCGGCGGCATCCGATAGGCGAGCTTGATCTCGCCGGAATAGGAAGCACCGGCGAGGCGGAAATCCTTGAGCACGGGATAGCGGTTCTGCAGGGCGACCCATGCTTCATCAGCAACCGCCGGGTCGCGCTTGAAATTGCGCGAGATGACGTCGATCTCCGGTTCGCCCTTGATGCGGACGATGAACACGACTTCCTCGCCGCCGGCCGAGGCCTGGGCGACCCGGATCGGGGCAGGGGGACGCGCTTCCATGGTTTCGGCACTGGCCGGCAGCACCGGGTCTGCTGCGGCATCCGGGCCGGAAGTCGGGCGCATTTCCGCCTCCACCGGCGGCGCGGCGAGTGCCGGGGTTTCCGGCACGGCCAGGGCCGCCTCGTGCGGCGGTTGGGTGATTGTTGCGACCGGGCGCGGGGCGCCGTTCGAGCCGGCCATGACGAACAATCCGGTCGCCCCTGCCAGCATGGCGAGGCCCGCCAGGCCCAGCGGGCCGCCAAGATGCAGGGGAGACTGGAATTCCGTCATGTCACTTTCCTCCGCCCCCGGAGGATTTCAGGGGCACATTGGCAAGGTCGAGCATCCGCCCGCCACAGGGGCGCCGGCACATGTCCGGGCTGCCCTCGATGGGCGTGGTGCCCGGATATTCCGAACACAGGCCCGAGCACTGCATGTCGGTGCGCGGGTCGGTCGCCGCCAGCAGCTCGTCCTTCAGCTGGTCGGGCGTTGCATCCGGATCTCGCGCCTTCAGGAGGGCAAGGGCCGCAGAGACGTGCGGCGCGGCCATCGATGTGCCCTGCTCATAGGCGTAGTAGCAGTCTGCGACGCCTTCGCCGGTCACCGGATCGAAGCAGTTGCTTGCCTTCTTGGTGGACAGGATGCCGTCCGGACGGTTGTCGCCATCGTCGTCGTGGCTCATCTCCCCGCCGGGGGCGAGGATGTCGACGTCAGCGCCGAAGTTCGAATAGGAGGCGATCTCGCCGATCGCATTGCCGGCGGCGACGGAGATCACATTGTTGCAACCGCCCGGCGCGTAATAGGCCGTGTCGATGCGGGCATTGCCGGCGGCCGAGACGACGATCACGCCGCGGTCGGTCACGGCGTCGATGGCATCCTGCAGCGAGGCAGGGCAGTATTCGAACAGGCCGATCGACAGGTTGATGATGTCGGCCGGATTGTCGTTCCACACTTCCGATCCGTCGGCCGCCTCGGCCGGGATGAGGCCTGCGGCCCAGCGGATCGCATCGTTGATGTCCGACAGGCGCCCGCCGCATTTGCCGAGCGCGCGTACCGGCACGATCTTCACGTGCCAGGCCCCGCCGGCGACGCCGGCACCATTGTTGGAAGCCGCGACACCGATCGTGCCGGCGACATGGGTGCCGTGGAAGGAGTCTGCGGCGCCCGGGACGGCCGGGTTGCAGAGATCACCCGGATCGTTCGGGTCCGGATCGCGTCCGTCGCCGTCATTGCCCATGCGCGGGTCGGAAACCATGTCCCAGCCGGGCGCGATATTGGGCGAGTCCTTGATGTCGGGATGGTCCATCTGCAGGCCGGTATCGACTACGGCGACCACGACGTCCGTCGAGCCTTCGATGCCTTGCTTTGTCCAGAACTCCTGGAAGCCGGCGCCGCCCCTGGACTTGCCGTCGCCCTCGCCATTCGGCTTGAAGTTCCATTGCAGGCCCCACAGCGGGTCATTTGGGGTGACCTCTGCGGTCACCGTTGTGGGCGGTGTGGTCTCGGTTCCGGTATCCGAACCGACATTGTCGCCGACCGTGGAGGAGGTGGGCGGCGTACTCGGCTTCGGCCGGCGCACGAACTGGTTCTCGAAGATGTAGTCCTTCTCGACATAGTCGAACTGCCCGGACTTCTTCAGGTCCTGGATGATGCAGTCTGTCGCGAGCGCCGGATCGGCCTGGATGGCCTCGACATCATCGGGATTCGAGCAGCCCTTGCCCTGGTCGATGGCGAGGAAGCTCAGTTCCGGCCGGGAAGCATCTTCCGGATTGAAGTAGGTCGGGTCCGCCCCGCCGACCTGGACCACCATCTGTCCTTCGCGGGAGAGGGTCACTTCGGCGTTCATCTTGTACTTGGCGAGCGTGTCCAGCATCACCGCATTGGCATCGCGCTGCGCCACGATGGCGCTGCGGGAGACGGCCGTGCGGCGGGCGACCTTGCGGGCCGCAAGCTGGCGTTCGACCGGGGCGGCTTCGAGCGACCGCGGCTGCAGCGAGCGCACTTTCTTGGTCACTGGTGCCGGCTCCTGGGTGGCAACCTGCTCCAGTGTGCGGGTCGCTTCCTGGATCTGCTCCATCGACTTTTCGCGGCTGCGCGGGTCGAGCTTGATTTTCGGGGCAACGCCCTCCGGCCGGAACACCTGCAGGGAGCGCGACATCTGTGCCGGTGCGCCGCCGCTCGCGGCCTCACTGGCGGCCGGCGCCTCTTCAGCTGCCGGCGCTTCGAGTGCGGCGGTCGGAGCTTCTTCAGCCTCCGCCATGACACTGTCTATGGTGCTTTCGTCATCGATGTAGAGGTCGCCATCCTCGATTTCCGCCATCGACTCGGCCGGCGCAATGTCGCTCGGCTTGGCCACGATGGACAGCACCGCAAAGGCAGGGCGCGTCGTTTCCTCTCCGGTGATGTCGCTGAGGATGGGCTGGGCAATCGCCCGCTCTGCCACCGGCACGGAACGCATCGGGTCCGGAGCGGCATGTTCGACAATGGTCTTTCCCATGACCTGGTCGATCGAGGCTTCGGCAACTTCGCGGGCCCGGTCCAGCCGCTCGCCACGCTGGTCGCAGGCCGCCAGCGTGAGCAGCCCGGCAATCGCGCCGCCAAGGGCAAGGCGGGACGCTTTAAAGGTCAGGTTCGACATAAGAGGTTTCCCGTTGATTTCACCAAAATGCCCCGGCCCGCCTGAATTAACCTTATGGAAAGATTATGACGACGGTACGGCCATGTCCATTGCGGTGACATAACACCGCTGCGCGACACCGCTGCGCGATGACGCGTGGTGACGCTGGGGCAGGCGGCGCCGGCGTTTCGCACCGGCTGGACAAGAACCGGGGCGCAGCGGAAGAAGGGGCATGAGTGAGGGCGACCCCCAACCGCCAGACCAGTCGCGCCCGGACCGCCGCGGCGCGTTTTTCCTGTTGTTTTTCTGTCTCGTGGCAATCGGCGCAGGCAATACGATGCTGATTGCCGCCGTGCTGCCGCCGCTGTCGCGCCAGATCGGGCTGCCGGACTGGATGGCGGGTGCCGTGTTTGCCCTGTCGGCATTTTTCTGGTCGGCAACCTCGCCCCTCTGGGGCAAGCAGTCGAACCGGGTCGGTCGCCGGCCGGTCGCCGCGCTGGGCCTTGCCGGCTATGCCGTCTCGATGGTGCTGCTGTTCGTTTCGGGCCTTGCGGCGATCAGCGGATGGATGACCAACACGCTGCTGATCTTTGTCTGCCTGGCGAGTTCGCGCGCTGTTTTCGGCTTGTTCGGCTCCGGCACCAACCCCGCGGCGCAGGCCTATGTGGCGGACCGCACGAGCCAGGCGGAGCGCCGCTCGGAAATCGCATTCATTTCATCGGGTTTCAGCGTCGGAACAGTCATCGGCCCAGCTTTTGCCGCAGCCCTCGTGGCGACGCTCGGCATTCTCAGCCCGCTCCTGCTGACGGCCGTGGTGGCGTCCATCATGGCGGCACTGGTCTGGTTCCGCCTGCCCGAACAGCGAGGCCCGATCACCGATGCGAGCCGGTTCGATGCCGAGACCGGTGCCCGCGGCCTCTGGCATTCCAGCAATGTGCTGCCTTTCCTTATCTATGCCGTGTGCATGTCACTGGCGACGGGGATCCTGACACAGGTGTTCGTCTTCTCGGTGATGGACAAGCTGCATGTCGAAGGCCCGCAGGCGGCGCAGTTCACCGGCCCGGCCTTCACGGTCGGGGCGATGGCCGTGCTGCTGGCACAGCTGGTGCTGATTCCGCGCATGAAGATGCGCAACAAGACGCTGATGTGGGTAGGCTGCATTCCCTTGCTGGCCGGGGCGCTGCTGATGATCGTCGCGATGGATTTTGCCTCGCTCGTGATGGCGCAGTTCCTGATCGGCCTCGGGCAGGGGCTGGCGCGCCCCGGATTTTCCAGCGGAGCCTCGCTTGCCGTCTCGCCGCAGCTGCAGGGCAATGTGGCCGGCCTCGTCATCTCGGCGAATGGCGCCGGTTACATCGTGACGCCGTTCTTCGGCCTGTTCGTGTATCAGTATATCGGCCATGGCATCCCGTTCATGATTGCGGCCGGCCTGCTCGCCTTCATGGGGCTGTATGCCTACTACGCGCTCAAGGACGGTGTCGGGGAATTCGAGCCGGACGAGCCCTGATCAGTCGACCGACGCCGCCGCGGCGGCCGCCGTTGCGCTGTCCTGACCGGTCACGGCTGCAAGCATGGCCTTGGTCGGATAGCCGTCGGCGACCATGCCGCGATCCTTCTGAAAGCCCTGCAGCGCCGTTTTCGTCTTCCGCCCGGCAATGCCGTCCACAACGCCCGCATCGTAGCCTTTCGAGTTGAGGCCGGCCTGCAGCAGCTTGATGTCGGCGACGCTCAGCGGCGCGAGCTGTGTCGGCCAGGCTGTGACAGGGCCGCGCGCGCCGAGGAAGGCATCACCCGACAGGCCGACGGCAAAGGCGTAGGAATCGGCGTTGTTGTACTTCTTGAACACGCTGAAATTGTGGAACAGCAGGTATTTCGGACCATCGGCGCCGGCAGGCAGCCAGAGCTCGGCATAATCGGCGCCATTGGTGCTGAAATTCCCGCCGGCGATCGGCGTGACGCCTGTCGCAACCCAGGTCTCGAGCCGGCGTTCCTGGCCGTCTGCCAAGCTGTAATCATAGTCGGGTGGCACGACCACCTCCACGCCCCAGGGCTGGCCCCTGGCGTATCCGGACTGGGCGAGATAGTTGGCCGCCGATGCCAGCGCATCGGCATCGCTCTTCCAGATGTCCTTCTTGCCGTCGCCGTCGAAATCGACGCCATAGGCAAGATAGGTCGACGGCATGAACTGGGTCTGGCCCATCGCCCCGGCCCAGCCCGCAATCAGGTCCTGCCGCGTGGCATCGCCCCGCTCGACCACTTTCATCAGCGTCAGCAGCTCGTTCTCGGCGAGGGTCTTGCGCCGCCCCTCGACGGCCATGTTGGCGAGCGTATTGGGGGCATCGAAATTGCCGATCACGGCCCCGAAGCTGGTTTCCATGCCCCAGATCGCGGCGACGACCTGGCGGTCGACGCCATAAGTCGCCTCGATCCGGTCGAACAGGCCGGCTTCGTCCTGCAGCTTTTCTGTCCCGGTCGAGACCCGGCTGTCGCCCAGCGGCACTTTCAGATAATCCCAGATGGGTTTTGCAAACTCGGCCTGGTCGGAAATGCCGGTGGCTGCGGCCTGCACTTCGGAGCCGAGCCAGAGGTCGATCGGGCTGATGTTCTCAAGGAAAGACTTGACCACGGTGCGGTCACGGCCCGAGGCAAGGGCGCGTGCAGAGAAGGAGGCGCGCCAGGCATCCATGTCCTTGTTTCCGCTGGACTTGTAGGTAATCGGCCCGGTCTCGGCGGGTGGCTGCTGCGTGACGAGCGGGGGCGGTGTGGAGGTGACGGGCGGTGTCTGCGGGCCGGCGGCGCAGGACGCCAGGAGCCCGGCCAGCACCGCTGCGCCGGCAATGTGCGAGCGTTCAACCGCCAGCCGTGCCACTTTCCCAGCTCCTGCGATCACACGCGCATGACAGCGCGCATCCTTGACTCTGATGACCGGATTCATTACTCGCACCGCTTTCCAATTCCTTATGACCCACAGGGCAGCCCCATGAAAGTCCGCTCGTCTCTCAAATCGCTCAAGTCGCGTCACCGCGATTGCAAGGTCGTGCGCCGCAAGGGCAAGGTCTATGTGATCAACAAGACCGATCCCCGCTTCAAAGCAAAGCAGGGCTGAGCCGAACATGAACGGGCAATTGCGGCGGTAGGATGACCGCCCGGATTGCCCTCTTCGATCTTGGACGGGTCGTGCTCGACTGGGAGCCGGCCCGTTTGTATTCGCGCATCCTTCCGGATGATGCGGAACGCGACTCCTTTCTCGCAAATGTCTGCACCATGGACTGGCACATGCAGCACGATGCCGGTGTCAGCTTCGCCGACAATGCCCCGCCGCTGATCGCGCAATATCCCCGCTATGAAGAAGCGATCAGGGCCTGGGGCGGGCGCTGGATGGAGATGTTCGACGGCTATGTCGAGGGAACGCCCGAGCTGATCGGGCGACTGGAGACCCGCGGCGTGCCGCTTTATGCTCTCTCCAACATGCCATCCGAAACCTGGCCGCTGATGCAGCAGCATTTCCCGCTTGTGAACCGTTTCGCCCATGTCGTCGTGTCCGGCGATCTCGGCCTCGTGAAGCCGGACCCGGCAATCTTTGCCCACACGCTGGACAAGATGGGGGGCGCCGCGCCGGAGGACGTCTTCTTCATCGACGACAGCGCTAGGAATATCGAGGCTGCAGATGCGCTCGGCTTCCGGACGCACCTGTTCGAGGGCGCGGCGGGCCTCGAACGGGCTCTTCGGGCCGAAGGCCTGCTCTGACAGCAAGTTGCGATTGCCGGGCACGCTCCGGGCACTCATATTCACCCCATGCTGAGAGCCGTCCTCCTGTCCGTCCTGCTGGCCCTGACCGGCCTTGCCGCCATGGCCGAGCCTTCGGACGCGATGTTCGAAAAGCTGAAGAACGCGCCCAGCGAAGCCGAGGCCAATGACATTGCGCAGGATATCTGGGCCTCGTGGCTCGAATCCGGGTCGCCCACGGTGGATATGATCATGCAGCGCGGCGTCGACGCCCAGAAGGTCGGCATGCTGGACGTGGCGCGGACCTTCTATGACCGCGCCATCCTGATCAAGCCGGACTATGCCGAGTCCTGGAACCGGCGGGCCACGATCTTCATGCAGCAGGAAAATTTCACCGAGGCGCTGCGCGACCTGAACGAAGCGCTGAAGCTGGAGCCGCGCCATTTCGGCGCCTGGTCCCAGCTTGCGATGCTGTTCGAGGCGATGGACGCGCCGGACCAAGCGCTGGATGCCTGGCGCGAGGCGCTGGCGGTCTATCCCACCATGCGCGAGGCGCGCTCGGCCGAAAAGCGGCTGGTCAAGCAGGCAGAGGGCCGGGGGCTCTGATCCCATGCTGACGGCGGCCGCGCTCACGACCCTGTCGGCAACCGGCCTCGGCGCCGTTGCGAGTTCGAACGCCTACACGGCAAGGGTGGAGAAAGCGCATCCCGCCACGGGCCGGCGTGTCCCGGTGCGCGGCTATGACGTGCACGTGCTCGAGGCAGGGACGGGGCCGGAAGCCGTCCTGATGATCCATGGCGCCAGCGCCAATGCGCGCGAATTCAGCTGGACGCTTGCCCCGCGGCTGGCAGACCAGTTCCGTGTGCTGATGGCAGACCGGCCGGGCCATGGCTATTCCGCCCGGCCGCCGGGCAGCGACACGCTGGCTGTGCAGGCGGCCCAGATGGCCGGCGTGCTGGATGAAGCGGCGGGTGGCGAGCCGTCTGTCGTGGTCGGTCATTCCTTCGGCGGCGCGGTGGCGCTGCGCCTTGCGCTCGACCGGCCGGACCTCGTGAAGGCGCTTGTCCTGCTCGCTCCGGTCACCCATGACTGGGGCGGCGGCGGGCACGCCTGGTACAACCGCTTCGCGGCCTCGGGTCTGTTCGGCCCGCTGTTCAGCCAGGTCGTGCCACTGGTCGGCCCGGCGCAGGTGGCGGCCGGCATCGACAATGTGTTCGACCCTGCCCCGGCGCCGGAAGGCTACTACGACAAGTCCGGCATCGGCCTCCTGTTCCGCCCGCCGGCCTTCCGCGCAAATGCTCGCGATGTGCGCCGGCTGGAACTGGAACTTGCCGCCCAATCCGAACGCTACGGCGAGCTGGCAATGCCGATCACGGTGTTTTCCGGCAGCAAGGACACCGTGATCACGCCGAAGAAACACACGGCGCGCCTCAAGAAGCAGGTCGCGCTGGATCTCGTCATCCTGCCGGACGAAGGTCACATGCCGCACCATCGCCACGGGGCAGATGTTGCCGACGCCATTCGCCGTCTGGCCAGCGGCGGCGAGACCCGCTAAGACGCGGCTCTTTCCGATTCCGAGACATGACTGGAGCGCGCCATGGACGATTCTGCGATCACCCACCTCACTGAAGCGACCCGCGAAAAGCTCCGCCAGACCGTCGCCAAGATCGAGCGTCTGGAAGAGGAAAAGAAAGAGGTCGCCGAGCAGATCAAGGAAATCTATGCCGAGGCCAAGGCCTTCGGCTTCGACACCAAGGCGCTGCGCCAGGTGATCAAGCTGCGCAAGATCGACAAGGCCGACCGCGACGAGCAGGAAATGATGCTGGAGACCTACCTGATCGCGCTCGGCGAGGAATAGGCTTGGCCCGCCCGCCCGCAGCAGCCTAGACTGGCGCCATGGGCAGGGATGTCGACGAACGGAAGAAGCGGGCCGCGCTGCGCAAGCTGCGCAAGGCGGCCGAACTTGCCGAACAGGGCAAGGGCCCGCCGCTGTCCGACTGGGAGCGGCAATTCCTTGAGGAAGTCGAAGAGCGCGTCGAGAAATACGGCTCCGCCTTTGCCGACCCGATGAAGGGCGACGAGGGCGAAGCGCTCTCACAGCTCCAGCAGGTGAAGCTGAAGGAAATCGACAAGAAGGCCCGCGGCAAGGCCCGCAAGGGCTTCGCCAGCCGCGCGGGCAAGAAGGGCATGGGCGGCCGCCCGCCGCCACGCGTGCGCCAGGTTGATGAAGACGCAGAAGACACCCTGCCCGCCGAAGCACCGTCGCCTGAGCCGGAGACCCCGCCGCGCCAGCAGGGGCGTCCGGCCTTTCGCGTGATCGAGGGTGGAAAGTCGGCGCAGGGGAGCTAGCTTCCCTTCCGGCATGCATGGGAAGGACCCAGCCATGAAGACAGTCGTGATTACCGGTGCGTCCACCGGCATAGGGGCGGCCGCGGCGAGGGAGATGGCGGCAAGGGGCTGGCAGGTCTTTGCCGGTGTCCGCAAGGAAGCCGATGGCGAGGCGCTGAAACAGTCCGCCAGCGGAAGCGTGGTCCCGCTCATCCTCGACGTGACAGACCCGGCGCAGCTCGCCGCCGCTGTCGGGACGGTCAGCGAGGCGTTGGCGGGCCAGCGCCTCGGCGGCCTCGTCAACAATGCCGGCATCGCCAAGTTCGGCCCGCTGGCCCTCGTGCCGATGGACGAGTTCCGGACCCAGTTCGAAGTCAACGTCTTCGGCCTGTTACAGGCGACGCAGGCCTTCGTGCCCCTGCTCGGCGCAGATCCGAAACGTAGCGGGCCGCCGGGCCGGATCGTCAACATCACCAGTGTCGGCGGACGGATTTCCGCGCCCTTCCTCGGGCCGTACACGGCGACCAAGCATGCCGTGGAAGCCATGACGGATTCGCTCCGCCGGGAACTCGTCATCTATGGCATCGATGCGATTGCCGTCGGCCCCGGTGCGGTGAGGACGCCGATCTGGGACAAGGCGGAAGCGGAGAATGAAAGCGGTCCTTATGCGGACAGCGACTGGTCCGACGCGGTCAAGACCTTCGAGAGGGTCATGGTCGATGGCGGGCACACCGGCCTGCTGCCGGAAGAGATCGGCAAGGTCATCGCCGAAGCGCTGACCGCGCCGAAGCCGAAGGCACGCTATGCGCCCGTGCCCGACAAGTTCACCAACTGGACCATCCCTTCACGCCTGCCCAAGCGCATGCTGGACCGCATCTTCTGGAAGCGCCTCGGCCTGAAGCGGCGCTGAGGTTCAGGCAAGCGTCTCGACCGGCTTCCAGGGGTGCAGCATGCGCCGCGCCGCGGGCTGGTAGGCGAACAGGTTTCCGCCGCCTGCCGGCTGGTCATGCCTGCGGGAGATGGCCAGGCCAGCGAGGTGGCAATAAAGCAATGTGCCGACGGCGCCGTGCCCCACCATCAGGATGTCCTGCACCAGTGCCTGATGAATGGCGTCCGCCGTTTCCGCCACGATCCGTGCCTGTGCGTCTGCCGCGCGCTCCCAGCCACGCACGCTTTCAGAAGGACTGGCGAAAAAGGCATCGGCGACGGCTTCGAATTCGTCCGGCGGCAGGAACCCGGTCGCGGAGCGGTCATTCTCGTGCGTTCGCGGCAATTCGAATACCGGCACACCAGATGTGCCGGCAATGATGGCGGCGGTCTCGACGGCCTTTCTTTCCGCGCTGGAATAGACGCGTGCAACCGCCTGCAGGGCCGGCAGCTGCGCGGCAAGGGCAGCGCGGCCGCGGCCGGTTTCGGAGAGCCCCCAATCCGGCACCGGAATGTCCGGGTCGATCTGCACCTGGGGGTGCGTCAGGTAGAAGAAGGTTCCGTGCATCCGGGAACACTATCTTCGCCCCGGCCCGCCGCAAGAAGTGTTGCGACCCCGCTTGACGTCCGCAGCGGAACCCCGACCCATGATCGGGAAAACGGAGGAAACATACATGGCGGATCTCAGCGGCAAGGTGGCGGTGATTACAGGGGCGGCAAGCGGAATTGGGCTTGCCGGGGTCGAGACCTTCGTGGAGGCTGGCGCGCGGGTCATTGCCGCCGACATCCAGGACGAGAAAGGCCGGGCGCTGGAGACCCGCTTCGGTACCGATACCGTCCGCTACATCCATTGCGACGTGACCGACCTCGCCGAGCTTGAGGGTGTCATGGAGGGCGCCATCAGCCATTTCGGCCAGCTCGACATCGCCTGGAACAATGCCGGCAGCGGCGGTGCGCCTGCCAATATCGAGGAACTCGACGAAGCCGGCTACGACACGACCATGAACCTGCTGCTGAAGCAGGTCTTCTTCGGCACGCAATATGCCGCCGCCCGCATGAAGGAAAAGGGCGGGTCGATTATCAACACCTCGTCCATCTCGGCGCTGGAAGCCGGCTGGGCACCGATCACTTATTCGGTCGCCAAGTGCGGCGTCGCGCATTTCTCGCGCATCGCCGCTGCGCAGCTCGCGAAATACAGGGTGCGCGTCAATGCGATCCTGCCGGGCTTCATTGCCACATCGATCTTCGGCGCCTCGCTCGGCCTGCCGCGCGAAGTGGCCGACCAGATGGCCGAGATGCTGGCGCAGAATGGCGGCTCCATCCAGCCGATCGGACGCGTGGGCCGCGGCCGGGACATCGCCGAAATGGCGGCTTTCCTCGGCTCGGATGCGTCGGAATTCGTCACCGGCAGCCAGTTCACAGTCGATGGCGGCATCACGGTCGGGCCGCGCCACTCCTGGGACGAGACGGCCGGCGGGCCGATCCTCGATGCGCTCGGCATCACGCCGGAACAGGCGGAGCAGATGATGGCCGGGGCTGGCAGCCTGAAACTTTGAGCGCGCGTCAGCGGCGTGAATTCGGGTCGAGACCCGGGATGGCCTCGACAGCGACCAGCAATTCCTGCAGGGAGTCGGCGCGGATCACGCGCCGGCCGCGCTCGTCGGACAATGTATAGCCCGTATCGGTCTTCTTCAGCGGAAAGCGGCGCCAGTGCGCGCGGGTGCGGAATATCCAGACCTGCTCCGGCGTCTCGCCGGCCGCGGCCCAGCCGGTCCACATATGGTCCGGCGGCAGGCTGCGCCACAGGGCGTCGATCTCGTCGATCTCGGAAGGCGTAAAGGCAAGCATGGCGATCAGTCCTGACCAATCCGGTTTAGCCGAGGTTAATGCCGCCAGCGGGGCCCGCAACCTGGAGGGGGCGCTGTGGATGGTCGCGTCGGGAGCGGTGTTTACCGCCTTCCTGACCCTGTCGAAGCTGCAATCATCGCACTTCGACCCGGGATTCCTCGCCTTCTGGCGCGCCTTCATCGCACTGGTCATCACCTTTCCGGTGTTACTGCGGAACGGCCTGTCGATCCTCAGGGTGCACCAGCCGGGCTTCGTCCTCTTGCGCAGCCTGTTCGGCACGATGGGGTTCATCCTCTCCTTCTACGCAGTATCGGCCCAGTTCGGCCTGCCGCTGTCGGCATTCAACGCGATCAGCTTCTCGCGGGCGCTGTTCATCACCGTGATCGCCTTCCTGATCCTCAAGGAGCCGGTCGGATGGCACCGCTGGGGCGCGACACTGGCGGGCTTTGTCGGCGTGCTGATCATGACCCAGCCGCAGTCGGGCATCAGCCTCGGAACGCTGCTGGCCCTGGGCGCCGCCTTCTGCATGGCCGGGGCGATCACGCTGGTGAAGGTGCTGTCGCGCCGCCACAAGCCGGTGACGCTGCTGATCTGGGCGAACCTGCTGTCGTCCTGCATGCTGCTGCCGCTGGCGATCTGGAAATGGCCGGCCGAGGCGCCGTCGCTGCATGACTGGGGCCTGATCGCCCTGATGGGTGGGTGCGGGGTGGCCGGGCAGTATTGCTATATCCGCGGCATGGCGATCGGCGATGCGTCCTTCCTCTCGCCGATCGACTATCTGCGCCTGCCCATGGCGGCGACGGTCGACTGGCTGATGTTCCATGTCCTGCCCGGTCACTGGACCTGGGTCGGGACGGCGATCATCGTCACGGCGACGGCCTATATCACCATCCGCGAGCAGCGGCTGAGGCGGCGGTCCGGCTGACCACCCGTTTTCCTGTTGTGAATGATGTAAAATACGTTCATCATTCACAACAAATCAGGGAGACCTCAATGGCCAGGGTTCTTGTTACCGGCGCGACCGGATTCATCGCAGGTCACGTCATTCACCAGCTGCTCGAGGCGGGTCATGACGTGCGGGGTACGGCGCGCTCGGCCTCGCGGGGGCCGGAGCTCGACAGGGTGCTGAGCGCCTATGCCGGCAAGCCGCGGCACGTGCCCATCGTCGAGGCCGATCTCAACGGCGACAAGGGCTGGGCCGAGGCCGTGGACGGGGTGGACTATGTCCAGCACGTCGCCTCGCCGTTTCCGGCAACCATCCCGAAAGACCCGCAGGAACTGATCCGGCCTGCCCGCGACGGTGCCCTGCGCGTGCTGAAAGCGGCCAAGGCGGCGGGCGTGAAGCGCGTCGTGATGACTTCGTCCATGGCCGCCATTGCCTATGGCTGGGGCGATGCGCGGCCCAATCCACTGACCGAGGCGCACTGGTCGAACCCCGACAATCTCAGGGACAACACGGCCTATACCCGCTCCAAGACGATCGCGGAGCGGGCCGCGTGGGATTACGTCAAAGGTGAAGGGAAGGGCCTTGAACTTGCCGTCATCAACCCGTCCGCGGTGCTCGGACCGGTGATGAGCGGGGATCTTTCGGGCTCGCTGGAAATCCTGACCCAGCTGCTGACAGGAAAGGTGCCGGCCTCACCGAATGTGGGCTTCTGCGTGGTGGACGTGCGCGATGTTGCCGACGCACACCTGCGGGCCATGACCGCTCCGGAGGCGGCAGGGGAGCGGTTCCTTGCCGCTGGCCGCTTCATGTGGATGTCGGAGGTGGCTGATGTCCTGCGTGCGAGCTTCCCCGCCTATGCGAAGAAGCTGCCGAAGGGCACGCTGCCGAACTGGGTGCTGAAGGCGATGACCCTGATCAATCCGCCCGTGCGC
Source organism: Hyphomonas sp. (assembly GCA_020638455.1). GTDB lineage: Bacteria > Pseudomonadota > Alphaproteobacteria > Caulobacterales > Hyphomonadaceae > Hyphomonas. Next base: position 761,154 of record JACKIK010000001.1, on the reverse strand, counting down.
CAGCTGATCCCCGAACTCGGCCGCGAGCGCCATGTCTCGAACGAGAAGGCCCGGCGCGTGCTGGGGTGGACGCCACGATCGGAAGAAGAGGCCATCGTCGACGGCGCGCGCAGCCTGATCGACCTGAAAGTGATCTAGACGGCCAGCCGCCCGCGATAGGTGGCCCCGGCAGCAACGAAACTGAGCGCCGCGAGGAGGGTGGAGACAACGCCGTTCCACCCGGCCATGGACAGGCCCAGCACGTAGAAGGGCGCATCGGTGCAGGACGGCACGGTCATCGGCTTGTCGAGCGGGCCGATATTCATCAGGTCGATATTGGCTTCGCCCGCGCAGCCCGTCGGCGGCGGGAAAATGCCCCATTCGACCCCTGCATGAAAGAAGGCCACCACGGTGCCGACCCCGAAAACGAGGCCGATCAGCACGTTCAGCGCCACCAGGAAGCGCAGCGACGGCTTCAGTTTCCACAGGATGAGGCCGGTCACCGCCATGGCGATCAGCGCCCAGTAGACTTCCCGCTGGCGGAGGCAGAGCGGGCAGGGATACAGCTTCGCGAAAATCTCGAACCCGTGCGCGGCCGCCAGCATCAATGCGGACACCAGTATGGCCGTTACCGGCCACTGCCAGTCCTTTAGCAGGGAACGAAGGATCGACATGGCCCGCACGCTAGCACGCAGCCCGGATCGGTGAAGTGCGGCGCAGCGTCACGAGATGAGGCCTGTCAGCCAGTCCTTGCCCAGGTGCACCGCCGCCAGCAGCGCGGTCGGCCCGAGCACCAGCAGCGCCGACACCCAGACGAAACCGAGGAGGCAGCCCAGCACCACCAGCAGCCCGTCCCGGTTGATCAGCCCGAAGGCCGCCAGCGCCACGGCGATGCCGGGCGTCGTATTGGTCAGGGGCAGCGGCACCAGGATCGAGCTGCAGAAGAACACCAGGAAGGCCCCGACGATGCGCTCGGAGCGAGGGCCAGTCAGGAAGGTCAGCCTCGGACGGGAGAATATCTCCACCCAGCCCAGCCATTTCCGTCCGCCTTTCGCGGTGTCCACAAGTCCGGCCTTGTCGATGGTGCGGGCGGCGAGCTTTGACGGCAGCCAGGGCTGTTCGCGGCCTAGCATCATCTGGATCGCCAGCGCCATCATCGGCAGCGCCACGACCTGCGGCACGCCATAGAGGAACGGAATGCAGCAGGGCAGGGCGAGGAGGAACAGGCCGGCGCCGAATGCACTCTCGTCCAGCTGGTCGAGGATTTCGCGCAGCGTGTAGCCCTGTTCCGGCGCCCCGTTCGCCATCTCTTCGATGGTCTGCAGCAGGGTGCGGTCAGGGCCGGGCGCTGTGGCGGTCGTCTGGGTCATGATCGTCCTTAATCCGTGCCGCACGGGCGAGATTGACGGGCCGCCGGTCCTCGGGCAGGAGGTGCCTTCCCGATAAGGGCCTCTGTGGCGGAATTGGTAGACGCGACGGATTCAAAATCCGTTTCTGGCAACAGAGTGCCGGTTCGAGTCCGGCCAGGGGCACCATATCCGATTCAGCCTGTCCGTTCAGTACTCGTATTTCTCCAGCAGGCTCATGTCGATGACATAGGCTGCATCCGCAAGATCGCTTTCCTGCTTCTCTGCATGAAGCGTGCCTTCCACCCAGACGGCCTGTGGCAGGTCCTTCAGCGGCACCGGCGTCTCGGTGCGCACGAAAATGGTCTGGTTGGGCGGCGGCGGCGGGGCGTGGATGCAGGCGCCGAAATAGGGCACCAGCAGGAATTCCGAGATCTTCGCCTTGGCGTCGTAGGAGAACGGCACCGTGTAGCCGGGAATGCGGATCTTCTTGCCGTCATAGGTGTCGTCCGTATTGAACGAGCCGATCTGTACCGGCGCATCGCCGGCCGAGCCTTCGGCAATCGAATAGGCCTTGGCGAGCTCTGCGGCGTACATCTTCTGCAGGCGTTCCTGTTCGCCTTCCGGCATCAGGTCTTCCCAGCCGATCGTGGTGACGCCGCGGGCCTTGATTTCCTCTTCCTTCCGGAGGGCCTCGGCGGCCTTTGCGGCGATGCCCGTGTCGGCGGCGGCCTGCTCGGCTTCGCTGGTCCCGATCTTGTCGCCGACTTTCGGCCCGTCGGCGGTGGGGGCGTCGGCGGCAGGCGCTTCAGAAGCGGCCGGCGTGGCGGGCGGAGGCGCCTTGCTGCAGGCGGGCGCGAGGGTGAGGGAGGCAAGCAGTGCGGGGAGGATCAGCTGTTTCATGTGAGGTTTCATACGCGTTGAGGGGAGGGGCGACCAGCCGCCTTCGGCTGTGCCCTACAGCCGCACGGACAGGCCGTCGGCAAGGGAACGGCGGAAGGCAGCCCAGGCCGGGACCGCCCCGGCAAGCAGGGAAGCGAGCGTGACCGCGCCCAGCACGCCGAGATCGAACAGGCCCGGCCCGGTGCCGCCCAGCGAAATGCCATAGCGTTCGCTGACCAGCGGCCCGGCAATGGCGATCAGCACGTGCACGATCACAATGCCGAGCGAGGCGCCGAAAAAGCCGATCAGACCGGCCTCCAGCGTCAGCAGGCCGAATATGTGCCCCGGCCGGGCGCCGACGGCCCGCAGGATCGACATCTCCCGTCGCCGCTCGTTCAGGCTGGTGAGGATGGAGGTGAGGATCGAGACGACGCCGACGGCGATGACGAAGATGGACACCGCCATCAGCGCCCGCTCCGCCATGGCGGTGACACTCCAGAGTTCGGCGAGCGCCTGGCCGGGAATGATCGCCATCAGCGGTTCGCCCTTGTTGGTGTTGATCTCGCGCCGCGTGCGCAGGATCGTGCCCTTCTGCCTGAGGCCCGCGAAAACGGCGGTGATCGACTTCGGTGTCAGGTTGAAGCTGCGGATCGTCTCTGTACTGATGGAATCGGACATCGGGTTCTTCGCCCCGCTCTCCCAGCCGACATGGATGGCTGTGATCGCTTCCAGCGACACATGAACGGTGCGGTCGACCGGCGTGCCAGTCGGCGCGAGGATGCCGGAGACGCGGAAGGGCCGGTTCTCGTGCCCGCTGCCGAAATCGCTGCCAAGGCCGTGCGAGAGCACGATCTCCGTGCCGACCGTGTAGCCGAGTTCGCGCGCCACATCAGCGCCGATGACGGCATCGAACAGATCGTCGAATTCCTTGCCTTCAGCCATCCGGAGGGGTTCGTTGTGGCCATACTTGTAGTGTTCGAAATAGGAGTGGTTGGTGCCGAGCACGCGGAAGCCGCGATGGCTGTCGCCGAGAGAAATCGGCACGGTCCAGGCAATATCGTCGCGCGCGGCGAGCTTCTCATAGGTTGGCCAGGAAATCTCCGCCGTCGCATTGCCCATCCTGAACACGGAATACAGCAGCAGGTTGATGCTGCCGGTCGGTGCGCCGATGATGAGGTCGGTGCCGGAGATCGTATTGCCGAAGCCTTCGCGCGCGCCGGTCCGCGCCTTGTCGACGCCGACGAACAGCGCCACCGACAGGGCCACGGCGAACAGGGTCAGCAGGACGGAGCCCTTGCGGTTCAGAAGGCTCTTCCAGGCAAGCGAGAGAAGCGCCCTCATGCGGCCACCTGTGCATGGTTGATTTCGCCGAGATCCACCGCGCGGCTGAAATGGCTCGCGAGACTTCGATCATGGCTGACGAAAAGCAGGGCGGCGCCGGTGCGGGCGGCTTCCTCGCTGAGGAGTTCGATGAACCGGTCCCGCGCATCGCTGTCGAGGGCCGAGGTCGGCTCATCGGCAATCACGATGTCCGGCCCGCCGATCAGGGCTCGCGCGGCGGCGACCCGCTGCTGCTGGCCGACCGACAGGTCCGACACGCGCCGGTTCAGCAGCCCTGGATCGGACAGGCCGAGCCGGTCCAGCAGGCGGCGGGCTTCGCCCTCGGCATCGTCCCCCACGGTCTTGCGCCGCACCGGCGAGAACAGGAGCGGCAGCGTCACATTACCGGTCACCGAAAGGTACGGCACCAGGTTGAACATCTGGAAGATGACGCCGAGATGGTCGGCCCGCACCCGGTCCCGCGCCGCAGCGGAGAGGGCCGACATGTCGCGGCCCAGAACCTCGATGCGCCCGGCCGCTGGCTGCAGCACGCCGGCAATCAGGCCAAGCAGGGTGGATTTTCCGGACCCGGACGGTCCGCGCAGGAACAGCCTTTCGCCGCGGGCCATGGTGAAGCTGTCGATGTCGAGCGCGGGCGGATGGCCCGGCCAGGCAAAGCGCAGGGCCTCTATGGCAATTGCGGCATCGCTCATCCGCGCGGCGCCTCAGTCGAAGTCAAGTTCGGCATTATCCGCTGTCAGTTCCTGTGCCGCCTGCTGGCCATCCGGGCCAAGATAGACGGCCTCGATCTTGTGGAAGCCGGGATAGAGGGAGAAGGCATTGATGCGCAGGCCCTCGATCCGGTCGATCTTCGCGCAGCGCCAGACGACCGAAATCGTCATTGCGCTGTGCCCGCCCTCGTCGACGCGCGTCGTGACCGACCGCTCGTTCTCCTCACAGCTCGTGGGGCCCATCGGCTCGGCAATGCCTTCGGCATATTTCTCGGCCTCGGTATCGCTCGGCGGGGCAGCTTCCTCGACACCGAAATTCGCGAGCGGTGCGTCGAGCGTCAGGGTCAGGAAATCCTCGTCGCGGGTGACCGACAGCTCGCCGGAGCCGTGCTCGTGCGGCTCGCCCGTGTGACCTTCTTCGGCGGCAAGGTCAGGGTCGGCGTCCGGGTCTTCGCCGGCGGCCGGGCTTTCATCGGCAAAGCCGGTTTCCGGCACGCCCTCATATTCCACCGCCGCTGCGGCCTCGGGGCCATCATCCTCGGAAGGTTCGTAGGGCTTGTCGGCCGGCCCGCAGGCGGCGAGCAGGGCCGCGAGGCCGGTCGCCGCAAGGGCGGAAATCAGGTGTCGAGTCTGGCTGGATGTCATGTCGGAGCCTCCCGGGCGCCAAACTCTGGATAAGTGCGAAAAGGTCAAGATTTTTGTCGCCATCGTGATAATGATACTATATTACATTTTTTCAAGGCCGGAACTCAGGGGGAGTGCCGGCGTCCACACGCCGGTCGGGTGCCCAGACTTCATGCTCGAATCCGTGCAAGCGCCCTATTTCTTTGGCTTGATGGCCGCGCTCGTCACCACGGCGGGCCTGATGACCGTCTACTGGAGCGGCGACTGGAGCGCCCGCTATTCGGGCCTGTTCGCCTTGGCTGCGGGCGGCATGCTGCTGACGCTGAGCCTGCTTCATATTGCCCCCGAGTCCATGGAGCTGTCGCGGAATGCGCCGGTCTTCCTGACCATCGGCTTCTATGCGGGCCTTCTGCTCGAGCGGGGAACGGCCGCAGCCTTTCCGGAATCGGCGGACCGGGGCCGCGCCGCTGCCGTCACGCCCATGGCTGCGGTGGCGCTTCACTCCTTCATGGACGGCATCATCTATGCGGTGACGTTTGCGGGCAGTTTCACGGCCGGGGTCTATACCGCCATGTCGCTGATGGTGCATGAGTTTCCGGAGGGCGTGATCGCCTTTGCCATCCTCCGCCGCCACAGTTTCTCCAGCAAGGAAGCATTCTTCTGGGCCTTCCTCGCGGCCGGCCTGACCACGCCGCTCGGCGTTGTGATCGCGACGCCCTTCATCCATGGTCTGACGCCGGACGTGATCGGAACGCTGTTCGCCCTTTCGGCCGGCCTGCTGCTTTATGTGGCGACGGGGCCGCTGATGGAGCCGCTGCAGGAGGAGCATCCGGGCCGCGCCTTCCTGGCGCTGGGCGCCGGGGTCGCGCTGGCGGTCGCCATGTCTGTCATGTCGGTGCACGGGGGCCATGGGGGTCACGCGCACCCGGCAGGGCAGGCGGCCCCGGCTGTGGCGGGGCCCGCTTCATGAAGCGGCTGCTGGCCGGCTTCAGCTGCCTGCTCGTCGTCCTGATCGCGGCGCCGCAGGCCGCACTTGCCCATCCGCAGGACGAATTCTGCGCCGATGGCAGCGGCATGGACCCGGCACTGTGCCAGGAACTCGCCCGCCTCGACAGCGCAGACACGAAGCCGGAGGACACGGCCGGGGACGACAGGAGCCTCAAGGACACCGTCAACCTGGACCGTTCGCCGCTCGAAACGGCGGTCTTCTATGTCGGCATCGGCTTCCAGCACATCCTTCCCGGCGGCGCCGACCATATCCTGTTCGTGCTCGCCCTGTTCCTTGCCAGCACGCGGGTCCGGCCGCTGCTGTTGCAGATATCGGCCTTCACCGTCGCGCACACGGCGACGCTGGGCCTGACGGCGGCGGGGGTGATCGCGCCGGCGGGCAGTGTGGTCGAGCCGCTGATCGCGCTGACCATCGCCTGGGCGGCTGCGGAGAATCTCATCTTCAAGGAGATGCAGGCCTGGCGGCCGCTGCTCGCCTTCGGGTTCGGCCTCATCCACGGCATGGGCTTTGCCGGGGCCTTCGGCGCGCTCGGCTTGCCGCAGGAGATCTTCTGGCCCGCCCTGATTGGCTTCAATGTCGGCGTCGAGGTCGGCCAGCTCAGCGTGATCGGCATGGCGCTTGCAGTTTCCCTGCCTGTCAGGGGCATCCTGGCGCGTGCTGGCCGGAAACAGCTTTACCGGCCGCTGATCGTCCTTCCCGTTTCCCTCCTGATAGGGGTTGCGGGCCTATGGTGGGCGGTCGAAAGGGCCTTCCTTCAGGGCTGACGCGCTCCGGGCCTGCCTTCGCGACGCGCCAGGAGGCCCCGGAAATGCTGCAGCTGCCCATGCTGATGAAAGTGTCGTCCGCCGCAATCGCCGCGGCTATCACGGCGTCGATCACCTACGGACAATATGCTGTCGCGGCCGGTCCGAAGGGGTCCGGCCTGCTGCCGCCCGCCAGCGTGTTCGTGCCGGGCGCCGAAGCCGATGCCAATGTCGACCCGTTTGCCGAACTCGTGCGCAGTTTCGCCGAGCTGAAACAGGCGCGCGCCAAGGCGGACCGCAACCATGCCATGGTCCAGTGGCTTCTGGGCCTGCAGGCTCACGATCTCGCCGGCTTCACTGTTCGCAGGGCCGAAGGTGGCCTCGTCTATGACGTCTCGCTCGACCGCGGCGGGCCGGATGCGTCGTCACGCATTTTTCTCGCCGTGCCGTCGGGCCCTGAAATGTCCTATGCCGTGCGCCTGTCTCAGGCCACCGACGGGTCGATCCGGGTCGAGGGAATTTCGTGCGCCGGCCATGACATGCTGGCCGACCTGGCGGCAGCGGATGCCGCAGAAGCCGAAGCACTGAGCCGCACCGCGGCTTATCTCGGTGCGCCGGAGATGGCCGATCCGGGCCTGCCGGCCGATTGCCTGATGAAAGCGCTCGACGCCGACTAGGAGTCAGCGGCCAGAGCGGCGTCGACGTCGCGCTTCGTGAAGCGGCGCGTGAATTCGGTCACGCGCGGGGCGATTTCCGTGCGGAAGCGGTTGCCGTTGAACACGCCATAGTGGCCGACGCCCGGCTGGATGTAGTCCTGCCGCATGTCTTCCGGAAGCTTCGTACACAGATCATGTGCCGCCTGCGTCTGTCCGATGCCGGAAATGTCGTCCTTCTCGCCCTCGACCGTCATCAGTGCAACGTCGCGGATCGCGGCCGGCTTGATCGGCCGCTTGTGGCGGTACTTCATCACGCCGCGCGGCAGCTGGTGTTCCTGGAACACGCGCCGGATGGTCTGCAGGTAGAACTCCTCCGTCAGGTCGAGGACGGAGAGGTATTCGTCGTAGAATTCGCGGTGCTTGCCGGCATTGTCGCCGTCGCCGTCGACGAGGTGGTTGAAGAAGCGCCACTGCGCATCGACATGGCGGCTCCAGTTCATGTTCATGAACGAGGCCAGTTGCACGAAGCCCGGATAGACCCGCCGGAACACGCCCGGATAGGGCGCCGGCACGGTGTGGATCATGTTCTGCTGGAACCATTCGAACGGGCGTTCCTCGGCCAGTTCGTTTGGCACGGTCGGGCTGCGGCGCGCATCGATGGGCGACCCCATGAAGGTCATCGTCGCCGGCCGGTGCGGATCGTCATCCTCAGCCATCATCGAGATCGCGGCGAGGGTCGGTGGGCCCGGCTGGCAGACCGCCAGCACGTGGGCGCCCGGCCCGACATGGGTGATCATTGAGCGGACATGGTCGACATAGTCGTCGAAGTCGAAGCGGCCGAGCCAGATCGGCGCCATGCGCGCATCGGCCCAGTCGGCGATGTAGACGTCGTGCGTCGCCATGAAGCCTTCCACCGTGCCGCGCAGCAGCGTCGCATAGTGGCCTGAAAGGGGCGCAATGATCAGCAGGCGGGGCAGGGGTGCGGAGCCCGGCTTGCGCGCGGCGGCCAGTGCATCGGGATCCTTGCGGAAATGCACCAGCGTGCACCAGGGCGACTGCCAGGCCGTCGTCGGCGTGACGGGCACCGGCGCGGAATTGATCTTCACGCTGTCGATCCGCCACTCCGGCTTGCCGTAATAGCGGGTCGTGCTTTCGAACACATCGGCAAAGGCGGCGAGCGACTTGCCGTATTCGGTGTTGGCGATCGGGTTCAGCGGCGATCTCAGCGCCATACGTCCGGCTTTCACCGCGAGGCGCATGGGGGCCATGGCAGCCCGGTTCAATTCGACGAGAGAATAGAGCATCGCCTTACAAACCTTTCATGCTGCAATGCAACATATGGACCGGAATCCCGCATGGCAAATGGATTCGCCATTCAGGCTGGTGGACAAAGGTTTGATGCATCCCGTTGAATTTCAGTGAAATTCGCGCGCCACAACCCGCCGGGGATTAAGTCCCGGCTGCTAAATTTCCCGGTGTACCCCGGCGAAGGAGTGGCAAGATGTTTCTCAGCTGCCAGCCAAATCCGCACCGCGGCGGGCGCATGACGCGGGCCCTGGTTTTCGACCATGGCGCCGGCCAGCGCTTCGCCATCGATGCCGAAATCCTGCATAAGCAGCCCGGTCTGCTGGAGGAGTTCGGCCACAATCTTCCCTTGAGATTCAAGGTTCTGGACGGTGTCGCCTATGCGCTTTGCTTTGTCGGCGGGGTCGGCACGGTGACAGTCGCCTGGTGGATGTTTTTCGTCGGTCTCGCCGCCTGCGTGCTGATGCTGGCAACCAACCGGAAGTCCGCCGGCGAAGCGGCCCGGCGCGCCGCCCGGCGCTCGGTCGACGATTTCCGCCGCCTGCACGAGCTTGGCTGTCTCTGGGTCCTGTATCCGGCCGACGCTGCCTAGACGCCGATCACGCCGAGGATCGCGGCGACCACGGCCACCAGCATGAACATCAGCGACAGGCTGACTGAAACGGCCCGCTGGCCCTTGCGGCTGGTCTTGGCGCCGTGCGGGGTCTTGCCGACCTTCGGGGCCAGCATCAGCCGTGTCGAATAGAAGCCGAAGGCCGCCAGCATGGCGGTGGCGGCGGCGGCCCAGCTGGTCGCCAGCAGGAAAAACGCCCCTGCTGCCAGCATCATGCCGGCAATCGGGATGGCGGTCTGGTTCAGAAGTTCGCGCACATGCCGGTCCGCCCGGCTGCCGTCCAGCTTGTCGAAGCTGCAGTTCGGCGAGGCGATCGACGCCACCCAGGAGGCCCCGATGGCGAGGGCGCAGAAGATGAGGCCAAGCTGGGCCGAGAGGTCGCCAAGGTTCTTCAGCATGGGCCGGAGTATGCGCAGGATTCGCGGCCCGGCCTAGAGGAAGGTTGCCTTCACCACCTTGCCGATCAGCGCGTCATCTGCCGGCACTTGGCCATCCAGCATCAGCATGGCGAGACCATGCACCATCGACCAGGCCTGGATCCGCTTGATGTCCCGCTCTTCGGCCGTGGCCCCCGGCGGCATCAGGTCGCGCAGGGCCCGCAACAGCATGCCGAACGAGGACTCCGCTGGCACCCCGGCATCGTCGCAGCCCGGATCGGGCGGTGTGCTGGTGGTCATCAGCCGGAACAGATTGGGATTGGCGAGGGCGAAGCGGACATATTCCTGGCCCATCGCCGTAAAGGCTTCCAGCCCCTCCGCCTTCCCGGCCATGGCCTTCCGGAAAGCGACGGCCATCTTCTCGCTGGCGACCGCGCAGAGCGCATCCAGCAGCGCGGCCTTGTCCGGAAAGTGGCGGTAGACGGCGGTCGCCGACACGCCGGCGCGGCGCGCGATCTCCCTGAGGCTGAGGTCCTCCGGGGCCGTGGTTTCAAGCTCCGCGAGCCCTTCTTCCACCAAGGCCGACCGCAGGTCGCCATGATGGTAGCGGCGGCCGCGCGATTTGATGTTGACAGTGTTATCATTCGACGTCATGTTATCAGTGTAAACATATTTCCTCCCCCCGCAACGCGACAAATCTGTCCAGCCAGTCCAGTCAGAAAAGGAAACCCGTCATGCCTAGCCCCGTCGAGACCGTCATCCGCGGCGCCGTCACCAAGGGAGTGGTCGCCCTTGGTGAGTTCAACCGCGGCCGCCGCAAGTCGAAAGGGCCGAATGCCTTCATGGAAGGCGTGCACACCCCGGTCCGCGAGGAAATCACCGATACGGACCTAAAGGTCACCGGCACTATCCCGCCCGGTCTCAATGGCCTCTACGTCCGCAACGGGCCCAACCCGCTGCAGGCGGTGAACCCGGCGACGCACCACTGGTTCCTCGGCGATGCCATGCTGCACGGCGTCCGGCTGCAGGACGGCAAGGCGCTCTGGTATCGCAACCGCTGGGTCCGCTCGAACGCCGTCAGCGACATTCTCGGCGAGCCGCGCGCGCCGGGCCCCCGCAATCCCCGTACCGATACGGCGAACACCAACATTGTCGGCCATGCCGGCAAGCTGTGGGCGATCGTCGAGGCCGGCGGCCATCCGGTTGAGGTCTCCGGCCTGCTCGACACGGTCGCGCATTCCGATTTCGACGGCACGCTGGGCGAGGCCTATTCGGCCCACCCGCATCTCGATCCGGAAACCGGCGAGATGCACGCCATCTGCTATGCTGGCGGCAATCCGACGACGATCTGGCACACCGTGGTCGGCACCGATGGCCGGGTGCGGCGCAACGAGCCGATCAGCGTCCAGAACGGCCCGATGATCCATGACTGCCAGATCACCCCGAACTATGTGATCGTGATGGACCTGCCGGTCACCTTCTCCATGAGCGCCATGATCGGCGGGGAAAGTTTCCCCTTCCACTGGAACCCGAAGCATAAGGCGCGCATCGGCCTGCTGCCACGCGAGGGCAAGGGCAGCGACACGATCTGGTGCGAGATCGACCCCTGCTACATCTTCCACCCGGCCAACGCCTATGAGACCGAAGACGGCAAGGTGATCATGGATGCCTGCGTCTACGACACCATGTTCGTCTCCGGCATGAACGGTCCGGATACGGCGAAGGCGAAGTTCGAGTCGCTGACCATCGATCCGGTCACCCGGCGGGTGACGCGCGATGTGATCGACGCCGCACCGCAGGAATTCCCGCGCTATGACGAACGCCTGACCGGCCGGCCCTATCGCTATGCCTATGTCATGGCCCTGCCGGAAGACGAGTCCAACGGCTTCATCGCCGAAACGAAGCTCTACAAGCACGATCTCGGCAACCGCACGCGGGAGGTCCATGATTTCGGGCCGGGCCGCCTGCCGGGCGAATTCGTCTTCGTCCCCGCCCATGACAGGGCAGGGGAGGATGAAGGCTGGGTGATCGGCTTCGTCGCCGATCTGAAGACCAACCGGTCCGAATTCGTCATCCTGGACGCCGCCAACTTCACGGCGCCGCCGGTCGCGACGATCTACATCCCGTACCGCATCCCGCCGGGCTTCCACGGCAATTGGGTGCCGGGCGCCTGAAAGCCGCCTAACCGACGCTGAGGGCGAGCAGGCGGCTGATCTGGGCACGCGGCAGGCTACTGTCTGCATGCCAGCCATTGATCGCCGCCTGCAGGCTCGCAAGGTCACGCTTGCTGGTTGCCTGCGGCTTGTCCAGCACGCCCTCACGCACCAGCGCCGCGCAGACATGGGCCGATGCGATCCAGGCATCCCAGCCGGCAAAGCGCAGGAAATACTGCCCCGTCGCCCCGCCGAGGCGGGAGCCGCGCTTGTTGAGCAGGTCCATCAGGCCGAGCTGGTCATCGGCCGGCCAGTCGGCGAGCAGCTTGCCGAAGCCGCCTTCCTTCGCTTCCACCTCGGCGACGAATTTCGCATTCTCCAGCGTTGCCAGGATTTTCTGGCCATTGCGCACGATGCGTTCGTCCGAGACCAGACGATCCAGCATCTCGTCCCCGAAGAAGGCAAGCTTGCCGGGATCGAAGCCTTCAAACGCGGCCTCGAACCCGTCCCATTTCGCATCGATGACTTTCCAGTTGAAGCCGGCATTGAAGACGCAGCGCGTCATCACCGACAGAAGGCGGTCGGCCGGCGCTTTCGCGAGCGATTTCACCGCATGGGAATTCTTCGACTGCTCCAGCACGGCCTTTTCCCCGCCATGATGGCCGGCGGCCATCTTGAGAATCGGGGCGAAACTCCGTGCCATGATAGCCTCCTCAGCCGAGCGCGGTCTCGTAGACCTTTGCGTAGTCGTCCGCACTCATTGGCTTCGGATTGCCGAAATGCGCAAGGTCTTTCAGGGCGTAGTCGACCACGCCCTGCGCATCCTCCATGCCGAGGCCGAGTGCCTTCAGCGCTTTCGGAATGCCGATGTCCTCGTTCAGCGCCTCGATCGCATCGGCGAGGTCGGCGCCGGGTTTGAGGCCCATGGCCTGGCGCAGGCGGGCATATTTCTCGTCCGCAGCGCCGGCATGGAAGCGCAGGATATGCGGCAGGAAGACTGCGTTCAGCGTGCCATGGTGCAGTTTCTTGTCGTGCAGCCGCCCGGCCGCATGGGACAGGGCATGCACACCGCCGAGCCCCTTCACGAAAGCCAGCGCACCTTCATAGCTCGCCATCATCATGTTCCAGCGCGCATCGGCATCGGCGCCGTCCTTCACCGCTTTCTTCAGCCAGCCATTGCCGACCGCGCGGTAGACGCCTTCATAGCCGATACCTTCCGCAGGCGGATTGATGGACGGTGCCAGCACCGCCTCGATGCAGTGCGTGACGGCATCCATGCCGGTTGCCGCGGTCAGGCCCGCCGGCAGGCCGAGAGTCAGGTCCGGGTCGCAGATGGCGGTGGCCGGGATCAGGTTTGGCGAGACAATGGTTTCCTTGCGCCCGTTCTCCAGCGTGATGACCGTGCCGACCGAGACTTCGGAGCCCGTGCCGGCGGTCGTCGGAATGGCGACCAGCGGCGGGATCTTGCCGATCTTCTTGGCTCCGCCGGTGATTGCGGCATAGGTCTCGAGCGGCTGGTCATGGCTGACCAGCAGTCCGATCGCCTTGGCATGGTCCATCGACGAGCCACCGCCCACGGCGATCAGCCCGTCGGCGCTGCACTCGCGGTACATCGCGGCGGCCAGCTTGGCCTGGCTTTCCAGCGGGTTCGGCACCGTGTCGGCGAACACGCCGGCCGGCGCCATGCCCAGAGCATCTTCCACCTTCGCCAGGATACCCACCGCCTTGATGCCCGGATCGGTGACAATGAAAGGCCGTGTGATGCCGAGATTCTTCGACACGTTCGCGAGCTGCTTCAGGGCGCCGGAATCGAATATGCAGGTGGTGAGATAGGTGATGACGGGCATGGGACGGTCTCCGGCTGACTGATTGCCGGCACTTTTGCGGGGCGGGGCAAGGCGACGCAAGCCTCACGCTACGGCAGGCGCCATGAGGTGCGTGAAATGACCGGATCGGGACAGGAATTGTGCCGCAATCGCACGGCGCTGAAGAACAGGTTGCGGGTTGCGTTCTGCCAGTCTGGACCCGATCAATAGGGCGCACCATCAGGTCTAATACCTAGTCGGGCGTCTATGCCGCGCGGCATGCAACCGCGCGTCAAACTGGCCGCTTACCGACGCAAAAACAACAGACTATCTGCCCCCCATCGAGCGTAATTTTTCATGGAGGGAAAGACATGAAACGCCTCTTCACTTCTGCGCTTCTCGCAAGCGCTGCCTGGGTCGGTGCTTCGGGGGTCGCATCGGCTCAGGATAATCCCTGGATGGTCCGTGTCCGGGCTGTCGCTGTCATGCCTGACGAAGGCGCCACACTGAAAGTCGGCAGCACGACGCTGCAAGGCGACGTGGATATCAGCGACAACTATATCCCGGAACTCGACATCTCCTACTTCTTCACCGACAACATCGCTGCAGAGCTGATCCTCGGTGTGACGAAGCATGATGTCGACGCCGTCCACGTCACGGTGCCCGGCGCCCTGACCGACGCAAAGGTGCCGCTGGGCAGCGTCTGGCTGCTGCCGCCGACCCTGACCGTTCAGTATCACTTCAAGAACGGCACTGCCTTCAAGCCGTATGTGGGTGCAGGCGTCAACGCGACCCTGTTCTTCAGCGAGAAAGAAGGCCCGGTTGCCGACAAGATCAAGTATGACTCGAGCTTCGGCCCGGCCCTGCAGGCTGGCTTCGACTATGACCTCGACGGTCAGCCGGGCGGATGGGCCCTCAACGTCGACGTCAAGAAGGTGTGGATGAACTCCAACGTGAAGGTCGACTTCACGAGCGCCCTCGGCGCCACCGTCAAAGCCGATGCAGACATCGACCCGCTGCTGGTCGGCGTGGGCATGGCCTACAAGTTCTAAGAGCTCCCTGAGCTTCCGCGCCCAAACCCTTTTCGAGCGGAAGACTTAGTAACTGGGCCGCGTTCCTCCCCGGGCGCGGCCCTTATTTTTGTGCTGCGCGGAATTCTTGCGCCTCCGCTGGTGCCCGCTACACAGAAGGGCATGAGCATTCTCTCCGTGAAGGACCTGCGGGTCACGTTCGATACGCCAGATGGCGCGGTCAATGCCGTCAAGGGCATCAGTTTCGACGTCGGGCGGGGCGAATGCCTCGGCATCGTCGGCGAAAGCGGTTCCGGAAAGAGCCAGTCGGCCCTTGCGGCGATGGGGCTGCTCGCCGGCAACGGCACGGCGGCCGGGCAGGTCCTGTTCGACGGTACGGACATGCTCACGGCGCCCGTGCCAACCCTGCGCAGCATTCGTGGCGCCCGCATGTCGATGATCTTCCAGGACCCGCTGACCAGCCTGACACCCCACATGACGGTCGGCGCGCAGATGCGCGAAGTCCTCGCCCTGCACAAGGGCGAGAAAGGCGAGGCGGCGGACAGGCATTGCGTCGAATGGCTGGAAAATGTCCGTATTCCCGAAGCCGCCCGTCGCATGAACCAGTTTCCACACGAACTCTCGGGCGGCATGCGCCAGCGCGTGATGATCGCCATCGCCATGCTGTGCAATCCGGAAATCCTGATCGCCGACGAGCCGACCACGGCGCTCGACGTGACGGTGCAGGCGCAGGTGCTGGAACTGATGGACGAGCTGAGACGCGAGACCGGCACCGGCATCGCGCTCATCACCCACAATATGGGCGTCGTCGCGCGCATGTGCGACCGCGTCATTGTCATGCGCCATGGCGAAATCGTGGAGGAGGGGAGCGCCGACGACATCTTCTACGCCCCGAAGGCGGACTATACGAAGATGCTGCTGAATGCCGTGCCGCGGATCGACGAGGCGGACCGCCCGGGACGCCCGGTCCTGTCGGCGCCGCCGGCCGACACGGTTACGCCGCTGCTGCAGGTCGAGGACATGAAGGTGCATTTCCCGATCGCGGTGAAGGGCGGCCTGTTCGGGCGCAAGAAGCCGCTGAAGGCCGTCGACGGCGTGTCCTTTGATCTGAAGCCCGGCGAAACGCTGGGCGTTGTCGGCGAATCCGGCTGTGGCAAGTCCACGCTGGCGCGCGGCGTGCTGAAACTCATTCCGCCGACGGATGGAACGGTCGCCTGGCTCGGCCGCGACATTTCCAAGGCGGGCCAGCGCGAAATGGACCGCCTGCGCGACGATCTCCAGATCGTCTTCCAGGACCCGCTCGCCAGCCTCGACCCCCGCATGACCATCGGCGCCTCCGTCGCCGAGCCGCTGCAGGTGCACCAGCCGCAATTGTCGAAGGCCGAACGCGAGGCGAGGGTGCGCGAGATCCTGCCGCGCGTCGGCCTCGACCCGGCCCTCATCAATCGCTACCCGCATGAGCTCTCCGGCGGCCAGAACCAGCGTGTCGGCATCGCCCGCGCCATGATCCTGCAGCCAAAACTTGTGATCTGCGACGAGGCGGTCTCCGCGCTTGATGTGTCGGTGCAGGCGCAGGTGGTCGATCTCCTGATCGAACTCCAGAAGGAATTCGGCCTCGCCATGATCTTCATCAGCCACGACCTCGCCGTCGTGCGCCAGATCAGCCACCGCGTCATGGTGCTGTATCTCGGCCGCGTGGTGGAACTGGCCGGCCGCAACGCCATCTACACCGATGCGCGCCACCCCTACACAAAGGCGCTGATCGCCGCCGTTCCGAATGCCGACCCGAAATCGGAACGCGCGCGCGAACGCCTGAAACTGACCGGCGACCTGCCGAGCCCGCTCGACAGCCGCGCGGCGCTCCGCTTCCTGAAATCGAAACTCACCGATGATGCAGATGCGGAGCAATACCGCCCGAGACTGGTCGAAGTGTCGCCCGGCCACTTCGTGGCAGAGCATGATCCTGTGCTGGGATCTGAAGGGCTGCTGGCAGGGTAGGGGCCGCCCCGTTCAGTCGGTCCGGCGGGTGGTCGCATAGCCGGTAACTGCGGCGACGAAATAGCTCGCCAGCAACAAGGACAGGATCTTCTGGATGTCGAACAGGAGATAATTCCAGTTCGAAACGGTGCGGCAGGCGGCGGCGCCTGCCTGCTGGCACAGATCGCGGTCCGGTACATTCGAGAATTCAACCAGGGGAATGGAGTTTTCGAGCGAGATCCGGGCGGCATCGACGACGACGGAGCTCTTCAGCACCGTAAAGTCTGTGCCGAAGGAAGCCATATAGGCGTGCGCCATGCCAGCCAGGAAAACCAGCATGAACAGTGACAGCGCCTTCCAGGGTGCGTGTCCGAAGCCGATAAAGGCGCCGGACATGAACTGTCCGATCCGGGCGAGCGGTGAGATGTTCGCTTTTGCAGCGTGCCGCCAGCCGAGCCCGATACGGACCCGGCGTGCGGATTCCCGCTGTCCGGCCCGCTCAAGGGCTTGAGCGAGCCCGAAATAGGGTTTGGGATCGAAGACAGAAGAGGCTTGCTCCGATGCCTTCAACCACCTCAGAAGTTCTTTGGGCGATTCATGGGCGAGCGAGTAATTGTCCGCAAGATTGGCGGTGGCGAAGCCCTCGAAAGTGAAACCGGCAAGGTCGACAGGGACATAGCGTTCTCCGGAGCGGAAATCGCTCAGTCTCGCTCCGAATGTCTGCGCGCGGACATTGCGCAGGGAGAGCGACGCGCCCTCGCTCCACGAGATGGGCGGCGCCCCGGCCTGCCCGAACTGGAGTTCGCCCCCGATCACGGCGCCGGTCAGATCCAGTTCGCCCGACACGCTGGCGCCCCGGAACTGGCAATGGGTTCCGATTTGTGCATTGGCGAGATTGGCCCCGGCGAACCGGGCCCCGTCGCGCAGGAACAGGCTCTTGCCGACGCGCAACTGATAGGCTCGCAGCGGCAGGTCGATCACAGTGTTCGTCAGTTCGAGATTACCACCGAGGTCGGCGGCCTGCAGCACGAGTTCGTGGAAATGGGCATTATTGGCGATGATCCCCTGCTCGATCTTCGCACCATTGAGGTGCACGGTCTTTTCGAAGCGGCAGCGGTCGAAGATCAGCTGGCGCATGCGCAGATGGCGCAGGTCCAGATCTTCCGGGAACCGGCAGTCAACGAATTCGAAATGATGGTCGGAGGCATAGGCCCGGAGGTCGCAGGGATCCGGAAAGGTCACACCCTCAATGTGCAGGACAGGGCGGGAAAGGTCCGTCGTGGTGACCAGCCAGTGGAGAAAGGCCCGCCCAAGTCGGGCTTCGTCCGGCGGCGCGATGTCCGGCGTGTGGGTATATGCGCCAGCTTCCTTCAATGCCCCGGCGACCTGCTTCTCAAAAGGTGTCCAGTCTTCCGTGAACGGCTCTTTCATCCCTGCTGTCCGGCTCCGATGGCGTCAGGTGAGAAAATCTATGCAATACCTAGACAGATTCGCGTGCCCCGGTATGGGGGTTCAACCCCGCCCGCTCGAAGCGGCCGGATAGCATTCCCCGGACCAGGGCGAGAGGCTCTTGTCCATGAAGGACCGGTTCGAGAAGTCGATACACGCCTTGCCGAAATCGCGCACGGCCTGCGTCGCTTGGTCCTCGGCCCAAGCATGGGCGCAGGCGGCCTGATCGGGCGCGGGGCTGTCGGCTGGCGCGCCGGGGCGGCGATAGGAATTGATGAAGGCGCTGACGCAGGCGCCGTAGGTGTCGACTTCGTCCGTAAAGGCCTCGCGTGTGGCTCGCGCCTTTTCCAGTTCCGACAGCGAGGCGAAATGCGCCCGCGAGAAATCCGGCGAGTGCAGCGTGCCGCAGGCGTCCTCGACCACCTGAAGGCCCTGGCTGGTCATCGCAGGCTGGCACACGCGATAGGCGTCATGCGAGGCATATTGCTGCTGTGCGGCTGCGGGCAGGGCAGCCAGGGCGAGGGCGGCTACGGCCAGTCGTCTCATCAATCCACTCCAACTCTTGCGCCCGGCTCGTGTCTTGTGCTGGGCGCCCTTGTCCGTCCGGTTCTGCTATGACCGATACACGTTGCGTCCCGTCATTTCCCAGCAGACTCCCGTCACCGGAGAAATGCGGCCCGTCTTGTCCCGCCTTCTTGCGGGCCTCTTTTACCCTATCCCCGGCACAGTTTCACCACCCCGCCGCAGCCGCGCCCCGAAACCTTGGCTTAAGACCGGCATGGCAGTCTGGGCGGCAGACGTCCTCAGGAGTGCCCGCCTTGCCCCAGCTGATCGGCCTGATCCTCGTGATCGTCCTCGTCTTCGGCGGTCTCGTCATGACCGGCGGGCGCCCGGCCCTCGAAGCATTGCCCTTCGAGCTCGCCCTGATCGGCGGGGCGGCCACAGCGACGCTGGTGATCGGCAATGCCCCGGCCGTCGCGAAGGAGGCGGGCCTTGGCATCCTCAGCGCCTTCCGGGGCTCGAAATGGACGCGGGACGATTACCAGTCGCTGCTCGTCCTGCTGGGCACGCTGATGCGCAAGGCGCGCCGCGGCGGCTTTGTCGCCATCGAGGAAGACATCGAAAGCCCGCTCGAGTCCGCAAGCTTCGCCGCCGCGCCGACGATCCGTGACGATGTCGCCACCCGCGCCCTGATCTGCGATGCCTTCCGCCTGATGTCGCTCGACCTTTCCGATCCCGCCCGGGCCGAGGCGCACATGGATCAGTCCATCCACCAGAACCTCGACCGCCGCATGAAGGCCGTGGCGGCGCTGAACACCGTGGCCGACGCGCTGCCGGCGCTCGGCATCGTCGCCGCCGTGCTGGGCATCATCCGCACCATGGGCTCGATCGACCAGTCGCCCGCCGTGCTCGGCGCGATGATCGGCTCGGCCCTGCTGGGCACTTTCCTGGGCG
Source organism: Hyphomonas sp. (assembly GCA_020638455.1). GTDB lineage: Bacteria > Pseudomonadota > Alphaproteobacteria > Caulobacterales > Hyphomonadaceae > Hyphomonas. Next base: position 741,699 of record JACKIK010000001.1, on the reverse strand, counting down.
TCTTCCTCGCATATGGCGTTGTGGGCCCGCTCGCTGCCCGCTTCGGACAGGTGGTGGAAGACGAGGCCCGCATGCTGGATGCCGCCCGTACGACGCTGTCTGCCTTCGGCACGGGCATCCAGCCCGGCATCTGCGTCGAGCTCGGCCGGGCCGCCATCCCGGCCGAGCTGCGCCCGAATGCCGAAGACCTCGACCGTGCCCAGACCGCTGCCCGCTTCGCCGAGCGCGCCGCTGCCTGATGCGTTGACCGGCCGCGCGGACCGCTCCATCAAGGCCGCGCATGCCTGATCTCCGCCTCGCCACGTTCAATTGCGAAAACCTGATGATGCGCTGCGATTTCAGCCATGCGGGCATCGCGAACGCGCGCGAGCGCCTGACGGAAGTGGACGATGCCAGCGTCGCGGAGCAGGTGGATTCGGTGTTCAACGTCCTGTCAGAAGATGACCGGACGCTCACCGCCGAAGCGCTCGCGGCGACGCAGGCCGAAGTCTGCGCCCTGCAGGAAGTCGAGAACCTCGTCACGCTCACGGCCTTCGACACGCGCTATGTTTCCCGCTGGGCCGGCGGCGCGTTCGGCGAGCGTGTGCTGCTGGAGGGCAATGACAGCCGCGGCATCGATGTCGGCCTCCTGTCGCGGCTGCCGGTGGTTCACTATCGCAGCCATGCGCGGGAGACCTATGGCACGCTGGGCCTCAAGCCGCCGCTGCAGGAGAGTGTCAACGACTATGCTTTCCGCCGCGACTGCCTGGAGGCGGACATCGCCAAGGACGGCCGGGTGCTTACCCTGTTCGTCTGCCATTTCAAGTCGATGCATGGCGGCCGGCGCGACACGCGCCTCGTGCGCCAGGCCGAGGCGCGCGCCGTGCGCATGATGGTCGAGCGGCGCTTCGCCGAGCCGGCAAAGGAAGACTGGGTGATCCTCGGCGACTTCAACGACTATTTCGAATGCGACGGCAAGCGCCTCAGAGATCACGGTCTGGGCCCGCTGATCGACGACGGATTTGCCGTCGACCTCGTCACCCACGCCGTTGCCGACCCGTACGATCGCTGGACGCACCACTACAGCGGCGACGACACCTATGGCGCGCTGGACCACATCTTCCTGTCGCCCGCCATGGCCGAGAAGAATGCCCGTGCGCCGGTGACCATCGTGCGCGGCGGGGCGCCCTACCGGGCCGAGCGCTATCGCGGGCGGCGCTTTCCGGGCGTCGGCTGGAGCGATCCCAAAGCCTCGGACCATTGCCCGCTTGCTGCAGTCCTGCGGTTTGAAGGCCGTCCGCTTGTGGCCTAGAAGGGGAGGGCCGTTTCAGCCCGCACCCGGAGGCCTCCCCGCATGTCACGCCTGGACCAGTTGGTCGAGACTGTTGGAACCTACCAGCAGCTCGCCGCCGAGAATTACGACCGCATCCGCGGCCTTGCCGAACAGATCCGCGGCGGCCTGTGTGACTATATCGGCATGGGAGAGATGACCTGTGTCTATCTCGTGCCGCCGGCCGGGCCGTTCGAGCCGAAGGCCTATGGCGATGCAGCCTTCTCGATGCCACCGCGGGGGTTCCGGGCGCTGGCACCGGTTTCCTTCGGCCTTGCTGTGCGACTGACGCGCGGCAATGACTGGCTGCGCGTGACCCTCGAATGCCGCAAGTCCGGCGAGACTTTCATCGTCCAGATCGAGGATGGTGCGGAATACGAATTCAGCCTGCCGCTGAGTTTCGAGTCGCAATTGCCCTTCTATGACCACATCTATTCGCACATCCTCAATTGGTTCACCGACCAGATCGAGCGATACAGGAATGGGGAATATGGCAGCCGGGTCATCGGCTTCGACTTCGCGGATGACACCGGGCCACAGGACGTCTAGGCTTCCCTCGGGGCAGCACCAAGCAAGGGGCATGCATGAACGGCATTGAGTTTGCCCTGGCCAGTGCCGGGTCCAGCGAGCTTATATTCGCCTGCGCCCTGATCGGGGCGCTGGGGATTGGCGCGCAATGGCTCGCCTGGCGGCTGCAGGCGCCGGCCATCGTGCTGATGGCACTGGCGGGGCTTGCCGTTGGCCCGCTCTGGTCCGTGATCTTCGGCCATCCGCTGCTGGACCCGCAACGCGTCTTCAATGGCGGCGGCAAGGAATTGCTGCGCCCCATCGTGTCGCTGGCCGTGGCGGTGATCCTGTTCGAGGGGGGCCTGGTCCTCAAGTTCGAGACCTTGCGCGAAGCGGGCGCTGCCGTGCGCCGCATGGTCTTCCTCGGCGGGCCGCTCGCCTGGGGACTTGGCACGCTGGCGGCGCGCTACGCGGCCGGCCTCGACTGGGGCAGTGCGGTCGTGTTTGCCGGCGTGCTGGTGGTGACCGGGCCGACCGTGATCATGCCGCTGCTGCGCCAGTCGAAGCTCGGCGGTCGGGCAGGGGCCTTCCTGAAATGGGAGGGCATCGTCAACGATCCTGTCGGCGCCCTGTTCGCGGTTGCCGCCTTCGAGATCATTCGCGTGGCGGCCACCGGCGAATCCATTCTCGGCAAGGGCGCGATGATCATCTTCGCCGCCTTTGTCGGCGTCGTCCTGGGCATCGCCTTCGGCCTCGGCATCGTCCGCGCCTTCCGGCAGGGCTGGACGCCGGAATACCTCAAGGCGCCGATCATCTTCGCCTCCATCATCCTGTGCTATGCCCTGGCCGAGATGATCGAGAAGGAGATCGGACTGATCGCCGTCACGGCCTATGGCATGACGCTCGCCAATTCGCGCCTCGCCGGCCTCAATGAACTCCGCAAGTTCAAGGAAGACATCGCCGTCCTGCTGGTCTCGGGCGTTTTCGTCATCCTCACCGCCAATCTGACGCCGGACGTGATCCGCCGGGCGCTGACCTGGAACACGCTGGCCTTCATCCTGGTCATGCTGTTCGTCGTCCGGCCTCTGTCGGTCTGGATCGCGACGTTCGGCACGCTGAAGCGCAACGAGGCGCTGCTGCTCGGCTGGATCGCGCCGCGCGGCGTCGTCGCCGTGGCCGTGTCCAGCCTGTTCGCGACACTGCTGGCCGATCTCGGCCGGCAGGGAAATTCGAAATTCTATTTCTCCGGCGCCGAGCACATCACGCCGCTCGCCTTCGCCATGGTGTTCGTGACCGTGGTGCTGCACGGCTTCACCATCGGCCCGCTGGCGCGGAAGCTGGGCCTCGCGCGGCGGGAAAAGCCGGGCGTCCTTCTGGTCGGCGTCAATCCATGGAGCATCGATTTCGCGCGTGTGCTGAAAGAAGTCGGCGTCGAGCCGATCCTTGCCGACAATACCTGGCGCCGCCTGAGGCCCGCCCGCGAGGCCGGGCTCAACACTTTCTTCGGCGAGGTCCTGTCGGAGGATGCCGAGATGCGGCTGGATCATGCCGCCTTCGACCAGGTGCTGGGCCTCTCCGCCAACGAGCCTTACAACGCTCTCGTCTCCAGCCATTTCGCGCCCGAGCTTGGCCGGCACAAAGTGTTCCAGCTGTCGGCGCAGGAGACCGAGGAAGAGGACCACCGCACGCTCAACGTGTCGACGCGCGGGCGCACGCTGATCCGCCGCGGGCGAAGCTATGACAGCCTGATCCGCGACCACTATCGCGGTTGGACTTTCTCCAAGACGAAGCTGACGGAAGCCTATGACATCGAGCATTTCAAGCGCGACCGTCCGAAGGCGGACCTTGTTGCGGAGCTCCGCCCCGACGGGTCGCTCACCCTGCTCGGTCCCAGCCGGGAAGCGCGCGGCGGCGACGGCGTCATCCTGATCAGCTTCGGCCCGCCGCGCGAAGCCGAACTGCCGTCCGCCGACGAGGCTGCCGCCCCCGCCGGCAGCCAGGCCGGGAGCTGATCTCACATTCTGAGGCGCCCTGCGAACGAGCGCATCGGCTGCATCCTGCCGCTGCCGCCTCAGGCGTCCTGCATCAGCCCGCTGACGATGATGTCGACCACAGTCTCGAGGGATCTGCGGACCTCCCTGTCCGTCGCCGTGAGGCGCGGGTCCACCGTTTCGATCAGGGGCTGCAGCGCTAGCAGCGCGCCAGCCCCATGCGCGAGAAGCGTGAAGGGAAGCACAGGGTTTACCTTCCTGAACACGCCCTCCTTCTGGCCCTTCTTCAGCAGCGTCGTGAAAGCCCATGTCCTCTGATGGAAGAACTTCCGCACGATGTATTCGAGCCGCTCGCTCGAATGCCCGCCTTCGGCATTCATGATCTTGAAGATGGCAGGGGAGTCGACCAGGCCGAGGAGGAAATTGAGGCTCACCTGGCGCAGCTGCCCGGGCAGGTCGTGCCCCGCCTCGCCGACCGTGTCGAACGCGGCCATGCGCGCATGGAGCCGTTCCATGCCGAAGTCGAAAGCCAGCGCCCAGAGCGCCTGCTTCGAGCCGTATTTTGCATTCAGGAGGCTGTGACTGATGCCGAGCCGGCGGGAGATCTCGCGAACTGACGTGCCTTCGAATCCGAACTCGGCAAATGTGTCGAGGGCGACTTCCATGCACAGCTGTTCGTCGACGGCCAGGTCACCATTGGCGGCGGGTCGTCCTTTTCCGCGTTTCAGAACTTTGCCTGTCATACCGCCATGTAGCCGCGAATCCCCAAGTCCCGCCACCATTAAATAGACGCTTGCCCAATTAAAAATGGACATGTGGTTATTTATATGCATTCCTGCGCCGGACCTTTCGGGAGACCTCCATGCCAGCAGCAGATTCTGTGCTTGTCGAACGCGCGCGAGCCCTCTTGCCCGCCATCCGGGCGCGCGCCCGCGAAGCGGAAAGCCTGCGCCGCGTCCCGGACGAGACGATCCGGGACCTCGCGGAAGCGGGGCTTTTTCGGATGTTCGTTCCGAAACGCTGGGGCGGGCATGAGGCGGGCTTCGAGACGATGCGCGAGGTCGTCCAGCTGATCAGCACCGCCTGCGTTTCGACCGGCTGGATCACGGCCTTCTATATCGGCCACAACATCTATGTGACCCGGTTCAGCGAGCAGGCGCAGGAGGAATTGTTCAGCCCCCGGGGCTATGTCCTGATGCCGGCCGCGAGTGCGCCGAACCTTGAGGCAAGGCAGGTGGAGAGCGGCTGGGAAGTCAGCGGCCGCGCGGTTTGGGGGTCAGGCGTGATGCATGCGGACTGGGTTCAGATCAGCGGGCGGGTGGGCGATACGGCCCGCTCCTTTCTTGTCCCGATCTCCGAGGTCGAGGTGATCGACACCTGGCATTTTGCCGGCGCCGCGGGCACGGGCAGCAACGATTATGCCGTGGACAAGGTGTTCGTACCGGACCACCGGTCCCTCGATCTTGCGGACTTCAACAAGGGGCATACGGAGGGATCAGCCCTCCACAACAATCCGCTGTACCAGGCGCCGTTCCTGTTGCTCGCCTATTGCACCATCGTTCCGGTCGTGACGGGCGGGCTGATCGGCGCGATGGCGGAATTCGACGCCATGATTTCCCGCCGCGTCCGCAACTTTTCAGGTGTCGTGGTCAAGGACCTGCAGCACGCGCACATCACGCTGGGGGAAATGGAGATTGCGACACGGGTCGCGGACGACCTCGCCGCCGGCTTCTATGCACACGCGCAGCAGGTCATCGCGGCCGGACAGTTTCCGCTGGACGTGCGCGTCGCCATGAAGGGGCGGGCCTCCTTCATCGCCAACCATTGCCGCCGCACCGTGCACGAGATGATGAGCAATGCAGGCGCATCGAGCTATCATTACGACCAGCCGCTCCAGCGCTTCTGGCGAGACCTCAACACGATCTGCTCGCACGCCTTCTGGGACTGGGACATTTCCCGCGAACTGGCGGGCCGGCACCGGCTCGGCCTCCCGGTCCAGCATCCCCTGCTCTAGGGCTCATTGCTGTTCATAGAGTACAAAATACGTATTATGGACTATGATTGAGTACGAAAGTCGAATGCAACTATGCGGAGGGGGCGCCGAAGGGGCGGGCCTTCGCGTCCCGCGCGAGTGCCGGCGCGGCAAAAAAATTTCTGCAAATATTTATCTTGACACGGATTATTCGCCTGCCGACTGGAGCCCTGCCCCGTGCGTGCGCAACCAGGCCCGTTGGCGCTTCCAGTCGGGGCAGCAGACGGCCACTTTCGACCAGAATTTCGGCGAGTGGTTCATCTCCAGCAGGTGGGCGCATTCATGCGCCGCCACGTAGTCCAGCACACCCGCCGGCGCCATGATCAGGCGCCACGAGAAGGCGAGCTGGCCGTCATAGGTGCACGAGCCCCAGCGTGACCGGGTGTCCTTGATGGAAATCCCTTTGTAATCAACGCTCAGGGTCTCGCAATGGCGCTTCACGGAGCGCGTCAGGTCGGCCTTTGCCTGCTTCTTCAGGTAGCGCACCACGCGCTGCGCCATCGTGTCCGGGTCACCCGGAACGCTCAGCAGCTTCGGCGAGGCCTCGTCGGCCGGCCACAGTTTCGCGATCCGGCCTTCGCCCTCGGCGGTCAGCAACAGGGGCTCGCCGCGATACTGGATCGTGGCGCCCTCCTCGAACCGCACCGGTTCCGGCAGGTGTTGCAGGCGCATCGAGATCCAGTCCGCCCGCTCGGCCGCGAAGGCGGCAGCGTCCTTGATCTGGCGGCTTGACGGGGCAACGGCCACGGCTTCGCGGCGGCGCTCGTCCAGGCGCAGGATCAGCCGTCTCGCCTTGACATTGACCTCGAACCGGACCCTCACACGGGTGCCGTTCGGGGCCCGGAGTGTCATTGTCTGGCCATTGTTGTAGGTCATTGCTAAGACATCCACTTTGCGGTCGGCCGCGTCTTCACTCCAATACCAAGGATCAGAGGGTCAAAACATGAAATATCTGCTGACGGGCGTCGCTGCCATAGCCATGCTGACGGCTTGTGCGAAGAAAGACAAGACGCCTGCCGAAGAGGCTCCCTCAGGAATTGTATTTTCGCAGGAGAAGCCCACGGCTTTCAAGGTCCAGAAGGGAGACCCAGCTACCGCTGCGCAGGCCCTTGCGGCCATGTCACTCGACACGTCCGGCGCCGGCCGCGTCGCCTGGGACAAGAAAGACGTCAAGGGCGACAGCGCTGTGTTCACCGATGTGACCCTGGTCTCGGGCGACAAATCCTCCGACAGCGTCGGCATGCATCTCGATGATGACGCCTTCGATCTCGAGGGCGCAGACCTGAAGGCCAAAAAGGTCCAGTTCGAGGGTCTCGCCATGAAGGACGGCAAGGCGACCTTCTCGCACCTCGTCATGTCCGACGTGTCGCTCGTCCCCACCGATCCCGACGAGGCCAAGCAGGGCTCCGGCAAGATCGGCTCCATCGAGCTGGTCAACCCGTCGCCGGAAACCGCCGCCTGGGTCGCCAGCCTGTTCGGCCAGGGCGAGAAGCAGGAGATGCCCGAGGGCGCCGCCCTGTCCTTCGACCACTGGGCGGTCAATGATGTCGATTTCCGTATCGACGAGGAGGAAGGCGACAAGGGCGTCTTCACCGTCAATTCGATCGAGGTCACCGGCCTGAAGGACGACAAGGCCGCCCTGATGAAAGTCGGCAAGCTCGACTTCGACATGACCGAGGCGAAGGACGGCAACCGCATCAAGATGAATCTCGGCGGCTTCGAAATCCACGGCGCGAACCTCAAGACGCTGGGCGAGGCCCGCGATGAGGCCGAGGATCCCTCGAACGTCACCGACGTGATGAAACTGTCGAACCAGGACCCGGCCGATCCCGGATATGAATCCCTGTCCATCGACAATTTCACCATGGACATGGCCGGCGTGAAGGTGGACCTGCCGAAGCTGACCTCCCAGGTCGGCCACAACAAGGCCAATTCCGTCATTGCCGTCCGCACCGACCCCTTCAAGATGACGCTCACCACAGGGGAAGGGGAGTTCGGCGAACAGCTGGCCGGCCCGCTCGCCATGATGGGCTATGAAACGGTCGAGCTCAGCGGTGCCGGCTACCAGACCTATGAGCCGGAAACCGACCTCACCACCTATGTGAAGGGCCAGAACTACTGGCAGGTGAAGGACGGCTTCCGCCTCGACCTCGGCCTGCAATATGCCGGCGCCAAGGCGATGGCGGCCGCCGAACAATCGGCGGCGTCCTCCGCCAACCCGACGCAGGCGCTCGATACCGCGCTCAGCAACATGATCCTGCACAATGTCGAGCTGACGCTGAAGGATGACGGCTTCGTCGACCGCGCCTTCAACGCCTATGCCACCTCCAGCGGCCAGGATCCGAAGGCGGCCCGCAACCAGGTTGCCGGCATGCTGGCCATGGCGCCGATGATGGCCGGCGGCAGCGGCATCGACATGGAGCTGATCAACGAGGCCTCGGCCGCCCTGTCGAGCTTCATTTCGGATCCCAAGACGCTGACCATCAAGCTGAAGCCGAAGGAGCCGCTGGCCATGTCCGCGATTGCCGACATGGAAGACCCCTCCAGCCTCACCAAGGCCTCGCTCGGCTTCGAGGCGTCCAACAAGTAGGCCCGCCCCGCAGCGGCCGCGAAGGCGCGCGTCCCGTCTGGGGCGCGCGCTTTTCTTTTGCGGCGCGCGGGTGCATAGGCTGGGGCCCATGAGACTTGCATTCTTCGGAGACGTTGTCGGAAAGCCGGGCCGCCAGGCGGTGCTGGACCATCTGCCCGGCCTGAAGGCGCGCCTGCGCCTCGACTTTGCCGTGGTCAATGCCGAGAACGCCGCCGGCGGCTTCGGCCTGACCAGCGCCATCGCCGAAGAGTTCTTCGCTGCCGGTGCCGACTGCCTGACCCTCGGCGACCATGCCTGGGACCAGCGCGAGGCGATGACCTATATCGAGCGGGAGCCGCGGCTCCTCCGCCCCGTCAATTATCCGCCCTCGGCCAATGCGCCGGGCAAGGGGGCGCACCTCTTCACCCTGCCGGACGGCCGCCGCGTCGGCGTCATCCTGGTGCAGGGCAATGTGTTCATGCGCCAGTCGCTGGCCTGCCCGTTCGAGGCGGTCGAGGCCGCGCTGGACTCGATGCCCCTCGGCGCCGTGGCCGATGCCATCGTGGTGGATGTGCACTGCGAGGCGACGTCCGAGAAGATGGCCATGGGCCATCATTGCGACGGCCGCGCCAGCCTCGTCGTCGGCAGCCACACCCATGTGCCGACCGCCGACACGATGATCCTCGAAGGCGGCACCGCCTACCAGACCGATGCCGGCATGTGCGGCGACTATGACTCGGTCATCGGTATGCAGAAGGAAATTTCCCTCTACCGCTTCCAGACCCAGCTCCCCGGCGAACGCTACCAGCCCGCCCTCGGCGAAGGCACCCTCTGCGGCACCTACGTCGAAACCGACGACCGCACCGGCCTCGCCGCCCGCATCGACCCGATCCGGATAGGCGGCAGGCTGAGCGAAATCGTGCCGGGGTGAGGGTGTAATCTGCGAATTGCGGCGACTGAATCCCAAACTAGGTGTATTCTATCTTCCATAGGCTCGATTCGCACCTTGGGAGGGAATGTTGTCTAAGGTCTTTGTAAGCTTCGATTGGGAAAATGACCGCCACTACAAGTTTTTGTTGCAGGGTTGGCATAACCATTCTCGCTTCGAGTTCACCTTTGAGGATGGTTCAGCGAAGGAAATTAAGAGCGAAGACGTGAGTCGAGTAAGAGCAGCGCTGACTCGGAAGATAAACGAAGCGACGTACACGCTGGTGATTGTCGGCAGGTACGCTAACTCGATACATCGTGATCACAGGTTGATTGGCTATCGGAACTGGATCAATTTTGAAGTGGCTCAGAGCAAAGCAGCAAACAATGGTATCGTTGCCGTCAAATTGGATCGCCTTTACGAGTCGCCTGAAGAACTAAAGAGCGCTGGCGCAAAATGGGCAATGAGTTTTAATGAGCAGGCAATTGTCAAGGCATTGGGCGAAGCATGATAAGTCCATCTGACGATGCGAAGCTTGAAGTCTTAGCCACCCATTACGAAAACACCTTTCAGGAAATTTCAAAGACACTGGCGAGGCGGGACAGGAGTTTCCTGATATTGGTGCTTGTCTTGATATTCTTTTGGCTTCGGCTTGTGATGCCGGCCGACGTCGCAGCAGCAACAACGGACTTGGCCCAAAATAAGCTTGGGCTCAAATATGTTCCAAAAATATTTGTCGTCGATAGCGTGCTTTGGTGCGCTCTTCTGGGAATTTGCACACGTTACTTTCAGTGTACTGTCGAATCGAACCGACTCTACAACTACATACAGTCTATTGAAGCGGAACTTAAGGCTCTGTTTGCAGGTGCTCCCTTCACACGAGAAGGGGATTTTTATTCGAACAATTACAATCTGTTTAAGAGGTGGGCGGGCTTCGTTTATACTGTCATCTTCCCGCTCTTTATGTGTATCACAATCGTCGTAAAGATGGTTAGCGAAATTATCATTCGTGAAAGCATCGCAAATGCTTTGTTCGACCTTGCCATCTGCGCAATCGTATTGATCTCAATCGTTTTGTTTGTTTGGCGCGACTTGATCGTGCAGTTCGGCCGCAAACAAGAATAGTGTGTTTTCGGCCGCTCTACGCAAGGCCGCCGAAATCGATTTTCTCCCCCACCTCCCCACCCCAAACCTGCTGCAACCACGTCCCCAAAAATAAATCCATCCCACACCCTCCGCACCCGGCGTATCTTCGGCCCCATGTCGCCATTCTGTCCTCCCGCCGGTTTTCCGCCGCATCTCTGCCTGGTCTGGCCGCTCATCTGGGCGCAGATCCTGATGCTGCGCGCCTTTGTGCGGGCGCACTATGGCAAGGGCACGCTCTACCAGTGGAGCGTCACACCCTGGGGCCGGGCCTTCATCGTCTCGATCGACTGGTCCCCCGGAGACGGGGAGGCGCCGCCGCTCGCCATGCTTGCCGTGCGCGCGCAGCGCCGGATAGAAGCGGCGACAGGCGGCGACCTGTTCGAGGCCGGCTGGCCGGACGCCTGCCCTTCGCCCGCTCGCCCGGTCCGGACCGCACCGGTCCGTCTCCGGTCTCTCTCCGGCCTGTGTCCGGTCCATTCCGCACAGGCCCGCGCGCCGCCGTAGCGACATCCTCCACCGCTTGCGGGGGAGGTGGCCCGCGCAGCGGGTCGGAGGGGGCGCTTGCGGCTCGTCCGGCATTTCCCCCTCCGCCTCACTTCGTTCGGCACCTCCCCCGCGAGGCGGGGGAGGACGACTTCCCCACACCCCTGACTTCACCGGACGGCCCCCGCCGTGCCGGACGCACGTGCTGGGGCCCATGCCTTGGCCTTCGCCCGCCCATGCGCTAAAGGCCAGCCTTTCCAGTTTCGAACCGACCCGGAGAGGTTTTTCATGGCCGGCCACAGCAAATGGGCAAACATCCAGCACCGCAAGGGCAAGCAGGACAAGAAGCGCGCGGTTCTGTTCGCGCGCCTGTCCAAGGAAATCACCGTTGCTTCCAAGATGGGCGGGCCGGACCCGGCCATGAACCCGCGCCTGCGCCTCGCCGTCCAGAACGCCAAGGGCCAGTCCGTCCCGAAGGACAACATCCAGCGCGCCATCGACAAGGGCCAGAGCGGCGGCGGCGCCGACTATGTCGACATCCGCTATGAGGGCATGGGCCCCGGCGGCGTCGGCATCATCGTCGAGGCCTCGACCGACAACAAGAACCGCGCCGCCACTGACGTGCGCACGGCCTTCTCCAAGAATGGCGGCAGCCTCGGCACCACCGGCTCGGTCTCTTTCGGCTTCGAACAGGTTGGCGAGATCGAGTACGGCCCGGAAGCCGGAACCGCCGACGAGATCATGGAAGCCGCCATCATGGCCGGCGCCCAGGATGTGGAATCCGATGAGGACGGCCACTGGATCTATACCGCCCGCGAAGATCTCGGCGCCGTTTCCGACGCGCTGGCCGAACATTTCGGCGACAAGGTGGAGTCGAAATCAACGAAGCTGATCTGGAAGCCGAACACCCGCGTGCCGGTGGCCGGCGATGCGGCCGAGACGCTGATGAAACTGCTCGACGTGCTGGACGAGCTCGACGACGTCTCGAACGTCTATGACAATTCCGAGCTTTCGGACGAGGAAGTCGCCCGCCTCGCCGGCGACTGATCCGGGCCCCGGTTGAATGCCCCGGCCGCCGCGCCGGGGCGTCGCCTTTCCGGCCGGATCCTTTGGGCAACGTCCTCCGGGCCAGATCCTTCGGGTCAGGTTCTTCAGATTAGGCGCTTCGGGCCTGGTCCTCAGGGCCGGTCCTTTTCCGCCAATTGCTCCCGAACCGTCTTGACAGGCGCTGTTTGTCCACATACTTTGAAATACAAAGTAATCTGTGGAGACAAAGATGAGCCCGCAATCCCTCGCCGATGACCTCGCCTATATTCATGACCTTGCCGAGGCCGGGCAGCGCGCGCCCCTGCTGGGCGGCCGGTTCCTCGCCTGGTGGGGCGGTCTCACGATGCTGGCCTATATCGGCCAGTACCTGATCGTGACCGGCATCTCCGGCCTGCCCCCGTCGGCCATCTCGCTGATGTGGATCGGCTTCGCGGTCATCGGGCTTGCGGGTTATTTCCTGCTGGTGCGGACGATTTCCTGCGCCAAGCCGGGCAGGGGCTCCGTCGGCAACAAGGTGTCCGCGCTGGTCTGGAAGTCGGCCGGCATGTTCCTGTTTGTCTTCTTCCTCGGCCTGACGGCGAAATCCTTCACGCAGGGCAGCGCCGCCAGCGAATTCGGCGGCTCGGTTGCGCTCGTCGTCGGCATTTACGGCATGGCCCAGTTCGTCGCCGGCCAGATCGCCAACAGCCGGGTGCTGACATTTGCCGGCGTCCTGGCCCTGCTCAGCACGGTGCCGGCGATCCTGCTCACCGGGTCGGATCTGATTTGGCTGCTCGGCGCCGCGGTTGCCGGCGTGACGTTGCTTTTGCCGGGAATCGTGCTGATGAGGAACGAACCCTCCGAGACTGTCTGAGGCGTGCCATGCAGGACGACAATCCTTTCGACCACAATGACATAGACGATGTCATCCATGGCCGGCTGCGCCTCGGCATCATGGCCTACCTGTCGACCGTCAGTCCGGCGATCTTCGGCGAACTGCGGGACAAGGTCGGCGCCACAGACGGTAACCTTTCCACCCACCTGCGAAAGCTGGAAGAGGCGGGCTATGTCGAGCTGGAAAAGCGCTTCGTCGGCCGCCGGCCCCAGACCCGGGTGCACCTGACCGAAGCGGGCCGCAAGGCCTGGCTCACCTGGCTCGAGCGGATGCAGGCGCTGATGAAAGCGGCCGAATGATCAGGGGCTGACGAGCCGGATGTGCCCCGCCGTGCCAGGCTCTCCCGCCGAGGCGGCGACATGCCAGCCAAGCGATTTGTAGGCCTTGCGCGCCCCGGTATTCTTCGTATCGACGTCCAGTGTCAGCGGCCGCCCGGCCGACTCGCGGGCGACGTGCAGCAGGCCCCGGCCGACGCCGCAGAACCGCCAGTCTTCATCCACGAACAGATGGTCGACATAGGCGCTCGCCGGCTGCAGCGTCACGAAGCCGATGATCCCGGCGCTCGGCTCCTCAGCGACCCAGATGCGAGAGCCGGGCAGGGACCGGATCAGCCGTGCCACATAGGGCCGTGGCGATCCGCGCCAGGGAAATTCGCGCAGGCAAGCCATGAAGATCGACATGCAGGCCGACCCGTCGTGCGTCTCGAATTCCCTGATGTGCCAGCCGGCACCGTCATGCGCGTACATGCCGGTGAGCCTAGCAGCTACATCTGCATCGTCCAGCCTTCGACTCCCATTGCCGCCTGGCGGATGGCTTCCGACAGGGTGGGGTGGGCATGGCAGGTGCGGGCGATGTCTTCGGAAGCAGCCCCGAATTCCATCGCGACGCAGAGCTCGCCGATCATTTCACCGACGCAGGCGCCCATCATGTGTACGCCCAGAACCCGGTCGGTCGCCTTGTCGGCGAGGATCTTCACGAAGCCGGCAGTTTCATGGTTCGTACGGGCGCGGGAATTGGCCGTGAACGGGAACTTGCCCTTCACATACTCGACACCGGCCTCCTTCAGCTGCTCCTCGGTCTTGCCGACCCAGGCAATTTCCGGGTTCGTGTAGACGACGCCCGGTACGAGATCATAGTCGACATGGCCAGCCTTGCCGGCGATCAGCTCGGCAACCGCCGTGCCGTCATCCTCGGCCTTGTGCGCCAGCATCGGGCCATGGATGCAGTCGCCGATTGCCCAGACGCCGTCGGCGGCCCTGAAGTGGCCGTCGGTCACCTGCACGACGCCGCGCCTGTCCGTCGTCACACCGACATTTTCCAGGCCGAGACCGTCCGTGTACGCCCGCCGGCCGACAGCCACGATCACCACATCGGCATCCAGCGTCTCGGCCTCGCCGCCCTTGGCGGGCTCCATGGACAGTTTCAGTTTCGACTTCAGCTTCTCGACGCCCGTCACTTTCATACCGAGGCGGAAGGTGAGCCCCTGCTTCTTGAAGATGCGCTGGGCCTCCTTGGCGATCTCGCCATCGGCGCCCGGCATGATGCGGTCGAGATATTCGATCACGGTTACTTCCGAGCCGAGACGCGACCAGACCGATCCCATTTCGAGGCCGATCACGCCGGCGCCGATCAGGATCAGGCGCTTCGGGACGGCGGTCAGCGACAGGGCGCCGGTATTGGTCACCACGCGCTCCTCGTCGATATCGATCCCCGGCAGGCTGACCGGTTCGGAGCCGGTGGCGATGACGATGTTCCTGGTCTCGAAGGTCTGTGTGCCACCCACGTTCAGTGTGGCTTCAACCTTGCCCGGGCCAAGGATCTTTCCGCGTCCCTTGATGTAGTCGACCTTGTTCTTCTTGAAGAGGAACTCGATGCCCTTAGTCAGGCCTTCGACGGCGTCGGCCTTCTGCGCCATCATCTGGCCGAGATCGAGGTCGAGCTTGCCGATCCGGATGCCGAGGGCTTCGAAATCCTGCTGAGCGGCCCGGTAGAGGTCGGAAGCGTGCAGCAGCGCCTTGGAGGGGATGCAGCCGACGTTGAGGCAGGTGCCGCCCAGCGTCCCGCGGGATTCGATACAGGCGACTTTCAGCCCGAGTTGTCCGGCGCGGATTGCACAATTGTAGCCGCCGGGGCCGCCACCGATGATGACGACGTCATAGGTCTCTGCCATGGGAAAATCTGCCTTGCGATTGGGGCCTTAAGGAATCAGGCGCCAACCTATGCATTTGCGATCTGAAATCAATGCGCCCTTGGTCCAGACTGCAGATTCAGATGCGTACCTGGAAAACCAGGAGGCCCGTGAGCAAAACCAGCACCACCGAATAGACCGCTTCATCCCACCACAGGACCGAACTGGCGCCCAGACCGATCATCAAGGCCGTCAGAAGGACGAAGATTGCCGTTCCAAGACTGGCGATCCAGGCGCCGGATGGCTTGTCGGCAAAGGCAATCAGCCCGCCCAGCAGGGCGAACGTACTGCCGACCAGGCGCAGGAGGCCGGTGGGCGGGGAGAGAACGGCGTCGGCCAGCGAGCTGCCGCGCGCCATGACGACATTGACGGCGTGGATCCCGCCCCACAGCAGCCAGGCGGCAAGAACGGCCAGCAGCAATCCGGACAGTCGGCGCAAGGTCATGGGCATCCTCCCTCTGGTCGAGAGGTCACCTTACGCATTGTTCAGGAATTGCGAAGACCTTTCGCCTTACGGGGACTGCTCGCCGTCTTCCTTGCGCTCGGCGTCCGCCGCGCGGCCGCGGGCAACCACCAGGGCGAGGAACAGGCCCGTCAGGACGCTCAGCGAAATGGCTTCGGAGGCCCAGTCGGCGACAATTTCCTTGCTGGCAATCAGGGTGAAGACGCTAAGGCCAAAGATGAAAGCGCAAATGCCGGTCAGCCAACGGCCGCCATTCCGTTCCGTCAGTGCAGCGAGGCCGCCGGTAAAGGCCGCGAGTGCGGACAGGATGCGCATCGCATATTTCGGCTCGAACAGGGCATCATGGACGCTTTTCACGCCATCGGCAGATGAAATGTATTGTTCCATGCCGACACCGGCATGCCACATCATCCAGATCCCGAACCCGCCGAGAAGGAAGCCTATGAACTGGCGAAGATCCATCTAATCATCTGCCTTGCCTGCGGCGCCCTCACGGACGCTTTTCCGGCCGAGAGAATGCCGCAGACAGGTCAAAACCGCGTTAATGATTACTCTTAAGTCGCCCGTTTACCTTTACGCTTCAGCAGGTTCCGACATCGGCCAGAGATTCCGGGCGAAATAGCGCGCCTTCATCCTGCCGATATAGTCCACCAGATTGGCATGCCGGTGCACGAGCCCGGTCAGGGGCGTATCGAAGAAGTCGGTCGCGCAGGAGATGAGCACGCCGGTCACGCTGGCATCGGCGGCGGTCGGACGGTCGCCGAACAGGAAGTCCTTCGTGTCCAGGTGGAGGGCGAGGGCTTCGAGGTCCCAGGCGGCGAGCTGCAGGCGTTCCTCCTCGGAATGGCGGCCGATGCCGCTGCCATATTTGGTCGCGGCGAACTGCTCGCGCACGTCTTTCACCACCTGCGCACGGGCGGGTTCGGGCACGGCATCGAAGAAATGCACGGGACCCTTGAAGAAGTTGGCATCCTTCTGCCAGCGCTCCATCGCCATCACATCCGTCAGGTGGCCTTCCGCCATCCGCTCGAGCGCCCAGCCTGCCGCCCGCTCGGCATCGCTGAGGCCGTCATTGAGTGACCGGCCGAGTTTGCGCTCGAAGTGGGCGCGGATGAAATTGCTGTCCTGCACCAGGAGGTCGCCGTCCATCAGGTAGGGGGCCTTGTGCTTGGGCACCTGGTCGAGGTCCGCGAGGGCGCGGCGGAAATCGACGCCCAGCATCTGCAGCTGGATCTCGGATTTCATCACAAAGGGGCTGGGTGAGGGGCAGCCGAATATCGGGCCCCATCCGTAAAGCGTGATCATGTCAGGTCTCCGTCCTTGGGTTGTGACAGGGCCTTGATAGCGAAGCCCTGCTGACAGCATGGTGTCAGCAGCGTGGCAGCAGGATCGAAAAACCATGAGACGGACCGAACGCCTTTTCCAGATCATCCAGATCCTCCGGCGCCGCCGCATGCCGGTGACGGGACAGGCGCTTGCCGAGGAACTCGAGGTGTCTCTCCGCACGCTGTACCGCGACATGGCGGAACTCGCGGCCCAGCGCGTGCCGGTGCGGGGGGAGGCAGGAACCGGCTATGTGCTTGAGGACGGCTACGACATGCCGCCGCTGATGCTGACCGTGGACGAGCTGGAAGCAGCCATTCTCGGTGCCCAATGGGTGGCGGCCCGGGGCGATGCGGCCCTGTCGCGCGGGGCGCAGGACCTGATCGCCAAGATCACCGTCGCTGTGCCGCAGGAACTGCAGCCCGTGATCCTCGATGCAGCGCTGACGCCGGTCAGCTTCCGCCGGCGGGCCGTCGACAGTTTCGATGTCGGCATCGTGCGCCGGTCGATCCGGGAACGCCTGAAGCTGCGCTTCAGCTATGCCGATGCCATCGGGGACGAGACGACGCGCACCGTCTGGCCTTTCCTGATCGCCTATAGCGAGGACATCCGCATGATCTGCGCCTGGTGCGAGATGCGGGAGGATTTCCGCCATTTCCGGACCGACCGTGTGACGCAGATGAGCCTGTCGGATGACCGCTTCCCGGAACGGGTCCAGACGCTGCAGCGGCGCTGGAAGGCGCAGCGCGAGGCAGAGCGCGCGCGAAACCGGGAGGGCGGGGTCTAACCCCGGCGCGCGGCAAGGGCGCGCTCGCGGCGCTCCTGCATCTTGCGGCCATGATGGGCGAAGCTTGCACGCTGACGTGCCACCGCCGCCGACACATAGGCGGGCTTGGCTGCCGCGGGGCGGACGACAACGGGAGCCGCGTCCTCTGCCGCTACCTGCTGGATCACGACCTGAACCGGGACGGCTTCAGCCGGCGGGACTTCCGCCTCTTCCTCGACCGGGCGGGCCGGGCGATGGCGCAGCTCCCACACGGCCACCAGCAGCAGCACGCCGATGGCGCCAAGACCGGCAACCACGCCCTCTGCAATGCTCGGATCCTGCCACCAGCCGGGCTCGAAGGTCACGAGGTAGAAGACCGGGAAGCCGAAAGCGAGGCCGCAGACATACCACAACACGGCGCCGCGGCGGCGCGTGGAGATCAGGCAGGCGGAGGCATAGAAGCAGATAGCGGCGATCAGGTAGGGGCCGCCATGGGTGATACCGAGCTCGCGCCAGTTCACGGTGGCGACGCCTTCGGCAAGCTGATCCTTCACCAGCCATGACACGACCAACATGATCGACGGCCACCGCACCGCCGTCAGCGCGCCGAAGGCGAAGGCAATGGCGTAGCAGGCAATGAAACTGGCGATCAGCTTGCGGGACATGTCCCAGCCCTAGCATGGGCGTGGTGACGGTCCGCTGAATGCAATCGGTGAAATTTATTCAGTTTCGGCGCCGCCGCCTTCCTCGTCGAGGAGGTCGAGGGGCATGGTAATCTCTGCGCAGGCATCGTCGGGAAACGGGTTGGCGCTCTTGTACGTTCCCGATTCAGGATCGAGTGTGTACTCCACCACGCGGTCTTCGCCCTTCACCGGGCCGGTGAACTGGTAGTCGACCAAGAATGCATCCTGCCGCGTCTTGTGCGGCTTGATCGTGCCTTCCACCGTGCACACACCCTGATCGCCGAACACCGCGCCTGAGGTGTCTTCGAGGGTCGGCACAATGGCGCGTACCTGTGGCCCGTCCGGCGTGATCTCGATGAGCTGCTCACTGCCCACGGTGTATCCCTGCGCCGTGTAGCCGCTTTGCAGCATCATCGTGGGGTAGGCCAGCAGCCCGGTGCGAAGCGAGTAGTCGGGCGGTTCGCCAAAACCGTTGCCGAAGCCAAGATCCTGCCAGGCCCCGATGATTTCGCCGTCCTTGATGTAGTGGGCACTGATACGGCCAACCGAGACGTGTGCATCATCGCGATTCGTGCCCTTGGAGACGAGCGCGACAAAGTCGTTGAACTTGACGGCGAAAGCGGGCGTGAAGTCGAAGGTTTCCATGGCGCCGCCGTACTCGTCGGCCGCCTTGATGTCGGCGGTTGCCGTGCCGAAGGCGCCGTAGACAGAATAGAACGCCGCGTCGAGGTCCGCGCCAGACATGACAAGTTCGAACGGGTCCGGGCGCGCGGCTACAGCCGGCTTTTCACAGGTGGCGAAGCAGAACTCGTTGTAGAGGAGGTTGTTGGTCCAGGGCAGCTGGGTGCGGTTGGTGCGGCCGGCGACGCGCCGCTGCGCGGCAGCGAAGGCGTCCTCGGCCTTCTGGCCGGGGCGCTCGATCTCTTCGGCGAGGACGGGGGCGTAGACGCCTTCCTTGGCGACATCGTCGAGCCCCGTGGCATAGGCGATCAGCATGTCGGGCGCCGCCTCGACCCGCGACAGGCCCTTCACGGCCGCCTTGTAGCCTTCCAGCCCCGGCACGTTGCGGCACGCATCGAAGACGAGGAAGATCGCCTTGGCGCGCGTGGCGGCGAAGCCGTCCCGCTGGGTCTGCATGTCGAGGCCGTAGACGGCGAGGTCGGAGGCCGTGACGAGCTCGGCATCGATGCCGAGCAAGTAGGAATCCCCGCTTTCAGGATGCTGCGCGCCATGGCCTGTATAGTAGATGAAGGCGACAGCGTCGGGGCCGGCCTGGTCGACGCGGCGCCGGAAATCGTTCAGCACATCCTTGAGCTGGGCCTTGGTCAGGTCATGCTGGCGCTCCACGACGAACCCCGTGTCCGTCAGCGCATGGGCGATCAGGTCCGCTTCCTGTCCGGCGCTCGTGACCTTCGACAAATCACCCTGATAGTCCGTCTGCGAGATTACCAAGCCAAGCCGGGTCTCGGCTGCAGACGCGGCGGATGCTGCGGCAACGGCCAGCAAGAAGGCCGCGCTGAGGCGGATCAGTCGCGAAAAGACAAGCGGCATGGCTATTCCTTCTCCCCTCGCGGGAGACTAGCCAGCGGCTGACTTCGCGTCGAGCGCTATTCGGGTCAGCCCCGCTCGAAGGGGATGATGCGCGTGGCCAGGAAAGCTGCCAGCACTGGCAGCAGCAGCCCGCATCCGACCATCCAGGCCGGATAGTTCACCTGGAACAGGATCAGCGTAATCACCGCGAGCATGACGCCTGCCACGATCACGGCGGCGCGGCGCGAACCGCCCGTCATCCAAAGGGCGACGAACATGCCGGCAAGTGCGCCGAGGAACCACGAAAGGACCTCGGTTGCCTGGTAGCCAAACTCGGGACCGCTGGCAGGAAAGATCAGGTGGCCGAGCAGCCGCGCGGCAATGACGACTGCCACCGCAACCACGACACCGACAATTCCGCCGACAATTTTACGTCCCATCTATCAGCCTCCCCGCTGCAGATGCTGCAAACTGCCATGCCTTTGCCTATCCGGCAAATGCCTTTTCAATGACGAACTCTGCCGGTGCGGCATTGGAGCCCTCCGTCAGTCCGGCCCGGATCATGCGGGCCTTGGTGTCCTGGATCATGACCATCGACCCACAGATCATGGCACGATCCGTCTGCGGGTCAAGCGGCGGCACGCCCAGGTCGCGGAACAGCTGGCCTGAATCGATCAGGTCAGTGATGCGGCCCTGATGCTCGTGCGGTTCGCGCGTGCAGCTCGTATAGAGGCGGAGCTTGCCTTCCACCATTTCCCCCACCAGGGGATCATTGATCAGGTCGGCCACCAGATTGCGCGAATAGGTGAGTTCGGCGACTTCCCGGCAGGTATGGGTGACGATGACCTCTTCATAGCGCTCATACGTGTCCGGATCGCGTACGAGGCTCGCAAACGGGGCGAAACCGGTGCCGGTCGAGAACATGTAAAGCCGCTTGCCGGGCAACAGCGCGTCCAGCACCAGCGTGCCGGTCGGCTTCCTGGCTAGCAGCACCTTGTCGCCCGGCTGGATATTGCAGAGGCGCGAGGTCAGTGGCCCGTCGGGCACCTTGATCGAATAGAATTCCAGTTCCTCGTCCCAGGCCGGCGAGGCGACGGAATAGGCGCGCAGCAGCGGGCGGCCGTCTTCCTTGGGCAGGCCGATCATCACGAATTCGCCGGAGCGGAAGCGGAAGCTGCGCGGCCGGGTGATGCGGAAGCGAAACAACCGGTCGGTATAGTGCTCGACGGCGAGCACGGTCTCCTCGGTCGGCGCATTGGGGTTCGGCGCCGGAGCGGCGGCCGGTGTCGCGGCGTTTTCAGCAGCGGTGCCGGTCGTATCGGAAGACATGGCAGGCCCTTTCGGCTGTTCGGAAGGAACGTCGATCTTATCAGTATTATTGAAGAACAAGGCGTAAAGCGACTTCATGCTGGCCGGTCACATGGCAAGACGGGCCGGCAAACGCAATGTGGCAGATGAACGCTTAAGTTTTTCTACGGATTCACGTCGGCCCGCGCCGATTGCCGCGTTGCATCCCTGCCGGACTTGCCCCGGCGCGTAAATTATGCCCCAAAATGCCCCGGAATCGCTGGCAGCTCTCGCCAATTGCCACACAGTCCTGCACAAATTTCTTATGGGGAAACCGATGACGATCAAACATATGCTGCTGGGCGGCACGGCCGCCATTGCGCTCACGCTCACCGGATGCGGCAAGACGGAGAGCCGTACGGAAGAAGAAGTGCCGGTGAAGGCGGCGGTCGAGAAGGAAGAGCCGCAAGAAATCACGGTGACGGACGCCGAACTCGCCGGTAACCCCTTCCGGGAGGACTGGACCGGGCCGTACGGCGTGCCGCCTTTTGCAGCCATTAAGGATTCGGACTACCTGCCCGCCGTGAAGAAGGGCGTGCTGGAGCTGCGCGCCGAGATCGCGACCATCGTCGGCAATCCGGATGAGCCGAGTTTCGACAATACGATCGTCGCGCTCGACCGGGCAGGGGCCTCACTCAACAAGGTGATGAATGTGTTCGGCAACATCACCTCGACCGATACCAATGACACGCTGAATGCCCTGCAGTCGGAGATCTATCCGATGCTGACCGGCGAGCAGGACGCGATCACCTTCAACCCGGATCTCTTCAAGCGGGTCGAAACGGTCTACCGGCAGCGTGACCGGCTCGGCCTCGACGAGCAGGATGCGCGGCTGCTGGAGCTGACCTATCGCGAATTCGTGCGCAACGGCGCCGCGCTGTCGCCGGAGGCGAAGGCGGACGTGGCGAAGATCAACACCGAACTCGCCGGTCTCAACACGCAGTTCGGACTCAACGTCCTGCGCGCCACGAAGGCGTTCAAGCTTGAAGTGACCGACGAGTCGCAGCTCTCGGGCCTGTCGCCGGATTTCAAGGCGGCCCTGAAAGTAGACGGCGAGGACAAGTGGATCCTCACGGCCGACCGCTCCGTGTACGAAACATTCATGACGCAGGCCGACAACCGGGACCTGCGCAGGAAGATGTTCGACGGTTATCGCCTGCGGGCCTCGTCCGGCGAGTTCGACAATGGTCCGGTGCTGATCAGGATCGCGCAGCTGCGGGCGAAGCGCGCCGAGCTGATGGGATATCGCAACCACGCCGAATTCCAGCTCGCCGAACGCATGGCGAAAACGCCCGAGGCGGCCGAGGACTTCCTCAAGAAGGTGCTGGAGCCGGGCCTCAAGCGCGCCGCCGAGGAAAAGGCCGACATGCAGGCCATCATCGGCGACGCCTTCCAGCTCGAAGGCCAGGACTGGTGGTATTATTCGGAAAAGGTGCGCCAGGCGAAATATGCCTTCGACGACAATGCGCTGAAGCCCTATTTCGAGCTGGGTGCGGTGCGCCAGGGCGCCCTCGATGTTGCCTCAAAGCTGTTCAAGGTCAGCTTCACCCCGGTCGAGGTGGAAGGCTGGAACCCGGTCGTCACCTCCTGGGAAGTCAGGGATGCGGAAACGAATGACTTCCTCGGCCTCTACATGGCGGACATGTATGCCCGCGATTCCAAGCGCCCCGGTGCCTGGATGAGCACGTTCCGGGACGCCTCGGATGTCGGCGGCGTTCGCGTGCGCCCGATCGTGGCGAACAATCTCAACCTGATCACGCCGGCCAAAGGCGAGCCGACGCTGATGCGGTTCGACGAGGTCGAGACCCTGTTCCACGAATTCGGCCACGGCCTGCACGGCCTGCTGACGCAGATCCGCTACGAGACCTTCTCGGGCGTCGACGGGCCGCGCGACTATACCGAGTTCCCGGCCCAGCTGCTGGAGCACTGGGCCGGCGCGCCGGAAGTGCTGGAAGCCTATGCCAAGCACTACCAGACCGGCGAGCCGATCCCGCAGGACCTGCTCGACAAGCTGAATGCGGCGGCGACGTTCAACCAGGGCTTCAAGACAACGGAATACATCGCCGCCTCGCTGCTCGACCTGCGCTGGCACATGCTGAGCTCGGAAGAGGCGGCGAAGATCACGGATGCGCGCGAATTCGAGAAGAAAGTTCTCGCCGAATACGGCATTCCGGAAGAAATCGAGCCGCGCTATCGCTCGCAATACTTCTCGCACATCTTCGCCGGCGGATACTCGGCCGGCTATTATGCTTACCTCTGGTCGGAGATTCTTGACGCCGACGGATTCACCGCCTTCCGCGAGACCGGCGACATATTCAATCCTGAACTCTCGGCGAAGCTGAAGAAATGGGTCTATGAGGCCGGCGGCCTGCGCGAGGCGGACGAGCTTTACCGCAACTTCCGTGGCGCCGACCCGACCATTGAGCCGCTGCTCAAGATCCGCGGCTTCTCCGAAGAGGAAAAGCCGGAAGGCTGAGGCAGGCAGGACATTCGCCGCTCAGACAGAAACACCCTCCGATACCGGCGGGTGTTTCTTGATGCCCGGAATGTGGAGCCCGTGGGGGCGGCTCAGATTTCGCTGTGCTCTGCGGTCTCTTTGCAGACCACAGCCCGCACGGCCTCTTCGGATCTTGCTTCGCGCAGCGCTGCCCGAACGGCACTCTGGCGGAACACGCGCGAGACCTGTGCCAGTGCGCGCAGATGGTCCGCGCCCGAGGTCTTCGGCGCCAGCAGCATGAAGACGAGGTCGCACGGACGCTCGTCAATCGCTTCGAAGTCGACGCCGTGCACCAGGCGCATGTAACCGCCGATCGGCCGGTCGATGCCCTCGACCCGCGCATGAGGGATCGCCACGCCCTCGCCGACGCCGGTCGAGCCGAGGCGTTCGCGCTCCATCACGGCGTCCTCGATCTGGCGTGCGCTGAGCCCGGTGGCTTCGCCCAGCGCTTCAGCCAGGGCGTGAATAGCCTGCTTGCGGCTTGTCGCTTCAAAGGATGGCAGAATGACCCCGCCTTCGAGCAGGGTTGTGAGATCGGTTGCCATTCAACTCGCTTCCGTTGTCCGCCTCAGTTTCTGGAGGCGTCTGCTGGGTCCACCCAGCCAATGTGCCCGTCCGGGCGGCGGTACACCATATTCAGGCGTCCATGGCCAGCATTTCTGAACATGAGTGCCGGAACTTCCTGCAGTTCCAGCTGCATAACTGCCTCAGAAACAGCCATTGTCCGGATCTGAACGGACGTCTCCGCAACTGTCAGGGGAGAATCCGAGACTTCCTCGCCTTCATCCTCGTCGGAATGGCCAAAGCCATTGGCCTGCAGCACGGCTTCTGCGGCCGGTTCGGACGGGAAGGGGGCCGTTGCAGCTACATGATGGTCCTTCAGCCTGCGCTTATAGCGCCGGACCCGCTTTTCCATCTTGTCGAGACTGTCCTCGAGGGCGGCATAGGGGTCTTCGGCCTTGCCCGTGGATTGCAGGATAATGCCGGACGGCAGGTGCACATTGCAGTCGACTTCAACGAACGGGCCCTGCTGCGATACGAAGACCCGCGCTTCGCCCGCTCGATTGAAATATTTACTGACCGCTGCCTCAAGTCCCGTTTCGATACGCCCCCGCAGGGCTTCGCCGAGATCCATATGCTTGCCAGTAATCTGTATCTGCACGAGCGGTCTCCTTTACGTCTACAAGGGGCGATTATGGCCCAGAAAGTCACAGGATGCGACTCCCTTCCCAATACATGGGCAAGACTTAAACCAGTGGAAGGGGCGATCAGCCGCGACGCGCGCGCTGCCAGATCCGGAAGATGGCCGGCCCCTCGATCAGGTAGCGCCGGCCGAGGCGGCCAGGCTCCGATGCCAGCCGGTGCAGCCATTCGAGGCGCGTGCGCCGCATCCATTCCGGGGCCCGGTCGGTCTTGCCGGACAGGAAGTCGAGGCTGGCCCCGCAGCAGAGCCCGATTCCCTTCGCCGAACCGAGACGGAACGCCTCGTACGCCACCATTTCCTGCTGGGGAGAGCCGACGCAGATGAAATGAAACCGCGCCGGATTGGCCGCCAGGAAGGCCGCAGCCGCCGCGATCGCCTCGGGCTTGTCGCGCAGGCCGCGCGGCGGGTCGTGGCGCCGGATATCGGTCAGGCCGTAGCGGTCTCGCAGGCTGGTTTCGAGGTCTGCGTCACCTCCGACAATGGTGACCGTCTCGCCCGGCCGGATCGTCGCGGCGAACAGGTGCTCGACGATATCGGCGCCCGGCGAGGCGGGCAGGGCGATACCGTCGCGCTTGGCCAGCAGCTCCAGGATACGGCTGTCGTTGAGGATCAGGCCCGCCGATTCATAGAGCGGGCGGAGAGCCGGCTCGCGTTCCAGCCGGATGCGGTGGTCGACATTCGGCGTCACGACATAGCTGAATGCCGTCTCCGCGCTGGCAGTTTCCGCAAGCAGAGCCGCAGCGTCGTCCGCTGTCATCGGCTGGAAATCCAGCCCCAGGAATCGCGTCCTTTGTCCGTTCATGCCCCTCATCCGCCGGCCTGTGCCCAGCTTATGGCCCAAGAGTCTTTCCGGACAGTTGGTAGCGGTACACAGCATGCCGGGGGAATCATATACAAGAGGATGGGCAGACCCAGCCAACCCGTCACAGCCGAGGCGACCGACAATGTCCATCCTACCTGATGCCCGTACTGCCGGATCCGAGGCTGCACAGGCGGGAGCCCTCCGCGAAAGCGAGGCCCGCTTTCGCAACACGTTCGAGAATGCAGCTGTCGGCATGGCGCTCCCGACGGGCGGTGGCTGCGCGTCAACCGGCAGGTGTCCGAAATTGTCGGCTACGCGCCCGAGGAATTGCTGAAGATCACCTTCCAGGACATCACCCACGCCGATGATCTCGATATCGATCTCGGACTGCTGGACGAGACCATCCGGGGCGAGCGCGACACGTACAGGATCGAGAAGCGCTACTGGCACAAGGACGGCCATATTGTCTGGGTCAACCTGACGGTCAGCTGCGTCCGCAGGAACTCCGGTGAGGTCGATTACTTCATCTCGGTCCTGGAAGACATTTCCGAGCAGAAGCGCATGCACGAAGCGCTGGCCGCCAGCGAAGCGCGCTTCCGCGCGGTGCAGCAGACGACGCCGGACGGCTTCTGCATCTTCCAAAGCATGCGGAACGAGGCGGGCGGGATCGAGGACTTTCGCCTCGAATTCGCGAACCCGACGTCGATCCGCATGTTCGGTCGCCCCGAAGAGGAGCTGATCGGAAACACGCTGCGCACGCTGTTGCCCCAGATTTTCGAGGCCGGCATTTTTGATCTGTACGAGCAGGTCGTTGACTCCGGGAATTCCTGGCAGGGCGAATACCGGTATCCCGGACTAGGCGGCGATGAGTGGTATCGCGTCACGACCGCAAAGCTGGACGATGGATTTGCGGTTTCCTTTGCCGATGTCACCGGTCGGAAGATTGCCGAGGAACGGCTGCGCCAGAGCGACCAGCGCCTGCGCTCCATTCTCAACAATGTGATGGCTTTTGTCGGCCTGTTGTCGCCGGACGGAACCATGCTGGAAGGCAATCACACTGCACTTGCGGCCGCCGGAATCGACCGGGCCGAAGTCGTCGGCAAGCCGTTCTGGGAGACGTATTGGTGGTCGTACGACCCGCAGGTGCAGGCAACGCTGCGTGCCGATATTGCCCGAGCCGCGGCCGGAGAGCGCGTCCGGCGTGACGTGGTCGTCCGCACATCAGGCGAGGGACGCGCGACCATCGACTTCCAGCTGGCGCCGATTTTCGACGACGCCGGCAGGGTCGTGAACATCGTCCCCTCCGGTGTGGATATTTCCGAACGCCAGCGAGCGGAAGCGCACCGTGAAATGCTGATGAAGGAGCTCAGCCACCGCGTGAAGAACACGCTGGCCACGGTGCAGACAATGGCTTCGCACACGTTGCGCGAAGCAACCGACCTGGACACGTTCCGCGACGCCTTTGTCGGGCGGCTTATGGCGATTTCGAAGTCCCACGACCTGCTGATGGACCCCGGTCATCGCGACGCGGACCTCTACCAGCTGGTGCACGACCAGGTGATGCCCTATGCGCGCTCCGGGTCGGCACAGGTGCGGCTGTCGGGGCCGCCACTGCGCCTCGGTGCGGAGGCGGCCCATGCCTTCGGCCTCGTCCTGCATGAACTCGCAACCAATGCCGCCAAGTATGGCGCTCTATCGACGGAAACGGGCGGGCTCGAGATTGCATGGAGCGAGTCGACGGATCGCGACATTCCTGAAGCGCTTGTCGATTGGCGCGAATACGACGGCCCGCCCGTCTCTCCGCCGGCCCGGCAAGGCTTCGGCAGTATCCTGATTGAGCAGAGCCTGTCTTATTCGCTCGGCGGCTCAGCGGATATCGACTACCGGCCCGAAGGCGTTCACGCCCGCTTCCGCTTTCCAAGGAAGGACCCTGCATGAGCGGCCGGGTCCTGCTGGTGGAGGATGAGTTCCTGATCGCCATGGATGTGCGGAGGCAGCTGGAAGGCGCAGGCTATGCGGTGGTCGGGCCGGTGGCGTCGGCGGACCAGGCGCTGGACCTGCTCGGCGCTGGCCCCGTGGATGCGGCGGTGCTGGACATGAATTTGCGCGGGTCCACGTCGCTGCCGGTGGCGGAGCGGCTGGCGGCGGCCGGCACGCCGTTCCTGTTCCTATCCGGCAATGATGCAAACAGAGCGCTCGCCGCCTTCGCGGACCGGACCGTGATTACCAAGCCGATTGACTTTGCTGGACTTCTCGGCGCCCTCGAGACGCTGATCGCCGGCTGAACCGCTACATGGCGGGGCGCGGCGGGCCGGTCAGCGGCGTGCCCGCTTCCTCTTTCGGCTTGCCCGGCTTGCGGCCGTATTCGTGCTTCTTGAGGAGGCCGCGCAGCTGGTGATAGGTCAGCCCCAGCGCTTCGGCGGCGCGGCCCTGATGGCCCTGGCTGGCGGCCAGCGCCTCGTCCAGCAGGCGCATCTCGAACGCGGCAACCTGGGCATTGAAATCGTGGCCCACGGGCAGCGTCGGCTGAGCCAGCACAGGTGACTGTGGCGCTGCGTCCCGTGATCGAGATGTCGGTTTACGTGATCCTGACGGTCGCCACGGTGACTCGAACGGGTCCATGGCGGACGGATCGAAGACCACCGGCTCACCCGGATGCATCAGCATCGAACGATGGGCGAGGCGCTGGGCGAAATTCCTGAGTTCGCGCACATTGCCCGGCCAGTCATGCGCCTCGATGGCGGCGATCGCCGAGGGCGCGAAGCCCGGAAAGTCCTCGCCCATCTCGATCGCCATGCGCCGGGCGAAATGGTCGGCCAGCAGGCTGGCATCGCCCTGGCGGGCGCGGAGCGGCGGCAGGGTGATGACATCGAAGGCAAGCCGGTCGAGCAGGTCGGCGCGGAAGGTCCCGGCCTCGGCCATTGCGGGCAGGTCGCCATTGGTTGCGGCGATGATGCGGACATTGGTGGTCAGCACGCGGGAACCGCCGAGCCGCTGGTATTCGCCGTACTCGACCACGCGCAGCAGCTTTTCCTGCACCTGCTGGCTGGCCGTTGCGATCTCGTCGAGGAAGAGGGTGCCGCCATCGGCGAGTTCGAACCGGCCCTTGCGCTGTTCGGTCGCCCCGGTGAAGGCGCCGCGCTCATGGCCGAACAGTTCGGAGTCGAGCAGCGTGTCCGACAGGGCGGCGCAGTTCACCTTCAGGAACGGGCCTTCCCAGCGGCGGGAGAGGAAGTGCAGGCGCTCGCCGATGAGTTCCTTGCCGGTTCCGCGTTCGCCGATGACCAGGATCGGCCGGTCGAGCGGGGCAACGCGGGAGACATGCTCCTGTGCGCTGAGCCAGGTGGGAGATTCACCGATAAGCTGGGAAGTCGGACCAATCATTTCGTCAATCTAGCTATTTTAGTCTGCAATTTCGATTAAAAAAATCGGCAGATAGACAAAAAGTTCTTTCCGGATGATGGTAAATTGAGATTTTTATTCAATAAAAACAAATGGTTATGAAATTAATTTCGGGTTGGCACGGTCCTTGAAATGAAGGAAGGGCTCAGAGCGACAGGGCGTTGCTCGAACCCCGGAAGGAAGGACTGAAATGGAAGACCGCGATTACCGCACCGAAACCCGCTCCGACGCCGGCCGCTTTGGCCGCTGGCTGTCGACGCGCCCCGCAGAGACCTGGATGTTCTTTGCTGTCGGCGTCTTCCTCGGCGGCTTCTTCTTCTAATCCCTCCCAGACACGAAAGGACACCAACATGGGTCTGTTTTCCCGCCTCGGTGACATCATCAACTCGAACATCAACGCGATGCTCGACAATGCCGAAAACCCCGAAAAGATCGCCCGCCTGATCATCCAGGAAATGGAAGACACGCTGGTCGAAGTGCGCACGGCCGCAGCCCGCGCCATGGCCGACAAGAAAGAGATGGAGCGTGATATCGCCCACTTCTCCGCCGTGCGCGACGACTGGACCGCCAAGGCGGAGCTTGCCATCGACAAGGGTCGCGAGGACCTTGCCCGCGGCGCGCTGATCGCCAAGCAGAAGGCCGAAACCGAAATCGAACGCCGCAAGAATGCCATGGCGGCCGCTGAGGAAGCCTTCGAAAAGCGTCAGGACGATCTGTCCAAGCTGCAGGCCAAGCTCGACGAGGCCAAGGCGAAGCACCGTGCACTGATGATGCGTCGCGAGGCTGCCGAGCAGCGTATCCGCATGCGCAGCCAGGTCTATGACGGCCGCGTCGACGAAGCGCTCGCCCGCTACGGCAATATCGAGCGCAAGGTTGACGAGATGGAAGCCTATGCCGACCAGATCCGCGGCACCGAGCCGACCCTCGAAGCCCAGTTCGCCGCCCTCGAGCGCGACGAGAGCATCGAGAAGGAGCTCGCCGCCCTGAAGGCCAAGCGTTCCAAGACCGCCGCCAAGAAGACGGAGGGCTGATCCGATGATCACATCCCTGATCTTTCTCGGCGGCTTCCTGACCGTGATGTGCGCCCCGGGCCTGATCGCCCAGTCGCTCGAAGAGCGCCGGGCCAAGTCTGACGAGGCGGCATGATGGCCGACAACCTCATCCCGCTCGTTGCCGTTCTGGCGATCTTCGTCGTCCTGCCCGGCATGATCTTTCACTACATCACGCTCTGGCGCCGGCAGAAGACGCTTCTGCCGGACGACGAGCGGATGATGGAGGATCTCTGGCGCTCGGCGCGGAATATGGAGCGCCGGATCGAAACGCTGGAACGCCTGCTCGACAGCCAGGACGAGGACTCGCCCCGCCGGCCGCCGCGCAGCTCCCGCACAACTCTTGACGATTAGAGGAAACGAAATGTCCCGCTCTTCCCGCCCGTTCCGCGATGCCATTCATGGCGATGACCGGGTCTACGGCTCGCCCAACCCCAAGCGCTTCTACCGCTCGCGCGATGACAAGGTGATTGCCGGCGTCTGCGGCGGCCTTGCCGAACGCTTCGGCTGGGAGCCGATCCTGGTCCGTGTGCTCGCCGTGCTCGGAACGCTCTTCATGTTCGGCCCGGTCGGCGTGATCATCTACGTCACGATCTGGATGATCACCCCGCGTGCCCCGATGGGGCGCGCGCCGATCTCTCCGGACGAGGATGCCTTCTGGCGCGGCGTCTCGGACCGTCCGCGCGCCACTTTCGGCAACCTTAAATACACCTTCATGGATCTCGACGAGCGCCTGCGCGACATCGAGCGCAAGGTCACCTCAGACGAGTGGCGGCTCCGCAAGGAATTCCGCGATCTCGAACAGGGCAACAACTGATCCGCACACAAAGCAATAACAGCGGCAACATCAACTGACAGACTCCGGCAAAGGAACGGAACAATGAGCAAGGGGACTCTTCTGACCAACAACTGGCTGATGCCGGGCATCATGCTGCTGGTCTTCGCCACGATCCTGACAGTCTACATCCTGCAGGGGCACATGGCGATCGAACTGGGCGGACTCGAACTTTCAGTTGCCCCGCACGAGGATGGCGGCGTTCGCCTCGCCGTCGTCCGGGCCGACCACGTCTCAGGCCTGCTGCCGCTTTAGGGCGCGCAGCAGGAGCCGCGCGGGGCTGACGGCCTCGAGCGCGGCGAGGCTGGCCGGGGCCGGCGCGCCGCAGAGGCGGGCGGCAAGGATCGAACCGGCCCACGGGCCCCAGGTAAAGCCCCGCGCACCGAAGCCGGAGGCAAGGAAAATGCCAGGCACCAAAGGGGCGTCCGCATCTGCCGGGCGCCCTTTTCGCATTCCGGCGAAGGTTTCGAGAAAAGCGTCATGCTCCGGCACGGCGCCGATCAGGGGCAGGCGGTCTGCTGTGGTGGCGCGCAGGCTGGCGCGGGAGGCGATGCCGGGCCCGGCCGTATCGCGCACCCAGTAGGGGCCAAGCGCTTCGACGCCTTTCAGGTTTTCGGCGCGGGCGGCTTCGGATGTGCAGGGGATTGTCTCCGGCTCGACCTTGTCAAACGTCGCCCCCCAGAGGCGGCGGTGACCCAGGGCGAGGGCATAGGTGCCGCTGGCCATGGCGAAGGGCGGGGCATCGGCCGGGCCGTCGCAGAAATCCACCTGTCCCATGCGCGCTTCCAGGCCGAGCCAGGGAAGGGCAGTGCCGGCCGCCATGCCGTTGGCAAGGATCACGGCATCGAAGGCTTCGCCATTCACTGTCCGGGTGCGGAGGTCCGTTTCCGGCATGACGCCGTAGCGCTGGTCGATGCCATCCAGCAGCGACGGGATGAGCTTTGCCGGCTCGACGATCAGGGCGCGCTTGTGCAGCAGGCCGCCGCCGGAAAGGGCTTCGAGGTCTTCCAGCGGCAGGGGCGGGTCGGCCAGAAGCCTTTCGAAGCGGGCCGCCTCCGCCGCGTCCTTCGGCAGTTGCCGGACGGTCGTTTCGGTGACGCCCGGCCGGCCGGCATAGGTTGTGCGCGCGGCGAGACAGGCGTCGACAAGTAATCGGGCCTGCAAGGTGTCGCCGGCATCGAGGCGCGGCATGACGAGGCCCATCGGGTTGCCGCTGCCGCCGCTTGCGGGGCCGGGAGCCGGGTCGAAGACGACCGGCTCGGCGCCGAGGCTGCGCAGGGCTTGGGCGGCGGTCGCCCCCGCGATCCCGGCGCCGAGTATGGCAACGCGCCGGGCGCGGGGAAGGGGGACGGCAATGCCGTGGGGATCCGGCGCCGGGGCGGGCGGTGTCGCAAGGCGCGCTTCCAGACGCTCCCGCTTGCGCCCGTGGCCGGGAGCCTTCGCGACATCGAAGCCGGCGGCGGCGAGGCTGCGCCGTACGCCGCCCGCCACGGTGAAGGTCGCTGCCCGAGCGCCCGGCGCGCTGCGCGCGGCGATCAGCGGGAACAGGCTGCCTTCCCACATCGCCTCGTTCTTTGCCGGGCTGAACCCGTCGAGGAACCAGGCATCGGCGCGGATCTGGCTCGCTGGCAGCATGTCGGCAATGTCGCCGAGGTGGAGTGTCAGCGTGATCCCGTCCTCGGGCCAGGCGAGCCGCCGCACGCCGCGCACCGGGCCGGGCCAGACAGTAGTGAGCCTCCCGGCAAGGCCGGACAGCTCCGGCCAGGCGGACAGGGCACGAGCGGCGTCCGCGCAGGTGAGGGGGTAGCCCTCGAAACTCACGAAGTGCAGGACAGCGGCGGGCGAGGGACGGTGCGCGCGCCACAATTCCCAGGCAGCAAGAAAATTGAGCCCCGTGCCGAAACCGGTCTCGGCGATGGTGAAGGCCTCGCGGCCTGCCCATGCCTCCGGCAAGGCGCAGCCGGCGAGGAAGACGGCGCGCGTCTCGGCGAGGCCGTCGCCGGCCGTGAAATAGACATCGCCCGCCGCCCGCGCGACCGGCGTGCCGTCATCCTTCCAGTCGATTTCGGGCTGTGTCAGCAGGCGGGCCATGGCCGCCTGATAGCGGCGGAGCCGGGCTTTGAACAGCAGCCGCTTGCGCTCGGCCCCGAGGCGGGCCACTTAAGGGCCATGACCGAGATCCTCCATGACGAAATGCGCATGCGCTACAGCCTCTTTGCGGAGGGGTTGGAGGCCTATCTCACCTATGAGCGCCCGACCGAGGGCCATCGGCACATCACCCACACGATCGTGCCCGGCCCGCTGGGCGGACGCGGCTATGGCAGCCGGCTGGTGAAGCAGATCATGCAGGACGTCATTGCTGCCGGCGAGACCGTCTCGTCGGAATGCTGGTTTGCCTCCGCCCTGATCGAGAAGAAGGCGGAATGGGCCGCCGCGCTGGCATGAGCGAGCCCTTCTGGAAACGGAAGACGCTGGACGAGATGACGCATGAGGAGTGGGAGTCGCTCTGCGACGGCTGCGCCAAGTGCTGCCTGTTGAAACTGGAAGACGAGGATACCGGCGAAATCGCCTACACCCGGCTTCACTGCCGCCTGCTGGATGCACAGATCTGCCGCTGCGCCGACTATGAGAACCGCAAGAAGATTGTTGAGGACTGCGTGATTCTCACCCCGCAGAATGTCGCGGAGATCAAATGGATGCCGAAGAGCTGCGCCTACCGGCTGGTGCTGGAAGGCCGCGACCTGCCCGAATGGCACCATCTGGTCTGCGGTGACCGCAACCGCGTGCACACGACCGGCAATTCCATCCGGGGCCGGACCGTCTCGGAGGAGACCGTCTTCGACGAGGACCCCGAAGACTGGATCGTCGACTGGGAAGGGAACGAGCCTTAGGGCGTGTTCCCGGCCACGGACCCTTTCCCGCGCCTGCAAGCCTGAATCCAGCCCGCTCAGCACGAAGCGCTTATCGGCGCTTGACGAATGTATTTCCAAATGTTAGTCGTACTAACATGACTATAGCAAAACAAACATCAAAGAAGGGTCGCGCCTCCAGCCTGCGTTCGGCGCAGATGGAACTGACGCGAGACCGAATCCAGAAGGCGACAGCCAGCCTGCTCGCAGAGCATGGCGCACCCGATGGGATCACATTCAAGGCCGTCGCCGAACGTGCCGGCGTCACCGAAATGACCGTGTACCGGCACTTTCCGACGCGTGACCACTTGCTGCACGGGCTCTGGGAGCATCTCAACGACGAGATGGGTCCAGGCATCGGCATGCCGGAAAGCGCGGATGCGCTGCTTAACCAGCATGACAAGCTCTTCGCGGGGTTCGACCGCGTCGCGCCGCAAATCGTGGCAAGCATATCCACGGCGCAGGGGCGCGAGATGCGCGCCTCACTGAACGCCGAACGGCGCAAGGCATTCCTCGCCATTGTCGGGGAGATCGCGCCTCACCTGAATCCGTCGCGCAAGACCGCGGCGGCGGCCGTCCTGCAGCTGCTGCACAGTGCCTATGCCTGGGATTCCCTGCGCGAGCAGTGGGACCTCGACGGCAAGGCGGCAGGAAAGGCCACCAAATGGGCAATCGAAGTCTTTCTCAAGGAGTTGAGGACACAATCATGATCGCACACGTTTCCATTCCTGCCCGCGACCCGCGCCGGACGGCGTTGTTGCTGGCATCGCTGATCGACGGCGAGGCATTTAACTTCCCTGTCGTTCCCGGAGCCTGGATAGCTGTCGCCCGCGACGGTTCCGGTCTGGCCGTTGAAGTTTATCCGGAGACGATGGCGCACCATCCCGGTGTCGGCGAGGTTGACTCTGGTCTCGTGCCGGATGGTCCGCAGGCCATGCCGTGGGAAGACCAGATCTTTTCAGACGGCCCGCAGATCCGGGCCAGCGCATTTCATTTCGCGATGGCATCGCCGCTGAGCGACGAGGAAATCCTGAAAGTGGCGCATGAGGCCGGGCTCAGAGCATTGAAGTGCGAACGCGGCGGCGTATTCGCCGTCGTGGAAGTATGGCTGGAGAACGCCATCCTGCTCGAAGTCCTTACGCCTCACGAAGTTGGCCGCTACCGGCAGTTCATGAATCCGGCGGCCTGCGCCGCCATGTTTGGCCAAGGCGAGCGACCGTCGCATACGGTTTGACTTTACCCAGGAGCCGGACCGTTTCCGCAGACCGGATCGTCGACCGAGAAGGGAACGAGCCTTGGCGGCTCAGCCTTTCAGGCTCACCTTCACCTTGAAGGGCGGGGCCATTTCGAGGCCGACGACTTCATGCGGCACGTAAGGCGCTTCGAGGCGTTTCACCTCATCCGCGCTGAGTTTCAGCTCCGTCGCCGCGACGGCGTCTTCAAGATGGCCCATTTTCGTCGCGCCGATGATCGGGGAGGTGATGCCGGGCTTGTGCAGCAGCCAGGCCATGGCGATCTGCGCGCGCGGCACGCCACGTTCCTTCGCCAGCTCCGCGACGGTCTCGACGACCTTCTTGTCGGCCTCGATGGCCTTTGTGTAGAGCAGGCCCTGCACGCGGTCGGTCTCCGAGCGTTCGGTCTTCTCGTCCCAGTCGCGCGTCAGGCGCCCGCGGGCGAGCGGGCTCCACGGCATCACGGCGATGCCCTGGTCGCGGCAGAGCGGCAGCATTTCCCGCTCTTCCTCACGGTAGAGCAGGTTGACATAGTTCTGCATGCTGACAAAAGGCGTCCAGCGGTTCGTCTTCGCCGTGTTCTGCATTTTCTGGAACTGCCAGGCCCACATCGACGAGGCGCCGATATAGCGCGCCTTGCCGGCCTTCACGATGTCGTGCAGGGCTTCCATGGTCTCTGCGATCGGGGTTGCCGGATCGAAGCGGTGGATCTGGAACAGGTCCACATAGTCCGTGCCGAGGCGGGTGAGGCTGTCGTCGATGGCGGCGAACAGCGCCTTGCGGGACAGCCCCATCGTGTTCGGCGCGAGGCGTCACGGGAAATAGGCCTTGGTGGCGATCACGATCTCGTCGCGATTGGCGAAGTCCTTCAGCGCCCGGCCGGTGATCTCCTCAGACGAGCCGTCGGAATACATATTCGCCGTGTCGAAGAAATTGATGCCGAGTTCGATGGCGCGGCGGATTAGCGGCCGGCTGTCTGCCTCGGTGAGCGACCAGGGATGCTGGCCGCGGTCCGGTTCGCCGAACGACATGCAGCCGAGGCAGAGGCGGGAGATCTTGAGGCCCGTCTTTCCGAAATTCACATAGTCCATGATGCGCCTCCTGCCCGTTGTGTGCGCCCAAGATAGGGGCGGGCGGGGCGCATTGCGACCGGGAACGCAAAACTTCTCCTTAAGCGGCGTCTGCCAGACTGGCGGAATGGACACGCTCGCGGCCTTCACAGCTTATCTTTCGGACGAACGCCGCATGGCGGAGAAGACGGTCGAGGCCTACCGGTCGGACCTTGCCGGTTTCTTCGGATTCCTGCGCGTGCACCTCGGCGAGGAGCCGACGCCGAAGGCGCTTGGCGGCCTGCGGGCGCGTGACATCCGGGCCCACCTTGCCCAGCGCCGGCGCGACGGCCTGTCGGACGCCTCGATTGCGCGGCTCCTGTCCTCCATCAAGGCGCTGTACCGCTGGCTCGGCCGCGCGCATGACATCCACAATGCGGAAGTCGCCTACCTGCAGGGGCCGAAGCGTCCGCAGCGTCTGCCGCGCCCGGTGTCCATCGAGGCCGCAAAGGACCTGATCGAGGAAGCGGAAACGGACCCGGATGCGGAACCCTGGATCAATGCGCGCGATGCGGCGGTGCTGTCGCTGCTCTATGGTGCGGGGCTGCGCATCTCCGAGGCGCTGAGCCTGACCGGCGCGGACCTGCCGGCGCCGGAGCGGCTGCGCGTCAGGGGCAAGGGCGGCAAGGTCCGCATCGTGCCCCTGATCCCGGCGGTGCGGGAGGCGATCGATGCTTATGCCGGGCTGTGCCCGTATGCGCTGACGAAGTCGGGTGCACTGTTCCGGGGTGCCAAGGGCGGCGCGCTCAATCCGCGCATCATCCAGGGCCTTGTGCAGAAGCTGCGCGGCGTGCTCGGCCTGCCGGACACGGCAACGCCCCATGCCCTCCGCCATGCCTTCGCGACGCATCTGCTCGCCGCCGGGGCGGACCTCCGTGCGATCCAGACCCTGCTCGGCCATGCCTCGCTGTCGACCACGCAGGTCTATACCGGCGTCGATGCGAGCCGTCTGCGCGAGGTGCACGCGGCGGCGCACCCCCGCGCCTGAGGCGAAATCTCCGCATTACCGGCCTGTCATGCCCATTATCCTGCCGTAATTGCGAGCGAGGATTCACATGAACGCGAATGGGAGATGCGTCATGGGTGTGAAGCGCAACACGGTCCTTGGTATCCTGACGATTGCCGTCTTCGTCAGCTGCGGCCTGATGGCGAGCGCGCAGGACCGGGACTCCTTCATCGACTATGACGGCTTCCTGTCGGTCAGCGAGGAGGTGCAGGCGTATCGCGCAGGCCGGCTCGTCCCGCTGGTCGAGTTCAACGAGATGAAGGACGATCCGGACACGATCATTCTCGACTCGCGCAGCGCTGCCGCTTTTGCGCAGGGCCATATCGACGGCGCGATCAATGTGAACTTCTCGGATTTCACCGTCGACAAGCTCGCCGCCGCGATCCCGTCCAAGACGACGCGGATCCTGATCTACTGCAACAACAATTTCGAGGACAATGTCGCCCCGATCATGCTGAAGAGCGCGCCGCTCGCCCTCAACGTGCCGACCTTCATCAATCTCTACGGTTATGGGTACACGAACATTTACGAACTGAAGGGCATGCACTCGATCCAGGACCCGGAGATTCACTGGATTCAGGCTCGGCAAGCCAACGACACGGACGGCGTTTACTGATTTCCCCTATCGAGGCAGCCCTGCCACCACGCGGTGGTATTCCTCGACTGTCTCCTCGAAGATCTGCGCAATCGGCTTCACCTCTTTGATCCGCCCGGCCACCTGCCCGGTCAACGCAATGCCGGCCTCTAGGTCGCCGCAGAAATAGACCTGCTGTGTGCCGGCGAATTCTCCGACGATGTTCGCGACGCCCTCCTTCTGGATGCGGATCGTCCGGTCTGTGCGGAGCGCCCGCAGCGCCGGGCCAGGGCCCGTGCGGTTGAGGAAGACGGTATCGGTCGAATCCGCCGCGACGATGGCATCCTTCCAGTTCTGGTGAACCGGGCTCTCGGCGGATGACAGGATGCGTGTGCCCATCAGCACGCCTTCGGCGCCGAGGCAGAAGGCTGCGGCCATGGTGCGTCCGTCCATGATGCCGCCTGCGGCAACGACCGGCACGTCCACCGCCTCGCAGACCTGCGGAATCAACACCATGCTGGCCACATCCTTCGGGTTCTTGAAGCCGCCGCCTTCGCCGCCCTCCACGATCAGCCCGTCGACGCCGGCCTCGATGGCCCGCATTGCGCCCTGAAGCGAGGGCACGACATGGAACACGGTGAGGCCCGCCTCCTTCAGCATGCCGGTATACTTCATCGGGTCGCCAGCGGAGGTCGTGACGAATTTGATGCCCTGGTCGATCACGAACTGCACGATGTCCGGATCGCGCACGAAGGCCTGCGCGACGTTCACGCCGAACGGCTTGTCGGTCAGCGTCTTCATCTTCCTGATCTCTTCCCGCATGGCATCGAGTTCGCCGGACGACGTCTCGATGATGCCCATGCCGCCGGCATTGGATACGGCAGACGACAGTTGCGACCGGGCGATCCAGCCCATGGCCGCCTGGATGATAGGTTTCTCGATGCCCAGCATGTCTGTAATGCGGGTGCGGATCGGCGCTGCGCTCATATCGGGTTCCTCCTGCGGCGCAGAGAAGGCGGGAATAGTCGCCGCCGCAAGCCCCCGCCTAGCGTCAGGCCGCATTTCGGCTACAGTGCGCCGCATGATCCTGCGCGAACCGAAAGTGTCCGAACTCCGCAAGCTCTCCGGCCTCTGCCAGAGGTCGAAGGCGCACTGGAACTATCCGCCCGACATGATGAAGGCCTTCCGCCGCGAACTCACAATCCGCAAGGCGGACCTCGACGAGGACGCGATCATGCTCGCCGAGGACAAGCGCGGCATCGCCGGCGTCGTGCAGCTCTCGAAAGCGGGCGAGGACGCCGTGCTGGAGAAACTGTTCGTGGACCCGCACCGGCTGGGGGAGGGGACAGGCAAGCTGCTCTATGTCTGGGCCTGCCGCGTCGCGCGCGACAATGGCGCGCGGAACCTGCTGATCGATTCAGACCCGGACGCGAGCGCCTTCTACGAACACATGGGCGCCGTCCGCCAAGGCACGGCCGAATCCGCCTCCATCCCCGGCCGCCAACTGCCCCACCTCGTGCACCCGCTCGGCTGATAGCCGCCCTATTGATGCGCCCGCTTTTCCACCTTAGGGAGGGGGCGGGTGGGTGTTCGGGAGCTGAACGTGTCCAAGGATCTCATAATCGGATCAACCGGCATCGCGGATGTTGCAGAATCGGTCGGAAGATTTCTGTCCAGGAGAGGCATCGAGGGTGACCTGAATGCCTGGCTCGCAACGCCCGACGTTGTGACAGAGCTGTGCTTCCTCAACGGTGCATCTGTTATGATGCTGCTTCGCCACGCCCTTGAACTGGAAGGCTGGACCAATGAGCGTGAAGGCTGCGCCGCCGGAGAAGATGGCCGCGTGAAAGCACGCAATTTACCATGGTGGGACGATTCTATCTGGTTGCCGCTGGAGTTCGACAAGCCAGGCACATTGGAGGATCGTTCGACTTTTTTTGTTGGAAGTTGCCAGCAACTGATCGTGGAGCTGGAAGAAATGCGGCACACCTCTTCCCTGAGACTGGGCGAGGTCGTGCCCGAGTACACTGATATGCGCACCGATTTTTTGAACTTCGTTCGCTCGAATCCCGATCTGGCCCTGTCAGACGACGATACGATCCGTTGGATGTGGCGTGCCCTTCGCGATGGGGCAGAATTGGCAATTTCTCAGAACACCGTGCTGTGGGCGTGTCCGGATTAGGCAAGGGAATCGGCTCCTTGATCCGCTAAACCGCCGCCACATCCCCCGCCGAAGACGGCACCAGGTCCCGATACGCGCGCCAGCTGGCGAGGCCGATCACCGGGAAGGTGACGATCAGGCCGAGGAAGCCGGTTGCGATGCCGAGCACGGTCATGATCACGATGATCACCGCCCAGACCAGCATCGGCAGGAAATTGCGGAAGATGGTGCGTACACTGGTGATCGTCGCGACGAAGACATTGGCGTGCGTGTTCAGCATCATCGGTGCCGACACGACGACGAGGGAATAGGCGATGAAGGCGATCAGGCCGCCGATCATCGTCCCGGTCATTACCATGTTGTGGCCTTCCGGATCGGCCAGCATGAAGTGCACGAATTCCGGCAGGGTCTTGTGGAATTTGTGGGTAGAGAGGCCATAGACGAGGTGGGCCATCTCCACCCAGACCGAGTAGACCAGGAACAGGGCCAGGCCGAGATACATGAGCTCCGTCCGGAAGGCGGAGCGCACGAACAGGACGTCACCGACAGAGGGCCGCTCGCCCTGTTCCAGCATCCGGCCCGCCCGGTAGAGCCCCATGGCGAGCATCGGCGCGACCAGCATGAACCCGGCCGCCACCACGAACAGCCACCGGATGGCGCCCAGATGGTA
Organism: Hyphomonas sp.; assembly: GCA_020638455.1. Classification (GTDB taxonomy): domain Bacteria; phylum Pseudomonadota; class Alphaproteobacteria; order Caulobacterales; family Hyphomonadaceae; genus Hyphomonas. The sequence goes on along the minus strand of JACKIK010000001.1, from coordinate 701,063 downwards.
GAGCGCAAGCGCGATGCCGACGCTCGCCGCCACCAGGATCGCCCCATAGACGAGGCACGGCCCCGGCGCCTTGCGGAAATCGGCCCAGCCGCCGGCCAGCCAGCGAAAAGGCGCGGCAAGGCCGATTGTATTGACGTCCGGCAGACCTGTCGTCGCCTGTTCCATGTTTTCCTCCCCGCCGCCCGTCTTGCTGCGGGCCAACCGGAACAGGTTAGGCGCGGTGCGCGGCGAAGGGAAGCGCCTGCAGGATGCGGCGCGTGCGCCCCGCTCCGGCCTAGGTGCCCTGTGCTCGCGCCCCATGCGCTGCGGGCTCAAGGCCGAGCAGGATGTTGAGCACCTGGCGGCTGGAGGCAACAGAGCCCTGGAAACCGCTGGCGCGAGACAGGGCAAGTCCCTGCACGACGGCAATCAGCGTGGCGCTGCAGGTGTCGATGTCCATTTCAGGCCCCGTCCCGTTGATGCGGAACACTTCCGCCACCAGCCGCCGGAGCGCCTTGCGGTGGCCGTCGACGACATGGATAAAGCCCGCGGCGAGTTGCGGGTTGCGGCGGGATTCAATCTGCAGCTCGACACCCAGGACCGCGAGACTGGAGCCGATCCCGGATTCGGGATCGTCCAGTTCTTCCATGAAGTCGTTGAGCAACCCGCGCAGACGGTCGGGCTGGGCCCGTGCCTCTTCCAGCAGGCCTTCGAGCACCTGCATCTGGCCGACAAGGCCCTCGGCGAGGAGTGCGAGGAACAAATCCTCCTTGCTCTCGAAGTGGGCATACACGGCGCCCTTCGTGTAGCCGGCCTCGGCCGCAATCTGGTCGAGCGAGGCGCCGGGATAGCCGACGCGCGTGAACACCTGCCGCGCCGCCGTCAGCAGGGCGGCGCGCGTACGTGCCTTCGCTTCCGACCGGGTCAGGCGGCGTTTCGCCGGTGCGTCTGCTGTGGTCGTGCTCATGCGGGGGTCCGAATCGAAGCCATTGACATACTCAATAGTATTCAGATACCAATGAGTATGTAAACCCCGCCAACAAGGGGAAACGGGAGAAACCGGAGGAGACCATGCCCGACACGCAAACCCTTGAGCCGGCGCTCGCCCCGGCAGAGACCATCGCGCTGGAAGACATCGACGTCAGCCGGCCCGAGCTCTGGGTGACCGATTCCCACTGGCCGTATTTCGCCCGCCTGCGCCGCGAAGCGCCGGTGCACTATTGCCGCGACAGCCTGTTCGGCCCGTACTGGTCGGTGACGACCTGGAACGACATCATGGCCGTGGACACCAATCACAAGGTTTTCTCGTCCGAGGCGACGCTCGGGGGCATCACCATTCTCGACCAGCAGTCCGACGTCGAACTGCCGATGTTCATCGCCATGGACCCGCCCACGCATGACGTGCAGCGCCTGACCGTCAGTCCGATCGTCTCGCCCGCCAATCTCTCCCGCATGGAGCCGCTGATCCGCGAACGCGCTGCGAAAATCCTCGACGAATTGCCGGAAGGGGAGGCGTTCGACTGGGTCGACCGGGTGTCGATCGAACTGACCACGCAGATGCTGGCGACGCTGTTCGACTTCCCGTTCGAGAAACGCCGCAAGCTGACCCACTGGTCCGACGTGGCGACCACGATTCCGGGCCCTGGCATGCTGGTCGAAACGGTCGAGGAGAAGACCGCCGAACTGATGCAGTGCCTGACCGAGTTCACCGCCCTCTGGAACGAACGGGTGAACCAGCCGCCGAAGGGCGATCTCGTCTCCATGCTGGCGCACGGCGAGGCGACACGGAACATGAGCCCGCAGGAATATCTCGGCAATCTTGTCCTGCTGATCGTCGGCGGCAGCGACACGACCCGCAACAGCATTTCGGGCAGCGTCTATGCGCTCAACAAATTCCCGTCGGAATTCGACAAGCTGCGCGCCAATCCGGCCCTCATCCCGTCCATGGTTTCGGAGACGATCCGCTGGCAGACGCCGCTGGCGCACATGCGCCGTACCGCGACTGAGGACGCCGAGATCGGCGGCCAGAAGATCCGCAAGGGCGAGAAAGTCATCATGTGGTATGTCTCCGGCAACCGTGACGACAGCGTCATCGACGATCCGGATACGTACATCATCGATCGCGACCGCCCGCGCCAGCACCTTTCCTTCGGGTTCGGCATCCATCGCTGCGTCGGCAACCGCCTCGCCGAAATGCAGCTGCGCGTCGTCTGGGAGGAGATCCTCAAGCGGTTCGACAGGATCGAACTGGTCGGCGAACCGGAGCGCGTGCCGTCGCCCTTCATCAAGGGCTATGCCAACATGATGGTGAAGGTTCACCGCAAGGCCTAACGCCGGCGGCCGGAACCTGTCTCTTGCCCAAGGCCGCGAGTAGCGCTAAATGCGCTGCTCGTGGTGATTTGGCCGGCCGGCTTGCAGCCACGTAAAACAAGTCGCTAAAAGGGCCGCGCGCAGGAAGATACCTTCATCCGCGTTCCCTTTTTCCCTTGTTCCGATGGTCTGAAGCCGGCTGCGCTGAACGAGAGTATTTGCCGTGCCGATCAAGATTCCGGACGCCCTGCCTGCCTTCGACACGCTGGTGAGCGAGGGCGTTGCGGTGATGCGCGAGTCCGATGCCATCCGGCAGGACATCCGCCCGCTGCAGATCGGTCTGCTCAACCTGATGCCGAACAAGATCCGCACCGAGACGCAGATCGCCCGCCTGCTCGGCGCCTCGCCCCTGCAGATCGAGCTGACGCTTGTCCGCATCGGCGGCCACACGCCGAAGAACACGTCGCAGGAACACCTGATCAGCTTCTACCAGACCTGGCAGGAAGTGGCCCACCGCAAGTTCGACGGCTTCCTCGTCACCGGCGCACCGGTCGAGCAGCTTCCTTTTGAGGACGTCACCTATTGGGACGAACTCAGCAGCATCTTCGACTGGACGCGGACGAATGTGCATTCGAACCTGTTCATCTGCTGGGGCGCCATGGCGGCGGCCTGGCATTTCCACGGCCTGCCGAAATACCAGCTGGATGCCAAGGCGTTCGGCGTGTTCCGTCACCGGAACCTCGCCCCGGCCTCACCCTATCTCACCGGCTTTGCCGACGACTTCCAGATCCCGGTCTCACGCTGGACCGAAGTGCGCCGGGAGGATGTGCTGGACCGTCCGGAACTCGACCTGCTGGTCGATTGCGACGAGACCGGCCCCTGCCTGATGCAGCATGCCCCGGCGCGCAATCTCTTCATGTTCAACCATGTCGAATATGACAGCTTCTCCCTCAAGGAAGAGTTCGAACGCGACCGTGCCCATGGCAGCACGATCCATGTGCCGTTCAACTATTTCCCGGACGACGATCCCGCCCGCCAGCCGCTCAACCGCTGGCGCAGCCATGCGCATCTCCTGTTCGGCAACTGGATCAACCAGGTCTACCAGTCGACGCCCTACGACCTCGCCGCCATCGGGCAGGGGCCGGCGTGACTGCCGCGCTTGTCCCCGAGCTTTACGTCCGCGACCTCCGGCGGAGCCTCGATTTCTATTGCGGCGTGCTGGGCTTCCGGATCGCCTACGAGCGGCCGGCGGAGCGCTTCGCCTACCTTGAGCGGGGCGGCGCGGAACTGATGCTTGAAGAGCCGGTCGGCCGCGTCTGGCTCGCCGGACCGCTTGAGGTGCCCTATGGCCGGGGCGTCAATTTCCAGGTCACGGCGGACGATGCGGCCGGGCTCTCCGCCGCCTGCAGCCGGGCGGGTGCACCGATTCTCTGCGCCCTCGAAGAGCGGACCTATCTCCGCGACGGCGAGCCGGTACGGGTCCGCCAGTTCGTGGTTCAGGACCCGGATGGCTATCTTATGCGCATTTCGGAGCTTCTTTGACCCGAACGTAGGATTACGGATTGCACTTTTGCCCGGCTTGCAGGACTTTGTCGGATAAGCGGACGGGAAGAAGCTGATGGACCGTGTCATGCGATGGGTCACGCCGGTTGCGGTGATCGCCATGGTTGCCGCCTACTATCTGTGGCCGCGCGCCTTTGTTTTCGTCTGGGCATTTGTTATGTCGCTGATTCCGATCAATCTGGCCCTGTGGGTTGGCGATGTCATACGAGCCTTCCGGAACCGACCTGCATGACCTGACCGCGCAGGATGCGCCCCCGCCGGCCGACCTGTCCTACGCCTCCTATTTCGACGACCCGGTCAAACGCCGCTTCATCCGTGCGGTCGAGCGCCTGTCCGGCCAGCCGAAACTCCGGAAGCTCTACGAGCACTACCGCGCCCATCTCGCCAATGACGTGCCCTTCTTCGAGGCCGCGGTGCGGCTGCTCGATCTCGATGTGCGCTTTTCAGCCTCGCGCCTCGCGGACATCCCGCGTGAAGGGCCGCTGGTTGTCGTGGCCAACCATCCCTTCGGCGTTCTCGACGGGCTGATCATCTGCTGGCTGATCAGCCTGCGCCGGACGGATTTCCGCGTGCTGACCAACTCGGCCCTCGATGGCGTGCCCGAGGCGCGGGACTACCTGCTGCGGGTCGACTTCTCCGGCACGCGCGAGGCCCTAGCCGCCAATGTCGCCATGCGCAAGGCAGCGCTGGACCACATCAAGGCCGGCAGCTGCATCATAGTCTTTCCCTCGGGCGGCGTCGCCACGACGCCCCGCCCGTTCGACCGGACGGCAGTGGACGACGAATGGAAGCCGTTCACGGCAAAGCTCATCACCCATGGCAATGCCTCTGTGACGCCGATCTATTTCGACGGCCAGAATTCGCGCCTGTTCCAGGTCGCGAGCCATCTCTCGCTGGAGCTACGCCTCGCGCTCGTCTTCCGCGAGGTGCGCCGCCGCATGGGCAAATCCCTGCGCGTCGAGATCGGCGAAACGCTGGCGCCGGACGTGCTCGCCACGGCGGGCAAGCGCCGCGGCCTGATGGAATTCCTCCGGGAACGGACCTATGAGCTCGCCGGCCCCGACCAGCATGCACGTCTCGTCCGGGCAGGGGAGCGCTTCCAGCAGAGGAAGCCCCTGGTGTACCGATGATCACCGCCGCGCAATTCCGGAAGATCGCCCTCGGCTTTCCCCACGCGCTGGAAAAGCCGCACTTCGACCGCGCAGCCTTCCGCGTCGACGTGCCGAAGGGAAAGAATTTCTGCACGCTTGCGGGCGACGCCTCGAACTGCAACGCCTTCCTCACGCCGGAGGAGCAGGCCATGCTGGTGCTTGCCGAACCGGGTATCTTCTGGAAGCTGCCGAACAAATGGGGCGACAAGGGCGCAACCATGATCGACCTTGCTGCCTGCGACGAGGCGACGCTGAAGTCCGTCCTCGCCATGGCCTGGCGCCACGCCGCCCCGCCGAAATACCATGGCGAACTCGATGGCTGAGATCCGGGTCCTCGTCGATGCCGATGCCTGCCCGGTGAAGGAGGAGGTCTACCGCGTCGCCCTTCGACATGGCGTGGCGGTGGTGATCGTCGCCAACGCCTATCTCCGCATTCCGGAGCACCGGCTCATCTCGCGCCAGGTCGTGACCGACGGATTCGATGCGGCTGACGACTGGGTCGCGGACCAGGCCGACCCCTTCAGCCTTGTCATCACCGCCGACATCCTGCTCGCCCAGCGCTGCCTCGACAAGGGAGCGCGGGTACTCTCGCCGACCGGCAAGCCGTTCACCGACGCCTCCATCGGCAGCGCCGTCGCCGTCCGCGCCATCCATCAGGACCTCCGCGCCGGCCTCGGCGAAAACGCCCCGCGCGGCGCGCCGCCCTTCTCAAAGCAGGACCGCTCCCGTTTCCTGAACGCCATGGATACGGCGCTTGTGGCCCTGAAGAAAGCAGCGGGCAGCTGACCTGCAACTGCAAAGCAAAAACTGTTGCGCGGCACCGCCGCTTGCCCTAGATACTGAACCAGATGGTTCAGTTACAATCCGCCCACCTGGATGCTTCCTTTGCCGCGCTGTCGGATGCGACGCGGCGCGGCGTCCTGGAACTGCTTGAGCGCAGGGATGCTTCGATCACGGAGCTTGCCGACAGGTTCCACATGACGCTCACCGGAATGAAGAAACATGTCGGCGTCCTGGAGCAGGCAGGGCTCGTCACCACCGAGAAGGTCGGGCGCGTACGAACCTGCAGGCTCGGCCGGCGCCGCCTCGATGACGAAGCGGCATGGATCGAACGGCGCCGGGAAGTCTGGGAAACGCGCTTCGACGCGCTGAATGAACTTGTCGGGGAACTGAAGCGCAAGGAGAGAGCCGATGGGCACAGGAAGCGATAGCCGTACGGCAGTCGAGCGAAAATCCGAACGCGAGCTCGTCGTCACCCGCATCTTCGACGCGCCGGTTCACATCGTGTTTGAGGCGTGGACCCGGCCCGACCTGTTCATGCGGTGGTGGGCGCCGAAGTCGATGGGCGTTCCCATCCTGTCCTGCGAAATGGATGTCCGCACCGGCGGCGGCTATCGCCTCGCCTTCGGCCACGATGCCTCCAGCGCCATGGAGTTCTTCGGCCAGTATCTCGAAGTGGTCCCGGATGCCCGCCTCGTCTGGACGAATGAGGAAAGCGAGGATGCCGCCGTCACGACGGTGACTTTCGAGGACATGGGCGGCAGGACGCGGCTCGTCCTGCGGGAAGTCTATCCTTCGAAGGAGGCCCTCGACGAGGCCTATTACGGCATGGAGGGCGGAATGCCCGAACAGTTCGCACAGCTGGATGAGTTGCTCCTCTCGCTTGGCGCCAACGGCGAGACGTCCTGAAGCCGCGGGCAAGAGGCCCCGGCTCGGGCAGGCTCATGCTGCGGCGCACTGCCTTTCGCAAAACGGGGCGCGCTCAACAAGGCAGCAGGGTCCCGGGACATCCCAATGCCGTTCTGGCATGGTTTGCGCAACCCGCTTCCAATTCTGACGCAGAACGGGAAGGGGGCTATCAATGCAGCGCCTTGATGGCATCCAGGTCTTGCGTGGCCTTGCCGCGCTGGCCGTGGCACTGTTCCATTTTCATACTGTCGAGCGGCTCTACGGCCCCGACGCGCTCGTGCCGCAATTCGCAGAATATGGCCGCGCGGGAGTAGACCTCTTCTTCGTCATTTCCGGCTTCATCATGGTGCGCGTCGCCGGCCGGGCAATGCCGGGCCCGGTCAGCGCCGGGAACTTCCTCGCCAAGCGCATGCTCCGGATCTATCCGCCCTACTGGGTCGCGACCCTCGGCGTGCTGGCCGTCTGGATCGGTTCGGGCCACCGCTATTTCGGCAGCTTCGCCGGCGAGGCGCCCGATATTGCCGCCTCGCTCGCCCTCCTGCCGCAGGCGCGCGAGCCTATCCTGAATGTCGGCTGGACGCTTGTGCACGAGATGTACTTCTACATCGTATTCGCGCTGCTGCTTCTGGCGCCGGTGCGCTGGCGCGGCTGGCTCGGTCTCGGCTGGCTCGCGGTGATCCTGGGAGCGGGGGCCACAGGCTTTTCGCCGTCATCGCCGGCCGGGCAGATCGTGCTGCACCCCCTGACGCTGGAATTCATCCTCGGCGCCGGCATTGCCGTGATCCGTCCGCGCTTTATCGGAAATCGCGCCGCGCAGGTCGCCGGTGTCCTCGCCGCCCTCTGGTTTGCCGGCGCGGTCATGACGCTCGGCCCGGCGCCCGAGGAGGCCGGATTTGCCGATGGCTGGCGGCGTGCTGCCTGTTTCGGGCCGGCCGCCGCGGCACTCGTCTTCGCCGTTGCGGGTCCGTCAGAGCGGCCGCGCTGGCCGCGCCCGCTGGTGGCGCTGGGCGATGCGTCCTTCGCGCTCTACCTCATTCACCTGCCGCTTTTTGCCGTGCTCGGCATCGTCTGGGGGCGGTTCGCCGGCCCCGGCCTTCTCGACAATGCGTTTGCCTGCCTCGGCTTCGTCTCGGTCGCGATCATCGCCGCCTTCGCATTCTATCGGCTTGTGGAACAGCCCATGCTCGCCGTCGGCCACCGCTCGCCGGTGCGCCGCCGCGCGGCTGCAGCCTAGAGGTTCATCTGGCTCTGGGTCGTGAGCGAGACGAGCTTGCCGTCGTCGCGCTCCACCCGGGTCTGCCAGACCTGGAGCCTCCGGCCTGTGCTGACGGGTGTCGCCGTCGCTGTCAGCACCGTGCCCGCAGGCGCCGCCGCAATCAGGTTCGTCTTGCTTTCGGTCGTGGTTGTGCCTTTCGAGCCTTTGGGCAGGTTGAGGAAGGCGCCGAGCGCGCCGGCACTGTCGGCCAGCGTCATCAGGAAGCCGCCATGGGCGATACCGCCCGCCGTGCAGAGGTCGGGGCGCACCGTGGCGCGCACGGTCACCTTGTCCTGTCTGGCTTCGATCACTTCGAGCCCGATCAATGACGCGAACGGCATCGAGGCGGCCATGGCGGCGAGTTGCTCCGGGGTCATGCCTGTTTCTCCCTGTCTGATCCGGACGTCCGGACTGTTCGGGCGCCTGTCCGGTCCAATCCCGGTCTGATTCCGGCCTGATTCCGGTCTGTGTCCGGACCGCGAAGGGGTCAGACAGGCGCATCCTTGTCCGACATCTTGTCAGGGCCTGCCTGTGGGACAAGGCAATACTTGCCCTTAACGGCTTTCATGCTAGAGGCCGGTCATGAACGGTATCACGCTCCACAAGGGCGACCTGCCGGCCGGCATGGATTTCGGCCCCGTGGTTGCCATCGACACAGAAGCCATGGGCCTCAACCCGCAGCGGGACCACCTGACGCTGGTGCAGCTCTCGGCCGGCGACGGCACGGCGCACCTGGTGCAGCTGACGCGCGATTTTGACTGCCCGAACCTGAAGGCGCTGCTCGCCGATCCGAAAACCGTGAAACTGTTCCACTTCGCGCGCTTCGACATTGCCATGATGCGGAAATGGCTGGGCGTCTCGTGCGCCCCGGTCTGGTGCACCAAGATCGCCTCGCGCCTTGCCCGCACCTATACGGACCGGCACGGCCTGAAGGATGTCGCCCGCGAAGTGGCCGGGGTGGAGCTGTCCAAGACGCAGCAGAGCTCCGACTGGGGGGCCGCCGATCTCAGCGATGCCCAGATGCAGTACGCGGCCTCCGATGTGCTGTATCTGCACCAGATCAAGGAAGGCCTTGAGGCGATGCTGGTGCGCGAGGGACGGCTTGGCCTGGCGCAGGCCTGCTTCGATTTCCTGCCGGTGCGCGCGCAGCTCGACCTTGAGGGCTGGGCGGGCGAGGACATCTTCGCCCACAGCTGACAGTCCTGTCATGCCTTCGCCGCTTTTGTTGCGGACATATCGAAGGTAAACACTGCAAAGGCTTTTACAGGTTCTGCCGCATCCCATGGACGCTGCCACGCATCATGATCCGGTGTCGCTCTGGGCGCCGCGCCGCCAGCTCACGCTGGCGCAGGCGCGCCGGCGGTCGGAGCGCGTCCGGCTGCTGCGCATGGCCTTTGTCGCCTGTGCGGCCGTGTCGATCGGCTTTTTTGCAGGCCATGTGATCAAGAGCGCCATCAGCAGCGAGGCCCGGCCGGTCGAGGTTTCCGAGGACGAGACCGTGACCATGCTCAATCCGCGCTTTACCGGGCGCGATGGGTCCGGGCAGAGCTTCCAGATCACCGCAGACGCTGCCAAGCGGCGGCGCACCGAGGCGGAGGCCGTGGACCTGGTTGCGCCGGTGCTGCGCGATGCCGCCGGCACCGAAGTGCGCGCGCCGTCCGGCATGTACGATCGCGCGGCCGGCATTCTCGAACTGTATGACGACGTGCGTATCAGCGATAATACAGGCTATACGTTCCAGACCTCCGGCGCGCGCGTGCATGTCGGGGAAGGGCGGGTCGAGGGCCTGTCGCCGCTGGAGGGCAAAGGTCCCCTTGGCGATATCCGCTGCGACTCGTATGAAGTGCTTGAAGACGGTAACCGCATTGTCTGCCTCGGCAATGTGCGGACCGTGATTTATCCTGCGCCCGCAGAAGAAGAGGCGCCCAAAGGTGAGGGTGATAGTGATGGCTCCCAGTAAGATTTCGGCTGCATTGGCGGCGATGGCATGCCTGGCCGCGCCGGCCTTTGCGCAGATCTCGTCAGATGGCGGGCCGATCTACATCAATTCCGACCGGACAGAGAGCCTCGAGCGCGAGCACAAGGTGCTGCTGGTCGGCAATGTCGACATCCAGCAGGGCACCGCGCGCCTGCGCGCCGATACGGTCACGCTGGTGTTTGCCGGCAAGGAGACCGGGAGTGCCGGCGGAATTGGCGGCAGTTTCGGCCAGATCCAGTCCATGCAGGCCGACGGCAACGTGTTCTATGTGACGCCCGAGCTGAAGGCGAAGGGCGACAAGGGCGTCTATCTCGCTTCGACCGACACGATCACCATGACCGGCCATGTCGCCCTGATGCGCGGGCGGGACGTGGCCGAGGGCGAAACGCTGAAACTCGAAATCGGCAATCGCCGGACCACCCTCGATGGCGGCGCGGGCCGCACCCGGATGATGATAGACCCGGATGCGCAGCAAGGCTCGAACGGTTGAATTTGAAAAGGATCGTGAAACCGATCTTAAGCATGTCAGGTTAAGCAGGAACCGGGGCAACAATTCCCCGCAACCAAGGGATTCCAATACAGATGACCCAGTCGGCCGAAGGCCTTGTCGCACAGAATATTGCCAAGTCGTTTGGCAAGCGGCAGGTCGTGCGCGATGTGTCCCTGTCCCTTCAGCGCGGTGAAGTTGTTGGCCTGCTTGGACCCAACGGGGCCGGCAAAACGACCTGCTTTTACATGATCATGGGCCTCATCAGCGTGGATTCGGGAACCATCTCGATCGACGGTGAAGACGTGACCCGTCTGCCCATGTATCAGCGCGCACGCCTCGGCGTGGGCTATCTTCCGCAGGAAGCCTCGATTTTCCGGGGCATGACGGTGGAAGAAAACGTACTGGCGGTGGCAGAACTGGTCGAAAAAGACCGCGCCGCCCGCATGGCACAGGTCGACAGCCTGCTCAGCGAACTTCACGTGGAACATCTCCGCCACCAGGCCGCCACTTCCCTTTCGGGAGGTGAACGCCGCCGGGTCGAGATTGCCCGTGCACTCGCCTCCCGTCCGAGCTTCATGCTACTGGACGAACCGTTCACCGGCATCGACCCGCTCGCCATCAATGATATTTCCGAACTGGTCCGCTATCTGAAGCAGCGTGGCCTGGGCGTCCTGATCACGGACCACCAGGTGCGCGAGACTTTGCAGATCGTCGACCGGGCCTATGTGATGTATGATGGTGAAGTCCTGTTCGACGGCCCGCCTGACAGCGTGCTGAAGAATGAGGAAGTGCGCAGGGTCTATCTGGGTGAACAGTTCGCCGCTTGATCGGAAGGCGCGGGCTAGGGAATGAAACAGTCACTCGACATGCGCCAGGGCCAGGCCCTGGTAATGACGCCGCAACTGCAGCAGGCGATCAAGCTGCTCCAGCTGTCGAACCAGGAACTCGCCGAGTTTGTCGAGGCCGAGATCGAGCGCAACCCGCTGCTGAACAAGGGCGAGGAAGGCGACGGCCCGGGCGCCGACGGCGGCGAAGAGCCGAAGCGCCGCGAACAGCTGTCGCTGGACGATTCTTCCGGCCTCGGCGAAGCGCGCGACCAGCTCGACGCGCCGGGCGAGGATGTCTACGAGCCGGGCACCGGCTCTGATGCTGCGATGCCGGCGGGCGCATCCGGCCCGTCGGCCAAGGCCGACTGGTCCGGCATCGGCGGCGGCGGCGCAGGCGACGATTATGATTTTGCCGCGAACCTTTCCTCCGACCTGTCGCTGCACGAACACCTGCATGCGCAGCTGAATTTCGCCGGCCTGTCGGATGCCGACCGGCTGATCGCCGCACGCCTGATCGACGAGACCGACGAGGCCGGCTACCTGCGGGCATCCGTCGAGGACGTAGCCGAGGCGCTGGGCGCCGACGTTGCCAATGTCGAGGCGGTACTGGAAGTCTGCCAGGGCTTCGAGCCGACCGGCGTCATGGCCCGGACCATTCCGGAATGCCTCGCCCTGCAGCTGAAGGAGCGCGGCCGCTACGACCCGGCGATGGAGGCGATGATCGAGAACCTCGCTCTCGTCGCCAAGCATGACCTGAAGACCCTGTCGGAGCTGTGCGGCGTCGGCAAGGAAGACCTGATGGACATGATGACGGAGCTGCGCCAGCTGTCGCCGAAGCCGGGTGCCGGTTTCTCCAGCGACACGACGGTCGCCGTCGCACCGGACGTGTTCGTCCGTGAACTGCCGAACGGCATGTTCGCCGTGGAGCTCAATTCCGACACGCTGCCGCGCGTGCTGATGGACAAGGCCTATTATGCCGAAGTCACAGCCCTGCCGATGCGCGACAAGGAAAAGGAATTCATTTCCGAGTGCGCCGCGTCTGCCACCTGGCTGATCAAGTCGCTCGACCAGCGCGCCCGGACCATCCTGAAAGTGGCGAGCGAGATCGTGCGCCAGCAGGATGCCTTCTTCGCGCATGGCGTCGCGCATCTGCGCCCGCTGAACCTGAAGCAGGTGGCGGATGCGATCGAGATGCACGAATCCACCGTCAGCCGCGTGACGACCAACAAATACATGTCGACCCCGCGCGGCCTGTTCGAGCTGAAATACTTCTTCTCGGCCGCGATCCCGGCAACCGGGGGCGGGGAGGCGCATTCGGCTGAAGCCGTCCGTCACCGGATCAAGCAGCTGATCGAAAACGAGCCCGCCGACGATGTGCTGTCGGACGATCAGATCGTCGAGATCCTGACCGGCTACGGCATCGACATCGCCCGCCGCACCGTCGCGAAATACCGCGAGAGCCTGAACATCCCGTCCAGCGTCCAGCGCCGCCGCATCAACCGCGCCAGCGCGTAACGCACTCACTCAAGCTATTGTTCGCGGATGGCACCAAATGGCCCTAATCTGACTCTTGGCGCGATGTGGGTTCTCACTTAGGTTCGGCCCACGATGAGACCAACCTTTCAACAATTGAATTTCGGCTGGAACGCTGAGCCCAATGCGCCCGAACCGAGCGTGGAGGTCGTTGGACAAGACTTGCTGCTAAAGTTTTTCTTGAACCCGTTCCAATACCCGAACTTTACCTCAGGCGACATTGGCGCAATTCGATTCAAAGCGTGCTCCCGCTTTAGACTCGGTCGAACCAATGATGAAGGATGGTATCGAGGAGAGTGTCGGTACAGCAAGACTGCGCCAGCATGGGGCGAGTTCTACGAACTTGTCGGCACGGACGAAGTTGCCGATCAACCCGATGATTGGGTGACCATCACAGATGGAGTGCCCGGCCGGCACTTCTTGTTCTACTTTCGAGACGGGACGTTTGAGTGCTTTTCTGATAGATGGCTCGCCGAGCCGATAGCTGCAAATGCGCTTGCACGCGACGCAACCAATGCCTGATTCCGGCGAACATCCGCCATCAGGTGTCTAGCTACCGACGACCGCTACTCAACAGGCGAAACCGCCTCATCCGCAAACATCGCGTTGAGATAGGCCGCCAGCCGCACGCCGCCCTTGGAGAGCTGCTGCCGCAGGATGGCGCGCGTCTGGTAGACATATTCCCACTGCAGGATCTGGTGGTCCGGGTAGATCGTGTCGCGGATCGCGGCGCTTTCATCCGCCCACATGGCCGGTGTTGCGGCCGACCAGACGAGCAGGTCTTCTGAAGTGATCTTCGTCGTCAGCCAGTTCGTCCACTCCGTATACGAGAGCTCTTCGTAATTGATCAGGTCCTCGTCCCAGACATGGTGGAGATTGGTCAGTTCGTCGAAGAAATAGCAGATGAAGAAGTTGCCGCCGCGGTCCTTGCCGTTGCCGGCATGCAGCGGTTGCTGCAGGTCTCCGACGATATGGATGATGAAGCGGAGGGCCAGCTGGCGCTGTTCCAGCGGCTGGCTCTTGTCGAGAACGATGCCGCGGAAATGGGCGAGCGCGGTAATCGCATCGCCCTCCGGCGGGGCCCCGACCTCGGCGTACGTCTTGCCCTCGGGGATCGTCACATAGTGCCAGGGATTGGCGTCGTTGCGCCAGAAATCATCCGGATCCGAGCGCATGAAATCCGGCCAGTCGGCAGCTTCCGCCATGCTCTCCGGGCCGAGAATGTCGTTTACGGCGGCGGCGGCATCGTCGGTCAGGTAATGGTCGGCGATCTCGGCGACGACGCGATGTCCTGTCTTGCCCCAGGCGAAGGCAGGCGAAGCGGCGAATGAAGCCAGGATCAGGCTGAACAGCAATCGGTACATGGGCTGGGGTCTCCGGGAGGCGGGCAGGTTGGGCCGCCCGACTGATGGCGTCATTGCCCGCCCGAGGCAAGCTGTTCGACATCCCTGCGGTGCGGAAGGCTCGGCTGGGCGCCGGGCTTCGTGCAGGCCAGCGCGCCGGCGGTGACGGCAAAGGCGAGTGCGTCCTGTGGCGGGCGGCCCTCCAGCAGGGCGACAGTCAGCGCCGCCGTGAAGGTGTCGCCGGCGCCGACCGTATCGACCACGTGGACCTTCGGCGGCGTTGCACGGGCGATTTCCTGTCCGTTGCGGTACAGCGCAGCCCCCTCGGAGCCCAGCGAGACGGCGACCAGCGCGCCGTGCGCGTGCAGGCGGTCGCCATAAACGGCGGCTTCGGTTTCGTTGACGCTGATCAGGTCGGCCTCGGCGAGCAGTTCGTCCGGCACGGGCAGGGCAGGGGCGAGGTTGAGGCTGACGAAGCCGGTTGCCGCCCGTGCTGCGGCCAGCAGGGCCGGCACCGGCACTTCCAGCACGCCCATCAGGTGTTCGATCGGGAGGTGCGCCGTATCTTCCGGCCGGATCGCATTGTTGGCGCCGGGGCAGACGATGATCTGGTTCTCGCCATCGGCCGAGACGGCGATCAGCGCGGCGCCGGTTGTCTCGCCATTGATATGCGCGACCTGGGAGAGGTCGACGCCTCCTTCCTGCAAGAGGCGCAGGGCTTCCGTTGCCATGTCGTCCGCCCCGACGGCACCGACCATCTGCACCGCCGCGCCAAGGCGCTTTGCGGCAAGTGCCTGGTTTGCACCCTTGCCGCCCGGAAAGCGGGCGAGACGGGCGCCGGTCACAGTTTCGCCGGGCCGGGGCAGGCTGGGCCCGGTCGCGACAATGTCGAGATTGATGGATCCGACGACGGTGATCATGCGCGCTCCAGAATGTCCTCGATCAGCCCGAAAAAGCCGTCAGCATCGGCGGAGGTGACCCAGTCATGGAGGCCACCACCGGCGGTGGAGACCTGCGTCTGGCCGAAGGTTTCACCGGCATCCGTCACGACGCTGACCGTCGCGGGCGTTGACGTGAACAGTTGCGGCGCGAGCAGGAATGCGACGGTGGAAGGATCGTGCATCGGTGCCTTTCGGCCTTCCTTCCAGCGCGCCTCCAGTTCGTTCGCCGCTTCGAGCAGGCGGATCATGATGGATGCCTTTTCGGACCGCAGCGCCTTCAGCCGTTCGATGCGGGGGAGTTCCGCGCGCACGGTGTGCGTGACGTCGAGGCTCATGACGGTCGCCGGAATGCCGGCTTCGAACACGATGGCGGCTGCGTGCGGATCCGCGAAAACGTTGAACTCGGCATGCGGCGTGATATTGCCACCTTCGCTGTCGGCCCCCGCCATCAGCACGAGGCGGGAAATACCGCGCGCGATCGAGGGGTCGAGCACGAGTGCGGCAGCAACATTGGTCATCGGTCCGGTCACGACAAGCGTGTACTCGCCGGGCGCCGCCGCGCGCAGCGTATCGACGAGATGCATGACGGCGTGCGTGGGATCGACCGGCCGGTCCGGCTCGAACGGGTCGAGGCCGGCGATCCCGCTGTCGCCGTGGAAATCCTCTGCCGTCACCGGCGCGCGAAGGATGGGGCGCGGGCAGCCGGCAAAGACCGGGACGTCGGTGCGGTCCATCAGCTGGCACAGGATACGGGCATTCCGGCTGGTCAGGTTCAGCGGCACGTTGCCCGCCACGGTGGTGATTGCGCGCACGTCGAGCGCCGGGCTGAGCAGCGCCATCATCAGCATCACCGCATCGTCGACCCCGGGGTCGCAATCGATGATCAGGGGGAGGGGCGAGCGGGTCAGGACCTGGCCGCCCGCAGTTCTGCGATGGCATCCAGGAAAGGTTGTTCGAGCGGCGGGCTCTCCATCGGCTCGCCAAGCGCGGTCAGCGCCATTTCGGCTGTGACCCGCTCCTTGCGGCGCCCGACCAGGCGGGCGATCATGCGGCTGGTGGCCACGGTACATCCATTGGCGACAAAGATGTGCCGGAAGCACATATAGGTGCCGTCCCAGCCGACCATCTGCGTCTGCAACTCGAACTTCTGCGGAAAACTCATCGAGCGGAAATAGGTCAGCGCCTCATGCTGGATCACCGGGATCCAGCCATGCTTGCGGAAGACGCGCATCGTGCCGGTGCGGCCCATGAAATTCATGATGCCGAGATCCGTAAAGGAGGCGTAGCGGGAATTCGTCATGTGCCCGAGCAGGTCATGGTCGCCGATCCACACAGAGGAGCGGATCGTGTGCACGTCCATGAAATGCGTGCGCGTTTTTGAGAAGTAGGCGCTGAACAGGACGCGAAGGAGCCGGAAAAACAGGTTCATGAGACCGGGACACTCCCTCGGTGCGCATCCGGCGCACCCTGCGCAATCAATTGGGAATCTGCCGTGTGCAAGACGCGCACCGGCCCAACCCTCCATGACTGACTATGCGGCCAGCCCTGCTGAATTCAAGACACTTCGGCATGGACCTGGCCGGCGGGTCAGACCGGCGCTGGCGCAAAAAAAGAGGGCCAGCCCTTCGGGGCTGGCCCATCAAACAGTTTAAGATGGAGAAGCACCAAAACAGTCGCTTCACCCATCCTATGCGCGGGGCGCGAAAAGCGTTCCCGGCTTTCTCAGGAAACATGCGTAGGTTGCCGGGAGAAATTCGTTAATAAACAGGTGGTTCCTGTTAACCATGCGCCGGGCGGCGTCCGAACAGGATCAGCAAGGCAACAAGGCCAATGGACGTGCCCTGGCTCGAAAACAGTTCCAGCATGATCGCGAAGAACCATGATGGCAGATTGGTGCGCGCCTGCGCTTCGGTGAGGATATTGCCGCTGCCGTCACCCAGCAGCGCCGCATTGGCAGCGTCGATCTTTGACTGCAGCTCGTCGCGCCGTTTGGCTAGGCCGAGTTCGTTCTGGGCGTCGCGATAGGGCTTCTGTTCGGTCCGGCCGACACGCTCCACTTCGGCAATGTAGGCTTCGAGGCCTTCGACCGAGCGGGTTTCCGCCGGGATGCCTTCCAGCTGGCGGCGCCAGTCCGCGATCTGGGTTTCGAGGATCTCCCGGTTGTCGCCCGCGCGCGTGAGCTCGGCGGCGGCGGCCTGGTTGTTGGCGGAAATGTAGGCTTCCGTGCCGATGATGGAGGTGCCCATGCCGGCCAGCGCAAAGAGCAGGGCGCGCCAGCCCTCCTTCATGCGGTGATTGGCCGTGTGCCAGTAGAAGAAGGTGAAGCCGCCGAACGAAACCACCGCGGCGATGACG
Organism: Hyphomonas sp.; assembly: GCA_020638455.1. Classification (GTDB taxonomy): domain Bacteria; phylum Pseudomonadota; class Alphaproteobacteria; order Caulobacterales; family Hyphomonadaceae; genus Hyphomonas. The sequence continues at coordinate 683,649 of JACKIK010000001.1, read as the reverse complement.
CCGGTCCAGCCCCAGATGCCCGCCTGCAGCGGGTCGGCCACGGAACTCGAAAAGGACTGGTAATTGGCAAAGCCCGACAGGCCGGCTGCTGCCAGCCCGGCGCAGAGAAACACCAGCGAAAGCAGGGCGATGATCAGTTTCTCGCCGTTGAAGGGCTTCTTCTCCTTCGGCTTCGGGGGCGGGAAGCGCGCTTCAAGGCGGTCGGCGTCGCCGAGCGTGTGGACCCGCGGCGCCTGTTTCGTGACCGCGCGCCCCGGCCGGATCGGGGCAGGATGGTAGTCGGCGTCCAGCGGCTCCGGCGGCGGATCGTCCTCGATCAGCTGCGCGTCCAGTGCCGGGATGGCCGGCAGGTGTTCGCGCGCCGCATCGTGCTTCAGCCGGATGAGATCGGCGAGGCTGCCCTGCGCGCCGCATGCGGTGCAGCGGAAGCGGCCTTCGGGGAGGTTGAGGATGAGCGTGTTGGCCTCAGAGGCCGCGCAGTCCGCGTTGAGGTCGCAGGGAGCGCGTACGTCCGAGGGGTCCTGGCTCGACTCGAAGTCGATGCCGAGACGTTCCAGTTCCCGGATTTCCTGTGTCCGGCGCTCGTCCGCCATACTTCCTGAGACCCCGCCTGGTGCCTGTTCCCGCGCGTTCCTGTCTATCCGAAACCGGCTTTGTCCGTCACCCCCGGGGCGCATTGGCGCACTTGCCCGTGATCGCGGCGCTTTGGCCTTTACCGGCGCGAAACTCCCCTTAAGGATGCCTTAAGACAGTCGGCCGGAGAATCCCGGCATATCGCTCCCCATTTGCCGGGAGCCGGAGGGAAGAAGACCATGACACTGCCGCGTTCGATCGCGATTCCGAAAAACTGGAAAACCTTCAATTTCGCGAGTTTCTTCTCGGCGATTGGCTATCCGGTCCTCGGCGTTGCGCTGTTCGTGACCATGGCGCTGCTTGGCATCTTCCTCAGCGAACTCACGCTGCGCTGGTGGTATTTCGCAATTGCCGGCGGCGTGGTGGCGTTCACGATCTTCGTGTGCAATGCCGGCATCGGGCCGCTGCACCGCATCTTGCAGCACCGGGCGGGTGAGCTCGCCGTGCCGGGGCAGATCATGACGATGATCAACCTGATCATCGCCATGCAGGGAAACGTGAAGGACTGGGTGAACTATCACTCGCAGCATCATCGCTTCTCCGACCAGCCGGGCGATCCGCACAATCCCTTCGAGTCGAAGCGCTGGGCCTGGGTCGGATGGATTCTGTGGCGCGACAAAAAAGATACCGACCGGCCGCTGGCGATGTGGCTGAAATCCCAGCCCGTCGTCGTCTGGATGGACCGGTTCTACAATGAAATCAGCCTGGTCGTGCACCTGGTGATCCCTGCGATAATCTATCTGATCGTCTGGGCGGCGGGCGGCTCGCTGGTCCTGACGGCGCTGATCCATGCCAGCGTGGTGATCGGCCGGGCGATCCAGTTCCACGCCACTGTCTACGGCATCAATGTGCTGGGCCATCTGAAGACGCCGGTCTGGGCGGATCACCTGATTGGCCTGCTGACCGGCGGAGAAGCCTTCCACGACCATCACCATTCCGAGCCGATCAGCGCGCTGCACCGGCCGCGCAAGGGCATCTGGAACCGGATTGTCGATTATAACGGCACGATCCTGCTGGCGATGGAGAAGATCGGCTGGGTGCGGAACCTGAAGATCGCGCCGCAATTCGCCTGAGGACAAGGGGGCGGCCTTTCCGCCGCCTGAACGGTCCGGAAAAAGGTCCGGATACAGACCGAAAACGGGCCGAAAACGGGCCGAAAACGGGCCGGTTATGGACCGGAACAGTCCGGACTTTCCGGACTTCCGGGACCGGAGCCACGTTTTTTTCGACCGCCTTCGCGTGCCGGGCCCTTGCGCGGCGCGATCTGCCCCCCATGTCTTGGCGCGGGGACGGGGGGCCAGCACCGGAGGACTCCGCATGGCCCAATCTAAAGTTCATTCCTATATTCTGCTCGACCGCACGGGCTCGATGTCGAGCATCTGGACCGAGGCGCTGAGTTCGGTGAACGCCTATGCCGGCAGCATTGCATCGGATGCCGGCGACATCGTGCCGGCGATCACGCTGGCTGTGTTCGATGCCCGGGACGGGCTGCAGTTCGACGTGCTGCGCCGCGCCGTGACGGCGAAGGACTGGCAGAACGTCACCGACAAGGAGGCGAGCCCGCGCGGCATGACGCCCCTGTTCGACGCGATCGCCCGCATCGTCGCGATGGCCGAAGCCGACAATCCCGACAAGGCTGTGATCGTGGTCATGACGGACGGGCAGGAGAACGCCTCCCGCGAGGTGACGAAAGAAGGCGTGAAAGCCGCACTGGACCGCGTCGAAAAACGCGGCTGGGAGCTTGTCTTCCTTGGTGCCGAGTTTGCGAACTTTGCGGATGCAGATGCCGTGGGCATCGCGTCCCACCACTCCATGGCAATGTCGGCACCGATGATGCGCGGCTCCATGGCGAAGCTCGCGCGCAAGAGCCAAGCCTACTATCAGAACGCCGAGGCGAACGTCATGTTCGACGAGGCTGACCGCGAGGAAGCGGGCGAGGCCGACGTGCAGAAGCGCAAGGGCACGGGCCTCTTCAAATCGAAGAAATAACCCCCAGCTGAACGCCTGTTCAGCGTGATGCGGCCCGCCGGGAAACCGGCGGGCCGATTTCCTTCCAAACGGCAATAATCGGCCACGAACGCGCCCCAATCGGGGCCGATGGTTCGTTCCTGAAGGCCGGGTGGGCCAGGACAATCGGGAAGGGACGCCCCATGAAATCGTTCATTGCATCACTTGCCCTTGGCGCAGCTGCCATCGCGCTCGCCGGGCCTGCCGCCGCCGGACCCGCACCGAAGGAAGATCCGGGTGCGGTGCATTCCTACATCCTGCTCGACCGGACAGGCTCCATGTCGGATATCTGGGACGAGGCGCTCGGCTCTGTGAATGCCTATGCGGCCAGCGTCGGCGAGGCCGATGAAGGCGAGATCGACGGGCAGGACATCGAAACCGATGTGACGCTCGCCGTGTTCGACTATCAGGACGGCATGCAGTTCGATGTGCTGCGCGACGGCGTGAAGGCCGAGGACTGGCACAATGTCACCGATGACGAGGCAAGCCCGCGCGGCATGACCCCGCTGTTCGACGCGATCGGCCGGATGGTGAACCTCGCCGAGGCGGACAAGCCGGAGAAGGCCGTCATTGTGATCATGACGGACGGCCTTGAGAATTCCTCCCGTGAGCTGACGAAGGACGGCGCGAAAGCGGCGCTGGACCGGGCACGGGCGAAAGGCTGGGAAGTCGTCTTCCTGGGCGCCGAATTTGCTAGCTTCGACGATGCCGAGCGTGTCGGCATGGATGCCGCCAAGACGATGGCCGTCGGCAAGGACCAGCTGCAGGGCTCGATGTCTGCGCTGGCCAAGAAGTCCCGCGCCTATGGCAAGGGCGAGGAAGCGACCGTCGAGTTCAACGATGAAGACCGCGCTGCCGCCGACGAGGAAGGCGTGAAGGAACGCCAGAACCAGTAAGCAGGAACCTCCACCGGGCCCGCGCACCGGCGAAACCCCTGCACCCGCGCGCCCCGGACAAGGGAAGCCCGCCTCAGCGATGAGGCGGGCTGTTTGTTGGTGGGCGCGGAGCGTTTCCCCTCTCCCTCGGGAGAGGGGCAGGGGTGAGGGCTCACCGAGTTTCAGCTGGCAATGCCCTTGTCGGTACGCCTTGACCCCTCATCCCCACCCCCTTCTCCCCAGGGAGAAGGGGCTTCGTGTCTCCTATTCCAGATATTTCCGCGCCGCCGCCACCTCGCCGAGGAACCAGGCGGAGAGGGAGGCCCAGTGGTTGCAGGACCAGCCGCGGCCTTCGAGGAAATGGTGGACCGGCGGGTCGTCATTTCCGTCACAGGTGAAGGCGGCGAACTGGTAGCCCTGGTGCATCCAGAACACGACCATGCCGGGCGGCAGGGTGACGGGCACGTCGTTTTCGCCACCCATGCCGTCGGCATGTTCATTGAGGCGTGCGCCGAACACGTCGGAGCCGAGCGCGAACTGGCCGTGGCGCAGGCCGATGGCGCGCAGCAGCTCCCGGTACTGGCGCGGGAAGGTGACGCCGAGCGCCTGCTCACGCAGGGTGATGTCTGCGTCGCCGAGGCCCTGCAGCGCGTCGCGCGGGCCGAAGCCGGCTTTGGTGAGAAGGGCGGTGATTTCGTCCGCAGTCATGACGGAACCGTAGCGGCCGGACGCGTGTGCGCAACGTGCCTGATCAAGCCGCCCGGTGGTCAGCCGCCCATCATTGCGCCGGCGGCCGTGCCGGCGGCGGCGCCGAGGGTGACGAGGATGAGGAAGGTGAGGCAGCCCGGACCGCCTGCCTCGTAGTCGCCGGTGAAGGCTTCCATCGGCGTCTTCGGGCCTTTGGTGAAGACTGCGCCGGCCAGCCAGCCGACAAATACGCCGGCGGCAAGGCCGATCCACATGTTCGCGGTCACGGACGTCGCCTCCGCTGCAGGCCGGAAATGGCTCCGCCCAGCCTAGGCAAGGAGGCCGCCGGGGCCTTGATCGGTATCAAGGCCGGCGGAAGCGCTCTCGGATTCAGTCGTCGAAGCCGCGGAAGACAGCTGCTTCGTCTACGGATTTTCTTGTCGAGACGACGGCGTTGGCGGGGAAGCTGTCGTCCGGCCAGCCCATGGCGACGCAGGTCTGGATCACCTGGTCGTCCGGAATGCCGGCCTCCTCGCGAACCACGGGGCTCTGCATGATGCCCTGCGAATTGATCACGCAGCCAAGGCCGCGATTCCACGCCGTGTTGACGATACAGTTGACCACGCCGCCGCAGTCGAAGGGCGGAATGTCGCCGCCGGCAAGCGCCTTGTCATAGGTCACGACGATCGAGACCGGCGCGTCGAACTGGCGGAAGCCGCGCAGCACCCAGTCCATCCGTGCCTCCTTGTCATGGCGCTCGATGCCCATCGCTTCGAACAGCTGCACGGCGATGCCGATCTGGCGCTCGCGGTGGACGCCGTCATAGGCCGGGCCCATGCGGAATTCGCGGCTGTCGGGCACGCCGGCGAGGTTGCGCTCCACATTGCCCTTGCGGATCCGGTCCAGCACCTCGCCGGAGACGACGTAGAAATTCCAGGGCTGGGAGTTCAGCGAGGTCGGCGCGCGCATGGCGATTTCGAGGATCTCGCGGATCAGCGCCTTCGGCACGGGTTTTTTCTGGAAACCGCGAATGGACCGCCGGCCCCGGACGACGTCGTCATATTCCATGGATGGCCTCCCGCCTGTTTTGTCCTGAACCTTGTAGCGCGCGGGGCCGTCCTGACAGCCCCTGCCGTGGCGGGAAGGGCTTGCAGGATACAAATGTTCATGTATTGTTCTTAACGGATGCGGGAGGCGATCATGCCGGATAAACTGGAAGGCGGCTGTACGTGCGGGCATGTGCGCTACAGGCTGACGGCGGCACCGATGGTGACGCATTGTTGCCATTGCACCTGGTGCCAGCGGGAGACGGGCTCGGCCTTTGCGGTGAACGCGGTGATCGAGATGGCCGAGGTCGAACGGACCGGGGCGGAGCCGGAAATCGTCCTGACGCCGAGCCTCAGCGGCAAGGGGCAGGAGATCGCGCGATGCCCGCGCTGCCATGTTGCGGTGTGGAGCCACTATTCCACCGCCGGGCGGGCAGCGGCCTTCATCCGGGTCGGCACGCTGGACGACAACACAGCCATCGCGCCGGACGTGCACATCTTCACCTCGACCAGGGTGCCGTGGCTCGAGCTGACCGATGGCAAGCCGGCGTTCGACGAATTCTATCCGAGCCCGGAAGGCGTCTGGTCGCCTGACGCCCGCAGGCGCTGGGCGGAGCTGATGACGCACCTCGCCCGGCCGGGGCAGTGAGCACGACCGCCCTTTCGGATGGACGTGACGTGCCCGGCCGGAATGGCTAGGCTCCCGGCCGTGAAGAATGGGGCCCGGCATGGCACGGCGAAGACGCGTATCCCTTGTACCGCGCGGCGCATGGCGGGCGATCCTTGCCTATGGCGCGGCACTGGCCGCGGGCGCCGGGCTGCTGCAATGGCTGGAGTACCGGCAGATGATGCGGGTGCATTCCGGGGAAATCCAGTTCGGCCTTGTGGCGGCGCTGTTCCTGGGGCTCGGCGTATGGGCCGGTATGCGGCTTGTCGGGGGCAGGGACGTGGCGGCCGTACCGGAGGGCAATCCGGCGGCCCGCGCGACCCTCGGCATCAGCGAGCGGGAGCATGAGGTGCTGGGCCTTTTGGCCGAAGGCCTTTCCAACAAAGAGATCGCTGCGCGGCTGGGCGTCTCCCCCAATACGGTGAAGACCCATGTTGCGCGCCTTTTGGAAAAGCTGGAGGCGCGGCGGCGGACGGAAGCCATCCTGAAGGCGCGGGAGCTGGGCCTGATTGCCTGAATCCGCCGGGAAAACAGGTGATTTCACGAAAATCACCCTTTCGGGCGATGGTCAGGACGGGGGCTGCGGCGCAGACAGGGCGGGCAGCGGTTGGGAGGACGTACAATGCTGAAACGGATCGGTTGGGCAGGCCTGATTGGCGGTGTGATTTCGGGCGGGTTCCTGTTCCTGATGATGGTGGCGTTCAGGGGCGTGCCGCTGGAAGACAACCAGTTCGGGGCGCTGCTCGGCTATGCCTCGATGCTGGTGGCGCTGAGCTTCATCTTCGTCGCGGTCAAGCGCCAGCGTGACGTGGCGCAGGGCGGCGTGATCAAATTCCTGCCGGCCTTCGGCATGGGACTCGCGATCAGCGTGATCGCCGGGGTGATCTATGCGTTGGCCTGGGAAGTGACGCTGGCTGTGACCGGGCTCGATTTCGGCGGCTCCTATGCGAAGGCCTCGGTCGCAGCGGCTGAGGCAAAGGGCATGGCGGGGGCGGAACTTGAGGCCTACCGGGCAAAAATGCAGGAATTCGCCGACATGTATGCCAATCCCATATTCCGCATCCCGATGACGTTTACGGAAATCTTCCCGGTCGGCGTGCTGGTCTCATTGGTGAGTGCGCTGCTGCTCAGGAACAGCAGGGTCTTCCCAGCGAGGGGCTGAAAAGCAGAAAGCCCGCTTCCAGGAGCGGGCTTTCCGTTTCGCAAGTTTCACAAGCAACGCGCAGGCGCAGCGGCCCCGAGCCGGAGGCGAGGGAACAGCCGCGAGCAGCAAGCGCGGAGCGCGCGGCAGCCTTAGCGCGGCGCCATGCGGATTGCGCCGTCGAGGCGGACGTCTTCGCCGTTGAAGTAGCCGTTGCGGATCATTTCGCAGGCGAGCGAAGCATACTCTTCCGGATTGCCGAGGCGGGCCGGGTGCGGCACCTGCGCGCCGAGGGCCTGCTTCACATGTTCCGGCGCTCCCTGCAGCAGCGGCGTGTTGAAGATGCCCGGCAGGATCGTGTTGACGCGGATGAATTCGCGCGACAGGTCGCGGGCGATCGGCAGGGTCATGCCGACGACGCCGCCCTTGGAGGCGGAATAGGCGGCCTGGCCGATCTGGCCGTCTTCTGCAGCAACCGAAGCGGTGTTGACGATGGCGCCACGATCGCCGCCCGGCAGCGGGTCGAGCGTCATCATGCCGGCAGCGGATTTGGCGATGCAGCGGAACGTGCCGACGAGGTTGATCTGGATAATCAGGTCGAACTTGTCGAGCGGGAAGTGTTTGACCTCACCGGTCTCCTTGTCGCGGCTGGCCGTCTTGATGGCGTTGCCGGTGCCGGCGCAGTTGACGAGGATGCGTTCCTGGCCGTTGGCTGCACGCGCCTTGGCGAAGGCGGCATCGACGCTGGCTTCGTCGGTGACGTTGCACTTGCAGAACACGCCGCCCAGTTCCTTGGCGAGCGCTTCGCCCTTTTCCTCGTTGAGGTCGAACAGGGCGACCTTGACGCCGTATTCCCTGGCGAGCTTGGTGGCTGTCGCAGCGCCGAGGCCGGAGGCGCCACCCGTGATGACGGCAGAAATGTTCGAATTCAGTTCCATGGGGCGCTGCCCTCCCTTGTTTCTCAAAACTTTGCAGATGATCTATAGTGATGACAGGAGGACGCAATGTCTGACGCAGCGGAAGTCATCAATACGGTCCTGGGCGAGGACGGGCGCTATGTGCCGAAGTCCATCCAGCGGGATGAGCGCACGGCGCAGGGCCTTGTTCCCAAGCTGCTGCGCGTGGCCGGGCGTATCCCGTTTGCCGACGATCTGGCGGCCGCGTATTTCGCGGCCATCGACCCGAAGACGCCGCTGAAAGCCAAGGCCATCCTGTTCGGCGCGGCGGCCTATTTCGTCACGCCCATCGACATGTTGCCGGATTTCATTGCCGGGTTCGGCTTTACCGACGACGCGACCGTGCTGGCCACCGCTATCGGCGTCGTGGGCATGCACATTCATGAGCGCCACCGTGCCGCGGCGCGGCACCTGCTGCGCCTGCCGGAACCGGTAAAGCAGGACTGAACCCCCTCATGACGACGGATTTCCTGGCGCTGGGCGGCGCCGTCCTGCTTGGCGTCGCTTTCTGGATCGGCTGGTGCTGGCGTGCCGGGGGCGGGGTGGCGAAAGTGATCGTCAAGACCGGCTCGACGGCGCTGCTGGCTGCGTTTGCGTACTTTGCGGGCGGGCCGTGGCTGCTGGTCGCGGCGCTTGTCCTGTCGTCAGCAGGCGATGCCTTTCTGGCGCTGGACGGCGAGCGCTGGCTGAAGCCCGGCATGGCGGCCTTCTTCCTCGGCCATGTGGCTTACATCGTCCTGTTCTGGGGCCTGCCGGTGACGGGCGGGAACTGGCTGGTTCCGGTTGCGCAGACCGTGCTGGCGCTGGCGGGCGTCACCTATGCGCGCTGGCTGTCGCCGTCGCTGGGCGAGATGCGGGTCCCGGTGTTCGCCTATACGGGCATCATCCTCGGCATGGGCGTGCTGGCGCTTCGGCTGGACCCGCAATATCTGCTGGTGACGCTGGGCGCGATGATGTTCGTCGCTTCCGACATGATCCTCGCGCTGCAGCTGTTCACGCGGCCGGCAGGGGAGGCGCCGAAGCTGGTGCCCTCATTGCTGGTCTGGGGGCTCTATTTCTTTGGCCAGGCGTTCATCGCCTGGGGTGTCGTGCACCCGTTTGCGGCCTAGAAGGGCTTGTCGCCATCGATCGTCGCCCGGCGCATGTGGCGGCGGTGGCCGTGATAATCATTGAGGGCATAGTGCCAGACACAGCGATTGTCCCACATGGTGACGTCGCCCGCCTGCCAGCGGACGCGGCAGGTGTTCCGCTCCTCGCGTGACAGCTCGAACAGATAGTTCAGCAGCGGGCGGCTTTCCTTCCGGCTCCAGCCGGCAAAGCGCAGTGTGAAGGCAGGGTTGATGAACAGGCCCTTCCGGCCGGTCTCCGGATGAGTGCGGATGACGGGGTGTTCGTACTCCGGCGCGTCCGGCGCGGCGGTCGCGTCCATGGATTCGCGCACCGCAGCAGAATAGCCGTCCGCGCCGTATTCCTTGTTGGCGGTGTGGATGGCGGTCATGCCTTCCAGCGTCTTTTTGAGGCCATCGGAGAGGCGGTTGTAGGCGGCCTGCTGGTCGGCGAACAGCGTGTCGCCGCCATAGGGCGGTACTTCGATGGCATGCAGGATGGAGCCGAGGGCCGGCTCCTCCAGGAAGCTCATGTCGGAATGCCAGCCGCCGCCGAAATTGGTCTTCTCCTCCGGCTCCTTGATGATCTCCAGCAGCTCCGGATGCCCGTCCATGCCCTTGACGTAAGGGTGAATGTTGAGCGTGCCGAAGCGGCGGGCGAAGGCCTTGTGCTGGTCCGGCGTCATGCCCTGCTGGCCGCGAAGGACAATGACCTTGTAATCAAGGAAAGCCTGGTGGACGGCGTCGAATTCGGAATTCGACAGGTCCTTTTTCAGGTCCACGCCATGGATCTCTGCGCCGAGGGTGCCCGTCAGGGGCTGGATGGTCATGCTCATGCGACAAATCAACCACTCGTGCCGCAGCGATGCAAGAATCTCCTTTGCAAGCGCCCCCGAAATATGAGACAGACGCGGCGGGCCAGCTTCCCCCAACGGATGCCAGCCTATCTGTAAGGATAGGAGACAATACAGATGACGACTGTCGCCAAGCCGAACGTGCGGCCCGATTGCCCGCACTTCTCTTCCGGTCCCACCGCCAAGCGGCCCGGATTTTCCCTTGAAAAACTGAACACTGCAGCGCTGGGCCGGTCGCACCGCTCGGCTGACGCAAAGAAAAAGCTGAAAGAGGCCATCGATCGCACCAAGTCGATCCTCGGCCTGCCCGAAGGCTATCGCGTGGCCATCGTGCCCGCCTCCGACACCGGCGCTGTGGAAATGTGCATGTGGTCGATGCTGGGCGCGAAGCCCGTCGACGTCTTCGCCTGGGAAAGCTTCGGCCAGGACTGGGTGACGGATGCGACCAAGCAGCTGAAGCTGGCCGACTGCAACACCTATGTCGGTGACTATGGCGAACTGCCGCCCTTCGAAAAGGCGCGCGACGATGCCGACATCATCTTCACATGGAACGGCACGACGTCAGGCGTGCGGGTGAAGAATGCCGACTGGATCAAGCCGAACCCGGACCGTGTGGTGATCTGCGATGCGACCTCGGCCGCCTTCGCGCAGGACATCGAGTGGGAAAAGCTCGATGTGGTGACCTATAGCTGGCAGAAGATCCTCGGCGGGGAAGCGGCCCATGGCATGCTGATCCTCAGCCCCAACGCCGTGAAGCGGCTTGAGACCTTCACGCCGGACCGTCCGCTGCCCAAGCTTTTCCGCATGACCAAAGGCGGCAAGCTGGACGAGGCCCTGTTTGAAGGCGCGACGATCAACACGCCCTCCATGCTGTGCGTGGAAGATTACCTTCAGGCGCTCGACTGGTGCGAGAGCCTTGGCGGCTGGAAAGCGTTGAAGGCGCGCTCCGACGAGAGCCTCGGCGTGCTGACCGACTGGGTGGCGAAGACCGATTGGGTCGACTTCCTTTGTCCGGATGCGGAGGTTCGCTCGAACACCGGCGTCACTTTCTCCATTGTCGACCCGCGCGTTGCGGGCCTCGACGAGGCCGGCCAGCGGGACTTCGTCAAGAAGATGATGAAGCGCCTTGAAAAGGAAAACGCCTGCTTCGACGCCGCCGGCTATGCCAAGGCCCCTCCGGGCCTGCGCATCTGGGTCGGCGCCACGGTGGAACCCGATGACGTGCGGAAGCTCCTGCCCTGGCTCGACTGGGCCTTCGCAGAAGAAGTGGCCGCGCTTTAGTTCTTCAGTCCGTACAAGGCGCTTTCACGAGCAACGCGAAGGCGCAGCGGCGCGGGCGGCAGCCCGCAGCAGCCGCGAGCAAAGGAAACCAAAATGCCCAAAGTCCTTATCGGAGACAAACTCTCCCCCGCCGCCGTGGAAATCTTCCACGCCCGCGGCATCGAAACCGTTACCAAGACCGGCCTCGACACCGAGCAGCTGATTGCGGAAATCCCGGAATATGACGGCCTCGTCGTGCGTTCCGCCTGCAAGCCGAATGCAGACGTGATCGCAGCCGCGAAGAACCTCAAAGTCATCGGCCGGGCCGGTATCGGCGTCGACAATATCGACATCAAGGCCGCGACGGCCAAAGGCGTTGTGGTCATGAATACGCCGTTCGGCAATGCCATCACGACGGCCGAGCATGCCATCGCCATGATGTTCGCTGCGGCGCGCCAGATCCCGGCCGCCAATGCCGACACGCAGGCCGGCAAATGGCCGAAGTCCGGCTACATGGGTATCGAGGTCTCTTTCAAGACACTCGGCCTGATCGGGGCAGGGAACATTGGCAGCCGCGTCGCCGAGCGCGCCATGGGCCTCAAGATGAAGGTCGTCGCCTATGACCCGTTCCTGACCGACGAGCGCGCCATTGAACTGGGTGTCGAGAAGGTGGAGCTCGACGAGCTGCTGAAGCGCGCCGACGTGATCACGCTGCATGTTCCGCTCACGGACCAGACACGCAACATTCTCAGCCGCGAGAACCTTGCCAAGACAAAGAAGGGCCTGATCCTGGTAAACTGCGCGCGTGGGGGCCTTGTCGATGAGGAGGCCGTCGCCGAGATGCTGGAGTCCGGCCACCTTGCCGGCGCCGCCTTCGACGTGTTCGCCGTCGAGCCGGCCAAGGAAAACGTGCTGTTCGGCAAGAAGAACTTTGTCGCAACGCCGCACCTCGGTGCGTCGACAAACGAGGCGCAGGAAAACGTCGCCCTGCAGGTGGCCGAGCAAATGTCCGACTACCTTCTCTCCGGCGCCGTCACCAATGCGCTCAACATGCCCTCGATCACCGCGGAGGAAGCGCCGCGGATCAAGCCGTTCGCCGTGCTCGCCGAAAAGCTCGGCTCCTTCGCGGGACAGATTTCCGACTTCGGCTATGACGAAGTGGTGATCGAGTACGAAGGCGAGGTTGCAGACCTCAACCGCAAGCCGATGACGGCGGCGCTGCTGGCCGGCCTGCTGCGCGCTTCGCGCGGCGACGTGAACATGGTGTCGGCCCCGGCCATCCTCGCCGACTCGGGCGTCAAGCTGACCGAGACCAAGACCGAGGCGAGCCCGGTCTATGACAGCCTGATCCGTGTGAAGGTGAAGACCAAGGCGACCAAGAACGCGCCGGAAGGTGGCTGGCGGACCCTTGCCGGCACGCTGATCGCCGGCGCACCGCGCATCGTGGAGGTGAAGGGCATGGCGCTGGAGGGCGACTTCTCGCCGGTCATGCTCTACGTCAACAACCTCGACAAGCCGGGCTTCATCGGCGCGCTCGGCCAGATGCTGGGCGAGGAGAAGGTGAATATCGCGACCTTCCACCTTGGCCGCACGGCCGCAGGGGAAGAGGCGATCGCCCTGATCGGCGTCGATTCGGAGCCGTCCGCCTGCATGATCGAAAAGCTGAACGACCTGCCGCAGGTGCGTTATGCGAAGGTGCTGGCCTTCTGAGTTTGCGGCCAGCCCCGGGACCTCCGAGCAAGGCGGGCCGCCGGAAGGTGGCCCGCTTTTCCATTGGCGGTAGTCCAGGCGTGTCCGATTGGTCACCCTTCCTGCAAACATTTCCAAAGTGTCAGCTTTGCGCTTGACGGGCGAGCGCCGGCGGCCTTCCTCGCCTCACAGAGTTCAGGGAGATTCCATGCGACGCATTCTTATTGCCAGCGCAATCGCCGCTGCAGGGGTCAGCGGCTCGGCCTCGGCCGATCTTGTCAGCGAAGTCCGCCTCGGCGTGATGCAGGAGAATGTCTGCGTCCTCGACTGCGACAATGCCAATAAGGAGCCGGGCCAGAGCATCAATGGCGACCTGCTGTTCACCTCACCGCATTTCCTGAAGGTGATCTGGAGCCCGAAGCCCTACATCATGGGCAGCACCAGCCTGCAGGGCGATACCAGCTTCGGCGGCTTCGGCCTGCACTGGTCGTTCCCGGTGGCCGGCAAGTGGGCCTTCGAGCCGAGTTTCGGCTACATCATCCATGACGGCGTTCTGGAGAGTCCGTATCCGCAGGGCGATCCGCGCGGCGATGCGTATACCGAGGACCACGTCCTGCTCGGCTCGCGCGACCTGTTCCGCACCACGTTCAGCGCCCACCGCGAGTTCAACGACACATGGGGCATGGAGCTGATGTACGAACACCTCAGCCACGGCCAGGTGCTGGGCAATGGCCGCAACCAGGGGCTCGACAATGTCGGCGTCCGCGTGAGCTACCGCTTCGACTAGGACCGCGCGCGAAAGCCCTCTTGCTTTTCAGCGCTGAATCCTGCCCATGGGCCGCGAACTGAACAGGAGCGGCACATGGCAGGGGTTGTGGTCGTAGGGGCCCAGTGGGGCGACGAGGGCAAGGGCAAGATCGTCGACTGGCTGTCCAGCCGTGCGGATGTCGTTGTCCGCTTTCAGGGCGGGCACAATGCTGGCCATACGCTGGTCATCGACGGGAAGGTATTCAAGCTGGCGCTGCTGCCGTCCGGCCTCGTGCGCGGCGGCAAGCTGTCGGTGATAGGCAACGGCGTCGTGGTCGACCCGCGGCACATGCTGACCGAGATCGAGGGTATTAGGGGGCAGGGGGTCGAGGTCTCGCCGGACTCGCTCGTGCTGGCCGACAATGCCTCGCTGATCCTGCCCTGGCACAAGGATATCGATGCCGCCCGCGAAGGGGCGCTCGGCGCGGCGCAGATCGGCACGACGAAGCGCGGCATTGGCCCGGCCTATGAAGACCGCGTCGGCCGCCGGGCCATCCGTGTCGCGGACCTTGCCGATCCTGTCGCCCTCGACATGAAGATCGAACGCTTGCTCGCCCATCACCGTCCGCTGCGCGCCGGGCTCGACCTTCCGGAGCCGGATGGCGAAGCGCTGAAGGCGGACCTCCTGGCGATCGCCCCGCAGGTGCTCGCCTATGCGAAGCCGGTCTGGAAGCTGCTCGACGAGAAGGTGCGCGCCGGCCGCCGCATCCTGTTCGAAGGCGCACAGGGCGTGATGCTGGATGTCGACCACGGGACCTATCCGTTCGTCACCTCGTCGAATGTGGTTGCGGGCAATGCGTCCGCCGGTTCCGGAGTGGGGCCGGGGGCGATTTCCTATGTGCTGGGGCTGGCCAAGGCCTACACCACGCGCGTGGGGGCCGGGCCGTTCCCGACCGAGCAGGACAACGAGATCGGCCAGCGCCTCGGCACGGTCGGCCGCGAAGTCGGCGTGAACACCGGACGGGCGCGGCGGTGCGGCTGGTTCGACAGCGTCATGGTGCGGCAGGCCTGCGCCACATCGGGCGTCAACGGGCTTGCGCTGACGAAACTGGACGTGCTCGACGGGTTCGATGAGATCAAGGTCTGTGTTGCCTACCGGCTGAACGGGCAGGAGATCGACTATTACCCGGCCGGTCTGACCGATCAGGCCGCCGTCGAGCCGGTCTACGAGACCCTGCCGGGCTGGAAGGGCTCGACCGCCGGGGCCCGCAGCTGGGTCGACCTGCCGGCAGAGGCCGTGAAATATGTGCGCCGGCTCGAGGAACTGGTCGGCAAGCCATGCGCGCTGGTCTCGACCAGCCCGGAACGCGAAGATGTGATCCTGATGCAGGATCCGTTCGAGGTCTGACGCGCCTAGTGCGCGAACAGGACGAGCGGCAGGTTCACCATGGCCTGCAGGGCGAGCGTCATCCCCCAGGCCAGCCGGTTCGACTGAAGCTGCCACGCCAGGAATACGACGGCGTACACGAAGAAGGGCCAGGCAAAGACGATGCCTGTCTGCGGCCCGCCCAGCAGGGCGAGCCCGAGCGCCAGCAGGAGGGCCGATGCGGCGGCGGCGTGCCAGTAGGTCGGGACGAGGCGGCGCGCAAAGAACAGCAGGCCCTGCAGCATGGCCGTCACCATGGCCGGCCACACGAAGAGCAGCACGACGGCCAGCGTCAGGGGAGAGATATCGGAGGGCGTATCATCCGGCCCGGCAATGAATTGAGAGGCGACCAGCACGACCGCAATCGTGCCCGCAATCGCCGTCGCGAATGCCTTCAGCAGGTAGAGGCCCGGTGATCCGTCCGTTCGCGTCAGATAGTCCAGCATGTCCACTCCCGGCCCCACCGCTCCACCTTTACAGGCGCAGGAATCGGGCCCGGCAGGTCGGCCCTAGCTGTAGGCGGCGACCGACAGGGCGACTTCGCCGTCTTCATTGAAGACGAACGTCTCCGCGACCCGCTCCTCGCGATGGTTCGTGTAGAGAATGGTTACGGCGTCCGAGCTGACGAGGATATCGTCCAGCGCGAAGAACAACTGGCGGGCATTCGAGAGCGCTTCGGTCCAGTAGGCCTGAAGCGCTCTCTTGCCCTTCACATGCGTCGCGTCATTGCCCATGACAAGGGCAATGCGCGGGCTGTAGAACACGACATCGTCGGCATAGTGCGACAGGATCCGGTCGATATCCCGGTCATTCCAGGCGGCCAGCCAGTCGCCTGCAAACTCCTCCGCGAATGCGCGGCTGAGCATGTTCAGCCACCCTGGCCGTTGACCGCCAGAACATCCTCAACAGTGCGCAGTCCAGGCTTCGGCGCCGTCACGAGCACCGCCATGTTTCCGGGCAGGTGCTTGTTGTCCAGCATCTTCTCGTGGGCGGCCGGAATGTCTTCGAAGGGGAAGACTTCCGACATGCCGGGATCGATGCGGCGGTCGATGACGAGCTGGTTGGCAGCCGAGGCCTGCTTCAGGTTGGCGAAGTGGCTGCCCTGCACGCGCTTCTGGCGCATCCACAGGAAGCGGGCATCCATGGTCAGGTTGAAGCCGGAGGTGCCGGCGCAGATCACAACCATGCCGCCGCGCTTCACCACGAAGACGGACACCGGGAAGGTGCTTTCGCCCGGATGCTCGAACACATAGTCGACATCCTGTCCGCCGGTGATGCCCCAGATCGCCTTGCCGAACTTCCGGGTCTCTTTCATGTAGTCGCCGAATTCCGGCCCGTTGACCGTCGGCAGCTGACCCCAGCAGTTGAAATCCTTGCGGTTCAGCACGCCCTTGGCGCCGAGCGCGAGCACGTGTTCGAACTTGTCCTCGGACGAGACCACGCCGATCGCGTGCGCCCCGGTGACGGCGCAGAGCTGCACCCCGAAGCTGCCGAGGCCGCCGGAGGCGCCCCAGACCAGCACATGGTCGGCCGGCTTCAGGATGTGCGGGCGGTGACCGAACAGCATCCGGTAGGCGGTGGCCAGCGTCAGTGTGTAGCAGGCGCTTTCTTCCCAGGTCAGGTGTTTCGGGCGCGGCATGCACTGGCGGGCCTGCACGCGGCAGAACTGCGCGAAGGAGCCGTCCGGCGTCTCGTAGCCCCAGATCCGCTGGGACGGCGAGAACATCGGGTCGCCGCCATTGCATTCCTCATCGTCGCCATCGTCCTGGTTGCAGTGGATCACCACTTCATCGCCAGGCTTGACCCGCTTCACCTTGCGGCCCACGGCCCAGACGATGCCAGCGGCATCGGATCCGGCAATGTGATAGGGCTGCTTGTGGACGTCGAAGACGGACACGGGCTCGCCGAGCGCGGCCCAGATGCCGTTATAGTTGACGCCTGCGGCCATCACGAGGACCAGCACCTCATCGGAATCGATCTCCGGTACCGGTACCTGTTCCAGCTGCATGGCGGTGGCCGGCCGGCCATGACGTTCCCGGCGGATCGCCCAGGCATGCATCATTTTCGGCACGTGGAACTCCGGCGGAATCTCGCCGACGTCATATATATCCTTGATTTCCCGACTCATTTCGGAAGGGCCCTCCTTCGAATTTTTCCTGGTTAGCCCCGTCGCACAGTCTTCGCGTGTCTTCACAAGGCCCCCGGCTCGCGTCACCTTGGCGTCATGATTGCCCCGATGCAAGAATTTTTGTTGCGGTGCACAAAGAAGCCCTGAGGAGCGTGATAAAATGACAATCGGCCAGACGGTGTACCTGAATGGAGCGTTTCGCCCGCTGCGGGAAGCGGCGATTTCGCCCTTTGACAGGGGCTTCCTGTTTGCCCACGCGGCCTATGAGGTGACGGCGGTCTATGACGGGCGCTTCGTCGACCTGGAGGGGCACCTTGCCCGCCTGCGCCGGACGCTGGACGGAATCGCGATTCCCGATCCGCACACGGATGAGGAATGGGCCGGAATCCATATGGACCTGGCCGAGCGCAACGGGCTCGAAGAGGGGCTGGTCTATCTGGAAGTCACGGCAGGCAATTACGGCTTCCGCGACTTTGCAGGCCCGGAGACATTTGAGCCGACCGTCTTTCTGTATGCCGATTCCCGTCCGCTGATCGGGGACGTCGCGCGCGATGGCATCGCCGTCATTTTCCTTGACGACACGCGCTGGAGCCGCCGCGACATGAAGACCGTGCAGCTGCTGAGCCAGGCACTTGCCTACCGGGCTGCACGCGAGGCGGGTGCCGATACGGCTTTCATGGTGGAGGATGGCTTCGTCACCGAGGCCGCCTCGGCCAATGCATGGATCGTCGACAGGCAGGGCCGGCTGGTCACGCGGGAGCTGTCGCGCTCGATCCTGCCGGGCATCACCCGGGCCGGCGTGCTGAGCCTGATCCGGGGCAGCGGCATCGACCTCATCGAGCGCGCCTTCACGCCGGACGAGGCGCGCGGCGCTGCGGAGGTGTTTACCACGTCGGCGGGCGCCATGGTGGCGCCGGTCGTGACGATTGAGGGCAAACCGGTCGGGACCGGAAAGCCGGGTCCGGTGACCCGGCATATCCAGCGCCTTTATTATGAGGCGATGGGTGTGGACGTCGCGAAAGTGGCGCCCTGGGCACTCGGCTGAGCGGCAACAACCGCACGGATCTTGATCACCAGGATCACGCTCGCAAGCACCAGGGTCACGGCATTGGCGAGGATAACCGGCAGGGCGCCGGCAAGCACGCCGTAGACGAGCCAGCCGGCCACACCTGTCGTGAACATTGCGTACATGGCGAGCGAAATGCCCTCCGTGCGGCGCGTGCGGATCACCAGCACCGCCTGCGGCAGGAAAGACAGCGTCGTCAGGATCGCGGCCACGAGTCCGATCGTATCGATCATTGCGGGCATGGGGACAGGAACTCCTTGAATCCGCGGCGGATATAGCTGAGCCGCACCGGAAAGGCGATCTGCGCTTTCGCGGTGAGTCTCATGCAGATTTGCATGGAATTACTGGTCGGCGTCTGTGAATTCGCCGTCAATGATGTCCCCGGTTGCATTTGCCGGACCGTCCGGGGGGTGGAACTGGGCGTTGATATGCGTCACGACCAGGTTCGCCTGCGTCTCCGCCATCCGCGCACTGGCGAGGTTCATGAGATAGACGATCAGGGTGGTCCCACCGGCGAGGGCAAGGTCCGGCCAGCCGAAGGAGCGGGCAAGGGCGGTGTCGCGGAACAGGGCGAGGACGCCGAGCGTCACCACGAAAACGCCGAGCAGCAGGCCGGTCCTCATGGCAAAACCCGGCCAGAAAGCTCCCGGATCGGGCAGGCGCGTTTCGCCCGCCGCGCGCAGGAAGCGTGTCCGCTCTATCCATGAGACCAGCATCATGCCGCCCGCCAGCAGGAGCAGGACGAGGAAGCTGCGCTCGAGGATTGCTGCCAGCGCCGCTGCTGCCGGAAAGGCAAACAGCGACAGGAGCCTGAGGCGCAGGGCAAGGCCGAGCTGGCCCGGCGAAAGCGGCAGCGAACGGGGATCAGGGGGCAATCCGGTCATGCAGTGCATGTGGCCCCCGGCCCCTGCGGCCGCAAGACGCCTTTCCTGCGGCTTGTCAGCCCGCCCGCGCGAGGGCATGCTGCGGCGCAACAAAAAATTTTGCGTTGGGAGGCGCATGCCCCATGGCCGACAGCCAGTCATCTATTCAGCACGCGCCCGACCGGCCGTGGATCTTCCGGACCTATGCCGGCCACTCGACCGCGAAGAAGTCGAACGAGCTGTACCGGATGAACCTTGCCAAGGGCCAGACGGGCCTCTCCATCGCTTTCGACCTGCCAACCCAGACAGCCTATGACGCCGACCATATCCTGGCGCGCGGCGAGGTCGGCAAGGTCGGCGTGCCGGTCAAGCATCTCGGCGACATGCGGGAACTGATGGCCGAACTGCCGCTGGAACAGATGAACACGTCGATGACGATCAATGCCCCGGCGGCCTGGTTGCTGGCGCTCTATGTGGCGCTGGCCGACGAGCGCGGCGACGACCGGAAGAAGCTGCTCGGCACGACGCAGAACGATATCGTCAAGGAATATCTCTCGCGCGGCACCTATGTGTTCCCGCCGGAGCCGTCGATGCGGCTGATCTCCGACATGGTGACCTGGTGCTACACCGAGGTCCCGAAATGGAATCCGATGAATGTCTGCTCCTACCATCTGCAGGAAGCGGGCGCGACGCCGGAACAGGAGCTGGCCTATGCGCTCGCCACCGCCATTGCCGTTCTCGACCGCGTGAAAGCCGGTGGACAAGTTCCGGAATCAGACTTTGACATTGTCTTCGGCCGCATCTCCTTCTTCGTCAACGCAGGCGTTCGTTTCGTAACGGAACTTTGTAAGATGCGTGCCTTTGTGGAACTTTGGGAAGAGATCGGGCGGGACCGCTACGGCGTCACCGATCCGAAGGCGCTCCTGTTCCGCTATGGCGTGCAGGTGAACTCGCTGGGCCTCACCGAGCCGCAGCCGGAGAACAATGTCTACCGCATCCTGATCGAGGCGCTGGCCGTCACGCTCTCCAAGAAGGCCCGCTGCCGCGCGCTGCAGCTGCCGGCCTGGAACGAGGCGCTCGGCCTGCCGCGCCCATGGGACCAGCAATGGTCGCTCCGCCTGCAGCAGATCCTCGCCTATGAGACGGACCTTCTCGAATATGAAGACCTGTTCGACGGCAGCCATGTCGTCGAGGGCAAGACAGATGAGCTGAAAGAGCTTGCCCGCGCCACGCTCGCCGACATCGATGCACGCGGCGGCGCCACCAACTCCATCGACTACATGAAGGAAAGCCTCGTCGGCGCGCATGTGAAGCGCGTGAAGGCCATCGAATCCGGCGACCTCACCGTGGTCGGCGTCAACCGCTACACCGAATCCGAATCGAGCCCGCTCGGCGCCGGCGACGGCGCCATCCAGACGGTCGATCCGGCAGAGGAGATGATGCAGGTCCGTGAACTGATGAACTGGCGCGCCACCCGCGATGTGAAAGCCGTCAACACCGCCCTCGACGCCCTGAAGGCCGCCGCGAAAGACGGCACCAATATCATGGAGCCCTCCATCGCATGCGCCAAGGCGGGCGTCACCACCGGCGAATGGGGCGAGGCGATGCGAGAAATCTTCGGCGAATATCGCGGCCCCACCGGCGTCGCGCTTGTCGTCTCTTCCTCCGGCGAGGAAGATGTGGAAGCCGTCCGCAAGGAGGTCGACCGCGTCTCCGATGCCCTTGGCCGCCGGCTCACCTATGTGCTCGGCAAGCCGGGCCTCGACGGCCATTCCAACGGCGCCGAACAGATCGCGGCGCGGGGCAGGGAAGTCGGCATGGACGTCGTCTACGAAGGCATCCGCTTCGCCCCCGCCGAAATCGCCGCGCAGGCAAAGGCTGCCGACGCGCATGTCGTCGGCCTTTCCATCCTCTCGGGCAGCCATCTCGATCTCGTGCGCGAGACGCTGGCGGAACTGCGCAAGGCGGGGCTCGACAATGTGCCCGTCGTCGTCGGCGGCATCATCCCGCCCGAGGATGCCCGCGCGCTGCGCCAGATGGGCGTTGCCCGCATCTACACACCGAAGGACTTCAGGATCACGGAGATCATGGGCGATGTGGTCGGCATCGTGGAGCAGGCCTGGCTCGTGAAAGGCTGAGTTGCCCGTCCGGGGCAAGGCGGCTAATCGACTCCTTCGCCAGAAGGACGCCGGACATGCCGAAGCACGCACCGTTTGAACTCGGTTGGGAGGAATGGCTGTCCCTGCCGGACCTGGGCCTGCCGGCGATCAAGGCGAAAGTCGATACCGGCGCCAAGACGTCGGCCCTGCACGCCAGCGCGATCGAACCGTTCGGCCCGTCCGACAATCCGCAGGTGCGGTTCCTGATCCAACCTGATCCGAACAATCCGGCGCTGGAAGTCACATGCTCAGCGCCCGTGGTCGACCGGCGCGAAGTGACGAGCTCGAATGGGGAGACGGAACTGCGCTACGTCATCGAGACACTGGTCGAGATGGGGCCGCGGCGGTGGACGATCCAGCTGACCCTGACCAACCGCGAGAACATGACCTATCGGATGCTGTTCGGCCGGGGCGCGATCCAGCCGGACATGGTGGTCGATGCGAACGAGTCGTTCCGCATGCCCGAGCTGAGCTACCGGCTGTATGCGGGCCTGCCCAAGCGAAAGCCGGTGCGGCGGCCGTTGCGCATCGCGCTGCTGACGCGCGAACCGAACAACTACTCCAGCCAGCGCCTGATCGAGGCGGCGGAGGCCCGGGGCCATGTGATCGAAGCGATCGATACGGCGCGCTGCTATATGCGCATCGGTACGGTGGATCCCGAAGTCCACTATGACGGTGCGGCGCTGCCCCGCTATGATGCCGTGATCCCGCGCATCGGGGCGAAGATCACCGATTATGGCATGGCGGTGCTGCGCCAGTTCTCGAACACCGGCGCATTCTGCCTGAATGGTGCGGGCTCGATTGGCCGTTCGCGCGACAAGCTGCTGGCGCACCAGCTTCTGGCGCGCGCCCGGATTGCCATGCCGGTGACCGCCTTCGCCCACAGCCCGAAGGACACCAAGGACCTGATCAGCCTGGTGGAAGGAACGCCGGTCGTCCTGAAGCTGCTGACGTCGACACAGGGCAAGGGCGTCGTGCTGGCCGAAACGCGCAAGGCGGCGGAAAGCCTGGTCGATGCCTTCCGCGGCCTCGATGCGAACTTTCTGGTGCAGGAATTCGTGCAGGAGGCGGCCGGAACGGATGTGCGGGCCTTCGTCATCGGCAACCGCGTCGTCGGCGCAATGAAACGGCAAGCCCAGAAGGGCGAGTTCCGCTCGAATTTACATCGGGGGGGCACGGCTTCGAAAATCCGCCTGACGGCCGAGGAGCGCGACACGGCGCGCGAGGCCGTCAAGGTTCTGGGTCTCAATGTGGCGGGCGTTGACCTGCTCCAGACCAAGGAAGGCCCGAAAGTGCTGGAAGTAAATTCCTCACCCGGCCTCGAAGGGATTGAGAAGGCGACGGAGAAGGACATCGCCGGCCTCGTGATCGAGCATGTCGAGCGGCAGGTGCGCCCACTCTCCCGTGACCGTGAAGGGACGGGGCGCACGGCCCGCCGCGTCAGCGCGAGCTGAACAGTCGGCCCCTCTCGGTGATCAGAATGATCGTCAGCGACGACATGCCGAGGCAGACAAAACCGATCATCAGCGGAATGGTCGTGCCATTGAACTGGCTGCCGATCGCCATGCCGATCAGGCTGGACACGGTCGTCGTGGCAAAGCCGTAGGCTGCCGATGCGGTGCCGGCGATCTTTCCGAGCGGCTCCATTGCAAGGGCCGAGAAGTTCGACCCCATCAGCCCGAAACAGGCGAAGGTGAGGATGAACAGCGGGTAGAAGCGGAACAGGCTCTCGCCCAAAAGGGTCGTCAGGAGGGCGGAAAGGGCCGAGAGCACCGTGAACAGGATCAGCGCCGTGTGGCTGATCCTGCGCATTCCGACGGCTTCCACCAACCGGGAATTCGTGAAATTCGCCACCGCCAGCATGCCGGCGATCCCCGAGAACCACAGGACGAAATCCTCTCCCCGATGGAACACTTCGCGGAAGACCTGTTCGGAGGTGGCGATGAACGAAAACAGGGCGCCGAATACGATGCCGGAGGCGCACATGTATCCGAAGGTGACGGGTGTGCGGATCACTTCCGCGTAGGCGCCGAGTGCCGTGCCGAAATTGAGCGGAATGCGGTTTTCCGGCGGCAGGGTTTCCGGCAGGCGTGTCCACGTCCAGCCCAGCATCACGATGCCGAACATGACGAGCACGCCGAAGATCCATTCCCAGGGGGCGACCAGCAGTACGGCCTGTCCGACCGCCGGGGCGATGATCGGAACGATCATGAAGATCGTCATGACCAGAGACATGAACCTTGCCATCTGGCGCCCGGCAAAGAGGTCGCGCACGACCGAGGTTGCCACCAGGCGCGCGCCGGCCGAGAAGACGCCTTGCACGAAGCGCGCGGCCAGCAGGGCGTGAAAGTCCCGGACCGTGATGCACAGCGTCGCCGTGACGATGTAGCCGGCAAGGCTGACGAACAGGGGCGCGCGCCGGCCGAACCGGTCCGTGACCGGTCCCCATACGATCTGCGGTGCGCCGAATCCGAGGACATAGGCAAAGATGATGAGTTGCTGGCGGTTGTCGCTTTCCACGCCGTCGGCTGTCAGGCCCACCGCATGGGCGATCTGGTTGAGCGCCGGGAGCATGATGTCGATGGCGAGCGCATTCAGGGCCATCAGGCCCGCGATCATCACGACCAGCTCGGACCGGCCGGGCACGGGGCGGCCGACGCCGGCAGCGGCGTCCGTTGCCTTGCTTTGCGTATCGGGCACTTTTGGCGCCTTCCCTGCCTCGGGCCTCGTCCAGTCGGCCTATCTGGGCTGTGCCGCCCGGTTTGACCAGTGCAAAGGGGCGAATATCCGGGGAAAAAGAAGGCCCCGCTTGCGCGGGGCCATCCGGATCGGGTTCTGAGGCAGATCAGCCGGCTTCGGGACGCACGATATTGGCGCCGAGATTCTTCAGCACTTCGTCCGCGTAGAAATAGGCCGCATCGTCCGGCTTCGGGCCCTTGCCCATCTGGATTTCCGCGGACGCCACATAGCGGGTCGACTCCCGGTATTCCGGCGGACCGCCCCAATAGGGATCATAAGGGCCGAACGGGGAATAGAAGGGATCGTAGAACCGCGAACGGTAATAGGCCCGCGGATTGTAATAGTAATAGTCGAGATAGAAGTGATTGTAGAACGGCGTGTAGGCGCCGCCGATGGGGACAAGCCGGCTGTCGGCATCGGTGTCTCGGTGCACCACGCGGAAATGGTCAAACCCGTTGAGCTTGGTCAGCTCCGCCGCGCGGTAGAGCAGGTAGGTTTCGACCGTTTTGCGGTCGGTCAGGCTGTTCCCGGCGAACTGGACCAGGAAACGGTTGGATTCGATCTGCTGCTCTGAATAGCCGGTGCTTGTATTCAGGGCAGGCTGGTAGGGCGTTGCCGTTGCGCAGGCGCCAAGCATGGCCAGCGCGGCAAGGCCCGCAACGAGGTTCAGTCTGGGCATGGGGGATCTCCCTCCGGCACTTTGCTGCAGCCAGTTCGGTAACTGGGCTGACAGACTAATCGCAGTTGAAGCTGATATAAAGCTGACCGGGCTGAATGCCAGTTGAACGGCGGGTATGCCGCGCAGGTGCTGCAACACATTTCGGTGATGCGCAGGCGGCCTCGCGCGGGGGTCGGGCAAAGAAAAAGGGCGGCCCCGGGGGGGGGGCGCCCTCGTCCATCTGGAAGCAGGTTCGGTCAGGCGGCCTTGTAGCCGATCACGGCCTTGGTCTCGAGGAATTCCTCAAAGCCCATCTCGCCCCATTCGCGGCCATTGCCCGACTGGCCATAGCCGCCGAACGGTGCAGCGAAGTCCGGCGGAGCGCCGTTGACATTGATCTGGCCGGCGCGGATGCGGTTCGCCACCTTGTAGGCGTCTTCCGGCGGGCCCTGCACATAGCCGGCAAGGCCGTAGACCGTGTCATTTGCCATGGCGATGGCATCCTCGACATCCTCATAAGGCAGGATGCAAAGCACCGGCCCGAAGATTTCCTCGCGCGCGATGGTCATGTCGTTTGTGACGTTCGCAAACACGGTCGGGCGCGCAAAGTAGCCCTTGTTGAAGCCTTCCGGACGGCCTGGGCCGCCGGCGACGAGTGTTGCGCCTTCCTTGATGCCGGTCTCGATCAGGTCTTGCACTTTTTGATACTGCGTGCCGTTCGAGATCGGGCCGATGGCGCCGGGCGTTGCTTCGGCCGGCATCATCACCTTCACGGATTCGGCGGCCGCCTTGGCAATCGCGATCGCCTGTTCCTGCTGGTCCTTCTGCACGAACATGCGGGAAGGGGCATTACAGGACTGGCCGGAATTGGTCATCATGCTCATGACGCCGCCGGCGACGGCCTTCTGCAGGTCGGCATTCGGCAGCACGATGTTCGGGCTCTTGCCGCCGAGTTCCTGGGCGACGCGCTTGACGGTCGGCGCCGCGGCCTGCGCGACGAGCACGCCCGCGCGGGTCGAACCGGTGAAGGAGACCATGTCGACATCCGGATGGGACGACAGGACCGAGCCGACGCCGGGGCCGTCGCCGTTGACGAGGTTGAACACGCCCTTCGGCACGCCGGCCTCATGCAGGATCTCGGTGAAGATGTATGCATCGACTGGGGCGATCTCGGACGGCTTCAGAACCATGGTGCAGCCAGCTGCGATGGCCGGGGCCACCTTGCAGGCGATCTGGTTGAGCGGCCAGTTCCAGGGCGTGATGAAGCCGCACACGCCGATCGGCTCTTTGCGGAGGAGTGTCGTGCCTTTGACTTCTTCCCATTTGTAGTTCCGCAGGATCGCCGCCGTGGTGGCGAAGTGGCCCATGCCGGCCGGAACCTGCGCCGCATTGGCGAGCCACATCGGCGCGCCCATTTCGGTCGAAATCGCCTCGGCCATTTCCGGCATGCGTTTCTGGATGCCTGCCGTAATCTTGTCGAGCAGCTCGGCCCGATATTCGACCGAAGTCTGCGAGAAGGTCGGGAAGGCCGCTTTCGCCGCGGCGACGGCCTTGTCCACATCGGCCTTGGAGCCGAGCGAGATCCTGGCGTAGCTTTCTTCGGTCGCCGGGTTCTCGACTTCGAGCGTGCGTGGCTCGACCGGATCGACCCATTCGCCGTTGATGTAGAATTTGAGATATTCTTTCATGCCGCTCGGGCCTCCCTTTCGCGTGTCGCTTGGCGACAAGTATAGGGGAGGGCCCGGCCGGCTGCGAGTCCTGACGCTAGGAAAGGCGCCAGCCTCACCTAGCCGTGAACGCGGTCGACGTCATAGGCTGCGATGGTGGCGAGATTGACGATATCGCCCACAGTTGCGCCGAGCGAGGCGATCTGCACCGGCTTTTCGAGGCCCAGCAGCATCGGTCCGATCACGGTTGCCCGGCTCATCGATTCCAGCAGCTTGGTCGAAATCGACGCGGCATGGATCGCCGGCATCACCAGCACATTGGCCGGCCCCTTGAGGCGCGAGAATGGATACAGCATCCAGTGGTTCGGGTTGAGCGCCACATCGGCAGCCATGTCGCCTTCATACTCGAAATCGATGTCGTCACGGCTATCGAGAATGGAGACGGCGTGGCGGACCTTCTCGCCGCGCTCTCCCATCGGGTTGCCGAAGGTGGAGTAGGACAGGAAGGCAACCCGCGGCGTGAAGCCGACGGCACTGACGGCGCGTGCGGCTTCAATTGCGATGCGGGCGAGTTCCGGGCCCTGGGGCAGTTCGGTCACGCTGGTGTCGGCGATGAAGACGGTCTTGCCGCGATTGATCACCATCGACATGCCGATCACGGCCTGGCCGGGGATCGGGTCCAGCACCATCAGCGCATCCTTGAGGGCGACGTCATAATTCCGGGTCACGCCGGTCACCATTCCGTCTGCATCGCCATGTTTCAGCATGCAGCAGCCGAAGATGTTTCGGTCCTGATTGACGAGGCGCTGGGCGTCCCGCTTGAGATAGCCTTCGCGCTGCAGGCGCGCATACAGCAGGTCTGTGTAGACAGGATTATTGTCGGACAGGCGCGCATTGATGATTTCGAGCGAACCGGGCGGAACGCCCATCATGTCCATGGTCTCTGCGACCTGACGCTCGCGCCCGATGAGGATCGGATGGCCGAGGCCCTGATGCTTGAAATTATAGGCGGCGCGGACGACGGCCGGCTCTTCACCCTCGGCAAATACGATACGGCGCTGCAATTCCTTGCAGCGGGCCTGCACGCCTTCGAGGAAGCCGGCGGCCGGGTCGACGCGGCGCTTCAGTACGCCGCGATAGGTATCCATGTCGGCAATCGGCTTGCGCGCGACGCCCGTGTCCATTGCTGCCTGTGCAACGAAGGGCGGAACATGAGAGATCAGGCGCGGATCGAAGGGTGAGGGAATGATATAGTCGCGTCCGAACGACGGGCGGGAGCCATGATAGGCGGCGGCAACCTCATCGGGCACGTCCTCGCGGGCGAGTTCGGCAAGCGCATAGGCTGCTGCGACCTTCATTTCCTCATTGATGCTCCGCGCGCGCACGTCGAGGGCACCGCGGAAGATGTAGGGAAAGCCGAGGACATTGTTGACCTGGTTCGGATAGTCCGACCGGCCGGTTGCGATGATGGCATCGTCGCGAACCGACTTGATTTCTTCCGGCGTGATTTCCGGGTCCGGATTGGCCATGGCGAAGATGATAGGGTTCTTCGCCATCGACTTCACCATGTCCTTGGACACGGCGCCTTTCACCGACAGGCCGAGGAACACATCCGCACCTTCGATGGCTTCGGCCAGCGTGCGCTTCTTCGTCTTGACGGCGAAGGCGGACTTGAACTGGTCCATGCGCTCGGTGCGACCTTCATAGACGACGCCTGTCGAGTCACACATCAGGATGTTCTCGGCCTTGACGCCAAGATGGCGGATGAGGCCGGCGCAGGAGAGGCCCGCGGCACCCGCACCGGACACGGCCACTTTCACGTCTTCCATCTTCCGGTTGGTGATCATGCAGGCATTGATCAGGCCGGCGGCGGCGATGATGGCCGTGCCGTGCTGGTCGTCATGGAAGACGGGGATGTCGAGTTCTTCGCGCAGCCGGCTTTCGATGATGAAGCAGTCGGGGGAGGAAATATCCTCCAGGTTGATGCCGCCCCAGGTGTCACCGATATTGCGCACGGTGCGGATGAAGTCGTCGGGATCGGTGGTGTTCACTTCGACGTCGAAACTGTCGATGTCTGCGAAGCGCTTGAACAGGACCGATTTGCCTTCCATCACCGGCTTGGACGCCATGGGGCCGAGATTGCCGAGCCCGAGAATGGCGGTGCCGTTCGATATCACGGCAACCAGATTGCCTTTCGATGTGTAGTCGTAGGCCTTGTCTTCCTGCTCCGCGATGGCCAGCACCGGGATGGCCACGCCGGGGCTGTAAGCCAGCGAAAGATCGCGCTGCGTCCCCATCGGCTTGGTGGCCGCCATGGAGATCTTCCCGGCTTGTGGTTTGGAGTGGAAATCGAGGGCTTCCTGGTCGGTAAAGCTCGGGCGCTTGGATGTCATGGGGTCTGGAATCTGTATTGCAAAAATTTGTGACGTGGCGCGGGACCCTAGGCCGCGCCGGGCAGGCTGCCAACAGCAAAAAGTGCCGCTCAGCAGCCCGGATGAGAATGGCTGGTCTGATGCTTTGCGAATCTCCCGGCAAACCGCTAGCGTCCCCGCGCCATGGCCGATACTGCAGCCTCCACTCCCAAGACCGCGGCGTCAGCGCCGACGCCATTCATGGCGCAGTACTTGTCGATCAAGAACCGGCATCCGGATGCACTCCTCTTCTTCCGCATGGGGGATTTCTACGAGCTGTTTTTCGATGACGCCGTCGAGGCGGCCGGCATTCTCGACATTACATTGACGTCACGCGGCGAGCATGACGGCAAGCCGATCCCCATGGCCGGCGTGCCCTATCATGCTGCGGAGGGTTACCTCGCCCGCCTCATCAGGGCCGGCTGCCGGGTGGCGGTGTGCGAGCAGACCGAAAGTCCGGCCGAAGCGAAGAAGCGCGGATCTAAGGCCATCGTGAACCGGGACATTGTCCGCATCGTCACGCCGGGCACGCTGACCGAGGAGGCGCTGCTGCCGGCCCGGCAGGGTCAGGCGCTGGCCGCTGTCGCACTGGGGGCAGGGGGCACGGAGGCGGCGATTGCGGTCTGCGACGTGTCGACCGGCCGCTTCGATGTTTCCTCGGCCGATCCGGCCGGCCTTGCCGATGCGCTGCTTGCCTGGCCCCTCTCGGAGCTGCTGGTTGCGGACGCCGAGTCAGGCAAGCAGGCGATCGTTGCGGCGACGTCTGTCTCACCGGCCCCGGTGACGTACCGGCCGGCCCGCGCGGCGACCCACAAGTCCGGCGAGTCCCTGCTGAAAGAAGCCTACGGCATTGCGGCGACCGATGCCCTTGGCAATTTCTCGCGTACCGAACTGTCAGCGATCGGGCTTCTGCTCGATTATGTGAAGCTGACCCAGGCAGGCAGCGAGATCCGGCTGGACCCGCCGCGGCGGCCCGATCCGAGCGGTCATCTCGCGATCGACCCGGCGACCCGTGCGAGCCTGGAAATCGACCGTGCGATGAACGGCGGACGGGAGGGCTCGCTGCTCGCCACTGTCGACCGGACGGTCACGGCACCCGGCGCGCGCCTGCTGGCAGCGAGGCTTGCGCGGCCGTCGCTCGATGCAGCCGAAATCGCAGCGCGCCTCGATGCGGCGGGCTGGTTTGCCTCCGAGCCGACGGCGCTGGACGACGTGCGCGCCTGCCTGCGCAAGGCACCGGACCTCGAGCGCGCCCGTTCGCGTCTCAATCTCGGACGCGGCGGGCCGCGCGACCTGCTCGCCATTGCCGAGGCGCTGAACGCGGCGAGCGAGGCTGCTGCCATCCTTGCCCGGTCAGTCGCCTTGCCGGCGCAGCTTGAAACCGCCGCCGCGCAGCTCGACCTTTCCCGCCATCCGCCACTTGAGGAACTGGCGTCGGACATGTTGCGCGCGATTTCCGGAAGCCCGCCCATGCTGGCACGGGACGGTGGGTTCGTGGCGCCAGGCTGGGACGTGGAGCTCGACGAGGTACGTGCCCTCCGCGATGACAGCCGCAGGATCATTGCCGAGATGCAGGCGCGCTATGCCGGAGAGACGGGCATTCCGGCACTGAAGGTCAAGTTCAACAATGTGCTCGGCTATTTTGTCGACGTGCCGGCGAAGCATGGCGAGACGCTGATGACGGCGCCATGGTCGGAGGCGTTCATTCACAGGCAGACGCTTGCCGGCAATGTCCGTTTTTCCACGCGCGAACTTGCCGATCTTGCCGGTCGGATCTCCCGGGCCGAAGAAGAAGCAAAAGGGCGCGAGCTCGCCATATTTGCCGATTTTGCCACCCGCGTATCCGGGGCGAGCGATGCGTTGTCGGCCAGTGCCGATGCGGTTGCGAGCCTGGATGTTGCCGCGGCGACGGCAATCTGGGCTGCCGAGGCCGACGCCGTCCGCCCACGGATCGAGGCAGAGCCGGTCTTCGAAGCCGATGCCCTTCGGCATCCGGTGGTCGAGGCCGCGCTCAGGAAGGAAGGGCAGGGGTTCACGGCCAATGCGCTTCGGCTCGACGCGGCCGGCGAAACCGCGCCGCGGCTCCTGCTTGTCACCGGTCCGAACATGGCGGGCAAGTCGACCTATCTCCGGCAGGCCGCGCTGGCGGTCATTCTGGCGCAGGCGGGCCTGTTCGTTCCGGCACGGAGCATTCGCATCGGCCTTGCGGACCGTGTCTTTTCGCGCGTCGGTGCCTCGGACGACCTCGCGCGCGGCCGGTCGACGTTCATGGTCGAAATGGTGGAGACCGCCGCTATTCTCACGCAGGCAACGCCGCGCAGCTTCGTCATCCTCGACGAGGTCGGGCGCGGCACGTCGACATGGGATGGACTGGCGATTGCCTGGGCGGCGGTCGAACACCTGCACGGCACCAATGCCTGCCGGGCGCTGTTCGCCACGCACTATCATGAGCTGACCGCCCTCGCCGATGACCTTGCCGGTGCCGCCAACGCCTCGCTTCGCGCGCGCGAATGGAAGAATGATCTCGTCTTCCTTCATGAGGTGCAGCCCGGTCCGGCTGACCGGTCGTATGGCGTGCAGGTCGCGAAACTCGCCGGGCTGCCGCGCAAGGCCGTGGCGCGCGCGGCGCAAATCCTCAAGCGTCTGGAATCCGATCCGTCCTCGGCCGAAAGCTTGCCATTGTTCGCTGCTGTTCCGTCCGTACAGGAAGAAAATGCCGCCCCCGGATTTTCGGAGGCGGCGCTCAGTCTGGTCGAAATTCTGGACTCGGTCGATCCGGATGCGCTTACGCCGCGCGAAGCGCTGGACCTGGTCTACAGGCTCAAGGACGGCCTGCGGGAAAAGGACTGACGCTCAGCCTGCCTTGTCGAGTGCCTCGAGAATGTGAACGGCCGCGCGGAGGTCGAGCGCGTCGTCGATCTGGTCGATCAGGCGCTTGCCGTCGCGTTTGAGGTCCTGGACCCTGAGCCGGTGCTCTGCGTCGTGTGAAACCGGTGAATCGATCGCGAATGGCTCGTAGAAATAGTGGATCTCCTTCTTCAAGGCGATCGCGACGTCGCGCAGGCGTCCTGCAGACAGGCGGCTGTGGCCGGCCTCATATTTCTGGATCTGCTGGAACGTGACACCCAGCAGAGAGGCGAGCGCATCCTGGGTCAGGCCAAGTTCGCGCCGGGCCTGACGCATCTGCTGGCCGACAAAACGGTCGGCTTCAGTCGGTTTGCGTGCATCATGGCCGTTGTTCTGATTTGTGTTCGGCATGTCCATCTTATCCCGGTTCTGTTCCTGGATACACGCAGCGCATGCAAATCACGCGCCAAAAATCAACTTTAACGTGTTGTTAACCAGAGAAATGGAAGGAGTACGCTATTTAAAGTAGAAAACTATCTGCCCCAAAAGGGCGGCCCCGAGGTATGGCGAAACTGAAAATTACTGCAAAATCAGGCGTGTGCCGTCTATTTCGGATCGATCCGGATAATATCATCGTCCGGGTCGGTCGACGCGGCAGGAACATCATCAAGATCGAGCCCCAGATCGGTCACCGGCACGTCTCCGAAATCGGCGGCGCCGAGCTGGCCTGAACCGATCAGTCTCGCGTCCTGTTCCGAGCCACCGATATTGAGATTCAGTGTGCCACCTGTGGACTCATCGCCAGGCATGGCGGAAGGCAGGGAAAGGTTGAGCGTGCCGCCGCTGCCGGAATCCGCTTCGACCTTCATTGCCTCGGTGGCGTCCGAGGCCGGCTTGGCTTTCGATTCCGAGCACGCAACCCCTGCAATAGCGAGGGATGCGACAGCGAGAACGGTCATCAATTTCATGTTCATGCCCCTGATCATGAGCGCAGGCCTAGCGGCGCGCAAGCTTCTCCTGCACAGAGTCCCAGAAAATGGCAGGGATATCAATGCCGCTGAGTTTCTTGATTGCCTGAACGCCGGTCGGCGAGGTGACATTGATCTCGGTCAGCCGCCCGGCGATCACGTCGATGCCGGCGAGAACCAGCCCGCGGCGCCTGAGTTCCGGGCCGATTGTCCGGCAAATGTGATGGTCGGCATCGCTGAGTTCGGTTGCTTCCGCCGTTCCGCCGACGACCAGATTTGAGCGCACCTGCCCGGATTTCGGGCGCCGGTTGAGCGCGCCGACGACCTCGCCGTCGACCAGCATGATTCGTTTGTCGCCTTCGCTCACCGCCGGCAGGAAGGCCTGCACCATGACCGGTTCGCGCGAGGTGGAGAAGAACAGCTCCAGCAGGGAGTCCAGATTGGAATCATCCGGCCTGAGGCGGAACACGCCGACGCCGCCAAAGCCGTACAGCGGCTTGACGATGATATCATGGTGCGTTTCGCGGAAGGCGGCGATGGCCTGCGGATCACGGCTGACAAGGGTCGGCGGCATCAGGTCGGGGAACAGCAGCGGCAGGATCTTTTCCGGGCTGGACCGCACGCCGGCCGGGTCGTTGAGCACCAGCGTCCTGTCGCTGATCATCTCCAGCATGTGGCATGCCGTGATGTAGGACAGGTCGAACGGAGGGTCCTGGCGCATCAGGACGACGTCAACATCGTTAGCAAGGTCCAGCGTGACGGCCTCGCCGAACACGCCGGGCGCACCCGCCACGCGCTGCACTTTGGCCGGGCGTACGCGGGCCGTCACCCGCCCGGCCTCGAAACTCATGTCCTTCGGCTGGTAGACGAACAGCTCCATTCCGCGCGCCTGCGCCGTTTCGGCGAGGGCGAAGCTCGTGTCTCCGTCGATCTTGACGTGTTCCAGCGGATCCATCTGGATCGCAACGCGCAGGCTCATTGGACGCTCCCCGTTGCGGGAGCGCGAGGCGTCCCGTCAGTAATTCACGCCGATCAGTTCGGCATCCGTGCCCGACCCATATGAGGTATCAGGGTCGGTTTGGTAAGAGGTCGGCTCGCCCTGCGGGGCCAGCTCCTGTTCCGGTGCCCCCGTGCCGCGCGGTTCGCGAATGCGGACATAGGAGACAACCTGCTTGACGCCGCTGACGTAGCTCGCTTCCTCGGCGGCCCGTTTCAGCTCCTTCGCCGAACGGGCAATGCCCATGAGATAGACGACGCCGTCATATGTCTCGACATTGAAGTTGACGCTCTTGACCGTTTTGGAGCCGACCAGCCGGGCGCGCACGCGGCCGGAGATCACTTCATCGGAGACATTGGCAAGAAAGCCACCCGGCGGCTCGATCCGGATTTCGTTTGCAACGTCCTGTGTGCCGCTCGAACTCCAGGCGATGCCTTCGGCCTGGACCCTGTCTTCCGGCGCATTGACGCGGCCGGAAAGGAGGACAAGCCCGTTCGAGACTTCAACATCGACTTCGCCGAATTTCTCTGTGTTTTCCGCCAGCAGCTTGGTCTTGATCTGTGCGCCTGTCGTCGTGTCGTCGAGCGCTTCGCCCATTGTGCGGTCCTGCATCGCAGCGACGCCCACGGCGCCGGCGGCGCCGACCGCCGCGACGGCGCATCCGCACAGCGGAAGGGTTGCAGCGAGCAGGAGGGCAGGCAAGCGCAGGGACATTTTCGGGGACTCCGGTGCTGAAATAGGCAGGATCGCGCGTTTTGTAGCCCTGCGATAGGGCGAAATTCTGGCAGGCCCCGCCAGAATTGCCCGCCGCCTGCTGATGCGGCAGCAGGTGCAGGTCTCGCGGTTTCTTCTGGTTGTGGGTCTTCGGACGTGATATTAGTTACACGTCAGCAGCAGAAGGAATCGAACCCCTGACTTCCAGTGCCCCGCGGCTCCAGCCCGCCAAGCAGGCCAGTCTTGAAGACATCCGATCCGTGGCCGAAGCGCTCGCCAAGGCCCTTGAGGATGACAAGGCCGAAGACCTCCTCTTCATCGATCTCGAAGGCAAGTCCTCGCTCGCTGATTACATGATCATCGCCTCCGGCCGCTCCGGACGGCATGTCGCGTCTCTTGCCGACCACATTTCCCAGGAAGCGAAAAAGCTGACCGGCCGTCCGGCCAGCGTCGAGGGCATGCCCAATGCGGACTGGGTCCTGATCGATACAGGCGATGTGATCGTCCACCTGTTCCGGCCGGAAGTGCGCGAGTTCTACAATCTGGAAAAGATCTGGGCGCCGGAAACGGCCCGTCAGCATCTCAAGGCCAACTAGGCCCCATGCGCCTCCTGTTTCTGGTGGTCGGAAAGCTGAAATCCGGCCCCGAGCGTGAGCTGGTCGACGAATATGTCAAACGTACGCGGCCCGTAGCGCGCGGGCTCGGCTTCCAGTCCATCGACGAGATCGAAGTGGCGAGCGGCGGGGGGCTCGATGCGGAAGCGGTCCGGATCCTCGAGAAAATTCCCCATGGCGCACGGATCCTCCGCCTCGACGAGTTCGGACCGGTCATGGGATCGGCGGATTTTGCACGAAAGCTCGGCCAGTGGCGGGACCAGGGCACGCCGGACCTTGTCTTCCTGATTGGCGGGGCGGAGGGCTATGGCGAGGCGGTGAAGCAGTCGGCGCCGGATACGCTGGCCTTTGGGCCGCAGACCTGGCCGCACAGGCTGGTGCGGGTCATGCTCGCAGAACAGGTCTACCGCGCAGCATCCATTCTCGCCGGAACGCCTTACCACAAGGCGTGAACGCAGCGTTCAGCCGGCGTAGAGCGAAGGCTGAGGCCCGAAGGCCAGGATGAAAAGCAGGGCTGCAATCGCGCCGAGAGACATCAACGACATCCAGCGGGATATGGCAGGGGCGGGCTGCATCAGATGGCTCCTTCCAGCCGTTCTTGCGTATTTCCAATGGTGAACACTTTCCAAACCGAATGGGATTGAGGCTGGGCGCGAATGCGACGATTTGGGGGCAGGACCTTACAGTTTGTTGATCCGGCCCCGGACCCGGCCTAGACGTGAACGGTCAGGCCCAATGGTTCGGGAGGCCATTCGTGTCGAGTTTGCGCGATTTCATGAAAGTGTACTGGCCGCTGATCGCGGTGACGGTTCTGGGCGTGAGCGTCGCGTTCATGTTCATGGACCCGGCGCCGCCAAAAGAGATCCGCTTTGCGGCGGGCTCTCCGGGCGGGGCCTATCACGCCTATGCCGAGCGCTATCAGCGCCTCCTGCAGGAACAGGGGGTGAAGGTCGACCTGCTGGATACGGCCGGGTCGGTTGAAAACCTCCGCCTGCTTGACGATGGAGAGGCCGATGTCGCCCTGGTTCAGGGCGGGCTCGCCTCCGACCGGGACCGGGAGCAGCTGCGCTCGCTTGGCGGCCTTTTCCCGGAGCCCTTCTGGGTCTTCGTGCGGTCCGACAGCGACGTGCGCGGTTTCGAGGACCTGCGGGCGAAGCGCTTTGCCATCGGCGGACAGGGATCGGGCACGCGCACACTTGCCCTGCAGCTGCAGGGGGAGTTCGGCGGCACCTGGCCGGCAAGTTCGCAGCTGACCCCGTCCGGAACGGCCGCAGCCGACGCACTGCTGGCAGGGGAGGTCGATGCGGCCGCTTTCGCGGCGTCGCTGGAAGCGCCGTATGTCGAGAAGCTGCTGCGCTCTCCGGACGTACGCCTCGTGCCGTTCCCGCGTGCAGAAGCGCTCGCCCGCCGGCAGGACGCGCTCTCGGCAGTTACATTGCTACGCGGGGTGGTCGATATCGGGAAAGACATTCCGTCGACCGACGTGCCGTTGGTCGCTCCGGTCGCGCAGCTCGCCGTGCGCAAGGACCTGCATCCGGCCATTGAGGCGCTGCTGATCGATTCCGCCGTCGCGATTCATGGCGACGGGTCCCTGTTGTCCGCAGCAGGGACATGGCCGAACCCAGATGCGACGGACCTGCCGCTGTCGGGCCAGGCGCGGCGTTACTACAAGAACGGGCCGACTTTCCTTCGCCGCTATTTCTCTTTCGGCTGGGCGAATTTCCTTGACCGCGCCTGGGTGCTGGCGATCCCGCTTCTGACGCTCCTCTTCCCGCTGGTGCGTGCGGCGCCGCCGATCTACCGCTGGCGCGTGCGGCGCAAGATCTACGTCTGGTACAAGGACATCCGGGAGCTTGAAGGGCGCGGCCGGTCGTCACCGACCAAGGAAGAGCGGGAGCGCATCCTCAAGGAGCTGGAAGACCTGCAGGAGGAGATCGGCACGGTCGAAGTACCTTTGTCGTACACGGATGATCTCTACCGCCTGCGCAGTCATGTCGAATTCGTCAAGCAGCTGGTGCTGAACCCGAAAGGGGCCCATCCGTCCGCCGTGCTCGGCACCTGATCCGTCCTACCAGGTTTCGCACCAGGGCCTGAGGTCCAGTTCGTGTGTCCAGGCCGAGCGATGCTGGCGGTGCAGCCAGACATAGTTCTTCGCGATTTCGTCCGGCACCAGCAGCCCGTCGCGGGCGCGCCGCGCGTCGGCATCGGGCAGCATTTCCCGGATGAAGGCGGAGTCGATGGCCCCGTCGATGACCACATGCGCGACATGGATGCCTTTGGGGCCGAGTTCCCGCGCCATGGACTGGGCTAGGGCGCGCAGGGCGTGCTTGGCACCGGCAAAGGCCGCATAGCGCGATCCGCCACGGATCGCGGCCGTTGCGCCGGTGAAGATGATGGTGCCGCGCCCGCGCGGGCTCATCACGCGTGCGGCCTCGCGGCCCGCCAGGAAGCCGGCATACGCCGCCATTTCCCAGACTTTCTGATACACGCGGGCGGTCATTTCCGTGATCGGGAAGTTCACGTTCGCGCCGATATTGAAGACGCAGACCTCCAGCGGGCCGACCTCTGCCTCGATCCGGTCGACCAGGGCAATTGTCTCCGCTTCCTCACGGGCGTCGACGCCGAAGGCGCGGGCCGTTCCGCCGTCTGCCTCGATTGCGGCGGCGAGGGATTCGAGGTCTTCGAGGTGCCGGGCCCGCCGCGTGATGCAGGTGGTCAGGCCTTCGCGGGCAAAGGCCCGCGCGATGGCGCCCCCTGTTGCGTCACCCGCTCCGACGATCAGCGCCGCGCCCTGCCTGTCTGCCATGGCGAAAGTCTCCTCTTGTGGTTTTCAGCAAGGCTCGCCTAGCGTGGCGGCGTTGCCAAGGGATCTGATGGTGAAGCAGCGCTTAACAATAGGCATTGCAGGCGCGGGGATCGGCGGCCTTTCTGCGGCGGCGTTCCTGGCGCGGCAGGGGCACGATGTCACGGTGTACGACCAGTTTGACGAGCCGGGGCCGGTCGGGTCCGGCCTTATCCTTCAGGAAACGGGCCTTGCCGTGCTGGGGGAACTGGGCCTGCGCGGTGCGGCCGAAGCGCTGGGAGCTGAGCTGCACCGGTTGCACGGTATTGCGAAGGGGACGGGGCGCACGGTACTGGATGTGCGCTATTCGGCTCTGCGAAAAAGGCTCAGGGGCGTTGCCCTGCTGCGCCCGGTCCTGTTCGCGCTGGTCTACGAGGCAGCCCGCAAGGCGGGCGTGACCATCGAACCGAAGACGCGGATCATCAATGTGAGCCGCGCAGATGGCCTGCTGACCAGCGGGGAAGGGGCGACGCTGGGCGTGTTCGATGTGATCGTCGATGCATTGGGCGTGCGCTCGCCGCTCTCAGATCTGCCGCGGGTCAAGCTGCCCTATGGCGCGCTGTGGGCAACGCTACCATTGCCGGAGGACGGTGCGTTCCGGTCCGGTGCGCTGGAACAGCGATATGACGGCGCGCGAAAAATGGCGGGCGTCATGCCGTCCGGCCGCGCGACGCCGGAAGGGCCGGAGACGGCGACCTACTTCTGGTCCATCCGCGCCGGCGACTATGCCGCCTGGCGTGCCCTGCCACTCGCCGACTGGAAAAAGCAGGCGGTCGAGTTGTGGCCGGAGACGGAGCGCCTGCTGGAACCCGTCACGACGCATGACCATCTCACCTTCGCGCGCTATGCACACCGCACGCATTGGCCGGTCGTCGAAGACCGGCTCGTGCACCTTGGCGATGCCTGGCATGCAACCAGCCCGCAGCTGGGACAGGGAGCTAACATGGCCCTGCTCGATGCCCTTGCGCTGTCCCTCGCCCTGTCCGTGCGCGGTGAGACTCATGAGCGTCTGAAAGAGTATCATAGGATGCGGGTGGGGCATGTGCGGCTGTTTCAGGCGATGAGCTATCTTTTCACGCCGGTCTATCAGTCGGATTCGACGGTGCTTCCGTGGTTGCGGGACTGGCTGGCGGCGCCGCTCAGCCGGGTGTGGCCGGCCCCGCCGCTGCTGGCAGCGATGGTGTCGGGCGCGCTGGGATCGCCGCTGAAGAAGCTGCATCTGAAGCCCGCGCGCTAGCGCTGGCAGGCGGGGCAGTAGAAGGTCGATCGGCCTGACTGGACGAGGCGCCGGATTGCCGCTCCGCAGGCGGGGCAGGGCTCTCCTTCGCGGTCATAGACGGCGAAGCGGTGTTGGAAATAGCCGAGCTCGCCGCTGGCGCTTGCGAAGTCGGATATGGAGGATCCGCCGGCCTCGATCGCCTCGGCGATCACCTCGTTGATGGCCGGGGCGAGGCGTTCGGCCCGCCGGCCCGGAATGCTCTGCGACAGGCGCTTCGGCGAGATCCTGGCGCGCCAGAGCGCCTCGCAGACATAGATGTTGCCAAGGCCCGCGATCACCGACTGGTCCAGCAGCGCGGCCTTGATCGGCGCCTTCTTTCCCTTGAGAGCCGTGTCGAGATAGGCGGCCGAGAACCCGTTGCTCAGCGGTTCCGGTCCCATGGCCAGGAGCCGGGGATAGGTATCGAACCTGTCCGCGGGCCAGAGCTCCATGAATCCGAAGCGGCGGGGGTCATTATAGGTGATCCTGGTGTCAGTATCTGTGATCATAATGACATGGTCATGGGCAGGATCGGTGCCCGTATCGTGATGGAATGTCGCCGTCGGCCCACCGCTCACCGTGAACCGGCCGGTCATGCCGAGATGCATCACGAGCACCTCGCCCGACGACAGGTCCGCGGTCAGGAATTTCGCCCGCCGCCCGAGCCTGAGGACCCGCTGGCCCTGAAGCCGCGCCGCAAAATTTTC
This sequence comes from Hyphomonas sp., assembly GCA_020638455.1. Lineage (GTDB taxonomy): Bacteria > Pseudomonadota > Alphaproteobacteria > Caulobacterales > Hyphomonadaceae > Hyphomonas. Next base: position 643,917 of record JACKIK010000001.1, on the reverse strand, counting down.
AGGAAAGGGAAACCGGAGATCCGCCCTGTTCTGCGTCACGGAGACGATGCGGTGGCCTTCCAGCGCTGGCGCCAGTCCGCGGCGAACTGTCTCGACTTCGGGCAATTCAGGCATCGTTATCGCATATAGCCTAGGCCGTTCGGGGTAACTATGGTGGCGCGCATGTCTGCAGAACCTGAAACAGAGCGCCCGGATACTGAGCGCAAGGTCTCCTTCGGTTTCGAGGAGGTGACGGAGAGCGAGAAGGTGGCGCGCGTCAAGGGCGTGTTCCGTTCGGTCGCCTCACGCTACGACCTGATGAATGACCTCATGTCCGCCGGCGTGCACCGCCTGTGGAAGCATGATGCAATGAACCGCGTGAACCCGCAGCCGGGCGAGCGGCATCTCGATGTGGCCGGCGGCACCGGCGAACTCGCCCGCGCCTTCCTGGAACTGGCCGACAAGGCCGGCAAGCGCCGCGGCATCGACAAGCCCGCGACCGCAATCGTTTCCGATATCAATGAGGCCATGCTGGAAGCGGGCAAGGCCCGGCCCGACAATGCGCAATGGGGCGATCGCCTCAACTGGGTCTGCGCCGACGGGCAGAACCTGCCCTGGGCGGACCGAAGCTTCGATGTGGTGACCGTCTCCTTCGGCATCCGGAATTTCGCGGACCGCGTGGCGGGCCTGAAGGAGTTCCGGCGCGTGCTGAAGCCGGGCGGGCGGCTGGCCGTGCTGGAATTCAGCCACATGACCGTCCCCGCCCTGCAGCAGGCCTATGACACCTATTCCTTCAACGTGATCCCGCGCCTCGGCAGCCTCGTTGCGGGCGACAAGGACAGCTACCAGTACCTCGTCGAATCGATCCGGAAGTTTCCCGATCAGGAGACCTTCCGGAGAGAGATTGAAGGCGCCGGCTTCTCGAACGTGTCGGTGACGAACTATTCGGGTGGTATCGCGGCGCTGCATTTCGGCTGGGCCGTCTGATCATGGGCATGATGGGGGATTACGGGCGGCTGATGCGCGCGGGCGTGGCGCTCGCGCGGCATGATGTCGTGCTGCCGGCGGACTACCAGTCGCGTCTGCCGATCCCGGCCCGGATCGCCGGTCGCGTGCTGCGCCTGTTCACGGGCGGGGCGAGGGGGCGGCCGGGCCAGCGCCTGGCCCGTGCGCTGGAAGGACTGGGCCCGGCCTATATCAAGCTCGGCCAGTTCCTGGCGACGCGGCCGGACGTGTTCGGCTCGGAAGTCACCTCCGACCTCGACCACCTGAAAGACAAGCTGCCGCCGTTTCCGATGAAGGCGGCGCGCGCCGCGCTGGCAGTGGAGTTCGGCGCAGCCGAAGCGGAGCGCCTGTTCCCGGATCTGTCGGAGCCGGTTGCCGCCGCCTCGCTCGCGCAGGTCCACCGGCTGGACCTGCCGGACGGCCCGCGCGCGGTGAAGATCCTGCGCCCGAAGATCGAGGAGCAGCTGACGAAGGAACTCTCAGCGATGAAGCGTGCCGCGCGCACCATCGAGGGCATTTCTGCAGAGAGCCGGCGCCTGAAGCCTGTCGCCTTCACCGAGACCATCGCCACCGCCATGATGCGGGAGACGGATTTGCGCCTCGAGGCCGGCGGGGCCGACGAGATGCGCGCACTCAGCGAGAAGAACGGCTATTTCCATATCCCGAAAGTCGACTGGGACCGGACCGGACGCCGCGTGCTGACGACCGGCTGGGTCGAGGGCACGCCGCTGACCGACCCGAAGGCGCTGGACCAGCCCGGCATCGACCGCAAGAAGCTGGCGAACGACATCACCCGCGGCTTCCTCACCAACGCGATCGAGCACGGTGTCTTCCATGCCGACATGCACGAAGGCAATCTCATCCTGACGCCGGAGGGCCGCATCGCCCTTGTTGATTTCGGCATCATCGGCCGCATCGGCATGACGGAGCGGCGTTTCCTCGCGGAAATCCTCTGGGGCTTCCTGAAGCGCGATTATGTGCGCGTCGCGGAAGTGCATTTCGAAGCGGGCTATGTGCCGCCGACGCAATCGGTCGGCGACTTCGCGCAAGCCCTGCGCACCATTGGCGAGCCGATCCACGGCAAGCCGGCCGAGGAAGTCTCGATGGGCCGGGTGCTGCTGCAGCTGTTCGACTACACGCATACGTTCGGCATGGCGCTGCGCCCGGAACTTGTCCTGTTGCAGAAGACGATGGTGCAGGTGGAGGGCGTCGCGCGTGCCATCGACCCCACGCACAATATCTGGAATGCGTCCGAGCCGGTCGTCGAGGGGTGGATCAGGCGCAGCTTCGGCCCGCAGGGGGCGGCGAAGCTGGTCGCGGATAATGTCCGTGAAGTGACGAACCGGCTGAAGCGCCTGCCGGAAGTCATGGACCGGTTCGAGGCCTTCATGGAGCATGAGACGGCTGAAGCGCCGCCGCCGCCCAGGGAGCGCTTCGCGCCGTGGTGGGGCTGGTTCGGGCTTGCCGCGGTGCTTGCCGGTCTGGCAGTGTGGGCCTTCAAATAGGAGGCCAGCCAATGTCACATACCGGCGGATGCCAGTGCGGGCGCGTGCGCTACGAGATGGACGTGCTGGAATATTCCCACGTCTGCCACTGCCGCATGTGCCAGAAGGCGACCGGGGGCTTCTTCGCCGCGCTGGTCGGCGCCCCGAAGGACAGGATCCGGTGGACGGCAACCCCGCCGGAGGAGTTCTGGAGCTCCAACCTCGCCAAGCGTGCCTTCTGCAGTGCCTGCGGCACACCGATGGGCTTCACCTATGACCTGCCGGAGGCGAGGCAATATGTGACCATTGGTACCCTCGACCATCCGGAAGACGCCCCGATCACCCACCAGTTCGGCCTGGAGTCGAAAGTGCCGTTCGTCGAGTTCTGCGAAAGTGTTCCCGGCGAGCGCACAGGCGATACGGCCGCGGTCGGCGAATTCCTGGCGAAAATGGTCTCCCGCCAGACGTGAACTCAACTGTAAGGGGTATGGGGTTATAATAGCAGGGTCATCGCCCTACGCTGGCCCCAGCTTCCTGACGAAAGGACTGCCCATGAAGGCCCTCCTCGCCGCCGCCCTCGCTCTCGGCGCTGTCGCAGCCGCACCCGCAGCGCGCGCCCAGACGGTCGACTACCAGCGTCCGGACGTCGGCAATGGCTGGTATCCCGAGCGCGGCAGCGCCGCGCCGGCCGATGCGGAGGATGAGGGCGAGGCGAACTATTATCCGAACCGTCCGGAAGAGGGGAATGGTTGGTATCCCGCCCGCAAGACAGCACCGGCACCCGTCGCTGCGTCGGCGTCGCCCGGAACGGCGCCTGCACCAGCCCCGATGCCTGCGCCGCAACCGCAGCCGGTCACTCAGCCGATGCCGCAGCCTGACCTGCGCCCCGTCGCGCCGCCGCAGCCTGTTGCGGTGTCGCAGCCGCTTCGTTCGACCCAGCCCGCGCCCGCTGTTGCGCCGCAGCGCGTGCCGGCGCCGCAGTCTGCCCCCCGGGCCGTACCTGCGCTCGCCGGCGCTCCGGCGCTTCGCTACAATACCAGCGCCTCGAAAGTCGTGGCGGTCGCCCCGGCGCCGGCACCCGCCCCGCAAAGCGGCGTACGCGTCTTCCGCTCCAGCGAGGCCAGCATCGCCCATCCGCGGCCCGGCCTGCAGCAATCGGTGACGGCGGCCCCGGCGGCGCCGCCGCAGCAGATGAAGGTCGTCCGCCTGACGCCGGGCCCGAATGCGACCGTCACGCGCTACGGCACCGAAGTCGTGGTCGACCCCGATGCCTTCCGGCCGAAGCCGAAGACGATCCGCGTCAATCCTTAACGGTCACGGTGTTTTCACGGGGTTTTCATGGGGCCGTGGCAAGGATTCTGCTGTAAGGACAGGTATCAGAAGCCTTAACCTGGACCGATGAGCGACAAACGCATCCTCCTCATCATTGGCGGCGGCATCGCGGCCTATAAGAGCCTGGAGCTCATCCGTGAGCTCGGCCGCCGCGGCATTGGCGCCCGTTGCATCCTCACCCATGGCGGCAGCCAGTTCGTGACGCCGCTGTCGGTGTCCGCGCTGTCGGGGGAGAAAGTGTTTACCGAACTCTTCGACCTCGATGACGAGGCCGAGATGGGCCATATCCAGCTCTCGCGTTCGGCCGGCCTCGTCGTCGTCTGCCCGGCGACGGCCGACCTGATGGCGAAAGCCGTGCACGGCCACGCCAATGACCTTGCCTCCACCACGCTGCTCGCCACTGACAAGCCGGTGCTGATGGTGCCCGCCATGAATGTGCGCATGTGGCAGCACCCGGCGACGGAGCGCAATGTTGCCCAGCTCCGCGCCGACGGCGTCACCGTGATGGAGCCGGACGAAGGCGCGATGGCCTGCGGCGAGTTCGGCCCCGGCCGCCTGCCGGACGTGCCGGCGATTGTTGCGCAGATCGAGCGTGCGCTGGCCGGGGAGGGGAGCGGCCTGCTGGCGGGCGCCCATTGCCTCGTCACGGCCGGGCCGACGCGTGAGCCGCTGGACCCGGTGCGCTTCCTGTCCAATCATTCCTCCGGCCGCCAGGGCTATGCGATTGCCGGTGCGCTGGCGCAGCTTGGTGCGCGGGTGACGCTGGTCTCGGGCCCGGTCTCTATTGCGCCGCCGCGCGGTGTGGACCTCGTGAAGGTCGAGACGGCCCGGCAGATGCTGAAGGCGTGCGAAGATGCCCTGCCGGCGGACGTGTTTGTCTCCGTGGCGGCCGTTGCCGACTGGCGCCCGGCCCGCGCCGCGACCAAGAAACTGAAGATCAAGGGCGCCGGCAGTGACGCGCCCTCGATGGAACTGGCCGAAAACCCGGACATCCTGAAGACGCTCTCCAACAAGCGGAAACAGCGGCCCGCGCTGGTCATCGGCTTTGCCGCCGAAACGCATGATGTCGAGGAGCATGCCGAGGCCAAGCTGAAGCGGAAGGGCTGCGACTGGATCGTCGCCAACGATGTATCCGGCGACGTCATGGGTGGAACCGAAAACGAAATTGCGCTTGTCACGCGCGCCGGCACCGAGCGCTGGCCCCGCATGGGCAAGGACGAGGTCGCCCGCCGCCTCGCGCTGAGGATCGCCGAAACGCTGCCCGGTCTCGACAACGGCCTGAAGCTCGCGGCAGAGTAGGGCGGCGGCGCCCGGACCCGGCCTTCCCCGACGACGCGCTGCGGCATGGCACAGCAATTCGGAAGACGACTCATGCGGGCGATGATCCTGCGCACCCTGAAATGGCTGCTGGCGCTGGCGATTGCCGGCCTGCTGGCCTTCGTCGGCGTGGTCCACTGGTTCTTCTATGACAACCGCATGCCGCATGACGGGACGTTTCCGCTGGACTTCGCCGCGCTGCACCAGGCGGCGGACGCCATTCCGGGCGAGAAGGCAACCCGGATCGAGGTCGAAACCGTCTCGCACACGCCTGTGCCGCGCATCGCCATGGTGGCCGGGACAGGCTGGAAGAAGATCGACATGGTACGGAACAGCTACCGCGTCGTCTTTCCGGAGGGCAGCCTGATCATCGACACCGGGCAGGACCGGGCCGACGCGCTCCGCTTCGGCGCAAATGCCTATGATGTTGAGGCATGGACCCGCATCCTCGCCGGGATTGCATCTGCCGATACGATCGTGCTGACCCACGGCCATGGCGACCATGCCGGCGGGCTGGCGGCCAGTGAGGACGTTCCGGGCATTGCCGGCAAGGCCCGGCTGTCGGCCGCGCAGATCGCCACCATGGCGAATGGCGGACTGGATACATCCGCTTTTCGCCCGACGCTCGACTATGATGGCGTGCTTGCCCTTGCGCCCGGCGTGGCGCTGATCGCTGCACCGGGCCATACGCCGGGCTCGCAGATGGTCTATGTGCAGCTGGCAGGCGGGCAGGAATACCTGTTCATGGGGGATACGGCCTCCATGGCTGACAATGTCCGCCTCGGCCGCATCCGGTCGCACTATGTCACCGACAGGATCGGCAAGGATGACCGCCACGCCGTGTTTCTCCAGACGGCGGCGCTGCAACGCCTCGCCGCGGAGGACCCCGGGCTGGTTCTGGTTCCGGGCCATGATGCGTCGGCTACGGCTGCTTTCGAGGCGCAGGGCCTGTTGCAGCCGGGCTTTTCGGGCCCCTGACGGCGCCCGCCGCGCTAGTAGTGATGCCCCATCAGGAGGAAGTCGTGCAGGATGTCGTCCGGTGCGGCATCTGCGCCGAGCTGAGCGAATCCCGTCAAAGGGTCCGCCCACGTATCAACCGCGGCCACAGTCATGGCCAGTTCCGTGTTCAGGCCGATATCGAAAGCGTCGACAAACGGGGACGTATCCTGGACCGGAGTGGTGAGGCTGTCGAAATCGAAAGTGTCCTCGGCGGCAAGCGTGGTTGCCTTTCCGACTGTATCCTGCACTTCGGCGACCGGTGGGTCGGCAAAGATGATGCTGTCGAGCACGTCCTGCACGGTGTGGCCGTTGAGGCTGATCTTCAGCTGGAAGTCATCAGCGCCGAAGCCCTGGATTAGCTTCATGATCGTGCCGCCACCGACAAGGCGGACTTCGAGATCGTCCAGGGTCAGTCCGAGAGCGGACAGGTCGATCGCATCCTGCGCATCCCATCCGGTCAGGAAATCGAGGGACGAGGATGTGGAATCGCCCGGCTCGAAGATGTACCGGTCCGCGCCATCGGTCCCTGCCGACTGCTCCGCCACGCCGGCAGTGAAGTTGATGTCGTTGTAGACAGAGACCGACGCGCTGACGAGTTCAAGCACAAGGTGGCCCGTTTCCTGTGAGACGAGGTCAAGTGTGGTGCCGGCCGGAGCGTAGATCGACATTGTTTGGTCAGACTCACCGTCTCCATCCATGTCCCAGTTGAGGCCAATCGCGTTTGCAAAAAGCTGAACCTGGACTTCGCCGGCGGTACCCGAGAACGCGTCCTCGCCGATGAAGATGTACGACTCGATGCCATCGGCAGCATTTCCATCCGCAATGTCGAGACGTTCGCCGACTTCCATGTCCCAGATCACGTCGCCGGCAAATTCCCGAATGCCGTCAACTGTTGCGAATGTGTCGTTTCCGGCCCCGCCAAACAGCGAGTCTTCCCCGGATCCGCCGGCGAGCCAGTCGTCGTCATTCTGTCCCTGCAGACTGTCGTTGCCCTCTCCGCCGAACAGCAGATCGTTGCCGTCGCCGCCCTGCAGCGTGTCACCGCCGCCACGACCGTCGATAGTGTCTTGCCCGCGCAGGGCGGTAATCGAATTGTCGCCATCGTCGCCGATGACGTTATCGCTAAAGGATGTGCCCTTGATATTTTCTATTCCGACGATGGTGCCGGACCCTCCATAGCCGTCATCGACAATAAGACCCGCCGACAGGTCGACGGTGACGCCGAGCGTGCGCCCTTCAAATCCGAATATGGGCCCGGAGGCGTCGGTGGTCGCAAACATGCGATCGGCCAAGAAGGACAGGCGATCCGTACCCGATCCACCATCAATTAGCGTCGGCGCTTGGTCGATCCAGATATCGTCATTGCCACCAAGGCCGTGGACCTCATCCCCGCCGCCGCCATACAGGACGAGCCTATTGTCATTGTCATCGCCGACAAGAAGATCATCCAGCGTGGACGAGATTTCAGCATTCTCGATGCCCGTCAGCAGGTCTTCGCCGAGAAAGCCATCCTGATAGGCATGCCCCTCGATCAGGTTCACGTAGATTGGTTCAGCAAGGAAGGCGTTTGACGACCCATAGACAACGGTGTCCCAGCCTTCGCCACCGTTGATCTCATCCATTCCGCTTGAGCTCGCAATGATGATGTCGTCGCCCCCAAGCGCATTGATGATTTCGTCACCGTCAACGCCGGACAGGTGATCAGGCCCTTCTGTCCCTTCAATGACGATTGGCCCGCTTGCCTGGGCGTCGAACGAAACATGGTAGTCGCCGATGGCAAAATTTCCTGCGCCCATGACTTCGAGATAATAGGTTCCTGAAGTTGCAGGCGTGAAGACGACACGGGATATGCTGGAGCCGGCGGCGCTCTCCGAGGCAACCTGACCGCCGTCGTCGAACAGCGCCGTGACCGGTTCTGTGAGGGGCCTATCACCGGTCCCCTGCGTCTCGAACACATAGGTCTGCCCGGCGGTAAGCTCCACCGCGATCCAGTCCCGGTCGGAGCGGAATTCGAGCGCGCTCAGCAAGGTTTCTCCACCGGCGAGCGTGGCCGTAGTGGAACTGTCGCCGGCGATGTCCCCATCAGGCGGAGTAACCGTTACCGTCAGGTCGCCGACACTGCCGCCTTCGAGCGTGTAGGTGATGTGACTTGTCCCCACATGTGCGTCATCCGGAACAAAGGTGAGCGTTCCGTCGGCGTTAAGCCCGATCTGGAAGCCGAACGGAGAAGCAATCGATTCACCCGGAGCAACAGGCTCGCCGAGGAGTTCGATGACTGCAAGTCCGGCATTGTCCGGATCGAGATCGTTCGACAGAACATCTATGACAATGGGTGTCTGGAAGGCCGTCTCGGCTGTGTCTGCGACGGCAGTCGGAGGGGCCCGGTCACTGTCGAACAAAAGGCTGACGAGCACGTCCTGCACGGAGTAGCCGTTGAGATTGATCTTCAGCTGGAAGTCGTTCGCGCCGAAGCCCTCGATCAGTTTCAGTGTGGCGCCGCCGGAAATGAGGCGGGTCTCGAGATCTGCGAGCGTGAGGCCGAGGGCCGAAAGGTCGATCACATCGCCCGGCTGCCAGTTCGCCACAATGTCGATGGCGCTGGACGTGGACGTACCCGGAGCGAAGACGAACCGGTCCGCCGCATCCGTGCCGGAAAGCAGGTCGAAGGATGTGGTCGCGATGATATCGTTGTAGAGAGTGGGCGGCGGCGTGCTTGAAGGATCGATGAACCCGAAAGCCTGTTGGAGGTCAATGATGATGACCTCCGAGGTGCCGGCGGAGTTTCCATTGAGGGTGAGATAGCGCCCATCCGCGCTGGTGACCATGTTGTCGAAGTAGGACAGGGCGTAGTCAGAAATCCTCGTTGCGCCGACAAAGAGTCGGCCGGCGACTTCAGACGTTTGTGTGTCAAATGCGTAAAGTTCCTCCAGGACCCAGGCGAAAAGGTAGTGACCACCGGCAGAGAACTCATATTCTGACACGTTGTAATTTGAGACGGTCGCCGACAGGCCCTCGACTAGATTGAGAGAGAAATCGAGAATTGGGCCATGCGCCAGGGCAACAAGGCCGGCTTCCGAACTGATTGCATTGCCTCCGTTGTTGAACCCCGAACTTCCAAAGGCGTACAAATCCGAGCTGGCGATAATCCCCTGCGCTTCGGCGGAGTAAATGCTGAACGGAACGTCTGAGATGTTTGACTCGACGATCAGGACGAACTGCCCATCCCTGCTGGCGTCGAGCGTGGTGTCCTGTCGCCAGTTTCCATCCGCAAACGGATTGGAAATTTGGTTGAGAGTTGTGGAGAAGGCATCAAAATAGCTTACACTGGTCCAGCCGGACCCCGGAAATTGGTTCGAGACCATAAGATAATTATTGGCATCGACTGCAAGATCGAAAGATCCGCCACCCCCAAAATCTGAATAAAGCAATCGTTCGACCGCCAGTGTTTCCAGATCCACCCGGATGACAGCAGCTTCTAAAGGAGATGAGCTATAATTCAAATCCGCCACGAACAGGGTCGTGCCATCTGGGCTGAGGGACAAACCGCCCGGGTTCGCGCCTGTTTCGATTGGAGCGAGCAAAGTTTGTGTAGCAACATTGTATCTGAGCACTTGCCCGCTTCCGGTTGCCACATAGAGCAGTCCGCGGGCGTCGTCGAACACCATTTCGCGATCATCGGTGATGTTGAACGAGACCAGGAAATCCGGAGGGGTGGAGCTGGCTTGATACAGATAGAACGTACCAGCAGAAGATGAGTGGCCATCCGAGGCGGAATAGCTAAGACTTCCTGATGTCCCGTTTGTTGTTCGGGGCAGGTCGGGCACCAGGGTGATTGTCTGATCTTCGTTCAGCGTGACTGCGCCCCACTGTGTCTGCAGGGTTTCGCCGACCGAGATTGCCTGCTCACCGATTTCCGTAATTGTCAGCGGATCATTCTCCGGGTCCGAAGCATTTGCCAGAAGGTCAATCGTAACCGGCACGCCGAATTCGACATCAGCAATCCCCCACCCCGCATATGGTGCGAAGTTTTGCGGATCGAGTCGTAGTTCAACTTCACCCCTCGACTCCGCAATCCCATCAGACACACCGTACTCGAAGTAGCCGTAGACGGCGTATCCGCTGTCCGTTGTGGTCGATACATAGGTGAGGGTCTGATCTGCGTTGAGGGTGACCGTTCCCATGCCGTAGGAAAGCGCGACCGTCTCCCCGACCTCGATCGACACGCCGTCCACGGAAGTGATGTGCAGCAGATCGCCTTCGGGATCGGTGTCGTTTGCCAGGACATCGAGCACCATTTCGGTGCCGATCACGCCATTCAAATTGTCGTAATTGGCTTGTGGGGCGTAGTTTTGCGGGTCGAGTTGAAGCAGGGCATAGCTGGACGATTCGGCGTGTCCATCGGATACGGTGTAATCGACATATTGGCCGACAGGATACCCGCTATCGGTCGTGGTCGAAGCGTAGGTGAGGGTCTGGTCGGCGTTCAGTGTGATTGCCCCGTATCCACTCCCATAGCTTTCGGAAAGCTGAACCGTTTCCCCCACCTGGATCGGCACACCGCCCACAGAGGTGATATGCAGCGCGTCGCCTTCAGGATCTGAATCGTTTGCTAGGACATCGAGCACCATTTCGGTTCCGTTGACGCCGGTGAAATAGTCCGGATTGGCCTCGGGCGCGAAGTTTTGCGGGTCGAGTTGAAGTTCAACATCAGCGTACGACACCGCATTCCCGTCAGACACACCGTAGAAGATCCGTTGGTATACTGTATGACCGCTGTCAGGTGCGGTCGATACAATGGTGAGCGTCTGGTCTGCATTCAGGGTAGCTGTCCCAATTCCGCCGGAAAGTTCGACTGTCTCCCCGACCTCGATCGACACGCCGCCTACGGATGTGATGTGCAGCGGATCGCCTTCGGGGTCGGTGTCGTTCGCCAGGACATCGAGCACCATTTCGGTGCCGACCACACCTCTCACATAGTCATAATTGGCTTGCGGCGCGTAATTTAGTGGGTCAAGCTCAACCCAGACGTAGCTGGCCGATTCCCCGTGTCCGTCGGACACGGAGTACTCGAAATAGTCGTAGAAGGGATATCCGTTGTTGTTTGCAGCCGACACATAGGTGAGTGTCTGGTCCGCATTAAGGGTGACGGTTCCGCTTCCATAAGCAAGCTGCACGGTTTCGCCGACCTGGATCGGCAGGCCGCCCACGGAGGTGATGTGCAATGGATCGTTTTCGGGATCGCTGTCGTTCGCCAGGACATCAAGCACAATCTCGGTGCCGATCACGCCCGTGAGATCGTCGGGATTAGCCTGAGGCGCATAGCTGGAAGGTGTAACCCAAATACCGGCGTTGGAGTATGACTGCACTGTCCCGTCCGATATGGTCAGGTCGAGATAGTCAGACTGGTTGTATCCTCCCGTATTGGCTGTCACATTATAAGATAGCGTCATATCCGCATTCAGGGTCACATCGCCAATCCATGTATGGACGGTGTCCCCGACGACCACGTCCTCACCGTTGATCTGGACAATGCTGAGAACGTCACCGTCGGAATCGAAGTCGTTTGCCAGAGGATCGAATATGGCGACGGTCCCTTCGACCGCGTAGAATACATCCCAATTGGCAACGGCAGGCGTATTCGGCTGAGGCGGCGCATCGAACACGAGGCTGTCGAGCACGTCCTGCATCGCGTGGCCGTTGAGGTTGATCTTGAGCTGGAAGTCGTCGGCGCCGAAGCCCTGGATGAGTTTCAGCGTGCTGCCGCCGGAGATGAGGCGGGTTTCGAGGTCTGCAAGGGTGAGGCCGAGGGCGCTGAGGTCGATGATGTCGCCCGGCTGCCAGTCGTAGATGACGTCGATCGCCGTCGAGGTGGATGTGCCGGGTTCGAAGACAAACCGGTCATTGCCGGCGGTTCCGTAAAGGATCTCCTGCCCGCTCGTCGCGAACACGTCATTGTAGTCGGCCATTGTCCGTTTCTTCCCCTTGATTCTGCCCCATGCGATCTCGCAGCACCGCGAACCGCAGCAACTTCTGTGCCCATGCACCGCAACATGAAGTTGATTGCTATGGCAAGGTGAAAATTGCCGCAACCAACAGAATTAATTGAAATATTCAGCCCGGATATCGCCTGATCGGGGAGCGTGCGCAGCGGCCTGTGCCAGCGCGATCCAATCTTCGTCTCCTGCGCGTTTTCAGGGGCGCGCCCTCCCGCTTGACTTGCCTTGCCGATTCCCGCAACCGCTCTGGCCATGAACACTGTCTCCGTCGCCGTCTGCCCCCTGCCGCACTTCGAAGGGCTGGAATTGCCCGCTTATGAGACGGAAGGATCGGCCGGCATGGATGTGCGCGCCGCCGTGCCGGAGGACGCACCCATGGTGCTGGCACCTGGTGAGCGCGCCATGGTGCCGACCGGGCTCAGCGTCGCCATTCCGCAGGGCTACGAGATCCAGGTGCGCCCGCGTTCCGGGCTTGCGGCGAAGCACGGCCTGACCTGTCTCAATACGCCGGGCACGATCGACAGCGACTATCGCGGCGAGATCAAGGTGATCCTGATCAATCTCGGCCAGGACGCCTTCACCATCGCCCGCGGCGAGCGCATCGCCCAGCTGGTGCTTGCCCCCGTCACGCGGCTGGCCTGGGAGGCAGTGGGCGCCCTCGACGAAACCGCCCGCGGAGCAGGGGGGTTCGGCTCTACCGGCCGGTAGATCCTTCTCGTTTTTCCGTTTCCGTGCGATTTTCCTTGAACAGGTGTTCATTCAACACCATATATCGTTTGTCGATATGAAAGGAGGACGGGGCGAATGGATCCGTTTCAGATGGTTGTAATCATCGTGGTGGTGGTTTCCGTCACCAAGGCGTGGCGCGATCATATGCGCTTCAAGGAAATGCGGGCCAACGACCGGGCCTCCGATGTGGAGTTCCAGCGGGTGACCGACGAAGTTGCCCGTCTGAAGGAGCGCGTGCGCGTGCTCGAGAAGATTGTCACCGACGGCGACCAGCACCTGCGCGAGGAGATATCCCGGCTCGCCTGAGCCCTTCGCCCGGATACACACACAAGAACAGGAGATGAGACCGAATGCCCGTATTTTATCCCTTTGCGATCCTCGCCCTGTTCCTGATCTTCGCGACCATGGTGCGGAAGTCGGAGGCGTCTGCGGCCGACCCGCGCCAGGACATGGAAATCGCGCAGCTGCGTGAGCGGGTTGAAGCGCTGGAAAAGCTGCTGGTGGACGAAGATATCGTCCTCAAGGGCAAGTTCCGCGACCTCTAGGCGCGAGGTCTCCGGAGGCTTCAGTTAATGGCGGCGGCCAAATTGGCCCGCCGCCATTTGTTCAATCTGCAGGCCCTTGTGGCATTCCATATCGCCGGAACGGGAGGACATGGAATGACAGCGGCCCGCCCCGCATTCGGGAAGAAGGCGACCTCCGCCCCGCAGCGGCAGGCCCGGCCCGTGCGTCAGGAACCGCTTTCGCCAGCCGCGCTGGCTTTCATGGAACGCGAAGGTCTTGTGGGTGTGACCGAAGCCCTCCCGCAGGACGGGTTCTGGGACGTCAAGGCGCCAGCCGACGTGCAGACGGGCCAGCCGGTCTGGACCCGGCGCGTGTTCGCCTATTTCCTCGACCGGGCGCTTGTCTGGCTGTTCCTGTTCGCCATCTTCCGTGGCGGCCCGCCGGACCTTGTTTCGACCTATCTGGAGACGGGGGAGGGCAATCTGACCGACCTTTCCGCCTGGGCGCCGTATATCAGCTACATGATCATCACCGGCATCGCCGGCAGCTTGTACCTGATCGCCATGGAAGCCTCGAGCCTTCAGGCGACGCTTGGCAAACTGATCCTCGGCGTGGTTGTGACCAATCGCGACGGCACCCGGCCGAGCCTCCGCACGATTATCACGCGCAACACGCTCGGCAGGGTGGCCGTCAACATGGTGCCGCTATGGGGCGGGTACCTGATCGGTCTTTCGAACCCGGACCGGCGCTGCGTTCATGACAAGGTCGCCGGAACGATCGTTCGCCTGCGGACGCTCGGCTAGGCGCCCGCGCCGGGCGGGGCTGTTGCAGGTGTTAACAGGGGGCGGAAAATTGCATCGGCACGGCCCACGCGATCTTCAACCGGCCCGGCTATAAGCGCTCCTGCCAGGGTTGAAGGGGAGACATGGCATGAGCACGACATTCGGGAAAAAGACATCCGCAGCGCCGGCAGCTTTCGGGAAGCGGAAAGCTGCGATTGCGCCGGTCAGCCGGCCTGTGCAGTCCGGTCTGTCACCGGAGGCCATGTCGTTCCTGTCCGCGCAGCGCGCGCAGCCGGATGCCGCGCCCGCATCGTCCTACGCCGCGCCGGCGAATGCCGGGATTTCCGGCGGCAAGCCGGTCTTCTGGCGCCGTATCGTGGCCAAGCTGATCGACGAAGTAGCGATGTGGCTGCTGGTGATCCTGATGAGCGGCGGTGCCGCAGCCCGGCTGATGGGCACCTATATCGACGCCCCAAGCGGCAGCGCCGCCGAGGAAGCCGCGGCTGTGGGGCTGATGGGCTATGTCCTCCTGTTCATGGTGTTCGGACTTGTCTATTCGGTCGCCATGCAGGTTTCGCCGCTGCAGGCGACGCTCGGCAAGATGGCCGTCGGCGCGATCGTCACGGACAAGCATGGCGACCGTCCCGGCTTCGGGCGCATCCTGCTGCGCGAAACCGTCGGACGGACGATCGCGAACTTCATGCCGTTCTATTCGGGCTACATGATGGGCGTGTTCAACAAGCAGCACCGGTGCATCCAGGATCATATCGGCGGCACGCTGGTGTGTACGCGCGAGGCGCAGGCTGCAGCCTTTGTCGAGGCGTTCGCCTGATCCGGGTTCAGATCAGTACGCCTTCCTCCCTGGCGAATTTCGCCAGCAGATAGGCTTCGGTATCCTCGATGGTTTCCAGCTTGCCGAAGGCGAAGGCCTCGCGGTCCAGCACCAGGTCGCGCGGGCGCAGCGGCCGGCTGAGTTCCAGCCCCTCCAGCGACCGGGCGCGTGAGAAGGCGACATAGGCCTGTCCGTGGGCGAACATGCCGTGGCTGAAATCGATATACACCTTGTCGAGCGTCAGGCCCTGCGCCTTGTGGATGGTCACGGCATAGGCAAGGCGGAGCGGCACCTGCTTGAACGTGCCCACCACTTCGCGCTTCACCTTCTTCGTCTCGGGATCGAGTTCGTAGCGGTATTTCTCCCAGGCCGTCGGCTCGATCTCATAGGCATGGCCGTCAATGGCGACGATCACGCCCTTGCCCGAAAAGCCCTCGACCGTGGCGAGCGAGCCATTGACCCAGCGCCCTTCCGGATCGTTCTTGATCAGCATGACCCGCGCGCCTTCCTTGAGTTCAAGGTCGGCTTCGGTGGGATAGCTCTTCTCGTCGAACTGGCCCTGCACGTCGGCCGCATAGGTCCGCGACGGCGTGGTAAGGCCGTCGAGGCGCGCCTGGTTGATGCGGAAGGCATTGGCATTGTTCGGCGTCAGGACGACATGGGTCTCCGATGCGTCGACGGCCGATCGCAGGGAGACGATACTCTTCAGGATCGCCTCGTCTGCCGGCGTCACCCGGCCGGTGCGCAGCGCGCCGAGCAGGGCAAGGAATTTCGGATCCTCCTGGCGGAACACGTGCTTCAGCGCGAGCAGGGCGAACTCGGCCTCCTTGAATGCTGCGCAGTTGAAGAAGTACTGCCCGCCATGGCGCTCCTTGAGGATCGGGGCCTCCTCGCCGGAGACGACGGGCGGCAGCTGGTGCAGGTCCCCGGACAAGATCATCCGTACACCACCGAAGGGGCGCTTCGACGCGCGGTTCAGTTTCAGCGACTTGTCGATCGCGTCCAGCATGTCGGAGCGGACCATCGAGATCTCGTCGATGATCATCGTGTCGATCGCCTTGATCAGGCGTGTCGAGCGCAGACGCTTGACATCCGTCGGCTCGATCAGGCGCGGCGGGAACTTGAAGAAGGAATGGATGGTCTGGCCGCCGGCATTCATGGCCGCGACGCCTGTCGGGGCGAGCACGATGGCACTGTCGCCTGCCTGGGCGAGGAATTTGCGTAGCATGGTCGTCTTGCCGGTGCCGGCGCGCCCGGTGAGGAACAAATTGCCCTGCGCCCCGGCCCCGCTCGCAACCCAGCGGGCCGGCGTGGCGTAGATGTTTTCGGGTGTATCGCGGGGCGTGTCGGCCATAGGACGGGCTTAACGGGCTTTTGCCGTGGTGGCGAGGCCGGCAGGTGGCCGGGCCTCAGCGGACTCGAATGACGATATCGTAGCCGGCGACAGTCTTGTCCGCCGGGGCTTCCGGCAGGCCGGACAGGGACAGGGCGCCGGCGGGAATATCCGTCAGCTCTCCCGTGGTTTCATCAAAGAAATGGTGGTGCGGATGCGCATTGGTGTCGAACACGATGGTGCCGGGCGCGGCGCCGCGGACCTCACGCAGGGCGCCTGCCTCGACGAGGGAATGCAGCGTGTTGTAAATCGTCGCCAGCGCCACGGGCTCACCGCGCCGGCCGACTTCATCCGACAGCCATTCGGCGGTGACGTGCCGGTCCCGGCCGTCCGCGAAGAGAATATGGGCGATCATCGTCCGCGGACGTGTCGCGCGCAGGCCGTAGGCATCGAGGAAGCGCGTGGCATCGAAGTCGGTCATGCAGGTTAACCTAGATGGCAGGCTGACAGGCGGCAAGGCTTTGCGGGTTACAAAAAAGAACCCCCGGACAATTTGTCCGGGGGCCACAGTCAGACATGGATTGAGCGGTCAGATCAGCCGGCGATGCGGCGGACATAATCGTATTCGCCCTTGCGCGCGTCCCGCTTGCGGGCCGGCTGGAAAGCGACTTTCGCGTGCTCGGCGCAGTAGGGGCCGCAATCGGCCTTGCGGCCGCAGAAAGCGAATTTCGGGTCTGCCGGGTCGCCGATCGGCCATTTGCACATGGAGTCGCGCAGGGTGAGGATCGTGGCGGGCTCGCCATCGGCGAGTGCCAGCGGCGGCAGCGGCGCGAGCGCGGCGGGACGGTCCTCGACCGGGCTGGCGACCGGACGTTCCGGTATCGCGGGCACGGGTGTCTTGACGGTGCCGTCCGGCATCATCCGTGGTTTCGGACGCGCCAGGCGCGGCGGGCGCTTGACCGGGCGCGATGGTGTCGCGCGGCCGGACAGGCCGAGACGGTGGACTTTTCCAATCACGGCATTGCGCGTTACGCCGCCGAGTTGCTTGGCAATCTGCGAGGCCGAATGCCCCTCCGCCCAGAGTTTCTTGAGCGTACTTACCCGTTCCTCAGTCCAGGACATGAATTCACCTTCCTGCTAGATACAGACTCCCTACCCGAGTCCGTCAGCCCCTATATCTTGAGACAGCTGTCACGCGCCATCCCGCTCAGCACCTACATATCGTATCAGCCGCGAAACGAAACACAACATGCGGGAATGCCTTTCCACAGGCTTTCTACATCTTGTGGTTAAAAAGCCGGCGCCTGTGGATTTCTCCCACAGGGCTGGGTTCAGGAAATCTGGTCCGCCTTTTTTCTCGCTCCCGGCCGCAATTGCCCCTACATAGGGCGCCATGAGTTCAACCGATCCCGCCAACACCGCCGTCGCCGCGGCACTTTCCGTGCCTGCGTCCGTTTCCGCCAATCGCCGTGTCCGCCAGTATGGCGCCGTCAACGGCCTTGGCCTGTGGACCCTTTTCAAGAGAGAAGTGGGCAGATTTATGAAGGTCTGGATGCAGACCATCCTGGCCCCGGTGGTCACGACGCTGCTGTTCATGACCGTGTTCAAGCTTGCCTTCGGCGACCGCGGCCGCCTCACCGGCGATTTTGAGGGCCTGAACTACAACGACTTTCTGGCGCCGGGCCTGATTGTCATGGCGATCCTGCAGAACGCCTTCCAGAATACGAGTTCCAGCCTCGTGCAGGCGAAGTTCAACTCGACCTATGTCGATTTCCTGATGCCGCCGCTGTCGCCGCTGGAGCTGACCGCCGGCTTCCTCGGCGGGGCGATCGTGCGGGGCCTGCTCGTGGCCCTGATTTCAGCCATCGGCATTGCGATCAGCGGTCTTGCCGATCTTTCGGTGACCCATGTCTGGCCGATCGTGTGGTTCAGCCTGACGGCTGCCATCGTGCTGGGCGGCCTCGGTGCGATTGGCGGCATCTGGGCCGACAAGTTCGATCATCTCTCGGCCGTCACCAATTTCGTGATCGTGCCGCTGACCTTCCTGTCGGGCACGTTCTACGACATCAAGGTGATGACGTCGCCTTTCCAGGCGCTCGCCCATATGGATCCGTTCTTCTACATGATCGACGGGTTCCGCTACGGTTTTCTCGGTGCGGCGAACTCCTCGATCCTGGTCGGCGTCATCTATACGGGCGCGCTTTCCGTGATCTCGCTGGTCGCCGTCTGGGCACTTTTCCGCTCCGGCTACAAGCTCAAGGCATAAGGCCGGGCAGACTCTCCTGTAACGCGAGCACGGTTGACCCCGCCGCGGGGCAGGGTCGTAATGCGCCCGGGGGCAGGACAGACCGGAGGCCGATATGGCTCAGCTCAAATTATTCGCCGCCGCCGCGCTCGCTGCATCGCTGGCCGCTTGCCAGTCAATTCCGCAGCAACAGACCGTGGCAGAGTATTGCGCGACGTCGAACCATCAAAGTGAAGCCGTCTGCAAGCTGCAGGTGGAAATCGACGGCCAGTCCGTCGCCCTGAAAGACACCGATATGCGCCTGTCGCAGGCCCGCTCCGTCGCTGACGACGCATCGGCGGCCGCGGCGAAGGCCCAGGCCGCTGCCGAAGAGGCGCGCCAGCTCGCTTCCGCCGCCATGTCGCGCGCCAATGAGGCCGCCAGCAAGGCAGGCGACGTCGTGTGCGAAACCCGCACGATCCAGAACTCCAAGATCGGCACCTGCCGTCCGGGCTACAAGCTGACCAGCTGCACCCAGACGCGGTACACCTACCGCGCCGGCGGCCCGTCGATCATGCGTGAAATCAACGACCAGCAGTGCCGCTTCCAGGACAAGGTGCTGGAAATGCAGGTCCGCTGCTGCGGCTCGTCTGCGTCGGCGCCTGCGCCTGAAGACCAGCTGATCAAGGGAACGCCTGCACCGGCAACCACGGAGACCCAGCCGGAAACCTCGTCACTGAATTACTGAGTGCTGCGCCCAGGGGGCTGGGTTGCACAGGGAAACCGCCTGAAGCCGGGGGGCGCAGGCGGTTTCTTCGTTTCTGCGACGAATATTTCCAGACTCGGTGCCGCGCCGGGCTGCCAGCCTATTTGCGGAAGTAGAATTCCCCGCCGGTCGTGTCGTCGAGATAGTTCGGCCGCTGCTTGTTTTCGGTCTTGCGGGCGACCTCGTCCTGCACGCGCTTGAACACGACATTGGCCGGCAGGCCTTCGACCGGCAGAGTTGCGGCCAGTTCCTGCGAATAGGTGCCGCTGTCGGCGGCGGTCTTGCCAGGCTGCGTCGCATAGGCCTGGAAGACACCGGTCGACCAGGTCACGGGGCTGTAGGCCCGCATCATGCCGCGGCTGTCATCATCCATCACCGTCCGGCAGGCATCGAAGACGATGAAGGCCGTGTCGGCGACCGTCGTGGACATCAGGTTGAAGATCTTCTCGAAGCTGACCGCGCCGTCCTCGATTTCCTCAGGGTTTGCGCCCGGCAGATCGACCGGCAGGACATAGTTGCCATCCTCGACGTTCACGCCGTGTCCGGAATAGTAGAAGAAGGTCACCGGGTGATTGCCGGCGAGCTTGCGCGCACGCGAACGCTTCCCGACGTCGCGCATCGCTTCCAGGGTCTGGTTGCGGCCGAGGTCGCGGCAGCGCAGCACGGAGAAGCCCGTATCCTTGAGCGAACCGGCAATGCGGTCGCCATCCTCATGCGTTTCCGTCAGCTGGCTGATCGGAGGGGAATAGGCGAGGTTGGACAGGACCAGCGCGAAACGGTCGGGATTGGTGCCAATGTCCCATTGGCATCCCGAATCCGCGGCGACAGCCATGGTCCCGGCCGGCGGGGCATCCAGGGCAGGTGACATCAACGTATTGGGCAGCGCATTGCGGGCGCCGGGGCCATTTGGTCCTGGTGCCACCTCGTCGCTTGCCAGCAGGTCGTCAATGGTCCGTACAGTGACAAACAGCGGGATGGATTTCACCACGCGGTCATGCCGCTCGCCATTCTCTTCCAGCCGCTGGGCCAGGTTGAAGGCAACGACGCCCTGGCCTGCCTGTTGCGGTGTCACCAGCCATTTCCAGACGGTCGGTGCATCGGCGCGCACAGCCTGTTCTTCGGGGGTGATGCCGGTCACCTGGAAGCCGCTGGCAACAATCGTCGCCGCCATCAGGGACGACGCCTTCACGGTCTCGAAATTGAGGGCGAAGGGGGATTCGGTGCTACCGGGCGCAAGGCCGGTGCCGAGCGTGTCGCGGAGGGTCCGGTCGGCCCGTGTTTCGTCCGTTGCAGCGGTCACGGGCTGGATGCCGAGTTCCAGCACATAGGGCTGGGCGGCGACCATTTCCTTCGGCGCGTGGTAGGCGATCCGCCCGCTGTCGAAATTCTCCGCGTCGGCGGCTGCGGCCTCGTCCTTCAGCGGCCGGTACCATTCGGGACACTGGCGCACAGCGAATATTCCTTCGCCGTTCTCGCTCATCTCATGGTCGCGGACGCAGAACAGCGTTTCGGGCGCGCCGATTTCGATGCGTTCCCGCCCGCCGGCCAGTGAAACATTGAGACGGTTCAGCGTCTCGTCGAGCGATCCCTCGACTGGCACTTTCGCGACCTGGACGTTGCCTTCATCGCCCCCGCCGTCGGCGCAGTAGAGGCTGATCTCGTCCGGGCTGCCGATCACGGCTTCGCAGCGCCTGGCATAGCCGGGACCCGCGGCGGCCGCAGGCAGGTTGTCAACGTCGTCGAGCCAGCTCCAGTCGTAATCTTCCGGAGACCTGTTTGTCTCGCGTTCAACCGGCACGTCCGGCATGGTCATGCAGGTTGCGCAGCCCGGGCCATGACCGATCGTGCCCGGGCTCCCGATACCGATGCCGGCCATTTCATAGTCTTTTTCGCCGCTGCCGAAGGCGTCCTCTTCATCCGGCACGCCGTCTTCGTCGACGTCCTCCTGCTTGGCAGGTTCCGGAATTTCTGTGACCGGCGGCTTTTCCGGCTCCACCTTTGGCGGAGGCGGAGGCGGAGGCGGAGGCGGAGGTGGAGGGGGCGGTGGAGGGGGCGGTGGAGGCGGAGGAGGAGGAGGTGGTGGTGGTGGAGGCGGCGGCGCATCGGGGCTGCCCTGGAACATGCGGCTCAATGCGCCAAGCGGATTGAAGTGCTTGCTGCCATCCGGCGCGGTCGTGCAGGCCGGCAACAGAAGCAGCATGATCAGAGCGGCGATCAGCGACGAGCGAGCAGCCATATCCAACATCCTCCCACGCGAAATTAAGCATAGTCGGCGCAAGCGGGCCAGACGCAACGGTCGCAATCCTGCTGAAGCGTCCACACAGCGGGGATTGGCGCAGGCGCAAGGCGCGAGTTAGGCTGGCCGCAAGCCCGGCCTGCCGGGACAATGTGAAGGGAGCCCGTCCTGGAAATCCTCACCCTGTTGCCGCCGGTCCTGGCGATCCTCATCGCGGCGCTGACGCGCAATGTCTATGCGGCGCTGGGGCTTGGCCTTGTGGTCTCCGAAACGCTGATTGCGCACGGCAACCCGGCGCTGGGGGCGCTGATGTCGGCCGAGCGGTCGGTGCAGGTCATGGCCGACGCCGGCAATGCGCGCGTCCTGGTTTTCTGCCTGCTGATCGGCGCGCTGATCGTTTTCATGCGGGAATCCGGCAGCGTCGATGCGACCGTGCACCTGCTCGACCGCAAGGGGCTGACCTCGACGCCGCGCCGAGCGGGGCTGGCACCCGCCATCGCAGGCACGCTGATCTTCGTCGAGACCAATGTCAGCCTGCTCAGTTCGGGCGTGCTGGGCCGGCGCCTTTACGACACACATGGCCTGTCGCGCGAGCGCCTCGCCTATGTGATTGACTCGACCAGTGCGCCCGTATCGGCGCTGGTCCTGCTGAATGGCTGGGGCGCGTATGTGCTGACGCTGGTGCAGCCCTATGGCTTTGACAGCCCGATCGGCGTGGTCGCGGGGTCTGTTGCGTGGAACGCCTATCCGATCCTGACGCTGGTGGGTGTCTACTTCACGCTGATTGCCAATCGCAGCTTTGGACCGATGCGTGCGGCGGACGCGGCGGCCGTGCCGGGGGCGAAAGAACTCGAAACAGTGGCCGACGCGCCAGCGGGACGGGCGGTGCACATGTGGCTGCCGCTGCTGGTGATGGTCGGCGCCTCGATCGGCTTCATGATCTGGACAGGGAAGGGGAATATCCTGGCCGGGTCCGGCAGCCAGTCGATCCTCTGGGGCGTGTGCCTTGCCATTGCCGTGGCGGCGCTGATGCTGTGGGCTGGGCGCGTGTTCACGCTGGCGGAGATCCAGGAGCGGTTTTTCCGCGGCGTCGGGGAAATGGTGGCGCCGGTCACCATCCTTCTCCTCGCCATCGCGTTCGGCGCCAGCCTGAAATTGCTGGGGACGGGAGACTACATGGCGGGCCTCGTATCCCACTTCGTGTCCGCCGCCTTCGTGCCTGTGGCAGTCTTCGTCGTGGCCGGGGCGACGGCATTCATGACGGGGACGAGCTGGGGCACCTATGGAATTATGGTGCCGATTGCGATGCCCGTGGCGCTGGCGCTGCAGATTCCGCCGGAGCTTATGCTGGCGGCCGTGCTGGGCGGCGGTGTGTTCGGCGATCATTGTTCGCCGATTTCGGACACGACGGTGATCGCCTCTCTGGCGGCGGGGTGCGACCATGTCCGGCATGTGACGACGCAGCTGCCCTACGCGCTGGCAGCCGGGGCGGGCGCGGCGCTGGTCTACCTCGTCGCCGGGCTGATGGTCATCTGATCCGCACACGGCAGAAAAGGGACACAGGACGACGGCGCAAAAAAAAGGCGTGGACCCTGAGGCCCACGCCTTCCTTGGTGTTTCGAATCAAACTACCGAGACACTGTGCTAGCACTCGATGCCTGTCATCGGTGACACCAGAGCCGAGAGGGGTTCCGCGGGTACGGAGTCCTTTTCCAGCCCTCGGGGTCCGGCTGGTCGCCCTACGCCCTCTTGAGAGTTTGCAGGCGCCCTAGCCTTCACCCTTGGCGTGTCCTTTCTTCCAAGGAATCAAGGACTTGCCGAACCGCCGGTTGGCCGAAGCCTTCCTTTGGTGCCGTGTTTCGGAATCGCGCTCCGGTCACGGCCTACAGCACCTTTCGCCGGGGTCTAGCTCCCCGCCTCATGGGCATCACCTGCTTTCTCCCGGCGTCCCGGCCCTGCCTTTGCGCCGCTGCTCTCACAGCCTTGCTCCTGCCTGGCCGCCCTCCGGGGGCGATGCACTCAGCCCCCGTGCGTCTTGCAGGTTTGCTCCTGCCCCGCTTTCGTTGGCGTTCCGAAACGATCCCCCAAAAATTCGCCTGAGTCGAGTCCCTGTCAAAATTTTTTCGCTCAGCAGCGTCAGATTTTCACAGATTTGATGACGGCTGTGGAATTGTTGCGGCGCACACAAATCAGTCGCCCGAACGGTCCGGAAAAAGGTCCGGATACAGACCGAAAATGGGCCGAAAACAGACCGGGACCGGACCGGAAAAGTCCGGAAAGGTCCGGCCGCCGCCGTGGCTGTCGGACAGATTTGCCGCTCTCCGCATCCATCCGCCCGCAAACGCAACAGGATGGGCCCCGGCAATCCGGCAGGGGCGGCGCCATGGCAGTCTCTGCCACATGACCGAGAGACATGACACACGACACCGCCGGCCCACCGCGACGCTAGTCCCGCTGCGCCAGCTCGCCCGCCAGGCCGCCGAGGCCGGTGAACCCCTGGCCAGCATCCGCCGCCGGCTGAACATCCCGAAGACGACGCTGAACGACTGGGCGAAAGCGGACGCCTTCCGCAATTGCGACCTGAAGGCGAGGGCCGTGGCGGCCGCAGAGGCCGGGCGCGCGGCGGGCGACGTGCGCGCCCGTGCGGAGGAACAGCTGCTCGCCGCCGGCTGGGAAGGCCCCGCCGCGGGGCCGGCGCGGGACATCGCCTTTGCCCGCGCCCGCGTCGGCGCGCTGCTGGAGGCGGGCATGGTGGGCGAAGCGGAGGCCGACATGAAGGCCGCCCGGCGCCTCACCGCGCTGGCCGGCTTTGCCGCCCCGGTGGCGGCGCTGATCGGCATGAGCTCTGCCGAGATGGACGATGCGCGCAACCGGCGCAATCTGTTCGTCCTTATGCTGAAAGTGTGTGAGGCCTGGCAGGAAGGGGCCGAGGCCGGCGTCGACGACCCGGCCCTGTGGCACCGCTACACGGCGATGTTCCAGCACCGCGTGATCCTCTATCGCGAGGTGCTGCAATTCTTCGAGCCGGACTATCCGCTGGAGGCCTTCGCCGGGGACCTTGCCGCGGCGCTGGAAGGGGAGCTGTTCCGGGATTTCCGCGGCCATGTGCGCACCCTTGCCGCAGAGGCCCGCGCCGAGGACGAACTCCGCTTTGCCGAACGGCTGGAAAGCTTCCTCGCCGGCGAAGCCCGCGGGCATGCCGGCTTCGAGGCCTTCGACCGTGAGCGGGGGCTGGTGCGGATTGAGATGTGATGGGCCGGGGAGGAAATGGAGAAATCCGTTGGGTGGGTTGAGGCCCCGCCGATACCCGCCACCGACGCCCACAGCACGCCCGCACGGTGGGTATCGCTCCGCTCAACCCACCCTATGCTTGCTTCTCTGCCTTCCGCTCCGCTAGTTTGAGTTCAAGACGTACGTCGCGGGTTTGGAAACGGGCCACAATTTGCCTTATCAGCATTCCCTCTAGCTGTTTCTTCAGCTTTATGGTTTGCGTTTCGATTTGCTTCCCATTTGGCCGGAATTCATCAGCTGCTCGTTTTGCGTAAGAAAAGAACGTCATTTTTCGGTAGGGGTCACTACCCACAGTTCTTGCTTTTGAAATAGCTTCTTCGAAATCTTTCACCTGAAAGAACCGTTCCGAAACATCATCAATCGGAGCGTTCTCGATGAGCCAATGCAAATCCTTGTTCAAGTAACGGTCGACGTGGTTCAATGCTACTGCTTGACAGGTCCGGAACATTTTCCCGGCGACATTTGCAACCGTGCTGTTTCGAAGATAAACGTTCCTGCCATCAAACCGGAAACCTAAATACGCCATTCCGTCACTGTTTGGCTTGCGAGAGCTACGGTAAGATTTCTCATCCACTGTGAACGATATTGGCGTCAAAGATTTGTGCGCTTGCTTAAATACAGTGATCTCCGTTTTTTCCGCCTTTATCACCAGATTCGAACCCATCTTTGTGATGTCTTTGGCCGCCTACTTGAAGGCTGCCAGTGCCGCTCTACCGTCTCCGGGTAGAACAAATAGTATGTCATCTGAGTATCGAAAGTATCGCCCCCCCTTCGACCGTGCATATTTTGCCAACCCAATGTCGAATTCCATTAGGTATGCATTTGCAATCAGGTCGGACAACGGGCACCCTTGCGGGATGCCATGATCCTTTGTGTGCTTTTGAACAAGTCCTTGGCTTACGATCTTTTCTCGGAATTGCTTGTTGGAACAAATTTGGATCGGAATTTGATCTGGCTTGACGCGATATCGAATCTTTCCATCGGAACCGAGAGCGCTGTAACCTAGAGCGACATATGCGGCATCTCTGTCGACATATCGGTATTTGGTCAATGCCGAGAATACTGTGAAATGGTCATCTGGAAGGCGTTCTACACCGAGGAGGCTTTGCCAAGTCAGTTTGATTCGGCTGTGGTCCATTGATCCAAAGAAATCGGAAATGTCGATTGCAACGGCGCAACAATCGCCAATTTCTTTGACAGCCTCAATAGCGTCGCGCGCGAACTCGATGTTGGATTTGCAGCTCTCGGTGCCCGGGTGCTTTGGAATGTGCCTGTACGCAATAATGCAATCAGCTATTCCGTTGGAAACTAGCGCGTCTTCGTATCGCTCTGACAAAAGCTCTCGATAGTATTTGAATATGTAGGAGTCCTTCCGACACGGATACCTGATCTCCCTGCTTTTGGGTTTGCGCCTGACAAGCTTTCCTGCCTCTTTTTTGGGCGCCCTTCGCCACTTCTTCTCGAAGTGCAAAAGGGGCATGAATTTATGCGCAGCCACATATGCAGCGTCTGAAACTAAGGGCAGTATTTTCTTGATCGGGATAGCGTGATCGAAATGCCGGTATGTCTTCAAATCGGACTTGGACGGTGACCACATGGATTTTTGAAATAAGTCCGTGTGAGGAGGGGCAAAGCTGCTGTTGGCTCAGCTTAAGTCCGCCCCTCCATTCAACGAAAACGAGCACTTCGACATCACTGCTTCCATGCTCATGCACCATTTATACTACGAATTGTTGTATAATGTCATAGTGGGTCTTTGCGCAGTGTGCGCTAAGCCCTGGCTACAATGAGGTAAGCCATGCACATTGAAGTACACGTCAAACTCGAAATAACCATTGACAAGTTCAACAATAAACTGCGTCGGCTAAACCTAACAGAACAAACAGTTTAAGCGTTTTGGTAGAAATTGCAAGCTGTTTGAACTATAGCCCCAACTCTTCCTCCCGCAACCGCTTTACCTCGTCCCTCAGCCTTGCCGCTTCTTCGAATTCCAGGTTCGCGGCGGCTTCGCGCATTTGTTTTTCGAGGTCGGCGATGACGGCCTGGAGATTGTGGCCGCTTTCACCGGAAAGTGGAAGGGCTTTTTCTTCCGCGACGCCGCGGGTGCGGCGGCCGGTGTCCTTGCCGCGACCACGGCCCTTGCCGCGTGAGCCGGTGTCTTTCTTTTCGCCGAGGTCGCCGAGGATGTCGGCGACGGCGCGGCGGATGGTCTGCGGCGTGATGCCGTGTTCTTCATTATAGGCGGACTGCTTGGCGCGGCGGCGCTCGGTCTCGTCCATGGCGCGCTGCATCGAGCCGGTGATCTTGTCCGCATAGAGAACGACCCGCGCATCGGCATTGCGCGCGGCGCGGCCGATGGTCTGCACGAGGCTGGTCTCGGAGCGGAGGAAGCCTTCCTTGTCCGCATCGAGAATGCCGACAAAGCCGCACTCCGGAATGTCGAGCCCTTCGCGCAGCAAATTGATGCCGACCAGCACGTCGAACACGCCGAGCCTCAGGTCACGGATGATCTCGATCCGCTCGATCGTGTCGACGTCGGAGTGCATGTAACGCACCCTGACGCCATGCTCGTGGAGATAGTCGGTGAGGTCTTCCGCCATCTTCTTGGTGAGCGTGGTTATGAGCGAGCGGTAGCCCTTCGCGGCGACCGCCTTCACCTCGGCCATGACATCGTCGACCTGGTTGGCGCCGCCGGTCGAGACCGGGCGGACCTCGACCGGGGGATCGAGCAGGCCGGTGGGGCGGATCACCTGTTCGGTGAAGACGCCGCCGGTGCGGTCCAGCTCCCACGGGCCGGGCGTGGCGGAGACGTGCACGGTCTGCGGGCGCATCGCGTCCCATTCCTCGAATTTGAGGGGGCGGTTGTCCATGCAGGAGGGCAGGCGGAAGCCGTATTCGGCGAGGGTGGACTTGCGCGCGAAGTCGCCGCGGAACATGGCGCCGAGCTGGGGGATGGTCTGGTGGCTCTCGTCGACGAAGACGAGGGCGTTGTCGGGCAGGTATTCGAACATGGTGGGCGGCGGCTCGCCCGGCTTGCGGCCGGTGAGGTAGCGGGAATAGTTCTCGATGCCGTTGCAACTGCCGGTGGCGGCGAGCATTTCGAGATCGTACTGGCAGCGCTGTTCGATGCGCTGCGCCTCCAGCAGTTTGCCGTTCTTTTCGAAGTGGGCGATCGTGTCCTTCAGCTCCGCCTTGATCTGCTCGATGGCCTGGTTGAGCGTCGGGCGGGGCGTGACATAGTGGGAGTTGGCGTAGACCTTGATCGCAGGCAGGCGCTGCTGCATGCGGCCGGTGAGGGGGTCGAATTCGGTGATGCTTTCGAGCTCGTCGCCGAAGAAGGAGAGCTTCCAGGCGCGGTCTTCATAATGGGTGGGGAAGATGTCGAGCACGTCGCCCTTGAGGC
Source organism: Hyphomonas sp. (assembly GCA_020638455.1). GTDB lineage: Bacteria > Pseudomonadota > Alphaproteobacteria > Caulobacterales > Hyphomonadaceae > Hyphomonas. The sequence continues at coordinate 615,705 of JACKIK010000001.1, read as the reverse complement.
GGAACGTGCCGCGGACGAAGTTCATGTCGTTGCGGGTGTACTGGTTGGCGACGAGCTGTTCGGCGACCTTGCGCGGGTCGATGCGCTGGCCCTCCTCCAGCTTGAAGGTCATGCTCGTGTAGGTCTCGACCGAGCCAATGCCGTAGATGCAGGAGACAGAGGCGACGATGATCACGTCGTCGCGCTCGAGGATGGCGCGGGTGGCCGAGTGGCGCATCCGGTCGATCGCCTCGTTGATGGAGGATTCCTTCTCGATATAGAGGTCCGATTTCGGGACGTAGGCCTCGGGCGTGTAGTAGTCGTAGTAGGAGACGAAATACTCGACGGCATTGTCGGGGAAGAAGGATTTGAACTCGCCATAGAGCTGGGCGGCGAGGGTCTTGTTGGGGGCGAGGATCAGGGCCGGGCGCTGGGTCGCCTCGATGATCTTGGCCATGGTGAAGGTCTTGCCCGTGCCGGTGGCGCCGAGGAGGACCTGGTCGCGCTCGCCGCCGGCGATGCCTTCGACCAGTTCCGGGATGGCGGTCACCTGGTCGCCGGCGGGGTCATAGTCGGAAGCGACGCGGAGGGGGCGGGAGGCATCGACGGTGACCCAGTCGCGGTCCGGCCTATGGGGCGTCCAGTTGTCGGACGGCAGCGCGCCCGCCGCATCGAGCGCGAACCCTGCGGACGCTTCCGCCATGCCTTTTCCGGGAGACCGTGCCATGCCCCGAGATATGGAACGGGGGAGGGCGGGTGTCTAGGGTGTTCTTGTTTTGTGCGGGGCTGCGGCGGCGCCCGGAAAAAAATCGATTGATTCTCCAGCGGGTTGAACGATTGTGGCCGCGGGAGGTGAAGATGCCGATTGAGCAAGTGACGATAGAGCGCGAACTCTATGATCACGTTCATCGCTTTCTATCCATGGATTTCAATGGAGTTCTTGCACGACATACGGGTGCACATCCTCCTCAGGTTTTCTCGGACGTTGTGTCAAAAGCCGGTGGAGAGGCGGATGGATCATGGACGAGACCGGATCTTGCAGCGCTCGCAATAGTGCGCGGCGAATTTGTCCCCTTCCTGCGGGCCGACCTGCACACATTTGAGGTGAAGACGGCAAAAGGGCTGGATGTGCAGGGAGCGCATGAAGCCAGTGCGCAGGGAAGGTTCGGACATTACGCCTGGCTCGTATTTCAAGCGGTGAGCCGAGCGGATCGGACGACGGCGCTATTCGATCAGGTGTTGCGATCTTCCGTTCGTCTTGGCGTGGGGGTCGTAACATTTAAGGAACCTTGCGATTCAAATGGATGGCATGTCGATGCTTGGCCTAGACGGACAGCTACAGATGACGCCGTCGCAGACGAGTTCGTGGCTTCTCGCTTTAGGCGAGAAACCAAGAATAAGATAAGAAAGTACCTCTCGGGCCTAAAGACGGGGGACAACACGGATGAGTAGCAGGCCGTGGACCGGTAAGCGTGCACTTTCAATTGCCAATTTGAAGGGCGGTGTTGGAAAATCGACGACGACCATGATGGTCGCGGACGCTCTTTCGTTGAACTGGTCAGTCCGCGTCTTGGTTGTCGACCTGGATGCTCAAGCCAATGCCAGTCAGATGTTGCTCAGTTTCAAGGGTCTCCAAATTGCGAGGACCAGTGGCGTTACGCTAACCGACTGGGTCGATAGTCTTGTTGAAGGATCGGATTCGAAGTTCTACACATACGTCAAGTCCGGAATAAGCGGGCTGACGGAACTCAGCCCACAGAACATGTCTCAGCACGGGAAGAGCGGAAGCTTGTCAATCGTTCCCTCAACGCCTGAGCTCAGATTTTCGGAGCTTGCCTTCGATCATAGAAATTATTCACGTCAGGACAGCGCAGCCTCAACCTTGGTGATGACGAGCCATTTGCGTTCAGCAATAGAATCGCTTGCTCAATCTGTGGACCTCGTAATCTTTGACTGCCCGCCTGGGTTTACGACGTTGACTCAGGCCGCGCTCAATATCTCTGATGCGATAATCAGCCCGACTCTGGAGGAACCCATTGGCGCATGGAGTCTGAAGGCGTTTCGAGATTTCGGTCTCAGGGACACTTTGGGTGTGCTCTGAGACCCAAGTCTGGACCATTCCGGGCTGGAGTTTTCCGGCCTTTCTCACACTGGCGGACTGGTGACGCCGGCATGATTGATCAGCGCTGCCGGGGGTTTGTTCCCGATCGCGCTGTGCGGTCTTACCGTATTGTAGTCTCTACGCCAACACTCCAGCTTTTCGCGAGCATCTGGCAGGCTCATGAACCAGTTTGCCGACAGGCACTCCGCACGAAGTCTGCCATTGAACGCCTCGATGAACGCGTTGTCAGTCGGCTTGCCGGGACGTGAGAAGTCCAGGGTGACACCGTTCGCATAGGCCCAGAGATCGAGATCCCGTGAGATGAACTCGGAACCCTGATCGACCCGGATCATCTTGGGGTAACCTGTCTGGCTGCAGATCCGGTCCATCGTCTGGACGACATCCTCACCCCGATAGGTGTAGCGCGCATCGATCGCCGGAACATACTTTGACCAAGTGTCGACAACCGTCAGAATGCGGAACTTTCGTCCAGTTGCCAACTGGTCGTGGACAAAGTCCATTGCCCATACCTCAAGCGGCGAGACAGCTTCCTGACGATCCCGGATGAGCTTGGCTCGCACCTTCCGCTTCGGGTGTTTGTTGCGCAATTGCAGGCCCAGCTCGTTGTAAAGCCGTCTGACCTTCTTCTGGTTCACGAACCATCCCTCCCGTCTCAGCATGACGTGGACGCGACGGTAGCCATACCGCACGCGTGTCTCGCAGATCTCCTTGATGCGCTCTTTCAACGCGGCCTGGTCGGGTCGCCGAGAGTGGTAATGGAAGGTGGACGTGTCGAGCAGCAGATTGCTGCAGGCCCTCCGGATCGACATGCCCCATTCCCGAACCGCTTCTTTGACGAGCTCCCGCTTACGACCAGGCCTTACGTCTTTCGTTTGAGCACGTCCTGCAGCATCTCCTTGTCGAGGGAAAGATCAGCGACGATCCGCTTCAGTCGGGTGTTCTCGTCTTCGAGCTCCTTCAGACGCTTCATCTCGGATGGCATCAAGCCGCCATAACGCTTCTTCCAGTTAAAATACGTCGCCTGGCTGATCCCGGCCTTACGGCAGATCTCCGCCACCGGAATCCCAGACTCGCCCTGCTTGATAATGAACGCCTTCTGCGCGTCCGTGAACTTCGATGCTCGCATCCTTCTGTCTCCTCCCAGCCAGGCTCCAGGATACCGGAAACTCTAAGCCGAAACGATCCAGTTTCTTGGGGGCAGAGCAGGTGTCTGGAATCCCGAGCGTCATAGAGTGCTTTTCACGCGAGTTAGTCAGAAAGGGGCGATTGAAGAACGGCGCGAAGTGCGAACAAGTGTTGGCAAGGCCGGATTTGTTCCGCTGAGCGTTTCGATCAAAGATTCCTCGCAAGCCCATCGTTGGGTGCAACGCCCTGCGCCCGACAGTCGCCGCCGGTTTGGATCGAAGTACGGCAATCTAAGAGGCAGCGTGAAGGAACTGGGCGATGAAGTGGTCCGGTTTCTGGCACATATTCCAGAATAGGAGACACGTCAGATGACAACACGTAAGACCCTTTCGCCCGACCAAGCTCTGAAGCGCTTTCTGGCGGTGGTTGCTGAAGAAGCGGACATGAACGCCGGATTCAGGAATCGCCTGCTGCTGGCGCTGGGTGTTCCTGTGCTATTTGAAGGACAAGACGACATAATGTCGATAAGTCCTGTAGAGTTGGTCGTGCGATACGATCAGGACACATTTAGAAGAATATACGCTACGCTAAAGGCGCCTGCACTTCAGAAGGTCTTGAAGGAGAGCGGCCTCGCCACGAAAGATGACCTGGCATTCCCAAAGTCGATGAAAGCGCCTGAAAAGTTGGACCGGATGCTGGACATGCTGTTCGAGCGGGCAAGCGATCGGGCTTCGGAGCGAGGCTGGCAAGATTAGTCGGCAGGGTGGATCGGAGCGGCTCTCACAAGAAGCACACTTCAGCCCTCCGCACACACACAATTACAAAGAAGACACTCGCCATGGGTGGGGTGGGGGCGTAGGTTTGGGGGTGCAGGAAGTCCGGGGCTGGGCTCTGGCAACGCCTGCACACCGGTGCGGTGCCGGGATGCCGCCGCGCCTGCGAGCTTTGGAGCATCCCCGCTAGACGCGAAAAGCGAAGAGATTTCCATGGGAATCGTAAAAAACGTTGTCGCCGGTGCCGCCGGCGCCGAGATGCTGTTGCTGCTGAAAGGCGCCATCGAGAAGCAGGGCGGCGTGAAGGGCATCGTGCAGAAGTTCGAACAGAGCGGGCTCGGCAAGGAGGCGCAGTCCTGGGTGGGCATGGGGCCCAACAAGCCGGTGACGCCCGATCAGGTGCACGCCGCCCTCGGGCCTGACACGGTGCAACAGCTGGCGACAAAGGCCGGCATGCCGGTCAAGGACATGCTGGCGCAGATCGCCCAGCACCTGCCGGGTGTGATCGACAAGTTGACGCCGAACGGCACGGCGGCCTGATCGTCCCGGCCGGTTTTCCAGACGGACCATGCGCAGCCCCGACCGGGAAACCGGCGGGGCTGTTTGGCTTTTTGCGGGGGAAGGCGCCGCGCGCCTCAAACCACGCCGAACAGGCGTTCGAGCGCGAGGAAGATGCCGGCACTGAGGGCGGCGGAGGCGGGGACGGTGATGATCCAGGCGGCGGCGATCTGCCAGAAGTGGATGCGGCGGACGAGCTTGCGGCCGTTGCGCTGGTTGGTGAGGCCCTTTGAGCGGCTCTCCGGATGCTTCGGCGAGCGCCCGTGCACATAGGCAAGGCGCCGCCTCGAATTTGCCGTGTACCACTCGCGGAAGAAGCCGACACCGAACACGCCGCCGACGGCGATGTGCGTGGAGGACACCGGCAGGCCGAGCCAGCTGGCGACGATCACGGTGACGGCGGCGGCGAGCGCGACGCAGTAGGCGCGCATCGGGTTCAGCTTGGTGATCGACTGGCCGACCGTGCGGATCAGTTTCGGCCCGAACAGGACGAGGCCGAAGGAAATGCCGGACGCGCCGATCAGCATGACCCAGAAGGGGATCTGCACTTTCGAGGCGACCTCGCCGGCGTTCACCGTGTGCACGATGGCAGCCAGCGGGCCGACGGCGTTGGCGACGTCATTGGAGCCGTGGGCGAAAGAGAGCAGGGCGGCGGAAAAGATCAGCGGCCAGACGAAAAGCTGGCGCAGCGACTGGTTGCGGTTTTCCATGTGGCGCGACTGGCGCCTGATCACCGGGTGCGCGATCAGCCAGGCGACAATGGCGACGCCGAGGCCGATCAGCAGGGCTTTCGGCAGGTCGACATCCTTGAACAGGTCGAGGTGTTTCAGGCCCTTCAGCGACATGTAGGTGCCGAAGGCGCCCGCCATCAGGGCGATCAGCATCGGCACCCAGCGGCGCGCGGCGGCGATCTTGTCATCGCGGTAGATGATCACCGTCTTGATGAAGGCGAGCATCACGGCGGCGATGACGCCGCCCATGATCGGCGAGATCACCCAGCTCGCCACGATATTGCCCATGGTCGGCCAGTTGACCGCGCCGAAGCCGGCCGCTGCGATGCCGGAACCCATGACGCCGCCGACGACGGAATGGGTGGTCGAGACCGGCGCGTTGAGCACGGTGGCAAGGTTCACCCACAGGGCGGAAGAGATCAGCGCCGCCATCATCAGCCAGATGAAAGTATCGGCGGACGGCACGGCATCCGCGCTGATGATGCCCTTGGAGATGGTTGAAACGACGTCGCCGCCGGCCAGCAGGGCGCCGGCGCTTTCGCAGACAGCCGCGATGATGAGGGCGCCGATTATGGTCAGCGCCTTCGAGCCGACGGCCGGGCCGACATTGTTGGCGACATCGTTGGCGCCGATGTTCAGGGCCATGTAGCCGCCGATGGCGGCGGCCGCTGTGATCAGGATCCAGTTGTCCTGTCCGGACAGGAGCGTGCCGCCGATGACGACAATGGCAGCCAGGAAGAGGAAGCCGAGGCCCGGCGCGACAACGCTGCGCGCGGTGGCATTGACCGCCGCTTCGGCCCTGCCGAATTTCGCGAGATCCTTGTCGAGTGTTTCCTTGACGAGCTTCGGTTCGGTACCGTCCGTCATAAGGAGCCCCCTCGCGTGCTGGTCCGTTGCCAGTGCATCAGCCGCAAGCGGGGCGTTTTTTCAAGCTGTGGCGGTGAGGATTCCGGCCGTTTTGTGTAAATGTCACAATACCTTCACGAAACATCCGCGTTGGCGTGGAAGATCATGAATCGGAAACTGTTTGCCATGCGGCAGGCGCGGTCGAGGAAGAAGCCATGCGCCGCCGGATTGGGCGCAAGCTCGTCCAGCGTCTCCCGGAACAGGGTCAGCCAGCGCGTGAAATGCGCTTCGGTGAGACCCGGCAGGCGCATGTGCGCCGGCATCGGCCGGCCGTCATAGCGCTTCGTGCCGAGGGCGACGGCGGACCAGAAATTCTTCATCTTCGGCAGGTGCGTATCCCAATGATCGCCGACCACCTGCTCGAACACCGGCCCGAGCAGAGCGTCAGCGCGGATGCGCGTATAGAAGTCGTCGACAAGATCACTGATCAGTGCCTCGTCGATTTCGAGGGCCGCAGCGGTTTCTTCGATCGACGCCTGTCGCTCTTCGCCCGTGCGGCGGATGACATCTGACATGTGGCGGCGACTATTCCTCGGGCCGCTTGATCGCGTCCGGCTCAGGCGCCGAAAACGCCTTGCGTACGATCCAGACCGTGATTCCCGCCATGATCAGCACCAGGCTGCCGAAACCGACAAGCGCGCCGATGGCGAGCGGGTCGAAATGAAGGTTCCCCATAACTAGCCTCCCTCAACTACGTGGCTATTCATGCCATCACTCGGCCCGCTTCGCCAGAGTCGCAATACGGGAGGTTACGGAGGTCCCGCTCAGCCGATCAGGGTGACCTTGTTGCGGCCGTGCTCCATGTCTTTATGGCTGGCCGCTTCGAGCCCCATGTCTTTCATGAGGGCGGCGTCTTCGTCGGCATCCGGGTTGTCGGTCGTCAGCAGGCGATCACCGACGAAAATGGAATTTGCTCCGGCCAGGAGGCACATGGCCTGGCCTTCCTCGGTCATGCCTTCGCGGCCGGCCGACAGGCGCACCCAGCTCTGCGGGAACACGATGCGGCAGACGGCGATGGCCCGGGCCATTTCGATGACGGAGAGCGGCGCGCTCTGCCCGAGCGGCGTACCCTCGATGGGGACGAGCATGTTGACGGGGACGCTTTCCGGATGCGGGGCCAGCTTCGACAGCTCGTGGATCAGGCCGATACGGTCCTCGCGGCTCTCGCCCATGCCGAGGATGCCGCCGCAGCAGAGCTTGATGCCGGCATGGCGGGCACGGCCCAGCGTTTCCAGCCGGTCTTCATAGGTGCGGGTCGAGACGACGGTGCCGTAATATTCGGGCGAGGTGTCGAGGTTGTGATTGTAATAGTCGAGGCCGGCCTGTTTCAGGGCCTCGGCCTGGCCGTCCTCCAGCATGCCGAGTGTGACACAGGTTTCGAGACCTTCCGCTTTCACGGCGGAAATCATCGCGGCCACCTTCGGCAGGTCACGGTCCTTGAGGCTGCGCCAGGCGGCGCCCATGCAGAACCGGTCGGCGCCATTCTCCTTGGCGCGGCGGGCGGAGGTGACCACTTCATCCAGCGGCATCAGCTTGCCGGCGTCGAGCCCCGTGTCGAAATGCGCAGACTGGCTGCAATAGCCGCAGTCCTCGGCGCACCCGCCGGTCTTGATCGAGAGGAGCTGCGACTTCTGGATCTTCCCGTCGGGCCAGTTCGCGCGCTTCACCTCAAGTGCCCGCGCCATCAGGCTGTCGAGCGGAAGGTCGTAAAGGGCGGCGATATCGGCGCGCGTCCAGTCGTGCCGGGGGAGGAGGTCGGGCCTCTGGGTCATGGGGGAGTGCCTTTCACTGTAACGGTGCGCGCTTGGTAGCGGGCGGCCGGCACAGGTTCAACTGCATCGTCGGGCCGGGCGAAGGAATGCGGCCGCGGCGATGTCTGTGAGGAAGGCACGCACCTAAGCGTCCGCCAGGATAATATGCGCCTGGATCCCGGCTGAAATCGCGCCGGGGCCGTGCCTGTCCGCAATTGCGGACGCGACATACGTCGTTGCCGTTTCCAGCCCGTCCGCGTCTCTCGCTTCAATTTCGTTGCGCAGGACTGTGCCCTGGCAATAGGCGACAGCCGGAATGCGTGCGGAGGCCGCAGGGCTCTGTTCCGCCCTTGTTTCGATCGCGACCCGGGAAAACCCCGAATCCGCCAGCTCGCTGCGGATCAGCTCTTTGTCGTGGTACCCGTGCGGTGTGCGCGCCATGAAACGCGGCGGATCGCTCGGAAACAGCCTTGCGAGTGCATTGGTTACATCGTCGGCGAAATCATTCGTCTCAATACGGTCCCATGTGCTGAACAGGAAGTGCCCACCGGACTTCAGAACGCGCCTTGCTTCACGATAGGCGGAGACGCGGTCGGGGAAGAACATCACGCCGAACTGACAGAGAACGAGGTCGAAGGCCGCATTCTGAAACGGCAGCGCCATGGCATCCGCCTGTTGCCATGTGATGCGGCTGTCGGGCCCTTGGCGCGCGGCGGCGAAGTCGAGCATGGGCTGGTTGTAGTCTGTCACGACATAGCTTGCGCTTGCGGAAAGTCCGGGGGCCAGCGCCCGGGTGACGACCCCTGTTCCTGCTGCGACTTCGAGGACCGCGTCCGGCGACAGCGACACGGCGCGTCGCGCCAGATCCGCGGCGTAGGGCGCGAATATCAACGGCACCATATAGCGGTCGTAGTTCTCCGGGATTGAGCCGGCGAACACCTTGTCTGCTTCCAGCATTGCAATCTTCGCTCCTCGTCAAACACCCCGAACTGGGATATCCAGGATCGGATCGCCAATGGAGTGAATGTGATGAGCTTTTATCACGAAGGTCATCGCTCGGTTCAGGCCAGATTTGCCTCTTCAGCGCTCGCCGACCGGCTGGAAAGCGTCACCCATCGTACGTCCCTCACGGAAGACGACCGGGACTTCATTGGACAAGCCGGCTTCTTCTTTCTGGCCACGGCCGATGCGGAAGGCCGTCCCGACTGTTCGTACAAGGGCGGGGCTGCAGGTTTCGTGAGGGCCATAACGCCTGAGCTGATCGTGTTTCCCGACTATGACGGCAACGGGATGTTTCGCAGCCTGGGGAACATTGAGGTCAATCCCGCTGTGGGGCTGCTTTTCATTACGATGAACGCGTCGCCCAGACGGTTGCGCATCAATGGCCGGGCCCGTGTTGTCTTCGATGATCCCATGATGGCGGAATTCGCGGGTGCGCAGGCGATTGTCCGGGTCGTGCCGGAGCATGTCTTTCCGAATTGTCCGCGCTATGTCCATGACGCCGGCGCTGCGACTGAGTCCCCCTACACGCCGCAGACGGGCAGGGCTCCTGTGGAACCGGCATGGAAGGACTTCGACACTTTCAGGGATGTGGTGCCGCCCCGCCGGGCGTAGCTGCCGGGCGCCGGATGCCTCACGCCACGATTTGGACACCAGTTTCGCCGCCGTGGGATGCTTGACGGGCGCGGGCTGCCGGACCACACGCTTTGCGGATGAGCGACCCGCTTCCGACTTCTCCGGCCGCCGAACAGCCGGCCCGGCGCGCCATGCTGCTTGGCGGCGTGCTGCTGGCGCTTGTGCTGGGCGTGTTCGCCCTCGGCAAGCTCGGCGTGCTGCCGGACGGCGCGGCGCTGGACAGCTGGATGGAAGGCATGGGCGACAGCCCGTGGGGCCTGCCGGCGCTGATTGTGGTGTTCTGCGCCGCGGCGTTTTTCGGCATGCCGCAATTCGCGCTGATCGCGCTGGCCGTGGCGGTGTTCGGGCCGTGGACCGGGGCCGCCTACGCCTGGATCGCGACCATGGCTTCGGGCGCGCTGACCTTCTGGGTCGGGCGCCTCGCGGGGGAGGAGATGTTCCGCCGCTATGCGGGCAGGACAGCCAATCGGATGGCAGGTTTCATCGGGCGCAATGCGTTCGTGGCAAGCGCCGTGGTGCGCAACGTGCCGACCGGTCCGCCGCTGATGGTGAACATGGCGTTCGGGGTCAGCCGGGCAGGCTTCCTGCCATACTGGGCCGGCATGGCCATCGGCATCGTGCCGAAGATCCTGCTGATCGCCTTTGCCGGGCGCAGCCTGATCGCGGCGCTGGCCGGCAATCCGGTGACAGCGATCGCGACGGCCCTGGCCGGCGTTGCCGTCTATGCAGCGGTGGCCGTCTGGATGCGCCGGCGGGACGAGCGGCAAAGGCAATCTGTTGCGCTGATCGGCAAGGATCAGGTTGACAATGCGGCCGGTTCGGCGGAATAAGCCGTGATGCGCAAGAATTTGCCCCTATGCCTGCTTCTTACCGGCCCCTGGTCGGTGTCGGCTGCCCGTATCTGAAGGGCAGGCGCGCGGTCAGGGGACAGGATAATCGCCCCTTCACGAGTTTCAAAGACACCAGGCCGCCCGCAATGAGCAAACCCGAACACATCCGCATTTTCGACACCACCCTGCGCGATGGCGAACAGTCGCCCGGCGCGTCCATGACCCATGGCGAGAAGATCGAACTCGCCGCCCTGATGGAGGACATGGGCGTCGACGTCATCGAGGCAGGTTTCCCGGCCGCCTCCGAGGGCGACTTTGCCGCCGTCAGCGAAATCGCCCGCCGCTCGAAAGAAGCGATCATCTGCGGCCTCTCGCGTTCGACCCCCAACGATATCGAGCGCTGCGCCGCCGCCGTGCGCAACGCCGCCCGGCCGCGCATCCACACCTTCATCTCCACCAGCCCCGTGCACATGAAGCACAAGCTGCAGATGGGCCCGAATGCCGTGCTGGAAGCGGTCGGCCGCTCGGTCGCGCAGGCCCGCAACCTGGTCGACGATGTCGAGTGGAGCGCCGAGGACGCGACGCGCACCGAATTCGACTTCCTGTGCAAGTGCATCGACGTTGCGATCCAGAGCGGGGCGACCACGATCAATATTCCGGACACGGTGGGTTATTCCCATCCGGACGAATACGGCCGCCTGTTCAGGCGCCTGATCGAGACGGTTGCCAATTCCGACAAGGTGATCTGGTCGGCGCACTGCCATAACGATCTCGGCCTCGCCGTTGCGAACTCCATCAGCGCGGTCGCCAATGGCGCCCGGCAGGTGGAGTGCGCGATCAACGGCCTTGGCGAGCGGGCGGGCAATGCGGCGCTGGAAGAGATCGTGATGGCGCTGCGCGTGCGGAGCGACACGTTGCCCTATGAGACCGGTGTGCGCAGCGAATATCTCGCGCGTGCCTCGGCCATGGTCAGCCGCATCACCGGTTTCCCGGTGCAATACAACAAGGCCATCGTCGGCAAGAACGCCTTCGCGCATGAAAGCGGCATCCACCAGGACGGCATGCTGAAGAACTCGGAAACCTACGAGATCATGAAGCCGGAAGATGTCGGCGTCGCCAAGACCTCGCTGGTCATGGGCAAACTGTCCGGTCGCCATGCCTTCCGCGACAAGCTGGAATCGCTGGGCTACGTGCTTGAGCCGGAGGCGCTGAACGATGCCTTCAAGCGCTTCAAGGCACTGGCCGACAAGAAGAAGCACGTCTTCGACGACGACATTGTCGCACTGGTCGACGACCAGCTGGCGGAAGACGGCGAGCGTGCGATGTTCAAGCGCCTGCGTGTCGTCGCGGGCACGGATGGTCCGCAGACGGCGGAAATCGATCTCGTGGTGAATGGCGAGGAAAAGTTCGCGATCGCGCGCGGAAATGGCCCGGTGGATGCGGTGTTCAATGCGATCAAGTCGCTGATTCCGCATGGCGGCCGGCTGGACCTTTACCAGGTTCATGCGGTGACCGGCGGAACGGATGCGCAGGCGACCGTGTCGGTACGCCTCAACGACGCCGACGGCTTCATGGCGACGGGCCGGGCGTCGGACCCAGACACGCTGGTGGCGAGCGCCAAGGCGTATCTCCACGCGGTCAACAAGCTTGAGATCCGCAAGGCCAAGAGCCGGGCTGCCTGATTTCATCCGTTTGCGGCCTGTTCCCGGCGGCGACGCGCCGGGAAAGTCTGCTGCGCCCTGAAACCTTCTCCGGACAGAACGCATGGAATTGTGGATTCCGGTCACGCTTGCCGCGGCCTTCTTCCAGAACCTGCGCTCCATGCTGCAGAAATCCCTCAAGGGGCGGCTCAGCACATGGGGGACGACGGCGACGCGCTTCGTCTATGCCGCGCCGCTGGCCGCGCTTCTGTTCGCACTCGTCGCTGCCGACAGGGGAGGCGTGCCGCAGGCGCCTGGCCGCTTCTTCCTGTTCGGCATGGCGGGCGGGCTGTCGCAGATCGTCGCCACCGGCCTGCTGATCAGCCTGTTTGCGCGGACCAATTTCGCTGTCGCCAACGGTTTCACCAAGACCGAGCCGCTGCAGACGGCGGTGTTCGGCCTCGTCCTGCTGGGTGACCACCTGTCGGCCGGCGCGGTGATGGGGATCGTGGTCAGCCTGGCGGGCGTCATGCTGGTCTCGGTGCCGGGCCTCAGCGGTAATGCGCCGCTGCGCCTCGATGCGAATGCCTGGCGAGGCATCGTGTCCGGCGGCCTGTTCGGCCTGTCGGCGGTCGCATACCGGGCCGCGTCCCTGTCACTTCCGGGAGACGACGTGCTGTTGCGGTCCGGGGCGACGCTGGCTTTCGTCACGGCGTTCCAAGCGGTCGCGGTGCTGGGCTGGCTCGCCCTGAGGGAGCCGGCCGAGATCGGGCGGGTGTTCGGGGCGTGGCGGACTGCCGGCTGGGTCGGCGTTACCGGCATGCTCGCCTCATTCGGCTGGTTCACGGCTTTCACCCTGCAGAATGCCGCGCATGTGCGGGCGCTCGGACAAGTGGAAGTCGTGTTCACGCTCGCTGCCTCCATCCTGTTTTTCAAGGAACATATCACGGCGCGTGAGGTTGGCGGCGTGGCGCTGATCGCCGCCGGCGTCGTTGTGCTGGTATTGCTGCGATAAGCTACGGAAGGCGCGGGCGGGCTGCCCGGATCAGGCTTCCAGGCCGGCAAGCCCTCGCGCAACCTGCTGAAAATATTACAATTCGTGAGTGGCGCGAAAAATAATCGCAAAAGTAGAATATTTTGCGGAACGAATTGGCTTTTTCATGTATAATAAGAAATACGGGCTTCATTGGGGATGCTCATGCCTGAAGCGGTCAACCAGTCAGCTGACATACGGCGCGAAGAGCGGGTCGAGACGGAGTTCTGCGCCTGGTACATCCCGGAAGGCAATTCGATCGCGCAAAAGGTCAAGGTGCGCGACCTTTCACAAAACGGCGTGAAACTGGAGTTCCCGAACTGGCCGGACAGGTCCCGCCGGTTCCACCTGGCGTTGACACTTCCCGGCGAATTGAAGTCCGCGCGTATCGAGTGCGAGTGGCGTTGGCAGCTCAACCAGACGATCGGCGCCCAGTTCCGGCAGCCGCTGCCATTCGAACTGCTGGGAAAAATCACGGACAGCTGTGATGGCAGCGCGACGTGCCTCGGCAACCCGCCCGACAATCAGGGTCGCCCGTTCTAGACCCGCAGCGGGCCCGCTCAGGCCGGATGCCTAGCGATCGAGACGCAGGGCAGTGCCGTCGATTCCGCTGCTCGAGGAGGAACCCGTGCTGACGCCGGCATCGAGATCCCAATTGACATTGTTCAGGATCAGCGAGTTGAACACCATGCTTACGGCATTCGAGCGCAGCTGGGAGCCCGAGTTCCACGTCGTGTCGCGGCTCGGCAGCCAGATCAGGCCGTTGGTCTTGAAGCCATTGCTGTCGTCGAGCACGAATTGCGAATTCGACAGGCCCTTTTTCTCGAAGAAGATCAGGTTCTCATAAGTGCCGCTGGTGGGCGGGCTGACGTCGAAGTCGACGCCCGAGTTGAACTGGATCTTGGACGTGTCGGCATAATAGAAGCTGACACCGGTGCCGCGCCACTTGCCGCCATTCACGTTCCAGCCGCCGCTCTTGATGATGTAGAGGCCGGGATTGAAGGTGATCGTGTTGGTGGAGTTGGTGTTGAAGTTGACCCAGCCGCAGTAGGTGCCCGGATTGAGCGTGGTCGATCCGCTGATATTCAGGTTGCTGTAGGTGCAGGTGCCGGCAGACGGCTGCGGAATGCTCGCGGCGAACGGGTCCGGGACGACGGTGCAGTTGGTTTCCAGCGGGGGCAGGGTGCCGTAATTGTTGATGACGCTGCTGCTGGCGACGCAGACCTTGTCGACATCGAGCGTGATTCCCGAGTTGAACACGGCTGCGCTGGAGGCCGTGGAGTGCACGTTGATCTGACAGTCGGGCGAGACGATGTCTGCGCCGGAGTTGAACGTCAGCGCCTGGCTCTTGTTGGTCGCAACGACCCAGATGCAGCCTTGCGCGCCGCCTGTGCCCTTTGTGGCCGAGACTTCGGAGGTGACTGTGACCTTGACGCTGGCGCGGCCAATCAGGCCCTGGAAGGTGGTCGGCACCCAGGCGCTGGCCGTTCCGTCGAAGACGATGCGGGTGCCGGTGTCGTCATAGCTAGCGCTGACCTCGGGCGAGAGGCCGTTGAAATCATACGTGTTCGAATCGAAGTACTCATCGACACGGGTGTTGAAGCTGTTCAGGTCTCCGGCAGCGGCCGAGAGCATCGTGAAATCAAGGGCGCTCTGCAGGTCGCGCTTGCGGCTTTCGATCATCGACATGTCGAACGCCATGCCGACGACGACGATCATGGGAAGGATCGCAATACCTGTGGTCAGCGCGTTATTGGCGCGCGTGTCGCGAATAAAACGTGCGATGGGTCCGGCCATCGTGCCTCTCCTCGAATGCCGGTGCGGCCGCTATCGGGCTGGCCGCAGTGCAGGCATGTTTGAGCAGAGTTCTATCGCTAACATCTTAGAGTGGCGTGCAGCAGATCGATGAAATTTCACGAATTTCTGTGGTCAGTTGTCGCGCTTCCGTCGCCGTTCCTCTTCGGCGCGGATCCTGGCGACCAGATCGGTCAGGCGTTGCGGAACGGGTTCGTTGAGGACGGAGTCATAGGTATTCCGGAGGGCCGTGCTGAGCGCCTTTGATGCGCTCTTCTGCTCCACGCCGGGCAGGTTCATCGGCTTCCCGCCGTCGCCGGGCTTGTTGTCATCACGCGCCATGCCTGCCTCGCGTCCTGCGTGCCATGCCTTTGACCAAGCTTGCCATCAGGTGCATTCGCACGGAAAGCGGCTTCCGCAGTGTCCTCAGCTATTTGGAGGGTCAGGCCGCTGTCGGCGTGCGGCCCGCGGCGCGTTCCTCGAACGATGCGACGAGTGCCGAGCGCGCCCGGCTGACGCGGCTCTTGATGGTGCCGGCCGGCACGCCGCACACTTCGCCCGCTTCTTCATAGGTAAAGCCGAGACCGAGGACGAGCGAGACGGACTCGCGGAGGTCGACGGGCAGGGCGGTGACCATTTCCAGCATCCGCCGCGCATCGCTGCAGGATTCGGGTGTTGCGTCGGTCAGCAGTTCGCGGTCGCAGATGGCTTCCGTCAGTTCCATCCGGCGCCAGCTGCGCCGGGCATCCTGAAGGAACTCATTGCGCAGGATGGCAAACAGCCAGGGGCGGATCGGCCGGTCGCGGTCGAACGTGTCCAGCTTTTCGCAGGCGCGCAGGACCGTGTCCTGCACGAGGTCGTCTGCCAGGGTGGGGTTGCCGCAAAGGCCGCGCGCATAGGCGCGCAGGGCGGGCAGGTTCTCTTCCAGCATGCCGGCAAGTGCCGCGCTGGTGGGCGGATGTTCAACGGCCTGCACGGTGGCGGCTCCATCTTGCGTCCGGACCGCACGCGTCATCCTGCGCCGTGCATCCGTTTTTATTTTTTCTGAGTTCGCGTTCTAGGTGAAACTAAATAAGAAGCCGTTAACATTGACGCCTGCAGCGCGCTCATTTGCCAGCGCGGACGGAAATTTCGGGTTCCTTGAAATTTCATCCATTCCTTCAACCGTAATTCCATCCCCATGTGTCAAAACGGCGCGTAACGATGTGGGACGTCCCTGTCCCGCATTGCTCCAGTTTCAAGCGCCAGGGCGGGCGACAAGATCCCCCGGCACAGCATGGGTGATAGACAAGATGGCCAAGACCGTTCTGGTTATTGACGACGATCCGACACAGCGCCGCCTGTTGCAGGCCGCGGTCGAAAAGGCAGGGTTTGCCTGCCGCACCGCGCCGGATGGAGAAGCGGGAATTGCGCTGGCGGCGGATCCGAAGGACGGCATCGATGTGGTCCTGCTGGACCTCACCATGCCGGGCCTGTCGGGCATGGAGACGCTGGAGCGGCTTGCCGCGAAGCGCCCGGACCTGCCGGTCATCATGCTCACCGCGACCAGCGGCATCGACACGATCGTGCAATCCATGCGCGGTGGCGCGGTGGACTTCATCGTGAAGCCCGCCAATCCGGAACGCGTGGTCGTCAGTATCCGGAACGCCCTCAAGATGCAGTCGCTCAGCGGCGAGGTGAAGCGCCTTGCCCGCAAGGCCGAAGGCGGCATGAGCTTCGACGACATGATTGCCTCGGCACCGCCGATGCGGCAGGTCCTGCGCCTCGCCGAGCGCGGCGCGGCATCGGATATTCCGGTCCTGATCCTCGGGGAAAGCGGCGTCGGTAAGGAAGTCGTGGCGCGGTGCATCCAGGGTGCCTCGACGCGCGCCGGCAAGCCGTTCGTGACGGTGAACTGCGGCGCGATCCCGGAAAATCTTGTCGAGTCGATCCTGTTCGGCCACGAGAAAGGCGCGTTCACCGGCGCGGTTGCCAAGTCGCTCGGCAAATTTGTCGAGGCCGATGGCGGCACGCTGTTCCTCGACGAAGTGGGCGAACTGCCGCTGGACGCGCAGGTCAAGCTGCTGCGCGCCCTGCAGGAAGGCGAAGTGGATGCCGTCGGCGCCCGTCGCCCGACCAAAGTGGATGTGCGGATCATCTCCGCGACCAACCGCGACCTGGCCCAGCAGGTTGCCGAAGGCACGTTCCGCGAAGACCTGTTCTATCGCCTCAACGTGTTCCCGATCGACATGCCGAGCCTGCGCGAGCGCCGCGAGGACATCCCGGCCCTGGTCGACCATTTCATCGGCCGCTTCAACGCCAGCGAAGGCACCAAGATCACGGGTGTCGCCGACGACACGCTGAAGATGCTGTATGCTTTCGACTGGCCGGGTAACGTCCGCCAGCTGGAAAACGCTGTCTTCCGCGCCGTGGTGCTGTGCGAAGGCGACATGCTGCAGCCGCAGGACTTCCCGCAGATTTCCGGCCAGATGCCGGACCTGGATGCCCTGCCGGCCGCGCCGCGCGCCGCCAATGAAGTTCCGGCCGCACCGCATGCGGCCAACGACTTCGCCGAGACGGCTGCGGCTTCGCCGGTAGCCATCAAGGATGCTGACGGCGAACTGCGTTCGCTGCAGGATATCGAGCGCGACATCCTTCAGTATGCGATCGAATTCTATGAAGGGCATATGAGCGAAGTTTCGCGCCGTCTCGGCATCGGCCGCTCGACGCTGTACCGCAAGGTGCGCGAGTACGATCTCGAGGTCCGCGAGCGCGAAGCGGGCTGACGGCCCGAGCAGTTTCCGGGGGGGAACGGGGAAGGCCTCCCGGCGTCAGCGGCGCCGGGAGGCCTTCTGATTCAGCCCGGTGAGGTCAGGGCGTAGGACATCGTCACGTCGCAACGCTGGTAGCGGTGACCATGACGGGCCATGATGTCCGGGTCGTGCCGGAAACCGGCCTTTTCGTAGAGGTGGATGGCCGCTTCGCACTTCGCATTGGTCAGCAGGAAGAGTTCCGTCATCTTCATCCGCCGGGCGCGTTGCAGGATCTTTTTCATCAGGAAGTTGCCGGCATTGAGACCGCGCGCGGATTTCAGAACACCCATCTTGGTCAGTTCATAGCTGCCTTCGCCCATCGGCATCAGCGCGCAGGTGCCGACGATGCCGCGGCTCTCATGCTCCACGAAGAGGATGATGCCGCCCTTGTCTATGATGCGCCGACGGGGGTTCTCGATGATGTCGATATCTTCCGCCTCGAGGCGGAACATGTCCTCCACCCATTCACGGCTGATCCGGTCGAAATGCTGCGCGAGATCGTCGGTGAACTCGAGAATGCGGAGGCCGGCCGCGGCCGCGGCATCTTCGATGCGCGCGTGCAGGGGCCGCTCTGAGAGCCGGTCCTCCACCATGGCAACCAGTTCGAGC
The DNA here is from genome assembly GCA_020638455.1 of Hyphomonas sp. Lineage (GTDB taxonomy): Bacteria > Pseudomonadota > Alphaproteobacteria > Caulobacterales > Hyphomonadaceae > Hyphomonas. Next base: position 597,427 of record JACKIK010000001.1, on the reverse strand, counting down.
AGGTCGCCGTCCGGGCTGGCGCAGAGCGTTTCGGCGGCCTCGCGAACGTCGGGCCAGAAATGGGCCCGCATGTCGGCGACAAGCGCTTCGCCGGCGGGCGTGAAGTAGATTTCGCGGTGGCGGTTGTCGCCGCCGATCGGGCGTGTACCCGTCAGCCCCATTTTTTGGAGCGAATTATGGATGCGCGTGATGGCGGGCTGGCTGACACCAATCGCGGCGGCGGCGGCGCCGACAGCCATCGGCCCGTTGGCCGCCAGCGCGGCGATGAGCGGGAAGTGCGTTGTCTGGATGGGATAGGCGCGCGTGTCGAACGTCGCGACCGCATCGGCCTGCAGCCGGTCAGCCAGACGTTTCAGCCGGCTGGCGAGACCGAGATAGCCGGCGTCTCTCAGAACGTCCCCCGTCATTTGGCACCTCCCCATATAACGCATTATATAACACGTTATTTAATTCTGGATGGGAGTATGCGCAAGCGAAATCAGGCGATCTGGGACGGCCTTCGAGTCGATGCCTGGAAACTAAAGTTTTTGCTTGACTAAACCCGGCCACCCAAATACTGAAGTGAAAACTTCAACAAAGGAACGACCGCCATGCCGATCCCGTCCGTCACACATGCCTCCTTCACCATCGAACGGCGATACAAGACGCCCCCGGGCAAGGTATTCGCAGCGTTCGCAGATCCGGCCAAGAAACGCCGCTGGTATGCGGACAGGTCGAGCATGATCGTCGACTCCGTTGAAATGGATTTCCGGGTCGGCGGACATGATCGGTACAGTTACCGCTTCGGGGCTGGCCAGCCGCTTCCGGAGGGCACGACCTGCATCAATGACACGGTGTACATGGATATCGTGCCGGACCGGCGGATCGTCTTCGCGTACACGATGGCGATTGGCGGAAGCTGCATTTCCTCCTCCCAGGTCACGTTGGAGTTGCTGGACGAGAATGGCGGGACGCTGCTGGTATTTACCGAGCAGGCCGGCTTCTTCGAAGGGGCGGACGGGCCGGACATGCGCCGCATGGGACAGGAGGCGCTGCTGGCCGAACTTTCCGCGGAACTGGATGCGTGAGGAAGAGGTGGCATGAACGCAGAAGCACATGATGCACGGGTCGATGCGGTGTTCCATGCGCTTGGCGACGTGACCCGGCGGGCGATCCTCGAGCGGTTGAGCCGGCAGCCAGCCGCCGTGTCCGAGCTTGCCGCGCCGTTCGCGATGTCACTGGCCGCCGTGGGACAGCACGTCCAGATCCTGGAGCGTAGCGGACTCGTCCGTACCGAGAAGTCTGGCCGGGTCCGGACCTGTCAGATCGATCCGGAAGGCCTGTCGCTGGCGCGCCAGTGGATCGACGAGCGCAAGCGCCTGTGGGAACAGCGCTTCGACCGGCTGGCGAATTTCCTGGACGAGGACGAGCCGGAGTAGGGCGCGACGCGCGTTCTCAGGCAGGTCCGGGTACGGGCCGCTTCAGTGCCGCCACGGCCAGGCCGGCCGCCGCCGCCAGCACCATCAGCCAGTAGATTCGCGCCTGCGTTTCGACGCCGCCCGGCGCCAGGGCATCATAGCCGAGACCCGCCAGGAAGCTCGATGCGGCGAGGATGGGGCCGAAGACGAGCGCGCCGTTTACGGCATAGGCCAGCGGCAGGCGCTCGTCGGGCAGGGTCGCCTGCAGGAACCGCATCGTGCCGAGATGGGTGAGCGCAAAAGAGGCTGCATGCAGGGGCTGAAACAGGGCGATGGCAAACAGCGGCAGGGCGAAGCCGGCCGCCGTCCAGCGCAGGATGGCGCCGAGACCCCCGAGCCAGAGCAGCGCCACCGGACCGAGCCGACGGGGCAGGCGGGCAGAGAAGACAAGAAGCACAATCTCGGCCGTGACACCGATGGCCCAGAGCGCACCGACGCCGGATCCCGAGATGCCCTGCGATACCCAGATCACAGAGGAAAAGGAGTAGTAGGCGCCGTGGCTGGCCTGAATAAGGGCAGCAGCAAGCACGAAGGCGAAAACCGACGGAATGCGATAAAGCGCGAAGCCTTCGCGGAAAGTGCTCAGCACGGTGCGCTTCGGCAGGACCTGACGGGCCCCCTGCCGGGTGAAGAGCGGGGCGATCGAGGCGAGCCCAGCGGACGCCGCGAGGAAGACCAGGACGCCGTCCGGACCGTGGGCGGACAGGATGGCGCCGCCGGCAAGGTTGGCGGTGACGAAGGCGGTTGATGCGAGCGCGCGGCCCTGGCCATAGTCCGGGCGGGTGGCGCGGGTGCCATACACCAGCACCGCCTCGAACAGCGGCCCGGCCACATTCGCTGCACTGTAGATGGTGACACAGACGAAGAAGGCCGCGGCATGCGGCAGGCCGGGAAACAGCAGGGCATAACCGGCGAGGCAGACTGCCATTACGGTCGCCAGGGTGGCGCGCAGGCCGTGGCTCTGGGCGCGTCCGGCTGCGAGCGGTCCCGCGACGATGCGGATCAGCGCGGCCAGCGTGCCGGCACCGGCGATCTCGGCGCCCGACATGCCGCCGATCTTGTCCATCCAGACCGGCAGGTAAGGCAGGTTGGCCCCGACGACGAGGTTGACGGCCCCGGCTGCAATCGCGGCGCGCCAGGAATCGTTCAGCCCCATGCGGCAGGCCTGCAGCGGGAAGACGGGCCGGAGAGCATCGGGAGAATCCGTGGACGCGATTTGGGGACTGGCTTCGCCATACTCTGCTTGCGGCGGGCCGGGTAGAGGCGAAATTCGACCGCGAAGACGATCAGTGATCGGCGAGTGCGGTCTTGACGACTTCGCCGATCTTGCGGGCGTCGGCTTCACGCGGGCTGCCGGAGCGCCAGGCGATGCCGATCTGGCGGCCGATCACCGGGCGGACGAAGTCGCGCACGGCGACTTCGCTGCCGACCGACAGGCCGTGGTCGACCGCGAGCTTCGGCAGCAGCGACACGCCGAGGCCGCCCGCCACCATGTTGACCAGCGTGCCGAGCGAGGTGGCGGCAACCTGCCCCTCCCGTTCGCCGGTTCGCATCTGGCAGATTGAGAGGGCGTGGTCGCGCAGGCAGTGGCCGTCCTCGAGCAGCAGCAGGTCTTCGCCCGACAGGTCCTCCGGCGCGAGACCGTTCTTTTTCGCCAGCGGGTGCCCGGCGGGGGCCGCGAAGACGAACTCGTCATCGAACAGGATCTCGGTCTCGATGCCTTGCGCCTCCCAGGGCAGGGCGATGAGGGCCGCATCCAGCGTCCGCGAACGCAACTGGTCGATCAGGCGACCGGTCTTGTCTTCATGAAGGTAGAGCCGGAGCTTCGGATAGGCCGATTTCAGGGCCTGGACCGCCTGCGGCAGGACAAACGGCGCGATGGTCGGGATAGCGCCAAGATGGAAGGGGCCGGTCAGCAGGGCGCCGGCACTCTGCACCGCCTGAACGAGGGCATGCGCATCGTTGAGCAGGGCGCTGGCCCGCTGCACGGCGAGCTCTCCGGCATGGGTCAGCCGGGCGCCCCGCGCCTCGCGCTCGGCAAGTTTGACGCCCAGCAATTCCTCGAGCTCCTTGATCCCGGCCGACAGGGTCGGCTGCGTGACGTGGCAGGCTTCGGCGGCACGGGAAAAGGACCCCGTATCGCCGAGCGCAACGAGGAACTGGAGCTGGCGGAGTGTCGGGATCAGCATAGAGCCAATCTATGTATGGCGACCGGATTATCAATTTCGTTTCTGGCTTCAGGGGTGCGGCAAACCGGCGCCGCAACGGAAATGCAGATCGTGAAAAAAGTCGGGAACCGTGTCGCGGGCCACGCGTAGTACTCGCATGCCGCCCGGTTGGGGTTCACCTCCTCCCCCGACCTCACGCACCGAGGGCTCCCCTCCGGACGGTAAAGAAGGCCCGGCAACCGGAGCATAAGCGTTCCTATTTCCCCATCGGGACGCAAGGCACCGATCCCCCTCCCAGCCCTCCGATTGCCGGGCCGCTTCCCTTCAACGCTCATCCAGCTGCCCGGCGCCAGCCCGGCAGATTTCAGGCGTGCCGTCGGGCGAGCCGGCAAGTGTTCGGGAAGTCCAGCCAAAGACCAGCCGAAGGACTCGGCCTGCGACTCACCGGGCCTGTGCGCGACTTCCGGGCATGCTGTCTTAAAAGACAGTCATTTTTCACGAGCCTGTGGATGAATCGCTGGCGTGTCACAGCGAACTGATTCAAAAAGGAAAAATCAGGTCTTCCCATGCCCGCCCAGGCGGCTGTTCCGGTTTGTTCCCGGCCTGTCCATGGCATGTTCCCGTGTGAGTGCTCTGTGGATATTTTGATTCCAGCTTCACGCCCATTGAGGCCCATGCTGTCCCATGATACTCCAGATTAAGACATGGTTTACCCATGCGGGGTTTAGGCAAGAAGATTGGGCTGGCGGGTGTTCGTTTCCACCTATGAGAGCGCTATTGACGCAAAGGGCAGGGTCTCCATCCCTGCACCCTTCCGCGCGGCGTTGGGTGGCGGCAGCCGGATCTTCCTGTGGCCGGCGCTGGATGGCTCGGGCTGCCTGGAGGGCGGCGGCGAGGCGCTGATGGCGATGTACAGGGCGATGCTGACCCGGCTCGCCCCGCAGTCGAAAGCCCGCAAGGCGCTCGTCACCCGCATCATCGCCGGCGCCGCCGACCTCAAGATGGATGATACCGGCCGCATCAAGCTGCCGGAGGAGCTGTGCAGGACGGCCGGGCTCTCGGGCCGCGTGACCTTTGCCGGCAATATGGACAGTTTCCAGATCTGGAACCCCGAGCGCCACACTGCCTACAACACCGAAATGGAGAAGACGGCCGCCGAGCCCGACACGATCGAGGCGCTTGGCGAGGCCTACAACCAGGTGCTGCGGCAGCAGGAGCGTGGCTTCTATCCGGACCTGAAGCTTGTCGACGGGGGTGAGGGATGATGGCTGCCAGCACCCTGCCCCCTGCCACGGCCGGCCACCAGCCGGTGATGCTGGACGAAGTCCTGGAACACCTCGCCCCGAAGGAGGGCGACATTATTGTCGACGGTACCTTCGGTGGCGGGGGATACACCCGCGCCATCCTGATGGCGGCGAAATGCCAGGTCTTTGCCATCGACCGTGATCTTGATGCGATCGTGCGGGCGGAAGAACTGGCTGCCCATACCGACCGGCTGACCCCGCTGCTCGGCCGGTTCGGCGAAATGGACGAACTGGTCCGCAATGCCGGCTGCGAACAGGTTGACGGGGTCGTGCTCGATATTGGCGTGTCGAGCTTCCAGATCGACGAGAGCCATCGCGGCTTTTCCTTCACCAGGGACGGCCCGCTCGACATGCGCATGGGCGCGGCCGGTCCGACGGCAGCGGACGCGGTGAACCAGCTTCCGGAAAGCGATCTCGCCAATGTCATCTTCCGCCTTGGCGAGGAGAAGCAGGCCCGCCGTATCGCCCGCCAGATCGTACAGCGGCGCAAGGAGGAGACGTTCCGCACCACGCTGGATCTCGCCGAGACGGTCGAGGCCGCGGTGGGCGGGCGAAGAGGCGCACGGATCCATCCGGCGACGCTGACCTTCCAGGCGATCCGCATGTATGTGAACGACGAATTGGGTGAACTCGCCCGGGCGCTGGTCGCAGCCGAGCGGTTGCTGAAGCCCGGCGGGCGGCTGGTGGTTGTCACCTTCCATTCGCTGGAAGACCGCATGGTGAAACAATGGCTGCGGGACCGGGCCGGGCGCAATGCCGGCGGATCACGCCACCTGCCCCTGATGGGGAAGGGGCCCGAGCCGACTTTCGATCTCGAGCCGGCAAAGGCCGTCCTGCCATCGGATAAGGAAGTGGAAGGCAATCCGCGTGCACGCTCTGCAAAGCTGCGCGCGGCGATCCGGACGGATGCGCCGGCGCGGTCCGGAGAGGCGAGCGACGGCATGAGCCTGCCGCCCCTCTCGAAACTGGAGGAGGCATCATGAGCCGCCGTGCATTTATCCTGGGACTCGTCATTGTCGGGCTGCTGGTGTTCAGCCTGTACCGCGCAAAATATGGCGCCAAGGACACGGCGGCCGAGCTGATGTCGGTCGAAGCGCAGATCGAGGATGCGCGCCACGAAAAGGCGACGCTCGAAACCGAGCTGTCGCATATGAGCCGGCGCGAATGGATCGAGGAGTACGCCCGCAACGAGCTGGGCATGGCGCCGCCGCAGCCGGAACAGATGGCCGGGGAACGAGACCTCGATGCGTTGGTCGGCAAGCCGGTCGATCCGGTTGCCGAGGAAGAGGCCCGCGAGGCCGCTGAGGAGGCTCCTCAATGACGGAGGCCTCCCGGCATCGCACGCGGCTCGTGGGGCTTGGCCTCAGCGCGCTGTTCGTGGTGTTGGCCGGCAAGGCGGGCTATCTCGCCCTGTCGCCGGCGCGGCCCGCGGCGCAGTATGCAGGCAGGGAGACGCTGGAACATCCGCGTGCTGACATCGTCGACCGCAATGGCGAGATGCTGGCGACTTCGGTACGGGTTTATTCGCTGGTCGCGAACCCGAAGCAGATCTGGGACCCACACGAGATCGCGACGGCGCTGGCCGGCGTGCTGCCCGACATCGACATTGCCGAGCTGACGGCGCGCCTGTCGGACCAGAGCCGGCAGTTCGTCTGGGTCAAGCGCAGCCTGACGCCACGCCAGCGTGAGGCCGTGTTCAATCTTGGCCTTGAGGGCCTCCGCTTCGAGGAGGAGCTGAGCCGCTCCTATCCGCGCGGCACGCTGGCGGGTCATATCCTCGGTTTCACCAATGTCGACGGTGTGGGTGGCGGCGGCATCGAATACAGCATGAACGACAGGCTGGCGGCGGGCGGCGAGCCGGTGCGCCTGACCATCGACAATGGCGTGCAGGCTGCTGTCGAAGCCGAGCTCGCCTCTTCGGCCGCCGATGAGGGGTTCAACGGCGCGGCCGTGATCCTGATGGAGGCGCGCACCGGCGAGGTCCGCGCGCTCGCAAGCTGGCCGCCTTTCGACCCCAACCGGTCGGCCGAAACTCCGATGGACGATCCCTCGCGCCTCAACCGGGCAACCGGGGCGGTGTACGAGCTGGGATCGGTGTTCAAGCCGCTCACCGTGGCAGCCGCCATCGAGTCCGGCGCGATCCGTCCGGGCGACAGCTTCGACGTGCACGACCCGATCGAGATGCGCGGCTATACGATCTCGGACCTGCATTCGATCGGCATGACGGCGGATGTCACCAAGATCATCGCCGAGAGCTCGAACATCGGCACGGTCCACATCAATGAGAAGCTCGGCCCGCGCCGGCAGCAGGCCTTCCTGGAGCGTGCGGGCCTGATGGAGCGGGCGCCGGTGGAACTGGCCGGCAGCGCTGCGCCGATCCTGCCGGAGAAGTTCGACGACCTGACCGCAGCCACCGCCTCCTACGGCCATGGCATCGCGGTGACGCCGATGGCCTTCCTGTCGGCCTTTGCCGCCTTCGCCAATGGCGGCGAGCGTGTGCCGCCGACGCTGGTGGTTGACGAGACCCGCAAGCCCGAGCCGGTGCGGATCATGTCCGCACTGACCGCCGACATCGTCAATGCGATGATGCGCGAGGCTGTGCTGCACGGCACCGGGCGCAATGCGGAAGTCGCCGGCTATCATGTCGCCGGCAAGACGGGCACGGCCGAAAAGCCGGTGCCGGGCGGCTATGACGACGGCGCCAACATCTCCAGTTTTGCGGCGATCTTTCCCTATGACAGCCCGCAATACGCCTTGATTGTGACACTCGATGATCCGAAAGCCGGTGAGAGAGGCTCGGTGGCCTCCCAGAACGCGGCACCGACCGCAGGACGCATCATAGAACGTGTCGCGCCGCTTCTCGGCCTCGCCCCACGCTTTGAGGATCCCCGCCCTGCCGGCGACAGGTACCGCTCACCGACGGATGAGAGGACTTCGCTGTGACCCACACCCTGAACGACCTGTTTCCCGGCGCCGACCATGGCGACCTTGTCATCACCGGGATGACGGCGGACAGCCGCAAGGTGAAGCCGGGCTACCTGTTTGCCGCCCTCAAGGGCACGTTGGCCGACGGGCGGAACTTCATTGCAGACGCGATCGGGCGTGGCGCCGTCGCCGTGCTGTCGGATGGCGGGGGAGGGGACGTCAGCGTCGCACATGTCGTCTCGGATGAACCGCGCCGCGCCCTGGCGCTTGCTGCGAAGCGCTTCTACGGCGCGCAGCCGGACTATGTGGTCGCGGTCACGGGCACCAATGGCAAGTCCTCGACGGTGGATTTCTGCCGCCAGATCTGGGCGCGCGCCGGTTTCAAGGCAGCCTCCATGGGCACACTCGGCGCGATCGGGCCGGAGGGCCGCATCGATGTCGGACATACGACGCCGGATCCGGTGACCATCCACGAAACGCTGGCGGAACTCGCCGCGCAGGGCGTGACGCATTGTGCGATGGAAGCCTCCAGTCATGGCCTCGAGCAGCATCGCCTCGACGGCGTGGACCTCTCGGCGGTCGCCTTCCTGAACTTCACGCAGGACCATCTCGACTACCATGCGACGATGGACGACTACCTCAACGCCAAGCTGCGCCTGTTCCGCGATCTCGGCCGGCCGGGCATCCCGGCGATCGTCAATGCCGACAGCGACCAGCGCGACACCTTCGAGGCGGCCGGGCTCGGCCGGCAGATGCCGATTGTTTCCTTCGGCTGGCGCGGCGAGGACCTCTGGATCGACGAGATCATGCCGCGTGCGACCGGCCAGGTGCTGAACCTGTTCTGGCGCGACGAGGAGCAGAAACCCATCGAGCTGCCGCTGATCGGCGAGTTCCAGACGCTGAACGCGCTGGCCGCGGCGGCGATCTGCCTGTCGCTCGGGATGGAGTTCCCGGATGTCGCCGAGGGCCTCGCCCATCTGCAGCCGGTGAAGGGCCGGATGGAGTTCGTCGGCAAGACCGAAAGCGGCGGGGCGGTGTTCGTGGATTATGCTCACACGCCGGACGGGCTCGACGTGCTGTTGCGCGCCGTGCGCCCGCATACGGCCGGGCGGCTGAAGGTGATCTTCGGCTGCGGCGGTGATCGCGATGCCAAGAAGCGCCCGCTGATGGGTGAGATTGCTGCACGCCAGGCCGACGACGTGATCGTGACGGATGACAATCCGCGTACGGAGAATGCCGCGGAGATCCGCCGACAGGTGCTGGCGGGCTGTCCCGGTGCGCGCGAGATCGGCGACCGCGCCGAGGCGATCCGCACCGTCATCGCGGAGCTGAAGAAGGGCGACACGCTGGTCATCGCCGGCAAGGGGCACGAGACCGGCCAGATCATCGGCAAGGACATCCATCCCTTCTCCGACCAGGAAACGGCGCTCTCCGCGCTGGAAGCGGAGCGTGCATGACCAAGCCGCTCTGGACCTCCGACGACATTGCCCTTGCCACCGGCGGCGCGGAGACGGCGTCCTTTGCCGTGACCGGCACGGTGTCCATCGATACGCGCAGCCTGCAGCCGGGCGACCTGTTCGTCGCCCTGAAGGACCAGCGCGACGGGCATGATTTCGTGGAGGCGGCTTTCAGAGCCGGCGCTGCCGGGGCCCTTGTCTCCCGCAAGGTGGGCGAAGGACCGCAGGTTATCGTGGACGACACGCTGGCGGCGCTCGAGCTGATGGGCATTGCGGCGCGCGCCCGCTGCGGGGCGCACCGCACGGCGATTACCGGTTCGGCCGGGAAGACCAGCGTCAAGGAAATGCTGGCGCGCATCTATCGCGCGCTCGGCCCGGCACACTGGAACCAGAAAAGCTTCAACAATCACTGGGGCGTGCCGCTGACACTGGCGCGCATGCCGGAAGAAACGGAACGTGCCGTCTTCGAGATCGGCATGTCGACACCGGGCGAGATCGCGCCGCGCAGCCAAATGGTTCGTCCGCATACGGGGATTGTGACCTGTATTGCCGGCGCGCACCTCGAGGGCCTTGGCAGCCTGAAGGCAGTGGCGCAGGAAAAATCCGATATCTTTGCAGGCCTTGAGGCAGGCGGGACGTTCATCCTGCCGGCTGATGACGGCTTTTTCGAGTACCTCGCGGGCCGGGCGCGCGACTATTGTCCGACGGGAACGCTCGAATCTTTCGGCCGGGCCGAGGACGCAACCGCCCGGATCGTCGGTTACGAGACCGATGGCGTGAGCAGCCGGATCCAGGTCGACGTGGTGGGCAAGCCGGTGCTGGTGATCGTCGAGGCCGTCGGCGCACACTGGGCGCACAATGTCGCCGCCGCGCTTCTGGCAGCGACCCGGACGGGGGCCTCGGTCGAAGCCTGTGCCGAGGCGCTGAGCGGCTTTGCGCCGCCGCCCGGACGCGGCACGGCCGAGCGGCTCGCCCTGCCGGGTGGCGGACACTTCACGCTGGTCGACGATGCCTACAATGCCAACCCCGCCAGCATGCGTGCTGCGCTGTCTGGCCTGAAGCTCAGGGGCAGCGGCCGACGCCTTGTCGCGCTTGGCGAGATGCTGGAGATCGGCGAAACGTCGGATGCGGAACATGCCGGACTTGCGGGCCCGCTGGTGGAGGCGGGCGTGGCCGGGGTTTTCCTGGCGGGCGGCAAAATGACTCACCTCGCCGAGGCGCTGCCGCCGGACCTGCAGCAGGTCTGGGCGCCGAAAGCAGACGAGCTGACTGAAGCAGTGGAAAACGCACTTCGCGCTGGCGACGTGCTCTTGATCAAAGGGTCGAATGCCTCCGGGATGGGCAAACTCGCAGACCGCCTGCGCCAATGGAGCGCGGCGGCAGACATGGGCAAGATGGTCAGCAGCGCAGAAGGTGCTGCAGGGGCAGGGTGATGCTGTATGAATGGCTTGCCGCCGACAGCGGCCTCTTCAACCTTCTGAATTATATCACCTTCCGGACGGGAGCCGCCGTGGTGACGGCGTTCCTCGTGTCGGTCGTGTTCGGTGACATGATCATCAATTTGCTGCGCGCCCGTCAGGGCAAGGGCCAGCCGATCCGCGACCTCTCTCTGGAGCAGCAGCTGGAGAAGCGCGGCACGCCGACCATGGGCGGCTTCATCATCTGGCTGGGCCTGCTGTCGGGGACCCTGCTTTGGGCCGACCTCAGGAACCCCTACATCTGGGTGACGCTGTTCGTGACCGTGTCGTACGCGATGCTCGGTTTCTTCGATGACTATGCAAAGGTGACGAAGCAGACGGATGCGGGCGTTTCGGCCGGCATCCGTCTGCTCGCCGGGTTCGGCATTGCGGCGCTCGCCTGCGCCTTCATCATGGGCCTGCACGGCGCCCACACGCCGGCCGGTCATGCCGAGTGGGGCGCCCTCAATCCGCTGGCGGAAAAAATTGCGACGCTGGCCCCGAAGACAAGTATCACGCCCGCCGACCCCGATTTTTCCGGCGGCGTCGCGGTGCCGTTCGTCAACGACTATTTCCTGCCGCTCGGCATGTACTTCATCCTGTTCGGCATGGTGGTGGTCGTCGGCAGCGCCAATGCGGTGAACTTCACAGACGGCCTCGACGGCCTTGCCATCGTGCCGATGAGTTTTGCCGCCGCCGCCTATGCCCTGATCGCCTATCTCACCGGCAACTTCGTCTTCGCGGAATATCTCGGCATCCAGTTCGCACCCGGTGCGGGAGAGTTGACTGTGCTGCTCGGCGCGATGATCGGCGCCGGCATGGGCTTCCTCTGGTACAATGCCTATCCGGCCAAGGTGTTCATGGGCGACACGGGCTCGCTTGGCCTGGGGGCAATGCTGGGCGTGATCGCGGTGTCGACGAAACACGAATTCGCGCTGGTCGTGATCGGCGGTCTGTTCGTCATCGAAGCGCTGTCCGTGATGATGCAGGTCGGCTGGTTCAAGCTGACGCGCCGGATGACCGGCGAAGGCAAGCGCATCTTCCGGATGGCGCCACTGCACCATCACTTCCAGAAGAAGAACTGGCCGGAGACGCGTGTCGTCGCCCGGTTCTGGATCCTGTCCGTCCTGTTCGCCCTTGCGGGCCTTGCGACCCTGAAGCTGAGGTGAGCGCGCGGCCATGATCCCGATCACGGAATACGCAGGAAGGGATGTCGCGGTGTTCGGCCTTGGCCGCACCGGCCTTTCCGCTGCCAAGGCCCTGAAGGCCGGCGGTGCGCGTGTTCATGCCTGGGATGACAATGAAGAGACCCGAGCCAAGGCCGAAGCCGCGGGCCTGACCCTGTCGGACATCAACAAGCGCGACTGGCAGACCTTTGCCGCGCTCGTCCTGTCGCCGGGCATTCCGTACAAATTCCCGCAGCCGCACCGCATCGTGCGCATGGCGGAGATGACCGGTGTGCCGATCGTCGGCGACATGGAGCTGTTCGCCCGCGCCGTGCAGGCGTTGCCCGAACGGGCGCGTCCGAAAATCGTCGGCATCACCGGTACGAACGGGAAGTCCACCACGACCGCCCTGATCGGACACATCCTGAAGCATGCCGGGCGTGATGCGCGCATCGGCGGCAATATCGGCACGGGTGTGCTGGACCTTGCCGCCTTGCATGCCAATGCGATCTACGTGCTGGAACTCAGCTCCTACCAGCTGGACCTGGTGAAGAGCCTGCATTGCGATGTCGCCGTTCTGCTCAATATGAGCCCCGACCATCTCGACCGGCATGGCGGCATGGAAGGCTACCAGGCGGCGAAGATGCGCGTCTTCCTGAACCAGACCGACAGGGACACGGCCGTCATCGGCTTTGACGACGTGATCACCCAGTCGATCGCGATCGGCCTGTCGGCGCGCGGGCCGGCGCGGGTGATGCAGGTCTCGTCCAGCTATGCACTCGGCCGCGGAGTCAGCGCGGTCGACGGGAAGCTGTATGACAGCGCGTCCGGCAACGCGGTGCTGGTGGGCAACCTGTCCGAATGCATGGCGCTGCCCGGCAAGCACAACCACCAGAACGCGGCGGCAGCCTACGCAGCCTGCCGGGCGCTCGGGCTCGATCCGCAGGCGATCATGGACGGCCTGCGCACCTTCCCGGGCCTTGCCCACCGGATGGAACTCGTCGGCACGATCGACGGCGTGCGCTTCGTGAACGATTCCAAGGCGACCAATGCGCAGGCGGCCGAGCAGGCGCTGAAGTCCTATGACAATATTTACTGGATCGCCGGTGGCGTGGCCAAGGCGGAGGGCATCACGCCGCTCGCGCCCTATTTCCCGCGCATCACCAAGGCCTACCTGATCGGCGATGCGGAGGAGAATTTCGCCGCAGCGCTGAAGGGCAAGGTGGCCACCCAGACCTGCGGAACGCTCGACAATGCCGTCCAGGCTGCGTTCCGCGACGCCCGGAATGCCGGAAATGCGAATCCGGTCATCCTTCTTTCACCCGCCTGTGCGAGCTTCGACCAGTTCCGCGACTTTGAACACCGGGGCGATACGTTCCGGTCGATCGTGGAGGCGATGATGCCCACAGAGCTGAGGGAATTGGCTTGAGTTACGTAGCCACCACGCCACTTCTTGCCAGGTCGGACACATCCTGGTTCACGGAGTGGCGGCGAACAGTGGACTGGGGCCTGCTTGGCGGGGCCTTCTTCCTGATCGCGATCGGTCTTCTGATGTCGCTTGCTGCCGGGCCATCGGCCGCGGCGCGGTACGGCTATGACAATCCGTATTTCTTCTCCGTGCGGCAGACCATGTTTGCCGGAGCAGGCGTGGTGCTGATGCTCGGCACCAGCATGCTGGACCGGGCCTGGGCACGGCGCGTTGCGGCCTTCATCCTGTTCATTGCGCTGGCCCTGATGGTCTACATCCTGATCGGCGGCGGGCACGAAGCGAAGGGCGCACAGCGCTGGATCCGGATTGCCGGCTTCTCGCTGCAGCCGAGCGAACTCGCCAAGCCGGCGCTGATCGTTATCTCGGGTTGGCTGCTGGCGCAGCGCGAGCAATATCCGAACCAGATATGGGAAGCGGTCGCCTTCATCTTCTTCGCCGTGACGGTCGGCATGCTGCTGCTGCAACCGGATGTCGGCCAGTCCTTCCTGCTGACAGTCGCCTTCATCGTGACGTTCTTCGTCAGCGGCCTGCCGTGGAAATGGGCGGCGGCCTTTGCCGGCGGCGGAACGGCGCTCGCGGGACTCCTTTATGCGCTGCTGCCGCACGTACGTGCCCGCCTCAACGGCTTCTTCGCCATGAAGGAGGGCGACCATTCGCAGATCGACCGCGCCGCCGAGGCGATCGCGCGCGGCGGCCTGTTCGGCGTCGGCCCCGGCGAGGGCCATGTGAAGGCGCGCCTGCCGGATGCGCATACCGACTTCATCTTCGCTGTCATGGCCGAGGAGTTCGGCCTGATCGCGGCGATCGTCCTGCTGGCCGTGTTTGCGCTGCTGGTGCTGCGCGGCTTTCGCGCGGCAGCGCGCGTGCAGGATGGCTATGCCCGTGCCGCAAGTGCCGGACTCTTCACGCTTTTCGGTCTTCAGGCAGCCATAAACCTGGCTGTTAATCTGGCCCTGATCCCGCCCAAGGGGATGACGCTGCCATTTGTGTCCTATGGCGGCTCATCCATGCTGGGGACGGGATTGACACTGGGCCTTGCGCTGGCACTTGTGCGCGGTCAAGGCACGCGCACAAGGGGCCGGTATGGCTGAAGAGACGAAGGCAAGGCTGGTCATCATCGCGGCAGGCGGAACCGGGGGGCACATGTTCCCGGCCCGCGCCTTTGCCGATGAGATGCGTGCGCGCGGCTGGACGGTCGGCCTAATCTCGGACCGCCGCGGCCTTCACTATGCCACCGATTTTCCGGCCGAATGGAAGCATGAAGTGCAAGCCGCATCGCCGAATTTCCGAGAGCCATGGACCCTGCCGTCCGCCTTCCTGAAGATCCAGTCCGGCATCCGAACGGCCCGGCGCATCGTGAAGGAAGCCCGCCCCGCGCTGGTGGCCGGCTTCGGTGGCTATCCGGCCTTTCCGGCGCTTGCCGCGGCGCGCTGGGCGAAGGTGCCGATCCTGATCCATGAGCAGAACGCCGTGCTTGGCCGCGTCAACCGCAACATGGCCCGGCATGCAAAAGTGATTGCCTCCGGCTTCGACCGGTTGGACCGCCTGCCGGCTGGACGGGAGCACCGGGCGGTCGGCAATCCGGTGCGCGCGCCGGTCCTGGCGGTACGCGAGCAGGATTATCCGCCGACGGATGGCGAGCTCAATATCCTCGTTACCGGTGGCAGCCAGGGATCGCAGATCATCGGCGAGACCGTGCCGCTGGCGATTGCCAACCATTTGCCGGCGGACCTGCGTGCACGCCTGAAAGTTGTCCAGCAGGTGCGCCCGGAGCAGTTTGAGATCGTCTCCAACATCTACAGCAAGGCCAATGTGGCGTGCGAGCTGGCGGCCTTCTTCTCGGACATGCCGAAGCGGCTGGGCGAGGCGCATCTCGTCATTGCGCGGAGCGGGGCAGGGACGGTGAGCGAGCTGGCTGCCGTCGGCCGGCCGTCCATCCTCATCCCGCTGGCCATCGCCATGGACGATCACCAGGCGGCCAATGCCGAGGCGCTTGTCGATGCGGGTGCGGCCGACATGATCCTTGAAGCGAATCTCTATCCGAACCTGCTGGGCGAACTGATCGCGGCGCGTTTGTCGGATCCGGACGAGCTGAAACGCCGGGCTGCTGCCGCGAAAGCCTCGGCGCGCGTCGCGGCAGCTCAGGATCTCGCCGATATCGCCGAGAAGATATCAGCCTAGGCAGTGCCTTTCAGCCAGTCCCAGCCGAAAGCGTCCTCGCTGTCGCCGAGACGCCGGCGCATGTCCAGCCGTTCGAGCCCCTCCGCCAGCGTCGGTCGGTGGCCCTTGGGCACCCACCACATGACGAGATGCATTTCGTCCAGCGCATCGAACCACTCGGCGCGGCGATCGTAGAACTTCCTGTGCACAGTTCCCCAGACGAAGCGTTCAAGGCTCCGCGCGTCTTCCCAGACGGTAAGGTTCGGCACCAGAAGTGGATCGCCGGCGATCTCAATGTCGGGGTTCTCCTCTCCGGGCGGCGCGAGCCCATCCATCATCCAGACAAAGCCCGGCATCCGCCGGCCAAGGCTGTTGATGAGATCGAGATTGTCCATGAACTCCCGTACGCGGGGATCATCCGTCGGGGCGACCAGACGGGCGACATTCAGTTCGGCAAGCTGCATCTTCATGATTTGGGCGTCCCAATGCGGCAAGCGCCCAAGCTGCGCCTCCATGCAGCCATCTTGGGCTTCTAGGAAGCAGGTTCAAGGGCTCCGCGCCCGCGACGGCACCGCTCAGCAGACCTTGCCTCCTGTGCGGCCGGCGCGATAACGCTGGCGGGCTGCAATATTCCAGATTCGGACCACACGCATGACCTCACCCACGCCTTTCGATCTTGGCCCGGCCCACATTGTCGGCATTGGCGGCATCGGTATGTCCGGCATTGCCGACGTGATGATCACCATGGGCTATGACGTTCAGGGATCGGACATAAAGGATTCCGACAATATCGAGCGGCTGCGCCAGCGGGGGGCGAAAGTCTTCATCGGTCACAAGCCGGAGAATGTTAAGGGCGCCGGAACGGTGATCATTTCCTCGGCCATCAAGGGCGACAATCCCGAGGTCGCCGCTGCGCGTGCCGCAGGCATCCCGATCGTCCGACGGGCCAACATGCTGGCAGAGATCACGCGTCTCAAATACACGGTCTGCATTGCCGGCACGCACGGCAAGACGACGACGACCTCCATGGTTGCAGCGCTGCTGGATGGAGCAGGGATCGACCCCACAGTCATCAATGGTGGCATCATCCACGCCTATGGCTCGAACTACAAGGCGGGCGAGAGCGACTGGATGGTGGTCGAAAGCGACGAGAGTGACGGCACCTTTGCCAAACTGCATCCGACCTGCGCCATCGTCACCAATATCGACCCCGAGCACATGGACCATTACGGCACCATGGAAAAGCTGCGCGAGGCATTCGACACCTTCGTCGAGAACCTGCCTTTTTATGGCTTTGCCGTTCTGTGCACGGACCATCCGGAAGTGCAGGCGCTGGCCGCCCGCGTGACCGACAGGCGTCGCATAACCTATGGCTTCAACCGGCAGGCCGACGTGCGGGCGGTCAATCTCAGGACGGATCTCAACGGCGCGCACTATGACGTGGCGCTGCGCCGGCCGGGTTCGGCCCAGCCGCGCATGATCGCGGGCCTGACCCTGCCCATGGCGGGGGAGCACAACGTGCAGAACTCGCTGGCGGCGATCGCCGTGGCGCTGGAACTCGGTGCGACCGACGATCAGATCCGGTCCTCGCTTGCTGGCTTCGGCGGCGTGAAGCGGCGTTTCACACCGGTCGGCGAATGGACGCCGGAAAAGGGCAAGCCGCCGGTGCGCATCATCGACGATTATGGCCATCATCCGGTGGAAATCGCCGCCGTGCTGAAGGCGGCCCGCGCCATGCAGGGACAGGAGCAGCTGATCGCCGTCTGTCAGCCGCACAGGTACACGCGCCTGCGCGACCTGTTCGAGGAGTTCTCCCGCTGCTTTGACCAAGCGGACGAAGTGATCATCGCGCCGGTCTACGAGGCGGGTGAAGCGCTGATCGAAGGCATTACGCATGAAGCGCTCGTCACCTCGATGCGCCGCCACGGTCATCGCGCCGCCAATGCGATTGGCTCGCTCGAGGAGCTGCCGGCGGCGATCAGGGAGCGGATACAGCCGGGCGGCATGGTGGTCTGTCTGGGCGCCGGGGACATCACGCGCTATGCGGCCGACCTCGCCGGAAAGCTCGCCGCGGGGGGCTGACCTCGCGGCAGGTGCCGCAGCTGCCGTCTTTCCCTTTCATCGAACTTGTCGCAGGCTGTGGGCAGCGCCCGGCAGAGGCGTGCCACGGGAGACCTGCATGACCGAGACGCCTCTGACCCCCGGGCAGGATGAAGAAGCCATGATCGCGGCCGCCCGGCTCGGCGCCCGGGCGCCGGCAACAGGCGGCGCTATGGACCGGCCTGGCTGGTCCTGGGCCTGGTTCGAATTTGCCCGCAATCCGTATTATATCCTCGTCGTCATCTACATTTTCGCGCCGTATTTCGCGCGCGAGATCGTCGGCGGAAACCTGATCGCCAGTGGCGCGCTTGACGGGCTGGACCCGGAACAGGCTCGGGCTATCGCCGGTGCGAAGGGCCAGGCAACGGTTGCCGCAGTAACCAAGTGGGCGGGCCTCGCAGCCGCGCTGACGGCGCCATTTCTCGGCGCGGCCTTTGACCGGGGGTTGCGGCGCAAGCCTTTCCTGCTGGCCATGATCGGCGTGATCAGCGTCGCCAGTTTCTCCCTTTGGTGGGCCGTTCCGGGCAATGCCGGACTGTCCGTCGGCGCCGTGATGGGCTTGCTCGTCATCGCGTACGTGGCGTTCACTTATTCTGAAGTCGGCCACAACTCGATGCTGGCGGATGCCGCCCGGCCGGAAGCCCTGCCGGCTATTTCGGGGCTTGGTCTTGCCCTCGGCAATGCAGCGGCGGTGATCCTGTTTGCCGGACTTGTCTTCATGTTCGCCCTGCCGGCCGCGATCCACTGGCCATTCCGGGAACCGCTGTTCGGCATCGATACCAGCAAGTTCGAACACCTTCGCCTTGCCGGGCCGGTCGCCGCGGTGTGGTTGCTGGCAACCATAGCCCCCTTCTTTCTGTATTCTCGCGATACGGGCGTGAAAGGAACGCCGGTCATCCCGGCGATCCGCGACGGCGTGAAAGGCGTGCTGGCGACGATCCGGCGTGCCACCGAGCACCGGGAGGCCTTCAAGTTCCTGATCGCCCGGACGCTGTATGCCGACGGCATGACAGCGCTGCTGACGATCGGGGCCGTGTATGTGAGCCTGTTCCTTGGCTGGAATGTGATCGAGCTGACGTTTTACGCGATCTGGGCGTCGGCCTGGGCGGTGGTTGGCGGCGTGTTCGGTGGCTGGCTTGACGGCAAGCTGGGCCCGAAGAACGCGCTGATCGTGGAACTCGTTGCCATCGTGCTGATCCTGGTGTTCGGCCTGTCGATCACACAGAAATCCCTGTTCTTCGGTCTGATAGAGAACCGAGACATGTGGAATGCGCCATTCCTGACCACGCTGTCGGACTGGGTGTACATGTTCCAGGGCACGCTGATTGCGGTGTTTGCGACGGCCAATATTGCCTCCAGCCGCTCCATGCTGGTGCACATCGCGCCGCCCAATATGCGCGGGGAGTTCTTCGGCCTGTTCGCCATCGCCGGGACGGTCACCGTCTGGATGGGGCCGCTTCTGATTGAAGTTTTCACGGACGTCTCGAAAAGCCAGCGCATCGGCATTTCCGCCATCGCGCTCCTGTTCTTTGCGGGCCTTGCCGTGCTGCTGACCGTGAAGTCGGAAAAAAGGCCGGCGTCCTGAGGACACCGGCCTTTCCGAAATGCTCCTGGGAGGGAGAAGCGGAGCTTAGCTGGTCGGCCCGAACGGGTCGCCGCCCGAAGAAACGCGGGCAATTTCCGACACGCGGCGCGGGCGAAGATAGAACTTGTCGCTGATCGTCTTCGAGGTGGAGATCACGTATCCGAAGTCGCTGGTATAGTCGTACTGGACTTCCGACATGATCACCGAACCGGGGGAGGGGATGATTCCGGTGGGCACCGTCACCGTATCGCCTGGCGCGTAGGCCGCCATGTTGTAGGCATCGGACCAGGCCACTTTGGGGTTGCCGTCGCCGCTGTCGACGATGCTGGTGATCCGCATGCGTGCATCGGCAGCGTCATAAGGTTGCATCATGACTTCGGCAGCCTGGAACATCTCGGACATGTCGTCATCGGTGACCGTGGCGAGACGTGCCGTGAGGTCGCCGAGGCTGGCGGAGGTGGAGGTCACGCGGCGGTCGATGCGCATCAGCAGGCTGAGCTCAACGGCGCCGAGATAGATCAGGATCAGCACCGGCGCGATCAGCGCGAATTCGAGCGCCGAGACGCCATCCTGGTTGTACCGGATACCGCGCACGCCACGCCATTTGAGGCGGGGGTTGAGGCGGGAGAGGAGCGAGCGGCGAGCCATTCCATCAGTCTCCGAAAGGTTCGTTGCGGAACACGGCATTGGCCTGGATCAGGTGCTTGGAGCCGTTCATGTTGACCAGCGGGGCCGACAGGATCGGGGTCAGCAGCGTCCATTCGTAGAACACGCGAACGGCGACCACGTCATTGGCGCCGCCCGGATCGAAGCCGAAGCCGGTCTCGTCGAAATTGCCATCCGAATCGAGCGGCATGTCAGTCGAGGCAGAGCCGAACCCGGACAGCTTCCGCACGTCGATGTGCAGGTTGGATCCGCAGTCGAGCAGGCCGAAAAGTTCCGAACAGATCGCATCGCGGAAATCCTGCTCGCTGAAGCCGGCTTCCTGTGCCTGGCCGGTGCGGATTTCGCGGGACGCCTCGGAAATGGAGTGCTCGAGCACCGTCGACATGATGAACAGGAGGCAGACCTCGAGCAATCCGAAGACGATGAAGAAGAAGGGAATGGCGATCAGCGCGAATTCGACGGCGACCGCGCCACGGCGCTCACTCGCCCAGTCCTGCAGTTTCCGGTGCAGGCGCGGTGCAATAACGCCCGGTGCGAAGGATGTCATGCTGTTCTCCTCAGAGACAGGTTTCAGCCCCTTCTTTAGCAGGCTTGGGTTGGCCCGCCGTTTAGCCGATCGGTGAAATTTCACAGAACGCGCGGAATGGTTGCTGCAAGCGTCGAGAGCGGCCCGGACGCCGCGGGCGAGCAAACGGCCCGGCCGGCGGCTATTCGCCTTCAGTGAGGGACTGGGTGTCCTTCTGCTGCTTCATCAGCGAGTCGAAATACTCCGACTGGTCACCCGTGCTGAGGACCGAGCGGCAGGTCGGCGCGCAATCATATGTAAAATTGGAGCCCGAGCGGTTTACCGTAACCAGGTTGCTCGCATTCACGGTAACCACGACGTCGCTCGAATAGATCTGGTTACCGGCGCGGTCGAACACCATCAGGTTGGTGGTGCCGAACGTCTTGCCGGTGACGAAGATCAGGTGATCGTTGTGGACAGCGACATCCGCAATGTTGCGATTGCCCAGCACCACGCTGGCAGCAGCGCCTTTCAGCTTCACCGGAACCGTCTTGTTCGCTTCGACAGACAGGGGGCCGGCTGTGGCGGACAGCACGGTGGACAGGCTCACCAGACCGAGCGCGCATGCGCGGACAGAAAGATTCATGGCCGAAGACTCCGGTTCGGATTTTCCGCACTGTCGCCGAAGAAGGTTGAGCGAGTCCTAATCGGCCTCTGCGCACGAGTCGTTATATATACGCGTGGCGTGCGGGCCTCCCGGATCGGGCCGGATCACCGCGAAAATAACCGTCCGTAGCCGGTAAACAAAATCCTCATCGCGCTTCATGGATTTTCTGATTCGATAAACTGGGCGTGAAGGGTGTTCGTGTAGTGTGCCTCCTGTTCCGGCAAGAAAAAGCAAACCGGGGCGCGAACAAATGCATGATGGGAGTTTCCAATGTTTGCACGTTTCCTGAAAGACGAGTCGGGCGCTACGGCTATCGAATACGGCCTGATCGCAGCTCTGATCGCTGTCGCTATCATCGGCGGTGTGACCGCTGTTGGTAACGCCACGAACGCGAAGTTCAACTACGTCGCTGGTAAGCTCGCCTAAGCGAGACCAGCCACGAAGGCTTCGGAAGGCCGCCGGGATGTCCCGGCGGCCTTTTTGATTCCGCAGGTCTGCATTCGCTGGCGCACTCAGCTTTCCTTAAGGGATTGCCGCCAGTGTCGGCGGAGATTTTCCGATCGGGGACTGCAGACATGATCCTGGCATTGCTCGGCTGCGTATTCCTTGCGCTCTGCGTATTCGCGGCGTTGCATGACATCCACAGCCTCAAGATTCCCAACTGGCTGAATCTGACTCTGGCGGGCCTGTTCATTCCGGCCGCCGCCCTGTCGGGGCTCCCGCTGGAACTGGTCGGCGCACACCTCCTGGTGGGCGCTGCGGCCTTCCTCGTCGCATTCGGCCTGTTTGCCTTCAACATCTTCGGGGGAGGGGATGCCAAGATGATTCCCGCCGTGATGCTGTGGGTCGGCCCCGCGGCCTGGCTCGAATTCGTCATGGGCATGGCGCTGGCAGGCGGCGTCCTCGCGCTCATTGTCCTGCTTGTGCGCAAGACGGTTCCGGCCGTGCTGCTGCCGGGCGCAATCCGTGCGCCGTTCGAGGATGAAGCAGGCGTGCCTTATGGCGTCGCCATCGCAGCAGGCGTTTTCCTGGCGGCGCCGCAGTCTCCAATTCTTTCCCAAGTGTTAAGCCAGTTCGGGATATTCAGTTAACGTTGCTTTAGGCGAGCTGTGGGAATCTCAACAATGGATTGGAACAGCCGCCGGCATTTCCGTTTGTCCGCGTATCGTCTCTGAAGGGAGCAGCCCTCCATGTCACCCATGCGACTCATCATTCTGGTCGGCGCCGCCGCCGCCGCGATTGCGGCGGCGTTCCTGGTGCGCGGGCTCGCCAAGCCGCAGACCATTACCGAGACGGTCGTTCAGCCGCAGACCGTGGTCGAGACCCAAGAAGTGTCGGAAACGCACGTCCTCGTCGCCAAGCGTGATCTCGTCGTAGGCGACCTGCTTTCGCCGGATGACTTCAAATGGTCGCCCTGGCCGGAAAAGAACCTCGTTTCGGGCTATCGCACCGAGGAAGACGATCCGAAGGCGATCGACGAGCTCTCCGGCAGCGTCGTGAAAATTGCGATGTACGAAGACGAGCCGATCCTGCCGCAAAAACTGGTCATGAAGGGCGAGACCGGCTTCATGGCGGCGCTGCTGACGCCGGGCATGCGCGCGATTTCGGTCGAGATCTCCACCGAGTCCGCTTCGGGCGGCTTCATCCTGCCGGACGACCGGGTGGATGTGATCCTCACCTATGACATGCAGGTGCAGACCTCCGAAGCCATGGTCGAGCGCCCGGTCACCGAAACGATCCTGCAGAACGTCCGCGTGCTCGCCATCGACCAGGTCTTTTCGCAGGACGAGAATGGCTCGCCGACGCAGATCGGCAACACCGCCACGCTGGAGGTGAAGCCGTCGGAAGCCGAGCTGATCGCGCATGCGCAGCGCCTCGGCACGATTTCGCTGTCGCTGCGGCCCTGGTCCGATGCGCTCGACACCGGTTCGCGCGGGGCCCGTACGGACCTGCTGAACGGCGGCGGCGCGACCGGCAACGGGGTCACGGTGTTTCGCAATGGCCAGCCGTCAACTGGCATTGGGGGTAGCTGAGTTATGAGAGCCTTCCTGTCCGCCAGAACGGCTGCAGCACTTGTCCTGTCATCGCTTCTGGGTCCGGCAGCGATTGCCGGACCTAACGACATGGGCACGCGCATCACGCAGCCCGGCGACTCCGATTATTCCCGGCAGGTCACGCTGGGGATCAACAAATCCATGATTGTGGAACTGGATAATCCGGCGGCAGACGTTGTCATCACCAATCCGGATATCGCCGACGCCGTGGTGCAGACATCGAAGCGGATCATTTTCCGCGGTGTGAATTACGGCCAGACCAACGCCTTCATCTTCGACAAGGACGGCAACCAGCTGCTCAATCTCGAGATTGGCGTCGAAATGGACATGGCCAGCCTGCAGCAGCTGATTGCGCGGCATGTGCCGAAAGCGCGGGTGAAGATCGAGGGCCTGAACGGCAACGTCGTGATCACCGGCACGGTCGACAGCCAGGCCGAATCCGATGCCGTGCAGCGCCTCGTCTCGGCCTATATCCGGGCAGACGACTCCACGCAGATCGTCAACATGATCAATGTGGCGGCGAAGGACCAGGTTCTGCTGGAAGTGCGCATCGTCGAGATGCAGCGCAACGCGATCAAGCAGCTGGGCATCAACCTGTCCGGCACGCCGACATTCGGCGACCTCTCGAACCTTGTGGAGCAGCAGCTCTATACAGGTTCACCGCTGGTCAATGCCGATACCACGACGCTTGCGCCCGGACTGCCGTTCGACGTGACCGGCGATATCGGGTCCAATGCAGGCTTCCCGATCCAGGGACGTTCGCTCGGCGGCCTCGACGGCAGCGTTGCCTATACCAACTATGTCGGCGGAAATCTCCAGTCGTCCGTGGGCGTCACGCTGAACGCACTCGAGCGTATCGGCATCGTCAAGACACTTGCGGAGCCGAACATCGTTGCGATGTCGGGCGAAAGTGCGAAGTTCCTCGCCGGCGGTGAATTCCCCGTGCCGGTCGGGCAGGACCAGAACGGCCGGATTACGATCGAATTCAAGCCTTACGGCGTGGGCCTCGGCTTCACGCCCGTGGTCCTGTCGGAAGGCCGCATCTCGCTGAAAGTCTCGACCGAGGTGTCCGAACTGACCTCGCAGGGCGCTTTCCAGGGGGAGAGCCGCACCGCCGTCGATGCCAACGGGAACGTGATCAATGTCGAAGGCGTGACGCTGCCGGCGCTGTCCGTGCGCCGGGCTGAGTCGGTAATCGAGCTGCCCTCCGGCGGATCGATGATGATGGCCGGCCTGATCCAGTCCAAGTCACGCCAGAACCTCGACCAGATCCCGGGGCTGAAGAAGCTGCCGGTTCTGGGCGCGCTGTTCCAGTCGCGCGACTTTATCCAGGAAGAGACCGAACTGGTCGTGATCGTGACGCCGTATCTCGTCGATCCGACGCAGAAGAACCAGCTTCGTACGCCTGCGGATGGCTATGCGAATGCGTCCGACGCGAAGACGGTCTTCTTCGGCAAGCTGAACGAACAGTATGGCCGCGACGGCGCGCCCGTCAAAGCGGCTGATTATCGTGCCCCCGTGGGCTTCATCGAGGAATAGGGGACCAGAAGGTGACCAGTATCCTGAAACCCGCCGCATCCATTTTCGCCGCCGGCTTCGGCCTGTCCGCGCTGGCCGGCTGCGCGAGCGTCGCCCCCACAGCGGTTCCGAAGTCGTATCTCGAAGGAACGATTCTGGACCGCAATGAGATCCGGGTCGAGAAGCGCACGGAATTCCTTGAAGTCGCAATCCATCCGGAAGCGAGCGAGCTCAGCGGCGCCGACAAGGCGAAGATCGCGGACTTCGTCACTGCCTATCGCGATCACGGTCACGGGCCGCTGATCATGTCGCTGCCGGCGTCCTCGACCAACCCGCAGATGGCTGTCGCCGCTGTCGCCGAGGCGCGCGCCATCGCCTATGAGAACGGTGTCCAGTACGACGAAATTGCAGGCGGCAATCACGGCGCCCGTTCGGGCCGTGCCGAGCCGATGATCCTGGCGTTCCAGACCTATGATGCCATTGCGCCGGACTGTCCGTCGATGGCCACGGTCGACTTCTCGAATGTCAGCTCCAACAACGAACTGCCGACGCTGGGCTGCGCGGTGCGCGCGAACCAGGCCGCAATGATCGCCGATCCGGCCGACCTGCTGGGCACACGGCCACTCGACCAGGGCGACGCCGTGCGCCGTGGCGTGATCATGCAGAAGTTCCGCCAGGGTGAATCCACCGGCTCGTCGCGGTCGCAGGAAGAGTCGGGCACGATTTCCGACGCGGTCAAGGAATAGGCGTGAGGGAACAGGGAAAAGCGTACCATGTCTAAAGAAAACGCCCTTTTCGACGACGATCTTGAGTCCGACTTCGAAGACGTCTTCGCAGACGACCCTCTGCTGGAAAGCTCGGACATGCCTTCCTCCGTGTTCGACGCGCCCGCGACAGGGCTCGCCAAGCCGGACAGCGTGACGGTCGACCTGGACGTCCCGCAGCGCGAAGTGGAGTTCGAGCAGCCGGTCTTCTCCATGCCGGAACCGGGCGGCGGGGATGCCAGCCTGCCGGCAATTTCCATCCAGCTCTTCTATGAGCGCGAGGAAACGCGCCTGATGCTGGAAGTGTGCGCGCGAGACCGCCGCATGGGCCGCGCAACCATCGACATGCAGCCGGGCGGCATTCCCGCTGCGATCGAATTCATGCGCACCAACCCCACCCCGAACCTGCTGCTGATCGAGTCGACGGCGCGTTCGGCGCAAGTGCTGAACGAAATCGACATGCTCGCCGAGCACTGCGACGAGAACGTCAAGGTCATGGTGGTCGGCGCGATCAACGATATCACGCTCTACCGCCAGCTCGTGGCCCGCGGCGTGAGCGAGTACATCGTGCCGCCTTTCCAACCGGTCCAGGTGATGCGCTCCATCTCGGCACTGTTCGTCGATCCGGATGCGCCATTTGTCGGCAAGCAGATTTCCGTGGTCGGTGCAAAGGGCGGGGTAGGGGCCTCGACCATTGCGCACAACCTGGCCTGGGCACTCGCCGAGAACGTCAAGGTCAGCACGACGCTGGTCGACCTCGACCTGTCCTTCGGAACGACCGCGCTCGACTTCAACCAGGAGCCCTCCCAGACAGTCGCCGATGCCCTGCTTCAGCCGGAGCGTGCGGACGATGCGGTGATCGAGCGCCTGCTGGCCAAGGCCACGGACCGGCTGTCGCTGTTCACCGCGCCGGCGACGATCAACCAGATCATGGACATTCCGGACGAGTCGTACGCAACCGTGATCGAGGGCGTGCGCCGCAATGTGCCGTATCTCGTGCTCGACCTGCCGCACACCTGGAGCCGCTGGGTCCAGCGCACGCTGGTTGCGTCGGACGAAGTCATCATCGTTTGCCAGCCTGACCTTGCGTCGCTGCGCAACGGCAAGAACTTCATCGACCAATTGAAGAGCGCGCGTCCGAACGATCATCCGCCGCGCCTGATCATCAACATGACGGGCGTTCCGAAACGGCCGGAAATTCCGGTCAAGGATTTCGGCGCGGCCATCGGTCTTGAGCCGGAAGTCATTCTGCCGTTCGAACCGGAACTGTTCGGAACGGCGGCCAATAACGGCCAGATGATTTCAGAAACAGACCCGGCAGCAAAATCGTCCCAGGCCGTGGATCACCTCGCTTCTCTGCTGACGGGGCGGGCGGTCGTCGCGCAGCAGAAATCCTTCATCAAGAAGCTGCTCGGCAAATAGGACCTATCGACGAGAGAATAGATGGCTTTCGGCAAACGCTCCCCTTCGGCAGTCCCCGCAGCACCGGCCCCGGCAGCCGCGCCGGTCGCGGCACAGGTGCAACCGCGTTCTGAGGCCAAGCGCCCGCCCACGCCCGAACCGGTCGCGGTCAAAGGTGCCCCGAAGCCGATGGAGCCGCCACCCAAGCCGAAGCCGGAAAAGAAGCCGGAACCGGTGCGTCAGATCACGCAGCAGTCGGAACAATACTACCAGACGAAGACCACGATCTTTAATGCGCTGATCGATACGATCGACCTGTCGCAGCTCGCGCAGCTGGATGCCGAAAGCGCACGCGACGAAATCCGTGACATCGTGGTCGAAATCATCAGTATCAAGAATGTCGTGATGTCGATTTCCGAGCAGGAACAGCTGCTCGACGACATCTGTAACGATGTTCTGGGCTATGGCCCGCTCGAGCCGCTGCTCGCGCGTGACGACATCGCCGATATCATGGTCAATGGTGCCGACACGACCTATATCGAAGTCAACGGCAAGATCGAGCGTACGAACATCCGCTTCCGCGACAATGCACAGCTGATGAACATCTGTCAGCGCATTGTGAGCCAGGTCGGCCGACGGGTCGACGAGAGCTCACCGATCTGTGACGCGCGTCTGCTCGATGGCTCCCGCGTGAACGTCATTGCGCCGCCGCTGGCGATCGACGGCCCGACGCTCACCATTCGTAAGTTCAAGAAGGACAAGCTGAAGCTTCAGGACCTCGTGAACTTCGGCTCGATCAGCGAGCCGGGTGCCGAGCTCCTGCGCATCATCGGCCGCTCGCGCTGCAATGTCCTGATTTCCGGCGGTACGGGTTCGGGCAAGACGACGCTGCTCAACTGTCTTACCGGCTTTATCGATCCGGGCGAGCGCGTCATCACCTGCGAAGACTCCGCCGAACTCCAGCTGCAACAGCCGCACGTCGTGCGTCTTGAAACCCGCCCGCCGAACATCGAAGGTTCGGGCGAGGTGACGATGCGCGAACTGGTCAAGAACTGTCTGCGTATGCGTCCGGAACGGATCATCGTCGGCGAGGTTCGCGGACCGGAGGCGTTCGACCTTCTGCAGGCCATGAACACCGGTCACGACGGCTCGATGGGCACGCTGCACGCCAACAGCCCTCGCGAAGCGCTCTCCCGTGTGGAATCCATGATCACCATGGGCGGCTTTGCCCTTCCGGCGAAGACCATCCGGGAAATGATCGTCGGATCGATCGACGTCGTCGTCCAGGCCTCGCGCCTGCGCGATGGCTCGCGCCGCATCATGAATGTCACCGAGGTGCTTGGCCTTGAAGGCGATACGATCGTGCTGCAGGACGTCCTGAAGTACGAGATCGAGGGTGAAGACGCCAACGGCAAGGTCGTCGGGACGCACCGCGGTACGGGCGTCGGCCGCCCGCGCTTCTGGGATCGCGCTTCCTACTACAGCATGGAGCGCGAGCTGGCCGCCGCGCTCGACGCACTCGGAGCCTGACGCATGGGCGGCGACATGACCACATTCCTGATTGCAGGCCTCGCCTTCGTGGCGATCGTCGGCGTCGGCTTCGCGCTGTCGGGCGGGGAAGGGGACAGCGCCAAGAAGCGCGCCCGCGCCATCGGGTCCGGCGCCAGTGTGACCGGCAAGGGTCGCAACGCCAAAGTCATGGACGAGGCCGCCAAGCGCCGGGCGAAAACTCAGGAAATGCTGGATTCCCTGCGGCAGCAGGGCAAGGAGCGCCGCAAGATCAGTTCGGCCCAGACGATCAAGGCCAAACTCACCCAGGCCGGCCTGGAAATTCCGGTTTCCACATTCTGGGTCTTCTCGCTTGTGCTCGGTGCATTTGTCGCCGGAGTGGTCTTCCTGTCGGGTGCGGACGGCCTCGTGCTCGCCGGCGTCTCGCTGAAGAGCCGCCCATTGCTTGTGCTCGGCGCGTTCGCAGCCGGGGCCTTTGGCCTGCCGCGCTTCCTGCTGGGTGCGCGCATCAAGGGCCGCCACAAGAAGATGCTGAACCAGTTCGCCGATGGCCTCGATATTATCGTGCGGGGCGTGAAGTCCGGCCTGCCGCTGAACGAATGTATCCGCATCATCGCGAAGGAGAGCCCGGAACCTCTTCGCAGCGAGTTCGCGACGCTGGCCGACAACCTAGCCATGGGGGCGGGGCCTGAACGCGCGCTCAACAATCTGTACAAGCGTATCCCGCTGCAGGAAGTGAACTTCTTCGTCATTGTGCTGCTGATCCAGTCCAAGGCCGGCGGCAACCTGTCGGAGGCGCTGAACAACCTCTCCAGCGTGATCCGTTCGCGCAAGATGATGCGTGAGAAGATCAAGGCGATGTCGTCGGAAGCCAAGGCTTCGGCGGGCATCATCGGATCGCTGCCCTTCGTGGTGGGCTTCCTCGTCTTCCTGTCGACGCCCGGCTACATCATGGAACTGTTCATCACCGAGACCGGCCATGTCTGTCTGGCAGCAGGCGCGCTGCTGATGACGACCGGCATCCTCACGATGCGCAAGATGATCAACTTCGACATGTAGGCAGGGACAGATGTACGAGCTACTCCTTGCCCTGACGAACCCCGCGACGCTGGCATCGGTGCTGGTGGCGCTGGCAGTGTTCGGCACCGCGATGACCGTGTTCATGCCCTACCTGCAGGGCGACAAGCTGGAGACTCGCCTCAAGGCCGTGTCGACCCAGCGCGAAAAGCTGCGCAAGCAGAGCCGTGCCGCCCTCGACAACAAGGCCCAGGGCCTTCGCCGCAAGGACGAGTCCACGATCGGCGAGATCAGCTCCAAGCTGAACCTGCAGAAGATGCTGGAAGACCCGAACGTGGCGGCGAACATGGCGAAAGCCGGCCTGCGCGGTCCGGGCCCGGTCTCGGCGTTCTACTTTGCACGCATGACGATGCCCTTTGCCGGCATCTTCCTCACCTTCATCTATGTGTTCTTCATCAACGATCTCGGCATGAACACGATGATGAAGTACGGCTCGCTCCTGTTCGGGGCCGCTGCCGGCTTCTATGCGCCAAACATCTATGTCTCGAACCTCGCTGCCAAGCGGCAGAAGTCGATCATGCGCGCCTTCCCGGACGCGCTGGACATGCTGCTGATCTGTGTCGAGGCGGGCATGTCGATCGAGCTTGGCTTCCACAAGGTGAGCCAGGAAGTGGGCTCCGCCTCGCCGGAACTGGCAGAGGAGTTCGGCCTGACGGTTGCGGAACTGGCCTACCTTCCGGATCGCCGGCAGGCCTATGAGAACCTTGCCAAGAGGACGGGCCATGAGGGCGTGAAGGCGGTCTGTATGGCCCTCGGCCAGGCCGAGCGCTACGGCACGCCGCTGGGCGATGCGCTGCGTGTGATGGCCAAGGAAAACCGCGACATGCGCATGTCGGAAGCCGAGAAGAAGGCTGCCGCCCTGCCGGCCAAGCTGACCGTGCCGATGATCCTGTTCTTCCTGCCGGTCCTGTTCCTCGTCGTGCTTGGACCGGCCTATATCAAGTACCAGCGCATGTCGAAGCAGAATGAATCGGCGCCGGACCTGAAAAAGGGACAGGAAGACAGCAAGCGCGCCGACATCGAGCCGCTGATCCCGGTGCGCATTATCGTCTGACCTTCGCGGCAAAGGGTTCCGCGCCGCGCGGCGCCGGGCTAGACCGGCGTCCATGACAGACTCCCTGAGCACATTGACCAGGTCGTTGCTGGCCGACCTCGGCGTTCCGGCCGGCGCGTCCGAAGGCGGCGACCTGGCCGTCCGCAGCCCGCTGACGGGCGAAACGATCGCGGCCGTCCATCCGGCGGAGGCCGGCGAAGCCCATCAGGCTTTGCAGCGCGCGGGCGAGGCCTTCCACGTCTGGCGAAGTGTGCCGCCGCCGCGTCGGGGCGAACTGGTGCGCCTGTTCGGCGAGGAGCTTCGCGCCAGCAAGCCGGCGCTCGGCCGTCTGGTCACGATCGAAGCCGGCAAGATCCCCAGTGAAGGGGAGGGCGAAGTCCAGGAGATGATCGACATCTGCGACTTCGCGGTCGGCCTGTCCCGCCAGCTGCACGGGCTGACAATCGCATCGGAGCGGCCGGGTCATCGGATGATGGAGACCTGGCATCCGGCCGGCATCGTCGGCGTCATTTCATCGTTCAACTTCCCCGTCGCCGTCTGGTCGTGGAATGCCGCCCTTGCGCTCGTCTGCGGCGACCCTGTCGTCTGGAAACCTTCCGAAAAGACACCGCTCACGGCACTCGCGACACTTGCCATTTTCAGGCGCGCACTGGCCCGGTTCGGAGAGGCGCCTGAGGGGCTCGTCAGCTGTCTCATCGGCGGTGCGGGAACTGGTGAGTTCCTCGCGCGCGACGGCCGCGTGGCCGTCCTGTCGGCCACGGGCTCGACCCGTATGGGCCGCGCCGTGGCGCCCATCGTTGCGGAACGGTTCGGCAAGGCGATCCTTGAACTCGGCGGCAACAATGCAGCGATCGTCTGCCCCGGCGCCGACCTGGATCTCGCCGTGCGAGCAATTGCTTTTTCCGCCATGGGCACGGCGGGCCAGCGGTGCACAACGCTGCGCCGCCTGTTCGTGCATGAGGACGTGTGGGAGAGGTTGATGCCGCGGCTCGAGGCGGCGTGGGCCTCCGTTAGGGTGGGGAACCCGCTGGAAGCCGATGTGCTTGTCGGGCCGCTGATCGACCAAGTCGCGTTCGACCAGATGCAGGCCGCGCTCGCGGAAGCAAGGGCGCTCGGTGGCACACTTGTCGGCGGGAACAGGGAGAATGCCGGCAGCGCAGAGGCTTTCTACGTCCGCCCTGCGCTCGTGACGATGCCGGAACAGGCCGGCCCCGTGCTCCGGGAGACCTTCGCACCGATCCTCTACGCCCTGCGCTACCGGTCGCTGGACGAGGCCATCGCGCTCAACAATGCAGCCGGCGCGGGACTGTCCTCGAGCATTTTCACGACCGACCTGCGGGAAGCCGAACGCTTCCTTTCGGCCGCGGGCTCGGATTGCGGTATTGCCAATGTGAACATCGGCACGTCCGGTGCCGAAATCGGCGGCGCTTTCGGCGGCGAGAAGGAGACAGGCGGTGGCCGCGAGTCTGGGTCGGATGCGTGGAAGGCCTACATGCGGCGGGCGACCAACACGATCAACTATTCAAGCGAGCTGCCGCTCGCCCAGGGCGTCAGTTTCGACCTTTAGAACTCAGCCGTCCGTGCTGCGGCGGAGGCGCAGACCCGCAGCCTCGGCCGGCGACTCTGTTCCTGCCATCGGCATCGGCTCTTCTTCGACCGGCGTACTCGTCGCCGCGGCCGGCGTCTCGTCCGGAGCGGGGCCGGGTTCGAGAGTGGGCTGGACCGGATCCCTGCCGACTTCTGCGTTCGCGGAGAGCGCGTCCCAGCTGCGCACCGGCTGCACCATTTCCCGCAGGAGGTCGACATTCTGCTCGACCACCTTGTCCGGGGCCGACGCGCCCGACACTTTCTTCATGTCGTCGAAGCGGCCCTGCAGGCCGAGAACGAGGGCATAGTTCTCCCGTATACGGATATCGTTGGGGGCAAGGCTGTTGGCCTTGGTCAGCTTCTCCTCGGCGCCCTTCAGGTCACCCGACAGGGCGAGCGACAGGCCGTAGTTGGCCAGCGTCGTGGCGCGTTCGGGTTCCAGCGTCAGCGCGTTCACATAGGCTTCCTGCGCGGCCTTGGAATTATCCGCCTGGTCAAGCGCCGTACCGAGCGCGGCCCAGCCCTCGGCGCTCTTCGGGTCGATTTCCGTCACCTGCTCGAAGGCTGCCACGGCGGCCTGGGGATTGCCTTTTGCCGCAAGCGCCCGGCCGAGCGGCATGAGCAACCGGGGCTCGCGCGGATGCACCACCATGACCTGCGACAGGACCTCGATCGCCCGGTCGACCGAACCGATATCCCGGAGCGAATCCGCGAAAGTCAGCGCGACATCGAGATTGTCCGGATCCTTGGTGTGCTCCTTGGCCCAGAAATTTGCGCGGGTCAGCGGGTCGGCATTGTTCGCGGCGTCGATTTCTTCCTGGGTGGCAGGCTTCAGCGCATCTTCCACCGCGGCATTGATCTTGGCCTGCTCTTCCTTTTTCGGATCCGGCGCCGACGCGCAGGCCGGCACGAAGGTGAGGGCCAGCGCGAGCACCGCCAGTGACGTTTTGGCTCTGGACATGGGATCGCTCCGCGGATGAATCTCGATATACAGGACTGAGTCTGGACCTGCGGGCGTCAAGGATCCGTTAACGCTGCTGCAGGTTCCGTTAACAAATGACGCCGAAAGGCCCTGCCCATGCACAAGAGTTTCGCCGCCCGCGCAGAAGCGCCGGTCCAGGTCTGGCTTTACGCCGCAAAGGACTTCAAGGGGCTGGAGAACGATCCGTTCCCCGGTGCCCGGGCCATAGCGGCGGCCCAGGGTTTCACCGGCGCTGCAGGGCAGGTGCTGTTGTCGCACGACAGCGAGGGGGCGCTCTCGCACGTGCTGTACGGCCTCGGCGCAGGCGATGATGCCCTCGCCGTCGCGGCCCTGTCGGCGAAGCTGCCCGAAGGGGTCTACAAGATCATCCACGATGGCGGCCTGCCGGTCGCATCGGTCGCCGCGGGCTGGTGTGACGGTGCCTACCGCTTCGACCGCTACCTGAAAGACAAGGCGAAACCGCCGAAACTCATGATCCCGGGCGGCAAGGCCGGTGAAGCGCTGTCGCGCGAGGCCGACGCCGTGGCCATGGTACGCGATCTGGTGAACACGCCTCCGTGCGACATGGACCCCGCCGCGCTCGAAGCGGTGGTCGCAACGCTGGCGGAGGAATTCGGTGCCAGTCTGACGGTGACGATCGGCGACGACCTGCTGGAACAGAATTATCCCTTGGTCCACGCAGTCGGCCGGGCCGCGAAATGCCCGCCGCGCTTCCTGGAACTGGAATGGGGTGATTCCGACAAGCCGGCACTGGCGCTGGTCGGCAAGGGCATCACGTTCGACACGGGCGGCCTGGACATCAAGCCGTCGAGCGGCATGCGCATCATGAAGAAGGACATGGGCGGTTCGGCACACGTGATCGCGCTGTCGCGCCTCGTGATGGCGTCAAACCTGCCGGTCCATCTGAAGCTCTATGTTCCGGCGGCGGAGAATGCGATCAGCGGAGATGCCTTCCGCCCTGGCGATATCCTGTCGTCCCGCAAGGGGCTCAGCGTCGAGATCGACAATACGGATGCCGAGGGCCGTCTCGTCCTGGCCGACGCGCTGGCGCGGGCGTGCGAGTTCGCGCCGGACCTGCTGATCGATTTCGCAACCCTGACCGGCGCTGCACGCATCGCGCTCGGGCAGGACCTTGCTCCCCTCTATTCCGATGACGAGCAGCTCGTCGCCGATATTCTCGCCGGATCGAAGGAGACAGGTGACCCGGTCTGGCGCATGCCGCTGTGGGATCCCTATCTTGCCGAACTCAAGAGCCCGGTCGCCGATCTCGTCAATTCGGCCAGCAGCGGGTTTGCCGGATCGATCACGGCAGCGCTGTTCCTGAAGCAGTTTGTCGACGCCAAGAGCTGGGCCCATTTCGATGTCTGGGCCTGGCGGAAGGGGAAGTACGGCCGTCCTGAAGGTGCCGCGGCCTGTGGGCTGAGGGCGGTCTGGGCCATGTTGCAGGCACGTTACGGCTGAGGAAGGTGACCCCGTGATTGTCATTCATCACAATCCGGACTGCGGAACCTCCCGGAATGTGCTGGCGATCATCCGCGCTGCGGGCGAGACCCCGGTCGTGATCGATTACCTGAAAGAGGGATGGACGCGGCCTCAGCTGCTGGGCCTTTTCGCCGCCGCCGGCCTGACGCCACGAATGGCGCTGCGCGAAACCAAATCGCCCGCAAAGGAGCTTGGCCTGCTGGAACCGGATGTCAGCGACGAGGCTATTCTGGACGCCATGTTGGAGCATCCGGTCCTCGTGAACCGGCCAATCGTCTGCAGTCCGAAAGGCGTGCGCCTCTGCCGGCCGAGCGAAAAGGTGCTGGACCTGCTGGACCAGTTGCCGCCTGGGCCGCTCTACAAGGAAGACGGCGCGCTGCTGATCGACGAGGCCGGGCGGCGCGTCGACTGACGCCTATTGCGGGTCAAGCCGTTCGACGGCACCGCCATTCTCATCCTGGACGCGCAGCGCTTCGCGCACCTTTCCGCGCAGCACCAGCGTATCGATGTTCTCGGGATCGGCTTCCATCGCGGCGTTGACGTCGGCCATGGCCTTGTCGAGATCGCCCTTTGCGAGCCAGGCCTGTCCGCGCAGCATATGGGCCTCGCCCATTTTTGGGGTGCGGGAGATGGCGTTGTCGAGATCGGCGATGGCCTTGTCATAGTTGGTCAGCAGCAGCTGCGCGCTGGCGCGGTCGACCAGCAGTTCCGGCGCGTCCGGCGCAATTTTCAGGGCGCCGTCGAACGCCGTCAGCGCCTGATCGGGGGCGTCGGCTTCGATGTAGGCATTGCCGGCCTGTGACAGATAGGCGGCGCGCTGCTCCATTGTGCCGCCGTCACTGGCATTTGCTAGGTCCACAAGGCGGGCCGCGCCGTCCTCGATATGACCGAGCGCAATCAGCGCGAGCGCCGTGCACTGGCGCGCGCCGGGACGGTTGCCCTCGAAGCTCCAGGCGAGGCCGTCTTCGTAGGCGTTTTCGGGGTCGCTCTGGATCCTGGCGAGGCAGGCGTCGAGGCGGGCCTGTTCGGCGGTGGCGAGCTTCTCTCCGGCCGTCTGGAGAAGGGCCAGCGACACGGCGGCGGCGATGAGGGACATGGGGCACGGCTCCGGAACCTGTAACAGTCACCATTGATAGGACGGCGCCGTCACAGGCAAATGACAGTTCAGCCATGTCTGCCGGTTTCAGCAGGACATGGCCAGCGCCCGGCGCAGCGGTGCGCCGCCAGACCGCAATCAGGTCCGCGCGGGCCGCGATGAGCGGTGACCCGGTGTGACCGGGACGTCAGTTGCCGTGATCCTGGACGTGCCCAGGTGCGGCCTCAGGCGGCGTTTCGGTAGATGAAGATGTCCATCATCTGCCCTTCGATGCGCTGGCCCTTCACGGGCTGGCCGGAGAGGTAGTCGCCGGGATGGGCGGCGAGCGGGTGGCCGGGATCGCTGACCCACAGCTTTTCGAGCGTCGCCTGCCGCGGCTCGAAGAAGACGACGGCCCCGCCCGGCCCCGCGACGCGGAGCGCTTCCGACAGCACGTCCTCCCGGGCATCCTCATCGACATGGTGCAGCACGCCGAAGAAGAAGACGGCATCGAAGGCGCCGGCGGCAAAGGGCATGGCGTTCGCATCGAAGGCCTCGAAGCGGATCTTCTCGCGCACGCCCATTTTCGTGGCGGTGTCGGCCCAGTCCTTGCCGGCATAGTGCGAGGTGTCGGTGGCCGGTTCCCCGGTCAGGACGTCGAAGCCCTGCTGCGCCAGGAAGATGGCGAACTTGCCGGCGCCGGTGCCGACATCCAGCACGGCCGCATCGGCCGGCAGGGCAAGTTCCTTCAGCGCCAGCGCGCCGTCGTGCGAGATAAGGGGGTACATCGGCCCCATGATTTCCCCTGTTTCGTCAGTCGTCATTTCCGGTTACCTTGCCCATTGGAATAAAATGCGTGCGCACGCATATAGTTGAGCGCCGATCCCCCGTCAAGGCCGCGGAGGGCCGCGGAGGGCTGCGGCGCGGCCGGCGGGCGAGAGGGCATGGAAGGCGCGGGACATCCGGGAATGAGCGACATGGACAACCACCTCGCACTTTTCGACCTGATCGGCGCGCTCGCCCGGCACCGCTTCCAGACGGCCGAGAGGGAATTCGCGGCCATCGGCCTGAACCATACCGAGGCGCGCCTCCTGTCGCTGCTGAGCGAGGCGGGCGGGGAGAGTGCGCAGGACACCCTGTCGAACCAGCTCTTCATCGACCGCAGCAATGCCGGGCGCGCCCTCAAGCGCCTCGAGCAGGACGGCTATATTGTCCGTGAGAAGGATGCCGCAGACCGGCGTGCGTTTCTCGTCCGCATGACCGGGAAGGGCAGCGAGGCGGTGCGCGACATCGGAAGGGTGCGGGCCGCCATCGTGGCCGGCTTCTTCGGCGACCTGAGCGCGGCCGAGGCCGGCCAGGCGGCAGACCTGCTCCGGAAGGCACTGCCGGATGCGTAGCGTCGCACTGGCTGCTGCGGGACTGCTGTTCCTCACCGGCTGTGCGCATGTCCGGCAGGCGGCCTTGCCCGTCATCGCTTCGGCCAGCGGGTCTGTCGATGGAACGGACCTGATCGGGCCGCCGCCACAGGCCAGGGACAGCGCGGCCGAGCTTGCCGGGATGCAGCGGCCATGGCCGGCGGAACGGGTGGCGCAGGCGCGCGCAGACAACCGGTTTGATCCGTTCACGGCATTTGCCCCGGTGATGGGAGACGGCTTCCGGGCGGAGGCGTTGCCGCACCTGCACAAGCTGTTCGGGGATGTGACCGTGCCGCTCGGCGCGGCCGTCGGTGTCGCCAAGGACGACTATGCGCGCCCGCGCCCCTTCGTGGCGGAGCCGGACCTGCCGACCTGTATCGCGCCGGGCGACGGCCTCCGCCGGAGCGGATCCTATCCGTCCGGGCACGCCGCGTTCGGCTGGGCTTGGGCGTTGCTGCTGGCTGAAATCGCGCCGTCGCGCGCCGACGCCGTGCTGCAGCGCGGCCGGGACTATGGCGAGAGCCGGGTCATCTGCGGTGTGCATTATCCGAGCGATGTCGAAGCCGGGCGCATGCTGGCCGCCGCGGAAATCGCCCGCCTGCACGCAAAGCCTGCCTTCCGCCGCGACCTTGATGCCGCCCGCGCCGAACTCGCCGCCGCGATGGTGAAGTGACGAGGCGGGCCGCGCGCGCTTTCCATCTTCCGTCGATTGGTTAATATGGCTGATCGACAGGATGGCGGATGAGAGGTGCGGGTGAGGCTCCTGCTGCTGATCGCTTGGGTGTGTTTCGCCCTTCCGGCGCTGGCGCAGGAGCGTTTCGCGCTGGTCATTGGCAATGCGGAATATCCCGCAGGGGTCGGCCGGCTGGAACACACGCACGAAGATGCCGACCGGATCGCGGATGCGCTGGAAGAGGTCGGGTTCCATGTCACGCTGCTGAAGGACCAGGACCGGACCGGGATGCAGGCGGCTGTCCTGAAATATCAGGGCGAGTTGCTGGATCATCCGGGGGCGATCGGTTTCTTCTACTATTCCGGCCATGGCGTTGCGGCGGCCGTGCCGGGGAATGGGCGGCGGAATTTCCTGGTCCCGGCGCGCGCTCCCGTGACGCGAGCGGAGCAGTTGCCGCTACTGGGCTACCGGCTGGACGAGATCATTGCGGCCCTTTCGGCGACGCGGGCGAAGGCACTGTTCGTCGTGTCCGATGCCTGCCGCAGCACATTGCCTGTTTCAGGGTCCAAAGGGTCGGGCGGCGAGGAAGACAAGGGCCTTGTGCCGGAGAGCAGCGTGCCGGGAATGCTGATCGCCTTTGCCACGGCCGAGAACGCATCGGCGCCGGATGACGGCGTCTTTTCGTCGGCCCTGTCAAAAGAGATCGTGCAGACGGGACAGGATGCGAGCCTCGCCTTCCTGCGGGCCTTGCAGGACGTGGCGACCCGGCGCGATGCGGGGCGGATGCCTTTTTTCACGCCGGGCCTCATCCCGCGCGATGTTTGCTTCGCCTCCTGCGACAAGGGCATCGACCCTGGCGACGCGGCGACCTGGGCCGAAATCCGCACCGATTGTGAAGCGGAACTCTATCTCGCGGCCTACCCTAAAGGCGCCTACGCGGCGGCGGCTGGCGTTCGGAGGAAACGGTGCCAGTCCGCAAGCCAGGGCACGCCGCAGACAAGCCAGACCGCTGCGCAGCGCCTTGCGGACGAACTTGCCGGTATCGACTATGCGAGCCCCGGATTCCGGACATGGATCACGCTGCGCGACGTGGCAGAGCGCTATGGATTTGAGACGCTGGAACAGCTTGGCGAGGAAAAAGACCCGAATGCGCTGGGGCTGCTGGGAACGGCATACGACCAAGGGATCTTTGTTGAGCAGGACAAAACCCGCGGCGCGGATTTGTTTCGCAGCGCCTGTGAACTGGGTCAGATGGTTGCATGCAACAATTATGGCGCCGCATTTGAGAACGGCAAAGGTGTCCCGGTTGATTTAGCGGCGGCCGTAAACCTTTTTCGTCAATCCTGCGACGGCGGCGAAATGACGGGCTGCCGGAATTTGGGTTTCATGTATGAAAAGGGCCGTGGCGTGACGCAGGACGCCTCCGAGGCAGTCCGTCTCTACCGTCAGGCCTGCGATGGCGGCGAGATGAGTGGCTGCAACAATCTGGGTTTCATGAACGAAAAGGGCCGTGGTGTGGCGCAGAATCTCAGCGAGGCGGTCCGTCTGTATCGCCAGGCCTGCGACGGCGGTGGCATGATTGGCTGCAAGAATTTGGGTGTCATGTATTCAGAGGGCCTTGGCGTGGAGCAGGACGTCGACGAGGCCGGTCGGCTATACGGTCAGGCCTGCGACGGTGGGGACACGGCGGCCTGCAAATTGCTGAACGACTAACCCTCCGGACGTTCAGAAAATGCCCATCTTCAGGCCGGCGCCAAGCGCGGCGCCGAGGTCGCGGCAGCGGGCGAGGTCTTCGTCCGGGATGGATTTGCGGGCGAGGATTTCTTCCGTTGTCTGAGCATGGGTGCAGACGATGAGGGGCGGCTGGACTTGTTTCAGGCGCCAGCCGGTGGCGATGCGGGCGGCCTGGCGGGCGGCGCTTTCCCCGTCACTGCCGGCGCAGATCATCAGGGCATAGGGGCGCCCCTCGATGCGGCCGAGGACAGGGTAGTAGCAGCGGTCGAAGAACTCCTTCATCTCGCCTGACAGGGCCGCGAGGTTTTCCGGGGCGGCGAAGATGTAGCCGCCCGCGGCGAGCAGGTCTTCCGGCATGGCGTCGGCGGCGCGCAGCAGCACGGTCTCCGTTTCCGCCTCCGCCGCCCGGGCGGCGACTTCGGCCATCTGGCGCGTGCCTTCCGTTCGGGAATGGTAGACGATGAGGAGCCGGGTCATGCTAGGGTCCGCCGTGCAGGGAAATCCGTGGTCCCTTGCGCCTATAGCAAAAACCCCGACGGGGGAGGGCCGAAATGAGCAATGAACAGATTATCCGCGATTTCATCGCCGCCTGGTCGCGCCTCGATGCGGACGAACTGGTCGGCTGGTTCACCGAGGACGGCATCTATCACAACATGCCGATTGCGCCGGTGCAGGGGCGCGCGGCGCTGAAGCCGTTCATCGCAAATTTCCTCAAAGGGTGGAGCGAGACGGACTGGGAGATCCTGACGCTGGTGTCCGCCGGCGATACGGTGATCGCCGAGCGGGTGGACCGCACCGTGGTGGCCGGGAAGAAGGTGAACCTGCCGTGTTGCGGCGTGTTCGAGATGCGCGATGGCAAGATCGCCGCCTGGCGCGACTATTTCGACATGGGCACCTACATGAAGGCGCTCGCCGGCTGACCCCTGGCGCGCAGGGCCGTCAGCGGCCACCGCCGGGCGGCCGCCCGCCGGGAGGCCGGCCCTGCGGCATGCCGCCGCCCATGCCGCCATCGCGCGACCGGGACCGGATCGGCACTTCGATCAGCAATTCGGCGCGGGTCAGCTGCCCGTCCTGGTTCCTGTCGAGACGGTCGAACTCCTCGGCGAGTCGGGTGCGGAATTCCGTCTCGCTGATCTGGCCGTCGAGGTTGACGTCGAAGGCGATCTGGTTGGGCAGGGCTTCGGCATTGCCGAGGGCGGTGGCGGCCCAGTCCGCGATGGCGAGCGCAGGCACCGTGTCGCGATCTGTGCGGGGCAGGCTCGCCCATTCCGCGGCGATACCGTCCGCCAGTTCCGCCTGGTCGATGATGCGGTTGCCGTCGCGGTCCATGCCGGTGAACAGCAGGGCGACGGGGCGCGCGATCATCCCGCCTTCGAAGCCGCTGTCGCCCTGCGGGCCGGCCATGCCGCCGGGGCCACCGCCGGGCGGGCCGCTGCCCGGTCCGCCGCGCGGTGGCTGGCGGGAGGCGCAGGCTGCGATGAGGAGGGCGCCAAGAATGGCGGTGCTGACAGCGAGCGCTGCAGGACGAGGCTTGAACATGTGTGGGGGACCCTTCTTGCCGGTAGGTATTCCGGTTTGAACGATCGGCCGCCACGTTTCCGTCGGCGCTTACGGATTTGTAAGGCCTGCCAGTTCGTCGCAGGTCGCGAGCAGGCGGGCAATGTCCTGCTCGCGGGAGAGGCGGTGGTCGCCGTCCTTGATCAGGGTGAAGACGAGGTCCCTTGTGCTCATCGCCTCGACGAGGCGGAAGGCATGCTGCCACGGCACGTCTGGGTCTTCTGCACCCTGAAGGATGCGGACGGGGCACTCGAGATCGATGGGGGCACCCAGTATCTGCCAGCTGCGGCCGTCCTCGATCAGGGCGCGGGTGATGGGGTAGGGATCTCCGTAGTCGGAGGGCCGGAGCGTCAGGCCGGTGCGCAGGATCTCTTCCTGCTGGACGGGCGTGAATTCCGGCCACATCAGCTTCTCGGTGAAATCCGGCGCCGGGGCGATCAGCACCATGCCGGCGATCCGCTCGCGCCGGGCGAGCGCGGCCAGCAGCGCCATCCAGCCGCCCATGCTGGACCCGACCAGGACAAGCGGGCCGTCGGTCAGCGCGTCGATGGCGTCAAGCGCATCCTCGCGCCACAGCGAAATCGTGCCGTCCTCGAAGGCGCCGGACGAGCCGCCATGGCCGGAATAGTCGAAGGCAAGGAAGCCGTGGCCGTGTCCCCGAGCCCAGTCTTCCAGCTGCATGACCTTGGTGCCGGATATGTCGGACTTGAACCCGCACAGCCAGACATAGGTGAGATCGGAGCGGACAGGGGCGAACCGGCGGCAGGCAAGGCGCCTTCCGTGAGGGGAGGTGAAATGCTCGGTTGTCATTGTCCCTCCGTTCCGCCATCTCTTTCGCCTGTCAAGCGAATGGGTGGCGCGTCGCCTTGGAACCTCTCCCGGACATGACCGGCCATACGATCCTTCAGGTCGCCCCGGAGCTGTCCGCGGGCGGCGTGGAGCGCACCGTGCTGGAAGTCACCGAGGCGATCGTCGAAGCCGGCGGGCGGGCCCTGCTGGCCAGCCGGGGCGGACGCCTCGAGGCCGATTTCCGCCGGCTCGGCGGCGAGCTTTTCCGCATGGACGCGAAATCCAAGAACCCGGTCGTGCTCAAGACCAATGAGACAAAGCTGAAGCGGATCATACAGGATGAGCAGGTAAGCCTGGTCCATGCCCGGTCCCGTGCGCCGGCCTGGAGCGCCTGGGGCGCGGCCAGGGCGACCGGCGTACCCTTCGTCACCACGTATCATGGCGCGTATTCGGGTACGTCGGGCCTGAAGCTGAAGTACAATTCGGTAATGGCGAAGGGGGAGCTGGTGATCGCCAACTCCCAGTGGATCGCCGACCATGTGCACAAGGTGCACGACGTGCCGTGGGAGCGGATCGTGACCATCCCGCGCGGCGTGGACCTCGCCCTGTTCGACCCGGTGGTCGTGCAGCCGTCGCGCATCACCAAGATCCGGGACCGCTGGGGCCTGCGCGATGACAAGCGGCTGATCCTGCTGCTGCCGGGCCGCCTGACCGAGTGGAAAGGGCATATTGTGGCGCTGCAGGCGATGGCAGAGCTGTCGCCCGACGAACGCGCCCGCCTCGTGCTCGTCTTCATGGGCGATGCACAGGGGCGCGATGCCTACCGGCGCAAGATCGAGGAGACGGCCGCGGCCCTGCAGCTTGACGGACAGGTCGTCCTCGCCCCGCACGAAGCGGACATGCCGGCGGCCTATCTGGCGAGCGGCATCGTGCTGGCACCGTCGACCCGGCCGGAAGCCTTCGGCCGCGTTGCCGCCGAAGCCTCGGCCATGGGCCGGCCGGTCATCGTGACCGACCATGGCGGCGGGCGCGAAACAGTGGTCGAGGGCATGACCGGGGCACGGGTCGAGCCCGGCGACCCGCGGGCGCTTGCCGGGGCGATCCGGGTCATGCTGGACATCGGCGAGAGCGCCCGTGCCGGCATGGGAAAGGCGGGGCAGGCACACGTCCGGGAGCATTTCTCCAAGCGGGGGCTTCAGGCCGCGACGCTCGGCGTCTATAAGCGCCTCATCGGATAGGGGCCGAAGAGGTAGGAATGGCAAAGGCCGAGAATCTGGCCAGCCCGGTGAACCCGGGCGCCAGTGCAAAGGAAGTGCTTGTCATCAAGCTGAGCGCGCTCGGCGACTTCGTGCTGGCGCTCGGAGCGATGAAGGCCGTCCGCGAGTTCCATCCCTCCGCCCGCATCACCCTTCTGACGACGCCCTTTTTCGAGGATTTCGCCAGCCATTGCCCGTATTTCGATGCTGTCGAGACGGACGGACGGCCGGCGACGATGAAGGCGACGACCGCGCTGCTGGCACGGATCCGCAAGGCGAAGTACGATATTATCTACGACTTCCAGACCAG
Source organism: Hyphomonas sp. (assembly GCA_020638455.1). Lineage (GTDB taxonomy): Bacteria > Pseudomonadota > Alphaproteobacteria > Caulobacterales > Hyphomonadaceae > Hyphomonas. Next base: position 554,084 of record JACKIK010000001.1, on the reverse strand, counting down.
CGGGCGGACGAAGAACTATTTCACCGCGCTCAGCCGGACGGGGAAGGCGCCGCTCTGGTCGGGCCATCACGAGAAGGCGGCCTTCTTCCACGACAATCCGGAACGCGGGTCGATGCATTCCATTGACCGCCTGGCAGAGCAGCTGGCCGTGGCGGGCCTCGCTCCGAACGGGCGCTGGAACGTCAACAATTTCCCGAAGCCGGATCTCAGCTGGGTGCGCCCGAAGTTGCGCAATGCGCCGCGCCTGCAGCCGGAATATTTCGGCCTCGACGGGCCCTACATGCTGCTGATCCCCGGTGCTTCGGAACACCGGGAAGCCAAGCGCTGGCCGGTCGGGAACTATGTCGAGCTTGCCGGGCGCATCGCCGATGCGGGGGTCACGCCGGCGATTATCGGATCGAAAGCCGAAGGCCAGATCGCGCATGATATCCTGAAGAAGGAAAAGCGTGCGAAGAGCCTCGTCACGCGCACGGACCTGTTCCAGATCGTCACGCTGGCGGAGAAGGCAGCGTTCGTGGTCGGCAATGATACGGGGCCGATGCACATGGCTGCGATCGCCGGGGCGCCCGGCGTTGCCCTGTTCGCCACGACGGAGAGCGATCCCGATCATGCTGCGCCGCGCGGGCCGAGTTCCATCATCATCAATTCCGCCCCGACGCTGGCTGAACTGGAAGTGGATACGGTCTGGCGCTCGGTGCTGGCGCTGGGTGTGCTTCCGGCTTGACCGGGCCGCTAAATCCGATCACTGCGCACTGCCTTGAAGATGCCCGCAACTGCAGGCATATTCAGGCATCCTGCAAATAGCCACAAAGGAGACCGGCCATAGCTCGCAGACCAGTGACCGAGGCGCCCCCCAAGGACAAGGGACCGCGCACGAATGAGGATATCCGGGCCGCAAAAGTCCTTCTGATCGATGAGAACGGCGAGAAGCAGGGCGTGATGCCCATCTCCGCCGCCCTGGACGCCGCCCGCGAAGCCGGGATGGACCTTGTCGAGGTGTCTCCGAACCAGGAAGTCCCCGTCGTCAAGATTCTCGACTATGGCAAGCTGCGCTTCGAGGAGCGCAAGAAGAAAGCCGCTGCGAAGAAGAAGCAACGTTCGTCCGAGCTCAAGGAAATCAAGATGCGCCCGAACATCGACACCCATGATTATGAGGTGAAGAAACGGGCCATGGAGCGCTTCTTCGAGGACGGCGACAAGGTGAAGGTCACCCTGCGCTTCCGCGGCCGGGAAATGGCGCACCAGCATCTCGGCATGCAGCTTCTGGAGCGCGTGAAGGCCGATTTCGAAGAGAACACCAAGGTGGAACTCGAACCGAAGTTGGAAGGCCGCCAGATGACCATGGTTCTGGCGCCGCGGTGAGGCCGGCACGAAACTGATCCGGATGCGGCGGGGGGCAACTTCCGCCGCTTTGCTTTTCAGCATCCCTTGACGGCCGCCGAGATTTATTGAATATCAATAAATTCTTCGGAGGCGCTGCCATGCACGAGACGTTCCCTCATTTCGATGTCCAGCAGGCGATCGATGCCTACCTGGGCTCCGTGTCAGGCGCCATCCGGGCGCGGTCGGACGCCTATGACGAGGGGCAGGCCTTCTGGGGGATCGTAAGCACGCTTGTCGGCCTCGCCGTCACCTTCGCGCTGTATCATACCGGTTTCTTCCGCCGCCTGCGCGACGGGGTGGAGAAACGCCTGCCGCGCTGGGCCGCCGTGTTTCCCTTCTTCGGGCTCTACATGCTGGTTTCGGCGGTTATCACCTTCCCGCTGGACATGTGGACCGGGCATTTCCGGGAAGTGCAGTACGGCAACTCGACCCAGAGCTTTGGCGGCTGGTTCGGCGAATACGCGCTGAGCATGGTCATCAGCCTGATCGTGGGCGGCATCCTCGTGACGCTGCTCTACATGGTGATCCGGGCCCTGAAGCGGTCCTTGTGGGTGTGGGGCGCGGGCCTCGTGACCGCCGCAATGGCCCTGATGATGCTGATCGGGCCGGTCTTCATCTCGCCGCTGTTCAATGACTACACGCCGATGGAGCAGGGGCCCCTGAAGGAGGACATCCTGAGCCTTGCAAAGGCGGCGGGCGTGCCGGCGGACAATGTCTATGTCTACGACCGCTCGCGCCAGACCAACACGATCAGCGCCAATGTCTCCGGCATTTTCGGCACGACGCGGATCAGCCTCGGCGACACGCTGATCCGGGACGCGACGCCGGCCGAGGTGCGCGCCGTGATGGCGCATGAGATCGGCCATTATGTGCTGAACCATGTCTATGAGCTGCTGCTGGAATTCGGCCTGGTCATCGCCATCGGCTTCGCCTTCGTGAACGGGACGTTCGCGGCGGTCGCCCGCCGGGGCGGGGAGCGATGGGGCATCAGCGATATCGGCGATGTCGGGGGCATGCCGCTGCTGTTCGCCCTGTTCAGCGTCTACATGCTGGTCATGACGCCGGTTACCAACACGATCATCCGGAGCAATGAGGCCGAGGCCGATGCCTATGGGCTGGCGCTGGCGCGGGAGCCGGATGGCTTCGCGGCGGTGTCGATGAAACTCGGCGCGTATCGCAAGCTGGACCCCGGCCCGGTGGAGCGCTTCGTCTTCCATGACCACCCGACCGGCCGCGACCGGGTGACCATGGCGATGAACTTCAAGGCTGCAGAGCTTGCAGCCGGAGCGACCGACATCGATCCTTCCATGGCTCCGCTGGTGCCCGAAGTGGAGCGCTATGTCGCCAAGCGCGAAGCGGACCGAACGGCGAAGGCCGGAGAGTAGGGCCGGTGGCGCTGTTCCTCCTGAATGGCGCGGTGCGGCGCGATCCGGCGGTGGAGGACTGGTTCAGCGGCCTCACCGATCCCCATCGCCTGATGGTGCGGCCCTGGTTCGAGCGGATGCGCGCCTGCGGGCCGGATGTGCGCGAGCTGATTCATGACGGTTGCCCGGTGGCCTGCGTGGGCGATGCCGCCTTCGGCTATGTCAACGCCTTCCGGGCCCATGCGAATGTCGGCTTCTACAATGGTGCGGACCTGCCCGACCCGGCGGACCTGCTGGAGGGTTCGGGCAAGCGGATGCGGCATGTGAAGCTGCGGCCCGGCGTGGCATTGGACGAAGCGGCGCTTGAGGCGCTAATTGCCGCTTCCTACCTGGATATACGCCGGCAGTTGGGGGCAGGCTGAGCAGCCTGCAATTCCAGCAGCTTCGCCCCCTTGATTCCCCTCCCGCAATCCGTCATAAGCCGCCACTTCCGAGCGATGCGGGCGAACGGCATGCCCCTCTGCTCAACATAACCGGGCCGCCCGCAAGGGTGTGAGCTCCACCGAACAGGAGACCGAAATGCCGAAGATGAAGACCAAGAAGGCCGCTGCAAAGCGCTTCAAGATCACCGCAACAGGCAAGCTGAAGCACGGCGTCGCCGGCAAGCGTCACCGCCTGATCAATCACAATGCGAAGTACATCCGCCAGAACCGGGGCACGTCCCTCGGCGCCAAGGCCGATGAAGCCCGCGTGAAAAAGTACCTGCCGTACGGCCTCTAAGCCGCCGTCGCTGACTTAACCGATCTTGAAAGAAGGAGGCTCAGATGCCCCGCTCCCGCGCCAAAGTACCCGCCCACGCCCGCCACAAGAAGATCCTGAAGCAGGCCAAAGGCTTCCGCAACCGCCGCAAGAATACGTTCCGCATCGCCAACCAGTCTGTCTGGGAAGCCGGCCAGTACGCCTATGTCGGCCGCAAGGTGAAGAAGCGGAAGTTCCGCTCGCTCTGGATCCAGCGTATCAACGCTGCTGTCCGCATCCACGACGAGAACATGAACTACTCGACCTTCATCAACGGCCTGACCAAGGCCGGCGTGGAAGTCGACCGCAAGGTCATGGCGGATCTCGCCGTGAAAGAGCCCGAAGCGTTTGGCGCCCTTGTTGCCCAGGCCAAGGCCGCGCTCGCCTGATCCGTCCCGCAGGGACATGAGACGAAGCCCGGCCCCCAAGGCCGGGCTTTTCCATTTGAAGAATTGCATGATCCCGCGAAGCGCCTAAAAAGCCCGCTGGACCAGATGAGGGGCAGAACCTTGTCCGATATCAAGCAGATCGAAACCGAAGCGCTGGCGGCCGTGGCCGGGGCAGGCGACCTGGACGCGCTCGACGCTGTGCGCGTGGCCGAGCTCGGCAAGAAGGGCCGCATCTCCGGCCTGATGGGCGCGCTGGGCAGGATGAGCCCGGAAGAGCGCAAGGAGAACGGCCCGAAGCTGAATGCGCTGAAGACCACGGTCGACGAAGCCATCCGCGCCCGCAAGACGGAACTTGAGGCGGCAGCGCTGGAGCAGCAGCTCGCCCGCGAGAAGCTGGACCTGACCCTGCCGCCGGGCGCCGGGCCGAAGACGGGCGCGCTGCACCCGGTGATGCAGGTGTTCGAGGAGATCGCCGCGATCTTCGGCGACATGGGCTTCACTGTGGCGGAAGGCCCCGACGTCGAGGACGACTGGCACAATTTCACCGCGCTCAACTTCCCCGAGGGCCACCCGGCCCGCGAGACGCACGACACCTTCTTCATGAAGGCGGGCGAGGGCGATGCGCCGAAAGTGCTCCGTACCCATACGAGCCCGGTGCAGATTCGCACCATGATGAAGCAGAAGCCGCCGATCCGCATTCTCGTGCCGGGCCGCGTCTACCGAAATGACTGGGACGCGACCCACACGCCGATGTTCCACCAGGTCGAAGGCCTCGTCATCGAAAAGGGCACCCATATGGGGCACCTCAAGGGCTGCCTCATCGATTTCGTGAAGGCGTTCTTCGAAGTGGACAGTGTCGAAGCGCGCTTCCGGCCGCACTTCTTCCCCTTCACCGAGCCCTCGGCTGAGATGGATGTCAAATATACCCGCAAGGGCGAGGTGATCGAGATCGGCGCCGGCGACAGCTGGATGGAGATCCTCGGCTCCGGCATGGTGCATCCCAATGTGCTGCGCAATTGCGGCATCGACCCGAACGAATACCAGGGCTTCGCCTTCGGCATGGGCGTCGACCGTCTGGCCATGCTGAAATACGGCATGCCGGACCTGCGCCCCTATTTCGAGGCCGACCCGCAATGGACCCGCCATTACGGCTTCGCGCCGTGGGCCACGCCGAGCGTGAGCGGCGGGTTGAGCTGAGGATAGCCTGATGGGTAATGGCAACAAGGCAGAAATGCTGATCGCGGTCTGCGCAGTGCTGACCAGCGTGATTGCCCTGTTCGTGGCGTGGGACCAGGGCCGGGTGATGCGCGCGCAGCAGCATGGCGCCGTGTTCCCCGTGCTGCAGGTGGACGGCTATGTCTCCCGACTTCCGGACCAGGTGTTGATGGGGGTGCGGGTATCCAATACCGGCGTCGGACCGGCCCTCATCGAGTCGGTGTCGGCCTGGGAGGGTGAGGAGAAGCTTCAGAATCTCGACGCTTTCCGTGCGGCCCTGCCTGATGGGGCGGATGTCTCCTGGACCAGCATGACCGGCCGCTCGCTGGCACCGGGCGCGACCGTCGATACGCTGACAATGGCCTGGCCGCGTGAGGCGATCACTGACGCGCAGATCGAGGCGGTTGCGGCGGAATGGTCGAAAGTCGCGCTCGATTTCTGCTATTGTTCTGTGTTCGACCGCTGCTGGAGTGCTCGCGACCTTTCCAAGCACCGGGCCGTGCGCGTGCCGAAATGCGTGCGCGGCGAATCGGACATTTTCGAATCCTTCTCCGATCCCCTGCCGGCGCTCCAACCGGCGCCTGACGCGCCCCCGGCCGAGACCCAAGATCCTGCAAAGGCAGACTGACCTCATGAAATTCACCCTGTCCTGGCTGAACGACCATCTCGCCACCAAGGCGACGCTGGACGACATTCTGGCCCACATGCTGAAGGCTGGCCTCGAAGTGGAAGAGGTCCATGATCCGCGCGAGGCCCTGAAGGCGTTCACCGTGTGCAAGGTGATCGCGGCCGAACCTCATCCGGATGCGGACAAGCTGCGCGTGTGCAAGGTCGAAACGGTTGACGGCACGAAGCAGATCGTCTGCGGCGCGCCCAATGCCCGCGCTGGCATGACTGCGATCTACGCACCGCTCGGCGCCTTCATTCCGGGGCTCGACTTCGCGCTCGACAAGAAGCCGCGCAAGATCCGCGGCGTCGAGAGCCATGGCATGATGTGCTCGACCAAGGAACTGGAAGCCGGCGAGGATCATGACGGCATTGCCGATCTCGATGCCTCCATCCCGCTCGGCACGCCGGCGGCCGATGCGCTCGGCCTTGCCGATCCGGTGATCGATTTCGAAGTGACCCCCAACCGGCCGGACTGGCTGGGCGTGCAGGGCATTGCCCGCGACCTCGCCGCGGCGGGGGCAGGGCGGTTCATTCCGCACGAGCCTAAGAAGGTGTCGGGCAGTTTCGATTGCCCGGTGGAGATCCGGCTCGACGCGCCGGAGGCATGCCCGATGTTTGCGGGGGCGCTGGTGCGGGGCGTGAAGAATGGTCCGTCGCCGGACTGGATGCAGCACCGGCTGAAAGCCGTCGGCATCCAGCCGAAATCGCTGCTGGTCGACGTGACGAACTATATCTCGTTCGACCGGGCGCGGCCGCTGCATGTCTATGATGCCGCGAAGCTCTCCGGCACCGTCTGCGCGCGTCTTGGTCGCAAGGGCGAGGCGCTGGAGGCGCTGGACGGCAAGACCTACACGGTCACCGAAGACATGTGCGTCATCGCCGATGACAGCGGTGTGATCGGCCTTGGCGGTGTCATGGGCGGCGAGTCGACGGCCGTATCGGCCGACACCGTGGACGTGTTCATCGAAAGCGCCTGGTTCGATCCGCTGCGCACGGCACGTACCGGCCGGGCGACGGGTATCCATTCGGATGCCCGCTACCGGTTCGAGCGTGGCGTCGATCCGCAGAGCTGCGTCGACGGGCTGAACCTCGCGCTGGCGCTGATCCTTGAATATGGCGGCGGCACGGCCTCGAAGGCGAATATTGCGGGCTCGATCTCGGCCCGCGCGGAGAAAGTGACCTTCTATCCCGCCGACGTCGAGCGGCTGACAGGGCTCGTCGTGCGCGGCGCCGAGATGCGCCGTATCCTGAAGGATCTCGGCTTCTCGGTCGAGGATGCCGGCGATGCCTGGTATCTGATGCCGCCCAGCCACCGCTTCGACATGGAGCAGTCGGCAGACATCGTGGAAGAAATCGCCCGGCTGATCGGCTATGACCAGCTGCCGACCACGTCGCTGCCGGCGCCGGAAGGCGGCGTGCGCGCCATCACGACACCCATGCAGGCGCGCGTGCGCGCGGCCCGGCGCGTCCTCGCGGGGCGCGGCTTCCTCGAGGCCGTGACATGGAGCTTCATGGCAAAGGAACATGCGGCCCTGTTTGGCAAGACGCCGGACTGCCTGACCGTGTCGAACCCGGTCGCCAGCGATCTAAACCAGATGCGCCCGTCGATCCTCGCCAATCTCGCAGTCGCCTCGCAGCGCGCGGCGAACCGGGGCGAGCCGGGCGTGCGCTTCTTCGAGGCGGGCCCGGTCTATCTTGGCGACGGCCCGGACGACCAGCGCACCATGGTGGCGGCGTTTGTCCGGCCCGTGACCGAACGGCACTGGCAGGGCGCGCCGCATGCCTATGATTCCTATGCCGCCAAGGCGGACCTGTTCGCCGTGCTTGAGGCGCTCGGCCAGCCGGGAGACCGGTTCCAGGTCGCGCCGCCGGTGCAGCCGCACTGGCATCCCGGTCAGGCGGCGAGCCTGAAGCTTGGCCCGAAGGTCACGGTGGCGCATTTCGGCGCGCTGCATCCGGGCGTGCTGAAACAGCTGGACGTGGACGGCCCGGCCTATGGGTTCGAACTGAACCTCAACGCCCTTCCGGTGATGAAGGCGAGGGCCACCAAGACGCGGCCGGTGCTGGAACGCTCGGACCTGTCGCCGATCCGGCGCGACCTCGCCTTCGTGGTCGACCGGTCGGTCGCCGCCGGCGATGTCGTGCGCCATGCGCAGGGTGCGGACAAGCAGCTCATCCATTCGGTGGACGTGTTCGATGTCTACGAGGGGCCCGGCGTGCCGGAGGGCAGCAAGTCCATCGCCGTCGAAGTCACCATCCAGCCGAAGGAAAAGCTGAAGGACGAGGACATCCAGGCGCTCATGGAGCGGATCGTCTCGGCGGTCGCCAAGGGGGCCGGCGGCGTGCTAAGGGGGTAGCAGTCGGGGACAAAGGGTGAGGAAGGCATGGTGGTCCAGCAGCTGATGGTGCAGCAGGGGCTGCGCTACAGGCTCTACAAGGAGATTGTGCCTGAGGCCCGCCTCCGGGGCATTTCGCCCACCAATCTGTTTGTCGTCGCGCTGGTCCTCCTCAGCTTCCTGTTCCTGGCGCTGGAGACGGAGCCGACCCTGAACGCGCAGGCCGAATGGCGGCAGGTCTTTCGCGCCTTCAACATTTTCGTGGTTGCTGCCTTCGCGGTGGAATACGTCCTGCGTGTCTTCGTTGCCGGGCTGAATCCTGCTTATTCGGGCGTTGTTGGCCGCTTCCGCTACATGACGCGGTTCTATGCGATCGCGGACCTGCTGGCCTTCCTGCCAGAACTCGTGGTGATGTTGGCGGGCTGGGGCGTGCCGCTGGTCGCCCTGCGCGTGTTGCGCCTCTTCCGGCTGATCAAGCTGGCGCGCTTCGTGCCGGCCTTCGACATTTTCGGGGCAGCGGTAAAGCGGGCACGTACGCAGCTTTTCACGGCGCTGGCGATGGCGATGGTGCTGGTCTACGTCTCGGCTGTCGCGCTGTACTTCATTGAGGGCGTCGGCGGCGAGCATCAGGAGAGCTTCGCCTCGATCCCCCGCGCCATCTGGTGGGCCATCGCAACGCTGACGACCGTGGGCTATGGCGATGTCTATCCGATCACGCCGCTCGGCCGGATGTTCGCATCGGTGATCGCGATTGCCGGGATCGGCGTCGTCGCCCTGCCGGCGGGCGTGTTCGCCAGTGCCTTTTCAGACGAGCTGCGTGAGCGGCAGGATGTGAAGGAAAAGGCCGAGGCGCATGTCTATTCGGCGCAGGCCGAGCGCAGCCCGGAGGGCGAAGTTCCCCTGCCAGGCGAACCCGGCGACCTCGACAATTAGCCGCCGCCGGCGCGCGGGCGCGTAATGACGAACAGCGCACCGGCGCCGAGGACCGACAAGCCGATCCCGAGCGGCACCGGCTTCTTCCAGAAAAGGGCAATCATGACGGCGCCGGCCAGCGCCATGCCGCCGAGGGCAGCGGTCTTGCCCGCGCGGCTGAGGGCGCCCGTCTCGACAAAGGTGCGGATGGGCGGGCCGATCTTCGGACGGGCATAGATCCACTCCGCCCAGGCCGGGTTGGACCGGGCGAAGGCGAGGGCGGCGACGATCCAGAATACGGTGGTCGGCCAGATCGGCAGGAACAGGCCGATGGCGCCGAAGACGAACGCCACGAGTCCGAGAATGCGCCAGCTCCACATGGGAGCAGACGATGGCGTGCCCCGCCGCCTCTGGCAAGCTGGCGGCACCGGACGACCCGTCCAAAATCGTTGAATAATGTCGGAATTGTCCCATTCGCGCCCTGTTCGCGCCGCCGCGAAGATGTGTAAGACTGTTCATGTAGTCTTAAGGAGAGGGTTCATGTTGCACTTCATCCCGGGCCGGAGGGGGTATGCGAAAGCGGCGATGGCGGCGCTGCTTCTGGGTGTCCTCGCGGCGTGCGGGGGAGGCGGCAAGACGACGAAGCCGAGCGAAGCAGACAATGTCGGCACGGTCGTGCAGCTCTCGCCTGCGGACAATGTCGCCGCCAAGCAGCGTGAGAAGCGCCGCCAGGCAGCCGTTGAGGCCCGCGAGCAGGACTTCACCTATTTCCGCTATCGCATCGACACGAGCGGCGACGACCCGCTGGCCTGTTTTGTCTTCTCCGCGGCGCTCGACCCGGAAGCGGACTATTCGCCCTATGTTGAATTCCGCCCGGCTTTCAAGCCGGCGCTCAGCGTCGAGGGACGCGAACTGTGCGTCGGCGGCCTGACCTTCGGGTCGGAACGCACGGCCACGCTGCTCTCCGGCCTGCCGGCGGCGGACGGGCGCACCCTGAAGAACACCGAAGAAGTGCCGATCGATTTTGCCGACCGGCCGCCCTATGTCGGCTTCAAGGGCACCGGCGTCATCCTGCCGCGCGAGGACGCCGACGGATTGCCGATCGAGACGGTCAATGTCGACAAGGTGGAAGTCACCGTGTCGCGCATCAACGACCGCGCGCTCGCCTTCAAGCGCATCAGCGAAGGCCAGACGACGGCCCAGGGCAGCTATTCCTGGACCTGGGGCGAGGACGATCCCGACGATGTGAAGGAAGAGCTGTTCAAGGGCACGATCGACATCCAGCGCAAGCAGAATGCGCCGGTCATCTCGGTCTTCCCGCTCGAGGCGACGATCGGAACGCTGAAGCCGGGCGCCTATTTTGTCACCGTCAAGGATGCCGACGATATCAGCGAGTCGGTCGGCCCGGCCGCCTCGTCGAGCCGCTGGATCATGCTGACCGACCTCGCCATCACCGCTTATGAGGGCGAGAACGGCATCGACGTGACGCTGCGCTCCCTAAAGGACGGCAAGCCGGTTTCGGACACGGCCGTGCAGCTTGTCGCGCGCAACAATGACGTCCTTTCGGAGACCAAGTCCGATCAGCAGGGCCGTGCGGTCTTCCCGGCAGAACTGACCAAGGGCCAGGGCAATCTTGCGCCAAAACTGATCCTGGCGATCAGCGCGAAGGGCGAACTTGCGGCGCTCGACCTGACGCGCGCGCCGGTCGACCTCTCGGACGACAATGTCGGCGGCCGGAACACGCCCGACATGATCGATGCCTATCTCTACACGGACCGTGGAATCTACCGTCCCGGTGAGACCGTGCAGCTGACCGCGATGCTGCGCGACCGGACAGGAAGGGCCGTCACCGACCGGGCCGGCAACCTGGTCCTGTACCGCCCGAACGGACTGATTGCGGAAAAGGTGCGCTTCGACAATCCGGACCCGGCTGCGGTGCAGCACGGCTTTGTGCTGCCGAAAGGGGCTTCTCGCGGCGAGTGGCGCGTGCAGGCGGAAATGGACGGCCTGTCCGGGTCTTCCGGCACGGTGCGGTTCTCAGTCGAGGATTTCGTGCCGCAACGCATCGCCGTGGACCTCAAGACGGATGAAGAGACGCCGGTGAAACTCGGCGGTACGCGCGATGTCGAGATTTCCTCGCGTTTCCTCTATGGCGCGCCGGGTGCGGGCCTCACGGTCAAGACGGAAGCACGGATCGAGCCCCAACCCAATCCGTTCCCGGACTACAAGGACTTCCATTTCGGCCGCTATGACTCGACCTTCCAGCAGCGCATCCTAGAGTTCGACGACGTGACGACGGATGGCGCCGGCGCGGCGGTCGTTCACCTCGAGCCCGGCAATGCGGGCAGCAATGCCGGCATGCCGCTGCGCCTCAATACGGTGGTCAGCGTGCTGGAGCCCGGCGGGCGTGCCGTCAGCGAAAGCGTGCGCGTGCCGTACCGTCCGGAGCCGCTCTATATCGGTCTCAAGCCCGGCTTCGACTATTCGGTCGAACAGGGCGGCGATGCGGTGTTCGATGTCGTCGCCATGGACAGCGACGGCAAGGCGGTCTCGCGGCCCCTGAAGTGGAAAGTCCTCGCCATCGACTGGCACTATGACTGGTACAGCGATGGCGGCACCTGGCGCTGGCGCCGGTCGCGCACCGTGACCAAGGTCAATGAAGGCGTGCTGACCACGCCGGCCGACGGCACGGGCGAGATCAAGGTGTCCGGCCTCGACTGGGGCAGCCACGAACTGATCATCGAGGGCACGGGCGCGGATTCCAGCGCGGCCGCCAGCGACGATTTCTATGTCGGCTGGGGCGGCTATGTCTCGGAGGACGGAACCGAAGCGCCGGACCGCGTGAAGGTCACCGGGCCGGTCAAGTCGCCGGAAAGCGGCCAGACAGCGGAGATCACCATCGTGCCGCCCTATGACGGCCAGGCCCAGCTTGTGGTCGCGACCGACAAGGTGCTCTCGGTGCAGAACATCGCCGTGACCGAAGGCGGCACGCGCGTGACCCTGCCGGTGAATGATGACTGGGGCGAAGGCGCCTACGTTATGGTCACGGTCTATACCGAGCGCGACCCTGTGCTGCGGGCAAAGCCCCGCCGGGCGGTCGGCGTGACCTATGTGCCGGTGAACATGCAGGCCCGCACCTTCGATGTCGCCATCACGGCGCCGCCTGTGGTGCGCCCGCGTGGCGAACAGGTGGTCGAAGTGGACGTCTCCGGCGGCCCGCGCGAACCCGTCTACCTGACCCTTGCCGCCGTCGATGAGGGCATTCTCCGGCTCACCAAGTTCAAGAGCCCCGATCCGGTCTCGTACTATTACGGCAAGAAGGCGCTCGGCGTTGAACTTTACGACGACTACGGGCGGCTGCTCGATCCGAACATGGGCCTGCCGGCGGAAGTGCGCACCGGCGGCGACCAGCTGGGCGGCGAGGGCCTGACCGTCGTGCCCGTGAAATCGGTCGCGCTGTTCTCCGGCCTCGTCGATGTCGGCCGCTCGGGAAAGGCGAAGATCCGGTTCGACGTGCCGCAGTTCAATGGCGAGCTGCGCCTGATGGCGGTCGCGTGGTCGAAGAATGGCGTCGGCTCGGCGGAATCGAAGATGACCGTGCGCGACCAGGCCCCGGCGGACCTGATCATGCCGCGCTTCCTGGCGCCCGGCGACGAGGCCGTGCTGACCGCCAGCATCGACAATGTCGAACTGGGCGCAGGCGAGTTCTCGGCCGTCATCAACGGTTCGGACGGCGTCAGCGTCGCCGACGGCAAGCTCAGCCGCACGCTCGACAAGGGACAGCGGGCGGACCTGCCTGTCCGCATCGAGGCCGGCGATGAAGGGATCTCCCGTGTACGGATGACGGTGGACGGGCCCGACCGCTATGCGGTGGACCGATCCTACCTCATCCAGACGCGCTCGCCCTACCTGCCGGTGACGCGGGCCACCACCAAGCTCATGCAGCCGGGCGACTCGTACGAGATCACCAAGGACCTGCTGGCGGACCTGGTGCCAGGTTCCGGCGCAGTGTCGGTCGGCTTCTCGACGATACCGGTGGATGCCGGCACGCTGTATGCCTCGCTCGACCGCTATCCCTATGGCTGTACCGAGCAGACGACGAGCCGGGCGCTGCCGCTGCTCTATTCCGAACAGCTGGTCGCCATGGGTGCCGAGGGCGCCAAGGACGATCCGAAGACCCGGATCCAGGTGGCGGTGAACACGCTGCTCAACCGGCAGAGTGCCGACGGCGCCTTCGGCCTCTGGCGGGAAGGGGACGGCTATGCCTCGCCGTGGCTCGGCGCCTATGCGACCGATTTTGTCTACCGGGCGAAGGAAGCCGGCTATGCTGTTCCGGCCGAGGCGCTGGACCGGGCCTATGGTGCGCTCCGCGCCATTGCGACCGGCGATGCCTGGCGGGTCTATGGCTACAGCACGGATGTGTATGAGAGCCGCTGGTCCAACGACACGCAGGAACAGATGATGAAGCGATCCTCGGCCTACGCACTCTATGTGCTGGCCAAGGCGGGCAAGGCGGACATCTCACGCCTGCGCTACCTGCACGATCGGGAACTCGGTTCGATCGACAGCCCGCTGGCCCGCGCGCACATCGGAGCGGCGCTCGCCCTGATGGGAGACCGGGCCCGTGCGCATTCGGCCTTTAAGGCGGCCGAGGACGTGCTCGGCTACAACAATACCGGTGACTACTACCAGACGCCGCTGCGCGACGAGGCCGCCATCATGGCGCTCGCTGCGGAGGCGGGCGAAACCGGCACGCTGGAGCGGCTGGCCGAACGCCTCGGCAAGGAGTCGCCCGATCCGGGCGGCCTGACGACGCAGGAGAAGGCCTTCCTTCTGCTGGCGGTGAATGACCTCAGCAAGGGTGGTGACGGATTCCGCGTCGATGTGCAGGGCCTCGGCCCCGGCAATGACAATGACCGCCAGTACGCCCTCACCGAAGCGCAGGCGAAAGATGGCGTGACCTTCAAGCTGGAAGGCAAGGCGCCCATGTTCCGGACGGTTCTGGTCAGCGGCTCGCCGAGCAGTGCGCCGCCCCCGGCCACTTCGAAGCTGAAAGTCGACAAGACCTTCTACACGATGACCGGCGGACGGGTGGACCTTGCTCGCGTCACGCAGGGCGACCAGCTGGTCGTCAAGCTGACCGTGTCGCCGGAAGAGCGCCGCCTCAATCCGGTCATCCTGGCAGACCTCCTGCCTGCAGGCTTCGAGATCGAGACCACGCTGCGTCCGGCCGACGGCTACAACCAGTATGGCAAGTCGGGTGCCTTTGCCTTCCTCGGCGAGATCGACACGGCCCAGACGGCACAGGCGCAGGACGACCGGTTCGTTGCGGCCGTCGACGTCTATGGTGAAGCGCGCACGCTCGCCTATGTCGTACGGGCGGTGACGCCGGGCGACTTCGCGATCCCGGGCGTGGTGGCCGAGGACATGTACCGGCCGCAGGTCTATGCCCGGTCGAAGGCAGGCCGCGTGGTGGTGGCACCGGCACGCAACTCGGCCGAAGGAGGCCGCTGAGCCGATGCTCACGCCACGCCGGCTGGTTGCGGGAGTCTTCGCGCTCTTCCTGGCGGTGGTGATCCTTGACCGTGTGTTCCCTCCGCCCCTCGACCGGGCGGGGGGGCTCTCGGCCCTGGTGACGGATCGCAACGGCAAGCCGCTGCGCGCCTTCGCGACGCCCGACGGACGCTGGCGGTTCTCCGGCGATCTCGACAGGATCGATCCGGAATTCATCGACGCGTTGCTGCGGGTCGAGGACAAGCGCTTCTACCATCACCGTGGCACGGACTGGGCAGGTCTCGGCCGTGCGGCGATCGACTCGCTGATGGCGGGCCGGATTGTTTCCGGCGGGTCCACACTTACCATGCAGACTGCGCGCATGCTGCAGCCGCGTGACCGCAATATTGGCTCCAAGCTGATCGAGGTGGTCCGCGCCTGGCAGCTTGAGCGGCGTCTCAGCAAGGACCAGATCCTCGCGCTCTACCTCTCCCTGACGCCTTATGGCGGTAACCTCGAAGGCGTGCGCGCGGCGAGCTGGTCCTATTTCGGGCATGAAGCCGACCGGCTGTCGAAGGACGAGATCGCGCTGCTGATCGCCCTGCCGCAATCACCGGAAGCGAGACGGCCTGACCGGCATCCCGTCGCCGCCGCACGGGCGCGGGACTGGGTGGCTGAGAAACTCCGCCGCTACGGTGTGTTCACGGACAGCGACGTCGCTGATGTCGCCTCATTATCCGTTCCCGGACGGCGACGGGATTTTCCGGATCGCGCCTGGCACGGCACTGAAAAGGTGCTGGCCGAGGGCAGGTGGGGCGACGTGCGCTCGACGCTCGATGCAGGCCTGCAGGCGGAAGTCGAGCGGATTGCGGCCGAGCGCGCCGAGGCCGAAGGGCCGGACGTGCAGGTCGCCGCCCTTGTCGTGAACATCCCGACGCGCGCCGTCAGGGCCGAGGTCGGCTCGGCCTCGCGCGAGAGGCCCGGCGGATGGCTGGACCTCACGGCGCAGGCGCGCTCGCCGGGTTCAACGCTGAAGCCGTTCATCTACGCCATGGCCTTCGATGACGGCACCGCCGCGCCCGACACGCGCGTGGCCGACCTGCCGACGCGCTTTGCCTCCTACCAGCCGGAAAATTTCGACCGCATGTTCCGCGGCGATGTCCGCGTGTCGGATGCGTTGCAGCATTCGCTCAACATCCCGGCGGTGCTGATGCTCGACAAGGTCGGACCGGAGCGGTTCGCGGCAGCACTCGCCCTTGCGGGCGCGCGTCCGCGGATCAGCGGCGGCGCGGACCATGACGCAGGGCTCGCCATCGCGCTCGGCGGCGCCGGCCTGACGGCGCGCGAACTTGCCGTGCTGTACGCCGCGCTCGGCGATGGCGGCATCGCCAAGCCGCTGGTCTGGCGGGCCGATGAGGAGGGCGTGAGCTTCGAGACCAACGGCAAGCGTCTCGTCAGCGCGGAAAGCGCCGAGGAAGTGCTGGATATCCTGCGCAAGGCGCCGACGCCGGAGGGCCGCATGCCGGGCTCACTGACCGCCAATGCGCCGCAGATCGCCTTCAAGACCGGCACGTCCTACGGCTTCCGGGATTCCTGGGCGGCCGCCGTATCGGGACAGCACGCCATCATCGTCTGGGTCGGTCGTGCCGACGGGGCGCCGCGTCCCGGCGTCACCGGTCGCGAGGCGGCCCTGCCGATCCTGTTCGAGATCGCCGACCGTGTGGCCCAGCACCTGAAGGATGAGGGCGACTCGACCCTGCGGCTGTCCAGCACGCCGCGCCGGCGCTCGCAGGGTGCGCTGCGATCGCTGGCCGAAGCCGGCCCGCCACAGATCCTGTTCCCGCCGCGCAATGCGGAGCTCTGGGCCGGGGAGGTCAACGGGCACGCGCCCCGGCCTTTCGTCCTGTCAGGTCGAGGGGAAGGGCGACTCAGCTGGTACGTGGACGGGGAGCCCTGCCACACCGACGATGCCGGGGAACCGGTCTGGAGCCCGGGGCAGCCCGGCTTCTACACGGTCACGGCCGTCGACCCGGATGGCCGCGCCAGCCGCGTACGCGTGCGGGTGGTGACCGGGCCTGCCTAAAAACACGGCATGGCCACATTTGCGCCACCGCATGACAACACGTGCTCAACACAAACGCGTTAGGGGTGTGTTTACAGTCTTTTCCAGGGGCAGGGTTTTCCCATATGAGGCCTGTCCGCGGGCGTTTTCCGCCCTGCCAAGCCGATGAGTTGTGAAGCATGCGTACCCGTTCTCCGCAGTCGATTGCCCTCGTTGCAGGCCTTGTCTCCATGGCGCTCGGTTTCTTCTCGAGCGCAGGGGCGCAGGACCAGACAACGACGCCGGATGCGAAGCGCCTGTCGACCGCCGTGTTCGCCGGCGGCTGCTTCTGGTGCATGGAGTCGGACTTCGACAAGCTGGACGGCGTCGTCTCGACCATTTCCGGCTATACTGGTGGGCATGTCGACAATCCGACCTACCAGCAGGTCTCACATGAAGACACCGGCCATTATGAGTCCGTGAAGGTGACCTACGACCCGGACAAGCTGAGCTACGACCAGCTCGTGCGCTACTATTTCCACCATGTCGACCCGACCGATGCGGGCGGCCAGTTCTGTGACCGGGGCGAGAGCTATCGCACCGCGATTTTCGTTTCGGACGACGCCGAGCGCGCCGTCGCTGAAGCCGAGGCAGACGATGCCGCGGGCGAGCTCGGAAAGCCTGTGGTGACGAACATCGCCGACGCAACGACCTTCTGGCCGGCCGAGACCTATCACCAGGACTATTACAAGAAGAACCCGCTCAAGTACCGCTACTATCGCTCGGCCTGCGGCCGCGATGCCCGCGTGAAGAGCCTGTGGGGCGCCGATACGGCAGGCCACTGATCCGGCTTACTTGTCCTTTGCAGGGCAGGGCTGCGGCGCAGACTCGGACTTGCCTTCGAACCGGGCTTCCCATTCCGGCGTGCGCGCCTGCGGCTGGTAGCCGGACGCGATGTAGAGCTCGAAGGTGCGGGTGAGCGGACAGCCATTGGCGCGGCGGCCGAGCGGGACAGCGATTTCGCCGGCCGGCTCGAAACTCCGGAACTCGCTGCGCATCATCGGGCGCATGCCTGGATGCAGCGACGCAACGAGCACGCGCTGGTCGAACGGCGGCGCAAGCGGTTGGGCTTCGGAGAAGCTCTTCGGCACGCCGTAGCGGCGCCAGGAAATCAGCGGGATCGTCCGTGCCGCCCCATAATAGTCGAGCCCGTGCCAGGCTTCGCGCTCGTCGACGAGCACCGCCGTCGCGCCGGACGCATTGGCGATGCCGAAAATATCCTGCGCAGCCTGGTCCCAGCCGCGTGTGCGCTTCAGGGCATTGTCGAGCCCGAGTGCGGTGGAGGATTGCACCGGCAGCAGCGAGACCGTCGCAAAGCCGATTGCCAGCAGGCCATGCAGCGCAATGCTGAACCATAAGAGGCCGGACGGGCGGAACTTCATGTAGACGGCCCAGGCCAGCAGCAGGCCAGCAATCGCGGCCCCCGCAAGCAGGCGGATCCAGACCGGGAGGTCCGGCACGAACTGGACCGCGAGGAAAGTGAAGGCCGCAACCGCGAACCACAGGTTCCGGTTGCGCCGCGCCCGGGTCAGCCAGGCAGCGACCAGCACGCTTGCGGCGGGATAGGCGGTTGCGGCCCAGTTCGCATTGGCGCGCGACAACACCGCCTGGAACAGGATGATGCCCAGCACGGGCAGGATGAAGCAGAGCAGCCAGCGGTCGCGCCCCATCAGGCCTGCGTCCTGGGCACGCACCACGAACAGGCCGAACACGAGCGCGAGGAAAGTGACCGGCCCGAACACGCCCAGCTGGTCGACGAAAAAGGTGAGGGCATTGCCCGGATGGAACAGCGGGCCGCCGAGATTGGCATTGTCGACCGTGTGACTGACGGTCTCGAAATCGTGCGCCGCATTCCAGGCCATGTGCGGCGCGAAGATCAGCGCGGCAATCAGGATTGCGCCGAGGCCTTTCCAGGAGACCAGTGCAGTGCGGCTGTCGCGGTCGAGACCCAGCGTCAGCACCATGCCGATCAGGAAGTAGACCATCGCATATTTCGACAGGAGGCCGAAGCCGATCGCGATGCCGAGCGCGAGCGCGCTGGCCCATGCGCCGGTGCCGCTGCGCAGGCGCCAGAAGGCATAGAGGCCAAGGCACCAGAACGGCATCAGGACGCCGTCCGTGGAGATCACCGCCGATGACAGGATCACCGCCGGCATCAGCGCATAACCAAAGGCGGCGAGCATGCCCGCCCGCCCGCCATACATGTCGCGGCCGAGGAAGTAGAGCAGGGCGGCACCGGCGGTGTGCAGGAACGGTGCGGGAAGCCGGATCGCCCATTCGGCGTGGCCGAACACGCTGGTGACGGCATGGATCAGCCAGGCAATCATCGGCGGCTTGGAATAATAGCCCCAGGCAAGTGTCGTGCCCCAGCGCCAGTACTGGGCCTCGTCGGCATAGAGGTTGAGCGGGCTGACGACCAGCAGCAGCACCCGCGCCACCAGCAGGGCGGCGAGGCCAATGAAGGTGATGCGCTGCCAGTCCGGCTGCGATTCGGGGGGAGTCGGACTCATACCCGCGGACCTCTCAGGAACCCGGCCTGTTTATGCGATGTGCCTGCACAATAATACACCTCGAAATGCACGATTTCTGGAACTTCGTTTCTTGCGACCGTGTCATTTTTGCATCGCAGCAGAGGCATCCGCACGATTCCGCTGCCGATCTGCGAAACCTTCGAGTTCCTGTCTTTTATCTGTCACAGGGACTCGTTATGCGACCCTCAAACCGGATGCCGAACAAGGGTGGTGTCCGGTGGTCTCTCGGACAGGGGAATATCATGAACAACTGGAACATCTTTGCTCGCGGGGCGGCTGTTTCCGCCATCGCGATCATCGCGACGGGCGTCGCATCTGCGCAAGTCACCACCTCGTCGATCCGCGGTGCGGTCGTCGATCAGAACGGCGCACCGGTCACCGGCGCAACCGTCACCATCATGCACCAGCCGACCGGCTCGGTGTCGGTCGCCACCACCAGCGCAACTGGCCAGTTCTCGAGCCAGAACCTGCGCGTCGGCGGCCCGTACAGCATCACCATCACCGGCGAAGGCTTTATCCCGGCCCGCGCCGACAACGTCTTCACCAATCTCGGTGAATCGACCGATGTGAACCTCACCATCGAGCGCACCGACGACACGGCCCGCATGGAAACCGTGGTCGTTTCCGGCAGCGCCCTCCAGGTCGCCCAGGTCGCCACCGGCCCGTCCTCGACCTACAACCTCGCGACGCTGGAAGACGCTCCGGCGATGAACCGCGACATCAAGGACATCATCCGCATCGACCCGCGCGTCTATGTCGACGAAGCCTTCAACGACGCCATCAACTGTGCCGGTGCCAACCCGCGCTACAACTCGCTGACCGTCGACGGCGTCCGCCTGAACGACAATTTCGGCCTCAACTCCAACGGCTACCCGACGGAACGCATCCCGTTCTCGTACGACTCGATCCAGCAGGTCTCGGTTGAGCTTGCACCGTTCGACGTGAACTACGGTTCGTTCACGGCCTGTAACATCAACGCCGTCACCAAAACCGGCTCCAACGAGTTCCACGGCGGCCTGTTCTTCGACTACACGGACGACTCGCTGACCGGCGACGAAACCGATGGCGTCAAGCGCGACCTCGGCAGCTTCGAAGAGAAGCGCTACGGCGTGAACATCGGCGGCCCGATCATCAAGGACAAGCTGTTCTTCTTCGGCTCGTACGAGAAGTTCGAAGGCGCCAACATCTTCGGCAAGACGCCGGAAGACAACGGCCTCTCCAGCGCCCTGTACCAGAGCGTGCTCGATATCGCCGTCAACCAGTACGGCTACGTCGCTGGTGGCCTGCCCACGTCGAAAGCCGTCGAAGACGAGAAGTTCTTCGGCAAGCTCGACTGGAACATCAACGAAAACCACCGCGCCGAACTCACCTACACCTATAATGACGGCTTCAACTTCTCGGGCTCCGACTACAGCTCGACGTCGATCCCGGACGGCAACCACTACTACGAGCGTGGTGCGAAGCTTGAGAACTACACCGGCGCCGTCTATTCGGACTGGACGCCGAACTTCAACACCGAATTCCGCGTGTCCTACCTTAAGCTCGACAACCGTCAGATCCCGGTTGCGGGTCTCGACGGCTGGGGTGAAGTCCAGGTCCGTGTCCCGATGGACCTGCGGTCCGGTACCGCCACGATCTACCTCGGCGCTGACGACAGCCGTCATTCCAACAAGCTGAACTACGATCTCTGGAACTACAAGGCCGCTGCCAACTACACGATGGGCGACCATCTCTTCACCGGCGGCTTCGAGCGTGAAGAGTTCTCCGTGTTCAACCTCTTCATCCAGCAGTCCCTGGGTGAGTGGCGCTTCAGCAGCCCGACCGATTTCGCCAATGGCGACTTCAACTTCTTCCAGTACACCAATGCCGCAGGCACCAACGATGTGAACGACGGCGCGGCCAACTTCGGCTACGAAGTCAACACGCTGTATCTGCAGGATCACTGGCAGCTCAGCGACCGCCTCGATATCACGGCCGGCCTTCGCTACGACTTCTACACGTCCAGCGACAAGCCCGCCTACAATGCGAACTTCGAGGCAAACTATGGCTTCCGCAACGACTCCAACATGGACGGCCGGGACCTGCTGCAGCCGCGTTTCGGCTTCAACTATGACTGGTCGAACAACATCAAGCTGCACGGCGGCTTCGGTCTGTTCTCCGGCGGCAACCCGAACGTCTGGATTTCGAACAACTATTCGAACAACGGCGTGACGCTGGCCGACTACTTCGCACCGTCGGGCATGCGGAACCTCGCTGACTTCACCTACACCGACACGGGCCGTCCGTTCTTCGACGTGCCGCAGGAAGCGATCGATGCGATTGCCAGCGCAAACGGTGTCGGCGGCGTGAACGCCCTCGATCCGGACTTCAAGATCCCGTCGGAATGGAAGTTCGCCTTCGGCGCAGTCGCCGATGTCGATACCGGCTTGCCGGTGCTCGGCAACGGCCTCCGCGTGATGGCCGACATCCTGTACTCCAAGACCAACGAAGCCGCGACGGTCGTTCCGCTCAGCTATGTGCGGACCGGTACGGCACCTGACGGTCGCCCGATCTACGGTGGCAGCACGAGCGACTTCCTGCTGACCAACGCCGAAGAAAAAGGCAAATCGCTGGTCCTGTCGGCAGCCGTGTCGCAGCAGTATGACAACGGCATCGACTGGTCGCTCGGCTACGCCTATACGGACGCCAAAGACGTCAACCCGATGACCTCGTCGGTCGCGTTCTCGAACTTCGCGAACTACACGACCTACGATCCGGTCAACCCGACGCTCGCGACCTCCGACTATGAGATCGCGCATCGCGTCACCCTGCAGCTCGGCTATGAGAAAGAGTACTTCAAGGGTCTGAAGACGAAGGCGAACCTGTTCGGCACCGCCAACGAAGGCGCGCCTTACAGCTATGTCTTCTCGCGCAACAGCACTTTTGAATCGCCGTTCTCGTCCAGCCGCCAGCTGGCCTACATCCCGAACGGTGTCGACGATCCGCTGATCTCGCCGCTGTCCGATCCGGATGCCGTGGCCGCCCTGGTGCACTACATCAACGGCAACAGCGACCTCGAGAACGCACGTGGCAGCATCTTCACCCGCAACGATGCGGCTGACGACTGGTGGACGAAGTTCGACCTGAAGCTGTCCCAGGAACTGCCGGGCCTGCGCGCCAATGATCGTGCCGAAGCCTTCATCACGATCGAGAACGTCGGCAACCTGATCAATCCGGACTGGGGTATCCTGCGCGAGCACGGCTTCCCGGGCAACGCTGAACTCTACTCGGCCTACATCGACAACGGCCAGTACGTGATCACCAGCTTCAACCGCGATGCCGATCAGGACTCCATCGTGGTCAGCCCGTCGCTGTGGCAGGTCCACTTCGGTGTGAAGTACAAGTTCTAAGCCTCACGGCCTGAACACATGAAACCGGGAAGGGCGGCCTCGTGCGGGGCCGCCCTTTTCCTTTGCCGCGAGCTGTGGCATGGCGCGCCGGATGACTGAGACCTTGCCTGTCCTTGCGCCCGAATGGGCCCCGCATGCTGCCCTCTGGTGTGGCTGGCCACGCCTTGCCGACGAGTGGGGCGGGGATCTCGCCGGCCCGCGCGCGCAGGTCGCCGCCTTCATCCGCGCGGCGGCGGAGTTCGCGCCGGTGAAAGTGGCAGCGGGGTCAGACGAGGCCCGTGCGTCGTCGTCGGCCGCTGTCGGCGATGTTGCGGCCATCATCGACGTCCCGACCGGCGACATCTGGCTGCGTGATACCGGACCGATCGTCACCGGGCGGGGTGGACAGCGGGTTGCCCAGCTGTTTCGCTTCAATGGCTGGGGTGGCAAGTATCTGATGCCGGGAGACACCGAAACCGCCGCCGCAATCGCAGGCGAGGAAGCGCTCCCGCCTGTGCAGCACGAGCTGATCCTGGAAGGCGGCGCCATCGATGTCGATGGTGAGGGCCGGATGCTGACGACGCGCCAGTGCCTGCTCAACCCGAACCGGAATCCTGACCTGTCTGCGGATGAGATCGAAGCCCGTATCAAGGCGGCCCTCGGCGTGGACGAGATGATCTGGCTCGGTGACGGGCTGCTGAACGACCATACCGACGGGCATGTCGACAATGTCGCGCGCTTCATCGCGCCGGGCCATGCGCTCTGCCAGCATCCGTCCGGCGCTGACGATCCGAACGCGGGCGTGCTCATGGATATCGAAAACACGCTCCGCCGTGCGGGTCTGCAGGTCACGACGATTCCGTCGCCCGGCCTGATCCGCGATGCCGATGGCGCACCGATCCCGGCGAGCCACATGAATTTCACCATCACGAACGGGGCCGTCCTGGTCCCGGTCTATGAGGACCATTTCAGCCTGGTGGCGCTATCCGAGCTGCGCGGCCTGTTTCCCGGCCGCAAGGTGATCGGCTTGCCGGCCGGGCATATTCTTGCCGGTGGCGGCAGCTTCCACTGCATGACCCGCGAAATTCCCGCCTGACCGAGGAGGATTTGAGATGAGCCGTACCCTGACCCTCGCCGGCATCCAGTTCACGCCCAGCGATGACATGCAGGAGAACATCGACCGCGTTGCGGCCCATGTCCGCGAAGCGGCAGGGCAGGGTGCCGATGTGGTCCTGCCGCCCGAACTGTTCTGTGGATACTACTTCTGCAAGACGCAGGAAGAGCATCACTTCGCGCGTGCCCTTCCGTGGACGGAGCACCCGGCGGTCGAGCAGCTGTCGGCCCTCGCCGCGGAACTGGGTGTGGTGATCCCGGTCTCCATCTTCGAGAAGGACGGGCCGCACTATTACAATTCGCTGGTCATGCTGGACGCGGACGGCGCGCCGCTCGGCGTCTACCGCAAGAGCCATATTCCGGACGGCCCCGGCTACCAGGAAAAATACTATTTCCGTCCGGGCGACACGGGCTTCCGCACCTGGCAGACGATGAAGGGCAATATCGGCGTCGGCATCTGCTGGGACCAGTGGTTCCCCGAAGCAGCGCGCGCCATGGCCCTGATGGGCGCTGACGCACTGCTCTACCCCACCGCCATCGGGGCGGAGCCGCAGGATGCCGGCCTCGATACCGCGGCCCGCTGGCGGCGCGTGATGCAGGGTCATTCGGTGGCCAATGTCATTCCGGTCGTTGCGGCAAACCGCGTCGGCGACGAACAAGGGCAGGTCTTCTACGGGACCAGCTTCATCACCGACCAGACGGGAGAGGTCGTGACCGATTTCGGCCGCTCGGAAGAGGGCGTGCTGGTCGCTTCCTTCGACCTCGATGTCATTGACCGGGATCGTGCCGCATGGGGCTTCTTCCGCGACCGGCGGACAGATCTCTACGACGGACTACTCTGACGCGGTCTAGCTGCCGTTGGGGCCCGTGCGGTCGCCGCCGCGGAAGCGGGCCAGTTCCGGCCGCTCGTGGGGGTCTTTCTTCGGCTCGGGCGCTTTCAGGTTGGCAACGAGGATGTCGCCCGACGCACTGTCGGCATAGTGCGCGGCCAGATCGTCCACGACCTGCTCGAATTCCTGGGCGCTGACGCTGCGGTCGAGGTTCGGGTCGAAGCGGACCGGATTGGCCAGCGTGTCGTCCCGTGTCGGCAGGCTTTCCGCCCAGCTGATCTGCTCGAACGCCGTCAGGGAGCCGTCGGCATTGGCGTCGGCCTTCGCGAAGGCGGCTTCCGTGCCGGCCCGCAGCTCCTCCGGCGTGATCCGGCCGTCATGATTGGTGTCGAAGCTGAGGAACAGGCCGCCCCCCGGCACCAGACGTGCCGGCGCGCCATGGGCCTTGCGCTCTTCCTTCTTGGTGAAGCCCTGTCCGGGCAGGCGGACGATCTCGTCTCCGGCTTCCTGCGCGTGCGCCGTAAAGCCGGTCGCTGCCACCAGGAGGGAAGCCAGGGCGAGAAGGCGAAGCCGCATGAGGGAGAACTCCACTGGAATGGCGCTCAGACTAGGCAGGTGTGGCGCTTTTGCAACATAACGTTTCAGTTATCTTGCCTCGGGACTCGCGGCGCCTTAGCACTCCGTTAACGCGCCTTTAACGCTCAAGGGGCATTTCGTTAACCGTTTCAACTGTCACACTGGCGGTCGATTCGGGCATTTGGATGGCACGGCATGGCACTTACAGCGGATCAGGTTCCGGTCATTATGTCGGTGGGGGCAACGGCCCTCGGTCTGGCCGCCCTGCTGTGGGCACTACGGGTCTCCGACGGTGCCCGCGGCGCGGCGCGAAAGTACCGCGACCGGTCGGCCGAGCTCGAGACCGATATTGCGGGGATCCGCTCCATTCTCGGGGCGCATCCGGGCGTCATTCTTGTCTGGCAGGGCGATGCACTGGAGCCGGAAAGCGACGAGATCGTCGCGCCTGAACTGCACGGCTCTCCGGTGGCACTTGCCGGCCTGCTGAGCTTTACGGACGATGCCATTTCTCCCGACCCTGCCGTGCGGATCGTGGAGGGCCTTGCCGACCTCGAAGCCCGCGACAGTTCCGGCGCCGACACAACGCTGCGCATTCGCCTGCGGGAGCTGCGTGAGACGGGCCAGGCCTTCTCGCTGACGATCATCGGCCCGTCCGGCCGCTTCCTCGAGGCCGACGGCCGCACGGCCGGCGCGCGCGCTGTCGTGTGGATCACCGATGCGACCATCAAGGGCCTTGAGGAAAGCTCGGCCCGCGGCAAGCTGGAAGAGGCCCGGCAGGTCATTGCGCGTGACCCGACTGCTTTCCTCGACATGCTCGGCAAGGCGCCATTCCCGGCCTGGCGGATGTCGGGCATGGGCAAGCTGCAATGGGTGAATCCCGCCTATATCGAAGCCGTCGACGGCACCAATCTCGACCGCGTGCTGGACCGCCAGCTGATGCTCGACCAGGCGACCGCCGACCAGGCCCGCAAGACAATCACCGAAGGCATCGACATCGACGAAACCCGCCACATGGTGATCAATGGCGAGCGCCGCGCGATGCGCGTGCTGACCTTCCCGCTGTCCGGCGGGGCAGGGGCGATGGCGCTGGACGTCACCGCGCAGGAAGACGCCCGCGAGGAGCTGAACCGCCACGTCCGCGCCCATGACGAGACGCTGAACCATGTCGCTGATGCGGTTGCTATCTTCGGCTCCGACCGCAAGCTGACCTTCTACAACAAGGCCTTCCGCGACATGTGGGATCTCGATGAGAGCTTCCTGCTCGACCGGCCGGGCCACGGCCAGCTGCTCGACCGGCTGCGCGAGCGCCGCAAGCTTCCGGCGCGCGCGAACTATGCCGAATGGCGCGCCGAGGAACTGTCCTACTATCTCGATATCGATGGCGTGAAGGAAGACACCTGGTCGCTGCCGGACGGCCTGACCCTTTCGGTCACGCGCCAGCGCCACCCGATGGGCGGCCTGTTGCTGCTGTTCAAGGACATCACCGAAAAGCTGAACCTCGAGACGCGGTTCAACGCCATCATGAAGACGCAGGCCTCGACGCTGGACAATCTCCACGAGGCGGTTGCCGTGTTCGGCGGCGACGGGCGCCTGAAGCTCTACAACAATGCCTTCGAGCGGCTCTGGAACCTCAGCGACGACAAGCTGCGCGACAAGCCGGACTATGACGCTGTCACGGCCGACTGCGTGCCACTGTTCCATGACGCCGACATCTGGGGCGGCATCAAGGGCCACATCACCGACCCGTCCGCAGAAGCGCGCCAGTCGACGACCGGCGAGATGCGCCGCGCCGACGGCTCGATCCTGACCTACGTCACCCAGCCCCTGCCGGACGGCAACACGCTGATCGCCTTTGCCGATGTCACGGCGACGCGGCGCGTCGAATCCGCCCTGCGCGACCGGGCCGAGGCCTTCGAGGCCGCAGACCGCCTGAAGACCGAATTCGTGCGCAACGTCTCCTACCAGCTGCGCTCGCCGCTGACGGTGATCTTCGGCTATGCCGAGCTGCTGGAGACCCAGCGCAACGGCCAGCTGACAGAACGCCAGAAGGACTATGTCAGCGCCATCCTGTCCGCCTCGGACCACCTCTCTAAGCTGATCGAGAACATTCTCGACCTCGCCATGATCGAAGCGGGCCGAATGGATCTCGACCTCGAAGATGTCGACCTGCGCAAGGTGATCGAGGAAAGCATCGAGATGGTCGTGACCAAGGCCGAGGACACCGAGATCGCGGTCAGGGCCGATATCGAAGGCAAGCTCGGCATGATCCGGGCCGACGAACGGCGCATCCGGCAGATCCTGTTCAACCTGATTTCCAATTCGCTGCGCTTCACCGATGCGGGCGGCGAGATCATCGTGTCCGCTCACCGGACGGGTGAGATGGTCACCTTCTCGGTGCGCGACAATGGCCGCGGCCTTGAGGCCGAAAAGCGGGCCACAAGCTTCGACAGCTTCGTTTCAGGCGACCAGCGCGGCGCCGGCCTGGGCCTTGCCCTGGTCAAGCACTTCGTCGACCTGCACGGCGGCACAGTCGGCATGAAGCCGGTCGACGGCGGTGGCCTGGAAGTGACCTGCTGGCTGCCGGCGCAGGCGATGCGCACGGCTGCGGCCCAGCGGGAGCTGCTGCTGACGGATTCCGTTTCAGCCTGAGCGGCGAAGCCTACCAGTCGTTGCGGCCGGACCAGCTGAGCTTGCGCATACGGGCCGGATCCTGTCCTGCCGTTTCCGCCGCCAGCCGGATCGGCGAGGTCGATCCGGTATCGTAGCGCAGGACGGGCGTCGTGGTGACCACAACCGGCTGCAGCTGCAGTGTTGCCTGATCATCGTCCGGCGTTGCGTAGGCAACGTCGCCGCCGGCAAGCTCGTCGTCGAACGCAGCCGGTACGGCATCGGACACCGTGCCGCGAAGGTCCGTCTGTTCCTGTGCCTGCGCGCCGGCCGACAGGGCCGTTACCGCAAGGGCGAGAGCGAAAATACGCACAGCAGACATGGAACACCTCCGAAGCGGGACAACTCGCCCGGAAGGATGCATGGGCCGTGCCAGCCGGTCCTATTTGGTGAATTTCAGGAGGAACCTGTCGGTCTTGCGTCGGATCGCCGGGTCGAACACGTTGAGGGAGTGGTCGTCATCCGGATTGGCGAGCAGGTCGCTCTCCGCCACCAGGGTGAGGCCCGCCTTCCCGGCCATGTCAAGGATAATGGCCTTGTCGATCCGGTGGGTGTCGCCGCCCGTGGTCGCCGGCGATCCCGCCGGGGCCATATGGTCCAGAATGACGAGCGTGGCGCCGGGCTTCATCACGCGGGCGATCTCGGGGAAGGTCCGGTCAGGGTCGCCGAAGCTGAAGGGCTGGGCGTCTTCCGGCGTGTACCAGAGCTCATGCGGCCCGAGGAACCAGGTCACCATGTCGGCTTCCTCGTCGGGCACTTCAGAGAGATTGTCGAAGCTGCTCTGCACGACTTTGACATTGCCCAGCCGTCCGTCGACGCGCTTGGACACGGAATCGCCGAGGAAGGCCGCAAAGGACGGCGGGTTCTGCATGAACACCTTGCCGTCAGCGCCGACCGCACGGGACAGCAGCTCCGTATAGAAGCCGTCGCCGGCTTCCATCTCGACCACCGTCATGCCGGGCGCAACGCCCGTGAAGTCCAGCACGTCCGAGGCCTTGCGGACAGCGTACATGTCATAGTCCTTCGCCGGACGGTCATCCTGGGCGAACACGGCATCATAGTCATAGGCATGGGCCGCCACGGTTTCCGCAGGCGTCTCCGCGACCGGGGCAGGGGTCGCGCATGCCGCCAGCAGCGCACCGGCAAGTGCAAGTCCGGCAATCTGGTATTTCATATCGGCCTCCTTCCGACAGACGGCGTCGCGCTATGCGTCCGCCAGCATTTTTTCGCTGATTTCCCACAGGCGCTCGGCCCGGTCGTCATCGCACGCCCAGGCGCGGACATGCTCCCAGCGCTGGCTCTCCTCCGTGGCCAGCGGGGCGATGTCGCAATTCTCGCAATACACCCCGCCATGGTCGCTGAGCCGGGGATCGGTGGCGCACCAGACGGACGTCGAGGCGCCCTGTTCCGGCGTCTTGAACATGGCCTGCACGGCGGGCGGGATCGTGCCGTCCGCCGCCTTCCAGCCGAGTGCGACCATTTCCTCGTCCGTCAGGTGTCGCTGCAGCGGGGTGAAGATGCCGCCCGGATGGACCGAATAGGCGCGGATGCCGATATCGCGGCCGCGCCGGTCGACGGCGAGCGCGAACAGGGCGCAGGCCGTCTTCGCCTGACCATAGGCTTCCCATTTGTCATAGGGGCGCGTGTCATAGTTGGGATCGTCCCAGATCACGTCGGAGCGGACATGCGCGGTCGACGACAGCGAGACCATGCGCGCGCCTTCGGTGCGCTGCATGGCGTCGGCCAGGGCGAGGCTCATCGCCATATGGCCGAGATGGTTGATGCCCAGCTGGCTCTCCCAGCCGGGGCCGACGCGCGCCAGCGGGCAGGCCATCGTGCCGGCATTGTTGATCAGGATATCGAGCCCGCGGCCGGTCTCGTCATATTCGCGGGTAAACTTCTCCACGCTCCTGAGGTCTGCAAGATCCATCGCGGCAATCTCGATGTCGCCTGCGACGTCCGACAGCGCCTCTTCCGCGGCATCGACCCGGCGGGCCGGCACCGTCACGCGCGCACCGGCGCCGGCGAGCGCCCGTACTGTCTCGAGCCCGATGCCTGAATATCCGCCTGTCACGATGGCGTTCTTGCCGGCAAGGTCCTTGCCCGCCACCACTTCGGCCGCTGTCGACTTGGCGTGAAACCCGGACCCGATCGGTACCTGATCGCTGGCTGCCATGACCGCACCTCCCAAGCGTTGTCCATGATTGGTGGCGGATACTGCCCCGGCACCGGGGGCCCGGCAAGAGCAGGTTACGAAAGCTTAAGCAGGCCTGCGCGTGGACGCCTGATCGGGCCGGGCCTATATGCGGCGGCAGGTAGACTGATCAAAGGACGAGTCCGATGAAGCGCCAATTCCTTGTTTCTCTTGTCATTGCGTCTGCGGCGGCCGCGCTCCCCACGTTGGCGCAGTCCACGAATGTGCAGCGCTCTCAGGCCGAAATCGCGTTCGAAAAAGCCGAAGTCACATTTGCCGACCAGCACAAGGCGCGCGAGGAGGCGTCGGCCGCCTGCGCCAGCAGGGACTACAAGGCGTGCGTCACCGCCGGAGACCTGTACCGCAAGGGCGAAGGCGGCGAGCAGGATTATGACCTCGCGATCAAGGCCTATGACAAGGCCTGCACCGGCCGCGACGGACAGGGCTGCGCGACGCTGGCTTACCTGACATCGCTCGGCCGGGGCACGGATGCCAACCAGCCGGAAGCGCGGCGTCTCTACAAGATGTCCTGCGAACTCGGCGAGGTCAGTGGCTGCGCCGGCTATGGCAACATGCTGTTCACCGGCACGGGCGGGCCGAAGGATGTTGTGGGCGGCGGCGATGCACTGCGCCAGTCCTGCAGCAAGGGCTACAAATGGTCCTGTACGCGGCTTGAAGAGCTGGGCGCGTTCGATCCCAGCAAGCCCTATTCGGAACAGATGCAGCGCCTGCGCGAGCGCTGATCAGCCGGCCATTGCGGGCGGCGTGGGCTTGGCCGGCGCGGCTGGTGGCTCAAGCGTCGTCGGAATGTCTGCGGAGATCGCAAGGTCCGCCGTCAGCTTGGCGCCTTGGTCGACGCGCACGGAGCGTGCCTTCACATTGCCGCCGACAATCGCGCCGGTGCAGATTTCGAGGAACTCCGTGGCGAGGATCGTGCCGTCGAGTTCGCCATAGACCACGATGGTCGGCGCCTGCACGCGGCCTTCGACCCGGCCGCCCACTTCGATGAACAGCGTGGTCTGGCAGAGTATGTTGCCGGAGATGCGCCCCGACACGACCGTCTGGCCCGCAAATTTCAACGTACCGTGGAGATGCGTCCCTTTCAGGATCAGGTTCACCGGCTCGGCGCCGGGGCGCGAGGCGCCGCCACGAGATTTGTCCACAATACCCATCGCCCACTCTGCCTCATCACGGCTTTCCGCAGCAGCCTAATGCAGGCATCGTGCCCCGAAAAGGGAAGGTGTTGATTTCATTGCAGGAAAATTCGGTTGTATTTTCAGTCACGTTTTCGCCTGACGGGAGTCACCGGTCTGCCGCGAAAGCGTGGAGACTGGGGGCATGACTTTGACGCGATGGATCCTGCCGGTGCTGATCCTGTGTGCTGCCTGCGCGCGCAGTGCCGAAGCGCCCGACATCGAGCCGGTCTCGCCGGAGCCCGGCGCCGAAGGCATCGACCTCTCGCATCACAACGGCCGCATCGACTGGGACAGGCTCGGCGAGGCGCCGCTCGACTTCATCTACCTGAAGGCAACCGAGGGACGCGACTGGAAGGATCCGCGTTTCCAGGACAACTGGCTGGAAGCGACACAGCGCGGCTGGCATGTCGGCGCCTATCATTTCTACCTGCTGTGCAAGGACGGGCCGGGCCAGGCGGCGAATTTCATCCAGTCCGTCGAAGTGCGGAACGGCACCCTGCCGCCGGCGGTCGACCTTGAATATGCGCACAACTGCCAGCCTTCGGCATCGCGGGATGCGACGCTGTCCGGCATCCGCGCGTTTCTCGAAGCGCTGGAGGCCGAGTATGGCACGCGGCCCGTGCTCTACACGACGCCGGATTTCTATGCCGACTGGCTCGCCACCGAGTTTCCGGGCTACCGCATCTGGATGCGCAGCCTGTCCGGCCCGCCGGGCCGGAAGGTCTGGATCTGGCAGTATTCGATGAAGGGCCGGGTGCCGGGGGTCGAGGGCTTTGTCGATCTCAATCGCATGCCGGAAGGGGCGGCGCAGGCCACGGACTGAAGCCTGCGCCGGGTATCCTGCCGCGCCTAGTTGCGGGACTTGTCGACGAGCCGGTCGTTCTTGGCCCAGTGCATCATGCCGCGCAGCTTCTCGCCGACTTCCTCGATGGAGTGCGAATTCATGCGCTGGCGCATGGCGTGGAAGCTCGGCGCGCCGGCCTGGTTCTCCAGCACCCAGTTGCGCGCGAACGTGCCGGACTGGATGTCTTCGAGCACTTTCTTCATGTTCGCCTTTGCCTCAGCATTCACGATGCGCGGGCCGGAGACGTATTCGCCATACTCGGCCGTGTTGGAGATCGAGTAGTTCATGTTGGCGATGCCGCCCTCGTAGATCAGGTCGACGATCAGTTTGGTCTCGTGCAGGCACTCGAAATAGGCCATTTCCGGGGCATAGCCGGCCTCGACCAGTGTCTCGTAGCCGGCCTTGATCAGTTCCACGATGCCGCCGCAGAGCACGGCCTGTTCGCCGAACAGGTCGGTCTCAGTCTCTTCGCGGAACGAGGTCTCGATCACGCCGGCGCGGGTGTTGCCGATGGCCTTGGAGTAGGAGAGGGCGACGTCACGAGCGGTGCCGGTGGCGTCCTGGTGGATGGCAACGAGGCCGGGCAGGCCGAAGCCCATCTGGTATTGCGCGCGGAGCGTATGGCCGGGACCTTTCGGCGCCGACAGCGACACGTCAACGTCTGCCCGCGGACGGATCAGGTTGTAGTGGATGTTGAAGCCGTGGCCGAACATGATGTGCTGGCCGGCGCGCAGGTGCGGCTCGATCTCGTTGGCGAACAGCACGGCCTGCTTCTCGTCGGGCACCAGGATCATCACCACATCGGCCCATTGCGTGGCCTCTGCCGGCGTGACCACTTCAAGGCCTTCGGCTTCGGCCTTCTTGCGGCTGGAGGAGCCTTCCTGCAGGGCGACCTTCACCTGTTTCACGCCGCTGTCCCGCATGTTGAGGACGTGCGCGTGGCCCTGGCTGCCATAACCGACGACCGCGACCTTCTTCTTCTGGATCAGCTTCAGGTCTGCGTCCTGCTCGTAATAGACTTTCATGGGCTTCTGTTCGGCTCCGGCATGGGGTTGAGTTTTTGAAGGGGGGGGGTAGGGAGGTCAGTTGGTGTTGCAGGTCCAGCCGTCGCTGTGATTGGCAACACCAATGATCAGTTCGTTGAGCGCCCCGATCTTGTCGGTCTGGCGCATGTTGCGCGAGAAACTGCGCGCGCCGTCGGCCGTCTGGATCGTGGTCACGACGTCATGGGAATCGAGCAGCAGCACGGAGCTGTGCGATCCGTCCGGATTGACCACGACCTGCACGCGCTCGGCATAGCCGGGGACGTCCGGCGAGGCGGTTTCAAGCAGCGCGATCGAGACCCGGTTGGTGACCCCGTCCGGCAGCACCGTATGCAGGCGGCAGACCGGAACGCTGGCGGCCCTGTCCATGTCCGCCGGCACCGAGCGGGCATCGAGGTTCATCAGGCCGTCTTCTTCGACGATGTCGTACACATAGACGGCGCCGCTGGGCGAGACGCCGAGGTCGACGATGCGGACCAGCGGGTCGGGCGAGAAGCTGAACAGCCGCTCCGACCGGCCCGCAACGATGCCTGCACGGTCGACATCGCACTGCAGCTGCGCGTCGTCGGCCTGGTCCGCAAGTGCGAGGGCAACGCCCGCCACTTTCGGCTGGCAGCTTTCGGGAACTTCCTGCGCCGCGGCGGCGGGGCCGGCAATGCACAGGGCCAGGAACGGCAACAGGAGGAGACGGTTCATCCTTTTTCCTTTCCGCGCTTGATCGACAGGACACCTGTCCGGCTGACCTCGACAAGGCCGAGCGGGCGCATCAGTTCCACAAACTGGCTTATCTTATCAGAAGCACCCGTAAGCTCGAAGATGAAGCTTTCATTCGTGGTGTCGATGACATTCGCCCGGAAAATCTGCGCAATCCGCAGCGCTTCCACGCGCTTTTCGCCCTTTTCGGCGACCTTGATGAGTGCCAGCTCCCGCTCGATGCCGCGCTTCGACTTGGTGATGTCGACCACTTCGCCGACCGGCACGAGGCGCAGCAGCTGGGCCTCGATCTGCTCCAGGATGTGCGGCGTGCCCTGGGTGACGATGGTGATGCGCGACTGGTGGGAGCTTTCGTCGACTTCGGCGACCGTGAGGCTGTCGATGTTGTAGCCGCGGCCGGAGAACAGGCCGACGACGCGTGCCAGCACGCCCGGTTCGTTGTCGACCAGCACGGCGAGCGTACGCCGTTCGACTTCCTCGTCCTGATGGGCGAGGAAGTAGGCCGATTTCGGACCGGCGGAAGAGGGAGCTCCCGATCCGTCACTCATTGCACCGTCTCCGGCTGTTCCTGGTAGCGCGTGTGGTTCTCGATGGAGACGCCGGGACGGCGAGTCAAGAGTTGCTGCTTCAGCGCATCCGCGCGGTCGATGGCCTGCTTCTGGTGCGTGCGCGTCTGTCCGGCATAGCGCCCCACCACCTGGTTCAACCTGCGCGGATCGAGATGCGCCTGCAGCTCCGACACGATGAGGCGGCGGCATTCGTCGATATAGGCTGCGCTGTTCTCGCCGGTCGGGCCGCCGTCGCGCGTCAGGGCGCTGACCTCGCAGTGGACCCAGACCATGGCGTCGAGAATAGGGGGGCGCGAGCCGCGATAGGCGCCGTCCTTTTCGACCCCCTTCTTGGTCTCGTCGAGATTGGGGAAGAACATCCGGCCGCGGTCGATCAGGGATGACAGGTTGATCAGCGTTGCCGTGCGCGCGGTCTGGAAGGCGCCTTCATTGGCGTGCATGTGGCGCGTGCGGGCGAGCGTCGCGGCACGGACCAGCGTGTCGATGGCGGCGCTGCCCCAGTCGAGGCTGGCGCTGTCGATGGCCTGGCGCAGCTGTTCGGTACGCAGGGCGCGCTGTTTGCGCGTCTCGGAGCGGCTGGCAAGCGCGCCGATCACGGCTGCAATCGCAGAGATCACGGTCACGATCGTGCCGATGTTCTGCACTGCAAGCTGCACGATGCCGTTATCAGGCATGCCGCTTCCCCATCTTCCCGTCTGCTGACGGCCTGCGCGCCGGTCTCAGACCAGCTTGCGGCCGCTCTCTCCAATTTCGTTACCAGTTATCTGGCCGAGGATCATCTCGTTATGTGCAGAGCCCGACGGGATCATGGGTAGGCAGTTCTCCGTATTCTCGACCCGGCAGTCGAACAGGACCGGCCCATCAATCTCAATCATTTCAAGGATCTTCGCATCGAGTTCCTTTGGGTCATCGCAGCGAAGGCCGTGGCCGCCCATGGCTTCGGCCAGTTTCACGAAATCCGGCAGGCTCTGCGAGTAGGAGTGGGAATAGCGCTCGCCATGCAGCAGTTCCTGCCACTGGCGCACCATGCCCATCCACTCATTGTTGAGGATGAACACCTTGACCGGCAGCTTGTGCTGCACGGCCGTCGAAAGCTCCTGCATCATCATCTGGATCGAGGCTTCGCCCGCAATGTCGATGACCAGCGCGTCCGGATGGGCACACTGCACGCCGACCGCTGCCGGCAGGCCATAGCCCATGGTGCCGAGGCCGCCGGACGTCATCCAGTGGTTCGGCTGGTCGAAATGGAAGAACTGGGCCGCCCACATCTGGTGCTGGCCGACTTCCGTGGTGATGTAGGGGTTGCGGTCCTTCGTCAGCGCGTACAGGCGCTCGATGGCGTATTGCGGCTTGATCACCGTGTCGGAATTTTCATAGGCAAAACAGCGCCGTGCGCGCCAGGCGTCGATTTCCGCTTTCCAGGGCTTGAGGTCCGGCCGCTTGCCGGTGCGCAGCTTCAGCGCCGCGATCAGCGCATCCAGCGCCGCCGCGCAGTCGGCCACGATGGGCACGTCGACCCGGACGATCTTGTTGATCGACGAGGGGTCGATGTCGATGTGGACCTTCTTCGAATTCGGCGAGAAGGCGTCGATGCGGCCGGTCACGCGGTCGTCGAAGCGGGCGCCGACGCAGAGCATCAGGTCGCAATCGTGCATCGCATTGTTGGCTTCGAAACTGCCATGCATGCCCACCATGCCCAGCCAGTCCTTGTGGGAGGCGGGGAAGGCGCCGAGGCCCATCAGCGTCGAGGTGACCGGGATGCCGGTTTCCTTCTGCAGCTGGCGCAGCAGTTCCGACGCGCGCGGACCGGAATTGATCACGCCGCCGCCCGTGTAGAGGACCGGGCGCTTCGCCCGCGTGATCAGGTCGGCCGCCGCTGCGATGGCTTCCGGCTGCGGCTGGATGCGCGGCGAATAGGTTGGCTTGTGCACGCCGTCCTTGCCGACATAGGTGCCATTGGCGAACTGGACATCCTTCGGGACGTCGATCACCACCGGACCGGGACGGCCGGACGTGGCGATGTGGAACGCCTCGTGGATCGTGCGCGCCAGCTGGTCGACATCGGTGACGAGGTAGTTGTGCTTGGCGCAGCTGCGCGTGATGCCGGTCGTGTCGGCTTCCTGGAAGGCGTCGGTCCCGATCAGGTGCGTCGGCACCTGGCCGCAGATGACGACCATCGGGATCGAATCCATCATCGCATCGGTGATCGGCGTGACCATGTTGGTCGCGCCGGGGCCGGAGGTCACCAGCGCGACGCCGCACTTTCCGGTCGAACGGGCATAGCCCTCCGCCGCATGGCCCGCGCCCTGTTCGTGGCGCACGAGGACATGCTGCAGTTCCGGGGCGCTGTGCAGGGCGTCATAGATCGGCAGAACCGCCCCGCCCGGATAACCGAAGAGGACGTCCACGCCCTGCTCGCGGAGTGCCTCGATTACCATCTCGGCGCCGGTCATCAGGCGGGTTTCGGTCTTCTTTCGGGTCTTCACGGTCATGGCGGGTCTCTGGGGGTTTGATCTGGATAAAGAAAAAGGGCCTCCGGAGAGACCCTTTTGTGCGCACACCCGCGGCCGGCTCTGGTGCCTCCGGCTACGGGTGCCTGATTACGAGTACCTCTGTCTTGCGCACGCGCGTTTCCTCCAACGTCGGGGGTCAGGAATAATCTGCCTCCATCTCCCTGTCAATCTCCTTGTAGAGGGCAAGAATCACCCTCATACGCTCAGGCAATTCTGTGCCCGGAATCCGGGGCCAGAAGGGAAATTGTCTCCCGATCCAGGTGAATTGGCGCTTGGCATACCGGCGCGTGTCGCGCTTGGCATTCTCGGCCGCCAGCTCGGCGCTGATCTCGCCCCGCGCAAAGGCCGCCAGCCAGGGCATGCCGTGCGCCTTCATGGCCGGCAGTTCGGGGTCGAGGCCGCGCTGAATCAGCGCCCGCGCCTCGGCCATGGCGCCCTGCATCAGCATGCCCTCGAAGCGCCGGTCGATCTTGGCATACAGCTTGGCGCGCGGCGGAGTGAGGGCAAAGCCGATCCATTCCCGGTCCAGCAGCACCGGCGGCTGGCGCTCGGTCTGGAAATCGGAAATCGAGCGCCCGGTGGTGAGCCAGACCTCATAGGCGCGTGCCAGTCGCTGGCGATCGCCGGTGCCGAGGCGGGCGGATGTGTCGGGGTCCACCGGCTCGAGCCGGGCGCGCAGGCCGTCCGCGCCCTCCTTGTCGCTGATCTCGCGCACCTCGGCCCGGATATCCTCGGGGATCGGGGGAATGTCGGACAGGCCCTGCGTCAGCGCCAGCAGGTACAGCCCCGTGCCGCCGACCAGGATCGCGGGCTTGTTCTTCTTCTGCAGGTCGCGGATGCGGGCGCGGGCCTCCTCCAGCCATTCGCCCGTGGAGTAGCGGTCGGCGGCATCGACATGGCCGAACAGGTGATGCGTGACGCCTTCCATCTCCTCCGCGGACGGCCGGGCGGAAATCACCTCCAGGTCGCGATAGACCTGCATCGAGTCGGCGTTGATCACTTCCCCGCCGAGGCGCTTGGCGACGGCGATGGCGAGGGCGGTCTTGCCGCTGGCAGTGGGGCCGTGAATGAGGATCGCCGGGTGCATGTGACTAGAGGTAAGGGCTTGTCAGGCAAGAGGAAAGCCGTGAAGAGGCGGGAAACCACGGGAAAGCGCCAATGAGCCTCAGGATTGTTGCCGTTGCGGCAATGGATGCTGCAAAACTGGAAGCCGCCATCTCGCCGGAACTCGGTCAGGTTGCGCCGTCGCGCAGTCTCGGCACGGTCGATGGGCTGGTCGCACTCGAATGGGCGCTGCCCGGCAAGGAGGAAACGGCGGCGCGGATCCGGGGCGGGCTGGCCCGGCGCGGCGTGCACGCCGACGTGGCCGTTCTGCCGGCCGACGAGAAGAAGAAGCAGCTCCTCATCAGCGACATGGATTCCACCATCATCGGTCAGGAATGCCTCGACGAGCTGGCGGATTTTGCCGGGCTGAAGGCGGAGGTTTCGGCCATTACCGAACGGGCCATGCGGGGCGAACTGGATTTCGAAGGCGCGCTGACGACGCGCGTTGCGATGCTGAAGGGGCTCGGCCTCGACGCGCTGGAAAAGGCCTATGCCGAGCGGATCACGCTCAATCCGGGGGCGACGACGCTGGTCGAAACCATGAAAGCCGGCGGCGCCGAGACCGTGCTGGTCTCGGGCGGGTTTACCTTCTTCACGTCCAGAGTTGCTGCAGCGGCGGGGTTTGCAGCCCATCGCGGCAACACGCTGATGGACGATGGCAGCACGCTGACGGGAGAGGTCGGCCGGCCGATCCTCGGGCGCGAGGCAAAACTTGCCGCGCTGGATGAGTTCGTTACGGCGGGCGGTATTTCCCGCGCGGACGTGCTGGCCATGGGCGACGGGGCCAACGACCTTGCCATGATCAAGGCCGCCGGCCTTGGCATTGCCTACCGCGCCAAACCGATCGTCGCCGCCGAGGCAGGTGCCGCCATCGACCACACGGACCTCCGCGCCGCGCTGTTCTTCCAGGGCTACAGGGCGGACGAATTTGTAGGATAGGGGCGGCACAAAGCGGCCCGTGATGGCCCTCGAACGGTCCGGAAAAAGGTCCGGATACAGACCGGAAACAGGCCGGAAACGGGCCGGAACCGGACCGGAAACAGTCCGGAAATCATGAAAAGGGCCCGGACGCCGGACCGCGCAGCGCCAGTTCCGGCCTGGTCCCCGGCGTCCGATCCCTGGTGGCGCTGAGTTTCCCTCTGAGTTGATTCCGGCCCTCCCTCGTGGCAAGCTTAAATTCCAGCAAAAAGAGGGAGGCGGCCATGAAAGCCAGAGCCATGCGTGCGTCGGATGCGGAGGTGTCGCTGACGCCTATGCTGGACGTCGTGTTCATCCTGCTCATCTTCTTCGTCGTGACGAGCACGTTCACGAAGGAACGGGTGATCGGCGTCGAAGCCCCGACCAATGAAACGGGCGCCGGAGAGGGCAAGGCCATGATCATCCGGGTCGGCGATGACAGCGTCATCTCTGTCGATGGCCGGATCACGGACATCGGATCCATCCGGGCTGCGATCGAACGCGTGCGGGCCGAGACGCCTGACATCAGGATCATGATCGAGGCGCACCCGAAAGCGAAAAGCGGTGTCATCGTGCATGTCCGCGACGCTGCCTATGACGCCGGCTACAGGGACGGTGTGAACCTCGTTCTCGCACAGACCTAGGCCAGCTTGAGGTCAACGACGACCAGCAGCCAGCCCCAATCGGTGCAGGCGCGCTTCGCCGCGTCGAGCGTGTCGGTGGCGGTCAGAATGAGCCCGATGTTCGCTTCGGCGACATAACTGGCCGTCAGGGCAGGAAGGCGCAGGCGAACTTGTCGCCCTTGTCGCATTTTTCGGCGGTGCTGCCGTCCGGATCTTTCTGCTCGTAGAGGGCCAGCATCTGGCACCCGTCGTCCTTGCCGAGTTCGCAGGCGGCCTTGTAGTTTGTCTTCGCGGCGGCGTGCTGTTCGTGCGTGCCCGTCCCCGTCCGGTAGAGATCGCCGAGCCGCATACAGGCATCCGCCTCCGATGCGGCGCAGGCCCGCTGGTACAGCAGCCGGGCGCGGGCCGGGTCCGCATCGACGCCGCGGCCTTCCTCGAACAGGATGCCGAGCCGGGCGCAGCCTGCGGCGATGCCGCCGTCGCAGGCCTCGATATAGCGCCTGCGGGCCTCGTCATAATCGCCGAGTTCGAAGGCCTCCTGCGCCATGGTGAAGGCGCGGGCAGGCGGCGTCGCCCGCATGATGCCGCCGGTGGTGAGCTGGGCTTCGCGGGCGGACTGCCTGGCGGCGACCTCTGCCATCAGGCCGCGCGCTTCTTCGGCATGGGCGCCGTCCGGATAGAGACGCAGATAGGTTGCATACGCGCCCACGCCGTTGAAGCGTGCCCAGTCCGCTTCCTCTCCGCCCGTACCTTCCGCCCCGCAGCCGGCAAAGCAGATATCCTCGGTCAGGCCGTCGGCCGTGAAAGGCATGGCGCTGCCGGCGCGGGCGGCAGCCACTTCGCGAAGCGCGAGGGTGAAGGCCCGGTCAGCCGAGAGACCCTTTTCCGGCAACCGCTTCGACAGCGCCTTCGAGAACAGGCCGTCATCGGGCGTCGTCGCGCCATCCGCCGTGGCGAAGGCGATATAGAGCCCCCGCCTCCGTGGAACGCGCACCATGCCCTTGTCGGCGGCCCCGCCCTTGGAGGAGGTGAAGGGCAGAGTGTTGCGGCAGGCATCGGAGACAAAGAAGATCGCCCTGGCATCGCTGGCGGCGAGCGCATCGATGATGTTGTTCACCGGCACGCCGAGGATCGGCAGCTGCTCCGCCCCGGTGATCGGCGATTTTGCGGGGATCAGATAGTTCGCGCGCTTGCCGGCGGACTCGGCCGATCCGCCGTGCCCGGAATAATAAAAGAAGCCGACGGCGTCGCTGCCGGCGGCGCGGAGGTCCGAGGCGAGCTGGGCGACGGCGAGGTTGATGTCCGTCTGGGTGGCATCCTTCAGCACCTTCACATGGTCTTCCGGGAACCCGGCCTGAACGAGGCCACTCCGCATGTTCTCGACATCCTGATAGGGCAGGGACAGGCGCCCGACCGTGGCCGGGTAATCCTCGTTCCCGATCAGCAGCGCATAGCGCGGCTCAGCAGCCGCCGCGAAGGCGCATGTTGCGAGGGCCCAGAGGCAGATAAGCGCGCGCAGCATGTCCGCACCTCTTCGTTTCCGCCCCGGGACGAGCCTAGACCCGATGGGGAAAGGAGGAAAGGGCAGGACAGGCCGGCCCTATTTGCCGAGTTCGACGCTGAGGAACTGGTCGAACCAGCCGGCGTCGCCGCGGCGCTTGACGCGGAGCAGCAGGGGCTGGCCCGGATGGGTGCGGGCGAGCTTCACCTTGTCGAGCGTGTCGGTGACGGTCGAGACGCGCTCGAAGTTCACTTCCACGATGACATCGCCGCGCAGCATCTTGCCGAAGCTCGGCCCGCGCGCCGAGACGGAAGTGACGACGACACCCGAAACATCCTTCGGCACGCCGTAGCGCCGGCGGAGGTCGTCATCGAGGCTCGACAGGTCGGCACCGAGATCATTGGCGGTGGAGGGCAGGTCCGGCAGCTGGGCTGCGTCCTCGCCGGTCTCGTCTTCCTGCAGCTCGCCCATGGTGACGTTGAAGGTGCGGGCGTGGCCGTCGCGGATCAGGCTGACCGGCACCTGCTTGCCGATCGGCGTGTCGGAGATGACGTGGGTCAGGTCGCGCACGCTGGCGACCGGCTTGCTGTCGAAGGTGAGGATCAGGTCGCCGACTTCCAGCTTCGCCTTGTCGGCCGGGCCGTCATC
This sequence comes from Hyphomonas sp., assembly GCA_020638455.1. Classification (GTDB taxonomy): domain Bacteria; phylum Pseudomonadota; class Alphaproteobacteria; order Caulobacterales; family Hyphomonadaceae; genus Hyphomonas. The sequence goes on along the minus strand of JACKIK010000001.1, from coordinate 512,433 downwards.
GCTGATGCGGGTGACGATGACGCCGCCCTTGCCCTTGGCGCCATAGGCCTTGACCAGGTCTTCGTCCGCATCCTGAACATTGACGCCCAGCCAGGAACGCCGGATGCGGCCGGACTTGATCAGCTCGCCGGAAATCTTCTTGACGAGGTTCGACGGGATCGAGAAGCCGATGCCGACCGAACCGCCGGTGGGCGAGATGATCGCCGTGTTCACGCCGACAACCTCGCCGCCAAGATTGAACAGCGGTCCGCCGGAATTGCCGCGGTTGATGGCCGCATCGGTCTGGATGAAGTCATCCGAGCGCCCGGCATTGAGGTCGCGGTTGCGGGCCGAGATGATGCCGGCCGAGACCGAGCCGCCGAAGCCGAACGGGTTGCCGATGGCGATCACCCAGTCGCCGACTTCGGCCTGGTCGCTGTCGGCGAAGCTGACATAGGGCAGGGACCGGGTGGACTTCACCTTCAGCACGGCGAGGTCCGTATCCTTGTCGCGGCCGATCAGCTCGGCTTCCAGCACGCGGCCGTCGGAGAAGTTGACGTCGATCTCGTCGGCATCCTCGATCACGTGATTATTGGTGACGATGTAGCCGTCGGCGCTGATCACGAAGCCGGAGCCGAGCGAGCCTTCGCGGCGGAAGCCGTCCTCGTCGCGGCCGAAGAAATCGTTGAACTGTTCCAGCGGCGAGCCTTCCGGGAAGGTCGGCATGCCCTCCGGCGCGATCGTGTGCGAGGTGGAGATGTTGACCACCGCCGGCATCAGGCGCTTGGACAGGTCCCGGAAGCTGTCCGGGCGATCCTTCTGGTCGACCGGTTTGACGACGTCGGACAGGCTCTGGCGGGCACTTGCAGGCAGGGCAGGTGCGGCAGCCAGGACAAGGGCCGGGACAAGGGCGGCAAGAGCCGGAAAACGCATGGGCACGCACTTCCTCTGCGGGCGGACAATGGCTTCAGTTTCGTAACAAACTAAGGCGCTTTGCGGGCGGCGCGCAACTGCTTCAGGCAAGCTGAACTGCAACCCACACTATGCCCGCGCCGATGGCCGCCCCGATCAGGCCGGCCATGGTCAGCTCCCGCGTCGACAGCTGGGCCAGCATCACGGCCATGCGGCGCATGGCATCGGGGGCGATCGCGTAGACCGCCCCCTCAAGGAAGAGCCACATGCCGAAGCCGGCCAGCAGGAGAACGACGGGGTTCATCGCTGCCGAACCGCGATCAGCGGCCGCTGGTCTTGGCTGCGTCGATGAATTCGTCGCAGAGATTGAGCCGGTCCGGGCCGACGACGATCTGGGTCTTCTTCGACAGCGACTGCTCGCAGGCGATCAGGGCCCGCTGGAAGCGGAAGAATTCGGGATCGCGGCCATAGGCGGCGGCGTAGATCTCGTTCCGCTTGGCATCGCCTTCACCTCGGATTTCCTCCGATTTCTGGTTCGCCTCGGCGAGGATCACCGTGCGGTCGCGATCGGCCTTGGCGCGGATCGCCTGGGCCTGCTTGTCACCATTCGCGCGGATCAGCTCGGCTTCCTGGTTCCGGGCCGCCTCCATGCGGCGGAACACCCGCTCGGACACGTCCTGCGGCAGGTCGGCGCGGCGGATGCGTACATCGATGATGGTGATGCCGCGGCCGGCGGTCGATTCCGACAAGTTCTGGCGGATCGTGTCCATCAGCGTCGCCCGCTGGCCGGAAATGATCTCCTCCGGCAGCTTGTTGGCGAGCGCGTTGCGGATCGCCGTGTTGGTGAACTGCGACAGCTGGGCCTCGGCCGTGCGCTGGGTCACCAGGCGCTGGTAGAAGGCCAGCGGGTCGGAGATCTGGTAGCGCACGAAGGCGTCCACGATCAGCTGTTCCTGGTTGGACGCCAGCACTTCGATATTCGGGATATCGAGGCCGATATTGCGCCGGTCATACTTGATGACGGATTGCACGAAGGGCAGCTTCATCTTGAGGCCGGCCTCGTTGGTGCCCGGCTCGTTATAGGCTTCCTTCGCGGCGCCCACCTGCAGCACCAGCGCCTCTTCCGTCTGGTCGACGATGAAAAAGCTCTGCATCGCCGTGATCAGCAGGCCGATGGCCACGATGAGGCCGAAAATTCCTAGTCCTCTCATGGCTTATTGTCCTTGCTGTCTGGAGGGAGTCGCGCTGCGCGACGGGTCGATCGGCAGGTAGGGGACGGCACCGGACTTCGAGTCGAGCACCATCTTGTCCGTATTGCTTAGCACCCGCTCCATGGTCTCGAGATACATCCGCTCGCGCGTCACCTGCGGAGCCTTCCTGTATTCGTCGAGGATGGAGTTGAAGCGCGCCGCCTCACCGGTTGCATTGGCGATCACCTGTTCCTTGTAGGCTTCGGCATTCTGCAGCACCTGCTGGGCCTGGCCTTCGGCGCGGGGGGTGATGTCGTTGGCATACTTGTTGGCCTCCTGGATCGCCTTTTCGGCGTCCTGGCCGGCATTCACCACGTCGATGAAGGCCTGGCGCACCTGTTGCGGTGCCGCGGCCTCCTGGATCTCCACGTTCTGCACCTGGATGCCGGCCTGGTAGTCGTTCATCAGGGCCTGCAGCTGGGTCTTCACCTGCGCCTGGATCGTGCTCCGGCCGGTGGTGATGACATCGTTCAGCTTCGACTTGCCGACCACTTCGCGCATCACGCTCTCGGCGGAGGCCTTCAACAGCTCGGCGCCGTCATCGACATTGAGGATGAAGCGTTCGGGATTGCTGGGATCGTAGAACCAGAACACCCGGAAACGGACCTCGACGATGTTCTCGTCGCCGGTCAGCATCAGGGCTTCGTTGGAATCGGAGCCGATCCGCGTTTCCTGCTGCTTTTCCGATGGCATGACGACATGCGTCTCGATCGGGGCGGGCAGGTGGAAGTGCAGGCCGGGCGTGAAATTGGTCTGCCACTGGCCGAACCGGAACACCGCCGCGCGCGAGCCTTCGTCGACCACCACGACGCCGGTGGCGAGCCAGGCGAGCAGGCCGATGCCGATCAGCACGAAAATACCGAGCGGACCGAAATTCGGGGAGCCGCCGCCCCGGCGCCGGCGTCCGCCGCCACCGCCATTGCCGCGCTGACGGAAACGCTCCTGCATGCGCTTCATCTGTTCTTCAAGGTCGCCGCCACCGCCGCCGGCCGGGCGTTTCCAGGGGGAATTGCCGTCGCCCCCCTTGTCTCCGCCGCCGCCGCCACCGCCGCCGCCCCACGGGCCGCTGCCTTTTGTCTTGTCATCCCAGGGCATGGCCCCTCCTGTTGTGCATGTTCGCTTCCATATAGGTCATGTGGCAGATAAGTGCATGGTCTTATGTGGGCTTCAAGGGAAAGAGGGTCGCGGCAGATGTTCGGTTCAAAGTCAAAAGCCCGCCAGAAACTGGCAGATGCAGTGACAGAGGCGCTGGGGGCGCCCGTCTGGCTGGATTCGGTGAGTGTCGACGAAAGCGGCCGGGCTTTCCTCGTGATCAAGGCCGACCCCGGCAATCCGGCGGCTGCCGAGGCGCTGCGCGTGTCCGCCGAGGGCAAGGCGGGGCTCGTCCCCGGCATCAAGGCCGTCAGCGCCGTGCTGACAGCGGAACGCACGCCGGGACACGCCGGACATGCCCACACGCATGCCGCTCCGGACCTCAGCCTGCAGGCCTCGCCAAAGCGCCGGGTCGAGCCGGGCGCACGCCTTTCCGACGAGGCGCTGCAGCAGGGCGCCCCGCAGCGCCAGCAGGCGCGCATCCCTGGCGTTCCGGGCATCTCCCGCATCCTCGTTGTCGCCAGCGCCAAGGGCGGGGTCGGCAAGTCGACCGTCTCGGTGAATCTTGCCGCGGCGCTGGCGAAAGCCGGCATGAAGGTCGGCCTGATGGATGCCGACATCTACGGCCCGTCGATCCCGACCATGCTGGGCACGGTGGGGCAGGTGCCGGAGGCCTCGCCGCGCAACAAGCTGATGCCGATCGTGGCACACGGGCTGAAGACCGTGTCGATCGGCAATCTGTCGGACCCCGATGCGCCGATGATCTGGCGCGGGCCGATCGTCATGTCGGCGATCACCCAGCTGCTCAACGATGCCGAATGGGGCACGCCGGAGGACCCGCTCGACGTGCTGGTGATCGACACGCCACCCGGCACCGGCGATGCGCAGCTGACCATCGCCCAGCGCATCCCGGTCACGGCCGCGATCATCGTGACCACGCCGCAGGAAGTGGCCCTGGCAGACGTCCGGCGCGGCGCGGCGATGTTCGCCAAGACGGCGGTGCCGGTGATCGGCCTGGTCGAGACGATGAGCTATTTCGTCGATCCGGCGGGCAACAAGCACTTCCTGATGGGCGAGGGTGGCGGCCGGCGCATGGCCGACACGCTCGGCCTGCCGCTGCTGGCGGAGATCCCGATGATCCAGGCCATCCGGGAGGGTGGCGATGCGGGCGTGCCCGCCGCGCTCAGCAACGAGGCCGCCGGCAAGGTGTTCCACGATCTCGCCCACCGCGTGGCGATCGCCCTCGACAGTCTCGAAACCAAGGCCCCGCCGGAAGTCGTGTTCGAGGACTAGTCCAGCCGCTTGCGGACAATCTTGTCGCTGCCGGCCGGCAGTTCGAATGCCATGCCGTCCTCGCCGAGGATGATCGGGCCTTCATAGGCCTTCTTCGTGCCCTTCAGGAACATCGGATAGAGCAGCCGGCTCGGCACGGCCGGCACGAGGTGGGAGAAGACCAGCATCTTCGCCCCGGCCGCTTTCGCCAGTTCCGCCGCCTCGACCGGCGTCGTATGGTAGGAGGGGATATCGTGCATGATCTTGGCGAGCCGCGGGTCGCCGATATCGGTGAGGCGCTGGCCGATGCCGGCGACCATTTCCGGGTTCAGCGCCTCGTGCACCAGCAGGTCCGTATCGCGGGCGAGATCCTGCAGCGCCTGGCTCTTCGCCGTATCGCCCGACAGCGTCACCGAACGTCCCTTGTAGTCGAAGCGGTAGCCGACGGCCGGGTCGACCGGATGATGGTCCACCGGCACGGCCGTCACCGTCAGGCCGTCCTTGTCATAGACCCGCACGGCGCCCTGTGTGGAATCGAACGGAAAGGCCTGCGCGCCCGACCCGGACAGCGGTACGACCTGCACCCCATGATGCGCGATCCGGTAGGCCGCATCCAGCGCATAGGCCTCGTTGAAGCCCTCAACGACGAGTTCGACGCCTTTCGGGCCGTAGACGGGCAGCGGCTGGTCCGCGCCGCCGGCCGCCCAGTGCTGCAGCATCACTTCGCCCAGCCCGTCGATATGGTCGGAATGGAAATGCGTGAGGAAGGCCGCCTCGACCTGGCCCCAGGGCAGGCCGAGTTCGCCGAAGCGCCGGCCCGTCCCGGCGCCGGCATCGATGATGAAGACGTGCCCGCCGGCCGAGACGACTGTCATCGGCCCCATCCGGCCCTTGTCCGGCACGGGGGACCCGGTGCCGACCAGTACGACGGTCAGCCCGTCCGGCGCGTCGGCCAGCGCATTGCGCCCGGCCTGCTTGTTGACGGCGGCCCGGAACACGGCCTCGCCGACCTGCACGCCGAACACGGTGCGGGCAAGCGCGCCCGCGAGCAGCAGCGCGGCCAGGATGACGAGAAGAGGCTTCAGGACTCGCATCGGGCCGCGCTCCAGGTCAGGCGTTGAAATTGAGCCTGAGGCCCGGCTCCGGCCAGCGGCACTTCACCAGATTGCCTGTGCCCGACAGCGTGACCCACGCGTCGCACATATCGTCGCCGCCAAAGGCGATGTTGGTCACGAGAATGTCCGGGAAGGCGATGTGGCTGTGCTGGCCCTCCGGCGTGATCGTCGTGATGCCGCCATTCAGGATGGTCGCGACGCAGACATTGCCGGCGGCCGTCATCGCGAGGCTGTCGAAATATTGCAGGCCCGGCATGGTGGCGACGACGCGCCCGCCATTGAACGGTGTCGCCGGCCTGATCACGCCGGGGCTTTCCAGATCGAAGGCCCACATGCGGCCGGTCATCGTATCCGCCATCCAGACGGTCTGCTCGTCCGGCGAGAGGCCGACGCCGTTCGGGCTGGAATAGTGGAAGTCCAGTTCCTTTGCTTCCGAAGCGCCCCTGGCGAGGTAATAGAGCCCGCCGAAATCGCGCTGGCGGTCATACGTCTTGCCATGGTCGGTGAAGTAGAGATTGCCGGCCTTGTCGAAGACAAGGTCGTTCGGGCCCTTCAGCTTGTTGCCCTCGACCGTGTCCAGCACGCGTTCGACCTTGTAGGTCGAAAGGTCTACCCGCTCGATGCGTCCGCCATCATAGTCCGGCGGGCAGTTGCCCGGGATCAGCTGGCCGTCGATTTCATGATAGAGAAAGCCGCCATTGTTGCAGACCCAGAGCGCGCCGTCGGGTCCGATGGCGAGACCGTTGGGGCCGCCGCCGGGCGTTGCGATGACTTCCTTCTTGTTGTCGCCCCAGCAGCGCGTGATGCACTTCTTCTCGATCTCGACGACGATGACGGAGCCATCGGCCATGACGACCGGCCCTTCGGGAAAGCGCAGGCCGCTGGCGACTGTTTCGTATTCCATGATGTTCCTCCCGGCTCTTTTGCGCACCCTAGGCGCGGGGCGGGGGAACTTGCAACGGGCGGCGCGGGCTAACCCTGCGCGAGGGGGGTGGTGTGATCCATCCGGATGATGGTGAAGGCAAAGTCGTTGCCGTTTCCGGCATCGTGGGACTCCAGCGCCGTGGAGGTCCACTCGTCGCCGGCGAGGCTCGGGAAGTAGACATCGCCCTCCGGCGTTGCATCCACCTCTGTCATGTAGATGCGGTCGGCATAGGGCAGGGCGGCTTCGTAGATCATCGCGCCGCCGATGACATAGACCTCATGGGCGCCCTGGCGGCGGGCGATCGCGCGGGCCGTGTTGATCGCTGCCGGAAAGCTCGAATAGACGCGCGCGCCGTCCGCCGCATAGGTCCAGTCGCGGGTCAGCACGATGTTTTCCCGGTTCTTCAGCGGGCGCACCGGCAGGCTTTCCCAGGTCCTGCGGCCCATCACGATGGGGCTGCCCGTCGTCATCTTCTTGAAGAAGGCCATGTCGTCCTTGAGCCGCCAGGGCAGGTCACCCTCGCGGCCGATCACATTGTTCCGGCCCCGTGCCGCGATCAGACAGACTTTGACGGTGTCAGACATTCGGAATTGCCCTCTTGCGTAATTCCGGTTGCGGCGCGCGCTGGCACACCCTCTATTGTCCCCACTCGTTGTTCATTACCTATGCGTAAGACAACCATTCCGATCCAGCGGTTTCGAAATTTTTGCAGTCATGTCGGGGAGTTCCGTGATTAATACGTTCATTTCAGTTCTGACAAACGGGCATCCCCAGCAGTTCCTTCTCGCCCTGATAGCTTTGTCGCTCACCTTTACGGCGATCTGGATGCTGCAGGGCCGGCTGTGGGCGCTGATGTACGTTGCGTTGATTCCCTTCCTCAACTGGAGCTTCGGCGTGATCCCGGAATTCGAGGTCATGGCCCCGCAGGGCACGGGCCTGCTGGCGCACGGCGTGTCGTTGCACCCGATGACGATCGTGACCGGCATGGTGTTCGTGGTGCGAGATTTCGTTCAGCGCGAAATGCACCACCGCGTGCTGGTCGCCATGGCGCTCGCCGTCGCCTGGTCATTCTATTACGCATGGCCGGTGATCGCGCTGGCCAGCGGCGTGGCCTTCGCGATCTCCGAAGGCGTCGACTGGATGATGTTCACCTTCACGAAATACCGCCTGTCGACGCGGATCCTGCTCTCCAGCCTGTTTGCCGCGCCGGTGGACACGACCGTGTTCCTTTATGGCGCAGACCTCGCCAAGCAGATCGAATTCGGTGCCGAACCCGGCAACTCCCTGCATGTCTGGAACTGGATCGTGTTCGTTATCGGCAAGATGGTGGGGGCGGTGATCGTCTCCGCCGTGATCCGCCGCCGGGAAGACCTCGGCCTGACGAATCCGGCGGAGCTCTGAGATCGCCTAGTCGTCCTTCGTTGTGAGCCTCATCGAGGCGAGGAGGCCGGCGAGGCCCGCGCCGATCAGCGGGGCAACGAAGAACAGCCAGAGCTGTGTCAGCGCCTTGCCGCCGACGAACACGGCCGGGCCGAAGCTGCGGGCCGGGTTCACCGACACGCCGGTCACCTGGATGCCGACAATGTGGATCATCACCAGCGTCATGCCGATCGAGATGCCCGCAAAGCCGGCCGGTGCGCCTTTCGAGGTCGAGCCGAGGATGACGACCAGGAAGATGAACGTCGCCACGACTTCGAACACGAAGGCTGCGGTCAGGCCGTAGCCGCCGAGATAGCCTTCGCCCCATCCGTTCTGGCCGAGGCCGTTGACCGCAAGATCATAGCCCGGCCGGCCGCTGGCGATGAGGTAGAGGATGCCCGCGGCGATCAGGGCGCCGATGAACTGGGCGGCCCAGTAGGTCAGCATGTCCTTCATGGGCAGGCGTCCGGCGACGAAGGCGCCGAAGCTGACGGCCGGATTGATGTGGCAGCCCGAAATCGGGCCGATACCATAGGCCATCGCCACGATGGACAGGCCGAAGGCGAAGGCAATGCCCAGCTGGCCGACTTCCCCGCCCGCCAGCACGGCCGAGCCGCAGCCGAACAGGACAAGTGTCATCGTGCCGATGAGTTCAGCGACAAAGGTTTTCATATGTGTACCCTCCCGAGATACGTTTGCCGGATCTTACGCCCGGTTGATGACGGGAGATTGACGGAATTTGTCTTTATTCGCAATGGGTTAGTTGGAGAGCGATTCAGGCCTCCTCGATCAGTTCCGGCCCCTGGTTGCGGACATTGCCGACCGCCGGGCCGACGGGCCAGGCGTGCATGGCATCGGTGGGGAAGGGCTCGAACAGGTCCTGCACGGTTTTCGCCGGCGCCGTCAGCCAGCGGTCATAGTCCTTCGGGTCCACGATCACCGGCATACGCGTGTGCAGGCCCGCCATCAGGTCGTTCGGCTTCGTCGTGAGGATAGTGAAGCTGTCGAGCTCCGATCCGTCGATCATCGCCCGGTCCCACAGGCCGGCGAAGCAGAACCAGCGGCGGTTGCGGAGGCCGATGGCGTAAGGGGTCTTCCGTCCCTGCGGGCCCGTCCACTCATAGAAGCCGCTGGCCGGCACCAGGCAGCGCCGGTGGCGGAAGGCGCCGCGGAACGTGTTCGACTCCTCCAGCCCTTCGGCGCGTGCATTGAAAGTGGAGAATTTCTTCTCCTTCAGCGGCTTGTGCCACCAGCTCGGCACGAGGCCCCACATCGCCGGGGCCAGCTGCCGGGTTCCGGCGGGCATGTCCTCGCCTTCCGGCGTCAGGCGGACAATCGGGACATATTGCGTCGGTGCGATATTATAGGCCGCCTCCGGAGGCGCGATGCCGAGCGGAGGAACGATGGACAGGGCGTCGCGGTATTCCGCCCAGGTCACGCCATGCCTGAAAAAACGTCCGCACATGGGGGCTGAGCTTAAGCGCTGCGGCGGATCCTGCCAATCAGCCGCAAAGGGGGACTCCGCAAACCGGGGACAAGTCCTTATTGCTGCAGACGGCAGCCAATCCCGATTCGGCCATCAGACAGGAACAGGAGCCAGCATGACTTCCGGTACGAAAGACTACGCCACCATCACGTCGGGCGTGAACAAGGGCATCGCCGGCCTTTGCGAGACGGACGTGAACAAGACCGTCACCAATTTCAACGCCATGGCAAAAGGGGCACTGGAAGACGGGGCGCTTTCCAAGAAGACCAAGGAGCTGATCGCGCTGGCGATCGGCGCGTCGAAACAGTGCGATGCTTGTATCGGTTTCCATACCAAGACCCTGAAGCGCCTTGGCGCGACGGATGGCGAAGTCTCCGAAGCGCTCGGCATGGTCGTCTATATGGGCGGCGGGCCGGGTCTGATGTATGCGGCCGACGCCTGGACGGCGTGGCAGGCGCTTAAGGACGACTAGACCTATGCTCCGCTGGCCGCTCATCCCGGCGAAAGCCGGGATCCAGGGCGGCAGGCACAGGTCTCTGTATCTCTGGACCCCGGCTTTCGCCGGGGTGAGCGGGTTTGGGGGGCTAGACCGCCACCGGCGCCTTGATGTGGGCGTGGGCCTGGTAGTTCTCGATCCTGAAGTCCTCGTATTCCCAGCCGAACAGGTCCGTCTTGTCGGGATTGAGGGTGATGGTCGGCAGGGGCAGGGGATCGCGCGACAGCTGCAGCTTCGCCTGCTCGACATGGTTCAGGTAAAGGTGCGCATCGCCGAACGTGTGCACGAACTCGCCCGGCTTCAGGCCCGTGGCGCGCGCCATCATCAGGGTGAGCAACGCGTATGAGGCGATATTGAACGGCACGCCGAGGAAGATGTCGGCCGAGCGCTGGTAGAGCTGGCAGTTCAGCTTGCCGTCCATGACATTGAACTGGAACAGGCAGTGGCAGGGCGGCAGGGCCATCTCGTTCACGTCCGCCGGGTTCCAGGCCGAGACGATCAGGCGGCGGGAATTCGGATTGGTGCGGATCTCGTCCAGCACCCACTGGATCTGGTCGATCGAGCGGCCGTCCGGGGCGGCCCAGCTGCGCCATTGCTTGCCATAGACCGGGCCAAGGTCGCCGTTCTCGTCAGCCCATTCATCCCAGATCGAGACCTTGTTGTCCTTCAGGTAGCGGATGTTGGTGTCGCCCTTCAGGAACCAGAGCAGTTCGATGATGATCGAGCGCAGATGCAGCTTCTTGGTCGTGACCAGCGGAAATCCGTCTTCCAGGTTAAAGCGCAGCTGGCGTCCGAAGACGGCGCGGGTTCCCGTTCCGGTACGGTCCGAACGCTCAAAACCATTGTTCAGGGCGTCTTCGAGCAGGCACAGATATTGCTTCATGATTTTTTCGACGTTTCGATTCGGGTCAGGGACTCATACCACAGAGTGCCGGGCCGGGGCCAAGTAAAGGCTTCAGTAACGATTGAAACGCCAGAAAACAGGGCGCTTGTCGCCGGGGCTGGGGGGCCTCCTGTCAGGACCGGGCACCATTATGGTGAACCCCGGCTTTCGCGATTCGTTCGAGCTTGAACGAATAGTGAAATTGGCCGTCAAAATTTCACAAGCAAACGTCACCAACACCGGGGTGATCTGTTTACTCCCGGCTCAGCAGGGTGAGGTGTACCATGACGGTCATTTCGAAGAAATCCAGCCGGCAGAAGACCGGTTTCATCCGCAACCAGCGGGGCAATATCACGATCATTTCGGCAGTCACGATGTTCCCGATTCTCGCCGTTTCGGGCTTCGCGCTGGACTTCCGGACAACCCAGAACCGGCAGGACGACGTTCAGGCTGCGCTCGATGCGGCGGTGCTGGCAGCGGCCCGCGCCCTGCAGCAGGGCGAGTCGATCGCCGACGTGAAACAGGATGTGGCGGACGTCATGGCCAAGATCACGGCCGACACCGACATGGGCCTGTCCTGCCAGGGCGGCGAGCCGCTCATCCCGAACACCAAGGCGAGCGTCTATGCCCGCTATGAATGCCAGCAGGATACCAGCCTGTCCTCCATGCTGGGCGTCCGCGACATGAGCTTCCATGTCGAGGCGCGCGCGGTGTACGGCACGATCACCGATGGCTGTATCCTCGCGCTCGGACCGACGGCACCGCAGGGCATTCGCGTGTCGAGCTCGGCCGATGTGAATACCGATGGCTGCAGCGTCATCTCGAATGTGCGCGGCCCCTACAGCGTGTATGTCGCCGGGTCCGGCAAGATGGAGGCGAGCTGCGTGCACGCGGCCGGCGATATCGGCGACCTCGCCGCGATCACCACCACGGTCTGCCCGTCGCCGGTGCCGAATGACGGCCGGATCCGCGACCCGTATGAAGACATCAGGATCACGGCGAACGTTTCCGCCATGACGTGTCAGAAGCCGGAGAAGATCGACAAGACGACCTACCGCCTGCCGGCCGGGCGCTATTGCGGCTCCGACGTCAAAATGAACGACACCGTGCTCCTCGACGATGGCGGGGTCTACTATTTCGACGGCGTCGACCTGCAACTGCATTCCAGCTGGGCCGTGCTCAGCGGCACGAATGTCACGCTGGTCTTCATGAATGGCGGCCAGTTCGACAATGCCAATGGCGGCACGGTCAACATTTCGGCGCCGACCAGCGGCGACTGGGCCGGCATCCTTATGTATGGCGACCGCGAAACGACGCCGTCGCTCGCATCGATGAAGATCTCGGGCAACATCAACTCGACCATGACCGGCGCGCTCTACTTTCCGGTCACCGATATCGAGTTCCGCGGCACGTCCGATGTCGCGGACGGCTGCACCCAGATCGTGGCGAAATCGGTCGATTTCGGCGGGGATTCGAACCTCCGTTCGAAGTGCGAATTCACCGGCGTGCGCGCCTTCGGCCCCAACAAGGACATCTATCTGGAACTCTGAGCCCCCCACGCCAGGGCAGGACGCCCTGGTTAAAGCGGCCTTTCCGATGCGCTGGAAATTTCCTTCGCCTCGGGAAGGCCGCGTCAATGTCTGAGGTGGAAAATGGTCATTGGGTCCAAATCTGGCCGGGACACGCCACAATGCGCGCACTGACAGGATATTTTTCGTCGCCGCGGCTGCCGCGCGTCGTCCGCCACTGGCGGGCCGACCGTCGGGCAAACGTCTCTGTACTGATGGCCTTTGTCGTGACAGCCGTGCTCGGCCTCGCCGGTGTTGCGCTCGATCTCGAATTCACCGTCCGCCAGAAGAACAAGGTTCAGTTCGCGCTCGACTCCGCCGTGCTCGCTGGTGCGCTCGACCGCCAGAAGGGCAGCACCGACGAAGAGGTCATCCAGGAAGTCCGCACCTATGCCAACTCCCTGATCGACACGGCCGGCGGCGATCTCAATTGCGGCGAGATCGGCGTGACCTTCGACCAGTCGAGCGACGACCTCTCCGCCTCTGTGAGCTGTGTCCAGCCGACTTTCGTGACCAAGCTGATCGGGCATGACGACCTGACCTTCGGCGTCTCCTCCACCTCGACCTATTCGATCGGCAAGGTGGACGTTGCCTTCGTGTTCGACGTGTCGGGCTCGATGAACTCCTACAACCGCCTCGGCCTCCTGAAGACCGCGGCCGGCGCTGCCTTCGACGAATTGCTGCCGGACGGCCAGGACGGCATCGACAGCTCGCTGCGCGTGTCGATTGCGACCTACAACAACGCCGTCAATGCCGGGGCCTATACCAGCGCCGTCACGGATGCAGTGTCGCTCGGCGCCGACGCCTCCAATTCCGCCGCCGAAGCCAACTATGACGATTACAACGGCAAGCGCATGTACGATGCGGCGACCGGCAAGCGCTTCTTCTACTACCAGACCGGCACCTGCCTCGACAGCGGCACCTGCGACCGGCGGTCCAACTGGGCCTGGGATCCGGCGCGCCGTTTCTATGACGATGTCAGCGTGGACGACACCTGTGTGTTCGAGCGCACCGGTGCGCAGGCCTCCTCCGATGCTGCGCCCGGACCGCTCGCCTGGATCGGCATGGGCAATCCCGACTGGGATTTCGGCGCAAGCGACCGCCGCAAATATGACGGCTGGCAGGAAGTTGCCTATGGCGGCGCGGACTCGACCTCAAAAGGCGCCTTCTCGAACGACTTCGCCCATTGCGAAACGTCCAGCCCTGTTCCGCTCACGGACAACAAGGCCGAACTCAAGGAATATGTGAACAGCCTCACCGCCAGCGGCGGCACGGCCGGCCATCTCGGCCTCGCCTGGGGCTGGTACCTGATCTCGCCGAGCTGGGCATCGATCTGGCCGGAAGGCTCGACGCCGTGGAACTATGACGAGCCGAACTCGATGAAAGTCGTCGTGCTGATGACCGACGGCGATTTCAACTCCTCGCACCCGTCGGCGCTCAAGGGCTCGTTCGACCAGGCCATGGACCTTTGTGATGCGATGAAGCGCGCTCCGTCGAATGTCGAAATCTACACCGTCGGCTTCCAGGTGCCCGACAGCGTGCAGCGCACCGGCGACGGGCGGACGATCCTCGAATACTGCGCCAGCGATCCAAGCCATGCTTTCGCGGCGGCCGATGGCGACCAGCTGCTCGACGTCTACAAGGAAATCGCCCACCGCATTTCCCTGCTGCGTATCAAGAAATAGGGCTCAGTCCGGGGCCGAGACGGCGCCGTGCTCGACGCGCAGGCATTGGGCGCGGTCGCCGAAGGCCTCGAACAGGAATTTCTCCGTGCCCGTCAGCCAGGCCTGCCCGCCAAGCGCACAGAGCTCGTCGAACAGGGCCGCGCGGCGGTCCGGATCAAGATGCGCCGCCGCCTCGTCCAGCAGCAGCAGGGGCGGGGGGCCATCCCGTTCCGTCTTGAGCGCCGTTGCCGAGGCAAGGATCAGCCCGATCAGCAGCGCCTTCTGCTGGCCGGTCGAGGCATCCTTGGCCGGCGCGCCCGTCGGCCGGTGGATCACGGCAAGGTCCGAACGGTGCGGCCCGTCAATCGTCCGCCCGGCCGCCATGTCGCGCCGGCGCGTTGTCCGGAACGTCTCGACCAGCCTGTCAAAAATGGCCCGGAAGTCCTCGCCCCTCAGCGCGGCGGCCTCGGCCTCGCCTTCCAGCGAAACGTCCGCCTTCGGAAAATGTCCCTCCGGCCGCGCCTCGATCGCCGCCTGCAGGGACTCGATCACCTGCGCCCGGTTGATGGCAATCTCGGCGCCGCTCTCGGCCAGCTTCACCTCGATGGAATCTGCCCAGGCCGGGTCCACATGCCCGCGCTCCAGCAGCGCATTGCGCTCGCGCATCGCCCGCTCATAGCGGCTGGAGACGGTCGCATGTGAGGGGAGGTGCGCCAGCACCAGCCGGTCGAAGAAGCGCCGCCGGTCGCTGGCGCTGCCGCGGAACACGCCGTCCATGTTCGGCGTCAGCCAGACGATGCGGATGATGTCGGCAAGGTCCGTTGCGGTGGCTGGCGCGCCGTCGATCCGCACGACGCGCTTGGCGCTGCCACCGGCGAGGTCCAGCGTCACGCCCACCTTGCGTTCGTCGGCCAGCGTCGCCGCCACGGTCCAGCCGCCGCTGGTCCCCGTGCGGGCCATTTCCGGCAGGGTGGACGACCTGAGACCACGACCGGGGCCAAGCTGGCTGACGGCTTCCAGTAAATTCGTCTTGCCGGCACCATTGGCGCCGTACAGGCACACATGCCGCCCCTCCAGCGGAAGGATCAGCGACGCATAATTGCGAAAGTCCGTGAGCGACAGTCTCGTGAGCGCGGTCATGTCGGTCTGCGGGCACTCCCGCCGCTGGTCAGACCCGCAGCGGCATCAGGACGTAGCGGGCGGAATCGTCGGACGGGTCCAGCACCAGCGCCGGAGAGGCCGGGTCGTTGAACATGAACTCCGCGTCCGGCGCCTCGATCTGGGCGGCGATGTCGAGCAGGTATTTGGCGTTGAAGCCGATCTCCATCGGCTCGGCGGCATAGTCCGCTTCCAGTTCCTCATTGCCGACGCCGGTCTCGGCATGGTTCACGGCGAGGGTCAGCTTGCCGTCGTCCAGCGACAGTTTCACCGAGCGCGAGCGCTCCGCCGAGACCGTGGCGACGCGGTCGACCGCGGCTTCGAACGCCTTGTTGTCGATGGTGAGCTTCTTCTCGTTGCCCTTCGGAATGACGCGGGCATAGTCGGGGAAGGAGCCGTCGATCAGTTTCGAGGTCAGCGTCGCCCGCCCGGCGCGCACGACGATCTTGGAATCCGACACGTCGATCTCCACGGGACCGTCGAGCCCGTCGATCAGGCGGCGGGCCTCGCCGATCGCCTTGCGCGGCACGATCACGCCGGCAAGCGCCTCGGCGCCCTTCGGGGCCGGCGCTTCAGCGAGCGCGAGGCGATGGCCGTCGGTTGCCACGGCGCGCAGCACGGGCTTGCCGTCATCATTCTTCGTGCCGTGCATGTAGACGCCGTTGAGATAGTAGCGGGTCTCCTCGGTGGAGATCGCAAAGCGCGTCTTGTCGATCAGGCGGGCGAGGTCCTTCGCGTCGAGCGTGAAGCTGGTCGCGCCGTCGTCCACCGACATGGTCTGGAAGTCCGAGGCGGGCAGGGTCGGCAGTTCGAAATGCGAGCGCCCGGCCGTGATCGACAGGCGCTGGTTTTCCGGCTGCAGCTCGAGTTCCACTTCGGCGCCGGCGGGCAGCTTGCGCACCACGTCGAACAGCGTGCCGGCCGGGGCGGTCACGGCGCCTTCGCGGGCAACCTTCGCCGGGGCACTGTCGACGGCCTCGATGTCGAGGTCGGTCGCCGTCAGGCGCAGTTCTTTCTTGGAGGCCTGAAGAAGGACATTGGACAGGATCGGGATCGTGTTGCGCCGCTCGACAACGTTCTGCACATGGGAAAGTGCGTTGAGCAGGTCGCCGCGTTCAATCGTCAGTTTCATCGTCTGGTCCGTCCATCCCGGAGGGCGTGAAGCACGCCGTCCGATAAACCCTTGTCTTCTTGCCGGCTGGTTTTCCGCGCGGAGGGCCCGGCGGAAGAATCAGCCCGCTTCCCCCGGGAAGCGGGCTGAGAACACTTAATCATCCGTGCGCAAAAGCCAAGCGCTGATCGCGGTGGCCCTTGCGGGACGGGCCTATTGTGCGCCGCCGGCAAGCAGGTCCTGGATCGCCGCCACGACTTTGGCGACATCCGCGGCGACCTCGGAATCCTTCGGGATCAGGCGCGTGATCTTGCGGTGGGCGTACAGGACCGTTGTGTGGTCGCGGCGTCCGAAGGCCCGGCCGATCTGGGGCAGGGACTTCTTCGTCTGCTCCCGGCAGAGATACATGGCCACCTGGCGCGGATAGACCACGGTGCGCGCCTTGCACGGGCTCTCGAGGTCGACCTTGGAGACGTTGAACACTTTCATCGCCGCCTTCTTCACCAGGTCGATCGAGGGCGTGCGCACCTCGCCTTCCATGCGCCGGATCACCCGTTCCACCATTTCCAACGTCGGCTTCATGGCGCCGAAGGCGGCTTCGGTATAGAGGTTCCAGATGGCGCCGGTCAGTTCCCGGCCGGGGCCGCGGATGCCGGTCTGGATCCGGTCGACCAGGTCCCCGTCGAGCACGAAGCCCGGGTTCTCCAGTTCGATATGGGCGGCGAGGCGCTGCAGGATCTCGCGGCGCATGTCGCCGTCCGGCAGGCCGACCTCGGCCACGGTCGCCCCTTTCAGCTCACTCATCATGCGGGCGGAGAAGCCGGCGAGTTCGCCCGGCGTCTTGTCCGCCGCGAGGACAACGTTGCCGCCCTTGCCGATGACTTCACGGATGTTCTGGAACAGCTCCGTCTCCGTCCCCGGCTTGCCCGAGATACGGTGCAGGTCGTCGATCAGAAGGATGTCGGCGGCCCGCAGGCGCTTCTTGAGGGCGCTCGTATCCTTCTGCTTCACCCCGTCCGTATAGGCCGAGAGGAATTCCTCGGCCGTCAGGTAGACGATCGTGGCGCCGGAACTGTTGAGCACCGCGCGGTGGCGAAGGGCGTGCAGGATGTGCGTCTTGCCCGTGCCCTGGAGGCCGGCGATCAGGTGCATCTGCGTTCCCACGGGCAGCCCGTCGGCGATGCGCTTGGCCAGGGCCACGGCAATGGCGTTCGACTCGCCGGTCACCAGCGTCTCGAAGTTCATTTCCGGGGCGCCGGAGGCTGCGCCGACGATAT
Organism: Hyphomonas sp.; assembly: GCA_020638455.1. GTDB lineage: Bacteria > Pseudomonadota > Alphaproteobacteria > Caulobacterales > Hyphomonadaceae > Hyphomonas. The sequence continues at coordinate 494,826 of JACKIK010000001.1, read as the reverse complement.
TGCCGCCATTGCCGCCATCATCGCCGCCGCCGGCAGGGGCGGGGACCGGTTCCGCGGCGGCCGGAACGGCCCACGGATCCTCGGTGATGGTGCGCAGGCGGGCATCCGCCTGCTTCCAGCAGACCAGCTGGATGTCGCGGCGCGCCTCGTCATGATCCCGCCAGATGCGCTGGATGGTGCGCTGGTGATCGGCGACGACGCGATCGTGCGAAAGCTTGTCGCGCGCGGCGATGATCATCTTCCCGTCGTCTTCGGCGACCAGTTTCAGGTCGTCGATCCAGCGGACAAAATCGGCCTCGCTGAGGATGCCCCTGAGATGCTCGCGCACCTCCGTCCAGATCTCCTGTCCGGGCCGCTTTGCGATCTTCTTGCTGCTGTCTGACTTTACGTGGGACGAAGTGTCAAAGAATGTATTTCGGTCCATGCCGAGCCCCATTTTTTTGTTATGTCTTTTTATCCACCAATCGGCACGCAACGTCCCTACCCAGCTACCCGACTGAGCCCCGCAATTACTCCGTACAGGGACGTTATCTGTTGGCCTGATCAAACTACCGGGAGGCGTGTTTTGACACAAGCGCTCAATTTTCGTGACAGCCGTGATTGGGATGTTGACTCTTCGCTAACCACGAAATTTTCGCCTCTAAGGACTTGTAACTCAACAGATTTGCGAGCTGCAGTTTTTTTGTGAGTGAGTCATTCGGCACATTTGTTCACATATGTTCTGTCAATGAGGAATCTCGGAAATTGGCTGTGAAATTCTGCCAAAAATCCAAAATTCGGGACGCAAAATTTTCATGCGGCGCGAAGGTCACACATTCATGCAAGCGACGAATGCACGCCTCTGCAAATTCGCAATTCTGTACCTTTTCCCGACAGCTCTGTGACGAAATCCAGCATACGCGACCGCATGCCGCGCGACAACCTGTTCTGCGTGCACGGAAGATATTTTCCGCCCGCCGCCGGGCATGAAAAAACCCGCCCGGAGGGTCCGGACGGGTCATCATATTCCGTTTGCCGGAAGGCGGCCTCGCGTCAGGCCATCGCCTTCACGCGGGCGGCAAGGCGCGAGACCTTGCGGGCCGAGGTGTTCTTGTGGATCACGCCCTTGGTTGCGGCGCGCATGATTTCCGGCTGGGCGGCCTTCAGGGCCTCTGCCGCAGCACTCTTGTCGCCGGATTCGATGGCTTCCTCGACCTTGCGGACGAAGGTGCGCATGCGCGACCGGCGGGCCTTGTTGACCTCGGTGCGCCGCGCGATCTTGCGGACCATCTTCTTGGCGGAACGGGTATTAGCCATATCAAACTCCTGGTGCCCGAAGGGAGGCCCCCGGGCTGAAGGCGCGGAGATACATAAACGGCGTCAGGGCGTCAACCGGAGAGTCCTGCTGGAAACAGGAAAAATGCACCTTGCCCGGCGTGCCCCTATTTGTCGCGGAAATGCGCCGCGCGCTTTTCGATATAGGCCGCCATGCCCTCTTTCTGGTCGGCCGTCGAGAACAGCGACTGGAACAGGCGCCGCTCGAACTGGATACCCTGGGAGAGGGGGGTCTCGAAGGCGTAGTTGACGGCCTCCTTGGTCATCATCGCCCCGGCCATGGGCATCGAGGCGATGGTGCGGGCAAGCTCGCGCGCCTCCTCCATCAGGTCGTCGGCCTTGACCACGCGGCTGACGAGGCCGTGGCGCTCCGCTTCGGCGGCATCCATCATGCGCCCGGTGAGGCAGAGTTCCATCGCCTTCGACTTGCCGAGCGCGCGGGAAAGCCGCTGGGTGCCGCCGGCGCCCGGCATCACGCCGAGGCGTACCTCCGGCTGGCCGAAGCGGGCATTGTCCGCCGCGATGATGATGTCGCACATCAGGGCCAGCTCGCAGCCGCCGCCCACGGCATAGCCGGCCACCGCCGCGATGATCGGCTTCCGCATCCGGGCGGTGCGTTCCCAGTTCCGTGAGATGAAGTCCTCATAATAGGACTCCGGGAAGGTCTTGTCCTTGATTTCCTTGACGTCTGCGCCGCCCGAGAAGGCCTTCCTGGAGCCCGTCAGGATCACGCAGCCGACCTTGTCGTCCGCCTCGAACCGGTCGAGCGCCGAGGTAAGGTCGTTCATCATCGCCTCGCAGAGCGCATTCAGCGCATCCGGGCGGTTCATCTGGATCACGGCAACGCCGGTATCCTCGTCGAATTCGGTGAGGAGTGTTTCGTAGGACATGGGAAAGAAGATCCTTTCGGATGTCGCCGCGCGCCGGCAGGGCTGCGCGATGCGGACAGTGTCAGGGCTTATGGTTAAAAGGGGGTGAGCGGGTCGCGGGCGTGTCCGGCTGGGTGCGCGTGCGTGTTAACCTTGAATGACGAGGCCGTCATGTTTGCTGAGGCGCGCGCTATACGCCCGCCGGAACGGCTTGTCACCCCGCCTCGTCAGGGAGGTGTGCAGCCCAGCCTGCGGCATCGCGCCGTTAACCCTGTCCCGGCGCCCGGCTTGGCCCTATATGTGACCGGCATGCCCGACGCGCCGAACCCAGCCGCAGACCCTGAACGCAACCGCCTGACCGGGCGGCTTGCCCGCACAGCGCGGGTCGGCGCGAACTTGTCCGGCGCCGGCCTCACCTATGCTGCCCAGTCCCTGTTCGGGGGCGACCAGGGCGACGAGCGCGTCGCCCGGGCCCTCGCCGCCGCGCTCGGCAAGTCCAAGGGGCCGCTGATGAAGGTGGCGCAGATGCTGTCCACCATCCCGGACCTGCTGCCCGCCCAGTACGCCGCCGAATTCGCACAGCTGCAGGCCGAGGCCCCGGCCATGGGCTGGCCTTTCGTGCGCCGGCGAATGCGGGCGGAGCTCGGCGCGGACTGGCAGGATCGGTTCGCCGAGTTCGGCCACGAAGCCGCCCATGCCGCCTCGCTGGGGCAGGTGCATGCCGCCACCCTGCACGATGGCCGCAAGGTCGCCTGCAAGCTGCAATACCCGGACATGGCAAGCGCCGTGGAAAGCGATGTCGCCCAGCTGAAGACCGTGCTCGGCCTGTTCCGGCGCATGGACGGTTCGATCGATCCGACCGCCATGGTCGAGGAGATTGCCGACCGCCTGCGCGAGGAACTCGATTATGCCCGCGAGGCAAGGCACATGGCGCTGTACCAGCGGATGCTGTCGGGCTTTGACTTTGTGCGCGTGCCGGAGCCTGTCGAAGACCTCTCCACCGAGCGGCTTCTCACCATGACCTGGCTCGGCGGTGAGCGCCTCACCGCCTTCGAGGACGCCCCGCAGGAGACCCGTAACCGGATCGCCGAAATGCTGTTCTGGACCTGGTGGGGCCCGTTCAACTCCCACGCCGTGATCCATGGCGACCCGCATCTCGGCAATTACCAGGTCACGGGGCAGGGCACCGGGCTCAACCTTCTCGACTTCGGCTGCATCCGCATCTTCCCGCCGACCTTCGTCGAAGGCGTCGTCGACCTCTACCGCGCCATCCTCGCGGGCGATTTCGATGCGAGCTTTGCCGCCTATGAGAAGTGGGGCTTCGAGGGCCTGACGAAGGAACTTGTCGAGGTCCTCAACATCTGGGCCCGCTTCATCTATGGCCCGCTGCTGGACGATCGGGTGCGTAGCGTCGCCGACGGCGTGCTGCCCGGCGAATATGGCCGCAAGGAAGCCTTCACCGTCCGCAAGCTGCTGCGCGAGAAGGGGCCGGTGAAGATCCCCCGCGAGTTCGTCTTCATGGACCGCGCCGCCATCGGCCTCGGCGCCGCCTATCTCCGCCTGCACGCGGAGCTGAATTTCTACCAGCTGTTCAATGAAAGCCTTGAGGGCTTTTCCGTCGACACGGTCGCAAAGCGCCAGGCCGACGCGCTGGCCACAGTGGGGCTGGCAGTCGTTTGACGGACGAGGCTGTCCCCGGCCTTTTCTCCTGAACCTGCAGCAAATGCGCGCGCAAAAATAAATCCATCCAACACCCCCGGAACCGGGCGTATCCTTGCGCAATGTCGCTGCTCTCTCCTCCTCCCGGATTTCCCGTGCACCTCGTGCCGGTCTGGCCATTGATCTGGCTGCAGATCCTGATGCTGCGCGCCTGGGTCCGCGCCACCTATGGAAAGGGCACGCAATACCACTGGAGCGTCACCCCCTGCGGCCGCGTCTTCATTGCCTCCATCGACTGGATCGCAAACCAGAAGTCCGAGCAAGCACTGGTCCGGCCCGCCCTGCACCCCAACAAACGCATCGCCGCCGCCTTGTCTGGCGAGCTGCTTGAGCCCCGCTATGCGAGCGACTCTCTTTTCGCCGCTCACCCCGGCGAAAGCCGGGGCCCAGAGCCACATAGCCCGATGCCCGTCGCTCTGGATCCCGGCTTTCGCCGGGATGAGCGGATAATGGGCCTGCCCGCGCCCGAAACCTGACGCAAATCCCCACCCCGAAAATCCAGCTCCCCCTCCAAGCGCCTTCACGGGCGTCGCACGTGCTGGGGCAATCCTGCTTCAGTGCATCCTGAACCTGATCGGGATCGATTTCGGCCCGCACACGAAGTTCGCCTGCACGCGCGTCGGCGTGCCGTTGAGTTCGACGGACTGCAGGCGTGGCAGCAGCTCCTCCCACAGGATGCGCATTTCCATCCGGCCCAGATGCTGGCCGAGGCAGACATGCGCACCATAGCCGAAGGCGACATGCTTGTTGGGCGAGCGGTCGATCTTGAACGTGTACGGATCGTCGAACACGTCCTCGTCGCGGTTGCCGGACGGATAGGCGAGGAACAGCCAGTCATTCTTTTTGATCTGCTTGCCGGCCAGTTCGGTGTCGGCCGTCGCTGTGCGCATGAAGTGCTTCACCGGCGTTTCCCACCGGATCGATTCCTCCACCATGGACGGGATCATCGACAGGTCATCCTTCAGCCTGCGGAACTCGTCCTGGTTCTCGGCCAGTGCCCAAAGGGCGCCCGCGGTCGTGTTCGAGGTCGTGTCGTGGCCGGCCGTTGCGGCGATGATGTAATAGCTCATCGCCTCGAGATGGCCGAGCGGCTTGTCATACACCGTGCCATTGGCGATCACGCTGGCGAGGTCCTCGCGCGGGCATTTCCGCCGGTCTTCGGTCACCGCGGCGAAATATTCGAAGAAGTCGGCGACGGTTTCGCGGATGCTGGCGATCCCCAGTTCCGTGTCCGCAATCGACTGGCCGGAACGGTTCTGGTCCGGATCCTGGGCGCCGAAAATCTCCTGCGTCAGTTTCAGCATGCGCGGCTCGTCCTCCTCCGGCACGCCGATCACGTTCATGATCACATGCAGCGGGTACAGGAAGGCGACATCCTTGGCGAAATCGCATTCGCCGCCCGTCTCGGCCATCTTGTCGATGAACTTCCGGGCGATCTCGCGGATGCGGTCCTCCAGCTTGCGCAGGTTCTGCGGCATGAACCAGCCCTGCGTCAGGCGGCGATACTGCATGTGGTCCGGATTATCCATCTGCACGAGCGAGCGCAGCAGGTTGGGCGACCCGCCCATCAGTGCGCGCACCTTCTGGTCCGCCTCGATCGTCGTCAGCGTCGCGGAGCGGTCCTCATTGTGGAAGAGGTCGTTCTGGCGCTCGACGTTGAGAATGTCGGCATGCTTGCTGACCACCCAGAAAGGATCGAAACCCTCGACTTCGGCCACGTCCAGCGGCGCATTGTTGCGCAGCCATGCAAAGGCCTCGTGAGACCTGTACCAGTCCGCATAGGCTTTGGGGTCGACAACAGCGTCAGCGATTTCTGTGGGTATGGTCATGCGGTCCTCCGGGGTTCGGGCGTCTTGGGGAAAGTGCGTCCTTTGCGAGACGACTAGCATATACTTGCTATACGGCCAACAAATATGTTACGCGGAAAAATGGCTGACGTCGCGACTCCCTCCGCCACTTCCCCCCCGCGCCTGACACAGGCCGAGCGGCGCGACCGGTCGGAGCGCGAGCTGCTTGAGGCGACCCTTCGCGTCGTCTCGGAGCAGGGGGTCTCGGCCGCTACGTTCGAGGCCATCGGGCGAGCGGCGGGCTATTCCCGCGGCCTCGTCACCCAGCGTTTCGGCTCCAAGGACGGCCTGATCCGCAGCCTGATCGCCTACCTGCACACCTGGCAGGACGAAGCGCTGGACCGCGACCACGTTGCGGAAATGGACGGCCTCTCGGCCCTTTGCGCCTTCGTCGCGCTCCACTGTCAGGGGCTCGACCGGCATGACGAGGCGAAGGCCTATTACATGCTGCTGGCAGGGTCGGTGGCCGACCAGTCCGACACCCGCGAAGCCTTTGCCGAGTCGCACGAACTGGAACGCGTGCTGATCCGCACCATCATCGAACGCGGGCAGGTCGCCGGCGATATCCGCAAGGACACAGATGCCGACGCGATGGCCCTGATGACGGGCTGTTCCCTGATGGGCATAAGGATGCAGGCGCTGATCGACCCGGAAACCGATATTGCGCCGATCCGCGATGCGCTGATTGCATCCCTGCGCGCGCGGCTGGCGCCTGAACAGGAACACAGGAGGGGGAAATGAGCGAGGAACCGTTCAAGGTCTGGCAGTGCCGGACATGCGGCTACATCTACGAAGAGGAAAAGGGCGACCGGAATGACGGTCTCGCGCCCGGTACGCGCTGGGCGGACATTCCGGACGACTGGGTCTGCCCTCTTTGCGGCACGCCGAAATCCGACTTCGACATGATCGAGCTCTAGGGCGCGCCGACTTTCCGGGCCGCTTCGATCGGCTTCCATGGGCCGAATGTGTGCTGCTCCTGAGAGAAGCCGTCCGCATAGGGCGGGAAGGGCGCATCGACCGGCTTGCGCGTCCGGTCCGGATAGTCCGCATCGAGGCCGCTCTTCTCAGGCCGGGCCTGGACATTGATGTAGGCGGCGACGTCGAAGGCCTCTTCCTCCGTCAGGGTGGGCGCATCAAAGGTCACCCCGAACGGCATGTTGGCACGGATGAAGCCGGCCGACTTGATGATCCGGTGCATGCCGGCACCGGTATTGAAACTGTCGGGTCCCCAGAGCGGCGGATACTCATAGCCCGGCCCGCCACCCTCCAGCGCTTTGCCGAGGCCATCTGCGCCATGGCACGACGCGCAATTGGCCGCGAAGACCGCAGCGCCGCGCACCGGGTCGGCCGCCCGGTCCATCAGGGTGAGCGCCGGCGCCCCGCGCCCGTCGAGGCCGGCCGGCGCCTGCTCGCTGAGAAACCCGATATAGGCGATCATCGCCGCCATTTCGGGAGACTCCTCCGGCAACGCGCGCCCGTTCATACTGCGCTCGAAGCAGCCATTGATCCGCTGCGCCAGCGTCCGGACTTCGTTCTCCCGCGCCATGTCGCGCGGATAGGCGCCCGCGACGCCGATAAAGGACAGCCCATAGCGCTTGCGGCCGGCATCGAGATGGCAGGACCCGCAGGCAAGATGATTGCCCGCAAAACGCATTTCGGCGTCGGCTACATCCGGCCCCAGATAGGCGTAGGTGCGCCGGATCAGCGCCTCGCCATACAGGACTTCCTGCTTCCGCGGGCTGTCTTCAAGCGCCGCGGGATCGGGTTGCGGCCATGCCTCTGCCACGGCCGGCGTTTCGGCCTTGTCAGAACGGGAGATATCCGCGCTGTGCCGGCCACAGGCCGCGCTGGTAACCAGCAGGACGGTTGCGGCCAGAAGCTGCACGATCCGGCGCGCTTTCGCCGGTCTGAGATGCTGCGATTGCGGGGGCATCACGGTGCGGCGTGGCGGCACTCACCGCTGGCCTTGTCGCAGTCGAGCCGGTCGAGCGGGATGAGGTCTCCGAACGGGGTCAGCCGGTCGGGGTCGTCGGCCAGCAATGTGATGGAATAGGCGGGGCCCAGCGAGTCCCAGCTTGCCCAGGGTGCGTTGTCTGTATCAACGCAGACTTTCCGGACCTTGCCGGGATTGAGCGAAACCTTCCCGAGCATCGGTGCCGTATCGACCCATTCGCCATCGGAGCCATGCAGAACGAGCTGGTAGCGGAGTTTCCGGTTCGACGTATTGGCAACATCGCTGCACACGCGCAGTTCGTCCGAGCCGTCCGCCTCATCAAGGCGTGTCTGCAGACTGTTCAGCAGCTCGCCGTCGGTGCGGCCGTTCGGATACAGCATGGCGCCAAACCGGGAGTTCACGGCCTCATAATAAGCCGCCGCGCCCAGCCGGCATGCCGCATGGATCAGCGGCTTCTCGTAGGTGTCGAAGGATTCGTCGCAGGCCGCCTGCATCCGGTCGAGGAACAGGCGGTCACACGCCCCCTGGTCGAGCGCCCCGGAGCGGTAACAGGCATCGTGCAGCCGGCACGCCTGAAGGAAGATCCCGTCCGGTACGGCGGTGTCGAGAATGTCCTCTCCACCGCAGGCATCCAGCGGCGAGCTTGCCGAGTTGAGCGCAGCGGCAATCGCCGGCGAGTCGAGCGGCGAGGCAGGATCGGCTGCGGCGGGCAGGAGCACAGCGCCTGCAAGCAGGCCCGGGATCAGGCGGGGGATCGGGCGGCGGAGCATGGATCGAATCCTGCCACAGGAAATCCCGCGTGCAAGCGATTTGCTGCGAACACGGGGGCTGGTGCAGGGCCCGGCGCGGCGCTATGGCGCTTGCATGACCGATGACCTGACACGCAACCAGACCTTCGACCTGCCCGCGGGCTACCAGATGCTGCCCTGGCACCGGGGCTTCGGCCGCCAGATCGGCCCCCTGTTCGAGAAGCGCGACGGGACGGGCCTGACCCGCGCCTTCCGGGTGGAGGAGCACCACACCAACGGCATGCTGAACGCCCATGGCGGCATGCTGATGACCTTTGCCGACATGGCCTGGGGCGCGGCGGTGGAAAAGAACGAGGATACGTGGTGGGTCACCGTCCGCCTGATGTGCGACTTTCTCTCCGGCGCCCCGATGCACAGCTTCATTGAAGGCAAGGGCCGGGTCATCGGCCGGCAGGACGACATCTTCACGGTCGAGGGAAAGATCTGGACCGGCGACAAGCTGCTGATGCGGGGCACCGGCATCTTCAAGGTGATCGAGCGCCGGGAAGGCATGCCCGGCCGGGGCTGACCGGTTCAGCGACGGCGAGCCCCGGTTGACTTTCAGCGGGTGCCCCCGTATCCGCTGCCGTAATGAACACTGCACTGCACCACCATTACCACCATTCGTGACGCGCCGGCGAGGCGCGATCCGGTCCGGCTGCGCCTCTGAAAGTGTTCATCTCCAGAACCGAACCAGACGAGGCAGGCCGCTCACTCGGTTCGCGCGCCGTTGACGTGTCGCCTTTCCAATCCCGCCGCCACCGATTATGCGGGGCGCAAACAGGACTATGAGCGACCATGAGCGACAAAGCCCCCCAGCCCCTCACAGGCAAGGACCTCGCCCGCAAGCCGCGCGGCTTTCCCGACAAGCGGGAAGCGCTCATCCATGCCCAGGCGCAGCTCGTCGAGACGGTCACCGGCGTCTACCGCCAATGGGGGTTCGAGGCGCTGGATACAGGCGCCTTCGAATATGCTGATGCCCTCGGCAAGTTCCTGCCGGATGCCGACCGGCCGAATGCAGGCGTCTTCTCCCTGCAGGACGATGACGAGCAGTGGATATCGCTGCGTTACGACCTGACCGCACCGCTCGCCCGCTTCGTGGCGGAGGCCGGGCAGGGGCTTGGCCGTCCGTTCCGGCGTTATGCGGCGGGGCCTGTCTGGCGCAATGAGAAGCCGGGGCCGGGGCGCTTCCGCGAATTCTGGCAGTGCGATGCCGACACGGTCGGCGCGCCGGGCTTCCATGCCGACGCCGAAATGATCGCCATGGGCGCCGAAGCGCTGCGCGCAGTGGGCATGGAGACCGGCGAGTTCGTGCTGCGCGTCAACACGCGCCGCCTGCTGAACGGCGTGCTGGACGGGGTCGGCGCGGCAAGTGCCGAGACGCGCCTCGCCATCCTGCGCGCGCTCGACAAGCTGGATCGTCTGGGTTCTGACGGCGTCGCCGACCTGCTCGGCAAGGGCCGCATGGATGAGAGCGGCGACTTCACCAAAGGCGCCGGACTTGGTGCCGCGGAAGTGAAGGCCGTGCTCGCCTTCGCCGAAGCCGGCGCGAAGACGCGCGCGGAAACGCTGGCGAACCTGTCGAAAGCGACGGGTAGCACCGAAGAAGGCAAGGCCGGCCTAGCCGAACTGGAAGCCATCGCGCTCGCCCTCGATGCCCTCGGCGCGCCGGAAGGCGATGTCGTGATCGACCCCTCGGTCGTGCGCGGTCTCGAATACTATACGGGCCCCGTCTATGAGGCCGAACTGCTGCGCGAAGTGACCGGCGAAGACGGCAAGACCTACCGTATCGGCTCCATCGGCGGCGGCGGGCGCTATGATGACCTCGTCGCGCGCTTCACGGGGGAGACCGTTCCGGCGACAGGCTTCTCCATCGGCATTTCGCGTCTCGCCTCCGCCCTGCAGATCATGGGCGAGACGAGCAAGCTCGATGGCCCGGTCGTGGTGCTGAATCTCGACAAGGAAAATCCGTCCACGGCGCTTGGCATTGCGGCGGAACTCCGCCGCGCGGGCATCCGCGCCGAAGCCTATATGGGCGCCTCCGGCATGCGGCCGCAGATGAAATATGCCGACCGGCGCAATTCTCCCGCCGTGGTTATCGTCGGTGAGGATGAAGTCGCGAAAGGCACGGTCACCATCAAGGACCTGGAAATGGGTGCGCTCAAGGCGAAGGCCATCCAGTCGAACGAGGAATACCGTGAGGCGCGGCCCGGCCAGGTGGAAGTGCCGCGCGGCGAGATGGTCGCGACTATCCGCAGCATCGTCGAGGCCCACGCATGACACACGCCGCCATCGTCAAGGCGGCGCGAGGCGTGTTCGAGGCGTCCGGTGCGACGCCGGTGGACCCTGCCTACATCATGCCGTCGGATATTCCGCTGGAGCTTTCGGGCGAGGCGGTGCGCGCGCGTCTCTGTGTGTTCACGGACCATCGCGGCAACGAGATGGTGATGCGGCCGGACCTGACCCTGCCCGTGGCGGGCAGGGAAGCGGACCGGCTCGCCGCCGGCGGCTCCGGTGCCGCGGCCTATTGCTACGCGGCCGAGGCTTTCCGCCTGCCTGCCGCGCCGGGCGACCCGATGGAATTCACGCAGGTTGGCTTCGAGTGGTTCGGGCAGGAATCGACGCCCTATGAGGATGCCGAGGCATTCGCGCTGGTGCATGAGGCCGTCCGCGCCTGCGATGTCCTGCCTGTCGCGATCAACATGGGCGACCTTGCCATCTTCCCGGCTTTCATCGACGCGCTTGGCCTGCCGCGCGTGACGGCCGACCTGCTGAAGCGCGCCTTCCGGCAGGAGGGCGGTGTACGCGCGCTGGTCGAGGCAGCGCCCGTGCCGGTTGAGGAGGATCTGGTCCCGACGCTGGAGGCAAAGACGCCCGAGGCGGCAGAAGCAGCCTTCCGCACAGCCCTCGCGGCGCGGGGCATTCCGCTGATTGGCACACGGAGCGTTGCGGAGATCGTCTCCGGCCTGCGCGCCCGCGCAGCGGCGCAGTCGGCCGGCGGCGCCCCGCAAATCGTTCGCGAAGTGATCGGCGCGCTGGCCGGCGTCAATTGCGCAGCGGCTGATGCGGCCGACCAGCTGGACGCCATTGCGGCCCGCCATCGCCTGTCGAAGGCGACGCCGGCGATCGAGCGGGTCGCCCGGCGCATGGAACTGATCCGGGACATGCTGCCGGATCTCAAGGCCATCTGCCGCTTCCGCTCCGGCTTCGGGCGGCGATTCACCTATTATGACGGGTTCCTGTTCGAGACGCTGGGACCGAACCTGACAGACCGCCAGCCGATCGCTTCGGGTGGGCGCTATGACGGTCTCATCGCCGGCCTGTCGAGCGGCCGCGCCGCCGCAACGGCCATCGGCGGCGTCGTACGGCCGGACCGCGTGCTGCGTGCGAAGGGGAGGGGTGCATGAGCCGTCTGTCACTCGCCATCCCGTCCAAGGGGCGGCTGAAGGAGAAATCGGAGGAATGGCTGGCCGGTGCCGGCTTCCCGGTCACCCAGATCGGCGGTGAGCGCGGCTACCAGGCTGCGATCGAGGGGCTGGGTGATGTCGACATGCGCCTGCTGTCGGCGCGCGAGATCGCGCAGGGCCTTGTCGAGGGCAGCCTGCATGCCGGCATCACGGGCGAAGACCTGCTGCACGATCTCGCCCCGGACGGCGAGGCCGATTTCCGGGTGGTGGAAAGACTGGGTTTCGGCGGCGCGGACGTAATCGTTGCTGTGCCGCAGGCCTGGGTCGATGTGGACACGATGGCGGATCTCGAAGCTGCGGGCGCTGCCTTCCGCAAGGCTCATCACCGGCGCCTGAGGGTCGCGACCAAGTACATGCGCCTCACCCGGCGTTTTTTTGCAGCCAGATCGGTCGGGGAATACCGCCTCGTGGAGAGCGCGGGCGCGACGGAAGCGGCCCCGACGACGGGCACGGCGGATGTCATCGTTGACATTACCTCGACCGGCGCAACGCTCCGGGCGAACGGCCTGAAGATTCTGTCGGATGGACTCATTCTAAAGAGCGAAGCAGCGGTTGCGATCTCGCCTCACGCGGCCTGGAACGGGCCTGCAAAGGCGTCTCTCCGGACCCTGCTCGCTGGTGCAGATATTACAGATAGAGATATTCTTCAAAATTTGTAGGTCACAATCTTGACACAAGTTTGAAACCGAGGCCTTATGTCGCGGCAAGTTTCTGGGAGGAAACGCTGCAAACGGTGGAGAGGCGCGGTGCCGGGTTCGGCAACCGCGCCTCTTTGCATTTGGAGATGCAGTCAGGGAGAGGTGAAGGCCGGACCAGCCGAAGCAACGGCTCAGGTGAGGTAGGGGGCGTTTTGGACATTACGTCCGGCCAGCCCGGCTTCATGAATATCAATAAGTACTTATCGATAAACGTCAAGCACTTTTATCGTTTTTCGCTTAATTCTTTGTAATGGTGACCAGGATGGGCGGCTCGCCATTGCCCGGGTCGATGCGGATCATCCGGGTCGTGCCGTCCGGCGTCGTGGTTTCGGAGATGTCGCCGCCGGTCGCGAGGATGGTCAGGGTGTCCGGGCCGCTGTCCGGCTTATCGAGAACCACATCGAAAACCGGGGCCGGCCGGGTGATCGCGTCGTCGGCACCCGGCACGGCGGCTGGTGCAGGATCCGGAGCGCTGAGGAAGCGTACGGTGCCGTTCTCCTCGATCACCATGGCAGCGCGGTCCGAGACGCCGGCTTCCTCTGCTGCGGCAACACCGGAAGCGGCCTCATTCGCCGCCGTGGCGGCCGCCTCGGCTTCCGCTTCGGTAATGGCCGCGCCCGGAAGCGAATTGACGGGCAGCTTCAGCGTCACATCGTTCGTCTGGGCCAGCGCGCCGAGCGGCACAAGCAGCGTCGCTGCGATCAGAACCGAATTGCGTTTCATCCTGTCCCCCGTCGTGAATCGGATTTGCCTCAGTAAACCGCGAAACGGCGGGGCTGTCACATGTTCGAAGCGGTGTGTTGACTTCCGTGCAGGCCCCCGCCATGCGTGGCGCCTTGAAACCAATCCTCGCGACATCGGAAGGGCAACAGATGAGCGATCCCCGCCAGCATATCATGCCGGTCTACCGGCCGCCGGAAGAAGTCTTCGTGAAAGGAGAGGGCCCCTACCTCTTCACCGAAGACGGCGCACGATACCTGGACTTCATTGCCGGCATCGCCGTCAATGCGCTCGGCCATGCCCATCCGGCCATGGTGGCTGCCCTGCAGGAGCAGGCCGGCAAGCTCTGGCACACGTCCAACATGTTCCGTGTGCGGGCTGGCGAGGAACTGGCGGACAAGATCTGCCGCGACACCTTTGCCGACCGCGTCTTCTTCACCAATTCCGGCACCGAGGCGATTGAATGCGCCCTCAAGACCGCCCGCAAGTATCACTGGGCGAACGGCAATCAGGAGCGGATCGACATCATCACCTTCACGGGCGCCTTCCACGGCCGCTCGCTCGGTGCCATCAATGCCGGCGGCAACCCGAAATACCTCGAGGGCTTCGGCCCGCCGCTGCCGGGTTTCGTGCACCTTGAATGGGGCGACATGGACGCGTTCGAAGAGGCGGTTTCCCGCCCGACAGCCGCCGCCATCCTGATCGAGCCCGTGCAGGGCGAAGGCGGCGTGCGCGCCTTGCCGGACGAGCAGCTGAAGCGCATGCGCGAGCTGTGCGACGAGCACGGCGTGCTGATGATCCTCGACGAAGTCCAGTGCGGCATGGGCCGCACCGGCAAGCTCTTCGCCTATCAATGGGTCGATGGCGTGGAGCCCGACATTCTCTGCTCGGCCAAGGGCATTGGTGGCGGCTTCCCCTTCGGCGCGTGCCTCACGACCGAAGCCTGCGGCGAGCACATGCAGCCCGGCAGCCATGGCTCGACCTATGGCGGCAACCCGCTGGCCATGGCGGTCGGCAATGTCGTCTGGGACATCATTTCAGATGAGAAGTTTCTTGCCGAAGTGCGCCGTGTTTCCGGTTCGCTGGCGCAGAGCCTCAAGGGCATCGCCGACAGCCATCCGGACAAGGTGGAGGAAGTCACCGGCAGGGGCCTGCTGACCGGTCTCAAGATGAAGGCCGACCCGAAGAGCCTGCAGGGCCTCTGCCGCGACCGCAATCTGCTGACCGGTGTTGCCGGCGCGAACGTGCTGCGTCTCGCTCCGCCGCTGAACATCACGGACGCGCATGTGCGCGAGGCCACCGGCATCATCGACGAAGCGATCACGGCATGGGAACCGGCCTGATGGCACGCGACCTGGTAAACATGAAGCGGCCGGCTCCGGAAGGGGCCGGCCGTTCTGCATTCATCCCGGACAAGTTCAATCCGGTCTACGCTTGCGGCCGGTGACCATGGCGCGGGCAAGATTTTCCTTGTGGACAAGACTTGAGGCGACGACGCCGGCGAGGTGCAAGCCCACGAGAGCGAGCGTGACATAGACGAAGGCCTTGTGAACGCCTTCCAGCAATTCTTCCGCGGCGGATTCCTCATGGCCGCTGCCGCGTTCGTGCTCTTCCTCCGGCTTCTCCCCGCTCTCGTTGAGCATGCCGGCGATCGGGGCGAATGTCTGTTCCGTCACGATCCCGGCCAACGGGCCGGCATTGTCTTCCACCGCGTAAAGCGCCATGCCGCTGGACGTGGTAACCAGCAGGCTGAACAGCAGGGCGATCACCATGGCCCCGCCTGCGGGATTGTGTCCAGCATAGTCTTTCGCCTTTCCGCTTGCCAGTCCCCGCAGGTAGCCCAGCACGGCGCCCGGGCCGCGCACAAAGTCGGTGAAGCGCGCATGCCGCGTTCCGACGAAGCCCCAAACAACGCGCGTCAGCACATAGGCGGCGACCACATAGCCCGCCCATTTGTGAATGTTGAAGAGATCGTCGCCAGACAGGTAGGCCGTGAAGAAGCCGATCACCAAAGTCCAGTGACCAATACGGACAAGGGGGTCCCATACAGCTTGGAACTGCGATCTGGGTTGGTCCATGTTCTGCTTCTCCACGTCTGCCTGCTGGCTTGGTGCGAAGCTGGTGCATCCGCCGTATTCGGGCCATCCGCCAAATGACGCATTTCCAATCCTGCCTGATCTGGCAAAGAGGATTTATGTCAGATGACGTATCGGGTCGGAGGGGCATTATGGGGGTGGCTGCGCTATTCGCCGCCATCGCATTGTTCATCGGCTTCGACCTGATAACCGATCGTGGTGATGGCGCCGGCGCCGGCCACATTCTGGCGGAACTGAGCGTGCTGGTTGCTGCATCGTTCGGCTTGGGCGCGATGATCTGGCGCCTGCGGCGCCTGCACCGGGCATTGGCCGATGCGCGACAGGATGCCGGGCGGTGGCGCGATGAGAACCGTGAACTTGTGCAGGGGCTTGGCGTGGCCATCGCGCGGCAGTTCTCCGCCTGGGGTCTGTCCGATGCCGAAACCGATGTCGGCTTGTTGTTGCTCAAGGGCCTGTCGCTGCAGGAAATCGCCGACCTGCGCGAGACCAGCGAGCGTACCGTGCGCGAACAGGCGCGCGCAGTCTACCGAAAGAGCGGTCTTGCTGGACGCAATGCCTTGTCGGCCTATTTCCTCGAAGACCTCTTGCCGGGTACAAACGACTGAGATTCGTTCTTTCTGAAAGCTCCCCCGTATGAAGTCGTCCTTGAAGATTGCTGCCGCCCTTGCGCTCGGGCTCGCAGCCTGTGTGACACAGCCTGTGCCGCAGCCGGACACTAAGCAGCCGGACGTGTCCCAATCGGCTGTCGTGCCGACCGCAGAGCAGAAGCCGGTTGCCGCCGATGCGGCGCAGCTCTGTACCCTCGTGCCGGAGCACTATGTCTTCTTCGCGGGCAAGGAAGAGGCCTGGGCGACAGCCTGCGCCGGCGTGCCGGCAGCGATTGCGGGTGCAGAGACCAAAGCCGCACAGCTGCGTGTGCTCGAAGACCTGCTCGATGTGCTCCATGACCCGCATGTGAGTTTCGGGACCAATTCCGATGCATCGCCGCGCCTCGTGCCGAGCGGCAACGACTACTGGCTGGAAAACGGTGTGGTGACGGGCGTGCGGCCCGGCGGTGCCGCAGCGCTCGTGGGCCTCCGGTTCGGCGACGAGGTCGTTGCGGTCGACGGCGAGCCTCTGGAAGAGGCGATTGCGGAGCGCATTCGCCCCGCAGGCGTAACGCTGACGCCGGCGCAGCTTGCCTGGGCTGAACATGCCGCGGCCGCCGGCTATCGCGACAGGCTGCATTCCGTGACGGTCCGCCGCGCCGAAGGTGAGGTGACCCTGCTGCTCGACGGCGCACTACCGGAGACGGCCGAGGAACCGGTGACCGCGCAGATGCTGAAAGGGAACATCGGCTACATCCGGCTCAACAATTCCCTTGGCGACGGCAACACCGTTCCGGCCTTCGATGCGGCGATGGACGGGCTGAAAGGCGCGCGTGCCTGGATCCTGGACCTGCGCGATACGCCCGGCGGCGGCAGCACGGACATAGCCGAGCCCATCATGGGCCGGTTCATCGACGAGGCAGGCGGCTACCAGCGCATCCGCCCGCCCGGTGAAGCGGAATGGGTCAAACAGGTCTCTCCGCGCGGATGGACGGCAGAAGGCCCGCTTGTCGTACTGGCCGGCCACTGGACCGGCAGCATGGGCGAGGGCATGGCGATTGGCCTCGATGGCCTCCGCCGCGCCGATGTGTTCGGCAACGACATGGCCGGCCTGGCGGGAGGGGTCGATACCTTTGTCCTCGACAGGACCGGCCTCGCCGTGCACCTGCCGACTTACGCCCTTGCCCATGTGGATGGTACGTCGCGCGATGCCTGGCACCCGCCGCACCCGGTGATCGCTGACAATGGCGACGGCCCGGACCTGGCGCTGAAGGCGGCGACAGACTGGATCGGATCGTTTGAGGATTGACGGGCGGCGCGGCGAATGTGCTGGATAGCGTCATGACAACGCTCACCGCTGCCTGCATCCAGATGCGCTCCGGAACGGAGGTCGCGCCGAACGTCGCGGCGGCATCGGAACTGATCCACGAAGCGGCAGGGCAGGGCGCAAAATTCATCGCGACGCCCGAGATGACGAATTTGCTCGATATCCGCCCCGGCATGGCGCGGCCGAAGATCGTGCAGGAAACAGACGACACCTCGCTCCCGGCTTTCCGGGCGCTCGCGGAGGAACTCGGCGTCACCTTGCTGATCGGCTCTATCGCCGTCGCGCTACCGGACGAGGAGCGGTTCGCCAACCGGTCCTTCATGATCGGGCCGGATGGCGGCGTCATCGCCCGCTACGACAAGATCCACATGTTCGATGTGGAAGTCGGCGACGGGCAGTCCTATCGCGAAAGCCGCGCTTATCGTCCGGGCACTGAAGCCGTGCTCGCCACCGCGCCATTTGGCAAGATCGGCATGACGATCTGCTACGATGTCCGCTTCCCGCATCTTTACCGGCGCCTTGCGCAGGCAGGGGCGGGCATCCTCACCGTCCCGGCCGCCTTCACGCGTGTGACGGGCGAGGCGCACTGGCATGTCCTGCTGCGGGCGCGCGCCATCGAGACGGGCAGTTTCGTCATCGCCCCGGCGCAGGGCGGTTGCCACGAAGACGGCCGCGAGACCTATGGTCACTCGCTGATCATCTCCCCTTGGGGCGAGGTGCTTGCCGAGGCGGATCATGCCGAACCGGGCATCATCTGCGCCGACGTCGATCTGCACGCCGTCGCGCAGGCGCGGGGGCGCATCCCCTCGCTCGGCAACGACCGGGAATTTCCGCTGACGGAATACTAGCGCCCGAGCCGCCTGCGGAATTCCTCGTAGCCGAAGTTCGAAACCTGCTCCACGCGGCCGTCTTCCCAGCGGATGGCGAGGTTGGCGAGCGGCGTGCCGTTGAACGTGTTCGTCTTGACGAAGCTGTAGTGCATCTGGTCGGTGAAGATCAGCTGGTCGCCGGGCTGCAGCGGCCTGTGGAAGGAATAGTCCCCGATCACGTCGCCGGTCATGCAGGTCTTGCCGCCGAGGCGGTAGGTGTGGGGCTTCTCGCCCGGCAGGCCGGCGTCCACGATATCTGGCCGGTAAGGCACTTCCAGAACGTCCGGCATGTGCGTGGAGGCCGAGGCGTCGAGAATGGCGAGATCCATCTGGTTCCAGTGCAGGGCTAGCACGGTGGCGTAAAGTTCACCCGTATTCACGACGAGGCCCGCGCCCGGTTCCAGGATCACCTCGACACCGAAGCGCGCCTTGAAGGCCCTGATCGCCTCGATCAGGACACTGACATCATAGCCGGGCTTGTTCATGAAATGCCCGCCGCCGAAATTCACGGCGGAGACCTGTTCGACATATTGCCCGAAATGCTCAGCCACATGGTTGATGAGGCCGGCCGAGCCATCGTGCAGGCTCTCGCAGAGGGCATGGACGTGGAAGATATCGACGCCGGACCAGTCCACCTGATCCAGCTTTTCCGCGACTTCACCGAACCGGCTCATCGGTGCGCTCGGATTGTAGAGGTCGCCGCCCAGCGTGGCATTGGAATAGCCGGGATTGACGCGCAGGCCGACATGCGCGCCTGCATCGCGGGCGATGTCGCCGAAGCGGGCAAGCTGTTCGGCGGAATTGAAATAGATGTGCTGGGCGACATCCGTCAGCCGGCGGACTTCGTCTTCCGTATAGGCCGGGGAATAGACATGCACTTCCTTGCCGAATTCGGCATGGCCCATGATGGCCTCATGCTCGCCGCTGGCCGTCGTGCCGTCGAGATAGTCCCGCATCATCGGGAACACCGCCGGCATGGCAAACGCCTTGGTGGCCAGAAGCACCTTGCAGCCGGCCTCCTCCCGCACGCGCTTCGCCGTCTCCAGATTCTTCCGGAGGCGCGCCATGTCGAGCACGAAGCAGGGGGTGGGGATGTTGATTTCAGCGGTCATGCGAACAGGCCCAGTGATCTTTTCAGCGTGGCGGTTAGTTGTGCAATAAATGCTTCGTCGTCTGATCGATCCCACGTTACCGTGGTCAAGTGATTTGTATCGAAATGTGTCTTAAACTCATCGAACTTAGATTGTTCACATAAGTATATGACTGGCTTTCCCAAGCCTTCTGCATATCCTGCTTCCCAGTACGCACCGTAGTTGTCATGCGTCAGATCAACGAGCACGAAGCCAGCTTCTCGGATTTGTTCGCGCATCAAATTGTCGATAACGCCTGCACGAGAAACGTCCCGCAGATCTACCACATCAATGTTCAGCGCAGCTTTGAGTTTGGGCTTGATCACGTCGCGGCATAATTCTTCCAAAATAGGATCGCCGAACTTCATGGCTATGAAGCCATAGTTTCCCGGACGCAAACCAACTTTGTTTGCTTCGTACTCGTTCCAACCCGTCAATGTCAGGTCAAGCCTATCTACGCCGCCCGAATGAATCCGGTATCGAATCCAGCCGCCGGTTTCGGCGTCATCCAGAATTTGACGAATTCGCTGGATGTTTACTGAACCTATTCGCGCACAATGTGCTGGTGTGAGGCGAGGTAACCTCACTCCAGTTTGGACAAGGTGGTCTCCAATAATTTCAATCAGATTTCGAATTTGTTCGGCTGGCGTGGTCAGCTTCCAAGAGTCCAGAAAATCTTGGAAACTGGTGGTAGTCAGTACTGGAAACTCAGATTGGTTTTGGGCCAAGCGCAACCGATGGCTGAGCGCCGCTCTAAGGGGTTCCGACATGGCGTTGAACGCTTCAGTCGCAAGCAATGAGCCGGAGACCGAAAATCTCCCGCACTGATCACAATTCAGTGCCGTAGCTTGCGAAATTCTGGGCAATTCCTCGCACGTGCCACCGAAGGCATCCAAACAGATTGGGCACCTTATGGACACTACGTCTCCACCGCAAACAGTTCGTCCTGGTCACCCGCCGCGATGTCGATGATCGTCGTCGGCAGACCGCGGGTGGCGACATCGTCGAGGAACGGCTTCGACGGAAACTGTTCCACGTTGAACA
Organism: Hyphomonas sp.; assembly: GCA_020638455.1. GTDB lineage: Bacteria > Pseudomonadota > Alphaproteobacteria > Caulobacterales > Hyphomonadaceae > Hyphomonas. The sequence continues at coordinate 474,397 of JACKIK010000001.1, read as the reverse complement.
CGCCCGCGCCTTTCCAGATGCCCTTGAAGAACATGGCCGCGCCGGAGACCGGCGGCACGCCCGTCGTGTAGGAGACGGCCTGCGCGTGGACTTCCCTGTTCGTCTCCGCATGGTCGCAGACATTGTAGAGCATCTTGGCGAGCGGCTTGCCATCCTTCCGGCCCCGGACGATCACGCCGATCGAAGTCTTGCCGGAATAGCCTTCCGCGAGCGAGGACGGCGCGGGCAGCAGGTCGCGCAGGAATTCCATCGGAATGATGTCCATGCCCTTGTGCTTGATCGGCTCGAGGCTGATGAGGCCAATGGATTTGAAGACTTCGAGGTGCTTGATATAGGCCTCGCCAAAGGTCATCCAGAAGCGGATCTGTTTCAGGCCCTTGATATTCTTCACAAGGCTTTCCTCTTCCTCGTGATAGATGAGGTAAGAGGCGCGCGGGCCGACCTGCGGATAGTCCACCATCGTCTTGATGCTGAGCGCCGGGATCTCGATCCACTCGCCGTCTTTCCAGTATTTGCCGTCCTGCGTCACTTCGCGGAGATTGATCTCCGGGTTGAAGTTCGTGGCGAACGTCTTGCCATGGTCGCCGGCATTGCAGTCGACGATGTCGATATAGTCGATCTCGTCGAACAAATGTTCCTGCGCATAGGCGCACCAGATGTTCGAGACGCCGGGGTCGAAGCCGCAGCCGAGAATGGCGGTGATGCCCTTCTCCTTGAAGCGCTCCTGATAGGCCCACTGCCAGGAATATTCAAATTTCGCTACGTCGCGCGGCTCATAGTTCGCGGTGTCCATATAGTTGCAGCCGGCTTCCAGGCACGCATCCATGATCGGCAGGTCCTGGTAGGGCAGGGCCATGTTGATCAACAGGTCCGGCTTCACTTTCTCGATCAGCGCGACCACCTCGGCCACATTGTCGGCATCGACCTGCGCGATCTCGATCGGCGTCCTGCAAAGCTTCGCCACCTTCTCGCAGCTCTCGATGCGGCGCGAGGCGAGCGTGATGTGCTTGAACGTGTCGCGGTCCATCGCGCATTTCTGGGCGACGACCGAACCGGCAGCGCCGGCACCGATAATGAGAACGCGGTCCATGTCTGTGAGAACTCCAGGCAGGGGTGGAAGGATTGCCCGTCACATAAGGCAAACCGGCGGGGTTCGCCAGTGGCCGGGTGAGCGGGTCCGGGGTGGAATTATGGCAGGGGTTCGCCCAGTTCCGCCGTCAGGTCCGCGACCAGTTTTTCGACCCGCGCCTTGTTCTTGCCGAGGTCGACCGTGGTGATGCGCGTGCGGGAATAGATCGCGACCTCGGCCGTGTAGGCACTGTCCGCACGGACCAGCACATCGACATCGTCGGCAACCCGCGCGGTCGGTGCCTTGACCGTGTATCTGAGCTGGAAGTCGCCGTTCGGCAGCTGCCGCTGCACGGCCGACGGCTCCAGCCCCGCCACCACGGCCGCGACATGTTCAGCCGGGTAGCTGAAGCGCAGCGTGTCGCGCGGCTTGCCGCCAAGCGGGCAAATGGCTGGTCCGCACAACAGGTATTCGCTGCCGATCGAAGGCGGCCTGAGCTTCGAAAAATCCGCCCATCGCTGCGGTTCGGAGCCGCAGGCGGCAAGGGCCACCAGCGCGGCGAAAGCAAATACCGGCCTGTTCATCAGATGCGCCTCCTCAACGGGCGGGGAAAGCCCGCATCCCGCCCGCTTTCCATCCTAGACGTACACCTGAATCCAGACCATGGCGCGTCCATTCTTTGTTGTCGGCGGAGGGCTTCCGACCCGCATACTGGCCCCGAACTGGCTCAAATGCGGCATTCACGGCCTGTAGCAGCCCCTGCAGCGGGCGGCAGAATCGACGTTTCCCGCAAGGGCTGAAGCCCAACCGACGCCGCATTCTCGTCAGGATAGGCTGGCTTTCTCTACGCACGAAATCCTGACGCAGAGGCCGCGTGCAAGGGCCACTGCGCAAATGCAAGGAGACCTGAAATGACCCTGGAGAGCCTGATTATTTTCCTTCTCATCGGCGCCGTGGCGGGCTGGCTCGCCGGCCTGATCGTCAAGGGCTACGGTTTCGGTTTCATTGGCAACATCGTGGTGGGCATACTTGGCGCCTTCGTGGCGGGTTTCCTGTTCCCGGTCATCCACGTCAGCGTCGGGGCTGGCATCGTCGGCGCCATCCTTCACGCCACCATCGGCGCCGTGATCCTGCTCTTCGTCGTGGGCGTGCTGAAGCGCGCCTGACACGTGCCTGCAGGCGATTTCCCGACATGCACTGGTTTCGCGGGCCATAATGCGCTATGGGCCGCGCTTCATTTTTGAGGGAGACCTGCCATGGCTGGCCGTCACTTCATCGATATCTGGCATCTCGACCATCTCGAGCTGCGCGAGATTCTCGACATGGCCCACGCCATGAAGGCCGCGCGCAAGGGCTGGCCCAAGGGCCGCGTCGATGACGGCGCACCGCTTGAAGGGCACACGCTGGCCATGCTGTTCGAAAAAGCCTCCACCCGCACGCGCTTCTCCTTCGACATGGCGATGCGCCAGCTCGGCGGCAGCTCGATCACGGCAACGGCAGGCGACATGCAGCTCGGCCGCGGCGAGACGATCGAGGACACTGCCCGCGTCCTTTCCCGCTATGTCGACGCCGTGATGATCCGCGCCAACGACCATTCCGATGTCGAGGCCTTTGCCGAATTCGCTTCCGTGCCGGTGATCAACGGCCTGACAGACCGCTCGCATCCCTGCCAGATCATGGCGGACCTGATGACCCTGGAAGAACATGGCGTCACGCTGCGTGGCGCGCGGCTCGCCTGGGTGGGCGACGGCAACAATGTCTGCGCCAGTTTCATGCACGCGGCCGGCAAGTTCGGCTTCACACTCGCCGTCGGCACGCCGGCCCGCTACGCCCCGGACGATGAGGACCTCGACATCGCCCGCGAGACGCAGGGCCGGATCGAACTGTTCGAAACGGCTGAGGAAGCGGTGGCCGGTGCCGATGTGGTGATCGCCGACACATTCGTGTCGATGGGCGACTCCGATGCCGAGCGGCGGCTCGAGATTCTCGAGCCTTATGCCGTGACCGAGGACATTCTGGATCTCGCGAAGCCCAGCGCCTGGTTCCTGCACTGCCTGCCGGCGCATCGCGGCGAGGAAGTGGATGCAGAAGTCATCGACGGGGCGCATAGCCTCGTCTTCGACGAAGCCGAGAACCGTCTTCACGCCCAGAAAGCCATCCTGCGCTGGTGCCTGGAGAAGTAGGGCACGGCCCGTCCGGGCCGGCATGCGGCGATCACATTCTGGTGCAGCGGCAGCCGGATTTTGTGACTGGCCGGGGCAGAAAAGCCCGCTAAGACTGGCGCCATGGCCGATACTGAACTGCCCCCGACCAAGTTTTCAGACCCAGATATCACAGCCAAGGGCGAGGCCCGCGCCAGCGTTGCCTGGACCGGGCTCAAGACGCTCTGGCTGAACACCGGCACGCTCTGCAACATCGAGTGCCGGAACTGCTATATCGAAAGCTCCCCGAAGAACGACCGGCTGGTCTACCTGACGCTGGCCGATGTCGTGCCTTTCCTCGATGAGATTGAGAGCCAGGTGGAAATCGGCATCACCGGCGGCGAGCCGTTCATGTGTCCCGAAATCATCGGCATCATGCGCGAAATCCTCTCGCGCGGGCACAGCCTGCTGTTCCTGACCAATGCGATGCGGCCGATGATGCGTCCGCGCCTGCAGGAAGGCCTGAGGCGGCTGCGCGACGAGGGGCTGACGGAGCGCCTCATCCTTCGCGTATCGCTCGACAGCCATGACCCCGGCCTTCACGATGCCGAACGCGGGGAGGGCGCTTTTACGGAGGCCTGCAAGGGGCTCCGCTGGCTCAATTCCGAAGGCTTTTCGCTCGCCCTCGCGGGCCGCCTCGCCCTGACCGAGGACGAATCCGCTGCCCGTGCAGCCTACGGCGCACTTGCCCGCAATCTCGGCCTCGCCATCGATCCCGAAGACCCGAAGCAACTGGTCCTGTTCCCGGAGATGATCGCCCGCGATGACCCGCCGGAAATCACCACAGCCTGCTGGGGCATTCTGGGGAAGGCGCCCGAGAGCATCATGTGCGCGAACCAGCGCATGGTGATCCGCCGCAAGGGATCGGACCGGGCCAGCCTCACTGCCTGCACCCTGCTGGTGGATGACCCCGCCTTCGAGCTTGGCCACAGCCTCGCCGAGGCGACTGCTGCCCCGGTCAAGCTCAACCATGCCTGGTGCGCGAGCTTCTGTGTCCTCGGCGGGGGCAGTTGCTCGGCCTGATGAACTGAATCCGAATCCAGACTCGCGCGCCCGTTGGGAATGCGTTAACTTTTGGCCGGGTGTCGAAAGTAGAGTGCATGCAGACGGTAGCGGGCTTCACAATTCCCCTGAAGGAATTCTTCGTGGCAGGCATGTTCGAGCCTGCGGACATTCAGAGGGAATACCGGTGGCAACGCGGGCAGGTTGACCAGCTCCTGTCCGACCTGCTGGCCGCCGCCGATATTCGCCCGGACCTTGGCACTTTCGATGACGATGCCGCCGATTCAGCCGGCGCAGACGACGCGCCGGGCGATGGCTTGGGCGACGAGGCCGCCCTGGTCGAAGTGGTCAGCCAGCAGGCGCCGCTGTACCTGCTCGGCCCGGTCGTTACCGCCATGCACGACAGCATGCGCTGGCAGGTCTATGACGGCCTGCAGCGCATGACGACGCTGACACTCCTGTTCCAGGTCCTGCTCAAGCGCCTCGGCGAGGGCCGCCTGCAGACGCAGGTTTCGGACGCCATCGCGGACCGCAAGGGAGAACGCCGTCTGGTCGCCCCGAAATGGGGCCAGTGGCTGGACATGGGGCTCCACGATGGCCTGTCGTCCGAAGCCGCACTGCCGGACACCGCACAGGTGCTGGTCGACGCGGGTGCGCGGCTCGGCGAACGGCTTGACGAACTGACGGACGAACAGGTCGATGCGTTCACGGACTATCTGATGAACCGCGTCTATTTCGCTGTGATCCATGTGTCGGACCGGCGCGTGGCGCGGCAGATCTTCGTGACCATGAATGACCGTGGCCAGCCGCTCGACTCGGCCGAGATCTTCAAGGGCCAACTGGCCGACCTTGCCGGGGAAGGACGCGCCGGAGAAGCGATCCTGGCGCGCTGGGACACGCTACGGACGGAGACGCCGGACATGGTCGCCTTTGTCGATGCGCTCTCGACCATTGCGGGCAGCGTCAACAATGTGACGCAGGGCGCCGTGTCCCTGATTGACGGATTGCGGACCTACATTGAAGGCGGAGGCCAGGCCGACCGTGAGAACCGTCTCGACAAATGGCTGTCGCTCACCGAATGGCGGGCAAAGGCTTGGGCCATGCTGCACGATCCGGTCGTCCTGTCGGGAGACCAGCCATGGCAGCGCGGCCTGTTCTGTTTGTCGATCCATGAGCGCGGACCGGATGATTGCGACTGGCGGCCGCTCGCCGTGGAGCTCGTCCGCGTCGCCCTGATGCGCGAGGACCGGGGCAGGCGGGGCGATCACTATGGAGAGCTTGGAAGCCGGGTCTGGGGCCTGTGGCGGCGGATCACGCTCCTGCGCATGGCGGATTCGCCGACCGACTTCGTCCGCAGCGGTGTTCACCGGACGATCGGCGAAGTGAACCGCCAGTACATGAGGGGCGGCCGGCTTGCGGGGTACAATTCGACATTCCCGCTGCCCTATGATCTGGAGAACCGGCTGGTCCGCGTGTTCGATCATGGCAGCCACTTCCCGATCGTGAACCGGACGCTGCTGAAATGCCTCGAAGTGCTGAGGGCCGGGGACGGGCCGCTCGCGCACCTTGCGCGGGCGCTGAGCCATGACGACACGCGCCTCTCGCCGGAACACATCATGCCGAAGAGTGTCCGTTCGGGCTCGTACTGGAAGCGCCAGTTCCCGGACGAAGCCGAGCGTAACAGGCTGCTCAACCGGCCCGGCAATTTCGTCCTCCTGCCGCATGTCATCAACCGGGAGCTCGGCTCCAAGCAATTCCCGGACAAGCGCCGGATCCTCTCTGCATTCGAGGAGCTGGAAGCGTTCAGCCTCGTCCGGGACATCCTCGTCCACGAAGACTGGACGCCGGAAGTGATCCGCGAGCGGTCTGACGCGTTGAAGGCAGAAGTGCTTGCCGCGTTCGCAGACGAGCTGGGCAGCGCGAAACGGCAGGCCCGGCGGACGAAGCGGCCATCCAGGGTGACGGTGCCGGCCTGAACGGCATGGGGTGGGTTGAACGCGGCGCGCCACGCTGCCACATGGGGGGCCCGAGCCGAGGACGTGCACCATGCCCGATACGCCGCTTACCCACAGCGATTTCGTCGCCAATTTCCAGATCGACCAGCGGCCGGTCCGGGGCCGCGCCGTGCGTATGGGTCCGCAGAGCATCTCGCCCATCGTGCACCGGCATGACTACCCTGAGAACCTTGCCCGCATCCTGGGAGAGGCCGTGACGCTGGCCTCCCTCGTCGGCTCATCCCTGAAGTTCGACGGGCGCCTGCTCGTGCAGGCGGAGGGGGACGGGCCGGTGAAAATGCTGGTCGGCGAATATCGCACCGACGGCGGCGTGCGCGGCTATGCCCGCTTCGATGCCGAAGCCTGGGACAATCTCGACCGCATCAACAGGGGCGCCGCCCCGCACATGCCGCAACTGTTCGGCCCGTCGGGCCGGCTGGCGCTCATCATCATCCAGGACAATCCGGCCATCCAGCCATACCAGGGCATCGTGCCGCTGGTGAAAGGCACGCTGGCCGAGTGCGCCGAAGACTATTTCGCCCAGTCCGAACAGGTGCCGACGCGCATCGCCTTGTCCGTGTCGGAGTTCGACCGGCCGGGCGACCCGGCGCTGTGGGTCTCCGGCGGCATGATGATCCAGCGCATCGCGTCGGACGAATTCCGGGGCGACACGGAAGAGGCCTGGAACGAGGCGCAGGCTCTGTTCGCGACCATCACGCATGCGGAACTCGCCGATCCGGAACTGCCGATGGAACAGCTTCTGTTCCGCCTGTTCCACGAACAGGGCGTGCGGCTGGAACCGCCGGTCGAACTCGACGACCGCTGCACCTGCAATGAGGAACGCCTGATCGCGACCCTGAAGCAGATGCCGGACGAGTCTCTCCGCGACATGACGGAACCGGACGGCACCTTGTCCGTCGACTGCCAGTTCTGCTCCCGCCACTACACGATCCCGATCGGGGCCGTTACCGGGAAAGCGGAGTAGGGAAGGCCCTCAACTCCCACGCCCTGACGGGCGCGGGTCCCTCCTCTCCCGGGAAAGTAGGGACCCATCGCGCAAGCGATGGGAGGTGAGGGAAAGCCGCACTTCCTGATTGCGCCGCCGCCTCCGCGCTGGCACAGGGACGCCCATGAATTTCAAATGGCTCCCCAATGCGCTCACCATTGCGCGCTGCGCGTTCGCGCTGCTGTGCTTCTGGGGCGTCATCCAGGCACTGCAGGCACAGGGCGCCATCGATCTCGGAATGACGCAGGACATTCCCGCCGACGAGCAGGGGCGCCGGGCCGCGATCCAGCAGCTCTGGTACCAGTTCGCCCTGCTGGCCTTCCTCTCCGGGGCACTGACCGATTTCCTCGACGGCTGGCTCGCCCGCAAGCTGGATGCGCATTCGCGCTTCGGCGTCTGGCTCGACCCGATTGCCGACAAGCTGCTGGTCGGCCTCGCCCTGCTGGGACTCGCCATGATCTTCCGCACCTGGCTTGTCTATATTCCGGCAGCCGCGATCATTGCGCGCGACGCCTTCATGACCTGGCTGCGAACCACACCGCGGGGCAGGGCAGTGGTCGATCCGTCGAACCTCGCCAAGTGGAAAACCGGCTTCGAGATGGCTGCCATTATCGGCCTGATGCTGCCGCTTGCTGTCATGCCGCAGGACGCCGTCTCGCAGAACGGCGCGCAGGGCGTCCTTGCCGGCTTCACTGCGTTCCTTCTGGTCGCATTGCTCTGGATCGCCGCAGGCCTCTCGGTCTGGACCGGCTGGCGCTACATGAAGGCGGCGGCGCAAAGCGCGCGCTGAGACGAAAAACGCCGGCCCGCTGGGAAGGGCCGGCGTTCTCGAATTCAATACGCGCGCAGGACAAGGGGAAACCTGCAACGCACATTTGGAGTGGTCATGACGGACAGGGGAAATGATCCGCCATGGCAACATCGTCTCATCGGCATCTTAATGTGCGCTTAATACACTGGGCGAAATTGGGGCGGCCTGCGGACGGACTTCCTTGAAACGGCCTTGATGGCGGCCCGCGAAGGGCCGTATTTGCGGCCGATCAGAAGAGGCATGAGACGCAAGACCCGCCGCTCTGCCCTGAAACTGCCCGCCGTGGCGGTTGCAGCCCTTGCCTTTCTCAGCCTTCCCGCCGTTCTGGCGGTGGCCGGCGTCGACGACGTACCCTCCAATGCCCGCTCCCGCGCCGCCATTGCCGCGCACGCCCCCGAACTCACGGAAGCGCTCGAAGCAAAAGGCCTTGCGCTCGGTGCGCCGGTTTACTTCCGGTTGACCAAGGAACCTGCCGTGATGACGGCCTATGTGCAGGACGCAGAGGGTGAGTACGAAGCGTTCCGTTCGTGGCCGGTCTGTGCCTTCTCCGGCAAGCTGGGCCCCAAACAGGCCGAAGGTGACCTGCAGGCCCCGGAGGGTTTCTATGCCGTATCGCCCGGCCAGATGAACCCGTCTTCCGCTTTCCACCTTTCCTTCGACCTTGGCTACCCCAACGCGTTTGACCGGGCGAAGGGCCGTACCGGCAGCTATCTCATGGTGCACGGCGACTGCGTCTCGGTCGGTTGCTACGCCATGACGGACGAGGCAATCGAGGAAATCTGGACGCTGATGCAGGCTGCCCTTGAGCACGGCGAGGGAACCGTTCCGGTCCACATCTTCCCGTTCCCGATGACGGCGGCCAACCTCCAGCGCCATGCCGGCGACCCGAATGCTTCCTTCTGGCGCTCGCTTGCCCCGGCCTGGCAGGCCTTCGAAGACACCGGCCGCGTCCCGCAGGTGCGCGTGGCGGACGGCAGCTATCAGCTGGCCGGCGTCCAGTAAGGCGACCTCGGCGCCCCGCCATACAGTTCGGCCAGCCTCAGGCGTGTCCCCGGCGTGGTGCCGTCCGGCGGCGCCAGCGGATCGGCCCAAAGCGTTTCGGCAATCTCGCCTTGCGAGGTTGCCTCGCCCTGTTCCCACATTCCGGGCCGCACCCGGCAGAGAATCACATGGTCATTCGGGAAGACGAGATGGTTGGAATAGATGCCGACAAGGTCCGGTTCGCCGGTGAGGCGGAAGCCGCCTTCTTCCATCAGTTCGCGGCTCAGCGCCTCGATATGCGTCTCGGCCTTCTCGACGCCGCCGCCCGGCAGGTACCAGCCATTGACATAGGTATGGCGCACCAGGAACACGCGCCCGCCGGGGTCCTCCACCGCCGCCCGCACGCCCAGCGTCAATGGCCGGGTGAGGCGGAACCAGGAATGGAAAAAGCGCGTGCGCAACGTGGCCATGGCGCGGTCCTTAGCGGGATTCTGGAGGTGTTCAGGCCGGAATCGGCAGATTTCGACTTTAGAATATGCTGATTTCCGTTGCGGAAATATGTGGTTGGGGCTCGCCATTCGCCGCGGGGCAGGTTATGCAACGGCAACGCATTCTCTGCAGGACATAGTGAAAAAAGCGAGAAAGAGACAATGATTCCGATCCATCCGTCCCTGCTTGCCATTGCCGCCATCGTGATCGTGTTCGGCATCCTGAATCTCATCGAATTCAAACGTCTCGACTAAAGACGGGCTCTGGCCATGCCGGATCTCGCTCTGATTGCCTCCCTCACGGGAGGACTCGTGGTCATGGCGCTGGCAGGCAATTTCCTTGTGAGCGGAGCGGTTTCGCTCGCCCGGCGCCTTGGCGTATCCGCGCTCGTGGCCGGTATCTTCATCGTCGGATTCGGTACGTCGGCGCCCGAGATGTTCGTTTCGGTCAATGCCGCCTTTGAGGGGCAGACCGGCATCGCGCTCGGCAATATCGTCGGCTCCAACATCGCCAATGTCTTCCTCGTGCTCGGCCTGCCGGCCCTGATCGCGCCGCTGACGGCGGGCGGGGCCGGGGAGAAGCGGGCGCTCGGGGCGATGCTGCTGGCCACGGCAGTATGGATCGGCATGACGTCGCTGATGCCACTCTCGCCCCTGGTCGGCGTCTGCTTCCTGATGCTGCTGGTCGCCTATTCGGGCTTCGCTTTCATTCGCGCCCGCCGGGCTGTGGCAACGGGAGAGGATCCGGCCGTCTCGGAAGAGGAAGACCCGCACCTGCCGGTCTGGCTCGCCGTGCCGTTCGTGCCGCTCGGCATCTGCGGCCTGTTCCTCGGTTCGAAACTGGTCATTTCGGGCGGCATCGGCGTCGCCCATGCCTTCAATGTTCCGGAGGAGTATATCGGGCTGACCCTGCTGGCCGTCGGCACCTCCCTGCCGGAAATCGGGGCGGGCATCGTCGCCGCAATCCGGCGCGAAGGCGAAGTGGTGATCGGCAACGTGATCGGCTCCAACATCTTCAACCTGCTGGGCGCCGGCGGCGTCGTTGCCCTGTTCGGGCCGATGCCGATCGCTCCTTCGTTCAGCCAGTACGATCATTGGGCGCTCGGCGCCTCGGCGCTCATCGTGGCCCTCCTGATCGTCACCCGCGCCCGGATCGGCTATCTTGCCGGCGTGTTGCTGCTGCTGGTCTATGCCGTTTACATCTACGGACTGATTTCAGGCTTCAACCTGCTGGGCCTGTTCCAGCCGGCGACGCCGTGAGGCCAGGCATCGCTCTGGTCACCGGGGCCGGCGCGCGTCTCGGCCGGGCGATGGCGGCGGCGCTGGGCGAGGATGGCTGGACAGTCGCTGTGCATTATCGCGCCTCCGCCAAGGGCGCTGGCGAAACCTGCGACATGATCCGGGCGGCGGGTGGAACGGCTGAGCCGCTGCGGGCAGACCTTGCCTCGGAAGCCGACCGCTCGGGCCTCATTGCTCGCGCCTCGGAAGCATTGGGCGGACCCGTCAGCCTGCTCGTCAACTCCGCCTCGACCTTCGATGATGACTCCGTACAGGAACATTCCCGGGCGGACTGGGACAAGCACATTGAGCCGAACCTGCGCGCGCCCGTTCACCTCGCCCAGCAGATGGCAGCGGCACTGCCGGACGGGCGGAAGGGCCTCATCGTCAACCTGATCGACCAGCGCGTCCTCAAGCTCAATCCGCTGTTCTTCACCTATACGCTGTCCAAGGCCGCGCTGTGGCAGGCGACGCAGACCCTGGCGCAGGCGCTTGCACCCAGCATCCGGGTCAACGCCATCGGTCCCGGCCCTGTCCTGAAAAGCGTGCACCAGAGCGATGCGGACTTTGCCGCCGAAAAGGCGGCCACCTTGACAGGCGAGGGCTCTTCGCCCGAAGAGATCGTCCGCGCCTTGCGCTATCTTGTGGCGGCCTCCAGCGTGACCGGGCAGATGATCCTGTGCGACGGCGGACAACACCTCATGTGGCAAACTCCCGACGTGACACCCTGATGAATTTCTCTTCCGACACATCGGCGCCTGCTCATGCGCGCGTCATCGAAGCGCTGCTCGACGCCAATTCCGGCATGGAAGGCAGCTATGGCGGCGACAGCGCCACGGCAGCCGTACGGCCGCTGCTGGAAGCGGTTTTCGAAACCGACGATTTCGATTTCTGGATGACGGCCTCGGGCACGGCCTCGAACGCGCTTGCCCTGTCCTGCTTCTGTCCGCCGACCGGCGCGGTGCTCTGCCACGAACAGGCCCATATCGAGCGGGACGAGCGTGGCGCGCCGGAATTCTTCTCCGGCGGCGGAAAGCTGCGCCTGCTCAAAGGCTTTGGCGCCCGCATCGAGCGCGACGCACTGGAGGCGGCACTCGGCCAGATCAACCGCGACTTCGTGCACGAGACCCCGGCAGACGTCCTCTCCCTCACCAATCTCACGGAATGCGGCACGGCCTACAGTGCCGCGGAGGTCGCCCTTTATGCGCGGCTTGCCCATGACAAGGGCCTGGCCGTGCACATGGACGGGGCACGTCTCGGCAACGCGCTCATCTCCACGCACGCCAAGGCCGCTGACATGACCTGGAAGGCCGGTGTCGACGTGCTGACCTTCGGCCTGACCAAGACCGGCGCCATCGGCTGCGAAATCATTATCCTGTTCGGCCGTGCCCGGACGAAATATGCGGACCTGAAGGCTCGTGCGAAGCGATCCGGACACATGCCGGCCAAGATGCGTTTCATCGCGGCGCAGGCGCGCGCTATGCTGGATGGCGGGCTGTGGCTGGAACTTGCAGAACATGCCAACGCCATGGCAGCCGATCTCGCCGATGTGTTCACCGGGGCGGGGTTTGACCTCGCCTATCCGGTCGACGGCAATGAAGTCTTCCCGCTGCTGCCTGACGATGCCGCAAAGCGCCTGCGCAAGGCCGGGGCGCTGTTTTATCCCTGGGCGGACAACAGCTCGCGTTTCGTCTGCGCATGGTCGACGGGTCCGGAGGACATCGCCGCTGTCAGGGCCGCGCTTGCGGCCGGCTAGTGCGAACGCCGCATCGCGAAGCGGCGGATCTGGCGGGCAGCGAATGCCACGGCCGGCGGGCGCGCCTGCGGATCGATCCGCCACTGCAGCATGAGGCGCCGGGCCTTCGGCGGCAGAACGCCCATTGTGCGCCAGAACAGGCTCTTGACGGTCGCATTGCGGCCTGATGCGGTTTCGGGCACCGCGCTGACGATCCGGTGGATGAGGTCCCCGGCCGTATCGCTGCCAATCGGGTGGAATTCGGGTTCGAACGTCAGAGAAATCAGGCGCTCTTCGAGATCGAGATAATCGCGGTCGCCAAGGTGATCGGCGACGGGCAGTCCGAGCCGTCCGGCATGATCGCGGATGACCGCGTAGCGGGCTTCGTCATGCGCCAGCCGCCAGCGCGCGCGCCGGGCATAGGCGCCGCCGGCATTGGTCATCTGCCGGTTGTGCACCCGGTAGCCCGAAATGACGAATTGCGAGGTGCGCGCGGGTCCGTACAGCGGCACGCAGGAGGTCAGGTAACCGTCGGCATTCTGGCGGAACGTGCCGGCATCCATCGGCAGGACCTTCTCCAGCACCTTGCGCGAGAACACGAGGCCGGACGTGATTGTGCCAACATAGCGGCCCTGGTCGCGCAGTTGCGCCGACAGGTCGCCTTCGGCAAGCGGGGTCTGCGGCGAAGGGTGCATCCGGCCGAGCTCGCCTTCCGCGTTCGCATACCGCATGCGGTAATGATAGATGGCGACGCCGGGGACATAGTTCGACAGGATTTCCCTGACCGCGCCGGGCAGCAGGAAATCGTCGGCATCGAGGAACATGACAAGGTCGCCGGTCGCACGCTCGAAGCCGGCATTGAAGCCTGCGCCCTGGCCCTGATTGGTCTCCTGGAACACCGGGATGACCTGGTCGCCATAGCTGCGGATCACATCGCGTGAGCTGTCGGTGGACAAATCGTCCACGACGATCAGTTCGGCGCGGGGATGCTGCGACAGCACGCTGTCGATCGCCGTGGCGATGAAATCGGCATAGTTAAAGTTCGTGATGATCACGGACAGGCGCGGCGTTTCGAGACGGGCGCGCAGTTGCGCTTCAGTCAGCGCGTCAGGTGACAAACCGGTATCTGGCATTGGAGTGATAGCGAACGAGCATTACACCTAATAGACAAAAGGCGCATACAGCGAAGCAATACCCGTGCCACGCGAATTGAACGCAAGGGCAATATTATCGCGCTTCAAGGCCGGTGCTAAGCCATGACTGAAGGCATTGGTAAAGATACCTAGTATCGATCGGCGCGGCCGATTTTCCGCCCAGGAGGTCCTGGTGCAGGCCGGCGAGCAGGACCGGGGAGAGGATGGCGATCGCTGCGATTCGCAGGGTGCGATCGTCCGCCGGGCAGCCCGGCGTCGCAGCAAGGTTCCGGCAGATCGAAGTCAGCGACGGGTCCAGCACATGGTCGAGATAGGCGCGACCGATCTCGGGATCGGCAACGCCCTCGATGATGCCGAACGCATGGGCGCGGATGAAGCCGCCCTTCCGCACCACGGCTTCCGACAGGCGGAAATAGGTCTCGAGCACTTCGGCCGGGTTGCGCGCCGCTCCGACCGGGATCTGCCATGCCGCCACCCGGCGTTCGCCGATATTGGCGAGAATGGCAATGACGAGGCCCTGCCGGTTGCCGAAATAGTGCCTGAGGTTCGGTTCCGAGGTGGCGCAGGCAATCGCGAACTGGCGCAGGGAAGGGCGGCACAGGTCCGATCCGAGAGCGAACTCTGTCAACGCATTGAGCAGTCCGGCCCGCTTCTCCTCGAAATCATGATTCCGGACCCCAGATGGTCGTGCCATTCAGACTATACCCCGCCACGCATGGATGCGGACCCCTCACGAGACCCGCATCCATGGTTAACCCGACTTGGCCGGGGCGACAAACCGTTGGCGCAGGCGTCGGATCAACCCTTGCCCCAGAGCCGCTGCCACCACGTCTTTTTCGGTTTCGGCGTTTCCAGGTCGACGCCCTTGATGGCGCTGGCGGAGTAGCCGAGGCTCGCCATCTTCGCGCGGATTTCGTTCACATCCCGCCCGGTCAGCTTCGCCAGTTCGATCGCCTCCTGGTCCCACCGCTTGACCAGCTGGTTGGCATAGTCCCGCGCGGCCGGGCATTCCGTATAGTCGCCCCGCCAGGGATGGCGCAGCACGTAGCGGCCCTGGTAATTCGTCCGGTCGCCCGTGGTCTGGAATTCGAGATCCTCGGGGAAGGTCTTTGCGTCATAGCGAAGGTGCAGGCGCGTCACGAACACATCCTGCGGCTGCGGGCCGAAGCCGGGCGGGTAGTCTTCGGGCTGGTCCTCGTCGAGCCACATCACGCCGAGCTCCTGCAGCTCCGCCCGCGTCAGCGGCTGCGCGGCGCACGGGTCGCACCAGCCCATGTCCCAGGCATATTCCATGAACACGGCCTTGCCGTCTTCCTTGTCCACCTGGTGCTTGAACATGTCTTTGTAGAAATCGCCGAACTCGTCCTTGATGTAGATCGGCACGTCCATGTCGGACGGCAGTTTCACGGTGCGGTAGTTCTTGGTCTCGACGCGGCCCGAACGGGTCATGGCGAACACGAACAATTCCTGCTTGCCTTCCGAATTCACGGTGCCGAGCCGGATCGGCAGCATGAAATCCTCGTCCTCATAGGCCACCTGGATCGGGCGCAGCACGCCGGAACCGTCATGCCGGTCGAGGTTCACCTTGGCGACGAAGAATTTCATGCCGCGTTTCAGATACGCGCCGACCGTTTCCTCTGCCCCGTCGGGGATCTTGTAGCCGTTCTGGTTCAGCCATTTGATCAGGCCGTTCGACTCCTCCGCCGACAGGATGAGGATGTCATACTCGCCAACCTCGTATTGCGCCTCAATCGTGACGCCCAGTTCTTCGGCATCGGCTGCCATGCCCACCATGGGCGGTGGGGCGGCCATGGCCATGTCCTGCATCATCTTCTCGCGGCGATACACCTCGCACGGGTTCTCGTCATAATATTCGACGAGGCGCGGGGCAGTGTATTCATCGATATGGTCCATCAGCGCCGGATTGGCGACATGGATCTGGTCCTCCTGCGGGACGTCCGGCACCGGCACCACCATGGCGAATTCCGAGACGTCGCCCCGGAAGTCGGATGCCATCGTCACCACCGTTCGTTCGCCATCCCGCGCGATCGCCACTTTCGAGGCATCGTTGAACAGGTCCGTATCGGCCTTGGCGACATAGAAGCCGCAAAAGGCATGCGCCGGTGCCGCCACGGCCCAGCTGCAGGCGGCCATGGCAAGGCCCCCGATCATGTGTTTCAAATTCATGCGACTCTCCTCTCGTCCCCGGTGGTTTCGTCCGCCGCGCCGGCCAGCGGGCGGATCACGTCAATATGTGTGCGAAGCGGCACTGCAGGTGCCGGCACCGCCGTCCATTCGAACTTCTTCGCCGGGATCAGCCGGTCCAGCAGCGGCGTCAGCCAGGCGAGCGCCGCCAGCGCCATCAGCGGCGCGCCGCGCTGGTTCGGCCCGATGATGAACCAGGCCGCGAGCCCGGCGACCGCCAACGCGAACAGGACCCGCCCCATCCGGCTGTCCGGCGTCGAGCGCGGATCGGTGATCATGAAGAAGGCGAAGATCAGCAGGGCGCCGGAACTCATCTGGTGCATCGGGATCGCCATCGGGTCGCCCAGCCAGGCCGCCCGCGCGAACAGGATCGCCGCGAACCCGCCGAGGAAGCCCAGCGCGATGTCCAGCCGCTTCGCACTGGACAGCGTCAGCGCTGCCAGCGCCATCGCATAGCCGGCCACCAGCGGCGCCTGTCCCCATTGGCCGGGCGAGACCCAGGCGTTTTTCCCGAGCAGCAGCATCATTGCGACAATGCCGATACAGCCCGGATTGAACACATGCTTGCGGTTGACGCGCACGACGAATTTGAGGGCGACGCCCACAAAGGCCGCCGCCGCCCAGATCCATACATCGCTTGCACGCAGCAGGATGGTGATGCCCAGCGCTGTGATCGCGGCAGACTTCCACTCAAGGCCGACAAGGGCGGGCTTTCCGGCCCGCCGGTTGAGCCAGGCCGTGCCGATCAATTGTGCTGCAAACGCGCCAGCGAACGCGGCGACGAGGCTGGCCGGCGTCACACCGAAGTCGCTGGTCAGAAAGGACAGGGCGAACAGGCCGCCAAGCGCGAGAATCTGCCAGTGCCGCGCATCGGCATTCAGCCGGCGGAACAGGACAAGGGGAAGGCGGGCCACAGCGTCCATTCGGCCCAGAAGAAACGCGAATTGCGCTCACATTACGGCAGGGTCATGAAAGCTTTACGCCCTCCGACTGATCCGGTGACTGGACGCATGGCGCGGCGCACGGCAGGAAAGGGCAGGACGTCTGGCCATTGATCTGGCCATTGATCTGGCCGTTGATCTGGAAGGGGACCGGACCCATGACACACAAAGCCATCCGAGCTGCCATGCTGGCTGCCACACTCGCCACCTCCAGCCTCGCTGGCTGTGCAACCGCCTATTACGGCGCCATGGAACAGCTCGGCTACGAAAAGCGCGATCTGCTGGTCGAACGCGTCATGGACGTGGCGAAATCTCAGGAAGCGGCGAAGGAACAGTTCGCCGACGCGCTGGAAGCCTTCCGCTCCGTCGTCTCCGTCGATGGTGGCGACCTCGAGAAGGAATATGACAAGCTGTCGGCAGCCTATGACCGGTCCGACGAGAAGGCCCAGAAGGTGCGCGACCGCATCAAGGACATGAAGGGCGTCTCGCGCGACCTGTTCGTGGAATGGCAGAAGGAGCTCAGCGAGTATTCCGATCCGGGCCTGCGTCGCACCTCCGAAAAGGAGCTCGAGGCGACGAAGGACCGCTATGCCGTCCTCGTGCAGAAGATGGACGCCGCAGCCGATTCCATGGACCCGGTGCTCGCCGTCTTCCATGACCGCGTCCTGTTCCTGAAGCATAACCTCAATGCCCGCGCGATCGCCTCGCTTGGCGGCGAGACGGACGACATCGAGGCGGATGTGTCCGACCTGATCGCCGAGATGGAACGCTCCATCGCCGAGGCCGATGCCTTCATCAAGGAAATGCAGGGCAACACGCCGACCAGCTGACATCTGCCGGACCAGGGCTGGACCTTCGCGCCATGGCGCGCGAATGTGCGGGCCGGGAGGAGCCGCATGAGGAAAGCGCGGGGCTCAGCTGGTCCGGTCATGTTCGCGGCAGCCGCCTTGCTGGCCGCCTGCCAGTCGGCGCCGGTCAGCGCCTGCGGCGGCAGTTTCTGTGACGGCTTTGAAAGCGCAGAGACCGGCGCAGCGCCGGGTGCGCCCTGGGCCGTGGACCTCGCCAATGCCACGCTCGCCGTGGACGACACCCGCGCGGCATCTGGCTCAAAATCCGTCCGCATCGATCTTGCCGGCAAGGGCACTGGGTTCCTCACAGCGCCGGGGGCCCGCTCCGGGCGCATGAAAGTGTTCCTTGAAGCGGCGCCGGAAGGCGACGTGCACTGGACGCTGATCGAACTGCGCGGCAAGCGGCCGAGCGACGGCCACATCGCCGAACTCCGCATCGGCGGCCAGCATCCGGTTGCGGGTGGCAGCCGCCTGATGGCGAATTATGAAACGCCTGAGGGCTACACCGATGCATCCGCGCCGATGTCTGACTGCTGGCACCACGCGGCCGGGACGGATGTGATGCCCACGGGCCGCTGGACGGAGCTTTCGTGGAAAGCCGGCGCCGACGGCAAGACACTCGAAGTCAGCATCGATGGCGTGCCGGTCCCGGCGCTCACTGTCGAAGGGCATGGCCAGGGCTGCCTTCATCAGCCGGCGGACTATGCCTGGGAGCTGCCCGACATTACCGAAGTGAATCTCGGCTGGGAAAGCTACCAGCCGGACGGGCCGCGCCATATCTGGGTCGACGATGTCGTCCTGGGGGAGGGCGGCTGATGCCCGTCGTGCACGGATATTCCGGAAAGCCGCTCTGGCAGAAGCTGGGCCTGAAGCCGGGTCTGACCTGCCTCCCGGTCAATCCGCCCGCGCATTTCGACGCGCTGATGGAGGGCGCCGAGGGCGTCACCTTCCTGAAGCGAAAGGCGCCCGCAGATATTGTGCACCTCTTCTGCGAAACGCGCGCCGCGCTGGAAATGCAGGTGCCCGCCATCCTCGACCGGGTGAAGCCCGGCGGCATGCTCTGGGTCTCCTGGCCGAAGAAAAGCTCGCCGCTCTACCGCGACCTCACGGAAGACGACCTGCGAACACTGATCCTGCCCACCGGCTGGGTCGACGTGAAAGTCTGCGCGGTCGATGGCGACTGGTCCGGTCTCAAATTCCTGAAGCGAAAGGCCTGACATGATCCGGCATGTATCTGCTCCGCTCAAAAATGTTTGTGCCCTCATCCTGCTCTCCGCCTGCGCGGCGCCGCAGGCAGTCAGGACACCGCACGTCTCCTACGTCGCTTTGGATACAGGTGGCGTCTCGGCCCTGGTCACGAACGCATTCGGCGGGCGCGTTGCAGCGTTCGGTGTCGAGGATTATCCGAGCGTTGTGAAGTTCGACATGGATCTTGCCGCCGCCGATCCCCGCCCGCCGGTCGACCCGGCGCACGCTGCGGCACCGTATATGGGCGCGACCGTCTGGGCCGGTCCGCAGAGCGACTGGTGGAACCACCAGTCCGACCATCCCGAACTGGCGGGCCAGGGCTGGCCGCCGGACCCTTATGTCTCGCTGGTCGAAATGGCGGGCGAAATGGCGGGCGAAACGGACGGCAATCGTGTCACGCTGACCGGCCCGGAAAGCCCGGTCTCGGGCCTGCAATTGCGCAAGGAATTTGCGCTGTCGGATCTCGGCTGCCTCACCGTGACGGCAGAGGCGACGAACATTCGCGACGAACCCGTCTCATGGGACCTCTGGAACGTCATCCGCGTACAGCCCGACGCCTGGGTCTTCGCCCCGGTCGGCGGAGACGAGGATGTGCGCTACACGCCGCCCAACCGTCCGGAATTCCAGCCGCCGCGCCTAAGCGTCGGGGACGGACTGGCCTATGCAGACCCATCGCTTGCCGGCGTCACGGCTCCGCGCCGCGAAGGCAAGGCCTTCCTCACGCCGTCGGAAGGCTGGATGGCCGGCTTTGTCGATGGCCAGGTCTTCCTCGTCACCTTCGACCTTCTCCCGGAGAGCGCCATCCATCCCGAACAGGGGCAGGTCGAGTTCTACTTCTCGCAGGCCCCCGGCGACCCGGCGTCGAGCGTGATCGAAATGGAAACCCACGCCGCCTACCGCACCCTTGCCCCCGGCGAGACGATGACGGCCACGCAGTACTGGTTGGTCGCGCCCTATGATGGGGCATGGGATAAAGCCTCCCTTGTTGCCTTCGTCCGGCACCGTCTGCTGGCAACCGACGCCTGCGGGACACACTGATCCGCACCATTGCCCGACCGATCCTCGCCGCGCTTTTCCGTGAGCGGAGATAAGTGACCAGACGGCCTGTAAGCCGGGTTCTGTTCGCCCCTTGCGGGGTCTGGCAGCCATTCCTCTGGGAGGACCATTGCTGGTCCCCTCACGCGACACACCCGGGGCGCGGGCGGGATACGGCCCATATGCGCCCCCTATTCGGTCTTGCTCCGGGCGGGGTTTGCCGTGCCGGTCCTGTCGCCAGTCCCGCGGTGGGCTCTTACCCCACCCTTTCACCCTTACCCCTCCGAAGAGGGGCGGTTTGCTTTCTGTGGCACTTTCCCTCGGCTTGCGCCGGGCGGCCGTTAGCCGTCGCCCTGTATCCCCGGAGCCCGGACTTTCCTCCAGTACGCCGTTACCGGCGTACCAGCGGCTGCCCGGCCGTCTGGTCAGGGGGGCTATATAGGGCAGGGCGACGCCGGTGACAATTCGATGCCGCCGCGAGCGCTAGTCCCGCCACACCTTCCAGTAAGCCGCCACCCGCTCCCCGAACGCATCTGCGTCCTCGGCGAACAGGCGCCGGCCGTGTTTCAGGCAGCGCGG
Source organism: Hyphomonas sp. (assembly GCA_020638455.1). Lineage (GTDB taxonomy): Bacteria > Pseudomonadota > Alphaproteobacteria > Caulobacterales > Hyphomonadaceae > Hyphomonas. The sequence continues at coordinate 453,822 of JACKIK010000001.1, read as the reverse complement.
CGCCAGTCTCTGTTCCTCCGCCTCTATCAGGGCGCCCAGCGCCTCACGCGTCCGGGCATCAGCGCTTTCCAGACGCGGCAGCATGACAGTCCGGAACAGCGCGAAGTCGTGATGCCGGCCAAGCTCGTCGGCGAGCGTCCGCGCCTCGACGATGCGCACATGCATGCCCTTGGGCCACATCCGCTTCATCAGGCGCATCTGGTAGAGGTGGTACTTCACGCCCTTGCGCCATTCATGAAAGTCCGCCGGGTCCGCGCTGAGCGCAGCCGCCTCCATGGCGGTAATCGTGCGCTTGTAGGTCTTCGTCACGCCCGCAGCGATCACCTTCACGGACTTGCCGGTCACCTTCCACGAGTCCGTCCGGTCCCTGAGTTCTGTCAGGGCCACGCGCGCCTCCTTCAGGCGCTTGGCGGCGCCGGCGGCATTCGGCGCATCGCCCGGAATGCCGGAGCCGGCGCGGACATCCTGGAAGAAGCTGCCCCCCAGCGTTTCGCCGAAGCGTTGCTCCAGCGCGCCCAGCGTCTCGAACACGACCGTGGCATCGCGGAGACCCGACAGGCCGCGGGCGATGTCGCGGATCGCGGCATTCTCTGCCTCATAGGCCTCCAGGCCCGGCCGCACGAGCCGGACGAGGCCGCGAAGCTTCTTGCACCGTTTGCGCACCTGGTGGATGGCATCTCCGGCCTCGAGTGCCGGATCGTCGAGCTCGGCAATCGCTTCCTCGACCTGCCCGCGCGCAATGCGCCGCACGCCTGCGCTCAGCGATGGGTCCGATTTCTGGAATGAGTACAACAAATCCGCAGCTCCACCCTCTGCGCGGCACACACCCGTGTTTATCGCAACCCGGCCAGCGGACCAAAATCATTCACGCGTGACGGGAGCGCATGCCGCAGTGCTTCCAGGATGACGAAACGAGGAAGCTACGCTCCCAGTCCTCCTTCCGCTCACCCCGGCGAAAGCCGGGGCCCAGAGCGACAAGGACGGCACCCGCCGCATCTGGACCCGGCTTTCGCCGGGGTGCGCGGAAGGGGCAACGGAAACTGCGACGCGTCGCCCATGGCCTTCGCCGCCGAAACAGGTAAAAGCGGAAGGGGCCACCATCAGTCTGGGGTCGGATGCGAAACTGGCTAGAGATTCTGCCCCTGCCGGGCTTCCTGCGCATCTGGGTCGTTGGCCCGATCGTCGGCGCGATCCAGCGCCTGTCGAAACCGGAAGTGCGCATCGTCACGGGCGGCATCAGCTTCTATGCGCTGTTTTCCGTCTTCCCGATCATCTACCTCACCCTGACCCTGCTGTTTGCCCTGTTGCCCGCGGATCTCAGCCAGCGGCTGGCCGAAACCGTCGACCAGGTGCTGATCTCCGCAGTTGCACCGCTGTCTCAGACCGATCTTGAGACAATTCGCGGCGCGACGCCTCAGGGCCTCACCTTCCGCGCCCTAATCGCCATCGTCATCGTCTTCTACACGGCCAGCTCGGGCGCCAAGGCGGCGATCACCGGCATCCGCATGGTGACGGGCAGCGAACGGCGCACCCGGATCATCCGCTTCCAGGGTGTCTCCATCCTGATGACGGCGCTCCTGATCCTCACAGTCTGGATCCTCGGCGCCGCGCAACTCACCCTGTCCTTCATCACCGAACGCAACGATATCGTCGCCTTCGACCTTGCACGCCAGGTCAGCCATGTCGCCTCGCGCCTGTGGATCGGCAAGTTCCTTGCCTGCTTTGCGGTGTTCTACCTGATCATCGGAACGGCTCTGCATGGCCGCCTGAAAGGGCACCGGGCCAAGGTCACGGGCGCTGCGGCGGGGGCGCTCGCCTGGGTCGTCGCGACCTGGGGCTATCACTTCTACCTGAAGGTCACGACGCTCAACACCTTCTATGGGGCGCTCGCCTCGGTCATTCTCGGTTTCATCTGGCTGACGACGTCCGTCTCCTCGCTGCTGTTCGGCGCGGCGCTGACGGCGGAGTGGGCGGCGCGGCAGCGTCAGCCGGAACTGGTCGACGATCCGGACGACACACCCGAAAACGCCGCCTGAACCTTTGCGATATGCGCCAGTGTCAGCGCATCGCCATGCCGGCCCAGCCGCTGCGGCAGGAACCTGCGCTGGAAGGCGTTGACAGCATGCGCCGTAGCCTCGTCGAACTCGCCGGTTGCCTCAAGTCCGTAGCCGATGGCAATCAGCGACCGCTGCAGGGAATCGACCAGCATGCCCCGGTCGCCGGGCAGGACGGAGGTGCCGTCGGCGTCCTCGTCCGCTTCCGGGTAGAGCCCGATACCTTCCGCAGCGAGCCGTGCCCACGGGAAGTGCTCACCCGGATCGTCCTTGCGGTCGGGCGCAATGTCGGAATGCCCGACGATCCGCGTCTGCGGAATACCGTATCTCGAAATGGTCCGCTTGCTGAGCAGGATGAGCGCGTGGATCTGCGCTTCCGCATAGGGCGGCGGCGAACCGTCATCCAGCGGGACATTGTGCCCGCCATTGACGATCTCGATGCCGATGGAGCGGGAATTGAGGTCGCAGTCACCCTGCCAGGAGGCAACACCGGCGTGCCAGGCCCGCCGGCCCTCATCCACCAGCCGCGTGATCCGGCCATCCTCCCAGATCATGTAGTGGGCCGAGACCTTCGCTTCCGGATTGCACATATGGGCGAGCGCGCTCTCGCCGTCCTCCATGCCGGTATAGTGCAGCACCAGCATGTCGATCTCCTCGCGGCGTTCGTCATGATTGGGACTGTGGGCGGTCTCGATCTGCATCAGCTGTCTCCCGCGCCGAGTTTCTTGCCGAGCGCCGCTTCCGGCAGGCGCGTATTCTGGCGCACGGCAATGATGAACACGCCGGCCAGCGCGATCGCTGCACCAAGGGTCAGGCGCGGCGAAATCGGTTCGTTCAGCAGGAGGATGCCGAACACGACGCCCCAGATCGGTGTCATCAGCGTGAGCGGAGACAGCATCGAGACATCATACTTCTTGATCAGCGTGTAGAAACCGCCATGGCCGAAAATGGACACGCCGAGAATGGCGAACAGGCTGGCCGCCCAGGCCCGCCAGCCGCCATGAATATAGGCCTCGACCTGACCATGTTCCCACAGGCCGGACACCGCGAACAGCGGCGCGAAGCTGAACAGGCCGACCCAGGCCTGCACCTGCAGACCGGTCAGCGGCGGCATCTGTTTCATCAGGATCCCGCCATAGGACCCGATAAACGCACAGGCGATGACGTACAGCAGGCCGGTCGAGATCCGGAAGCTGGTCGGGTCGAAGGCAATCGTCATCACCCCGGCAAAGGACAGCATGATGCCGAGCCCCCGCCGCCAGCCGACGACCTCTCCGAGAAAGGCCATGCTCATCAGCGTGGAAATCGGCACGCCCAGCTGCCCGGTCACCGCCACGGCGGACGCCTCGGCATTCTTCAGGCCCACGAACAGCAGCGCGAAATTCAGCGATCCGATCAGGATCGAGATCAGGAACAGCGTGCCCAGTTTCGCCGGTACGGGCCGCAGGAAGGGGATCAGGAACAGGGCGACACCTGCAAAGCGCACGGCCGCAAAGAACAGCGGCGGCACCTGCAGGTCTGTTACGACCCAGCGCGTCAGCACAAGGTTCAGCCCCCAGGCGAGGCAGATGAAAAACAGGAGCATGAAGTCCCGAAACGACATGATTGCCCCGTATCAGGGTTTTGATAGCATGGGCAGGGGTGACCGAGCGCCAACTGTTCCCGGTGCTAAACAAGGCTGTGGCCGGTGATATGATGCTATAAAGGCGCCAGGCCGAAAGGCTGGTGAAACAAAGGGGAAGGTGCGATGTCTATGATCTGGTGGATCCTGCCCGCCATAGCCGGCGTGATCGGATTGATGCTGCTGTTCGCGGGCTTCGGAAAGCTTGCCAATCTGCGGCCCGCAAGCGGTGGCCTGCGGCTGCTGTTCGGTGTCGGCTTTCTCGGCCTCGCCGGAATTGTCGCCTTCGCCGGCCTCAACCTGCAGACCTATAAGCGGCTGACCAAGGAGCGGTACGCAGCGACCGTGAAATTCACGGCCGTCGAGAACCAGCCGGATGCCTATTATGTCGACATGACGCTGTCCGACGGTTCCAAGAAACTGGAAGCCGACGGCTCACAGCCGATCCTGCAGGGCAACCAGTTCGAGGTCGGCGCCCAGGTCATCAAGTTCAAGCCGATGGCCAACATGCTCGGCTACGATTCCATCTACCGCCTCGACTATATCGAAGGCCGGGAGGCACGCCGCTATTCGACCGAAGCGGTGAAGACGGCGGAAACCAACGGCATTGCGCTCGCCACTAATCCGGGCCTCGACGTCCATGCGCTGGCGACCCAGCAGGGCGGACGCTTCGGCATCGATGCCGAATACGGCTCGGCCAGCTACCAGCCGATGGGCGACGGATACGAATACGTCGTCAACATTTCCCAGGATGCGATGATCGCCCGCCCGACCGAAGAGACGCGCCTCAAGATCGAGAAGGCGGCCTATCCCGGCTACGAGACCGGCAAGGAGGTCAACCAGTGAGCCTGTGGGACCGCTACGTCGTCTCCAACCTCGTCGCCTGCGCTTGCGCGACGAAGCCAATCCGCAAGCAGCGCGAAAAGGTCGTTCCGCTGGCGGAGGGAAAGGTGCTGGAACTCGGCTGCGGCGCTGGTGACAATTTCTCCTATTACGATGCCAGCAAGGTCGACCACCTGTTCGCGCTGGAACCGTCGGAAGCCATGCTGCACAAGGCCCGCCATGCCGCGGGCGCCCTCGGCTATGGCAACCGGATCGAATTCCTGCAGGCGGGCGCCGAGGCGATGCCGCTGGAAGACAAGTCGGTCGATACCGCAGTCATCACCTTCGTCCTCTGCACCATTCCGGACTGGAAAGGGGCACTCACCGAAGTGCGCCGCGTGCTGAAGCCCGGCGGCAAGGTCCTGTTCTCCGAGCACGGCCTCGCCCCGGACGAAGGCGTCGCCAAATGGCAGCGTCGGATCGAGCCGGTCTGGAAAACCTTTGCCGGCGGCTGCCACCTGACGCGCGATACCGGCGCCATGTTCCGCGAATGCGGCTTCGAGCTGCGGGATGCGGAAACCATGTACCTGCCGTCGACGCCGAAGATTGCAGGCTTCGTCTCCTGGGGCGCTGCCGTTCCGGTCTGACCGATGCGCCGACCGCCGCATTTGCCTTTTCTTGATGGCGCGGCCAGCCTGTCGCCGGGCCTGCGGCCGATTCCGTCCGAGCACCTGATCGATCCCGATTCCGAAGCCGCCGTCTGGCTGCCGGAAAAGCGCAGGATCATGCGCGAACGCCGTGATGACGTGTTCGCCTCGCGCCTTGCCGAAGCGGCGCTTGCCGAAGCGGCCGCCCGCGCCACGGCGCACCTTCCGCCCTCGGATGAAAGCTGGCCGACCTCGCTGGAGGCGGCAGCGGCGCGCGTTTCGGACGATCTCTGCCTGCTGGAGCGGGGAGGGGACGGGCTCTGGCGCCTCGAAGCCGCGAGCCTTGTCGCGCCGACCTTCTGGCTGCTGTCCGAGAAAGTCGGCCAGCCGCTGGGTGGCCTTCACGGGCCGGTGCCGGGGGCCAATCCGGCGCTCGTCGTCCGCATCGCGCGCATGTTCGACGCGATCCGTCCCGGCCAGGTGCTCGAACGGTTCAACTGGACAGTCCAGGCTGGCGATGCCCGCTTCACGCCGAGCTCCGCGCCGCTGAAGGCACTCGCCGCGGAAACGGCGGACGCGGACGCGCTGGATGTCCTGCACCTTCGCGTCGAACGTCAGACGATTTCGAAGCTTCCAGAATCCGGCCTGCTCCTGTTCACGATCCGAATCGTGGTCGATCCGCTGCGCGCCGCGCTGGATACGCCGCATCATGTCGCCGCCTTCCGGCAGGCGTGGGAAGGAACCGGCCGCGATCTCGCGGATTACAAGGGCTGGCCTCATTATGACCGGCTGGTGCGTGCGGCCCTGCAGCGTCTTTCCTGACAGGGGCTTCCACGCTAAAGCTCGGCGCGCGCCCAGACAGAAAGGAAAAGCGCCATGGACTTCGCCACGATATTTGCCGACCTCCAGAAACAGGCAAAGCAAGCCGCCAAGGATCTCGAACTCGAACAGACGATGCAGCGCGGCAAGGATCTGTCGAAAGAGGCGCTGGAGAAACTGAAGACGGACCGCAACACGCAAGTTGCTGCCACCGGCGCCGGCGCGCTGCTGCTGGCGGCCATGCTCGGCACCAAGGGCGGCCGGCGTTTCCTCGGCGGCGCGGCAAAGACGGGCGCTGTCGCCGGCCTCGGTGCGCTGGCCTACAAGGCCTGGCTCGACCGGCAGGGCAAGCGGGCGACGGGCGATGTCGATCCCGGCAAGCTCGGCTTTGTCACCGACAAGAAGATGGAACCGGAATTTGCCGAGGCGCTTGTGCGCACCATGGTTGCGGCGGCTTGGGCCGACGGGGCACTCGACGATTCCGAGAAAGCCTCGCTCGCCGAAGCGCTGAAAGCATCCGGCGCTGCCAAGCGCGACCGTGACCTGCTGACCGGCGACCGTCCGGAAGCGGAGACGCTCAAGAAGATCGCCGCCGCCGCGAAAACACCGAACCATGCCGCCCAGCTTTATGCGGCCGCGTGCCTTGTGACAGGTGACCCGACCCGCTCGGAGCGTGGCTTCCTGGCCCGCCTCGCCGATGCGCTTGGTATCGAGCCCGGTCATGCCGAGGCGATCGAGGCCAAGGCGGTCTAGGCGGCATGAAGTATTGGCTGATCAAGTCCGAACCGGATGCGTGGAGCTGGGACCAGCAGGTTGCCAAGGGGGATGAAGGCGAGGAGTGGAGCGGTATCCGCAACTACACCGCGCGCAACAATATGCGCGAGATGAAGGTGGGCGACCGCCTGTTCTTCTACCATTCCAACCAGGGTCTGGAAGTGGTCGGCATTGTCGAGGTCTGCAAGGAAAGCACGCCGGATTCGACCACGGACGATGAGCGCTGGGACTGCGTCTGGGTCCGCGCGCTCGCCCCGATGCCACAGCCGGTCTCGCTGAAGGAGGTGAAAGCCAATCCGAAGCTGAAGGACATGAGCCTCGTCACCTCCTTCCGCCTTTCGGTCCAGCCGGTGACGGCGGCCGAGTGGAAGGAAGTCTGCCGGATGGGCGGGATCGACCCGAAGACGCTGCAGCCAGTCTAGGCACCCGGCTTGCGGTAGACCGAAATATGCATGCGGCTGTCGGCGGCGAAGGCGCGCTTGTCCCATCCGCCCCAGCGGCTCTCCAGCGTGAGCCCCGCCAGCTGCGCCATCAGATCCGTTTCCTGCGGCCAGGCATAGCGCATCGGCAACGGCGTCATGCGAAAGCCGTCCGGTGTGAAACGCAGATACTGGTAGTCGATCCGCTGGGTAACGGGGTCGTGGATTGCGGCTTCGATGGCCAGCCGGTCGAAACTGATATGCCGCGGCTGCATGCTGCGATGATTGTGGAATTGCGACAGGTCCGGCACGAAGGCTTCGATCAGGAACGCTCCGCCGGGCGCCAGCATCTCCCCCGCATTCGCAAAGCAGCGAACCTGCGCCTCCTGGCTGGTCAGGTTGTAGAGCGTGTTGAAGATCAGGAAGATGAAGTCGAACGCGCCTTCGGCTTTCACGCTGGCCATGTCGCCCAGCGTGACGGGAATATCTGCACCGCCCGGCTTCTCGCGCAGCTTCGCGACCATCTCCGCCGACGCCTCGATGCCTTCGATCCGGCAGCCGCACCGGGCCAGCGGCAGCGCCACGCGGCCGGTCCCGATCGCCAGTTCCAGCGTGCGGCCGGGAAGGGCAAATTCCGACAGCAGGTCAACCGCCGCATCGGTCGTGCCCGGATCATGCAGCCGGTCGTAGTCCCCGGCATTGAGTTCGCCGAAGGTTTCGGGCCCATAGCCTTTCACAGGCGATCACTGTCTGGCAGCACTGACAACATGCGCGCGCCATAGCACAGGAACTGGGATGGGGCGAGAAGGCCGGCGCCTCAGCCGCGATTGCCGTCCTCGAAGCCGGCAAGTGTCCATTCGGCGAAGCGGGCGAGGTTTCCGCCGGTGAACAGGAAGCCGGCAATCCCGGCGGCGCGGGCGGCTTCCATGTCGGCATCCTTGTCCCCGATCATGAAGCTCAGCTCGCGCTTCACGGGAAACTCGCTCATCGCCTTCAGCAGCATGCCGGGCTTCGGCTTGCGGTCGAAACTGTCCTTCCGGTAGGCGGGATTTTCGCCCTCTTCATGATAGGGGCAGAAATAGATCCGGTCGATGTGGGCGCCGTGCCTGGCAAGTTCACCCTGCATCCACTCGTGCAGCGCGCGCATGTCTGCCTCGCTGTAGTAGTTCCGGGCGATTCCGGACTGGTTGGTGACCACGAAGACATACCAGCCGCGCCGGTTGAAGGCTGCAATTGTCTCGGCGGCGCCCTCGACCCATTCAAAGTCTTCCACCCGGCTGACATAGCCCTTGTCGACGTTGATCACGCCGTCACGGTCGAGAAACAGGGCAGGGCGGGCGGATACCATGATCGCGTTCTTTGCCCGCATCTGTGCTGCGATGCAACATTCCCGGATGCCACGAAACGTCTGGACGCGGTTGAAAATTCCCGATTTTCTGGATCGGCGAGGGCGCAAAAAGAAATTCCCCGCGCAAATGACCCATGGGAGGGTAACGCTATGGACTCACTTCTTCCACCTATCCTGAGCGCCGTTGGCGGCATCGTGCTCGGGCCGATCCTGACCAAGATGACCGGCGGCGGAACCACCGGCGGGCTGCTGGGCGGCATCGTCGGCGGGCTTGCGGCCCATTACGGCCTCGGCGCGGCCGGCATCAATGTGCTGGGCGACCCGGCGGCTGGCGCAACCAATGTCATGAACATCGTCAACAACCTTCTGGAAGGCGGTGTCGGCGGTGGCGTGCTGGGTGTGATTGCCGGCATGCTGATGAAAGCCAAGAGCTGAGCCTCGGGCACAGCCTGCACAACAAGGCGGCCCGGAGCGATCCGGGCCGTTTTGCGTGTGGCGTCTATTCCGCCGCCACCGGCAGGGCGTCGCGATTGGCCGCAACGCCTCTCAGGAAAGGCAGCATCGACAGCGCCGTCAGCACCGCAGCCAGCAGGAAGGCGGCGCCGGCAAAATGCACCGGCGCGCCCTCGCGGGTGAAACTGAACAGCACGCCGTTCATGGTCAGGGGTCCGATGATCATCGCCATCGCATTCAGGCTGGAATTGGCGCCCTGAAGTTCCCCCTGCGCATCCTTCGGCGTGACGCTGGACATCAGCGAATTGACCGACGGACCGGCCACACCGCCCAGCGAACTCAGCGGAATGATCACGTACGCCATCCATGGCTGGACCGCGAAGGCGAAGGCCGTCAGGCCGAGCACATTCACCGTCTGGCCGAACAGGGCAGTGCGCACGGTGCCGAGACGCTTCAGGATCGCCCCCATCAGGCCGGCCTGAACCACGGCGGCACCGATGCCGACCAGGCCGAGCGAGAAGCCGATCTCCTTCGGCGTCCAGTTGTAGCGGATCTCGCCATAGACGTTCCAGGTGGACGGGAAGACGGTGTGCGCCAGCATGAAGATGCCTGCACCCAGAAGGAACCAGCGCACCTTCGGCAGTTTCGAGAAATGTCGCGCGGCACCCAGCGGATTGGCGCGCCGGAAATCGAACAGACGGCGGTGTTCCGGCGCATGCGACTCCGGCAGCACGAACAGGCCATAGAGGAAATTGACCATGGCGAGGCCCGCGCCGGCAAAGAAAGGTGCGCGCGGGTCGATCTCGCCGAGGAAGCCGCCGATCACCGGGCCGAACACAAAGCCGAAGCCGAACGCCGCCCCGATCATGCCGAAGGCGCGGCCCCGGTCCTGCGGCTCCGTCACGTCCGCGATATAGGCATTGGCCGTGGAATAGGTCGCACCCGAGATGCCGGACAGCGCGCGGCCGAGGAACAGCAGCCAGATCGTGTGCGCGAGGCCCATGATGAGGAAGTCGATGATCAGCGTCGCCACCGATGCCAGCAGCACCGGCCGCCGGCCGAACCGGTCCGACAGGGCGCCCATGACGGGGCCGAACAGGAAGTTCATCACCGCATAGGTCGCCGCCAGCGGCCCCAGCCACAGCGTCGCGCCTTCGGAGCTGACATGTGCCAGCTCCCGGATCAGGGCGGGGATCACCGGAATGATCAGGCCGAAGGCCAGCATGTCCAGCGCGACGGTGACGATCACGAAGAAGAATGCGTTCTTGCCGTGCGCGCGGGCTGTTGCTGGCTGGGTCATCGGGAGCATTTGTCGGCGGAGTGGGAGGCAGGGTCAATCTGCGGCATTATTTTTCCATTTGGTTTAATATTTCTACAATTATGAAAATAAACCGTCAAGCGCCAGGCGGTTTCCGGAGCAGCCTCCCGCAGCTAGACTGCTGACATGGCTGATGCAATTCCCATTACCCGTCATCCGGTTCCGCAGGCGCGAGCCGATCAGATCCGCGCCGCTGTCCGCGCGGCCGAACAACTCGGCGACTCGCGCCTTGCCCGGCCGGAGGACGCGCCCGGCCTATTCGCCCTGTTTTCGGAGCCGAAAGTCAACGCACCAATCTATTCCCTGCCGCGTCCCCTGACCGAGGAAAGCGTCCGGGCCTTCATCGAGGACCATCTTGCGCAGCGGGAGCAGGGGGAGGGCCTGCTCTTCGTGCGCGATCCGGGTGACGGGCAGGTGATGGGTTATTCCGATATCCAGGTCTGGCCGCAATGGGCAGCCGGCGAGATTGCCGGCGGCCTGCATCCCTCGCTGCACAGCCGGGGCACCGGCACGCAGGGCGCCGCGCACACCTTCACATGGATGTTCGAGGCGCTGCACCTCGACCTTCTCTGCGAGACAGCCAGCCTGCAGAACGTGATCACCCAGCGCATGCTGGACGGGATGGGCTTCCATCGCATGGGCGAGGTGACGAGCACGCGTCCGGACGGCTCGACGCGGGCTTCGCTGGTCTGGGAAATGACGGCGGCCGAGTGGCACCGCCTTCGCGCCGGCCCTGAATCTCCTTAACAGGCAGGCAATTGCTGGATATGCAGGGCATCCTGCAAGGAGGATACGAGTCTTGTTGATCTATCTGCTTCTGGGCGGCCTTGCCCTCGTCGCGGTCGGCCTGGTTATCACCTATAACGGCCTCGTGCAGAAATCTCAGATGGCGGACAATGGCTGGTCCGACATCGATGTCCAGCTGAAGCGCCGGGCGAACCTGATTCCACAGCTCGTCAGCACCGTGCAGGGCTATGCCAGCCACGAGAAGGGCCTGTTCACCGAAGTGGCCGAGCGGCGTGCGCAGGCGATGGCCGCGGGCGATGACCCTGCCGGCCGGGGCGCCGCCGAAAGCGCGCTGTCCCAGCCGGTGGCCCGCATGATGGCCGTGGCCGAGGCCTATCCCGACATGAAGGCCAGCCAGAACTTCCTCGACCTGCAACAGCAGCTGGCCGATACCGAAGACAAGATCGAGATGGCGCGACGTTTCTACAATGGCGCCGTGAGAGAGCTGAACACCATGGTCCAGAGTTTCCCGGCAAACCTGTTCGCCGGCATATTCGGCTTCCGCCCGCGTGCCTTCTTCGAGATCCAAATGCCGGACCGCGCCGTGCCGAAAGTGGACCTCGGAGGCGGCAGCTGATGGTCCGCTATCTTCTGCTCGGTCTCGTCGCCTGCCTGTGCGCACTGGCCGCCGGGGCGGAGGAAAAGATCAACCGCTTCGATGTCGACATTTCGGTGCAGGCGGACGGCGACATCCTCGTGACCGAAAATATTGATGTCACCGCCGAGGGCAGCCAGATCCGCCGCGGCATATTCCGGGACCTGCCGCGCTATTATGCGGACGACGCGCACGAGGGCGACATGCTGCCCTACCAGTATGACGTTCGCCGTGTCCGCCGTGACGGCAACAAGGAACCCTACGCGATCGAGACCGAAGGCAATGCCTTCCGTATCCGGATCGGCGATGCGGACGTGTTCATAGAGCACGGCGAGCACACCTACGAAATCCAGTACCTGGTCAAGAACCAGATCCGCTATTCCGATGACCGCGACGAACTCTACTGGAACGTCACCGGCAATTACTGGCTCCTGCCCATCGACGAGGCCTCGGCCCGCATCACCCTGCCGCGCGGCGCGGAAGTCACCGGGCAGAGCGGCTATACCGGCGGCTACGGTGCCAGCGGCGAAGACTATACCTATGGAAGCGAAGACGGGGCCTATGTGTTCCGGACCAGCCGCCCGCTCGGCCTCAAGGAAGGCCTGACGATTTCCCTCGATCTCGCGAAAGGCACGATCGCGCCGCCCTCGCTTGGCGACAAGGGCACCCTCTGGTGGTTCCGCAATGGCGCGCTGGCCATTCTTGTTGCCTCGTTCTGCGGCGTCTTCCTGTTCCTGCTGTCGAGCTTCCGGAAAGTCGGGGAGGACCCGCAGAAGCCGCCGGTCTTCCCGCGCTACGAGCCGCCGGAAGGCTATTCCCCTGCGGCCGCACACTACATCTATTATCGCGGCCTGCGCGGTCACCAGGCGCTCATCTCGACGCTGATCGGCATGGGCGTCAAAGGCCTGGTCGACATCGATGCCTCCGACAAGAAATCCACCACGCTGACCCTCAAGGGCCAGGCAAACGCTGCCGCGCTCAACACTGAGGAAGCAAGCCTGGAGTCCAGCCTGTTCGGCGGGCTGTCGCAGCTTGTTCTCGGCAAGAAATACAACGCCCACTTCACCACGGCCTATTCCGCCTTCCGGCGGTCGCTGGCGAAGTCCTATGGCGGCGACTATTTCCGCTGGAACATCGGTTACACACTTGCCGCCGCGGTGATGACCATCGGCGCGGTCGTGTTCGCCGTCTCCCAGGCCGTCAACTGGCACGGATGGCACACGCTGGTCGTCCTCGCCTTTGCCGCACTCAATGGCCTGTTCATGTACCTGATGCCGGCGCCTACCCCGAAGGGCCAGAAGGTGCGCAGCGAGATTGCCGGCTTCCGCCTCTATCTCGAAACGGCGGAGAAGCTGCAGATGAACGCCGTCAAGGTCGGCAGCGATGCGCCACCGCCGATGAGCACGGAGCGCTACGAGAAATTCCTCCCCTATGCCGTCGCCCTGAATGTCGAAAAGCCGTGGACGAAGTATTTCGAGCACCAAATGCCGAAAGAGGCCGCCGCCTATTCGCCCGCCTGGGGCAGCTTCGGCGACCGCTCTTTCCGCAATATCGGCGGCATGAACGATGCCATCATGTCGAGCATGAACACGGGCGTCGCAAGCTCGCTGCCGCAAAGCTCCAGCTCGTCCGGCAGCGGCGGGGGCGGCTTCTCGGGCGGCGGTGGCGGCGGCGGCGGTGGCGGCGGCTGGTAAGCCGTCAGTCGAACTGGCCCTTGCGGCCTTCGCCCGCGGCAAACCGTTCGGCGCCTTTCCGGGTCTCGCCGGCCCGGATGACGCCCAGCCCGCCTTCGGTTTCGCGGCGCAGCGCCTCCTCCACCGGCAGCGACCACTGTGCCAGCGCCATGGCCCTGTCCGTCCGCATGCAGAGCTGCGGAAAAGCCGCAATGCGCCGGGCAACCTGCTTGGCCAGTGGCAAGGCCGCGTCCTCGTCGGACAAATAATTTGCCAGCCCGAAGGACAGTGCCTCCGCCGCGCCGACCTCGCGGCCGGTAAGGATCATGTCCATCGCGCGGGAGCCTCCGATCAGGCGGGGCAGGCGGATCGTCCCGCCGTCGATCAGCGGCACGCCGAAGCGCCGGCAGAACACGCCGAACTTCGCGCCGGGCGATGCCACGCGGAGATCGCACCACAGCGCGAGCTCCAGCCCGCCGGCCACGGCATAGCCGTCCACCGCCGCTATCACCGGCTTCGACAGTTCCAGACGTGTCGGCCCCATCGGGCCATAGTCGCCATCGACGACGGATTTGTTCCCGCGCCCCGAGGCCACGGCCTTCAGGTCGGCCCCGGCGCAGAAATTGCCGGCCGCGCCCGTCAGGATCGCGACGAACAGGCTGTCGTCGGCATCGAAGGCCTTGAAGGCGTCATAGAGGGCATCCGCCGTCGGCCGGTCAACGGCATTGCGCGCTGCCGGCCGGTCGATCGTGACGGTCAGGACGCTACCGTCCGTGTGCTGCAAGATGCCGGTCATGCTCGCCCCCTCAGCTGCGGATCAGCCAGGGAAAGGCATGTCTCAGATAGGCTTCCCCTCCCGACCTTATCCATTCGCCGTGCGCCATGATGACATGTTCGGGATGCGCGGCGATCACCTTCTTCAGAGCCACCCTTGCCGGCGTACGGTTCAGCCAGCTGAGCCGCATTTCCAGCGGTGCATAACCCTTTCCGACGACGATCCCCCAGGGTTTCGCAAGCAGGCGCTTCCAGCCCTTCCAGTGCTCGCGGATGAAGTCCTCGCTGAAATTCTCCGACAGGTCCGCAAAGATCGCCGTGTGCGACGGCAGGTGCACGAAGGCAATTTCGTCGAGGACCGGCGAGCCGCGGAACCAGGCCTGTTCGATCACGCCCTGCCACTCCGCAGGCGGCGTGTCCTCCAGTGGTGGCTGGAAAGGCAGGTCGGCGCGCTTCTTCACGGTGGAAGCGGGTCCCCACAGCATCGCATCCGGCCAGGCGGCATGCCAGTCTGCCAGGTAAAGGTGATGGATCTTGTTGGGGCTCACAAGGTGAGCCACTTCGCCCAGCGCGCTGACCTCGCGCTTCAGCTCATCGTCCAGCGCAATCGGAGACCAGACCCACAGCCTGCTTTCCGGTAGCCGCACGATCACGCACCGCGTCGGGTAGGGGAAACCGTAGAAGTCGATAATGTCGCCTTCGGCGAGCCAGATCTCCGGACCGACGGGCTCCAGTCTCATGCCGGCCCGGCCGGCGCGTTGCGGCCGAGGAAGGGAACAATCCGGTCCAGCAGAACCGGCACCATCTTCTCCGGCAGGTCATGGCCCCATTTGTCGATGATCTCGATTTCGGCGCCGGGCACACGCCGCGCAATGTCTTCTCCTGCCGCCGGCTGGATCAAAGTATCCGCCGCGCCGTGCAGCACCAGCGTCGGCACGTTCAGTGAAGCGAGCCGGTCGTGCCAGCGCGGCTGGGCGAGGATGGCCGCATACTGGCGGGCGACGCCATGCGGCCGATCTGACCGGTTCGTCGCCGCGACGGAGGCTGCGCGTATGTCGTCGTCCGAGCCGCGCACATCGGGATGCGATCCGTACACCGCGCGTCCCTTGACGGCGAGTTCGGCGATCGCTTCCGCCGTGCGGTTTTCCGGCACCGCCGTCAGTGCTGCAGCAGCCTCCGGCGTCGACATGGGCACTGAGGGGTCGCCGGAGGTCGTCATCACTGGCATCAGCGTCCGCACGCGTTCCGGATGGTTCAGAGCCATCAGCTGCACGATCATACCGCCCATCGAGACGCCGAGGATATCCGCCTTGTCGGCGCCGAGCTCGCCGATCAGGGCCGCAGCATCGGCCGCCATGTCGTTGAGCAGGTAAGGCACCTGCTCATGCACCGGTGCGCCCTCCGCGATACCCTTCACGATGTCGCGCGGGGAGGGGGGCGTCCTTCCGGCAAATTCGGTGGTCAGTCCGATGTCCCGATTGTCGAAGACGACGACGCGCCGGCCCGCATCGGCAAGCCCCCGCTTGAAGCTTTCGGGCCACGCGGTCATCTGGCCGGAAAAGCCCATGACAAGTAGCATCATCGGATCGTTCGGGGAGCCGGTCTCCTCGTACTCTATCTCGATCCCGTTTGCCCTGATACGCGCCATGTCTTTCCTCCCAATGGTGTTTTCCGGCGAAGGGGGTCAGCTCAGCGGCTCAGCTCCTTCATCGCCTCGTCGAGCCCACCGAGTGTCAGCTCGAACATGCGATGGCCACCGATCAGCTCACGGATCAGCTTGATCGACCCGGTATATTCCCAGGCGCCTTCCTTGACCGGGTTCAGCCAGACAAGGTGCGGGAAGCGCTGCACGAAGCGCTGGATCCAGATGCCGCCGGCTTCCTCGTTCCAGTGCTCAACCGAGCCGCCGGCATAGGTGATCTCGTACGGGCTCATCGTGGCATCGCCGACGACGATGACCTTGTACTCTGCCGGGAACTTGTTCAGCACGTCCCAAGTCGGGATTCGGTTGTTCATCCGCCGCCGGTTATCCTTCCACAGGCCCTCATACGGGCAGTTGTGGAAATAGTAGTATTCGAGGTTCTTGATCTCCGACTTTGCCGCCGAGAACAGCTCCTCCATGATCCGCACATAGGGGTCCATCGACCCGCCGACGTCGAGCAGCAGCAGCACCGACACCGTGTTGCGTTTCTCAGGCCGCATCTCGATGTCGAGATAGCCCTTGCGGGCCGTGTTGCGGATCGTCTGGTCGAGGTCCAGCTCGTCCGGCGCGCCCTTGCGGGCCCACTTCCTCAGCCGCTTCATGGCGACCTTGATGTTCCGTGTGCCGAGCTCGACGCTGTCGTCGTAGTTCTTGAACTCGCGCTTGTCCCAGACCTTCACGGCGCGGCGGTGGCGGGACTTCTCCTGCCCGATGCGGACGCCTTCGGGATTGTATCCCTGCGCGCCGAACGGCGAGGTGCCGCCCGTGCCGATCCATTTATTGCCGCCTTCGTGGCGCTTCTTCTGTTCCTCAAGCCGCTGCTTGAGGGTCTCCATGAGCTTCTCGAAGCCGCCCATGGCCTCGATCTCGTCCATCTCCTCCTTGGTGAGGAATTTTTCGGACATCTTGCGCAGCCATTCTTCCGGCAGGTCCTGCACGCTGACGGCGTCTGCCATGGTGTCGAGGCCCTTGAACACGTGGCTGAACACCTTGTCGAACTTGTCGATATTGCGCTCGTCCTTCACCAGCGCGGCGCGGGAGAGGAAGTAGAAGTCCTCGACATCCATGTCGATGACCTGCTTGTCCATCGCCTCCATCAGCATCAGGTATTCCTTCAGCGTCACGGGCACCTGGGCCTGGCGCAGTTCATTGAAGAAGTTCAGGAACATGGGGGTCTGTCTCGCGCGGCTTCACGGTCAATGTAGTCGCAGAGGACCGGCCTGTCCAAGCTGACGCAACGCAAACTTTCCGCTCATCCTGCGTTCAGGTGGCGCGCCCTATGCCAGCGGCCATGAGGATGTGGGCTGTTCTGGCACTTGTCGCGACGTTCCTGGCCGTGCCGCCGGCGCGGGCAGCAGCGGCCTGTGCCGCGGCGGGCGAACCGGCCTGCGTGCTGCAGGCCATATGGGACGCCGCGGCCGTGCTGCCTGCTGAAAAGCAGGACCGGCTGAAGCCCGTTTTCCTGGATACCGTTGCGCTGAGTGGGGACGACGCGCTGCTGTCGGAGTGGCAGCACCGGCTCGGGGGCGCTCCGGCGCCCCCGCCGGACTATCCGGATTATGCCGGCGAACAGGCAAAGGCCGTACTGGCAGAGGCCGGGTGGGACGGTTTCCTTCAGCGCGCGCGGGCAGGCGCGCCGCCGTTCAACACCGGCCGGCCGGAAATCATGGCGGCCGGGGCCCGGCTCGCCCCCGATGCCGCAACCCGCAACCGCATCGTATCGGCCATGTTCGAGCTGGCCGGCCCGGCCTCGGGTCCAGCGCCCGGCGGCCTGCTGCAACAGGATTTCGAGCGCGGCGATTTCGGCCACGCGCTGGCGGAACTGTCGATGGAGGCGTGCGATCTCGCCTCCTTCGACCGTGCCGCGGCGCTGACCGCCGAGCCGGACGGGTTGCGCTACGCCTTCTGGCGCGCCCGCATCACGGGCGGTGCATCCTCCCTGACGGGCCGTGTGCGTCACGAGGGGGCGGGCGACGACACGCGCTTCGTGCGGGCCGCGATTGAGGGCTACGGCGCCATCCTGCAACGCGGATACTGCACGCAATAGTCGCCGGATCGTGAGGCGGGGCCTCTTTGCTGCGGCGCCGAACGGCGCAATAGTAGGCGCAAGATGCAAGAACTCGACGAAGAATTCGAAACCGTCCTGCAGGTGGACCCCGACGGGGACCCGCCGACGGCGATCTGCGGCAGCAAGGAAGTGGGCGCCCTTGCGCACCTCTACCGCGCCGAAGTCTACCGCTCGACGGTCTGGCGCCAGCGCCTCGACCAGACCACCAACTGGGCCGTGATCTCCACCGGCATCGGCCTCTCGGCCGCCTTCGCCTCAGCGCAGGCCTCGCCCTTTCCCATCGTGCTGGTCGGGGCGCTCTGCATCATGTTCCTGATGCTGGAGGCGAGGCGCTACCGTTTCTTTTACGTCTGGCGCTTCCGCGCGCGCGTGCTGGAAATCGCCTTCTATGTGCCGATGCTGCGCGGGGAGGGGGCCAAGATCCCGCTCGACCGCGGCACCGCCCTGTCGGACGATTATGAGAAGCCGCAATACCGGATCCCGATGATCCGCGCCATCGGCCGGCGCCTCCGGCGCAATTATGGCTGGATCTTCGCCATCCAGGGCGCGGCCTATTATGCCAAGATCGCCATGCACCCGACGGACGTCGACAATTTTGCCCACTTCATGCGCCGGGCCCATATCGGCCCGATCCCCGGATCGCTGGCCCTGCTGGCAGGCCTCGCCTTCCATGCCAGCTGGATCTACGTGGCCTGGAAAACCTGGTGGGACGAGCGCTACGACAAGACCAAGATGGCCGACTTCCTGGCCAGCCGCGCAGACGTCAACTTCCGCCCCCCGACCAAGGGCATCACCCCGATGAGCGGGGATTAGTGCGCACCGTCCGCTGGTGGAAGCGGTGGCGGCGATGCGGTGACGGCCCCAACGGATAGGTAGCCGTCATACGCTGGCAGGTCGCCCGGATAGGCAGGCATATCGTCTGGACCGAGCGCCATGGAATTGGCCGGCCTGCGGGTTGTATTCGAGCTGTACTGCGTGCTGACACCAGTTGAGCTGCCGCGCGCACTGATCCAGACCGTCCCGCCATCATCAGTCACAAACAGCGAGATAGCGTCCGGGATGAGCATGGCCATGAGGCGGACGCCTGGCAGCATATCGATCTCTGCCTTGCGGGCGTGGATATTGCCGACAAGGACAATGGTGCGGTCGAAGCCTTCGGAGGCATCGCGGATCTTCGCCGCCATGCCATCCTCCCGCATCTGCTGCACCCTCGCCGGAGGCTGCGCGACCAGCCAGGCCGACAATGCTTCAGGCGAGTCCGCTTCCGGCCAGCCGGTCATCTGGTCCATCGGTTCGATCGTAAGGTCGCGCCCGCTCTGGCGCAGGTCGATCAGCGTTTCCACCATTTCCAGCATGGCCGCGCTGCCCCGGCCATCCCGGCTGGACCAGTGGTCTTGCATCCTGCTGACCAGCACGGCGTGCGGATCGGCTGCATCCGACGCATCCGAGATCGCATCCGCAAAAGTGGCCGGGTATTCCAGCAGGACAAGCGTCTTGCCGCCCTGCGCGGAGACCGCACAAACATAGCGGGCAAAGGCGTCCGGTATCTCGTTTGTGCCGTGCGTCTCGCCAATGATCAGCACCTTGCCCTCGGCAGCAGCGGCGACCCCTGCCCAGCCGGCCGGCGCGTTGCAAGCGGCGGCGGCCCTGTCGGCGTCCGGCTGCGTGGTACAGGCCCCCAGTGTCAGACTGGCCAGCGCGGCGGCTGTACACCTCCCAATGCAGATCATGTGGCTGCCCCCCGGACAGATAGGTGGACAACACTATCTGTCTATTTCAGGTGGAGTGCAAACGCCCTCGGGGCGCGCGCCTCGCAGGCGCCCGCGCAGAATTGTGGATGCGGCGGATCACCCCCCCGACGGGCCTCTCCGGCCGCCGCCGGGGCCGTCCTGGCGACGGGCGAGGAAGGCGAGGCGTTCGAACAGGGCGATGTCCTGCTCGTTCTTGAGGAGCGCGCCGTGCAGGGGCGGGGTCAGCCGGTCCGGGTCCTTCTCCTTCAGCGTTTCGAGGTCGATGTCCTCGTTCATCAGGAGTTTCAGCCAGTCGAGCAGCTCGCTGGTCGACGGCTTCTTCTTCACGCCCGGCAGTTCGCGCATCGCATAGAAGGTCGTCAGCGCATCGCCGACCAGCTTCTTCTTGATGCCCGGGTAGTGGACATCGATGATGTCCTGCATCGTCTCCTCGTCCGGGAACTTGATGAAGTGGAAGAAGCAGCGGCGCAGGAACGCGTCCGGCAGTTCCTTCTCATTGTTCGAGGTGATGATCACGATGGGGCGCTGCTTCGCCTTGATCGTCTCGTCGGTCTCGTAGACATAGAACTCCATCCGGTCGAGCTCCTGCAGGAGGTCGTTCGGGAACTCGATGTCGGCCTTGTCGATCTCGTCGATCAGCAGCACGGGGCGCTTCTTGGCGGTGAACGCCTCCCACAGCTTGCCCTTCTTGATGTAGTTGCGGACGTCCTTGGCGCGCTCTTCGCCCATCTGGCCGTCGCGGAGGCGCGAGACCGCATCGTATTCATAGAGGCCCTGCGCTGCCTTGGTGGTGGACTTGATGTGCCACTCGATCAGCTCGCAGCCGAGCGCCTTGGCAACCTCGATGGCCAGCACCGTCTTGCCTGTGCCGGGCTCCCCCTTCACCAGCAGCGGGCGCTCCAGCGCGATGGCGGCATTGACGGCCACGCGCAGGTCGTCTGTTGCGACATAATCCTTGGTGCCTTCGAAACGCATGGGGCTCCCCGTCCTCAAGTCTGGCTCAATGAGTGGCTTGCCGTCACCATAGGGGGTGGACGATACGGGGCAAGCGCTGACGTGGCGCGAACCGCCTTGCGCACTGCAGCAAGGGTTTCATTTTTGTCGAACCGCCCCTTGTGGTAGACAGGATTGGCCATGCGCGCCGCCGCAGAGCCTCAAGCTTCAGCTCAGCGCCGCGCCGGTCCATCCGTGTCCTGCCAGTCAGGCCGGGACGCGGGCGGATCGATGCAGGCCTTATGATCCAAGGGTTCTGGTCAGAACCGGGCGCATGGCACATTTCCCCCCGATTTCGTCCCGATGGCCTTTGCGTGCGGGCAATTGCGCGTCGCAAAAGTTAGCCGGGCGGCAATCATGCGTTAACGCCTTGCTGCAATTCTTTGCGAAATTCGCCGCATTGGATTTACCGCCATGCCCCTGAAACTGTCGCTGAAGCCGGGAGAGACGTTCGTTGTGAACGGCGCTGTCGTGCGCAATGGCGACCGGCGGGGCGTGCTGCTGCTGGAAAACCAGGCCCGGATCCTGCGCGAGAAGGACATTCTTCACCCGGAAGACGCCAATTCCTCGGCGGCGCGGGCCTATTTCTGCATCATGCAGATGTACCTGCTCGGCGAAAGCGACGGGCCGGCCTATGCGCAGGCCGCGGAATCCCTCGCCGCGCTGATGGCGGGTTGTGAAAGCGGCGACGAACGTGACGCCGTGCTCGACATTTCGGCCGACGTGACCTCCGGCAATCTCTACCGTGCGCTCAGCCGGTGCCGCCGCCTGCTCGGCGCGGACGAACTGGGCGTCGTGTGATGGGCGGCGGGACGCTCATGCGCGCGAAACCCGCTTCCGGAACCCGCCTGCTGGGGCTGGAAGAAGCCATCCGCCTGCTTGAAACCGGCGAAATCGAAGACATTGCCGTCGACCTCGGCGACGGGCGCCTTGCCCGTGCGGACGGGCCGCGCGGTGTGGAGGGCCTGCTGCAGCGGCTGCGCGGGCACAAGATGATGCTGGCGCTCGCCTCCGGTGCGGCCGACCTGTCCCGTTTCTCCGCTGCGCCGCGTTCCCTGGTGGTCGCACCGGCAGTGCAGGAAATCCTCGACGTGACGACCGGCCGCCGCTAAAGCGCCGCGCATGAACGCCGAGCTCCTTTCCCTTTTCACAGCCAGCTTCGTCACGTTTTTCGTGCTGATCGACGCGCTCGGCGTGGCGCCGGTGTTTGCCACGCTGACGGCGCGGGGCAATGCCGCCTATCGCCGGAACATGGCGGTCAAATCGTCCTTCGTGGCGACGATCATCATGTTTTCCTTCGCCTTCGGCGGCGCCTGGCTGATGAACGCGATGCAGATTTCCATCGATGCCTTCCGCGCGGCCGGTGGAGCGCTGCTGTTCCTGATCGCGCTCGACATGGTGTTCGAAAAGCGGACCGAGCGCCGCGAACACCGCGCCGAGGAACATATCGGCAGCCACCTCAAGGACCCGGCACCGGACGACATTTCGGTGTTTCCGATCGGTATTCCGATGATTGCGGGCCCAGGCTCTATCGCCACGGCCATGTTCTACATGTCCAGCGCCCACAACTGGGCCGAGAAGGGGGTCATCCTGCTCGCGATTGGCCTCAACCTGCTGCTGACGCTGGTGATCTTCCTGGCTGCCGGGCCGCTGGTGCGCCTGCTTGGCGCCAGCGTTGCCGGTGCGATGACGCGGATTTTCGGCGTCATCCTGGCTGCCCTGTCGGTGCAGCTGCTGATCGACGGCATCAAGGGCGCCTTCGGCCTCTAGGGCCGCGTCAGCCGGGCAGGGGGCCGTGATGGCGCCGGCGGAACTTGATGTTCCGGCGAAGCGTCGACCAGGTCACGAACAGCATCGCCACCGCCGACAGCGTCATGCCCATGACCTGCAGCACCATGTGCATGGTCCAGTGCACGCCCGTATCCGCCACGCGCAGCGCGGCCGTGCCGGACTGCTTGACCAGCGCAACCGCCCGGTCGCCGCCGGCCTCGGCGATCAGCCGGATGCGGCGCAGGTCGGCGCTGTCCTCGGCCTGTTCGATCAGCGTGATCGCGGCCGTCGGGCTGGTCAGCGTACCGATCCGGTCGATCTGCTCGAGGTCATCCTCCAGCCTCAGCAGGCCGCGCTGGTCGATGGCGCCGGTGAAGGCGGCCTTCACGCGCTCCGTCCGCACCTCGGTCGTGGCGAGCTGGCCGAGCGCGGTACTCAGGGCCGGGCGCAGCTTGTCGTCCGGAAGCGCCGCATTCACCCGCGCCGTCAGGTAGGTGCGGAATTCGTCGGTCAGGCGCCGCGAGCGAAGCGCCGATTTCAGGATCGAAGCGGCGCGGATATTGGCGTCCGACACGCCATCGGAGCTTTCCGCCTCGATCAGGCCGATCGCGGTCATCTTGAGGGCGATCGTGTCGATCCGGTCGCCATGCAGCCAGCGCTCGGAGTTTTCTGCCAGGTCCTGGAAGTTGCCGAGCAGGCGGAAGCGCGCCTCCTCGCTGACCCCGGGGGCCGCAACCTCCACCTCGGGACCGCCGACACCGTCCGCGTCGGCGGCATTGCCGGTGGATTCCTCGGCGATGGTTTCGGGGCCTTCCTCGACCTGCGTGTCCAGGACACGCGCGGAGACCTGCGTCTGTTCGTATTTCAGGCTGATCGCCGTCGGCAGCTTGCGCAGCGCCGCCGCGGTCAGGCGCTCGTCGGCGCGGCTGAGGCGCTCGGAATCGGCCGCCGCCATGAGTCCGCGGACATCCTTCTTGTCCAGCATTTCCGGCGCCGCCAGCAGGAAGCCGTGCGCTGCGGCCATGTCCCGTTCGCCGAGTTCCCGGTCGACGACATCGTACCAGAACTCGTAGCGGTCGCCCGGATTGCGCGGTGCGAACGAGGCGAACGCCGCATCGATGTTGCGCCGCGTCTGGTCGATCGCCTCGATCGCAGGGGATTCAGAAAACGAGGCCCCGGAGAAGGCCGCCCCCAGGACCTGTGCGGCGATCACGGGCGTCAGGATCAGCAATGAGTTGAAAATCACCGCCGGCATCCAGCCGGATGTCTTGTCGGTCCTTTTCCGGCGTCGGGCCATGAACGCTCAAACCGCTGTATTCACTGTGCAAGGGGCGAGGATTCATAGAGCGCGTGCAGGCCCGAAAGATCAAGTCCCGGCCTGCAAATTGCACTGTTTCTTGTGTCCGCAGGCTGGGCCGGGACGATCACAATGTCACGAGATTTGCGGGATTTGGACACAATCGGCTGAAAACATTGGCAAAATTATCACAGTTTTGCCGATTGCGGTGAATCGATTGGCGGCCTATATCCCGCGCAAGTTCGAATGAGGTGTCCTGCGATGAGTGTCGAGATTGCAGATGACTATCGTCCCTCGGAAGACGAGGACTTTATGAACGAGCTCCAGCTCGCCTATTTCCGCAGGCTGCTGGAGAACTGGAAAGCCGAGATCCTGAACGGCGCCAAGCAGACCATCACCAATCTCCAGGACGAGTCCGGCTCCCTGCCGGACATGGTGGACCGCGCCTCCGCCGAGAGCGACAAGGCCCTTGAGCTTCGCACCCGCGACCGCCAGCGCAAGCTGATTTCCAAGATCGACGCCGCCCTGCGCCGCATCGATGACGGCACCTACGGCTATTGCGAAGTGACCGGCGAGCCGATCGGCATCCGCCGCCTCGAAGCCCGTCCGACCGCCACGATGAGCCTCGAGGCCCAGGAACGCCACGAGCGCAAGGAACGCACCCTGCGCGACGACTGATCCCGCGCACGCCCGACAGCCCAAAGACAAACGGCGGCGTCTCCCCCGGGAGGCGCCGCCGCTGTTTCATCACATCCCCAACGCCGCGGCGCTCCATTGTTCGGAGGCTTCCTGCGTCGAAGGCCAGAATGCCATCAAGGTCCAAACGATCTCTTACGCCTTGGTAATCAGGGTCTTAAGGCTGAACCCTCATGTTTAACAACAGGCCGGATTTTGTTAGCCTGCCGGCGATTCGCTGCGGGCCGGCGGCTGCCGGGACGCCGCACCCCGGGAAAGTCCTAACCCGCCGTTAACCTTCTCGCGGGCACAAAGGGCAGTCTGTGGATCCGCTACGAATGAAGCCTGGTCTCCCTCTCCCCTCCGATGACGGGTGGGACATGTCGCCTCGCCGCGAGACGGAGGTGCTGGTCGACATGCCCACGACGTTCGAGCCGCTGACGCCGGAGCGTCCGCTGCCGTCGTCGCGCGGCCTGCTGAGCGCTGCCGAGATCGAGGCCCTTCTGCGTCCGGACATTCCGGAAGTGGAAGCGCCGCCGGAACCCGAAATCATCGCCGACAAGGTCCTGCCGGATGTCGAGGCGAAGCCTGCGCCGAAGGCAGCTTCGCCGTCTACGGATATTCCGGCCCCGGCGCGCCGGCTCGCCTCTCGCCTGTCGCTGGCGCTCCGCAAGGGTTGCGGCCTGAAGGCTGCGGCGGTCGCCCGCACGGTCATGGAAGGCGACTTCGACACCGGGCTGGACGAAGGTCCTGCCGGGCGCGGCGCCGCGGTTGCCTGCTTCGCGACGGGGGAGGGCGAGGTTGACGCCATGCTCATCCTGTCGCCCCAGCTCGCCCATGCACTGATCGAGAGCGCCTGCGGCGGCCGGCCCGGCCCATGGAGCCCGCGCCACCTGACGCCGCTCGACAGCGCCCTGCTGGAAGGGCTCGTGCGTCCGCTGGGTCCCGCAATTTCGACGACGCTGGCGTTCGCCGGGGTCGAGATCGATGTCGAATTCGCCGCCGCTCTCGCCCGGCCGGGCGCTGCGGAAATCGTCGATTTCGATGTCCGTGTCGATGCCGGCACCTTTGCCGCGCGCCTGATCCTGTCCTCCGACAGCCTGTTCGAGGAACCGGCCATGCCCGCGCCGAAAGCCGTTCCGGCCCCGGATGCGAAATCCGCCGTACCCGGAGGGCTGACCGCGGTGCTGACAGCCCGCGTTGCCAGCCTCAGCGTGCCGATGTCGCGCCTGTCCGACCTGACGGCCGGCTCGACCCTGCTGCTGGGCGTCCCGGCGGACCAGCCGGTCGAGCTTCTGTCCGGCGGGCGCGCCGGCCCCGTCATCGCCGAGGGTCAGATCGGCCGCAAGGGCAGCAAGATGGCGGTGCGCATCACACGCCGCCTGCCGGGCTTCTGAAGCCGGCCTGTTTCTTCTTCAGCAGTTCCGCTTCGATCTCGATACGGACTTCATCCGTCACGAGGCCCGAGAAGGCATCGAGGCCGAAATCCGACCGGCTGATCACGGCGCTTGCGCTGAAACCCGCCACATCGGCGCCGCGGATACGGTCATAGGCCGTCCCATTGAGGCGCACCTTCAGCGTCACCGGCTTCGTCACCCCGCGCAGGGCCAGCTCCCCGGCGACATCTGCGGTCGTCTCGCCGGTCGGCGTCACGCTCAGCGTGCGGAAGGAGGCTTCGGGGTAGTCCGCCGCATCGAACCAGCGCTTGCCCAGCAGGTCCCCGGTGAATGTGTCATTGCCCATGTCGAGCGAGGTGATGTCGATCACCGCGCTGGCGCGTGCCTCGTCCGGATGGCTGCCATCGCCGGCCAGCGACACATCGAAATGGTCGAACCGGCCGACAAGGTCCGAATAGCCGAGATGGTTGATCCGGAAGAGCAGGGCGGCATGGTCCGGGTCCAGCCGCCAGTCGCCCGGCTCCAGCGCGGCCGCACTCGCCTTCAGATCCGGCTTCAGCGCGGCGGCCACGATCGACGAGCACCCCGCCAGCGCGATGAGCAGGGCGGCGAGTGCGGCGCGGAACATGGCTCCCTTTCCGGGCCGTCAGGTCAGCCCTTTTTTTCGGCAATCCATGCGTCGACATTTTCCTCGAGAATGGCAAGCGGAACCGCCCCGTCCTTCAACACAACATCGTGAAAGTCGCGAATGTCGAACGTGTCGCCCAGTTCGGCTTTCGCCTTTTCGCGCAGTTCCACGATCTTGTTCATGCCGATCTTGTAGGCCGTCGCCTGGCCCGGCATCACGATATAGCGCTCGATCGCCTTCTTGCAGTCGCCCTCCGGGTTCGGTGTGTTGTCGATGAGGTACTGGATCGCCTGTTCTCGGGTCCAGTGTTTCTCATGGATGCCCGTGTCGACCACGAGGCGCGCGGCGCGCCACAGTTCCATCGCAAGCCGCCCGAAATCGTCATACGGGTCCTGATAGTAGCCCATGTCCTTCGGCAGGTATTCCGAATACAGGCCCCAGCCTTCGACAAAGGCCGTGAAGCCGCCGAACTTCCGGAACTCCGGAATGCCCGTCAGCTCCTGTGCAATGGCGATCTGCATGTGGTGGCCGGGAATTCCCTCATGGAAGGCCAGCGCCGCCATCTGGTAGGTCGGCATGTCCTGCATCCGGTAGAGGTTGGCATAATAGGTTCCCGGACGGCTGCCGTCCGCAGACGGGTCGGAATAGAACGCCTTGCCGGCGGATTTCTCGCGGAAGGGCTCGACCGCTTTCACGATGATGTCGGCCTTCGGGAAGGTGTTGAACACCTTGGGCAGGTCGCCGCGCATCTGGTCGATCAGTGCGGTTGCCTCGGCCAGGTATTCGGCGCGGCCTTCATCCGTATTCGGCTTGAAGAATTGCGGATCGGTCCGCGTGAATTCGAAGAAATCCTTGAGGCTGCCCTCGAAGCCGACCTTCTTCATGATCTCCTGCATCTCGCCATGGATGCGGTCCATTTCGGCAAGGCCAAGCTGGTGGATCTCGTCGGCCGTCATGTCGGTCGTGGTGTAGCGGGCGAGGTTCGCCGCGTAATAGGCTTCGCCGTCCGGCAGTTTCCACACGCCATCATCGGTGGTCGCGGTCTTCGCCTGCTCGGTCAGCTCGGCAATCGCCGCCGCATAGGCCGGGCCCACCTTGTTGTGCAGGGCGGTTGCGGCGCGGGAGTTGAGGTCGTTGGCCGCTGCCTGGTCGATCGTGCCCGTCTCGACCAGCGCCTGCACCTTGCCGCGGAAATCCTCCATCAGCGGGCTGTCCTCGCCGCTGTCGTCGAAGGGATATCCGGTGATCACGCCCTGCGCATCGGACAGGACATAGGCGTAGACGAAGGCCGGCGGCTGGATACCCATGCGCGCGGCTATCCGCGAATTCTCGAGATTCTGCTCCATATAGGCCGGAATGCCGTTGAGGCGGGAAATATACGCCTCGGCGTCCGACGCAGTGTCGATCTTGTGCTGGTTGATGAGAAAGGCCGGGATCTCCGCCTGCACGCCGTTCATCTGGTCGAACACGTAATGGTGGTGGCGGAAGGGATAGTCGGCCTCGTCCTGTTTCAGGTTCAGCTCGGCGATCCGCCAGGAGACCTTCGCCTGCGCGTCCAGCAGCGCCGGGTCGAACGCCGCTTTCATTTCGGCGATATCGGCCCGCTCGATCTCCAGTTCCTTCAGGGCATTGGCATCAGAGACGTCGTCCCAGTCGCCATAATGGTCCTTGCGGCCGAGATAGGTCTCCCAGACCGGGTTGCGCGCCACCGCCTCGTCGAATTTCCTGTCGAACCAGGCGTTCAGCCGGGCCGATTCGGCTTCCACTGCCTCCGCCGACGGGGCCGCAGCGGCCTCCGCTTCAGGCGCGGCGGCAGCGGCCGGCGGGGCGGGGGGCGTCGCGCAGGCTCCGGTGGCAAGGATCAGCGCAAGCGCGGTGGCGGCATGTTTCATGGGAGGCTCCGGGTGTCGGGGAATCTGTAATTTCTGCAGTATGTCTTAACGCTTTTTTTGCTTTCGTTAACCTTTGCCGCCTAACTCTCTCTAAACTAGGATTCTGTGTGGCTGAGTCGGCCCTGCCGGCGCAGCCCTTTGTCATGGCCCGCGGACCTGCCGCCCGGGCGCCTGAAGTTGGGTAACAGTATGGACGATCTGAACCGGACGAACGACAGCCACGGCGACGAAGTCGATCTTGCGGAGGAGGGGCAGTCCCTGCTGCCGCGCCGGCGCATCGACCTGATGCAGCTGCTCTTCTGGGGCTGCCTGCTGATCTCCATCGCGGCCGCCAGCGTCGCGCTCGCCTGGCCGCGGGCATCGGGGGCGCCCGGTCCGATCCTGCTGATCGCCATGGCGTCCGGCGGTCTCGTCTTCCTGCTGTGGACGGTGCGCGGCGCCGGCCGCATGCTCGGCCTGTTCCCGGAGCGGGGGTCGGCCATCCGCGCCGCGCAGGCCAGCCAGCCGCGTTTCGGCTGGATCGAGGCGCTGGACGAAAGCGTCCTCATCGCCGACCAGGGCGGCGCCCCGGTCGCGGCTAACACCGCCTACAAGGACCTGACCGCCATGGCGCTCATGGTCGGCGGCAGCACCGACAGCGCCCCGGTCACCGTGGACCGCCTGTTCGGCGCCAGCCCCGGTCTTGCCGCGCCGGTCTACCGCCTGTCGAAGGATGCCAAGTCCGGCATCGCCCGCCGCGAAGTCCTGCCGCCGATCACCATCGGCCCGGATCAGGTGCCGGCCCAGTACGAGATTTCCGTCTCGCCCCTGCCGCGCGGCAAGGTGCTCTGGCGCATCCGTCCGATCGCCGGCGAGCGCGAGGCGACCGGCGCGACGGATCTCAAATCCCTCTATGTCGAAGACGCCCCGATGGGCTTCTTTGCCGCCCGCCCGGACGGCACGATCACCTATGCCAATTCCTGGCTGCGCGACACGCTGGGCCTGCCGGAAACCGCACGCAATGTCCGCATCGACGACATCATGCGCCCGGAATTCGTGAAGATGCTGGCCCGCGACCGCAAGACCGGGGCCCCAGGCCGGGCAGACATCCAGCTGCGCGGCCGCGACGGCATCGAGACTCCGGTGCAGGCGATCACCACCTGGTCGGGCCGCGGAGCAGAAGCCTCCGGCCGTACCATCCTGCTGCCCAGCGCGCAGATCATGAATGGCGGCGAGGAGCGCTTC
The DNA here is from genome assembly GCA_020638455.1 of Hyphomonas sp. Classification (GTDB taxonomy): domain Bacteria; phylum Pseudomonadota; class Alphaproteobacteria; order Caulobacterales; family Hyphomonadaceae; genus Hyphomonas. Next base: position 424,322 of record JACKIK010000001.1, on the reverse strand, counting down.
GCCCTGACCGGTTCGCGCCCGCCGCGCCCCGCCGAAGGCGATCCGATGTTCGACGACGCCCCGTTCGGCGCCGTCCGCCTGCAGGGCGACAGCGTGCAGGGCGCCGTCATCCTCGATGCCAACCGGGCCCTGATGGAAATGACCGACGGCCTCGCCTCGCCCGGCCAGAAATTCTCCAGCCTGTTCCAGGCCGACGACGGCGAGGAGGTCCTCTCCTGCGCGCTGGTCGATGCCATCGACAAGCCGGTGGGCCTCCGCATCGCCGGCAAGGAGCCGCGCCACGTCAACGTGTTCGTCGCCCTCGACGGCAGCGGCCGCCCGTCGGTCGCCTATGTCATGGACATCACCGAACAGCGCCAGCTCGAAATCCGCCTTGCCCATGGCGAGAAGATGCAGGCCATCGGCCAGCTCGCCGGCGGCGTCGCGCACGACTTCAACAATGTCCTGCAGGGCATCATCCTCAACAACGAGCAGCTGATGGTCCAGCACCCGCTGGGCGATCCGTCCTATGCCCACCTGCAGTCGATCCACGAATTCTCGATGCGCGCCAAGGAACTGGTGAAGATGCTGCTCGCCTATGCCCGCGCGCAGACCTTCAAGCGCGAGGTCTTCGCCGTCACCGACTGGATGACGGAATTTTCCATCCTCCTGCGCCAGCTGCTGGACGAGCGGATCGAGCTCGACGTCAAGCACGGCCGCGACGTGCCCTATATCAAGGCCGACAAGAACCAGCTCGAAAACGCGCTGTTCAACCTCACCACCAATGCCCGCGACGCCATGCTGAGCCACAAGAATGGCGGCAAGCTGACGATCCGCACCGCCCACGCCACCGGCAAGGATGCCCACGCCAAGGGCTTCTCCTTCGTGGAGGATGGCGACTACATGCTGATCGAAGTGGAAGACACCGGCCACGGCATGACGAAAGACGTCATGGACAAGATCTTCCAGCCCTTCTTCACCACCAAGGAGCCGGGCGTCGGCACCGGCCTCGGCCTCGCCACCGTCTACGGCATCATCAAGCAGTCGGGCGGCTATATCTGCACCACGTCCAATGTCGGCAGGGGCACGACGTTCCACATCTACCTGCCGGCCCTCAAGCCGGAGGAAATTCCGGCCCCGGTCGAGACCTTCCACAGCGAGAAGACGACCCGCCCGATGGACATCTCCGGACGCGGACGGATCCTGCTCATCGAGGACGAGGACGGCGTGCGCGGCATCGCCGCCTCGCTATTGCGCTCGCGTGGCTATGAAGTGGACGAGGCCTGCGACGGCGAGGAAGCCTGGGAAATCCTCGAAGACCAGCCGAACAGTTTCGACCTCGTCATCTCCGACGTGGTCATGCCCGGCAAGGACGGCCCGACCCTGATCAGGGAAGCCAAGGAACTGCTCGGCCATGCCCGCGTGATCTTCATCTCCGGCTATGCCGAACGCGATATCGCCCAGCAGCTGGACGACGACCGCGCCGTCTCCTTCCTGCCGAAACCCTTCACCGTCCGCCAGCTGGCCGAACGCGTGAAACAGGAACTCGGAACACCCGGCAAGGAAGCCGCCTGACGACCAGCGGGCAGGGGCCTTCGTGCCGCCCCCCGCTTCCTTCCTCGTCATCCCGGATAGGCCCGAAGGGCTTATCCGGGATGATGAAGAGGGGGAGAATACGCCCCCCAATCCTCCCCTCCGGAAGCCCGGCTGCGCAAAGGAAATCACGGCCGGGTACTGGTAGGGAAGGCACTGGTCCGATGGTACTGGATGCTAGATGTTAGATGCTGGCAGCTTGCTTTCTGCTTGGTGACGTGGGGTTGCTGCTCTAAGAATATTGTACTCTTATTGTTCTGCCAAAGCGGGAGGTAATCATGAAAGAGTCGGGGTAGTTCTGAGCATATTGCTTTGGATTTGCACGTTCGCTCTCCCCCTTTTGATTGCAAGCACAATTGGTTCCATATTGTACTGGAGCTATGCGCAAGTGATAATTGTTTGGGTCATCCTTCTGGTAGTTTTCGCGGTTGTCGCCCTGTTGGTTCAAGCACTGATTTCCCGCAAGTTCGCTACGCAAGAACAAAATGAAAAATGGGCAACAGAGTCGCTGATCGACTCGAAGCTGAATGAGCTGAAGAGTGAATTGTCCTCCGCTGGACAAGAGTATGTAACGTCCGATGAACTGTCGCGAATGCTCAGCGCATTGCATGATGAAGGGAAGGCAATGGATTGGACTTTCCGCAGATTGAAGGAATACATGAAAAGCAACTCGAGCGTTCTTCTTTTCACCGAGTTTGATCACGGTCGACAATTCGGAAACGTAAACCCAAAGAAGGAATGTCGCTTTTGCGGCGAGTCAGATTGTGTTCGTGTGAAAACTGCTACCGTGACAGAACAAAGCCGTGCCAACAGTGCCGTGGGGAGTGCGCTCGGCGTAGGGATGAACACGGAGAAAGACAAATTTCGATACCACTGTGACCGTTGTCATAAGACGTGGTACGAGAGCTGATAGCCTTTGTGGCGCTGCTGACTGTAAATTTTTGTGAAGAAGAAAAGGGCGCCCTCAAATCAACTGAATGGTCGAGTCCGGCAGTCACTTTATCGCGCTGCTATGGGGCATGTCTCGATGTCCATTCAGGAAGGCTACTTTCTGGAAGCTATCACGCTTTGCGAGAGCATGCTGTCGGACCGTCTCGAGGCGCTATTTGACGCGTTTGAACCGGGGCATGAAAAAGCGGGCCAATTCCAGCCACTTGGCCCAAATATCAAAGCATTTGTGAAACTTGCGAAAGGCGACTCTGAAGCTGTGGAGCTTGCGGCTCGGCTGGATGCGTGGAGAGAGGCTCGCAATCAGGCGCTTCACGAGATGGTGAAGTTGAAGGAAGGAGAGAATGACGATTGGCCCAAGCGTCGACGTAAAGTTGCGAGCGTCGCGCGCGAGGGGAAAGCCTTGGTCGTGAAGGTTTCCGGTTTTGTACGCCGGCGGAAGAAACATCTGAAGGATAAGCAGAGTAGCACAGGTCAAAGCGCGTGAATTGGAGACATCGCTGTCCCGCCAATTGGCGACGTACTTTCAGCAGGTTAGGGACAATTTGCGTCCCTCAATCAGACGGCATTCCGCCCCATGCCATCCTCCCCCGCATGGAACACGACGACTTCCTCCGACAAAGCTGGCACACCCTCGCCCACGCGCTGGCCGAGGCAGGCGTGATCGCCGGCCTGCACGCGTCTCCCGCCACGATCGCAAAGAAAGTGAAGCGCCGCCTCGCCTCGGAACTCCGCCGCCTCGCCGTGCTCCTCCGCCGCCTGATCTTCCTCATGGCCCTCAGCATGGAGCTCGCGCCGTCGATGCCGCGGGAAGGCCGCAACTGGTTCCGCCCGGAAGACACCAGGCCCAAAGCCCGCCGCCTCATTTTCCGCCTCGCCCCGGCCCCGTCCGGTCCGTTTCCGGACAGCCTCCGGCCGGTGGCGCACATCCCGCAACCGGGCCCCGTCGATGCCGCCCCGGTCACCGCCCGCTGGCAGGCCATGCTCGACGTGCTGAAACACGCCCGCCGCCGCGCCACCCGCCTCGCCCGTACAATCCAGCGCTGGCAGGCCGCGGGTGTCGCAAAGCCATACGTCCTGCCCATGGCCCGCACGCACAGGCTGAAACCAGACCTCGGCCTCATCGCCGGTGCCTTCACGAGCCTCATCAACCAGGCCCTCGCCCGCTGGCCCGACACGGGCTGAGCTTTCCTCAAAATCAGGCTGCCTTGCCGGAACGCGGAGCCCGCGTTGCCGGGCAAGCGTGCTGGTCCCTCACTTCCCGACCGCCCCTCCGGCGCTCACCCCGGCGAAAGCCGGGGTCCAGAGCCGCACGCGCATCCTCTCCCGCCTGCGGGGGAGGTGGCCGCGAAGCGGTCGGAGGGGGGGAACGGCGAAGCCGTATGGCGGCGCGGCAACAGCAAAGCTGCCTTTTCGCGTGCAGCTCTAAGCCCCCGCCCACAGTGCCTTCAGCACAGCCGCAAACTGCTCCGCCCGCTCTGCACACGCCCAGTGGCCCACGCCGCGCTCCACATGCAGGGGCACGCCATGCTGCTTTGAAAAGCGTTCGGCAACGCTGAGGTCGACATACGGGTCCGTCTCGCCCCAGAAAAGCTGGCCGGGTGACGGCAGGTGCGCGAGGTCCGTGACCCACGCTCCGCTGAACCGGAGGCCGACAGCGGAGCGGTAGAGCTTCAGGATCGACTGGCGCATCGTCTTGTCGATGTGCGGCACTTCCTTCTTTGCGAGGTCCGCCGGCATGCCGCTCTGGATGAGGCCCGCCTCGAGCTGCTTTTTGTTGCGCATGTTCAGCATGATGAACTCGCCGAGCAGCGGCGTCGCCCACATCCGCGCCGTCTGATGGCCGCGATAGTCCGGATCGATCACCGCATTCGTGACGCACCAGCTCCTGACGAGGTCCGGCCGCAGGCTCGCCACGCGAAGCGCCAGCAGCGCGCCCCAGTCATGTCCGACCAGGTGCACCTTCGTGCCCAGTTCCTCGATATGCCCCACAAGATGCTCCGCATAGGCATCCTTGGTGCAGCTGAACCCGGCCGGCAATGGCGTCCCGAAGCCGGGCAGGGCGGGTGCGCTGTAGTCCGCAGGCTGAAGGCCGAGCGCGCCTGTCAGCGGCGCCCACAGCGCCGGCGTATCGGGAACGCCGTGGATGAAGACGATCATGGTGCTACTCGGTAGCCTCCGGTTGCCAATAGGTTTCGGGCGGGAACACTTCGTCCATCGTGCCCTTGATGGACGGGCCGTAGAGCGGGTTGGGCAGGATGAACCAGCCATTGCCCCACATCTGGCCGAAGACCGGCGCATCGGTCAGCGCCTTGCGGGCCGGCGGGGCGAGGTCCTTTGCATTGAAGATGTCGGCAATGTCGCCCAGCTGGTCGCCGGCCAGCGCGATCACGCAGTAGTTCGCCGAGATCATCGCCCGGCGGCCATCCTTGCCGGACCCGTCCGGCGCATCGCCCCGCAGGAACAGGGTCGTGCCGTGATGGAAGTCGCCGAGGCCCGCGGCCTTCAGCGTTGCTTCGGTGCCGGCGGCGTTCTCCGCCGAGCGATTGGTGTTGACGATGATCTCCACGCCCGCTGCGCGCATCCGCCGGAACGCATCGAGCACCCCCGGCGTCGCGACGGCCTTGCCCGCGCCTGTCTTTTCCCACTGGTCCCAGACCTTCGGATCGAAGCCAATGCCCATCCGCGTGAACGCCGCCGTCGAGCCGAGGTTCCACAGCAGCGTCTCATCGGCATCGAACACGGCCGCCATCGGCTTGTCGCCGCAGGCAAGGAAAGCAGGGGCTTCCGCAGTCGCACCGGACGCCAGCACCACGCTCGCATTCGGCCGCGCCGCAACCTTTGCCTCCACATAGGATGCGATGTCGTTCCAGTCCTGGTGGAGCACGACATTCGCCTCGGCCGAGCCGAACAGCCATTGCTCGGCCGGCGTGGGCGTCGCCTCCGGCACGGTTGGTTCAGGCACGGCCACCGTTTCCGTGGCGGCAGGGACGGGTTCCGTGCCCGCCGGTGCGGCGGCGGGAAGAAGCTGGCAGGCAGCGAGGAGGGCGAAGGCGGGGAGGGAGATGAGATGTTTCATGGCGCACGTTCTCTGCCATCCGCGCGTCCGTGTCTATCGAAGCTTTGCGACAGGCTTCCCTACCGTGAAGCTTGCAGCAGGCGGCTGCTTGCCCCAAGGATGCGGGAAAATCGAGACCGGAGGAGCGCGTTCCATGAAGACCAAGATCACCGAAATGTTCGGCATCGAGCACCCCATCGTCCAGGGCGGCATGCACTATGTCGGCTTCGCGGAAATGGCCGCCGCCGTGTCGAATGCCGGCGGGCTCGGCATCATCACGGCGCTGACCCAGAGGACGCCGGCCGACCTCGCCAACGAGATCGCCCGCTGCCGGGACATGACGGACAAGCCGTTCGGCGTGAACATCACCTTCCTGCCCTCGACCACGCCGCCGGACTATCCGGCAATCGTCGAGACCGTCATCAAGGGCGGCGTGAAAGTCGTCGAGACGGCCGGCAACAACCCGTCCGCCGTGCTGCCCCATCTGCAGGGCGCCGGCATCAAGGTGATCCACAAGTGTACGGCCGTACGGCATGCCCTGAAGGCCCAGTCGATCGGCTGCGATGCGGTCTCGGTGGATGGCTTCGAATGCGGCGGCCATCCCGGCGAGGACGACGTGCCGAACTTCATCCTGCTGCCGCGGGCGGCCGACGAGCTGGAAATTCCCTTCATCTCCTCCGGCGGTCAGGCTGACGGCCGCTCCCTTGTCGCCTCGCTCGCCTTCGGCGCGCAGGGCATGAACATGGGCACCCGCTTCATCGCCACGAAGGAAGCGCCGGTCCATGAGAACGTGAAACAGGCCATCGTCGCGGCCAGCGAACTCGACACCCGCCTCGTCATGCGCCCGCTGCGCAATACCGAGCGTGTGCTGAACAATGCGGGCGTCGAGCGCCTGCTGGAGAAGGAAAAGCGCCTCGGCAGCGACATCAAGTTCGAGGACATCATCGGCGAAGTCGCCGGCGTCTATCCGAAGATCATGGTCGACGGAGACATGGATGCCGGCGCCTGGAGCTGTGGCATGGTTGCCGGCCTGATCCACGACATCCCGACGGTCAAGGAACTGATCGACCGGATCATGAAAGAGGCTGAGGACATCATCTCCAACCAGCTGGCGGGCATGCTGGCCGGCAAGGTTCCGGCCTGAGTCCGATGCGGCGGGCACCTGGTCTCGCCCTGGCAGGGGCAGTCGCGGCGGTGGCGGCTTGCGCCAGTGCGCCCGAGGTTCCGCAGGCCGCTGCCGACCCGGCGGCGACGTGCCACGCCATGTTCGATGGCGACGCAGACATCCAGCAACAGCTGGCCAATGCCGGATCGGATGGCAACGCGCTGTGCGCGTGTTTCGTCAGCGAGCATGCCGCTCTGGATCCGGACGGCGCGTCCAACATGCTGGCCGTTGCGGCAAAGGTGATCGAGGTGCGCGATGCGAAGGGCTTCGCGACGGTCGAAGAGGCTGTGGAGCTTATGGAAGACGACCGGGACGGGGCAGCTTACGGCTTCCCGTCCGACCGTCTGAAAGCGGGCGGGGAGCCGATCGAGGAAGCGATCCTGCGGGCGCAGCGCGATCCTGCCGGCTGTATGGCGCCCTAAGCGACGCGAACGCTGGCGGGGCCGCTTTCGACCCGGCCCACAATCGCGGCGCCGACATGTCCGTGTGCGGCAAAGCGTGCGAGCACGTCGTTTGCCGTCTCGGGTGCGCAGGCGACCAGCAGGCCGCCACTGGTCTGCGGGTCGCACAACAGGTCGCGTTCCACATGGCTCATCTCGCCTGAAACGAGTGCCTTCACGGACTCCCAGTTGCGGCCGGACGCGCCTGTCTTCACGCCCTCATTGGCAAGCGCGCGGGCGCCCTCGAAGACCGGGACCTTGTCCTTCTCGATGACGAGCGAGACGCCGGCGCCGCGGGCCATCTCGCTGCCATGGCCGAGCAGGCCGAAGCCAGTCACGTCGGTGGCGGCATGCACGCCCTCCATGGCGGAAAGCTCAGTTCCCGGCGTATTGAGGCGCGTCGTGAACGCGATCATTTCGGCATACTGTTCCGGCGACAGGATTTCCCGTTTCAGCGCGGCAGAATAGATGCCGATGCCGAGCGGCTTGCCGAGGATCAGGACATCGCCGGCCCGCGCTCTCGAATTGAGGAGCAGCCTGTCCGGATGGCCGAGCCCCAGCGCCACGAGGCCGTAGATCGGTTCGCCGACATCGATCGAATGCCCACCCGCCACCGGCGCGCCCGCCGCCTCTGCAACCGACTGACCGCCGGCGAGGATCGCGCGGATCGTCTCCGGCGGCAGCTTGTCCACCGGCATGCCGACAATGGCGAGCGAGAAGATGGGCTTTGCACCCATCGCATAGATGTCCGACAGCGCATTTGTGGCGGCAATCTTCCCGAACGTATACGGATCATCGACGATGGGCGTGAAGAAATCTGTCGTGGCGACGAGCGCCGTCGTGTCGTTGACGCGGTATACAGCGGCATCGTCGCTGGTGCCGGCATCGACGATCAGATCCTTCGAGCCGAGCGCCAGCGGCATCTCGCTTAGGATGTCGGCCAGCACATTCGGCGCCAGCTTGCAGCCGCAACCGCCGCCATGGGCAAGCGATGTCAGGCGCGGCGGGATCAGCGTGTCGGGCATGGGTCACTCCTTCGGGGGAAGGGATACAGCGCGGCCTGCTGGCGAGGCAAACAAAACCTGCTAAGGCACTGCCATGCCCTTCATGGAATCCGTCTCCGACCTCAGCCCGGCCAGCCTCGATCGCTTCGATACAATCATCGACGTGCGCTCGCCCGCCGAGTTCGAGGACGACCATTTGCCGGGCGCGATCAGCCTGCCGGTCCTCTCCAATGCGGAGCGTGCCCGCGTCGGGACCATCTACAAGCAGGAGAGCCCGTTCCGGGCGAACCGGATCGGCGCTGCAATTGTCGCGCGCAATATCGCCCATCACCTCGATACCGCGCTGGTGGACAAGCCGAAAAGCTGGCGGCCGCTGGTCTATTGCTGGCGTGGCGGAATGCGCTCGAATGCGATGGGCACCATCCTGTCCTCGGTCGGCTGGCCGGTGGGCGTGGTGAAGGGCGGCTACAAGTCGTGGCGCCGCGAAGTGGTGGCCGGGCTCGAATGCGACGAGCCCTTGCTGCCGGTGCGCCTCATCGACGGGCAAACCGGGACGGGCAAGTCCGCCCTGCTGCTGGCCATCGAACGGGCAGGCGGACAGGTGATCGACCTCGAGGGCCTTGCGCGTCATCGCGGCTCGGCGTTCGGTGATTTCGCTGATGAGGGCCAGCCGGCCCAGCGTCTGTTCGAGACGGAGATATGGAGGCGCCTGCGGGCCTTCGACCCGGAACGGCCATTATTTGTGGAAGCCGAGTCCGCGCTGGTCGGACGCCGCCGCGTGCCGCGCAGGCTGTGGCGGTCGATGCTGGCTGCGCCGCGGATCGAACTGCGGGCGCCGGTCGCGGCGCGGGCGACATACCTGCAGGCGGCCTATGCGGACATCATCGAAGATGCGCACCGGCTCAACGCATCGCTCGACAAGCTGACCGCGTTGCAGTCGAAGGAAACCGTGGCCGAATGGAAAGCGATGGCTGCAGAGCGGAAATTCACCGATCTCGCTGCCGAGCTTATCCGCGAACACTACGACCCGCTCTATGCCCGCAGCCGCAAGCGGCGCGATGACCTGCCCATGAAAGTGGTCGACCTCGAAGCGATCACGCCGGCGTTGCTCGACCTTGCCGCCCGGCAGCTCGTCGCCTAGCGGCCGCGCGCTTCCTCCGTGCCGAGACGGGCAAGCTCGTCGGCGCGCTCATTGCCCGGGTCGCCGTCATGGCCCTTGACCCATTTCCATGTGATCTCGTGGCGCTGGCACGCCTCGTCCATGGCCATCCAGAGGTCCTGGTTCTTCACCGGCTTCTTCGCAGCCGTCTTCCAGCCATTGCGCTTCCAGCCATGGATCCACTTGGTCAGGCCGTCCTTCACATAGGTCGAGTCGACATGCAGCGTGACCTTTGACGGCTTCTTCAGCGCGTTGAGGGCCTCAATCACCGCCTGCATTTCCATGCGGTTGTTGGTGGTGGCCCTGTCGCCGCCCCAGAGTTCCTTTTCGTGGCCGTTCCAGCGCATCAGCGCACCCCAGCCGCCGGGGCCCGGATTGCCGCTGCAGGCGCCATCTGTCCAGATTTCGATCGTATCGGTCATGGGTTTTGAGGTGTGCGGCTTCGGCGCACGCGTCAAGCGTCAGAACACGCTGACGTCCACATCGGCCAGCTGGTTCGCCGGTTTCACAATGGTGTAGAATAACAGGCCGCAGCCCGCCCCTGCGAAGGCACCGATGGATCCGCCGGACACGAGGGCACCGAGGCCGGTAGCGAGGCTCTGGAGCAGGCCGAAGCCGCCGGTCGTGGTGCCGACGAGGATGGCGCCCCAGATCGCCCCCCAGCGCACGAAAGGCGGGCGACGGACGATACCGCGATAAGGAAAGCGACCGATCGACAGGCCGAGCGCCAGCCAGGCCGCCGGCACCGTGATGAAGAACAGAATGAAATTGTAGGTCGCAAGCTGGCAGCCGGCCAGCATGCCGCCGACAAAGCCGCCGCTGCCGAGCAGGCCGTAATTCATTGCTGCGCCCGTCAGGCCGAGCGAGAGGGTCATCGCGCTGGTGCAAAGCAGGCCGAGAAGGGTGACGCCGAGACATGCGGCCATGGAGGACAGAAACAAGCCGAGCTTGATCCGCCTGAAGCTCCGCCGCTGCACCGGCCCGGCATAGGCGGGCAGGGGTTCGGACAAGCCCGTCGCGGATCCCTGCTCGCTCATGCACCATACCCTTCCGCCGTCGCCACTTTGCGATGAAAGGCGAGCCGGTTGGCATATTCGAGGGGGTTTTTGGGCTTTACGAGGGCACCTTCGGGCGTCGAGGACCAATCGATGAGCCGTGTCAGGAAGAAACGCACCGCCGCACCGCGGCAGAGAATGGGCAGGGCCTCGCGCTCGACGGGATCCAGTGGCCGGACGCTTTCATAACCCGCGATCAGCGCGGCGCCCTTGGAGAAATTGAAGTCGAGCGCATCGCGTCCTCCATCCTCGAAGGACCAGGCATTGAGGCAGACCGCGAGGTCATAGGCGAGCGCATCGGTGCAGGCGAAGTAGAAGTCGATCACGCCGGAGAATGTGTCGCCAAGGAAGAAGGCATTGTCGGGGAAGAGGTCGGCGTGGATTGTGCCGCGCGGCAGGTCGAGTGCGTCCGGCCTCACCGCAGCGATTGCGGCGAGGTCTTCCGAGATCTGGTCGGCGAGGCCGCGCTGCAGCGCTTCGGCATCCGCTTCCCGGCCCTTCCACAGGCGCGGCCAGGCCGCCGGGCCGAGATCGTTCTCGCGCCGCATCGGGAAGTCGGCCAGGGCAGCGTGCATCCGCGCCATGCCGGCGCCGAGCTCCCGGCACTGGGTGACATTCGGCTTGCGGGGCGAGAGGCCTTCGAGGAAGGAGATGATCACTGCCGGGCGGCCTTCCAGCCTGCGCAGCGCTTCGCCATCTCGTCCATGGATGGGCTCCGGGCAGGGAAAGCCCTTCTCCGCAAGATGCTGCTTCAGCCCGATGAAATAGGGCAGGTCGGCCGCGTTCACGCGCTTTTCGAAAAGGGTGAGAATGAAACGGCCCGTCGAGGTCTCAAGATAATAGTTCGAATTCTCGACGCCCTCCGCGATCCCCTTGAAGGAAAGCGGCACGCCGAGATCGTACTCGGCAAGAAAGGCGGCCAGCGCCTCGTCGGAAACCTGTGTGTAGACGGCCATGGAAGCCGGATTAAGCTGCCCTGGTGATCATGTCACGCTGAAGCGTTTTGCCGGCCCAGTGATAATGAAGGGCCGCCCAGCCATAGAGCGTCGCGAAGATCACGATCGACCATTGCAGCGCCTTCGCCGTGGCGCCGGTGCACGCCGCGGCCGCATCGGGGGCGAGGTTGCCCGCATCCTTGCAGATCGCGATGGTGAGGCCGAGATCGCTGCCGCCCAGCATGGCGGACTTGATGAAGGTCGACAGGAAGCCGATCACCGTCGGTCCGAGGCCGATGCCGATCAGGTTGACCACGAACAGGGTGAGCGCAACCGAGGTGGCGCGGGTGCGGCTGTCGGCAACGCCTGTGGCGACGGCGTACATGGCGCCAAGGTAGAAATAGTGCAGCGTGGCGGCGGCCATCAGCGGCGGGATCATCATCGGGATGGTGGGGCTGAGATAGCCGATCCAGTAGAGTGGGACGGAAACGCCCATGCCGAGTGCAGGCATCCAGGACAGGGCAGTCGGATAGCGCCTCGCGAGCCTGTCGGCGAGATAGCCCGACAGGAAAACACCGAGCGCGGCCATCAGGCCGAGCACCAGGCTGAAGATCAGCGCCGCCTGCGTCGTGGTCAGATGGTGAGTCCGCATCAGGAAGGGTGTCGAGAAGGCGCCGATCCCGTACCCGGCAAAGGATGCGATGGCCGCCCCGAACACGACATGCACATAGCTGCGCTTGCGGATCAGCGTGCGCGCGGCCTCGCCGAAGCTGATCTTCACGGGCTTCTGGGCACCCGGCGGATCGGTGTATCCGCGCGGCGGTTCCTTCACGGTGAAGGCAAGCAGTATGGAGAGCAGGAGACCGGGCAGGCCGACCAGGATGAAGGCAATCCGCCAGCCTTCCATAGAATGCCAGTCCACTGCGTCGCGCAGCCAGGTCATGTTCCAGCCGTCGAGCATGGCGTGGACATTGCTGCCGGTGACATAGTCGTTGATCGGAGCGGCGGCGAGGCCCGCGATCATGGCGCCGAGCGGCACGCCGAGCGCATAGATGGAGGCAGCGGTCGCCCGGCTCGATGGCTTGAAATAATCGGCGATCATCGACTGCGCCGGCGGCGTGCAGCCGGCTTCACCGACGCCGACCATAAGCCGGAACAGGAACATGGAAACGAAGCCGCCTGCAAAGCCGCTCATCACCGTCATCACGCTCCACAGCGCCAGCGAGAACATGATGATCGTGATCCGGCTCCGGCGCTCTGCAAGGCGCGCGATCGGTATGCCGAGCGTCGTGTAGAAGATCGCGAAGGCAACTCCGCCGAGGACGCCCATCTGCCAGTCCTCGAAGCGGAACGTCTTGCGCATCGGTTCGGTCAGAATGCTGAATACCGAACGGTCGATGAAATTGAAAATGTAGACGAGCAGGAGCGTGCCGAGCACATAGGCGCGATAGCCGGACGTGCCATAACCGGTTTCGTATCCTGGCCGGGCTGCGGGGGCGTCGTTCATGGGCGTCTCCTGTCAGTCAGTCGGGATGGGCGTCAGTTCCTCACGGCGCCGGGCCTGCCGGGCTGTAGCGGTCGCGCTGGAACGTGCGGGCAGCGAGGAAGTAGCAGACTGCCGCGATGAAGAAGACCATGACGGTGGCCACCATGGACTGGCGCAGGCCCTCGGCATAGGCCGAGCAAAGCGCCGGGCCTGCATCGCCAAGCTGCGCGACATTCGGCCCGCAGAATTTCGGCTCGAACGTGGAGAACTGATCCGCGAGGCCCTGCTTCGCCAGGCTCGCCATCATGAAATGCTTGCTCATCCAGCCCGTGAACAGGGGGCCGATGCCGTTTCCGATCAGCGCGATGATCAGCAGCAGGACGGAAATGGTTGTCGCGCGCGAGCGCGGACTGACGATGGCCGTTCCGACCGTGTACTGCGCGCCGAGATAGGCATAGTGGGCGACCGCGGCGATAACCCAAAGGCCGAAAGCGGTGGACAGGGACGGGCTGAGGAAGGCGGCGGTATAGGCCGGAATGGCGATCAGCAGTCCGACGCCCGGAAGCCAGGCCGCCACGCTGGGGAACCGTCCGGAAAGCTTCTCCGACAGGTATCCGCCGAGGAAGGTGCCGACGGCGGCCACGGCGGCCAGCGGGGCACCGTAATTCACGGCGGCTTCGTGCAGGCTGACGCCGTGCACGCGCATCAGGAAGGGCGCCTGGAAGGTGATCAGGCCGTAGCCGACAAAGGCGACGAAGGCGGCGCCGAGCGACAGGGTCCAGAATGTGGGCTTGCGGCCGAACTCGGCGAACGCTTCGAAGAAGCCTGCTTTTTCCATATGCCCCGACGGTGGATCGGAATAGCCGCGCGGCGGCTCCTTCGCGGTGAACCAGAGCAGGAAGGCAAGCAATACGCCTGGCGCGCCGATGACGACAAAGGCGATGCGCCAGCCGTCGACCGTCGCCCAGTCGATATGATCGAACAGGAAGCCGAGGCCGAGACCGTCGAGCCAGCTGCCCATGGCCGGCCCCTTGATCGAGGCAATGGTGCCACCGAACAGCTGCGCCAGCACGCCGCCAAGCGTGACGCCCATCGAATAGATGCCGAGCGCATTGGCACGGCTCTTCGGCGGGAAGTAGTCGGTGATCAGCGCATTGGCCGGTGGGGTGCAGCCGGCTTCGCCGATCGCGACCCCGATGCGGAACAGCAGCAGCCAGACGAATCCGGCGGCCAGCCCGCACAGGGCCGTCATGACCGACCAGATGATGATGCACAGGCCAATGATGAAGACCCGGTTGCCGCGGTCGGCCCACATCGCGATCGGGATGCCCATGAACGCGTAGAACATGGCGAAGGGCGGCCCGTTGAGCAGGCCCCACTGGGCGTCATCCAGGCCGAATGTGTTGATGATCGGCTGTGCGACCACGGTCAGCACCGTCCGGTCGATGAAATTCAGCGTGTAGACCGCCATCAGCGAGATCAGGACGTACAGCCTGTAGCCGCGTGAACCGAAACCTGTGACATAGCCGGGCAGGGCCGCCCGGCCCGCGGTTGTATCGGTCATACTGGCTCTCCTCCACATGGCGGCGCCGCGCTTCTCGGCCGGGCGCATGCTGCCGTCGGGACTACGGTAGTGTGCTGGGCCAAGGCCGCAAGTCTTATCGTCACGTCAGCTCAGATCAGGCCGGCAGAGCGGAAACTGGTGATTCCATGGGTTCCGACGATCAGGTGGTCGTGCACATCGATGTCGAAGGCGGTCAGCGCATCGATGATTTCGCGCGTCATGTCGATGTCCGCACGGGAGGGCGTGGTGTCGCCGGAGGGGTGGTTGTGCACCAGAATCAGGCTGGAAGCCGAGTGTTCCAGCGCCCGCCGGGCGATTTCGCGCGGATAGACGGGAGCATGGTCCACCGTGCCCCGGCTCATGATCTCGTCGGCAATCAGCTGGTTCTTGCGGTCCAGGAACAGGACGCGAAACTGCTCCCGGGCCTCGTGCTGCATCTCCCGGCGGACATAGGCGAGCAGGGCCGACCAGGAGGAGATGACCTCCCGCCGCCGGATCTCCTGCAGTGAGGCGCGGGACTGCAGCTCCGCCACCGCCTTGAGATAGGCCGCCACGGTTTCTCCGATGCCGTCGACTTTCACGAGGTCTGCCGCCGGTGCGGCAAGAATGCCGGACAGGCCGCCGAATTTCGTCTCCAGCGCCTTGGCAATCGGCTTGACGTCGCGCCGCGGAATGAACGCCATCAGGAGGACTTCGAGGATCTCGTAATCGTCCAGCGCGCCGGCCCCGCGCGACAGCAACTTGGACCGCAGCCGCTCGCGATGGCCCTGCCAGTGGGGAGGTGGAGGCGCTTCCGTCATGAAGCTGTGGTAGCCAATCTTTCTTGCCGGCGCGACGGAAATTGCCGCTTCATGCGTTACACCCCACACAGCTGATTGGGAGCCTTTCATGTCCGGACACATTCGGCAGCTTGTTCTGCCGCTCGCCCTGCTGTTCGCGCCGATGGCCTGCGCGAGCCCCGCCGATCCGTCGCAGCCGCCACCAGCCGCGCATGGGGCGACCGAGACCTTCGCGTTGACGGACGCGGAGCGTGCGCGAACGCTGCCGGTGCGCATCGTGCTGCCGGAGACGACTGCCCCGGCCCCGGTCGTGATCTACAGCCACGGTCTGGGTGGCAATCTCGATGTCGCCGGCTATCTCGTCGATTACTGGGCCCGCAGCGGCTATGTCGTCGTGGTGATCCAGCATCCCGGCAGCGACGACAGTGTCTGGGAGGGCAAGGGCCCCGGCGCTGCGATGAAGGCGCTCAAGCAGGCCGCGAATGCCGAGAACTATGTCGCGCGCCTGGAGGACGTGCATTTCGTGCTGGATCAGCTGGAACGCCTCAACCGGGACGATCCGCGCTTTGCCGGCCGCATGGACCTCAGCCATATCGGCATGTCGGGCCATTCCTTCGGCGCCCGCACCACGGAAGGCGTGTCGGGCCAGTCGCTGCCGCACGCAGGCACGCGCTTCACCGATCCGCGCATCGATGCCGCGATCATGTTCAGCCCATCGGTCAGCAAGACCTCAGATCCGGAAGAGCAGTTTGCGGAAGTCTCGATTCCGTGGATGCTGATGACCGGGACGGAAGATATCGCCCCGGTCGGCGGGGAAACTCTGGAAGACAGGCTGGCCGTGTACCCGGCCCTGCCGCCAGGCGGAAAATATGAGCTCGTGCTCTATGGCGCCCAGCACAGCGCCTTCACCGATCGCAAGCTGCGCCCGGGCCAGCCGCAACGCAATCCGGCGCATCATCCCGATATCGAGGTTCTGTCGACGGCGTTCTGGGATGCGTACCTGAAGGGCGACGCGGACACGAAAGCGTGGCTCGACGGGCCGGGGCCGAAATCGATCCTCGACCCGAAGGATGAGTGGGAACGGAAATAATCCCGGCGGGAATGTGCGTCAGCCGCCAAGGGCAGCGGTGTGCAGTCGCTTCAGTTCCTCGAAGACGAGCTTCCGGTCGTAGCCGTGATAGCTGCTGAGGCCCTGCTTCAGGATCTTCACATAGGGGTGGTTCAGCTTCGCCGCGAACTTGCCGTCGGGCCCGACCGCAAAGATGGTCGGGTACTTTTCCTGGAAATAGTCCTGCGCGCCGGCCGCTGCGATGACCTCGTCGGCGCCGGGCGCAAAATCGTCCTCGACATGCACGACCACGAAATTTGCAGCGACATAGGTCGCCAAGTCCAGCGCCGCTTGGCTCACATCGCCCCGCTTGTGCCGGTTGATGTAGTCATAGTTCGCGGTCGCGCCTTTCAGCGTGGCATCGAAAGCGTGGCACCAGGTGCACCACTCTGCACCGATGATGACAAGCAGGGCCTTGTTTTCGGCACGCGCCTGTTCAAGCGCGGCCGAGTAGATGTCGATCTGGTTCGAGCACTGGTCGTAGGCCTTCGCGCGGCCGTCCCGGCAGGCGGGGTCCAGCGCCAGCGGATAGGTGACGACCCCTGCGGCCGCCGCATCGATGGTTTCCTGTGGCACGGCGCGTTCGGAGGCTTCGCTTGAACACGCGGCGAGCAACAACAGCGACGCGCCGAGCGCCGTTCGAAAATGCATCAGAGCGAGACCTTGTAAGGCTGGTGCCAGCCTTTCGGAGAGGCTGTGAAGATCTCGACGCCCGTCTCGGTCACGCCGACGGAATGTTCGAATTGGGCCGAGAGCTGGCGGTCGCGGGTCACGGCCGTCCAGCCGTCGGGCAGGATCGCGGCATCCTTGCGGCCGAGGTTCAGCATTGGCTCGATGGTGAAGAACATGCCTGGCTTCAGCTCTGGCCCGGTACCGTAGTCGGCCGAGTGGATCACGTTCGGCTCGTCATGGAAAAGGCGGCCGAGGCCGTGGCCACAGAAATCCTCGACCACGGACATGCGGTTCTTGCGGGCAATGTCGCTGATCGCCCCGCCGATATCGCCGAACCGGTTGCCCGGCTTCACCTGCGCAATGCCGGCCATAAGGGCTTCATAGGTGACTTCCATCAGTCGTTCGGCCCTGCGCTTTACTTCGCCGACACCGTACATGCGCGAATGGTCGCCATGCCAGCCGTCGAGGATCAGCGTCACGTCGATATTGGCGATGTCGCCTTCCTTCAGCGGCTTCGGCCCCGGAATGCCGTGACAGATGACATGGTTGATCGAAATGCAGGAGGCGTGGCGATAGCCGCGATAGCCGATCGTCGCCGAGGTCGCGCCATGATCCAGCACGAACTCCCGCACGAGGTCGTCGAGATGCTGCGTCGTGACGCCCGGCTTCACCTCCGGCACCAGCATGTCGAGGCATTCCGCGACGAGGCGCCCTGCCTTGCGCATGCCCTCGAAGCCTTCAGTGTCGTGGGTGCGGATTTCGCCCGTGCGCATGGGCAGGATGAGGCTCGTGTCGGTCATTGCGGGAACTTTCTGTCGTCTGCGGCCAATGTGGCAGCAAATGATGAAAATTTCCACCCGGAACAGCCAGTTGGTGCGGCCCTCTTCCCCTGCGGAGAGCCTTGCGAAGCCAACCGGTTTGGGCAAAGTGCTGGCCCATGGCGAGGAACCAGCCCACTGCTGCCGTTTTGCTGATCGGGGACGAGCTCCTGTCAGGCCGCACGCGCGACATCAACCTGCAGCAGATCGCCCAGTATCTCGCGCCGCTTGGCATTCCCGTCCGGGAAAGCCGGACGGTGCCGGATGTGGAGGCGGAGATCGTCGCGGCGGTGAACGAGTTGCGCGTGAAATACACCTACGTCTTCACCACGGGCGGTATCGGCCCGACGCACGACGACATCACCGCAGACGCCATTGCCGCCGCGTTCGGAGTGGGGATTTCCGAGCATCCGGAAACCACCGCCATGCTGGCGGCCCGCTATGCCGCGATGAACACGGAGTACACGCCGGCCCGCCGCCGCATGGCGCGCCTGCCGCACGGGTCGAGCCCGATTGCCAATCCGGTCTCCGGCGCACCCGGCTTCCAGACCGGCAACGTGTTCACGCTCGCGGGCGTGCCGCAGGTCGCCCGGGCGATGCTGGAGGATGTCGGCCCGCGCCTCGAAACCGGGGCCGTGGTGCACAAGGTGACGATCCGCGGGGTCGGGCTCCGGGAAGGGGACATTGCCGAGCCGCTCGGCGCACTGGCGAAGGAAATTCCGGACGTCGCGTTCGGGTCCTATCCCTGGTTCCGGTCCCTGGGCGACAATGGCGTGCATCTTGTGGCATCGACGATTAGAGAGGACCTTGTGGAGGAGGTGGCCGCGAAGCTCGAGGCCATCATTGCGGAAACGGGCGTAAGACCCGAGCGGCTGGAGGACGCCAATTCATGAAATTCCTGACTCGTACACCGACCCTGATTGCCGCGATGAGTTCCGGGCAGCGCTGGACCCATTTCTGGGTCACCCTTCTGCTCGATACGCTGTATCCGATTGCCTATGGCGCCTTCTTCGTCGGCATGGCGCTTCGCTTCTTCGGCAAGCTCCGCTACCTGGCGGCCGTTCCGGCTTTTGCAGGCGCGATTGTCGACCTTGCTGAGAATGTCGTGCAAGCGCTCGCCCTGTCAGGTGCGGTCGATTTGCTGGATGCCAAGGACTGGCTGACGCCGCTGAAATTCGGCCTGTTCGCTGTCGCAGGCGTTATCGCGGTGATCGGCTTCCTGATCGGCGTTGCGCACATGTTCACGAACCAGAAGGCGTCGTCGCCCATCGCCCAGTAAGCAGAGGAGGCCTGGAATGGCTGACAATATCATTCTCGTCGAGCGCGACGGCCCGGTCGCGCTCGTCACCCTCAATCGCCCGGACGCGCTGAACGCGCTGAGCCGGGCGCTGCGTAGCGAGATCGTGCGTGTGTTCACCGAGTTGAAGGTTGACCCCGACATCCGCGCCGTCGTGCTCACGGGCTCGGGCCGCGCCTTCACGGCAGGCGTCGATCTCAAGGAAGCGGGCCAGACAGGCTTTGCGCTCGGCCGGGAGGACGACGCGAAATCGATCGACATCCTCGCCGCGATCGAAGCCTATCCGTGGCCGGTCATCGGCGCGATCAACGGCTTTGCCATTACCGGTGGCTTCGAACTTGCCCTGATGTGCGACGTGCTGCTCGCTTCGGAGAATGCGAAGTTCGCCGACACACATGCGCGTGTCGGCATCATGCCGGGTTGGGGCCTGTCACAGAAGCTCTCGCGCCTGATCGGCACCAGCCGCGCCAAGGAACTCTCCTTCACAGGCAACTATCTCGACGCCGAGGCCGCCGAACGCTGGGGGCTGGTCAATCGCGTCTATGCGCCGGATGACCTCGTTCCGGCGGCGATGAAGCTCGCCCATGACATGTGCTCCACCCAGCCGGATCTGCTGCGTAAGTACAAGGCGGTGATCGATGACGGCTTCGGCATGAGTTTCGCCGAGGGCATGAAGGAAGAGGTGAAGCGCTCGATTGAGCATGCGAACTCGGTCTCGGCCGACGCGGTCGAAGAAGCGCGCAAGCAGGTCACTGCCCGTGGCCGCGACCAGCAGGGGTAGGATGATGAGAGATGTCGTAATCTGCGAACCGGTCCGCACCGCCGTCGGCGCCTTTGGCGGCAGCTTCAAGACGGTGCACGCCCACGAACTGGCAAGCCATGTCATCGGTGAGTTGATGAAACGAACCGGCGTGCCGGCGGAGGCGGTGGAAGACTGTATCTTCGCCCAGTGCTATCCCAGCATGGAAGCGCCGGCCCTTGGCCGCATGGTGGCGCTCGATGCAGGGCTGACGACCGGCACGGGCGGCTACCAGATCGATAGGCGCTGCGGCTCCGGCCTTCAGGCGGTGATCAATGCAATCATGCAGGTCGGCTCTGGCGCGAACGACCTTGTCATCGCGGGCGGCGCGGAAAGCATGTCGAATGCGCCGTTCTTTTCGATCGAGATGCGCTGGGGCCTCAAGGGTGACGGCCTGACCCTGCACGACGGCCTGTCGCGGGGGCGTTACACGGCTGGCGGCAAGTTCCATCCGGTGCCGGGCGGCATGATCGAGACGGCGGAAAACCTCCGCCGCGACTACCAGATCACGCGGGAGGCGCAGGACGCATTCGCCGTGAACTCGCACAGGAAAGCCGCCGCAGCGCAGGCATCCGGCAAGTTCGCCGAGGAAATCATTCCGTTCACGGTGAAGGGGCGCAAGGAAGACATTGTCGTCGACACCGACGAGCATGTGCGCCCGGACTCAAGCCTGGAAAAGCTGTCATCCCTCCGCCCGATCCGTGGCAAGATGGACCCCGATGCGACGGTGACCGCGGGCAATGCGTCCGGCCAGAATGACGGCGCGGCGGCCTGTATCGTCTGCACGCGCGAGATGGCGGACAAGTACGGACTGAAGCCGCTGGGGCGCCTTGTCTCGTGGTCCGTCGCCGGGGTGGGCCCGGAAGTCATGGGCATCGGACCTGTTCCGTCGACGGAGAAGGCCCTGAAGCGCGCCGGGCTGGAACTGAAGGATGTTGACCTGATCGAGCTTAACGAGGCGTTCGCCTCGCAGGTGCTCGCCTGCACCAAGGCGCTCGGCTTCAGCGATGACGATATGGAGCGGCTGAACGTGAATGGCTCCGGCATTTCGCTGGGCCATCCGGTCGGCTGCACCGGCGTGCGCATCCTGACCACGCTTCTTCGCGAGATGGAGCGGCGCGAAGCGCGTTACGGCGTCGAGACCATGTGCATCGGCGGCGGGCAGGGCCTCGCGGCGGTGTTCGAACGAGTGAGCTGAGACCAAAACAGAAAGCCCGGGGCAGGGCGCCCCGGGCTCTCCGGATCAGCGGATCGGATCAGGCGTTCTCGAGCGACTTCTTCGAGAAATACCAGTCCGTATACTCATAGCCTTCGCCTTCACGGGCGGCGGCGGCTTCTGTTGTCTGCGGTGGCGGCACGATTACCTGTTCGCCGGGCTGCCAGTTCTCCGGCGTCGCCACCTTGTTGGCATCGGAGGTCTGCAGCGCCGTCACGAGGCGGAGGAACTCATCGATCGAGCGGCCATTCGACATCGGATAGTAGACCATGGCGCGCAGCACGCCTTCGGGGTCGATGATGAAGGTGGCGCGCACGGCGGACGTATCGTCCGCACCCGGCATGATCATGCCATAGGCATTGGCGACCTTCATCGAGAGATCCTCGATGATCGGGAACTTCACCTCGACGCCGAAATTCTCCTTGATCGAACGCACCCAGGCGATGTGGGCATATTTGCTGTCGATGGAGAGGCCGAGCAGTTCTGTGTTCAGCGCGGCGAACTTGTCGTGGGCGCGGGCGAAGGCCATGAATTCGGTCGTGCAGACCGGCGTGAAGTCGGCCGGGTGGGAAAACAGGATCAGCCACTTGCCGCGATAGTCGGAAAGGCGGCGGCGGCCATGCGTGGTGACGGCGTCGAAGTCCGGGGCCGGCTCATTGAGGCGGGGCATGGAATGCTGCGTGTAAGTGACCTGGGAGGAATCGGTCATGGGTGTCTCCTTGCGGGTTGATCAATCTTGGGCACCGCCACGGCTGTGGTGCGGCTGCGTTTTAGATAATTAGAAAATTCGAATATTAGAATGGATATAAACGCCGCAGGGAAATGTCTATGCGAGCCATAGATTTCGCCTATGAGCGCAGGACCGGCGCCCGTCAGAAGACATCCTGCGGCCGTTCCGTGCGCGTATTGAGGGCCACGACCAGGGCAAGAATGAAGACGATACCGGCCAGCAGGCTGGCGAGGCTCGCGGCGGTGTAGGCGAAGCCGATCACCGAATAGTCGGCCGTGGCACTTCCTGCGAGCATGCGGGTACGGTGCAGGTCTCCGATGGCCTGTCCGATGCGTGCCGCCGCCGCCAGGAACAGGTGGCTGTATCCGATGATCGCCACCGACAGGGATGGCCGCGTCCGCTGGATCAGAAGGTAGGCCAGCGCTGCCGCAATTGCGCCGATCGCACCCTGCAGGGCGGAGGAGGCGACCGCGATCATCGGGTAGGCCGCGGTCAGCGGGTCGCCGGTGCCGAAGCCTGCCGAGACAATCAGTTGCGCCGCTGCGCCAAGGGCAGCCAGGATAAACCAAAGGATGGGCAGGGCGCGTAGCATCGGTCTCGTCCTCTCTCGCCGGGCCGGGAAGGCAGCTCTTCCGATAGCATCCCCCGGCAAAACCGGATAAGTCCAGCCCCGCGGATGCGCGCTTGGTGGAATGGTAGACACAGGGGACTTAAAATCCCCATCCTTCGGGAGTGTGGGTTCGAGTCCCACAGCGCGTACCATTCACTCGCGGTTGGCGTCTTGCGCCAAAAAATCGATCCGGTGGATCGATTTTGGCGAGTGAATGAATCATTAGGTGTTTCCCGCTCCGCTGCGCTTCGCGATGAAACGGGCTCAAGGCTGCTTAACTGAGGTGGCCCTCGCTTCGTTTCGCGATGACACAAGCTCAGGATTGCCCTGCCCGAGGTGACACAGAGCGTCCGACTCTCCTGTTGCGCGAATGCCACGCCGTTAAGGATTCGTTTGCTACCGGTCCTGCGATGCCAGCAGCCCGTGCCCATTTGGGCGTATACTCCGCCCGGGATCGTAGCGGGGTGGCACGCCTTGTGAATGCACAAGGCCAGGGACCTGAAGGACCACCGCCATGTTTCGCGCCGCATTCGCCGCAGCCGCAGTCTCCTTCCTTTCACTGCCCGCCCTTGCGGGGCCGGACGCCGAGGCGCTGATCGCCAAGGCTGCTGCAGACATTGCAGACCCGGTCAGGGGTGAGGCGGTCTTTACCGAAACAATCGATGTGCCAACTGTCGCTCGGTTCTCGCTCGGCAAGCACGCCCGCACCATCAGCGCCGACGAGCAGACACGCTTTACCGAGGCCTTCCGCCTCTTCCTCGCCGGCACGTTCCGCGACAATGCCGACAAGTTCAGCGGCGCCCGCGTCGACGTGGTCGGGTCGAAGGATCGCAGCCCAACCGACTCCATTGTCGAGACCCGTATCACGCGCAAAGACGAGGAGCCGATGACGGTTCACTGGCGCGTTGTGATGCGAAACGGGGAGTGGCGTGTGGTCGACGTCGAAGTGCTCGGCCTGTGGCTGGCCATCGAGCAGCGCGCTCAGATCGCCGCCATCCTCGACCGCCCCCGCGCCACCATCGACGACGCGATTGCAGCGCTGAAAGGCTAGGTGCCAAACAGGGGCGGCAGGAATGGGTGCCCGACATAGAGTTCGGTGATGCCGAGAATGTCCAGGGTCGCGTGCGCGAGCATGCACGGGACTAGCCGACGGCCGGACACCAGATACAGGGTACCGAAAAGAATTCCGATCAGCCCGGTGGTCAGCATGCCGGACGGCCCCTGATAGAGATGGGCGAAGCCGAAAACAGCAGCCGAGACAATGACGAGCGGGATCGCTCCACCCCCAAACAGCTTCGTGCCCCAGCCGACGACAAAGCCCCGGAAAATAAGCTCTTCCGCAACACCGCCGAACAGAATGCCCACGGCCAGCAGGATCAGGAAATTCGCGAGATTGCCTTTCACCGCGTCGAAGTTGCTCAGGTCTATCTCCTGACCCAGAAGGGTCTGGATCAGTGGCTCCACAAGAACCGAGAAACTGAAGTGGATGAGCACGCCGGCTCCGACGCCAAGTGCGATCGCACCTGCCGGATTGTCTCCCCACCAGCGCAGCGTCGCGCGCCGGGCGTCCTTGTGAAAGATGAGTGCGAGAACGACGACGCCGAGCGAGAAGAGCGCGCCCAGACCCGGCAGGGCCAGTGGAAACAGCAAGGGCAACGCCCAGAGCAACCAGGTCGCCGGTCGTTTCAATGAGTTCGTGCGGGTCATACTTGATCACGCCTCCAAATAATGCGATTCGCACTAAAATGACGCAAAGGACGGATCATGGCAAGTGCAGACACGAATGACCGGAAAAGCATGACGGAACTGGAGGCCTGCGTGCTTGCCCTGATTGCGCTCGAAGGGCCGTGCACCGCTTACAGCATTCGCAAGCAGTTCGAAGAATCGCTGACCTCGACCTGGCATGCCAGCACAGGCTCGATCTATCCACTGATCCGTCGGATGACCGAGAGAGGATTGCTTGACCGCCATGCCGTCGCATCGGATGGCCGGGGCTCAAACGAGCTCTCGGTCACGCCAGCAGGAAAGAAAGCCGCCCAGGCCTGGCTGAAGGCGGTCCCCGAATGGATCGGCGAGCCGGCGGCTGATCCGATCAGGACCCGCCTGAACTTTGTCAGACTGCTTGCGCCCGGCGAACGCGTGCCCGTCATCGAAGAGATGATGGACGCGACGCGGGCGTCCCTGCGCCGCGTCGAGCGAAGCATGGACCAGCTGAAGGCGGAAGGCCGTGACGTGGACGCCCTTGCTGTGTCAGGCGCTGCATATGAGCTCCGCGCGCGCCTTGCCTGGCTGAAAGAAGTCCGGACTTATTACGCTTGATCAGGTGCAATCAGCCCTTCAGCCAGCTCGGACGGACGTATTCGTCGCCGAGGTCGCGGGCCACCGCTTCGTGCGCAATCTTGCCGGCGTCCACGGTCAGGCCGTTGGCAAGGTGCGGATTGGCGTTGATCGCCTCGCGCGCGCCCATGTTCGCGATCTGCATCACGAAGGGCAGGGTGGCGTTGTTGAGGGCGTAGGTCGAGGTGCGGGGCACGGCGCCGGGCATGTTGGCAACGCAGTAGTGCAGCACGCCGTCGACCTCATAGATCGGGTCTTCATGCGTGGTGGCGTGGCTGGTTTCGAAACAGCCGCCCTGGTCGATGGCGATGTCGACCAGCACTGCGCCGGGCTTCATGGTCTTCAGCTGCGCCTTGCTGACGAGTTTCGGGGCCGCCGCGCCGGGGATCAGGACGGCGCCGATCACGAGGTCTGCGTCCTTGATTGCTTCGGCGAGCGAGGCGGCCGTGGAGTACATCGTCTTCAGGCTGCCGCGGAATTGCTCGTCGAGTTCGGCGAGGCGGATATTGTTCCGGTCAAAGACGGTTACGTCCGCGCGCATGCCCACGGCGATCTCGGCGGTATGGGTGCCGGAGACGCCACCGCCGATGATGACGACCTTTGCCGGCGCAACGCCCGGCACGCCACCGAGCAGGATGCCGCGTCCGCGCTTGGTGCGCATCAGCGCCCAGGCGGCGACCTGCATCGACATGCGGCCGGCGACCTGGCTCATCGGGCGCAGCAGCGGCAGGCCGCCCTGGTCGTCGGTGACGGTCTCATAAGCGATGGCGAGGCAGCCGGACTTCTTGAGGCCTTCGGCCTGCACCGGATCGGGCGCGAGATGGAGATAGGTGAACAGGGTGTGGTCCGGCGTGAGGCGCGCCGTCTCTTCCGGCTGCGGTTCCTTCACCTTGACGATCAGTTCGGAGGCTTTGAACACGGCGTCCGCATCCGGCAGGATCTTCGCGCCGACGGCCGTGTAGGCGTCATCGGTGAAGCCGGAACCGAGGCCTGCGCCTGCCTGCACATTGACCTCGTGGCCGGCCCGCACCAGTTCGCCGACGCTTTCCGGCGTCAGGCCGACACGGGATTCCTGCTTCTTGATTTCGGTTGGAACGCCAATGCGCATATCTGCTCTCCTCGGGGAATGGCGATGCCTATAGACCCCCTCAGGCGCAAATTCCAGCCCCGATCAGGCGGCGCGTCCGATGTCCGCTTCCTGCGGGGGCAGGTCGTCATCCTCGTCTTCCGGAACGGCCTCTCCGATGGTGAACAGGTCGACCTCGCGGCCCATCCAGTCGCGCACATCGGCTTCCGAAATGCCGAGCGTGCGCAGCATGTCTATAACCATCTCGATGCCGCGCGGTTCCCCGATCGAAAGGTGGGTGCGGATGCCGAGGTCGCCGAAGCGCGTGAAATCCTCGTCGGTATCGACGGAAATGAAGCGCTTGAGGTCGGGAAAACGCCGGTTCACCGTCTGGGTGACCGCGCGCGAGACTTCATAGCGCGGAAAGCCGATCACCATGGCGCGGGCCATGTTGCCGCCGATTGCCTCGACCAGTTTCATGTTGGAGGCATCGCCGAAGGAGACCTTGTAGCCGTCGGCAACCGCGGCGAGCATGCGCTCCGGATCGAACTCGGTCGCAAGATAGGGAATGTTGTGATCCTGCAGGGCGTCCACCGCGAGGCGCCCGGTCTGCGTCATGCCGACGACGATGACCGGGCGGTCGAGCGCCGGGGCTGGCGCGGCAGGGCCGTCCTGGCTGCGGCGCACCAGTTCGCGCGATATGCGGACGCCGGCCGCCGCCCAGACCGGCGCCGCCGCCAGCGACAGGACAAGCGCCGCCACGATACTGCCCAGCAGGCCGGACGGCAGGCCGCCGGAGATCGCTCCGATCGAAAGGATCACAAGCGCGAATTCAGACCCCTGCGCCAGCAGGAAGCCGAGCTGTGTCGCGCCGGGCGCCTTCCAGCCATTGAGCCGGGCGGCCAGGAAGCCGAGGCCGGACTTCGCGGCAAGGATCGCCGCCGTGCCCAGCAGGACCAGTGGAAGGTTGCGCAGCACCGCGCCGACATCGATGGAGAGCCCGACGCTTATGAAGAAGAAGGAAAGAAGCAGGCCGCGGAACGGCGCCATCTCGGTCTGCACCTCATGCCGGAACGGCGTGCCGGAAACAGCAAGGCCGGCGAGGAATGCGCCGAGCGTCAGGGACAGGCCGCTCATCGCCGTCGCGCAGGCCGCCGACAGGACGAACAGCAGTGTGAAGGCGGTAAAGGCTTCCTCGTTGCGGGTTGCGGCGAGGGTGCGAAAGACCGGATTCACAAGGTACTTGCCCGCATAGACGGCGGCGGCGAACGCCAGGCCGGCCTGGACGAGGGCCAGTCCCAGCGCTGCGGCCAGCGGCACGTCCGCCCCACCGAGCAGGCGCTCGGAGACGAGCCCGGCAAGGCCCTCGGCGCCCATGTCGCCGCGACCCAGCGAGGTGGCGAAGATCATCAGGAAGATCGCGGCCATGTCCTGAAAGATCAGGACATGCGTTGCCGTGCGGCCGATCGGGCAGGAGTTCTGCTCGCGCTCCGTCAGGATGCGGGCAACGACCGCCGTGGACGACAGGCCGAGGCTGAGGCCGACGGCGATGGCGATCGGCCAGTCTGCGCCGAGCAGGGCGAGGGCGGTGGCGCTGACGAGGCCGGTCAGCAGGAGGTGCGCAGGCGCGAGGCCGAGCAGGTCCTGCCGGCTTTCCTTCAGCTCGCGCAGCGAGACGTGCATGCCGATATCGAACAGGAGGAAAACGACGCCGAGCTCCGCCAGCAGGTGCGTGGCGCTGCTTTCCTGGATCAGGCGAAGCGCGTGCGGGCCTATCAGTATACCGACGATCAGGTAGCCGATGATCGGACTGAGCCGGGCAGCCTTGCAAAGCAACGCGGCGGCGGCACCGAACCCCAGCAGCGTGATGGCTGGAACCAGCGCATCGACGGCGTCCACGGGGGTGAATTCGGTAGCCAGGTGCCTGTGTCCTTCATTGTGTGGGTGCGTTGCCAAGATAGGTGCTGCAGCAGCAAAAACAAAGGCCGCCAGTTCCGGAACGGGAACCAGCGGCCTTCACCGTACTGCGCAAGGAGGAGGGCATGGTCCCCGCGCAGGTTGGGAGGAAGGGATCCGCGCTTACATGCTCTTCGAGATGGTGAACACCACGCGGTCCTCGGCAATCGAGGTGGCCTTGATGTCCGTATCCCAGTAGCGCAGGCCGAGGTCGATGCCGACCGGCGTCGAATAGGTCGCCCCGACCGACCAGTTCGTGTAGTCGCCGCCAGCATCGAAGCTGTAATTGCCGAGCGTTGCGTCGACCGAGAAGGCATCCGTGAAGGAATAGCCGGCCGAGCCTTCGATATAGACGTTCTGGTTGTCAGGATCCCAGGACACCTTGCCACCGACCGACACCCCGCTGTCGAAGTCGTAGCCAAGGCCGCCATAGACTTCGAAGAAGTCGTAGTCAGCCGTGTCGGCATCCGGATAGGCGTAGTAGATGACCCCGACATCCCATGTCACGCCGTTCGCGAATTCGCTGGCGAGGCCGCCATAGAAGTCGACTTCCATGTTGGTGTCTTCCGGTTCGTCCTGGAAGTCGACGTTCGATGCCCAGGTGCCGGCATAGAAGATGCCATTGGCATAGTCGAAGCCGCCGGAAATGGCCGGGTCTTCATTAGACTGCGAAATGCCGCGCCAGACATAATCTGACGTGAGGGCAACGTTGGCAGACCATTCCCCTTCCGCAAATGCCGTTCCGGCAAGTGTCGCGAGTGCGGCGAGCGCGACCCCTGCCCGTGAGAGTTTGGAAACCATGATTGAACTTCCCCGTTCTTGAATCGAACGCTTCGTGAGCGCCATGGTCAGATTGGCGTGAGCGCGGGCGGGGCAGGACAAAAATTGGTTCGTTAAGGCTCCAGAAACATAGAACGCCGCGGAATTGAGCAGGCTCGGGCGCCGGTGCCTCAGCTTTGTGCGCGTGCGAACAACTCAACGTGCAACAAGTGGTGCGTATCCGAGATGCATGCCGGCATCCACGAGCAGCGTCTCGCCGGTCACATGGCGGCTGGCATCGGAGCAGAAGAAAACCGCGGAATCTGCAATGTCATCAGGGCCGCTGGCGACGTGCAGCGGAACTGACGCTGCGACACCCGCCTCCATTTTCTGATACTGCTCGGCGCTCATTTCGTCCTTGAACCAGCGTGTTCCGATAAAGCCCGGGCAGATCGCATTGACGCGAATCGCGGGGGCCAGTGCGCGGGCGAGCGACAGGGTCATGGTGTTGAAGGCGCCCTTCGAGGCGGCGTAGGCGACGGAGGAGCCGATCCCCGTCACGCCCGCAATCGAGGAGACATTGAGCACGGCGGCCGCCCGGCCGGCATCTTCATAGGTCTTCGCCAGCAAGGCCTTGCACGCCTGCATCATCAGGAACGGGCCGGCGACATTGACGGCATAGATGTCGAGGAAGTCCTGGCGGGAGAGGGCGTCCAGATCGGCGTGGTTGCGGGCATGCCGCGTGATGCCGGCATTGTTGACGAGAATGTCGAGCCGGCCCCAGGCCCCGGCCGCCTCCGCAAGGGCGCGGCAGCCTTCCTCGGTCGAGACGTCAGCCTGGACAAGGCGGGCCTGCGCACCGAAGGCCTGGCAGTCCGAGACGGTCTGCTCCGCATCGGCGACCGACCGTGTGCAATTGATGATTACATCTGCGCCGCGTTCGGCGAGCTTGAGTGCGATGGAGCGGCCGAGTCCTGTGGCCGAGCCCGTCACCAGTGCCTTGCGTCCGTCGAGATCCTTCATGTTGGCCATGGCCTTCCTCCTCATCTGTCGTTGCGCTTGCTTGTGGCGGCCGGATTGAGGCGCGTCAACGAAAGCTCAATGGGCGCCTGTTAGGCACGGTGCCGGCGTGTGGAGTGTCCAAATGATGATGCTGTTCCTGAACCTGGCTGTGGCCACCGCGATGGTGGCGCTGACCTTTGCAATCCACTTTGTGGGTCTGGTGGGCCTGACGGCGCTGTTGCGCCAGCGCGGCGTTCATCCCCGCCACCATGCCTCGACGCTGGGGCAGGGCGCCGCGATCCTGGGCGTGGTCTTCGGCCTGTTCGCCCTGCACTCGCTGCAAATCTGGATGTATGCCTTTGCCTATCTTGTGGTGGGCGAGCTGCACCAGATGGAAACGGCGGTCTATTTCTCCACCTCCACCTTCACCACGGTCGGCTTCGGAGACGTCATCCTGTCGCACAAATGGCGGATGCTGGGCGTTGCCGAATCCATGAACGGCTTCCTCCTGATCAGCTGGTCGACCGCCTTCCTCGTCTCGCTCACGGCCCGCGTGCGCGCCTTCGAGGAGAGGATCGAGGGCGGCGACGAGTCTAAGCCGTCCGGACCTCGCGCCTGAGGAAGCGGGCGGCGAGCACCGCCAGTGCGACGAGGCCAAGGCCACCCAGCAGCAGGGTTTCCGGATGGGCCCCGAAGGTCTCGAAGTACTGCGTATAGGCGTGGATCGCGAGGAACACGGTGGCGGTGACCGACAGGAATCCGCCGCGCTTCGCCTTCAGCATCGTGCCGATCAGCAGCACGGGCCAGCCGAGCGAGAAGACCGCCTCAGGGATGTGCGTGGTCGCGGCGCGCCAGTCTTCCCAGCTCTGGCCTTCACTGTAGCGGTAGCGTTCGCCGAGGTCGTCGCCCCAGAGCGAGCCGACCCAGAAGCCGAAATTGGCGAGGAAGAAAGCCGTGCGGGCGGCGATGGTAGCAAGATCCGCCCAGACGGCCGCGATCCGCTCACGGGCGGCATACAGGCCGGCCGCAAGGGCGCCGAAGACGCCGATGGTGATCGCCGGCTGTTCCACGAACACGCCGTAGCAGGCGTGCCAGTAGCCGGTGCCTGTGCCGAACACCGCGCCGAGCGCCAGTACGGCCAGGGCGCTAAGGAAGCCCAAACGGAACCAGGCCGCGCCGCCGCCCATGATCAGCGTGATCAGCAGGGCCGGCATCGTCGCTTCGTCCACGTCCCGGTATTCCCAGCCGACCCAGCCGGCGAGGCCGAGCACGCCCATCAGGGCAAGGCCCGCTGAAAGAACTTTCAGCGATGCGCCGGGCGCCATGCGCCGGATCCCTTCGGTCGCGCCGATGGCGAGAAGGGCCAGCACAAGACCGGTCGTTGCATTGGGAACAAGCGCGATGGCCCCGCTCGCCACAGCAAGGGCGCCGAGGATCAGCGCAAGGTTAACGAACAGGCCGGCCCGGCCGTCCGGCTGGGCGCGCTCTGCAATGAGACGGGCAAGATCGGGCCCGATCAGGCCGTCCTGCTGCAACTGGTCAAGGTCAATCCGAACAAGGGCCATTGCGGGCTCCATCTTAAAGAAGTGAACATTCACTTACATTTGGGTGCGACCAAAGTCAAGCCCCTTTGCCGCTATGTCATCTGTGGACAAGCTGCAGCGCCCGGCGTAACTCCCCGAGGCTGAAACAATTACACGGGGCTGCCGGGACACGCATGTTCAAGAAGATCCTGATCGCTAACCGCGGGGAAATCGCCGTCCGCGTCATCAAGACCTGCCGCCGCATGGGCGTGAAAACGGTGGTCGTCTATTCCGATGCCGATGCCGGCTCGATGGCCGTGGAGATGGCGGACGAGGCGGTGCATATCGGCCCGTCTCCTGCCGCCGAGTCCTACCTTGTTGCCGACAAGATCATAGCGGCCGTGAAGGCCACCGGCGCAGAGGCGATCCATCCGGGCTTCGGCTTCCTCTCCGAAAACCCCGGCTTCGCCAAGCGGCTGGAAGAGGAGGGGATCGGCTGGATCGGCCCCAACGCCCACTCCATCGATGCGATGGGCGACAAGATCAGTTCCAAGAAACTTGCGGCCGAAGCGGGCGTTTCCACCGTGCCGGGCCATATGGGCCTGATTGAGGATACTGCCGAGGCGGTGAAGATCTCCAGGGAGATCGGCTATCCGGTGATGATCAAGGCGTCCGCCGGCGGCGGCGGCAAGGGCATCCGCGTCGCTTACAATGACAAGGACGTGCAGGAAGGCTTCCCGGCCGTGAAGGCGGAGGCGAAGAACTCCTTCGGCGACGACCGCGTCTTCATCGAGAAATTCATCCTTGAACCGCGCCACATCGAGATCCAGGTGCTCGGCGACAAGCATGGCAACTGCATTTACCTGAACGAGCGCGAGTGCTCGATCCAGCGCCGCAACCAGAAAGTCATCGAGGAAGCACCTTCGCCGCTGCTCGATCCGGAAACCCGCAAGAAGATGGGCGAACAGGCCGTCGCGCTCGCCAAGGCCGTGAACTATGACAGCGCCGGCACGGTGGAGTTTGTCGTCTCCGGCAAGGACAAGGGCTTCTACTTCCTTGAAATGAACACCCGCCTGCAGGTGGAGCATCCCGTGACGGAGATGATCACCGGCGTTGACCTTGTCGAACAGATGCTGCGCGTGGCGGCCGGCGAAAAGCTGAAGCTCAAGCAGTCCGACATCGGCATCAATGGCTGGGCCGTGGAAAGCCGTGTGTATGCGGAAGACCCGTATCGCAACTTCCTGCCGTCGATAGGCCGCCTGAAGCGCTTCCATCCGCCGGGCGAAGGCAAGCTCGGCAAGGGCGAAGTGCGCATGGACTCGGGCGTCCGCGAGGGCGACGAGATCTCGATGTTCTACGACCCGATGATTGCCAAGCTGATCACCCACGGGAAAGACCGCAACACCGCGCTCGACGTGCACGGCGAGGCGCTGGACCGGTTCCACATCGAAGGCATCCAGGACAACATCCCCTTCATTGCCGCTGTGATGGACGAGAAACGCTTCCGTTCAGGCAACATCACGACGGCCTACATCAAGGACGAGTTCCCCGACGGCTTCGACGGTGTTCCGCCGACAAAGACGCAGGAGACCCAGCTCATCTGCACGGCCGCCTATGTGCACGGCTTCCTGTCGCGCCGCGCGGCCATGACCAGCGGCCGGATGAGCCCGCTGGCGAAGGCGCGCCGCGACTGGGTGGTCGTTCTCGGCGACGGTCAGCACCCGGTCACGCTGGACCTGGACGAGGATGACGGCGCGGCTGAAATCACCATCAATGGCGGCAAGCCCCACAAGCTCGAAACCGGCTGGACGCCGGGACAGCACCTTCTCGAAGGCACGCTGGACGGCAAGCCGTTCGCGGTGAAGTTCGCCGACCGAACGGAAGGCTATGTCCTCCGCCACAGGGGCGTGACGATGCGGGCCCTTGTCTGCACGCCGCAGATTGCCGACTTCCACGCCCGCCTGCCGGAGAAGCCGAAGCCGGACACGTCGAAGTTGATTATTTCTCCGATGCCCGGCCTGGTTGTGTCCATCGACGTGGCGCTCGGCCAGGAAGTGCAGGAGGGCGAAGCCGTCTGTGTCGTCGAAGCCATGAAAATGCAGAACATTATCAGGGCTGAAGCAACCGGAACGGTAAAATCCATCAACGTCAGCGCGGGCGATAGCGTGGCAGCAGATGAAATCATGGTCGAGTTCGCCTGAGGGCTGAATTAACCTCCCAATAACCAAATTGCTGCGCTATCCTGTCGCACAGGAGGCCGGGGGGCTGATTCCGATCTGTCGGTCCGGACGCTGCCAATGGGGCAATTTGTTTCGCCGCGCACCCAGACAGCAGCCACCTCTGCCGGATGCGGGCGGCGCATGGTGCGCTGCCGGCCAAACTGAAGGAACCGAGCTCATGGTCAGCTTTCCCGAAGCCGTAAAAATGTTCTTCCAGCGATACACAGACTTCCAGGGCCGTTCGCGGCGCTCGGAATACTGGTGGGTCGCCCTTTTCAACGTCATCATCGGTGCCGTCGTTGGCGGGCTCGCCGTCGCCCTCGGGGGCGATTTCGAGAGCGGCAACATGAATCCGATCGGCATGGTGCTGTTCGGCGTGCTGGGCCTGTACTTCCTGGCCGTCATCATTCCGAGCATCGCGCTGTTCGTCCGCCGCCTGCACGACATCAACCAGACCGGCTGGATCTATCTGGGCATTGTTGTCGCCAGCTTCATTCCGGTCATCGGCCTGCTGGCTTCGATCGCCTCGATCGTGATCGCCTGTATCCCCGGCACCAAGGGTCCGAACAAGTATGGTGACGACCCGATCAACCCCGGCGCGGGCGCGGTCGACACCTTCGCGTAACGCGCCTTCCGGCGCTGCCCGACAGAAACAGGAAGAGCCGGGGATCGCCTCCCCGGCTCTTTTTTGTTGCACAGATTTATCGTTTATTGATAAGAGGCGGCCAGAGACATCCGCCCGGAACACCGGAACAGGAGCGCGAACCCATCATGGACGTCGGTTATGTCCTTTTCAGCCCCAATGGCCGCACAGGCCCGCGCGACTTCCTGCGCGGTCTGATCCTGCTCACCGGCGCCTCCATCATCGTCCAGCTGGGTTCGACCTATGTCAGCCCCGCCGTGGCGCTGGTCCAGTACGTGCTGGTGTGGAGCTATGCCTGCGTCTACGGCAAGCGGCTGCACGACGCCGGCTACAGCGCCTGGCTGTGCCTCGCCTTCTTCGCCGGGTTCATGGTGGTCAACTGGATCGTATCGGGCATGCTGATGCCGCTGCTGTCGCCGGAGGCGATGAAGATCCTGACGGAACTGGAGCAGGTCGCCGCGTCCGGCGGTTTCAGCGCCATGCTTCAGGCAATGAGCGAACGCGCCCCGGAAATCGCCCGCAAGTCGGCCATGACCAACCTTGTTGCGATGCTGGTGTCCACCGCTGTGCTGGCCTTCATCGGCACACGGCTCAGATCCGATCCCAATTCCAACGTTCACGGGCCTGCCACGGGCCCGGGCAATTTGTTCTGACCTCCCGGAAAGGCACCCGAATGCACAAGCCCCTCGACCCGACGGCCATCGACCCTCACCGGCCCTGGATCCGCGACCAGCGCGACGATCCGCACGCCATGAACTGGCTGCAGGTGATGTTCAATCCGTTCGGCGCCAGCCCGAAGCTTCACTTCTCCCGGGCGTGGACCCTGATGTTCCTTGGCCGCGTCCTGCTGTTCATCGTGCCGATCTTTGCGGTGTTCGTGGTCTCCCTGGCGGGGGCGAATCTCAGCGGGGCCTGGAAACCGGTGAAGTTCCTCATCCTGCCGATCCCGGCCCTTCTGGTGCCGTTCTTTATCTTCACCGTAGCGACCGAACTGACCTCCTGGGTCGCCCATGCGCGTCGTTTCCACGAGGCCAACAAATCCGGCCTGCGGGCGATCGTCGTGCTGATTCCGCTCTTCCTCGGGATCGCCGGCTTCTCGGGCGGGGTCGTCATGGGCATGGGCAAGTACCAGGCCATGAATGCGAAGCAGGCGACGGCCGCCGCACCAGCCGCTGAGACGCCGGTATCTGACACCGCCGCAGCCCCGGCTGCCGAAGCGTCGGGCGATGAAGCGGCCACGGCCGCTGATGCGGAGAAGAAGCCCGCCCGGAAGGGTGGCGGCCAGCACGGCAAGAACGGCCCGCCGCCGTCGGAGCGCCAGACGGCCATCGGCACCGGCACGGGATTCGCAATCGGCCTTTGGGCGATCTCGTCATTCTTCGTGATGCTATGGTCGCTATTCTATGTGGCACGCATGCCGAATGGCGGCGTCGGCCGGTTCAAGACGGGCAGCGATGTGGCACAGGGCGAGGAAGAGCTGCGGCCCTCCTATGCCATGAGCTGAAGCGGGGCAGGGACGGGCACCAGCCTGCTGGCGAAGATCGTCTCGAACGCATCCCGCAGGGCGATGTCCGCATCGGCCATGGACGCCGGAATGCCAAGGTCGGCGAGGCTGGTCACGCCGTAGCGCGGATCGGCGATGCCGCACGGCGTGATGCCGGCGAAGTGTTCGAGATCCGGCTCCACATTCAGGCTGATGCCATGGAAGCTGACCCAGCGCTTGAGGCGCACGCCGATGGCGGCGATCTTGTCCTCGCGCAGGGGTCCGCCGGCCTGCGTCCGGTCGACCCAGACGCCAATGCGTCCGTCGCGCGGGCCGGCCTCGACATTGAAGCCGGCCAGCGCGGTGATGATCCACTTTTCGAGATTCTGGACGAAGGCGCGCACGTCGCGCCCGCGCGTGGCGAGGTCCAGCATCACATAGGCGACGCGCTGGCCGGGGCCGTGATAGGTGTACTGCCCCCCGCGCCCGGCATCGAAGACGGGGAAGCGGTTGGGGTCGCGCAGATCGTCCGCTTTCGCCGATGTGCCGGAAGTATAGAGCGGGGGATGTTCGAGGAACCAGACCAGTTCCGGGGCGCCGTCATCGCGAATGGCGCGGGCCCGTGCCTCCATGAAGGCAAGCGCCTCTTCATAGGGAACAAGCCCCTCGGAAACGGCCCATTCGACGGGTGGGAAATCAGGCATCACGGCCACGCATATAGGATGCAATCGGGACTTCACAAAGCCGCGGCCCCGCCTTATACGGCGCCTCTGCCTCGAATGAGATACGTGCGGTCGTGGCGGAATTGGTAGACGCGCAGCGTTGAGGTCGCTGTGGGGCAACCCGTGGAGGTTCGAGTCCTCTCGACCGCACCATTCGATTGCGGTGGCGCAAAGCGCCAAAAATCGATCCGGTGGATCGATTTTAGCAATCGAATGAATCCTTGATGTTTCCCGCTCCGCTGTGCTCCGCGAAGAAACGCGCTCAAGGCTGCTCCCTTGCGGTGGCGCAAAGCGCCAAAAATCGATCCGGTGGATCGATTTTAGCAATCGAATGAGTCCTTGACGTTTCCCGCACCGCTGCGCGCCGCGATGAAACAGGCTCAGGGCTGCGCGCTCACAGCCCCGCTTCACGAAAAATGATCCCCCAACGCAACAATTTCGCGCCTGAACCGTTCCGACTCTGATGCCTGTTGTTCAACGAACGCTGCGCCGGAGCCTGGTTCCCGCTTTCTGATGCGCACCACAGCTCTGTCCAAGTGTCTGCGGCGCAGGCTCCAAAGGGCTGAAACTGTGCACGGAAAGGGCTGCGGACATGGCCAGGTTGTTCGATATCATACTGTTTGGCGGCGGCGTGCTGCTGGTGATCTACAGCAACTGGCACCTCGACAAGCGGCGCAATGAGGCGGGCGTCGAGGAGTATTCGGGCTTCTTCGACATGCTGACCCATCGCGCTGCGGCGGTCGGCATGGGCCTGCTCGGATTCGTCATCGCCATGGGGGCGTCATCGCGTTCGCGCTGAGCCTCATCCCCAGATAAGAAGCGGCGGCGGAACCGGCCTCGCCCCTTGCCGCGGCGCAGCAACCCCGGCAAGACAGGCGCCATGACGGATCTGTCCACCCCGCAACAGTCGGCGCCCGAGACGCCGAATGTCGATCCGGCCCTGCTGGATAACCTCATCGACGCGGTCGATGAGAAGGATTCCCGCTGGCTGGCGCGCACGCTGCAGCGCATGCACCCGGCCGACGCCGCCGACCTGCTGGAAGCCCTGCCGGTCGACACGTTTTCCGAAGCGGTCGAAATTCTCGGCGGGGAGCTGCCGTCCGACATCCTGATCGAGCTGCGCGATTCCTATCGCGAGGAAGCCGTCGATGTCCTGCCGGACACGGCCGTCGCCAACGCGCTCGACGAGCTCGATTCCGACGATGCGACGGTGATCCTCGAAGACCTCGAGGATGAGCGCCGCGAGCGCATCCTCGACGACCTCGCGCCCTTTGACCGGGCCCAGCTCGAACGCGGCCTCGCCTATGAAGAGGAATCGGCCGGCCGCCTGATGCAGACCGAGTTCGTGGCCGTTCCGGAATACTGGACGGTCGGCCACGCCATCGATCATGCGCGAAGCCTCGGCGAAGAGCTGCCGGAGATCTTCTACGAGATCTACATCATCGACCCGGCCTACCGCCTGATGGGCATCGTCCAGCTTGCCACGCTGCTGCGCACGCCGCGCGACGTGCAGCTCGCCGACATCATGACCGAGCCCCTGTCGGACATCACCACCGACATGGACCAGGAGGCCGTCGCCTTCCAGTTCCAGAAATACTCTCTGGCCTCGGCACCGGTGAAGGATTCCGCCGGTCGGCTGGTCGGCATGATCACGGTCGACGACATGGTCGACGTTATCCAGGAAGAGGCGAACGAAGACCTCTTCTCGCTGCTCAACGTCACCTCCGCCGACGGGGCCGACACGGTCTGGGACACGGTGCGGTCGCGCGCACCCTGGCTCGCGGTGAACCTGTTCACGGCCTTCATTGCGTCGGGCATCATCTCGCTGTTCGAAGGCACCATCGACCGCATCGTGGCATTAGCCATCCTGATGCCTGTCGTTGCGGCGCTCGGCGGCAATGCCGGCAGCCAGGGGCTCGTGGTGGCCGTGCGCGCCATCGCCGAGCGCCAGCTGGACGGTGCCGCCGCGCGCCGGGCCATCCTGCGCGAGGTTCTCAGCGGCTTCGTCAATGGCCTGATGTTCGCCGTCGGCGTCGGTGCGATTGCCATGCTCTGGTTCCGCGACTTCAAGCTGTCGCTTGTCATTGGTGCGGCCATGCTGATCACCTTCCTGTGGGCGGGCCTGTCCGGCATTCTCGTCCCGCTGGGGCTCAAGAAGCTCGGCGCCGACCCGGCGGTCGCCTCGTCGGTCTTTGTGCTGACACTGACCGATGTGATGGCCTTTTTCAGTTTTCTCGGGCTCGCGACGCTCATCCTCTTGTAAATCCGCCATATTCCTGCGGTTTCTCGCCTGAAGGGCGAAAGGGCGCGCCATTTGCACTCTGGCACCTTAGGAATTCTGTGAGTGTTTCAATACGGGAGCCATCCGTATGGCCCTGCGCATGCGAACGTCGGAGGCGGGACTCGAGCTGATCAAGAGCTTCGAGGGCTTCCGGTCGCGCGCAACCCGGATGCCGAACGGCAAGTGGATCATCGGCTATGGTCACACTGACGGTGCCCGCAAGGGCCTGACCGTCACGCCAGAAGATGCAGACCTGCTCCTCCGCCATCACGACCTGCGCAAGGTGGAAGCCCTGATCGCGGACCGGGTCTTGGCGCCGCTCGCCCAGAACGAGTTCGATGCGCTTGTCTCCTTCGCCTTCAATCTCGGCGAAGAGGCCTTCCTCGGCTCGAGTGCTTTCGCGCTGCTCAACAGCGGTGATCGCCTGCAGGCCGCGGACGCCATGACCGGCTGGCGCAAGGGCAGGGTGGACGGTGACGTGCGCGTGATCGACGCACTGGTCCGCCGCCGCGCCGCCGAGAAGGCGATGTTCCTCGAACACCCGTCGGGCCGCGTCGCGGTGCCCGGCGTGTTGCTGCGTCCGGAATATGATCCTCATGCCGCCGTGCTGATCTCGCGCGAGCGTCCCGTCGTAATCGAAGCGCGCACCGAAGGTGACCGCACCACCGCCACCGCAAGGGGCGGGGAGGCCGAGTCCGCCCCGCAGGCGGCGGCCCGCGCCGTTTCCGAACGCATCACGCGCATCCTCGAGGAAGGCGATGCCACGCCGGCCGTGGAGCTTGAGCCCGCCGCGGACGAGCCGACGGTCGATGAAATCACCAAGGCTGTCTCCGCCCTCGCCGAACCGGAAATGCCGGACGAGCCGGACCTGCCGCCTGTGCAGGAAGAGCCGAAGACGCCGAAGCACACGATCCTCGAGCGCCGCAAATCCGCGCGCGTCGCCCCGCCCGAACCGGCGGAGCCGCTGGAGCTGACCGAGCCGGTGCTGCCCAGAGCCGGATCGGACTGGGATGACCTGGAGCCGGCCCCTGACTATCTCGATGACCGGGAGCCGGATATTGGCCTCGGCATCATGCGCTGGCTGCCCTACGCTCTGCTGGCGGGCCTCGGCTCCTGGGGCATCATCCATGGTGTGCGCCGCTGGATGGCGACACCGGTGGCCAACCGTCTGGCCGATCCGGAGCAGGCCTATGTCGGCCCGCTGCTGACCTTCGGGTCCGCCATGCTGTGTCTCGTGGCGATCTACTATCTCTACCGGGCGATCAACCGTCGGTATTGATGGCTGACAGGCCGGGCGGCGCCTGCTAGTCAGGCCCGATGATCCCGAACACATATCCCACCCTGAACTTCGATCTCGGCGAAACCGCCGACATGATCCGCGAAACCGTGGCAAGTTTTGCCCAGAACGAGATCGCCCCGCGCGCGGCCGAGATCGACCGCACCGACAAGTTCCCGCGCGACCTGCTGCCGAAAATGGGCGAGCTCGGCCTGCTCGGCATCACAGTGGAAGAGGAATGGGGCGGCACCGGCCTTGGCTATCTCGAACATGTCGTGGCGATGGAGGAAATCTCCCGTGCCTCGGCCTCGGTTGGCCTCTCCTATGGCGCCCACTCCAATCTGTGCGTCAACCAGATCCGCCGCTGGGCAACGGACGCACAGAAGATGCGCTACCTGCCGAAGCTGATGAGCGGCGAACATCTCGGCTCCCTCGCCATGAGCGAGAGCGGGGCCGGCTCCGACGTCGTCTCGATGAAGCTGCGCGCCGACAGGAAGGGCGACCGCTACGTTCTCAACGGCACCAAGATGTGGATCACCAATGCGCCGGATGCGGACGTTCTGGTCGTCTATGCGAAGACGGAGCCCGAGGCGGGCTCGAAAGGCATCACCGCCTTCCTGATCGAGCGGGGCATGAAAGGCTTCTCTGTCGCCCAGAAACTCGACAAGCTCGGCATGCGCGGATCGGAAACGGGTGAACTCGTCTTCGAGGATTGCGAAGTGCCGGAAGAGAACATCATGGGGCCGCTGAACGGCGGTATCCGTGTGCTGATGAGCGGGCTCGACTATGAACGCGCCGTGCTGTCGGCCGGGCCGACGGGCATCATGCAGGCCTGCATGGATGTCGTGATTCCCTACATCCACGACCGAAAACAGTTCGGCCAGTCCATCGGCGAATTCCAGCTGATCCAGGGCAAGGTCGCCGACATGTATGTCCAGATGAACGCCGCGAAGGCCTATGTCTATGCCGTCGCCAAATCCTGCGACCGGGGCGAGACGACCCGCAAGGACGCCGCCGGCGCCATCCTCTATGCGGCCGAGACGGCCACCAAGCTTGCTCTCGACGCGATCCAGATCCTTGGCGGCAATGGCTACATCAACGAATACCCGACCGGCCGCCTGTTGCGAGACGCCAAGCTCTACGAAATCGGGGCAGGGACGTCGGAGATCCGCCGCTGGCTGATCGGCCGGGAACTGTTCGGGGAGACCGCTTGAGCCTGAGGGTCCGCTACGCGACGCCCGATGACGCGGGCTGGATTGCCGGCCTCTACGCCCCCATCGTCCGCGACACGGTCATCTCATTCGAGACCGATCCGCCGCCAGCGGACGAAATGCGCCGGCGCATCGGACAGACGCTCGCCGTGTATCCCTGGCTGGTTGCCGAACGCGAGGGCCGCCCGCTCGGCTACGCCTACGCTTCGGCACACCGGACGCGGGCGTCCTATCGCTGGTCGTGCGACGTCAGCGTCTATGTCGATCCCTCGGCGCAGCGGCAGGGCATCGGTGCGGGGCTCTATGACCGGCTGCTGGCTATCCTCGCGGCGCAGGGCTTCCGCAATGCCTTTGCCGGCATCGCGCAACCCAATCCGGCAAGCGTCGCCCTGCACGAGCGCATGGGTTTCGAGCATCTCGGCACCTATGGCGGCGTCGGCTACAAGCTTGGTGCATGGCACGATGTCGGCTGGTGGCAATTGCGCCTGTCCGATGCGCCCGGCCCACCTGAAGAGCCGGTGGCGCTGCCGGACTATCGCCGGGCCCATCCGGACTGACGCGCACCGCGCCGGCATACCGGGCGCATCCATTGGTGCCGGCGGCGTGATCTGGTAGGGTCGCTGCGCAACCAGGAGGAGGATGCAGGTGAAATACGCATTCGCAAGTGTGGCCGGCCTCGCCTGGCTTTCGGCCTGCGCAAGCAGCCCGCCGCTGCAGAAATACGTTGCTGACGATGGAACAGCCTGCGTCGCAGACCGGGACGCGCTCATGCATCTCGATTTCTGGACGTTCGACCAGGACCCCGAGCGGGGCATCCGCAAGGTGCTCGACAAGCAGGGCTGCGACCTCGCAGCGGCAGACCTGATGGCCGACTATCATGCCCGACTGATCGAGAAGGGAGAGCGGGTCGCCTACAAGTTCCCGGACCAGGAGGTCGTGTTCAGTGAGACCGGGGAAGTGGGCATGCTATACTGGCATGAAGGCCAGGTGCGCGCCTTTGCCGGCCAGACCGACCGCGCCGTCGAGCTTTTCCGAAAATCCATCGCCGCCGATCTGTATGACAATGCGGCCAAGAAGCACTATGCGCTGGCCACAATCGCCTTCCTCCAGCACGACAAGGATGCTCTGCTCGCCGAGCGTGGAGCCCTCGCAGGGATTGCGCCGGAAAACGACCTCAATCTCGGCGTCGTCGACGGGCTGGTCGCCTGCTTCGGCAAGTCCTACGACGTGGCCTACGGGTCGCCGGAGTGTGACCGGCGGCCTGGCCGCGCGCCGGCGCCCTAGGCCCGCTGGCGCCGGTCTTCCACGTCCACCGGCACGCTCAGCACCTGTCCGATGACTGTGATCATCGAGCGCTCGTCGATCGGCTTGGAGACATAACCGTTGAAGCCGCGCGCGAGGAATTTCTCGCGGTCGCCGCGCATGGAATCGGCTGTGAGGGCGATCACCGGCACGTCCTGGTTCGGCCCCGGCAGCTTGCGCAGGCGCCGGAATGCCTCGACCCCGTCGAGCCCCGGCATATGCACATCCATCAGTACAAGGTCGAACGCCTGTCGCGCCAGCAGGGCCAGCGCTTCATTGCCATCGCTGGCCTCCGCCACCTCCATGCCGTAGTGGCTGATGAAGGAGCGCGCGACACGGCGGTTGATGCCATTGTCGTCCACCACCAGCACGCGCCGGCCCGTCAGCCCGTCCCGTTGGTCCGGCACCTGAACCACGGGCGCGGAATCGCCAATCACGGTCCATTCCGTGCCGACCGTTCCGGCCCGGAATTTCAGGCTGAAGACGGAGCCGCGGCCGACTTCGCTGGCCACCGTCACATCGCCGCCCATCATCCGGGCGAGCTTGCGCGTGATCGGCAGGCCGAGGCCGGTGCCGCCATATTGCCGCGTGGTCGAGCCGTCCGCCTGCACGAAGGTGTCGAAGATGCGCTCAAGCTTGTCGGCGGCGATGCCGCATCCGCTGTCGGAGACGTGGATCGTCACGAGGTCTTCGCCGGCATCGACCGGCTCGCAGGTCACCACGACCAGCACGTCGCCCTTGCTGGTGAACTTGATTGCGTTGGAAATCAGGTTGTCGACGCACTGGCGCACGCGCACCGGGTCGAACAGCAGGCGCGAGGGTACGCTGGGGTCGATAAACAGCTGCAGGTTGATGCCGCGCTCTGCAGCCGCCGCCGAGTGCAGCTTGATCCCGCGGCTCAGCTTGTGGCGCAGGTCCGAATTGACCGGCGTCACTTCCAGCCGCCCGGCCTCGATTTTCGACAGGTCAAGAATGTCATTCAGCAGCGACATCAGCGTCTTGCCGGAATCGAGAATGGTGCCGACCTGTTCGGACTGTGCCGGGGTCAGCTGGCCGTGCGACAGGACTTGCGCCATGCCGAGCACGCCGTTCAGCGGCGTACGGATCTCGTGGCTCATATTGGCCAGGAATTCGGATTTCAGCCGCGTCGCCTGTTCGGCCCGGTGCAGCGCATCGCGCAGTTCATGCGCCTTCTGCCGCTCCTCGCGGACGTCGCGCACATAGGTGATGTAAACAAGGTCGCCGGAGTCTCCCCAGCGGGCGCTCGTAAGCGACAACTCGACCCGGTTGGTGCGGCCGGTCTTTGTCGGGGTCTCGGCTTCCGACACATGGCGAAGCACTTCGCCGCTCGCCATCTTTCTGGCGAGCTCCGGATCCGGACGGAAGGTCTTTACGCCGAGCAGGATCCCGACGTCCTGTCCGATCAGTTCGTCCCCGGTGTATTCGGACATCTCGCACAGGGCACGGTTCACATAGACGATCCGGCCGGAGGAATCGTTGAGCACGATGCCGTGCAGGGCATTGTCGCAGGCTGCCTTTGCCAGTTCGAACAGGCGGCGCGCCTCGTCGCGTTCGTGGGCAATGTCAGTGATTTCATGCGATACGGACAGTGCGCGGCGTTCGCCGTCGCGCTCGCTCGGAATGATGGAGGTCTTCATCACCTTGCCGAGCATGCGGGCCGCACGGCCTTCGGACGTGATCAGCGTGCGCGGCTCGCCGGTCTCGATAACCTCCTCCACCGCCCGGACCATGTCGGAGTCCCGGTAGCTCGGATCGAACTCGAAAATCCGCATGCCGATGACGCTTCCGCCATCGGGCAGGATCGATTCATTCATCAGCCGGTTCGAGGCCGTCCATTCGAAATCGACGATTTCACCGGAATCATTCCGGATTGCCCCGGTCTCGCAGATGACGACCGGAAGCAGGTCCCAGAGAGCCATATCCATAGACAGCATATCCCATCCTCGACCCACCCGGCGGAAAGACTGTCCGAATATGCTTAATACTGTATTGATTTCTGCAGGTTGCGCTCAGCGCGCGGCAGTCGCGGGCGCAATTTCGATAGCGCTCGCATCGAGCGCGGCCAATGTCGCCTCATATCCCGCCTGCACGGTCTGGTCATAGACGTCCCAGTCGCGCAGCTGGGTCTCGGCGAGCTGGGGCAGGATCAGGACATCGGTCATGTCGCGCCCGAACTGCCGGTCGGCGCGAATGGTTGCCACACGCATCAGGACGCCGGCGATGGGCGGCGGGTTGGAGAAGCCGTGCCGGGTCACCCACCTGAAGAAGCCGGCCGGCTTCTCGAATTCCTCGATCTTCAGGCCTTCGGGCTGGCGCGTCACGTCCGAGCCCACGACATAACCCCGGTGCAGGTCGCGCATGACGTCGACCGGGAAATTGTTCAGCACCGCGCCGTCGACCAGCAGGTCGTGCCCATCGACGACCGGCGGCAGGATGCCGGGCAGGGAGATGCTGGCGCGCAGCGTCTCGCGCAGGCGCCCGGTGCGGTGGATGCGCTGGGACCCGGTCATCAAATTCGTCGAGGTCGCGAAGAACGGGATTTCCAAGTCGCCGATCTCGACATCCCCGAAATGCTCCTTCAGCCGGGCATCGACACGCAGGCCCTTGACCAGGCCGACCACGGGCAGCGTGTA
This sequence comes from Hyphomonas sp., assembly GCA_020638455.1. Taxonomy (GTDB): domain Bacteria; phylum Pseudomonadota; class Alphaproteobacteria; order Caulobacterales; family Hyphomonadaceae; genus Hyphomonas. The sequence goes on along the minus strand of JACKIK010000001.1, from coordinate 379,473 downwards.
GTCGCCCAGCGGATTGCTCTCCACGAAGGCCTTGCGGATGCGCATGTCGATTTCCGCATCGTTCCAGCCGAGCGCGACACAGGCAGCAATGACCGCGCCCATCGAGGCGCCGCCGACGAAGTCGATCGGCACGCCGCGCTCGCGCATCGCCTTGACCACGCCGACATGCGAATAGGCCCGCGCGCCACCGCCGGACATGACAAGGCCGACGGAGATGCCGGCCATCACCCGGGCGAGGCGTTCGCAGGTTGCGCCCTCGACACCCAGCCAGTGGAAGACGCGGGTTGCGCCGGCCGCTTCCAGCCATTCCACCGGCCGGCTCGCCTGCCGGGCGCCACCGGGATGCAGCAGCACGACGTCGACCAGTTTCAGGGCACGGGCAGGGGAATGGTCGTCCGGCATCAGCGGGTTCGACGGGCGCGCATCGGCCCTGCCGACGACCCAGATCCGGTCCGCCTGCCGGATCGACAGCTTGTACCAGGCATTGTCGCCAATGGTTGAGACAAGGATCACCACATCATGGCGCAACTCAAGGTCGTCGAAATAGGAAGCCGGCTTCTCGGCGCCCTCGGTTTCGTCCACTACGACGGCGCGCCGGCCGAGGCGCTCAAGGCTCGCCTTCAGCGCCCGCGCGCGCAGTTTCATGTCGATCGTCGGTGAGGTCGCGACCATGGCGAACACTTTCGGCGCGGCGCTGACATTGCGCTGTCCCTGCCGGCCAAGGCGCCGCAGGATGATCCGGATCATGTGCTCCAGCAGTTCCGGTTCGGCTTTCACCAGCTTGGTCCAGCCCTCGCGTGAGAAGCCGACAATCTCCGAATCGCGCAGGGCATAGACCGAGCTCGTATGCGGGGCATCGTCGGGCGTGCCGTCGCCGTCGAGATCGATCCCGCCGAGGAACAGGGCCATTTCGCCGACCGGCTCGCCGGGCCGGATATGGCCGACAAATTCGGTGCGCCCGTTGGGGCCATCCCGGAACGCCCCCAGCGATCCCGACAGGACGAAATAGATCCGGTCGGCCGCTTCGCCTTTCAGGAACAGGGTTGCGCCGGCGGGCAGGCTGAACCAGTTGGCTTCCTTCCCGGCAGCCCGCATGGCACGGGCCGGCACGTCCTTCAGGAAGGCGATTGTCCTGATCGACGGGGTGATGTCGAGTCTCATGCCCTTGAAGATGCGCATTTCCCAAGACCTTTCAACGCCGTCCGACGGTCAGCCATGTCAAAATCCGGTGACACGTGCGTGACACCTTCCCCGCACCCCGCTAAGCCTGCCAGAAAGAATTGAAGGGAGGCTGAATGCCCGTCCTGAAATCCAGTCTCGACGTCGCGGGCGCAAAGTTCGCGGCGAACAGGGCCGTTATGCATGGCCTGCTCGACGATTTGCGCAATCACACTGAAAAGGCGGCTCTGGGCGGGCCCGAGGACTCGCGCCGGCGCCATGTCGAGCGCGGCAAGCTGCTGCCGCGCGACCGGGTGGAGCGCCTGCTCGACCCCGGCAGCGCCTTCCTCGAAATCGGCGCGCTGGCCGCCCACGGCATGTATGGCAACGAGGCTCCCGGCGCGGGCGTCATCACCGGCGTCGGCCGGGTCGAAGGCCGCGAATGCATGATCGTCTGCAATGATGCGACGGTCAAAGGCGGGGCCTATTTTCCCATCACGGTGAAGAAGCACCTCCGGGCCCAGGAGATCGCCCTCGAGAACCATCTGCCCTGCATCTACCTGGTCGATAGCGGCGGCGCGAACCTGCCGCACCAGTCGGAAGTCTTCCCGGACCGGGAACATTTCGGCCGCATCTTCTTCAACCAGGCCCAGATGAGCGCGAAGGGCATCCCCCAGATCGCCTCCGTCATGGGCAGCTGCACCGCGGGTGGCGCCTATGTGCCGGCGATGTCGGACGAGACCGTCATCGTCCGCAAGCAGGGCACCATCTTCCTCGGCGGCCCGCCGCTGGTGAAGGCCGCGACGGGGGAGGTGATCTCCGCCGAAGACCTCGGCGGCGCCGACGTGCATGCCCGCCGTTCCGGCGTGGCCGATCATTACGCCGCCCATGACTCTCACGCCCTCGCCATCGTGCGCTCCATCGTCCGCACACTGGCAAAGCGGAAGCCCCAGCCCTTCGACCTGACCGATCCGGCCGAGCCGCTCTATGACCCGGCGGAGCTTCACGGCCTCGTCCCGCAGGATGTGCGCGAGCCTTATGACGCCCGCGAAGTCATCGCCCGGCTCGTCGACGGGTCCGAGTTCCACGAGTTCAAGAAGCTCTACGGCGAAACCCTCGTCTGCGGCTTCGCGCGGCTCTACGGTATGCCGGTCGCGATCCTCGCCAATAATGGCATCCTGTTCTCGGAGAGCGCCCAGAAGGCGGCGCACTTCATCGAGCTGGCCGACCAGCGCCGCATCCCGCTCGTCTTCCTGCAGAACATTACCGGCTTCATGGTCGGCTCGAAATACGAGGCGGGCGGCATTGCCAAGGACGGCGCCAAGATGGTGACGGCCGTCGCCACCGCTTCCGTGCCGAAATTTACCGTCGTGACCGGCGGCAGCTTTGGGGCAGGGAATTATGGCATGTGCGGCCGGGCCTATTCCCCGCGCTTCCTCTTCATGTGGCCGAACGCCCGCATCTCCGTCATGGGCGGCGAACAGGCCGCCAGCGTGCTCGCCACCGTCCGCCGCGAGGGCATCGAACGCAAGGGCGGGGAGTGGAGCGTCGAGGACGAGGAGAGCTTCAAGCAGCCGATCCGTGAACTCTACGAAACCGAGGGCTCGCCCTATTACTCCACCGCGCGCCTGTGGGACGATGGCATCATCGACCCTGCCGACACGCGCCGCGTGCTCGGCCTCGCCCTCTCGGCCAGCCTTAATGCTCCGTTCCCGGATCGTGGTTTCGGCGTCTTTCGCATGTAGGCCCGGCGGGCCGCTTGATCCCCATCAAGCAGGTGTCATCTTTCTTTGATAGAAGAGGCCCCGGAAGGGAGCCTTTCGCATGGCCAAGTCCATCTGCATCATCGACGGCCATCCAGATCCGGACCGTCATCATCTCATCCATGCCCCTGTGACGCCTATGCAGACGGCGCGGTCGGGGCCGGACATACGGTCTCGCGCATCAACATCTCGGATTTCGACATTGCCTGCCTGCACACGCCGGCGGAAATTACCGAACCGCCGCCGGAGCCGATCCTGAGTGAGCGCGAAAAGATTGGCGCCGCAGACCATCTCGTCATCGCCTTTCCGCTCTGGATGGGCGGGATGCCGGCCAAGCTGAAGGCCTTTTTCGAACAGGCGGCCCGCGGCGGCTATTTCGTCAAGATGGAGGGCGACGGCTGGCCGGAACAGATGATGAAGGGCAAGACGGCCCGCGTTCTGGTGTCGATGGCGATGCCGGGTCCCGTCTACCGCTTCGGCATGGATGAGGGGGCACTGAAGGCGCTGGAACGCGGCATCCTCGGTCTCTCCGGTTTCAGACAGGTGCACCACACGCTGATCGGCGGGGCTCAGCGCCTGCCCCGGAGGATGTCCGCTCCTGGCAGACCTATTGCCGCAAGATCGGCGACGAGGGCGCCTGACGACCGCCTGACTGTCATCGGCAAGTCATTATTAATTCCGTGTCGTGAACGTGTTTTCACGCCACATGAACAGGCGGATCCCCTAACTTGCACCTGACACCGACATCTGGGTGTGGGGCACAAGCAAAAGGGAGGACCGGAATGCGACGTACCCCATTCCTCATATTGGCAGCCTTCAGCACGGCCCTCATGGCCCATGCGGGCGAACTGCCCGATTTTTCCGACTATGATACGGATACGGACGGAAGAATCAGTGAAGCGGAATTCGTATCCTATGCGACATCGGACGGGCAGACGACGGAAGCCGAAGCCGTCGCAAAGTTCGCGAAGTTCGATGCCAATGCAGACGGCGCGATCAGCATGGAAGAATACGTTGCCGCGACCGGGTCGCCGACGGTGCCCCCGGCCGGCCCGGTTGAGGATACGGGCGGCATGGCGAACTAGGTTCGGCGCCCCGCCCGGAGAGGACAGCCCCCTGCGCGCGGCGGGGGGCTGTTTTTCTTTTGCCGGAACCGGCGCTTGCGGCATTTGCGGCGTGCACAGCCGGTTGCCCCGTCCGCTTTCCGGGTCCAAAAGACTGGAAACTTCCAAGAGGGCCCCATGCGCGATTCCGATTATGATCTCATCAAGCTGTTTGCCACGGAGGAGGGGCTGGCCGTCATCACGATGAACCGGCCCGACGTGCACAATGCCTTCAACATGGAGCTGATCGCCGAGCTGACCGACGCCTTCCGGTCGATCGCCGACGAGACCTCCATCCGCATGGTCATCCTGCGCGGCGCTGGCAAGAGCTTCTCGGCCGGTGCGGACCTTGAGTGGATGAAGCGCGCCGCGCTGCACACGAAGGAAGACAATGTCCGCGACGCCGTGAACCTCGCCGAAATGCTGCGCGCCCTCTGGGAGATGCCGCAGATGACCCTCGCCATGGTGCAGGGCGCGGCAATGGGCGGCGGAGCCGGCCTGGTCGCGGCCTGCGACGTGGCCGTGGCGATGAAGGACGCGCATTTCCGCTTCTCGGAAGTCCGCCTCGGTCTCACCCCGGCGACGATCAGCCCCTACGTGATCGATGCTGTCGGCCCGCGCTGGGCCCGCGCCCTGTTCACCACCGGCGAAGTCTTCGACGGCGCGTTCGCCGAGAAGATCGGTCTCGTCCAGTACACGGTGGAGAGCATGGAAGAGATGACCAAGATGGAAGAGCACCTCGCCAATCTCGTCTTCTCGGCCGCGCCGGGCGCCGTCGCTGACGCCAAGCGCCTCGTCGCCGACGTCACCGGCGAGATCATCGACAAGAATCTGGGACACGAGACGGCCAAGCGGATTGCCGCGCGCCGCGCCTCCGACGAGGGCAAGGAAGGCATCGCCGCCTTCCTTGAAAAGCGAAAGCCTAGTTGGGTGAAGTAGAGGCGGCGTCCTTGAGGCCCGGAATTGAGCCGACGGGCACGCCAAGGTCGCTCAGGAAACTCAGCGTTGCGTGCACGGGATTGATTCCAGTCAGCGCCTCGATCTGGTTCTGGAACACATAGGCCAGCACGCCGAACATGATCAGGTAGATGACAAACTGCATCAGCGACTTCAGCAGGAACGCACCCGCACTGCCCACCACGAGGCCCACCCCGCCCAGGATCAGCGCACCGGTCACCGGCGTCAGGCTGCTGACATCGGCCGCCTGCGTGTAGCCGATATAGCCGCCCACGCCCGCGCCGATGATGCCCGCCAGGCTGCTCAGTTTTACGCCAGACGCATAGGCCATGTTTCTTCCCCTTGTTTCCGGACGATTAACCCTTGCAAAGCGCGCGCGCCCGCACAAGGCCGGATTTGCTGTGCGGATGGCCACGCGGCGGCCTGAAACCCGCCGCGATATGCTGTAAGACAGGCGCGCATGACGCCGCTGCCCGCTCCGAAATCCCCCAATGCCGTGCAGCGCTGGCTGCACCGGGAACGTGAGGCGCTGCGGACGCGCTGGGTGCGGGGGCCGTGGAGCCTTGCGGCCTTCGAATTCGTCAGTTTCGGCATCAAGCAGGGCTGGGCGTGCCTGTTCGGCGGCGCGATGCTGGGCCTCCTGCTGGCGACGTTCCTGTTTTATCCGTCAGACGCCCTACTTTCGCGTTACGATTTTCTAGTTATCGGGGCAATATGTATCCAGATTCTGATGTTTTGGACGGGGCTTGAGACGCTCGAAGAGGCGAAAGTCATCTTCGTCTTCCACATTACCGGAACAATCATGGAACTGTTCAAGACAGCCCATGGCAGCTGGCTCTATCCGGAGGCGAGCTTCCTGCGGATCGGCGCCGTGCCGCTGTTTTCGGGCTTCATGTACGCCTCCGTCGGGTCGTATCTCGCCCGCGTCTGGCGCATTTTCGATTTCCGCTACACACGCTTCCCGCCGCTCTGGCTGCAGGGCCTGCTGGCGGCGGCGATCTATGTGAATTTTTTCGCTCATCACTGGCTGCCGGACATCCGTATCGGCCTGTTCGCGGCCACCGTGCTGGTTTACGGCCGCTGCGTGGTCTGGTTCCGGCCGGACATACACCACCGCCCGATGCCCCTGGTCGTCGGCTTCGTGCTGGTAGCCCTGTTCATCTGGTTTGCCGAGAATATCGGCACCTTCGCCAGAGCCTGGGCCTATCCCGGGCAGGAAGATGGCTGGCACCCTGTCTCTTTATCCAAGCTCGGATCGTGGTATCTGCTGATGATCATCAGTTTCGTCCTGGTCGCGATCGTGCACCGGGGCACCAGAGGGCCGGGACATGAAAATCAGGAAGCTGCTCGTCGCGAATAGGGGCGAGATTGCGTGCCGTATCTTCGGGACCTGCCGCGCGCTCGGCATCGGCACGGTGGCGGTGTATTCCGACGCCGACGCCGCTGCCAAACATGTCCGTGAGGCCGACGAGGCCGTGCATATCGGCCCGGCGCCCGCGCCGGAAAGCTACCTCAGAATGGACGCCATCATCGCCGCCGCGCGCTTCGCCGGGGCCGACGCGATCCATCCGGGCTATGGCTTCCTGTCGGAGAATGCCGATTTTGCCGAGGCGGTCCAGAAGGCAGGCCTGATCTGGGTCGGCCCGCCGCCCGCCGCGATCCGCTCCATGGGTCCGAAGGACGAAGCCAAGCGCATTGCCGAGGAGGCCGGCGTGCCCGTGCTGCCCGGCTATCGCGGCGAGGCGCAGGACGCAAAAACTCTCACCGAGGCGGCGAAAGGCATCGGCTTCCCGCTGCTCATCAAGGCCGTCGCGGGCGGCGGGGGCCGGGGCATCCGCCTCGTCTCGAAGGCCGCAGAGCTGAAAGCCGAACTGGAAAGCGCCGTCCGTGAAGCGGAGAGCAGTTTCGGCGATGGCCGCGTGATGCTGGAAAAACTGGTCGAACAGCCCCGCCATATCGAAGTGCAGGTATTCGGCGACAGTCATGGCAACGCGGTGCATCTCTATGAGCGCGACTGCTCCCTCCAGCGCCGCCGCCAGAAAGTGATCGAGGAAGCGCCCGCCCCCGGCATGCCGGAAGACGTCCGCAAGGCGATGACCTCGGCGGCCGTCGCCCTCGCAAAGTCGGTGAAGTATGAAGGCGCCGGCACGGTGGAATTCATCGTGGACGGATCGAAGCCGCTCTCCCTCGACACGTTCTGGTTCCTCGAAATGAACACCCGCCTGCAGGTGGAGCACCCCGTCACGGAGATGATCACCGGGCAGGACCTGGTCGAATGGCAGCTCCTCGTCGCCAGCGGCGAGACACTGCCGCTGCAACAGGCGGACATTCCCCTGCACGGCCACGCCATCGAGGCGCGAATCTGTGCTGAAGACCCGACCGAAGGCTTCCGCCCGGGCGCGGGCCTGATCCTCGAATTCGGACTGGTTGAACCCGTGGACGGGGAGATCGTCCGCTGGGATGCTGGCTTCGAGACCGGCGACCGCGTGCCCGGCAATTACGATTCCATGATCGCCAAGCTGATCGTGCACCAGGGCAACCGCCGCGCGGCCTGCGCGCAGCTGGTCGAGACCCTCTCCCACCTGCAGCTCGCCGGCGTACCATCGAATGCCGGCTTCCTCAGCCGCTGCGCGGCATCGGAGGCGTTTCTCACCCATGCCCATCATGTGAACTGGATCGCGGAGCAGGGCGAAGCGCTCACCCATCCGCCTGCGGAGCACCAGCACGCTTCGGTGATGGCGGTCGCCGATGTGCTGCTGAACGAAGCGGGCGGCAGCGCGCCCTGGGACATTCGCGACGGCTGGCGCCTCAATGCGCTGCCCGTACGCAAGGCCTCGGTGGCGGTCGGCGCCGAGGCCGACTGGTTCGATCCGGAGGACTACGAGCTGGACCCCGACACGCCCCTGCCGGTGGTGTCGGACCTTTCGCCCCGCCGCTTCGCTGTCACGACGGGCGGCGACACTGTGCTGGTCGAGGTACCGGATTTTGACGCCGATGCCGAGGCGCTCGCCGGTGGCGACATGGTCAAGGCGCCGATGCCGGGCAAGGTGCTGTCGATCGCGGTCAAGGCGGGCGCGAAAGTGAAGCGCGGCGATACGGTCGCCGTCATGGAAGCCATGAAAATGGAACACGCCCTGCCGGCGCCGCGCGACGGCGTGGTCGAATCCGTTTCAGGCAAGCCCGGCGCCCAGGTCGCCGAAGGGGATATCCTCGTCCAGCTGGTGGCGGAGTAACCCTCGCCGCCTGCCTCTCACGGGTTTGCCGGGGGTGGCATGAGAGGCAGGGGCAAGGGCCGCTGCGCAACTCAGGCCGCGACGGCGTAGGAGGGCCGCGTCGGAACAGGCACCACAGCTGCTGCTGCGCGGTAGCGCGGGTGGATCACCGGCGGGGCGATAATCTCGCCAAGATGGTTGGCGGCAAAGGCGGCGGGGTCCGTTTTCAGGATGCGCTCGCCATATTCATTCTCGGTCACAGTGACGCGCGCCAGCGTCACGTCCGGTCCGGCGGCCCAGAATTCGACGCCCGCCTCGGAAAGCTCCATCACCTTGTCGAGCCCGAGACGGAAATGGTCGCCATAGACCACATCCCGGTCTTCGACCGCATCGAACTCACATCCCTGAATGACCATCCGCACCATCACGCAACTCCCAGCCTGTGTTGAAACCCGTTTTCGCAGGCGTCTCGTCGGCTCCGCGATATGAGAACATAAGCAGAATATTCACGATTTGGAAAGGAAAAAGTTCCGATTTTGTTCACGGAGAACCAAAATGGAACAGAATCAAGGGTGTGATTATCCCGGAATAACGCGGATCCCGGCGCGGGCCCGGGATCCGGACGGGCACGTCCTCACTTCGGGAGAGCTGGACCCCGGCTTTCGCCGGGGCGAGCGGAATGCGGAGGGTCAGCCGCCCAGCCGCGCCAGCGCCCGTTCGCGGCCGATCAGCGGCAGCAGGGCGCCCATGTCCGGTCCGTGTTCCTGGCCGGTCAGTGCCTTGCGGAGGGTCATGAACAGGGCGCGGCCCTTGCGGCCGGTCTTGTCCTTCACGGCGTTCGCCCAGGCGCTCCAGGTCTCGCCCGTCACGTCGCCCGCCGGAAACAGGGCGGCGGCCTCGGCCACGAAGCCCTTGTCTTCGTCGGCCACCATCGGAGCAATGTCGCCGAACACGGTATCGACCCAGTCCTTCACGTCCGGCAGCAGGGAACAGTTCTCGCGCACCACGGTCCAGAAACCCTCGTCCGCCGCGCGCGGATCGACGGCGGCAAGGCGCGCCTTCACCGCATCGAACGGCAGGCCGTGCAGGATCGTCGCGTTGAGGTGTTTCAGCTCCGCCTCGTCGAAGCGCGCCGGCGCCCGGCCGATCTTTGCAAAATCGAACTCCGCGGCGAGGCCCGACAGGCTGCCCCGCGCCTCGACATTGTCCGAGGTGCCGATCTTGGCCAGCAGGGAGCAGATCGCCATCGGCTCATAGCCCTGAGCCCGCAGCTCTCCCATCGAGAGGGAGCCAAGCCGCTTCGACAGGCCCTGACCGTCGGCTCCGATCAGCAGCGGCGTGTGCGCCATTTCCGGCGCCACCCCGCCAAGGGCGCGGAAGATCTCGATCTGCGCGCCGGAATTGGTCACATGGTCCTCGCCCCGCACAACATGCGTGATGCCGGCATCGATATCGTCCACCACGGACGGCATCGTGTAGAGGAACGAGCCGTCCTCGCGGATCAGGATCGGGTCCGACAGGCTGGACGTGTCGATGCTCTGCGGCCCGCGCACGAGGTCGTTCCACTCGACCCGCTCGCCCGACAGCCTGAAACGCCAGTGCGGCTTCACGCCGTCCGCTTCCAGCTTTGCACGCTCGTCGTCCGTCAGCTTCAAGGCCGCGCGGTCGTAGACCGGGGGTCTGCCACGGGAAAGCGCGATCTTGCGCTTCCGCTCCAGCTCGTCCGCCGTCTCGTAGCACGGATAGAGCAGGCCCATCTCGCGCAGCTTGTCGGCGGCCGCCTCATACTCCTTGAATCGGTGCGACTGGTGGAAACTGTCGTCCCAGGTCAGGCCCAGCCAGCTGAGGTCGGTGCGGATGCCATCCTCATATTCCTTCGTCGAGCGTTCGAGGTCCGTATCGTCGATTCGCAGGATGAACTTGCCGCCCTGGTGATGCGCGAACAGCCAGTTGATCAGCGCAGTGCGCACATTGCCGACATGCAGGCGGCCGGTGGGCGAGGGGGCGAAGCGGACGATGGGGCTGGTCATGGGCTGTCTTCTTGGGGAAAATTCGTGCCGCTTTCGACACTATATCGCAGAAAAAGCCAAGCGATCGCTGCCATATTCTTGCTATTCTGTGCACTAATGTGGCACCCGGCAGTGAGTCGCCACCGTGGAGGGGATGATGAAGAAGGCCTGGTGTCTCAGCCTGGCAGCCAGCCTCGCGGCCTGCGGACAGCCCGCGGCGCCGCCGGATGCGCCGCCGGCCGAAGTGGCCGAGCCGTCGGAAACGGCGCCCGAGGCGGAAATCCAGTCGCCTTACGAGATCGGCCAGCCGTCTGCCTCGGATGTGGACTATGCCGCGCTCGCCGCCTATCCGGAGGGCTGGGCCGTCACCACGGGCTGGCCGGGCGAATACCCTGCCGGCTTCGTCGTGCTGGACCCCGGCGTCACCGTCGACGGCCGCGCCCGCCCCAATCCGCAGGAGCCGGCCACCGTACCCTGCACGCTGCCGCAATACGCCAATTACCAGATCTGGAACCAGCCGCGCGTGGACGGCGACGAACTCACCTTCATCGTCGCCACGAAGGAAGTGCCAGTCACGCTGAAGTCCGACGTCTCGATCGAAGTGCCCACCGATGCCGGCGGCATGCAGACGCTGGAGCTGAAGGCCGGCGACGTACTGTCCTACCTGCGTTACCTTGGCGAGGGCTTCGCCGTGTTCGGCTTCAATGGCGCCGAGTATGACATCAACGAGGCCGAGCTGCGCGACATCTCCGATCTCGACGCCAGCGCCATTACCGAAGACCAGTGGGTCAACGTGTCCTGCAAGGAAGGCACCCGCGCCTGGCTGCTCTACAGCGAGGTCATCGCGGAAAGCTCCATCGTGCCGTCACCGATTGTCGGCTTCGGCGAGGCGTCCGACATCGACGCCTCCGAAGTGGACGATGTGCGCGCGCAGGGCCTCGCCATGGAAGCAGACCCCGGCGAAGTGACGCCGAACGAAAGCCAGGACTAGTCGTCCCGGAACCTGTTGGTGATCGGATAGCGCCGGTCGCGGCCGAAATTCTTGCCGCCGATCTTCACGCCCGGCGGGGCCTGCCGGCGCTTGTATTCGGCGATGTACAGCAGATGCTCGATCCGCCGCACCGTGGCCGCATCGTGCCCGCGGGCGAGGATCTCGTCGACATCCTCTTCGCCCTCCACCAGGCCGCGCAATATGTCGTCCAGCACGTCATAGGGGGGCAGGGAGTCCTGGTCCGTCTGGTCCTCGCGCAGCTCGGCGCTCGGCGGCTTGGTGATGATCCGCATCGGGATGACTTCGCCGCCCGGCCCCATCGCACCCTTCGGCACGGCCATGTTCCGCCAGCGCGCCAGCTCGAACACTTCGGTCTTCCAGAAATCCTTCAGCGCATTGTAGCCGCCGCACATGTCGCCATACAGCGTCGCATAGCCGACCGCCATCTCGCTCTTGTTGCCGGTGGTCACCACCATGTGCCCGAACTTGTTCGACAGCGCCATCAGCGTCACCGCCCTTAAGCGGGATTGTATGTTCTCCTCGGTCGTGTCCGGCTTGGTCTCCGCGAACAGGCCGCCCAGCATCTCGTCCAGCGCGTTCACGCCGGGGCGGATGTTGACGATGTCATATTTCGCGCCCAGCCGCTCGGCGCACGCCTTCGCATCCTCCAGACTGTCAGAGGACGTATATTTCGACGGCAGCATCACGCACCAGACCCGCTCCGGCCCCAGCGCGTCCACCGCGATCGCGGCCGTCAGCGCACTGTCGATCCCGCCGCTCATGCCCAGCACGACACCGGGGAAGCGGTTCTTGTTCACATAGTCGCCCAGCGCCAGCATCGCCGCGCGGTATTCCGCCTCCCATCCGGTGGTCAGCTCCGCCGCCGCCTCGCTGGCAAACCGGTGCGTCTCGCCATCATAGGTCACCAGCGCCGTGCCGGTGACGAAGTCGCCGAGCAGCTGGTGCTCCGTCCCGTCGAAATCGACGGCATAGCTCGCCCCGTCGAACACCAGCTCGTCCTGCCCGCCCACCTGGTTCACAAACAGATACGGCACGCCCGTCTTGGTCCAGGCGGAGAAGGTCGTGTGCCGCTCCACATTGACGGTCCGCCGCCAGGGCGACCCGTTCGGCACGATCAGCATTTCCGCCCCCGCCTCGGCCAGCGCAGACGGCACGCGCGGGAACCAGATATCCTCACAGATGGCGATGCCGAAGGTCACCCCGTTCATCTCGAACAGGGGCATCTCGCCTTCGCCGGGGTCGAAGATGCGCTTCTCGTCGAACACGCCATAATTCGGCAGCTCGCGCTTGTCATAGCGCCCGGCGACCTTGCCGCCTTTCAGGAACAGCGCCGAATTGTGCCGCTTCGCCCCGTCCGTCCACGGGCTGCCGATGATCACCGCCGGGCCGTCCGCACGGGTCTCGCGCGCGAGCGCGTGCACCGCCTGCATCGACAGCTCCACCGCCGCCGGCTTCAGCACGAGGTCCTCGGCCGGATAGCCAAGGATGAACAGCTCCGACAGCACGACCAGATCCACCCCGGCCGCCGCCCCTTCCGCCAGCGCCCCCCGCGCCAGCGCAAGGTTCCCTTTGATATCCCCCACCACGGGATCAAGCTGCGCAACGAGGATCGAGAGATTTTTGCTCATAGGGAGCATTTAGGCTGGTGCCAGCAGAATGTCATCTGCTTTGCGCCCTTCTCCCCTCTCCCTCGGGAGAGGGGCGGGGGTGAGGGGTCACGGAGTTGCGGCAAGCACCGCACTCGCGGCAACGACTCGACCCCTCATCCCCAACCCCTTCTCCCAAGGGAGAAGGGGCTTGGCCCTCACAGGCCCAACGTTGCCGAAACGACCGCAAAGACATGATCCCCGCTCATCGCATCCTGCGCATCAATGCGAAGGACACGCCATCCGAGCCGTTCGATCTCCGCCTGCCGTCGGGCATCGCTTGCCAAAGCCTGTTCGCTGCCATGCACAGACCCGTCTATCTCGATCACGAGCCGCGCTCTGATAATCGCAAAGTCAACAACATATCCGCCAATCGGATGTTGCCGCCGCACCGGAAACCCGAGCGGCCTCAACTGCCGTAACGCCTCCCACGCCACCTGCTCCGGCGCGTTGGCGTCCCGCCGCAATCTTCGTACGCGGTAAACATCGGGGTTGCGGGTCAACGAAGAAACTTTCCAATAAGCGTGGAGCTATCCCTCTCCCTTGGGAGAGGGGCAGGGGTGAGGGGTAACCCAAGCTGCCACGCAGACAAGACGTTCCGCAACGCCCATTCCTACCCGCTCGCAACCACTCCACCCGCCGCTCCACCGCGCCCCCTCATCCCCAGCCCTTCTCCCAGGGGAGAAGGGGGCGCGAAAGGCGAATACAGTGCGCACCAAGTTGGATTGCTGGCCGGTTCCAATCCTCCCCGATAACCCCCCATGCCATACTCCACGCATGAGCATGGATCAGGCATTCTTTGAGCAGGGCTTCCGGGCGGTCTTCGACGCGATGATTGACGCGGTGGGGAAGGCGGGGCTGCATCTGCGGCCCGAGCGCCTCAGCCGGGCGGCTGCCCGGCGCTGCGGCGCCGCGTTCCGGCAGCTGGCGGCGATTGTCCGCCGCCTGATCTTCCTGATGGCGCTCGGGATCGAGCTTGCGCCGCCCCGGCCGGGCGCCGGCCCCGATGCCCGCCGCGCGGCGGCCCTGCCGGAGGGTGTGGAAGACGTAACCGCCAGTTTCGGACCGCAGCCAAAGGGGTTCCGGCTGGCACCCCGGATATCCGGTCCGTTTCCGGACCATTTACGGACCCTTTCCGGTCCGCCTCCGGCCCGCTCGGTCTCGCCCCGCCGGCTGCTCGCGCAGTGGCAGGCGCTGCACGCTGTGCTGAAGGAGCCGGAGGCCCATGCCCGCCGTCTTGCCCGTACTCTTGCGCGCTGGCGAAAGGCGGGAGAGCCTGCGCCTGTCTGCGTCCCGCTCGGCTTCGAACACCGCCTGCGGCCCGATCTCGGCATCGTCGCCCGCGCCCTGCCGCACCTCATCCGCCAGGCCACCGCCGCGTGGAATGACACAGGCTGAATCCCACAGCAAACTGATATGTTTTTGCCGGAGCGCCAGGGGCGTTTCCGGTTACAGGTGCTTCCATCCACAGCGCTCATCCCGGCGAAAGCCGGGATCCGGACTGGCATGTCCCGCTCTCTGTGGCTCTGGCCCCCGGCTTTCGCCGGGGCGAGCGCGGATCGGGGAATTGGGGCAGGGGAGGATGAGCGGCCAGCAGCCCTGAGCCCGGTTCATGTGAGGCCCGAAGGGCCGATACGGAACCTGCTTTAAATATCCAGATCCTCAACGAACGCCGCGTTCTCCTGGATAAACCGGAAGCGCAGTTCCGCCTTCTTGCCCATCAGCGTGTTGACGAGGTCCGCCGGCGTCATCTCAAGATCGTCGATCGCCTCCAGCGTAACCCGTGCCAGCGTGCGCGTCTTCGGGTCCATCGTCGTCTCTTTCAGCTGCGACGGGTTCATCTCGCCGAGGCCCTTGAAGCGCGTCATGTCGACTTTCTGGTTCGCCTTGAAGTGCTCCTTCATCTTCACCGCCCGGTCGGCATCGTCCATCGCATAGACGATCGTGCCCTTGTTGGAGAGCTTGTAGAGCGGCGGCATCGCCAGGAACAGGCGCCCGCTCTCGATCAGGCCCGGCGTCAGGCGGTAGAAGAAAGTGATCAGCAGGCTGGCAATGTGCGCGCCGTCGACGTCGGCATCCGTCATGATGATGATGCGCTCATAGCGGAGGTCGTCGAGGCTGAACTTGCGCCCGATATCGCTGCCGAGGGCGAGGGCGAGATCGTTGATCTCCTGGTTGCCCATCAGCTTGTCGGCCGAGGCGCTCTCGACGTTCAGGATCTTGCCGCGCAAGGGCAGGATCGCCTGCGTCTTGCGGTCCCGTGCCTGCTTGGCGGACCCGCCGGCCGAGTCGCCCTCGACCAGGAACAGTTCGGTGCCGTCGGGGCCCTTTTCGGCGCAGTCCGCCAGCTTGCCCGGCAGGCGCAGCTTCTTGGTCGCGGACTTGCGGTTGATCTCTTTCTGCTTGCGTCGGCGCGCGCGTTCATCGGCCCGGTCGACGGCCCAGCTCAGCAGCTTGTCCGCCTCTTTCGGACTGCCCGCCAGCCAGTGGTCGAAACGGTCGCGCACCGCATTTTCCACCAGGCGGAAAGCGGCCGTCGTGGACAGCTTGTCCTTGGTCTGGCCGACAAATTCCGGTCCCTTGATGAACACGCTCAGCAACAGACCCGAATGGCCCATAATGTCTTCTGCCGTGATCTCGCCGGCTTTCTTGTTGCCGGTCAGCTCACCGAAATTGCGAAGGCCCTTTGTAATCGCGCTGCGAAAGCCCGCCTCATGCGTGCCGCCTTCCGGCGTCGGGATCGTGTTGCAGTACGACCGCGCAAAGCCATCGGCCTCGCCGAAACCCGCCTGGGTCCAGGCGATGGCCCATTCGACCTTGCCCTCGCCACCCATGTCGACCAGGCCCGTGAACGGGCTGTCGGTGATCGTCGCCTTGTCGGCGAAGACTTCCTGCAGCTGGTCGGCAAGGCCGTTGGGATAGGAAAGCGTCGCCTCGGCCGGGACCTTCGAGTCTTCCGGCAAGAGGGAGGGGTCACAGCTCCAGCGCACTTCGACGCCGCGGTAGAGATACGCCTTGGACCGCGCCATCTGGAACAGGCGCGCCGGCCGCCAGCGCAGCTTGTCGCCGAAGATCTGGTGGTCCGGCTTGAACTTCACCGAGGTGCCGCGCCGGTTGGGCGCCGTGCCGACGCGTTCCAGCTTGCCCTTCGGCAGGCCGCGCGCAAACACCTGGCGATAGAGTTTCTTGTCGCGAGCGACTTCCACTTCCACCTTTTCCGACAGCGCGTTGACCACCGAGATGCCCACGCCATGCAGGCCGCCGGCGGTTTCATAAGCCTTGTCGGAGAATTTCCCGCCCGCATGCAGCGTCGTCATGATGACTTCGAGGGCAGATTTCTTGGGATATTTCGGGTGCGGGTCGACCGGGATGCCGCGGCCATTGTCCGTCACGGTCAGGTAGCCGTCGGCGTCCAGCCGGATCTCGATCCGGTTGGCATGGCCGGCAACGGCCTCGTCCATGGAATTGTCGAGCACCTCGGCAAACAGGTGGTGATAGGCGCGCTCGTCCGTGCCGCCGATATACATGCCGGGGCGCTTGCGGACGGGCTCGAGGCCTTCGAGGACTTCAATGTCCTTTGCGGAGTAACCGGACGTGTCGGAGCTCATTTGGTCAAACAGCTTAGCTTGCTTGGCGGCAGCCATGTATGGTCTCCCTTAGGGGCGCTGCGAGTCGGTGTCGATACGGGAGCACATCAATGCCTGCTACGATTAACACGCCATTAACCCTGCAGAGCGGGCTGACATTCCCCAACCGTCTCGTGAAGGCGGCGATGACAGAGGGACTCGCAGATGTGCGCAATAGGGTCACTGAAGCGCACTGCAGGCTCTACCGCCGCTGGGCGGATGGCGGCCTTGGCGGCATCATTACGGGCAATGTCCAGATCGATCGTGACCATCTGGAGCAGGTCGGCAATGTCGTCATCGGCCCCGGCCTGACCAATGAGCAACTCGACGGCTTTGCACGCTGGGCGGAGGCGGCGAAGCGCCATGGCGCTGCCCTCATCATGCAGGTCAGCCATGCCGGGCGGCAGACGCCGAAGGCGGTCAACCCTCGGCCCGCTGCGCCCAGCGCCGTCGCCCTCGGCTTGCCGGGCGGCCAGTACGGCGCGCCGCGGGCGATGACCGAGGCGGAAATCCATGCCGTGATCGAAGGTTTCGGCCGTGCCGCGAAAGTGGCGAAGCAAACCGGTTTCGACGGTATCCAGGTCCATGCCGCGCACGGTTACCTTTTGTCATCCTTCCTGTCGCCGCTGGCGAACCGGCGCGAGGACGACTGGGGCGGACCGCTGGCAAACCGGGCCCGGCTGCTGGTTGCCTGCGTGAAGGAGGCGAAAATCTCCGGCGGGCCGGGTTTCTCCGTCTCGGTGAAGCTGAATTCGGCCGACTTCCAGAAAGGCGGCTTCAGCTTCGAGGACTGTCTCGGCGTCATCGACATTCTGGACGAGCTGGGCGTTGATTTCGTGGAGATTTCCGGCGGCAATTACGAGCAGCCCCGGATGATGGACATCGAAGGCCTGCAGCCGGTCTTCGAGGAGCCGGTGCGCGCCTCGACCCGCGCCCGCGAAGCCTATTTCCTCAAATATGCCAGAGCCGTGCAGGAGCGGGCCAACATGCCGCTGATGGTCACCGGCGGGTTCCGCACTGCAGCGGCGATGAACGAGGCCATCGGGGCGGGCGAGGCGGACCTGATCGGTCTCGGCCGTCCGCTCTGCGTCTATCCGGAGGCGCCCCGCCGGCTGCTTTCCGGTGAAATCACTGCGATTGACGGCTGGGAGAAGCGGCTCCGCCTCGGTCCCGGCATTTTCGGCCCGCATTCCCCCCTCAAACTGATGAAGGCGCTTAACGGTTTTGGCGCGATGAGCTGGTACTATGAACAGCTCAAATTGATCGGTGCAGGAGGGGACCCTGACACGGCGCTCGGCGTACTCCCGGCCTTCATGGCAAACCAGCGCGCCATGGCCTCCGCGGCAAAGGCCTGGCGGGCAGCGGCGCCCTGATTCCGGGCGGATACG
This sequence comes from Hyphomonas sp., assembly GCA_020638455.1. GTDB lineage: Bacteria > Pseudomonadota > Alphaproteobacteria > Caulobacterales > Hyphomonadaceae > Hyphomonas. The sequence continues at coordinate 361,599 of JACKIK010000001.1, read as the reverse complement.
CAGTTCACAATTTTGTTGCGCACCCGCCGGGTTGAACGCGCCCCCCGCGCAATCCACATCTAGCTCATCGCCCGACTCCCGCCATGATTGGCCGGCAGGGTCCGATGGTCGCCGCAAGACGGGGCCATAACACTCAAGGAGGCATGTACATGCCAAAGATCAAGAACCTTCCGGTGTTGCCGCTTCGGAACATCGTTGTGTTCCCCGACATGGTCGCTCCGCTCTTCGTGGGCCGCGACAAGTCGGTGCGCGCCCTCGAAATGATCGAGGAAGCGGACAATGAAATCATGCTCGTCGCCCAGCTCGACGAGTCGATCGACGATCCCGGCCCCGACGACATGTACGGCTCCGGCACGATCGCAACGATCCTGCAGCTCCTGAAACTGCCCGACGGCACCGTGAAAGTGCTGGTCGAGGGCAAGTCGCGGGCCCAGCTGCGCCACCTGCATGACCGCGGCGACTATTTCGAAGCCGAGGTCGAGATCGTGGACGACGCCGCCGTCGACAGCGGCGACATCCAGGCGCTGATGCGTGCCGTGCAGGAGCAGTTCGAGAATTATGTGAAGCTCAACCGCAAGATCCCGCCGGAATCGGTCGGCACCATCGGTGCCATCACCGAGCCCGGCCGGCTTGCCGATGCGGTCGCGTCCAATCTCTCCGTCAAGCTGACCGACAAGCAGGAACTGCTCGAACTCGCCGATGCGAAAGACCGCCTCGAAAAGGTCTTTGCCCTCATGGAAGGCGAGATGGGCATGCTGCAGATGGAGCGGAAGATCAAAAACCGCGTCAAGCGGCAGATGGAGAAGACCCAGCGCGAATATTACCTCAACGAGCAGATGAAGGCGATCCAGCGCGAGCTGGGCGAGCAGGGCGGCGATGGCGGCGAGCGCGATGAGCTGGCCGAACTCGAGGCCCGTATCGAAGAAGTCCCGCTGTCCGAGGAGGCCCGCAACAAGGCCGAGGCAGAGCTGAAGAAGCTGCGGCAGATGTCGCCGATGTCGGCCGAGTCGACCGTGGTGCGGAACTATCTCGACTGGATCCTGTCGCTGCCCTGGGGCGAGCGCAAGAACATCGAGACCGATCTCGTGAAGGCCGAGAAGCAGCTTGAGGACGATCATTACGGCCTTGAGAAGGTGAAAGAGCGGATCCTCGAATATCTCGCCGTGCAGAAGCGCACGGGCAAGATGAAGGGGCCCATCCTCTGCCTCGTCGGCCCGCCCGGCGTCGGCAAGACCTCGCTTGGCCGTTCGATCGCCGAAGCCACGGGACGCGACTTCGTGCGCGTGTCGCTGGGCGGCGTGCGTGACGAGAGCGAGATCCGCGGCCACCGCCGGACCTATATCGGCTCGATGCCGGGACGGATCATCCAGTCCCTGAAGAAGGTGAAGAGCGGTAACCCGCTGTTCCTGCTGGACGAGATCGACAAGATGGGCATGGACCATCGCGGCGACCCGGCCTCGGCCCTGCTCGAAGTGCTGGACCCGGAGCAGAACTCGACCTTCAACGACCACTACCTGGAAGTCGACTACGACCTTTCGGACGTGATGTTCGTGACGACGGCGAACTCCCTCAACATGCCGCAGCCCCTGATGGACCGGATGGAGATCATCCGCATTGCGGGGTACACGGAAGATGAGAAGGTCGAGATCACCAAGCGTCACCTGATCCCTCAGGTGCGCGAGGATCATGGCCTGCAGGCCGGCGAGTTCATCGTCACCGATGCGGCGATCCGCGATCTTGTCCGTTACTACACCCGCGAAGCCGGTGTCCGCAGCCTGAAGCGCGAGATTGCCCGTCTTGCCCGCAAGGCCGTGCGCAAGCTGGCCGAACAGGGCGAGGGTGCAACCCTGACCGTTACGCCGGAAAACCTCGCTGACTTTGCCGGTGTGCGGAAGTTCCGCTACGGCCTTGCCGATGAAACCGACCAGGTGGGCGCCGTCACCGGCCTTGCCTGGACCGAGACCGGCGGCGACCTCCTCACCATCGAGGCGGTCAAGATGCCCGGCCGCGGCAACATGAAGGTCACCGGCAACCTCCGCGACGTGATGAAGGAATCGATCCAGGCGGCGAACTCGCTCGTCCGTGCCCGGTCGGTGCAGTTCGGCATCAAGCCGACGGTCTTCAACACGACGGACATCCACGTTCACGTGCCGGATGGCGCAACGCCGAAGGACGGTCCGTCCGCCGGTGCGGCCATGACCACGGCGATCGTCTCGCTGCTCACCGGCATCCCGGTGGACCGCGAAGTGGCGATGACCGGCGAGATCAGCCTGCGCGGTCGCGTGCTGCCGATCGGCGGCCTCAAGGAGAAGCTCCTTGCCGCGCTTCGCGGCGGCATCAAGACTGTCCTTATCCCGGAAGAGAACGAGAAGGACCTCGAGGACATTCCGGACAATGTGAAGACGGGTCTCCGCATCGTGCCGGTCTCCGACATCGACGAGGTGCTGGAGATCGCCCTGACCGGGCCGCTGGCACCGATCGAATGGTCGGAAGCCGATGAAGCCGCCCTGCATGCAAGCCTCTCGGGGCAGGGCAGCGGCGAGGCCGGAGACCAGCCGCGCACGCACTGATCGTCAATCCCGATCCCAAATCGCAGACGGCCGCTCCATCTGGGGCGGCCGTCTTGCTTTTTGCCCCAAGGCCCGGCATGAACGCGCGCGGATGGGCGGTTAGCTCAGTTGGTAGAGCATCTCGTTTACACCGAGAGGGTCAGCGGTTCGAGCCCGTTACCGCCCACCATTCACCCCTCAGGAATACCTAGTCCGATCGGGCTGCTGTCTCCGCCGGCTCGCGCGGTGGCGGGTCCGGCCCTGCGTCGAGCTCGTCTTCGAGCGCAAGCTCCGGCCGGTGCCCGTACAGGCGGTAGAACATCTTGATCCAGAACGGCGAGAACAGGGTTGTGTAGGCGATCACCAGAACCAGGGCCGCATAGGACGTCGGGTCGAGGATGCCCGTCGTCCGGCCAAGCTCCGCGAAGATCAGGCCCACCTCGCCGCGCGGCACCATCGACATGCCGACTGCCGTCCGCATCAGCCAGTGCTCGGTCATCAGGATGTAGCCGCCGGCAATCTTGCCGATGATCGCCAGCGCTGCGAGGCTGAGCGAGAAGGCCCAGATATAGGGCGAGCTCCAGTCGATCGCGCGCAGGTCCAGCGACAGGCCGACGACGACGAAGAAGATCGGCGTGAACAGCTGCACGATCGGCTTCATGTCCCGCTGCACTTCCTCGGAAAACTCGTGGTCCTGCGCCAGCGCCGCCCCGAAGGGGAGGAAGAAACGCCGCGACAGCGCCAGCCCGGCGGCAAAGCCGCCCAGAAGTTCCGGCGCGCCAACGGCGTGCGCGATCCATGCGAAGATCAGTACGAGGGAAATGATCGTTGTGGCAACAAGGCCCGGCGTCTGTGCCCGGTTCTTGTAGCGGCTGATCATGAAGGCCAGCAGCTTTGCGGCAATCGGCGCAATGACGAAAAAGACGCTGATCAAGGCGCTCACCCGCGCCACATTGGTCAGACTGACATGGCCGGACTTCGAAAAGTCATACAGCATGGCCAGCAACAGCACGCCCAGTACATCGTCGAGCACCGCGGCGCCGAGGACGATCTCGCCCTCCTTGCTGTTCTGCCGCCCGACATCCTGCAGGATGCGCACGGTGATGCCGATGCTCGTCGCCGTCAGCGTGCCGCCGACGAAAAGAGCCACCAGAAGTGCCTGGTGGAAGACGTAATAGCTGAGCGCAAACGCCATGACGAACGGGAAGATGAAACCGCTGACGGCAACCGCGGCCGAGCGCGTGCCAGCATGCAGCAGCCGGCCGAGATCGGATTCGCTGCCGGCTTCGAACAGGAGGAGGATGATGCCGATTTCGGCGAGCAGCCGGATAATCTCGTTCGGTTCGAGGATGCCGAGCAGGCTCGGGCCGAGAATGAGGCCGGCGGCCAGTTCCCCGATGACGGACGGCGCACCCAGCCGCACGGCAACTTCCGCGCACACCCGCGCCGCAATCAGAATGAGGGCGATCTGGAAGAAGAACTCCGCTGGATGCACAAATACGCCCTCTGCCCGGCAGGTGAGAAGCACGCATCGCATGCCCCTATCTGCATTGATGCGGGCCGGATTGTTGCATGCCCTGCCGCAAGCCGGTGTTCAGCCCATGCCTGTTGTCCGGAAGAATGGTGCGGAGTTCAACCGGAATCGCGGGCTTTTTTGCCGCGCCCCGGCCTTGGCAGGCCTGTCCGTGCAGGATTGACCGCAGAGCGCGCAGGAATTGACGGCGCTGTCTGCCGCTGCAGCCGCCGGCCCTGCTGCTCGAGGCCCGGCATTCGACCGGCCCGCCCGCCTACAGTTTCCCCGTTGACTGGCGAGCGCCATCCCATTACATCCGCGCCTTCCGATCCCGTGCCCAGATGGCGGAATTGGTAGACGCGCACGGTTCAGGTCCGTGTGCCGCAAGGCGTGGAGGTTCGAGTCCTCTTCTGCACCAATTCCTGCAGCAGGCCGCTCTTCGGGGCGGCTTTTGTTTTTGCGGGAAGGGGGATGGTGGGCGGCGGGGCCCGGAGGCCGTCAAGACTGAATGACGATCAGGCCGATGGCAACGAGGCCGGCGCCGAGGGCGTAGCGCAGGGTGAGCGTCTCGCCGAGCCAGAACACCGCCATCAGCGGCACCATCACATAGGTCAGCGCCATGAAAGAGTAGGCGTAGGTCAGCGGGACGGAGCGCAGGACCTGCACCCAGAGCAGCGTCGCGGCGCCATAGATCGCCACGGCGCCGACAAAGCGCGGATCTGCGGCGAGCGAGGCAAAGGGCGCGCCGCTGGACTGCAGGCGGGCACCGGCCTGCTTGAACAGGATCTGCCCGCCGGCGATCAGCACCGGTGTGAAGATCAGGAGGCTGAGGGTCGACAGGCTGAGCCGTCCCATGATCAGGCCCTCTCGCGGTAGGCAGGCGAGCCCGGACGGCCGGAACGGCGTTCCTGCAGGGGCTCGGTGCCGAGCTGGACACGTTCGCCGCGCGCTGCCGGGATCGAGAGATAGTGGATGCGCTTCTGCTCAATGCGCGCGCGGGCGAGCGAGTCGAGGATCACGCCGGCAATGAAAGTCATCATCGCGGCGAGCAGCAGCGTCATGGAGAAGATCCAGGTCGGGTAGCGGGTGACGAGGCCGGTATCGAGATATTCGGCGAGCACCGGTACGGCAAAGGCGACGCAAGCCGCAAACAGAGCAAGGCTGATCATGCCGAAGAAGGCGAAGGGCTTCGTTTCCTTCATCAGGAGGCCCATCATCCGCATGATCCGCCAACCGTCGCGGAACGTGGAAAGCTTGCTGACCGAACCTTCGGCGCGGCGCCCGTAGTCGAACTCGATCTCCGAGACTGGCAGGCGCAGCATGGAGGCGTGTACGGACATTTCCGTTTCGATCTCGAATCCGGGCGACGAAGCCGGGAAACTCTTGGCATAGCGCCTGGAGAAGGCGCGGTAGCCGGACAGGATGTCCGAGAAATCGTTGCCGAACAGGGTGCGGTAGACGCGGTTGAACAGGCGGTTGCCGAAGGCGTGGCCGTTGCGCCCGGCATCCTGCCTCACATTGCGGCGTGTGCCGACGACCATGTCGCAACGGTCCTCGAGCAGCTTGCGAATGAGATCGGGGGCCGCCGACGGATCGTAGGTGCCGTCGCCGTCGGCCATCAGGTAAACATCGGCTTCGATATCGGCGAACATCTGGCGCACGACATTGCCCTTGCCCTGGCGGCGGGACGGAATGACAACGGCGCCGGCGCGTGCTGCCTCGCCGGATGTGTCGTCGCTGGAATTGTTGTCATAGACATAGATGCGCGCGCCCGGCAGCGCGGCGCGAAAGCCGGTCACCACGCCGGCAATGGACTTCTCTTCATTGTAGCAGGGCAGAAGCACCGCAATGCTCATACCCCTGACGTCTGCTTCCACCATCCGGAAATCCGCTGCGAATTCTCTCTCATTCTTAGCCATTCCTATACCCGCGCTTGGTTAAGGTTGCCTTTCCCCTCAACCGGCTCAGGTTTGCGATGTCAGAGGACTTCCCGATCAGCCGCGCCGCATGGCGCTGGGCGCTGGGCCTGGCCGGCCTCATCCTGGCGAGCGCTGTGGTCTGGAGCCTTGCCGATGGCCGTTTCGGTCATCCGGGCCCCGATGGCGACGACGTCATGCGGCTCGTCCAGATCCGTGACTTCCTGGCAGGGCAGGGCTGGTTCGACATGCACCAGTACCGTCTCGGGCCGGAGGGCGGCACGCTGATGCACTGGTCCCGCATTCCGGATGTTCCGATTCTCGCGCTCTATGCCGTATTCGACCTGTTCCTGTCGTCGGACACCGCGCTGATGTGGGCGATTTCCGTCTGGCCGCCGCTCAGCCTGCTGATCGTGCTGGCAGGGCTGATCCTTGGCGCGCGGCATCTCGGCAATGGCACCGTCCTCGTCTTCACCATGATCGTGGCGCTGCCCGTCTTCCTCGCGCACTTCCGGTTTCTCTCGGGATCCATCGACCACCACAACCTGCAGCTCGGCCTGCTGGCCGTGGCCATCGGGGCGAGCCTCGACCCGCTTCGGCGGGCGCCGCGGCTTGCGCTGTCCGGCATCATGCTCGGCCTTTCGGTCGCCATCGGCGCGGAGACCTATCCCTTTATCGGCGTTCTCTGCGCCTTCCATGCGCTGGACTGGGCGTGGACCGGCACGGCGGCCCGCAAGGGCACGGTGGCGTTCGGGCTCGCCTTTGCCGGTACCATAGCCGTCTCCTTCTTCGCCACGGTGGCGCCGTCGCAATGGGGCGCGGTGTATTGTGACACGTTGTCGATCGTCAGCCTGTGCGGCGGTGTGATCGGCGGGGCAGGGCTGGCGTTGGGGGCATATTTGCTGCCGGAGCGCAACCGCAATGCGCGCTTCGCCGTGCTGGCGGGGATCGCCCTTGTCTGCGCGATTCTTTTCGTTTTCGGGGCCCCGCAATGCCTCGAGAATCCGCTGGATGCGCTGCCGGAAGACGTGCGCACGCTCTGGCTCGGCAATGTCGTCGAGGCGCGGCCGCTGCTGGCGCCGGCGGAGGATCGCTGGCGGTTTGCCGCCTATGCGCTCGGCACATCGGTGGTCGGCCTTACCATTTCCCTGCTCGCCATCGCGAAGGGCCGGCAGGTGCGCGCCAATCTCCTGTTCGCGGCTCTGCTCGGCATCGCCGTCCTGCTGGTGCTGTACCAGATCCGCTTCTATGCCTTTGCGCACCTGATCGCCGTCCTGCCGACGGCGCTGTGGTGTGCGCACGTGTTTGCCGAGGGCCGGCAGGGGCGGGGCAGCCAGGTCGCCTATCTGCTGGCGCTGGCACTCTCGAACCCGATGCTGTGGATGATGCCCGCCCTGGCGCTGGAGCCCGTCGTGCCGCCTGAACCGGACGCCATGGCCGGATGTCTGACGCCTCAGATGGTCCGGCTGCTCAATGACGTGCCGCCCGGAACAATTGTTGCCGGTGCCAATCTTGGCGGACAGATCCTCGCCGATACGCCCCAGCGTGTCCTCAGCGGCAACTATCACCGGGATGCGGCGGGAATCGGCGACGCGCTGGCCGCTTTCAGCGCGCCGCCGTCCGAGGCAGGCACGCTGCTTCGGGAGGCCGGGGCAGACTATGTCCTCTATTGTCCGGGCGTACCGGAAGACAAGATCCTTTCGAAGCTTCACCCGGACGGCCTGCTGGCCGGGCTGGCCAACGGACAGGTGCCGGGCTGGCTGCAGCCGCTCGGCCCTGAAGCCGGCGAGGGCCGGCTCTACCGGCTGTCGCCGCGGGACTGATCCGGAAACGACACCGAAACCGGCTCCCGCAGCAGCATTTCACATCCAGCCACCCGAAGCGCCCGGAGCGGCTCTGCCGGCCACGTCCTAACAGCCGTCAATATCCTGTTAACCATTGGTGTACGAGACGTACCGAATAGATTTCGGGCCTGCGCGTCCCGTCCGGCGAATCTCCAATAAAACCAATGCAGATGAGTATTAAGAACGGACCGTACCGTTCATCTGCGAAGTCTCCCTTGCATTAAAGCCACGTTAACGGCATCTGCTGTAGAGGGGCTGTGTAAGAAGTGCACAGGCGCGCCGGGCGCTGGAGGCCGGCCGCTCTAGAAAGAGCTCGGGTACGACATGATTGGTAGCCTCCTCGGCATGCTGTCCACGGACATGGCGATTGACCTTGGGACAGCGAATACGCTGGTCTATGTGAAGGGACAGGGCGTCAAGCTCGATGAACCCTCGGTCGTGGCCTACATGACGCAGGGCGGGCGCAAGATCGTCTATGCCGTCGGCGAGCAGGCCAAGAACATGCTCGGCAAGACGCCGGTCAACATGGAGGCGATCCGCCCCATGCGCGACGGCGTGATCGCAGACTTCGAAGTCGCTGAGGAAATGATCAAGCACTTCATCCGGAAGGTTCACAACCGCCGGGCGTTCGTATCCCCTCTCATCATCATCTGCGTGCCCAGCTCCGCCACCAGCGTCGAGCGGCGCGCCATCCATCAGTCGGCCCTCGCGGCCGGTGCCCGTCAGGTCGAACTGATCGAGGAGCCCATGGCCGCTGCCATCGGCGCCGGCCTGCCGATCGACGATCCGGCCGGCTCCATGGTTGTCGATATCGGCGGCGGCACGTCGGAAGTCGCCGTGCTGTCGCTGGGCGGCATCGTCTATTCCCGTTCCGTCCGCGTCGGCGGTGACAAGATGGACCAGGCGATCGTCAATTATCTCCGCCGCGAGCAGAAGATCCTGATCGGCGAAATGTCGGCCGAACGGATCAAGAAGGAAATCGGCACGGCCCAGCCGCCTGAGAACGGCACCGGCATGTCGCTGACCGTCCGCGGGCGCGGCACCCTGGACGGCGTGCCGAAGGAAACCGAGATCAATGAGGCAATGATCGCCGACGCGCTCAGCGAACCGGTGAACGACATCATCGACGCCGTGAAGATCGCGCTCGAAGCGATGCCGCCGGAACTGGCCGCTGACATCGTGGATCGCGGCATCGTGCTGACGGGAGGCGGCGCCCTGCTGCGCAACCTCGACGCCGTCATCCGCGAGCAGGCCCAGCTGCCGGTCATGATCGCCGACGATCCGCTGAAATGCGTGGTCAATGGCTGCGGGCACGTGCTCGAGAACTTCACCAAGATGCGCAACGTGCTCTCGCCCGAAGTATGAGGACCTGACGCACTAAGGACAGGCAGAGGAATCTCCCGATGGCACGCTCCGGCCGGACAGGGCAAAGAGGCTCCCGGCGCTCGCCCAAGCGCCTCGTCCTCGGCGTGTTCATTTTCGCCTTTGCAGCCCTGATCATTGCGCAGTCCGCCCCGCAGATCCGCGGCGCCTTCGATCCCGTCCGCACCTCCGTCGGCGACCGTCTCGGCAGCGGCGAACGGATCAGCCTGTGGTCGCGCATTTCGGGGCAGGCCGCGAAGGACCGCCGCATCCACGAACTCGAGGCCGAGGTCCGCGACCTGTCGCGCTACAAGGCCGCCGCCATCTCCATGGCCGAGCGGCTTGAATCCTATGAAGAACTGCTCAACCTGATGGGCGAGCCGCCGCCGCGCGGCGTGACCGCGCGCATCACCTCCGAAAGCGAAGGCCCGTTTGCGCAGACGCTGCTCGCCAATGCGGGCCGCGCGCAGGGCGTCGAGCCGGGCTCGGTCGCCATGAATGAAGGCGGCCTTGTCGGCCGCGTCATCCAGCTCGGCGAGCATTCCTCGCGTATCCTGATGGTGACGGACTTCAACAGCCGCGTACCGGTGATCGGCGAAGTCAGCGGCGTGCACGCCATCCTGCATGGCGGCAACACCAATAGCGGCACGCTGACCGACATGCCGGAGCGCAGCGACTTTGTCGAAGGCGAACGCATCCTGACCTCGTCCGAAGGCGGCGCCTTCCCGCGCGGCCTGATCGTCGGCGAAGTGCGCAAGGCCAGCGGCGACTGGCGCGTGAAATATGCCATGAGCGAGGGCAGCGCGGGCTATGTCCAGCTGATCCCTCCGCCGGTCATCCCGGAACCGCTGCCAGCGCCGGACGTTCCCGCCGGTGATGAAACGAGTCCTGCCGCCAGTCCGACACAAGGGGCCCGGCAATAATGGCCGGCACGTTCGACTTTCGCCGCAAGCAGGGGCCGTGGTCGAAGTCCGGCCCCACCATCCGGCTCATCCTCGGCAGCACGCTGATCGCGGCCGTCGGCCTTTTCGGCCTGACCCGGAACGATATTTTCGGTCTCTCCTTTGCCTGGCCGCATGCCGCGCTCTGGGGCGCCGTGGGCTGGGGCAGGGTCGGCCTGTCGATCCGTCCGATGCTCGTGCTGATCGTGTTCGGCGTGATGCAGGACGTGATCTTCCACGCACCGTTCGGGTGCTTTGAAGTGGTGAACCTGCTCACTTATGCAGGCAGTACGGCCATTGCCAGCCAGTTCGACGTGATGAGCGAACCCCTGATCGCCATTACTTCATCGGTGCTGCTGTTTGCCGGTGCATTCCTCCTGCTCTGGCTGATGGCCTCGACGCTTGAGGACCACGCGGTCCGCATCCTGCCGCTGATCGCCGCCATGCTGACGACGGGCCTGCTCTACGCCCTCATCCACCGGGCCTTCGACCTCGGGCGCCGGCCCGGGGAAACACCGGGGCAGGCGGCATGAGCAAGAGCTACAATCCCGAACAGGAATTCTCCCGCCGTACACTGATGGCCGGCGTCGGCGGCGGCATCGTCTGGGCCGGCCTCGTTGCGCGCCTGTTCCAGCTGCAGATCCTCGAAGGCGAGAAATACGACGAGCTCGCCAATGAGAACCATATCAAGCTCGAACTCGCTCCGCCGCGGCGCGGACGCATTCTCGACCGTTTCGGCAAGCCGCTCGCCTCGCACCGCCGCGCGGGCCGCGTCACGGTCATCCCGGAACAGCTCAACGATCCCGCTGCCACGATTGCCAGCATCGGATCGCTGATCGACCTCTCGGACACGCAGGTCACCCGTGTGCTGGAAGACATCCAGCGAGCCCGCCGGCGCCGCGCCGCCTTCCTGCCGGTGATCGTTGCCAACGAGCTGACCTATGAGGACTTCGCCCGCATGAACGTCCATGCGGTGGAACTGCCGGGTGTTCAGGTGGAGATGGCGCTGACGCGTTCCTATCCGCGTGGCCGCGATTTCGCGCATGTGCTGGGCTATGTCGCGCGCGCCAGCCAGGATGACCTGCAGCGCCTGACCGAAGGCAAGACGGCTGACGAGGCCGAGACCATTGACCGGATGTTCCGCCATCCGGACATGCGCACCGGCCGCCAGGGCATGGAGCGCTTCGCCGAGGAATGGCTGCGCGGCAAGCCGGGCTTCCACAAGCTGGTCACCAATGCCGCCGGCCGCGTGATCGACCAGATTCCCGACGACCGCCTCGCGCCGGAACCCGGCAAGGACCTGTTCGTCACCATCGACATGGACCTGCAACGCGTCGCTATCGAGCGCTTCGAGGGCGAAAGCGGCGCGGCGGTCGTGCTGGACGTCGAGACCGGCGATGTCCTCGCCATGGTGTCGACGCCCGCCTTCGATCCCAATGATTTCGTCAACGGCATATCCGGCCATGACTATGCGCTGCTGCGCGACGATACGCGTGCCCCGCTGTATCCGCGCGCCCATGGCGGCGTCTATCCGCCGGGGTCAACCTTCAAGATCGTGGTTGCCACGGCCGCACTCGAAACCGGCGCGATCAAGCCGACTGACCGCGTGCACTGCAACGGCTACTATCATTTCGGCAACCGCACCTGGCACTGCTGGAAGCATGGCGGTCACGGATCGATGGACCTGCATAGCGGCATCAGGGGGTCCTGTGACGTCTACTTCTACGAAGTGGCCCGGCGTACGGGGGCGCAGGCGATCGCCGACACGGCGCGCAAGTTCGGTTTCGGTGAAGCCTGGTCGCTCGGCATGACCGGCGCGCGCGGCGGCCTGGTCCCGGACCCTGAATGGAAACTCCGGGCACGGAAGGAGCCTTGGTTCGAGGGCGAGACGCTGAATTTCGGTATCGGGCAGGGGCAGCTGGGTGTCACGCCGCTGCAGCTCGCCCTGATGACGGCGCGCGTCGCTTCCGATGGCGCGGCCCTGAAGCCGACCCTGATTGGCCTCGGACCGAAAGACCCGGACAAGCATGTTCTCGATGCACCACTTGATCCGAAGGTCATAGAGCTCATGCAGTCGGGCATGTATGGCGTCACCTCGGAGGCGGGCGGTACCGCGTTGCGGTCCGGCGATCTCGGGCTTGGCGGTCCGCGCATGGCCGGGAAGTCGGGCACTGCGCAGGTGCGGCGGATTTCGCAGGCCGAACGTGACAGCGGCATCCGCAAGGGCCTCAACATCGAGCGCGAACTGCGCGACCACGCCCTGTTTGTCGCCTATGCGCCAGCGGACAATCCGAAATATGCCTGCGCCATCGTTGTCGAGCATGGCGAGAGCGGTTCCGGCGCAGCGGCGCCCCTGGCGCGCGACATTCTCGCCTATGCCATCCGCACCAATAGCGGTCGCCGCCCGGCCTGGACGCAGAGCGCATCGGTCGTGGCGCCCGCCGATGACGAGGAGGCGCCCGCATGAGCCGTGACGGCAGTTTCCAGGGCTTCAGCCGGGGCGAGGCGCGCACGCGCACCGCCACCTCGCTCAACTTCGATGCCTCTGCCGGCAGCGTGCTGGGCAAGCTCGCGCGCCTGCCCTGGGGCTTTATCCTGCTGGTCGTCGCCATGGCGCTGATCGGCATCGCCATGCTGTATTCCTCGGCCCATACCAATCCCGCCGAACAGCATCTCTGGAAGATCCAGCTGATCCGCTTCGGCGTGTTCTTCATCGTCATGCTGGTGCTGGCGGTGCTGCCGCTGAGCTGGTGGATGAACCTGTCCTGGGTTGCCTATGCGGGCACCATTGTGCTGCTCGTGCTGACGGAAGTGATGGGTGTGACGGGCGGCGGGGCGCAACGCTGGCTGAAGATCGGGCCGGTGGCCGTCCAGCCTTCCGAATTCGCCAAGCTCGCCGTGACGCTGGCGCTGGCGCGATACTATCACAGCATGCTCGGCGCGAACGGCAGCCGCTTCCTCGTCCATATCGGCGCCGCCGTGATCATCCTTGTGCCGTCCGCGCTGGTGTTCATGCAGCCGGACCTCGGCACGACGCTCGCCATCATCGCCTCCGGCGGTGTGGTGATCTTCCTCGCCGGCCTGTCGGGCCGCATCATTCTCGGCGGCGGGGCCGCCGGCATTGCCGCCGTCTGGCCGGTCTACCAGTTCGTGCTCGAGCCGTACCAGCGCGGCCGCGTGGATACGTTCCTCGCGCAGCTGTTCGGCTCCAGCGGCGCATCCACCTCTCTCGGCGAGAGCTACCAGATCGAGCAGGCGAAGATTGCGATCGGCGCCGGCGGCCTCAACGGCAAAGGCTACCTGCAGGGCATCCAGTCCCAGCAGGATTATGTGCCCGAACAGCATACCGACTTCATTCTCACCGTGATCGCCGAGGAATTCGGCTTCCTCGGCGCGACGGCGATCCTTGTCGGTTTTGCCATCCTGCTTGGCTGGTCGCTCAACACCGCGCGTCAGGCGAACAGCAATTTCGGCCGGTTCGCTGCGGCCGGCGCGACGGCGACCGTTGCCTTCTACGTCGTGTTCAATGTCGCCATGGTTGTCGGCCTGCTGCCTGTGGTCGGCATGCCGCTTCCGCTGATCTCGTATGGCGGCACCGCGATGCTGACCGCAATGTCCTGCTTCGGCCTGATCCTGTCGGTCTACATGCACCGCGATGACAAGCTGAACACAGCGGGGCTGTTCTGACCCTCGCACAGCAGGTGCGTTGATTTTTGTTTCGTCATCGCTAGGGTCGCGCGAAATCTTTTACCCTGGGGAGAGGGAACATGGCGACAATCGCCCGCAAATCCGAAACATGGGGCTCACGGTTCGGCTTCCTGATGGCTGCCGTCGGCTCATCTGTCGGGCTCGGCAATTTCTGGCGGTTTCCATATACCGCCGGCGAGAATGGCGGCGGCGCCTTCATCCTGATCTACATTATCTGCGCAGCCTTCATCGGCCTGCCTGTGCTGATGGCGGAATACGGCATGGGCCGGAAATCGGGCATGTCGGCGGTCGAGGGCATCGAATCCCTGGCGCGGGCCGAAAGCAAGAGCCAGAACTGGGGCGCGGTCGGCTGGATCGGCACAATCACGGCGACCTTCATCCTGACCTTCTACATGGTCATCTCATCCTGGCTGCTGGCCTTCGTGATCCAGGCCGCAAAGGGCGGCTTTGCCGGCATCACGCCGGACCTTTCCGGCGCCAATTTTGCGAATGTGATCGGGCAGGGCGAACATCCGCTGGCTTCGAAGTGGTACATGCTGATGCTGCTCGCGCTGTTCATCGGTGCCAATGTCGCGATTGTCGGGCGTGGCGTGAAGGGCGGCATCGAGAAGGCCGCCTCGATCCTGATGCCGGCCTTCTTCATCATGCTCTTGCTGATCGTCGGCTTCTCGCTGACCAAGGGCGATGCGGCGGCGACTTTCGAGTTCCTGTTCCAGCCCAAATGGGGCGATGTCGGGTTCAAGACCTTCCTCGAGGCCATCGGCCAGGCCTTCTTCTCCATCGGGGTCGGCTCCTGCCTGATGATCACCTACGGCGCCTATCTCGACCGTGGGACGAACATTCCGCGAGCGTCCGTGATCGTCGCGGGGTCCGACACGTTCGTCGCCCTGATCGCGGGCTTTGCCGTGTTCCCGATCGTGTTTGCCGCGGGGCTCGACCCGGCCGGCGGGCCCAGCCTGTTCTTCGTGTCGATGCCGGTGGCGTTCGGCGGGCTCGGTACCATGGGCTATATCATGGCGATCCTGTTTTTCGCGCTCGCCCTGTTCGCGGCCTACACGTCCTCGATCTCGCTGCTTGAGGTTTCCGTGTCGTGGCTGGAAGAACGGCAGGGTGTGACCCGCATGGGTGCCGCGCTCGGCGTCGGCTTCATGCTGTGGCTGGTCGGCGCCGCGTACATCTTCTCGCTCGATTATCTCGACTTCATGGACTTCATCACCGGCAACGTCCTCCTGCCGCTCGGCGGGTTCCTCACCGCCGTGTTCGCGGGCTGGGTCCTGTCGCGCGACATGATGACCTCGGAACTCGGCGAAGGCACGATCATGAATGTCTGGCGCTTCCTTGTCCGCTGGTTCGTGCCGGCCTTTGTCGGTCTCGTCCTGTTCTTCGGCTTCTTCGACAAGATCCAGGACCAGTACCATGTGCAGCTGCCGGCCTTCCTGCAGGGCCTGCTGGGCCCCAACTGGACGCCGCCCGCCCAATAATCAGCAGGCAGATAAAAAAGCCCGCCATTCCAACGGGATGGCGGGCTTTCTTCATGTTGGGGCAGGGGGCTGTCAGGCGCGCGCTTTTGCGGCGAGCGTTTCTGCAAAATGGTCGGTTGCCTGGATCAGCCGGTCGACAATGCCAGGCTCCATGGACGAGTGCCCGGCATCGGGCACGATGTGCAGCTCGGCCCTGGGCCACGCCTTCGACAAGGCCCAGGCGGTCGAGAGCGGCGTCACCACATCGTAACGCCCGTGCACGATGACGCCCGGCACGTTCTTCAGCTTTTTGCCGCACTCCCGAAGCAGCCAGTCATCTGACGCGAAGAAGCCGCGATTGACGAAGTAATGGCACTCGATGCGCGCAAAGGCGTCGACGAAATCGTCTTCATTGAAGCGCGGCGGCGTGGTGAGCGGCCCCTTGATCGACAGCGTCTCGCCCTCCCAGCGCGACCAGGCGCGCGCCGCGTCGAGACGTGCCTGGCGGTCGTCGCCGGTCAAGCGCCGGTGAAAGGCCATCAGCAGGTCGTCCCGCTCATCCTCCGGGATCGGCGCGACGTATCGGTCATACGCGTCCGGGAACAGGCGGCTCGCTCCGCTCTGGTAGAACCAATGGATCTCCGCTTTCGAGACCAGGAACACACCGCGGAGCAC
Organism: Hyphomonas sp.; assembly: GCA_020638455.1. GTDB lineage: Bacteria > Pseudomonadota > Alphaproteobacteria > Caulobacterales > Hyphomonadaceae > Hyphomonas. The sequence goes on along the minus strand of JACKIK010000001.1, from coordinate 345,631 downwards.
GACGCCCAGCACGCGCTCGGTATGAGTCACCGCATAGGCGAGTGACAGGGTGGAGCCCCATGAGCCGCCGAACACCAGCCATTGCTTGACGCCGACATGCTCGCGCAGTGTCTCGATATCGTCCACAAGGTCCCACGTCGTGTTCTCGCGCAGCTCCGAGTGCGGCGTCGAGCGGCCACAACCGCGCTGGTCGAACAGAAAGATCCGATAGCGCTCCGGATCGAAGAAACGCCGCATTTCCGGGCTTGATCCACCGCCCGGACCGCCGTGAAGAGCGACCACGGGCACGCCATCAGGGTTACCGGATTCTTCCCAGAATATCTCGTGCAGGTCCGATACGCGCAGGCGCCCGGTGCGGCGCGCTTCGTGACGCGGGTACAAAATTCGTCTGGGAGCACGTCTGTTCATTCACTCTTCACCTAATCTCACTCAAACTGCCCAACTGTTATGGACAGGACCCGCGACTTTCCGTAGAGAAATCTGAGGTTTCGGGGTCCGGTCAGGTCTGCAGGTGGCTGTTTGATGCGTAGCGTTTTTCTTGGTGTATCCCTATGCCTTCTGGCAGGATGCGCAACTGTTTCGGTCATTCCGGGGCAGGCTACGGTCACTTCGGGCATTTCCCAGACACAATCTGCACTTCGCACAGCTTCCACGGATTATTGTGACCAGGCGGTCGAGGCCGGCTGGGTCAAATCGAGCGGCGGTCTCGCCGGTCTCGCCGATACGCTGATCAACGGCATGAGCCGGGAACAGGCACGCGCCGACACCTATGCCGCCCGCATCGGCGCCGACAAGCGTGCGCCCGTGCTGGTTCTGTCGCGTATCGTAAAGGACACGAAGGACGCCCGCGCCGGGCTCAGCGGCGTCAGCCGCGAGGCCCGCGCCCTGCTGGACCAGCCGGAAGTGACCGACAGCCAGCATGTTGCTTCACGGGCCGACCTGATGAGCTACGAGCGCGCACTCGTCCGCGCCCAGATGGCTTATCGCAGCTTCCAGAGTGCGCTCGGTGAAGTTGCCGCGCGGCCTGAACTGGATGTCGATACCGGCGTGGTCGACCAGGAACTCGACGCCTTCGCCGCCACCATAGACGATGCGCGCGACACGGCGAACCAGCTTGCCGACAAGTATGCGTCGGTCGGCACCGCCGCGTCCTAATTCGTCCGTGCACCGCCGATGGCGGCCAGCACCCATCCTGCCAGCATCGCCGTTCCGCCAAGCGGCGTGATCGCACCGAACCAGCGCGGTGCACCGAGCGCCATGGCATAGAGCGTCGCGGCGAAGACTGCTGCGCCCGCCACCAGCAGCCAACCGCCGGTGCCGAGCAGGCCACGCCGGCCCGAGAGACCGATCGCCAGCGCAGCCGCCGCATGGGGCAGGGCGTAAAGCGTCGCGGTGTGCCACCAGGCCTCACCCTCGGCACTGAGCTGCCCCGCCAGCGCATGTGCCCCGAACGCGCCCAGCGCGACAGTCAGAAACCCGAGCAGGGCGGCGGCCATGACAAGCCGGTTCACGCGCCGGTCTCCTTCCGCGGCAGGGCATAGGTCACGATGGCGTGGCTTGCCGCCTTCTCTGCACCTTCAACCCGCACATCCACCTCCATCACAGCGAGGGCGACGCCGATCTTCAGCATCCGCGCGTCGGCCACAACCGTCTTGCCGATACAGGGTCGCAAAAAATTCATGTTGAGATTGCTGGTCACCGCCATCGGCTCAAGGCCGACGAGGGACATCACCGAGAAATAGGCGGCCGTGTCCACCAGCGCCATCTGCGTCGGCCCTGAGATGTAACCGCCGGGCCGCAGATGCGTATGATCCGTTTCCAGTCGCACCACGGCATGCCCGTCATCGAGATGCGTCACGACATGGCGCGGCCCTTTCGTCTCGAAGGCAATGCCCATGAAGTCGTTGGCTTCTTCAATACTGATCCGGCTCGCCATCCTGCCTCCCTTGCGTCACCCCTTGCCGCGCGGCTGCGCCCGGCTACCCTAGCCGTCAGGCCCCGCCCGCCAAGAGGTCACGCCGAGGAAGGAACCTGCGCCATGCTCACCGCCGGAGACGAATACCCGATCCACCAGACCCCGGAACCCGTCGCCTATTCGGGCTCGGACCGGAACTTCTACGACCGCTATTTCTACAATGGCTATTCGGCCGACGGCAGCGTCTTCTTTGCCGCGGCGATGGGCGTCTACCCGCACCTCAACGTGATCGACGCCAGCTTCTCGGTCCTGCGCGACGGCAGGCAGAGTTCGCTCTTCTTTTCCCGCCCGCTCAACATGGAGCGCATGGATACATTCGTGGGCGGATTTTCGGTCGAGGTGCTGGAGCCGCTGAAGCGCATCCGCCTTCAGGTCAAGGAAACCGAAGGGATCGCCTTCGATGGCGAGTTCACCGGGCGCTCATTCCCGATTGAAGAACCGCGCTTCACCCGCCGCCAGGGTCCGCGCATGCTGATGGACCTGACCCGAATGACGCAGAACGGCCGCTGGTCAGGCACGTTGAAGGTCGACGGCAAGGAGGTCCGGCTCGACCCGGCGTCATGGACCGGCACGCGCGACCGCTCCTGGGGCGTGCGTCCGATCGGCGCTCCGGATGCCCAGCCGCTGATCCCGCCGCTCGACCCGCAATTCTACTGGATCTGGACGCCGACCAATTTCCCGAACCTTTCCCTCTACTTCCACGTCAATGACGATGCGAAGGGGGAGGCCTGGAACAAGCGCTCCGTTCTCGTCATGGACGGCGCGAAACAGGGCGAAAGCCTGCACCTGGACGATGCGCAGATGGATGTGACCTACGCTGCCGGCACGCGCCGCATGGCCAGCGCGACACTGAATGTGAAGGACGGGCAGGGCAATCCGCATGCGGTTCATTTCGAACCCATCGGCACCTTCCTGATGAAAGGCATCGGTTACGGCCACCCGAAATTCCGGCATGGCATGAGTCACGGCGATCAGCTGGTCGTGGAGCGGGAAGACTTCGACCCGAATGCCTCCTGGCAAATCCCCGAGAACCTTCACATCCAGGAAGTCGTCCGGGCCCGCCACGAGGGCCCCGGCGGCCTGTCGTCGGAAGGGATCGGCGTCTTCGAACAGCTTTTCATGGGCCCGCATGCGCCCAGCGGATTCAGGTCGATCCTCGACGGCGCCACCTGATCAGGCGCCGGCCATGCCCTGCGCCGCCAGTGCTGCCAGCATGCCGGCGCGCATGTCGCCCGTCGTCGTGCCTTCCATCCGGTTCATGGCGTAGGCAACCGTCGTCCGGCTGCCCATGTCGATCAGTACCAGCGAGCCGCCATAGCCGCCCCAGAAGCAGGATTGCGCGTTCAGCATCGGCATGGACGGGCCGGCAAGGCCGAAGCCCATGCCGTAGCGGACCGGCATGTCCAGCACGAGATCCGTCGTCTCGATCTGACATTCCAATGCCTTGCGGCAGCCGGCCTCGCTGAGGAAGCGCTTGCCGCCGGCGACGCCGCCATTCGCCATGATCGCATGGATCTCCGCCACCGAGCGGGCATTGCCCGTGCCGCCCGCCGCCGGAATTTCCGCCCCGCGCCAGGCACGCGTCCGGGTCTCGTGCACATCGATCCCCGGATTGTTGAAGGCAACCCTCTGGACATCCGACTGTGCAGCGGCGGAAAGGCCGCCGCCCTTCGGAGGGATGAGGTCTGCGACACGCGAATCCTCGGATGCCGGAAGGCCAATGTGGAAATCTGCCCCCATGGGCGCGGCGATCTCCTCCCGGAACACGGTGCCGATGCTGCGCCCGTCGATCCGGCGGATGACTTCGCCGACGAGATAGCCCTGCGTGACGGCATGATAGCCCGCCTTCGTCCCCGGCTCCCAGAGCGGGGCCTGCGCGGCGAGCAGACCTGTCACCTTGTCCCAGTCATACAGGTCGTGCTTGTCGATCGGCTCGATCCAGCCCGGCAGGCCGGCCGCGTGGCTCATCAGGTGGCTGACTTTTGTGCCGCCTTTTCCTTCGGCCGCGAATTCCGGCCAGTATTCGGCAACCGGCGCGTCGAAATCGAGCCTGCCCTGGTCGGCCAGCCAAAGCGCCGTCAGCGCGGTCATCGTCTTGGTGGTCGAATAGACATTGACGATCGTGTCGCGTTCCCAGGGGCGCGTGTGCTCGGCATCGGCCCAGCCGCCCCAGAGGTCGATCACCGTCTCGCCCTCTCTGGTCACGCAGAAGGACGCGCCGAGGTCCGTGCCGTCTTTCAGGTTCCGTTCGAATTGCTCGCGCACGGCGGCGAACCGCTCGTCTGCGATTCCGCCCACTTCGCCGTCAGCCATGCCTGTCTCCCTGGTTTACGGCGACCGTACCGGCAGCGCTCCGGCGTCGCAATTCCTCGCGCGGGGGAAGGCGCTCAGCGCTTCGGCGCAATCCCGTACAGGAACACCTGCACGGACCGGTCGACGCTCGCCTGCACGTCGGCTTCGGTCGGCCGCACCGACTGGTCGAGCAGGGCGCGGCTCTGCAATGGCGAGCGCACCATGTCGAGGAACAGCGAGCCCAGCTGTTCGAAATCGTCCGATTGCGGGATCTCCCCGGCATCGGCGCGGTCCTGCAGGTAGGCCGCGAGGCCGACACGAACCTTGTTCGGGCCGAGCTGCATGAAGGTCTGGGCAAGGTCCGGGAACTTCTTCGCAAGGCCCACGACCAGCCGGTAGAGTTCCAGCGACTGCGGTTCCACCAGCTTGCCGGCGAAGCGGGCACCGATCCTGCGCAGGCCCTCTTCAAGCGGGGTGTGCGCCTTCAGCTCCACTTCCAGCGCATCGGTCACCTGCATCATCCGGGTTTCCAGCATGGCGAGGAAGATGCCTTCCTTGTCACCGAACTGGGCATACAGCGTCGCCAGCGATCCGCCGGCCCGGCGCACGATCTCGGACATGCTGGCCGATTCGTATCCCTGTTCCAGAAACACGTCTCGGGCGGCGTCCAGGAAGGCCTGGCGCCGCATTTCGGCCCGCGAACCGGCCTCCTGCGATCGTTTCGCAGGCTTTGCAGGGGAGGCATGCTTCATTGCATCCGTCATTACTTGATTCTTGCGTAATCACGATTACATTGCAAGCCGTTGTAACAGGAATTACACTTTTCGGGCCTATGAGATGGGCTCTGAAATAGCCCACCGGATACTCATATGGCCGTTAAACCGTTCAAGCGCCAAGGCGACCTCCTCCCAGAAACGCCTCCTGCCGCTGAAATCCCCCAGACCGAACCGGAAGCCCGCGACGGGCAGGAAGCCGTGCCTGCACCGTCGGGTTCCGGCCTTCTTTATCGTATCAAGGCGGATCCCCGCCGTTACATCCTGTCGACCATCGGTGTCCTGCTGGCCCTGTTTCTGGGCTACCAGGGCATCCACTGGTTCGTCGCCGGACGGTACGAGGAAACCACCGACAACGCGTACATCCGCGCCGACATCGCTACTATCGCCCCGAAAGTTCAGGGCTACGTCGAGAAGGTGCTGGTGACCGACAACCAGGTCGTGAAGGCAGGGGACCTGCTTGTCTCGCTGGAAACGGCTGACTACACGACCCGCACCGCCGAAGCTGACGCCGCGCTCCAGCAGGCGATTGCCGACGGCGCGCAGGCCCGCGCCCGCGTCGCCGCCGCCGAAGCCGCCCTTGAGACCGCCGCCGCACAGGTCTCGGCGCAGCGCGACCGCCTGACCCAGGCGAAGGCCCAGACCGATGCGGCAAAGGCCGATGCCGATCTCGCCGCGTCCGACCTTGAGCGCTACGCCGAACTGACGGCCAAGGGCCATTATCCGAAGGCCGGCCTCGACGCAGCCCAGACCAAGGCACAGGCTTCCCGCGCCACCCTCACACAGGCGAAAGCCGCAGTGACGGCCGCCCAGAGCGAACTCGGTGTCGCGCAGGCTTCCTATCACGGTGCGGAGCAGAATCTGTCTGCCGCCAAGTCTGCCGTCGCTGGCGCCGATGCCCGCATCGATGCAGCCCGCGCCGGTCTCGAAGCCACAAAGATCGATGCATCCCGCACAGAGCTGCGCGCGCCGTTCGACGGGGTCGTCGCCAACAAGGTCGTCGCCGAAGGCCAGCTGCTCAATCCCGGCCAGCAGACCATGTCCATCGTTCCGGTGTCGGAAGCCTATGTCGTCGCCAATTTCAAGGAAACGCAGGTCGAGCGCATGCTGCCCGGCCAGAAGGTCCGCCTGCATGTCGATGCCTATCCGGACCTCAAGGTCGAAGGCACGGTCGACTCGATCTCGCCGGCAACCGGTGGCCAGTTCAGCCTGATCCCTATGGATACGGCGACCGGCAACTTCACCAAGATCGTCCAGCGCGTGCCGGTGCGTGTCCGCATCTCCAACGAGGCGCTCTCGACCGGCCTGATGCGTCCTGGCCTTTCGGTCGAGGCAACGGTCATCGCCCGCAAGCCCAAGGCCGGCTGAAGCCGCGACACAGCCACCGAAAGGCATCGACACGTCCGCCATGGTCAGCGCCAAGGACCGCCCGGTAAACAACGTCACGCTCAACATCGGCTTCTTTGCGATGGTGATCGGGATGTTCATGGCCATCCTCGACATCCAGATCGTGGCGAGTTCGATCCGCCAGATCCAGGCCGGCGTGTCCGCCAGCCAGGAAGAGATCGCGTGGATCCAGTCAGGCTATCTCGTGGCCGAAGTCGTGGGCATCCCGCTGTCGGGCTTCCTCAACCGCGTGTTCGGCATCCGCAAGCTGTTCATCATGTCGGCGGCGGGCTTCGTCGCTTCCAGCATCCTGTGCGCCATGTCGTGGGACCTCGACTCGCTGATCTTCTTCCGCGTGGTCCAGGGTTTCAGCGGCGCCGCGATGGTTCCGACCACGATGGCCGCGAGCTTCACCCTGTTCCCGGCCGGCCGCTCGATGACACAGCAGGTGATGATCGGCATGGTGGCGACGCTCGCGCCCTCGATCGGGCCGACGCTGGGCGGCTGGATCACCCAGCATGCGGCCTGGCACTGGCTGTTCCTGATCAACATCGTCCCCGGCGCCGCCGCCATCACACTCGTCTACATGTTCGTGCCGCACCAGAAGGGCGAGATTTCCCTTCTGCGGCGGCTCGACACCATCGCCCTGATTTCCATGGCGATCTTCCTCGGCCTGTTCGAATGGATCGTCGACGAGGGGCCGGGTGACAGCTGGTTCCAGAGCGCCGTGATCGTCAAGGCGGTGATCATCTGCGTCACGGCCGGCATCATCTTCGCCTACCGTGTGCTGAACTCACCCGTCCCGCTGGTGGACCTTACCGTCTTCCGGGACAGGAACTTCGCCTCCGGCGCCCTGATCGGGTCCGTCATGGGTTTCGGCCTGTACGGATCGGTGTTCCTCCTGCCGCTCTATCTCGGACAGGTGCGCGGCTATTCCTCGCTGCAGATTGGTGAGGTGATGAGCGTTGCCGGCCTTGCCATGTTCCTCGGTGGCCCGATTTCCGGTGCGCTGACCCGCCGTTACGACCCGCGCTATGTCGTGGCGCTGGGCCTGGTGCTCGCGGCCTGCGGCACTTGGCTCAATGGCCATCTCAACAGCGAATCCAGCTTCCGCGAGCTGTTCTGGCCCCAGGCCCTGCGCGGCGCCGGCCTGATCCTCACCATGGTGCCGACCACGAACCTCGCGCTCGGTACGCTCCCGCCGGACCGCGTGGCCAACGCGTCGGGCCTATTCACCGTCTGCCGCAACCTTGGCGGCGCGATCGGCATCGCTGTCCTCAACACGATGATGCTGCACTACAACCGGCTGCACGAGCAGGAAATCGCCAGCGGCCTGTCGCTTGCCCGCCCGGACGTGCAGAGCTTCCTCACCATGATGACGGAGCGCCTCCGGGCCGCCGGCGTGACGGATCCGGAAGGGTCTGCCATGGCGCAACTGGTCTACCGGGCCAAGCTCGAAGCGGCGGTGATGACCTACAACAACCTGTTCCTGACCATGTCGATGTCGTTCGCCCTGATCCTGCTAGTCGTCCTGCTGCTGGACAAGCCGAAGGTCCGCGCTGCGCAGCCGGCCCACTGATGGGGCTCAGCCCCAGAGCGCGGTCTCCGGCGGCGACACGACGCCATCGGCATAGTGCAGCCCGTGCGCGACATCGTCCTTCAGCCACAGCGGACCATCGAGATCGGCAGCATCCGCAAGCCCCGCCAGCAGCACTGCCGGCGCCATCGAGATCGAACCCGCCACCATGCAGCCCACCATGACGCCCATTCCGCACGCACGGGCGCCGCGCACCATGGCAAGCGCTTCGGTCAGGCCGCCGGTCTTGTCGAGCTTGACGTTCACGGCATCGTAGCGCCGCGCGAGGTCCTGCAGCTCGGCGCGCGTATGCGCGCTTTCGTCAGCGCAGATCGCCACCGGTCCCGGCCGGCGCATCAGACCGTCATCCTCTCCGGCAGGGAAGGGCTGTTCGATCAGCACCACGCCAAGCCGCGCCGCCGCCTTCGCAATCGCTGGCAACTGGTCTGCGGCAAGGCCCTCATTGGCATCGACAATCAGACGCGCCTCGGGGCGGGCCGTATGCACGGCCTCGATCCGGGCAAGGTCGTCCGGCCCGCCGAGTTTCAGCTTCAGGAGCCGGCCCGCCGTCGCCTTCGCCACAGCAGCCATGGCCTCCGGCGTGTCGAGGCTGACCGTGACGGCGGTTTCCAGCGGCTTCGGCTCCGGCAGGCCCGCCAGTTTCCAGACGGGGATCCCGGCCTGCTTCGCTTCGAGGTCCCAGAGCGCACAGTCGATCGCGCAGCGTGCAGCGCCGGCGGGCAGGCGGTTCTGCAGCTCTGCGCGGCTCATCCCGGCTTCCAGTTCAGCGCGCACTTGCTCGATCGTGGCGATCACGCCGTCGACCGTTTCGCCATAGCGGCCATAGGGGACGCACTCGCCGCGCCCCTCGGCGCCGCCCTCGCAAAGGCTGACCCTGATGGTCTCGGCGCTCGTCTTCGCGCCGCGCGAAATCGCAAACGCCGCCTTCAGGGGCGATGAAACCGCCGTGATTTCAAGGGATCGCTTGCCCATGTGTCGCCCTGATCGATAAAATTTCGCGAACTTCCGTTCGCGCTGCTTAAGCATATTTTGCTAGGAATAACAGACCAGTTCCAGCGATGCCTGACATGAAGGTCCCCGGTTTCGCGCTCGAAGAGGGCGGCGAAGTTATCCATCTCCGCCTCAGCGGGGACTGGACAGTCGCAACCATTCACCTCGTCGACGAGAGCCTGCGGGACCTCGATGCCGGCCGGCCGCTCCGCATCGACATCACCGGTATCGGCCGGATCGACACGGCCGGTGCCTTCATGATCGATCGCACCCTGCGTGCTGCGCCCGAGGGCTCCGCCATCGAGGGCACCCATGCGGTGGCGCAGCACCTGCTGCCGCAGGTCCACGAAGTGTCCGAGCCTGTCCCCCCGGCGCCCCGCCCGGAACATGGCTTCGTCGCGCTGCTCGACCGCACCGGCCGCGGCTTCATGGACATTCTCTCCGAAGTGCTCGCCACGCTCGCCTTCCTTGGCGAGACGCTCGTCACCACGATCCGTCTTCTGATGAACCCGTTCAGGATGCGCTGGACATCGGTCGTCTCGGTGATGGAAGAAGCCGGCCTCGATGCGATGCCGATCATCGCCTTCCTGTCCTTCTTCGTCGGTCTGGTGGTCGCCTATATCGGCGCGACGACGCTCCGCGATTTCGACCTCCAGATCTACACGGTCGAACTGATCGGCTATTCTATGCTGCGCGAATTCGGCGTCGTGCTGACAGGCATCGTCCTCGCCGGCCGCACCAATTCCTCCTTCACCGCGCAGATCGGCACGATGAAGATGCGCCAGGAAATCGACGCCATGAAGACGCTCGGCCTGAAGCCGATGGACGTGCTCGTCGCGCCGCGCATCATCGCCATGGTGCTGATGACGCCGGCGCTTGCCTTTGTGTCGACCGCAGCCGGCATCGCCGGCGGCATCATCGTCGGATGGACCTCTCTGGACATCAATCCGGGCGTCTTCATTGACCGCCTGCAGAACAATGTGCCGGTCGACCAGTTCTGGGTCGGCATGTCGAAAGCGCCGGTGTTCGGCTTCGTCGTGTCGCTGATCGCCTGCCGTCAGGGCCTCAATGTCGGTGGCAGCGTCCAGTCGCTCGGCCGCTCGACAACGACCTCGGTGGTGCAGGCCCTGTTCGCCATCATCGTCCTCGATGCCATGTTCGCCATCTTCTACATGGAGATGGGGATATGAGCGACGACTTCATCATCCGCATCCGGAACCTCAAGACGGCGTTCGGCCCGCATGTCGTGCACGAACATCTCGATCTCGACATCCGCCGGGGCGAGATCATCGGCATCATCGGCCCGTCGGGCTGTGGCAAGTCGGTCCTGCTGCGCGCCATTACCGGCCTCAAGGATTTTGCCGAAGGCAGCATCGAGGTCTTCGGCGAACGTCTCGAAGACCTGGACGACCAGGAACGCGCCGAGATCGAGCAACGCTGGGGCGTCATGTTCCAGGACGGCGCGCTGTTCTCGAACCTCACGGTGCGCGAGAATGTCGAAGTGCCGATGAAGGAACACACCCATCTCGGACCCGAGCTGCGCCACGAACTGGCAGACATGAAGATCCTGATGGCCGGGCTGGGCCCCGATGCCTGCACGAAATACCCGTCGGACCTTTCCGGCGGCATGCGCAAGCGCGCCGCGCTTGCCCGGGCGCTGGCGCTCGACCCGGAGCTCCTGTTCCTCGACGAGCCGACGGCCGGCCTGGACCCGATCACCGCGGCGGGGTTCGATGAACTCATCCGCAGCCTGCAGCAGGCATTGGGCCTGACGGTCTTCCTCGTGACACATGATGTGGATACGCTGAATGCCGTCTGCGACCGGATCGCCGTTCTGGGCGACAAGCACGTCCTGGCGGTTGGCACGATCGATGAATTGCGTGCTTTTGATCATCCGTGGGTGCAGGAATACTTTTGCGGGCCCCGCGGGCGGGCCGCAACGGGACACTAGAAAGGGGGCCCGGAGATGGAAACGCGAGCGAATTATGCGGTCATCGGGGCGTTCGTCATCGTAGCGACGATGGCGATTGCCGGCTTCGTGCTGTGGCTCGGCCAGTCGCAGTTCCGGCAGGATTTCAAGGCCTACGACATTGTCTTCGCCGGCCCGGTCTCGCTCGAGCAGGGCTCGGACGTGCGCTATATCGGCATCAAGGTCGGGGAAGTGTCCTGGGTGCGCATCGATCGCGGCGACCCATCGAAAGTGCGCGCGCGCATCCGGATCGACCGGGAGACGCCGGTGAAGACGGATTCGAACGCCTCGATCCAGCTCGCCGGCATCACCGGTATCACCTTCGTGCAGATCAGCGCCGGCTCGCCCACGGCGAAACTGCTGGAAGCCCGCGCTGGCGAACCCGTTCCGGTCATCCGGGCGGAAAAGACCCAGCTCGACGAAATCTTTGCCGGCAGTGCGCAGGTTCTGGGTCGCGCCAATACGGCCATCGAAAAACTCAACGTCCTGCTCACCGACGACAATATCGCCTCGATCAGCCGTTCGATCGGCAATCTCGAAGTCATCACCTCGAAGCTCGCCGCGGATGACGGCCTGGTCACGCAGGCCTCCACCACGCTGAAGGACGTCTCCGCCGCCAGCAAGCGGTTCGAAACGGCATCCGCCTCGCTCGGTGAATTCGGCGACACCGCCAATTCGCAGATCGGCGAACTGGGCGGCGACGTGGACACGCTGCTTGCCGAGTTCAACAAGGTCGTCGCCTCGGCCAATGCCGTAATCGACCAGAGCGGCCAGACCCTGTCTGCCACGAAGGCTGTCATCGAAGGCCCGGCGACCGGTGCGGTTGAAGACACCCGCCTTGCCGCGCAGGACCTCCGTATCCTGATCAACCGCCTCGACCGGCTGACACGCGACCTCGAGCAGAACCCGCAGGGCGTGCTCGTCGGCCAGCCGATCCCCTATGAGGACAAGCGCAAATGATCCGATTCCTGTCGATTGCCCCGCTGCTGCTCGCGGCCACCGCCTGCGTCAGCGTCCTGCCGGAAGCGGAAACGCCGGAAGGGCTCTACCGCTTCGGCGCCATGCCGGTGCACGAATCTGTCGATGCGACCGTGATTGTCCGTGAACCGGACGCCTCGCGCCTGGTCGGCGGCCGCGCGATTGCGGCGGAAGATTCGAAGGGCGCGTTGCGCCTCGTGCGCGGCGTCGAGTGGGCTGACAGTGCCACCCGCCTGATGCAGGTCGCCCTGCTGGACGCGCTCTCGGATGGGGGGAAGGGCGTTGCCGTCGCTGCGGAATCCGGCGCCCAAGGCGAATATGAGCTGTCCTGGCGCGTCTCCGATTTCACGCTCGCCGGAACGACGGCGCGCTGCGGTCTCCAGGCAACATTGCTGACGGCCAGCAGCCGCGATGTCGTCGCACAGACCAGCGTGTCCTCGACGGCCGAGGCGGCCGGTTCCTCCAACGCGGCGCGGGCGCAGGCACTCGCCGAGGCCGGGCGTTCCTGCGTCGGCAAGATCGCGGAATTCCTGTCGGAGCAGACCGCCGAACCGGCGGCGCCGGACTCAGTGTCCTGACACAAGCGCTTTCGGATCTGCGGACGCGCAGACAGTCCTGAGCGCTGCTGCTGCCACCAGAACAAGCGCGAGGCTCTCGACCGGCCATGGTGTCAGCGGCGTGCACAGCGCGAGCAGCGCAGCCGCCAGCAGGATGAAACGGTTCATACCTGTGAGGTTGAAGATCTCGCGCGCAACCGTCAGGCCTGCAAGGTACACGGCCACCGCGATCGCCATCGCCCAGTAGCCCGCCGCGATGGGCGCGTGGGCGTGATGCGTCTGCATGTCGATGGTCGCGGCAACGCCGGCCCCCACGGCGGCGGCCCCGCCGAACACCGGAATGTGACCGTACCCCCAGGTGAAGACGCGCCAGACCTCGCGTCCCTGCAGGCTGTCGTCGCGGGTGAAATACAGCCACCACATGGCGAAGGTGATGATCGCCGCGCTGATCGCCAGAAGGATCAGTGCCAGGTCGACTTCGCCCGCATCGAATGTTTCGCGCAACGCGAACGACGTCGACAGAAGCGTTTCGCCCAGCACGATGATCGTCAGCAGGCCATAGCGTTCCATGATGTGGTGCCGGTGCCAGGGCGTCATGCCGGCACGCTCGGACCAGAACGGGATGATCAGCTCCAGAATGGCGCCAATGGCAAACAGGCCGAGCATCGGAACCGTCCATTGCCACAGGACGAGGCCGAGGATCACCCAGTAGACCTGCACGGCGAGGATGGAGCCGCCATAGCGCAGGCAGGTCTTCCGGTAGCGTTCCGAGCCTCTCGCCGCAGCGAACCAGAGGTACACCATCGCGAGGCGCATGATCACATATCCGATCACCATCACGCGGATCAGGTGGATGTGGGTGAACTCCGTCACACCGGCCGCCATGACCAGTGAACCCGACAGGAATACGAATGTCGCCAGCTTGAAGGAAAGGCTGCCATCGTCGAACGCCGATGCAAACCAGGTATAGTTCAGCCAGGCGAGCCAGATGGCGAAAAATGTGATCAGGAAGACCAGCAGGCCTTCCGCATAATGCCCCTCGGCAATCGCATGGTGCAGGCCTGCCGCCGCAGACGCGATTGCGATCACCGACGCGAGGTCGACAAACAGTTCGAGCGGCGTCGCGACCCGGTGATGCTCGTCCGGGTCGCGCTCCATAAGTCTTGCGATCATGCCACCTGTCCCCGCAGAACTATTTCCTGCGGCAAGGACTAGAGGGCGCAGGCGACGCGATCAAGCGCGCCGGCCGCTGCTCAGTTCTTCAGCTTGCAGGTGCGGATGCCGAGGATCGAGTAGAGCGGGCAGGTGCCGGCAAGGCCGGTCAGCAGCGGCACGATACCGACCCAGCCGAGCGGCGTTTTCGGGCCGACAAACACGATGGCGATCAGGGCGAGGCCCACGATCACGCGCAGCACGCGGTCGATGGTGCCCTCATTGGTCTTGAACATGGCAGGTCTCCTTCCTTCATGATGGCGCCTTATCGCATCCGGCGCTCTCTTGTTCCGTGACTAAGTCACGCTTCCCGGGATTTTTGTTCCAGTCCGGCGCGGGAGACAATACGTACTCGCCCGCGGGCGCTGTCGATCAGGCCGGACTTCGCGAACCGGGCGAGCTGGCGGCTGACCACCTCACGGGCCGATCCGATCTCTGCGGCCAGCGCCTCATGCGTCATCAACACGTCGCCATCCCCGTCCGCGAGGCGTAGCAGCGCACTGGCAAGGCGCGACTCCAGTCCCGTCAGGGCGAGGTTCTCGACCAGATGCTCGAAATCGGCAAACCGGTGCGCGATGGCGCTGGAAATATGTGTCCGGAAGGCGGGATCCTCCGCCATCAGCTTTTCATACAGCGGCACGGGCACGATCTCGGCGACGATATCGGTTTCGGCAACGCCCTCGGCCGTATAGGTGCGTCCGTCGGCGAGGCAGGCAAAGGTCTGCAGGCAGACTTCGCCCGGCCGCACCCGGTAGAGCACGATTTCCCGCCCGCCGGGTCCTGTCAGCGACACGCGGATCGTGCCTTCCTGCACCGAGACAAAGCCCGGACATTCGTCCATTGGCCGGAAAAGCACGGTGCCCGCCGGACAGGTCATCGGGCGGGCACCGGCAATCGAGGGAATCGGGCGCGCGGTCATCGGTTCAGGGTGCCGCCTGATCGCGCGCTCGCCAAGAGGGGCTCAGCCGCTCTTCATCTGGTCGAAGGGCAGGTCCTTGTCGACCCGCACATCCTGCGGCAGGCCAAGAACGCGCTCGGCGATGATGTTCTTCAGGATCTCGTCCGTGCCGCCCGCAATGCGGAGGCCCGGCGCCCACATGAAGCTCTGCTGGAAGATGGCGTCGGCCGGCATCCGCTCGGATTCCGTGATGATGCCGTAATGGTCCTGCATCTCGATGGCGGAGTTGCAGATATCCTGCAGATGGTTGGCCGTGATGATCTTGCCGATCGAGTTTTCCGGTCCCGGCGTCTGGCCGCGGGAGAGGGCCGTCTGGGTGCGGAACTTGGTCAGCTTGTAGCCCTGGGCCGCGACATACCAGTCGGCCAGTTTCTCGCGGAAGGCCTGGTCCGAGAGCGTGCCGGACTGGCGCGCATAATCCATGATCTCGGCCCAGTCGGGGCCGGGAGATCCGCCGACGGCGAGGCGTTCGTTCATCAGCGTGACAAGCGCCACTTTCCAGCCCGCGCCAACTTCTCCGAGCCGGTCGCTGTCCGGAATGCGGACATCCGTGAAGTAAACTTCGTTGAACTCCCGCCCGCCGGAGGCCTGGTGGATCGGCCGCGCCTCGACGCCTTTCTGCTTCATGTTCACGATGAACATGGTCAGGCCCTTGTGCTTCGGCACTTTCGGGTCCGTCCGGACAAGGAGGATGCCGAAGTCCGAATAGTGCGCACCGGACGTCCAGACTTTCTGGCCGTTGATCACCCATTCGTCGCCGTCTTTCACGGCGCGCGTCTTGAGGCCGGCGACGTCGGAGCCGGCAGACGGTTCGGAGAACAGCTGGCACCAGATCTCCTCGCCTTTCAGGGCCTTCTCGACATAGCGCTGCTTGTGTGCGTCAGAGCCGAAGGCGATGACGGTCGGGATGCACATGCCGAGGCCGATGGCGAACGGGCCGGTCGGCGCGTCGAACTTCGACTCTTCCTGGCCCCAGATGACATTCTGCATCGCGGTGCCGCCACGTCCACCCCATTCCTTGGGCCAGGTGATCTGCGCGAACTTGTTCTCGGCCTTGGTCTTCTGCCAGGCCTTTGCCTTCTCCAGCATGTTTACGCGGTCGCGGCTCGACGCCATGCGGCCGGAACCCTTCGGCTTCAGGTGCTTCTCAAGGAAGGCACGCGCCTCGGCGCGGAACTCGGCTTCTTCTTTTGTGTCGTTGAAGTCCATGATGTTTCCTCCTTACGCAGCGTTCTTCTGTTCAAGGGCGCGGACGAGCTTTTCCTTCCACACCTTCGGGCCGCCCGCCTGCACGGCGAGCAGCTTTGCGCGCCGGTAATAGAGATGGCAGTCCACCTCCCAGGTGAAGCCCATGCCGCCATGCGTCTGGATGTTTTCCTTCGAGGCGAACCAGAAGGCCTCCGATGCGGCAACCCGCGCGGCGGCGGCGGCTTCCGGCATTTCCGGCGCATCGGTCGACAGCGCCCAGGCGCCGTAGAAGCAGTTGGACCGGGCCACCTCGTTCTTCACATACATCTCGGCCAGCTTGTGCTTGATCGCCTGGTTGCCGCCGATCGGCCGGCCGAAGGCGTAGCGCTCCAGCGCGTACTCCTTCGCCATTTCCAGAGCCTTCGAGGCGCCGCCCAGCTGTTCGAAGGCGAGCAGCACGGCCACCTTGTCCAGCAGCGCATCGTTGAGGGCTGCGCCGTCGCCCTTCTTGCCCAGCCGTTCTGCCGGCGTGCCGGTAAAGGTCAGCTCGGCATGGCCGCGCGTCGGGTCGAGCGTCGAGATCGGCGTGCGCGTCACTCCGCCGGCCGACAGGTCGACCAGAACGAGGCTCGCGCCCTTGCCTTCCTTGGCCAGCACGACGGCGTGGGTGGCAATGCCGCCGTCCGTGACCGGGATTTTTGTGCCGCTCAGCGTCTTGCCGTCGAACTCGGTGCTGAGATGCGCCGGGTCCGGATGGCCGGGGCCTTCGCTGGCCGCATAGCAGCCGATGATCTCGCCGGCGACGATGCGGGGCAGGATATCGTTCTTCTGCTTGTCGGAACCGGCGAGCTTCACCGCTTCGGTCAGGAAATAGGCCGTCGAGGAGAAGGGGACCGGCGCCAGCACGCGGCCCATTTCCTCGGCCAGCACGCACATTTCCAGCATGCCGAGGCCCAGCCCGCCCTGTTCCTCCGGAATGGCCGTTCCCAGCCAGCCCATTTCGGCGATCTTCTTCCAGAGGCCCTCGCTATAGGCCTTGGACTCGTCGTTCAGCACCTCGCGCACGACCGGAATCGCGCTCTCTGCTTCAAGGAATTTCCGCGCCTCTCCGGCAAGGAATTTCTGGTCTTCGGAAAAATCGAAGTTCATGAGTTCTCGGGCCTCCCTTCGCCCTTCAACGGGCGCAATTGCTATATCTGGCAGGGAAAATAGCGCGCTTTACGCGCACGGAAAGCCGTCACCCGGCGGAAAGGGCGTCACCCGGTTCGGTGAAATTTGATCCATGCGTTTCACCGTGCCGAAATCCGCTCATGCCATGATGCGGGGAAGTCGGGGAGACATCCACCATGGCGAAGGCCCTCTTTCACAAATCCCAGCGTGTCTACGTCAAGCCGGTCGGCACGTGGGCGCTCGTCGAGAACGTCGTGCCGCACTGGGTGAAGGACGTCGATGAGCCGCTGCGCGTGACCTATGAATGCGGCCTCGGCCGCCAGTTCCAGGCGCATGAGCTGATCTCCGAACAGGCGATGCAGAACTCCGAGCGCAACGAGAATGACGACGAGGACCTGCTGATGGAGCACTGGCGGATCAGCCGGCGCTCGCCGCCGCGCCGCGCCGAACTCGGCAATTCTGGCACGATGAACCAGGGCACCTATCCGGTCGTGCTGACCGACGAGGGCGAAGGCGGCGGCTGGCGGGTCAGCCCTTCCAGCTACGAGCGTGATCCGCAGCGCGTCGAACATCATGCCCGCATGATCGTCCACACGCCGGACCTTCTGCGCATCGCACGCCGCATCGCCGAATTCGCATCCGAGCGCTCCGACGAATTCCCGCAGGACCTCGTTCCGGTCGCACAGGGCTGCGCGTCCATTCTCCGTTTCGTCTACCAGCTGGACGATGCGCCGGAGACCGTCGCCGCTGAATAGGGCCGGGCGTCAGCGCCGGCGCAGCGCCAGCGCAATCCCGGTGCCCAGCGTTGCGCCCAGCGCATTCGCAAGTTCGTCGAACACCGAAAAGTCCCGTCCCGTCGGCGCCAGCAGCTGCCCGACCTCCATCAGCGCGCCGAACGCCGCCGTCAGCACCAGGGCCATCAACGCCCTGCCGCGGCCGAGACGGATCGCCACCGGCACGGCCAGCGCCGCGTAGGCGAGGAAATGCTTCACCTTGTCGGAAGTCTCGATGTCCGGCAGCTCGGCCGGAGGCAGCAGGGACAGGGTCGCAATCGCCACCATCAGGAGCAGGGCGGCATAACCCGCCAGCCGGCGTGCGCGTGGCGTATCCTGGATAAGGGCGATCAAGGCGGCGGCTCCTCTGCGTTCCGCCAGCTCCTAGCAGGCCGCATGCCACAACAGAAGCGCCGTACCCTCGACGCATGGCGCGGTGTGGCCTATCTGGGAAGGACCGATTGCTCAATCTCCCGGAGTTCCCATGCGCACCGAAGCTCCCGTTTCCGTCCAGCTGTCCGACTACACGCCGTATCCCTTTGCGGTGGAGCAGGTGGACCTCAGATTCGATCTCGACCCGGATGCGACGCGCGTCCGCTGCGAAATGAGGATCCGCCGCACCGGTGCGGCCGGCGAGCCGCTGGTGCTCGACGGGGAAAGCCTCAGGCTGCTCACCATCGCGCTCGACGGTGCCCCGCTGCAGCCGTCCGGCTACACGGTCGAGGAAAAGCGCCTCGTCATTCCGTCCGTGCCGGATGATTTCACGCTGACCACCGAGGTCGAGATCGCTCCGTCGAAGAACACGGCCCTCTCCGGCCTCTACATGTCCGGCGGGCGTTTCTGCACCCAGTGCGAGGCGACCGGCTTCCGCCGCATCACTTATTATCCGGACCGGCCGGACGTGATGAGCGCTTTCCGCGTCTGGATGGCGGCCGACAAGGCGAAATATCCCATCCTCCTGTCGAACGGCACGCCGGGCGAGACGGGCGAGCTGGACGACGGCCGCCACTTCGCGACGTGGGACGACCCGCACAAGAAGCCGTCCTATCTCTTCGCGCTCTGCGCCGGCGACTATGATGTCTGGCGCGACAGCTTCACCACGATGAATGGCGACGAGATCGCCCTCGCCATCCATGTCGACAAGGGTGACGCGCCCCGCGCCGCCTGGGCGATGGACAGTCTCAAGCGCTCGATGAAATGGGACGAGGAGACCTATGGCCGCGCCTACGACCTCGGCGTGTTCAACATCGTTGCCGTGCGCGACTTCAATTTCGGCGCCATGGAGAACAAGGGCCTCAACGTCTTCAACTCGGCCTATGTGCTGGCCGACGAATCCAGCGCCACTGATGCCGACTTCGAGGCGATCGAGAGCATCGTCGCGCACGAGTACTTCCACAACTGGACCGGCAACCGTATCACCTGCCGCGACTGGTTCCAGCTCTGCCTGAAGGAAGGCCTCACGGTCTTCCGTGACCAGAATTTCTCTGCCGACATGCGCTCGCGCCCGGTACAGCGCATCAAGGACGTGATCCGCCTGCGCGCCCGTCAGTTCGCGGAAGATGCCGGTCCGCTCGCCCACTCCGTGCGGCCGGATCATTACGGCTCCATCGACAATCTCTACACCGCGACCGTCTACGAGAAGGGCTCCGAACTGATCGGCATGCTCCGCCGCATGATCGGCGAGGACCTCTACCGCCAGGGCATGGATGTCTATTTCGAGCGCCATGATGGCCAGGCGGTCACCATCGAGGATTTCTACAAGTGCTTCGAGGACGTTACCGGCGAGGACTTCACCCAGTTCCGTCTCTGGTACGCGCAGGCCGGCACGCCTGAAATCACCGTCGAGGAGACCTGGGATCCCGGCACGCGGGAGATCGGCATCACCCTCTCCCAGAAGACCGCCCCGACGCCCGGCCAGCCCGACAAGAAGCCCGTGCCCATCCCGCTCCAGATGGCGCTGCTCGATGCGGACGGAAACCTCGCCGAATGGATGACCATCCTGGAAGACGAGGACATCACCGTCACCATGGAGCTTCCGGAAGGAACGGAGCGTCCGCTGGTTTCCGTGAACCGCGATTTCAGCGCCCCAGTCCGCCTCCGGCGCGACCTGACCCGCGACCAGCGCCTCGCCCTTGTCCGGGCCGAGACCGATCCGTTCAACCAGTGGGACGGCGTCCAGTCGCTGGTGAAGGAGGAAATCCTCGCCCTCTCCGAAGGTAGCCAGGCCGAGCCGGACGACGCCCTCGTCACCGCGCTTGCCGAGGCGGTCGTGCGAGCCGCGCCCGATCCGGCCTTTGCGGCGCTGCTGACGCGCCTTCCGGACGTCGGCGAAATGTTCCTCGAACGCCAGCCTGCCGATGCCGTCGCGCTCAACACGGCCCGCCGCAAGTTGCAGTCGGCCCTCGCGGGCAAGCTCGCGCCCTTCATTGCCGAAACCCTCGGCAAGCCGACGCCGGCGCCCTTCGATCCCGGCGCCGAACAGGCTGGCATCCGTGCCCTCCGCACCGCGCTGATCGTCCTGCTCGGCGTATCGGCCGACCCGTCCGCCGCCGCCACGCTGCAGGCGCTCTACACTGGCGCCACCAACATGACCGAACGCCTTGCCGCCCTGCGCGCCTTCACGGTGCAGAAGGGGGGCAAGCCGAACGCGGCGCTCGCCGATTTCGAGGCGGCCTGGAAGAAGAACGCCCTCGTCATGGACAAATGGTTCGCGCTGCAGGCCTCGACCGGCGATGCCGAAACGGTGAAGGCGCTCGCCGCCCATCCGGCCTTCGACCTGAAGAACCCGAACCGGGTCCGCTCGGTCGTCGCCACGTTCGCCATGCAGAACCTCGCGGCCTTCCACGCGCCGGACGGCTCCGGCTACCGCGCCGTCGAGGGCATCATCCTGCAGGCCGACAAGGTGAACCCGGCACTCGGCTCGCGCCTCCTGACCGCCTTCGAGCAGTGGCGCATCCTCGAACCGCGGGCGAAAGCCGAGGCCGAAGCGACCCTGAAGCGGCTGCAGGCGGCAGGACTTTCGTCCAACTCGGCCGACATTGTCGCCCGCGCGCTCGGCTGAGGCGGCGCAGCGTTAACGAATTAGTCAGATTTGTTAACTAACGGGCAAGGATTCCAGCCGAGAACTGCAGGCTGAGCGCTTGTAACATGCCGCGTGCGATCGGGGTCGGCTTTGGCCAGGAAGGACCAGATTCTCCAGCCGGAACAGGCTGTTGACCAGGTGTCAGCGGCCGAATCAGTGCGCCTGAAATGGACAATTGCCGGCGTCATCTTCCTGATGGCCGTGGCACTCGGCCTCAAGGCCTGGGACGAGCACCAGCGCGCCGACGCGGTCCTGTTGTCATCACTACAGGCTGAGACGGTCGCCCTGGCGGGCCGGATCGAGGGCCGGGCCGAAATGGTGGAAACCGCCATCCGTCTTGTCGCCAACGGCAAGGCGCAGGGTTCCTCGATTGCCGCGGATACGCCAGGCGTTGACGTGGTCATGCCGCTCAGCGATGCGGCCCTCGCGCCGGAGGGCAGCCGGCTCAAATCGGCCGCCACCGTTGCTGAAGACCTTTACACGTCAGGCCAGCGGACGGGCCTCACCGACCTTGGCGACATCGTACTCGTGTCCGAAACAGGCAAGCACATCATGGTTGCCCTCGCGCCGGCCGGAACCTGGCTGCCCGCCGCGACCGGCAACCACCAGGTTTCCCTCGTGCAGGGCGGACGCAAGGTACTGGCCGGCGATCCGACCGTGCGCCCGGCCAGCGGCCTTGCGGGTGCGCGCCCGGCCCATTTCGCGCGCGGCAAGGGGCTTGAGCGTTCGGCAGCGGCGTGCACGCCGATCGACGGCGGCGGCCTGGCCGTCTGCAGTGCGGTGCGGACCGACCTGCTGACGCTGGACGACCTTGTCAGCCTGCTGATCTTCGCGCTCCTCCTTGCCGCACCGATCCTTGCCATCACCGGCCTGATGAGCCGCCTGTCGCGCAAGCAGGCCGAGGTGATCGTCGAGGCCGCCCGTGAAGAACAGGCAGACCGGATCATGACCACGGTCATGCGCGGCGCGCGCGCCGGCTACTGGGAATGGACCGACGACATGTCGGACCTGTTCCTCAGCGATGCGACCGGCGAACTGCTGGGCCTGCGGGGCATCGAACATATCTCGGTCGAGGACCTGATGGACCATGTCCATCCCGAACATCGCGAGCGCCTGCGCGAAGCATTCGTGAAGTCCCGCAGCATCGGCTGGATCCAGACCAGTTTCGCAACCGCATCCTCACCGCACCGGTGGATCGAACTGCGCGGCGCCTACACCGACACCGACAATGGCCCCATCTTCGGCGGCATCGCTCTCGACATCACCGAGCGCAAGCAGGCCGAGGACCGTGTCAAGGCCGCCGAGCGCCGCCTGCGCAATGCCATCGAAGGCTTCAACGGCCCGTTCTCCCTGTGGGACCACCGCAGGCGGCTGCTGTACTGGAACCGTGCCTTTGCCACCGATTTCGGCCTCACCGATACGCTGCGGCCCGGCATGTCGCACGAGACGGTCGCACTGGCGCGCGCCGGTTCCATCCGCTCCGAGCGCCAGTCCTCCGAAGACTCGCAGACAAATCTCGTCTGCATACAGAGCGGCCGCTGGCTGAAGCTGGTCGAGCGCCCGACGCCCGACGGCGGCCTCATCACCGTCGGCATCGACGTCACCGAGAATGTGCGCAACGAGGAAGAGCTGAAGCGCCAGAAGGAACGTATGCGCAAGGCCGTGCTCGATCTTGAGCGCTCCGAGGGCCGTGCCGGCGAACTCGCGCGCAAGTATTCCGAGGAAAAGGCCAAGGCCGAACATGCGGCCAATTCGAAGTCCGCCTTCCTCGCCAACATGAGCCACGAACTGCGGACGCCGCTCAACGCCATCAACGGCTTCTCGGAAATCCTCGCCCACGAACTCTACGGACCTCTCGGCGATAACCGCTACAAGGGCTACGCGCAGGACATCCTGACCTCGGGCCAGCACCTGCTCGACATGATCAACGACATTCTCGACATGGCGAAGATCGAGGCGGGCAAGATGACGATCAATCCGCAGCCGATCGATCCGGTCGATCCGGTCGATGCCGCTGTGCGCATGATCCGCCGCAAGGCCGCCGACAAGGACATCGACCTCGTCCTCGATGCGCAGCCCGGCCTGCCGGAAATCGACGCCGACCACCGCGCCATCCGCCAGATGGTGCTGAACCTCGTCTCCAATGCCATCAAGTTCACGGATGCCGGCGGCAGGATCACGGTCGCGGTGCAGCAGCGCGGTCCGGAAATCCTCGTCGCGGTCACCGATACGGGCATCGGCATTCCCGCCGAGGACCTGTCGCGCCTTGCCAAGCCGTTCGAACAGGTCTCCGGCACGCGCGATCGCAACTATGAAGGCACCGGCCTCGGCCTCGCGCTGACCAAGTCTTTCGCCGAAATGCATGGCGGCCGGATGATGCTGTCCTCGATCGAGGGGGAGGGAACGACGGTGTCCTTCACCCTGCCGATTGACGGACCGGGCGCCGAAGTCGACAGCCGCGAAGTCGCCTGAGGCTCAGGCCGCGTCAGTCCGGCCGCCGGTTCCAATCCACGATGCGGCTGTGCCCGCGGCCGCAATCCACTTCGCCCCAGGCCCCGGTCTTCAGCTTCCGGTCGATCCCGTCAGGCGTCTCGTCAATCAGCTCAGGCAGGAAGCGTGCAACGCCATTGCTGGTGACGACCAGCAGCCTCGCATCCTCCGGCATCTCCGCAGCGGTGCGCAGCAGGGCCGCCCAGCCTTCCCGTATCCCGGCGACATCCACCTGCCATCCGTCAGGCACGACATTCCCGTCGTCCCAGGCCTCCAGTGCCGGCTTTCCAAGGCGGGCCTCGACTGCCTTCTCGGGCTGGTTCTCATCCGGCCCGTAGTCGACTTCGGTGAGGAAGGGCAGGACGGTCAGCGCCGGTGCGTCCGGGTCCGCGCCGAGGATCGCTTCGGCCGTCTCGCGTGTCCGTTGCAGGGCCGAACAATAGGCGCCGGCGAAGCGCACCCCGGCGAAATGCTGCGCCAGCGCATCTGCCTGTGCGCGCCCCGACACCGACAGCGGCAGGTCTGTCCGCCCACCGACGCGGGTGACCGTCTCGCCCTTGTCGAACGTATTGCCGTGCCGGCAGACAATGATCCGTCCCATGACGGTCAGACCTCCAGCGGATCGCCGAACCGGGCAACCAGCCGCTCGGCCAGGGCGACATCCTCGGCCGTATCGATGCCGGGAATGGCGATCCGGTCCGGCTCTACCTCGACGCACTGGATGCTCATGCCGTTTTCAAGGAGGCGCAGCTGTTCAAGGCCTTCGAGCTGTTCGTAGCGCCCTTCCGGCAGGCCGACATAGGTGCGCAGCGCCTCCAGCCGGTAGGCATAGAGGCCGATGTGCCGGCAGACCGGCGACGGGTCGCCCGCCGCGCGCAGCGCCGCTTCCTTGCGCATCGCAGGGATAAGGTTCTTGGAGAACCACAGCGCCCGGCCATCGCGGTCATGCACCAGCGTCGTGCCGGAGAACGGCGTCTCCTTCTTGTGCAGCCGGAACGCATCCAGCGCCTCCCAGGTCAGCCGCACATAAGGCGTTGCCGCATCGGCGCCGGATTCGCGCGCGGCGGTCGCCACGGCCACTACATGCTCCGGCGGCGTGAACGGGGAGTCGCCCTGCAGGTTCACGACGACTTCAGGCGACGTACCGAGTGCGTCCACCGCTGCCAGCGCCCGGTCCGTGCCGGACGGCAGCGCCGGATCGGTCATCACGGCCGGAATGCCAAGCTCGCGGCAGTGCGCCTCGATCCGCGCATCGTCCGTCGCGACGACGCTTTCGGCATCGCCCAGCGCCGCGGCGGCCTTCGCGGCCATCGCCGCCACGCGTGAGACCATGCTGCGTCCGGCAATCTGCACCAGCGGCTTGCCGGGCAGGCGCTGCGAGGCATAGCGCGCCGGAACGACGATCAGGGTACGCATGACCGGGTCCTACAGGCTTGTCTTGTGGTCGCTGTCCAGCGTGCTGTTGCGCATTTCCAGCATCACCCCGATCACCGGGCCGACCCATTGCAGCGCATCGTCGCTGACGCCTTCGCCCTTCAGGTATTCGGTCAGCGCCGGCACGAATTCCTCCTGCCCGCCGCACTGGTCGACGGCAGCCTGCAGTTCCGGCAGCACCGTGTCGTTGAACGAGGTGGCAAAATCCTTCAGCTCATCGGCCTTGCCCATCAATTTCATCGCGCTGATCGGATTGATCCCGCCTTCCGAGCGCGCGAGATGCTTCAGGTCTTCGATCAGGGGCCGGTTCTGGGCCGAGAATTTGTGAAGGATCTTCTCCTTCTTGTAGTCGATCCATTCGGCCGAACAGGGTTTCGGCGCCGTCGTCGCGCAGGCGGCCAGCGGCACAAGGCACAGGGCAAGGGCGGCAACACGCAGCTTCATATCGGGGGCTCCCACAAGGCGTCTCAGGACCGGAATGCACCCTAGTGCGGCGGGCCCCGGCTGCAAAGCCTGCAGGGCAGGGCGTCGGCGCATGAAAAAAGCCCCGGCGCAGGTGGGGGCGCCGGGGCTCCGGACGGGTCCGGACAGAGGCTGTCTTCCGGTTCCGCCTAGTCGTCGGCCCCGGCGAGGTCTGAATCCTTGCCGACTTCGTCGAAGAAGACCTTCTTCTCGGTGCGGCACAGGGTCGGATTGCTGCTGATTGCCTCGCGGACGCTGGCGGAGCGCAGCGTGGCCTTGTCGCCCTTCACGCAGGCGATCTTGACTTTCCGGCCCTCGGGCAGGCTTCGGGAGATGATGCGCGTCTCGCCCTCGGTCAGGTCGGCATCGCGGCACTCCTCCACCATGTCGTCGAGCGCGTCGGTGGTGGCTTCGATCCGGGCCTCGAACTCATCGCCGAACCGGCTCTCGATCAGGGCTTCCAGTTCGCCGGACTTCGCTTCGATGCTGGCCTCGACTTCCGCGCTGATCTGCTCGATCTGCGGCTCCAGTTCGGCTTCCCAGGCGTCGGCATTGGCATCCATCCGGTCACCCAGTTTGTCGCCCCAGGCTTCCATCTTCTCGCCGAACGCTTCGCCCCAGGTCTCCCATTTCTCTTCCCATTCGGCTTCCAGGGCCTCGCGGTCCTCGTCGCTCATATCGCTGCTGAAGGCGAAGCGGAGACCTGACGCGTCGATCTTCGGCATGTCGGCGAGCTCGGCCGTGATGGCGGTCAGTTCGGCCTGTTCCTCCGGCGTCAGGGCAAATTGCGCGGACCGGGCGGAGATTTTTGCCGCTTCCTTTCCGATCCGGGCGCCTTCCTTCGAAATCTCGGCGGACAGGCGGGCGATTTCGGCATGGTCCTCGGGGCTGAGGTCGACCGGGCCGAACGGGTCGCCAAGGATCACGATCTGGCGGTCCCTGATCTTTTCGCCGTTGTAGTAGGCGGTGCCGTCCGTAAGGGTCAGGCCGTGCACCTCCTCCGGCTCGCTCGCATGTGCCGTCACGGACGAGGTGCAGGCAAGGGCGGCTGCGCCGAGGACGACCGCGGCGGCGCCTCCCAGCAGACGGCGGCTCCGGGACGGGGCCGGATGGGACATCAGGCTCAGCCTTTCTTTCAGGGCATGTGTCAGGGGCAGGCCGGCGGCCGCGGGCATGCGTTCCTGCGAGGCAGACCGCACAGCCTTGATCAGCGTTGCGCCATAGGCATGCGGTGAGGCGGCGCCGGACTTCAGCACATCCGCATCGCAGGCCGCTTCCTGGTCCGTCCGGAAGGCCCGGCGGGCGGCATAGGCCAGCGGGTTGAACCAGAGCAGGGCGACGAACACTTCCGCCGCCTGCAGCGCCCACAGGTCACCCCGGCGGACGTGCGACAGTTCATGGGCAAGCGCGGCGCGCTGCTGCACTTCGTCATAATCGTTCTCGAACCAGGCCGGCAGCAGCACCACCGGGCGGGCCAGCCCCGTCACCAGCGGGCCGGACGAAATCAGGCTGCTGGCGATCACCGGCAGGCGCTTCAGGCCGACCTGCGCACCAACGCCGGCGGCGATGCGCTCGAGGCGCGGTGAGACCGGCACGGCTTCCCGCTTCACGGTCTGCATGAAGACGCGGTGGCGCCAGGCGCTGAGCCCGAGGCAGAACAGCGCCCCGCCAGCCCACACAATGATCAGGGCCGGCAACAGCATGCCGCTGATCGTCTCCCATGAGAGTGCAGGTGTGCTGACTGTCTCCGTGACTGTTCCCGGTAGGGGCGCCGGGGGCGGCACGGGGGCGGCTGGCGGGGAAGTGATGAAGCTGAGGCTGCCGGCGCTGGGCGCATGGGCCGACACCGACAGGCGCACCGTGTCGTGGGCCGCCTGTGCTTCGCCGGCCGGCCAGCGCAGGAACGGCATCACGGAAACCGGCACGCTGAGCGGCGGCAGCACCAGCCGCGCCAGCGGGATCAGCCACAGTGCATAGGCGACGCTGGCGCCGAAATACCGGGCCACGGTCTTGCGGAAAGCGAGGATCACGGCCAGCAGCACCGATACGGCGATCAGTGTCTGCAATGCGGATGATGCACCGGGAACAAGGATCTCGCTCATCATTTCTTCAGCTCCCCCAGCAGGCGTTCGAGTTCTTCAATGTCTTCAGGCGTCAGGCCCCGGCTATCGGCGAGATGCGCTACCAGCGGCGCGGCGCGCCCGGAAAACACCCGGTCGACGAATTGGCGCGCCGCCTTGGCCTTGTAGGTGTCTTCCTCCACGGCGGGGAAATAGAGATAGCGCCGCCCGTCTTCCTCGGTGCGCAGGGCACCTTTCTCGACAAGCCGGGCCAGCAGCGTCTTCACCGTGCGGCTGGTCCAGTGTTTCTCGTCTCCGAGCGCGGCATGGACATCCGAGGCCGCAAGCCCCGGCGTCTTCCACAACACGCTCATCACATCGAGTTCGGCGGCGGAGATCTTCATGAGTCCACTCCCCTTAAGACTACACTCGTGGTCGTAACGCATGACTACAAGCGTGGTCAATCGGATTCTTATCGAATTTCGTGACAAGTTTGTAAGGCAGTATTTGCTGCTCTGCACCTGACGGGGTCCCTTCATTTCCGGCGGCGCGTCGGCTAGGTTTGGTAAACAGGTCCCCGGTCGGGGCCCTTCGGAAAAGGGTAGAGGGCGATGAAACGATCCATGCTGGGGGCGCTGGCCCTGGTTCTGTTGATACCGGGCTGTGCCGACACTGGCACGAACGCCGAACTTGGCCGCGTCCTGGGGCAGGTCCTGAACACGCCCACATCGCAAGGCGCCCTGACCAATGCCGAGATCGATGCCGGACTTCGCGAGGCGCTCACCGTCGGCACCAATACCGTCGCCAGCCAGCTCGGCCGCACTGACGGCTATTTCGCAGACCCGAAGATTCACATCCCGCTGCCGAAGACCTATCGCAGCCTGCAGTCCAATCTCGCCATGGTCGGCGCCAGCGGCCCGCTCGACGATCTGGAGCTGCGGATGAACCGCGCCGCCGAGGCTGCCGTGCCGCAGGGCAAGCAGCTGGTCATCGCGGCGGTCAAGGACATGACGATCTCCGATGCCCTCAACATCCTTAAGGGCGGCGACACTGCGGCCACCGATTACCTTCGCGCCAAGACGCAGGACAAGCTCCGCGTCGCCTTCACGCCCTACATGAAGGATGCGCTGGCAAGCTCCGGTGCCTTCACCGCCATGGAAAGCGTTGCCGGCCAGTATGGCGTCGGTGGCGTCACCTCGTCCCTGCAGTCAGACCTCACCGGCTACGCCGTCAATCTCGGCCTCGACGGCATGTTCTATTACGTGGCGCAGGAAGAGAAGAAGATTCGGGAGAACCCGGTGGCACGGACGACGGAGCTGTTGCGCCGGGTGTTCGGGACACCCGTCTGATGCGCCGATTCACGACGGACCTGAAGGCCGGCGGCGCGCTGGCCGGGATCGAGTTCGGCGATCCCATCAAGCCGTTCACGGCGGTCTGGATCCATGCGACCGGCTTCAATGCCATGACCTACCAGTCGATGCTCGCCCCGCTTGGCCTGCGCCAGCGTGTCGCTGCGCTCGACATGCGCGGGCACGGCCGTTCGACGCTGCCGGCAAAGCCCGGCAAGATTAAGTCCTGGCACCGCTACCGCGATGACGTCATCGAATGGCTGGAAAAGGAAGCCCCGCACGGCGTTGTGCTCGCCGGGCATTCCATGGGCGGCGCCGTCGCCCTTCTGGTCGCCGGCAAGCGGCCCGATCTCGTCAAGGGCCTCGTCCTTGCCGACCCGGTCATCCTGTCGCGCTGGACGTATTTCTGGAACCACGTCTTCCCGCCGGCCACATGGCTGATGCAGCGCAGCCCGCTGGCGAAGAACGCGAAGAAGCGCCGGGCCGAATTCCCGTCCTTCCGCGATGCGCTGGAATCCTATTCCGGGCGCGGCGCCTTCGAATCCTGGCGCGAGCCTTTCCTCGCCGACTACCTGCTCGACGGCATCGACCGCATTGACCACAATTCGGCCGACAGTGCCGACCAGACCTGGCGCCTGCTGTGCGAACCGGCCTGGGAATCGGCAACCTTCCGTGCCCAGCGCAACCGTCCGTGGTCGGCGATGAAAGTGGTACGCAAGCACAAGATCCCGATGACCATCCTGCGCCCCAACCGCGCCTCGGTGATTTCCGGAAAGGTCCGGGCCCAGATCATCCTCGCCAATCAGAGCCTGATCATGAAGGGCGTGCGCGGCGTCTCGCACTTCCTGCCGATGGAAGCGCCCTATGAAGTGCGCGACGTGATTTCCGCCTATCTCGCAAGGCTGGTCGAAGGCTTCACGCTGGAAGAAGACGCCCAGGTCGCCCGCTCCCTCAACATGCGCCGCCGCCGTACCGGCTGAAACGCTTCTACCAGAGCGGCCGGTCCGGTGAGGCGGAGCCTGCGAGCTTTTCCATCAGCCGCGTCAGCTCGCGGCGCTCGTCGGGCGTCAGCACGGCTTCCAGCGCCTGTTCCTCCGCCATCGCCATCGGCACGATCTCATCATAGACACTCTGGCCCGTACGGGTGAGGTAGAGTTTCGAGCGCCGCCCGTCCTCCTCGGCGGCCTTGCGCTCAAGATAGCCCAGCTCGATCAGGCCGGCGACTGCCCGGCTCACCGCCACCTTGTCCATCGCCGTCCGCTGGCCGATCTCGGTCGCGCTGATCCCCGGCGCATCGCCCGTCACCGCCATCACCCGCCACTGCCAGATCGAAAGCCCGAACTCGCGGTCGTACAGTTCCGCGATCCGCCGTGAAATCGTATTGGACAGGACAGACAGCCGGTAAGGCAGGAATTCCCGCAGGCGCAGCGGCGGTATCGGAGGCGTGTCGGGCATGGCGGGTCCATTTCTGCTTGCCTTGCGGCGAACAAATAGTTACATATGAAACTAATTAAGTCCACCGCTAACACGGGAGAGAACCCCATGGCCGACCTGTTTGACAACCCTGCAGGGCTCGAGGGCTTTGAGTTCATCGAGTTCTCCGCGCCGGAAAAGGGCATTCTGGAGCCGGTCTTCGAGACCATGGGCTTCACCAAGGTCGCCCGCCACCGCTCCAAGGACGTCGAACTCTGGCGCCAGGGCGGCATCAACCTGATCACCAATTACGAGCCGAAATCACCGGCCTGGTTCTTCTCGCGCGAGCATGGCCCGTCGGCCTGCGGCATGGGTTTCCGCGTCCGCGACGCGCGCAAGGCCTACAAGCACCTGCTGGAGCAGGGGGGCGAGCCCGTCCACGTCCAGACCGGCCCGATGGAGCTCCACATTCCCGGCATCCGCGGCATCGGCAATTCGATCATCTACCTGATCGACCGCTATGGCGACGATCTCGACATCTACGACATCGACTTCGACTACCTGCCGGGTGTCGACAAGCATCCCGTCGGCGCCGGCTTCAACGAGATCGACCACCTGACCCACAACGTCTATGGCGGCCGCATGAAGTACTGGGCGGACTTCTACGAGAAGCTCTTCAACTTCCGTGAAATCCGCTATTTCGACATCAAGGGCGAATATACCGGCCTCACCTCCAAGGCGCTCACCGCACCGGACGGCAAGATCCGCATCCCCCTCAACGAGGAAGGCAAGAGCGGCGGCGGCCAGATCGAGGAATTCCTGCGCGAGTTCAACGGCGAGGGCATCCAGCACATCGCCCTCGTCTGCGACGACCTCTATGCCTGCTGGGACCGCCTCAAGCAGAAGGGCGTGCCCTTCATGACCGCCCCGCCCGCCACCTATTACGAAATGCTGGCAGAGCGCCTTCCGGGCCATGGCGAAGACGTCGCCGGCCTGCAATCCCGCGGCATCCTGCTCGACGGCACGACGGAAGGCGGCGAACCGCGCCTCCTGCTCCAGATCTTTTCCGAAACCGTGATCGGCCCGGTCTTCTTCGAGTTCATCCAGCGCAAGGGCGACTACAAGGAAGGCTTCGGCGAAGGCAACTTCACCGCCCTGTTCGAATCCATGGAGCGCGACCAGCTGCGCCGCGGCGTGCTGGACGTCAAAGAGGACGCATGAGCGAGCCCGAAAACAAGCCCGCGAAAAAGCCGCTCAAACTGACCCCGGCCCTGGAAGGCCTGGTCGGCGGCGTCGCCGGCACCGTGCTGGGCGTCATCCTCTGGCGCACCGGCATGATCTCCGCGCCGGCCATTCCGGGTGTCACCGCCGGGCTCGGCCTCGGCAGCTGGTTCAACGCCTGGCGCCGCGCGCGCAATGCAGAAAAAGACAAGGGAGGCCCGACATGACTTCACCCGCCCACCTCAAAGGCGTTCACCACGTCGCCTATCGCTGCAAGGATGCCAAGGAGACCGTCGACTTCTATCGCGACGCGCTCGGCATGGATTTCCAGCTCGCCATCGCGGAGGACAAGGTCCCCTCCACCGGCGAGGATGATCCGTACATGCATATCTTCCTCGATGCGGGGAACGGCAATGTCCTCGCCTTCTTCGAACTGCCGGGCCAGCCCGACATGGACCGTGACCGGAACACGCCGGTCTGGGTCCAGCATATCGCCTTCCGCGTCGGCTCGCTGGACGAGCTGATGGCGACCAAGGCCCACCTTGAAGGCATGGGCCTCGACGTGCTCGGGCCGACCCACCACGGCATCTTCAAGTCAATCTATTTCTTCGACCCCAACGGCCACCGCATCGAACTCGCCGCCGACATCGGCACGCCGGAACAGATGGCCCAGCTGAAATCCGTCGCCGAACCGATGATCGAGGAATGGAACGCGACCAAGAAAGCCCCCCGCCACGCCGCCTGGCTGCACGAGAAGATCGCGGACGAGAGCTGAGCTTCCATCCCCCCTCTCCCTTGGGCTTGTGAGGGACAGCGAACGCACAGCGCTCGCCCGAACAAGGGGCCGGGGGTGAGGGGGCGCGGACTTGCGTATCAGTTCGCAAGGTTCAGAACTGCGCCGCCTCCACCCCTCATCCCCAACCCCTTCTCCCGAGGGAGAAGGGGCTGTAGACCGGACCTTTCGGAGATTCCCACCCCATGAAACTCGCCACCCTTCGCAACGGCGCCCGCGATGGCCGCCTCGTCGTCGTCTCGAAAGACCTGACCCGCGCCACCGACGCCGCCTCCATCACGCCGACGCTGCAGGCCGCGCTCGACAAATGGGATGTCTACGCCCCGCGCCTTGCAATGCTGGCAGAGCAGGTGGAGCTGGGCTCCGTCCCCACTTTCCGCTTCCACGAGCATGACTGCGAGAGCCCGCTGCCACGCGCCTATCAGTGGGCGGACGGATCGGCCTATATCAACCATGTCGAGCTCGTCCGCGCCGCCCGGAACGACAAGGTGCCCGAGAGCTTCTACGACGACCCGCTGATGTACCAGGGCGGCAGCGACGCCTTCCTCGGGCCCCGCGATGCCATCCCGCTGAAGGACACGGCCTGGGGCTGTGACATGGAAGGGGAGATTGCTGTGATCACCGACGACGTGCCGATGGGAGTCTCCGAGGCCGACGCGAGCGCCCACATCAAGCTGGTCATGCTGTGCAATGACGTCTCCCTCCGCGGTCTCATCCCGGCCGAACTCGCCAAGGGCTTCGGCTTCTTCCAGTCGAAGCCGCCCTCCGCCTTCACGCCGGTCGCCGTGACGCCGGACGAACTCGGCGATGCCTGGAAGGACAGCCTCGTCCACCTGCCGCTGCATGTGGACTATAACGGCCAGCCTTTCGGTCGCGCCGAGGCCGGTGTTGACGCCACCTTCTCCCTCGCGCGCCTCGTTGCTCATGCCGCGAAGACGCGCCCCCTCAGCGCCGGCACGGTCATCGGCTCCGGCACCGTCTCCAACAAGGGCGCAGATGGCGGGCCCGGAAAACCGGTCAGTGAAGGCGGCCTCGGCTATTCCTGCATCGCCGAGATCCGGATGATCGAGACCATCGCCTCCGGCACCGCGAAAACGCCCTTCATGAAGCCCGGCGACACGGTCCGCATCGAAATGCTGGACACACGCGGACATTCCATCTTCGGCGCCATTGAACAAACCGTCGAGCAGGTCTAAACCCCTGCTGCACTGCAACATGACCCAAGGGGAGGCCCGTCCCGCATGGCCGGAAAAGTCTATGCATCTGCCGCAGAAGCCCTCGAAGGCCTGACCTTCAACGGCATGACCGTGATGGCCGGGGGCTTTGGCCTGTGCGGCATTCCGGAAAACCTGATCCTCGCCCTCCGCGACTCGGGCGTCAAAGGCATCACCGCGATTTCGAACAATGCCGGCGTCGACGATTTCGGCCTCGGCCTGCTGCTCCAGACGCGGCAGATCAGGAAGATGATCTCGTCCTATGTGGGTGAGAACAAGGAGTTCGAGCGCCAGTACCTGTCCGGCGAGCTGGAACTGGAATTCAACCCGCAGGGCACGCTGGCAGAGCGCTGCCGCGCCGGCGGGGCAGGCATTCCCGGCTTCTACACAAAGACCGGCGTCGGCACGATCGTCGCCGACGGCAAGGAACACCGCGAGTTCAACGGCGAGACCTACATCCTCGAAACCGGCCTTGTCTCGGACCTCTCCATCGTCAAGGCGGAGAAGGGCGACACGCAGGGCAATCTCGTCTTCAACAAGACGGCCCGCAACTTCAACCCGCCCATGGCCATGGCCGGCAAGGTCACCGTGGCCGAGGTGGAAGAACTGGTGCCGACCGGCACGCTCAACCCCGACGAAATCCACCTGCCGGGCATCTTCGTGCAGCGCATCGTGAAGGGCAGCTTCGAGAAGCGCATCGAACAGAGAACCGTCCGCAAGCGGGAGCACTACTGATGCCCACCGGCGCCGCGCACTTCAGCGGCAGCTGCCTGTGCCGGTCCTGCGTCTACCAGATCGACGGCGGGATCGAACCGGCGGGCGTCTGCCATTGCGAGGACTGCCGGAAAGTGACGGGCGGCCCGTTCGGCGTCAGCTTCCGCGTGCCGAAGGACCGGTTCCACATCACGGGCAGGACGGCCTCATACTCAAAGCCCGCGGATAGCGGAACCGTGCTGACGCGGCACTTCTGCCCCGTCTGCGGATCGCCGCTGTATACGGAGTCCGGGGCGCATGCCGACGCGGTCTACGTAAAGGCCGGCACGCTCGACCAGCCCGAAGCCATAACCATCGAACGGCAGGCATGGCTTGCCTCCGCAGTTGCCTGGGCGGCAATTCCGCCCGGTGTCGCCACTTATCAGAAAGGACGGATCTGATGCCCTGGACACGCGATGAAATGGCGGCCCGCGCCGCGAAAGAGCTCCACGACGGCTATTATGTGAACCTCGGCATCGGCATCCCGACGCTGGTGGCGAACCACATTCCGTCCGACATGGACGTCACCCTCCAGTCCGAGAACGGCATGCTCGGCATGGGCCCGTTCCCGTACGAGGGCGAGGAAGATGCAGACCTCATCAATGCCGGCAAGCAGACCATCACCACGCTGCCGCGCACCAGCTTCTTCGACAGCGCCACCAGCTTCGCCATGATCCGCGGCGGCCACATCAACATCGCCATCCTCGGTGCCATGGAAGTGGCCGAGAATGGCGACATCGCCAACTGGATGATCCCCGGCAAGCTGGTGAAGGGCATGGGCGGCGCGATGGACCTCGTCGCCGGCGTGAAGCGCATCGTCGTGGTCATGGACCATGCCAACAAGGCCGGCGAGTCGAAGGTGCTGAAGGCCTGCACCCTGCCGCTCACCGGCAAGGGCGTCGTCGACCGCATCATCACCGATCTCTGCGTCATGGACGTGGTTGAAGGCGGCCTCAAAGTGATCGAACTCGCCCCCGGCGTCTCCATGCAGGACGTGAAGGAAAAAACCGAAGCGACGCTCGTCGGCTGACGTCTCTCGACAAACCGGCTTGATTTCGGGAAGCGGAGCCGCGAGGTTCCGCTTCCTTCGTTTCGGAGACAGGCCATGAACGGGTGGACGGAATCGGCAGAGGCCTGGATCGCCAGCCAGGGCGATGAAGGCGACCCGTCGCGCAGGTTCGTGACCGATCCCGCCGTGCGAATGCTCCTCGCCGGACGCCGGTTTTCCCACATGCTGGACGTCGGCTGCGGGGAGGGCCGCTTCTGCCGCCTGATGAAACCGCAATGCGCGCGGACAACCGGCATCGACCCGACCGTCCCCCTTATCGACGCCGCCCGCCGTCTGGATCCCGATGGTGACTATGTCATCGCCGGCGGCGAGGCCCTGCCATTCGCCGATGCCGCCTTCGATCTTGTGGCCAGCTATCTCTCCCTTGGCGACATCCCCGACTATCGCGCCGCCATCAGCGAGATGGCCCGCGTCCTTGCACCGGGCGGCACGCTGCTCGTCGTCAATGTCACGGCGTTCAATTCCGCCGGTGCGGGCCTCCGCTGGGAGCGCGACCTGCTCGGCCGCAAGACGGCTTACCGCTTCGACCGGTACATGGACGAACGCGCCGACTGGGAGGATTGGAAAGGCATCCGCATCCTGAACTATCACCGGCCGCTGTCGGCCTACATGCAGGCCTTCCTGTCGGCGGGCCTCACCCTCCGCCATTTCGACGAACCCCTCCCGCAGGGCGCCGATCCGGACTGGACACTCGACTTCGCCCGCGCTCCGCTGTTCGTTGTCATGGCCTGGCAGAAGCCGGCCTAGGCACCCTCAGGCGCCGAAGGGTTCCGCCCGGCACCAAAACCCGCTAGGCGTGCGCCACGCCAATTGGCCACACCGAATGGCCACACTGAATGGCCACACTGAATGGAATGCCCCCATGTCCCTCTACGCCTCCCTCTCAACGCTCCCGCCTGACGCGTTGCTTGGCCTGATGACCGCCTATCGCGAAGACAAGCGCGCCGAAAAGTTCGACCTCGGCGTCGGCGTCTACAAGGACGAGGCCGGCAACACGCCGATCCTCTCCGCCGTCAAGAAGGCCGAGGCCCGCCTCATCGCGGCGCAGGACACCAAGGTCTATGAAGGCCCGCGCGGCAATGTCGATTTCTGCACCCATGTCGAGGATTTCGTCTTCGGCGCCGGCGCTCCAGCGCGCACCGAAGGCCGCACGCTTTCCTTCACCGCCCCCGGCGGCTGCGGCGCCCTGTTTGCCGGCACCAGCCTGATGCGCCGCATGGGCACGAAAAAGGTCTGGGTCTCGAAGCCGACCTGGCCGAACCATCCGAACGTCGTCAGATCTCTCGGCCTCGTCGTCGGCGAATACCGCTATGCCGATCCGGAAACCGGCACCGCCGACCGCGCCGCCATGATCGCGGACCTGTCGCAGGCCGCCCCCGGCGACGGCGTCATCATCCAGGGCCCGTGCCACAATCCCACGGGCATAGACCTGACGCTTGAAGACTGGCGCGCGCTTGGCGCCTTCGCGAGGGAACGCGGCCTCGCCGTCATGCTCGACGTTGCCTATCACGGCTTCGCGGGTGGCCTTGCCGACGACATGGCCGGCGTGCAGGCCTTCCTCGCCGAGGCGGGGGAGGGCATGGTCGCCTATTCCTGCTCCAAGAATTTCGGCCTCTACCGCGAACGCGCCGGCTGCTTCATGGCCCTCGGCGAGGCGCCGGAAGGCATCGCCGCGGCGACCACGCATGTCGCCGATATCGGCCGCGCCACCTGGTCCATGCCGCCCGCCCATGGCGCCGGCATCGTCGCCACCATCCTCGGCGACAAGGCCCTCCGCGCCGAATGGGAAACCGAGCTGACCTCCATGCGCGAACGGATGATCTCGCTCCGCAAGGCGCTCGCCGATGCGCTGGTCGAGCGTACCGGCTCCAACCGCCTCGCCAGCCTCACCACCCAGAACGGCATGTTCAGCCAGCTGCCGATCACGCCGGAAGGCGCGAAGAAACTGCGCGAGGAATTAGGCCTCTACATGCCCGCCAGCGGCCGCATCAACATCGCCGGCCTCAACATGGGCGACATCCCCCGCGTCGCGGAAATCCTCGCCACGGCGCTCTGACCTTTCCTCCGCTCATCCCGGCTTCCGCCGGGATGAGCGGACGGCAGGATCGGAGAACGTCTTCCCCCCTTCTTCTGTCATCCCGGAATTTGCGCAGCAAATATCCGGTCCCAGTGCCACGAGGCAGCACCGCTGCCAGGTCCCGGATAAACGCGCCGCGTTTTCCGGGATGACAAAGTCTCAGATCCCCAGCCCCTTCGGCGCCAGTTTCTCCAGTTCCTTCAGCGCCACCGGCGAGGCCGGGATGGCCTTCCGCGCGTCGAGGTCCAGCGTGATCGCCGTCACCTGTGTCGTCGCCCAGGGCGCGCCCGTCACCGGGTCCATGACCCAGTGGAAGAGGTTGTGCGTCTTGCCGTGCGCGCCGCCGAAGCTCGTATAGACCTCGAACAGATCGCCAGCCTCCGGCCAGGCATGATAGCGGATGCGGTATTCGAGCACGGCGCCGCCCATGCGCAGGCCGCCCGCAGCTTCCGCCACCTTCCGGCGCCATTCATGCAGCAGGTTCGGCACCGAATCCGACACCCGCCCGATGATCCAGTAAGGCTGCATCCGTCCGTGCACGTCGAGATGCTGTTGCGGCACGGCGCCCATCCCGATGCACGGAATGTTCAGGCCGCGCGGCACGCCGACATGGATGTCTTCCGGAGGAAGGCCCGGCGCATCCGGGTCGATCGAGCGTGGCGCGGCCTCGTCCGGCGGCGCGCCCATATCGTCCGCCATCGCCGCGCGCACGCTCTTGCCCCAGGCAAAGGGCTCGCGCGCCGAGGTGTCGACATGCATGATCCGTGTCAGGAACGATGCGGCCAGCTGCCCATCGCCATGGCGCAGTTCCTGGTATACAACCGCATCGCACTCGCCCACTTCGACAAGGCATCCCTTCATGCTCAGCGGCCGGCCCGGCAGCACTTCGCGCACGAAGCGGATATGCTGGTCCACCGGGATCACGGTCGACGGCGCATTCTTGGCAAAGGCGTGCGGCATGCCGAGCGCGTGGGCGAAGACAGCGAGGCCCTCGGCCTGCTTCTCGACATAGACGCGCACATTCATGTGCCCCATCTCGTCGCAATCCCACTGGTTGCAGATGCCCCGCCAGAGTGTCTTCACGCAGCGCAGTCCCGGCAGATGCCGCGCACTTCCACCACGGCGCGGTTCATGTGGAAGCCGGCCGCTTCGGTCTCGGCCTTCAGCGCTTCATTGGTGGCAACCGCATGCAGCTCCTCGGCGCCGTGGCATTTCTCGCAGATCAGGAACACGGCCGAATGGCGGTGGCGCGTATGCCCGCACGCGACATAGGCGTTGAGGCTCTCGATCTTGTGGGCGAGGCCGGTGTCCTGCAGGAAATCCAGCGCCCGGTAGATGGTCGGCGGCTTGGCGGAGCCTTCGCCGTCGAGATTGGCCAGCAGGTCATACGCCTTGGCCGGCTCCGGGCTCTCCAGCAGCAGGCGCAGCACCTTGCGGCGGATCTTGGTCATCCGCTGGCCCTGCCGCGCCACCAGTGTCTCGGCCTCGTTCAGGAACGCGTCCACATCCTGCGGGCTGCAGGGCGTGTTGACGTGAACGTGCGTATGCGGGTGCGACGTGGCCATGCGCCCAATGTCGGGTGTTTTGCCCCCAATGTGAAGGGGCTGCCGCGCCACAGGCGAACAGGGCAGCCGACCCATCGCTTTCGCCAGAACCGATTCCGCATTCCGGCACCAGGCCGCCTCGTGTGGGGCGGGCGGGCAGGCCCCCCACGGATTGCGGACAGGTCCATCCGGCAGGAGTGCGCCCCTGTTCCGCCGGTCAGTGGAGACAAATCATGCCGCGCAAATTCGCCGAATGTGGTCGGTCGTGCGGGCCCTGCCGGACGCTTGAGGCTTATCCAGTCATACGCTACGGCTACCGTATATGGGAGGTTGAATCCGTGTTGCCTGATCGGATCACCAATGATGTTCTTGGGCTCGTGTTCCCTGTGCGAATCTGGTTGACCGGTTCGCGGTTCAGGAGCCCCGGAGAAATAACGCTGCAAGTTCTGGTGCCGGACTATTCCGGAGTGCCGACGTCAGGGCTCTCCGTCGATGAGAAGATCAAGACCGGCAAGCGCAGCATTTTCCTCAACTTTCTTTCTCCCGCGGCGCGGAAGGATTTCGAAGCAAGGAGGGAAAGGTGAGGGCGCACGTCGTTCCAACACTAGTATCTTTCTTCGTGTTCGTGTCTTGCGCGGCCACGAATTCGACCGAGAACGTGTCGACCTATGCGGCCAGTCAGCAGACCGCCTCCCGATATCAATTTGAAGTCGTAGCGCGGTATGCGGTCCCTCGTGGGTGTAGGTTTTCATCACCTGCAAAGGGGGCCATCAGCACGGGATTCGACAGAATTTCTCTCGACATACTCTGTAAGTCCAAAACCAGCGGATGGGGCGGCGATAGTCAGAAAGTCGTGCTGAATTCCGATGATCTCTCTGTCGTAAGGTACTTTGAGGATGTAGCGGGATTGGTCTGCAAGGGACCCCGATTGGAGCATTTGCCAGGGGACCGGTTCATCCTGGCGTGTGCGGAAGCGGACAAATTTGGAGAAGGCGGGTCAGCAGCAGGGGGCGGCAGAGTCGAGCTGAAGATTGTCGACTACTCAAAGCCCGAAATTTCTTCCGTGAAATCAACTATTCTGGCGTCAGATGATCTACCTGGGTTTCATATTCACGCCCTGAATGTAGACGATGATGGGAATGCTTTTGTTGGTTATAGCAAAACACCAGCTGGATTGGGGCATCGCGTGTCAGAGTTCGGCACGGCCGCAATAAATTTCTCAGAGAATGGGCTTAGAGATTTGCACTGGCCTTTGTCAGTGGAGGCGAGGTGGTGCGATGGCACACGCTTATGCAGTTGTGATGACGTCTTGTTGACGCCACAAAAAGATTGGCTTTTGCTGTGCTCTCTGCGATTCACTCAAAGTATTCAATATGTGCGTGTTGAACGATCCCGCGATGGCGATTGGCAGCTGAACTCAGTAGTTCCGGCGGATCAGTTTTTCTCGTCCCAATCAGGGGAGATTTCTGGCGGGAAGTATTTCAAGTACTTTGACAAGATGGGGCGTTCTGCAGGCAAGGACCGTTTGGTCGTTCGTGACGTGGAGACGATGCGCCTTCTTGCGAGCAGGTTCCGTATCCGGATGGATGACACAGATAGCAACATCGCGGGTATCGCACCGCTCGAGAATGGCAGAACATTGGCAATTCTGAGCGACCACACTGGCAGCGTGCGAGTTGCATTGCTTGGCGGTGACACCTTGGAGGACAGGGCTGTATTCAGCTGGAAGCAGGTATTGGGTAAGGCGCGGTTGGCAA
Source organism: Hyphomonas sp. (assembly GCA_020638455.1). Classification (GTDB taxonomy): domain Bacteria; phylum Pseudomonadota; class Alphaproteobacteria; order Caulobacterales; family Hyphomonadaceae; genus Hyphomonas. The sequence goes on along the minus strand of JACKIK010000001.1, from coordinate 305,095 downwards.
AGGATCAGATTCCTTTCGCGCTCATTCCAGCTGATCGAGAAAACAGCTTCTTCCTGGTGAGTAGAAAAGAGATTTATCGAGTGGTTCTGACTAAAGAAACAGAGTGATGCCTTTCGCAGGATAGGGGCAGGAGAACACCTCCGATTTCTGGACTGATCCAGTCGCCTGTGGGGTCGTCAATCGCCAACTGCGACCTTGAATGCCGAAAGCGACTGTCTCGATTGGATCGGTGATAACAGGTCACTGTCAGACGCGCTGCAATCGAGACGGTCAACGCATTCGGAATGAGAGGGGCGGGCCCGCCAGCCACCCTTGCCGGGACGGGGCGGGCTTCTTGGAACCGGCGGCGTCAGGCGAACAGCGAAGGGGTGGACGGGCCCGGCAAATCAGCTGAGATTCTTCCAGAACACAGCTTCGGGAAGGCTTGAGGCATGGAATTGTCGGAACGCGACGGGCTTGAACTCTGGCGCCGGGCCGTGACCGCTTCGGTCCGCTCCGAGGCGCCGGATCTCACCGCCCGCCAGCAGGCGATCCTGATGACCATCTGTATCTCGGCCGGCCCGCACACGGTGCGCGGCCTTGCCGAGCACCTGCACATCGCCAAGCCCGCCGTCACCCGCGCCCTCGACACGCTGGAGCGGCTCGACTTCATCCGCCGCGTGCGCGACGAGTCGGACCTCCGCAACATCTTCCTTGAGCGGAAGCCCGCGGGCCTTGCCTATCTGCGGGAGTTCGCTGGCCTTATTATGGCCGCAGCGGCAGGCAAGGATGAGGAGGCCGCCGCGCCGAAGGCCTCGCGCAAGGCGTCTGCGGCGTAGGGATTTCGCGTCGCGGGGCGGCTCATGCCTGACTTCAATGACAAGCGCCTGACCCCGCCGCCCGGCCGCGGCACGCCCTGCCAGGTGCGTGCCGGCTCCGCCGCCCTCCGCGAGACCCCCGCCGCCGATGCCCGCCTCTCCACCGAAGCGCTGTTCGGCGAAGTGCTGGACGTGTTCGACCAGCAGGACGGCTACGGCCTCGCCCAGTGCCGCCGCGACCGCTATGTCGGCTGGGTCGCCATGGACGCGCTGACCGGCGCTGTGCTGGCGCCGAGCCATCGCATCGCGACGCTCCGCACCCATGCCTATGCCGAGCCGGACCTCAAATCGCCCCCGCGCCTCACGCTCAGCCAGGGCGCCCTCGTGCGGATCACGGCAGAGCAGGGCGACTGGCGCCACTGCGAAGGCGCCGGCTGGGTCAATGTGCGTCACATCTCGATCACGGATACGCTCGTCCCGGACCCGGTCACCGCCGCGCGCCTCTACCTTCACACGCCCTATCTCTGGGGCGGGCGCACCAGCCTCGGCCTCGATTGCACCGGCCTCACCCAGCAGGCCTTCGAGGCGGCCGGCGTGCTGCTGCCGCGCGACAGCGACATGCAGTTCGCCTGGGCCGGTAGCGCCATTGACGGCTGGCAGGCCCCCGGCGCCCTCCGCCGCGGCGATCTCATCTACTGGAAGGGCCATGCCGGCATCGTGACGGGCCCCGACACGCTGCTGCACGCCAATGCCTGGCACATGGCCGTGGCCGAGGAGCCGCTGCAGCAGGCGATCACCCGCATCGCAAACTATTACGCCGAGCCCATCGGGGCCCGGCGCATAGATGTTTCGTCTGAACGGGGCCGCGTGCCTGACTGGATGGCCCCTGCGGCGACGGCCTGACTTACTGACCGTCCGTCACGTCTTCGGTCGCGTCGCTTGCCGCGTCCGTTGCTGCATCGACCGCATCGCTGACAGCGCCCGAAGCGGCGTCCACCGCATCCGACGCTGCGTCCGTCACGGCACCGGCCGCATCCGAGGCTGCATCGGTCACCGCTGCCGCGGCTTCCTGCACCGTGCCGGCTGCCGCGTCTGCCATGCCGCCCGCCGGAGCGGTATCAGCCGGAGCTGCCGCCTCGCCGCCTTCAGCCGGGGCCGCTTCGCCCTCAGCCGGAGCGGCGTCCGCCGGAGCCGCATCGCTGCCGCCTGCGGCCAGCGGAGCCGGGTAGGGCGGTGCATTCGGCGTCTGCGAGGCGAGATAGGCGATCACGTTCATCCGGTCGGCATCCTTGCGGAGGCCCGCAAACGACATCGACGTACCGCGCGCATAGGCGCCCGGATTGGTCAGCCAGTGATTGAGGTCCTCATAGGTCCAGTTGCCGCCCACGCCCGACAGCGCGGCGGAATAGGAGAAGCCCGGATGCGAGGCTTTCGGCCTGTCGACCACGCCATGCAGGTTCGGGCCGGTGGCGTTCGGGCCGCCATCGTCGATCGTGTGGCAGGTCGTGCACTGGCCCTTGAAGACGCGCTCGCCGCGGCTCGCATCGGCGGCCGCCAGCTCTGCGCCGAGGTCGAAGACCTTCTCTTCCTCCTGCGCAGCTCCGCCGCCACCCCCGGCGACTTCGACGCAATAGGCGAATTCCTTGCACATCTGCTCGGAGAGCGACGTGGCTTCGGCTTCTTCGGTGGCGTGGTGTCCTTCCCCGCCGGAGCTGAATACCGCATCCGACAGCGCCTTCAGGCCGAAAAGGCCGAGCGCTGTGGCCAGCAGTGCCCCGAGGATCTTATTGAGACCGAGTTCCCCCATGAGGTAATTCCTTCGAATCTGTCTGGTCAGTAAGTCTTGGCGCGCGCCTTTTGGCACGCTAACGGGAACCTCGCAATATAAAGCCTGCTGCGAGGGGAAGCTTCCCCAGCCGGTCGCGGCGATCCGACGCAGTATTCAGTGCAGTTTATCAGGGGCAGGGACCTCAGGAAATGACAGGACGAATCGCTTATCAGGGCGAGCCCGGCGCCAATTCGCATATCGCCTGCAACCAGGCCTTTCCGGCGCTCGAACCGATGCCTTGCCGCACCTTCGAGGACTGCTTCGCCGCGGTGGAGCGGGGCGATGCCGATCTCGCCATGATTCCGGTGGAAAACACGATCGCCGGCCGCGTCGGCGACATCCATTCCCTGCTGCCCGGCACGAGCCTTCAGATCGTCGGCGAATACTACCTGCCGATCCGGTTCCAGCTGATGGCCCTGCCGGGCGTGAAGCTGGAGGCGGTGAAGAAGGCGCGCTCGCACATCATGGGCCTCGGCCAGTGCCGCAACTTCCTGCGCGCGCACGGCATCGAGGCGGTCACCGCCGCCGACACGGCCGGCGCGGCGCGCGAAGTGGCCGAACTCGGCGATGCGGCGATTGCCGCCATCGCCCCCCGCCTCGCCGCCGAGGTCTACGGTCTCGACATCATCGCCGAGGATATCGAGGACGCCGCCCACAACACGACGCGCTTCGTCATCATGTCGCGCGAGCCGTCCGACATCGACGCAGGCGACGGGCCGGCCAAGACGGCCTTCCTGTTCGAAGTGCGCAACATTCCCGCCGCCCTGTTCAAGGCGCTCGGCGGCTTCGCCACGAATGGCGTCAACATGACCAAGCTCGAAAGCTACATGGTCGGCGGCTCGTTCACTGCGACGCAGTTCTACGCCGAGATCGAAGGCCACCCGGACGAACGCCCGGTCCAGCTCGCGCTCGAGGAACTCGGCTTCTTCACCCAGTCCCTCAAACTCCTCGGCGTCTTCCCCATCGCCGCCGACCGCGACATGTAAGGGCAGGGCGGCCGCCCTGCCCACGCCCCGCCGGGCGCAGGAGATGATGGCCAACGGGAGTCACATCCAGTGCCGGCCTCCGCAAACCGGCACCCCACCTTTTCCGTCATCCCGGAAAACGCAAAGCGTATATCCGGGACCCAGCACGGACTCGCACCACCGCAGTCTGGGTCCCGGAGATTTGCTGCGCAAATTCCGGGATGGCGAACATCGGGAACAAGAAGCCTCCCAATCCCCCCTCCGCTCACCCCGGCGGAAGCCGGGGTCCAGAGCCTCACGCAATAAATCCTGCGACTTCCGGATCCCGGCCTCCGCCGGGATGAGCGGAATCACAAAACCAATCCGACGGCATTCCGCCCCATGCCATCCTCCCCCGCATGGAACACGACGACTTCCTCCGACAAAGCTGGCACGCCATCGCCCACGCGCTGGCCGAGGCAGGCGTGATCGCCGGCCTGCATGCCGCGCCCGCCACGATCGCAAAGAAAGTGAAGCGCCGCCTCACCTCGGAGCTTCGCCGCCTCGCCGTGCTCCTCCGCCGCCTGATCTTCCTCATGGCGCTCAGCATGGAGCTCGCGCCGGCCGCATCGCGTGAGGGCCGCAACTGGTTCCGCCCGGACGACACCTCGCCCAAAGCCCGCCGCCTCACCTTCCGCCTCGCCCCGGCCCTGTCCGGACCGTTTCCGGACAGTCTCCGGCCGATGACGCGCCTTCCGCAACCGGGCCCGGTCGATGCCGCCCCGGTCACCGCCCGCTGGCAGGCCATGCTGGGTGTACTGAAACATGCCCGCCGCCGCGCGACGCGCCTCGCCCGCAATATCCAGCGCTGGCAGGCAGCAGGCGTCGCAAAGCCTTACGTCCTGCCCATGGCCCGCACGCACAGGCTGAAACCAGACCTCGGCCTCATCGCCGGTGCCTTCACGAGCCTCATCAACCAGGCCCTCGCCCGCTGGCCCGACACGGGCTGAGCTTTCCTAAAATGAAGCTGACTTGCCGGAACGCGGAGCCCGCGTTGCCGGTTACCGGTGTTCCTTCAGGCGCTCGCCCCACCGCAAGACCATCCTCCCCCGCTCGCGGGGGAGGTGGCCGCGAAGCGGTCGGAGGGGGGAACGGCGAAGCCGGTCTGACGAACGGGAACCTCCCGCACGCTCTCTCATTCCCCTCACGCTTTCGTAATCGCGCCTCACAGGCGTTTGCTTTGCCGGTGAGCGCCCGGTCATGAGACAAGGCGTGCACAGAGGGAGACCACACCATGCTCAGCAAGATCAGGACCTACGCCCCCATCGCCTACAGCCTCGTTGCCGCGGCGGTGTTCCTCGACAGCCTTCGCTACAAGTTCACCAATGCGGTCGAGACGCAGGTCATCTTCGGCCGCCTCGATGCCTGGGCCGCGAGCTTCGGCGCAAAGGGCCTGTTCGCCCAGACCGGTCTGTTCAGCCAGTACGTCATCGGCTCGGCCGAACTGCTCGCCTCGAGCCTGCTCCTGCTCGGCCTCTTCCCGGCGCTGCGCCGCCTGCAGACGGTCGGCGCGCTGATCGCGGTCGCGGTGATGACGGGTGCGGTGAACTTCCATCTCTGGACGCCGCTTGGCATTGATCCGAACAATGATGGCGGCGGCCTGTTCGCCATGGCCGTGACGGTCTGGCTGAGCTCCATCGTCATGCTCATCGTCAACCGCAAGACGCTCTTCGCCATCCTCGGCGGTATCCGGAATGTGCTGGTGCCGCCGCAGGAGACTGCAACCCGTTCCAAAGCCCGGGCAGTCCCCGCCTGAGGTTTCGTACCGGCCGCCAGATCCTCCCAAGCCCCCCCACCTGTCTGGCGGCCGGCCCTGATATCTGAAAGGATGCTTCCGATGAAACTCCGCTCCGCTCTCTTCGCCGCCTGCCTCGCCCTTGCACCGGCCGTGCTCGCCGCACCGGCGGCCAATGCCGAACCGCCGGTCTATACCGGCTCATTCTCCGACACGGCGCTCCAGGGCTACGACCCGGTCGCCTATTTCGAACAGGGTGAGGCCGTAAAGGGCAGTGACGACTTCACCACCGAATACATGGGCGCGACCTTCAAGTTCGCCTCCGCTGCAGACCGCGACGCCTTCATCGCCGATCCTGCAGCCTACGCGCCGCAATATGGCGGCTACTGCGCCTGGGCGATGGCGGACGGCAGGTACGCGAAGGGCGATGCCCGCTACTGGCGCATTGTCGATGGCAAGCTCTACCTGAACTACAATGCGGGCATCCAGAAGAAGTGGGAGAAGGATGTTCCCGGCTTCATCTCGAAAGCCGACACCCACTGGACGGAACTCCGCCAGTAGGTGCGTTGCGGCCACTAAATGCGCTCACGAAAAAAAGCGGACGAGGTCTCCCTCGTCCGCTTCATTCCGAAAGAAGTCCGTCGGACTTATTTCTTCTTCGCAGCCGGCTTCTTGGCAGCAGGCTTCTTCGCGACCGGCTTCGCTGCTTTCGGGGCAGCTTTCTTGGTCGCTGCGGCGGCTTTCACCACCGGCTTCTTCGCGGCAGGCTTCTTCGCCACCGGCTTTTTTGCGGCCGGCTTAGCCACGGCTTTCGCCGCCGGCTTCTTGGCGACGGGCTTCTTTGCCGCCGGTTTTGCGGCTGCCTTCTTGGCGGCCGGCTTTTTCGTTGCAGTTGCCATTTCCGATCTCCTGTCAGTGGCAAAACATCACTAATGTGATTCGAGCGAAATCAACTCCAGATTTTCGTCTGTGACACGAGCGGAAACACGCCTTCCGTGTGCGGTCAATCACATTTTTCTGTCCACGCTTTCATGATGTGGTGGGCAATCGCCATCGGCGGCGGACCGAAGATCTCGCCATGACTGCCATCGAGGATACGAACCATCTCCTCGCGGCTCACCCAGCGGGCCGTCTCGAGTTCCTTCTCGTCGACCGAAATGTCGAACGACTCCGCTTCGAGAATGAGTCCCACCATCAGCGATGACGGAAACGGCCACGGCTGGCATGCGATGTATTCTGCACTCGCCGCATCAGATTTTACGCCAGCTTCCTCGAATATTTCGCGCGCGGCCGCCTGTTCGATCGTCTCTCCCGGCTCGCAGAATCCGGCGAGGCAGGAATGGAATCCCGGCGGCCACATCTTCTGTCTTCCGATCAGCGCCATGCCGTCCTTCACCGCCAGCATGATCGCGACGGGATCGGTGCGCGGGAAGTGTTCGGCGCCGCAGCTCGGACACTGCCGTTTCCATCCGGCTTCGACCACAGCACTTTCGGCACCGCATTTTGAGCAGAACCTGTGACTCAGATGCCACAGGAAAATCGACCGCGCCGTCGATGCGCAGTTCCCGTCCATGGGGGGAATCACCGACGCCGCGGCGCGGAAGTCGAGAAACTCGCCGACGCCCACGACGAGCGATGCATCGAGATCGAAGCGCTGCGGAAGGTCGATCGCAAACACCGGTGCGCCTGCGCTGTCCTCTCCGAGGAACAGGCGCGGCGATCCTGGCGACAGACGCGCTGCTTCCGGGCCGAGCCAGACCAGCCCGCGCTCGCGCCCGGCGGTCACGAACGGTTCGCCGTTCCGCATCAGGAGAACCAGCACGTCCTCGCGCCCGAAAGCTTCCTCAAGCCAGGCCTCGTCGGTTCGCCGATGCGCCGCACGGTCAATCGGCTTCGCCGCAAGCGGCATGTCGTTCGAATTCGTCATTCTCTTGTCCCGGATTGTGAGCTGTCATTCCTGCGTGGCGGCGATGATCCGTTCAATTGCCGCCCGGCTGACTTTCAGCACGCTGCCATGGCGCGAACCTGCCGGGAAGCTGGTCTCGTCTGTGATGTCTTCCCAGTGCTGAAGGTCCTTCGATCGCATCGCGCCCATATGGTGCTCCATATAGTCGTCGAAATAGACATAATAGGTGTCGCCGATGTTCATCGCGGTCGGGCCTTCGGCCCAGATGCCGCGCGGCGAGAATGGCGGGGTGGCTTCGCCGAACGGCCCATGCGCCGATGCCGCAAAGGCCATGCGGATATTCTTCTCGGGCTCCGGCCGCTTCGTCTCGTCCTTCAGGAACATTATGGCGCGATCGGATTCCTTCAGGATCGACGCATCGATGGAGACAAAGCCGCCATCATAGAAGAGGAACGTGTCGGACCAGGTCTCGAAATCCCTCGTCGTCACCGCATAGATGCGATGGTTGAGCGGCTTGCCGATTGTGGAGCGGATATCACCGCGGTCGGCAGTTTCGGGAAATGTGTCCGGCACGGAGGACGACCAGAACACCAGATACTCCTTCGTGTCGTCCAGCCAGACGATCTCCGGCGCCCATGTGTTCATCACGTCCGGCACATGCGCCATGACCGGCACCTCCTGCTGCGCCGACCAGTGAATGAGGTCGCGCGAATGCGCGATGCCGATATTGTTCTCCCACCATCCCGTCGTCCACACCATGTGATAGACGCCATCCGGCCCGCGGATGATGCACGGGTCGCGCATCAGCTTGCCGCCCACATCCGGCAGAAGGAAACTCTGGTCGCCTTTCAGCGCGGTCCAGGTCAGCCCATCACCGCTCCAGGCGAGGTGCAATCCATCTTCCCCGTCGCCGCGGAACGAGGAGAAGAGATAGGCATCCTGCGTGGATGTGCAGGCGCCCAGCGCGCTCATCATGGCAAATGCGGCAACAGCTTGCCTTGCCCGCTTCATCGGTTGCCTCCCTTTCGGCCTTTGCCCGATCAAATCCTGATTGTGCAGGCGAGGGAAGCCCGCCTGCCGCGTGCCCATAGCCAAATCGGGCATTCTCCTGTACCGGGGCGCCCAAATCCCCCGTTTCCTCCTCCCGAGAGCCTGCTGTCCCATGTCCACGCCCATCGAGAAAATGCGTAACATCGCCATCATTGCCCACGTCGACCACGGCAAGACGACGCTTGTGGACGAATTGCTGAAGCAGTCCGGCACCTTCCGCGACAACGAGAAGACCGCCGAGCGGATGATGGATTCCAACGACCTCGAAAAGGAACGGGGCATCACCATCCTCGCCAAGACGACCTCGGTCGAATGGAACGGTTACCGCATCAATATCGTCGACACGCCCGGACACGCCGATTTCGGCGGTGAGGTGGAGCGCATCCTCGACATGGTGGACGGCGCCATCGTGCTGGTCGACGCCGCCGAAGGCCCGATGCCACAGACCAAGTTCGTCGTTTCCAAGGCGCTGAAAGTGGGCCTGAAACCGATCGTTGCCGTCAACAAGATCGACAAGCCGGAGCGCCGTCCGGATGAAGTGATCAATGACGTGTTCGACCTGTTCGCCAATCTCGATGCGACCGACGAACAGCTCGATTTTCCGATCCTCTACGGCTCGGCCAAGCAAGGCTGGATGGGCCCGGACTATGAGAACCCGACATCCAATATGGATGCCCTGTTCCAGCTGGTCGTCGACCATGTGCCGGTGCCGAAAGTGGAAGAGGGGCCGTTCCGCTTTCTCGCCACGACGATTTCGTCCGACAATTTCCTCGGCCGCATTCTCACCGGGCGCATCGCCTCCGGCACGGTGAAGCCGAACCAGACGATCAAGGTGCTGAACCGCGAAGGCCAGATGGTCGAGCAGGGTCGAATCTCCCGCGTGCTGGCCGTCCGTGGCCTCGAGCGCGTGCCCGTGGACGAAGCGGTCGCCGGCGACATCGTCTCGCTGGCCGGCATGACCAAGGCGAACGTCGCAGACACGTTCTGTGCGCCGGAGGTGACCGAACCACTCAAGGCCCAGCCGATCGATCCGCCGACCATTTCCATGACGTTCCGCGTCAACGACTCGCCACTTGCCGGCACCGAAGGCACGAAGGTCACCTCCCGGATGATCTGGGACAGGCTCGTCAAGGAAGCGGAAGGCAACGTCGCGCTCCAGGTGGAGCGTGCGACCGATGCCGAAGCCTTCACTGTGTCCGGCCGCGGCGAACTGCAGCTCGCCGTCCTGATCGAGACGATGCGCCGCGAGGGCTTCGAACTCGGCGTCTCGCGCCCGCAGGTGGTCTACCAGACCAGCGACAGCGGCGAACGCCTTGAGCCGATCGAGGAAGTCATCATCGACGTCGATGACGAACATTCCGGCATCGTCGTGCAGAAACTGTCGGAGCGTAAGGCCGATATGGTCGAGATGCGCCCATCGGGCACCGGCCGCACGCGGATGGTGTTCTATGCGCCGACGCGCGGCCTGATCGGCTACCAGGGCGAACTCCTGTCCGACACGCGCGGCACGGCCATCATGAACCGCATCTTCCACGAATACGCCCCCCACAAGGGCCGCATCCAGGGCCGTCACACCGGCGTGCTGATCTCGATGGAGCAGGGCGAGGCTGTCGCCTTCGCGCTGTGGAACCTCGAAGACCGCGGGCCGATGATGATCCATCCGGGCGAGAAAGTTTATGGTGGCATGATCGTCGGCGAACATACGCGCGACAATGATCTCGAAGTGAACGTGCTGAAGGGCAAGAAGCTCACCAACATGCGTGCCTCGGGCTCCGACGAAGCCGTGCGCCTCACGCCGCCGCTGCAGATGACACTCGAAAAGTCGCTCGCCTACATCGCCGACGATGAACTGGTCGAAGTGACGCCGCAGAACATCCGCCTGCGCAAGGTCCATCTCGACCCGCACGAGCGCAAGCGCCACGCCAAGGCAAACGTCGACGCCTGAAAACTCAGTTCCCGCGGAACCCCTCCACGGCCCGTGCGTTGGACCCATACTTCCGGCGAAGACCGGAGGTACACCATCCTCGCAACGGAGCGCCGGGGCCCGAGGCAGGGGCGCTGGCGCTTCAGGCGGGCAGGGGCTGGGAGAGGCGCGACGCGTCGGCTAGAACGGACGCCCACGCTGCCTCCATCAACGGCGACCAGTCACTGCCCGCCGCCCTTTTTGTGACGTCGTGGATGATCTCGAAGAAGACCTCGAACATGCCCGCCGGCACGTCATAGGTGTCGTGGTTCGCCCGTTCGGAGCGGATCACCGTCTCGGCCATCACACCTGGTCCCTCGGCAAGGTCCATCAGGCAGTCGAACGCCTGGCTCAGCATCGACCCCCGCACCCCTCCATCTGTGTCCATGGAGAACAGCGCTTCCAGCTCCGGATAGCGCGCAAACAGGCGGGCGTAGACGTCCTCCGTCGGATCGCCGATGCGTTCGGCGAGCAGGTCGAGGCTGGCGGTGAGGGCCTGTCCGTCCGCCAACCCTATTCCTCCCCGTTCCCGGAATCCTCGTCCCGCTTTGCCGGGTCGTGCTTGGCGAACCAGCCCATGATGTTGTCCGTCTTGGCGATCAGACGGGAGGGGCGGGAGGCGATATAGTGCGGCGAGCCCGGCACGCGGACATAGACCGTGTCGACGCCGCGCATCTTGAGCGCGGTGTAGAACTGTTCCGCCTCCCAGGCCGGGGTGCGGTAGTCTTCCTCGCCCACCATGATCATGGTCGGCGTCGTCACCTTGTCGACATAGCGGATGGGCGAGAACTTCAGGAAGGCTTCCGGGTTCGACCACGGGTCGTCGCGGATCCAGTGGCGGCGCACGAATTGCGCGATGTCGCCGGCGAGCGCCATGGTCATCCAGTTGATCACCGGCTTGACGGAAGCGGCCGCGGCGAAGCGGTCCGTCTTGGTCACGATCCAGGCAGTGAGGATGCCGCCGCCTGAACCGCCGGTCACGAACAGCCGGTTCGGATCGGCATATTTGCGGGCGACCATCTCGTCGACGACGCTCATCAGGTCGTCATAGTCATTGCCAGGATAATTGAGGTCGATCAGCTGGGCGAAATCCTCGCCATAGCCAGTGGAGCCGCGCGGATTGGACCACACGGTGACATAGCCTTCGGCGGCATAACGCTGGATCTCGCTGCCGAAGAAGGGCGAATACATCGCGAATGGTCCGCCATGGATTTCGAGGATCAGCGGGAAGCTGCCATCCGGCTTGAAGTCCGGCGGCAGCGCGACCCAGGCTTCGATCTCGCGGCCATCGGCCTTGGAGGTGACATGGACTTCCTCCACCTTGGCCATGTCGAGATAGGGCAGGACATCGGCATTGAGCGCCGTCAGCACCCGGTCACTCTTGCCGTCCATGCCGATCGTGGCGACCTCGGACGGGCGGTCCGAGAAACCGGCCGTATAGGCGATGACCGGCTTGCGGCCTTCGCTGACGGAGAAGCTGCCCTCCCCATAGGGCCGGCCGATGGAGGCGCCGCCGACATTGGTTACGACTTCGCTGACGCCGCCCTTGAGGTCCACCTTGTAGACGCTCAGTACGCCATGGTCTTCGCACAGGGCCAGCAGGCTCTTGCCGTCGGGTGCCCATTCGACATCATTGAACTCGAGCGGGAAATCGGCTGCGATTTCATGCGGGTTCGCGCCATCGGCGTCCATCAGGTAGAGATTGGCCTGCTCATAGGACTTCAGGTGATCGTCATAGCCGCGATAGGCGATCGTCTTGCCATCGGGAGAAACACGTGGGCCAAGATCCGGCCCGTCCCGGCTCGTCAGCGGGCGGATGGAAAGGTCCGACAGCTCCACGGCATAGATTTCGCTCTCGATCGGGTCGAGGTCGCGGTCCTCGGCGAGATTGCCTGTAACCAGCAGCGTGTCATTGTCGAGCCATTGCGGTCCGCCGAGGTCCGCCTCGCCAAAGGTCAGCTGGCGCGGCGTGCCGCCATCGACCGGCAGGACGAAGGCCTGCTCGGCGCCGTCCTCGAGATAGCCAGCGCCGTCAAAGCGGAAGGTCAGCGTATCGATCACCTTCACGCCGTCATTCCACTTCGCGCCCTCCGGCGCAGCGGGCGGCGAGGCGAAGCTCGGCTTGTCCTTCTTCACGAACATCGAGAAGGCGACCTGCTTGCCGTCGGGCGACCAGACTGCACCAGACGGGCCCTCATCGGTAAACTGGGCGAGGGAGAAGCTGCGCCCCGTGTCGAGATATAGGAGACGCATTTCGGGCTTGCCGTCATTCGACGTCATGTAGATGAGGCGGGTGCCGTCCGGAGACCAGCGCGGGCTCGACGCCGGCGCGCCGGTGACCAGCGGACGCTGGGCACCGGTGGCGAGGTCGATCGTCCACAGGCTGCCGGTATCGCGGTCCGTCATCCGGTCCATCGCGTGACGGACATAGACGACGGTCTTGCCATCGGGCGAGACCTGCGGGTCGGTTGCATACTCCATGTCGAACACGCGCTCGGCGGTGAAGCGCTTCGACGGCGCGTCGTCCTCCTTCGCCAGCGCTGCGCCCGTGCTCATCAGCGCGGCCGCGGCGGCCATCGCAAGCAATCTCTGTTTCATTCCGAAACCCCTCAGGTGTTGAATTCCTTGCGCACTGGCTAGCACGGGCCCGGCAGGGAGGACAGGAATTAGATGGCGGCGGGCGATTGATCCCGACTCACTCCCGCTCTTGCGCCCGCGCCGTGGCCCGCGCATATAGCCGGCGGGAGGCAGGCGGCGGACGGGCCGCTCGCCAACCGGGTCAGGCCGGGAACGGAGCAGCCCCAACGAGTTTCCGCCCGGGTCGCTCGCCTGTCTCCTTCTTCACGATTTCGGCTGTCTCAGTGCCCCGCGGGAGCGGCCTTCACCGTGCGCAGTTCGTGTGCATGGAGGTTTTCGGAGATATCGGACACCGACACATAGACGCGGCCCAGCCGGCGGGACTTGTCGGGCACAGCATCGTCTCCGAGGCCGGCGGACAGGGCGCGCCAGACGAGTTCCGAACAGTAGAGGCTGTCGTCCGAATCCAGCGAAAAGCCATGGTCGAACGGCCGGCCCACCGCGTGCGCCGCATAGTCGAGATAGGCCGTCCGCTCGGCCCCCGCGAGATCGACTTCGTAGACGCCAAGATCGTTCACGTCAGACAGGAAGGTCGCAAGGCTCACCCGCCGCACGGCGCCGCCCTCGCCGGGTTTTCCGGTGTCAGCGTGAACGACTTCAAGCGTGCCGTCCGCATCCGCAACGACAATGCCGATATGGCCCCAGCGCTTGTCGCCCTTTGACCAGTCCGCCGCAAGCCGTGTGCCGGCGCCGGTGGCCGAGCCCTTGAACAGCAGCTCGCCCGGCCGCAGCGGCCCGGCCTCCGCTGGCAGGATCTTGGCTTCCGCCGCGCCCGCGGTGAAGGCCAGGAAAGCGGCCGCAGTGACTACTTGCTGAAGCAAGACGACATCACCGACTGGCCGTCTTCCGACAGGCCGCTGTAGATCGCGTTGCTCGCCTGCGCCATGTTGGAGGACGCCTTCAGGGAGTCGACGATCAGTCTGGCATCGGTCTCCGTCATGTAAGGGCCGGAATAGGCATAGTCGTCGTCGCTCCAGGCTCGCGACGTGATGGCGCTGGCAGCGCATTCGCAGGTGAAATAGCCGCTCGTATCCGTGGTCGTCGAATTCGCCGAGATCGCCGGGCACAGCGCCTGCGCCTGCGTCTGATAGTCGGTCAGGGCCGCAGGAACCGGCTCGTTCTGGCTGGCGTCCGGGGGGGCGGCGGTCTGGGTTGCCGGCGCAGGATCGCTCGCGACCGGTGCTGCGATGTTGTGGCCGGGCCGGTTGTTGTTGCTTGCCGCAGGTGCTGCCTCGGAACTGTCGCCGCCTTCCGAGTCCTTGAAGTAGCAGCTCGCGATCACGGTGAAGCCGTCTTCGCTCATGTTTTCGGTCAGGCTGTAGAGCACGTCATCCACGGTCGATTCGTTCTTCACCGCATTTGCGACGGCGGCCGCGTCGTCCTCGCTCATCAGCGGGCCGGTCCAGTCCTGCGTCTCGTCGCTCCAGGTCGGCGTGGTGATCTTGTCGGCAAGGCAGGTGCACTCGGATTCGGAGTAGGCGGATTCGTCAAAGTCAGGGCTCGATCTGGTCCGCTCCCACAGCCCCGGACAGGCCTCGCGCGTGGCCTGCTGGTACGACTGCAGCGTTTCGGGCGTCGATTGGGCTGCTGCGGGCAGGGCGGCAACCAGGAAAAGGGTGGCGATCAGGGAATGTCTCATCGGACGTGCCTCCGGCGAATGGCAGGACAAGCCTTCCGCGAGTCGCGCGGCAGGGAGGATCAGTCTACAGGTTGGGGCCCCGCCGGAAAGGTGGGCGGCCCTGAAAATTTTCCCGCGACAGGCGACCGCACCCGGGGTTTTTCCACAGGCGGATTTGCCTTTGGCACTTGGGATTCCGGCGCGCCGGAAATAAACTGTTAACCAGATTTCCACGGCGAATTTGACGGTTTTCAGACAATCCTCGTTGACCGGCTGTTAACCTTCAGACACTATATGTAGTGTTCGGAACGACGGATAGCGCCACATGTTGGCGTTTGGGGCTGAAGTTCCTATATTTTCTAATGATCTGGAGGGGTGCATGTCTGCAACCAACGCCAAAGCTGTGACCGGAAATGTGCCGCGCAAGGGAAAGCCGAAATCGGGCGCGGACACGCAGCTGCGTATCGTATCCGCAATGGATGTGCAGACGGACCCCTCGCGTGACGCGCTGCTGACCGATTTTGGCAAGAAGACGCTGGAAGACCGCTACCTGCTGCCGGGCGAGTCGTATCAGGACATGTTTGCCCGCGTGTCGAAGGCGTTTGCCGACGACCAGGCCCACGCCCAGCGCCTCTATGACTATATGTCGAAGCTCTGGTTCATGCCGGCGACGCCTGTCCTCTCGAATGGCGGGGCCGACCGCGGTCTGCCGATTTCCTGTTTCCTCAACCAGGTCGGCGACTCGCTCGACGATATCGTCGGCACCTGGACCGAGAATGTCTGGCTCGCTTCGAACGGCGGCGGCATCGGCACCTATTGGGGCAATGTCCGCTCGATCGGTGAGAAAGTCGGCCAGAACGGTCAGACTTCGGGCATTATCCCGTTCATCCGCGTGATGGATTCGCTGACGCTGGCGATTTCGCAGGGCTCGCTGCGCCGCGGCTCGGCCGCCTGCTATCTCGACATCCATCACCCGGAAATCGAGGAGTTCCTTGAAATCCGCAAAGCCTCCGGCGACTTCAACCGCAAGTCCCTGAACCTGCACCACGGCCTGAACATCACCGATGCCTTCATGGAAGCGGTGCGCAAGGATGAGGAGTTCGGCCTGATTTCGCCGAAGACGGGGCAGGTGCTGAAGACGGTCAACGCCCGCAAGCTGTGGCAGAAGATCCTCGAGCTGCGCATCCAGACCGGCGAGCCGTACCTGCTGTTCACCGACACGGTGAACAACGCCATGCCGGCGCACCAGCGCAAGCTGGGTCTCAAGGTCACCCAGTCGAATCTCTGCTCGGAAATCACCCTGCCGACCGGCGTCGACCATCGCGGCGTCGACCGCACGGCCGTGTGCTGCCTCTCCTCGGTGAATGCCGAGAAGTTCCTCGAATGGTCGAAGGACGAGTTGTTCCTGGAAGACGTGTTCCGCTTCCTCGACAATGTGCTGGAAGACTTCATCGAGCGGGCCCCGCCGGAAATGGACCGTGCCGTCTATTCGGCCAAGCGCGAGCGCTCGGTCGGCCTCGGCGTGATGGGCTTCCATTCCTTCCTGCAGGCGATGAATGTCTCGATGGAAAGCGCCATGGCGAAGGTCTGGAACGAGAAGATCTTCAAGCATGTCCGCAAGGGCGCCGATGCCGCTTCGGTCAAGCTCGCCAAGGAACGCGGCCCCTGCGAGGATGCCCGCGATGCCGGCATGATGGCCCGCTTCAGCCACAAGATGGCGGTGGCCCCGACGGCCTCCATCTCGATCATCTGCGGCGGCACCTCGGCCGGTATCGAGCCGATCCCGGCCAATGTCTACACCCACAAGACCCTGTCGGGTTCGTTCACGGTGAAGAACCCGCAGCTGGAAGAGATGCTGGAACGCAAGGGCGCCAACACGCCGGAAGTCTGGACCTCGATCCTTGAGCATGAGGGCTCGGTGCAGCATCTCGACGTGCTCGACGAGCATGAGAAAGCGGTGTTCAAGACGGCGTTCGAGCTCGACCAGCGCTGGATCATCGAACTGGCCGCAGACCGCACGCCCTATATCTGCCAGTCTCAGTCGCTCAACGTCTTCCTGCCGGGCGATATCGACAAGTGGGACCTTCACATGCTGCACTGGACGGCATGGGAGAAGGGTCTCAAGTCGCTCTACTACTGCCGTTCGAAGTCGGTGCAGCGGGCGGCGTTCGCCGGGTCTGAGAAGAAGGCCGGCGAGAAGATGGAAACGCCCAATACCGACTATGACGAGTGCCTCGCCTGCCAGTAGGCGCCTCCCGCCAGGGTGGAAACTTTCAGCTCTGCGGCGGGGGCCAGGCCATGGTCTCCGCCGCAAAAGTGTCCGGCAACGGCGCTGGCGGGTGCTCCCAAATCAGGCAAACCGGGCGTCCGTAGCCTCATTTCCGCCAATTTATTCAACGAGTTAATATTGAAATCGGCCGGTGCGGCCCGGTTCTTGCGTGATTTTCTACTGCAATTTCCGGGTTCTGTAGTGAACTCTTCAGATGCGCCGAAGAGGAGCAGGAATTAATAATTTTTAGATGGAATGAGCTTTGGGCCCCGAAGGCCTTCATGCTACATTAAATGAACCATGGCCTAATTCCCGTTAACGGTTTGCCCGGGGGTTTCGTCATGAGAGGTGGATGGCAGATGGTGTTGGTAGTCGCGAGTACAGTGTTGACCATGGCCTGCCAGGGCTGCGTGGCCACGCCGCATGAGCAGGCTGTGTCCGGTCCGGCCGTGCCGCCGACGGTCGGCATGATGATGGCATCGCCCGGTTCCACCGCCGCTCCGAAGGACGCGCGCGCGGACATCTCCGTGCATGTGGTGGACGGCCTGCCGAACCGGTTTTCGGGTACGCCGCTCGGCCTCGGCAGCGAAATTGCCGCCCGCGCCTTTGCCGGCACACCCGCTGATTTTTCGTCGGGCGCGATGATCGCGACTTCGATCGATGCGCCGGACCTGACTTGGTCGGGCACCTCTGCGCTGACGGCGGTTGCGGCCGAGCGCTCGCGCATTTCCGCGATCCGCCCCGATGCCTCGAAAGTCGAGAAGAACATCGCGGCTGAAGTCGCCTTTGCTGCACCGCGAGAGAAGACGGGTCTCGATTTCGAGGTCGGCGTCGCGCCACGCATCGCTGTCCGCGAGACTGGCGAATTGCTGACCAAGCGGGTCGGCGGTGAAGTCCGGATCGGTCGCGACTTTGACCTTCTCGATTCCGACGGCCAGCCGCAGGGCTGGTATGTGTTCGCCGGCGCTGACGGCGAAGCGCTGGTCTGGGATGCGGCGCGCAGCGGCTTTGCCCCGCGTCTGGGTGACATGGCGCTGACGGATCAGGTGACCGTGGGCGACCTGCAGGCAGGCATTTCCATCCAGCGCAGCGGCGGCCAGCTTTCGCTGTCCTATATCCGCCGCGAAGTGAAATACCAGGATCGCAATGGCAGCTTCAGCGAGAACGAAGATTTCGCAGGCGTAAGTTTCACCATGCGCCGATAGGTGCTATCCGCGGCCCTATGAAGGCCCGATTCCTGACAGGGGCCGCGCTCGTCGCGGCCTTTTTCTTTGGTCCCTGTGCCGCCGCAGAAGAAGCGGCAGAGGAGGCACCCGTTGCGGTGCGCAAGCCGGCTGTGATCTCGGTCACGACCGAGAATGACTTCTTTGGCGGCGGGACGGACCGGAACTATTCGAACGGCCTGCGAATCGAGCGCGTCTCGGCGGCAGACGACGTGTTTCCGGTGCTCGACTGGGTCGCGAACCGCTTGCCTTGGCTGGACGTGGAGCGCACGGATCTGCGCCAGGGCTTCGGCATCTCGCATGCCATCTTCACACCGGAAAACATCCACACGCCGGACCCTGACCCGCGCGACCGGCCCTATGCGGCCTGGCTCGCCCTGTCCGGCACCGTGATCGCCAGCGATGCCGACACGCAGGACACGCTGCAGGTCAATCTCGGCATTGTCGGTCCGTCCGCCGGGGGCGAGTTCGTGCAGAACAACTGGCACAAGCTGATCGGCGTGGAACAGGCCGAGGGCTGGGACCACCAGCTGAAGGATGAGCCCGGCCTCGAGATCATCGCCCAGCGCCTGCAGATGTTTGACGGGCCGGGCCTGCCGCTGGGGCTGAAGACCGATTTCGGCGGCCACCTTGGCGTCGCCCTCGGCAATGTGCGGACCTACGCGAACATGGGCCTGACGGCGCGGATCGGCTGGGATCTCGATTCCGGCTTCGGCCCTCCGCGCATCCGGCCGGCGCTTGCGGGCGCAGGGGACTTCATTCCCGGCACAAGGGAAGACCCCTGGGGCGGCTATGCCTTTGTCGGCATCGATGGCCGCGCCGTGGCGCGCGACATGTTCCTGGACGGCAATCTCTGGCGCGACTCGGCCCGCGTGACCGACCGGCGCGACTTCACCGGCGACCTTCAGGCAGGGCTTGCCGTGCACTATCGCAATGTCCAGGTCGCCTTCACCTTCGTGCACCGGACCGAACAGTTCAAATACCAGGACGGTCCGCAGCGCTTCGGCGCCCTGTCCCTCAGCATCGCCCGCTAGGCCCGGCGCACGCCTTCCCGAAGGTCATGCTTGCCCGCTGCAGGCACGCGACGCACAGTGACCAAAACATACCGGGAGGATCCCATGAGAGTTACGTCGCTCGCGCTCGCCGCGTTCTTCGGGCTTGGTGCCTGCACAACGCCGGCGGCCACGGTGCCGGAAGCGCCCCAGGAAGTGACCGCCGCCGCAGTTGTCGAGGCGCCGCCAATGGGCGTTGCGACAGATGCCACGAAATCCGCCAATGCGGCGCTGGCGGCCCGCCTTCCGCTTGGCGATCAGTCCGACTTCGAAGATGCCAATCACGGCCTTCTGGCGCAGATCACCGAAGACATCACCGATGCCGACGGCAATGTCGTCTGGTCGATCAAGGCGCACGACTTCATCAAGGGCGAGGCGCCGGACACGGTGAACCCCTCCCTCTGGCGCCAGGAAAGCCTCAACGCCATTCACGGCCTGTTTGAAGTGACAGACGGCGTCTACCAGGTGCGGGGCTATGATCTCGCCACCATGTCGGTCATTCGCGGCAAGACCGGCTGGATCATCGTCGATCCGCTGCTCAGCAAGGAGACGGCGGCGGCGGCCCTGAAACTGGTCAATGACACGCTGGGCGAACGGCCCGTGACCGGCGTCATCTACACGCACTCCCATGCGGATCACTTCGGCGGCGCCCGGGGCGTCATTGACGAGGCGGATGCCGCTGCGCGCAAGGTGCCGATCCTTGCGCCGATCGGCTTCACGGAGTCGGCGATTTCCGAGAACCTGCTTGCCGGCAATTACATGTCCCGGCGTGCGGTACTGATGTTCGGCAATTCGCTGCCGGACGGCCCGACCGCGCAGGTCGGCGTCGGCCTCGGAGCAGGGCTGTCCAAAGGCACGCTCGGCTTCATTCCCCCCACGGAGGAAATTTCAGGCCGTGGCACGAAGCGCGTTGTGGACGGGGTGAATTTCGAATTCATCGATGCCGCCAATACGGAAGCGCCGGCAGAGTTCATGTTCTACCTGCCTGATTTCCGCGTCCTTTGCACGGCGGAAGTCGCTACGGCCACTTTCCACAACGGGCTGACCCTGCGCGGCGCGAAGGTGCGGGACTTCCTCGAATGGAGCCGCGTGCTTGACTATGCGCTGGTCAATTATGCCGGTCGGTCGGACATCGCCATGGGCTCCCACCACTGGCCGACCTTCGGGCGCGAACGGGTGCAGGACTTCCTGCGCGGGCAGCGCGATGTCTACCGCTACACGCATGACCAGACGGTCCGCCTCGCCAATCGCGGCGATACCCAGTTCGAGATCGCCGAAGAGCTGCAGGAGCCATCCATCGAGTCGAAGAATTTCGACACGCGCGGCTATTACGGCACGCTGAATCACAATGCGAAGGCTGTCTACCAGTTCTATTTCGGCTGGTGGGACGGTGTTCCGGCCACCTACAATGCCTGGCCGATGCCGGAACATGCGCCACGCTTCGTGGAACTGGCAGGCGGCGAGGACGCGGCCCTGCAGGCCGGCATCAAGGCCTTCGAGGGCGGCGACTATCGCTGGTCGGCGGAAATCTTCAACAACATCGTCTTCACCAATCCCGAGAACCAGGCGGCGCGCGACTGGCTGGCGTCGAGCTACGAGCAGATGGGCTTCCAGGCCGAAAGCGGCGCATGGCGCGACTACTACCTGACCGGAGCGGCGGAGCTGCGCCGTGGCCTGCCGGACGAAGGACAGATCCGCGCGGGCGGCAGCGCCGATTTCATCAAGGGCGTGCCGACCGTGGAACTCTTCAACGCCCTCGCTGTCCGCTACGACCCGTCGAAGATGGCCCGTGATCCTTTCACGATCAATTTCGTCTTTCCGGACACGGGCGAGACCCTGGCGCTGGATGTGGGAGATTCGATCACATTCCCGCGGCCGGGCGTGACGGGCGGTGCGCCGGCTGCGACGCTGACCCTGAACAGGTCGGCCTTCAACCAGCTCATTCTCCGCACCCGGACCTTCCAGGACCTCGCGGAGGCCGGCGAAGCGAAGCTGGAGGGCGATCCGACCGCACTTGGGGCCTGGTTCGGCGCGCTGGAAACGCCACCCTTCTGGTTCCACATCGTGGAGCCCTGAGGCAAAGCGCCACCTGCGTCTCATCATTGCGGGCAGGGGCGAACGCGACCATATCAAGGCCGCGTCCGCCCTTGCCTGCGGGTGCGTGAAACCGGGGCCGCGTTGCCATGCCGCTGCATATTCTGACGCCGGAATTTGTCGAAGCCTTCTTTGCCGTGGTCGCGATTGACCTTGTGCTGGCGGGCGACAATGCCGTCGTCATCGGCCTTGCTGCGGCCGGTCTCAGGAAGGGGCAGCGCGGCAAGGCGATTGCGATCGGTATCGTCTTCGCAACGCTCCTGCGCATCCTGTTTGCGCTGATTGCTGCGCAGTTGCTGCTGGTCGTCGGCCTGTTGTTCGCCGGCGGCGTACTGTTGCTGTGGGTCGCGTGGAAAATGTGGCGCGAGCTGCAGGAGGGGGCAGAACACAATACGGCCGAAGCCCTTGCCGGCGAGGATCTCAACCGGGATGGGACCATCGCAGGTCAGCCGCGCGGCAAGACGCTGCGCCAGGCGGTAATGCAGATCATCCTCGCCGATGTATCGATGTCGCTCGACAATGTGCTCGGCGTGGCCGGCGCGGCGCGGGAACATCCGGTCGTGCTGGTGTTCGGGCTGACCCTGTCGGTGCTGCTGATGGGCGTCGCGTCGTCCTTCATTGCGCGGGTCCTGAACCGGTATCGCTGGATCGCCTTCGTCGGCCTCGGTCTGATCCTCTACGTTGCCCTTCGAATGATCTGGGAGGGGGGGCTGGAAATCTGCAATGAAGGCCTGCCCCTGCTTGGAATCTCGGCACCTCCGGCCTGCCTGATCCACTAGGCCAGGACCCCGAGGCGGGCGGGCGAAACCGGGTCGCGCGCGTGGAGAAAGCGGTCGTCGCGGCGCAGATTGCAGGCTAGGGTTGCCACTCCGGACATTTCAGCAGACGGCAGGACTGGGCATGGGGACCGCGCGCGCGGACACATCGTCGGCACGGATCGTATTCGGTTCGCTCAACGGGTTGCGCTTCCTGCTCGCGATCTGGATCGCCTATTTCCATGTCGGCCACATGTTCGACGAGAACGGCTTCGGCAACCTGCCCGTCCTGCGCATGGGCATCTCGCGCGTTGACATGTTCTTCGTGCTGTCAGGTTTCGTGCTGACCCATGTCTACTGGGCAAGGCGGCGCGGCAAGTTCAATTTTCTGGACTTCATGGCCGCCCGGATCGCGCGCATCTATCCGATGTACCTTGTCGCGCTGGCCCTGACGGGAACCTACCTGATCATCGGCACGGCGCTCGGCAAGGCGCCTCAGACGGACTATCCGGTCAGTGATCTCCTGAAATGCCTGTTCTTCCTGCAGGCGTTCGGCCTCACCGATACCAATGCCTGGAACTTTCCGGCCTGGGCCGTTGCGGCCGAAATGGGCGGCTATGTTTCGTTCCCACTGTTCATCTTCGCAGCGGACCGGATGCGGAACCATCCCTGGCTGTTGCTGGCCATCGCCATCGGCATCGTCACGGCGGTTCAGGCCTTCCTGTGGGATGCTTTCCATATCCACATGAACCTCGCGACGACCAACTGGGGCGCCTTGAGAGGGGCGTCGGTGATGTTCTGCGGGGCTGCAGCGCGCGTTGCCTGGGATGTGTACCGGCCGGGCAGGATCGGCACTTATGTCGGGCTCGCCATCGGCCTCGCGATTGCGGTGGTGACGGCGCTGAACCAGTGGGGCGTTCCGCTGATCGGCCTTGGCGCGGCCTTGCTCATGATGTCGCTCGCACGGCTGGACGCAGACTATGGCGGCACGTTCCTGTCGACGCCGCTGATGCAGCGACTGGGCAACTGGTCTTACGTCATCTTCATCCTGCACGCACCGGTGTACACCATCCTCGTGCATGGCATGTCTGTCGTCGGGATCGAGTTCGTCGCCAATGCGTGGACCTCTCTGGCCATGACCGCCACCATCGTTGCGATCTCCGGCCCGATCTTCAATCTCATCGAACTTCCCGCCCGCACCCGCATCCGCCAGGCCTGGCAGAACTTCCGCGGCCACCGCATCGCCCAGGCAGGCCTCTAGGCGCGCCATTTCCACTCTCAGGCGAATTGACAAGTGCTCCCCTCGCGGTGAGATATGGTTACGCTTGCGTAATGAGGGGGAGACATGGCGGACGGCGAAGCGAGGCCTGAGGAGGCATTGGCCGAGCTGGCGGCCGCAGACGTGCGGGAGGGCCTCTGGTCGCGCGTTCGCGCCTGGCGCCAGACCCCTTTTATTGCCTGGGCCCTTGTCTCGGCGCTTGCCCTGACCGGCATTGTGTTCTGGCACACATTCACGGCGCAGCACATTCTGGAGAGTGCCGATGCACGCACATGGTTCCTTGCGGCAACCACCGGCTTCTGGCTGCCGCTGGTCCTGCTGTTGCGCGATTCACCGGACAATTTCGCGCAAGGCCCGTCTTTGCGGCTCCCGCTCATCAGCCTTAGCCTCACAGCGGCGCTGACCGCGACAGTCGCCATCGACTTTGTCCTTTCGGACAAACAGGACAGTCTTGGCGACTTCATGACCTACAGCCCGCCCGTCGTGGCGTGCATCGCCAGCGTCCTGGTGCTCGCCCTCGTGCCGCTCGCGTGGAACGCGGCCAATCTTGCCCGCTACCATGCCGACCAGCGCAAGGCCTCGTCGCACGCGGGCGCGCCGACGGAGGGCGAGATCGAGGCGCGCAACGCCGAAGCGATGGGAGCGCTGGTCGCCACCCTGTTCGTCGGCGGTGTGATCGCTTTCGCGATCTGTGCCGGCATATGGAACGACTCCTTCTCGTTCGACAATTTCATCGGCGCCATCATCGGCTTCCTCGTCGTGGGCGCGTTTGGCGTCGTGATCTTTATCGAACCGTTGTCGGATTTTGGCCCGGTCAAATGGCTGAGCCGCGTGTTCGGTTCAGGCGCCAAGGCCGCGCGGCCGCTTGCGGCAACCTATGATGCCGTCGATACGTTCCTTGTCCGGATCGTCGCGGTGATGGGCGGCATGGAGCACCGGACGGTGGCCGGACGGTACGGCATTCTTGGCGGCCTGCTGACCTGTTTCTGCCTGCTTGGCTGGTACCTGCCGCCAAGGCTCGGCCTGATCCCCTGCGTCATCGGCCTGCTGATGGCGATTTCCGTGTCGCGCCTGTGGAGCTGGGTCGAGGACGACCGCGCACTCGCGGCGCTGACGGATTTCAAGCCGACAACGCCTTACCGCACCGAC
This sequence comes from Hyphomonas sp., assembly GCA_020638455.1. Lineage (GTDB taxonomy): Bacteria > Pseudomonadota > Alphaproteobacteria > Caulobacterales > Hyphomonadaceae > Hyphomonas. The sequence goes on along the minus strand of JACKIK010000001.1, from coordinate 280,736 downwards.
ATGCGCGAGGATTACCGGGACGAGACGCTGCTGGGTTTCGCCTTCGTTTTCTTCCTGATCCCGATCATGATGCGGGATGCGCACTGGAGCGGCTATTTTGGCAGTCCGCGGGACGATGCCATGTTCAAATTGCCCGCGGGGCCCGTCAGCTTCCTCGACTGGTTCGGCTATTTCGGTATCGCGCTCGCCAAGGCGGTGCCGATCGTCGACTGGGCGGAGATCTACAATTTCGGCCAGCCACGGGGCGACGGCGCCGGGCACCTGATCGATTTCGGCTCCGTTGCCTCACGCCATGCCGTGTTCATGGCGCGCGCAACCGTCGACCTCGTTCTCATCGCTTCGTTGCTGCAGGCGATCAGCATCACCGGCCGCAACCGCCAGCAGAAGCGCCTCTACAAGGCAGGAACGGACCCGCAGAACCATTACCGGTCCGGACTGATCGACCGCCTCGATCCCTTCGTCGAAAAGACGGAACTGCGCCGCGCGATGTACGCGGCCCTGAAGCCCGGCAAGTTCTGGCCGGACAAGTCAACCACGGCGCAGGCTGCCCACGACGAGCATTTCGACCTGCGCGTCCTGTCGAAACCGGGCTATGTCGATTTCCGGCATTACAATGCTGAGCGGCTCGCCCAGATGCACGCCGAATACAAGGACCCCGTCGCCCGGGCCTTCATCGCCGCGATTTCCTATGAACGGCCCGACTTCTCTCTCGTCCCGCGCCTTGTCCTGCTTGACCAACTGGCGGAGAAGGGCGCGCCGGAATCCGAACTCTACACATTGCTCAAGCGGATCGAGAACGACCTTGCCGAAGATCCGCGCCGCGTTGACCTCTCGATCGCCGAGCTCCGCTCGATCCTGCTTCACACCGCAAAGCGCGCGGGCCTGAAGGACTTCAAGCGCGACGTGATAGCCCTGCTGCAGCGTTGCACGCCGAAGCGCGAGGTGATCGAGCATCTTGCGGACGTGGCCGGCCGGTCCGATCCGGATGCGTTCCAGTATGCGCGCGTGGCGGCAGTGCAGGCGATCTGCGCCCTCGCGCAGGACAAGCCGGACCAAGCGGACGTCCGGTTTGCAATTGAGGTGCTGGAGCAGGTGCTGCACCGGGCGCCGGGGCAGTCCACAGTGAGTGCCATCAACAACGGCGTCGCACTGCTGCGCACCTTGCTGAAATCGCTGCAGCCCTAGTGCAGCTGGCCCCGATAGAATTCGACGATCATCGGTCCGTACTTGTCGCCCTTTGAGCCGAGGCGGCGGTTGAGGCTCTTGTGGCTACGGGGTTTGGCTTCGACGGCCTGCGCGAAATGGCCGTGTGCGACCAGCGTATCGGCGAGTTCCTTCGCACGCCGCGGCGAGACGGGCCGGTCGACATAGAGCAGCAGCATGGGCGGCACGGGCACGTCGTCCCGCACACGCAATGTCGGTGAGGCTCTCTTCCATACCTTCGGGTCCTTGCCGAATTCGGGATAGTAGAAGCGCGGCAGCTTGTCCTTCTTTCCCGCTGTGCGGACGAGATTGTAGGCGGCACCGTCGAGCGGCACTGTCCCCTTGATCACATCCACGCCGAGCCCGTAGGCGGCCAGATATTTCGGATCGATCGATACCAGCGCGACCGTGTGCGCTCCGGAGGAATGGCCAAGCAGGAAGATGGCGTTCGGGTCGCCGCCATACTTCCGGATTTCCTTGTGCACAAAGGAAATCGCCGAGGCAGTGTCCTGCACAGGCGCCGGGAACGCATGATCCGGCGCGAGGCGGTAGTTGATCGCGATATAGATGAATCCCTGTTCGTTGAAGAAATGGGCCTGGTCTGGGCCGATGGAAAACTGCTTGTTTCCGGTCACCCAGGCGCCACCGTGCACCATGATGACAACCGGTGCCTTTTTCGCATTGTCCGGGGCGTAGATGTCCATGGTGAAATTGCCTTCACCGACACCCGGCATGTGATCATAGATCACGTCCCGCCACACCTTGGCCGACGCCTCGCCAGGCAGGGCGAACCAGCTCATCACGAGGGCCAGGACGATTCCGACAATCCGCATCGACATATCTTTCCATACAGCGCGCCGCGATGGAACGCGCCCGCGCGCACTAAACCGCTGCTGATGGCAGGATTGGGGCAGGGACCGGCCATTGTCACCTGTCCAGCTGGAAGTTCCTGCACACAGCAAGCAGCGGGTGGGCCGGGCGGCCCCCGCGGGCCTAGGACGGAAGGGCACCAGACCCAGGGAGCCCAGACCATGTCATTCCGCATTCACGCCCTTCCCGCCAATGATTTCCAATACCTGTCGACGCTCAGCGAAGCGGAGCTGTTCGCCCGGCTCATCCGCAGCATGGTTGCGGACAAGCGCCCCGGCTTCCCCTGCCGGGTCAGCCTCGAGGACGCCCGGCCGGGCGAGACGGTCTTCCTGCTCAACTACGTACACCAGCCGGCGGACTCGCCCTTCCGGGCGAGCCACGCGATCTACGTTCGCGAAGGCGTACCGACAGCGGCCCCGGCGCCCGGCGAGGTGCCGGACATGATCCGCAACAGGCTGATTTCCCTGCGTGCTTTCGACGACGAGGGCATGCTGACCGCGGCAGACGTCGCCGACGGCGCAGACGTGCCCGCCGCCATCGAGACAATGTTCGCCAATCCGGACGTTGCCTGCATCCACCTGCACTTCGCCAAACAGGGCTGCTATGCGGCACGGGTGGACCGGGTCTGAGCATTTCCCGGCGCCGCGCCGGCCGGCTTCAGCGCGCCACTGGCGAAAGCGGCACGAGATGTGTAAGGCTTGCCCCACATCCGGGGAAACGCCGATGACTGCCAGTACGCACATGATGCCGCCCGGCGCGCCGGGTTTCGCCGATCTCTACACGCCGAAACTGGTGACGGTGCTGCGCGAGGGCTACGGCCTGCCGCAGCTGCGCGCCGACGCGATCAGCGGGCTTACTGTTGCCATCGTGGCCCTGCCGCTTTCGATTGCGATTGCGGTGGCTTCCGGCGCAAGCCCGGCGCAGGGGCTGATCACGGCGATTGTCGGCGGCTTCTTCGTGTCGGCCCTCGGCGGCAGCCGTTTCCAGATCGGCGGACCGGCCGGGGCGTTTATCGTGCTCGTCAACACGACGGCGGCCACCTACGGAATGGATGGCCTGATCCTCGCGGTCCTGCTGTCCGGCATCATGCTGGCAGCTGCCGGGTGGCTTCGCCTCGGCACGTTCGTGAAGTTCGTGCCTTATCCTGTCACCGTCGGCTTCACGGCCGGCATCGCCATCATCATCTTCTCCAGCCAGATGAAAGACCTGTTTGGCCTGACGCTTGCCGGGCCGGAGCCGGGGCCATTCCTCGAGAAGTTGCCGGCGCTCGCCTCCGCAGCCCCGACGGCGCAATGGCAGGCATTTGCCATCGCGGCCGCCACGATGGCGGTAATTTTCGCCCTGAAGCGTTTCCGCCCCACCTGGCCGGGCATCCTGCTCGCCGTCGTGCTGGCCGCCGTGATCACGGCCTTGCTGAAGGTAAACATCGCCACCATCGGCTCGCGCTTCGGGGCGATGCCGGCCGGCCTGCCGATGCCCCACCTGCCGGCATTCTCGGTCGCCAAGGTGAGCGCCGTGCTGCCGGCAGCGCTGTCCTTTACGCTGCTGGGCGCCATCGAGTCGCTGCTGTCGGCCGTGGTGGCGGACGGCATGACCGGGCGCCGCCACCGCTCGAATTGCGAACTGGTCGCGCAGGGCGCCGCCAATGTCGCGTCCGCGATGTTCGGCGGCATCTGCGTCACGGGCACGATTGCGCGCACCGCCACCAATGTCAGGGCAGGGGCGCATGGACCGGTGTCCGGCATGCTGCACAGCGTGTTCCTGCTGGTCATGATGGTGATCGCCGCGCCGCTGATCGCCTATATCCCGATGGCCGCGCTGGCCGGCGTGCTGGCCGTGGTCGCCTGGAACATGTTCGAGAAGCGGGCCTTCTGGCAGCTGCTCAGATCATCGAGAGGCGATGCCGCCGTCCTGCTCGCCACGTTCGGCCTGACCGTGTTCCGGGACCTCACCGAGGCGATCATTGTCGGCTTCGCGCTCGGTTCCGCCCTGTTCATTCACCGCATGTCCCAGACAGCGAGCGTCGAACTCGGCGCTCCGCTGGTGCGGCCGGACGAGGCCGACGATGCCACCCCGCGTGCGCCCTATGACGAATCGGCCGACAGCAACCGCGAAGTCGTCGTCTATCGCATTTCCGGCGCCTTCTTCTTCGGGGCGGTCGCCTCGATCGGCTCGGTGCTGGACCGGATCGGCGACCAGCACCGCGCCCTGATCATCGATTTCTCCCAGGTCCCGTTCATGGACTCGACGGCCGCCCACACGATTGAGGGCCTGGTCCATTCTGCCATGCGCCGGAGGGTGGCGGTCTGGCTCACCGGCCTCAACCAGGCGACCACGGCGGTCCTCAAAGCCCACAACGTCGCCCCGCCGGAAGTGTTCGTGGAGCCGGATATCCGGACCGCGCAGGCGAAGGCGCTGGCGATGCTGGCTGAGGGCTGATACGTTTCGGGCGCTCATTCTGTGTGCAAGCCTGTGGACTAATGCCACATGCGACACGCAGTATCTTGCGGCATTAACGCTTCTTAAGCACTATATGTGGTGTTGATTACCCATACAACTGATCCGACTCGCAAGGAGGCCCCGATGGCTGCCACCGACACTTCGCTTCCCGGACTGCTCACGCCGAGCCTCGCCTACAAGCCGTTCCGCTACCCGTGGGCCTATGATTTCTGGAAGAAGCAGCAGCAGGTCCACTGGATGCCGGAAGAGGTCCCGCTCGGCGAGGACTGCAAGGACTGGGCGGTCAAGCTGTCGGACGAGGAGCGCAACCTGCTGACGCAGATCTTCCGCTTCTTCACCCAGTCGGACGTCGAGGTCGGCGCCAACTACATGACCAACTACATGCCGCGCTTCAAGCCGGTGGAAGTGTCGATGATGCTGTCGGCCTTCTCCAACATGGAAACGATCCACATCGCGGCCTATGCCCTGCTGCTGGAAACCATCGGCATGCCGGACACCGAATTCTCCGCCTTCATGGAATACCAGGAGATGGCCGCCAAGCATGACTATCTCGGCCAGTTCGGCTGCGAGACCAATGAAGACCTCGCCGTCTCCATGGCCGTGTTCGGCGCATTCACCGAAGGCCTGCAGCTGTTCGCGTCGTTCGCGATGCTGATGAACTTCCCGCGCTTCAACAAGATGAAGGGCATGGGACAGATCGTGTCCTGGTCGGTGCGCGACGAGTCGCTGCACTGCGAAGGCATGATCAAGCTGTTCCATACGTTCTGCGCCGAAACCAATGTCATGAATGATGCCCTGCGCGAGCGCATCCGCGAATGCTGCCGTACCGTGGTGGCGCTCGAGGACAAGTTCATCGAGCTCGCCTTCGAGATGGGCCCGGTCGAAGGCATGACGCCGGACGACATCAAGAACTACATCCGCTACATCGCGGACTGGCGCCTCGGCCAGCTGAAGCTGGAGCCGATCTACGGCATCACCCAGCACCCGATCCCGTGGCTGACCGAGATCCTCAACGGCGTCGAGCACGCCAACTTCTTCGAACAGCGTGCGACGGAGTATTCCAAGGGCGCCACCAAGGGCGACTGGCACGGCGACGAGGGCGTCTGGTCCCGCTTCGACCAGCGCAGCGCAACGAAGAAAGACAGCGTTCCGGCGGAATAGGGCGGGGGCAGCTGGACCGTCCGGCCGGCATGAGTGCCCGCAGCGAAATCCTTGGCTGGGTCATCCGGCGTCTCGATGACGTTGACGCGGCTGATCCTCTCGCGCGGCAGGCTTTGTTCGACGCGTTGCGAAGGGAAGTGCAGCAGGCTGGCTTCGGCGCGCTGGCGCCGGATGAAGCCCTGCCGCATCTCGAAAGTGCCATCGCACGACAGGATGTCTACTGGTTCGGCCAGCAACCTCCGACGGCGTCCACCGCGCCGCTGCAGACCCCGCGCACAAGGGATAAAGGGCCTCCGCCGCCAATCGTGAACTGGGGCTGGCGGCGCTTCCTGCCGCAACGCAAGACACCGCCCGGTCCACCGCCCGGTGAAGCGACCGGTCCGTATGCAGACCATGTTTATGAAACTGTGCCGCTGGTCGTTCGCGGTCAGGTGACAGAATGCCGGCTGTCCTGGGCCTACGACCCGGCGTGCACTCTGACGGCGCACTGCGAGGCCATCGGCTTTGCCTTTGAGACCCGCGCGTTCAGCTTCCGGCACGCAGTGGAGCACCTCGGTGCGATTCTGCACCGCGGAGGCCTCACCCTGCCGGTTGCGGCCTTTTCGCCGGACGCAGTGTGGGCCACCGCAGACCGCGATGGCGAGACCGTCTGCATTCTGCCGGGTGCGCCGGTGCACGCTTTCTCCGCCTTGTAGGTAGTTTCACCGAGACAGATTGCCCCAATCAATCCAGCGGACTTGTCAGCGAGCTGTCAGCTGTGCGCGCGAGAGTCGTCCTCGCCTGAGGGGGCATATGCCAATGGCGCCTTCGCGCCCGTGGCATGTTCAGCATGAGGAGAAACGACGATGCTGAAATTGAAATCTCTGGGTGTGGCTGCACTTGTTGCTGCAGCGGTTGCACTTTCCGGCGCCGCCAATGCACAGGGTGGCGGAGGCGGCGGTGGAGCCGGCGGCGGTGGTGGTGGTGGCGCAGGCTCCATGACCGGTGCGGGCGACCTCGACCGTGACCGCCTGCGCGTGCAGGATCCCGCGTCGGGCCGTGACCTGATCAAGGAGCGTGACCGCGACATGGACCGTCTCCGCGATCCTGACCGTGACCGTCTGTATCTCGGCACGCAGGACCGCATCCGCGCCTTCGACCGGGACGGCGACCGCCTCGTCAATCGTGTGGAATTCGACGATTTTCGCGAGAACATGTTCCGCCAGCTGTCTGCCGAAGGGAACGGGTTCACGCTCGAACAATACCATGCCGCCCGCCTCGGTCCCGGCCCGTACAGCAATACGGATTCGCAGCGTCAGGCGCTGATGCGCGAGCAGGCCAACCTGCGGAAGACCGAGCGGTTCCGCGTCATGGATGGCAATGGCGACGGCATTGTCAGCCGCGAGGAATACATGCGCTTCGGTGAGTATTCGTGGCTGGAAGCCGACATGAATGATGACGGTCAACTCAGCTGGGCCGAGATGCAGCAGTATAATCGCGGCATGTAGCCAGAGGAGAAAGACATGACCCGCTCATCCGCATTCCTGGCAGGGGCCGCTGCCCTCGCGCTGACCACGGTCACGGCCTGTGCCGGCTATGGCCCGTACCGTCACTACGGACCGCCGCCAGCCGGCGTGGTCTACGTGACCACGGCGCCGCCCCCGCCGCGCAGCGTCATCATTCCGCCGCGTCCGACGTCCCTGTCGGTCTGGATCAGCGGCTACTGGAACTGGACGGGCACCGACTATGCCTGGACCGATGGCCACTGGGACCATTCCCCCCCGCATCCTGGCGCCCAATGGGTGCCGGACCAGTGGCACAAGTCGAGCCGGGGTTGGTACCGTCAGCCGGGCCGCTGGAAATAGTCACTATTTCCGGCGCTTCGGCGCAGTCGGAGAAGCCCGGCCTCGTGCCGGGCTTTTTTGCGTGACGGGCAGGATGTATGGTCTGGCCATGTCACCGCAGCTGCAGCTCGATGGGTTCATTGACCGGTTCACGCCGGATGTCGCGGCACAGGCGCGTCGCGTGCTCGCCCGGATGCAGGCCCGCCTGCCGGGCGCGGTGCAGCTTGTCTACGACAATTACAATGCGCTCGCGATCGGCTTTGCGCCCCTGCGCAAGCCGTCCACAGCGGTCATGTCCGTGGCCATCTATCCGCGTGGCGTGATGCTGTATTTCCTGACCGGGGCGAGCCTGCCCGATCCGGACGGATTGCTGAAAGGCTCCGGCACGAAAGGCCGGCACATTCCGGATGCGGATGAGTCCATGTTCGATGATGCGCCGGTTGTCGCACTGATCGATGCGGCTGTCGCTCGCGCCAATCCGCCTTTCCGCTCGGATGCGCAGGGCGAACTCGTCATTCAGTCGATATCCGCAAGACAGCGCCCGCGCCGGCCGGCGACGTGAGCCTCTGATACGGAGAAGGTGAGGAGCCGTCCGTGGCCGCGGACGGCTCCTCCAACGCTATTCCGGGAGGAAATGGTCTAGCGTTGTCCCAAGTCGGCCGTCTGGATCCGTACAGCCTGTACGAAAGCCGGGGCCGTCTCGAGCCCTTCCTCTTCCTGCCTCAGCAGGATCTTCATCGCCGCTTTGGCCGCCACGTCCTCGGCGCAGTCGCGGTCGACATGCCTTGGCTGGCCAAATCTGGCCGGACTGGTGCAGGCATCCTTGGCCTGCGTGCGAATCGAATCGAGCTCGGCGAGGGCTCCGGATTCGCTGGCCAGCTCGGCCTTGTCATATTCGATTTCGACTGAAATCGGGGTAAGCACTTCCGCCGCGGCCGCAATCGGATACGCAGCGGCGATGGCCACCGCAACAAGCACGGATTTTTTCATTGGTTCGATCCTTCAGAGTTAGCGTTGCCCTTTCAGGCAACCGGAAACTCCTCCCTCAGCGCACGGCACGACGCCCTTCCAGGCGCTTCCGGGGTGCACGGGCCGAATGAACAGGCACGCGCAGGCCGCCCCGGACGACCATTTGCTGCACCGCAACAATCTCCTCGCAGGCGCAGCATGGCAAGTGAATTTTTCTGCGCTCCGGCGTCCGGTCAGCTGGATTCTCCGTGTCCGCCCAGCCGCTGGGCAGGCCTGCCCAATGCCCCGTCTCTGGCCGTGACGCCTGCAATTATTGCAGGAGTCGCAGATCTGACCGGAGCGGAGAAAGGAGCGCCCTGAGAGGCCTTGCAGGAAAGCAGTTCTGCCTTGCAGATCGGCGTGGCAGGGCGACGCAGGCAGCGCTCTGGCAGGCACGGGCCGCAACCATCTGCGCTTCGGGCGCTAACCGACGGCCGCAATTTGCTCCGCAGCGTACACAGAAAATATGTAAACGGAAGGTATCAGACAGCCTTGGCGTGGCGCGCTTCAACGGGCTTGTAGCGGCCGTCGAAGCACTGGGCGACCGTGCGGAGGAACAGGCGCGCCTCCGCCGGCACAGTGATGACATGTCCCGTGATCTGGCACAGTCCGGCCGACTGGAGGAAGCGCGCCGTTTCCAGTGCGTCGGCGAGCGCATCAGGGCTTGCGCCCATTTCTCGGCACACCGCGTCCACATCCACCCAGAGCTGGCACATGAGCTTTTCGATGGCGCGTGCGCGCAGGCGGTCGTCATCATTCACAACCACACCGCGCTCTGCCGGCAGGTTGCCGTTTTCAATGGATTCCTGCCACACGCGGCGGTCCTTGAAGTTCTGCACATATCCTTCGCGGAACTGCGAAATCGATGTCGCGCCAATGCCGATCAGGGTCTGGCACGGGTCGTCCGTGTACCCCTGGAAGTTCCGGCGCAGGGTGCCGTTGCGCGCAGCTGCGGTCAGCGCATCGTCCATCCTGGCAAAGTGGTCGAGTCCGATTGCATAGAGGCCGTTCCGGACCAGCGCGTCGGCGCCTGCTTCGGCCTGCGCGAACCGCTCTTCCAACCCGGGCAGGGCGGCTTCGTCAATCGCCGACTGGTGCTTGGCGAACCAGGGCACGTGCGCATAACCGAAGAGGGACACGCGCGAAGCGTTCATCTCGGCGGCAAATTCGGCCGCGTCGACGACATCAGCCACCGTTTGGTGCGGCAGGCCGTACATCAGGTCCATGTTCACGGCCTGAATGCCAGCAGCGCGCAGGCGCCTGATCCCGTCGACCAACAGCTCGCGCGGCTGGATACGGCCGACGGCCTCCTGCACTTTCGGCGCCAGCGTCTGCACGCCGAAGCTGACACGGCTCACCCCGGCTGCTGCCATCGCGTCGACGAATTCCGGAGACATCGAGCGCGGGTCCACCTCGACCGCGATTTCCGCATCCTTGCTCATGCCGAATGCCTGGCAGGCATGGTCGGCGAGTGCCTTGAAGTCATCCGGCGAAAGGGCATTGGGCGAGCCGCCGCCGAAATGCAGGTGATCGATGCCGCCATGGTTCGGCGCCAGCGCCTCTGCCCAGAGGTCGATCTCGCGATGCAGCGGGGCGACATAGTTGGCGATCCGGGCATAGCCGTTCGGCACGCTGGTCGCGCAGCCGCAGTAGAAGCAGAGCTTCTCGCAGAACGGCACGTGGATGTAGACGGAGACACGTTCTCCGGGCGCGACCGAGCGCGCCCAGGCACGCGCATCGCATTCCGTGACGGCCGGCGTGAAGTCCGCCGCCGTCGGGTAACTCGTATAGCGCGGAACGGCGCGCGTCGCGAAAGTCTTCCAAGCCTGTTTCATGGCCGGGTTTCTACCAGCGCGGTGCCGCGCTTTGACTACGGGTTTTCCCGTAACGAAGACGTGACAGACAGCGCCTCGACGCCGCAGGCACGCCCGTCTAGGCTGGCCTGGTTCAAAGGAGATTTCCCATGTTCCGATCCGCCGCCTGTGCCGCCGCCCTGTTGACGCTCGCAATGCCCGCCCTTGCCGGGATGGATGACTTCATCGCCGGCGACGTCGTGCCCTCCTTTGGCAAGTTTGCGCCGGTCGAGGGCGTGACCCTTCCGGCCGATACGCATTTCAAGGTCGCTTTCGACGTGTCTGAGGCCGGACCGGACGACGACGTCAATCGCGGGATCGACAGCGTGGCGCGGTTCCTGAACATGAATGCCCATGCCGGCGTCCTGCCGGAGAACATGAAGGTCGCCATCATTCTGCATGGCGGGGCCTGGAAGGACCTCTTGACCGATGAGGCTCGCGGCAGCGTCAATCCCAACGCGCAGCTGATTGCCGAGTTGCAGGCTGCCGGCGCGACATTCGATCTGTGCGGGCAGACCGCCGCAGCCCATGACGTCACACCGGACATGTTGCTTCCGGGCATCAATATCGTGCTGTCAGCCATGACAGAGCGCGCCTTGCTGCAACAGGAAGGTTACACGCTCAACTAGATGAGTGGATGCGCCAGCACGGATCGAACGTGCATTTCGAGAACCAAACCCTCGCGTCCTGCCAGTTAGACGATGGCGCAAAAATTCGGGTTGGATGGCGGCACCGGATTTGAACCGGTGAAATCCGGATTTGCAATCCGGCGCATTGCCTCTCTGCCAGCCGCCAGCGACCCGAAAAACGGGCTCAACAGGTTTGCTGTCGGAAGGCGAGGCAGATGATCATTCGCGCCATTTGGGGCAGGTGGCGCGTTTCGTCAACCGTAGACGGAAGTTTTTATTCCATCGCCTCAGCGAGCAGCCAGATTCCCTCGCGCTCGGCCTGCCGGCGCTCCACAAGCAGGCGAGCGACCTGGTGGTCGTCGTCGAAGACATTGCCGGTGAGAGAATCGAGCAGCGCCTTGGCGAGATTGTCGAGGTCCATCCAGGGCGGGTCGCCTGTGTACTCCATCATGATGTGGACGGAATATTCGCCATATCCGGGGCGCAGCGGCGGGAAATCCTTGCGGAAAAATTCCTTCAGCAGGGTCTTGTAGTATTTCGTCTGCGTGGTGAGTCCCGTGCAGCGGACTTCCAGCGCACCCTCTTTCGTGATGCGCGCCTGAACCTTGCCGGACTGGACCCAGCGATCGCTCAATGATGCCTCATATCGCGCTGGCGCTGGCGGGCCTCGATAGCTTCCTTGGAATCCTTAAGGCCGAGCCCGGTCACCTCCCGCAGCAGCTTGATCGCCTGAATCTTCTTGCGCGCGTCCAGCTCCGCATCGATTTCCATCCATTTTGACAGCGTGACCTTCTTCAGCGCTGCCTTGATTTCTTCCGGCGTCGGTGGTGTCGGCGAGAGGCTGCCTGCCTTGCGGCGCCCTCCGGCTGTGATCTGCCCCAGTACGAAGACGCCGAACAAGGTGAACAACACTTCCGGGTGCAGGATCTTGTCCAGATAGTCTTCCATGCTGGCCTCCCCGTCTTGCGGCCCCCGGTCCTGCATAACCGAAGCCGCCTTGCAGCGCGACCCCTGCCGGAATCGACGCATTTCCCGCTTCAGCCCGAAGTCGCAGTTGATTGCGCCCCGCCTTGGGGCTAGGCCGCTGGCAGCAGATCAAGGAGTTCCGCCCCATGGCCAAAACCCGCACCGAATCCGACACGATGGGCCCGATCGAGGTCGCCGATGATGTCTACTGGGGCGCCCAGGCCCAGCGCAGCCTCGGCAACTTCAAGATCGGCTGGGAAAAGCAGCCGGAGCCGATCATCCGCGCCCTCGGCATTGTCAAGAAGGCCGCCGCGCAGGCCAATATGGACCTCGGCAAGCTGGACCCGGCCCTCGGCAAGGTGATCGTCGACGTCGCCGAGGAAGTGATCGAGGGCAAGCTGAACGCCCATTTCCCGCTGGTCGTGTGGCAGACAGGCTCCGGCACCCAGTCCAACATGAACACGAATGAGGTGATCTCGAACCGCGCGATCGAGATCATGGGCGGCGAGAAGGGCTCCAAGAAGCCGGTCCACCCGAACGACCATGTGAACATGTCCCAGTCGTCCAACGACTGCTTCCCGACGGCCATGCATGTCGCCGCGGCCGAGGAGACGATGCACCGCCTGATCCCGGCGCTGAAACACCTGCACGCGGCGCTCGACGCCAAGGCAAGGGCCTGGGTCGACATCATCAAGATCGGCCGCACCCACACGCAGGACGCAACGCCTGTGACCCTCGGCCAGGAATTTTCCGGCTATGCCCAGCAAGTGGCAAACGGCATCGCGCGGATCGAGATGACGCTGCCCATGCTGATGCAGCTGGCGCAGGGCGGCACGGCCGTCGGCACCGGCCTCGCCTCGCCGGAAGGCTTCGCGGACCTCGTCGCGGAGAAAATCGCCCGCATCACCGGCCTCGGCTTCACGTCCGCCCCCAACAAGTTCGAGGCACTCGCCGCGCATGACGCCCTCGTCATGACGCATGGCGCGATCAACACGGTGGCGATGAGCTGCTTCAAGATCGCCAATGACATCCGCTTCCTCGGTTCCGGCCCGCGCTCGGGCCTTGGTGAGCTGGCCCTGCCAGAAAACGAACCGGGCAGCTCGATCATGCCGGGCAAGGTGAACCCGACCCAGTGCGAAGCGATGACTCAGGTCTGCGCTCATATCCACGGCAACAACGCCGCCATCGGCTTCGCCGGCAGCCAGGGCCATTTCGAGCTGAACGTGTTCAACCCGATGATGGCCTACAACTTCCTGCAGTCCGTGCGCTTGCTGGCGGATGCGGCGATCAGCTTCACCGACAATTGCGTGGTCGGCATCGAGCCGCGCCTCGACAATATCAAGCGCGGCCTCGAGAATTCCCTGATGCTGGTGACGCCGCTGAAGGAGAAGTTCGGCTACGACCGCGCCGCCAAGATCGCCAAGACCGCCCACAAGAACGGCACCACGCTGCGCGAGGAAGCCATAAAGGACGGCATCCCGGCCGAAGACTTCGACGCCATCGTGCGCCCGGAGAAAATGATCGGCCCGGATCCGAAGTGATGACATGCCAGCCATCGCGATCCGCCGGATCGAGAGCGACCTGCCTTCTGACTTTGACGCGCTGATCCGCGCGGCGGAGGCGGAGGAGGTGCGGAACATGCGCCTGCTCTCCGCTGGCTGGGCATCCGGCGAGCAGAGGTTCGACGGGGATGGCGCGGCATTGTTCGGCGCATTCGACAACGGGCAATTGGTCGGGATCGGCGGCGTCACGCCGGAGGACAGGCTCGCGGAACCGGCCATGCGCATGCGCCGGTTCTATGTCCTGCCGACCGCACGCAGGTGCGGGGCTGGGCGTCAACTGGCGCGCGCGGCCATGGAGCGGGGCTTTGCGGCGGCGTCCGTTCTCACCTGCAATGCGCGGGCGACCCCACTCGCAGCACCCTTCTGGGAAGCGATGGGCTTTTCGCCCGTGAGCTTGCCAGCCGTCACACATATCTGCCGCAAGAGCTGATGCGGAAGCGCTTGTGCCGGAGCGCGCTGTCCGCCAAGAACGCGATGATAATGGAGGAAATTTCAATGAACACGGATTTCAGCAATCTCTATTCGGTGTCGGGCAAGACGGTTGTCATTACCGGCGGTTCGCGCGGGATCGGCGAGATGATCGCATCCGGATTCCTGGCGAACGGCGCAAAGGTGATCATCTCTTCCCGCAAGGAGGCGGCCTGTCATGAGACGGTCGAGCGCCTGAAGGGCGAATATGGCGGCGAGATCTATGCCATCCCGTCCGACGTCGGCCAGATGATGGGCGTCGAGCACCTCGCCGGTGAGATCGCGAAACGCGAGGAGAAGGTGGATGTGCTCATCAACAATGCCGGCGTCGCCTGGGGCGCCTCGCTGGACGATTTCCCCGAGCATGGCTGGGACAAGGTGATGGACGTCAATGTGAAGGGCCTGTTCTTCCTGACCCAGAAACTGATGCCGCTGCTGCGCAAGTCCGCCAGCGCGGAGAGCCCGGCGCGGGTAATCAATATCGCCTCCATCGATGGCCTGCACACAAGTCCGATGAGCGGCTATGCCTATGGCACCTCCAAGGCGGCTGTCATTCACCTGACCCGCTTCATGGGCGGGATGCTGGCGAAGGAGAACATCCTGGTCAACGGCATCGCGCCCGGCCCGTTCCCGACCTACATGCTGTCGACCGGCGTCGGCTACAAAGGGGAAACCGAAGGCGTGGACTGGGAAGCAATAGGCTCGCGCAGTCCGTCCGGCCGAGTCGGCAGGCCGGAAGACATTGCGGGCCTTGCGATGTTCCTCTCGTCGAAGGCTTCTGCCTACATCACGGGCCACACGATCCCCTGCGACGGCGGCATTGTCGCCGCGAGCTAGGCCGCAGCGGTTTCGAGCATTCGCTAGAACACATCAAAACATGTTTGTATCCGGCCGGTCTCAGACCGGCCGATTTTTTTTTTGCGCATCCCGCTTGGAGTGCCATCTGCTGAAGTCTCTGCGCATTGCACATAATCAGTAGGCGGATATGGTGCCGCAAAATCGCGGAATTCACAATATTGCCCCAATTCGCGCATTGAGCGGGCGTGCCGCATCTGGTATCTCTGTCGACTTTTTGCGAAAGGACCAGAATGGAAAACCTGCCGGGAATTGATCCGCTTCCGGAACAAGGAGTGAAGGCAAAAGAAAATACAACGACAAAGACTCAGCGGCGCCGCACGACGCCTCCAAGATCCAGAGGCAGGTCAGGGCCCCGCGGTGGCGACCGCCTCCTGCTCGGCTGGCGCCTCGAGGCCGAAAACGTCCCGATCGGGTTCGGCGATGCGGCGGCCCCGCCGGAACAGGCCGGCGATCCGATCTGGCTCGAAGGCGAAGGGCATGTGATCACGGTTGCGCCCACTGGGGCCGGCAAGGGGCGCGGCGGCCTGATCCCCAACCTGCTGACCTATGAAGGCCCGGCCATCGTGATCGATCCGAAAGGGGAAGCCTGCCACGTCACAGCGCGAAGGCGGCGCGAGATGGGCCAGGAAGTTCACATCATCGACCCGTTCGGGGTGGTCTCGGACCAGAGCGACAGCCTCAACCCGCTCGACGCGTTCGACATTCCGGGGATCGAACCGTCATCCCTGGCGATGGAGATCGCCAAGCAGCTCTCCGGCGGCAATATGAGCCTGCCGGATCCTTTCTGGGATATCCGGGCGCACGACCTCGCCGCCGGGGTGATCTCGGCGGTGGCGAGCATCCACAAAGGCGCTGATCGCACACTGCAGCGGGTCCGGAGATACCTGAAGGCGGACGATCCGGCCTACGGCCTGGCCAAGCTGCTCGATGCGGAAGGCGAAAGGATCCATCGCTTCGCCCGGGAAGAGATCGCCAGCTTCCTGCAGACCGAGGATCGCTGCCGCTCCGGCATCCATGCCACGGCCTGCAGCTACTTCTCGGTCATCGCCTCGGATGCGGCGCAGGAGACGATCACCTGCTCGACCATCGACCTGCCGGCCGTCACACGCGGGGATCCGATGACGATCTATCTGGTCGTGCCGCCGGCCAAGCTGGCGAGCCACGCGGCGCTGTTCCGCCTCTGGACGGCCTCGCTGCTCTCCGCGGTGCTGTCGCGGGAGGGCGACCTGCCGGAGCACCGGACGCTGTTCGCCATCGACGAGTGCGCCCAGCTCGGGGATTTCGGCCTCCTGCCCATGGTCTACACGCTGGCCCGGTCCTACGGGGTCCGGGTCTGGGCTTTCTTCCAGGACATCGCGCAGATCAAGCGCATGCTGCCGGACGAATGGCAGACGGTGCTGACCAACTCCGCCGCGCTCCAGGTGTTCGGCGTGCCGAACCACCTGATGGCTTCGGACCTCGCCCAGATCCTCGGGGATTTCAGCGAGGACACGCTGCGCAAGATGGACCGAACGCATCTCGCCCTGCAGATGGCCGGGCAGCAGGGCCTCATCGCCCGCCGGCCGGACTATCTTCTGGACCCGATGTACCGGGGCCTGTTCGATCCCCATCCGATGCTGAACGGCCGCAGGCGCGGACGTCCCCCACAGGGCAACATCTTCGGCTGAACTGCGCGCCGCCCGCAAACTTCGCTGGCCTCACCCTTCCATCTTTGGTTTCCTACCGTCGGAAATGGATGAGGGCAGCATGGGCGGGCGGCGCGCAATCGACTTCGGCGGCTACGTGATGGACGTGGTTCAGACGCGTGGCGAAGGTTGGTGCGAGGATGCGTACCCGTTCAACCTGCCGGCCGTGCGCAGTTGGGAAAAGCTGGAACTGCACGAGAAGGTGACGTTCCTCGTCGGCGAGAACGGCTCCGGCAAGTCGACGCTGATCGAGGCCATCGCCATTGCGGCGGGGCTGAACGCTGAGGGCGGCAGCCGGGACCATCGTTTCAGCACGCGGGACACGCATTCAACTCTGCACCAGTTCCTGAAGCTGGTCCGCGGCACAAGGCGGCCGAAGGATTCCTACTTTCTGCGTGCCGAGAGCCTCTATGCCCAGGCCAGCTATGTCGATGTCGCGACCACGCTGGAACGGTATGGCGGTCGTGGGCTGCACAGCCAGTCTCACGGCGAAAGCGTCATGGCGTTGTTCCGGAACAGGTTTGAAGGCCGGGGCTTCTACATTTTGGACGAACCGGAGGCCGCCCTCTCACCGCCCCGGCAGATCGCTTTCCTGCAGCGCCTGCATGCGCTGGTGCAGGACGACAGCCAGTTCGTGATCGCCACGCACTCGCCCATCATCCTCGCTTATCCCGATGCCTGGATCTGCGAGATTACGCCGGAAGGCCCGCGCCGCACAAAATGGGACGAACTGGAGCATGTGCGCGTCACCCGCGACTTCTTGATGTATCCGGAAGCCTATCTCTATGAGATCATGGAAGAACCAAGCGAGTGAACGCTACCTGTGGCGCAAATCGCCGGTTGGCATAGACTGGCGTCGACAGAATCACTGCCGACCAGAAAGGCCCAGCCCCATGTCAAAACCGCCTGTTGGCTCGAAAGCCAATCCGTCCGAATTCGATGTGCTGGCGAAGCTGGCCGAAGACGAGCCGTATTTCGTGATCCGCGCGCATGACCCGCTGTCATCGGCCCTTGTCGAGCTGCACGCCTATATCGGGGCCGGCCAGTCCGGCGCGGCCCACAACAAGCTCGCCGAGATCATGGCGCTGACGGCCGCCAAGCCGCCGCGCCCGGCCTCCAGCCCGAAATACCGTGAGACCTTCGCCATCTCGCTCGCCATGGAGCAGTGGCGCGACACCCACAAGGACTAGGCCCCGCCCATGCAGCTCGCCGCCGCCGAACTGGCAAACAGCCATGTCACGCTGGTGCCGTTCGACGTCGACCGGGACGGGGCAGAGCTTCGTGCCATGGCGGAGCAGCTTGGCGAACGTATCGCGACCTGGCCCTATTACGCGCCGGCGGCGGACTGGATCGGCTACTGGCTGGGCGAAATCGAGCGGCGGACGGGCGAGGGCGTCCTGATCCCGTTCCGCGTGGAATGGCCGGATGGGCGCTTCGCCGGGATCACCACCTATCTCAGCCCCGATCACCCCTCGAAGAACGTTGAAATCGGCATGACCATGTACACCGCCGAGGCGCAGGGCACGGCAATCAATCCGGCCGCCAAGCGCCTGATGCTCGGCAACGCGTTCGATGCCGGCGCGATCCGCGTGCAATTCAATATCGACCAGCGCAATGAGCGCTCGCAGGCGGCCGTCCGCAAGCTCGGCGCCATGCAGGAGGGGATCCTGCGCGACAACCGGATCCTGCCGACGGGCTATGTCCGCTCGACCGTGGTCTTCTCGGTCCTCGCTTGCGAATGGCCGGACGTGAAATCACGGCTGGATGCGCGGCTCGCCGAGTTCGGCTAGGGTGGTTCCATGATGACGCCGATCAATCTCAACAAGGCCCGCAAGGCAAAAGCCAAGGCCGGCAAGCAGCAGGCGGCGAAGGAAAACCGTGCCAAATTCGGACGGACCAAAGCAGACAGGCAGCTGGACGAAGCACGCGCCGAAAAGCTCGCCAGCCTGACCGAGGCGCACAAACTGAAGCGCGATCAACAGGACTAGGCCAACGGCCCACCCTTTGCAGTTCCCGGAACAGGAGTGTTCCAATCCGGGAGTTCGCTTATGCGTAGTATTGCTCTCAAACTCGCTTTCTGTGCGATGTCCTTCGGCGCCGGCATGGCCTGGGGCGTGATCGCCGAGGCGGCCGAACGCAGCGCCTCCTTCAGCCACCTGCCGATTTTCTGAGGCTCAGGAGCCGCTTTCCGCGGGCGGCGCCGCCGGCACGTCCGGCATTTCCGGACTGTCCGTGGCGCGGTTCAGGAACGTATCGTCCATCCTCCGTCCGGACACGCGCGCCAGCGCGTCGAAGATCGGCTGGGCCTGCTGGTCTTTCAGCAGCGGAATGTGCTGTGCGATCTCTGCGGCGCGGGCATAGCGCAACTGGGCAGTCGTCATGTCGCCGCGCGCCTCGGCGCAGGCGCCGAGATTGTGCAGGATCGCGGGCGCATCCGGCCAGTCGCGGGCGAGCGCATCCCATTGTGCGCACGCCCCCAGCATCTCCCCGCGCTTCGTCGCATCGACGGCCGCCTGGAAGCGCGGATCGTTCTGCTCCTCGGGAATCAGCCCCTTGGTCATGATCTCCGCCCGGACCGTTGCGTCATAGGGCGCGATATCGGTGCGGAAACGGCGCACGGCCTCCACCGTTGCATCGGCCACCATGCCGTATGGCGCGTCCCAGGCCGAATAGCTTGAATGCACGGGGTCCCGCCAGACACCGAGCGTCTGGCCTTCATCCTCATACTGGGCGACGTCGACGCAGGTTTCGTGATTGGCGCCGCCGCCCTGGGTCTGGGTGAAGACGCGCCGTCCGGTTTCCCTGTCGCGGAGCGTCGCCGTGACAGACACTTCCACCGTTTCTTCCGTACATTCGGTCTCGACGATGGCGCGGTGCTCGCAGTCGAACGGGGCGTCGTACTCCACGCATTCGCGCTTTCGTTCGAACCGTGTCTCCGCCTCCCAGGACTCGATGTGAACCTCGCCGTCGTAGACGCCCCGGCGGCCGTCGGAGCCGGCGATCCCGAACCAGTGGGCGCCGTCGAGCGTGGTCTCGTCCAGCATGCGGGCGAATTCGCTCTCGGCCACGTCGCCGGCCGGGCCGCGGAACCGGCCGACCGACACGTCCCGATACGCGACCGCTTCGGGGAAAGTCGGCACCATCCGGGCGCTGTAATCATAGCCGGGCGTCGCACAGGCGGCGAGCAGGGGCAGGGCGAGCAGGAAGAGAATGAACGGGCGCATCATGTCCAAGGAACTTCAACAGGTTCAGCCATTCAGGCAAGCCCCGTCTGAACTTCAAATGAATCTTTCGGTGCCGGGCCTTCATGCACCGGGCAGACAGCGCGCCGGCGGTCGTTGACGCCTGCTGAACCGACCCTTTACGGCTGCTGCCGCGTCCTGCCCCAACGTCATACGGTTGACGGGGCGTCCCGGCCGCGCCACCTGAAGCCGGTCCAAACCGAGGAGCCCTGCCAGATGTCCAGCCCGTTGTTCAAGCCGTTCAAGCTGAAATCCCTCGACCTTCCCAATCGCATCGTGATGGCGCCGATGACCCGCTCCCATTCTCCGGGCGGTGTGCCGGGCGACAATGTCGCGGACTACTATGCCCGCCGGGCTGCCGCCGATGTCGGCCTGATCATCACCGAGGGCACGACTGTGCGACGTGGCGGCGCGTCGAACGACCCGAACGTGCCGAACTTCTACAAGGCGGACGCGCTGGCCGGCTGGAAGTCGGTTGTGGACCGGGTCCACGCCAATCACGGCCACATCGCGCCGCAGATCTGGCACCAGGGCATGATGCGCAAGCCGGGCTCCGGCCCCGAACCGGAAGCGCCAACCGACGGCCCCTCCGGCGTCACCCATTCCGGCAAGCAGGTGCTGCCGGAGCCGAGTGCGGCCGAAGTCGACGACATGGTCATGGCCTATGCCGAAGCGGCGGGTGAGGCCGCGAAGCTCGGCTTCGACTGTGTCGAGATTCATGGCGCCCACGGCTACCTGATCGACGAGTTCTTCTGGGACGTGATGAACCTCCGCAAGGACCGGTTCGGCGGCTCCCTGCCGGAGCGCGCGACCTTCGCCGCCGACATCATCCGGGAGACCCGCAAGAAGGTCGGTCCGGATTTCCCGATCATCCTTCGCTACTCCCAGTGGAAGCAGCAGGAATATACGGCCCGGCTCGCCACCACGCCGCAGGCGCTGGAGGAGTTCCTGAAAGTCTTCGTCGATGCCGGTGTCGACATGCTGCACGTCTCCCAGCGCCGCTACTGGGAACCGGAATTCCCGGAGGTCGACGGCGAGAACGGTCTCAACGGTGCCGGCTGGGCGAAGAAGCTGACCGGACTGCCCACGATCACAGTCGGATCCGTTGGCCTGTCGGTGGATTTCATCGGTGCCTTCCGGGGCGAAGGCTCGGGCCAGCGGTCCCTGGACGACCTCGAGGCGCGTCTCGACCGGGGCGAGTTCGACCTCGTCGCGGTCGGCCGGGCGCTGCTGCAGGATCCGCACTGGGCGACCAAGGTCCGCGACGGGCGCACGGACGAAATTCGCGATTACGATGCCGCGGCGCTGGCGACGCTCTACTAGAGCGAGACACGCGCTTGCAACGGGAACGATTCTATGGCTGAGTATGGCTCGGTGGGCCCGATGGTGTTTTGTGTGTCTCTCAGCGGGCGCCCTCCGGCGTGTTGAGTTCTTGCCTGTGATCCTGACCGGACAGGCAGCACGTGGCGATGCGGGGCTCCCTTCAGCAGGATGAACCGTTTCGCGTTGGCTGCCTCGGGAACAGGCTGCGTCTAAGCTCGGGCGACAAGCCCGCCTCTCCCACGGGATGCCGTCACACCAGCGTCCCGATTTGCCCCGCACGGGGCGCGTCCTGCCACACCGGCGCGCCCCTGCGGGGTGATTTTTTCTGTTCCCGTTTGCCGTGCCCGGCCAGGTGTGATCCCATTGGCGGGATCAAATCGTGTCAGGCCGGGGGAGGAGCCGGACGATGCAGGAGACGGCGTTCCTGATCGGCATGGCGCAGCTGGCGCTGGTGCTGACCGGCCTCATCGGGATCTTCGTGGTGTTCCTCATCGGCGAGGGGGCGAAGTCCCGCGTCAACACTCACCACGCGGCCAGCATGCTGAGCTGCAGCCTGGGGACCGTTGCCGCCGCGCTGGTGCCCTTGATCCTGGATGCCTACGGCCTGTCGGGCCCGGCCCTCTGGGTCGCCTCCAGCTACGTGTTCCTGATCGCCGGCGCAGCAGTGACCCTGATGATGGCGACGCTGACATTTCAGCTGACGCCGGCTGAGCGCAAGGAACTTGGCCCGCTGCACCTGGTCGTATCTTACGGCCTCGGCGCCTGCACCTTCGGCCTGCTGGTCTGGAACGTGGCGATGACGCCGCTGGTCGGCAACTACGTCCTGGCAATCAGCCTGATGTTCGTGGTCGCCGTGATCGGCTTCACCACCTTCTCATTGCAGAAAATCCTGCACTGGTAAGTCTCAGGCGCGGCCATAGGCGTCCGTCAGCCACGCTTTCACCTCGGCGTCGAAATCGTCCAGCGATTCCAGCTTCACCTTGTGCGTACACATGCCGCCCGGCTTTTCTTCGATGAGACGTCCGCTTCCGGGCGTGCCCTTGAGGTTCAGGCCGAGGTCGATCCGCGACTTTGTGGCGGGTGTCACCACGGCGAAATTCTTCGAGCGACGAAACGGTACGGATGTCTTGCGCGGGGAAATCTCGACATCGCTGCCGAGCGAGCGGGCAAAGGAATCGAGCGCGTCGTAGAGGGGGCGCAGGGTTTCCTTGCCCTTGTACTGCCCGGCGAGCAGGTCGTCCTCTGCCGCTTCGAAGCCGCCCTTGGCCGCGTGGCAGATCATGTTGGCGAAGCCGTGGCCGAGGCCATGCTGTTCCTTCAGCATCTTCACCTGTTCGCCATGCTTTTCGATGCCGCTCGCGCGCACCAGCGCCGCCCAGTCGTCGAGCGACTTGCCGGTATTCGTCAGAAGGTTTCCCTTCATCGATTCCAGCATCTCTTCAGGCGTCTTCGCCATTATCCCCTCCCTGATCGTCTATTCGTATTTGCCGAAAGGCCAGTTTTCAATCCGGCACCGGGCGGGCGCCATGAGGCCGAACACCGGCGCCATCATCACTGCCATCCGCCCACTGAACAGGGGCTTGCCCGTTTCGGCCACGGCCTTGAGGTTTTCCGCGATGAATTTCGATCCCGGCGCCATGGACTTCTCGGTCTGTGTCCCGGCGGGTACATTCTCCGTGATCAGAGAGAATTCGGTGCCGCCCGCGACCTCTTTCAGTTCGTAGATCACCGTGGCCAGCGCGTCCGGATACTGGGTGAACTTCATCGTGTGCGCATAGCGGTGCGGCGGGGAAAATTCGAGCACTTCGCCGACGACGGTCGCGTATTTCCCGTCTCTGGTGATCATGCGCATCGGGCGGCCCACTTTCAGGCCGTCCTCGGTATTGCACACCGCCCCGAAGATGAAAGGCAGCACTTCGTCCGTCTTGACCAGCGTGTCCCAGACTATCCGGATCGGGGCATGTATGACCACCTTGTAGACGGAGCGGGGCGCAATGGCGGGCTTGCCGGCGGGGTCGGTCATTCGCTTTCCTCCTCTTTGCGGGCGGCGGCCTCGGCCGCATATTTCAGCTGCGTCACGCGGCTCGCGAAGTGGCTTGTATAGCCGCCGAGCCAGCGGTCCTGGATCATCTGCAGCGGGGCCGCATTCAGCCACAGGCGGCGGACACGGCCCTCCTTCTCGCTGACCACCAGGCCGGCCTGTTCCAGCACGGCGAGGTGGTTCATCACGGCGATCCGGCTGACATCGAAATGCCGCGCCAGCTCGCCCACCGGGCAGCCGGGCCGGTCCCTCAGGATGTCGAGGATCTGCCGGCGGCTCTCATGCGAGAGCGCGTGGAATACGGCAGACATGTCCTGATCAGTAATCATGTAATTACATTATTACATATTTAAGGGAGAGTCAACACGCCGGACTGACAAGGCGCAGTTCAGCAGGAGCCGGACAGGCAGCGATAGAGGTCCGCCGAACAGTCGGACGCGGCTGCGTCCTCGTCGTCGGAAGTGTACGCATAGGTGCGCACGATGCTCGGCGAGCCGCCATTCCAGTCGACCGCGAAGGAATCGCCGATGGCATGGTTGGCCAGGCATTGCATCGCCTCGGACTGGCAATCCTCCGGCATGCGCGCCGCGCAGGCGGGCGGTGGCGGTGCGGCGGCGACCGGGGCGGGCGCAACCACAGGAGCCGGTGCGGCAGCAACCGGGGCCGGAAGCACGGGCACCGGTAGGGGCGCGGGCAGGACCGGCGTCAGGACCGGCACCGGCAGGGGCGTTGGAGCGGGGTCCACGATGACCGTGCCGGACCGGACCGGTGCTGCCTTTTCCACCACTTGCCGCGCGCTCGCTGCAAGCGGCAGGAGGCCGGCCAGAAACACGATGACAGGAATTCTCGAAACCATGGGAAGCCTCCCATTTGCGGATGAGGACTCCCTCATACACCCAAATGGGGGCACTTGTCAGTGCGAAGCCATCGTCACCGTGACGAGGGCGGTCGCCCCTTCGAAGCCGGGCTCCGTACTGGTCGGATCGGTCGTCAGATAGAGGATGCGGCCGCTGGCGAACAGGCAGCCGCCGGCCGGCAGGGCCTGTGTGGTGCCGGAACCCATGTCCGTGGAGGAGTCCGCGATATGCAGGATCACCCGCTTGCCGTTCACCCGGTCGAGGCAGACGCTGAATACCGGGATGCTGCCATCCTTTCCGGAGACGAAAACCGTCCGGCTGTCGCCCGCCCCCAGCTGGATTGCCAGATGCGTCTCGTCGGAAGCCTGCGCAGCGGCGGTTCCGGCGCAGAGGCCGGCAAGCAGGACGAAGGCAGAGGCAGACAGGCGGGCCATCCCGGAAACTCCCCGAATCGACAGATGGAAAGCTCGCAGCATTCCGGCCGCGCCGCAACGGGCCACCTGCCTCAGAGCCTGCACAGGACGCCAATCCCTGCTATATGTTCCTGATGAGTTCCAATCCGAATCGTCTCTCGATCAGCCAGATGGCCGCGCCGCGCCCGCCCGCCGTGCGCGACGATGCCGCCTATCTTGAGGGGCTGAACCCCGAACAGCGTGAAGCCGTAATGACAACGGAAGGCCCGCTGCTGGTGCTCGCCGGCGCCGGCACGGGCAAGACCCGCGTGCTGACAGCACGGCTCGCCCACATCGTCGCCTCGCGCCTTGCCTGGCCGTCGCAGACGCTGACTGTCACCTTCACCAACAAGGCCGCGCGCGAAATGCGGGAGCGGGCGCTGCACCTGCTCGGCGACGCGGGCGAGGGCCTGCGCTGGCTCGGCACGTTCCACTCGATCAGCGCGCAGATCCTGCGCAGGCATGCCGAGCTGGTGGGGCTCAAATCGAGCTTCACCATTCTCGACACGGACGACCAGGTCCGCCTGTGCAAACAGATCATCGTCGCCGAGGACATCGATCCGAAGCGCTGGACCCCGCGCTATCTGGCCGGCCTGATCGACGGCTGGAAGAACCGCGCCCTGACGCCCGAACGTGTGCCGGCGGACGAAGCCTTCCAGTTCGCCGACGGCAAGGGCATCAAATGCTACGAGATCTACCAGGCGCGCCTGAAAGTGCTGAACGCCTGTGATTTCGGCGACCTGTTGATCCACAACATCACCATGTTCCAGCAGAACCCGGACCTGCTGAAGGAATACCAAGGCAAGTTCCGCTATATCCTCGTTGACGAGTACCAGGACACGAACGTTGCCCAGTATCTCTGGCTGCGCCTGCTGGCGCAGGGCTCCCAGAACATCTGCTGCGTTGGCGACGACGACCAGTCCATTTATGGCTGGCGCGGCGCGGAAGTGGACAACATCCTGCGCTTCGAAAAGGATTTTCCGGGCGCGAAGGTGATCCGCCTCGAACGCAACTACCGGTCCACCAGGCACATCCTCGCCGCCGCCTCCTCGGTCATCTCCTATAACAAGGGCCGGCTCGGCAAGACGCTATATGTCGGCGACGACAACGCCGTCGAGAATATCGATGCAAGCCGCGTGAAGGTGCGCGGCCTTTGGGATGGCGAAGCAGAAAGCCGTCTGATTGCGGACGATATCGAAAGCTGGGTGCGCGAAGGCGGCCGGCATGACGATTGCGCTGTACTGGTGCGCGCCTCCTGGCAGATGCGCGCCTTCGAGGAGCGCTTCATCCTGCTCGGCATTCCCTATCGCGTCATCGGCGGGCCGCGCTTCTTCGAACGCGCGGAAATCCGCGATGCGCTGGCCTATCTGCGCCTCATCCGATCGCCCGACGACGACCTCGCCTTCGAGCGCGTGGTGAACGAGCCGAAGCGCGGCGTCGGCAATACGACACTCGCCAAGCTGCAGGCCTATGCAAGGCAGGACGGTCGAAGCCTCTATGTGCTGACACCCATGGTGCTGCAGACCGATGAGATCAAAGGTGCCGCAAAACGCGGCCTGACCCAGTTCATCGACCAGATCGACCTCTGGCGCGACAAGCTGGCGAACGGCATGCCGCACACGGAACTGGCCGAGGTGATCCTCGAAGAGTCCGGCTATACCGACATGTTGCAGAAGGACCGCAGCCCGCAGGCGCAGACGCGGCTCGACAACCTCAAGGAACTTGTCCGCGCGATGGGCGAGTTCGACACGCTGGCCGGCTTCCTCGAACATATCGAACTGGTGATGGATTCCTCCGGCGGTGGCGGCGATGACGACCAGGTCCAGATCCTGACGCTGCACGCCGCCAAGGGCCTCGAATGGCCGGTCGTGTTCCTGCCGGGCTGGGAGGAGGAAGTCTTCCCCTCCCGCCGCAGCCTCGACGAGAACGGCCTCAAGGGCCTCGAAGAGGAACGCCGCCTCGCCTATGTCGGCATCACGCGGGCGCGTGAGCGGGCCTATATCTCCTTCGTCGCCAACCGGCAGATCTATGGCCGCTGGCAGAGTGTGATGCCGTCCCGCTTTGTCGACGAGCTGCCGCACGAACATGTCGAGGTCGTCTCCGAGACCGGCTATTCCGGAATGCCCGGCGGGGATGCCGGCTTCACCGGCACGGTGGAAGACCTTGGCGAGCGCAGCGACTATTCGAGCCCGGGCTGGAAACGGCTGAAAGAGAACGCCGGCAAGTATCCGAGCACCGGCGCGCCGCGCGATGCCTCCAACCTCACCGCCACCAGCAGCGGGCCGGAAGCCTTCCGCAAGGGCGAGCGCGTCTTCCACGACAAGTTCGGCTATGGCCGCGTCGCCTTCACCGAAGGCAACAAGCTGACCGTCGACTTCGAGAAATCCGGCCGCAAGAAAGTCATCGCCACCTTCGTGACGCCGGCCTGAGGCGTTTCGCTCTTCCTGTTGTGAAAAGTGCAGCGCCGGGGCGGGGCCGGTCAGGGGAGGAACCGGGCGTCGCGTCAGGGAGGGGAGGAAACACGCAAGGGCTCCCGGCGCTGCAGGTTCTTTCTCGCACACCCGTGCCGAACGCATCCCGAATGGCGCATTCATGTGCCGCTCATGCGGCGAGGCGGCGCATGTCCCCGATTTTACTGGCGATTCCGGGCCGTTCCATTATGGTTAACAAAAGATTGCGGGCCGGCCGGGACGCATGGCCCCGCACCCTGTGATGGAGGACGACATGACCCGGTTCCCGTTCGCATTCGCACTGGCAGGTGCCATCCTGATCCTGCCGGCCTGCGCCCACCAGCATCCGCACGGCACGGCCGTCTGGGGCCAGGAAGTGGCCCCCGCCTACGGGCCGGAAACCTACACCGTCGGTTCGGCCCGCACGCTCGGCTATGTGCAGCCGCAGGCGCAGCCTGAAGCGGCCTATATGCCGGCCTCGTTCGATGGCGGATCCGCAACGCCGCCCCCTCCGCCGCCGCCTCCGCGCCTCTATCCACGCTCCGGCGATACGACATCCTACCAGCCGGGCGACGGCTGCGACGCTCACCAGGCCGGATCCAGCGGGGCGCTGAAGGGCAACGTCACGGGCGGCACGCGCTATGGCTGCTTTGAGGACCCGGCGCCGCCACCCGCGCCGGTGCGCACCTACACGCGCACATATACGCGCACCTACACGCTGCCGCCGACGACCTATTATGTCCCCGCCGAGCCGGTGACGACCTACACCTACACAACCGTGCCCACGACCACCTACACCTATGTCAGCCCGCCGGTGACGACGTATACCTATACGGAGCCGGCAACGACCTACACCTATGTTCCGTCCACGACCTGTTGCGTGACGACGACGGCGCCCGTGAGCACCTACACGGCCACGCCGGACCCGCCGCCCCCTCCGATGACAGAACGCCGCTATCGCTATGTCGTGCCGCAGGCGGGTGCGTGCTGTACGAGGGACGGGAACTAGGCGCCCGGCGCCTGCGCCTTATTCGGCGGCCGGAAGGATCTTGTCCGGCTTCTCGCCCGGTTCCTCGCCGGCGTGATCGGTTTCGTCGGACAGCAGTTCCACCGTATCCGTCCGGCGCGCTGCCGCGTTCCGTCCGCGGAAATGGGCCAGCCATGACGACGTCCGGACGCGAAGGCGGGCGAACATGTGCTCGGCCCGGTAAGGCACCAGCAGCCAGACCGGCGTGACCAGAAGGATCATCGTGGTCGAGAAGGCAAGGCCGAACACCACGGCCGTTGCCAGCTGCACCCACCATTCCGCCTCTGCGCCGCCGCGGTCGATGGCGCCATGGGCGAAGTTCACGCTCAGCTCGAACACCATCGGCAGCAGGCCGCAAATTGTCGTGCCGGTGGTCAGCAGGATCGGGCGGATGCGCTGCGCCGCCGTCGCCATGGCGGCATATTCAGGTGAGCGCCCGTCCTTCAGGAGACGGTTGAACGTGTCGATCAGAACGATGTTGTTGTTCACGACAATACCGGCCAGCGCCACGATCCCGGTGCCGAGCATCAGGATGGACATGTAGGGCAGCACCAGCTGCACGCCGATCAGCACGCCGGCCGTCGACAGGATCACCGCGGACAGGGTCAGCAGCACCTGCCAGAAATTGTTGAACTCCCACAGCAGGATCACGGCCATCATGAACAGCGCGGCCAGGGCGGCGCCGCCGAAGAAGGCCATGGCATCGGCATTGTCCTCGTCTGCGCCTTCGAACTGGATTTCCACATCCGGGCCGAAATTCGCCTGCGCGATCCAGTCCTTCACCTCCTGCACGATGCCGGCACCGGTGCCCTGCACCTTGGCGTTGGCGCGCACATCGACGACGCGCCGGCCGTCGCGGCGATGGATCTGGCTGACGCGCGGCGCCGGCACGCGCTTGACGAACAGGCTGAGCGGCACATTGCCCTGCGCGGTCGCAATCCGCAGGCTGTCGATCGCACTGGCGCTGCGGTCATCCTTCGGAAAGCGGACCCGGATGTCGACTTCATCGGTCGCATCGTCCGGCCGGTAGCGTCCGACCAGGATACCATTGGTGACCAGCTGCACCGCCGCGCCGATCTGTGCGACGTCGACGCCATACTTGCCCGCCTCGGCCCGGTCGACCTCGATATTGTACTCGATGCCCGGCAGCGGACGGGTATCGTCGATCTCGCGCAGATCATTGCGTGACTCGAGATAGGCGCGCAGGCGCTTCGACGCATCGTCGAGGGCGGCCGGGTTTTCCGACCGCAGCGCGACCTGCACGTCCTTGCCGGCCGGCGGGCCCTGTTCGCGTGCCGAAATCTGGAAGCGGAGGCCCGGAACCTGTTCCAGCCGCTCGCGCACACGCCGCAGCGTCACGCGCCCGTCATGCACACCGTCGCCGGTCTTGAGGTCGAGCAGCATGCGGCCGATCGAGTCGATCGGGGCATCATTGCCGCCGCCGAATTCGATCGAGGTGCCGGAAGACTTGCCGGAGCGCATCGAGATCGCCTCAATGCCGTCGAGATCGGTCACCGCCGCCTCGGCGCGCTTGACCAGTGCTTCCTTCTCCAGTGCAGACAGGGCGCCCTGTGCCTGGACATAGACGTAAGCCTGCTCCGGTTCGACATCGAGGAAGAATTCCGATTTGTGCGGCGTCGAGCCGAACCAGATGAAGATCGCGACGACCGAGGCAAGCGCTGCGCCGGAGACCAGCCAGGGCCGGGCGATCATCGCCTCGACGATGCGCACATAGCGGCCGAGCCAGCCATGCGCCTGTTCGGGGTCGGCATCGGCGGCAAGGGACGCGAGGTCCTCGTCCGTGCCTTCCGGGCGTGCGCCCATGACCGAGCCCAGCACAGGCAGGAAGATCAGCGCCATGGCCAGCGAGGCCGTCAGCACGAAGATCAGCGTGATCGGCAGGTAGGCCATGAACTTGCCGGGCATCGAGTTCCAGAACAGGAAAGGCACGAAGGCGGCGAGTGTCGTCAGCGTCGACGAGACGACCGGCCAGAACATCCGCTTGCCGGCCAGCGAATAGGCTTCCTTGCGGTCGAGCCCTTCCGCCATTTTCCGGTCGGCATATTCGGTCACCACGATGGCGCCATCGACCAGGATACCGACCGCGATGACCATGCCGAACATGACCATCATGTTGATCGTGTAGCCGAAGGCGCCGAGCAGCAGGAACGCCATCACGAAGGATGACGGGATCGAGATGCCGACCAGCAGCGCCGAGCGCCAGCCGAGCGCGGCAACCACGATGATCATCACCAGCAGCACCGCCGTGACGATCGAACTCTGCAGCTGGCCGAGCTGGCTGCCGATATGCTCGGACTCGTCCGAGGTGATCGTCGCCCGAACGGAGGCGGGCCAGGATTTCTCCTCTTCCGCAATCGTCTGGCGCACGAAATTGGCCGTATCGAGAATGTTCGCGCCGGAGCGCTTGACCACTTCGATCAGCAGGGCTGGCTTGCCATTGAAGGTCGCATAGGCGGTCGCGTCCTTGTAGGTGCGCCGGATCTCAGCGACGTCCTGCAATCGGACCACCGCATTGTCGGTCCGCTTGACGGGCAGGTTGAGCGCATCCTGTGCAGTGCGGATCAGGCCCGGCACCTTGACCGCGAAGCTGCCCTCGCCGGTGTCGATCTCGCCGGCCGGCACCAACTGGTTGTTGGCCGTCACAACGCTGTAGATCTCCTGATAGGAGAGATTGTAGGATTCGAGTTTCGCCGGATCGACGACGATCTCCAGCACGTCATCGCGCTTGCCCTGCACGCGCGCTTCGAGGATGCCGGCATTGCGCTCCAGCTTGTCCTTGAGGTTCTCGGCAATCTCGTTGAGCCCGCGCTCGGGTGCCTCGCCATACAGGTTCACCACCATGATCGGGAATTGCGAGGCGTTGAATTCCTGGATGATCGGCTCACGCGCATCTGCCGGGAAGAAGCGCTTGGCAAGGTCCACCTTGTCCTTCACATCCAGCACGGCCTGGTCGACGTCCACGTCGATCTCGAATTCCAGCACCAGCGTGCCGGCGCCTTCGCTGCCATAGCCGTTGAATGTCTTCAGGCCTTCGATGGACTGGATTTCCTGTTCGATCGGCTTGACCAGCAGCCGTTCGGCATCTTCCGGCGTGACCCCTGCGAGCGGCACGGTGATCGCGACATACGGGATCGGAATGTCCGGGTCGGCTTCCTTCGGAAGGCCGATATAGGTCATCACACCTGCGACAACGGCACAGATGAGAATGGCGAGCACCATGCGGGCCCGCCCGATGGCGCCGTCGACGATACCGGTCACGGCTGGGCTCCGTGGCTCGCCACCGGCTTCACGGTGACGCCGTCAGCCAGATAGTCCTGGCCGAGCGAGATGACTTTCGCCGTCGCCGGCAGGCCGGTCACCCAGGTGCCTTCCGGCGTCTGGTCGATCACGGTCACCGGCGCGAACTGCACCGTATTGTCAGCCTCGACATAGCGTACGCCCAGCTGGCCCTGGTCAGACAGGGTGAGCAGGCCGGCGGAGATCATCGTGGCCGGAACCTGTCCGATCGGCACGAACAGTTCGGCTGTGATGCCGGCCGGCACTTCATCCTCGCCTGACTGGATCGCCGCTTCGACCAGGAAAGTGCGTGTCGGGCCATCGGCGGTGCGCGCCACATAGCGCAGCTTCACCGGATAGGTCTTGCCATTGGCAAGCCGCGTATGGCCGTCGAGCCCTGTGGTAAGGCGTCCAGCCTGCGCTTCGGACAGCTGCACGGAGACGATCACCGGGTCCATGTCGACCAGCACGCCGCAGGCCTGGCCCGGGGCGAGGAAGTCGCCGGCCTCGGCGATGCGGGTTTCGAAGATGCCGTCGAATGGCGCGCGGATCTGGGTCTTGGACAGCTCGACCTTGGCGGCGTCCAGCGCCGCCCCGGCAGCGTCGAGCTTCGCTTTCGCGCCGGTGGCGAGGTTGGCCGCGCCGAGGCCCTTGGCGGCCAGCGAGGCGGCCGCTTCATAATCGACGCGGGCGGAGTCGCGCGCGGCTTCGGCTTCTTTCACGCGGGCGGCGCGCGCCTCGACATCGAGGCCGCACAGCAGCGTGCCGGCCTTGACGAAATTGCCTTCCTTTGCCGGCGTGGAGACGACGTTGCCGGAGGTGCCGGCCTTGACGGTTACGCTCTTGTCCGGAGCGGTGCGGCCCTTGGCGTCGATCTGCAGCATGTGCGGTTCGGCAACCAGCGTTTCGATCACGGCTTCCGGCGTCTCATCGGCAGCTTGTTCCTGCGATGCAGCCTCGTGCGACGACAGGCTGCCCCGCTTCAGGCTGTTGAAGCCGAACCAGGCGATGAGAGCCACGACAATGGCTACGGCGATGAAGGTCGAGCGGTTCACTGGGAGGCGTCTTTCCGGCGGGTGTGTAGCAGATATAGGTGCCCGCGTCGCAGGTGGTAGCGCAGCCGGCAGGATTCCTTAACAGGACAGCCTTGCAATTGGGCAAAGGCCGGGCGCGAGTTTGATAATTGCCCGCAAGCGTTGGTTAATACGTGCCGTTAGGGAAGCCGGATTTTAGATCCAGCGCTGCCAGCGCAGCACGGCCAGCGTGGCGATGGTCGACAGCAGCAGGCCGCCGACGAGGATCGGGAAGGCCTGTCCGTCGCCGGCCCCCGGAATGCCGCCCAGATTGACCCCGAACAGGCCGGTCACGAAGCTCAGCGGCAGGAACACCGCCGACAGGATGGCCAGCACGAACAGGCGCTGGTTGGTTTCCTCCGTGCCTTCCTGGATCAGCTCCTCCTGCAGCACCGTGGAGCGTTCCCGGATCGTCTCCACCTGTTCCGACAGGCGCGTCACCCGGTCCATGGATTCCCGCAGGAAGGAGGCGTCGAACTCGCTGAAGATGCCGGACTGGACCCCGTCTCTCACCAGCGCAGCCATCGCGTCGCGCTGGGGCATCAGGTAACGGCGCACCTGCAGGACGCGCCGCCGGAACTCCGGCAGCACGGAGCGGTTCAGGCGCACTTTCGGGTCGAGCAGCTCGTCCTCATAGCGGTCGGCTTCATCGTCGAAGCCTTCGATCACCGGCTCCATCTGGTCCGTCAGTGCGTCGGCGAGGGCGGCGACCAGCGCGCCGGTCGAATAGGGCACATCGTGCGAGCGCACCAGGCCCTCGACCGCCCGCGCAGCATGCACACGGCGGCCGCGGATGGTGATCAGCAGCTCATTGCTGGCCCACATGCGCAGCGACACCATGTCTTCGGGGTCGGCCCCCTCGTTCATGTTCATGCCGCGCAGGTTGATCAGAAAGCTCTTGCCGTGGCGAACGGCGCGCGGCCGGGTCTCGTCCTGCAGCAGGGCATCGACAGTCAGCCAGTCGAGCCCGCTCTTGTTGAGCAGCCAGTCCTGCGTCTGGCCCGACTGCCGGTTGAGATGCAGCCAGACCAGCCGGTGCCCGGCCAGTCCGTTCTGTGTCACATCATTCCAGCTGAGCGGCGTCGCGCTGCCGTCGGCATCGAAGGCGTAGCCGAACACCAGGGGGGCGACATCGCCCTGTTCTTCCGTCCCGCTCATACAGCCCCTTTATGCCTTGAACGCCGAAACGGGCGGAATGCGCCCTGCCCACGGCCGCGCCTGTTCGAGTTCGAGGGCGAGTTCGAACAGCAGCTGGTCGTCACCGCGGCGGCCGGAGAACATCGACCCGATAGGCAGGCCTTCGTCCGACCAGCTGAGCGGCACGCTCATCGACGCGGCCCCTGCCACATTCATCGGCGGCGTGAACGCCGCAAAGGTGATCACGCGCTCGTACAGCGTATCGTAGGGCACGGTCGGGTCCTGCTCACCAATTGGCACGGCGGGGCTGGCCGTGGTCGGCGTCAGCAGCACATCGAAATCCTTGAACCAGGAATCGTAGACCGACTCGAACTTGAGCAGCCAGGCGACCGTGTCGTCCATCTCGGCCTTGCGCGCCTCGAACATGGCGGCGAGGCCCAGCGTCCACGGCTCGACGATATCCGGCCCAATCGGCTTGCCGCTGAAATCGCTGGCCTGTTGCGCAAAGTCCGCCGCGCCCGCGGCCCAGTAGAGCAGGAACTTGTCGAGGAATTCCTTGCCGTCGAAGGTCGGCGTGGTTTCGATGATGTCGTGGCCGAGATCGCGGCAGAGCTGGGCGATCTCTTCCTGCGCCTTGCGCGTCTCCGCGGCGACCGGCGTACCAGCATAGGCATCCGTCGTGAAGCCGATCTTCAGGCGGCGCTTCAGTGGCAGCACTTCCGCATCGAGCGGCGGGTAGGTGCCGTCATTGACCTGCGTGTCGCGGAACAGGTTGATCGAGTCGCGCACCGAAATCGTCACGGCGTGCTGGACGGCAATATCCACGGGCGCCGCACTCTCGTTGAGGTCGTGGGCCGGCAGCTGGCCGCGCGACGGCTTCAGGCCAAAGACGCCGCAGGTGCTGGACGGAATGCGAATGGAGCCGCCGCCATCGCTGGCATGGGCAAACGGCACCACGCGCGCCGCAACCAGCGCCGCCGATCCGCCGGACGAGCCGCCCACCATGCGGGACGTGTCCCACGGATTGCGGCTCGCACCTGTCACCAGTGGTTCCGTCGAGGAGATCAAACCCATTTCCGGCGCGGTC
Source organism: Hyphomonas sp. (assembly GCA_020638455.1). Classification (GTDB taxonomy): domain Bacteria; phylum Pseudomonadota; class Alphaproteobacteria; order Caulobacterales; family Hyphomonadaceae; genus Hyphomonas. The sequence continues at coordinate 246,204 of JACKIK010000001.1, read as the reverse complement.
GACTTGCCGAGCACCACGACGCCCTCGGCGCGCCATTTCGCCGGCAGCGGGTCGTCCTGGTCGGGCACATAGCCCTTGAAGGCGCGGCTGCCATAAAGGGTCGGGGCGCCTTTCCAGTTGTGCAGGTCCTTGATGAAGGTCGGCACGCCCTGGAACGGGCCGGCCGGGGTATGGCCGGCATCGGCGCGGGCCATGTCATAGGTCTTGGTGGCAATCGCGTTGAGGGCGCCGTTGACCTTGTCGGCCCGCGCAATCGCGGCCTCGACCTCGGCGGCTGCCGTTGTGTCGCCGCGGGCGATACGCGCGGCCATGTCGGTGCCGTCAATCCATCCTTCGGCGACTGGCGGCGTGGCCGGCACGGCCGGAGCAGCGGACTCGGACGCGACATCCGCCGGCGCTGCCGGTTCGGCTGTCTTTCCGCAGGCAGCCAGCGCCCCCAGCGCCGCGCCACCCAGAAGCGTTCCGCGTCTCGTGATCCTGCTCATCGACGATTCCTCTCTCTTGTTTGTCTTGTCGGCGCGCAAGGTGTAACGGAGCGGCCTTGCGCGCAAGGGGAGACTGAAATGACCGCCGATGCCCCCGGTACGCCCGATGCGGATGTGACGATCACCCTGTCGCTGGTGAGGGACCTGCTGGCAGACCAGCATCCGGACCTTGCCGGCCTGCCACTCGAAATCGTCGGCGAGGGCTGGGACAATGTGATGGTCAGGGCAGGTGACGCCCTCGCCCTGCGCCTGCCGCGCCGCGAGATTGCGGAGGGCCTGCTGAAGAAGGAACAGCGCTGGCTGCCGCAGCTTGCGCCACACCTGCCCCTGCCGGTTCCGGCCCCGCTGCGGACGGGCCTGCCGGGACGGGGCTATCCCTTCGTCTGGAGCGTACTGCCCTGGATCGACGGCGAAGCCGCCGATCTCGCCCCGCCCGATACCGCCGAGGCTCCGGTTCTGGCGTCTTTCCTGAAGGCGCTGCACCAGCCGGCCCCGCCGGACGCACCCGCCAATCCGGTGCGGGACTGTCCGCTCTCCGGCAAGCAGGCCGACACCGAGCGGCGCATGGGCATCGTGCGCCGGACGACCGGCGCCATCTCACCGGCCGTCGAAACCGCATGGTCGGAAGGTCTCGCCGCCCCTGTCGATCTCGCCAGGACCTGGATTGCCGGGGACATGCATGCCCGCAACATCCTGGTGCGCGACGGCAGGCTCGCCGCCATCATCGACTGGGGCGACATGTGTGCCGGAGACCCGGCGACCGACCTCGCCTCGATCTGGGCCTTGTTCGACGATCCCGCCGCCCGCGCCGCCGCGATCAAGGCGTATGGCATGAGCGCGGCGACGCTGGCGCGCGCCCGCGGCTGGGCCGTGTTCTTCGGCGTCATCCTGCTTGAAACAGGCCTCCACGATCATCCCCGCCACGCGAAGATGGGCGCCGACACGCTACGCCGGATCGGCGAGGATCCTAGCTGACGACGCCGCAGGCGACGCGGGCACCGGCTCCGCCGATCGGCTGGGTGATCCCGTCATCCGGGGCTTCATGGATGATGATCGCCGAGCCGTCGGCATCGGTCAGGCTCTCCACCGTGTCGAGCGTGGTGAACGCCTCATAGCCTGCGGACCCGTCGGCGGCCGCCCAGATATTCGGCAGGTCGCCCGCCTCCGGCCCTTCGGGATTGAACAGGCCATGGCCGCCGTCCATCTTGCCGACATGGCCGCCGGACATCTTGTACATGCCGACATCCGAGCAATCGCCGACGGCGTGGAAGTGAATGCCGTGCCAGCCGGGGGTCAGGCTTCCGGGCGCGAGTTCTACGCGCACCATCAGGCCGTGCGGAGCGTCCGTCAGCTGCGCCGTCCCGATTTCCTGGCCCGCCGTGCCGAGAATCGTGGCACTGGCGGTCGCCGGGGCCGGCTGGGCGGCTTCGGGTTCGACGGGCGTTTCGGGGGCTGCAGCGGCCGTGCTGGCGCAGGCGCCAAGGGCAATCGCTGCGGCGGCAAGAGAGAGACGGGGGATCATGGGGGAACTCCTTCTGGCTTTGGGGCACTATACGCTTAGACGTCACGGCGTCACGCAAGGCTCAGTATTGTGAAAGATCGGATAGATCGCCTCCTCGTCACGCTCGGCCTTTTCGAGAGCCGGGCTGCGGCCCGCGCGGCGATCGACGCCGGCCGCGTGCGCGTCGACGGGCAGGTCGTCTCGAAGCCCTCCCAGGAAGTGATGATCGGCGCCCGCATCGAGGCCGAACCGGTACACCCCTATGTTTCCCGCGGCGGCCTGAAGCTCGCCCATGGCCTCGAAGCCTTCAGTGTCGACCCGCATGGCCGCTACTGCCTCGACATCGGCGCCTCGACAGGCGGGTTCACGGATGTGCTGCTGCGCCGCGGGGCACGGCATGTGCTGGCGGTCGATGTCGGCCGCGGCCAGCTGCACGCCAGCCTGCAGAACAGCGAACGGGTGACCAGCCGCGAAGCCACTGACGCGCGCAGCCTGACGCCCGACATGCTGCCCGCGCCGCCCTCCCTGCTGGTCTGCGATGCCAGCTTCATCTCGCTGGAGAAGCTGCTGGACGTGCCGCTCTCGCTCGCAGCGCCGGAGGCGGACTTTGTCGGCCTGTTCAAGCCGCAATTCCAGGTCGGCCGCGAAAATATAGGCAAGGGCGGCATCGTCACCGACGAAGCCGCCGCCGATGCCGCTGCAGAGCGCTTTGCCGGCTGGATGAATGAAAAGGGCTGGCCCATCCTTGCCTGGACGGCCAGCCCGATTTCAGGCGGCGACGGAAACCCCGAGCGCCTGTTTCATGCCGTGAAGGCTCAGTAGCCGTAGAGCTCCTGGTCGTCGGCATAGCCGTCGACGATCTCCCACTCACCCATCGCCTTGCGGCAGGCGGTCACCGGATCGCGCTGCACGCTGCCGTCGGGCATCCGGGCTTCGCGCCAGACTGTCCGGCATTCTTCCGCCGGTGCGCCGGTCACCGGGGCCGGAGCGGTCGTCTGCGGATAGGCCGGCCGGGCAGGGTAGGTCGGCGTCGAGGCCGGATAGGTCCGCGGCACAGGCGTTGCCGGATAGGCCGGGTAGGAAGATTGCGGCGGCGGCGCCATCACTTCCGGGCCGCCATAGAGGCCATCCGTCGTGCGCGGGATCGAGCCTTCCGGATAACTGGAATAGGTGCTGCGATAGGTGCCGCCATACGGCGTCGCGACCCGGCACGGCGTGTTGCCGTCGCTGGCGATGGCGTTGCCGGCCATGCCGCCGACCACGGCACCGATCAGCGCCCCGGCGATCACTTCGCCGTCATTGTCGCCCTTGTCCCAGTATCCGCCGCGCCGGCCATAATAGCCGCGATAGCCGCGATTATAGTGCCACCGGCTGTCATTATCGCCGACATTGTTGCCGATTGCGCCACCCGCCGCTGCCCCGAGAAGGGCACCGATCACGGTGCCGGCGGCCTTGTTGTCGGCATTCTGCTGTTCGCAGGCGGTGTTGCGCGGATAATAGCTCTGTGCAGAGGCGGCAGCAGGCACGGCCACCAGCGCAGCCAGCGCAACCGTGCCGATCAGAAGAGACTTCATCATCCCAATTCTCCTTGCGGGCAGCCACACGGCCGCCAGTCTTGAAGCCACAATCGCACCGCCAACCTGAACCGGACGTGAAGGCTGGACGGGCGTTTTGCAGCGCTCCATATTTGCCGCATGGGACTGTTCGATCGTGCCTCGCTCGCCGCCGGCCGTGCCCGCTATGCCGCGGCGCAGGGCCTGCGTTCGGCCTGGTACGGGGCGCAGATGCGGGCCGCAAAGCAGCGGACGGGCGGCTTCAGCCATCCGGACGAGCCGGACTTCGCGCCCTCCCGCGGCCGCCCCGACATGGCGGTCGCCCGCAAGGCCTATTTCGACCTCTTCATCCAGGACCGGCGCAATGTCGAGGCGGGCCTCTATCCGCCGCCGCGCGATGTCTCCCTCGTGCAGCTGCCGCACGCTCTCAAATCCGCCCGCGCCTTCCAGCTGGATGTGGCGGAAGTCGAGCGCCGCCGTCTGGCCCGCGCCGGCACCGAGATCCGGGGCGAGCTGCCCGAAGGCTCCAACCGCTACCCGGCCTATTACCGCCAGAATTTCCACTATCAGACGGGCGGCTGGTTTTCCGACGAGAGCGCGGAACTCTACGACACGCAGGTCGAGGCGTTGTTCACTGGCACGGCCGATGCCATGCGCCGGGCCGCACTCGCCGAGATCTCGCGTGAGCTGCGCGGTCACGACCAGCGCCGCATGCACCTGCTGGACGTCGCCTGCGGCAATGGAAGGTTCCTCGAACAGGTGATGCGCGTCTGGCCGCGCCTCAATGCGGCAGGCCTCGATCTTTCGCCGAACTATACCGATGCGGCTCGCGCGCGCCTTGCGCCCTGGCCGCAGGCCGATGTCATCCACGAAGCCGCCGAGACGATGCCGCTGCCGGACGCCTCGCAGGACGTGGCGGTGTCGATCTTCCTGTTCCACGAGCTGCCGCCGAAAGTGCGCCCGAAAGTCCTCGCCGAAATATTCCGTACACTGAGGCCGGGCGGCCTGTTCGTCCTCGCCGACAGTGTCCAGTTCGGGGACTATCCCGGTCTCGACGGGATGCTCGAATACTTCCCGCACGGATTTCACGAGCCTTACTATGCCGGCTATCTCGGCTGGGACGTGGCGGCTGCGTGTACAGCGGCGGGCTTTGCCGGCGAACGGCAGGCACTCGCTTTCCTCACCAAAGTGACCACCTGGCGGAAGCCCGGCTGACCCTCCGTATCCGGATTCCGGAATGCCGGACGTTGCATGGAACATGCACCGGAATTGCAGCAGTGCATTGATCCTGTCGCAAAATGTAACTAATCTATCATCTAAGATACAAATAAATGTAATAAATATGTATCTGCGGAAAGGGCCTGAGCCATGACGTTTTTTGACCGTTTGACCAGCGTGCATTTTCCCCATTCGGAGACGTATGTATCCGCAGGCAGGACCGGCTGGAGCGTTGCCCGGATCGCTCTGATGGTGCTGGGCGGCCTGATCGGCGCCGGGGCCGGCATGGCGCTGGATTCCGCCTTCAATCTCTTCGCCGAGTAGGCCGGTCTCAGAATTGCGGCAGCGCGCCCGTGCCGATCAGCGGCATCAGGAAGGCGAGCGCGATCGAGATGACCAGCCCGAAGAAGGCCCGTCCCGCATCGCCGGAGACATCGCGCCAGGCTTCGCCCCGGTCGCGCAGCGCGGCAATGTAGGAAATCGCCAGTTCCCGTCCGGCCAGCAGGCCGAGGAACACCCAGGTCGTGCTCATCGGAATATTGTTCACTTCCTTGAACACCAGCAGCACGACGCCATAGATCAGGTCGACGATCGTGGCGGCGCGCACATCGACCGTGTTCACCTTGCGCTCGACAATCTGCTGGATCTGCCCGCCCCGCGTTGCGAAGATATAGCCTTGGATCACCGCCAGCAGCAGCGTCCCGACCACCACGGTCGCCAGCGGGAAGGCGACATGCGTTTCGCTTCCGGTCACCGTCACCTGCCGGGGCAGGAAGACGAAGATGTTGGCAAGGTCCTGCATCAGCCATTGCGACCACAGGAATGAGGTCGTCACCCACTGGAAGAACACCCAGTAAGGCCAGGGCAGGTCTTCCCGCGTCCGGAACACCCAGCGCTCGAAGGTGTGCGAAATCACCACCCAGACGACCACGCCCACGCCGAACGCGACGACATAGCCCAGCGCCGACTTGACCAGCATGCTGATCAGCACGCCGCTCGTCGCGGCCCCGCCCGACAGCGCGAACAGGGTCAGGACAAGGAAGGTGGTCGAGACCGGAATGCCATAGCGCGTGATGATCAGCAGGATCAGCGGGGGCAGGGCGTGCCACCATTTCACGTGCGGCAGCAGCATCCCGCTGCGGTCGCCATCGCCTGCCAGAACGCTCAGCTTGTCCAGCCGGTCGAAGGCGACGTCGCCACCATTGCTGACATAGCCGTAGGCGATCGTGGCGACCATGATGCCGCTGGCATACAGCCACAGCACCCACCAGCGCTGGTTGTGATTGGACGACAGGAACGTCCCCAGCGTCTGGATGGAATCGTTTGCGACCACGGCATAGGCCGCAAGCGCAAACCCGACTACGCCAAATAACTCAACGCCACCCATTACTCGCCCCGCAACGTGAACTGCTTGTCACCTGATAGCAGCGGCGCGCGGGCGGACCGACCGAAGTTTTGTGAATATGCTGTGACGCGGCACCTACGGAGGCCTGGAGGGGTTGCCCGGATTTCGCCATCATGATTACGAATTCCTAACTGCAATTAAAGTCAGTTCACGAACTGTGTTGCCGCGGACACATCGGCGCGACCAAGTTCGATTGTTACGGAAATGAGACATGTGGGCGGGGTGCGCCGCGTCTATCTCCGCTCATGCGTGACCTCACGCAGAACAAGGAGATCCTCCCATGAAACTTGTCATCACTGCCCTGTCTGCCACCCTGCTTGCCGTGCCCGCCGCCTTTGCCGAAGGCAACCTCGAGCTCGGCGCCGGCTACTCCCATGTCGACACCGACGGCGCCAATCTCGACGCCCTGACGGCCCGTGGAACCTGGTTCGTCAACCGGAATGTCGGCCCGCAGATCGGCATCGAGGGCGAAGCCTCGTTCGGAATCGGCGATGACGATATCGGCGGCGCCAAGGCGGAGCTCGATCACTCGGTGGCCGGCTTCGGTGTCGTGCAGGCACCGGTGTCCGAACGCGTCGACCTGTTTGCCCGCGTCGGTTATGCCGACAGCGAATACAAGGTGAAGGTGCCGGGTGTCGGCAGTGCCTCCGACAGCACGGACGGTGTCGCCTATGGCGCCGGCGCCAAGGTGTTCCTGACGGACCGGTTCGGCCTGCGCGGTGACCTCACCCGCTATGAGGGCGACCACGGGGCCGATGCGGACGTCATCTCCGTCGGCGGCGTCATGAAATTCTGATCCTCCCGCCTCTCCAAACGGGATATTGCCCCCGGAGCCGCCGCTCCGGGGGCTTTTTTTTGAACGCCACGCCATATCACCGCGTGACCCGAAACGCCGCCCGGCCGCGCCTCTCATACAGGAGACATTGGCGTGGAGGCTGTCATGACAGGGATGGATGAGGGGGTCTGGCGAGAGGGCGACGACATCGTCATCTGCGGGCGCACGGGGCAGGCGAACAGGTCGATCCTGGCCGTGCTGAGCCTGGCATTAACCCTGTTCGTCTGTATACCCATTGCTTTTCTGGTCCGGGACGCCGTGGCGGCAGCGGCGCCGGAACGCCCGGCAATCGGACCGTCTCCGGTCCATGTCCTTGGCTGGGGACTGGCGCTGCCGGTGTGCCTGTTTCTCGGCATCGTCCTCGCAAGGATCACCTATGTCCGCCATGCGCTGGCCCGCAGGATCATCCGCCTGCAATTCGGGCCCGACGCGCTTCAGGTGGGCGGCAGGCGCTTCGACTATGCCGCGATGAGGAAAGTGCGGCCGGCCTACACAGCCGGCCTGCGCGGCGCGCTTCGTCTGGTGGAGATTATCGTCTGGCCGCTCGACAGCCTTGCCCGCTCGGCTTTCGGATGGATCGCACCTGCGGCCTTCCGGGCGCTGCCCGGCCGGTCCGCCTGCGTCGGGATCAACGGCATCCGGATCCGCACCTATTTCGACCGCGAGGAAAATGCGCTGCGGCTCGCCGATGCGATCGCTGACGAGATTTCGCTCCGGATGGTGCCGGGCGCCTGACGCGCAGCTCAGCGCCCGGTCTGGCCCCGGTGGCGCAGCTTTGCATCGGCCAGCACGCAGGCCATCATCGCTTCGGCCACCGGCACGGCGCGGATGCCGACGCAGGGGTCGTGGCGGCCCTTGGTGCGCACGTCCACTTCCTCGCCGTCGCGCGTGACCGACTTCACTTCATTGAGGATGGAGGAGGTCGGCTTGATCGCGATACGGACGATCACATCCTGCCCGGTCGAGATGCCGCCGGCCACGCCGCCATTATTGTTCGACAGGAAGCGCGGCGCGCCATTGCCCGCGCGCATCTCGTCCGCATTCTGTTCGCCGGAGAAGGCCGCCGCGGCAAAGCCCGCGCCGATCTCGACGCCCTTCACCGCATTGATGCTCATCATCGCGCCGGCCAGTTCGCCGTCGAGCTTGCCATAGACCGGCGCGCCCCAGCCGGCCGGCACGCCACTTGCCTGCACTTCGACAATCGCGCCCGCGGAGCTGCCCGCCTTGCGCGTCTCGTCGAGGAACGCTTCCCACGTCGCCACCATGCCGGCATCCGGGCACCAGAAGGGATTGTCCTCGACAATCGCCCAGTCCCACGCTTCGCGATCGATCGCGTGCGGGCCGATCTGCACGACCGCGCCGCGGATCATGATGCCGTCGCCCAGCACCCGCCGCGCCACCGCGCCGGCCGCCACCCGCGCCGCCGTCTCCCGCGCCGAGCTGCGCCCGCCGCCGCGATAGTCCCGCACGCCATATTTGGCGTCATAGGAATAGTCCGCATGGCCGGGCCGGTAGCGGTCGCGGATCTCGCCATAATCCTTGGAGCGCTGGTCGGTGTTCTCGATCATCAGCGAGATCGGCGTGCCCGTCGTCACAGGCCCCCCGGTCCGGTCATCCTCGAACACGCCGGAGAGGATCTTCACCGCGTCCGGTTCCTGCCGCTGCGTCACGAAGCGCGACGTGCCGGGCCGCCGCTTGTCGAGAAAGCCCTGAATAAAGGCTTCCGTCAGGGGCAGGCCGGGCGGGCAGCCGTCCACCACGCAGCCGAGCGCCGGCCCATGGCTTTCGCCCCAGGTCGTGACGCGGAACAGGTGACCATACGTATTGTGCGACATGCCGGCTTGTTCCCATGACTTGATCGGGAGCCTCCTATATGAAATCGGAGGCCCTAACAAACCTGCAAAGAGCCCCGATCCGCCATGAGCACGAAAATCATCCCCCCCAGCCCCAGCGCCGACGACTATGCCAGCCATGGCGACCGGCCGCTGATCGCGGACGTGGCCGACCCGTTCGCCCTGTTCGAGGACTGGATGGCCGAGGCCCGCAAGACCGAGCCGAACGACTGCAACGCCATGTCGCTCGCCACCGTCGATGCCGCCGGCATGCCGGACGTGCGCATCCTGCTCCTCAAGGAAGTGGCCGATGGCGGCTTCGTCTTCTACACCAATCTGGAAAGCGCCAAGGGTGAGCAGTTGCGCGACAATCCCGTCGCCGCGCTCTGCTTCCACTGGAAGACGCTGCGCCGCCAGGTCCGCGTGCGCGGCACCATCACCCGCGTCAGCGACGCCGAGGCGGACGAATATTTCGCCACCCGCGCGCCGCAGAGCCGGATCGGCGCCATCGCGTCGGACCAGTCCCGCCCGCTGCCGGACCGCGCCATCTATGAGCAGCGCGTCGCCGAAGTCTCCGAAGTCTATGGCGACGGGCCGGACATTCCGCGTCCCGACTTCTGGGGCGGCTACCGCCTGACGCCGACCGAAATCGAATTCTGGCAGGACCAGGCCTTCCGCATGCACGACCGCGTGAAATTCATTCGCCACGGCGACACCTGGGCCCGCGGGCGGCTGTTTCCGTAGAGGGGCAGGCTGCTCCTGTCATCCCGGAAAGCCCGCGGGGTTTATCCGTGACCCAGATCGCGCTGTCGCCTCCGAAACCGGATCCCGGATATTTGCTGCGCAAATTCCGGGATGACATCAGGATGAGGGAGGAATTTCCCCCAGCGGCAGCAGTCTCGAATCCTCCACCGCCGCCGTGCGGTGGCCGAGGATTTTCATATAGTCCGCATCCTGTTCGAAGGCGAAGAAGGTCTGCATGTCCTTCTGGCGCACGACGAGGGCGAGGTCCCAGCGCTCATCCTCCGGCCCGATCAGCCAGCTGCCGCCTTCCGCCAGCAGGTCCAGCCGCCCGCCGCTCTTCTCGAGGAAGGGAAGCGTATGCTCGATGTAAAGATCATACGCCTTCCGCCCGCTGATCGGCGTCTCCGGCGCAATCTCCGGAAACGCCGAATAGTCGGCCACTGTCCGCAGGCGGATGAGGTTCAGCATCAGCACATTTCCGGCAAGCCCCCGCATCACGAAGCGCCGGCCGAGTTCCTGTGTCGGGGCAAGATAGGCCATCAGATGATATCCCCGGACAGGCGTTCCACCACGAGGTGAGGCACGCCGTCGCTGGTCTTCGAATACGACACCCCGCCCGCCGATACGGTCGCGTTGACGCGGTGGCGGAAGGCCGAGAAGCTCTCGAACTCGACCACGTCGACCGGCTCGTCGAACTCCAGCGTGATCTCGAACGCCGCCCCGGCATTCAGTTCACGCACGGACAGGACGCGTCCTTCGAAGGGCTGTTTCAGGTACGTCCCGCCGACGCGGTCGCCGACCTGCAACGGAATTTCCGGCGTGTTCGCGAGGCGCGCGGAGGCCGTGTTCCAGTCTCGGTAGCCAAGCTCGGCCGCGACGCGTTCCAGTGCGGCGGAATGGCTAAGGGTGGTGCCGGCGGCGGCTGCCTCGGCACGGATTTCCCGCGCGCGGGCCTTCGCCTGGTCGCGGGTGGTAATGGAGGTCGTCATCGGAACGTCCTTTTCAGGGCAGTCGCGTTGCAGCGGGGGCTCGCATTGCCGCAGGACTGCCGGAAAGGCCGGTTCCATTGGAGGGGGCGCGGCGCACCGGCGCCGGGGGATCTTCACCTTCGGGCCAAAGCCCTGCGAGCGGCGGGCGTCCCAAGCCCGGCGCGCTCCATACGCCCGTCGGCGTGCCGCGTCAATCATTGCCTGCGGTGACCTTTGCATGGAAAGTGCGCACCGGGGACGACCCCCAAAAGGGAGGCAATTCATGAAACGCGGCCTTCAGATCGCGCTCGGACTCTTTTCGCTTATTCCGCTGGCTTTCGTCATCCTTGGCTTCACGTCCGGGGCAGGGCGGCTGTCGCCCGGCGGTGTCGCGATCGATCTCGACAATCAGTACCGGTACTTTTCGGGCATGTACCTGGCGATGACGCTGCTCATCTGGCACATCATCCCGTCGATCGGGAAACAGGGCCGCCTGATGGCCATCGTCTGTATCGGCATCCTTGCCGGCGGTCTCGGCCGCGTCATCTCCATCATGACGGTTGGACACCCCAGCCAGACGCAGATGGTCGCGCTCGGCATCGAAATCGTTGCACCGGTCGTGTTCTTCCTCTGGCAACGTGCCGTAGCGACGGAGTAGGGGATGAGCGATTGCCTCGCCGGCGCTCGCCCCTGCGAAAGCCGAGGTCCAGTGCCGCGAAGCGCGCCTGTCGCCGTGCTGGATCCCGGCTCATGCCGGGATGAGCGCAGAAAACACTCTTCCGTCATCCCGGAAAATGCGAAGCGTTTATCCGGGACCCGGCGCGCGCGTCACCGCCCGCACGCCTCGCGCCCGACATCGTCCGAGTGGATCAGGTCCGCCACTTCGTACGGAAAATCCGTCGCGATCATCACCAGCCCCTCGCTGGCGAGGTCGTCATATTCCGAGCCGTTGCCGTCGGCGAGATATGTGTCGTCCAGCCGCTCGCCGGCGCGTCCCAGCGTGCCGAAGGCCGGCTCCACGCCGACCTTCACCAGCCGCCGCCACGCCGCCGGGTCTGTCTTGTCCGTGCCCGTCCAGGCGATCAGGTGGTCCCGGTCGACGCCGCGCGCCTCCAGCTTCGCGACATCCCGGTCGCCGAAGGCCGAGGCGGTCATCATCAGGTCCGGATCGATGGCCGCGATCTCGGCCGCCTGGTCGTCATTGTAGGAAATGAAGATGACGTTCTCCCCGGCGCCTGCGGCCTTCACGGCGGCGGCGATGTTGCGGAAACTGGTCGTCGGCTTCCGGTCGAGCTCCAGCACCGCACCGGTCCTCTTCGCCCACAGCAGCACGTCCGAGAATTTCGGCGGGTGGAACGCCGTGCGCTTGCCGTCATTGTCGACGAGGTACAGCCCGCTCATCGTCTCCCAGTCGGTGTCCGAGACATAGCCCCGGCCGGTGGTCGTGCGGTTCAGGCGGTCGTCATGCATCAGGGTCAGCACGCCATCCTTGGTCTCGGCGACATCGATCTCGAACACGCGGATGCCGCGGTCGAAGCCGTGCTGGAAGGTCTCGATGGCGTTCTCGGGGAAGCCTTTGTCCGGCCCGCCGCGATGGGCCGCAATAACCGTGCCGCCATGCTCGCGCAGGCAATCGAAATATTGCGGCAGGGGCAGGCGCGCGATCTGGGCGGCAGCATCCGTCGCCGCCTCGGCCGGTCCCTTCGCGGCCGCCCCGCAGCCCCCCAGGATGGCCAGTGCCGCAAGGGAAAATACAAATCTTTTCATCGCCCGGCCCTCATTTTCTTGCGCTGCAGCACCCGCGCGCTTACACCAAATCCTGACCATACGACAATGACGCCGCCACAGGCGCGAAGGAGGAAACCATGAAGGGCATCATGCAGGACTGGCCCCTGACGACCAACAAGATCCTGGAGCATGCGAACCGCATCAACCCGACCCGCGAGGTCGTCACGCGCCGGGTCGAGGGGAACATCGAGCGGATCACCTATGCCGATCTGTTCCAGATGTCGAAGCAGGCCTCCAATGCCCTGATCGATGCCGGCATCCAGCTGGGCGACCGCGTCGCCACGCTCGGCTGGAACTCCGAGCGCCACATGGCCACCTGGTATGGCGCGATGGGCATCGGCGCCGTCCTGCACACGGTCAATCCGCGCCTCCACCCGGACCAGATCGCCTGGATCATCAACCACGCCGAAGACAAGGTCCTCGTCTTCGACAAGACCTTCCTGCCGATTGTCGAGGCCATCAAGGACAAGATCCCGAGCGTCACCACCTTCGTCATCTATGCCGGCGCCGACACGATGCCGGAGAACACGCTGGGCGCGATCCCGTTCGACATCTGGATCGACGGCCGCTCGACCGAAGTGCGCTGGGGCGACTTCCCGGAAGATACCGCCTGCGGCCTCTGCTATACTTCCGGCACGACCGGGGACCCCAAGGGCGTGCTCTATTCGCACCGCTCAAACGTGCTGCACACCATGGTCACGATGATGAAGGACGCCATCGGCATGGGCGCCAATGACGTCGTGCTTCCGGTCGTGCCGATGTTCCACGCCAATGCCTGGGGCCTTGCCTTCTCCTGCCCGGCGACCGGCGCCAACATGGTGATGCCCGGCGCCCAGATGGACGGCGCCTCGATCTACGAACTGCTCGACACCGAGAAAGTCACGATCACCGCCGCCGTTCCCACCGTCTGGCTGATGCTGCTGACCCACCTGCAGGAGAACAATCTCAAACTGCCGCACCTCAACAAGGTGATCATCGGCGGCTCGGCCGTGCCGGAGAAGATCCTCCGCGCCTTCGAGGAAGACTATGAAGTCGACGTCGTCCATGCCTGGGGCATGACCGAAACCTCGCCGCTCGGCACGCTCGGCGCCCTGCCGCCGCACATGATCGATGCCGACATCGACACCCGCATGACCCAGAAGCTGAAACAGGGCCGCCCGCCCTTCGGCGTCGAGCTCAAGATCGTTGACGATGAAGGCAATGACCTTCCGAATGACGGCCACACGTCCGGCCGCCTGATGATCCGCGGCGCCGCCATTGCCGGCGGCTACTTCAAGGGCGCCGGCGGCAATGTCCTGGACGAGAACGGCTATTTCGACACCGGCGACGTCGCCAATATCGACGAATTCGGCACCATGCAGATCACCGACCGCGCCAAGGACGTGATCAAGTCGGGCGGGGAGTGGATTTCCTCCATCGACATCGAGAACATCGCCGTCGGTCATCCCAAGGTCGCCAATGCGGCCGCCATCGGCATCTACCACCCGAAATGGGACGAACGCCCGCTGCTGATCATCCAGCCGGCCGAGGGACAAGCTCCGACCAAGGAGGAAATCCTGAAGTCGCTGGAGGGCAAGATCGCCAAATGGTGGACCCCGGACGATGTCGCCTTTGTCGAGGCAATCCCGCTCGGCGCCACCGGCAAGATCAACAAGCTTGCCCTGCGCGAACGGTTCAAGGACTACAAGCTGCCGACGGCGTAACCGCCATGGACCTCGGACTGAAAGACAAGGTCGTCTTCGTCGCCGGTGCCAGCCGCGGCATCGGCCTCGGCATCGTCGAGACCCTGCTCGCCGAAGGCGCGAAAGTGGCCATGGCCGCGCGGGGGGAAGCGGCGCTGGAAGCCCAGCGCGCCCGCCTCGCAACGCAATATGGCGAACACCGTGTCTGGGCGCGGGCAGGGGACCTCCGCGACAGCCGCACCATCGACGCCATGGTCGAGGCCGTCGAGGCGGAGTTCGCCCCCCTCTGGGGCGCCGTCGCCAATGTCGGCCTGCATCCATGCCCGCCGGGCTTTGATGTCGACGACGAGACCTGGTCCGCCGGCCTGCAGCAGAATCTCGACAGCGCCTTCCGTCTTGCCCGCGCGAGCCTCCGCAGGATGGAGCCGCGCGGCGAAGGTTCGATCCTGATGATCTCGTCGATTGCCGGCCTCGGCGCGCTCGGCACGCCGCTCACCTATGGCACGTCGAAGGCAGCGATGAACCATCTCGCGAAAGAGCTTGCCCGCATCGCCGGCCCGTCCGGCGTCCGCGTCAACGCGATTGCGCCCGGCAACATCATCTTCCCCGGCGGCGACTGGGAAGCCCGCTCCACGGGCCCCCGTGCGGACGCGTGGAACCGCTGGATCCGCCGGGAAGTGCCGCTGCAGCGCTTCGGCCGTCCGGACGAAATCGGCTCCGCCGCCGCCTATCTGCTGAGCCCCCTCGCCAGCTTCATCACCGGCGCCATCCTGCCGGTGGATGGCGGGCAGACGAAATAGTCCCTACCCGGATTACTCGGCCTCAGGCTCCTGAATGCTGCTGATATAGCTCAGCAGCATGTCGGTCTCCATCGGGCTGAACTCGAATTGCGGCATGTCGGGATGGCCGACCTTCACGCCTTCGCGGAAATCGTCCTTCAGCGCTTCGGGGTCATACTCCGCCAGCAGGTGACGCAGCGGCGGGGCATCCGGCCGCCGCGCATCCTCGTCGCCAATGCCGTGGCAGCGGGCGCAATGTGTCTCGGCGATCTCCTGGCCGGCCGCCTGTTCCTCGGCCACCGACATTCCGGTCTCGCCCGCCTGGTCCGGCCCGGCTGCCATGCCGGTCGGGGGAGCGGCCTTCGAACACGCCACAATGGCAAGCGGCAGCAGGGCGATCAGCATACGGCGCATGGAAGTCTCCTTCTCGGGTCGACGGCCATGATCGCCTGATGCGGCGGCCCGCGCAATCGCGCGTGCACACGTCGGTACATATTCGGGCGCCGGTCTAATTCTCTGTCGGGTCCGGCTCGCGGATGCTCTCCAGATAGGCCAGCAGCACGTCGGAGCCGAGCGGCCCGAACACGAATTCCGGCATGTCCGGGTGGCCGATCTTGATGCCCTGTTCGAAATTCGAATGCAGCGTGTCGGGGTCCATCCGGTTCAGCACGTATTTCAGGGCGACGGTGTCGCCCCGCACGCCTTCCTCGTCGTCGTCCATGCCGTGACAGCCGGCGCACATGGTCGAAGCGATGCCGCGGCCTTCGGCGATCTGCTGGCTCAGCGGCGCTTTCTGGGATTCCCGGACCTGCTCGGCCTTGCAGGCCACAAGCGCGAGCGCCATCAGCGGGAACATGATCATACGCATGGCAGTACCTCCCTCGATTTTAGCCGCAATGCTCGCGCGCGCGGCGACCTCATTCAATCCGTGATGCTTCGGAGTTGACCCCCTGTACCTCCGATCCCCCTCTCCCGTGGGAGAGGGGCTAGGGGTGAGGGGTCACGCGGTCTGCCACGCGCGGGGCCAGCGCAGCATCGCAGTCTGGGTCCCGGATGTGTGCTGCGCACATTCCGGGATGACGCAGGAAAAGCCAATCCGACGGCATTCCCTCCCTGCGATACTCCCCGCATGCACATGGATGACCGCTTCTTCGAACAGGCTTTCAGGACCGTCGGCGACGGCCTCCTGCGCATCGTCGCGCGCGCGAACCTGCACCTGAAGCCAATGACCCTGACGAAAAGCCTGAAGCGCCGCTGCCTTGCGGACCTCCGCCAGCTCGCCGTCATCCTCCGCCGCCTGATCTTCCTGATGGCGCTCGCGATCGAGCTCGCCCCGGCCCGCCCGCGCGTGGTGAAACCCGCCCCGCTACCGGACGGCGTCGAAGACGTGACCGCTAGTTTCGGTCCGCAGGCCGGACGTTTCGGTCTGGTGCCGCGCCTTTCCGGTCCGCTTCCGGACTGTTTCCGGACCCTTTCCGGACCGCGCCCCAATGGTCCGGTAGCGGCCGCGCCGGTCATCGCCCGCTGGATCGCCATGCACCGTGTGCTGCAGGATCCGGCAGCCCATGCCCGGCGGCTTGCCCGCACGATCCGGCGCTGGAAGGCACGCGGCGAGGCGAAGCCCGTCGTCTCG
Organism: Hyphomonas sp.; assembly: GCA_020638455.1. Classification (GTDB taxonomy): domain Bacteria; phylum Pseudomonadota; class Alphaproteobacteria; order Caulobacterales; family Hyphomonadaceae; genus Hyphomonas. The sequence continues at coordinate 229,781 of JACKIK010000001.1, read as the reverse complement.
CCCTTTGACGGCCGCCACCGGCTGCCGCCGGACCTCGCCCTCATCGCCGGCACCCTGCCGGGCCTGCTCGGCAGGGCGCTCGCCGGGTGGTACGACACCGGCTAATCCCACAGCAGAATGATATGTTCCTGCCGGAGCGCCTGAGGGCGTTTCCGGGTAAGGGTGCTGGTGCGCACCTCCTGACATCCTCGTGAACGGGGCGGGGGGCGACAAGGCTCATCCGGCGCGCTAAGCCTGCGGCAGGAAGCAGGGAGGGCCCCATGGCCGATTCAACAAGTTCCGACCAGAATGGCGGCTGGCGCGGGAAGTTCGCCGGCCTCGCCCTCGCCGTGGCCGTCTTCGGCGTGCTCTGGTTCTTCATCGCCGCCGGCGGCACCAAGCTTGGCCTGTGGGACTGGAAAGTCGGCTTCATCAAGCTGACCATGGGCTGGGGCCCGAAGATCGTTCAGGGCGCCCTCGGCCTGTCGGTGCTGGCGATCATCCTTTCGCTGGTCGCCGCACCCCGCAAACGGCCCTTCATGCTGGCCCTCGGCGCGCTGCTGATTTCCGGCCTGTCCATGGGCCGGCTGATCGCCGCCAAGGCCAATGCCGAGCGCCTGCCGCCGCTGCACGACATCCAGACCGACTGGACCAACCCGATCATGCCGAGCGCCGCGCTTCTCGCTGCCCGCGATTCCACCGGCGGCTACAACAAGATCGAGGAAGCGCCCGTGATCCCCGACAATGCCAATGCCCGCTGGCCGGGCACCGGCGGCCGCCTCGTCTCCGAAGTGCAGGAAGAAGCCGAATTCGACCCGGACCGCCAGCGCAAGGAAGTCTCCGCACCCTATCCGAAGATCGAGACTCTGGTGCTGCCTTCGGTCTCGTTCGACATGGCCTATCAGGCCGCACTCGACACGGTCGAGGCAAAAGGCTGGAAAGTCGTCACCGCCGACCCGCAGAACGGCCATATCGAGGCAACCGACACGACCTTCTGGTTTGAGTTCAAGGATGACGTGATGATCCGTGTGCTGCCCGATGGCGCCGACGGCGCGCGCATTGACGCCCGCTCGGTCAGCCGCGTCGGCCTGTCCGACCTCGGCGCCAATGCCAAGCGCGTCAATATGCTGCTGGATGATATCGAGACCCGCCTGCGCTAGACTGGTTCCCGTTACGCCGGAGGAGGAGGTGACGACCGCGTGGAGCCGCCAGGGTCCCAGTCAGACCTGATCGCCGCCTTCGAAGAGGGCCGGGTCGAGGGCATTGTCCTCGCTGCCCCGCGCATCGATACGCATATCAGCCACGTCTTCCTCACCGCCGACCGGGTCTACAAGCTGAAGCGCTCCGTGCAGCTGCCCTTCCTGGACTTCACTACCGTGGAGCTCCGCCACAAGGCCTGCCTTGCCGAGCTGGACGCCAACCGCCCGCTCGCCCCGGCCATGTATCTCGGCGCCGAGCCGATCGTGGCGATCGGAGACGGCCTCTACCGAATCGGCGGTCCGGGCCAGCCGCTCGACTGGGTCGTTGTCATGAGACGCTTTGCGCAGGAGGACCAGTTCGACGAACTCGCCCGCGCCGGGCGCCTGACGCCGCAGCTGATCGACCAGACAGCGGATGTGATTGCCGCCGCCCACGCTGCGGCGAAGCCCGTCCTCACTGCCGGGCACGTGGCGGACTATCGCGGCATTATCCACGAGCTTCACGCCACCGAAGACCATGGCGCCCACCAGCTGGACCTCGAACCCGGCGACCCGGCGGTGTTCGACAGGCTCGATGCCGAACTCGCGCATATCGATCCGCTGATCGAGGCCCGCCGGCGCGCCGGCAAGGTCCACCGCGCCCACAGCGACCTGCACCTCCGCAATATCTGCCTGTTCGAAGGCCGCCCGACGCCCTTCGACGCGATGGAATTCGACGCGCACATGGCGACCAAGGACCGCCTGTACGACCTTGCCTTCCTGCTGATGGACCTTGTCCGCATCGGCCACCTTCCCGAAGCGAACCGCCTGATGAACCGCTACTGGGACACGTCCGGAGAAGAGGAAACGGCCTTCCGCGTGCTGCCCTTCTTCATGGCCCTCCGCGCCGCCGTGCGCTTCGCCGTCGGCATCGAGGAAGGCAAGCTCGAAGACGCCGCCGTCTATCGCGCGCTGGCCCTGAAACTGTTGGCACCCGCCCGGCCAAGGGCTGTCTGCGTCGGTGGCCTGTCGGGTGTCGGCAAGACAACCATCGCAAGGGCGATTGCCGCGCGCCTTCCGGGGCCTGCAGGGGCCCGTCTGCTGCGCACGGACGTGCTGCGCAAGCTGGCCCTCGGCCAGGCGCCGGAAGCCCCGGCCGGCGTGCCCGGCCTCTATTCCTCCGCAGCGCGCGCAAGCGTTTACGAAATCATGTTCACCCACAGCCGGGAGGCTCTGGCCTCTGGCATCAGCACGGTTCTCGACGCGACGTTCCAGTCCGCGATCATGCGGTTGGAGGCGTCTGCGCAGGCGGGCGGGCAGGTGATCGGCATCTGGCTGGACGCGCCACTCGATGTTCGCCTCGCCCGCATCGCTGCCCGTAAGGGCGATGCCTCCGACGCGGACGCCGAAGTTGCGAAGGCTCAGGAGGATCCGGCAGAACTTGGCGCCGGCTGGCAACGCGTCGATGCCTCCGGCACGGTGGACGAGACAATTGACAATGCGCTGGCAGTGCTGGACTAGCGGTCCTTCGGGTCGAGCGCGTCGCGCAGGCCGTCACCGATGAAGTTGAGGCAGAGCAAGGTCACCGCCATCGTCCCGGCCGGGGCGAGCAGCATCCACGGCTTCTCCTCCATCCGGCTCGCGCCATCCGAGATCAGCACGCCGAGCGAGGTCAGCGGTTCGTTCACGCCGAGGCCGAGGAAGGACAGGAAACTTTCGGCGAGGATCACGACCGGAATGGTCAGGGTCACGTAAACGGCAACCGGCCCTATCACATTCGGCAGGATATGGCGGATGATGATGTCCCGGCGCGGTACGCCGGCGGCGCGGGCGGCCTCGATAAATTCCTTGCCCTTGATGGCGAGGGTCTGGCCACGCACGATCCGCGCCATGGTCAGCCATTCGATCGCGCCGATCGCAGCGAAGATCAGGATGATGTTCCGCTCGAACACCGTCAGCAGCAGGATGACGAAGAAGATGAAGGGCAGGGCGTAGAGCACGTCCACGATCCGCATCATGAAATTGTCGACCCGCCCGCCGAGATAGCCGGCCGTGGCGCCCCAGCTGACGCCGATGACCAGGCTGACCGCCGTTGCGACGATGCCGACCATCAGCGAGATCCGGAGGCCGATCATCAGGCGGGCGAACAGGTCGCGGCCCTGCAGGTCGGTGCCGAGGATGTGCCAGTCCTTGAAGGTCGGCGCGATGGTGCGGAGGTCCGATATGGTGCGATAGTCGTGCACCCAAAGCATCGGGCCGAAGATCGCGGCCAGCACGAGGAAGCCCAGCACCCACATGGAAATCACGGCCGCCCGGTTGCGGAACAGGCGCGCGCGGGCATCGTCCCACAGCGAGCGTCCGCCGGTGATGGCCTGGTTGACCGCTTCCACGCGGCCGGTCGGATCGAGCATTTGTCCGGTCCCGCCCATCAGTCGTACTTCACTTTCGGATCGAGCACGGCGTAAAGAATGTCCGCGACGAGATTGAGCACCACGATCAGCGCCGCATAGACGATGATCGCCCCCATCACGAGCGTGTAGTCACGGTTGAGCGCGCCGGTCACGAAATAGGAGCCGAGGCCGGGCAGGCCGAAGACTTTCTCGATCACGACGGAACCGGTCATCACCCGCGCCATCGCCGGGCCGGCATAGGAAACGAGCGGCAGCAGCGCCGCCGGCAAAGCGTGGCGCATGATCACCTGGCGCTCGGACAGGCCTTTCGACCGCGCCGTGCGGATATGGTTGGAGCGCATCGTCTCGATGATCGAGGCACGCATCAGGCGCGAGATAATGGCGATCTGCGGCAGGGCGAGCGTGATGACCGGAAGGGTCATGTTGTAGGGGCTCATGCCGATATTGGGATAGATGCCGAGGCCGCCGACCGCGAAGATGCCGAGCCCCAGCGAGAAGATCAGGATCAGGATCGGACCGGTGACAAAGGTCGGGATCGAGATGCCGAACATGGCAAGGCCCATTACGCCATAGTCGGCGGGGGAATTCTGCTTCAGCCCCGCAAAAACGCCCAGCAGCGTGCCGCCCGTTATGCCGAGCAGCATGGCCAGTGTGCCGACTGTCAGCGAAATCGGAAGGCCGTCGGCGATCAGGTCGTTCACGCTCTTGCCGAGCGTCTTGTAGGACGGGCCGAAATCGCCATGCAGGATCCCGCCGACATAGTCGAAATACTGTTCGTAGATGGGCTTGTCGAAACCGAACTTGGCCTCGATCGCCCGCTCGGTGGCGGCGGGCAGCTTGCGGTCGCTGTCAAACGGTCCGCCCGGCGCCGCGCGCATCATCATGAAGGCCATGGTGATGATGGCGAGCATGGTGGGAATGGCGATCAGCAGGCGGCGAAACGTGTAGGCCCAGGGAATGCGGCTGAAGGCTCTCTGCAGGGTGGACAAAGCGAAATGTTCCGTCGTTGTTGCAGCGCCAGCACGTTTGCATGCCGCCAGTGCTTGGCAGGATGCCCTTCCTTCTCTAGCTAGGTATCGGAACCGATCAAGACCGTCTCAACACACAGGAATCCCAGCATGGCCGACATCCGCCGCGTCACCGACGCCTTCGCGGTTGCCCCGCAGATCAACGAACAGGACGTCGAGCAGATCGCGGCGGCAGGCTTCAAGACCATCATTGCCAACCGGCCGGATGGGGAGGGCGGTCCGCTGCAGCCCACCGTCAGTGCGATTCGCGCGAAAGCCGAGTCCCTGGGCCTGACCTTTGTGGCGCTGCCATTTTCGGGAGCACCGACGCCTGAAATCGTCCACCAGATGCAGGAAATCCTGAACGGCGCCCCGCAGCCCGTACTGGCCTATTGCCGCACAGGGACACGCTGCATCACGGCCTGGGCGCTGACGCATGCCGGACAGGGCGCTGCCGACGAAATCGTAGATGCTGCAGCAGACGCAGGCTATGACCTGTCGAAGATTCATCACCTGCTGTAAGGGCTGATGCGTATGGGCTGCAACACATCTGCGCCGCATTATGTGTGTTGCCAGTGAGCGGGCGACGTGCGAGGCAGTTAATTCGCCGTGGGCCGCGCTGAAGTGCTGTTCGCCGTTCAGGAGAATTCCGAATGACAGACCGGTTGTGGCTGACCGATTTCAAATATGACGACGGCGCAATGCTGGTGAAGAAGACCGGTGCCCGCATTCCGCTGACCGGCGCCCTTCTGAACGATGTGTTCGCCTGGTTTGCCTTCTATTTCGCCACCCAGTCCTGGCGCATCTGGCGCCGCATTGAAGGCCATAAACGGCCCACCATCGCCTTCTATCCCGACAAGCCGCGGCCATGGTATTTCATCTGGCCGGTGATGCACGTGTCCGGCGCGAAACTGATCGACGATGTCTCCAGGGCCGACATCGTCATGCAGTTCGACGATTCGACCGAGACCAACAATGTCCAGCCGGCGGTCAAGCCCGGCGCGCGGCTCGTGAATTTCGACTGCCACGACGTGTCGAAATCGAAAGTGGCTGCTGCTTTCGAAAAGGCGGCCGGCTATGCCCTGTCCGTCGACCCGACGACCTATACGGGGCGGATGGTCGAGAAGTCCGAACTCAACGCTGCGCATGATGGTCGTGTCCTAGAGGGCCCGCTCGACGCGCCGGTGCCCGGCAAGACCTACCAGGTGCTGGTCGATAATGAGATCGAAGGCGGCCTCGTGGAGGACCTTCGCTGCTGCCTCGTCAACGGTTCGCCGGTGGTTGCCTTCCGCAAGCGTCGCCCGCTCGAACGCCGCTTCATGAACGAGAATGTGCAGGTCATTCTGGATGAGCCTCGCAACTGCTACACGGCCGATGAAATTGCCGTGATTGAGCGCTTCGCGAAGGAAATGTGTCTGGACTGGGGTGGCATCGACTGTCTACGTGACCGCAATAGCGGACGGCTTTACATCGTCGATGCGAACAAGACTGACATGGGCCCGCCAGTTGCCCTGAGGCTCAGCAAGAAGCTGAGAGCCACGCGCCGGATGGCGCAGGCTTTCGGTACACGGTTCGCACCGAAGCGACGCTGAACCGTCTGCAGGCTGAATTTCAAGAGACTGCAAATGGCAATTCCCTACATCAAGGAAATCGAGTTCGAATACGGCGTGGTCCAGCAGATGACGCCGCTGATCCGCCGCGTGATCGCGAACAATCCCGGCCCGTTCACCTATGTCGGCACGGGCGTCTACATTGTCGGGCATGGTGAGGTCGCCGTGCTCGATCCCGGCCCGGTGGACGAAGCGCATTTCGAGGCGCTGAAGAAAGCGCTGGAAGGCGAGACGGTCACGCACGTGCTGGTCAGTCATGGTCACTCGGACCATTCCCCGCTGGCGCAGCCGATGGCCGAATGGGCCGGCTGCAAGACCTATGCGAAGAATTGCGGCGTGCCGACTGCCAAGGGTGAACTCGGCAGCGCCGACGATCTCGGCTTCATGCCGGATGTGAAAGTGGGCGACGGGGACGTCATCTCCGGGCCCGGATGGACGATCGACGTGATCGAGACGCCGGGACATACCTGCAACCACCTGAGCTTCGGCCTGCGCGAGGAGAACATCTGCTTCTCGGGCGACCATATCATGGGCTGGTCGACGACGGTTGTGGCCCCGCCGGACGGCGATATGGGCGACTATATGCGGAGCCTCGAAAAAGTCCGTGTCATGAATTTCGATGCGCTCTACCCGACGCATGGCGATCCGGTGAAGGGTAGGGATTTCGTCAATCACTTCATCACCGAATATGCCGAGCACCGGCGCGAGCGCGAGCGGGCGATCCTGTATCACCTCTCCGAGGGCGAGACGTCGATCCCGGAAATGGTGAAGGACATGTACAAGGACGTGGACAAGCGCCTGCATCCGGCGGCCGCCATGTCCGTGCTCGGACATATGATCGAACTGATCAAGACAGGGCGGGTGATGACGCCCGACGCCCAGCCGACCGTGCGTTCGCATTTCGAGCTGGCAAAGACAGCGGCCTGACCCGACCTAGCGCACGCTGAGCCCGATGCGCCGGCCGGCGGAAAGATAGTTCGCCGCCGCGACGATCGAGTCCGCATCGATCATGAAATGCCGGTAAAGGTCGCCGATCGTGCCGGTCTGGCCGAAGTGCTCCACGCCGAGCGGCGCCGTGCGGTGGCCCATCACGGCACCGATCCAGGCGAGAGTTGCCGGGTGGCCGTCCGTCACCGTGATAACTGTCGCGTCGCGCGGCACATCTGCCATCAGGCGTTCGATCTGGCTGGTCGCGTCCCGGTGGCCGCGGGCCCGGGCGCGCCGGGCGGCGGTCCAGCCGGAATTCAGCCGGTCGGCGGATGTGATCGCCAGCACGCCGATGTCGCGCCGGTCATTGCCGATGCGCCCGGCCGCCTCGATGGCTTCCGGCGCGACGCAGCCCTGATAGGCGATCACGACTTCGCAGTTGGGGCCCGGCTCGCGCAGCCAGTAGCCGCCGTCGACGACGCCCTGACGGAAGCTTTCGTCGTCGCGCGCTTTGAGGCCCAGCTGTTCCAGCGGGCGGGTGGTGAGACGCAGATAGACCGAGCCGCCGGTTTCGTCGCGCAGCCAGGTGCGCTCGTCCGGATCGTTCTCGCCGCTGCGCTGGAGGTAGTCGAAGCTCCAGTCCATGATGATGGAAAGCTCGTCCAGATAAGCCGGCTCAAAGCTGACAAGGCCATCCTGGCTCATGCCGATGAGCTGCGCGCCGATGGACTGGTGCGCCCCGCCCTCCGGGGCGAGCGTGACGCCTGACGGCGTGCCGGCGATGATAAAGCGCGCATCCTGGTAACAGGCATAGTTGAGTGCATCGAGGCCACGGGCCACGAACGGATCATAGACCGTGCCGATGGGGATGAGGCGCTCGCCGAACAGGGAATGGGACAGGCCTGCCGCGCCGAGCAGCAGGAACAAATTCATCTCGGCAATGCCGAGCTCGATATGCTGGCCCTTGGGCGAAAACTGCCATTTCTGCGCGGACGGGATCTTCTGTTCCCGGAACGTATCCTCGATCTCGGTGCGGGCGAACAGGGAGCGACGGTTCACCCAGGGGCCGAGATTGGTCGAGACGGTCACGTCCGGCGATGTTGTCAGGATCCGGTCGGCCAGCGCGGTGTCGCCCTTGGCCAGCGCGTCGAGAATCTTGCCGAATCCTGCCTGCGTGGACAGCACGCGGTCATCCAGGAAAACGGGGCCGGGGCTTTCCAGTTTCGGCGCCGTGAAGCGGCGCGGGCCGGCGGCAAAGAACGGCGCCTCGCCGAGGAATGCCTGCAGGCTGGCCGGGTCGTCCACGGTGGCGAGCGTGTCCCATTCCTCGCCTTCCGGTACGCCCATGCGGGCCTGGAAATCCGCCATCTGGGCGGGCGTCATCAGGCCGGCATGATTGTCCTTGTGGCCCGCCAGAGGCGTGCCCCAGCCCTTGATCGTGTAGGCGAGGAAGACGGTCGGCTGGTCGTCGGTGATGCTGTCGAAGGCTTCGGTCAGGGTTTCGAGGCACTGCCCGCCGAGATTGTTCATCAGGGCGTCGAGTTCCGCGTCGCTGCGCTTCGCGAGCAGGGCGGAGACGTCGCCCTGGTCGCCGAGGTCGTCCATCAGCCGCTTTCGCCAGGCCGCGCCGCCCTGATAGGTCAGGGCTGAATAATCCGCATTCGGACAGGCCTGGATCCAGTCCTTCAGCGCTTCGCCGCCGGGCTCCTCGAAGGCGGCCCGCTGCAGGGCGCCGTGGCGCAGCAGCACGGTGCGCCAGCCGAAGGCGCGGAAGATCGCCTCGATCTTTTCCCACAGGCCTTCATGCACCACGCCGTCGAGGCTCTGGCGGTTATAGTCGATGATCCACCACGTATTGCGCAGGTCATGCTTCCAGCATTCCTGCAGGCATTCATAGACATTGCCCTCGTCCAGCTCGGCATCGCCGACCAGCGCGACCATGCGGCCGAGCGGGCGGGTGGCGGCCCAGTCCTTGGCTTCCAGATAGTCCTGGACGAGCGAGGCAAAAGCCGTCTCCGCCACGCCAAGGCCGACCGAGCCGGTGGAGAAGTCGACATCGTCCACATCCTTGGTGCGGCTCGGATAGGATTGCGCGCCGCCATAGCCGCGGAAGTTCTTGAGCTTCTCGAGGCTCTGATTGCCCATGATGTACTGCATGGCGTGGAAGACCGGTGAGGCGTGCGGCTTCACAGCCACGCGGTCCTCGGGCCGCAGCGTGTGGAAATACAGCGCCGTCATGATCGAGACCATGGAGGCGCAGGACGCCTGGTGGCCGCCGACTTTCACGTCGCCATCGCCTTTGGGGCGCAGGTGATTGGCATTGTGGACCGTCCAGGCGGAGAGCCAGAGCGCGCGCTGTTCGATGGTCTTCAGGTGCTGCAGGTCGGACATGGGGACGGGCCGGGAATAGTTTCAGATGCAACCATTCCCATGGCACAGCCCGCCCCGCCGGTCCACCGGCAATGGCGCTACATCGGCGTGGTGCGCAATTCCGAAAGGTCCGGGAACTCCGGCTCGCGCTTTTCCGCGCGTGCCTTGAAGGCCTCAGCCATGTGAGGCGGCGGGAACATGGCCGCATTCCACACGCCGATATAGTCCAGCGTGTCCGCCGTTGTGTGGTCGCGCCCGTAATTGATCAGCACCTTGCAGCCGGTCACGGCGAGCGGGTTCTTGGAGGCGATCTCGCGCGCGACGTCCATCACGGCCGCCATCATCTCTTCCTGCGTGTCGAACACATCGTTCACGAGGCCGATTTCCTTCGCCTTTGCAGCTGGCAGGCGCATGCCGGTATAGGCCATCTGCTTCGCCCAGCCCTCCGGAATGTAGCGTTGCAGCCGCGGGAAGGTGCCGACATCCGCGGTCATGGCGATATTGGTTTCCATGATGGAGAAGAAGGCGTCTTTCGTGCACCAGCGGATATCGCCGGCCGAAATCATGTCGACCGCCCCACCGATCACGCCGCCGTGCAGGGCGAAAAGGACGGGCATGCGCGCCTCCTCCAGGCAGGAAAAGCTCGACTGGATCTGCCTGATGTTGGAGCGGAGCGCTTCGGCCATGATGTAGCGGTCATGCTTTGGCGCAGCGCGGTCGCCGGTGAAGACGGTCGTATCCATGCCGCCGGAAAAGTGCTTGCCGGTCGAGGAAATCACGATCACGCGGGCGCGGGCGTTGTTGTCGATGTCTCGCACAATCTCCGGCAGCTCGTTCCAGAACGCCTTGTTCATTGTGTTCAGCGCGTCCGGCCGGTTCATCCGGATGTGCGCGATCTTGTCCTCGATCGTGACCTCGAAGCATTCGTATTTCTTTGCGGGCATCTGGTGCCTCCTCCCTTGTCTTGCGGGGGAGTTTAGCCGCAGCAGCGCGCCCGGCCAGACCTGACCATGGGTGAGGCGGCTCAGAGCGCCCGCTCGCCCCCGGCGAGGCGGGGGCGCCACTGCAGGTACCAGTCCGTAAAGCGCTCGAGCCCGGTTTCGAGCGGCGTGGACGGCGCAAAACCATAGTCCCGCTGCAGCCGCTGCACGTCTGCGAAGGTCTCGACCATATCGCCGGGCGGCAGGGGAGCCAGTTCAACGACAGCCTTCCGGCCCAGGAGGCGCTCAAGGTGGGCGATCATATCGGGCACCGGCGTCGGCGTATGGTTGCCGATATTGTAGACGCGATGGCGCGGCGTTGCCGGCCGGTCATCTGCGGCTTCCTCCACCATGGTCACGATCGGAGCGACGATGTCGTCGATATAGGTGAAGTCACGGCGCACATTGCCATGATTGAACAATTTGAGCGGGCGGCCGGAGAGAATCGCATCGGCGAACGACCAGTAGGCCATGTCCGGGCGGCCCCAGGGACCGTAGACAGTGAAGAAGCGCAGGCCGATCGCATCAAGTCCGTACAGGGAAGAGTAGGTATCCGACAGGACCTCGTCGGCGATCTTCGTAGCCGCATAGAGCGATTTCGGCGTCCCGAGCTTCATGTCTTCCGTGAAAGGAACTGTGCTGACGCCGCTATAGACCGAACTTGAGGAGGCGTAGATCAGCCGGTTCACGGATGCCTGCTTGCGGGTCGCCTCCAGCACGCTTACCTGGCCGAGCAGGTTGGAATTGGCATACTCCAGCGGTGCCTCGAAGGAATAGCGCACGCCTGCCTGCGCGGCGAGATGCACGACCACGGAAGGCTTCACGTCATCAAGCAGCGCCGTCAGCGCCGTGTGGTCATTGATATCGATATCATGAACTCTTGCCTGTGCGGCAAGGTGTTCGACGCGGGCCTGCTTCAGCGCCGGCGTGTAGTAGGCATTGAAATTATCGACGCCGGTGACGTCATGACCACGGCGGGTCAGCGCTGCGCAGCAATGTGCCCCGATGAACCCTGCGGCCCCCGTGATCACGATTCCTGCCATTCCGGGCGACTCCTTGCGCGACCGGCGCGAATTGAGCACCTGCCGGAACTCTGTCGGGGAATTCCCGGCAGTATTCAAGGAACTTTGCTGTCACAATGCCATCGGGTCGCAGTGCCTATTCGCGGAAGGTGCGTGACACCGAGTCCATCAGTGGCTTCAGCAGATAGGACAGGACGGTGCGGCTTTCCGTCTGCAGGCTGGCATCCACGGGCATGCCGGGCAGGATCGTGAAGGTCTCGGAATTCAACGCCTCGTCGGGAATGGAAACGACGGCCTCGTAGTACGTCGCGCCGGTTGTCGGGTCCTGCAGGGCATCGGCGGACACGTTGATGACCTCGCCGGTATATTGCGGTGTCATGTTCTGGTCGAACGCGGTGAAGCGGAGGGTTGCACGCTGGCCGATTGAGATCTTGTCGATGTCGGCAGGGCGAACCCGTACCTTGGCGACCAGGCGGTCGTTTTCCGGCACGATATACATGATGGGCTCGGACGGCGTGACAACGCCGCCGACCGTATGGGTCCGCACGCCGATCACCCGGCCGCCCGAAGGTGCGAGGATGTCCAGGCGGTTGCGGCGGTCGAGAGCGGCGGAACGTTCCTCGGTCAGCTGGCCGATCTGGGTCTGGACGTCGCGCAGCTCGGTCAGGACGGTTTCCCGATTGTCCTGCTCGACACGGACGATTTCGCTTTGCGCCTCGCCGATCTGGACCCTGGTGGCAGCGATGTCGGAACGGAGCGATTCCTTCTCGCCCTGCAGGCGCGAAAGGTCGCGCTTGAGGGACAGGACTCGGACTTCACTGGCATTTCCCTGCTCGCTGAGCTTCTGGAAGCGCGCGACCTCGTCCTCGAGGAGAGAAATCTGCGTGTCGGTGGTGCTGATTTCCTTCTGCATGCCCTCGATCCGAGTACGCAGCTGGCTGATGCGCTGTTCGAGGATGCGGCGCTGTGTAGCGCGCGTCTCGTTGCGGGCCTTGAGCAGGGATTTCTGACTGTCGAGCACGCCTTTCATCCGCGGGCTGTCCGCGATGTCGTCAAATCCGGGCCGCAGGACCAGCGTTTCGCGCCCGTCGCGCTCCGCTGTGAGGCGCGCCTCATTGCCGAGCAGGTCGAACAAGCGGGCTTCCTGCGCCTGGATTGTGGCGTCGGCGGTGGTCGGGTCCAGCGACAGGAGTTTCTGCCCGGCCGAAACCTGATCTCCTTCGCGCACATAGAGCTGCCGCACGATTCCGCCTTCGAGGTGCTGGACGATCTGCTGCTCGTTCTCGACGGTCACATGCCCCGCGGTGAGGATGGCGCCGTGGAAGGGGGCAAGGACGGACCAGGCCACGAGGCCGCCGAACACCAGCAGGATAATCGACCAGCCGAGCCGGACGGTCTGCGGCAGGCGCGCCTCGGCCGGGCGCACGCTGGGCGGAGGTGCGAAGGAAAATGCCTGCTCAGCCATTGCCCTTGCTTTCCGTGCGCGGATGGATGGCTGTCACTTTTTCGGTCGGCGAGCGGGGCATGATCTTGGCGAGCACTTCGTCGCGCGGACCGAACGCCTTGATCTCGCCGCCATCGATTACCACCAGCTTGTTGCAATGGACGATCGCATTCGGACGGTGGGCAATGATGATCGTGGTCGCATTGCGCGCGCGCAGCCCGAGGATGGCTTCCTGCAGGGCGGCATCGCCCTTGCCGTCCAGATTGGAGTTTGGCTCGTCGAGAATGACGAAAGAGGGGTCACCATACAGGGCGCGGGCCAGGCCGATGCGCTGGCGCTGGCCGGCCGACAGATAGGCGCCGGCCTCGCCGACCTGCGTATCATAGCCGTCCGCGAGATGGAGGATCAGGTCATGGCATCCGGCAAGCCGGGCCGCCTTGATCACCGCTTCTGCGTCGGCATTGGGATCGTGACGGGAGATGTTGTCCCGGATTGTGCCGGAGAGGAGGTCTGCCTGCTGCGGCAGGTAGCCGATCTGCCGGCCAAGCGTCTGGCGGTCATATTGCGCCAGTTCTGCATTATCGAGCCGGACCGAGCCGGACATGACCGGCCAGACACCGGTCAGGACCCGGGCAAGGGTCGATTTGCCGGCGGCGCTCGGGCCGAGCACGCCCAGCACGTCGCCGGGGTCCAGCGAGAAGGTCAGGTTGCGCAGCACCGGCTTCTTCGTGCCCGGCGGGCCGGCATAGATTCCATCGACGCGAAGGTACCCGGCCACCGGGGGCAGCTGCATGGGCTGGCTGCGCTGGGGCGTGCGCTCAAGGAACCGGGTCAGGGAGGTCCATGCCTCGCGCGCGAGCACAACGGAACGCCACTGCGCGACGGCCTGCTCGATCGGCGCGATGGCGCGGCCCATCAGGATCGATGCGGCAACCAGCGACCCGTGCGAGGCCGAGGCGCCGCTCGAGCGGATGATCAGCCAGGCTCCGATGCCCAGAATGGCCGACTGGAGAAACAGGCGCGTCGCCCGCGTGCTGGAGGTGAAGGCGCTCAGCGTCCGTGCCGACGAGAACATGCGGCCGTCGGAATCGTCGAAGGCTTTCTTCCAGTGCGCTTTCAGGTTCGGTTGCATGCCCATCGCATCGATGGTCTCGGCGTGGCGCATCATTTCCTGCGCCCGCGCCTGGGACAGTCGCTCCATCTGCTCGGCCTCGCGCATGTTGCGATTGGTCGTGCGCTGGTTGAGGTAGCCGAGCGTGACCAGAAGCGCGCCGCCGAACAGTGCCCAGAGGCCGAATATCGGGTGCAGCATGAACAGGACGAGGAAGAAGAGCGGGCTCCACGGCGCGTCGAGCGCGGCCGTGATGGCAGGGCTGGCGATGAACTTGCGAAGCTGGCGCAGGTCACGCAGCGGCCGGTCCGAAATGTGCCCGGCGTCGGACAGGGCGGCATTGAAGGCGGCCGCCGCCGCGCGGTCCGCCAGCCGGTCCTCGAAGCGCGAGGCAATGCTGCCCAGCAGTCCGGAACGGACCCAGTCGAGCAGGGCATAGGTGGAGTAGAGGATGAGGATCAGAACCGTCAGCGCCGCCAGCGTCGGAACCGACTGCGATGCCAGGACGCGGTCATAGACCTGCAGCATGTAGAGCGGCCCGGTGAGCATCAGGAGGTTGATGAAGCAGCTGAACGCAATGAGATGCCAGAACACCCCACGGCTGGAGGTGAGCGCCTCCAGCAATTCGTTTCGCTTCTCCTTGCGATGCATCAGCTGCAGGAATCCTGTTTCAAATCAACTCTACATGCGCGAATATTGACGCATCGAACGACCAGAGGTTGTGAATACGCAAGTATTGTTCCGTTCAGGCGCCAATGTAAGCGCCTGCACGCAGCCCCGCCAGCCCGAATCCCTGTCAGGCGAGTGCGTCTTACGGCTCAGACGGTGACAGCTTCGGCCTTGTTGGGGCGCATCAGCAGGCGGAGAATGGCCTCGTCGACATTGATTTCGCCCTCGATGACAGCGGCAACGGCATCGCAGATCGGCATTTCGACGCCATGCTCCGCCGCGATCCGGCGAAGGACCGGCGCGGTCGCGACGCCCTCCGTGACGGCCTTGCGGGCGCCGAGGATGTCATCCAGTGCCTCGCCGCGACCGAGCGCGAGGCCGCAGCTCATGTTGCGGCTGTTCTCGGAGGAACAGGTGAGCACGAGATCGCCGAGTCCGGACAGGCCTGACAGCGTCTCGCGGTCGGCGCCGAGCTTGAGGGCAAGGCGCGTCATCTCCGCGCTGCCGCGGGCGATGAGGGCGGCATGGGCGGACCGGCCGAGCCCCTTGCCCAGCGCGATGCCGCAGGCAATGGCGAGCACATTCTTGACTGCGCCCCCGATCTCGGCGCCGAGCAGGTCATGCGCAAGGTAGGGCCGGAAAGTCGGGGTCGAGATCGCTGCTATCAGGTCGGCGCCGAGCGCCGCATCCTCAATCGCGAAGGTCACCGCCGTCGGCAGGCCGCGGGCCACATCGATGGCAAAACTCGGCCCGGAGAGAACGGCAGGGACGGCCTCCGGAAGCTCCTCCCTCAGGACCTCCGTCATGAATTCGCCGGTAGCGAGCTCAATGCCCTTGGAGCACAACACAACCGGCGTGCCCGGATCGAGATGCCCTCTCAGGGCACGGAGTGTCTTCCGCGTATGCTGGGCCGGGGCGACGGCGAAGATGGCATCCATCCCGTAGAGGTCGGCGAGATCGTTCGTCGCGCGCAGCTCCTGCTTGAGCGGAACGCCCGGCAGGAAATGCGAATTCTCGTGCGAGGTATTGATCGCCTCGGCGACGTCCGGCTCAAGGCACCAGATCAGTACCTCCTGACCCTCACGCGTCAGCATCTGGGCGATTGCCGTTCCCCAGGCCCCGCCGCCAATCACTCCGAACCGTCTGAACTGTCGTGTCATGGCCGGAATTTGGTCGAAACCGCCGGGCGGGGCAAGCTGGCGGTGTCAGGTGAAATCGAAAGTGCCGGTTTCGCCGGAGACCGTGATCTTCACGGAACGGCCCACAGGCGACGCATCCTCACGCAGCACGGCCAGCGCGGCGGGGCTGGCATTGGCCAGTGCCCGGCGGCCGTCCGTCAGGCGGGCGAAGATGATGCCCTTGTCCGGGCCTTCCTTGCCATGGGTCACGGTGAAGGTTTCGAGCGTGCCGTCGCAGCTTTCCGTGCACAGATCGACCTGCCCGGCGGGTTTCGCATAAAGTGCCACCGGCGTGAAATCTGCGGGCCTCTGCGTCGAATACACGCCAACGGCCTCTTTCGTCATCCATCCGCCATTCGCGAGCACGAGACCGAACGCGCCGGCATCCCCACGCAGCTTCGCGACCATTTCTGCAATGCCGTGCAGGGAATAATTGTTCCCGGGGCCGCCGAAGAACGGCAGGCCGCCGGTAAGCGTCAGCGGGCGGGGATCGGTCTTCCAGTCGATGCCGAGTGAGTGCGTCGATGAGAAGACGGCGCAGGGAAAGCAGGAATAGAGGTCGAAGTACTTCATGCCGGCGGCCGTCTTGCCGGCTTGCCCCAGAGCGCGGGACGTCGCCGCGTCCATGGCAAAGGAGCCGTCCAGGCGCGGGCGCACCGAAATGAAGTCGTCCGCGCCTTCGCCTGCGCCGTGCAGGAAGACCCGCTTGCCCGGAGCGATGCCGAGTTCGTCCGCTTTCTCTTCGCTCATGATGATGGCGGCCGCGCCCTGGTTCACGGCATCCTGCGCGATGAACCATTTCAGGAAAGGGTCGGCATACTCATAGTTCTCGCGCGATGGCGTTGCGAGGAAGTCGATGGAATGTTCCACCGGAAACTGGGCGTGCGGATTTCGCGCCGCCGTCGCCGAGAAGGGCTGGAAGAGCCTGGCCATGGCGCGGCGGTGCTGGCTGCGGGACTCGCCTTCGCGGCCGGCGATGGCATTCTCGAACAGGGCATAGAAATAGGCCGGGGCAACCAGGCCATGTTTGATTTCCTCCCGGCTCAGCATCATCGGACCAGAGCCGCGGTCCTCATAGGCTGCGTCGGCCCCGTCGGCCCAGTTGATTTCAACGCCATGACGGCGTGCGCCTTTCGAGGCGCGGTTGGCTTCGGAACCGGAAATCAGGGCGCAGTCGATTTCGCCCGCATGGATCTTCGCGGCCATTTCATTGACGAGTGCCTGCGGGCTCTGGCCGCCGACCGTTTCATAGATCAGCCTGGCGGGCGATGCGCCGATGTCCCGCGCCAGCGTGCCGGGCAGGTTGGTATTATGGCCATGCGGATGTGGCGCATTCCGGACCGAGTCCTCGAAGATGCGCACGACGGCAATCGTGTCGACCGCCCCGGCAATGCCCGCACCGCCCGTGTCAGCGAGCGCACTTCTTGATGCTTCGACCATGAGCGAAAGCGGTGACGGCGCGCCGGTGAGGCCGGCCGACCCGTCCCACTGGCTGAGACTTTGTCCGACACCCACGAGGACGGGCATGCTTCCTTTGGCCATTGTGCGCTTCCTTTGTCCCTGATTTGTGCCTTCTGCTTATCGTGAGACCAGACGGGTTTCGAGACGGGACGTTAGGGAAGGCCGCGGCGTTAACCCTCAGAATGCGCGCCACCGCACGGAACAGGCGGCCTGTGAGGGCCGTCTGCCGGTGTCCCGCCTGAAGCCTGTTTCGGGCCCCCGAATCTTTCTACCTCTGTCGGATCGCGACTGCTGTAGTTGGCCGGGTTCTTGCATTTAGCGCGGTCAGGCCCGGCATCCAGGCGCGGGCAGATTCCAACACGAGACGGGGGATCCGGAAAGCGTCCCCTGCAAAAGATTCCACGGAGCTGAACAAATGGCCAAGCGGGCGCTCATCACTGGCATCACCGGGCAGGACGGTGCCTATCTCTCCAAGCTGCTGCTGGAAAAGGGCTATGAAGTCCATGGCGGTGTGCGCCGTATCGGCGTGATCAGCACCGGCCGCCTCGACGAACTGGATGTGACCGACTCGCTGACGCTTCACGACTTCGAACTGCTGGAAGAATCCAATATTCGCCGCGTGCTCGAGAAGATTGCGCCCGACGAAGTCTACAACCTCGCTGCGCAGAGCTTTGTTGCCGTCTCGTTTGAACAGCCGATCTACACGTCGAACGCCGATGCGCTTGGTGTGGCGCGCATGCTCGAGTGCATTCGCTCTCTCGGCGGCAAGTCGCGCTTCTATCAGGCCTCCACGTCCGAAATGTTCGGCAAGGTTCAGGCGATCCCGCAGTCTGAAGCGACACCGTTCTACCCGCGCAGCCCGTATGGCGTTGCCAAGCTGTTCGGCCACTGGTCGACCGTGAATTATCGCGAGAGCTTCGATATGTATGCCTGCAGCGGCATCCTCTTCAATCACGAGAGCCCGCTGCGTGGGAAAGAGTTCGTTACCCGCAAGATCACCCTCGCTTTCGCCCGAATCGCAGCCGGCCAGCAGGACGTGCTGGAACTCGGCAATCTCGATGCCAAGCGCGACTGGGGCTACGCGGCGGACTATGTCGAAGGCATGTGGCGTATGCTGCAGCAGGAAGAGGCAGACGATTACGTCCTGGCCACCGGCGAGACTCATTCGATCCGGTCCTTCGTCGAAGCTGCCGGCCGCTATTTCGGCTGGGAGTTCGGCTGGAAAGGCGAAGGCGCTAACGAAATCGGGATCGAGCGCAAGTCCGGCAGGACGCTGGTGCGCGTGAACCCCGCCTTCTACCGTCCGGCCGAAGTGGACCTGCTCATCGGGGATCCGGCCAAGGCCGAGAACAAGCTGGGCTGGAAGCGCAGCGTTGACCTCTCGGGCCTCGTCGAACTGATGTGCGACGCCGATATGAAGCGGACGAAGGGCGGACCGATCGCTTTCTGATCCGGTCTGCGGGTGCCCGGTGCCGGTCAGGCGTCGGGCGCGCGGGCGAGTTCGAAGCCTTCATAGTCATTGGCGGCGACTTCATCGCACTTTTCGCGATAGACGCCGACGCCGCCAACATATGGCATGAACACGCGTGGCTTGCCCGGCACGTTCGCGCCGAGATACCAGGAATTGGCCTGCATGTAGAGCGTCCCGGCGGCGACTTCATTCACATGGGCGACCCATTCGGATTCCGCAGCGGGCGTCGCCTCGATCGTCGAGAGCTGGCGCTGACCGAGGTTCTGGATGCAGTCGGCGATCCAGTCGACATGCTGTTCGATCGATACCAGCATGTTCGACAGCACGGACGGGCTGCCCGGCCCGGTAACCAGGAACAGGTTGGGGAAGCCCGACACCATGAGTCCCAGATAGGTGAGCGGGCCGGCTGACCATTTGTCATGCAGCCGGAGACCTCCGCGCCCGCGAATGTCGATCCGGTCGAGCGCGCCGGTCATCGCGTCGAAGCCGATCGCAAAGATGATCGCGTCAAAGTCGTAGTCGCGCTCACTCGTACGGATACCGGTGGACGTGATCGTCTCGATCGGCGTTGCTGTCAGGTCGACGAGGGAAACATTGTCCTGGTTGTAGACCTCGAAATAGCCGGTATCGACGCACAGCCGCTTCGCCCCGATGGGATAGGTCTTGGGCGTGAGGCGGTCGGCCGTTTCCGGATCTTTGACGATCCCGCGGATCTTCTCGGTAACGAAGCTCACCAGTTCGTTGTTTGCGGCCGGATCGATGCCGAGGTCGGCGAAAGCTGCCCCGAGGCAGAAGCCTCCCTTTGCCCACCGCATCTCGAATTCCTGTTCGCGCTCCTGCTCGGGAACGTCGAGCGTCAGCTCTTCGCGGGGCTGGAGCGCCAGAATACCGACGCCGGATTCGCGCTGTTCCTTCCGGTACGCCTCCCGGTGGTTCAGCCAGTCCCTGGTGATTTCGGGCTTCAGCGGCCCGTTGTGCGCAGGCACGCTGAAGTTCGGTGTCCGCTGGAACACGACGAGTTCGCCGACTTCGGGTGCGATGGTCGTGATGGTCTGGATGCCGGAGGAGCCGGTGCCGATGATGCCGACTTTCTTGTCCTTGAAGTCGACGCCACCGGTGGGCCAGGTCGCCGTGCTGTAGGTTTCACCTTCGAATTGGCCAGCGCCGGGAATGTCCGGCGTCTTGGCGGCGGAGAGGCAGCCGGTTGCCATGATGCAGAAGCGCGCGGTCGCGATCCGGCCGTCCTCGGTCGTGATCCTCCACAGCCCGGTCGCCTCTTCATAGATTGCGGAGGCAACACGCGTGTTGAAGCTGATGTCCCGGCGTAGGTCGAACCGGTCAGCGACATGGTTGGCGTATTTCAGGATTTCAGGCTGGGCCGAATAACGTTCTGTCCAGTGCCAGTCCTTTTCAAGCTCTTCGGAGAAGGAAAAGGAATATTCTTGGCTTTCGATGTCGACGCGGGCGCCGGGATAGCGGTTCCAGAACCAGGTTCCACCAACGCCGCTGCCGGCTTCGAAGACGTGCGCCGACAGGCCCATATCGTCGCGCAGCCTGTGCAGCATGTACATGCCGGCAAATCCGGCACCGACGATTATCGCATCATAGATTTCCGCGGCGGCTGATTCCGCGCCGGCACCTTTGGCTCCCGGCATGTCCAATCCTCCCTGAACCGAACTGACCGGCAGAAGGTATCACAGGATTCAGGGCCGGAAACGGATTACGCCGCGGCAGGCGCAGTCAGAGCAGATCTTCGCGGCCGGACTCGCGCAGGGCCGTCACGACATTTTTGATGTCCTGGATATGGTCCTTCGCGGCGATCAGGATGCGGTTTCCTTCGATCACGACCGTCAGGTTCTCCACGCCGACAAGTGCCACCATGTGGCTGGCGTCGGAATGGACGGAGCAGTTCGTCGCGTCGACATTCACCGTTCCGCCTTTGTCGTCGTTCTGGCGCAGCTCATTGATCATCGTCCACGTGCCGATATCGTTCCACTGGCAATCGAGTGGGGCATAGACAGCTGCATGGGATGTGCTCTCCATCACCGCATAGTCGATGGATGTGGAGCGGACAGTGCCGAAGTGCGCCGGATCGAGCAGGCGGCCGCCCTCGACCTCGTGGGCCGAATTCAGCGCATCCGTCGCCGTTTCGAGGATGTCCGGCGCGAGCGCCTGCAGTTCGGAAATCATCAGCGTCGCCGGGAAGAGGAAAATGCCGGCGTTCCAGCTGAAGGCCGGATCGGCAATATAGGACTCTGCGGTCTCGAGATCCGGCTTTTCCCGGAAGGCGGCAATCCGGCTGACCGATCCTTCGATGGGTTCACCGCGATGGATGTATCCGAAGCCGGTGTCCGGCCGGTCGGGATGGATACCAAATGTCGTGATAAAGCCGCTTCGCGCCACGGAGGCGGCCTCAAGTACCGCCTTCACGAACACATCCGGCCGGCCAATGAAGTGGTCGGATGGCAACAGGAGGCAAAGGCCCTCGGGATCGATGGCGGCAACATGGCGGGCAGCGACGGCGGCGACAGCTGCGGTGTTGCGGGCGACGGGTTCGAGCAGCACGGCCCCGGGCGCAACACCGATTTCCGCCAGCTGTTCGCCGATCAGGCCGGCATAGCGTTCATTCGAGATAACAACCGGCGGCGCAAACCCGTCTCCGCCAAGGCGGAGAACCGTGTCCTGGAACACGGTCTTGTCGGTCACGAGGCGATGGAATTGTTTCGGGTGGGCCTGCGTGGACACAGGCCACAGCCGCGTGCCGGCCCCGCCGCACATGATTACCGGATGAATCGCCATCGATAGTTGTCCCCTGAATCCTGACGACGCGCGTTAGCTTCCGAGGAAGCCGTGTTCCTTGAGATAGCCAAGAATTTCTTCCGCTGCATCCTCGGGCGTACGGTCGACCGTGTTGATCCGGATTTCCGGAGCTTTCGGTGCTTCATAGGGGCTTGAGATGCCGGTGAAGTTCTTGATCTCTCCGGACCGGGCCTTCTTGTAGAGACCCTTCACATCGCGCTGTTCGGCGACGTCCAGCGGCGTATCGACGAACACTTCGATGAATTCGCCGTCGGCCATCAGGTTGCGGGCCATCTGGCGCTCGGCCCGGAAGGGCGAGATGAAGGAGACCAGCGTGATCAGGCCGGCATCCGACATCAGGCGCGCGACATTTGCCACGCGGCGGATGTTCTCAACGCGGTCGGCGTCGGTGAAGCCAAGGTCGCGGTTGAGGCCATGGCGCACATTGTCGCCGTCGAGGGTGAACGTGTGCTTGCCAAGGGCGAACAGCTGCTTCTGCAGGGCGTTCGCGATCGTCGACTTGCCGGAGCCCGAGAGGCCCGTGAACCAGAGCACCGCCGGACGCTGGCCTTTCTGTTCAGCCAGCACGTCCCGATCGATGTCCATCGCCTGCCAGTGGATGTTGGAGGCGCGGCGCAGGGCGAAGTCGATCAGGCCCAGACCGACCGTGTCATTGGTCATCCGGTCGATCAGGATGAAGCCGCCAAGCTCGCGGTTCTCGTCGTACGGATCGAACGGGATCGCCTGGTCCAGCGAGACTGTGGTGACGCCGATATGGTTCATTTCCAGCGTGCGGGCCGGCACGTCGGAGAGCGTGTTGACGTCGATGCCGTATTTCGGTGCGTTGACAGTTGCCATTACCGTCTTGGCGCCGATCTTCAGGTAATAGCGCCGGCCTGGCAGGAGCGGTGCTTCGTTCATCCACAGGATGCGGACCTGGAACTGGTCAGAGACCTCGGTCGGATTGTCGGCCGTGACGATCACATCGCCGCGGGAGGCGTCGATCTCGTCTGCCAGCGTCAGCGTAACGGACTGGCCGGCGATGGCCTCCTTCAGGTCACCGGTTGCCGTGACGATCCGCTCGATGGTCGACTGGCGGCCGGACGGCATGGACTTCACGCGGTCTCCGGGTTTCACCGTGCCGGCGGCGATCTGGCCCGAGAAGCCGCGGAAATCGAGGTTCGGACGGTTGACCCACTGCACCGGCATCCGGAATGGCGCGCTGCGGCGGCGGTCGCCGACCGGCACGTTCTCGAGGTATTCCATCAGGCTCGGACCGTCATACCAGGACGTCTCGTCGGAGCGGCTGGTAATATTGACGCCTGCGAGGGCCGACATCGGGATCGGCTGGACCTCAAGGTCCGTCGCCAGTTCATCGGCAAATGCGTAGAAGTCTTCGACAATGTCGTTGAAGACGGTCTCATCATAGTCGACGAGGTCCATCTTGTTCACCGCCAGCACGAGGCGGCGGATGCCGAGCAGGGTGGTGATGAAGGAGTGGCGGCGCGTCTGGGTCAGGATGCCCTTGCGCGCGTCGACCATCAGGATGGCGACATCGGCGGTCGAGGCGCCGGTCGCCATATTGCGCGTATACTGTTCATGTCCCGGCGTGTCGGCGACAATGAACTTGCGTTTGTCGGTCGCGAAGAATCGATAAGCGACGTCGATGGTGATGCCCTGTTCGCGCTCAGCGGCAAGACCGTCGACGAGGAGAGCGAAGTCGATATTCTCGCCCTGCGTGCCGACTTTCTTGGAATCGGATTCGAGCGCAGCGAGCTGGTCCTCGAAGATCATCTTCGAGTCGTAGAGCAGGCGGCCGATCAGCGTCGACTTGCCGTCGTCGACGGAGCCGCACGTGATGAAGCGCAGCAGCGACTTGTTCTCGTGCTTTTCGAGATAGGCCGCGATGTCTGTGGCAATGAGGTCGTCGGTGAGGCGCATCAGAAATAGCCCTCCTGCTTCTTCTTTTCCATCGAGGCCGACTGGTCGACGTCAATGACGCGGCCCTGGCGTTCGGAGGTGGAAGTCAGCAGCATTTCCTGGATGATTTCGTCGAGCGTCGCGGCCGTGCTTTCGACCGCGCCCGTGAGCGGATAGCAGCCCAATGTCCGGAAACGGACGGACTTCATCACCGCCGTTGCCGCCAGTTCCTCGGGCATGCGGTCGTCATCGACCATGATGTCGACGCCGTTCCAGTTCACCACCGGGCGCTCGGCGGCGAAGTAGAGCGGGACGATCTCGATATTCTCGCGGCGGATGTATTGCCAGATGTCGAGCTCGGTCCAGTTCGACAGCGGGAAGACGCGGATGCTTTCGCCTTGGTTGATCCGGGTGTTGTAGAGATTCCACGGCTCTGGGCGCTGGCGCTTCGGATCCCAGCGGTGTTCGGCTGAGCGGAACGAGAAGATGCGCTCCTTGGCGCGCGACTTCTCCTCGTCGCGGCGGGCGCCACCGAAAGCTGCGGTGAACTTGTACTTGTCGAGCGCCTGCTTCAGCGCCTGCGTCTTCATTACGTCGGTATGGAGGGCCGAGCCGTGCGAGAACGGGCCGACGCCATCGCGGACACCTTCCTCATTGATGTGCACGATGAGGTCCATGCCCATTTCGGCGGCCTTGCGGTCGCGGAATTCGATCATCTCCCGGAATTTCCAGGTCGTATCGACATGCATCAGCGGGAAGGGCGGACGGGAAGGATAGAAAGCCTTCATTGCAAGGTGCAGCATCACGGCTGAATCCTTGCCAACGGAATACAGCATCACCGGGTTTTCGCACTCGGCGGCGACCTCCCGGATAATGTGAATGCTTTCGGCTTCGAGCCGGTCGAGATGGGTCAGTTGGGGCACTTTACTTCCTGATCAGTCTGCAACGTGGCGCATATATGCATCAGGCATGGAATGAAAGGGCTGAAAATACCCTTGAACATACCTCAACCGGACACTTCGCGTCGCCTTACGCAGGTCACGTGCCAACACGAATTTAACATTCAATCAATGGCTTAGGCAGTCTCTGTCGCAAATTACAACAATTCGTCACTATTCGGCCCGGATCGCCGGGTCTATTGCCTGCCGGACCGAGTGGAGTGAACCATGTGCGGAATAGTTGCAATTTCAGGGCGGGAAGCGGTCGCGGAGCGCCTCGTGAACGGCCTCAAGCGGCTCGAATACCGGGGATATGACAGCGCTGGCGTTGCGGTTGCGGCCGATGGCGTGATCGAACGCCGCCGCGCTCCGGGCAAGATTGTCAACCTTGAGGCGTTGCTTTCAGAGCGGCCGCTGAACGGGACAACGGGCATTGCGCACACGCGCTGGGCGACACATGGCAAGCCCAACGAGACCAATGCGCACCCGCACATGGCCGGCAGCGTCGCACTGGTTCATAATGGGATTATCGAGAATTTCCGCGAACTGCGCGACACATTGCAGGCCGCCGGGCGCAATTTCGAATCTGAGACAGACACAGAAGTGATCGCCCAGCTGCTCGCCCACAAGATGGGCGAGGGCATGGACGCCGTCGATGCTTTCGAGGCGACGCTTCACGAACTCAAGGGGGCGTTTGCCCTGGCGGTGATATTCGCCGGCGACGATGGCCTGCTGATGGGTGCGCGGCGGGGCAGCCCGCTGGTGCTCGGCTATGGCGAGCACGAAATGTTCCTCGGCTCGGATGCGATCGCGCTCGCGCCGTTCACGCGTGACGTAACCTATCTCGAAGAGGGCGACTGGGTCATTCTGCGGCCGGACAGTTTTGACATCCGCAACGCGTCGGGCGAGCGGGTAAACCGCCGCCGCGTTACCTCGGCGGTCAACGACGCCCTGATCGAGCGTGGCGAGTATGACCATTTCATGCTCAAGGAAATCCACGAGCAGCCTGAATCGATCGCCCGCTCCGTCCTGCCCTATGTCGACCAGGCGACCCAGACCCTGACGGTTGCGCCGGAAGCCGAGGAGGCGTTCCGCAATGCCGACCGCGCCGTCGCGATCGCCTGCGGCACGGCCTATTATGCGACGCACACGGCAAAATACTGGTTCGAGCAGAAAGCGCGCCTTGCCGTGGAGACCGACATCGCATCGGAATTCCGCTATCGCGCGCCGGTCCTGCCGCAGACCGGGCCTGCCCTGTTCGTCAGCCAGTCAGGCGAGACAGCCGACACGCTCGCAGCCCTCCGCTATTGCCGCCAGAACAAGACCACCGCAATTGCCATCGTAAACGTGCCGGAAAGCTCGATCGCACGCGACGCAGGTGCCGTGGTGCCGACCTATGCCGGCCCGGAAATCGGCGTCGCTTCGACCAAGGCCTTCACGGCCCAGCTTGCCGTCCTGGCGGTTCTGGCGGTGGTTGCCGGCCGCGCCCGTGGCGAACTGCTACCGGGCGACGAGGCGAATGCCGTCAGAAGCCTTCTGGCCCTGCCTCGGAAAATTTCCGAAGCGCTGGAGGCGCAGGACCAGATCCGCGACATTGCGAAGCTGCTGACCAAGGCGCGGGACGTGCTGTTCCTTGGCCGCGGCCGGTATTTCCCGCTGGCTCTCGAGGGGGCGCTGAAGCTCAAGGAAGTCTCCTACATTCACGCCGAAGGCTATGCGGCCGGAGAACTGAAGCACGGGCCGATCGCACTGATCGAGCGGGATCTTCCCGTCGTTGTCGTGGCGCCGAAGGACGACCTGTTCGAGAAAACCATCTCGAACGTCGAGGAAGTGCGTGCGCGCGGCGCGAAGGTTATCCTGATTTCCGACGATGCCGGTATCGCCATGGCGGGCGACCGGGCTGACCATGTAATCCGCATTCCTGATGGTGACGACATCTCGCTGCCGATCCTGGCCGCCATCCCGCTGCAGCTTCTGGCCTATCATGTCGCCGTCGCCAAAGGCACGGATGTTGACCAACCGCGCAACCTCGCCAAATCTGTCACCGTGGAATAACAGGGCGTCGTCGTCGCCCGGCAGGACAGGTGACAGGTGGTTACAGACAGTACGGGTGAGCTGCAGCAGCGCGTGATCGGCTTCATCGCGGAGAACGGGCCTCAGCTTGGCAAGGAACTCGCGCTGGCGCTTCCCGATGTTCCGGTGCTGGCGTTGTGGCAGGCCTGCTATCGCAGCGAGGCCTTCCACATGTCGCACTTCGCCAGCTACTACCTGCGGTTCGACGTAACGCGGGACGACCAGGTGCGGCTCAGTCCCTCGATCCTTCGCGACTTCATGTCCTTTACCCTGTTCGGCTTGCCCGGACAGCGCGAGCAGATGATCGAGCGGCAGGGTACGCTGGCCAACATGCATCGTGAGATCAGCCGCGAGAAGATTGCCGTTGCGCAGTTGGTCATGAAGCAGCTGTTCGTGAGCCTTGGCCGGGAAGTGCGCAGCCAGCTGTGCGCCTTTATCGCCGGAGACCTCGCCTATTTCCTGGCCCACAACGAGCCCCGCGAACATGCGGCTTCGGGTGAAATGGTGAAGGGCTCGGACATCGACATCGTCATCATCCTCAGCGAGTCCCTGCCGGACGAGATCAAGACGCGGATCGATGCCGAGATGACGGCGTTGAAAAGCCTCTACTTGCGCCACCCGCAGTACCGGCATGAGATCGACTTCATCTGCAAGCGAAAGTCAGTGATGGAGCGCCAGTTCCAGTACACGGACATTCACGACAAGATCGCCAGCAAGATTGCCTATGAGTCCATGTTCCTGGGCGGTTCGCTCACGCTTTACATGGAAGTGCGCGATGCCATGTCCCGCACGGGCGTCGACCGCCTGATCGAACAGGACTTCGAACACGCCTTGAAGGATCGCAAGCATGCCATGCGTACGCTCCTCAACGTGCCGGGAGACACGATCGACGACGAAACCCGTTCGCTGTTCTACTTTTCGCAAGAGCGCGTCGAATTCAGCTGAATCAATCAACTAATATTACTGTGTAAACAGTCCATGCAGCGAGTTTGAATCGCATAGATAATCCATGAAGTCTGCAAACTGATCAACTGAACTGTCACTGTTGGTGAACGGATTGGGAAAGCAACATTCTGGCAAATTCTCCAACGAACCTACCTGATCCCATTGAGTATCAGTTGAATGTATTATGTCGATCAAGATACTGTAGGATATTGAAGATTCATTTGAAACGACATTAGCGTGCATAGATTCTGTCATTGTCGCGATCGGCTTTTCCAAGTGAGTTGAGTTTTGTGCTGCACTGAATACAAAATCATCCTCGGAAAAATCTGCCCACACCATATTATCAATTGATAGCGCATTCCCATTGCCGAAGTCGAAAACGCTGTTTTGGCCATCCTGATGGTAATGCGTCTGCAGTTCGTCCATCGATGATACCGAGCCGATCGCGCGCAGATCTATCTCGTCCCCGGAATCGCTTTCGAAATCGAGAATGCGGTCGTGACCAGCATCGTATCGGAAAAGATCAGCTCCACTTCCGCCGGACAGCACGTCATTTCCTGTCAAACCCAACAAGATGTCGTTCCCGGCGGATCCTCTTAGAGTATCGGAATTGCTACTCCCGATCAGCGTGTCGTCGAAGTTGCTTCCATTGACAGCTTCGATGCTGACAAGAGTATCGCCTTGCGCAATGTTACCTTGCCCGGTTCCGTTCCACAGGCGAATGACGACACTGCCGGTTGCATCCGAGTAGTCTGCAGTGTCAGTTCCATTGCCGCCGATCAGCGTGTCGGCGCCTTCGCCTCCGCGAAGGGTATCATTACCGACGTCGCCAACAAGCTGATCATTTCCTGTCAAACCCAACAAGATGTCGTTCCCGGCGGATCCTCTTAGAGTATCGGAATTGCTACTCCCGATCAGCGTGTCGTCGAAGTTGCTTCCATTGACAGCTTCGATGCTGACAAGAGTATCGCCTTGCGCAATGTTACCTTGCCCGGTTCCGTTCCACAGGCGAATGACGACACTGCCGGTTGCATCCGAGTAGTCTGCAGTGTCAGTTCCATTGCCGCCGATCAGCGTGTCGGCGCCTTCGCCTCCGCGAAGGGTATCATTACCGACGTCGCCAACAAGCTGATCATTTCCTGTCAAACCCAACAAGATGTCGTTCCCGGCGGATCCTCTTAGAGTATCGGAATTGCTACTCCCGATCAGCGTGTCGTCGAAGTTGCTTCCATTGACAGCTTCGATGCTGACAAGAGTATCGCCTTGCGCAATGTTACCTTGCCCGGTTCCGTTCCACAGGCGAATGACGACACTGCCGGTTGCATCCGAGTAGTCTGCAGTGTCAGTTCCATTGCCGCCGATCAGCGTGTCGGCGCCTTCGCCTCCGCGAAGGGTATCATTACCGACGTCGCCAACAAGCTGATCATTTCCTGTCAAACCCAACAAGATGTCGTTCCCGGCGGATCCTCTTAGAGTATCGGAATTGCTACTCCCGATCAGCGTGTCGTCGAAGTTGCTTCCATTGACAGCTTCGATGCTGACAAGAGTATCGCCTTGCGCAATGTTACCTTGCCCGGTTCCGTTCCACAGGCGAATGACGACACTGCCGGTTGCATCCGAGTAGTCTGCAGTGTCAGTTCCATTGCCGCCGATCAGCGTGTCGGCGCCTTCGCCTCCGCGCAAGATGTTGTTGGAATCATTCCCAGTGAGCGTGTCGTTGCCGGTTCCGCCGATCGCGTTCTCGATGATCGTGCCGCGCATGATCGAGATGATGTTCGTATAGGTGGGGTCGGAGTCGACGCCACGGTCGCCGACGCTCGAAAATGTCTCCGGCACAAGGCTCAGCACCTGGTCACGGTAATACCCGGACAGGTCGATCGTATCGATGCCGCCGGTGTCGTAGATCGCGTAGGAGTAGGGGCCGGTAAAGGTCAGCCCGTTGTCGACGGTCACGAACTGCGACCAGTCATTGTAGTCGGATTCAGTGGAGTTGAAGCCGTAGGTCGTGTTACCTGCGCGCGTTCCGTCGGGGTTGGCGCCGTAGAGGCTCTGAACGGCCAGAATGTCCGCGATCTGGGGCGCCAGCACAAACCGGTAGTTTCCGAAACCGGCTTCCAGCTGGTCGAAATACGACATGACCGTGTAGGACCAGTTGTCAT
This sequence comes from Hyphomonas sp., assembly GCA_020638455.1. Classification (GTDB taxonomy): domain Bacteria; phylum Pseudomonadota; class Alphaproteobacteria; order Caulobacterales; family Hyphomonadaceae; genus Hyphomonas. The sequence goes on along the minus strand of JACKIK010000001.1, from coordinate 200,129 downwards.
TGGTGTAGATATTGTCCTGGCCATAGGTTGCGGACGAATTGTACGGCCCGGCGTGTCCAAGACCGAGTGCATGCCCGATTTCGTGCAGATAGGTCTGGAAAGTGTAGCTGTTGAGGTCCGTGTTTCCCCCGAACCAATTGTCCGAAATATTAATGTCGCTATGCGTAATGACGCCGGCCAGCACCGTATTGCTGGCATGCGCGTCCGCTTCAGTGTCATCGTCGGGGTTGGGATTGTCGCTGGCAAAGACAATCTGGGCATCGCTGGTAACTTCGGTGAAGGTCAGGGAGGTCACCGACGCCCATATTTCCAGGGCTGTTCGCGCCAGCGCAGCCTGCTCGGCGCTCAACGCCTGAACATCGAATGTGAGCGAAGTGTCCGTCCAGGCGCGATGGGTCCAGTACTCATCCGTCAGGTAATGGGCGATACCGTCGAATGTCCGGGATTCAAGCGGCGGTGCCGTGTTGGCCGTGAGCGTGTATTGTCCGGTGGAGGTTGTTCCGTCGGTATCTTCCCAGCCGTGGGCGTTTACGTAGTACACTCCGGACGTGTCGGGCGTGAAGTAGAGTGTCGAATTCAGCGTGCCGCCGGAGTCGTCATTGAAGCGGACCTGGCTGCCACTGGAATCCATGATTTCGAGGTAGGGGTCGCCGAGCGGCGTATCGCCCGAGCCCGACAGCGTGAAGACATAGCGCTGGCCCGCCACGAGATTGACCCGGAACCAGTCCTGGTCGCCGCTCACTTCGATCGTGTCGACCACGGTGCCGCCGATGGCGATGGTTGCGGTCGTGGAGGTGTCGCCGGGAATGTCCTCGCCGGCCTGCACCGTTCCTGAGCCACCCGAACCGGCGGGGGATTCGGCCCGGGCGGTCGCGAGCTTGTAGTTCATCCAGGCCGCATCTTCATAGTCCGTCCAGGGCGTCACGATGCCGGACGAAAACAACGCCGCGCGCGCACCGATACCCTCGGCCGGGAACGAGGCCGCAGAAATCGAAACGGGGCCTTCGAACGCACCACCAGCATAACCGAGACCGCCTGCCGCGCCTGACGCCAAAGCGAAGTCGGAAATGTCTGTCAGGAAAGCCGTGCGCATGAACTAACCCCTTGCTGCTGCCATCATCATGGGTCCGGTAGGGCACAAAGCCCTCAACCGGCAGGTTAGTTCTATCGGCATATTCCCGCCAACAGGCAACCAGCAGTTCTCCCGCGACAGGGAGATCAGGATTTCGTTATCCGCCGGCGTCGCGCAGCGACGATATTCGCTGAATCAGGCCCGCGTCAGTTGATCAGGCGAGCCAGTTCGTTGCTGATATCCGTCTTTTCCCAGGTGAAGGTGCCGTCGTCACCGGGCCGGCGGCCGAAGTGGCCATAGGCGGCGGTCGAGCTGTAGATCGGATGATTGAGCTTGAGGTGCGAGCGGATCCCCTTCGGAGACAGATCGAACAGCTCGCGCAGGGCCTTGGCGATGCGGGCTTCGTCGGCGCGGCCGGTGCCATGCGTGTCGACATAGATCGACAGCGGTTGGGCGACGCCAATGGCATAGCTGACCTGGATCGTGCAGCGGTCTGCAAGGCCCGAGGCGACCACATTCTTGGCGAGGTAGCGGGTCGCATAGGCGGCCGACCGGTCAACCTTGGACGGGTCCTTGCCGGAGAAGGCACCGCCACCATGCGGCGCAGCGCCGCCATAGGTGTCGACGATGATCTTGCGGCCGGTCAGGCCCGCATCGCCGTCGGGGCCGCCAATATAGAAGCTGCCCGTGGGGTTCACGTAGAACTTGTCTTCCGGCGGGAACCAGCCGTCCGGCAGGACTTCCTGCACCACAGGACGGATGATTTCGCGCAGCTCGTCCTGGCTCACGTCCTTCTTGTGCTGGTGCGAGACCACGATAGCGTTCACACCGACCGGCTTCGAGCCTTCATATTGCAGCGTCACCTGGCTCTTGGCATCGGGTTCGAGCTGCGGACGGACGCCGGTGTGGCGCAGGTGGGCCAGTTTCTGCAGGATCTGGTGTGCATAGACGAGCGTTGCCGGCATCAGTTCCGGCGTCTCGTTGGTGGCATAGCCGAACATGATGCCCTGGTCGCCGGCGCCTTCTTCCTTGAACAGGCCCTGGCCTTCCTCAACGCCCTGGGCGATCTCGGCGGACTGGCCGTGGACATGGTTCTCGACGACCATGTTCTTCCAGTGGAAGCCGTCCTGTTCGTAGCCGATGCGCTTCACGACCGCGCGCGCTGCATCGTTCATCTCGTCCTTGGTGACTTCGGTGCCGTTATTGGTGCGCACCTCACCGGCCAGCACGACGCGGTTGGTGGTGGTCAGGGTTTCCAGGGCGACCTTGGCGGTCGGGTCCTTCGCCAGGAACAGGTCGACAATGGCGTCGGAGATCTGGTCTGCGACCTTGTCCGGATGGCCTTCGGAGACGCTTTCGGAGGTGAATTCGTGGCTTGCGAGTTTCATGGGTCGGTTCCTCGGGGAAGGCTGGGCGCCGGTCTATCGTGCAAAAACGACAGTACGGCCGGAATGGTTGAAGACTCTGTGTTCGGCATGCGCCTTCACGGCTCTGAGCAGGGCGGTGCCTTCAAGGTGGCGGCCCGTCTCGATCATGTCGGCGGGGGTGTAGGTGTGATCGATCGTCTCTGTGACCTGGGTGATGATGGGGCCTTCATCGAGGTCAGCTGTTACATAATGGGCAGTTGCACCAATGACCTTCACGCCACGGGCATGGGCCTGGTGATAGGGCCGGGCGCCTTTGAAGCTCGGCAGGAAGGAGTGATGGATATTAATGCAGCGACCCTCCAGGCGGCGGCAGGCTTCGTTGCTCAGCACCTGCATATACCGCGCCAGAACGACGAGTTGGGCGCCGGTCTTTCCGACGATTTCGAACAGCCGCGATTCTGCCCCGGGCCGGGTCTCGGGCGTGACCGGCACATCGAACCAGGGCAGGCCGAAATGGGCGAACTGGTCCTTCAGCGTGTCATGATTGGACACGATGCCGACAATATCGATGGGCAGTTCCCTGCGCCGGGCCGCATAGAGGAGCGTGTTGGCACAGTGATCGGACTTCGACACCATCAACAGCGTGCGCATACGCTGGCCGACCGGCGAGACATTCCACTCGGCTTGCAGCTCGGCAGCGGATTCCTCGATATCGCCGAGCAGGGCGACAGGGACGTGGTCGCCGTCCGGCCCGTGGAAGACGAGCCGGGCGAAGAACCAGCCGGACCCCGGATCGCCAAACGTGCGGGACGAAGCGATGAAGCAGTCGTGCCGCTCCATCAGCCGCGCCAGTGTCGCGACGATCCCCACCCGGTCCGGACAGGAAAGCGTGAGGATGTGTTCCTGCGCCACGTCCTGCCTTTGCCTAGTAGCGGTAATGTTCCGGCTTGAACGGGCCGATCGAGTTGACGCCGATATAGTCGGCCTGCTCCCGCGACAGTTCCGTCAGCTGCACGCCCAGTTTTTCGAGGTGCAGCATCGCGACCTTTTCATCGAGGTGCTTGGGCAGGGTGTAGACCTTGTTTTCGTATTCGTGGCCGCGGGTCCAGAGCTCGATCTGGGCGAGGGTCTGGTTGGTGAACGAGGCCGACATCACGAATGACGGGTGGCCGGTCGCGTTGCCGAGGTTCACGAGGCGGCCTTCCGACAGGAGGATGATGCGCTTCCCGTCCGGGAAGGTGATCATGTCGACCTGCGGCTTGATGTTGGTCCATTCGAAATTGCGCAGGCCCTCGACCTGAATCTCGTTGTCGAAGTGGCCGATATTGCAGACGATCGCCATGTCCTTCATGTTCCGCATGTGGTCGACCGTGATGATGTCGCGGTTGCCGGTAGCGGTGACGAAGATGTCGAATTTCGAAGCCGCTTCGTCCATCGTCAGGACGTCATAGCCGTCCATGGCGGCCTGCAGGGCGCAGATCGGGTCGATCTCAGCCACCGAGACGCGCGCGCCGGAGCCGGCCAGCGAGGCAGCCGAACCCTTGCCGACATCGCCATAGCCGGCGACGAAGGCCTTCTTGCCGGCCATCATCACATCGGTGCCGCGGCGGATCGCGTCGACGAGGGATTCCTTGCAGCCATACTTGTTGTCGAATTTCGACTTGGTGACGCTGTCGTTGACGTTGATCGCCGGGAACGGCAGCTCGCCGCGCTTCTCCATCTGGTACAGGCGGTTGACGCCTGTGGTGGTCTCTTCCGAGACGCCCTTGATGCCGGCCTTGGTCCTGGCGAACCAGCCGGGGGAGGCTTCCATCCGCTTCCTGATCTGGGCGAACAGGAATTTTTCCTCTTCGGATTTCGGCTTGGCGATGATGGACGGGTCGGCTTCCGCTTTCTCGCCGAGGACGAGATAGAGCGTGGCATCGCCGCCATCGTCGAGGATCAGGTTGGGCGTGGTGCCGTCCTGCCAGTGGAACAGGCGGTCGGTGAAGTCCCAGTACTCTTCCAGGGTCTCGCCCTTGTAGGCCCAGACCGGCGTGCCATTGGCGGCGATGGCCGCGGCGGCATGGTCCTGCGTGCTGTAGATATTACAGGAGACCCACTGAACCTCGGCGCCCAGCGCTTCCAGCGTCTGGATCAGCACGGCGGTCTGGATGGTCATGTGCAGCGAGCCGGCGATCTTGGCGCCCTTGAGGGGCTGCTCCGGGCCGAACTCTTCGCGCGCGGCCATCAGGCCCGGCATTTCGGTCTCGGCGATCGCGATTTCCTTACGTCCGAAATCCGCGAGCGTGATGTCCTTGACGTAGTAAGGCTTAGCCATATCAACATTCCTTTATGTGTTTGTGAGCGCGCTAGCACGAGCCGTGCCAAATGGCAACGCGCAAGCTGTGGCCTTGTGCCGGACGGTGGGGGCAGGTCCGCAAAAAAAGGGGGGATAAGGCGGGCACTGGGCGGTCTGGAAAAAGGTCCGGACGTAGACCGGAAGCGGGCCTGACAGAACGGGGTGGAACTTCAGGCGTGGTAGGCACGGAGCATACGGGGCACGAACCACTCAGGCAACAAGAATGCCGTGCGGATCAGGACGCGAATTTTGGCTGAGAATTCAATTAATGACCGCAACACACTCGCTTAGCTGAACAGCCCACTCGAAGCGACGGATTCACTTGCGCGAGACCCGAACGCGCCAAGCAGGCATTTTTTCCTTGCATCCGCGGACCCGAGTGCTTGGGGCTCGCAAGTCCTGCCAAGGAACTCCTTTAGCCGCTCGAACACCGCTACCGAGAAACCACAGGGTGAAATAATTCGGGCGGACCACCTAAGAGAAGCGGGCCATAGCAATGCTGCGCTCAATTACGAAGTGGGCAATATTTCGGTTGGTGTTGAGCCACTCTGCAAGAGCGTAAACGGGCGTTTCTTGCTGGTCCCTGCGAAGACGCGAGGCAACATAGCCACATGGATCCCTTACTAGATGCATAACGCAAATATCGTGCTCTGCTTCGTCGAGAAATCTCTCGACCCAGTCAATTCGTTTGGACGCGTCGATGCTCACGTCTGTACGAGATTGGTTCGCAGCATGCCGAAACGCATCTGAGGCACAAATATCGGAAACGTCTCCGAGGATTTCGCATGCCTGTCGTCCTTTTGCCTAGCACAGTCGACAAACTGTATGACCCTGATTGAGAAAGGGGCGGTAGCATTCTCGGACGTTCACGGCCCAACTATGGCTGCCAAGTAAGAGGTTGAGCCAAGTCGATCCACTATGGAGAGCACGCAGAATGAACACGATTTTCATTTCAGCGTTTCGCTACTCGCCGCAGTATGCGCTTCGCTGATATCGGCCTGATACGCGCGTTGATTTCAGAGAGACGGCAATCGGAATCATGACAGGCTCCTTCGCTCGAATCTGCACATGTTTTGGTCAAGGGTGTAATAGCGATCCGTACCATCAGGTGCCACAATTGTGACGCCCTGTCCCTTGCACACCGCAGCCGGAGAAAACACAATTGAGTCGGGCACCTCAACTTTCCAGCCATCGGGTATTTGCACGCTTTCCACCTCACCAATATGGTCTCCCCGATCGAGCACGACGACTTGATCGCGGACAAAAGCAGTGCGCTTCAGATCTCCAAGCGCAGCCGCAATCTGCTCGAATGTTGCGTACTGCTCAAATCGCAAGACCGTGGAAACTGCATTCGGAACGGCAATCGATGCGGCCAAGGCAAGAATGCCAAGAGCGACGACCATCTCGATGAGGCTATATCCAGCATCGCGGCGGCCCGGACCGCTTTGCCGCCTGATCGAAGCTCGTGCACGTGCGAGGTCTTTCCCGGCTTCTCTATTGGCCTTTCCAGATTTCATTCGGCCTCGCCTGACGTGCTCTGGCTGGGGAAAAGCCTGAGTGTTCTTGAGGTACTCGCTTTGGAAAGCGTAATTTCTGCGTCGCCGATTTCCTCAACTCGCCAGCCGGATTCGGTTGTTTGCCCCTCCGACAGCCGAACGGCAAATGGTTTTCCGTCGTTGACAAGAGCGACTTTTCGGCCGTCGAGCGTTGCGATCGCCACCAGGCTCAGTTCAGGATCACTGGTCATTTCTGTCGTTGTGGGGGTGGTCGTCGACGCGGGACTGAAGGGCCCGAACAGGCCAAGTCGGGCAAGATCGACAGCCATTCTTCGCGTGGAACCGGAATAGTCTACCGGGGACGGCAGATCTGACCAGGCAGCGAAATTGCCGGCTTGAGCCGTCTTGCCGGACGGTCCACCTGACAGAAAGCCAACCGCAAAAGTCAATCCAAACAGGAGACATGCAACAACAGCCATCACAATGATACGCCGCTCAACGATCATGGTCGCTCCTCTATCTGACGGAACGGACTGATCCCTGAGACTTTCAAAGTCATTTGACCGTCGGATCGCGGCGCGATTTGCAGGTCCGTCACGATCAGGGTTGGCTTCGATGTGGCAAGAGCTGCCAACAACGCGTAGGTTTGACCCGGTATCATCTGTCCGGAAATGTCGAAGCGGAGGAATGCAATTGCATTTCGGTCAACGAGGTCAGGATTGATATTGACCTGCAGATCGGAAATCTCGCTCGATCTTGCGATGTCGCGAAGCATCACTTCCAGTTGGGCCGCACCAACACCGGCCGATGGGGCGGAAAGCATCTGGGCATCCCAAGCCCTCGCGACGGTCTGAGCCTGGTTCGCCCGCTCCTGCCAGACGGTTTCGGCCGTTGTGTCGTTTAACATCTGCAGCTCCGAAGCTGCGTCAATCGATCTGGATCTGAGCTGATCGACATCGGCGGCGAGCGTCCGCAGTCCGCAAATGCCGACGAGACCGGCAAGCGCAATCAGGCCGTATTGGGCTCCTGTCGTCATCTGAGTGCGAAAAAAATCCCGCACCTGGCCACTGCTCTGACTTGTCGCGTCTGTCATCGCCGCGTGTCCTTCCCGGACGACAGCCGCCCTTTGACGACTATTTCACCCGTGCGGTTGCTGGAGGCAGAAGCATCCGACCAGTTCTCCGTCGTCTCCAGCTTTGACACCAAGTCCGGGATCTGGTCGCCGGAAAGACCCCGCAGGTGGATCTCTATGGAGTCGCGAGAATACGACATGAACGAAATACGAGCGTCAGCCTTCCCGATGGATGTCTCAAGATCATTCAACAGATCGAGGAGTGCCATCGACGTCCCAGCGGCATAGACTGCTTCAGCATGTCGCCGGGCCAAAAGTGCTTTGTTCTGGGCGTTCGAGATAGCCTCGTTTCGTTCTCCGAGCGCCGAAATTTCAGTGCTTGCGGTTTTTATATAGGTCTGCAGTTTCGTCTTAGTTCCCAGCAAGAAGCCGAACGGGAGCAAGAGTAGAACAAATACCAACAGTCCGCTCCGAACCGGCGAAAAGACCTTCTGGATGCTGTCGCGTCCAAGGCTGAGGAGCGACAAGTCCTTGCGCCATTCCGCTGTTGTAACAGGCGGGAGTGACTTCCAGTCGAAGTCCGGGATGGTAGGCAGACCTGTCGCCGCATCTGTCCCTTCAATGAACTGAATCCAGTCCGCCGTATCTGGTGCTTCGGCCCACCATCGGGACGAAACAAGATGTCCGTGATGCCAGATTTGCCCCTCATACCCATCTGTGCACTGAATAAGACGCGCGCCGTCATCGGATGGTTCTCTGAGAAATCCCTCCGGCACCCAGACCCGGGAGCCGATACCCTGAGCGGTAGCTTGCGTGGCCGAACAGATCCAGGCGTTTACAAACCCTGCATCTGTTCCTGTAGGCGGTTCAAGGAAGATCGCTTCATTGGTGCCGAGCAGGGTGCGCTTGAGCTGCATTCGGGCCGCTTCCATTCCTTCGCGCGTTCTTGCGGGAACCCAAAGCCTTTCCAACCGGCAATGCGACCGCGGAACAACAATTACGCGGCCCGCAAACCGAATTTTTGGTTCTTGTGGGGCGCTGGTGAAATCACGTGCCATCAGACTGATCACCAAGAAGGTTAGTCCAGAGCGGTTGAGCAAGTGGCGTCGTCGCAGCGGAGCACGCGCCTCCCTTTTCGAAAACGAGCAACCGTGAAAACGGCGCTCCGGCAGAGGCCACCTGGCGTTCGATCTCGACTATGCGGATCAAGCACTGCCCCGACGCGCGATCGGTGGCAGTCAGAGTGAAGCGCGCGCGTGCGCCCGGCACGGAGCTGAAAGAAGCGGCCTGTGCCAGAACATCTATATCCGCGAGGCCGGCCGCGGAAACGCTCTCGCGCAGCGACGCGATATTGTCCGGACTGAATACCCAGCGTGGTTCAGGCGAGGTGAAAGACAAAGTCACGCTTTCAACAAAGGCAGGATTTGACAGAAAGCCCAGCCGATCCCATCCGAGCACTGCTGGAAGCTCGGCTAAGTCGCGGATTGGTGAATTGGTTGGATCGGCAAGCTGACGCAGCCGATAGTCGGCTCGTTCACCACCTTGCGGGCGGCGCACATCATCATCGTCCACGAAGTCCGCCAACGCCGCCGCGAGCGGACGAGCGTCGCGATCCGACGCACCGAATTGACGCAGGAGCGCCGCGACAAGAAGTGGGTCCGACGAATTCAGGGAAATCAGCCCGCTGGTATCCTGGTATCGGGCGGTGGCGATCAAATTCCCTCGCTGGAAGCCCAGTACCCCGCCATCTGCGCGCCAGAGATTTGCTGGCGATGTGTCAGCGCCGGAATTGGCAGTTTGAGTGAAATCTCCCATGACGATTGCGGTGGCGTCTGTCTGAGCGGCCTGTTGTGCCACGCCATACTGGACGGGTGTACCTGTCATGTAGACATAAACCACCTGCGCTTCGAGGTCGTCCAAGGCGCCATCGAGCGTATGCCGTGCCGATAGTGCGAGCGTGTCATCGCGTGCCCTGTCGAGCGCGTTGGCGCCAATAACCGCAATCAGCATGGCAACCAAGACAAATGCGAGTACGCTCGGCAGAACAAATCCGTGATCGGGATGCGGGCGTGTCATAGGTGATTCTCATCCCTGTCGTCGTGCATGCGCATGGCCCGCTCGTCGCCGACGACCCGAAGGACCTCTTCAATACTCGTTATGCCCCGGGCTGCCTTGTCCAGGCCATCTTCCGCGAGCCGGCGGAACCCCTGTTGCCTTGCCGCGCGTTCCAGTTCCATTGGAGACGGCGATGTCATCATGGCCGTCTTCACCACCTGGTCGATACGGACAATCTCAAAGAGTGCCGTGCGCCCTGAATATCCCGTTCCGGCACAGGACGGACACCCCACGTGCCGGCACCAGCGCACGTCGTCCCGGTTCCGCAAGATATACTTCACCACGCTGCTGTCACACGCGTGCACCAGCACATCGAGCTGGTCCGGCGCACTTTCTTCTACCTTGCAGGTCTCGCACAGCTTCCGGACGAGTCTCTGGGCCGCGATCGCCTTGATCGCGGCACCAATCTGGAATGCTTCCAGCCCCAGATCGAGAAGCCGCGGGATCGCCAACAGGGAAGAATTTGTGTGAAGCGTCGACAGAACGAGGTGTCCGGTTAAAGCCGACTGGATTGCGATCCGCGCCGTTTCGGGATCGCGGATTTCACCAATCATGATCACGTCCGGGTCCTGGCGAAGAATTGACCGCAAGCCGGACGCGAACGTCAGCCCGATGTCGGACTTCACCTGCACCTGTGTCACACGTTCCATATTGTATTCTATCGGATCCTCAATCGTTATGATCTTCTTCTGCCCATCATTGATTGATTGGAGGCCCGTGTAGAGTGTCGTCGATTTGCCGGACCCGGTAGGCCCGGTGACCAGGACAATTCCGTTGGACTGGCGCAGCGCTGTCGTGAACTCGTCGAATCCCCGGCCCGTAATTCCCAGTTGTGAGAGCGTCGGCAACGACTGATGCTTCGACAACAGACGCAGAACAAGGCTCTCGCCCCAAGCGCCTGGCAGTGACGAGACCCTGAGATCAAAGGTCTGGCCGGACAAGCGGATAGATTGCCTTCCGTCCTGCGGCAAACGACGCTCGGCAATGTCCATTGCCGATATCAATTTGATCCGAGTGCTGACCGCATCGAACTTCGAAATGGGCTGGCGCTGCCAGGATTGCACGACACCATCGACGCGAAGGCGAATCTCGAAGAACTTCTCGTACGGTTCAATATGAATGTCGCTGGCGCGATGCTTGATCGCTGCGGAGAAGATCTGGTTGACGAGATCGATAATCGGAGCCTCTTCAGCCAGCTCCTTCAGCCGCGACAGGTCGCTTGAATCGGCAGATTCATGATGATCCTGCGTTCCGGCGTGGTTCACCGCTGCAATCGTCTCAAGTTGCGACTTTGACAGGATCGACAGTACGCACCTTGCCGCGCTCCCATTCCGTTTGTCAGCATAGTGCGAGAAAGCGCGGTCGAACTCTTCCTGAATTGCCGGGTCAAGAGGATTGCAGGCCGCGAGGTTCAAGACTGCATGACCGTCCGGATCTTCCGATCTCCACACAGCAGCTTGGCGGCTTGCTAACCAGGAATCGTTTAGACCCAGATCCCTGGTCGCGTTGGTCAGGTCTTCGGGATCCTGGGGTAGGGCTGCATCCTGAACGAGAGGTATGCCCCAGACTTCCGAAGCGTTCTGAAGCAAAGTGTCTTCATCAATGGCGCCGATCCGAACGAGAATTTCGAGCAACTGCCCGCCTGTACTCCGCTGTAGCTGGCGCGCAGATTCAACATCCGCAACGGACAGAAGCCCGTTCTTCTGCAAGGAATCGATCAGGTTCGGCGTTGCCATTGACGATGTTCCGAGAAGTGATGTGCCATGCAGGCTGGCCAAAGAGTGTCTTAGTAGGGGGGGTGGCTCGCGGCAAGTTTCTGGTGCAATGAAACTGAGCGCCGAAAATCAGGCAATACCGGCAGCAGGTCTGGCTCTTGAGGACTCCGATGGCAGTTTACAAGTTCAAGGCCCTGAATGATCAGGGAAAATCTGTGGAAGGTCGCCAGGTCGCCGCTGATGACGAGGACGCGTTCGGCCGCATTCGGAGCCGGGGCCTGCATCCCGTCACAATTGTCGCTGTGACCGCACGTCGGCGCCGGCGATCAGGACAGGCCGTTCGTCGCAAGGTATTGATGCGGACACTAAAACAGCTGGCGACGATGCTCCAGGCGGGGGTCCCGCTGCTGGAAGTTATCGAGAACCTGAAGCGAGGTGACGAGTCAGGACAGCTTGGCGAGCGGTTCGCGGACCTGTCGCGGCACCTGCGCCAGGGTGGGCCGCTTTCGCAAGGCCTCCGCGACCATTTTCCGGAATTTCCGGACTATGTCGTCAGTCTCGCGGCTCTTGGCGAGAACACCGGTCAACTCGGAAAAACGCTCACTGACGCAGCCGACAGGATGGCTGCTGATGAAGCGTTGTCGAGCGAGTTGCGCTCGGCGCTGTCCTATCCGATGGTCCTGGCGCTCGTCGGCGGGGCAATTGTCTTTGGCATGTTTGTCTTTGTTATCCCGAGATTTGGCGCGCTGGTCGACCGATCGGGCGCCGATGTGCCGGCCATATCCCGGTTCGTGATCGACACGGGGATATGGGTGAAGGCGCATTGGCACTTTGTGATTCTCGGGGGAATCCTGTCGGCTTTTGCGTTCAGATGGACGTTCAGGACCTACGGAACATCCGTCATCGCGTTGCTTTTTCGAGTTCCCGCCGTCGGCACGTTGTTGAGGCAAGCGGATTTCGAGACCTGGGCTCGCACGCTTGGCGTCGCGCTGGCAAACGGTGCCCAGTTGTTGCCTGCGCTCGACCTTGCGGCGCAGACCGTGCGAGCCAGGGATCTGGCGGCGCAACTCGCCGGTGTCCGCCGCGACGTCAGAGCCGGGGCAGACTTGGATGAAGCATTTGCGACGAACGTATTGTCCGCGGATCCGATGTTGCTGGACCTGATGTCGACGGGGCGCAAGTCGGGTACTCTGGACCGGATGCTTATTCTGGCCGCAGACTCCTACAAGTCGGATATTGCCGCGCTTTCGAAGCGTCTCACTGCGATTGCGGAACCACTTGCCGTCCTTCTTGTGTCAAGCATTGTCGGCTTGCTGGTCGTCGCGGTTGTCTTGGCGATGACGAGTCTTTACGACTTCGACATCTGATTTTGCAGAAGGTGCGATATGGTTCACGGCAAATTGCGACGCGTGGCTTGCCGCCTGCGGCGATGTAATCTCAAGTCGCCACGCTCAGATGCTGGCTATTCCATGATGGAAATTCTCATCGTGCTGGCGATCATGGCGGTTCTGGCCACGCTCGTCGGACCTACGCTGTTCAACCAGCTGGACAAGTCGAAGGTCACTGCCGCCCGGACACAGATTCGCACGCTGGAATCGGCCTTGTCGACATTCCGGCTGGATGTCGGGCGATTCCCCACCGAGGAGGAAGGCCTGGCCGTACTGGTCCAGCCGCCGCAGGATGAGGAAACCCGGCAGCTCTGGTCAGGTCCCTACCTCGATGGTGACGTTCCGGCCGATCCATGGGGCAGGACCTATCACTATGCCCTGGCTGCGGTTCCATTTGACGGGGCCGTATCGAAGCCTGTTGTGTTTTCCTATGGCGCAGATGGCAAACCCGGCGGCAAGGGGCTCGATGCGGATCTCGGCCGGATAGATCAACTGAAGTCGACCACTGGCGTGCAATAGAAAATTGCAGTGGTCCTGGGTGTCACCTTGAAGAGTGGACGACGCATGAGGAATGATCAGAAAGATCATCGTGCCCTGAAATATTGGGCGCTGGGGACTGTTGGCGCAATTATTCTGGCGGGCTGCGCTCATTCCGAGAAGCCAAAGCCTGTGGTCGATAGCCTTCTGACGGATAGCAGGATTGGCGATGCTGTCCCGCGCACCGAACGAGCAGACGATCAGGAATCGGGTTTGGCGGTCAATGATGGGGGCTCTGGTTCGGCGAATGACCGGACCAGCGAGATCGAGGTCCCCAGCGTATCGCGCGCCGGTGCGCCGGAGCTCGATGGTGCGGGCGCGCCTGCGCAGCGCCCGAAGCCGGCAAGCAGTACGGTTGATGCCGCTGTACCAGCACTTCCCTTGCCGCAATTTGTGGATGTCGTGTTCGGCAATATGTTGGGTGTTCCCTATGTAACCGGGCCCGGCGTAGCGGAGCGCAAGGAACTTATCCAGCTTCGGTCCTCTGGTCGAATGCGAGCTGACGATTTTATCGAGCTCGTCAGTTCGTCGCTCGAAAGCTATGGCCTGCGCATCTACGCTGAAAACGGCGTCTACCAGATTGTGACAAATGCCAGCCTCCAGTCGAAGATGCCGCGTTTCATCAAGTCGCGATCGCGCGCTGACATTCCCGAGGAATTACGGCCCGTCGTGCAGTTTGTCGAGCTGAATGCCGTTTCGGCTAATGAGATGGAAGAGATCCTTCGTCAGGCGTTTCCAGACAAGCAGGTTCTCCAGATTGAAACCAATCCGCGACTTAATGTGTTGACGCTGACCGGATTGCCAAGAGATCTAGATGCGGCGATCGCGATTGTGGATCAACTTGATGAACTGGCCTATGCAGGAAGCAAGGCCGAGCGCTATTCTCCGGTTTTCTGGTCCGCAGATCAGCTGGCCGAAGAAGTCTCGTCCTTGCTCGAAGCCGAAGGCTGGCAGGCGAGCACCAACAAGGCGATCCAGAAGCCGATCCTGATCATTCCAGTCGAGTATTCTAACGACCTCTTCATATTCTCCCGGTCTCCGGCGGGGCTTTCCCGTGCGCGTTTCTGGCTGAACGAGCTCGACAGGCCGACGCGAAAGGGCAATGAGCCTCAAGTCTATGTGTACGATGTCCGAAATGTCGATGCCGAGATCCTGGCCAAGGTCGTCCAGCAGGTCATTGCGCGTCAGTCGGCTCCACCGACTGAACAGTCGCAACAACTCCCGCCGGATCGCAACGCTCAGCCGGCCACACCCAGCGCCGTGTCCGACACTGGCAATATCGTGGTCAACAAGCTGTCGAACCAGTTGATCTTCACCGGCACGCCGACGCAGTACGACCTTATTCACCCTCTCCTGAACAGGCTTGATGTTCCGCCCGCCGAAGTGATGATTGAGGTAACTGTCGCGGAAATTACGCTGACCGATGATACACGCTACGGGGTTGAGTTTTTTCTGGACAGCCTTGGCAATTCGGATATTTCAGCAAGGCTCGGCAATGAAGGCCTCGGTCTTGGCGGAACTGGGACCAATGTCGCGGTTGTGACGGGGAATGTGGAAGCCGCGCTGAACTTCTTCGCCAAGAACAATCTGCTTAAGGTCCTTTCCACTCCGCGTTTGATGGCCCGGTCCGGTGGATCTGCGCAAATACAAGTGGGCTCCGACGTGCCGGTGATCACGTCTCAGCGGGCGGCCGACACCCAGGATGGTGTCGGCTTGACAGATGTCCTTCAATCCGTCGATTACCGATCGACAGGCGTGCTGCTGTCGATCGAGCCGATCGTCTATGCGGACAACCGGGTTGACCTGTCCATCACCCAGGAAGTGTCCACGGCCATTCCGACCACGACCTCGGCAATTTCCAGTCCAACTATCTCAAACCGCTCGGTGACCACGCAACTGTCGCTCGAAGATGGGGCCACCGCCGTCCTTGGCGGATTGATTCAGGACACGACCACGCGGGACGAGACAGGCACGCCCATCCTCAAAGACATTCCCGTGCTCGGCAATGCATTCCGAAATACTACGCTTTCCAGCACACGAACCGAGCTGATTGTTCTGATTACAGCCTATGTAACGCGCGACAGTGGCGACAAGAGGGCTTTCACGGAAGAGTTGGTAGCGAGGTTCAACTCTACAGAGAATTCCTCAAGAGAAATGCAGACCTATCTGGGGGTTGACAAGGGGCCGTGAGGCGATTCGCGCGACAGGATTCCATCTGTTCGCGCGTACGGCGAGCTGCAGGGCCGTGCGATGCCGGCTTTTCGACACTCGAAGCCATTGTCGCGGTTGGCATTCTTGGGTTGTGCATTCTGCCGATTCTGGATTTTCAGGCCTCGGTCTCCGATGGGGCGGTCCGGCTTGGGCGGAAACAGCAGGAGATCGAAGCGCTGGGGCGGGCCGACGCATATTTGAGAGCGTTCCCCGGGCAGTTGCCGCCGCAGGGTGTGGTCCAGCTGGGGGAGCTGCAGGTGTCATGGACGGAAACACTGCGCGAGCCTTCAAAAAAAACTGTTTCAGAACAAGGAGCGCCCGGCCGATTTGTCTTGTCCGTGGTCCGCCTGTCCGTTGAGGTCCGCCAGCAGGGCAGGCTTATCGGTACGCAGAAGGTCGACCGACTCGAATGGGTGACAGACGCCCCGTACTTTGACAATTGAACATGCCTGGATCGAATTCCAAGCCACGGTTTTGTCCGCCTGACACCGATTCACGGTGACGCAACAGGCTTGCTGCGACGCAGCAAACGGTTGAAAAACTGACACAGTATTGTGGTCTTGCAGCAACTCTTTCGCGCGAATTCGAGGTTTTCAGGAATTCGCTTGCTGAGAGGTATGATCGGGCGTTGACACTCGCCTGTCGGGCTGTCTAGATCGCTGTGCCGCTGGGGTAGGATTCAGTCAATAGTCCGGCGCAAAAGAGGGGAAGGCCCTCCGAAGACTCAACTTAGGAGCTACATCATGTTGAAGAAATTTCTTGCGACCGCATCTGTGGTCGGCCTGGTTGCCGGGTCGGCCCATGCGGTGAAACTGGACAACCTGAACGGGGCCGCAGGTGACGAACCGTATCCAATCGCGTCCGCACTCGATTTCGCCGGCGGCGCAGTTACGGGTTCGGTTGACGTCGTGTTTGGCCCCTCGGCAGGGACGTTCCCGACGGGTAACGTCGTGTTGTTCGTGACGATTTCCGGTGCGACCTTCGACGGCGCATTGGACGGTTCGGAAGTCGGTGGCACCTCGACCTCGGTGATCTCGAACGGCGGCGCGAGCGGCGCGTCGACCGTCCAGTTCCTGATTTCGGGAGCCAACGGGTGTTCCGTTCCGAACGGTGACACGACCCTCGATGCCGGTGAGTGCTCTTTCTCGATCCCGGTCGAGCTGACGGGTGCTGACGTTTCTGTTTCGGTTGGCCTTGAAACCGACGCTGGTGCAGATGTCGACAACACGAATGACACGACCCGCGTGAGCCGGTCCCTTGTCAACGTCGAGCCGGCATTCGCTATCGCGATCTCGGCTGACACGACGGACACGATCGCCGACCTTAACGCTGTTGGCGGTCCCTTCACAGCCTTCACCGGCGCCAGCGACTCGATCCTTGGCACCTTCTCGGTTGCGCCGAACATGGTTGACTATGGCAGCGGCGACCAGGCCGTGAACGTCGACCTTTCCGGCACCGCTGTTTCCGGCGCTGACGTCGACACGATCGACGTGCTTGTTTCGGGCACCATGGACGCGTTCGAAGCCGGCGATGTGACGTTTGATGGCAACTCTGCCGACGACATCGATGCGGCAACGGACGAAGCGGCCTACGATGCCGCGGGCCTGTTCGACTCTGGCGACCTTGATATCGTGGTCGTTCCGGATGGCACCACTGCCATCGCGCGTTCCGACTATGACGTGTCGATCACCGTCACGCCGGATGCCCTGAGCCCGCTCACCTCCGGCACCTCCAAGTCGGCTTCCATCCAGTCGATCGAGCGCAACGGTACGCAGATCACCTTCCCATGGACGCAAAGCGCCACGCAGGGCGCTTCTTCGGGCACGACGAGCGTGTTCCGCATCGGTAACCTTGACAACGTCGACGCTGGCGCCGTGTTCGTCGAAGTGAAGAACTCCTCGGTTGGCGCCTTCTCGAACCCGGGCATCGTTCAGCTCGGCACCTCGATTGCCGCTGGCGGTGAACTCGTCCAGAACTCGGCCCAGATCGAAGCAGCCGTGGGTAACTACGGCCGTGGTGACCTCGAGTTCACGATTGAAGCCGATCCGGATACCCTGACCGCTCGTCAGTTCGTTGTTCGCAACGGCGTGATCCAGCAGGTCATCGGCGGTAACGTCAATCAGGACATCAACAACTAAGACCGCTCCTAGGTCTGATTTGGGGAAGGGGCTCTGCGGAGCCCCTTTCTTTTTTTGCCCTTGCCCCATACGGTGCGCAGCGAACAGGTCGGAGAAGCCGATGACCAACATCTACGAGGAAGCGGATCGCCTTGACGAACGCGTGCGCCAGGGGGCGCATCGCGAGGTGATCGGCGGACTGTGGGACGAACTTGGCACCTGGCAGTTCGAGTTCTGCAAACAAATGGGGCTGCTGCCGGCGCACCAGATGCTCGACATCGGGTGCGGCAGCCTCCGGGGCGGGGTGCATTTCGTTCGCTATCTCGACCCAAATCACTATGCGGGCCTCGACGTTCATGCCTCGCTGCTGGATGCCGGCTACGAGCGCGAGCTGGGACCTGCCGGACTTCAAGACCGGCTGGACCGTTCGCGACTGATTGCATCGGACCGGTTTGATGCGTCTTCGGTGTGCAAGGACGTGGATTTTGCGCTCGCCCAGTCCGTGTTCACCCATATTCCGCTGAACATGATCCGGCTGTGTCTTGCCCAGTTGGTCGGCGTGATGCGTCCGGGCGGAAGATTGTTCGCGACCTATTTTGAAGTGGAAGAGGGCAGCCCGGTGACTCTGCGCGTCGAGCGCGGTCATGGCATCGTGTCCCAGTACGAAGCCAATCCCTACCATTTTCCGTTTTCCGACCTGCAGCAGGCGGCCGACGGACTGCCCATTGCCGTGCGCCGGATCGGCGATGTCGGCCATCCCCGCGGTCAGTTCGTCGCGGAATTCCGGTTCTTCGGCTCTTCATCGCCGGGACACCGGTCAGACACCCGCAAGCTGCCGATTGACGAGGCGATGAAACTTCGCGCAGGCGCAGACCATTATCGCGCCTATGTCGGTCCGCCGCGTCGATTCGACTTCATGAGTTCCACTCAGTTTGCCCTTCTTCACAGTCTGGGCCTGCGGGAGGAGGACAAGGTGCTCGATGTAGGGTGCGGTTCCCTTCGACTGGGCCGGCTGCTGATCCCTTTTCTGAGAGAAGGAAATTACCATGGTATCGACCCAAATGACTGGCTGATCCTGGAAGGAGCGACGCATGAGCTGGGCATGGCAGCGCTTCGCCTCAAACATCCGAACTTCGCCTCAAATGCGGATTTCGATTTTTCTGTGTTCGATGTGCCTTTCGACTTCATTATCGCTCAGTCTGTCGCCACGCACACAGGCAATGATCAGCTGGACAAATTGCTGCGCGGTGCGGCAGATGCTCTTTCACCTTTGGGGGTATTCCTGTTCTCCTATATTCGGGCCGAGGAGCCCTGTGAGGCGCCTGATGGCTGGCACTACCCTGCCTGTGTAGAATATACTGAAACCGACATGGTGGAGCGACTGAAGACGGTTGGCCTGGCCGCAAAGCCCATTCCCTGGTTCCACCCGGCTGCGAACTGGATTCTTGCCGCAAGATCGCCGGAAGCGCTGCCGAGTGATGCGGACGCCGCCGGTCTGACGGGGCATGTGGTCAACCGGATCACAGACACCAAGGGGTATGTCTTCAAGGGCTGAAGGCATTTGGTAGCGCGCAGGGAGCAATAAGGGAGCGCCGATGCGCAGCAAGCAACGCATCAAGATCCTGACGGGCATGCACCGGAGCGGGACGTCTTTCCTGGCCAAGCGGTTTCACGATCTGTCCGTGCCATTCCCCGGCGATTTGCTACCGCCGGCAGATGACAATCCGGAGGGGTATTGGGAAGCTCGGGAGATTGTGTCGCTCAACAATGAAATGCTGGAAACGCTGGGTCTGGACTGGAAGTCCCTGGATCCTATATCCGCTGCCGACTTCGATCGACTTGTGAACAAGTATGGTGAGGAAGCTACCGCGCGCCTCAAGGAGCTGGCACAGAAAGCCGGCGGTTCAGATTTTGCCATCAAGGACCCGCGCTTATCTCGCCTGCTGCCGGTTTGGATCCAAGCGGCTAGGCAAACTGATCTCGAGGCCGAGCTTTTTGCTACGGTGCGGGACGCGGCCGGTGTTGCCCTGTCCCTTTATAGGCGGCGACGTGACCGCCGATTCCTGCCGGCAGCCATCGACGTACCGGATACGGCAATACTTCTGTGGCTCCGGTACATGCTTGATCTCGAAGCGCATAGCCGGGCGGTTCCGCGGCAGTTTATTGCATTCGCCAACATTGCCAACCTGACAGCAATTCCACCGACTCCAGAAGCTTGCCAGCGGGCCGTATCCCCGGCGCGGGATGATGAGGCCCTTGGGGACGAAGATGCTGTCTGGTCGGAAATTTCAAGCGATGTGAGGACCATCCTGGAAACCGGCAGAGTGGAACATGAAAGAGAACGGCTGGATCGTTGGCGTTTAAGCTTGGGCTCTGCCGAGGAAACGGGTCGCCTCGAGGAATCGAATGGTCATTCCGCCCGCCAGCATGCCCTCGCATCGTTTTTTGTGACCGCGCCGTTGACGGGCCGAATCCGCGGTCCCGTCATCGCCTTTGTATCCGGTGAGCCGACGGGACGGGGACACATCTATCGGATCGAGAACAGGATCACGTCGCTCATCGGTGAGCCCGCGGGTGTTCTGCGGGTCGACCCGAAGCAAGCAGACGCGGGCGACGTCATTGCGGCGAGCGATATGGTTCTCATGTTTCGCATGCCAATGGACGCATGGAGCGAACGCTTGTTGTCCAAAGCACACCAGTCGGGCCTGCCTGTTGTCTATGACATAGATGATCTCATATTCGACCCCGCATATATGACGCCCGATTTTTTCCGGTTTCTTGCTGGCAAACCTGCGGAAATGACCACGACATGGCAAGAAAAGGCAATGCGTTACCGGGAAGCGGCGGAGGCTGCACATGGGTGCTGGGTGCCAACGGAACCACTCGCCGAACACATGCGCCGTTTCAATCGTAGTGTCACTGTCTTGCCAAATGGCTTGTCAGATCATGCCCTGCGTGCGCCTTCGACAGACCGCTTCAAACCGGCCCGGTCCGAAAAGCCGATCATCATTGGATATGCGAGCGGTACTCCAACCCATGATCGCGACTTCGAGGAGATTGGGGACGTCATCGCAGCAGTCCTGGAAAGAGACATACACGTGCATTTCAGGGTCCTCGGGCATCTGGACGGACCGGCGGTCGCTAAGCTGCGACGGTTTGGTGCTAGATTTGAGCGTCGTCCGGCTGTGGACTATTTCGCTCTGTCATCCGAGTTGTCGGCGTTTGATGTCAGTATTGCCCCGCTGGAAGCCACAAATCCGTTTTGTCAGTGCAAGAGCGAGCTCAAATTCTTTGAAGCCGGCGCCGTAACGGTGCCGACTGTGGCGTCAGCGACTCCCCCCTTTCAAGCGTGTATCCGGCAGGGTCTGGATGGCTATGTTGCATTCGATCAGCAAGACTGGCGCGAGGCGCTTGTGCGGCTGACCGCAGATCCGACGCACCGCGGTCAAACAGGGCGTGATGCACAGAACCGGGCATTCGAGCTGTTTGGCCCCGGCGCGCAGAAGACAGCGTTCCTGAACGTCCTCGGAGCGTGGTTACCGAGTCTTTCACCGACAAGAACCGAGCGAGGCGATGCAACCAGAACGGCCTAGCGATTCGGGCTTTTCCCTTATTGAAGTGCTGGTTGCGCTGGCAATCACATCGGTGATAGCGATGCTGGTTTTTTCGTCGCTGACGGGACAGTTGAGGCAAGCCGACGCCGTTCGCTCCTCGACGGAAAAATTGTTCCAGAACGAGTCCGCGCGCAGGCTACTTGATGCGATAGTGTCGCAGACGGTGCCGGCTTGGGCGGATGAACCAGACAAGGCTTTTCAGGGGACACCCCAAGAGGTGTACGCGGTTGCGGCTGTCAGCCTGTTTGAAACCACGCCGAAGTTGCAGAAATATTCGCTCAGCCTTACGAATCGCGGCCTTTCATCGGTTCTAACAGTCCGAACCGATGAGGGGAGTTGGGAAATGGGCGGCATTTCCGAGAATGCAGAGTTCCGGTTTCTCGGAAATGATGGTGCCTGGTATGCGAACTGGCCTCTGAAGGCACCAGTAAACGCGTCATTGACTGATCTCGAACGTTATTTTGCCAATCAGGGCTTGCCGAGGATGATTTGTGTCTGGAATACGCAAGGCGATCATGTGGAAGGCTACGAAGTAGCACTGGAAGACTCTCAAGTCCTGCCCGCAAGGATCAGGGACGTTGCCGGGCCCACGCCTTGAATCCCTGATAATGACCACTGCCTGTGCCCATGATGGTCAATGTCAGCAGCAGATTCTGCGCAGCGTTGAGCTTTCCGACCTGCGCGTTGACCAAAGACCCTCGCGTCGCTCATTCATTTAGAGAGTTGGACTCTTTCTGCTCTGAGCCCCAACCTTGGACCATTTCCGGCTGGAGTTTTCCGGCCTTTTCATACAGGCGGACTGGCAATACCGGCGTGAATAATCAGCGCTGCCGGGGGTTTGTTCCCGATGGCGCTAAGTAATCTTATCTTATTATAGTCTCTACGCCAACTCTCCAGTTTTTCGCGGGCTTCTGGCAGGCTCAGGAACCAGTTTGCGGACAGGTATTCGGCCCGAAGTCTACCGTTGAATGACTCGATAAAGGCGCTATCGGTGGGCTTGCCAGGACGAGAGAAATTCAGCGTGACGCCATTCGCGTAGGCCCAGAGTTCGAGATCCCGGGAGATGAACTCGGACCTCTGATCGACACGGATCGTCTTCGGATAACCGATCTTGCCGCACACCCTATCGAGCGTGGCAACCACGTCCTCGCCACGATAGCTGAACCGCAGATCGATGACCGGGGAGTATCGCGAGTAAGTGTCGATCACTATCAGATGATCTTCGCACCCCTCACCCGTTGAAGCCGCGGATGGCGTCGATGATGCGGTCCTGGTCGGCTTCGCCGAGATAGGGGTGCATCGGCAGGGCGATGACGTGGCGGCTCGCGTCCTCGGTGACCGGCAGGGTGCCGGCGGGCGGGGCGTAGGGAGCGGCGAAGTCCTGCATGTGGATCGGCACGGGATAGTAGACCGCCGTGGGAATGCCCTGCGCCGAGAGGTGCGCCTGCAGGCCGTCGCGATTGTCGTGCTCGATCACGTATTGGGCCCAGACGCTCTTGCCGCCGTCGATGACCGTCGGCACGCGGCGGACATGTTCGCCGAGGCCGGCATTGTAGCGCGTCGCCACGCGCTGGCGCTGGTCGATCTCGTCGGCAAAGATCTTGAGTTTCTCCAGCAGGATCGCGGCCTGGATCGTGTCGAGGCGGGAATTCATCCCGACACGGAGGGAGAGGTATTTCGGGTCATGGTGGAAGTTGCGTTCCGCCGCGTCGGTAGGCGTGACCTTGCCATAGACGCGGAGCGATTCGACGCGCTCCGCCAGCCAGTCGTCATTGGTGACGATGGCGCCGCCGTCGCCATAGCAGCCGAGCGGCTTGGCGGGGAAGAAGCTGGTCGTCGCGATGTCGGCCCAATCGGACGGGTGCTGGCCGTTCAGTGTGCAGCCGAAGCCCTGCGCCGTGTCGGCGATCAGCTTCAGGCCCTCGCGGTCGCAGATTGCGCGGATGGCGGGATAGTCGGCGGGCTGGCCGAACAGGTCGACGGCGATGACCACTTTCGGGGTCAGCTTGCCCTCTGCCTTCACGCGGGCGATGGCGGCTTCGAGGCTGGCCGGGTCCATGTTGTAGGTGTCGGCATGGATGTCGACGAAGACCGGTGAGGCGCCCATCCACGGCACGACCTGCGCGGTGGCGACGAAGGTGAAGGACGGGCAGAAGACGGCATCGCCCGGCCCGACGCCCCAGGCCATCAGCGGCAGGGCGAGCGCGTCGGTGCCATTGGCGCAGCTGACGGAGTGCTTCGCCCCGCACCAGGCGGCGAGCTGCTTTTCGAGCTCCCCCACTTCCGGGCCCAGCACATAGCGGCCTCCGGCGACCACGCGAAGCACGGCATCGCTGATTTCGGTTTCGATCCGCAGGCGCTGAGCCTGAAGGTCAATGAAGGGCAGGGACATGGATACGCTCACCAGACTGGGTTGGGCCAACGGCAGCACATACGGGGCCGGCAATGCCGCCTGCAAGTCACGGCTGGTTACACGTTGTTTCCTGCAAGCGTCGGCGCCTCATGGGCCAGACGGTCGAACAGGGCGTCGGTGTAACGGGAAGAGGTGAGCGTCCGCCCGATCGAGCGCCTGCCTGCCTCGGCGATCGATTCGAGGCTGGACGGGCTGTCATACAGATCGCGCAGGGCGTGAGCGCCTGCGTCGATTTCGGCCTCGGCCCACTGGGCGCCGTGATAGCCCTTGTAGATGCCGCTGGAGTCCTTCACCGGCGTCAGCCGGTAGGGCAGCAGGATCGAGTTCGACGGGTTCATGAATTCGAGATTGCCCGACCAGCCGGTGGCGATCACGGCCTTGCCGGAGGCCATCGCCTCGGCGAGGTGCAGGCCGAAGCCCTCGGCGCGATGGGCCGAGATTACGACGTCGCTGCTGACCAGCAGCGCCTCGTACTCGTCCTGCGGCATGGTGCGGTCAATAATGCGGATGCGCGCGTCTTCGTCGGCGGCCTGCATGACTTCACGCTGGTAGTCCGGATGCAGGCGGAGATTGCGGCACTTGACGCAGAGTTCCACCTTCTCCCGGCCCGGAAAGGCGCGCCGGAACATGGCGATTGCCGCCAGCAGGTTCTTCCGCGGCAGGGAGGACCGGCCATCGGCGACACTGAGGACGCGCAGCTGCGTGCCGTTGTTCGCTTCGGCTTTCAGTGGGGCGAGATTGGTGTAGGCCGGGACGTAGTGCGGGACGACACGGTGGAAGGTGGAGACCTGCGAATGTAGCGCGCCGTGCACATAATGGCTTGGGTACCAGACTTCGGACAGCATGCGCGCCTGCCGGGCCCAGCCGGACGGGCCGACGGTAAGCTCCCAGGCCCAGGCGCCGATGATGCGCCAATTATGCCAGCGGCGCAGGCCGAGGCCCATTAGCGCGCGCTGGGTTTCCGGCGCGTTGGCGAACAGAATCAACGTGCCATTGCGCGACCGCGGCATGGGAGAGAGTGGAATCCTGCTCTCCATTTCCTGCTGGTGGAACATGTCACTGAGGTCAACGGCGAGCGGCGAAAGGCCCTCGCGGAGTAGCGCTTCGTAGCACGACATGGCGGCGCGCCCGATGCCATTGCCTGTCCGGAACATGCCGGCGACGACAAGCGGGCTGCGATCCCGAAATGTGACAGACTGCAGCCCCGGTTGCGGCAGGATCATCCTGCGCATCATTGCCTTGCCGTGCGCGAGGGGAGAATCAAACAGCACTTTACCGTCCAAAACGCTCCCCGATACCCCACAATCAGTGCAGACACTCATGCCTTTGCGAACCGGCCAAGGCAAGGTTGAAATCCATCAAATCTGTCGGGATTTTCACATTGCCTGAATGACCGGCGCCGTGCGGTGGACAGCACGGCGGAGAACATGCAAACGGGGTGGGATTTTTTTAGACGAGAGGTTTCCCATGTCCCTGAAAGTCGAGCCATTGGCGATTGCGGATGTGAGGCTTGTAACGCCAACTCGATTTGCGGATGATCGTGGATTCTTCAGCGAAACCTACAATGAAAAGCTGTTCAAGGATGCCGGCATCGAGGCTGATTTCCTGCAGGACAATCATTCCCTCTCGACCCGGAAGGGCACTGTGCGCGCGCTGCACTATCAGGCGCCACCCTTCGCGCAGTCAAAGCTGGTACGCGTGTTGCGCGGATCAATTCTGGATGTGGTGGTGGACGTGCGCAAAGCCTCGCCGACCTATGGCAAATGGGTGCGCGCCGTGCTGAGCGCCGAAAATGGCGTGCAGATCTACATTCCGAAGGGCTTCCTGCATGGCTTCGTGACGCTGGAGCCTGATACTGAGATCACCTACAAGGTCGACGCCTACTATTCGAAAGAATGCGATGGTGCCGTGCTGTGGTGCGACAAGACGTTGGGCATCGACTGGGGTATTTCGTCTAAAGAGGCGTCGCTGTCTGAAAAAGATCAAGCGGCTCAGCGCTTTGTGGACTTTGCGTCGCCTTTTTGAGGGCGGTCTTCAGAAGACCGATCACGAGTTGGTTCGGCACCAATAACAGATTAGTCGAGCCAGTGAGTTCGGCTCGCGGTAGGAGGTGGAAGGCTTGCAGGGCTCACCGGGTCGGGCCCCGCCACGGATAACCCTGATGCTCTGGTTCGACGTAGCGTACAGGAATATACAATTGATTCGCTGCTGAGATCGCAGGAATGGATGCCATGCGCTCCAGTGGCGGAAGGCGCAAACAGTGTACCAGGTGGACATGAGGATGAGATAGCCGCTCGGCAAGACGAGAGTTGTGATTCTATGGTACCAGCGCCTGCATGTATTGTCGCTCTTCCCTTCATGGGTCGAACTGCAGGCTGCCAACAAGAGCTAAGATTTTTGTCGAGTCTTCTCCCAGATCGCAAAGTCGCCGCCTTTCTCCTATTTGGGTGGAATGGCGGTAGCCGACGCTGACCGAACGATGGTCTCGCTGCCAGATCGTCACAGCTGGGCAAGCAGGTGCCTGTCAGAAACATATTTGTGGCAATTGAAAATTGTTGTCGATGGTTAGAGCGCGAGGCGGCCTTGCCATCTCGAACGGCTGAGGGATCAGAAAAGCCAGACTTTTCGGGCGGCTAAGATACGACGGCGCCGCCCTCGATGCAGCAAGAGGAGCAACAGTGCGCGGTAACAGGGTGGCATTTTTGAACAGATTCACATTCATGACGGGATTGCGCCAATTGGCTGGTATCATGTCAGTCTACCCGGCGGTAGCTGAATCGCACCTGACGCGAATTGCTATGCATACCTGTTGCCAGCACAGCTGCGCTTGTGCAGCGACTCGAATTATGGAAGCCATTGACGCTTGAGATCTGCAACGATGCATCGTGAAAATGCTGCAGGTTGAATAGAATGGCAAGTCAATTCAAATATTTGGTCTGCATCGCTGTACCGCGCACCGTCATGATAGAATAGAAACGGCAGCTATCGGACGGTGTGCGCTAAGTGCCCTACGGATCCTAGAACGCGCGAACATATGAGCGTGAAACGTTGTCTCCGCGGTCTTCTGGATGCCTGCAATGAAGACGTGCAAGCGCTCGATGCTTATTTATTGAAGGCTCGCGTTTCCACGCCCGTTCGCGGACGGACGCCGCAGCGCCAGACGGAGGCGGGCGAGGGTCTTGCCGGGCAGGATGGATGCCGAAAGGGCGGGGGCAATGGAGGCCTCACCGAGCCGGTACTCGCGGGCGCCGTGGGCGATGAACCAGGCATGGAAATCGCGGCGGCCGGCTTTGGTGGAAAGCGGGAAGGCCTGTCGGAGGTCCGTGCGGGCATCGTGGATGGCGAGCATAAGCCTCGTGATAGCTGCGCCGGCTGTCTGGTCGACGCGGTCGCTGGGGGTGTTCCAGTAGGCATGGTTCGGGGCGGCGAACGGGTCCGCGGGGTCAGCCGGCGGGCCGCGGCGCATCGGGTCCGCAATCGGCTCTCCGGTGGCAAACCGTCCGTAGGTGTAGGGGATGGCCGACCAGTGCGCATGTCCGTTCGCTTCGATGCGGGCGGTGTAGTCGCGGACAAGTCCGGCGGCCTCGCCGATATTGGTCATGTCGAAGCGGGACTGGTGTTTGGAGAAGATGTCGGCCGCGCCCGGCACGACGCCGCTGAAATGGAAGAAGGCGAGCGGGCGGCCGCCAGCGGTCCATCCGGCCCCGGACTTCGCCACGGAGCGGTGGGCGAGGTTCCAGTAGGCGACATTGTAGCTGGGGTCGCGCAGGATGCTGAGGCGTTCGAGGAAGCTGGGCGCGAAGTCGACGAAGCGCTGGTCGACGAACAGGCCGTTTTCGAGGTCCACCCGGCAGTGCTGGCGCAGCTTGTCGCCCCACCAGGACAGGAAGGCCCGGGCCTCCGGCACTTTGGCAAAGGCGCCAAAGCCGAGATTGAAGGTGCCGGACCGCATGAGGTCGATATCCGAGGGGGTCTTGTCGTCGGTCAGCGGGGCGCAGATGTGCGGGGTGAGGACGCAGGAGGCCCCATCGGCGAGGGCGGCGTGAACCGCCGTCAGCGGGCCGAACAGCCGGATGTCCGGATCGAGATAGATCGCGGCGGTCAGGCCTTTCGTGTCAAACAGGTAGTCGAAGCAGAAGGGTTTGACCGCCGTGTTGAACTCAACGACATTGTAGCGCCAGGCCATGTTGTCGAGGTTTTCAATGCCGATTTCGGAAACCGTAGTGATTTCAACGTCTTCGGGCGCGCCATCCTGCAAGGGGGCGTCTGCCAGGAAGATCGTGAAAGGCAGATCCGGCTCGTGCTCGCGCAGGCTGTCGCGAAGCGTCAGCGTATAGGCGAGATAGTTTCGCGAGCAGATCGTGAAGCAGCCGGTGGTCATGGGCGGGCCCTAGCATTCCTGACGGCCGGGTTCAAACGCAGACATGGCAGATGGCCAGTTGAATCACAGCAAGGATAGTGGAAGGAAGGGCGCCAGAAGGCGCCAGTTACAAGTTGAATTGATATGCAGTCGGCCGAGACAGGCAAGGGGATCGTGCGAACCGTCCGGCAGGCCTTGTCGGTGGGGCTTCGGGCCGTCTGGCGGAGGCTGCCGGGATCACGCGCCGCCAAGGAGCGAGCCGCGGGATTCGTGTTCCGCAACTTTCCCTTTCTGGTCAGCTGGAGCGCCACGTATCGCAACTGGAAGGCGGAAGAAGACCGGCTGGCAGAGGCGCGGCGCCGGCGGGCGATGCGGCCGCTGCTGGAGTCCGGCGAGGCTGCGCATGCCGAACTGTCCGGCTTGCCGCGGCCGGCTAGCTTGCGGGCCCGGGCGATCGCGTTCTACCTGCCACAGTTCCATCCGATTCCCGAGAACGATGCCTGGTGGGGCGAAGGCTTTACCGAGTGGACCAATGTGCGCCGGGCGAAGCCGCAATTCGAAGGCCATGACCAGCCCGCCCGGCCGGGTGAGCTTGGCTATTACGACCTGCTGAAGCATCCGCAGGTGCGCCGCCGGCAGGCTACGCTGGCGCACCAGTACGGGCTCGAAGCCTTCTGCTTCTATTTCTACTGGTTCGGCGGCAAGCGCCTGCTCGAGGCGCCGATTGAGCAGTATGCGGAGGACGATGCGATCGACTTCCCGTTTTGCCTCTGCTGGGCGAACGAGCCGTGGAGCCGGACCTGGGACGGGCGCGAGCAGGAAGTGCTGATGGCGCAGCACCATTCGCCGGACGACGATATTGCCTTCATTTCCTATCTCGCGCGCTACCTGCGCAATCCGAAATACCTGCGGGTAATAGGTCGGCCGCTGGTCATGGTGTACCGGCCGGGCCTGTTGCCGGATGCGAAGGCGACGGCCGAGCGCTGGCGCGGCTGGTGCCGGGACAACGGGGTCGGGGAGATCTACCTCGTCTGCACGCAATCTTTCGACACGGCCGACCCGGCGGCATTCGGTTTCGATGCGGCGACGGAGTTCCCGCCCAACAATATGGGGCTTGAGCCGGAAGACGGCCTCGTCGATCCGGTGACGGATGACTTCCAGTGCAAGGTGTATGACTGGAGCGTCCTGCCTAAGCGAGCGGAGGCCTATGCCGATCCGGGCTACAAGCTGTTCCGCGGGGTGACGCCGCGCTGGGACAATACCGCCAGGCGCATGAACCGTGGCACAATCTTCGTAAAGACCGATCCGGACCAGTTCACCGGCTGGGTGCGGCGCGCGGCTGACGATGTTGCGGCGCGCTTTGACGACCCGTCGGAGCGGCTCGTGTTCGTCAATGCCTGGAATGAGTGGGCCGAGGGCGCCTGCCTTGAACCGGATTTGACGCATGGCTATGTTTGGCTGGAGGCGCTGCGGAGGGGGCTGCAGTCAGATGCCGATGCGGAGCGGATGGAGCCGGCCGAACTGGTGCATGACATGGCAGAGGTGAGCTCGCAGCCGCGGCGGAAGATCATCGTCGCCGTGCACGACCTGCACCGGCATGGAGCGCAGTTCCTGTCGCTGAATTTCGTTGCGACGCTGCGCAATGTGTTCGGTTACGAGGTCTCAACGATTGCGGGCGGCGACGGGTCATTGGCGGAACGGTTCAGCACGTATGGTCGCCTCTATGTGCTGCCGCGCGGGCGGGTGGATGAAGACATCATCCGTGAAACGGTGCGGGGTCTTGAGGATGAGGGCTACACGCGGGCGATTGTGAACTCGTCGGCGTCTGCGTGGCTTGTGCCGTATTTTGCCGAGGCCGGGATCGAATGTATCGGCCTGGTGCATGAGCTGCCTGAACTGATCCGGACGATGCATCTGGAGCCGGCGCTGCGGGCGCTCGACCGGCATGCGAGACAGGTCGTGTTCGCTTCGACCTTTGTCGAACAGCGCACGGCGAAGGATGTGCTCGGCCATGACTGGGCCCACCCTGTCATTGCGCCGCAAGGCCTCTACAAGCGGGATGGGATCGTCTCGCTAGACGAAAAGGAGCTGGCCCGGCAGCGCCTGTGTGCGGAGCTCGGATTGCCGGAGACGTCGCGAATTGTCGTCGGGGTCGGCTATGGCGACCGACGCAAGGGCGTCGACCGATTCTGCCTTTGGGGTGTTGCCGCCGCCAAGTCGGACCGGGACGTGCATTTTGTCTGGGTCGGCAATCGCTCGAAGGAGATGGAGAGGGCCTCCACCACCATACTGGCCGAAGCCGGCGGCGCTGCCGAGAATATCCATTTCGTCGGCTTCCAGAGCGATACAGGACGGTTTTATGCGGCGGCAAGCGCATTCGCGCTGACTTCGCGCGAAGACCCTTATCCCTCGACCGCTATCGAGGCGCTGGATGCGGGGACGCCTGTGTTCACGATTGCCGGGACGGGTGGCGTGTCCGATCTTGCCGGCAGTAGCGCGGTCGTCGTGCTGCCCGATGGCGCGCCCGAGGGGTTCGCGACCGCGCTGATGGAGTTGCTGCGCAGTCCGGATGCGCAGAGGCGGGCAGGCGCGCAAGGACTGGACATTGCGCGCACCCGGTTCGGCTTCAGGAGCTTCGTCGGTGACATGCTGCGCCTCCTAGGCGAGCCGGTGCCGAAAATCAGCGTGATTGTGCCAAACTACAATTATGCTCGCCATCTGCCGCACCGTCTGGGCTCAATCCTGAATCAGTCCATACCTGTGTGGGAGATCATCTTTCTCGATGACGCGTCTACGGATGATAGCGTTTGTGTAGCGCAGACCCTGCTGCACAATTGCTCGGTGCGCTATAGGGTCATTCGCAACGAATCGAACTCCGGATCGGTATTTGCACAGTGGAAGAAAGGCGTCGACCTAGCGGAGGGTGATATCATCTGGATTGCGGAAGCCGATGACTGGGCGGCGCGGGATTTCCTGGAAGTGGCTGCGATGGCGTTCACCCATCTGGATGTCGCGGTATCCTACACCCAATCGAACCAGGTCAGTGAGGAGGGTGCAGTCCTATCGGCGAGCTATCTCGACTATGTCCAGGATGTAGATGCGGAGCGTTGGAGGAAGCCGTTCATCAACGAGGGCGTCGAAGAACTGACCAATGGGCTTTCAGTTAAGAATACACTGCCTAATGTCAGTGCTGTTTTGTTGCGGAGAACCGCTCTTAAGCGGGTTCTGGACAAGTATTTCGATGAGGTGTCGGACTTTCGGGTCGCAGGCGATTGGTGCGTTTATACGTATATGGCCGAATGGGGGCGCATTGCCTATGATCCCCGGCCCTTAAACTACCACCGCCGCCACCCGGCAAGCGTCACTCTTTCCCGCTTCACAAAGCATGAGTGGGATGAAATCCGTCGCATGCAGGAGAAAGTGGCTAGCATGGTTGCGGTGCCAGCAAACATGCAACAGAAGGCTGCAGACTATCTTGCTCTGCTAGAAGACAGATTGGATCGAAAGTATAGTGGCTGAGAGAGGTCCAAAACTCAGCTGTCCTTCCAGTATTGTTCCGCTGGCATGGCTCGAATTTGAGCCGCTTGATTATTCTAAGCGTGGGATCCATTTGTGGGTCGAACTTTCAGTGAGTTATTGAACCTCAGCGCTCGAACTCCGGATTGGACGATCAGTAGCCGGCCTGTTGCGCTGACTTTCTTGCGTTCCATCTTTTTAGAAGAAGCTTGCCCATCTTTTGTCCAGGCCGCTCAATGAGATGGTAGCTAGTCCAACTCACGGCAGAGAGAACGACCAGCGTTGTGAGTACGCTAAGGCCGAACTTTTCCCAGATGGCAACTTCCAACGCATAGAAGAAGTCATACACATCCTTGAGCGCCCAAATTACCAAAGGATGCCAGAGATACGCCGAATAGCAGACTCGTGAATAAAAATCTGTAATGCAATTGCCTGCTAAGATATTCGGAAGAAATGACAAACCGAGGATCAGGACGGAGTAGCTAAACGCCTGTATCAACCCAAGATCGACAAACAAGATCTTGCCCCAAGTCAGCCTTGCTAGGATGACAAAGGAAGTAACAAGACTTGCGCCGATCGCCGTGATCATAAGGCCCCAGGAAACCTGATTGGCCGCAATCTTCCTGTGGAGTAGAACGTATGTGTCAAATGCGACCATTCCGGATAGGAAGATTGCTAAGTTGCGCGGAAAGTTCATATAGGAAAAACTTCGCTGAACTTCGTCGGACAGATGCGGCGTGAAGAATGTTGCGAGCGCATATGTTGCCCAGGAAGCGCCTATCAGCGCAGCGATGCGTTTCTGGGAATTGTTGAGAATACGGTACAGCACCGGGAAGATCGCATAGAAAATAATCTCCACGCCGATAGTCCAGCTGGCCCAGACAATGCCTTTCGCATATTCGGGGTATAGGTTGAAAACAAGAAGCGCCGACGCAAGAACTTTGGCAGGCTCATGAAGCATGTCACGGAACTCTGCATCGCGCCAGATGGTGATGATCAACAACAGATAGTAGAGGGGCGCGATCCGAAAGATCCTTGCCGTTGCGTAGCTTAGCCTCGGGCTTTGACTTTCCATGTGCCGTTGCATAGTGAGGCAGAGCGAAAACCCGCTGATCACGAAAAACAGGACAACACCAGAGCCTCCGGATTGAATGAACTGAGTCATCTGTTTCGGATATGGCAGCGACCAGATCCCGGCGACATGGAAAATAAGCACATAGAGCACGGCCAATGCTCGGGCCGTATCGAGAAATCGTAGCCTCATTGCCATACGTCCGACGAATATCTTACGCTATGCA
The DNA here is from genome assembly GCA_020638455.1 of Hyphomonas sp. Taxonomy (GTDB): domain Bacteria; phylum Pseudomonadota; class Alphaproteobacteria; order Caulobacterales; family Hyphomonadaceae; genus Hyphomonas. The sequence goes on along the minus strand of JACKIK010000001.1, from coordinate 167,497 downwards.
TGATCACCCCTTTCGGACTCAGTACCCAACGGAATAAGTTGTTCACCTACCCTCAGGAAATACTTTGTCGAGACTGTTCGGCTTCTACGGCAGACATATACCATGCGATAGCTAAGAGAATCTGGGGTTCTGTATTTTTGTTGCCTTTGGTCTTGACACTCAAAACTGATCCGGACGGATTGCGAAAGTTCGGGCGCAATTCTCAATGGAGAGCAGTGTGCCGTTGCCAACAAGGAATTTTCAGACGAACAGATTGCCTTTGCCCTGAAGCAGGCGGAAACAGGAGCGCCAATTGGCGAGTTCTGCCGCAAGATGGGTGTTGCTTAGGCGAAGCTTTACCGGTGGAAGAATGTTTGTGTCGTCATGGGTGTCGCCGCGATTCGACGGCTGAAGCAGCTTGAGGAACAGAATGCGAAGCTCAAACGCCTTATGGTGGACCTGACGCTGGACAAAGCAATGCTGCGGGATGCCCTGCGGAAATATGTGCTGAAGCCCGCCCGGCCTGCGAGGTCGTCCGCCATTGTCAGGATGTCTTCCCAGTGTCCGAGCGCCGTGCTTGCAGGGCGATGGGCTCCTGGCGGGCTGCCCACAGATAGCAGTCCTGCCGCGATCCGGCTGTAGAAATCCGGGTGCGGCTGAAAGAGCTGGCCGAAATCCGGGTTCACTACGGATTGACCTGCTTTCGCCAAACTGGACCATTCGATTTGGGAAAATTCTCGTTTAGCATGTGGGTTGCGGTGCGAGGATGATTGATGAGGAAGTCGAAATTCACTGACGCGCAGATCGCGTTTATTCTGCGCCAATCGGAGGAAGGCACGAAGGTTGATGAGGTTTGTCGGAAGGCCGGGATCTCTAAGCAAACCTTCTACCGATGGAAGAAACTGTATGGTGGCCTGATGCCTTCGGAGATGAAGCGCTTGAAACAGTTGGAGGAAGAAAACTCCCGGCTGAAACGGATCGTCGCCGATTTGTCTCTGGACAAGGAAATGCTCCAGGACGTCATTCGCCGAACGCTTTAAGGCCTGCGCGACGTCGAGAGCTGGTGGACGATCTCAGGGTGATCTGGAAGGTCAGCATACGGCGTGCCTGCGAAGTCCTGCGGGAACTCGATCGGTGCATCCGGCTCTATGGCAGGCCCGAAACCATTGTCTCGGACAATGGCAGCGAACTGACCAGTCGCGCCATCCTCGAATGGCAGAATGAAACCGGCATCGCCTGGCACTACATCGCGCCGGGAAAGCCTCAGCAGAACGGCTTCGTCGAGAGCTTCAATGGCAAGCTCCGCGACGAATGCCTCAATGAAGAAGTGTTCGATACCCTTGCTCATGCCCGCAAGATCCTCGGGCGCTGGCGTCACGACTATAACCACCACCGGCCTCACTCATCTCTGGGCGGGCTCACGCCCGCAGCGCGCCGGTCGCTCGAGCATGTGGGGAGCTTCGCTCCCGGCGCGCTCGCCACACCTCAACCAATGGACTATGAAAGGGCCAGACTCTCGAAATGAATGAGGGACGAGAGGGTCTCAGGTCAGAGACCCTCGAAAAGGTCTGCTCCACGCTTGGCTAACCGAAGTCCATCAGGGTCGACCAGGGACCGGAGTTTGTCTCGAAAGATCTTGACCTTTGGGCCTATGCGAAGGGCGTGGAACTGGACTTCTCACGGCCCGGAAAACCCACAGACAATGCGTTCATTGAAAGCCTGAATGGCAAGTTCAGGGCCGAATGCCTGAATGCGCATTGGTTCATGAACCTTGCCGACGCGCGCCGAAAATGCGAGTCATGGCGGGTCGAGTACAATAACCTCCGGCCGCACAGCGCGATCGGCTATGAAGTGCCGGCGACATTGATGATGAGCTCAGGACCATGCAGCCCACCTTGAGCAAATCAGCCGGGATTTTCCCGGATCAGATGGTCCAGGAACGGTGTCAAGTTCACAGGAACGGGGTCAAGTTCAAAGGCGAACGGAGTCTCCAAACAAACGGCCCGGATCAGGGGGGCTGGGTCAGAGCTTGATGCCGCCTGGTTCCTTTCGATGGGGGACGCCCGGTCCGGCTGAAGGAGTCACGAACAGGCTACAACGAAAGCCGACCGCATTCGGCACTCGGCAACTTGACGCCGATCGCCTTTGCGGCCCTAGTTAAAAAAGCCCGAAAAGTATCATGACGATCGGACCAAAGTCGGGATCAGCACCAAAGGCTTTTAGAAAGGAACCTGAACGTGGGCCAGCCGAAGGTTTCTATTATTATTATTTCATTCGACATGGCCCGGGAAGTTCCTCGTACAGTGCAATCCTTCCTCCCGCCATATCAGCAGGGAATATCGAACAACGAAGTGGAAATTATTGTTCTTGAAAATGGCTCGTCGCACCCAGTTTCCGAGGCGGACAGAGCTCAATGGCCCGACAATGTTCGGTATCTTGATATCGATACGCCGCACCCTTCGCCGGCTCGAGCCCTGAACTTTGGCGTGAGCGTCGCGAAGGGAGATATCGTATGCCCGGTGATAGACGGGGCCAGAATGGCGAGCCCCGGGCTTGTGTCAACCGCGCTTGATGCACTGCGGTATTCGTCTCATGTCTTCGCTGCCTCGGTTGGCTATCACCTAGGGGAAAAGTCTCAGCAACAAGCAGTTCTGGACGGATACAACCAAACCCTCGAGGATGAGCTGCTTGCGTCCATAAGTTGGCCGGAGAATGGTTACCGGCTCTACGAAATATGTGCACCAGCAGGTTCATCCCCAGCTACGTGGTTCGGAAGAATTAACGAATCCAATGCGCCGTTTTTGTCCAGGGCGATGTACGATAAAATTGGCGGATTCGAAGAACGGTTCAGTATCCCCGGAGGTGGATTAGTCAACCTCGATTTCTTTGATCGCGCCGTCAGCCAGTCTGATTTCGACTATTTGTTGCTCCTCGGAGAGGCGACATTTCATCAGTTTCACGGAGGCGTAACGACGTCCAAAAGCGTTCAGCTGAAAGAAGCTGATGGCGAGACAACGTGGACAAAGTATCTGCGAGAGTATGAAGCTATTCGTGGAACAGCCTATCGCCCGCCCGAGCGCTTGCCGACAATATTTGGAAAATTTCCGCCGGGCGCTTCTGGCATTGCAAAACGTGGCCTTGATTACCTGGCGGGCGCCAGTTCCTAGCGATGTATCGACAAATTCGGACATGCGAACAGTTGTATTGACCCAGCAAAAAACTGCTCAAGCCATAAAGAACAAATATGGCCATGAGTTTGAGCATTGACGACGAGATCGAACGCTGGACAGCGAAGCGTAAGCTGGCGATAGTGATGGACATCATTCAGGGCGAGACGACACTGGCAGCGCGCTTATGCAGTCTTTGATCGCTCGGTTCGTAACATTTGCCTGGGTCCGGCAGCCGTTCCTGCTTCGCTGCGAAAGTGGCTTGGTTTTGCCAGTAGGTCCTATGCGGCCTTGGTTTGCAGCTGCGGCCTTCGCCATGAGTCCATCACAAGAGATGCATAGGCCTAACGGCTTTCCGGCTAGCCCGTAGCACTTCTTGTTTTTCTTTCCGTATCCGCAGAGACACGGATCACTTCTGCTGACCTTTTCCGGTTCGGTCCTGCTCCTGGTGGTTCAGCAGACGGCTCCCGTGGAGTTCCACCACGCAGGTCGCGGTCATCCGCGAGACTTCGCAGCTTATCTGCTCATCGAGTTGGTCATAGAGTTCTGGATCTTTATTGGCTTCGCGGGCGATGGTGAAGAGGGCGATAAGCACGCCCAACGCCTCAACTGCGCGGTCATCTTCTGGTGTCCCTGGATCGTCGACTCAGTCCGGGGGCGCAAGACGACAGCGTTGCCGAAGCTTTCGGCCCAGAACTCCCAGAAGAACGTTCCGTCGATGCTTGCATCGGTTTGTCTTCTCCCAGCCATGCTACAAAATACCGGAAACTCCAAGCCGAAACGATCCAGCTTCTTTGGGGGCAGAACACGGACATCAAGCCGACTTCAAGCAAGTAATCACTTCTGTGTACTCGCCGAGTATGCCAAGGCGTCGCGCATTAAATCTGGACACTTCGACTTCGAACGGGGCCCAATACGCCAACATGTTGTGGATGTCGTAGCCATAATCGAAAGTCACAAGTGCTCCGTCTCCACTCAAAGGGTTGCCGTGTATTTCCGGCACATCCAAATGCGTAAGTGATCCATCACCTTCCTTTCGAACCCGAGGATGATGAGATGAAACCAGATGCTTGCGAATTGGAAATGTCGATATATAGACGCCTCCTGGCTTCAATGTGCGGTAGATTTCCTTGATCATCTTTCCTGGCTGGAAAACGTGCTCAAATACGTCTAAAGTAATTACAATATCGAATACTTCGTCAGCAAATGTTTGCTCTTCTAGGGATTCGTTTCGAAAGCCATCGACAATTTCGCCGAATTTGCGGTCGGGATGGAAGTGCGAACCAACATACCGCTTGCACTCCGATCCCATTTTGAACGATATGCCGCGATTTGCTGGAGATGATTCATGAATTGCAAGACTTCGCCAGCCAGGCCGGATGCGATTTAGGACGTGAGCTAAGGCACGCTCCCTTGGAACTGAGCCATTGGTGCACGACTTACATGTCAATCCACCTCGAAGCCAGCGATCTTTGGACACAAACGTTGTTGGTCTTTCGCAAATCGGGCAATCGCCATCAAAAGTTAGAATGAATTCGTCGGCCACGCGGTGTCCTCAATGTTTGTTTGATAAGGAAAATTGCATTGTTCGGAAGTGGAAAAATATTCTTCCTCAAGTGCGGTTCATCCAAAAACTAATCTTTCTCGAAAGGCGGGAATCCTCAACATTTTTTTCTCGGCTAATTCGGATGGGAAGGAAGCCGTTTTAGGTAGCAGGAATGTTGCGCGCTATGCGCGACGGTTTGTACACTCCGTCCCAAGATGCCTGCCTGAGTTCCTGCATGTCCGCCGAAGCAAAAGCCTCCCTAACAAGCCTGGCATAATCAGGGTACCTGCGAGTGACAGTATTCACAGCGCTTACGATGAGGCGTTCCTTCTCCGCACCAAAGCTCGCACTGCGTACGTGAAAGACGTAGGAATAAGGCGAAATAACATTTCGCAAGCCCACACCAATAGCGCGCATGCAAAAGTCGTTCTCTTCCCCGTATCCCCGCGGGAAGGCCTCCTCATCGAACAGGCCGATTTTGTCGAGTGCGTCGCGCCGGATGTACATACAGAAGCCGGAGCCAGTCGGGACATTGACCGGTTGCAGATGAGCCGTGTGCATAAGGATATTCCCGGCAAAATCGTCAAACGACATGTCTTCGGGTTTGGGGTTGGCTTCATTCTGTATCGGAAACGAAAAAGCCCCTGCATTGTCACTCATGGCCGTAGCTGTGGCAACCCGAGCACTCGAGTATGCTGCGCGTTTCAGGCCTGCCAGCCATCCGTCGGTCACAACGGCATCGCTGTTGAGCAACACAACATCATCCCGGTCAGCCCACTGGATGCCGATGTTGATCGTGCGCGTATATCCCTTGTTCTCGGCATTTGTGTGCAGGTGGAAATTGGGCATTTGTTCGAAAGTTGCCAGCAGCGGGGCAATACGTTCGTCTGTGCTCGCGTCGTCAAGCATTAGAATGCGGGTATTCGGAAGCGTTGCGGCCTTAGCCTTCAGGGCGTCCAGACAGGCGCGGACGGCCTCGAATGCATTGAAGACAGGAACAACGATCGTTACAGGACGCTGTGCCTCCGGAGACGGGAGCGATGCTTCAAGGGTGGACTCGATGGCTCTCCAGAGGCCGTCGGCCAATACCTCAGGCGTGTAACCCTGCAGCATGCGCGCGCGTCCTGCTTCTCCCAAGCGGGAGATCAGTTGCGGGTTGCCGCACAGCGTCCGGACATGGTCGCAAACCGCATCGATATCTAGGTAGGGGGCGAGAAGGCCTGTTTCTCCATCTTCAATGAGTTCCGGAATTGCTCCCCAGTCATAAGCGATCACTGGGCGCCTGGCTGCCTGGGCCTCGGCGACCGTGCGGCCGAAAGACTCGGCAAAATGCGACAAGCTCAAAACAACATTACCGCTGGCCATGGCTTTGGCTGGGGAGTCTGCATAGCCGGCAAAGACGACATTTGAGGGCAGACCGCCTTCTTTCAGGGCCTTCGTGTGGGCGTTTTCAGGACCGACAAGTACGAACTCTGCATCCGGGCAGGAGGTTTCGCATTTCCGCGCGACAGCAATAAAGTCAGTCAGCCCCTTTTTTGGGATGTTGCTGCTGGCCATGACAATCCGGACCCTGTCGCCGATCTCATTTGCGATATCCAACTCATCGGGGTGGATGATATTTGGCACACAGAAGGTCTTGCCATGGGCCTGAAACAGGTGCCGCGTCTCCTCGGAGTTTGCTACAATACCATCAGCGAGGTCGCTCACTTTTTCAAGGATGCTTTGGGCATCAAGACCGATTTGCTTCACCAGCCCTTCGTCACGATCCACCAACTCGCGGGCATGCACTATGGTCTTGCGGCCCAGATTCCGGGCCGCGACCAGTGGTTCGAGTAGAACGATCGTGTTTGCATAAACGAGGTCTATGCTCCGTTGAGAGATCAGTGAGCGGAAAGCTGATACAAGCCGGCTATCAGGCTCCCGATTGTCACGCCATTGAGTGTAAGGGATAATGGATACCCCACAGGATCGTTCCTGACAAAGCCTGACATAGTATGTGTGGACATCTGTCGGCAGCGCCACGATGATATTGAGGTCCAGCTTTCCGAAAGCATCAAGCACATCCAGAAAGCTGCGCTCAGCGCCGAACAATTGATGGCTCACGACATGCGCACAGACGAGAACGGTTGGCGCGCCATCCTTCCGCGAAGCGGCGCCATCGAACCATTTCGTCTGAACTCTTGCTTCAACATGCTGCTGCAACAGTGTCTCGTCGAATGGTTCCGGAGGCAAGGGGCTTTCCGAAGGTCGTACAATTGGGGAGATGGCTGACCGCAAGGCCTGCAGATATCCGCGGCCGAAACGAGTTGACGGTTCTAACATCGTGCCCTCGGCCCACTCATTCCAGGCATTAATGAAGATGAGGCTTTCGCGATCCTCATTGTGTCGGCTTTCCTGAGAGAGAATGCCCTTCAGCCAGCGGTGCAGGCGCGCGGGGGTTGAGCCGAGGAAAATCCGAGAATCGCGCGGGCGGCGGGCGGTGTTGTCCCAGCCCAGCATAACGCCGCGATGTACTGGCCATTCGTAGCCGTCTTCGAAACGTTCGAGATCCTTAAGCATGGCAGTGTCGTAGTCGAGGATCGTGCCGTTGAAATCCTTTGCTAAATCGCGCACGGCGCTGCGAGCATCCACCTTTTCCGACTCATGGGGCGGGAACAAGACGAAAGAATCCAATCCGAACTCGGAAGGGTGTCCATCCAGCGGCTCAAGACCGAACCTGACCGCACACAGATGGATTTCACCTATGCCGGCCTTGCGGCATTCGTCTCGCCACATGCGAGCAGTTTCGAGCCAGTTCGGGATGATACGGACACGGTAGACCAGAAGAACTGGTTTTCCATTGTGGCGAATATAGCGTGGGTCGCGCATGAGCTTGATGAACTCATGAATTAGCGCGCGGTTGGATTCTTCGGAATAATGCTGTTCCAGCAGAACATGCCGGTTCTGCCCATCCCAGTTGCGCGACCAGTTCTCATTGGCCCAGCAAACGCAGAATGGATAGTCCGGGATGCCGGATTCCAACATCCGTTCGATCGGCTCGTTGAGAACCTTCTTCCCATCGAACCAATAATAGTAATAGCAAAAGCCGTGCAGACCGTGTTCTTGGGCGAGATTGGCTTGTGCCAGTTGCGTTTGCGGCAATCGCAGATCGTAGAAGCCGAGATCGGCAGGTAGTTGCGGCTGGTAGTGGAACCTGAACAGCGGACGCGCCTTTGTGACGTTCGTCCACTCAGTGAATCCCTTGCCCCACCATCTATCGTTTTCGTCGATGGGGTGGAACTGAGGGAGGTAGAAGGCGATTGCCTTAATTGTACGTTCGCCAGTGGACGTTGCAAGTGGGATCGAATTGGATTTCCCGGTTTGCACCTTTACTAGGTCGGCTTCGTCGGCGATCGCGCCAATCAGCGTGACTAGCATCTGGTCGTGAGACTTGCTGTCTGCGAAGTCCTTGTCTTTGATTGAATACGCTTTTAGCTGACTAATGACCAAAGCCGGAATTCCAATGATGTTGCCCGAGGGGCGAGGTACATTGCCTTGCGGGCCCCTCCTACCAAGGCGAGCGAAGATTGTTCCGATGGCACGGCGCAGATCTGCATGATCGCCGATTGGGAAAGAATCGAACGATTCCGAAATCAGATTTCTGTTATCCGTACCAGTGGCCAGCAGCGGAGGTAGAACGACGTCAAGTTTTTGGGAGATTAGATTTCCTTTGGTGATGTTACGTATCCAAAGGACCGATTCATAGTCGGCCAACGGACCATTATTGATCAGATGCATCAGCACCTTGGATCCTGCCCAATTGCCTGGATAGGCCAACGCAAAGATGCTTGAAACCGGTGTCGCTGAGACCGGATTTGGCAAGAGTGAAATCGTGTTCGGATGCGTGACGACCACATCCGCATCTAATAGCATTGAATCCAATTGCCGCAGCACTTCGTCCAGGGCCTCATGGTCACTGGCGTTCATGACAAGGACTGCTCTGGCCTTTCGCGCAGCTGCGCGAAGGTCGAACAGATCAGGCGGCGACGAAGAACCCGTCCCGCCCCTGGATGCCTCCGACGCAAACTCGGTCCGCGATACGAAACCCCGGCCTTCCGACTTGCCGTTCGTTAGGTAATGAACCAGTGGATTGATGCTGGCGGCCGCGACATCGGGGTTGAGCTGAAAATAGCCTAATGTTGAGAATTTTGGTCCTGGATCGCGTCCCTCCGTCCAGCCGTTCGCGAGGTAGTGTTCGAGCGCATCGATGTTTGCGGCCTTAATGTCCGAATAAGTACTCAGATAGAATCCTTCGTCGAACAGTCCCGAAGCCCGAACCAGCTCATAGGTATCACTGGCAGGTTTGCCGTCGCGGGTCAGCCTAGGCTTCGGATTCCTGCCTTCCGCCTTACCATGCTTGAGGTAGTGCAGAAGGGGATTCGTCTTCAAGATCGCAACATCGGGGTATGTTGCCAAGTAGCCTTTTGCGAAAAAGTTCGGTCCGGGTTCACGCCCTTCGCGCCATCCGGATGCAAGATAGTGGTTCAGAGGATCCTGCCCGCTGTCGGCAAGATCGGGATTTTGCTCAAGATACTTTCGGCGGTCGAACAAATCCGATGCTTCGATCAGAAGCCTGTTCATGCGGTCGGTCCGATGCGACAGCCAGGAACGTGCAATCCGGATCGGAATGAGCGGCGCTAGGACTGCGCCGCCTGCCTTCCACCTGAATGATCGGGTAATCTGAGCGCGTATGTTCTGCGAGGCAACATACCGCTTGGCTAGCACATCGATTTCCTGCTTAAGCCCGCTGGATTCTGTTTTTGCCTTTGAGGCAAGTTCCTTGAGTTGTTCGCACTGCTTCCTGACATCATTCAGAGCCTCCTGCCGCTCTGCCAGATCCAATGTCAGTCGTCGAAGGCTCTCGTCCGCCTCACGAAGTTTGCCTGCATACGTCCTCGCCTTCTCTTCCATGGCTAAGATCTGTTCGGCTTGGATGCGGACCTGATTTTTCAGCTCTTGGGCTTCCTCCGCGAGAGACTTTGCGCGTGAATCAAGCGCCTTGGATTTTCGGGTTTCGAGATCCAGCTGTTTCTCGAGCTCATCCTGGACAGCTGCGCGCGCAGACGCTATGCGGATTTGATTTTTCAGCTCCTGTACTTCCTCGGCGAGAGACTTTGCTCGTGTTTCAAGCGCCTTGGATTTCCTCGCTTCCAGGCTCAGCTGCTTCTCAAGCTCAACCCGGACGCCTGCGCGTTCCGATTCAGTGCTCACCTGATGTTTCAGTGAACTGATTTCTTTCGCAAGGGACTTCAGTTGCGTCTCAAGCGCCTGCGACTTTTCTGTTTCGACAGCAAGCTGCTTCTGAAGAGTGTCTTTGGCCGCCGTCTGGCTGGCAACGTCAAGCGCCAGCTTGTCGGCGCGGTTGGCTTCCAGCTTGGCATTCTGGACTTGCTGGCGAAGGCTGCGGATTTCGGCTTCGAGTGCCTTGCGGGTTGCCTCGTCTACCTCGAAGGCAAGGAGGGTCTCGCGGCCCTGTTCCGATAGTGAGACCTTTTCATCGGGCAAGGCTCCACTTCGGAGGCACTCCCAAAGTTGTGCCTGTGCCGGTGTCAGAAGGTGATCGTATTCACGCTCGACAGTTTCCCGGCGTAGGTTTGTCAAGATACCTTGTGCGCCCCGGTCAGGATCGAGACCTTTTGTTCCTTGCGCCTCAAGATCTCCGGCCAGCTTGCTGAGCGTCCGGCTCGGATCTGAAACTAGATTATCATAATTCACAATCACGTGCCGATTGCCGGTTGAAGACCGGATCGCTGCGGCCGTGTAGGCTTCCCAGAGAGCGAGGCCGGCAGCGAGGGTGAAGCCATTGCGGTGCCGGAGCGACTTGGCGACCTCGACAGGGTGACGCACGGCCAGGATGAGCTGTGGTTGAAGAAGAACACGTTGCAGGATAGGATACAAAAAGCAGAGACGGGGCTCCTTGGCGACCCATACTCCCTCCTTGCCGGCCCCTTCGTTCAGACGCGACACGACCGCCTGCATCTCCGGCAACTTTGCCTGGACCACCGAATGGGGCACCCGCTCGGCATCAAAATTGGCAACTTTCCACCATTCTGCTCCGCAAGCATGCAGGGTCGAATCGCAAATGGCGCGCATGTCCTTGCGCTCAAAGAATCCGACCGGGTTTTCCCAATTCTTGCCCGTCAGCGCATCTTCATCTCCGACAAAGGCCCCCATTGAATTGAGCGCGGCCGTCAGCGCGGACGTGCCTGAGCGGTGCATGCCGAGAACGATGAGCTGAGCCGGTGATATTGCGGTGGGCAGGGCAGGCCTGTTTGGCTGAGTTCGCGTTTTGGACACGTTTTGCTTAAACTCCTAAATGCTGGCCCGAAATGTAACGCTAGGCTGTTCTGCAGGTGAGGTTTCCTGCTCCTAACATAAATAGAGGATATGTCAGGTAGCGACATGAATTTGCGGGAGCAAACTGCAACAATCGTATTTCGATCAACGCACTACCAAAATTAGAAATGGTTCATTTGTAGGTCATTTAGTTGAAGAAATTTCTGGTAGACATGCTTGATCTGTTCCCTGCGCCTGTAGAAGGCGCCAAAATGGGTGCTTTCTACAGCGCGCTTGATACTGCCGGGTGACAGTTTGAAGGACTTCGCATCAGCTGAGGGGATCGCAGAAAATTCGCATAGTTCTCTTGTGCGGCTGTCATGGTGAAGCATGAATGCGGGCACGCCAGAATTTAGCGCCATGATTGTGCCGTGCAGACGGGTCCCAAACACGTAGTCATATCGTTCGAGTGCCTTGGCCCAGTTGTCGACATCGAAGAACAGCTGGCAGTGCTTGTGGAAGTAGGATGAAAGTATGTGCCAATCTGGCGCCCCATAGATTTCCAGCAGCAGACGCTTCAGTCGTTCGTCGAGAAGCCCAGCCGGATCGAGCTGGGTAAGACTATACATTTCCTCTCGCTCCGACTGAATCAGCAAATCCACATCATGCGCGAAAGCGAGGCGGAAGATCTCTCGGTGAACCGATGGGGTATGGGCAAAAGGTTCGTGATCGGCCGAGAACCGGGTCGAATGCAGCAGCCCTTTTTCGAAGCGAACGTGGACCCGGTCGAACTCCCTGAAATGTCGGAAGTCGTGGCAAAGCGATGGACAGCCCGTCACTATGACATTGTCGATCCCCATGCCGTTCAGGAGGTGCTTTGTGTAACTGCCTCGCACCGAGATAGCTGCGGAGCGTGCCGATACGGCCTCGACAAATAGCCGAGTTCCCGCCGGAACTGCGATCTCGCCCGAGAAATTAGCATCCTGTGCACCCAGGCCAATCAGGACCACAGGGATTCTCAGCCGGTCGACAAGGCGTCCTAGTTCCGAGAAATCGACGAGTGGACTCAGCCAGTTAGCTGCTGGGATAATGAGTCCATCTAGCCGGTCGTTAAGCGCTTCAGGGTCAAAGGTAAAACCTACCCGTTCCTTTTCGCCTGCTATCTGGCTCCACACTGCGTTGGTGAAAAGCAGGTTGCCCGTATTCTGCCCTACCAGCCCATACAAGGATTCAAAAGATGGGGCATTCCGGGGGTCGATGCGAGGCTTAATTGAGAGAATGCCGTATCTCTTCATGGCCCTTTTGATTGCCTCGGTTGTCGGCGGCTGCGCGAAGGTGTCTGTTTTCTGCTTTTGGTTCGGATGTCAAACGTAGTTACTGTCAATAACTTGATGATCATTTGGACCATGTGGATGCAGATGAACGATCAGGTAGAGCGGCTGTGGGGTTAGAGTTCAGCCATAGTGGCTTTTGCGACATATGTGAATCTGGTGTTGTATGCGATCCCAAGTACGATTGGTTCCGCGACCATCTTCTTTGTTCGGGTTGTGGTTCTCTGCCGCGTGAGCGGGCCTTAATGACTGTGCTCAAGCAGTACTTTCCCAAGTGGCGATTTGCAAATATTCATGAATCCTCTCCAGGCGAGCGAGGCGTGTCCGAGCGGCTTGGGCGCGAGTGCCGCAAATATGAGCGTTCCTATCATTTTCACGATGTGCCCAAAGGCGCTACGCACCCGGAATTCAATGCTAGATGTGAGAACTTAGAGGCCCTGACATTTCCGGATGCATCGTTTGATCTATTTGTCACCCAGGACGTACTCGTGCACGTGCTGGATCCCGCGTCCGCACTGTGCGAGGTCAGTCGAGTCCTGAAAACCGGCGGGGCTCATGTCTTTACAGTCCCGCTTGTGAACAAGCATCAGCCCACTTCGGCCCGTGCCAAGCGGGCAGAAAGCGGTGACATTCTGCATTTTGAGGACCAACAGTACCACGGACGCCCGACCGATCAGCGGGGGCGTTGGTCGCCACAGATTGGGGTTACGATATTTCTGGCTTCGTTTGCGACGCCTGCGGCATGCCAACTCATGTGGTGACGATCGATTACATCAACCGGGGAATTAGGGCTGAGTGTATTGAAGTGCTGATCAGCCTCAAACGGTGAGGTGGCGCTGCGATGTGAATTCGTCCCTTGCTCAAAGCGGCAATTTTCTTTAGCCGCTCAACCCTGAGGAGGCGAGAAAAGTGACGTCGTTACGGAGAGGCCAATTGTTTATGTACATGCCGTTCTTCGCCCGGTCCCATTTTGATTTGGGAGTTGTTGTGCGCGACCTGTTGGCGGGTGCCCGCAGGCCCGCCCTGTGGATTGCCTTTGCCACGGACGAGATCCAGCAGCGCTATCGGCGCAGTAGGCTGGGACTCGCTTGGATCGTTATTTCCTATCTCGTTTTCGTTGCCTCCATCACGGTGTTCTTCGGTCACTTCTCCGATGTCGGGCATAGTCAATTTACGGTTTATGTCGCCGTAAATTTCGCAATCTTCACCTTTCTTTTGGGAAACGTTACAGATGGGTGTGCTGTATTCCGGGTCGCGAGAACCTGGATCAAGAGTGCGCCGCTCCCGCATTCGATATATATTTTCAAGAGCATAGCGCGCTCACTGTTCGTATTTGCGATCAACTTCCAGGTCGCCGTTGCCATTCTGTTCGGCTTTGGCTTCAGACTGCACCCGATCGCCTGGATGGCTGTGCCGGCCTTTTTCGTGCTCCTGCTCAATGTCGTGTTCGTCCAGCTTGCGTTCGGTTATTTGGCGGCGCGTGTCCAAGACATCGACCATCTCATGCAATCAGTCACGCGCGTGTTCTACTTCACCACGCCGGTGCTTTGGGTCAGAAATGAGAATGAAGCCCCGGGTCTGCGCAAGACGATCTCGGAGCTGAATCCCTTCACCCATGCACTCGAAATCTTTTCGGCACCGATCCTGGGAAAGCAACCTGATCCGCATAGCTGGGCCTATATCGGCATCTTCACAGTGGTAATGTTTGTGATAGCCCTCGTAATTGGTGGGCTGTCTCACCGCAGATTGCCTTACTGGGTCTGAGTGATGACCGCGATTGCAGACGTGAGATCCCATCCGCCCAAAAAGCCTGTTATGTCTCAGCGCCTTGGTACCGCTTTTCTTGAAGCCGAAGGTCTTGGCGTGACGTTTCGGGCGAGGGGCAATGTCCTGCACGACAGCGACGCTCCTGCCGACGGCCGTCTGGTGTGGAGCAAGTCGGGACGGCTCCGCGGCGTGAGGGCATTGCAGGACGTTTCGTTCCGCTTGTCACAGGGCGATCGGCTCGCAATCATCGGACAAAATGGGTCCGGAAAGACCACGCTTCTGCAGGTGTTGGCGGGAATTATTGCGCCGGAGGTTGGCCGGTTAACCGCCGTGGGCCGCATCACGAGCCTGATCAATATCAACTTGGGTATCCAGGTTGAAGCCACGGGGCATCGCAACATTACCCTTCGCGGTCTGGCGGCAGGCTATTCCCGTCGCGAAATCGAAGCGCGTCGACAGGAAATTGCCGACTTTTCAGAGCTGGGTGAGTTTCTGGACATGCCGATGGACGCCTACTCGGCCGGTATGCGGATGCGACTGACGTTCGCGATTGCCACCGCTTTCGAACCAGAGATCCTTATCCTGGACGAGTGGTTGAGTGCAGGCGATATCGCGTTCAAGGAAAAGGCCACGCAGCGCATGCAGAGCTTTGTCGGGCGCGCGGGCATACTCGTTCTGGCGTCGCACAGCCCTCAGCTGATCCTGGATAATTGCGATACGGCGATGTGGCTGGATGAAGGCCGGATACGCGCCTATGGCGAGGTTAGGGGCATTCTCGATCAGTACAATTCCCATTCTAAAGCAGTTCAGAAGCCAGCGGCGCGACCAGGCTGATCGAAAAGGCGCGATTGCCCGCCAATCGCCTCACCTTCCGCTCAGAATTGCTATCGCAAGCACGAAAAGAGATCAGTCGAACATGAAATTGGGTCGAGGATACAGTGGGTAAGATTGTCGTCACGGGAGGTGCCGGGTTTATCGGGTCGGCGCTGGTGCGCCATCTGGTGCTGGAGCAGGGCGCCGAAGTGCTGGTCATCGACAAGATGACCTATGCCGCCAATCGCGCCAACATCGCGCCGGCGGAAGCAACCGGACGGTGTCGGCTGATCGTCGAGGATATCTGCAACCAGAAAGCCATGACGGAGATCATTGCGCGCGAAGCGCCGCAGCAAATCCTGCATCTGGCGGCTGAGAGCCATGTCGACCGGTCGATCTCGGGCCCGAGGGATTTTGTCGAAACCAACGTGATCGGTACCTATTCCATGCTGGAAGCGGCCCGTGCGTATTGGAGCGGGTCGGCGGCGGGCGAGGTGAAGGACGCTTTCCGTTTTCTGCATGTCTCGACGGATGAGGTGTACGGCTCGCTCGGGCCGGAAGGCCTGTTCCATGAGACAACGCCCTACGATCCTTCCTCGCCCTATTCGGCGTCGAAGGCGGCTTCGGACCATCTCGCCAAGGCCTGGTTCCGTACCTATGGCCTGCCGGTCGTCGTCTCGAACTGTTCGAACAACTACGGGCCGTACCACTTCCCTGAGAAGCTGATCCCGTTGGTCATTCTCAATGCCCTGGAAGGCAAGGAACTGCCGGTCTATGGCGACGGCTCCAACATCCGCGACTGGCTGTATGTCGAGGACCACGCAAAGGCCCTGTCGCTGATCGCGACGAAGGGGCGGCTGGGGGAGACGTATAATGTCGGCGGGCGCAACGAGCGGACCAATCTTCATGTGGTCGAACGGATCTGCGACGTACTCGACCGGCTGGTGCCGGCCGGCAGACCGCGCCGCGAACTGATCAAGTTCGTGACCGATCGGCCGGGGCATGACCATCGCTACGCCATCGATGCGACAAAGCTGGAAGATGAACTCGGCTGGCGCGCCGAGGAGAATTTCGAGTCCGGTCTGGCCAAGACGGTGCGCTGGTATCTCGACAATGCCGACTGGTGGACGCCGCTGCGTAAATCTGTCTATTCCGGCGAACGGCTCGGCCTGGCCGAGCCGCAAAAAGCGTAAAGCAGGGTTCGGGTCGAATGGAACGCAGGCATGGCTGAGAAGACGATTCTCGTGGCGGGCGGGGCCGGACAGGTCGCGCGCGCGCTGGCAACCGGGCAGCCGCCGGCTGGCGTGAAGATCGTCTCGCGCGGACGGCCGGAACTCGACATCCTCGATCCGGCTTCGATTGCTGCCGCGATGGCGGATGACCGGCCGGACCTGATCGTCAACGCGGCGGCCTATACGGCCGTCGACCAGGCCGAAAGCGACGAGGCAGCGGCATTTGCGCTGAACGCTGTGGCGGCAGGCGAGCTGGCTGCGGCAGCGGCGCGAGCCGGCATACCCATCATCCATATTTCAACGGACTATGTGTTCGACGGGACCAAGCCGGAGCCGTATTCCGAAACCGATCCGGTTGCCCCGCTCGGGGTCTACGGCCGTTCCAAGCTGGCGGGCGAAGAAGCGGTCGCCGCGGCCAATCCGCTGCATGTCATCCTGCGCACGGCGTGGGTCTACAGCCCGGTCGGCAAGAATTTCGTCAAGACCATGCTGCGCGTCGGCGCGGCGCGCGAGGAACTGGGTGTGGTGCACGATCAGCGCGGCAACCCGACCAGCGCGGCTGATATTGCGGCGGGCATCCTGACAATCGCAGGGCAGATCCTGTCCGGAAGCAGCCCGGTGAAGCCTGGCATCTATCACATGACGGCAAGCGGTGAAGCGAGCTGGGCGGAGTTTGCCGAACATGTGTTCGGCTGCAGCGCGGATGCAGGCGGCCCGGTGGCGCGCGTGAAGCGCATCACCTCAGCCGAATACCCGACGCCGGTGATGCGTCCGGCCAATTCGCGGCTGGAGTGTTCCCGGCTTGCCGGCGCCTATGGCGTTGTGTTGCCGGACTGGCGGAGCAGCGCGCAGACGTGCGTCGAACAATTGGTGAAGACCGGAGACTGGAACGCATGAAGGGCATTATTCTAGCCGGGGGCAAGGGCACGCGGCTCTACCCGATCACGCGCGGCGTCTCGAAGCAGCTGCTTCCCGTTTATGACAAGCCGATGATCTTTCATCCGATCACGACGCTGATGTTTGCCGGCATCCGCGACATCCTGATCATTTCCATGCCGGATGCCCTGCCGCTGTACCGGCCCCTGCTGGGCGATGGTCGTGCCTGGGGTATGAGCTTTCAGTATGCAGAGCAGCCGGAGGCGCGGGGCCTGGCTGAGGCCTTCCTGATCGGGGCGGATTTTGTCGGCGGCAGCAAGAGCGCGCTCGCGCTCGGCGACAACATGTTCTACGGCTCCGGCCTCAGCGGGGAACTGTCAAAGGCGGGCGCGATGGGGGCGGGGGCGGAAGTCTTCGCCTGTCAGGTCAACAATCCTTCGGAGTTCGGCATCGTCGAAATCGATGAGAACGGCAACGCCCTGTCGATCGAGGAAAAGCCGAAGGCGCCGAAGAGTAACTGGGCCGTCACCGGCCTGTATTTCTATGATGAAGACGTCGTCGACATCGCCCGCGAAGTGAAGCCTTCGCCGCGGGGCGAACTCGAAATCACATCCATCAATGAGGCCTATCTGAAGCGGGGCGACCTGCGTGTGCACCGGCTTGCTCGTGGCACTGCCTGGCTCGACGCCGGCACGTTCGACGGCCTGATCCAGGCCTCGCAATTCGTCCAGACCGTCGAAAAGCGTCAGGGCATGAAGATCGCCTGTCCGGAAGAGGTCGCGTGGCGCAAGGGATTCATCGACGACGCCCAGCTGGAAAAGCTCGCCGCCGAATACAAGAACGAATACGGAGCCTATCTCAAAGGGCTTTTGACGCACTGGAGCCGCTGATCGGGGCTAGATCGGCGAGTTCCCGAACGTGGACCTTGCGCTGGCTCATGCGGAATGGATTCCAGGCCATGGCGCGGGCGAGGTGCCAAAGCGGCACGCGCATGTGTTTCCTGCTCTGGCGTCCCTTTCGGCGCATTTCCGCGGCCCCAAGCACACCGTCCCACATGCCGCGCCAGGTCTGCCGGACACGACCGGTCATGACACCGCGAACGAGGATATAGGCCGACAGGGCAGCATGTCCCGGCAGGGTGATCCAGAACAGCGGTGCCGGCATGTCCTTGGCGTAGGTCCAGATCCGGTTGCGGGAGCCATGATAGATTGAGAAATCGCTTGCGCGGCCGGACAGGCCACCACCGACATGATGAATGACGGCTTTCGGCAGGAAAACGCACGTCTCGCCGGCCAGCCGAAGACGGAAGCCGAGATCGACATCTTCGCAGAAGCAGAAATAGCTTTCGTCAAAGCCGCCATGCGCGTGAAATACATCGCGGCCGAAAACGCCGCCTGCGCCGCAGGGGCTGAAGCACTCGCCTTCTCCCGGCAGCTCGCTGGCCGGGCGTCCGAAACCGCCGCGCCAGGGCATGCCGAAGACGAGGTAGGCATCCCCGGCACCGTCCAGGATGCCCGGGTCAGCGCGGTCATATTGTGCCGAGGCAAACATCGAGGTTGTCGGATGGCGCTTCAGTCCGGCGTGGATTTCGCCGAGCCAGGCAGCGTCCGCGACTGCATCGGGATTCAACCCGACCAGCCATCTGCCCCGTGCCCTCGCCGCGGCCCGGTTCATGCCGCCGGCATAGCCGTGGTTTTCCGACTCTGCGAGCAGCACGAACCCCGGCAGATCACGCGTATCCAGCTTGTCGACCGAGCCATCGGTCGAGGCATTGTCGATCAGGATCACTTCAAAGTCGCGGAAGGTCTGGCGGGAAAGCGAATCGAGTGCGTCCTGCACATACGCACCCCCATTATAGTTCACGATCAGGACGGAAAACTCAGGAGGGGCGCTTGGCTGAAGAGTCATTCAGGTCCTGTCCTCCCAAGATAAGCCTCTGCAGACCAGCGGCAGCGCTTTGGAAGTGATCCGGCTTGTGGCGCGCAAGGTCAAGGCCGGACGTGCATCGTGCCGAATTGCCACCGAGGTACGCGAAAATAGTTTCATATGGAACTAATTTCCGAACCGGCCTATAATGGCTTTATGGACATCACAACCCCGAAGAACCGCTACCACGATGCTCCGCGCGCGGCCGATTTCACCATCGACCAGGCGTGGGACACCTACAGCGCAGCCGAGCACGACAGATGGGACCGGCTGTTCCGGCGCCAGAAGGAGGTCATGCGGGGCCGAGCCTGTACCGCCGCGCTGAAGGCGATGGCGGCGCTGGAACTGTCGCCATCGGGCATACCGGATATGGGCCGCCTGTCGGACCGGCTGGAGAAGATTACCGGCTGGCGCGTGGTGCCGGTGGCGGAGCTGGTACCGGATGACATTTTCTTCGATCATCTGGCCAATCGCCGGTTCCCGGCAGGCGCTTTCATCCGGCCGGAAGCGGAGTTCGACTACCTGCAGGAACCGGATATTTTCCACGACATTTTCGGTCATGTGCCAATGCTGGCAGACCCGGCCTTCGCCGATTTCATGGAAGCCTATGGCAAGGGTGGCCAGCGCGCCATGGGCCTTGGCCAGCTGCACAATCTGGCGCGGCTCTACTGGTACACTGTGGAATTCGGTCTGATCCGGGAAGACGCGGGCCTTCGCATCTACGGAGCCGGCATCCTGTCCAGCCCGCAGGAGACGGTGTTCTCGCTGGAGGATGAAAGCCCGAACCGGATCGCGTTCGACGTCAAACGCCTGATGCGGACGAAATACATCATCGACGACTTCCAGCAGACCTATTTCGTCATCGACAGTTTCGAGGCCCTGCTGGACGCCTGCTATGCCGATTTCGGCTCGGTCTACTCCGAAGTGAAGGGGCTGGCCGACTACGAAGCCCACGAAATTGCGACGGATGACCACGTGATCCATCGCGGCACCCATGCCTATTTCGATAGGAAGGCCGGACACGGCTAAACTGCGGCTGCGCCGCGATATTGTCTACCGGACCGCCTTGAGGCTTGCGGCAATAGCTGTTTGGGTCTGCAATTGAACTGCGGGCGCAGCGCGATAGCCGCCCGGCCGGATCGTGCCGGAGCATCGGTGAGGACGACATGAAGATCATTGTCCTGGGTGGAGACGGGTTTTGTGGCTGGCCGACGAGCCTCCACCTTTCGCAGAAGGGGCACGATGTTGTTATCGTCGACAACCTGTCCCGCCGCAGCATCGATATCGAGCTCGAAGTATCCTCGCTCACGCCGATCCGTCCGATCGGTGAGCGCCTGAAGGTCTGGGAGGCCCTGACCGGCCGCAGGATCGCCTTCCATAATTTCACGGTGGGCGAGCATTATCATCGCCTGCTGACACTGATCGAAGAGGAGCGGCCCGACGCGATCATCCATTTCGCCGAACAGCGCGCTGCGCCCTATTCGATGAAATCGTCCCGGCACAAGCGCTATACGGTCAGCAACAACCTCAACGCCACCAATGACGTGCTCGCCGCGATCGTCGAGTCCGGACAGGACATCCACCTTGTCCATCTCGGCACGATGGGTGTGTACGGCTACGGAACGGCGGGCATGCAGATCCCCGAAGGCTACCTGAAGATCAAGGTGGAGACCGATCAGGGCGAGCACGAACAGGAAATCCTGTACCCCGCCAACCCCGGTTCGATCTATCACATGACCAAGACGCAGGATCAGCTGTTCTTCTATTTCTACAACAAGAATGACGGTGTCCGGATCACCGACCTGCATCAGGGCATCGTCTGGGGAACGCAGACGGCCGAAACCTCGATGGACGAGCGGCTGATCAACCGGTTCGACTATGATGGCGACTATGGCACCGTGTTGAATCGCTTCCTGATGCAGGCGGCGGTGAAATATCCGCTGACGGTACATGGCACCGGCGGCCAGACGCGCGCCTTCATCCATATCCGGGACACCTGCCGCTGTATCGAGCTGGCGCTCGAGCACCCGCCGAAGAAGGGTGAGCGCGTGAGCATCCTCAATCAGATGACCGAAACCCATCGTGTGCGGGATCTCGCGCAGATGATCGCCGGCCTGACCGGTGCGGACATTGCCTATGTCGCCAACCCGCGAAATGAGGCGGCGGAGAACGACCTCCACGTGTCCAACGACCGGTTCCTCGGCCTCGGCCTGAAGCCGATCACGCTGGAAGAAGGCCTGTTGGGTGAAGTCCGCGAAATTGCCCGGAAATACTCCTATCGCTGCGACACGTCGAAGATTCCCTGCGTCTCCTACTGGACCAGCGAAAAGACACCGCCCGCCGAGCCGGAGACAGGCCCTGACGGCGCGGTTGTCCACGTTTTCCGGGCGCGCCAATAGGGCAGCGGCTTCGCGGTCAGGCGCCGGCGCGGGCCATCTCCGCCTGGTGCCATGTCCAGGCATCCTCGATAATCGTCCGGATGTCGGAGCGTTCGGCGCGCCAGCCCAGCATCTCCAGCGCCTTGTCGGGCCTGGCAACGAGTTTCGAAGGATCACCCTGGCGGCGCGGGCAGAGCTTGGTGCGTATCTTCCGGCCTGTCACCGCCTCCACCGCATCGCGGATCTCGAGCACGCTGGTCCCGGTCCCCGTGCCGAGATTGATGGCGGCGCTTTCACCACCGGCCTGCAGGTGGTCGAGTGCCTTGAGGTGTGCGGAGGCAAGGTCGCAGACATGGATATAGTCGCGGATGGCCGTCCCGTCGGGCGTGTCGTAGTCGGTGCCGAACACCTGGAACTCGTAGCTGTCGGTGCCCGCTCCGCGCAGCGCGAGCGGGATGACGTGGGTCTCCGGCTCATGGCGTTCGCCGATTTCCCCGTCCGGGTCGGCCCCGGCGGCATTGAAATAGCGAAGGGCCACGGACCGCAGATTGAAGGCGGCATCGAAGTCGCGCAGCAGCCACTCCGCCATCAGCTTGGTCCGCCCGTACGGATTGATCGGATCCTGCGGGTGCGACTCGTCGATCGGTATGCGCACCGGCGGGCCATAGGTGGCGCAGGTCGAGGAGAAGACCAGGTTGCGCACATTGTGCTCCCGCATGGCGCCGAGCAGGTTGAGCGTCCCGACGACATTGTTCCGGTAGTACATTCCCGGATTCTCGACCGACTCACCGACATAGGCGAGGGCTGCGAAATGCGCGACAGCGTCCGGCCTTGTATGCGAAATCGCGCGCGACAGGGCGGCTTCGTCCAGCAGGTCGCCGACGATCAGCGATCCCCATTTGACAAAGTCACGCCAGCCCCGGGAGAGATTGTCGTAAACCACGACATTCCAGCCGGCCTCGGAAAATGCCTTGCAGCAGTGAGCGCCAACATAGCCGGCGCCTCCGGTGACAAATACAGTTCGGGTCAACGAAACGCGTTCTCCCCCGCAAATACGATGTACCGGCCCGCTCGGCGCCCACGCATGGCGCTTTCCCCATGGGGCCAACCTGATACTGCACTAATTGAAGGGGCTTGGCGATTCAAGCGAACTCGGGAAGAATCGGCTCAACCGGAGCCTTGAATGGGCGTCTGACGCGGCAAGTTACTTGCAAGCACAGGTTTCGGTCATATCGACTTGTCCCGGATTTTCTTTTCGCAAAGCCATGCATTACGTCCCTCGAATCCTCGTAACCGGCGGTGCCGGATTCATCGGCTCTTTCCTGTGCGAGCGCCTGCTCGACACCGGTGCCGAAGTCCTCTGTGTCGACAACTTCTTCACGGGCCGGCGCAGCAACGTCGCGCACCTTCTGGAGAATCCGCGCTTTGAGATCATGCGCCACGACATCACGTTTCCGCTGTTTGTCGAGGTCGACCAGATTTACAACCTCGCCTGTCCGGCGAGTCCGATCCACTACCAGCACGACCCGGTCCAGACGACCAAGACCAGTGTGCATGGCGCGATCAACATGCTGGGTCTGGCCAAGCGGGTGAAGGCCAGGATCCTTCAGGCCTCGACGTCGGAAGTCTATGGCGATCCGGACGTCCATCCGCAGCGGGAAGACTATTGGGGCAACGTGAACCCGATCGGCATCCGCTCCTGCTATGATGAAGGGAAACGCTGCGCCGAGACGCTGTTCTTCGACTACTACCGCCAGCACAAGGTGCAGATCAAAGTCGCCCGGATCTTCAACACCTATGGTCCGCGGATGCATCCGAACGATGGCCGGGTGGTATCCAACTTCATTGTGCAGGCCCTGCAGGGACGGGATATCACCATCTACGGAGACGGCAGGCAGACGCGCAGCTTCTGCTTTGTGTCGGATCTGGTCGACGGCCTGATGCGCCTGATGAACTCCGACGACGCCATCACCGGCCCGATCAACCTCGGCAATCCGGGCGAGTTCACCATGCTCGAACTGGCCGAGAAGGTGATCGAGCTGACGGGGTCCACCTCGAAGATCACCCACAAGCCGCTGCCCCAGGATGATCCCCGCAAGCGCCGGCCCGATATTACCCGCGCCAATGAGCAGCTGCAGTGGCGCCCGAAGGTGACGCTCGAGGACGGGCTCCGGCCGACGATCGAGTATTTCCGGGAAGAAATCAGGAATCTGGTCTGAGAGTCCCCCAGCGCCGCCGGCTCGCCGGTGTCGGATGGTGGGCCCGGCAGGATTCGAACCTGCGACCAAACCGTTATGAGCGGTCCGCTCTAACCAACTGAGCTACAAGCCCACCTGGCATCCGTTTAGGCGGCGGACAGCAGGCGCGCAATGGATTTGCTGAGCCTGGCGGACGTCGCCCGCGGCCGATTGCCGCCGCGATGGTTAACGTCCCGAAGAAGAGCATGTTTCTTGCAGGGGTGCGGCCATGACGCGCGTACTTGTCACCGGCGGGGCCGGCTATATCGGCACCCACACCTGCGTTGAGCTGCTCGCGCGCGGCTATGAGCCGGTCGTGGTCGACAATTTCGTCAATTCGACGCCCGAGGCGATCCGGCGCGTAAGCCGGCTCACCGGCCGCACGCTGACCTGGTATGAGGGCGACGTCCGGGACACCGGCAAGATGGCGCATCTGCTTGGCAAGCATGAATGCCGCGCCGTTATCCACTTCGCCGGTCTGAAGGCTGTCGGCGAGTCGACCGAACGCCCGCTCGACTACTACAGCGTCAACACGCTGGGCACGCACGCCCTGGCCTCGGCCATGCTGGACGCCGGCGTGCACCAGCTGGTCTTTTCCTCCAGCGCGACCGTCTATGGCGAGCCGGTCTTCCTGCCTTACACCGAATCCCATCCGCTCCAGCCGACGAGCCCGTACGGCCGCTCGAAGCAGGCCGCGGAAATGCTGCTCAATGACATCGCCGCGTCCGGCGCGATGCGCGACATCGCCATCCTGCGCTATTTCAATCCGATCGGAGCGCATCCGAGCGGCCTGATCGGGGAAGATCCGAACGATGTGCCCAACAATCTCATGCCCTATGTGGCGCAGGTTGCCGTCGGCCGTCGGCCGTTCCTGAACATCTGGGGCAATGACTACGACACACCGGACGGCACGGGCGTACGTGACTATCTCCACGTGGTCGACCTTGCCCGCGCGCATGTCCTCGCCCTCGACCGCTTCCGTCACACACATGGTCCGGTGACCCTCAATCTCGGGACAGGTCACGGCTCTTCCGTGCTGGATGTCGTCAAGGCGTTCGAAGAGGCCAGCGGCCGGCGCATCCCGCTAAGGTTCGAGCCGCGGCGAGCCGGTGATATCGCCGCTTTCTGGGCCGATCCGTCGCTCGCCGAGGAGACGCTCGGATGGAAGGCCGAGAACACGCTGGAAGACATGTGCCGCGACCAGTGGACGTGGCAAAGCCGCAACCCGCTCGGCTACGAAGCAGCCTGAGCTCACCGCGCGCCGATTGCCTCTCTCCCGGTTTGGTCGGATAGTGCCGGCTCCCGATACCAAGGAGAGTTCCATGCGCCGCTTCGTGACGCCGATTTCGTCCCTGTTCGCCCTCGCGCTGATCGTGCCGCAGGCTGCCTGCGCGCAGCTTCAGGCGATGAGCCAGGAGGCGGCGCCGGTGGCCGCCGCTTCCGTCAATCCGAATTCGATCCAGCCGGAGACGACGCTTGAGATCAATGCCGAGGCCAGCGTCAGCCGCGAGCCGGACATCGCCTACCTGTCGGCTGGCGTGCAGGTCGAGCGCAAGACGGCGGCCGAGGCCATGTCGGCGCAGGCCGAGGCGATGAATGGCGTCTTCGATGCGCTGAAAACAGCCGGCGTCGCGGCGAAGGACATGCAGACCTCCAACCTCTCACTCTGGCCGCGCTATGACTATGTCGAGCTCAGGCAGAAGGACGGGACGGTGCAGCACCAGCAGCGCCTTGCAGGCTACACGGCCTCCAATCAGCTGACGGTGAAGGTGCGCGACCTCGATAATCTCGGCGCGACGATGGACAGCCTGGTGAATGCCGGCGGCAACACGTTCAACGGCGTCAGCTTTGCCCTCGACGACGATTCCGGCGTGCAGGACGAGGCGCGCCGCAAGGCCATGGCCGACGCGCTGGCGCGGGCGAAGCTCTATGCCGATGCGGCGGGCCTGCGCGTGGTGCGGATCGTAAAGATCACCGAGGGCGGCAGCTATTCGCCGCAGCCGATGATGATGGCCCGCAAGGCCGAGGCGATGGCGATGGACGGGGCCGCCCCGACGCCCGTCGCGGGTGGTGAGGTCGAATACACGGCGAATGTGAGCGTGCTGTTCCAGCTCGGCAAATAGGCGCTCAGACGTAGCCTTCGGCCAGCAGGTCCTTCATGTCGATCAGGCCGACGGGTTTGCCCCCGTCGGTCACGAAGGCATTCGAGATGCGGTTTTCGGTGAAGCGCTTGATGACGGCGGACATGCGCTCGTCCCGCGCGATCGTTCGCGGACTGGCGGTCATCACGTCCTGCGCCGTGCCGCCCATCTTGCCAGCCAGCATGGCGCGGCGCAGGTCGCCGTCGGTGACCATGCCGACCAGGCGACCGTCGGCATCGACGATCCCGACACATCCCTTGCGGCCTTCCGAAATGCCGATGATGACTTCGTTGAAGGTCGCGCCTGACGGCATGACCGGCATCTCCTCGTGCCGGGAGTCAACATAGTCGCCTGCCGTCTGGAGGGAGCGGCCGAGCTTGCCGCCCGGGTGGCGGGAGCCGAAATCCTCGCGTGAGAAGCCACGCCGTTCCATCAGCACGATCGTGAGGGCGTCCCCGAGGGCGAGCGACATTGTGGTCGACGACGTCGGCGCGAGGCCATTGGGACACGCTTCAGTCACGGTGGGAAGCAGCAGGATCTCAGTCGAGGCACGGCCGAGCGTCGATTCGGCGGCCCGCGTCATGCCGACCAGCGGGATCGCGTTGGCCTTGCAGTACCGCAGCAGATCCACCAGTTCACGGCTCTCGCCGGTGTACGAAATCGCAATCACAACCGAGCCCGGCACGATCATGCCGAGGTCGCCATGACTGGCCTCCGTGGGGTGGAGGAAGAAGGACGGCGTGCCCGTCGAGGCGAGGCTTGCCGCAATCTTCTGCCCGATATGGCCCGATTTCCCGACGCCGGCGACAATAACATGCCTGTCGGTCGCCATGATCAGGTCGGCGACGCGGCCGATGGCATCGTCGAGGCCGGCCTCCAGCTGTTCGAGCGCGTCGCGCTCTATGCGGATGACATTCCGGGCGATGTCGAGATCATGAGTCTGGGCCACGGGCGCTGCTCCTGCAGGGTTCGCGGCGTTTTCCGGCAGTTGCCCGCGGCTGGCAACCCTACCTGTTCATCTGGCGACGCAGGTACTCGTCTGGCGTGAGGGCAGGCTGCTCGGTCAGGACCGGGGCCTGGAGCGACGGCGCGGGTTCCGCAACGGGCGCCGGGGTGACTTCGTTGACCTCCAGCACAGCAGGGCTGGCAGTGGCGGAGGTGAGCGTTGCGGGCAGCACGTCTGCGCCATCATCATCGCCATCGACATCGCCTTGCGCCGAAGGTGTGGCCATCAGGGCGGCAAGCGCCACGCCCGGGCTTTCCTTCGCGAGGATTTCCGTAATCGGCTTGCCATTCAGCATCGGCACGGCGGCGTCGTCCATGTTGCGGGGCGTCTCGAGCTCAGCGAAGGCAACGCGGGTGCGCAGGGTCGGATCGTTAGGATCGACAGGGAGGGCAAAGGAATTGAAGGCAGCTTCCATCAGTGCTTCGACATGGGAGTCGCGTGCTTTGGCGGTCGAGCCGCCCAGCATCACGGCGATCACGCGGTGTCCGTCGCGCTCTGCGGAGGCCATCAGGTTGAAGCCCGATGCGCGCGTGTAGCCGGTCTTGATGCCATCGACGCCATCCACCGTGCCAAGCAGGTTGTTGTGATTCTTGTAGGTGCGTCCGCCCCAGGTGAAGGTGAGGTCCGCGAAGTAGTGGTAATAGTCGGCATGGTCGCGCAGCATGGCCTCGGCGAGGATCGCGAGGTCGCGCGCCGTCGAAATCTGGCGCGTGTCCGGCAGGCCGGACGCGTTGACGAAATGCGTATTGGTCATGCCGAGCGACTGGGCCTTCACCGTCATCAGCTGCGCAAAGCGGCGCTCGGTGCGCCCCAGACGTTCTGCGACGACGACGGCGACGTCATTGGCCGATTTGGTGATCAGCGCATTGATCGCCTGCTTCACCGTAATCGTGGAATTCGGCTTGAGCCGCAGGTTCGACGGCGCCTGGCTGGCGGCATAGCGCGACACGGTCAGCTGGTCGTTCAGGGACAGCTCTCCGGACTTCAGCGCGTCGAACAGCATATAGAGGGTCATCACCTTGGTCAGGGATGCGGGGTAGCGTGGCTCGTCGGCGTTGCGGGCGTGCAGCACATCCTGCGTGTCTGCATCGATGACGATGGCGGCGTACTTGTCAGCGAAGGCTGAACCGGTGCCGATGCCTGTCAGGGTGACAAGCAACGATGCAACTACGACTCGGACCAGGGCTGCGAATGAACGCAGAAACATCGACGTCTCTCCCGAAATGTTAACCCCGGCGCCCCGAGGCTTAACCTAGAGTCCCCGAAATCCGTTGACTACACCTTAACGCATGGATTTCCGGATTTTCAGAAACGTGATCGCAAGCAATGCAAACTATATGCTGGACGGACATTGTTGCGCCGCACAAAAAATTGTTGCGCGCGCGAAGTCAAAAAGGTAACCTAACGTCAGGGCACGAGTCTGAGAGGAACCCCACCCATGGCCAAAGCAACGACCACAAAAACACGCGCCAAGCCGGAAGCAAGCGCTGCCAGCACGAGCGCCACGAAGATGCTTGACGAAAGCATGGAGCAGTTTTCCGGATTTGCCGGCATGTTCGGCGAGTACGCCGAGAACGGCCTCAAGGCGATGAGCGAACGCGCCTCCGGCGCGACCGAAATCATGCGCTCGCTCGGCGACCGCAACATGGAATTCTTCACCAAGACACTGGAACAGGGCGTCGAAGCCACCCAGGCGATCACGGCGGCGAAGGACGTTCGTGAAGTGATGGAAATTCAGGCAGGATTTGCCAAGTCGATGTTTTCGGCTTATACGAAAGAGATGAACGCGCAGGCAGAGATTTGCATGTCTGCATGGCGCGACGCAGCCAAGCCTTTCATGGCCTTCGCTGCGAAATGAGGTCTCGAGTTCGGCGTCCCTCATGCGAGGCAGCCGGAATCGTAGAGTGAAGTAGATTAGGGAGAGCCGGGCCTGATTGGCCCGGTTCTTTCGTTTCGGGCCAGATCGCTCTTGGCCGCTCCGGGCCCATGTTCCCTGACCGGAAAGGATTTTTCCACCATCGGGATTGTTGCCTGATGGGGAAAGTGGCAGGGAAGCAGTCATGTCGCGCTTGCCTGAACTGATCGAGTTTGCCGCCCTGAAGCGTCCGGAACGGCCGAACAACTGGCTGGTGGCGCCGGACGGCTTTGCCGGCATGGTGAAAGTGGACGCGGCCTCGCCGGTGTTCGGGAAGACCCCCAAACAGGTTTTCGATTCGGTCATGGACCTTGTGCTGGAGCGCGAGGAGTGGCGCCTGCGTGCCTCGGACCCGGAGACGCTGAGGATTTCCTTTGTCGCCGTGACGCCGCTCATGAAGTTCAAGGATGACGTCTTCATCCAGGCCGTGCCTGTGGACGGAGCGCCCGACAAGTCACGCATCGCCGTCTATTCCGCTTCGCGGATCGGCTATTCAGACTTCGGCACCAATGCAAAACGGGTGAAGGAGCTGATCTCGCTGGTTGATGCACGCTGACCACGGCTGCATCAAAAACAGGCAAGCCCTCAATTTGCCGCGCTTCGCATCTTCAATCTGGCCCTGAACCGTATATCTTAGGAAACATGAGCAAGGGCGTTCCGTATTTCCGCATGAGCGATCCTGCCGGGCCAGGGGGTCCGGGCGGTGGCGGTCAGTCGGGAGACGACGGAACGGATTTCGACTTTGCGACGCAAACGCGCGTCCGCACCAAGAAGCCGTCGCTCTACCGCGTTCTGCTGCTCAACGACGACTACACTCCGATGGAATTCGTCGTGCACATTCTCGAACGCTTCTTCAACCGCTCGCGCGAGCAGGCGACGCGGATCATGCTTCATGTTCATCAGAAGGGCGTGGGGCTTTGCGGGGTCTACACCTATGAGGTGGCCGAAACAAAGGTCGCCCAGGTGCTGGATCTTGCAAGACGCCACGAACACCCCCTCCAATGCGTCATGGAGAAAGACGACTAGTCCCTTAGCACCCGGAAGGCTTCCACTTTGCCACGCTTGTCCCCCTCCCTGGAAACGGCTCTCGAAAAAGCCCTGACGCTCGCCTCCGAACGGGAGCATGAGTATGCGACACTCGAGCATCTCCTGCTGGCCCTGACCGAGGATGAGCACGCGAAAGAAGTGATGGGAGCGTGCAAGGTCGATCTTGAGGCGCTCCGGGCCGATCTCATCCGATACATCGATGAGGAGCTGACCAGCCTGATCGTCGAGGATGGCGACGGGCGCGTTCAGCCGACGGCCGCCTTTCAGCGCGTCGTGCAGCGCGCCATCCTGCACGTCGAAAGCTCGGGCCGCGATGAAGTGACCGGTGCGAACGTGCTGGTCTCGATCTTCTCCGAGCGCGAAAGCCACGCTGCCTACTTCCTGCAGGAGCAGGACATGACGCGCTACGACGCCGTCAACTACATCTCGCACGGCGTGGCGAAGCAGCCGGGGATGTCCCGGCCGTCCAGCCCGCGCGGCGCCGAAGCGGCGGAAGAAGATGCCGTCAAGCAGGGTCACGAGGCGCTCGACGCCTATTGCGTGAACCTCAATGCCAAGGCCCGCGCCGGCAAGATCGATCCGCTGATCGGACGCGAGCTGGAAATCAACCGCTGTATCGAGGTGCTGTGCCGCCGCAACAAGAACAATCCGATCCTTGTTGGTGATCCGGGCGTCGGCAAGACGGCGATCGCCGAGGGCCTTGCCAAGAAGATCGTCGACGGCGACGCTCCGGAGATCCTGGATGATGCAATCATCTGGTCGCTCGACATGGGCGCGCTGCTCGCCGGCACGCGCTACCGCGGTGACTTCGAGGAACGGCTGAAATCCGTGATGAAGGAACTCGAGCAGCAGGAGAAGGCGATCCTGTTCATCGACGAGATTCACACCATCATTGGCGCCGGGGCGACCTCTGGCGGCGCGATGGATGCCTCTAACCTGCTGAAGCCTGCGCTCCAGTCGGGTGGCCTGCGCTGCATGGGCTCGACCACGTTCAAGGAATACAAGCAGCATTTCGAGAAGGACCGGGCCCTGTCCCGCCGTTTCCGCAAGATCGATGTGATCGAGCCGACGGTGCCGGACACCATCAAGATCCTGACGGGGCTCAAGTCGCGGTTCGAGGACTTCCATGGTCTTCGCTATACGAACGATGCCATCAAGTCCGCCGTGGAACTGTCGGACCGTTATATCACGGACCGCAAGTTGCCGGACAAGGCGATCGACGTCATTGACGAAGCGGGCGCTGCGCAGTGGCTGCTGCCGTCGGCGAAGCGCAAGAAGACCGTCGGTGTACGGGATATCGAGGCCGTTGTGGCCAAGATTGCGCGCATCCCTCCGAAGCAGGTCTCGACCGACGATGCCGAGGCGCTGCGCTCGCTGGAGACCGATCTGAAGCGCGTCGTGTACGGGCAGGACGAGGCCATCGAAGCCCTGTCGGCTTCGATCAAGCTCGCCCGTGCGGGCCTGCGCGAACCGAACAAGCCGATCGGCTCCTACCTGTTCGCCGGCCCGACCGGCGTCGGCAAGACCGAAGTCGCCAAGCAGCTCGCCTCTATCATGGGCGTCGAAATGCTGCGCTTCGACATGTCGGAATACATGGAGCGGCACACCGTCAGCCGTCTGATCGGTGCGCCTCCCGGCTATGTTGGCTATGACGAGGGCGGCCTGCTGACCGATGGCGTCGACCAGCATCCGCATTGCGTACTGCTGCTCGACGAGATCGAGAAAGCCCATCCGGATCTGTTCAACATTCTTCTGCAGGTGATGGACAACGGCTCGCTGACCGATGCGAACGGCCGCAAGGTCGACTTCCGGAACGTTGTTGTCATCATGACGACCAATGCCGGCGCCTCCGATGCGGCGAAGAACTCGATCGGCTTCGGGGCCGGCAAGAAGGACGACGAGCAGGGCGAGGCGATCAAGCGCCTGTTCACGCCGGAGTTCCGCAACCGTCTCGATGCGGTGATCACCTTCGGCGGCCTGACGCCGGAAATCATCGATCGCGTGGTCGAGAAGTTCATCCTCCAGCTCGAAGTCCAGCTGGAAGACCGCAACGTCTCCATCGAGATCACCAAGGCGGCGCGCGACTGGCTGGCCAAGCGCGGCTTCGACGCCGATATGGGTGCCCGGCCGCTGGCCCGGACCATTCAGGAACACGTCAAGAAACCGATGGCGGAAGAGTTGCTCTTCGGCGAACTGCAGAAGGGCGGCGTCGTCCATATCGACATCGACAAGGACGACGACAGCAAGCTGTCGTTCCGCTACGAGACGGAAAAGCCGAAGAAGAAGCCGAAGCGCAAGGCGAGCCCGACCGAGGAACCGGCCAGCTAAGGCCTCGCTTGCCGCGACGTAATGGGGCCGTACCCTGGGGTACGGCCCTTTTTCATGCTCGCATCGCCTGCGCGCCGTGCTTATGCTTCTGCCAAAATCATTGGGAGGATGAACATGGCATCGACGGTCGAAGGACGCTGCGATCCGCGCTTTGAGGAAGTGAAGCGCGAGTTTGAGAAGAACTTTGCCGAGCGCAGCGAGGTGGGCGCATCGGTCTGCCTGTCGGTGAACGGCGAGACGCTGGTGGACTTGTGGGGCGGCATGGCCGACCCGGAAACCGGCGACCCCTGGCGAGAAGACACGATCTCCATCGTCTTCTCCTGCTCCAAGGCCGCAACCGCGATC
Organism: Hyphomonas sp.; assembly: GCA_020638455.1. Taxonomy (GTDB): domain Bacteria; phylum Pseudomonadota; class Alphaproteobacteria; order Caulobacterales; family Hyphomonadaceae; genus Hyphomonas. The sequence continues at coordinate 135,148 of JACKIK010000001.1, read as the reverse complement.
TGTGCGCACATCCTGATCGACCGCGGTGAGCTCGATCCGAACGCACTGGTGGCGGAGTACTGGCCGGAATTCGCGAAGAACGGGAAGGAGAAGACCACCGTCCAGATGATGCTGAACCATGAGAGCGCGCTGCCGTCGCTGCGCGATCCGGTGAAGCCCGGCGGCTTCGCCGACTGGGACTACATGATCAAGCGCATGGAAGACGAGGAAGCCTTCTGGGAAGTCGGCGCGCGCAACGGCTATCACATGATCAATTTCGGCTGGACGGTCGGCGAACTCGTCCGCCGCGTGTCAGGCAAGTCGCTGGGCACCTTCTTCCGTGACGAAGTGGCGGGGCCGACCGGTGCGCGCTTCTGGCTGGGCCTTCCGGAGACGGAAGATGTACACATCGCCCCGATCCGCCAATATGCGCCGCAGCCTGGCGACGAGCCGACCGAGTTCGGCGTGCTTCTGATGACCGATCCGGAATCGATCCAGCACAAGAGCTTCATGAACACCGGCGGCTGGGATTTCAACGACCGTAAGATGCAGGCCGCCGAGATCGGCGGTGGCGGCGGCCTTTCAAATGCGCGCGGCCAGGTGGCGATGTACACGCCACTGGCGACCAATAGTGGCCAGCTCGTCTCGAACGACCGGCTGCAGAACATGACTTTGGTGTCCACAGCGACCCACAGGGATGTCACGCTGCTGATCCCGACGCGCTTTGCCTCGGGCTTCATGAAGTCGATGGACAATCGCGGGCGCAACATGGGACCGGGAACCAGCGCGATCATGGGTGACCGGGCCTTTGGCCATGTCGGGGCAGGCGGATCGATCGGCTTTGCCGACCCCGATTGCGGCCTCGCCTTCAGCTACACGATGAACCAGATGGGCAACGGCATCCTGCTGAATGACAGGGGGCAGAGCCTGATCGATGCGGCCTACAGATCGCTCGGCTACAGGACCAACGCGCCGGGCGTATGGATTCGGTGACGCAAGTTTCCGATCTGCGCGGGCCATGTTAAGGTCCGTCTGAGGGCAGAGGAGGAGCGACCGCATGCGTTCGATCGGACTTTGCATGATGATGGCCCTGCTGCTCGCCGCATGTGACGATGCGACGGGCTCCGGCTATTCACCCGGAACCTCAGGTCCCGGACTGATGGACGCCCCGGATACGTCGCCCGCCGGCCGCGCGGCTGCGCTCGGGGTAAGCCGGGAAATCGACTATCAGTGCGCAGGCAATACCACGGCGCATGTCACGCTGTATGGTCAGGAAGAGATGGCCGCCGTGACGATCCCGGGCATCCTGGACGCCCCGCTCATGCTCGACTGCAGTCCGACACGGGTCGGTCCCGAGTGCAGTGCCGATACATTCCGGGTACTGATCGATACGGTATCCCGGTCCGCCGGGATATCCGACAGCGCGACCGACTATGCGGTCTCCTGCACGGAAGCGGCCCCGCAATAGGCGGTCAATCTCAGCCTTCGTCGTCTGCCTCGCCGAGGCCTGTCCGGCGCTCCGCGTTGCGGATGGCTTCGCGGGCGCGCTCCACAGCCTCGCTTCGTGCCGGCGGCGCCATGATTTCCGGTGGGTCCGTTTCCATCATGTAGATCGTCTGGCTCGGGAAGGCGAAGCTGGTGCCCGCTTTTTCGATGATCTCCATGACCGCGATGGCGAACTCTTCCTTGATGGCCAGCCATTCGCCCCAGTTCTTGGTGTGGGTGAAGGCGTAGATCAGGTAGTCGATGGAACTTGCGTTGAAATTGTCCACCCGCACGAACAGGGCGGCTTCCGGCGGCTTGGCGAAGCGGTCGTCATTCCACAGCCAGGCTTCGATCTCGTCGCGGATGTATTTCAGCTGGTCGACCGTGGTGCGGTATTCGACGCCGATAACCCATTTGATCCGCCGGTGCGTCATGCGGGAGAAGTTGGTCACCGCTGCGTCCGACAGGGCGCTGTTCGGCACGTAGACCGGGCTCTTGTCGAAGCGACGCACCAGCGTGGAGCGGAAATTGATCTTCTCGACCGTCCCCTCGACCACGCCTTCTGCCATGATCCACTCGCCCGGCACGAAACGCTTCTCGGACAGGATCAGGATGCCGGAGATGAGATTCTTGAACAGATCCTGCGCACCGAGACCGACAGCAATGCCGAACACGCCAAGCCCGGCGATCAGCGGAGCGATGGCAATGCCCCACTGTTCGGCCACGGCGCCGAAGCCGAGAATGATCAGGATGATCTGCAGCGCCTTCGACATCCAGTCCACGACGGCGGGTGACAGCGTATCCCGGAGACTGGTGAAGGCGTATTCGAAAGCATTGACGGCGCGTGCCAGGGTCCAGAACACAGCCAGCGTTACAACCGACTGGATGACGCGGTTGGCGTAAATCTCGGCATTTGGGTCGATATGTACGAGCTTGAGCGCGATATAGACGCCGACAATCACCGGCACGATCTTCAGCGGCGTGGCAATGGCCTTGACCAGAACATCGTCCATCTGGGTCTTGGTGCCGGCGGCGAGGCGCGTGATCCAGCGGACGAATGTGCGCGCGAACAGGCCGCGAATGATCAGAGAGAACAGGATGATGCCTGTGATGGTGATGATCTGGCCATAGGTCAGGCCATAGGCACCTTCATTCCAGATGGACTGGACGTTCGCGAGCGCGTCCTTCGCCCATTCCGGCGCATTCTGATCGAACCAGGCAGAGAGCATCTGCATCGGTGCATTGGGTTCCATGATCTTCCCCTTCATGGATGCGGCCCCAGCCCTAGTGACGTAGCCTGCCGCGGCTGCGCTGTGAAGGCTTTTGAGGGGGCGGAACGTCGCGCCATTCGCCGGGTTGCAGGCACCCGAGATCCCATTCGCCGATGCGCACGCGAATGAGACGCAGGGTCGGGTGGCCGACGGCAGCCGTCATGCGGCGCACCTGCCGGTTGCGCCCCTCCGTGATGGTCAGTTCGATCCAGCTGTCGGCCACGGATTTGCGGTAGCGAATCGGCGGGTCGCGGGGCCAGAGATTGTCCGGCCCGGGCAGGGCACGCGCGTCTGCCGGCGCAGTCGGGCCGTCGGAAAGGTCCACACCGTCCCGCAGCCGCTGCAGGGCGGTCTCATCCGGGATGCCTTCGACCTGCGCCCAGTAGGTCTTCGGCATCTTGTTGGCGGGGTTCGCGATGCGGTGCTGTAGCTGGCCATCATCGGTGAGGATCAGCAGGCCCTCGGAATCCTGATCAAGCCGGCCGGCGGCGTAGACGCCGGGCGCATCGATATACTCCGACAGCGTCCGCCGCGCTGAGCCCGCATTGCCCTTGTCGGTGAACTGCGAGAGCACGCCATAGGGCTTGTTGAACAGCAGGACGCGCGTCATCGGATCAGGCGGCGACAACCTCGTGCAGGGCTTTCAATGTCGTCAGCAGGCCCTCGGCGGCCGATACCGGCAGGCAGCTCGGCCCGTCGCACAGCGCCTTGTCGGGATCGGTATGGAATTCGAGGAAGACGCCGTCAGCGCCGGCCGCGATGGCGGCTTTCGCAATGATGGCAACGCCTTCGCGGCGCCCGCCGGTCGAGGCACCGCCGGTGCGCGGGTCGGCACCCGGCAGCTGGACCGCATGGGTCGCGTCGATGGTGACCGGGCAGCCGAGTTTCTGCATCTCGGGAATGCCCAGCATGTCGACGACGAGATTGTTGTAGCCGAAGGACGAGCCACGCTCGCAGAGAATTACGCCGACCTCAGCTGCTTCGCCAATCTTGGAGACAATGTTCTTCGTGTCCCAGGGCGCGATGAACTGGGCCTTCTTCACCTGCACGATCCCGCCCGCCTTGGCGGTGGCCCTGGCGGTGGCCACGACGAGATCGGTCTGGCGGCACAGGAAGGCCGGGATCTGCACGATGTCGACCACTTCAGCGACGGGCTCGGCTTGCCCCGGCTCGTGCAGGTCGGCGCAGATCGGCACGCCGAGCTTCGCCTTCACGCTGGCGAGCGTCTTGAGGCCGGCTTCCATGCCGGGGCCGCGATAGGATTTGATCGAGGAGCGGTTCGCCTTGTCGAAGCTCGCCTTGAACACATAGGGCAGGCCGAGCGCGCCGCAGATGCGCTTCAGCTCGCCGCCGACTTCCAGCGCCAGACCCTCATCCTCCAGCACGTTGAGGCCGGCAATCACGGCGAGCGGCTTGCCCGTTCCGATGGTCCATCCGGAGGCGGCGTGGGTGAGGACGGTCATGGGCGGGCTCCCTGCTGGTTAAGCAATGCCAGATACCCGATATGGGCCAGCGCGCGAACCCGTTTCCGCCAGCGCTCGCGCCGGCCGGCGGCTAATTTCCCGCCAGAATCAAAGAAGCCGCCCTGTCGAAGGGCGGCTCCCGTGAGTCCCTGGGGACAATGGCCCTGGCGGCGTTTCAGCCGCCAAGTACGTCTCTAGGCGCTGACCGGAGGCTGCTCCAGCCAGACACCATAGGACTTGGACCATTTGGCCACCTCTGGTTTCTCACTCGACATGGATCACCTCCTTTCAGGCGCGCAACAGGCGCGTACTTGGTCCAGGACCACCCCGGACGATTCGAAGTTAAGCACGATTTGCGCCACTACAAAGTTAAGAGCGCGGCTTTTTGGACCAAATTCCCGTGAGAAAACGTGAAACGCCCGGATGCAGGGCATCCGGGCGCTCGCTTGACGGGCAGGGGGCCCGACCGACCTAGTTGTAGGCGAGTGCGCCGATCACAAGGCCGATAATGGCACCGGTCGCGACCGAGGCGAGGATGGCGTCCCCGCTGTCATAGTCGTGGACCCAGTAATATCCCGCCGGCGGGGCATAGAGCCCGTAATAGCCGTAGTCGTTGATATAGACCGTGCTCCGGTGCGGGCGGTAGTAGCCGCCGATCTGGTAGGGCGAAACATAACCGCTGCGATAGTATGGCCCGTAATTGTAGCCATACGAGCGGTAGCTGTAGTTCACACGAGGCGGTGGCGGCGCGTAATAGCGCGCCGGCGGGGCCCGATAGGAATAGGTGCGCCGCTGGTCGTAGCGATAGGCATCGCGCCGGCCATTGTAGTCACCGCCGCGGTAGGCGGAGCGGTCCCGGCTGTAACCGTTCCATGTGCCACCGCGATCATGGCCGCGGTCGCCGCGATAGTCTCCGCGGTCGCCGCCGTTCCAACTGCCGCGGTCCCGGTCATGGCCGCGGTTCGGCGGATCGGCACTGGCGATCGGAGCGAGGACGAGACCGCCGACAGCAAGGGCTGCGAGCAGCTTCGAGACAGTGCTTTTCACGTTCATTGGCAGGCAAAGCCTCCATTTGCATGGCCCCCGCCGTGTAGCGGTTTCATGGGCCGTTTGGTTTCCGCGCATTGCGCATTGAGCCAAACCTAGTCAGGACCCCCTGAATGCTCACTGAACGAGGTGTTAAGGTTCGTCCATGTCCGAATTCGGCGATCTGCGCATATCTGATACGCTGACGGTGCCCGGCTGGGAACTGTCGGAAGCCTTCGTGCGCGCTTCCGGGCCGGGCGGCCAGCATGTGAACAAGGTGTCCACCGCGGTGCAACTGACCTGGAGCGTCGACGCATCGTCATTGCCCGCGGAGATCAAGGCGCGTTTCCAGAAGCTCTACGGCCCCCGGATCACCAATGACGGACGCATCATCCTCGAAAGCGGCGAGCATCGCAGCCAGCTCCTGAACCGCCAGGCCGTGCGCGAACGGCTCGTAGCCATGATCCTCAAGGCCAGCATACAGCCGAAGCGGCGCGTCAAGACGAAACCCACGCAAGGCAGCGTGCGCCGGCGCATCGCCGCCAAGAAGCGCCGCGGCGAGATCAAATCCCTGCGCGGCAGCATCGACCGCACCGAAGACTGAGCGCTATCGCGCCGCGTCGAGGGCAATGCGCAGCTTGTGGAGCGGCGGCAGGAGCGCCCGCCATTCCGCCGGCGCCAGCAGGTCGAGCTGTGACCGCGCCCGGCCCAGCGCGTCGACCGAACGGCCACGGATGGCGGTGCCGGCGGGGGTGACATGCACACGGCGGATGCGGCGATCGTCCGGGTCCGGCTCGAGCCTGACCAGGCGCTTGGCTTCGAGTTTCCGCACGGTGGACGACATGGTGGGCTGCGACACCTGCAGGGCGCTCGCGAGTTCGCCGATCGTCTCCTGTCGCCCGAGACGCAGGAGGTGGTTGAGCACGGCGAATTGCGCCGTGGTGAGGCCGTCCGGCAGGAGGCGGGCAAACGCCGTGTCGGCAAGATGGGCGATGATCGCTATTTCCGTGAAGACTGCGAATTCAGCCGGGTCGCCTTCCAGGGCAGCAGGCACCGGCTGACCCGCCTTGCTGCCGGTCATGTAATCAGCCTCGACTCGAGCGGCCAGCGGGGCGCAGGCGCCTCGGCGTGAGCATAGCCGAGGCGGAACAGTCCCTGGATGCGGGCGGGCGCGCTGATTCCGAAGTGGTCGTGGATTTCCGCGAACGGCCCGGCCATCTCGTCATACTCCTGCAGCACCTGGGACAGTGGCTGGAAGCCGACGCCTTCCCGCGCCGCCGCAAGCTGCATCCGCACCCATCCCTGACCGCTGGCCAGCTGGTCGGTCCGCGAATTGCCTGCAATCAACTGCGCGAAGGTCGGCGCGCTGTCGATCAGCCCCGTATAGAACGACATTGTGGAATTCCACGCGGTCGATCCGGCCTCGTCCATCTTTGGCCCGGTGAGGATGCCCGCCATGTGCAGCGCCTCCATCATGGGCCCTTTCAGCGAGATGCCGTCCGGGTCCGCAATGATTTGCTTCGCACCAATGCGCGTGAGCACTGCGCTTTCATGGCAGGTTTCAGGCTTGCGAAGCTCTATTTCCCAGGCACGCCGGCAGATTTCCTTCAACCAGCTGACCGTGTCCGGATCACTGGTTCCGCTTGCTTGGAGGGGGGCAAGGCCGGTCGGTGCGTCGGCAGCGGCAACGATCCGCGCGAGCGTTTCCTCGGGCACCGGCTTTCCCGCCGCGAACTTCGTTCGCGTCGTGCGCCGTTCGAGGACGAGGCCGAATAACGGGTCGCGTTCCGCATTGCTGTCCGGCACGAACTGCACCGTCGCGATAGCGCGCTCGTCCAGCCTTGCGCCGGGCTCACCGTCCGGAAAGGGCGTGATGGTGGCGCGATAGCCTTGTTCGGCAGCCGCCTGCCGCAGCAGTTCAAGGAAGGCGCCGAGCCCGATCGTGATCTGGCGGTCTGGCGGGTCGGTTTCCGGCAGACGGCGGCCGAGGTCGCAGAACAGGGTGAGGCGGTCCTCGCCCTCTAGGCGGATCTGCCAAGGCTGGCGGTTGTGAGGGTTGGGCGCGAGGATCGCATAAGCCGCCGCGTTCAGGCGAACATCGCCGAAGCCCTTGGCGGCCTGCTTCCAGGGCGCTTGCGCCGGAGCAATGCTGCTCCTTGCGGCAAGGCCGGCATAGCCCGCGCCAAGCACCACGATGCTGGAACCGCCGGTGACCAGAAGGGCGCGTCTGGACAGCATGAACACCTCCCCGAAGAAACTACATAGATATCTATATAATAGTGCGGGCAGTCAGTAAAGCGGGCAGGGGTGTGTTTCAGGGCTGGGTCTAGCCGCAGCAGCCACCGGGGGAGGCCGGGGCGGCATCGGTCGCGTCCGCGAATACATCCGGCGCGGCGCAGCCGGGGAACAGGCCGTAATGCGTGGCGCCGTCGCCGACCACATCGAAGAAGGGCGAGAAGCGGGTCTGCTTCAGCATAGCGAGCGTGTTGCCGCATACGGGAAAGACGCGGCCGGCTTCGATATGATGCTCCGCATCGAGGGCGAACACCTGTTCCATGCCTGCGATGCCGCCCTTGTAGATGACGGCCTGACCGTAGTCTTCGCAGGCGGTTTCGAGGCCGTCGAGCTTGATGAGCCGGGCGGTGACAGAGGCAAAGCGGATCGAGCCGAGCTTGTCCTTCAGGGCCGGATCGACAATGCCGAGACGGCGGTGGTCGACCGTGCGCGGATCGATGAAGCCTGCCTCCTTCGCGATGCGGCCGAAATCGCCCCAGTAGAGCGCGCCGGAGAGGCATTCGCCGTACAGCACCGGGTCGGAGATCAGATCCGAAGGCATGCGCCGGTCTGCATAGACATCGGAAAAGTAAAGCTCGCCGCCGGGCTTCAGAAGGCGATGCGCCTGACGAAAGACCTCCGGCTTGTCTGTACACAGATTGATGACGCAGTTGGAGATGATGAGGTCAAAGCTGCCGGGCTCAAGGTCAAGCTCGCCGAGCTGTTCGAGATATCCTTTCACGAACCGCGTATTGGGCTTTTCATAGCCGAATCTTTCCGCGTGCCAGGCCTCGTGCGCGCGGGCTACGTCAAGCTGGGCGTCGGTCATGTCGACACCGGTCACATGGCCCGTCGGGCCGACCAGTTTCGCCAGCGCAAACACATCCCGGCCAGCGCCGCAGCCAAGGTCCAGAAGCTTCAGGCCTTCGAGTACGGAGGGAATGGCGAGGCCGCAGCCATAATAGCGGCCGGCCACTTCGTCATGCACCGCGGCAAGCGCGGCGGAGACGTGTGGGGGCGGCCGGTCCGTTGTGGTGCAGGCATCCGTCTTCAGGTCCTTCGTGCCCGAGAGGGTCTCCCCGTAATAGGTTTTCACGATGTCCTGGATCTGGTTCATGGCGGAGCTCCCTGAGTGCGTCTGACTTCCTATACGCGCGGGGTCATCGCAGGCGAATAACTTTCCGGTGTTCCCTCACCTCCCACGCAGCTTCGCCGAGCGGGGTCAATTGACCCCGCGCCGTCGGAACATTGCGGCTTGCGACAAGCCCTCTCCCGCTTGCGGGAGAAGTGGGAGATGGGCCTATTTGCCGGATTTCTTCTGCTGCTGGATTTTCCAGTCCGGCTTGCGGAACCCGCCGGGCTTGTCGGCATAGGGGTTTTTGCCCTGGCGCACGAAGAGACGGATCGGCACGCCGTGCAGGTCGAACGCATCGCGCAGCTCGTTGATGAGATAGCGCTTGTAGCTGTCCGGCATCTGGTCGCCGCGCGAGGCGATGAGCACGAAAGTCGGCGGGCGCGATTTCATCTGCGCCATGTAGCGCGGCTTGATGCGCTTGCCCTGCACGCTCGGCGGCGGGTGGCGCTCGACGGTGTGGCGCAGCCAGCGATTGAGGTCGCCGGTCTTCACCCGCGCGGTCCAGTCCTTGTGGACCTGCAACACGGCGGGCATCAGCTTGTCGACATGCTTGCCCGTGAGGCCGGACAGGAACACGACCGGGGCGCCGCCCGCATTCGGCATCAGCCGATTGGCGATGTCGCGGATGTGTCTCGCGGCGGCATCCGGATCCTTCACCGTGTCCCATTTTGAGACAACGAGGACGAGGCCGCGCCCTTCGCGCAGGCAGAGGTCCGCGATCTGGAGGTCCTGCTTTTCGAGCGCGTCGTGCGGGTCCATCACCAGCGCGACGATTTCGGCATATTTCAGGGAGCGGATGGTCTCGGCAGTCGACATGCGCTCCAGCCGTTCGTGCACCTTGCTCTTGCGGCGCAGGCCGGCCGTGTCGACGAGGCGCACGCGGCGGCCTTCCCATTCCCAGTCGAGCGTGACGGAGTCGCGCGTGATGCCGGCTTCCGGGCCTGTCAGCAGGCGGTCGGATTGCAGCAGCTGGTTGATCAGGGTGGATTTGCCGGCATTGGGGCGGCCGACAATCGCGAGCTTCACCGGCTTGTCGGGGCGGGGTGCCTCGGGCTCCACATCGACATCGGCATCCTCGATGGCGGCGACAAGCTCGTCGTCGGAGAGCGTCTCGTCCTCGATGTCGATATGGGCAAGCTTGTCGAGAATGTCGTCTCCGCCGGCGCGGTCATAGTCCGGCTCGGGCTCTTCGAGGGCTTTCTCGAAGGCTTCATCGCCCAGCGCCTGACGGATCGCCTCGAACAATTCCGCAAAGCCCTCTCCGTGCTCGGCCGAAAGCCCAACCGGCTCTCCGAAACCGAGCGACCAGGCCTCCAGCACACCGGCCTCGCCCTGCCGGCCTTCGGCCTTGTTCGCGGCGAGCACGACCGGAATGCCGGACTTGCGGAGGAGCATCGCGAAATTCTCGTCGTCCGGCGTGATACCGGTGCGCGCATCGACCAGGAAAAGGGCAAGCTCGGCCTCGGCGATGGCGGCCTCGGTCTGTTCGCGCATGCGAGATTCCAGACTGTCGTCGTGCACGCTCTCATAGCCGGCCGTATCGATCAGGATCAGCGGCAGGGAGGCGAGATGGCCCTCGGCCTCCTTGCGGTCGCGCGTCACGCCCGGCTGGTCGTCGACCAGCGCGATCTTCTTGCCGGCCAGCCGGTTGAAGAGCGTGGACTTGCCGACATTCGGGCGTCCGACAATGGCGAGTTTGAGCGGCATGGCAGGCCCGTGACGAAAACGGGGACGCGCCTGCCGGCGCCGCCCCTTACTTGATGGCGATGAGTTTGGCTTCGTCGGTCAGCACAAGGAGCTTGTCCTGCACGGCGATGGGTTCAAGATAGATCTTGCCGCCCAGTTTCAGCGACGCGACCTGTTCGCCGGTCTGCGGCGAGAAGGCAAGCAACTCGCCGGTCGAGGAGGCAACCACGATGCGGCCGGATGCCACGATCGGCCCCGAGTAGGAGATGCGCTTTTTCTTCTTTTTCTCCTTCTGGAATTCGCGCAGCTGCACGACCCAGTAGGCATTTCCGGTGGCGGCATTCAGGCAGGCGAGGCGGTCGTTCGATCCGAGCACGAACATCTGCTCTCCGACAAGCGCGGGCGCCTGGACCGAGCCGATCGGCTTGGTCCACACCCGCGTTCCGCTGCGCCCGTCGATCGCAATGGTGATGCCCGACTGGCTGGAGGCGAAGACGAGCCCGCCGGCAAGGACGGGGCGCGAGCCGATATCGTTGATCTCGGAGATCGGCGTGAAGCGGCCGGCCTTCGAAATCGCGTCGGTCCACAGGCGCCGGCCGTTCGAGGCGAGATAGGCGATGATCTCGCCGGAGGAATAAGGCGCGATCACGAAGTCTTCCACCGCGGCCGCGCTGGGGCTGCCCAGCACGCGGGCGGATTCCGAAATGGCCTGGTCGGACCATTCCGTTTCGCCGGTGTCGAAATTAAGCGCGAAGATTTCGTTGTTGTTCGAAACGACGAAAATGCGCCCGTCCTTGATCGTCGGGGCGCCGGTCATCGGTGTCTCGAAATGGTGCAGCCATTTTTCGTCGCCGGTGCTGGCATCGAGTGCGGTGACATAGCCGTAGCCGCTGGCGACGATGAGCGTGTCGCCCTGCAGGGCCAGTCCGCCGCCGAGGCCGGTCTTGTCGCGCTTCGTCGTGCCCTTGAGCTTGTGGTGCCAGAGCACGCGGCCGTTGGCGAGGCTGGTAGCCGTGATCGTCTGGGCGGCGTCGAGCGTGTAGACCGTGGTCGACGAGGCAACCGGCGGCGTCGAAACTGCCGACTTCTTGCTCGATCCCGTGCCGACATTCGCGCGCCAGGCGATCTGGAACTCAGAAGCCGCTGTCACGTGGCCGACCGTCTTGGCGGAGTTGGCACCTGCTTCGTCCCAGCTCTGGATGGTGGTCGGATCAGGAAGGGTGATGGTTTCGCTGGCGAGGCCCGGATCGGCTTCCAGATTCTCCTCGGTCAGCACCATTGTGATGCGACCGGCCTTTTCCTCTTCGGCGGCGGCCTTGGCCTTCTTGTTGGAGAAGTCCGGCAGGCTGGAGCAGGCGCTCAGGCCGAACAGGCACAGGGCCGCGCCGGCAGCCAGGGTCTTGCGGGATGGCATCATTGGCCGGTCTCCTCAGTGGTCTCGTTGGTTCCGTCGGGTGACGGCGCGCCGTCGGCGGCGCCGGTCTCTTCCGGCGGAACCGGAATGGCGGCAAGGGCAATCTCCGCGCGCCGTGTCACGCCCTCGGGCGCGTCGGCATCGAATTTCAGGCGGTTGAAATCCTTGCGGGCGCGGGCGATGTCGCCCTCGGCGTAGGCCTTGGCCGCGATCAGCTCGCGGGCGAGTGAACCGATCGCGGAACTGTCGTCCTTCACGCCGGTCAGCATGGTCTCGAGATCGGCCAGCGAGGCGGTATCGGCCTTGGCGTAAGCCGCCTTCAGCAGGGCGAGGCGCTCGAATGGCGTGCCGGTAGGATTGCCAACCGCCTGCAGCGCCTTTTCTGCACCAGCCGCATCGCCATTGCCCTCATACAGGGTCTGGGCCAGGAAATTGGCTGCCAGCGGCGCCAGCTCCGACTTCCCATCCGCCAGCGCGCGGAAGCCGGCCTCGGCGTCTGCATAGTCGCCGTCCTTTAGCTGGGTCTCAGCGGTTTCGAGGGCCAGCGCCCGCTCCGTCTTGATCTTGTGGATGTACGGTTTCAGCGCAAATTCATTGGCCGCGACCAGTCCGATGAGCAGGGCCGCACCGACATACACAAACGGACGATACCGCTTCCACAGGGACTCGATCCTGTCCTGCCGGAGGCTTTCGTCGACTTCTTCAAAAATATCACTCAAAGGGGGGCGCTCCGGGAAGCTGCGTGACTTTGGCGGGAACCTAGACGGCGCTGCCGCTGCCTGCAATGTGTTCACGCTGTTAGGTTTGAGGTTTTCGCAGGGAGTAGGTTTCGGCCTTTGCGGGGAACTCCCGGCTGCGCACGTCTGCGGCAAAGGAACTGGCGGCGGCGTCGATCTCGCTCTTCAGGTCGGCATAGCGGCGTACGAATTTGGGGGCCCAGTCGAACAGGCCCAGCATGTCCTGGGCAACCAGGACCTGCCCGTCGCAAGCCGCCGAAGCGCCGATCCCGATGGTTGGGCAGCTGACTTCAGCCGTGATTTCGGCAGCGAGGTCTTCGGCGACGCCCTCGATCACGATGGCGAAAGCCCCGGCCCGGTCTGCGGCGCGGGCCTCGTTGATGACGATCTCGCGCTCCGTGTCGGTCCGCCCCTTGGCGCGGAAACCGCCGTCGACATTGATGGCCTGGGGCCGGAGGCCGACATGGCCCATGACGGGAATGCCGCGCTCGACAAGGTGGGCGATCTGCCGGGCGGCATAGGCGCCGCTCTCGATCTTGACGGCCTGGCAGCCGGTTTCCTTCATGATCCGGGCCGCGTTGAGGAAGGCCTGGTCCTCGCTGGTCTCGTAGCTGCCGAAGGGCATGTCGACCACGACAAAGGCCTGCTCGGACCCGCGCATCACCGCCTGGCCGTGGAGGATCATCATCTCCATGGTGACGCCGACCGTGGAAGGCAGGCCGTGGACGACCATGCCGAGGCTGTCGCCGACGAGCAGCATGTCCACATGTGGATCAAGGACGGCGGCCATCGGCGCGTCATAGGCGGTCAGCATGACCAGCGGCGTGCCGCCCTTGGCCTTTGCGATGTCCTTGACGGTCTTCCGGGTGATCTGGGTTTGCTTCGACATGCGCTGCGGCTTAGCCCCTTGCCCTCAGGCAGGCAAGAAACCATGGTATGCTTAATGCATGGATGGGGCCCTTGGGGACAAAGGGTTCCGGGCAGGGGACGATGCGTATTCCTGGTTTCAAGACGGCGGTCGAATACGGCGTCGCCGCATTCTGCATCGGGTTCGCCTTTGGCGTCCTGCGGCAGCTATTGCTGATTCCGTGGTTCGGGGACCGCTGGGGGCACTGGATCGAATTCCCCCTTGTGACGGGCGCTGTCTGCATGATCGGCTACTGGCTGGGCCGGGGCACAGAGAGCCGGACGGCGGCGATGCTGGCCGGCCTTGCCGGCGTCGCGATCCTTGTCGGCATCGAATCCGCCTTTGCGCTGGGCCTGCTGCATCAGGATGTCGCAACCTACCTCGCGAGCTATGACGTGCGCGCAGGCGCCCTGTTCCCGTTCGGCCTGGTGATGATGGCGTTCGCGCCCGTCCATGGCTGGCGGGCGGTCTAGGCCGGGACGGCTTACCGCACCGACACGCCGAACAGGATCGGGTGCAGGTAGTGGGCGATCGCGACATAGGCGACGAGGCCGACCACGACCGCGATGATGTCGTTTACCGGCTTCGCCACCACGTCCGGGCCCGGGCCATTGTCGCCGCGGCGCTTGACCATGATCCGGTCAAACACCGCATAGGCGAGGAAGGCGCCGAACAGGATCACCGAGTTGAGCTCGCCATTCGAGAGCAGGTGCCCGGTGGCCCACAGCTTCACCGCGACCAGCATCGGGTGCCTTGCGAGCTTCTTGATGTGGCCGGCCGGGATCTGCGAGGCGACCAGCAGGATCAGCGCCGGGATCATCAGGGCATAGTTGACATAGCGGCCCCAGCCGGGCGGCGTGTAGAGCACGCCGGCATCGCGGGTTGCGCCGAAACCCATGCAGATCAGCACGAAGCCGACAATCGAGACGAGGCTGTAAAGCCCCATATAGGGCCCGTATCCGAGTTTCTGCTTCAGGTCCTTGCCCGGCGCCCGCGAGCGCACAGCGGAAAACAGGTGCGTCCCGAAGAAGATCACGAGACCGGCGATAAAGAGTGTCATGGGTAGCCCTCCCTGGTCCGGGGAGCTTACGCTGGGTTGCCCGTGGCGGAAAGCGCCTAGCTTTCTTCCTGGCCCTTGATCCAGACCTCGACCGGGCCCTTGAGTTTCAGGGTCAGCGGGCGGCCCTTGCGGTCGAGCGCCTTGCCGGCGGCGACTTTCACCCAACCTTCGGAGATGCAGTATTCCTCGACATTGGTCTTCTCGACGCCGTTGAAGCGCACGCCGATCTCATGCTGCAGCAGCTCGGCATCGTAGAAGGGGCTGTCGGGATCGACGCTGAGGCGGTCGGGAAGGGTCTGGGTCATGGCACGCGTTGTAACGCGGGGACCGGCGGCGGCAAGAGGCTTCCGCCAGCACGTGCGGCGCCCGTGAAGGCGCTTGGGGGGGGAGCTGGATTTTCGGGGTGGGGATTTGCGTCAGGTTTCGGGCGCGGGCAGGCCTATTATCCGCTCATCCCGGCGAAGGCCGGGATCCAGCGCCGCATAGAACGATGCTTGCCGCTCTGGGCCCCCTGCTGCGGGGAAATCGTGCCACTGGCACGATTTCTGATCCCTCCGCAGTCCGCCGGGGTGAGCGGAGAGAAGGAGGGTGCGGGCGTAGGCGGGCTGCAACAGCTCTCCGCTCAGGGCAGCAGCAATGCGTTTGTTGGGGTGCAGGGCGGGCCGGACCAGTGCCGGCGGCGACTTCTGGTTTGCGATCCAGTCGATGCTGGCGATGAAGACGCGGCCGCAGGGAGTGACGCTCCAGTGGTATTGCGTGCCCTTGCCATAGGTGGCGCGGACCCAGGCGCGCAGCATCAGGATCTGCAGCCAGATCAATGGCCAGACCGGCACGAGGTGCACGGGGAATCCGGGAGGGGGAGAGAGCAGCGACATTGCGCGCAAGAATACGCCCGGTTCCGGGGGTGTTGGATGGATTTATTTTTCGGCCAATGACTGCTGCAGGATGCTGCGGACGGGGCGGGGACAAGTCTGCCTTCGCAGGCGTCTGCGACGACTTCAGTCCTTGCTCCTGCGCCTGCTTCCGTCGGCAGAATGCCAGTGGGAGGTGACGGGCCGGAACCGCAGCCGTGACCTCGATGTCGTTAACCGTGATCGAGGGGCGGAAATACCCGCCTCTGCAATATTTGCAACACGGCGCCGTTCTTGCATGTCCGCCTTGTTCGGAACGGCCTGTTCGGGACGTTCGATATCGTGGTGTGCAGAAAGGCAATCTGGTGCTGGGCCCAATCTATGTCGGCGAGGCCGAAGCGGCGCAGGCGCTGCAGGACATCAGCGGGCTTGAGACCTGTCTCAAGGCGCAGATCCTGGTGCGCTGGCATGGCGTCCCCATCGGCTGGGTGCACCTGCCGGTCCGGAACGGCCGGATCACGGCCGAACGGCTGAAGCGGGCCATTACCGACCGGCTGAGCTGGGACATCCTGCGTCAGGGACTGGTCAATACCGTGGCCGCCGGCAAGGCGGGCCTGCCGCCCGCGGCGATGCTGGACGTCAAACCGGTGCGGCCGTCAAAGCTGCCGAAGGTTTCGGTGGCGGTGTGCACGCGCGACCGGCCGGACGACCTGGCCCTCTGCCTGTCGGCGATCCTGAAGCTCAAGGGCCCGGTGGCGGAAGTCGTGATCATCGACAATGCCTCGAAGACCGGTGCCGTGAAGGAACTGGTCGAGAAGACCGCGGCACGCAGCGACCTGCCGTTCGAGGTACGCTATGTGCGCGAGGACCGGCCGGGCCTCGACTGGGCGCGCAACCGCGCCATCCTCGAATCCCGATCGGAAATCATTGCGTTCACGGACGATGATGTGGTGGTCGACCCGAACTGGGCCCTGGCGATCGCCGAGGCCTTTGCCGGCGATCCGGACCTGTCGGCGGTGACCGGCCTTGTCGTGCCGTACGAACTGGAAACCGATGCGCAGATCATGTTCGAGCTGAACGGCGGGTTCAGCCGCGGCTTCGAGCGCAAGCGCCTGCACTTCCCGGATGCGGAACACATGCCATGGTACGATTTCGGCACCGGCAAGCTCGGCACCGGCGCGAACATGGCATTCCGGCGCAGCGTCTTCGCCGAGATCGGCGTGTTCGACCCGGCCCTCGATGTCGGCACACCGACCAATGGCGCGGGCGACCTCGAAATGTTCTTCCGTGTGCTGTTCAACGGCAAGGCGCTCGCCTACGAGCCGTCGGCCATGGTGTGGCACCGCCACCGCCGGGACTTTGCGACACTGAAGCGCCAGATCGGCGACAATGGCAGCGTGTTCGCGATGATCGCCCGGTCGGTCAGCCAGTCGCCGGATTCGTTCGGGCGGTTCCTGCGGCTTGGCAGGAGCTGGGCATGGACCGGCATTTTCCGGCCCGCGATCCGGGGGATGGTGGCGCCGCGGACCCTGCCGGCGGAACTCTATGGTGCGCACCTTCGCGGCGCGCTTCGCGGACCATCATCGTATTTCCGGTCGAAGAAGCTGGCGCAGCAGATCGCCCTCAGATCGGGTGCGAGCCCGGTGCAGGCGGCGCCCGTTGCGGCGGGCAGCAGCGCAGGCGACGCGGACCGCCGGCCGGCCGGCGAATGCGCCGTGCGGACGATCGACCTTGCCGACTACAATGGCCTGCCCGATATCGCCGCCTACAACTGGGCGAAGGCGTATGTGACCTATGCCGGCGTTCTGCTGGGGCCGGTCGACATTGTGAACCATTACCATGCGGTCAGCCCCGTGCGCCTCGCGGAGAAGATCGTCCAGGACCTGAACGGCAAGATGCTGTGCCTGCATGCCGATGATGGCGCCGAGCCGCAACGCCATGGCGCCCACTGGTCCGAAGCCTATGCCGCGGTCGCAGACCGGATCGGCAGGCCGGCCCGGCGCAGGGCGGCAACCGCTCCGGCGCGCGATGCAGGCGGGGCGGAAGCTCTGAGTGCTGACCAAAGCGTGAGTATCGTGATCGGGACGTTCGACCGGCCGGACGATCTGCGCGCCTGCCTGAAGTCGCTGCTGGCGCAGGAGACGCCGCGCGAGGTCGAGATCATCGTGGCCGACAACCATCCGGCCTCCGGCATCACGGCGCTGGTGACGTCGGAATTTCCGACCGTCAGGCGCGTGGAAGAACCGCGGCAGGGCGTTGCCTATGCGCGCAATGCCGGGATCGTGGCGAGCCGCGGCGATATCATCGTGACCATCGATGACGATGTCGAAGTGCCGGCCGGCTGGCTGGAGCGGCTGATTGCGCCGTTCGCGCGCCGGGACGTGCTGGGCGTGACGGGCAATGTGCTGCCGTACGAGCTGAAGACGGAGTCGCAGCAGAAATTCGAGGCCTATGGCAATGGCGGGCTGGGGCGCGGCTTCTACCGGTTCGAGGTGGACCGGGCGTGGTTCGACTCCTTCGGCCTGAACTCGGTGCAGACCTGGAATCTCGGCGGCACGGCGAACTCCGCCTACCGGGCGGAAGTGTTCGCCGATCCCGACGTCGGCCTGATGGAAGAATCGCTCGGGCCCGGCATGCCGTCGGGCGTGGGCGAGGACATCTATCTGTTCTACCGGATCCTCAAGGCCGGCGGCACGATCCTGTATGAGCCAACAGCCTATCTCTGGCACAAGCACCGCCGGACGATGGACGCGCTGCGCCGGCAGATCTGGGGCTACAGCAAGGGCTTCACGTCCTACCAGCTGACGACGCTGTTCCGGGACCGCGACTTCCGCGCGCTGCTCAACCTGTTCGTGTACCTGCCGAAGTTCCGGCTGGGCCAGGTGTGGCGGTGGGTGCGGGGCGACCGGTCGTATCCGATGAAGCTGATCGCGCTCGAATGGTACGGCAATTTCGCGGGCTATCCGGCGTTGTGGAAGTCGCTCCGCCGGGTGAAGAAGATGGGCCGCAGCGGCCCTTACCGGCGACCCGTAGCGCATGTGCCGGCACCGGCGGAAGCAGGCGTGGTGATGCAGCCCGCCGAATAGGGCTTCCCTCGCGTCGCGGCTTGTGCGGCGCCGGGCCCGCAGGCATGGTCGCCCCCAAAAGGGAGAGCGACATGAAGGATCTGGCAGGCCGGACGGCATTCGTCACCGGGGCGGCTTCGGGCATCGGGCTGGGCATCGCGACGGCGCTGGCGCAGTCGGGCGTCAAGGTGATGATGTGCGACATCGAGCAGGAAGCGCTGGACAAGGCGATTGCCGGCCTGAAGCAGACCAATGCCGATGTCGATGGCGTGATCGCCGACGTGTCGCTGAAGGAACAGCTGCAGGCGGCAGCGGAGCGGACAGTCGAGCGCTTCGGCAAGGTGCATATCCTTGTCAACAATGCGGGCGTCGGCGGGGGCGGGCGTTATGGTGAGTGGACGGATGCAGGTTGGGAATGGACCATCGGGGTCAACCTGATGTCCGTTGTCTGGGGCATCGAGATCTTCGGCCCACTGATGGAATCGCATGGCGAGGGCGGGCATATCGTCTCGACGGCGTCGATCGCGGGCATGCTGCCGGCCACCAATCCGCCTTACAATGTCACCAAGTTCGGCGTCGTGGCGCTGAGCGAGGGGCTGCGCGAGGAACTTGCCCCGCGCGGCATCGGTGTCTCGGTGCTCTGCCCCGGCTTCATCCGTACCCGTATCATGGAATCGGCCCGCAATGTTCCGGACCGTTTCGCCGGGTCGCGCGACACGACCGGGGAGGGGCGCAACATGCAGGAATCCGAGTTCGCCGCGCGCGCCCGCGACGCGATCGCACACGGCATCGACCCGCTTTATGTCGGCGAGCTGGTGCGCGAGGGCATCGAGGGCGACTGGCCGCACATCTTCACCGACCTTGAATTCGAAGCGCCCATCCTGGAGCGCTTCGCCACCATCAAGGCCGGCTTCGACCGTATTCGCGGGCGCACGCCGCGGCACTGACCAGATTCCACTGTCTCCGATCCTGCAAATGTGATAGCGGCTTGGGCAAGATCCGCTGCAAAAGCCGGACGCTCAGGGAGAGACTGCGATGACGGTATCGGTCATCAGTGCCGGCTTTGGCCGGACGGGAACCTTGTCGCTGAAGCTCGCTCTTGAGCAGCTGGGCTTCGGCCCCTGCCACCACATGATGGAAGTGATCGAGCATGGCGGCACGCAGGTGCCGCTGTGGAACGATGCGGTGGACGGAAAGCCGGACTTCGAGACGATCTATGCCGGATACCGTTCCGCCGTGGACTGGCCGACGGCGGCATTCTGGCGGGAACTGGCGGCGCATTATCCCGGCGCCAAGTTCATCCTGTCGTCCCGGTCTCCGCAGAGCTGGTACGACAGCATTTCGGAGACGATCCTTGCTTCGGTCTGGGCGCGGGACAAATGGCCGCCACCGGCCGTCGAGTGGCTCACCATGGTCTCGAAAGTGCTGGACCGCAGCCTTGGCGGCGCGCGCGAAAAGGACGATCTCATCGCCGTTTTCAAGGCGCACGAAGCCGAGGTGAAGGCCGCTTTCCCGCCGGAGCGCCTGCTGGTCCACCAGGCAAAGGACGGCTGGGAACCGCTGTGCGCGCACCTCGGCGTGCCCGTGCCGGACACGCCCTATCCGCGCACCAACAGCAAGGAAGAGTTCTTCCAGAACATGAAGAAGGCGGATGATATGTAGGCGGCCGCGTCCGCGGGCAAAAAGCCTCTTGATCTCAACCTAGGTTGAGGTCGTACGCCCCAGGGGCCGGAACCACCCGGCAAATGGAGGGCGGATATGCACATTGAGGAAACGTCACTGGTCCGGTACGGAGCTCTGGCTGGCATGGTGGGCGGGGCCCTGCGCATCCTTTCCACTTTCATTCCCTACGTACCGGATTCGCCCGGCCTGGAAGCGCTTTATGGCATTGTCGACACGCTGCTTCTGTTCGGGCTGATGGGTATCTATTCTGCCGTTGCCGGAAAGACCGGAGGGATCGGGCTTGCGGGTTTCATCATCGCGATGGTTGGCCTTGCCAGTATTGTCGGGCCGGATCCGGTCCGGTTCGGGATCGACTTCTATGTTGCAGGTTCGGTGTGCCTGCTGATCGGGCTGACCATCTTGTCCGCAGCGCTTTTGGTGGCCGGCCGCCTGCGCCTGCCAGCCGGGCTCTGGATCGCGTCGTTCGTGCTGGCATTGGCCGGTGCCGGCACGAGGCAGCCGGTGCTGGTCGCGGCTGCCGGCGCCGCGTTGGGTCTGGCCTTTCTACTGGCAGGTTTCGCCGTCAATAGCTCTTCGGCAGGCCCAGGACGCGTTCGGCGATGAAGTTGAGGATCATCTCGCGGCTGACCGGGGCGATGCGGGCGAGCATGGCTTCGCGCATCATCCGCTCGACATGGTATTCCTTCGCATAGCCCATGCCGCCATGGGTCAGCACGGCTGTCTCGCAGGCGCGGAAGCCGGCTTCGGTGCCGAGATATTTCGAGGCGTTTGCTTCGGCGCCGCACTCCTCGCCCTTGTCATAGAGGCCGGCGGCCTTGTAGGCGAGCAGTTCGGCGGCGGAAAGCTCCGCCCACGAACGGGCGAGCGGATGCTGGATGCCCTGGTTCTGGCCGATGGGGCGGCCGAACACGACCCGCTCATTGGCATAGCGCGCGGCGCGTTCCAGCGCCGAGAAGCCGAGGCCGATGGATTCCACGGCAAACAGTACCCGCTCGGGGTTGAGGCCCTGCAGCAGGTATTTGAAGCCTGCGCCTTCCTCGCCGATCAGGTGTTCCTTTGGCACTTCGAGATTGTCGATGAAGAGCGTGTTGCACTCCACCGCCTTGCGGCCCATTTTCGGAATCGGGTTCGCCTCGATCCGGTTGCGGTTGAGGTCGGTGTAGAAGAGGGACAGGCCGAGATGCGGCTTGGCGCACTGGTCCTTCGGCGTGGTGCGCGCGATGATCAGGATCTTGTCCGCCCGCTGAGCACCGGTCGTCCAGATCTTGCGGCCGTTGATGACGTAGCCATTATTGGTGCGCTCGGCCTTCGTCTCGAGACTGGACGTGTCGAGACCGGAATTCGGCTCGGTCACGGCGAAGCACATCTTTTCCTCGCCGGAAATGATCTTGGGCAGGTTCTCCTGCTTCAGTTCCGGGTTGCCGAATTTCTCGAGCGGCTTCGGCCCGAAGATGTTGAGGTGGATCGCCGAGGCGCCGGAGAAGCCCGCGCCGGTGCGCGTGACCGTTTCCATCATGATCGCGGCCTCGGTGAGGCCAAGACCGGCGCCGCCATATTCCTCCGGGAAGGCGATGCCCATCCAGCCGCCCTTGGCCATGGCGTCGCAGAATTCCTCGGGCCAGTCGCCGGTCTCGTCGGTCTTCGCCCAGTATTCGTCGTCGAACGGCTCCAGCGTTTTCTCGACGGCGGCCTTGATGGCCTGCTGGTCCTCGCTCATGGGCGCGATCTGGTGCATGCGGCGTCTCCTCTTGTGGGCGCAGACTTATTCCGAGTGCCGGGAGCCGTCCAGCCTTGCGGCGGGCCGACGTAGCGTCACAGCGGCAGGGTGCGCGTGACGCTCACTGCCGTCAGGAAGGATGTGTCGTGACTGATGAGAAGGAGCGCGCCGTCATAGGCGGCGAGCGCCGTTTCGAGGGCTTCGACGGTGCGGAGGTCCAGATGGTTGGTCGGCTCGTCCAGCATCAGCAGCTCCGGCGGCTCGGGCCGCGAGAAGACACAGGCAAGGCCGGCGCGCAGCCGCTCGCCGCCGCTGAGCGTGCCGGCCGGCTGCAGTGCGTCCGTGTTGCGGAAGCCGAAGCGGGCGAGGGCGGCGTGGGCGGTGTTCGTGGCAAGGCCGGGATTGAGGCGGTGCATGTTCCCGAGGATGGTTTCGTCGTCGTCCAGCAGGCCGACATGCTGGTCGAGCAGGGCGAGATGATCGGTGAGGCGCAGGGCGGTGCCGGCGGTGGGGTGCAGCTTGCCGGTGACGAGGCGAAGGAACGTGGACTTGCCGGCGCCGTTCGGGCCGGCAATGGCGACGCGCTCCGGGCCGGTCAGCTGGAAGTCCAGCGGGCCGAACAGGCGGCGCGCGCCGAAGGACATTTCCACGCCGCGGAAATCGATGAGGCGCCGGCCGGACGGCAGGTGGCATGACGGCAGGTCCATGGCGAGCGGTGCGAGGATCGCGACACGGGCGCGGGCGGCGGCGAGGGCGTCCTCGGTTTCCGCCATCTGACGGGCAGCAAGATGGCTGCCCCGGCCGCGGCTCGCCTCGGCGCGCTCCTGCCGCTTGTCGAGCAGCATTTTCGGCTGGTCGCCGCGGGTGCGGGCGGCCCGGCCGGCCTTGTCGCGCCGGTCCTGGCGCTCCTTCGCTTTCTGGATTGTGCCGCGGGTGCGCCGCAGCTCATCGGCGGCGCGGGTGAGGCCGGTCTCGGCGGCATCGCGGGCCGCCTCGCGCGCGGCGGCGAAGTCGCTCCAGCCGCCGGTGAACAGGGTGACGCCGATGGGGGACAGTTCCACGATGCGGTCGACCTGTTCCAGCAGGGCGCGGTCGTGGCTGGCCACCAGGAGCCCGCCGGGCCAGGCGCGGATGAGGTCCATGACGGCGGCGCGTCCGTCCGTATCAAGATTGTTGGTCGGTTCGTCGAGGAGGAGCAGGTCCGGCGCCTCCAGCAGCTGGCGGGCGAGGGCGACGCGCATGCGTTCGCCGCCGCTGAGCGTGGCGATGGGTGTGGTGAGCGGGACTTGCCGGAGGCCGGTATCCGCGAGAGCCTGATCGATGCGGGCAGGCAGGGTCCAGTCAGCCTCGGCGGCGTCGTCCGGGCTGCCCTCGCCGCGCTCCATCCGGGCGAGGCAGGCGAGCGCATTGGCAACGCCGAGGGCGGCGGCGAGGTCCTGCGTCTCGTCGAGGGCTTGCTGAAGCATGCCGACGCGGCCAGCGAGATGGATGCTGCCGGTGGCGACCGGCACCGCGCCGATGATGGCGCGCAGAAGGGTCGACTTGCCGGAACCGTTGCGGCCGACAAGGCCGACGCGCTCGCGGCCGAGCGAGACGGTCAGGTCACGGAAGAGCGGCGTGCCGTCAGGCGTGGCGAGGGAAAGGGAATCGAGCGTGAGGAAGGAGGTCATGGAGAGGCCGTGAAATGAAATGGGAACGCAGGGCGAGGTGCTGTGCGTTGTTCATTTCGGGGCCTCCTTCAGGATCCGTCGCGTCGATGACGGGGACCTAGGCGCTGGCCGGTGCGATTGCAAGGCGTGGGCGCCGATTTCCGGGCGCTCAGGCGACGGGGCTGTAGCTGCGGTGGGGGGAGAATTCGCCGGCCAGCGCGTGGACGGGCTGGCCCAATATCAGGTCTGCAATGATGTGGGCGGTGATCGGGGCGAGGAGGATGCCGTTCCGGTAGTGGCCGGCAGCGACATAGAGGCCGGGCGCGGCGGTGGCGCCGATCAGGGGTGCGCGGTCCGGTGTGCCGGGGCGGATGCCGGCCCAGGTTTCGAGTTCCGGCGCATCGGCAATGGCCGGACAGAGGCGGGCGGCGTCGGCGCGAAGGGCCGCGATCTTGTCCGGTTCCGGCGCTTCGGTGGCGATGCCGGGTTCCATCGTGGCACCGATGATGACGCGCTCTGCCTTGGGCGCGACATAGATGCCGCCGCAGCGGAGCGTCATGGCCGGCATGTCCGGGCCGACGCCGACCGACAGCATCTGGCCACCATAGCAGTCGATCTCGTCGAGGGATGTGTCCCAATTGACGAGGCTGTAGAGTTCGCCGTCCTGCCGGACCTCGATGGCGGCGGTTTTCCAGCCAGCGGCGGCGAGGATCAGGTCGTGGCCTGGAACGGTTAGACCGTTGCCCTCATCCGCAAGCGGTGCCGCCTCGTTGACGAGGGCGGCGTGCGGGCAGGCGCGGAGCGCGGCGATCAGGGCGCTGACCACGGCGCGATTGTCGACCTGTCCGTCCGTGGGCAGATGGAGTGCGGCGACGAGGTCCGGCGCGATGGCGGGCTCCAGTTCATGCGCGGCGCCGGGGCGGAGTTCCTCATGCGCGATGCCGCGCTCGTCCAGCGCGCGGGCGAGGTGGTGCAGCGCTGCGGTCTGGTCACGGTCGAAGGCGAGGGCGAGCGAGGGGCCGGCGCTGAAGCCGAGCGGCGTGCCGCTGGCCGCGCCGACATCCGCGGCGAAGGCCGGCCAGAGTTCGGCGCCATGATGGCAGAGTTCGAACAGGTGGGGATGGGCGCCGGTTTCGGCAGCGGCTTCGAAGGCCGGAGCAAGCATGCCGGCGGCGGCCCAGGAGGCGCCGCGGCCGAACGGGGCCGGATCGTAGACGGTGACAGGAACGCCGCGCCGGACGGCGAGTTCGAAGGCCGCGGCTAGGCCGATGATGCCGGCGCCGAGAATGGCGACACGCGGGGCGGAGGCTGCAGGCGGGCGGTGTGCGAGGCTCATGGCCCCGTACTTATGCGGTTTGCCGGAATGTGTGAATGATCAGGTCTGCGCGGCCTGCAGTTTCTCGCGTTCCCAGAAATCGACGAAATCGCTCGCCCATGACCGGTCCTGGAAAATCAGCTTCTTGGAGACTTCGCCGCTGGAATTGAATTCGGTCTGCACCATGACATCGGGCGCCTCGGCAACCTGCCGCGACCGGCCGATGGCCTGTCCGATAAACGCGTCCACAACAGTTGCGAGCAGCGCAACTTCTTCTGCCGACGTCAGGCTGACTGTCACCACAAAATCAGTCATGTCCACCATCCCCAATGTTCCCCGGGATTAACGCCAGTTAAGACCTTTCGCCCGGGAATTTGAAGCCTGTTCTCCCGCTGCGGGAGAGGAATTTTCAGTCCAGTGCAAAAAACGGGCAAAAAGGTCGCGACATCTGCTTGTTGCGATTCATTCTCAAACGTGTTTGATGGCTGCAAGCTACGGAAAGCCGGTGAGAATGACCAGAATTCGTGTCGCCGTTGTGGCTGCAGTCATGCTGCTCGCCTCATGCGGGAATCCTGCGGCGCCTGCCTCAGAATCGGGCGGACCTGCTGCAGATTCAGCGCCCCGGCCGGAAAAGGCGGGCGTCCTGAACGTGTATTCGGCACGCCACTACGATTCCGACAAGCAGATGTACAAGGCGTTCGAGGCGGAAACGGGCATCCATGTCCGGTTCCGCGAATCGGGGGCGCCGGAACTGCTGGAAACAATGAAGGCCGAGGGCGATTCGAGCCCGGCCGATGTGGTGATTTCGTCCGATGCCGGGACACTTTACCGCTTCGAGGCCGCCGGCCTGCTGCAGCCTTTCGATTCGGAGGCGCTGAAGGCGGCGATTCCGGAGCATTTCCGCCAGAAGGACGGTTACTGGTACGGCTTTGCCCGGCGCGCGCGGGTGATTGCCTATGATCCGGCGCGTGTCTCGCCGGACGAGGTGAAAACCTATGCCGACCTCGCCGGCCCCCGATTCCGGGGTGAGGTGTGCATGCGCTCCTCGACCAATATCTACAATCTCTCGCTGATGGGCGAACTGATCGGGCGGCTCGGCCATGACGCCGCGCAGGCCTGGGCAAATGGCGTCGTGGCGAATTTCGCGCGGCCCCCTCAGGGCGGCGACACGACCCAGATCGAGGCGATCGCAGCCGGCGAATGCTCGGTCGCGCTGACCAACCATTATTACTATGTCCGCATGGCAAACGGGTCGCCCGGCGACCGGGCCGTCGCGGCGAAGGTGGCGCTGGCCTTCCCGCAGCAGGACAGCTGGGGCACGCATGTCAACGTGACCGGGGCCGGCATCGCGAAGAATGCGCCCGACCGCGACAATGCCGCCCGCTTCCTCGAATGGCTGGCCACCGCAGATGGCCAGGGCTGGCTGACGAAGGAAACCAGGGAGTTCCCGATCGTCGCCGGCATGGAGATGCCGGAAGGCCTCGATGCGCTTCCGGCGTTCCGGCAGAGCGACTTCCCGCTCGACGAACTCGGCGCCCACCAGGCGGAGGCGCAGGAGATCTACGACCGCGCCGGCTGGAACTGAGGCGGGCTTGGCGGGGCTTTCCCTTCCGAGGCGGATCCTGCGGGTACGGCCCGCAGACGGGCCGGCCATGCTGGCCGGGGCGATCATCGCCGTGCCGGTGGTCTCGGTGCTGGTCGCGGCATTGCTGATGGGCGGCGGCGAGGCCTGGGACCATATCCGCCGCACGCTGATGATGCCGTATCTCGGCGGCACGCTGGGCACGCTCGCCATGGCGGCAGGCTTCATGCTGGTGTTCGCTGTGCCGGCGGCCTGGCTGGTGACGATGTACGACTATCCCGGCCGCCCGGTGTTCGAATGGCTGCTGATCCTGCCGCTGGCGGCGCCCGGCTATGTGCTGGCCTATGCCTGGGGAGACCTGATGGGCGTCGGCGGGCCGCTGCAGTCGGCGTTGCGCGAGATGACCGGCTGGGCGGCGCGGGACTACTGGTTTCCCTCGATGCGCAGCATGCCGGGGCTCGCCTTCGTGCTGGCGAGCGGACTGTATCCCTATGTGTACCTCACGGCGCGCGCGGGCTTCGTGTCGCAATCGGTGTGCGCACTGGAGGCGGCGCGCAGCCTCGGCGCCTCGCCGCTTCGCAGTTTCTGGAATGTCGCGCTGCCGGCGGCGCGGCCAGCGATTGCGGCGGGCCTGGCGCTGGCGATGATGGAAGTGGCGGCCGACTATGGCGCGGCCGAGTATCTCGGCGTGCCGACGCTGACCTTCGGCATCGTGCGGGCGTGGAAGAGTTTCGGCGAGCCGGCGGCGGCTGCACGGCTGGCGATGATCCTGCTGGTGCTGGTGGTGGGCCTTGTCCTTGCCGAACGCCGGAGCCGCGGGCGGGCCGGGAGCCAGCAAAGCTCCACGCGTTGGCGCTCCGTTTCGCGGACGCGCCTGCGGGGGCCTGCGGCATGGAGCGCGGCGGCGTTCTGCCTGACCGGCTTCACCATCGGCTTCATCATGCCGGTGGGGCGGCTGGTCTGGCGGGCGGCGGAAGCGCACGAGACGATCGCGCCCGTGGGCGAGGCGCTGAAGAACACGCTGATCCTTGCCGGCTCGGGCGCCGTGTTTGCGTTCGTACTGGCACTGGTGATCGCGCTGGCGGGGCGCGGCAAGGGACCGGGCGCGGCCTTCGCGCGGCTGACGGCCTCGTCGGCCTATGCCATTCCGGGGGCCGTTCTGGCGCTGGGCGCGCTGGTCGTGCTGGGCGGCCTTGGCCTGACGCTGACGGGGATCGTGCCGGTGGTCGCGCTTGCCTGGGTCTATGCCAGCCGGTTCACGGCGGCGGGGGCCGAGCCCATGGTTGCGGCGCTCGACCGGGCGCCCGCCTCGCTCGGCCAGGCGGCGGAGAGCCTCGGCGCCTCTGCCTGGCGGCGGGCCAGGGAAGTGGACCTGCCGATAGCCCTGTCGGGGGCCAGTGCCGGGGCGCTGATCCTGTTCGTGGAATCTCTGAAGGAGCTGCCGGCGACGCTGATGCTGCGGCCGTTCAGCTGGGACACGTTGGCGGTGCGGGCGAATGCCTATGCCGCCGATGAGCGGCTGGCGGCGGCCGCCGTGCCGTCGCTGATGATCACGCTGGCCGGGCTGGTGCCGGTGATCCTCCTGTCGTGGCGCCTGTCGCATGCCCGGCCCGGTGAGCAGGCATGAGCGAGGTTCTTTCCGCCCATAATGTGAGCCGCAGCTATGGCCCGGCCAATGTCGTGGAGTCGGTCTCGCTGGCGCTGCAGCCGGGGGCGATCACGGCGCTGCTGGGCGGGTCCGGGGCCGGCAAGTCGACCCTGCTGCGCCTGTTTGCCGGGCTGGAACCGGTGGATCGCGGCGAGATTCGTCTGGGCGACCGGGTCCTGTCCTCGCCCGGCAGCACGCTGGCGCCCGAGAAGCGGCGCATCGGCCTGATCTTCCAGGACTTCGCCCTGTTCCCGCACCTGACGGCGCTTCAGAACGTGATGTTCGGCCTGAAAGCGCTGGGGCGCGAGCCGGCGCGGATCGAGGCGGAGGGCTGGCTGCACCGGCTGGACCTGACGGCGCGGGCGGGCGCGTTTCCGCACGAGCTGTCCGGCGGCGAACAGCAGCGTGTGGCGATTGCGCGGGCGCTGGCCCCGAAGCCGGCGGCGATCCTGATGGACGAGCCGTTCTCGGGCCTCGATCCGGCGCTGCGCTCCTATGTGCGCGATGCGGCGCTGGAAGCGGTGCGCGAGGCGGGGATTCCGGCCCTGCTGGTGACCCATGATCCGGTCGAGGCGCTGGATAGCGCGGACCATGTCGCCATCCTGAAATCGGGGCAGCTGCAGCAGGAAGGGCCGGCGGCCGAGGTGTACCTCGCCCCGGTCAGCGCGGATGTGGCCGCGGCGCTTGGCCCGGTGACCCGGATCAGGGCCGGCGAGGTGCCCGCGGGGCTGGCGGAGGTGCCGGCGGGCCATGAACTGGTCGTGCGGCCGGAGGGCGTGGTTCTGGAGGAAGGCGCGGCGGTGCGGGCCCGTGTGGTGACCAGCCAGCTCACGGGCGCGATGAACCGCGTCGTAATGGACATGGACGGCCAGCGGATCGTCGCGCTGGTTCCGCGCACGGGTGCGCCGCATCCTGGAGATGAAGTGGGCCTCCGCCTGGACCCGGCGCTGGCGTTCATCTTCCCGTCAGGCGCAACCTGACAAATACGTCATTCTGCGCCTTGCCTCTCGCCAGATGGGGCGCGATTCCTTAGATTTCAGGGGAATTCTGGCGACAAACGGAGACGCCCCCGCATGGCGCGCAACCCAATCCGGCTTCTGGCGCTTGCCGCAGCCTCGCTGGCCGTGGCCTTTACGGCCTCTGCCCAGAGCCTCATCCGCGATGCGGAAATCGAGGAAACCCTGCGCGAGTGGACGGATCCGATCCTCACCGTGGCCGGGCTCAGCCCGAAAGATGTCGGCCTGTATGTCATCAACGACCCGACGCTGAATGCCTATGTCGCCAACGGGCAGAACATCCATATCAATACCGGCCTGATCATCGCGGCGGACAATCCGGAGCAGATCAAGGGCGTGCTGGCGCACGAGACCTGCCACATCGCCTGCGGCCACACGGTCAGCCGCGCCCGTGCAGCGAATGTCGCGGCGCGCCCGGCGCTGGTATCGATCGGGCTCGGCATCCTCGCCATCGCCGCCGGCGAAGGCGGGGCAGGCGCCGCGCTGATCGGCTCGTCGCAGCAATTCGCCGCCCTCAACTTCTTCGTCCACACGCGGGCCGAGGAGGCGATGGCCGACACGGCGGCGGTGACTTATCTCACCGAGGTGGGCGAGTCGCCGGAAGGCCTGGTCGAGTTCTTCGAGAAGTTCCGCGCCCAGCAGGTGATTTCACAGAGCCGGCGCTATCCCTACTTCCAGTCTCACCCGCTGGCCGCGGACCGTATCCGCAATGTGCGCCAGCTGGCCGACGAGTCACCGACCAAGGATGTTCCGGCCACGGAACGTGAGACGAAGCAGTACGACATGATGCGCGCCAAGCTGATCGGCTTCCTCGACACGCCGGGAAAGGTACGCCGCGAATATCCGGACACAGATACGAGCGAGCCCGCCCGCTATGCCCGCGCCATCGCGGCGCTGCAGGCCTCCGACATCCAGCGCGCGCTGGACCAGGTCGACTCGCTGCTGCAGGACGAGCCTGACAATCCGTACTTCTGGGAGCTCAAGGGCCAGATCCTGTTCGAGGGTGGCCACATTGCGGAGTCCGTGGCGCCGCATGAGAAGTCGCTGGAGCTGAAACCGGGCCAGCCGCTGCTGCTGATCAACTATGCCCGCTCGCTGGCGGCGCGGGACGAGCCGGGCGACACGAAGAAAGCCGAGTCCGCCCTCCGCGATGCGCTGATCGCCGAGCCGGACAATGCCTTCGCCTGGCAGCAGCTGGCGATCGCGCTGGACAAGCAGGGACGCCGCGCCGAGGCCGAACTGGCAACTGCCGAGTCCGCCTATGCGGTGGGCGACCTGCAGACGGCCAACATGTTCGCGCACCGGGCGCTGCAGCAGCTCGACAGGAACACGGTCGACTATCGCCGCGCCGACGATATCGAACTGATCACGGACCCCAGCAATCCGGACAACCGGGAATTCTATGACCGGATGAGCCGCTCTCAGCGGGGGCAGCGCCTGTCCCTGACCGTGTCGGACGGAACGCATTGACGCAGTTCAACTTTCCGTCAGGCCTGATAGACGGTGCGCGCGTTGCCATTATAGTCCTGCTTTGATGAAACGGCCCGGCCTCCGGGCGCCAGAAAGGTTATCCTGATGATCCGCCCCCTGTTCGCGACCGCTGCGCTTGCTCTCGTGGCCCTGACCCCGGCCTGTGCCGACAGCGCCCAGTCCGGCAATATGAGCCGCGCCGAGATCGAGAAGATCGTGCACGAATATATCGTGGAGCATCCCGAAGTGATCGAAGAGGCGATCTACGCCCTCAGCGCCCGCGACAAGGCCGCCCAGGAAGCCGCCGTGAAAGATGCGATCAAGGCGCATGCGGACGAACTCTACAATTCGCCTGCGGACTATTCCATCGGCCCGGCGGATGCGCCGGTGACGGTGGTGGAGTTCTTCGACTACCGCTGCGGTTACTGCAAGCGGTCGGTGGACTATGTGCAGGGCCTGCCGGCGGCGTATGACAACAAGGTGCGCGTCGTCTTCAAGGAACACCCGATCTTCGGCGGCATCAGCCATGATGCGGCCCTTGCCGCGCTCGCCGCAGGCCGGCAGGGCAAGTATCGCGACATGCACGTCGCGATGATGAAACTGAAATCGAACGACGACCTGACGCAGGACAAGATCGACTCGATCGCCGAAGGCCTCGGCATCAACGTCCAGAAGATGCGTGCCGACATGAAGTCCATGGACGTGCAGAAGCAGCTGTCCGACGCGCTGGCGCTGGGCGATGACCTGCATGTCGACGGAACGCCCGGCTTCTTCGTCGGCGACACGGCCATTGAAGGCGCGAACCAGCCGGCGCTGGACGAGGCGATCAAGAAAGCGCTTGCCGGCTAGGCCGCCAGCCTGTCAGTCCGGACCGGTCAGCTTGGCCGGGACGTGTCGTAGGGGCTGTCGAGCGAGAACAGCGGGATGCGCGCCTGCAGCTCGTCGCCCTCGTCGTCGATCAGGTCATAGGTGCCTGACATGACGCCCGAAGGGGCCGATAGCGGCGCGCCGGATGTGTAGCTGAAGCGCTCGCCCGGCCCGAGCGTCGGCGTCTGGCCGATCACCCCGTCGCCGTCCACCGCCTGCATCCGGCCGAAGGCGTCCACGATGCGCCAGTGGCGGCGGATGATGGTCCAGGTGCGCTCGCTCTCATTCTCCACGTCCACCGTGTAGGACCACATGAAGCGGCCCGCGGCGGGCTCGGATTCGTCATACATGAATTTCGGGCGCACGCGGATGCGCACGCCGTCCGTGACGTCTTCGTAGAGTGGTGGGGGCGCCCTTCGAGCCATTCGATCAAATTGCCCGCTTTTCGTTTACGCCTTGTTAAGGGCCTGGATGAGGTCGGCTTCGAGGTCGTCCGCATCCTCCAGCCCGACAGACATCCGGATCCACGACCGGTCAAGGCCCATCGAGGCCTGTTCTTCGTCCGACAGGGCGCGGTGGGTCGTGGTGGAGGGATGGCAGGCGAGGGATTTGGTGTCGCCGAGATTGTTGCAGATATCGACCAGCTCCAGGCCATTGAGGAAGCGGAAGGCCGCCTCCTGCCCACCCTTCACCGAAAGGGCCAGCATGGTGCCGCCGAGGCGCATCTGCCGGGCATGGATGTCGTAGTGGGGATGGTCCTGCCGGTGAGGGTAACGCACGGCGGCGATGGCCGGATGACCGGCAATCGCATCGGCAAGGCGCGCGGCCGCACGGCTCTGCGCCTCGACGCGCAACTCCAGCGTTTCGAGCCCCTTCAGCACAACCCATGCGTTAAACGGCGAGGCGGCGGGGCCCATATGGCGCAGCCACGGATCGTAGATCCCGGACATCCGCTCATTGTCACAGAGGATCGCGCCGGCCATGACGCGGCCCTGGCCGTCCATGTGCTTGGTGGCGGAATAGACGACGACGTCGGCGCCGAGCTCCAGCGGCCTCTGAAGTACGGGCGTGGCGAACACATTGTCGACGACGAGGGTTGCCCCGGCCTTGCGGCAGAGCTTTGCCACGGCGGCGATATCGACACCGTCGAGCAGCGGGTTGCCCGGCGTCTCGATCAGCACCAGCTGGCAGCCCTTGCCGATTTCGCGTTCCCAGGCGCTGAGGTCGGCGCCGTCGACGAAGGCCGATTCGATCCCGTATTTCGGCATCTGGTTGGCGATGATCCAGCGCGACGAGCCGAACAGGACCCGCGCGGCGACGATCCGGTCGCCCGACTTCAGCGGCGCGAGGATGGCCGAGGAGATCGCCCCCATGCCGGAGCCGGTGACACGGCAGGTCTCGGCGCCTTCGATCAGGGCAAGGCGCTGCTGCAGCATCTCGCAGGTCGGGCTGCCATAGCGGGAATAGACGAACCCCGGCTCCTCGCCCGCCATGCGCCGCATCGCCTGTTCGGCGCTGTCATAGGCATAGCCGGAGGTGAGGTAGAGCGCCTCCGAGATCTCGCCATGCTGCGAGCGCATGAGGCCGCCGCGCACCGCCTGGGTCGCCGGTTTCCAGCCCTTTTTTGCGTCTCCGCCCGATGCGTCAGCCATGGCAGCAAATTCCTTGTGTTTCCTGCTTGCGCCCTTATGCCTGAGACGGCGAGGGGTGCAAGAGATGGCACAGGATACAGGCGTATTGCCGGATCGGGAAATCGAGGCGCTGGTGGCCGCCGGCGCGATCCGTTCCGACGCGCCGCTGGACGACGGACAGGTGCAGCCGGCGAGCCTGGACCTGCGGCTGGCCGAGGATGCCTACCGTCTGCGCGCGAGCTTCCTGCCCGGCAAGGACCGGACAGTGGCCGAAATGCTGCAGGAGCCGGGCATCCACCTGCACCGGATCGACCTGACGCAGGACGGGGCGGTGCTGGAGACCGGCTGCGTCTATCTCGTGCCGCTGCAGGAGCATTTGCGCCTGCCGGCGGGCATCGCCGCGCGGGCGAATCCAAAAAGTTCGACCGGACGGATCGATGTGTTCACCCGGCTGGTGACCAACCGGTCCCGCGCCTTTGACGAGGTGCCGACAGGCTATTCCGGGCCGCTCTACCTGGAAGTGAGCCCACGGACCTTCCCGGTCATGGTGCGGCCCGGCGACCGGCTGGCGCAGATCCGCTTCAAGCGGAAGCGGCCGGAGACCTTGCGGGAGAAAATCGTCTCGATCGACCTTCAGCCCGAGACGGGCCAGCCGGCTGGCTGGCGGGCGAAGCATCATTCCGGCGTGGTGGATTTGCGCGGCATCGGCGCGCACGAGGCGGCGCAGTTCTGGGAACCGGTGTATCCGCGCGACGGGCGGATTGTTCTGAACCCGGAGGAATTCTACATCCTCGTCAGCCGGGAGGCCGTGAAGGTCGGCCCGAACGAGGCCGCAGAGATGGCGCCGATCGCGCCGGAGCTGGGCGAGTTCCGGGCGCACTATGCGGGCTTCTTCGATCCGGGTTTCGGCACGAATGAAGCCGGCAGCCGGGCGGTGCTCGAAGTGCGCTCACGCGACGTGCCGTTTATCCTGGAGCACGGACAGCCGGTGGCAAAGCTGATCTATGAGCCGATGCTGTCGCGGCCGAAGGGCCTCTATGGCGGCACGGGCTCGAACTATCAGGGCCAGGGGCTCAGGCTGTCGAAGCATTTCCGGCTTTAGGCGGCTTCAGAAATCTGGGATGCAAAAGAAAGAAATTCGCCCCCGCCAAGCTAGCGGGGGCGAAGCAGATGAGCTTTGGATCAATCGTTCACCGCGGATGCGGTGAACGATCCACCCTAGTACTTTTTGGTACGCGAGTTGCCGTTCCGGTCAGTCACTGTCGTTGATGTCGCCTTGTAAGAAGGGCTGCCGAGCGAAGTGCCGGTCCGCGTGTAGTGCGTTGTGCGTGTACCTGAGTCACTGCGCTCCGTCGTAGTCTTGCCGGTAATCTTGCCGTTCGTGGACGAGTAGGAAGTTTTCTTGGACATAGCATCCTCCATATGTTGATTGACACCCGAGTCACCCTGACTTCAAGCGGTTCCGTTTGGAACAATCTGCATATCGCAGCGCCAGCCCGTGAGCGGAACGACGCCAGCCCGTCAAATCGCCAATCCTTGGACGCTCGCCCGTCACTACCCCGACAAACACGCCCTATTTCTGGTTTTCCTTCGCACCAGACTTGCTAAGCAAGCACATAGAACACCGCCGCCTGGCCGGATCAGTTGGAGTGAAGCCGATGGACCCAAACAGCGATGCCAGCCGATTGACACTCTCCGAACTCATAAGGCTGAAGCGCAAGCAATTGGGCGTGTCTCAGGAAGAGCTTGCGGATCGAGTGAAGGTCTCAGTCCGGACAGTCGAACGTTGGGAAAACGGACGGAGCCTGCCCCGCATCAGGAACCAGGCCGCGCTCCGTTCGGTCTTGGGTATCACGAATGCAGAATACAGTTCAGCGGAACGGCAATCCGCCATGTCCATTGATCCACAGAAAGCACCCATTTCCTCTCTTCCGCTGGAGGCGCTTTCTCTTGCCGAGGTGATCAAGAGAGGTGTGGACCCCGACAAGGTGTTCCGGCAATTGGGCGGCGTGATTGATAGCTGGCCCCAACCGGACGAGCCGTACAATGATATGGGTGACGATGTCGTCTGGGATGATATTGCCCGATCCAGTCCGTTTACGCACTTCTTTCTCATAGAAGGCGGCAATACCGTCGTCGCGTTCTGGTCGTTGATTCCGATCAGCGACGAACTATATCAGCGAATTGCGGCAGGCAGGAATGTAAATCACTCCATCGGGCCGGCTGACGTTATTCAGCCCATTCCAGGGGATCGGGTCCGCCTGTATTTCGTCGATCTGTTCACGCTAAGGCAAGACAAGTCCGCAGTGATTCAGGAGCCACTGGTCCTTGCGAAAGTGGCTGAGACCCTGTCCAGGTTGATCCGTCATTGGAATGAACTGGACATATCCATAGAAAGAATTGTTGCGCACTTTTCCACACCCGAAGTAATTCGTACCGGGATCAAATGTGGGTTTAGAAAGCTGACAGAACATGAGTGCCACACGATGTACGACTACGACAAAACTGAACAGGCAACGGAAATTCATGAATTGGTGATTGCGGAACAACTGGAACGCAACCGCTTCATCACGAGCATCTACAAGGATGCAGGCATCCGTCTCAAAGGAGTGACCAGCCCATAGATTCGCCGACGATACGGAGCGGACAATCTCAGCCAAGACCGGCCTATTTTCCAACCCTGCCGAAGCGCAATTATTCCGGCATCGTCTCACCGGAGCCGCCAAAGTCCGC
Organism: Hyphomonas sp.; assembly: GCA_020638455.1. Classification (GTDB taxonomy): domain Bacteria; phylum Pseudomonadota; class Alphaproteobacteria; order Caulobacterales; family Hyphomonadaceae; genus Hyphomonas. The sequence goes on along the minus strand of JACKIK010000001.1, from coordinate 99,484 downwards.
CGGGAAATCCCTGAATTTCGGCAGGCCGTCTTTCATCGGCAGGACGGTTTCGGCGTAGTTGATGTGCAGGCCGGGTTCGAATTTCACCGTCGGGATGGTGGCGCTGAAGACGTCGACCACGCCGAGGGTCGGATGATTGGTCATCAAATGGCCGCCGCATTCGGAGCAGTATTGCCGTTCACTGAGTGGCGTCTTCGAGAACGTGGAGACCTTGTCGGCACCGGTCACGATTTTCACATTGTCCGGCGCCCACAGCGTGAAGGCATTCACCGGCCCGCCGGACCAGGACCGGCAGGATGTGCAATGGCAGTAGCCCATGCCCGCCGGATCGCCGGACACCTCAATCTTTACCGCGCCACAAAAGCATTCTCCTGCATGTTTCGTCATGCTGCACCGTCCCGAATTGGAGTTCGACATTTGTGCTTCCGGAAGAACGCCGCTTCATAGCACGACCCGGCAGCGCGCGGAATGGATATCTTGTTCAGGGCTTGCCGGCATAGCTGTCGGTCGCGCGGATGAGACGGTCGAGGATTCCCGGTTCGGAATAGGCGTGGCCGGCGCCTTCGATGAGGTGGAATTCCGCCTCCGGCCAAGCCCGGTGCAGCGCCCAGGCGAAGCGGGCCGGGCAGGGCATGTCGTAGCGGCCATGCACGATGGTGCCGGGGATGTGACGGATGCGCCCGACATCACGCAGCAACTGGCCTTCGTCCATCCATCCTCCGTGGACGAAGTAATGGTTCTCGATGCGGGCGAAGGCGATGGCGTAGTCGGCGTCGCTGAAGACGTCGCTGGTGGAGGGTTCGGGCAGGAGCGTGATGGTCTGGCCTTCCCATTCGCTCCACGCGATGGCGGCCTCGGCCTGCGCCTTACGGTCGCTGCCGGTAAGGCGCTTGCGATAGGCGCCCATCATGTCCCCACGCTCGGCCTCCGGAATGGGGGCGAGGAAGCGCTCCCACTTGTCCGGGAACATTTCCGAGACACCGAACTGGTAGTACCAGTCGAGTTCGGGCTTCGTAAGCAGGTAGATGCCGCGCAGCACGATTTCAGACACGCGGTCGGGATGGGTCTCGGCATAGGCGAGCGCCAGCGTCGATCCCCACGAGCCGCCGAAGACGAGCCAGCTGTCGACGCCGGCCATTTCGCGAAGGCGTTCGATGTCGGCGACGAGATGCCAGGTCGTGTTGGCCTCTAGCGAGGCATTGGGCGTGGACTTGCCGCAGCCGCGCTGGTCGAACAGGAGAATGTCGTAGAGGGCGGGATCGAACACGCGCCGGTGGCTCGGCGAGATGCCGCCGCCGGGGCCGCCATGCAGGAACACAGCCGGCTTCGCCCCCGGCGTGCCGCAGCGTTCCCAGTAGACGGAATGGCCGTCGCCGACATCGAGGTGGCCCGAGGCGTAGGGCTCTATTTCCGGATAGAGGGTGCGCAGGGTGGTCATGTCAGTGCGTCCGGGCCGAAGCGAGGTCGCGATAATCGACGAGCGCGCCGCTGCGGGTTTCCTCGGGGCCGACCAGCTTGATCAGCTCCGCGGCGACATCCTCAGCAGGCGGAAGGGTCAGCGGGTCCTCGCCCGGCATGGCTTCTGCGCGCATGGCCGTGCGGGTGGCGCCCGGATTGAACACGTTGACCCTGATCTTCAGGTTTTCGTTCTCGTCGGCCCAGCCGAGCACGAGGGCTTCGAGGCCGGCCTTGGACGCCTGATAGGGCCCCCAGAAGGCGCGCGGCTTGCGCGCGACGCTGGAGCTGACGAACACGGCCCGCGGCGCTTCCGACCGGTTCAGAAGCGGGCTGAGCGTGCGGATCAGATTGAAATTGGCGGTGAGGTTCGTCGCGATGGTTTCCTCGAAACTGCGGGGGCCGGTGCTCTCCACCGGGCCGACGGAGCCGAGGACGCCGGCATTGGCGACGAGGCCGTCGAGCCGGCCGAATTTTTCCGCGATCACGGCGGCAAGCGTCTCGATGCCCTTGGTGTCCTTGATGTCCATCGGCACCAGCACCGCTTCGCTGCCGGCGGCGCGGATCTCGTCGTCCAGCTTTTCCAGCGCGGCTTTCGAGCGGGCTGTCGCGATCACGAGGTTACCCTCCCGGGCGAGCTGCAGTGCGGCGGCCCGGCCAATGCCGCGCGATGCGCCGGTGACGAGAATGATGCGGGGAGATGCTTTGGTCATGGCGCGCGTCTAGCGCAGCGCTCAGGCGTCGTCGAGCAGGGAGAGCTGATGCTCTTTGTCGCTTTCGTCGTGTTCCTTGTCGACCAGCGGTGTCGGATAGGCGCCGGTGAAGCAATGATCTGCGAATTGCGGGGCCATGGCGTTGCGCTGGGGCTCGCCGATCGCCTTGTAGAGGCCGGGCACAGACAGGAAGCCGAGCGAGTTGACCTTCAGCTCGCGCATCATCTCTTCATGGGTGTGGATGGCGGCGAAGAGTTCGGACTCGGCCGCCATGTCGATGCCGTAGAAGTCCGGATGAACGATAGGCGGGCTGGCCGAGCGGAAGTGAACTTCCTTCGCGCCGGCATCCTTCACCATCTGAACGATCTTCTTCGACGTGTTGCCGCGCACGATGGAGTCGTCCACCAGCACGACGCGCTTGCCGTCGAGCACGGCCTTGTTGGGGCTGTGCTTCTTGGAGATGGCGGTCTGGCGCCCGGTCTGGGTCGGCTGGATGAAGGTCCGCCCGACATAGTGGTTGCGGATGATGCCCATCTGGAACGGGATGCCGGAATGTTCCGAGAAACCGAGCGCGGCGGGTACGCCGGAATCCGGCACGGGCACCACGACGTCGGCTTCGCACGGTGTTTCGAGGGCCAGCTGGTGGCCCATGCGCCGGCGCACTTCGTAGATGGAGCGGCCCTGCACGATGCTGTCCGGGCGGGCGAAATAGACATATTCGAACACGCAGGGGCTCGGCGGCCGCTGCTGTGCGAAGCGGTGCGATTCGATGCCCTTTTCCGAGATAACGACGATCTCGCCATTCTCGACTTCGCGCTCGAACTTCGCGCCGATGATGTCGAGCGCACAGGTTTCCGAAGCGAGTACCCAGGCTTCGCCGAGACGGCCCAGCACCAGCGGGCGCAGGCCCACCGGATCACGCGCGCCGATCAGCTTCTTGCCGGTCAGGCCGACAAGGGCGTAGCCGCCCTCGATCCTGGACAGCGCATCGACCAGCCGCTCAAGAAAATGCCCGCGACTGGAGCGGGCAACGAGGTGAAGGATGACTTCGGTGTCCATGGTGGACTGGAAAATGGCGCCGTCGCGCTCAAGATCGTGCCGGAGCTTTCGCGAATTGGTCAGGTTGCCATTGTGGGCAACGGCAAAGCCGCCGCCGGCAAGGTCGGCAAAGATCGGCTGGATGTTGCGAAGCATCGGCCGGCCCTGCGTGGAGTAGCGGTTGTGGCCGATGGCGGCGTGGCCCGGCAGGCGGGTGCTGAGATTGCCGCCGAAGTGCTCGCCCACCATGCCCATGTGGCGTTCGGAGGGGAAGCGCTTGCCGTCGAAGCTGATGATGCCGCAGGCTTCCTGGCCGCGATGCTGCAGCGCGTGAAGGCCGAGGGCCGTCAGCAGGCTGGCTTCGTGATTGCCATAGATGCCGAAGACGCCGCACTCTTCGCGGGGCTTGTCGTCATCGTGATCAAAAAGGACCATACGACACGCGCCTCCTGCATGACAGACTTGCGACAGGGGCCTAATGCCCGGTTTCTTCCTCCTTGGGAAGGGACTCCTGCACGTCTTTTCCGACCTTTCCGGCCTCGACGTTCACATAATCGGCCATCTGGCGCAGCGGAGGATAGGTGACGCCGTTCTGGATGAAGCCCGGCACGCGGTTCTCATCCAGCACGAGCCCGAGAAGGACCACAAAGAAAACAAGGGCCACCAGCCCGCGCAGGATACCGAAGCCCGCGCCGGCAAAATGATCGAACATGCCGATGCCGTCGGCGCCCTGGATATTTTTCGAAAGCCGCTGCCCAAGCCAAGCAATGACAGCATAGACGATCAGAAAGGCCGAAATATTAAGAATCGCATACGTCACAATCGGAGGCCATTCCGGTGGGAGCAGCGCATTTAGGTCATCGAAAAAGAATCTGCCCGTAAAAATGGCCGCAGCCATTGCGCCGATGAAGGCGCCGAGGGTTGCCAGCTCTCTCAGGAAGCCGCGGGCGAAGCCCATAATGGCCGAAATCACAACGACCGCCAGGGCGATACCGTCGAAAGCTGTAATGGACTCAGGCATTCAGTGCGTCCGGCGCGAGCAACTCCACGAGCTCGATAAGCCGTTTAATCGGGGTAACGGTCAAGCCATCGACTGCGGTTGGCGACCCTTCTGGCACAAAGGCCCGTTCGAAGCCAAGCCGCTCGGCCTCCTTCAGGCGCTGTTCCATCCGCGCGACCGGGCGCACCGCGCCGGAGAGGGCGACTTCGCCGAAAAAGACGCTGCGCTGCGGGGCCGGCGCGCTGGACAGCGAGGTCAGCAGGGCCGCGGCGGCGGCGAGGTCTCCGGCAGGCTCCGAAATCCTGTAGCCGCCGGCGACCGAGAGATAGACGTCCATGCCCGCCAGCGTGATGCCGCACCGTGCTTCCAGCACGGCGAGCAGCATGGCGAGGCGTCCGCCATCCCAGCCGACCACACTGCGCCGCGGCGTGCCATAGGCGCTCTTGGCGACCAGGGCCTGCACTTCGGCGAGCACCGGGCGGGAGCCCTCCATCGCCGCGAACACGGCGGCGCCGCCCTCCGATTCGCCGTCAGAGCTGAGGAACAGGGCCGATGGCTCCTTCGCGGGGGCAAGGCCGTACTGGTGCATCTCGAAGATGCCGATCTCGTCAGTCGGGCCGAAGCGGTTCTTCACGGCGCGCAGGATGCGGAACTGGTGGCCGCGTTCGCCTTCGAAATAGAAGACCGCATCGACCATGTGCTCGACGACGCGCGGGCCGGCGATGGTGCCTTCCTTGGTGACGTGGCCGACGAGGACGAGCGCCGCGCCGGACTTCTTGGCCCAGCGGGTGAGCTCCTGCGCGCAAGCCCGCACCTGCGCGACCGAGCCGGGGGCGGCTTCGAGACTGTCGGACCAGAGCGTCTGGATCGAATCGATCACGACGAAATCCGGCCGGGTCTCCTTCAGGCCGGAGAGTATCTTGCGGAGGTCGGTCTCGGTGGCGAGCTGGACCGGGCTCTCGGCGACTTTCAGGCGCTTGGCGCGCTCCTGGATCTGGGCGGCGGCCTCCTCGCCGGAGACGTAGACGGTCTTCAGCCCGTTGCGGGCAAGCCGCGCGGCGACCTGCAGAAGCAGGGTCGACTTGCCGATGCCGGGGTCGCCCCCGATCAGCGTGGCAGACGACGGAACGATGCCGCCGCCGAACACACGGTCCAGTTCCTCGACGCCCATGACGATGCGGGCCGGGGCCTCGGTGTGGTCATTGAGGGCGACGAACTCCGTCTTGCCGGAGCGCTTCGTGCCGGTCTTCGGCGCGGCGAGGCCGCCCGGCACGGCGCCGACGGCTTCCTCGACAAGCGTGTTCCACTCGCCGCAACCATTGCACTTGCCGCTCCACTTGGAGTGCACCTCCCCGCAGGACTGGCAGACAAAGGCGGTGGTGAGCGTTTTGGCCATGAGCGATCGGGTCCGTTAGTCTGCTGCAAACTCAGGCGATTCTGGCTTGCGGATAAGCGCTGGAGAGCGCTTGGAACATAACATGAACAATCGGGCGGGTCACCTGCGCGGTGCAGCGGCGCCGGGACAGAGGTACGGCATCCCGGTTTACGCTTCCTTCGCCCGGATGTGCGAGCGTGCGGGGAGCTGGGAGGCGGCATGGGGCGGATCGAGCACATTCTGGCAACCGCGCCGCTGAAGGTGGCGGCAGGCTGGGTCCTGGCGTGGGCGAGCCTTGCCGCGGTGATGCCGGTGGATGCCGGCTACGACGTCCTGAACTACCATCTCTATATCGGCTGGGCGGCGGCGGAGGGACGGCTCGCCACGGACCTGATGCCGGCCGGCATGCATTCGTGGTTCAACCCGCTCTACAGCCTGTTCGTGGAAGCGCTGATCGACAGCCTGCCGGCGGCGGGTGTCAGCTTCGTGCTGGGAGCGATCCAGGCATTGGTGTTCATCGCACTCTACTGCCTCTGCCGGAGGGTGCTGGCTGCGGCCGGGTTCGACAGCCGGACGGGGGCGGCGCTGGTCGCGCTGGGAGGCTTCGTCAGTGCGTGGAACCTGCACATGCTGGCCTCCATACGGAACGACCACCTGACGGCGGGCGCATTCATTGCCGCGCTGCTGTTCATCGTCCGCCGGGATGGCGCGCCGGCAGGGTGGAAGGGCGCAGCCATGGGTGCCTTTGTTACCGGGCTTGCGGTCGGTCTGAAGCTACCCGGCATTATCTTTGTGGCGGGATTTGCAGCCGCCGTACTGGTCGCCGTTCCGGGATGGGCCGGGCGGGCGAAGGCCGTCGCGGCGGCGGGCGCCGCCGGCCTCGCCGGCATCCTGCTGACGGGCGGCTGGTGGTTCCATGTGATGTGGGAGCATTTCGGCAATCCTGTCTTCCCGATGGCGAACGGCCTTTTCCATGCGCCGCTGGGGCCCGACCGGAATTTCAGTGACACGCGCTACCTGCCGCGCGGGGCGCTGGATGTGCTGCTGTATCCGCTGATGGGGCCGTTCCGGCCGAACGAGTATCCGAGCCCGGCACTGCAGGATTTCCAGATCGGGCTCGCCTATGCCGGGTTTGCCGTCCTCGCCTTCCGCCTCTGGAAGGCGCGGGCCGGGCAGGCGGAGGCGCCGCCGCGCGCACTGCTGACAGTCGCGGCGGGGGCACTCGGCACGCTGGCGCTGTGGTTCGCGATGTTCGGGGTCGGACGGTATGCGCTGGGCGTGTGGATGCTGGGGCCGCTGCTGCTGGTTGCTGCGCTGTTCACGCTGAAGCCTGCCTGGGCGCAGGCGCCGCGCGCCGCGCTGTGGCTGGCGGCACTGGCGATCGCCTGTCTAAATTGCGGCCTGAGCGTGCAGGTGCGGCGCGCGCCCGTGGCCGATCCGCTGGGCGCCTATGTCCGGGTCGGGGCGCCGGAAGAGATCGACTTCGATCATGCGCTGGTAATTTTTGCGGGCGCCAATCCGAGCGCCTTTCTCGCCCGGGGCCTGCCGGGGACCGCCACCTATACCAGCCTGTTCCCGTCGGACTGGACGGCGCCGGCCGTTGACAAGTTTCGCCCGCTCATCCGTGAGCGGATCGACCAGGCGAGGGGTCCTGTGATCGCGGTGATCAATACGCGCTCGGACGTGGATCGCCTGATTGGGGGACTGCACACCTATTACGGGCTTGAGGTGAACCGCGCCGACTGCCGGACGATCCATACCAATTTCGAAGGGCCGGAGGTTGGCTGGATGGCTTGCCCGGCGCAGAGGCGTGCGCGGGCCTGAGCTCAGTCTCCGGCCGGTGTCTCGTCGCCGGCAGGCTGTTCCGCCGTCGCCGCCGCCGCCGCTGCATCCGCTGCGGCCTTCACATCTTCCGCCGTCTTGCCCATGCAGGCGAAGGGCGGCACGCCATCCGGCACCTTGCCGTCTGAGAGGCGCACCGCGCGGGCGGGGCCCCGCGCATTGCCGGCGGTGAAGGCGAAGGTCCCGTCCAGCACGTCGACATTGCGCTGGTAGAAGGGAATGTAGCCGGAGAACAGCCGTTTCGACAGGGTGGGATGGAACTCGAACCGCCCGGTCGAGGCGCGTTTGGCCCCTTCGAATCGGCCGGTAAGGGAGACCGAATTGATCTCCTTGGTGCCGACGAGGCGGACGGGGTAGCGCGCCGAGGAGGGGATGGATGCGAACGCCTCTTCGATCTTTTCGCCATCCCCGACGACCGGAGCGGAGAGCGGGTCGTCCGACAGGAACACGCGCCAGGCGAGCTGCAGGCCTTCATAGCTGTGGAAGTCCGTCTGCTCCGTACACGTATCGATCTGCCATTCGCCGTCGAGACGGAACTTCTCGTATTGCAGCCAGCTGGTGAAGGCGATCGAGACGGCCGTGAAGGCCACCGATACATATTTGATGAATTCCATCATGGCGCGTCTCCCCTCGTGCCAGTGGTGAGATTAACGTCCAACGAGCGGCGCGTCATCCGGGAATGTGGGATAGCATTCCCTGGCATGGCTTCCGGATGTCGTCATCCCGGCTGAAGCGCAGCGGAGAGCCGGGACCCAGGGCGGCACGCTCAGTTCCGCTTGATCCTGGGTCCCGGATATTTGCTTCGCAAATTCCGGGATGACGTAGCAATAGAGATGAGTCCGGCGTCAGATCGCCGGCTGGATCGGGCCTTCGGCGCGGCCGTGGACGAACTGGTCGACATAGGGGTTGCCGCTATGGTCGACGTCTGCCGCCCGGCCGCGCCAGATGATGCGGCCTTCGAACAGCATGGCGATGTCGTCGGCGATCTTGCGTGCCGACGGCATGTCGTGGGTGATCGTCACGGCGGCGGCGCCGAGGCCGCGCACCTGTTCGAGGATCAGGTCGTTGATGGCGTCCGCCGTGATCGGGTCGAGGCCGGTGGTCGGCTCGTCGAAGAAGATCAGGTCCGGCTCCGAGATGATTGAGCGGGCGAGCGAGACGCGCTTCTGCATGCCGCCGGAAATCTCGGCCGGGTAGAGGCCTGCCACGTCCGGGCCGAGGCGCACCTTGCGCAGCGTCTCGATGGCGCGCTCCTTTGCCGAGCTTCGCGACAGGCCGTCGGAATTCAGCAGGCGGAAGGCCACGTTTTCCCAGACGGTAAGCGAGTCGAACAGTGCGCCGGCCTGGAACAGCATGCCGATCCGGTCGCGCATATTGTTGCGCGCGGCGCCCCGCGCCTTTGTCACGTCCTTGCCGTTGAAGAAGATCCTGCCGGAATCGGGCGTCATCAGGCCGAGGGCGTTCTTCAGCATGACGGACTTGCCGGAGCCCGAGCCGCCGATGATCACGACACTCTCGCCGGGCTGCACCTCAAGGTCCACGCCGCGGAGGACGTGGTTCTTGCCGAAGCTCTTCTCGACATTCTGCAGGCGGAGGATAGGCGTGCTCAAAAGCCGATCTCCACGAACAGGGTGGACAGGACATAGTTGAAGGCAAGCACCAGCACGGCGGCGCCGACCATGGAGAGGGTCGCGGCGCGGCCGACGCCGGTGGCGCCGGCTTCGGACCTGTCGCCCTGGTAGCAGCCCATCAGCGCGATCACCGCGCCGAACACCACGGCCTTGATCAGGCCGGTGATGACGTCGTTCCGGGTGACGAAGTCCAGCGTGTTGCGGAGATAGACCGTGGAGTCGAAGTGCAGCGCCCAGACGCTGACCAGCCAGCCGCCCATGACGCCGATGATGTCCGCGACGACGACCAGCAGCGGCAGGGTGATGATCGCGGCGAGGAAGCGCGGGGCGTAGAGATAGCGGTAGGGCGACGCGGACAGCGTTTCGAGCGCGTCGATCTGTTCGGTGACGCGCATGGCACCGATCTCGGCTGAAATGCCGGCGGAGACGCGGCCCGCCAGCATCAGGCCGGTGATCACAGCGCCGAGCTCCCGCGTGATGCCGAGCACCACGATGTTCGGCACGAACTGTTCGGCGCCATAGCGGCTGCCGCCCTCATAGATGTTGAGGGCAAGCGCGGCGCCGATGAACACAGCGGACAGGCCCACGACGGGCAGGGAATAGAAGCCGATCCGCACAATCTGCCGCCCGATTTCGGACGGGTACCAGCGCGGGCTGAAGGCGGCGCCCTTCACCTTGGCGGCAAACACGGTCAGCCGGCCGATCTCGGCGAAGAAGCCGAGCGCGGCTGCGCCGATCCAGGCCAGCGGATTGGGAAATCCCCGCTTATTGGTAGACACGTTCGACACGCGATCCCAGTCCTGTCAGCAATTCGTAGCCGAGCGTACCCGCCCGCGCAGCCTGTTCCTCGAGTTTGGCATGGCTTCCGAGGAATTCAACGCGGGTGCCTGCTTTTGCCGCCCGCTGTGCTTTCGATACATCAAGCGTAATGAGGTCCATGGAAATCCGGCCGACGACCGGGCAGGGCACGCCGTCGACCCAGCCGGTTAGCTTGTTGGAGGCCGCGCGCAACATGCCGTCGGCATAGCCGAGGCCGACCGTGGCGAGCGTCATGTCTTCCGGCACGGTGAAGGTGGCGCCATAGCCGACCGTTTCGCCGGCCTTGGCCTTGAAGACGCTGAGGATTTCAGCCTGCAGCGTCACCGCGTGGCGCAGTTTCACCTTCTGGGGCGGCACCGAGCCGCCATACAGGGCGATGCCGGGGCGGGTGAGGTCGTGCGCATAGGCCTTGCCGAGATAGCACCCGGCCGAATTGCACAGGCTGGCGGGCGTGTCGGGGAAGGCGGAGGTGATCGGGTCGAAGGCCCGGAGCTGGGCGGCATTGAGCGCGTGGTCCGGCTCGTCGGCGCAGGCGAGATGGCTCATCACCAACACCGGGGCGAGCTTGCGCAGCGCCTCGCCCGCGGTTTCGAGAATGTCCGGCTTCAGGCCCAGCCGGTTCATGCCGGTGTCGAAGTGCAGCGCGCAGGGCAGGTCGCGCGCCTGCCGCCAGAGCTCGACATGATCGGGGCTGGACAGGACGGCAGTCAGGCGGGCGTCCTTGTAGGTGCGGAGCTCGGAGGCGGCGGGGCCGTTGAGGACGAAGATGCGCCCGAGCGCCGGGCCAAGCGCACGGCGCACCGCGATCGCCTCTTCGGTATAGGCGACAAAGAAGGTGTCGCAGCCGGCTCCGGCCAGCGCACGGGCGACGCGCGGCGCGCCAAGCCCATAGGCATCCGCCTTCACCACGGCGGCGGTCGACGCGCCGGGATGCAGCCGGTCGAGCGTGCGCCAGTTCTCGGCGATATTGTTGAGATGGATATAGGCGCGGGGCAGGCGGGACATGACGCGAACGGGTACTCAGCTTCTGGCCGCTTGTCAGCCCGCCAAAGGCGGCGATTTTCAGGCCTTTTCGCGGTGGGCGAGCCAAGCGGAGCCTTTCATGTTCCACACGGGCGTGAAGAACACCATCCAGAGGATCAGGAGGGTCATGCCCCCGGCCGGCACGATGGCGATCCGCTGCGGTCCGAACAGGTCCACCAGCGCACCCATCATGGCCGCGCCGAGCGGCGCCCCCGCCATGAAGCCCAGCTGGTAGATGGAGAGGACCCGGGCCAGCTTCTCCTTCGGGGCCGCGTCCTGGACGATGGCCCGGCTCATGGCGATGGAGATGCCGGCCGCAACGCCCCACAGGAACACGATGGCGAGAAAGGTCCAGTGCGGTACCTGCCACATCATGGCGAGGATGCTGGCCGAACCGAGGAATTGCGCCGTCAGCAACAGGCGCCCCTGCCGCTTGATCCGCTTGAAAACGGACAGGACGAGCGACGAGACGAAAGCACCCATCCAGAAGGTGACGAACATGTCCCGGATGCCGTCGGAGCCGAAGCCGTAGACGTCCCGGTTGACGATCGGCAGCACCACGAGGAAGGCGCCGATGACGAAGATGCCGACGCCGAACATCAGCGCCGACATGGCCTAGAGTTTGCCATCGGACCGTACGGCGTGGAAACCATCCGCGATGTCGGCGAGGGCGGCCCGCACGCCGCTGCGGGCGCTCAGCAGCTGGCGGCCCTTTGCGAGCCAGAGGGCAAACACCGCGCCGAGCGCCAGCACGCCGCCCTGGATCGCCAGCAAGTCCTCGGCCGGAACCGGGCCGACGCCGAAGCCGCCGAGCCAGTCGGGCATCCGGGTGACCTTGTCGGCATAGCCACCGATGATCAGGCCGGCGATCTGGGCCACGAACTGCGCCATGGTGGCCAGCGTCACGCCCAGCTGCAGGGTGACGCCCGAGCCGACGCGGGCCCGGCGTTCCACGACTTCGTTCACGATGGAATCCCGCGCCGGCATCATGAAGGCGCCGACTGTTCCAATGGTCAGGCCGTAGGCGATCATCGCAGAATAGGTCAGCGTGCCCTTCCAGACGAAGGCGGCGAGCGCCAGCGCCGGAATCGCGGCCAGCAGGTGCAGCAGGATCAGGAGGCGCTTGCCGTCCGCCCGTTCGGCCACCACGCCGCCCAGCAACAGGAATACGACGGCCGGCCCCGACAGCGCCATGTTGGCAAGGCCGAGGGCGAGGCCGTCCATGTGCAGGTGTCCGGCATCGGTGATCAGGTAGGGGAACAGCACCATCTGCAGGCCGAACGCCATGAACCAGCTGCACTGGACAAGCAGGTAGGCGGGCAGTTCGACGCGGACGACGCGGCGGATCCTGCGGGCGCGCCAGTGCGTGGCCGTCGACAGGAGCGAGGCGCCGGCGGTCAGGGCCTCGCTGACGCCGCTGACCGGCGAAGCGACGTTTGCAGCCGCCCCTTCGGCCATCCCGTCGACGATTTCCTCGATCGGCTCGCTCATGCGCACTCCCACCGTTCGCAGGACCTTATGGAGCCCCGCAAAACAAGGGAAGGGCCAGCCCCGTCACAGAAACGCCCGTTTTCACCCAGTTGCCTTGCCCTCCCGCGCCCTTTAGCTTTGAGGGGCCTGCTACCGCCGGGAGTGTGCCATGCGTATTTTCCGCCACCTTATCAGCTGGGTCATCGCCCTCGGCCTGATCGCCATGTTCGTGCAGGACACGTTCTATCCGCTGCCCGACCCGCCTGACGGCTGGGTCAAGTTCTTCGATGCGCCGGGCCAGAACGTTGTTTTCCAGACGATTGCAGAGCGCTCCGGCGTGACCCTGTTCGAGCCGGCCGGGCGGTTTTTTGTCGGCGTCGTCGAAATCCTGGCCGCGATCTTCCTGCTTTTCCCGCGGTCCCGCCGCTTCGGTGCGTTCCTGTCGGCGCTGGTGACGGGCGCGGCGATCGGCTTTCACCTTTCGCCCTGGCTCGGACGGGACATCCCGCTCTCGCTCAATCCGGCGAACACGCAGACCGATGGCGGCATGCTGTTCATGCTGGCGATCATCATGTTTGCGGCCAGCCTGCTACTCATGGTTGCGCATCCGGGCCGGATCCGGGCCTGATTCCGTTTCGCCCGGCTGCACCGGTCGTTAACTGTTTGATGCCAGTTTTTGGCCGGTTGTCCGGACGCGAGAGCTGGCCATGGATGCGAATGAACCTGTTGAACTGCCGGTGATCGGCCGGGCGCGGAACACGCTGTTCCGGCGGCTTGTCGATATCGTGTCGATGCCCTCGACCACGCGCCTGGCGCACCAGGACCGCCACATGGTGGGCGATATCCTGCTCGACATGCTGTTCCACGCCGAGGACAAGGACCGCGCCCTGTGCGCCCAGCGCCTTGCCACCAGTCCGGAGGCGCCGCGGCGCCTGTTGCGCTACCTTGCCCAGTGCAAGTTCGAGATCGCCCGGCCGCTGCTGGAGAACAACGAATCTTTTGACGGCTGCGACCTGCGCGAGATTGCGATGACCGGCTCGCCGGAGCACCGGCTTGCCATCGCCCAGCGCAAGGTCGTGCCGGACTGCGTCAGCGAATATCTCGCCGAGTTCGGTGAGGTGCACGTGATCCGTGCGATGATCGCCAATGCCGGCGCCGTGCTGCCCGAACAGGCGATGGACAAGCTGGTCATGCGCGCCCGGGACGAGCCGTCCCTGTGTGCCATGCTGATCGAGCGGCCGGAGACCCGGCCCTCGCACGCGATGACGCTGTTCTGGTGGGCTGACGGTCCGACCCGGCGGAAGATCCTGCAGCGCCATACGGCCGACCGGCTGGAAGTGATCGAAACCTGCAAGGACGTCTTCGAAATCATGGCGCAGGAGAAGTGGGCCGACCCGGTCGCCCGCAAGGCCCTGCAACTGATCGAGCGGCGCCAGCGCAACCGCGCCGCCCTCGAGCGAAGCCCGTATGACAGCCTCGAAAGTGCGATCAATGCTGCGGCGGTTAGCGGCATGGACGCCGAAACGGCACAGGAAATCGGCTACCTGGCCGGGATCAAGCCGGTCACCGCAGCGAAAATCATGACCGATGCCGGCGGCGAAGCCCTCGCCGTGCTGTGCAAGGCCACCGGCGTCAAGCGGCAGTTCCTGCCTGTCCTCTGGGCTGCGCTGCGCCGCCCGCTGGAACTGGACGAAGGGGTGATCCACCCGCAATTCGCGCACGTTGCGGAAACCTATGAGCTGCTGACCGTTGCCAAGGCCCAGACGACGCTGCGTTACTGGAACTGGTCGCTCTCCTCGGCATTCTCGCCGACCCAGACCCACCTGCAGGAACACCTGCAGGAGCCGGCGAACGAAGAGGCGGCATTCTCCGCCGCCCAGCGCACGGCCCGGCTGGTTTTTGGCAGATAGTCACCGAATAATCGCCGCCGCGGTCTTTTCAAACCTGATCGGGGCCTATAGTCCCAAGCATTCGGGATTTGGGTCTTCAACGGAATGAGGGCGGTGCGTGGCGTACTTCCTGGGGCTGGTCTTGGCGCTTGCCGCTTTCTGGCTGGGCATGTCCGGCCATACGGAGCCGTTGCTGCTGATCCTTGGTGCGGTGTCTGTCGCCCTGTCATGCATCCTGGCCTACCGGCTCGACATCATTGACCGCGAGGGGGCGCCTTATGTGCGCTCGTTCGGCCTGCTGGCCTATTATCCCTGGCTGTTCTGGGAAATCATCAAGGCCAACTGGGTGGTGATCAAGGCCTGTGTGAAGGCCGATCTCGATATCGCGCCGGCGCTTGTGAAGGTGAAGACCTGTTGCCGGTCGGACCTCGCCAAGGTGACGTTCGCCAACTCCATCACGCTGACGCCGGGAACGATCACGGTCGAGATCGATGGCGACAAGCTGCTGGTGCACGGCCTCTATGAACAGCTTTCGCAGCCTGAGGCCTTCGCCGAGATGGACCGGCGCTCCGCGCTTGCGGTCGACGGAAAGGAGGCCAAGGCGTGATTGCGGCTGCCCTGATTGCCATTCTGGTCGGCATGGCGCTCCTGCTGATCCGGGCCTTTATCGGGCCGACGCTGTACGACCGCGTGCTGGCGGTGAACTCCTTCGGCACCAAGACCGTGCTGGCACTCGGCCTGCTGGGCTTCGTGATGAAGCGGCCGGAATTCCTCGATATCGCGCTGACCTATGCCCTGATCAACTTCATCTCGACCATCGCGATCCTGAAATTCTTCCGTTACCGCTCGTTCCAGGTGCCGCTGGTCCGCCGTCCGGGGGGAAGTTCCAATGGCTGACCTGCTGAACCAGCTCGCCGATATCTGGGAAGTCGTGCGGTTCCCGCTGGGGGCCGCGTTCTGCCTGGCCGGGGCGCTGCTGTGCATGGTCGGCACGGTCGGCGTGCTGCGTTTCCCGGACGTCTATACGCGCCTGCATGCCGCTTCGATCACCGATACGTCGGGCGCCGGCCTCGTGCTCCTGGGCATGGCGCTGATCGCGCCGGGCTGGCTGGTGATCGCCAAGGTGATCGCCATTGGCCTGTTCCTGTTCCTGACCAGCCCGACCGCCTGCCATGCGCTGGCAAACGCCGCCCACACGGCCGGCGTGCAGCCGGTCATTGGCCGTGTCGGGCAGGCGCAGGACGCAGAGGGAGACGCGTAATGCAGGGCGTGCTGGCCAACGACATGGGAATCGCCCTCGTCAACATCTTCCTGCTGGCGATCCTGTTCGTGGTGGCGGTGGCGATCGCGCGGATGCGCAGCCTGTTCGCCATCGTGATGCTGTCGGGCATCTACTCGCTGGTGTCGGCGACCTGGTATGTGGCCGTGGACGCCGTGGACGTGGCGTTCACCGAGGCGGCTGTGGGGGCCGGCATGTCGACGGCCGTGCTGCTCGGCGCCATGCTGCTGACCTCGCGCACCGCAAAGCCGGAGCACCTGTTCTCGCGTATCGGGCCGATGCTGGTCTGCGTCGCAACCGGCGCAGCGCTGATCTATGCGACGGTCGACCTGCCGGCGCTGGGCGATCCGAATTCGGCGGCGAACACGGGCGTCGGCTACACCTATCTCGAGATCAACTGGTACGACACGGGCATTCCGAACGTCGTGACGCCGGTCCTGGCCAGTTATCGCGGCTTCGACACGCTGGGCGAGACGACCGTGGTGTTCACCGCGGGGCTCGCCGTGGCACTGCTGCTCGGCTTCGGGGAGCGGTCGCTCGCCGAGATGATCCGCCGGGAAGACAAGGGCGGGGCGCGCACCAAGGGCAAGGGCCAGGTCCCGACCGCCGCGAAGGATGAGGAGCCGTCATGAACGCCGACCACCACGTCATCCTGCGGGTCGTCTCCAAGGGCCTGATCCCGATCATCATCCTGTTCGCCTTCTATGTGCAGTTCCATGGCGATTTCGGTCCGGGCGGCGGCTTCCAGGCGGGTGTGATCATCGCCGTGGCCGTCATTCTCTATGCGCTGGTGTTCGGCGTGCCGGCCGCGATGCGCGCCGTGCCGCCGGCCTTCACCCGTTCGCTCGCCGCGATCGGGGTGATGATCTATGCCGGTGTCGGCTTCTGGGCGATGCTGCAGGGCGGCAATTATCTCGAATACCAGGCGCTGTTCCATGAGCCGCCGGGCGAGCATCATGGCCAGCATATCGGCATCATGGTGATCGAGATCGGCGTGCTGTTCGGCGTCTCCGGCGCGATGCTGACCATCTTCTATGCCTTTGCCGGCCGCGTGGCCGAAATCCGCGACGAGGACTGGTAGGCCATGCTGGAATTCCTGCTCGAACGCGCCAATTACTGGGCCGTCATCGTCCTCATGATGATCGGCCTCTACATCACGTTCGCCTCGCAGAACCTGATCAAGCGGATGGTCGGCCTCGGCCTGTTCCAGACCACGATCTGCTTCTTCTATGTGACGCTCGGCAAGGTCGCAGGCGGCACGGCGCCGATCCTGTTCGGGCCGGACGCGCCGGAGCATCATGCGCCTGCAGGCGAGGCAGCCGGCGATGCCCATGCCGCGCTCGACACGGTCCTCACGGCCGGCGGCGAGGCGCACGGGCGGTATGCCGAACTGGTGCATACATATTCCAACCCGCTGCCGCACGTCCTGATGCTGACGGCCATCGTCGTGGGCGTTGCGACGCTGTCGGTCGGCCTCGCCCTCGTCGTGCGCATCCGCGAAGCCTACGGCACGATCGAGAGCGACGAGATCCGCGGGATCGATCTTGAAACGGCGCTGGCCCAGCACGCCGAGGAAGAGAAAGCGGCAAGCGAGGCAGCTGCATGATTGAAGCCCTCTACACCGCCGCGCCTGCCTGGGCCATCCAGCACGCCGCGCCGCTGCTGGTCATGGTGCCACTGTTCCTGGCGCCGATGCTGGCGCTGGTGCCGAGCGGGCGGATCGCCTGGCTGATCTCGATCATCGGTACGACGATCTCGTTCCTGTTTGCGCTGATCCTGCTGTACCTCGTGCAGACCTCGCCGGTCGGTGTGGTCGATTACGAGATCGGCCGCTGGCCGGTGCCCATCGGCATCGAGTATCGTGTCGATGCGCTGAACGCGATGATCCTGCTGGTCGTGACCTCGATCGGCCTGCTGGCCTCGGTGTTTTCGTGGCCCACCGTGGCGGCGGAAATCCGCAAGGAAAAGCGCCCGTTCTTCTACTCGGCCTTCATGGTCTGCTTCGCCGGCCTGAACGGCGTGACGATCACGGGCGATGCGTTCAACCTGTTCGTCTTCCTCGAGATTTCCTCGATCTCGACCTACGTCCTCGTGTCGCTCGGGGCGGGGCGGGACCGCCGGGCACTGCCGGCGGCGTTCAACTACCTGATCATGGGCACGATCGGGGCGAGCTTCTACATCATCGGTATCGGCTTCCTTTATGCCGCGACCGGCACGCTCAATATGGGCGACATCGCCTCGAAGCTGCCGGAACTGGCGGGCAACCGTTCGGTGCTGGCGGGCTTCGCCTTCATCCTGGTCGGCCTTGGCCTGAAGGCCGCGATGTGGCCGCTGCACCAGTGGCTGCCGGATGCTTATTCCTACAGCCCGAGCTTCGTCACCATGTTCCTGTCGGCAACGGCGACCAAGGTGGCGCTGTACGCGCTGATCCGCTTCCTTTTCACCGTGTTCCAGCCGCAGTTCGCATTCGAGCAGACGGCCTTCGGCATGTTGCTGATGCCACTGGGGATCGCCGCCATGGTGGTGTGCAGTTTCCAGGCGGTTTTCCAGACGGACGTGCGGCGGACGCTGGCCTACTCCTCGGTCGCGCAGGTCGGCTACATGATCCTCGGCGTCTCGCTGGGCACCACGGCGGGCCTGTCGGCTGGCCTGTTCCACCTGCTGAACCATGCCATGATGAAGGGCGCCTTGTTCATGGCGGTCGCCGGCGTGGTCCTGTCCTATCAGGGCACCACGATCCGTGATTTTGCGGGCCTCGGCCGTTCGGCACCGTGGACGATGACGGCCTTTGCCATCGCCGCGCTGTCGCTGATCGGCGTGCCGCTGACGGCGGGCTTCCAGTCGAAGCTGCAGCTCGGCTTCGCCCTGTTCGACCAGGGCCTCTGGTGGGCCGTGGCGCTGGTCGTGTTCTCGTCCTTCCTGGCCGTGATCTATATGGGCCGTATCCTTGAGGCGGTGTTCTTCAAGCCTCCGCTCAATCCGCGCAAGGCGCGCAAGGAGGCACCGGTGATCCTGCTGGTGCCGCTGTGGATCCTCGCGCTGGCGAACATCTATTTCGGCATCGCGGCCAAGTTCCCGCTCGACCTTGCACGCAGCGCGGCCGCGGCCGCCTTCGGTGGGGAGGCGTTCCTGAAATGACCCCCGACATGATGATCGCCGCCGTCCTCATCCTGCCCTTGCTGATCGCCGCCGGCATCGCGGCGACCGGCTGGCTGCCGAACCTGCGCGAAGGGGTAACCTTCGTCGGCGCCGGCCTGCTGTTTGCCATCGTGATCATGCTGTCGCTGCAGGTCGCTGCCGGCGGACGTCCGGAGCTTTATATCGGCGAGGCGGCGCCGGGGCTTGAATTTGCGTTCAAGCTGGAGCCGCTCGGTGCGCTGTTTGCGCTGGTCGCGAGCGGCCTGTGGATCGTCAATTCGCTGTATTCCGTCGGTTACATGCGCGGCAATCGTGAGCGCAACCAGACGCGCTTCTATATCTGCTTCGCTTTCGCCATTCTCGGCGCCATGGGCGTGGCGATGTCGGCGAACCTGTTCACGCTGTTCGTCTTCTATGAGGTCCTGACCCTGTCGACCTATCCGCTGGTCGCACACAAGGGCGATGCGGCGGCCCAGCGTGGCGGCAGGATCTACCTGCTGACGCTGCTCGGCACGTCGATCGGCCTGTTCCTGCCGGCGGTGATGTGGACCTGGGTGCTGGCCGGGCACAATCTCGATTTCGTGCAGGGCGGCCTGCTGGCGCACGCGCATGTCAGCCCGGCCGTGGCGAGTGCGCTGCTGATCCTGTTTGCCTTCGGTATCGGCAAGGCGGCGCTGATGCCGGTGCATTTCTGGCTGCCGAATGCGATGGTCGCGCCGACGCCGGTGTCGGCCCTGCTGCACGCCGTGGCCGTCGTGAAGGCGGGCGTGTTCACAATCATGAAGGTGTCGATCTTCATTTTCGGGCCCGACCTTCTGGACGCGACGCCGGGGCGCGAATTCGTCATGTGGGTCGCCTGTTTCACCATGATCGTCGGCTCACTGATTGCCCTGACCAAGGACAATCTGAAGGCGCGGCTTGCCTACTCCACCATCGCCCAGCTGTCCTACATCGTGGCCGGCGCCATGCTGGCGAATTCGAGCGGCTTCCTGGGCGGCAGCCTGCAGATCGCTGCCCACGCCGCCGGCAAGATGACCCTCTTCATGTGCGCAGGCGCGATCTATGTCGCGACGGGCGCCACCAATATTTCCGACATGAAGGGCCTCGGCCGGAAGATGCCGCTGGTCTTCATCGCCTTCCTGATCGGTTCGCTGTCGATCATCGGCATTCCGCCGCTGGCGGGGGCCTGGCCGAAATACGAGCTGATGCAGGGCGCCATCGACCGCGGCAATGCCTACCTGCCGATCGTGCTGATCGTCTCGTCGCTGCTGAACATCGCCTACCTGCTGCCGATCCCGTTCCTGGCGCTGATGCCACCGCCCGGCACGAAGGAGCCGAAGCCCTTCAAGCGGCCTGATGGCGCGCCGATGCCGACCGTACTGGCGCCGCTGATCACGGCGCTCCTGTGCCTCATCCTGTTCTTCGCCGTCGGGCCGGTGTCCGACTTCCTGGCCCCATCGATGGGCGACCGTGCCGCAGCAGTGGCGGCAGGAGGGCTTCCATGAGCGACGAGACCGGATCCGGCCGCGACTCCTCCGGCCGCTTCGTGAGGCGGGCAGCCGAGCATGTGCACGACCTGCACACGCCGGGCGATGACGGCATTCACCCCGTCGCCCGCATCCTGTTCGGCTGGACCCATCGCAAGGGCATCGCCAACATGATCTTCTGGGTGATGGCCGTGCTGTCGCTGGTGATGATCTCCATCGATCTCGTGGTGCACCGCCATGACAGCTTCGCCTTTGCGAAGGCGACCGGCTTCTACGGCATCTGGGGCTTTGTGTCGTTCTCCTTCGCCGTGCTGATGGGCTGGCCGCTCGGCCAGCTGCTGCGGCGGGGGGAGAACTATTATGGCGATGCCGGCGGGCCGCCCGCGGGCATCGACCCGGACGTGCAGGTCGAAGACGTGCCCGCACCGACCTATCCGGCAGAGGGAGACGCCTGATGCCGCCCATGCTCGCAAGTCTCAATCCGGGATGGCTGCTGATCCTTGCCGGTGTCGCCAGCCTGTTCATCACGGCGCGCCAGGTGCGCCAGGCCGTGACGATTGCCGTGCCGATGATCGGTCTCGCCTTGCTGGTGACCGCAACCCCGAACGTAGACCTCGCCTCGGCTGACATCCTCGGCCTCAAGCTGGTGCTCTACCGGGTTGACGGGCTGAACTTCGTGTTCAGCCTCGCATTTCTCATTGCGGCCCTGCTGAACGCGATCTATGCGCTGCACACGGATGACCGTATCCAGGACGGCATGGCGCTGGCCTATGGCGGGGCCGCCGTCTCCGCGACGCTGGGCGGCGACCTGATGACGCTGTTCGTGTTCTGGGAACTGACGGCCGTCACCTCGGTGTTCATGATCCTCAGGGCGCAGACGCGCGCCTCCTACCAGGCCGCGATGCGTTATCTGGGCGTGCAGGTGCTGTCCGGCGTGCTGTTGCTGACCGGCATTGCCTATGTCCTGAATTCGCGCGGGACGCTGGCACTGGAGGCGTTCACCGATCTCCGCGATCCGGGCGTGCTGTTCATCTTCTTCGCTTTCGGGATCAAGGCCGCATTCCCGCTGCTGCACAACTGGCTGCAGGATGCCTATCCGAAGGCAACCGTGGTCGGCTCCGTCGTGCTGTCGGCCTTCACGACCAAGCTTGCGATCTACGCGCTTGCGCGGATGTTCCCTGGCCAGCACTACCTGATCTGGATCGGCGCGATCATGACGGTGTTCCCGGTCTTCTACGCCGTGATCGAGAACGATCTGCGCAAGGTGCTGTCCTATTCGATCAACAACCAGATGGGCTTCATGGTCTGCGGCGTCGGCCTCGGCACGCCGCTGGCGATCAACGGTGTCGTCGCCCACGCCTTTGCGGACATCTTCTTCAAGGGCCTGCTGATGATGTCGATGGGCGCGGTGCTCTACCGGACCGGCACGGTGAAGGCGAGCGAGCTCGGCGGGCTGCACCGCTCGATGCCGTGGACGACGCTGTTCTGTATCATCGGTGCGATGTCGATTTCGGCCTTCCCGCTATTCTCGGCCTTTGTGACCAAGTCGATGATCATCTCCGAGGCGGCGGCCGGCGGCTATGCCATCATCTTCCTGATGCTGATGTTTGCTTCGGCGGGCGTGCTGGAACATTCCGGCATCAAGATCCCGTATTACGCCTTCTTCGGGCATGACAGCGGCATCCGGGTGAAGGAAGCGCCGTTCAACATGCTTCTGGCCATGGGCCTTGCGGCCTTTCTGTCCATGTGGGTCGGCCTGCCGGCGATTGTGCCCGGTATCGGTCACCAGTGGCTCTACAGCCTGCTGCCCTACCGCGAGGAGGCGCTTGGCTACAGCCATCACCACCTGTTCACACTGGACCACATCCTGACGCAGATGCAGCTGCTCGTGCTCGCCATCTTCGCCTTCGTGCTGCTGAAGCGGGTGCATTTCTACCCGCCCGAAAAGCGGGGCGTCATCCTCGACACTGACTGGCTCTATCGCAAGCTGGGCTTTGGCCTCGCCAGCTGGGCCGGCACGGTGTGGGGCAAGGCGGGCCCGGCGATGACCGCCGCCTTCGGACGGATGACGGACCGCGCCTATGCCTGGATCGAGGCGGCGTTCAGCCCGCGTGGCGAGCTGGCGCGGGGCGGCCTGACCGGGGCGATGGCGGTGTGGACCGCGGCGCTGCTGGGCGTGGTGCTGCTCCTGTCATTCGCCGCGGCCGGCTAAGTAACTGCACAACGTCACGTACATGAACAAGCATTCATCCAACTGTAATTGATGAACTCGTCGCTGCGTTTTTAGCATTTACCTTTCTTTCACGCGTATTATTTCGTTCCCCGGCAGTATTGCTCAGGGGATGGAACAATGGCTGAGGCACCGACACGGTCGTTGGGGGATAACGACTTGATCGAACTGGCGGTCGACATCGTATCCGCTTACGTCGGCAACAATTCAGTTTCGTCAGATGATCTGCCGGGCCTGATCCGCCTGGTTCACGGCTCGCTCGCCTCGCTGACCGGCGCTGACCCCGAGGCGGAAAAGCTGAAGCCGGCCGTGCCGATCAAGAAGTCCATCAGCGAGAATTACCTGGTCTGCCTGGAAGACGGGAAGAAGTTCAAATCGCTGAAGCGCCACCTGCGCACGCGCTATGACATGACGCCTGAGGAATACCGCGAGAAATGGGGCCTGCCGGCCGATTATCCCATGGTCGCGCCCGGCTATTCGCGCCAGCGCTCGCAGCTTGCGAAGAAGATGGGCCTCGGCCGCAGCTGACGCGAAAGTATTCGCGGG
Organism: Hyphomonas sp.; assembly: GCA_020638455.1. Classification (GTDB taxonomy): domain Bacteria; phylum Pseudomonadota; class Alphaproteobacteria; order Caulobacterales; family Hyphomonadaceae; genus Hyphomonas. The sequence goes on along the minus strand of JACKIK010000001.1, from coordinate 76,549 downwards.
GAATACTTCGTTTCGTTTTTGCAACGAAGTATTCCGGTAACTTTGGTTAATAAAATATCACGTCGACTCTTGATTCGGGGCGGCAACTCGCGCGATAGGTGATTCTTAGCGAATCACCACGGGGGTGGCTGAAGATGACCAAGAATGGTGTGTTCAAGGGCGTGACGTCCGTTCAGCGGCAGCTGGTGAACTATTGGTGTGCCTTGCGAGGAGCGGACGGCGTTGTGCGCCGTGATTCGCTCGACCCGGGGCACTTCCGCAGCATGCTGGCCAGCATCTCCGTTGTCGAAGTCTGCGAAGACGGCCGGGGCCGCTTCCGGATCGCCGGATCGCGACTCCGCGACCTGCTCGGGTTCGAGGCGCGCGGCCGCTTCATCGAGGATGTCGCCGGCGAGCATGCCGAGGCCTACTCGCTCGGCCTGTCCGCTGCCATTGACCGCCAGCTGCCGGTGGGGGGTGTCATCGATCTCGGCGGGCGCCTGCATGCCTGGCTGCGCCTGCCTCTGGCCGGGCCCGACGGCCGCATCAGCCAGGTGCTTTGCCATGACGAGCTGATCAGCAACCGGCGCATGCTGCTCGGCCCGGCGGCGGCGACACCTGTCCCCGCAAAGTCCGGGCGCGCGGCGGCCTGATCCTGACGCGCCCGCGGGCGCTGCCTTGCTGGTATAGGAAAGTTATCCTAATATTATACTTGCCGTACCCAATTTTCCAGTGTAGTGTAGAACCCACTGGAGAACACGTCATGTCCTATCTTTCCTCGCCCCACTTCCACGATGAAGACGCCGCTTACAAATTTGTGGAAAACCGCGTCTGGGCAGATGGCCGGGTCTGCCCGCACTGCGGCGTGGTGGACAAGTCAGGCCCGCTGAAGGGCAAGAGCACCCGCATCGGCGTCTACAAGTGCTATGCCTGCCGCAAGCCGTTCACGGTCAAGGTCGGCACCATCTTCGAGGACTCCAAGGTCAAGATGCACCTCTGGCTTCAGGCAATCTTCCTGCTGGCATCCAGCAAGAAGGGGATCTCGACCAACCAGCTTCACCGCACGCTCGGCGTGACCCTGAAGACCGCTTGGTTCATGTCGCACCGCATCCGCGAAGCCATGCGGACCGGAGCGCTTGGCCCGATGGGCGGCGGTGGCGGCGTTGTCGAGGCGGATGAAACCTATTTCGGCAAGGTCGAGGACCAGCTTTCCGAGCGCACCAGCGGCGAGAAGTTCAAGGGCTCCAAGAAGGGCCGTGGCCCGGCCAACAAGCGCGCAATCCTTTCGCTGGTCGAACGCGGGGGCCAGGTTCGCTCCTTCCACGTCCCACGCGCGGACAAGGTGACTGTGACCCGCATCGTGCGGGACAACATTGACCGCGAGTCCCGCCTGCACACTGACGGCTCGCGCCTCTACACCGGCTCGGACGCGCACTTCCTGACCCATGAGACCGTGGACCACGCGCGCGGTGAATACGCGCGTGGCGACGTTCACAACAACACTGCCGAGGGCTACTTCAGCGTCTTCAAGCGCGGGATGCGCGGCACCTACCAGCACTGCGCCGAGAAGCACCTGCACCGCTACCTTGCCGAGTTCGATTTCCGCTTCAACAATCGCTCGAAGCTGGGCATTGATGATGTTGCCCGCGCCGATGCCGTGCTGGCAGGTATCACGGGCAAGCGCCTGACCTATGAAACAACTCGTGCGAGAGCGTAACTGGTATGCCGAAAGAGAAGCCGCCTACCAAAGACGAGAAGTCGCAAAGAGAGCGGTTCATCGACGCCGCCCGTGAGAGCGGCGCGGATGAATCCGGCAAGGAATTTGAGCGGGCCTTCAGGAAGATTGTGCCGGCATCTAAGAAGGCTTGAACGGCAACGCCCCAGCTTCGTAGAAATCTACCAGCTGGTTTATCGTTTCCTCCAAATCCCAATGACGGCTGAGAATGCGGTTTGGTCCGAGTAGCGCGACGTAATCAGCACGGCGGGGTTTTGCTTCGAGCGCATGCCTCCGGTCAGTGTAAGATTGCCACGCGAGAAGATCGGCAGCTTGAACCGGCGGATTGCCTTCCTTTGGAATGAACGCGTGAGAATGGTATCGGAATTTTTCACGTGCTACCGGATCTTCGCAAATCATATTCATGAATCGGCCCGCCTCGGCCTGCTCAGGCCGATTGCCGCTTTCAAAAAAATACGAGATGGGGCCGTTGTATTGCAGCACATCTGCCCACCTGCGTACCCCGGACAAACAGAACATTGAATTGAAGGTCTGTTCAAGTCCGCCTTGCAAAGGGTGCAAAATGCTCAACGCAGGGAACTTTTCGGATAGCGTCGTAGAGGAGAACCCAGCCCGTGCGTACTTGTTGGCTATTTTGATTAGCTCCGTCTGTAACTCGATGCGTTCCGGCTTTTCCAGCTTGGAGAATTCCCCGCTTCCGTGCGCGCAGTCCACCATATGAAAGAACGGAAGATCAAACCGCTCTAGTTGGGCATTCCATTCGACGGTCAGTCTCTCTGCTTGGCTTCGCTCAAATAAGTACCCGGCAACGCACATGATCCGCTCTGGCTTGCTGCCTTTGCTTTCATCCAAATAAACCTCAACTGGCACGAATATGGCTCCACCTTCAGGCACCGTAATCGCAATCAATCGAAGAACAGACGCGGAAATGCCACTGGGTCTATGCAGACTCATCTAGCACCATCCCGCGCACTTGGGTACGCAAAATATAATAGTAGGAAAGTTATCCTACACTGCCCGTAATCGGGTAGTCTTCTGCCTGTTCTGACAACAGGAGGAAGATGTGTCCCCTTTCGATCCCCGCAAAGATGAAGACCGCGCCTATCTTGCCAGCGCGCTGACAGCGTACGCGCTCGGCCTGAAGGTCGACGACGTGCTGGCGGGATCGCGCGGCAGTCCGGCCAATGCGCGGGCTCGGCAGATTGCAATGTATCTTGTGCGCGCCGGGCTCGGCATGAGCCTCAGCCGCGTCGCCCGGGCTTTCGGGCGTGACCGCACCACCGTGTCGCACGCCTGTCACCTGATCGAGGATTTGCGCGACGATCCGGATTTCGACATCTGGATCGAGCAGTTGTCGGTCGGCCTGACCAGCGTGGCGATCCTCCGCCAGCTGCCTTCGGACAATATGGGGGCGGCCTGTGCGGAATAGGCCCGAACGCGCCGTATCCGGCTGGCGGGCCCGGCGCTTTGCCGAGGCCGGCGGGCTGTTCGTCCGCGACGGGGCGAGCTTCCGCGTCTACCGCTTGACCGACGAGCGCAGCCCCTGGTGCGGCCGGGCGCCGGCACATGTCGTTGCGCGGCTGTCGCACGTTTGCGGCCTGCAGGCACACCGCGAAGATCCGGACCGTCTGGTGAGCGCGCGCGCGCGCGTGCCGCGGGCCCTGCTGGCGATCGCGATGCCGGAGGCGGGCCGGCCGGCAGCCAGGCCGCTTCTGGATGAGCTGACGGCGCGCGCGCCTGCTTCGGCAGGCCGGATAAATGCCGCTGCGATGCGCTTCCGGGGCGATTATCACCTTGCCGCGCTGCCGGGCCGGCTGAAGGCCCATTCGCACGAAAGCCTTGCCGCAGCGCGGCGCCGCCTTGGCGACCTGGATGCGGCGCTCGGTGCGGATTCAATGATGTATGTGGAGGCGCTGGCGGTAGACCGGCTGACGGCTGCAGCCTTCGGGCATGTGTTTGGCGGCGGCGCGGAGATGGCGGGGCCGGCGCTGGCCCGGCTGGCGGCCGCCTATGGCCTGCCGCTTGCCGGTCAGGAGGCGGGCAGCGCCTTTGCGTCGGCCTGAATGCGCGCGATCATCGAGGCAAGCCCGTTCGTGCGTTGGGACGAGAGCGCGCCGCTGACACCGATCTCGTCCAGGAATGCTTTGGCGTCAAAGCCGAGGATCTCCTCGCGGGTCGCGCCATTATAGAGCTGCCCGAGGAGGGCGATCAGGCCGGAGACGATCATCGCGTCGGACTCGGCACGCAGCACCAGCCGGCCGTCGTCCCAGCCGGTCACCAGCCAGACCTGGCTTGCACAGCCGCGCACGCGCGTCTCTTCCGTGCGCTCATGCGGCTCAAGGTGGGGATTGGCCTTCCCGAGATCGATGATGTGCGCATAGCGCGCTTCCCAATCCTCCAGCCAGGAGAAGTCTTCGCGGATCTGGTCGGCAGCGTCGGCAAGGCTCATGCCCGTGACATGGTCCATCCGGGCGCAAAAGAAAACCCCCGGAACCGCAAGGCACCGGGGGAAACAGGTTGAGAGATAGTAGATGGGGTTACTGGTAGACCCCCCCGATACACTTACCGACATCCGAGAGCGCATGCTCACCGATGCAGAAAGGAACTTCGTATTGTTGGTTCGCCGCCGCAACACATTGTTGCAGGTTGAGGTTGGCCATGCTCATGCAGTTTTCCGTCTCGCGCTCGTTCATCGCGGCGGAGAGCTGGCCCGGCGTTGCGGAATCCGCACCAAGGACACGGTAGGCGGCAAGCGTGGCGATCTGGTCGGCGATCGGCTCCTTGCCGAACTTCACGCGCTTGCGGTTGAGATTGAGGCCCGAGGTGACAGCGGCCGGGAAGCGGACCGCGCTGGCGGCCGTCGAGACGTTATCCCACAGTGACGGAGCACCGCTGACGCCGGCCTGGGCCAGCACGCTGTCGATGTCCGGTGCGCTGAAGGCGGTCAGCAGCGGTGCGGCAGCCGGGATGCCGGCATTCTGTGTGTCGTCGAGCTTGGAGGCCTTGGCCCGTGCATTGCCGATCTTGGCCTTGGCCCAGCCGGCGGCCTGAAGGGAATAGGCCTGCTCCTTGACATAGGCTGCGGCGCTGTTGAGGCGGCGGCTGTCGGCATCGGTAGCCGTCAGCGCTGCGCTGACGGCGTTGTCGCCACCATTCAGCTTGCGGGCGTAGCGGGCGTCCATGGACAGGCCCTTCAGCAGGGCGTCACGGCCGTAGAAGCTTTCGATGTCGTGCACGGCGGCGCGATATTCGGGATCCTGCGAGGCGATCAGGGCGGAATACGAGATCCAGCCGCTGGAGAGCCGGTCGGGATTGTGCCCGCCGAGCGACGTCAACGCATGGTCGATGTCGTTGGCCGAGCTGAGCGGCTTGGTTTTCACGTCCGTCACTTCGGACTGGTAGGTGGCGTAGACGGCGGCTGAATCAGAAATCTTATCCCCGCTCTGTGCCCAGGCTCCGGCTGCCATACCCGCAGCAGCGACGAAAGCCCCGATCATTCTGATGGTCTTCATGCTCGCTCATCCCTCCTCACGCGACACGCGATACTATCTGCCCGAACTTCCCGGCTTGGGGAACCTCGGCTTGCCCGCTTCTTGCATTACAAATACAGCAAGGGTCGCCGGCCTGCTTACAATGCCTAATGAATCTCACCGGGTTATTAAGATGTTTCCCCAAAAACAGCGGCAGAGATTACGTTTTGTCCACCTTGGCTGGCTGGGCATGATCGTCGCAGCTGCGCTTGGGACTCTCCTGTCACGCGAATCCGTGTCGGGCTCGTTCGCCTGGTTGGGGCTGGCCGCATTGCCGGGTCTCGCCGGTGTTCTGCTGCTTGGCCGGGACCGTCAGCTGAACCATTTTGCCCCGCCATTCCTGGTGATCACCTGGACCGTTTTTGCGACTTTCGCGCTGGCGCTGGGCGGGGCGGCGGTGTCGCCGCTGACCGTGTTGCTGGTGATCGCGCCGCTGGTGGCGCTCAATCTCGGCCATCTCGCCATGGCGGCCGAAGCGGCCTTCTTCGGCGCGTGCGCCTATTTCGCCGCATTGGTGCTTGTTCGGCTCGGATTTCTCCCGACAGGCGAGGCATTTGCCGGCTTCGCAGCGGTGTCCCAGCTGATCGCCTTCGCGGCGCTCGTGCTGGCCGGGCTGCTGGTCTGGTTCATGGTGCACGAATACCGGCGCGTGAAGGCGCAGGCCGATGAAGCACCGGCCCCGATGGTGTCTGAACTGCCGAAGCCGGTCCTGCCGGTGCCGTCCACCTCGGGCGTGCTGCTGCTGGATGTGACCCTGGACGGCCTCGTGCGCAGCCTGTCCGGAGACCGCATGGGGCTCGTCTCGCTGGGCGCAGGCACGCTGGTCCGCGACGTCTTCGGCGAGGGATTTTCACCCATGATGCTGCAGACGCGCGCCGGCCCCAGCCGCGGCGAACTGAATCTCAGCAATGGCCATCCCGTGCGCTATGCGATGACGCCGCATCCCGGCGGCGCCTATCTGGTGCTGACCGACCGGACCGACGCGGTAGGCCGCGAGGCCGAAGCCGCCGCGGCGCTGGATGAGGCCGGCGCCAGCCTGAAACGCCGTACGGCCTTCTTCGCCTCCCTCGGCCACGACCTGAAGACACCGCTTAACGCCATCATCGGCTATGCCGACATGATGCGCCATGGCGTGCGCGGCCCGATGCCGGATGCCTACAAGGACTATCCCGAGATCATCCACGAAAGCGGCCAGGAGCTGCTGCTGATGGTCGACGACATGCTGGACCTCGCCAAGGCGGACGCAGACCGCCAGCGGCTCGAGCCCGAACCGGTCGACCTTGCCGCGTCGGCCCAGTCTGTGATCCGTCAGCTGGAGAACCAGGCCGAACGCGCCGGCGTGAAGCTGCGCCTGAAAGCGGGTGGCGAAGTCTGGGCCCAGGCCGATGCGCGCGCCGTGCGCCAGATCTGGCAGAACCTCGTCTCCAACGCGATCAAGTATTCCGAGCGCGGCAGCACGGTCGTGCTGGAAGCCATGGAAGAGGCCAATGCGGCCGTGCTGAGCGTCACCGACAAAGGCGCCGGCATGAGCGAAGACGATGTGCGCCTGGCGCTTGAGCCGTTCGGCCAGGGCGGCAATGCGCGCGGCCTGCCGGGCACCGGGCTTGGCCTCGCCGTGGTGCAGCGCTTTGCCGAACTTCACGGTGGCCTGATCGATATCCAGTCGAAGCTGGGCAAGGGGACGCGCGTGATCGTCAGCCTGCCGCGCGCGGCGGAGGACGATATCGCCCCGCTGGAAGACGCCGCACAGTAAGCGGCAGACGGGCTACAGGCTGTCGTCGCGGCCGGCCTGGTCCGGGCGGACCAGCAGGAAAAGGCCCGCAAAGGCGAGAACGCCGATCAGCAGCAGCGCAATCGAAGTGCCGAGGTAGAGCGGATTGGCCGGATGCGCCTGGTGCTGCATCAGCCCGGTGAGGCCGCCCGCGAAAGCAATGGCCGGTGCCAGCCAGATCAGGTCGATGCCTTTCATGGTGCGCCCCTTCCGTGCATGGTTGACAATGCGTTAATCCTGATCCCGAAGCTGCAAGCACCATGCCGCAAGGGGCGGCGCAGGAGACCCGACATGGACGCACGCCTGCCGACACGGCTCTGGATCGAGGCGCTGATCCGCCGCGCCGAAGTGGGCGGGGCGTCGGGCTTCGTTGTGCAGCATGGCGACGACCAGCGCGGCGACGTGCTGGTCAAGGTCGCCCGCCTCGACGGCACGGCTGCCGTCTATGCGCCGTCCATGAACCTCGACGGCGATCGCGTCTTCCGCGACCTGCGGAGCCAGGGCATCGGGCCGGACGAGAAGGAGGTCGACCGGTACGTCACACGCGCCCGCCAGCGCGACCGCGATCTCTGGATCGTCGAGATCGAGGACACGCATGGCCGCCACTTCCTGACCGAGGATGTGGAGGACGGCGGCTAGGTTTGCGACATAGGTGCAAAACCCCGTATTTCCTTGCGATCCGGTAAGCCCCCGTTAACCCAGCCGGGGCAGCTTGGCCTCACGAATCATGGATGAGGCTGTCGGGGCCATGCTGTTTTTGTTGAATGATCAGATCGCGGATGTCGCAATCCCGGAAATCCACCTGTCGAAGCGCTGGAAAGTGCTTGGCTGCGGTGATCCTGCCGCGATGCGCGCACGCGAGGCGCTGGATTTTGTCAGCCGCGTCGTCGCCGAACATGTCCGCGAGGGCGTCCGGCTGGAAGAGACGCTGGTGGAAGATCTCGCCGCCCTGATCATCGCCAAGACCGGCGCCAATGCCGCCCTGTTCCCGGCAACCGATGGCCGCGTCAGCGAAGCGCGCCTCACCATCCTGCCGGAGACTATTCTGGCCAGCCTGCGTGAAAAGCATGTGCATGATGGCCAGCCGCCGAACCTCAGGGACATCTGGCCGCTGGCCGCCTGAGCGGCGCCTGATACGGCCTCTTCAATCCGCGGGTCAAATCGGCTAGGGGCTCGGGCCGAGAGAATACGAGCCGTTTGACCATGTCCACGATTGCAGACGAGGCCGCCCGCCGGCGGACCTTCGCCATCATTTCACACCCTGACGCCGGCAAGACCACGCTGACGGAAAACCTGCTGCTGGCCGGCGGGGCGATCCGCGCAGCCGGCGAGGTGGCCGCGCGCGGCGAGGCGCGGCGCACACGATCCGACTGGATGAAGATCGAGCGGGACCGCGGCATCTCCGTCTCGGCCTCGGTCATGACGTTCGAGTTCGAGAACCTCGTCTTCAACCTGCTCGACACACCCGGCCACGAGGATTTCTCGGAAGATACCTACCGCACACTGACGGCTGCGGACTGCGCCGTCATGGTGCTGGACGCTGCCAAGGGCATCGAGCCCCAGACGCTGAAACTGTTCGAGGTCTGCCGCCTGCGCGACATCCCGATCGTCACCTTCATCAACAAGATGGACCGCGAGGCGCTGGAGCCGATCGCACTGCTGGACGAGGTGCAGGAACGCCTGCAGCTCGACACATCGCCCCTCTACTGGCCGGCCGCCAGCGGACAGCGCTTTGCCGGCGTGGTGGACCTTGCGCAAAACCAGTTCATCCAGTTCGAGCGCCGCCCCGGCGAGCCCCCGAAGATCGGGGCCGCCCCCCGCATCGGCGCGGACGAGGCGACGCTGAAGGCTAACCTGGACGAGAGCGTCTTCGGCGAGCTGACCGAAGGCATGGAAATGGCGACCGGCCTGTTGCCGGAATTCGACGTCGAGGCCTTCCGCGGCGGGCACATGACACCGGTTGTGTTCGGCTCGGCGCTGCGGCATTTCGGCGTGGCGGAACTGCTCCGTACGCTGCAATTGTATGCCCCGGCGCCTCGCGACCAGAAGGCCGAGCGCAAGGGCGAGGCGATCACCGTTCATGCCGGCGACAGTGCCGTCTCCGGTTTCGTCTTCAAGATCCAGGCGAACATGGACCCGAACCACCGCGACCGCGTGGCCTTCCTGCGTCTTTGCTCCGGCGAGTTCCGGCGCGGCATGCGCCTGAAGACGGCCGGCGGCAAGCAGCTCAATATCCACAATCCGCTGATGTTCCTCGCGCAGGACCGGGAGATCGCCGAGACAGCCTATGCCGGCGATGTCATCGGCGTGCCGAACCATGGCCAGCTGCGCGTCGGGGATTCCCTTTCCGAAAGCGGCGAAATCCAGTTCGCCGGCATCCCGAACTTCGCCCCGGAACTGTTGCGCCGCGCCCGCGTGAAGGACCCGATGAAGGCCAAGCACTTGCGCAAGGCGCTCGAAAGCCTCGCCGAAGAGGGCGTCACCCAACTGTTCAAACCGTCCATCGGCTCCGACATGATCGTCGGCGCCGTCGGCCAGCTGCAGTTCGAGGTGATGTCTGAGCGGGTGGCGGCGGAATACGGTCTCGATGTCGTGTTCGAGCCGGCGCCCTACAATGTGGCGCGCTGGCTGTCCTCGGACGATCCAAAACTGCTCGAAGCCTTCCTGGACCGGAACAAGGCGGCGTCAGGCACGGACCTCGACGAGGCGCCGGTCTACCTTGCGAAGAATGCCTGGGATGTCGGCTATGCCCAGGAAAAGAACCCGGACATCCGCTTCACGGCGACGAAAGAGCGGGCGCTTTAGCGGCGGTTGCCGTCGACGAAATCGGGGTGCTGGGGGAAGTAGCCGGTGGCGCTGCCGCGGCGCTTTTCCTCTGCGTCCGGATAATAGGGTGACACGCTGACCGGCTGGTTCGGATCGTCTGCAGCAGGTGCGGGCGGCGGCGCAGGCATCGGCTCAGGAGCCGGCGCAGGTGCAGCCATGGGGGCCGGTGCCGGAGGCGGCACGGGCGCCGGGGCCGGGTGCGGATAGCGCGGGGCGGCGCCCGGCGTCACGGTCGTGCGCGTATAGGTTCGCGTCACCACAGGCACCGCATCGTAGGCGACCACAGGCTTGTCGCCGAGCACCGGCACGGGAACCGGCTTGGCGCTCGGCTGCGGCGGGCTGTCCGGCCCACCATCGAGGTTTCCGGACGGCAGAGCGATACGGGTGGCATAGAGCGCCTCGTGGCGCGGGGAAATGCCGGACGTCGCCAGCGGATTGGGCTCCACCCGGCCGCCGCCGCGCTTCAGCTCGCAGCGTGCCGCGGACTCGCCGGAGGCCTGCACATAGCTCCACGCAAAGCACTGGCCTTCGGAGGCACAGCTCGACTGGCAGGCCGATGCAGAGGCGGCCGGGGTGAAGCGGAAGGTCGCGCCGAAGCGGTAGAGGCCGGGTTCCTGTCCGGGCGGTACCTGGCGTTCGGCCGGCTTTTCGGGCTTCGCGCCGGGGCTGTCGGCGAGGGCCGGCGCGGCCAGCAGGGCGAGGGCAAAGAGCGGTGCAAGGCGCATGTCTGCAGTCTCCGGATTACGCCGGGAGGATAGAAAGTGCCCGTTAATGAAGTGTTTGCCTCAGCCGGCAAGCGCATCGCGCTTTTCTTCGATTTCCAGCCACTCCAGCTCGGCCGCGTCCATCTCGTCCCGCGCCGCGCCGATGCGCACGGACTTCTTGCTGAACCCATCCGGGTCACGGCTGTAGAGGTCCGGATCGGACAGCTCCGCCTCCAGCCGGGCGATTTCGGTCTGCAGCTTCGGGATCAGGGCGTCGAGCTCCTTCTGGCGATGTTCATCCTTGAAGGACAGCTTGGTCTGCTGTTTGGGGCGCGGGGCCTCTTTCTTCGCGGCGGCCTTGTCGGCTTTCGGTGCGGTGGTGTCCCTGCGGCGGAGGCCCTTCAGCTGCTGCTGCGCATCGCTCCAGCCGCCGGCCGTCTGGATCCATTCGCCATCGCCGACCGGGCACAGGCAGCTCGTCACCGTCGCATCGAGGAAGGCACGGTCGTGGCTGACGAGGATCAGTGTGCCCTCATAGGAGAGCAGCATGTCTTCAAGCAGGTCCAGCGTCTGCATGTCGAGATCGTTGGTCGGCTCGTCCATGACCAGCAGGTTCGACGTCTGCGCAAGGCCGATGGCGAGGGCGAGCCGGTTGCGCTCGCCGCCCGACAGAGCGCCGACCGGCTGGCGCAGCTGCTCCGGCTTGAACAGGAAATCCTTGGCATAGGCCGCGACATGCCGCTGGCGGCCCTGCACCATGACCGAATCCCCGCCCATCGGGGCAAGCGCTTCCCAGATCGTGTCCTTCGGGTTGAGGCTTTCGCGCGTCTGGTCCTGATAGGTCACCTGCAGCGTCTTCGAATGCTTCACTCTGCCGGCATCCGGTTCGATCTGCCCGAGGAGGAGTTTGACCAGTGTCGTCTTGCCGGCGCCGTTCGGGCCGATAATGCCGATCCGGTCGCCGCGCAGGATGCGGATGGACAGGTCCTTCACCAGCACCATCGGCCCGTCTGGTCCGTCATAGGATTTGGTGAGGCCGAAGGTTTCGATCACCTTCTTGCTCATCGACTCGCCGGCATCAACGCTGAGGTCAGCTGTGTTCTTGCGGTCGTTGAGGGCGGCGCGCATCTGCTGGTGCTCGGCGCGCATGTCTTTCAGCCGGGCAAGGCGCCCCTGGTTGCGCTTCCGCCGCGCCGTGACGCCACGGGCAAGCCAGTGCTGTTCATCCTTGAGCTGAGTTTCCATCCGCCTCAGGGCCCGCGCATCTTCCTCCTCGATGCGCTCGGCCCACTCATCGAACTTCACATAGCCGTCCGGGCTCTTCAGCACGATGCCCAGGCGCAGCCAGAGCGTGTTGGTCGACACGGATTCGAGAAACCGCCGGTCGTGGCTGACCACCAGCACGACCCCGTTGAAGGCCCGCAGCCGCTCTTCGAGGAACTCGATCATCGGCACGTCGAGATGGTTGGTCGGCTCATCAAGCAGCAGCACGTCCGGGTCCTGCGCGAAGGCTTTCGCTAGCGCTGCCCGCCTCAGTTGGCCACCCGAAAGTGTAGCCGGGTCCGCGGCCGGGTCGACGCCGAAGGCCATCAGCTCGGCCTCCGCCATGTAAACGCCGTCCAGCCCTTCGGACGCATAGTCCAGAACCGTCGCATTGCCTGCGAGGTCCGGCTCCTGCGCGACGCTCGCATAGGTGATCCCCGGCTGGCGCCAGACCTCTCCGGTATCGGCCTCGATCCGTTCGGAGATGATCTTCATCAGGGTCGATTTGCCGGCCCCGTTGCGGCCCACCAGCGCCACGCGCTCTCCTTTGGACAGGGAGAAGGTCACGCCCGTGAACAGGGGCTTTCCCCCGAAGGACAGGCGCACATCGGTGAGCGTGATCAGGGGCGGAGCGGCCATGGCGGCCATGTAGCGTGCGCCATGGCGCGGCGCTAGGGGCCGCATCAGCCTTTCCAGCAGGCGCCGCCTGCTGCTACACTCTCCAAAAATACCGAGGGAGAACGCACCATGGCCTATTCGGACGCCGAGGCCGGATTCACGCAGTTCGAGGCGCGGCCCATGTCGCCCGCCATCGGGGCGGAGCTGATCGGGGCCAACTTGGCCCAGCCGACAGACGAGCTGGTGAAAGAGGTGCGCGCCGCACTGCTCCGTTACCAGGTCGTGTTCTTCCGGGATCAGGAGCTGACCCGCGCCCAGCACATTGCCTTCGCCCGCAAGTTTGGCGAGCTGGAGATCCACCCCGCCACGCCGAAGGAACAACCGGACCCGGAAGTGCTGCGCATTGTGCACGGGCCCAATTCGCGCGGCACGGAGAACGCCTGGCATTCCGATGTCACCTGGCGCGAGGCGCCGTCTCTCGGCTCCATTCTGCGCGCGATCGAACTGCCGGACGTCGGCGGCGACACGCTCTTCTCCAACATGGTGATGGCGTACGATGAGCTGGACGCCGACCTGAAGGAGCGCCTGTGCGGCATGGTCGCTGTGCACGACATTGCCCGCGTATTCGCCAAGCGCCTCGGCAAGGATGTGAGCGAGCTGCATGCCAAGTATCCGCCCATGGAGCACCCCGTCATCCGGACGCATCCGGAAACCGGCCAGCGCGCGCTTTACGTCAACACGGCGTTCACGGACCATATCAAGGGCATGGACCGCGAGGAGAGCGACGAGCTCCTGAAATATCTCTACTCCCGCGCGGCCATTCCGGAACACCAGTGCCGCTTCCGCTGGGCGCCGGGCTCGCTTGCCTTCTGGGACAATCGCGCCTGCCAGCACTATGCCGCCAGCGACTATTTCCCGAATGTCCGCATCATGGAGCGCGTCACCATCGCGGGCGACCGGCCGTATTTCGATCCGGGCCGCTAGGAGAGGCTTTCGGCTTCCTTCGCCGTCAGCAGGCGCCATTCGCCTTCCGCAAGTCCGTCCAGTTCCAGCGGCCCGAAGCGGGCGCGGTGCAGCGCCTCCACATGATTGCCTGCGGCCGCGAACATGCGGCGCACCTGATGGTAACGCCCTTCGGTGATCGTCAGGCGCGCCGTGCGTTCACCCGTCGCGACGAGGCGTGCCGGCAACAGCGGCTTGTCCTCACCGCGCAGAACCAGCGTACCGTTGGCGAACAGGTCTGCCTCATGGCCCTCCAGCGGTCGCGCGAGGGTCGCTTCATAAGTCTTCTCGATTTCCGACTTCGGGGAGATCAGCCGGTGCAACAATTTCCCATCATCCGTGAACAGAAGGAGACCGGTCGTATCAGCATCGAGGCGCCCGACAGAGGAAAGCGCCGGGTCGCGCTTCAGGAAGCGGGGCGGAAGAAGTTCGTAGACGAGCCGGCCCTGGTCGGAGCGCGAACAGGTGAAGCCTGCCGGTTTGTTCATCAGGATCACCATGCCGGGCGGCGGGTCCAGCGGTTCGCCGTCGAAGCGCAGGCTTTCACATTCACCGGTCACGCGCCCGGCGCGGATGGCGGCCTCCATCTCCTTGCGGCTGCCATAGCCGAGGCCGGCGAGGTATTTCGCGAGCTGTCTGTCGGCCTTCATCGCTTCCGCTTCGGCTTTTCCGCGCGGATGATCTTGTAGCCGCCTTCGTCTTCCAGCATTTCACGCGACTTGAAGCACGCGCCAAGTGCAGCTTCATAGGGCAGGTGGCGGTTGGCGACGAGCCACAGCGTGCCGCCTGTCTTCAGCGCATCGGCGGCGGCGCGGATGAAGTTCTGACCCAGCGAGGCGGCATCGGCCCGGCCCGTATGGAAGGGCGGGTTCATCACGATGAAATCGTATTCCGCCTGCGGAGCATCCTTTGTGACGTCGGCCCAATGCTGGGTCCAGTTGCCGAAGCCTTCCAGCGTGCCGCGCTGGCAGGCCAGGGCGCGGTATTCCGCCTCATAGAGGTCCATGGACTCGACGCCGGGGCAATTCGCCATCACCTCGCGGGACAGGAACCCCTGCGCCGCACCGAAGTCCGCCCCGCGGCCCTTGATCCATTCCGGCACGCTGTCGGCCAGCAATTCACTGCCGGCGTCGATCCTGTCCCAGCTGAACAGGCCCGGCCGGCTCCACAGACCGCCCTCGATTTCGCCCGGTGCATCGAAGGCAATCCACTCCTCCGCCAGCGGAGCGTTCCAGTCAGCGGCCTTGACGGCCCAGAAGGCACGGCACTTGTGCTTGGACAGCGACTGCGTTTCGCCGGCCAGTTCCGCGAGGATCCTCTCGCCGGTCTTGGCACCCAGCGTGTTCGGCAGGCTGGCAATCACGATACCGCCCACCGGGGCGTCCCGCATGGCGCGGGCGAACAGGGCGCGCGCTTCGTCCCGCTGGCGCGGCGGCAGGATGATGGTCAGCGCCGCCGGCTCGAACGACTCCGTTTCGGGCGGCAGCACGGTGAAGCCGGCGGCCTTGAGGGCGTCATGGTCCGGCTTGAAGCTGTTATGGCAGACAAGCCGGTCCTTCGGCAGGCCCATCAGGAACGGGGCTGCCTCCGCACGCAGGCAGAGAATGGCGCCGGTGTCCGGCACCAGGCCAGCCTCGTCCAGGGCAAGGGAAAGCGTATCGAAAACAACCGTGTCGAACATGCGCGCTCTCTACGCGCGCACAGCGCGGCGCGCAATCTGGGCATTACTGCTGCTGGTAGCGGTCCGGCGTGGTGCGGCTGGCGAATTGCTGGCCGGCGGCGATCGAGAAAGCCTGGCTGAGGCCGCGATAGAAGGCGATGCGTTGCTCGGCGGCCTCGCTGACGGCAGCGCCGGTTTCCGCACCGATCAGGTCCTCCGGCCGTTTGCCCGCATGGGCGATCTCCATCATGTCGGACCAGAGGTCGGCCGGCAGGCCGCCACCGGTCACTTTTTTCATCGGCGTGTCGTCGTCATTGCCGACCCAGACGCCGCCGACATAGGCGGAGGTGAAGCCGATGAACCAGGCGTCTCGCCAGTCCTGGCTGGTGCCGGTCTTGCCGGCCACCGTCCAGTTCTTGATCTTTGCCCGCCCGCCGGTGCCGATATCGGAGTTCACGACACGCGTCAGCATGCCGTTCATCTCCTTGTCGAGCTCTTCCGAATACACGCGGTCGCGGTCATAGGTCGGGCGTTCGTACAGGACGTTGCCGCGCGAGTCCGCGATCGTCTCGATCAGGTACGGGTCCAGCCGCAGGCCGCCTGACTGGAACGTGCCGAAGGCGCGCACCAGTTCCCACAGCGTCACTTCCTGGCTGCCGAGCGCGATGGACGGGAAGGGTTCAAGCTTGGTTGTGATACCGAAGCGGCGGGCCGTGTCGACGACGCGCTCCTCGCTGGTCAGCTGCGCCAGCTCCGCCGCGACCGTATTGATCGAGCGTGTCAGTGCCTCGCTCATCGTCATCGGGCCGAGATACTGGCCCGAATAGTTCTTCGGCTCCCATTTGCCGACGGTGATCGGGGCATCGTCGAACACGTCATAGGGCGTGTAGCCGTCTTCCAGCGCCGTCGCGTAGACGAACGGCTTGAAGCTGGAGCCCGGCTGGCGCTTGGCCTGGGTGACGCGATTGAACACAGACTGCGTGTAGTCGACGCCGCCGATGAGCGCGGTCACGCGGCCATCCTTGTCGATCAGCAAGGCCGATACCTGGCTTGCCCCGTCGGCCGCGCCGTCCTTGGCCATGCGTTCGGCGAGTTGCTTTCGGATCCGCTCCTGCAGGTCCGTATCGATGGACACGGTCACCACCAGGTCGCCGGGAATGCGCGGCAGCATGGCCTTCACACGCTCGGTTGCCGCATCGAGGGCGTAGCCGAGCTGCGGGTCGTATTCGGGTGGGTCGATGATCGAGATGTCCTGTACGGCGGCGGCATCGGCCTCGGTCTTCGAGATGAAGCCGAGGCTGACCATCTCGCCCAGCACATAGGCCTGGCGCTCTTTCGCGCCGGCGAGGTTGTCGCGCAGGTTCAGTTTCGACGGCGCCTTCGGCAGGCCTGCAAGGAGGGCCGCCTCGCTGACGCTCAGCTGGTCCGGGCCCTTGCCGAAATAGTAGCGCGCCGCGGCATCGATGCCGTAGAGGCCCGCGCCGAAATAGACCCGGTTGAGATAGAGCGACAGGATCTCGTCCTTGCTCATCTTCTTTTCCAGTTCGCGGGCGAGTTTCACTTCCTGCGCCTTGCGCTTCACCGTCTGGCGGCTGTCGAGGACGAAGTTCTTGATCAGCTGCTGGGTGATGGTCGAGGCGCCGGAGACCGTCTCGCCAGCGCGCAGGTTGGACCAGGCCGCGCGGGCGATGGCGGCGTCATCCGCACCATCATGCTCATAGAAGCGCTTGTCCTCGGCCGCGATGAAGGCCTCCGGGACATATTTCGGCAGCTGTTCCACACTGGTCGCCCGGCCATAGCGCGGGCCGCGCACGTCCAGCGTCTTTTCGTTGCGGTCTATGAACTCGATCGCCGGTTCGCGCTTGGCATTCCAGAGTTCCGCCACTTCCGGCAGTTTCGGCATGCCGGCATACAGTGAGCGCCACTTCCAGAAGCCCCAGCCGCCGCCCACGATGAACAGGCCCAGGACGGCCAGCAGCGCATAACGGATCAGCCGGCCATGGCGGGACAGAAACCCGCCGCCGGGCACCTTGATTGCGCGCTGGGCCGGGGGTTGTGCACCCTTCTGCGCCATGTCCGCCTGCCGTTCGAATCTCGATTCCGGAATGGTAAATGGAGAATGATTACGGCAGGGTGAAGGCGGCTGCAGCTTCCGGCCCGGTCCCGATCTATCCCATGGACGCAATAATCGGGGCGGGACGGGTGCTGCGGCCCGAAAATCGGCGAGGCTGACCCGACGTTATCCGGGCTCTCCCGTAGTGTTTATAGATTTTTTCTGGTTTGAATAAACACTTCACAAAGTGCGCCTACGGGCGGTCCGGTGGCGCCATCACAATGGGCAGGATGAGCCATGACAGGGACGGAAACGAAGAAGCGGCCGGCAGTGGCCAAGGCGGAACACTTTGATGTGCTGGTTGCGGGCGCGGGCATTTCCGGCGTCGGCGCGGCCTATCACCTGAGAGACCAGGCACCGGACAAGACCTTCGTGGTGCTGGAAAAGCTGGAGAGCTTCGGCGGCACCTGGCTCTGGCACAAATATCCGGGCATCCGCTCGGACTCCGACCTCTACACCTTCGGCTACCGGTTCAAGCCGTGGACAGGCGTGCCGATCGCCACGGCCCAGGAAATCCTCGACTACATGGATGAAGTGATCGAGGAGAACGATCTCGGCCAGTATATCCGCTACGGTCACAAGATCCTGTCGGCCGAATGGTCCTCCGAGGACAGCCTGTGGACGGTCACCGCCCAGAAGCTCGACACCGGCGAAGAACTCTACTTTACCTGCAACTTCCTCTGGATGTGCCAGGGCTACTACAATTACGAAAATCCCTACACGCCCGAATGGGCCGACATGGACAAGTTCAAGGGCGAAATCATCCATCCGCAGCTCTGGCCTGCCGATGCCGACATGAAAGGCAAGCGGGTCATCTGCATCGGCTCCGGTGCAACCACCGCGACGGTCGTTCCCGCAATTGCCGGCGATGCCGAGCACGTCACCGTGCTGCAGCGCTCGCCGACCTGGTTCATTCCCGGCCGCAACGAGAACGAACTTGTCGTCGAACTCGAAAAGATCGGCATCGACTGGGATACGATCCACCGCGTCGCGCGCCAGAAGGTGCTGTTCGACCAGCATGACTTCACCCGCCGCTGCCTCGAGGAAACCGAGACGGTGGAACAGGAGCTGCTGGAAGGCGTGAAGATGTTCCTGGGCGACCAGTATCCCATCGAGAAGCACTTCACGCCACGCTACCGCCCGTGGCGCCAGCGCATTGCCTTCGTGCCGGATGGAGACCTGTTCCAGGGCATCGCCAGCGGCAAGGCCGATGTCGTCACCGACGAGATCGAGCGTTTCACCGAAAACGGCATCCTTACCAAGTCCGGCGAGGAACTGAAGGCCGACGTGATCATCACCGCGACGGGCTTCAATCTCTCCGTCCTCGGCGACATTCCGTTCACGGTGGATGGCAAGCCGGTCGATTTCTCGCAGACCGTCACCTATCGCGGCATGATGTTCACCGGCGTGCCGAACATGGCCTGGGTGTTCGGCTATTTCCGCGCCTCGTGGACGCTGCGGGTCGACATCATGGCAGACTTCATCATCCGCCTCCTGAAACATATGGACGAGAAGGGCGTGACGCAGGTGCGCGTGCAGCTGCGTGAGGAAGACAAAGATATGGAGATCCTGCCCTGGATCGACCCGGAAAACTTCAACCCCGGCTACCTGATGCGCAACATGCACATGCTGCCGAAACGCGGCTCGAACTATGAGTGGCAGCACACGCAGGATTACTGGCGCGAAAAGGACGAGATGCCGCTGATCGACCTCGACGGCGAGCAGTTCGCCTATGCCGGCAAGAAGGCGAAGACAAAGGAAAAGGTCGACGCCTGATCCTTCCTGAACATGACTGGCATTCCGTCCTTTGCCGGTCTAGCGTCCCTTCCGGATCATCCACCGGGAGGGACGTTTCATGTTGCGCGCTATTATCCTTTCGACGGCGTTTCTGGCGACCGCCTGCGCCACGGCCGAGGCCCAGCGTGCCGAGCCGACGCTGGACCTGTCGACGGCACAGGTGATCATAGCAGCCTGTGTCGACCATGCTGCGGCCAACGGGCATGGCGTCGCGGTGTCGGTGTTCGACCAGCACGGCAATCTCAAGGCTTTCGCCCAGATGGACATGGCCGATGCCTCGGTGCGCGACGTCTCGCAGTGGAAGGGCCGGTCAGCTGCCATGTACGGCGTTGCCAGCGCCGAGACCGCGAAATGGGGCGGCCCGGCGCCGAACATGGCGACGTGGCGCGGCGGCCTGCCGATCCGCCTTGCCACGGGCCAGCTGATCGGTGGTGTCGGCGTCTCCGGCGCGCCGTCGGAGTTCGACGAGGAATGCGGCAATACCGGTATCGCCGCGGCGGGCCTGCCAATGGCGGAGATTGTCGAATAGGGTCCTGAAAACGGAGGCTCGGATGAAAGCGATTCGGATTGCCGCGGCGGGCCTGCTCGCCACCCTGACGGCCGGACTGGCGAGTGCCGAAAATCATGCTGCTCCCGGCAATTGCGCGGCACGCCTGTCGGAGACCGTCGCCAGCACGATCCAGCAGATCAGGAGGGGGGAGGTCACGCTCGACAGCAAGATACCCTACCTTGATGACACGGCGAAGCAGTGCCCCGGCAATGCCTTTGCCTTGCACTACGCGGCGATGGCCCACTTCACCAGGGCCAACACGCTGAACCAGGCGCAGGCCCCCGCGGCGACGGTGTATGCGGAAGTGACGAAGGCCTTCGACGACAGCCAGGCCTACTGGTCGCTCGAAGACCGCAACCAGACCTACCCGGTGGATGGGGGCTGGCGCGTCGAGAATGTCGGCATTCCGACCGAGGAGCCGACCAGCCTCCGCAAGGACCTGATCACGGCCCTGCTGAACTTCCATGCGCTGGCGGGCATGTCCCACCCGTACATCACCAGCACGGAACCGCCGGCCGCGTGCACGGACAATATTTTCTGGGACATACTGGCGGCGCGCGGCTGGCTTACCGATCACAAGGATGGCGGGCAGCTGGCCGTCTCGTTCGCCGAGCGCATGGCAACGCCCTGTCCGCTCAAGAATGCGGGCGGTGGCATGGAGCTGCTGCAGGAATCCCTGATGAACATGCGGATGGACTATGCAGAAAAGATTGCCGGGACGGATCCCGACCGCACACGGGAACTGGTCGCCGCGATCAGGACGTTCCGTGACGCTGCGCTGAAGCCCGGAGAAGCCGAGAACTACTACTGGCACGACTACGACACCTCGAACCTGTCGCGCATCGAATCCATGTTGCCTGCGGTCGTCAGCATACCGACAGGAAAGGAAGACCCGCTGGTGTCTGCGGGCCCGCTGCCGCAGGAGGACTGGTTCCAGGAATCCTCCCCGGCCGTGCAGGTCATCGAATCCATCGGCCGGACCTATGATGCCTATGTCGCGGCGAGGGGTAGCGACGGTTTCGTCTCGGCCATGGGCAAGATGTATGCGCGCACGAAGACCGCGCCGGACCCGGCCGCCGCACGCCAGATGCTGTATCGCGCGTCCCGCAAGTACGATGAGGGCACCTGGCGCTCGGCGGATACCAAGGGCCTCGATATCCCCGACATCGCCTACACATGGCTGAAAGACCTCAAGGACTAGGCCGATGATGGCGGCGCAGGTCTTCCGGTTCGGGCTCCGTGCCCTGGGCATCGCGGCCATGCTCATCGGCGCGATGATGTTCCTGCTCGGTCCGGCCGCGACAGGGCATGCCTTCGCCGTCCTGCTGGATGCCGTCGCCAGGACGGGCACGGACCTGGCAGGCCTCGCCGCCGCCAATACCGACAGCGAGCTCCGCTTCTACGCGGTGTTCTGGTTCGTCTACGGCATCTTCGCCCTGCGTGTGGCGCGCCGCCTGCCGGACAGTATCGGCCAGGCGCGCCTGCTGCTCGGCCTGTTCTTGCTCGGCGGCGTCGGGCGCGTTCTGTCGCTGGGCGCTGCGGGCACGCCGCATCCGCTTTTCGTCGTCCTGATGGGGACCGAGCTGGTCCTGCCGGTTGCCTTGATCGGCATTTCCTTCTTCAACAGCGTCACCACGCCGCGGCGCAGTCCGCAGCCTGACACGGCAGACAGGGCTTTATGATCATGTTCGCCTCAAGACGCATTTCCGGGAAAGGCCATATGCCAGCGCTTGCCGGCCTCGGCCTGTGGCTGCTCGGTGCCTGCGCGCACCAGCCGGACCTGCCTGCCGCGCCGGCCGTGATTGTTGCGCCGGAGGCCGGAGCGGGGCAGGCGGATGCGCCGGCCCCTGTTGCCGACGCAGAGGCTCCCGCTGCAGCGGTCATTCCTGTCCTCGCTTCGCTGGCACGCGTCGCCGATCATGGGCTCGATCCGGAGGCCTATGCCTATTCGCAGATTGCAGCGCTTCAGCCGGGCTCGGAGGCGCAGCTTGCCGCGGCGCGGCAGGCCTGGCTGCTCGCCGCGTCCGACCTCAGGCACGGCGCCCTCGACCCGGATACGCTTGCGCGGCGCCGCGCCATCGACGGAAACATGATTGCAACGCTCGACCGGCTCGAAGCGGGCGGCGATGCGGAGGCGCTTGCCGCCGCGCTTGATGCTTCCGCGCCGTCCACGCCGGCCTATCTTGCCCTGCGTGGCGAGCTTGCCCGCCAGCGCGCGGCGCTTGCCGGCGAAAAGGACGCCGGGGCGTGGTTCACCATCGCCACCAGGATCGACACGCTGCGCGTCAATCTCGAACGGCTGCGCTGGCTGCCGCATGAGGCCGGCGGACGCTACGTGCTCGCCAATATTCCCGCTTTCGAGGTCGATACGGTTTCGGATGGCATCGCGACGTCCCGCCACGCCGCCATTTTCGGCCAGATCGGCCGCCAGACTCCGGCCCTGTCCGACCAGATCGAATATGTCGTCCTGAACCCCTGGTGGGAGGTTCCCGAGAGCATCGCCCGGCACGACAAGCTGGCCCAGTTCCGCAAGGACCCGGGAACCGTCACGCGGCTCGGCTACCAGATCCTCGACCGGGAGGTGAATGCGGTCGATCCCGCCGGGATCGACTGGAACACCGTGACTGCGGCGGGGTTTCCGTACCGGATCCGCCAGAAGCCGGGCCCCGCCAATGCGCTGGGCCAGGTCAAGATCATGTTCCCCAACGCGCACAGCGTTTACCTGCACGATACGCCGGACAAGCAGCTCTTCGATGAGATGCAGCGTACATTCTCCTCCGGCTGCATCCGCGTGCAGGACCCGCTGGACGTTGCTGAATGGGTGCTGGCCGACACGCCCGGATGGGGCCGGGCGGAGATCGATGCGACCGTCGCAACAGGCGACGAAACCCGGATCGACCTTGCCGCACCGGTGCCCGTCTACGTGACCTACCTGACCGCATACGAGGCTGAAGATGGCAGCGTGGCCTATTTCCCGGACGTCTATTCGCGCGATGCCGATGTGCTCAACGCCCTGAACGCCGCGCTGTCGTTCTGATCCCGGCGCCCTCGCGGGAACCAATTCCGGATCCGCGCGTTACGTTGCCTCGTACCCATTGTGCGCTGCCCGTCCGGGCAATGCCGGTGGGCCATGGCCGGCCACGCGATCCATCCGGTGCGGCCACCTGCTACACACAACCCGATTTGAAAAAGCGAGGCGCCACAAAGTGACACCCCGGATACAGGACGACAGCGAAATTCTCAGCAAGGTGCCTGCCGCAACGGCCGGCTTCTGGATCGTGAAGATCCTTGCCACCACGCTCGGAGAGGTCGGCGGCAATCTCGTCAGCATGGACATGGGGCTCGGCTACCTCACCGCAACGGTGATCCTCGCCAGCGTGTTCGTATCGCTCGCCGCGATCCAGATCCTTGCCCGCCGCTTCCATTCCAGCCTGTACTGGCTCACCATCGTGGCCTCGACCACGGCGGGCACGACGCTGGCCGACTATGCCACCCGCTCCATCGGCCTTGGCTATACCGGCGGCTCGATCCTGCTTCTGTCGCTGGTGATCGCCTCGCTGCTGACCTGGCGCTTCGCGCTTGGGCGCATATCCGCCGACCAGATCGCTGACCGGCGCACGGAACTGTTCTACTGGATCACCATCACCTTCTCGCAGACCCTCGGCACCGCGCTCGGCGACTGGTTCGCTGACACGGCGGGTCTTGGCTATTGGGGCTCGGCCATGGTGATCAGCGCGATGCTGCTCGTCGTCCTTGGCCTGCAGCTGCGCCGCGCCGTCAGCGGCGTCTGGCTGTTCTGGGCGGCGTTCGTGCTGACCCGGCCGCTGGGCGCCGTGCTCGGGAATTTCCTCGACAAGCCCGACCATGGCGGCCTCGACATCGACCGGCCCCTGATCGTGTCTGCGCTCAGCATCCTGATGATCCTCACCATGATCGTCCTGCCGCAACGGGCAGGCCACCACAAATTGGCCGAACCTGCCTGAGGCGTGCGGGCGTCAGCGCGGCCGGAACCTCACCGTCATCGACATGCCATGGCGCGGATAAAGGGCAAGGCCGGTCTGTGGCCACACCCTGTCCGGCGATGGAGGCGTGAAGTCCGCCGCGCGCAGCAGGGTCACGATCACGGTCACCGCTTCCGCCATGGCAAGGGCAGCGCCGATACAGATGCGCGGGCCGCCGCCGAACGGCATGTATTCGAATCGGCCGGGCTGCCGGCCCTGGGCTGAGAACCTGTCCGGATCGAAGACATGCGGATTGCTCCAGACCGATGGCCGCCGATGGATCGCATAGACCGGGATATTCACCCGTTCGCCCGCCCTGACCCTGTGTCCGCAGATCTCCGTGTCGCGCGCCGAAATACGCGTCAGCAGGAAGGCCGGCGGGTAGAGGCGGAGGGCCTCGGAGACGACCTGCCGGGCAAAGCCAAGTCGCGGCAGGTGCGCCGGGCTCACATCGCTGTCGCCGATGACGGCCTCCGCTTCGGCGCGCAGCCGTTCGCGTGTCGGCGCATGCGCCGAGACCAGGTAAAGCGTCCAGGTCAGCGCGACGGCGGTCGTCTCATGCCCCGCCAGGATGAAGCCCAGCAAATTGTCCGCCAGCAACTCGTCGCTGAAGCCGTCGCCTGTTTCCGGGTCACGCGCCGCCATCAACAGGTCCAGAAGGTCGCCGCGCGAGGCGGACATACGCCGCAGGCGGATCAGGTCGCGCAGGCTCGCCTCCAGCCCGGCCCGGTGGCGCGAGACGACGGATGAGCGTCGCTCATGATACGCGTCCGGCCGCAGGAAATAGCTGAGCCGCATGCGGTTCACATCCGCGAAGAAGGCCTTCACCTGCCGGCGGAATCCTTCCCGGTCGAACGTCTCCGCGCCGGACAGCATCGTGTCGAGAATGACGTCGAAGGTGATCCGCTTCATCTCATCGAACGCGTCGATCTGCCCACCCGGCACCTGCCGCCAGCGGCTGAGTGCGCGTTCGGTCGCTGTGACGAAGAAGGGCGCGAGCGCGGCCATGTCAGCGGCGCGGAAGGCCTGCGCGGCGGCGCGGCGCTGGGTGCGCCAGTCACTTCCCTTCGACAGCAGCAGGCCCTTGCCCCAGACCGGCCGCATGATCCGCTCGAACAGGGCGCCGAAGGGGAACTGGTCGGCCTCCGTCAGCACGATGCGCTGAATGGCGTCCGGCAGCATTACGAACAGCGGCATGCCGGGCAGGGGCGGGCGCCAGGCGTCGGCCTCGAACACGTCGGGCGGCAATCCCTCGATCTGCGAGCGCAGTGTCTTCAGGCCGTGCAGCAGGCCGGCACGTTGCCCCGGTGCAGGATAGGGTGCCGGCGGGCGGAACGGCGTTGCCGGAGGGGGCGTTTCGGAAGCCATGACTGGACCTGTCGCTGCGCCCGTGATACAAACCATACAGTATGGTATGGAGTCAACCGGCAAACCATGGCACGCTTCAGCAGGGAAGACTGGCTGGCTCTCGGCGCGCGCCTGCTCGCGGATGAGGGGCCGGGCGCGCTCGTGATCGAGCGCCTGACGGCGGCCTCCGGGCGTACGCGCGGCAGCTTCTATCATCACTTCGACGGCCGCGAGGCGTTTCTTGCCGCGCTGATGGCGCGCTGGCGCGGTGAGGCCATCGACGCGCTCGCCGCCCGCATCCAGGCATCGCCCGGCAAGGACGCCCTGAAGGCCCTGCTGCGCGAGGTGCCGTCCGGCTGGGACACGAAATTCGAGCTGGGCGTCCGCCAGCTCGCCGTGACGGAGCCGGTCGTCCGCGAAGCCCTTGCTGCCATCGATGAAGCGCGCATCCAGGGGCTTGCCGCCGCCATCGCCATCCTGCGCCCGGAGACCGGCGATCCCTATTCGATGGCGTTCATTCAATACGCCGCAACGGTCGGCGGACAATGGCTGCTTCCGTCGGCGGACGATCCGCGCATCCCTGCGCTGCGCGAGCTGGGCAACCGTCTGTTCGGCCTGTCCGAAGACTGAACCCGCCTACGGGCAACCGATGGCGTGGGCGAGGATGTTGCGGTGCACTTCGCTGGTGCCGGAATAGATCGTCGCTGCCCGTGTCGCGAAATACTTGGCCTGCGCGAAATCGCCGTTCGGTGCCGCTTCCAGCGCCACTTCGGTGATCGCCTGGTGCAGCTCGGTTGCGAGCAGTTTGAGCACGGAGGAAGCCGGCGCCGCCTCGACGCCGATGCGGCCTGCGGCGGTGTGCGCTTCGAGCGCTTCGAACCCGTCGATCCGGCGCGCCATGTCGGCCAGCTGCATGCGGAGAGACGCATCGATCACGCCGCTTTCAGCCGCGCCGCGATGGGCCGCCCGCAACGCCCGGCGCAGCAGGCCGGTGGTCGTATTGTTGGACCGGGCAATTGCCATCAGCTGCTTGGCCGCTTTCCAGCCCTTGCCGATCTCGCCGATCCGGTCGGCCGCCGGCGTGCGCACGCTGTCGAAGAACACCTCATTGGTCTCTTCCTCGCCGTCGATGAAACGGATGGGCCGCACATCGATGCCGGGCCGGCCCATCTCGACCAGCAGGAAGACGAGGCCGTCTCGCCCCTTCGAGTCGGGCTCGCACCGGGCCAGCAGGAACATGTGCGTCGCGTAATTGGCAAAGCTCGTCCACAGCTTGCTGCCGGTCAGGATGAAATCGTCGCCGTCGCGTTCGGCGTGCAGGGACAGGGCGGAGAGGTCCGATCCCGCCTGCGGCTCCGAGAAGCCCTGGCACCATTCATGCGCGCCGCGGAGGATGGCAGGCAGGTAGTAAGCCTGCTGCTCCGGCGTGCCTGCCTCGATGATCAGCGGGCCGATCGTCCGCACGCCCGAATTCATCAGCAATGGCGCATCGCGCGCGGCCGAGGCATTCTCGAAATAGAGGCGCTGTTCGGTGCTCCATCCGGCCCCGCCATGCTCGGCCGGCCAGGACGGTGCATACCAGCCCCGCGCCGCGAGTTTCTCCCGCCACGCCTTGCAGGCCCATGCTTCAGACTTCAGCCCGGTCGTCGCGCGGCCAGCGGCCCGTAGGTCCTCGGTCAGTCCGGCATCGAGAAAAGCATCCACTTCGGCCCGGAAAGCGGCATCGGCACGCCCGCACGTCAGCGGGCGGGCATCTGCCTGCACGAACGGAAAGCCGCCATCCATGTCGCCCTCCCTGTTCCGGAGCCGGTCGGGCATTACCGCGCAGCTTTACGTGCGCGGCAATCAGGGAAACTACGGGGTGACGGAGGGGCAGTCAGCGCCGTTCCGCCATGGCCGCGCAATGCAACATATGACGAAGCCGCCGGCGGCCCGAGGCTGCATCAGGCCTGCAGGGCCTTGCGTTCGCGAGCCTCGGCGAGGCGCTCCATCGATCCGATCACCGGGCGCAGCCGCGCGCGTGCCGCGTCATAGTCCGCGCGCTCCACAGACGGGACGTACCGCGACTCGAATTCATCCAGATAGCGCTCGTCTCCGTCCGCACAGATACAGACCGCGCAGCTCGGCGCGTCCTGCCGCGACAGCCAGTCGATGGCGCCCAGCATTACGCCGACGCTGGACAGGCCCACTTCCGCCAGACCGTACTCATGCAGCAGCGCGAAGGCGGCAAGCGTCGAGGGCTCGTCGATGCGGATCATGTTCGGGTCCGGCTTCATCCCCGAGAAGGATGACCGCCGCTGGCTGCCATAACCGGGGATCTTCAGCTTGCCGCCGGCCTGCGGCGCGTCGAGAAACGCGCCGGAGGCCTGCGGCTCGACCAGGTAGAGCGGCACGGGGTTGCCGCGCGCCTTGAGATAATCGGAAAAGCCCCGCGCCGTGCCGCCGGAGGACGAGGTCACGAAACACGCATCGAACGGGCCGTCCGCAAACACTTCGGGCGCCGTCCATTCGGCATGTGAGGCCGGGTTCAGCGGGTTGGAATACTGGTCGAGGAAGGTGAGGTCCTCACGCTCGCCGAGTTCCCGCGCGCCGCGCACCCGGGCCGCATTGGAGGTCTCGCCCGGCTGGGCTTCGGCGATCACCAGCCGCGCGCCCGCATCGCGAATGCCTGCGGCGTTGTACGCACTGATGGAGGGCGAGGAAACGATGGTCACGTCGATGCCGAGGCGTTCGCCGATCCGCGCCAGCGCGTAGCCGTAATTGCCGGACGATGCGTCGACGACGGCGCTCACCGGCCCTGTCTGCGCGATCGTCCCGGACAGCACATGCCAGGCCACCCGGTCCTTGATCGAGCCGAATTCATTGTGGCGCTCTTCCTTCAGGCACAGCTCGTGGCGGTGGCCCCCCAGGTCGATGCTGAACCGTGTCAGCGGCGTATGGCCGATCCCGAACGGGCAGTCGTCGAAGGCAGGTTTGGGTGACATTGACGTACCTTGAGTATGTAAGTTGCCCCGCGACACGCCTACCACTCTCGCCCGAAATGGGAAGTCCATCTGCTGCATTCCGGCAATTCGCCGCGCCCTGCGCCCGGTTCCGCGGCAGGTGCGCCCGGCCGGCTGGCCGGTCATCCCGCTTCCGTCATTTTTGCAGGCCGAGCTGAGGTCGGCTCCGGGTGGCAGCGTCATTTCCATCAGACACACCATGCGCACGTGCGCAGGCGCGGCTCCGTCGGAGCCGGGCACAGGAAGCCGTGTCGCCAGATTCGGGGGAAGCACCGTTGAGAATGACGACAGCAATCAGGCATCTGGTGGTTCCGCTGGCCTTCCTGGCCGTTTCGGCCGGCCCGGCCATTGCGGACGCGCACGCGGAGAAGAACATCCGCACACTGGCCGACAAGCTGCGCGAGCTCGACGCGCATTCCGTGGCGGTGGCGCTTATCGAGGATGTCGACGTTGACCGCACCGCACGCTTCGTCCTCGGCCGGCACCTGCAGGACGTACCGCCGGAAGACGTCGCCGCCTTCACCGCGCGGTTCAGCGCCTATCTTGCCGGCTTCATCGAAAGCCGGGCCGACGAGATCGCCAGCGGCGACCTCGAAATCCTCAGCTCCCACGACCGCAACGACCATGACTGCATCGTCTCGACCGCGGTGCATTCGCCGACCCGCGAGCGTGCGATCATGCGATGGCGCCTGCTCCGGATCGACGGGGCCTGGCATATCGTCGACGTCGAAATGCACGGCGTCTGGCTCGCCATCGAACAGCGGGCACAGATCGACAGCCTGCTCGACCAGGACACGGATATCTCGACGATCTACGCCGAAGTGCCGGACTGAGCGCAGCGCAGTCCGGCAACGTCCCGGTGGGCCGGGATCCTGATTCGGCGCGATACTTCAGCGGCGGACCAGCGCACGGACACTCTGTTCGGTCTTGGAGTAGACCGGCACGCCGAAAATGCTCGCACTGATCGTCCGCTTGCAGGAATCGTACATCAGGAGATTGTCGCCGAACTTGGCCTGCAGGAGGCCGAGGGTGGTGTTCGCACGCGGCGTATACCAGGCCGCATCGGCCGGCGCTTCGGTGCTGTCGTCGAGGAACAGTCCGCCATTCGCCCGATACGACAGGTCCTGCTGGATGCTTTTCACGCAGAACGGGCCGCGGCCGTACACGGTCTGGTTCCTGGACGAGACAACGCCGCCAAGATCATCCGCCAGGGCCGGCAGGCTGTGCACCGCATCGGCAAGCTGTTCTTTCTGGAGTTCGTGAACCGAACCGGTTTCAGGGCTGACCAGTTCGAGAAACGCTTCCTCCGGCGTCGATTCAATTTCGTAGGTCATGATCGTCTCCTCATCAGACGACCCACCAGATAATACTTCAGACGGCACAAGTAAAAACATATGATTTTGTACATTATGTTTGAGCACTCGAATGTCGCATTCGGAATGTACATAGTTTCTGTAAATAGTGATTTCATTTTAGCTCAATGCGCATGTGAAATACTTATGTGCATTTCAAATGCACATTGAAAATGTACATCGATATTCGCGGAACTGTGTTATCGTGCAATCAGGAGGCTGGAGCATGGCGCGAGACAACCTGCCGGTTCAGGACAGTCAGAGTCAGATGGCGCATCAGCTGGCGCGATGCCGGATTGCCCAACTTGCACTCGACAAGCAGGAAAAGACGACACGCGCACTTCAGATCACATTTGCGGAATGCCTCGCCCGACAGAACATCCAGCCGGACAGCAAGGGCAGGACTTTGTCGCCTGCCGAAGTCGGCAAGCGGATCGTTTATCTGGTGACGGACGAAAATGCGCTCAAGGTCCTGCGGATTATCGAGGGTCTGTCGCCACATCATCGCGGGGAGACGCCTTTCGAGGTCGTCGATCCGATGACCCGTGCCAAGCTGACAGCGCTCATGGAGGAGGAGGACAAATATCTGCTCTCCTTCATGAACCTGAAGCCGGGGCGTTCCATCTGGCGAGGCCGTATCAATCAGATCGTGAGCAATTGCGAGGTTTTCGGGTTGATCGACTATGCCGAGACGTCAAACAGGAAAGAGCGGCCGTTCTACGGTTCAAGAACACTGGCCGACATCCTGACGGAGGTTGGGTTCAGCGCGGCATCCACGCATCTGGCGGCATCGGATGCCGATGAAGCGCCCGAGCGCTCCGCCGAGGGAGAATAGACAATGCTGAAGCGTTTCCCGTCCGTCGGTGCCAGATCGGGCGCCCGATCAGCGCCACCGCAACCCGCTTTTGAGGTTCTCAAGCCAAGCGGCGGCTTCTATTGCGGTGTGCCGGTGCCCGGTTTCCGCTCGGAGACAACGGTCGACCTCTGCTTTCGAGTCGGGCCGACGCCGACCGGGCCGGTGCGTATTTTCGGCCTCGAGCGGGGTGGCGCGCGCGGCCGCTTCATCGTGGCGACCGGCGCCGACACACTCCTTCCGCCGCACCGTCCGGCTCTGGAAATGAGCAAAGTCCCTGCGCCGGCCGATTCGCGCCGTTGCGACCTGCTGGCGCGCGTGGATGCGTTCCGGGCTGTCCGGCATGATGTGGATATCGTCTGGTGCGAAGACGAAGCCGCGCCGGAGCAGCCGGAGGTATTGTCCGCCATTGAGCGCGCCCTGGCCGACTGTGCGTACATTGTCGTGCTGGCGAATCGCACCACCGCCGCCACCGCCACCGCCACCGCCACCGCCACCGCCACCGCCACCGCCACCGCCACCGCCACCGCCGCCGCCGCCGCCGACGACGACGACGTCGGCATGGCTGGCGAGCATAACGTTGCCGTTCCGTACGGGACCTGCATTGTGCCGGTGATGGCCGTTACGGTGGAGAATGTGCGTTTGCGGATGAAATCGGCCGTGTCCTACTTCCGCTTTTCCGGCACCGGCGCGGGCGGCAGCGCGTGGCTTGCCGACGCCCCTTCCTACCGCCGGGTCCCGATCTACAGTTCGAGCCATTTCCGGCCCGCCGCGACCGCCGCGGCCGTTGGCGGCCGACGTGCCATGGGCGACACCCATCGTTTGGACTTCATGGCGGACACGGACGCCGCGAACGGCGTCGGGCGGGGCGAGAACGACAACAGAAAGGACCTGCCCCATGACCGCGATGGAACCGCAGACGCAGCACCCGCCGCCGACACCGCGGGCGCCGCCGACGCCGTGGCCGGCGTGGCCGCCGCGGCCGACGTCGACTTCATCGATGCCGCATTGCAGCCGCTCCGGGTGTTCCTGCCCGCGCGCGAGCCGGGCCCGGCCGCCACGGCGCGCCGCACGGTGCGCAATGCCATGACCTTCAAGGAAGCCATCGATGCGGCGCCGCTCGACCTGATCAGTGAGCTGAGGGCGAGGGGGCGCAGGCTGGAGGCGCTTGTCCAGCAGAGCCCGGTGCAGCGGGCGCTGGACGAGCGGAAGCGGCCGCTGGCACAGCGGCGGCGCGGGGCTCATTGAGCCTGCCCCGTCAGCTTTCGGGCCCCGCGCCTGCCGCCGTGATCATTGCCATGATCGTGGGTAGCACCTAGGTTTCCGGGGCACGGTGGCTCGCCGGGCGCGCATCGCCCGCTTTCGCGCACGCGTGCCTGCAGGGCGACCCCGATGCTTCCGCTGAAAGACCTGACGCCGTCGAACATCCTGCCGGTCGTGACCTGGCTCCTGATCGCGGCCAATGCCGTCTGTTTCCTGTTCGAACTGTCGGCACCGGATGCGGGCAGCTTCATCTACACCTACGCGCTGGTGCCGCGGCAGGTGGACTTCGCGCACCCGCAGACACTCTGGCCCTTTCTCACCTCCATGTTCCTGCATGCCGGCTGGATCCACCTGATCTCGAACATGTGGTTCCTGCGCCTGTTCGGCGACAATACCGAAGCCTTCTTTGGCCGCGTCGGATACCTCGCCGTCTATCTCGTCTCCGGCTTTGCGGGCGGCCTGACCCAGTACGCGTTCGGGCCGGGCAGCGGCGTGCCGATGCTGGGCGCGTCCGGTGCGATCGCCGGCGTCCTCGGCGCCTATATCGTGCTCTACCCGCGCAACGAGGTGCAGACGCTGCTGTTCACCTTCATCACGGTGCAGGTCATCCGTCTGCCCGCCATGGTCGCCCTCGGCTACTGGTTCGCCATCCAGCTGCTTGCCGGTGTCGGCACAATCGGCAGCGAAGGCGGCACGGCCTATTTCGCCCATGTCGGCGGCTTTGCCACCGGCGCTGCCGTCGCCTTCGTGATGCGCAGGATCAGTCCGCCCGCCGCCTGGCCGTGAGACGCGGTACCGGATCCGGACGCGGTGGCGTAGGATGCGGCGCCCCGGTCGTTTAATGGTCAGACTGTTCGGTCCGAGAGACCGGATGATGCAGGTTCAAATCCTGCCCGGGGCGATTGCGCGGCGGCTGCGTCAGCCATCCGGGACGGCGAACGATCCCGGTTGCGCGCGGATCAGTCGTCCTGAACCTGAAAATAGAAGCGCCCGCGCAGGCCATCTTCAACGACGGGCTTCTGCTGGCCCTTGGTATCGTCCTCGACCTTGTTCCCGACATCCCGGAAGATCAGGCCGACATCGTCCGGCAGGTTGGGCGGCGCCGGCCTCTTTTCAATCGCTTCGGCAAGATACCTGGAATAGCCGCTTGACTGGCTCGCGACCTCGCCCGGCTGGGTTGCGGACGCAATGAGGACATTCGGGCGCCTGCGGAACGGAACGATGCCCTTGTCGTCGTCGCCCTTGTTGACGCTCTCTGCCAGTGCGTTCCTGCAGGCATCGATCACGAATATCAGCGTCGCGTCGATCTTCGTGAACCCGTCGATAACATCATCGACAGGCAATGCTTCCTTGCGGAGTTGGTCGGACTTCTCTGCCTCTGAATCCGTGGGGATCAGGTAGTTCACCTGGGTTTTCGCATCAGCGGCGCCGTGACCCGAAAAATAGATGAAGGCCGCTGGCTTGTGATCGTCGGGATTCTTCTTCCACCGGGCGGACTCGTCTCCCATGAAGGCGACGAATGCCTCGGTTTCAGCATTCAGCTTGTCGAGGGGCAGGTTGAGGCAGCGGCGTACCCTGAAGCCGGCGCTGGAAAGGGCCTTCCCGATCGTGTCGGCATCGTTGGAAGGCTCCGACAGCCGCGCCCAGCTGCCAGCCGTGTAATTGTTGTTTCCGATCACGAGGGCATATCGATTGTGCACGGAAGAGCCGGGCTCCAGCTTCTCATCACACGTCCCGGCCTCCAGCGCTTCCCGTTGCTCGGTTGCGGACAGGGTTGCGAGCTGCTCTTGAGCACACTCGGACAAACACAGCGGCCGCCCTCTCAGATTACGGATGGTGATCGCGGGGACTTGCCCCAGATACGTTGAAATCGCCAGTTCGTCCGACACCCGGCCGAAGACCCGGACCAGATCGCCTGGCTTTCTGAGTTCCGTTGCAACCGTCTGGGCGAATTCGACTGTATCTTTGGTACGTTGTCCTGGACTGCCCGATGTGACGACAATCGTCTCCACCAATCCTCGGTCTTCCGGAGCAAGGGGGGGCACGAGTCCTTTGAACAGTGAGCCTCCTCCAGTGTCGACAAGTTCAATGTCCGAAACAGAGGTTGTGTCTGTATCAAAAATGAGGATTCGCGACTTCGTCGCTTCGTTGGCGCGGATAATGTCGAGCCAACTGACAATTCCCGTCCACTGAGACGGATCGTAGGAATCGGTCGTCTCGGGAAGGCTATTGCTGATTGCCTTCGAATCCAAAGGGCTGGAAGGCGCAGCTGGCGGCAAAGGTTTGGCATCTGCCGCCATCAGATACGTTCTGCCACCGGCCGTCAGCGAAATGCCATTGAAGTAGATGAGCGCCAGATCTGCCTCTTTAGACCTCGCGTGGAATTTCTCGACGGCATCCTCCATTGCCGAAAGTGACGGATCGTTGATCGCATCAACCTCAATTCCCTGGTCCTTCAGCGAGGCCGCAAGGATTGAGGAGGATTGAATGCCATTGATCAGACGATGCGTTGACTCGGCAGTATACGATTCCACGGCGATCAGCAGCGCGACGCATTTATGCTGGGTGCAAAAGAAGCCGACATCGTTGGCCTGGATTTCGGGTCTTTCCGTGCCGGCATCCACCAGTTCGGCCGCAGCGGTATCGCTTGCGCCCCCCGCGGCCTGATCCGGTTGCGCAAAGCCAGCGAGCGCTGGAAGGAGTATCGCGGCGACGACGACCACAAGTGCCCTGAATCCGCTCCCGATCCCGTTGCGCATCGCCGTCACCTGTCCTCCGTGCAACCCAGAGTACCGGACACGATCTCCGATGCAATCAAAACCGCGTCGCGATCACTCCGCCGCGCCGGCCTGTCTCTCGTATCGCGTGACGAGTTCGACGAGGACGACGGCGAGGCCGTGGCCCGCCACGCCGACGGTCCACCAGATCAGGGGCCACAGCATGACGAAGGTGCCGTTGCCCACGCCGAGGCTGATGCCCGCAAACACGATCACCCCGAGCGCATAGCAGGCAAGATTGATCCAGAACGTCAGCCGCAGCGCCGACAGTTTCCTGTCCTGCTCCCGGCGGACGATGGCAGCCGCCTCGGTCTTTGCGTCGACCGTCAGCGCGATGACATCGACATTGAACGCCGCTGCCAGCGCCATCAGGGTCTCGCGGGAGGCCGGATTGCCGGTCTCGATCCGCTGGACCGTCCGGAGCCCGATCCCGGCAAGATCGGCGAGGTGTTCCTGCGACCAATGCCGCTCCTCGCGCCAGCGCCTGATTTTCGCTGCATCCGGGGTCAGCTGCATGATGTCGCCCTTTCGGTGTTCCGGGATCCGATGGGCGCAGGGAAGCGAAAAAAGCCGGACGGCGCAACGCCAGCGCCCCGCCACCGGGCCGCCACAGGCCCGCCAGCCCGCTGAAACCGGAATATTTCCGGCCGGCCGGCACGTCGCCGCAATGGCGACATAATGGAGGCGCGAGTTGCGGCGCAGATGGTTGGTGCCGGGCTGCGATGGTCGCGGGTCCCGGTTCTCAGAGGGACGGATAATCATGCGTAATTCCTGGGTTTCATGCGCGGCCCTGGTGGGGGCGGTTCTCGGCGGGTGCCAGGCACCGGCGGACGCGCCGGCAGACAGGCAGGCGGACATGCAAGTGGACGGGCAGGCGGCAGCCGCCTCGCTCTGCGCCGATGACGGTCCGGTCTTCGCCGGCACCACGACCTGCGTCGGCCGATCGGTGAACTTCATGGACCAGGATGCGCTGGCCGCGTTGCCGCAACCCCGCGACGGTTGCGATTGGGCGCCGCAGGAAACCATGATCGGTGACGGCGAAGCGCTCCTGTTCATGGGGGCGGTCTGCAAGGATGTGCCGACCGGCTTCAGCTATGACGACGGCAAGCTGGCCTATGCCTCGGGCGACCTGTTCGTGAAGGGCCAGTCGGCCGTCGTTGAAGTGTTCGATACGCCGGAAGACGACGCGCTCGCCCCGCTGCGCGCGATGATCGCCGCCCTGCCGCCAGCCGAGCAGTCCGGATGCGTCATCCAGCCCTATGGCGTGGACGGTGCCCCCGCCGGCGCGATCGGGATCGGCCCCACCGCTGCCGCGCGCGCGGCTGCACCGCAGGACCAGCCGAACGCCTATTGCGGCGCCTATGGCCTCAACGAGGACGAATCGAATTTCTGGCTCGTCCGGCAGGGCAAGGCGATGTTCTTCCGGCTCGGCCAGGAAGCGCAGGACATTGCGCCCGGAACAATGACCCTGATGGTGCGCGACGAGAATGGCGACTGGTCGGCGGCGCCTGACCCGCGCGGGCCGCTGGCGGAGTGCTACCTCGAAGTCGAAGGCAGCGTCTATCTCGACGGCGTGTGCGAGGCCAATGTCGATGCGGATGGCTCGTTCCAGGTCTTCGGCAAGGACTATTTCGCCTACGCCTCCAGCCTCGATGACGGCAAGTTCAACGTCAGCTGGAACGCTGACCCGGCAAACAGCCATGCCGCCGCGCTGGTGGGCGAGGATTTCACGGAACAGGATGGCTGCCTCGTGGGCGCGAACGGCAAGGTCTGCCGGTGGGACCTCGGCACGCGCCCGAAAGACTGAGACCCCCCGCGCCCTCACGCCATTCCCGGGCGCGAGGTGTCCCCCGCATGAACAGCGGCACCGCTAAAGTATTCGCCCCGACTGCAAAGTTGCGTGTGCGCCCGCGTGCAACTAAAAGTGACATATGGCCCGCCGCTATCCGTACCCGCAGCATTGGTCGGACATGTCGACCGACTTCAAGCTCCTGTTTGGCTATCATGGTAGCATGATGGTTCTGATGGTCCTGGGTGCAGTCATTTCGGCAAGACTTCAACTCAAGATCGTTGGCGTGCTTGTTGCCGCCATCGGCACAGTTTCGCTCATCGCACGCCGGAAGGCAGGCTGGCGCTGGCGTGGCGTCGGTATCAGAGGCATTCTGGACGCACTCTTGAACTTTGTCCTCGCTGGCCTTTTCTTTCTGTCCGTTTCGACACTTGCTCCGCCATTGAATCCCATGTTCCTGCCCTGGTATCTGGGCGGCGTCGGAATAGTTGCTTTTGCCACGCTAAGTGCGCTCAACGTCACGACCTACTCGCAGTCGGAGTTTCTGGACCAGTGTCGAGACGGGAAAGCCGCAAACGACACCGTCGACGAGACTGCCGGTGAAAAAGAAGCCCTATGGCGGCGTGCAGTTCGAGCAATCTATTCAGTCGCTTTTCTGGGCGTCTGGCTTGCCGGAGTCGCCTCATTCTATCTTTTCGGAAAGAGCGTGAAAAATGGTTCTGCGGAGCCGTCCGGCCAGAATACGGTTGCGCTGATGGATCACGGCAATACCGTCTATGTTACGCAGCAGGCAAAAGATCTTATCGATACGTTGCAGTCAGCAATGTCTCTGGGAATCCCTGCGATAATGGCCATTGGCGCGTTCCTGCACTTCGTTTTGCACATAGAGGTACTTTCCACTCCGGTGCGGAAGAAGAACAAGTGAGTCCCGTGCGCCGGTCTCAAGCCATTCCCGGCCGCCACGCATCCCTGACGTGACGGGGCAGGCGCCAGGGGGCGATGGCGATGAGATCGTACCGCCAGCCGAGGTCCGACAGCGCCGGGTGGCGGGCCATCCAGAATTCCGAAGCGCGGTCGATGCGCTGCCAGGCGCCGGGCGAGACGGCGTCGAGCGCACCGCGCAGCGAGGCGCGGTATTTCACCTCGACGAAGGCGACCACGCCGCCGCGCCGCGCGATCAGGTCCACCTCGCCAAGCGGCGTGCGCACGCGCCGGTCGAGGATGCGATAGCCCTTCAGCTGCAGGAACAGGGCGGCGGTCCACTCGCCCTTGCGGCCCCGCTTCTCTGCAACCTGGCGCTTTGGCTCGGCCATGGCCGTCAGCCGTCCGCCTTCAGCTGCAGGGCGCGCTGGTAGACCTCCCGCTTCGGCAGGCCGAGCGCTTCGGCCACGGCATTGGCCGCCGCCTTGGTCGGCTGGCCGGCGAGGGCATCGCGGAGGGCCGCGTCCAGCTGCTCCGGCGTCACTTCCGTCTCGCCCGGCGGGCCGATCAGCACGACGATCTCTCCCTTCGGGGCGCCCGCGTCACCGTAATGGGCCGCAAGATCACCGACACGCCCCCGGCGGGTCTCCTCGAACAGCTTGGTCAGCTCCCGCGTCACAGCGCCCTCCCGCTCGCTGCCCAGCACGGCGGCAAGGTCTGCCAGCGCCTCGGCGAGGCGTGGCCCGCTCTCGTAGAAGATCAGCGTCGCCGGCACCGCTTTCAGCGCTTCGATGGCATGCCGCCGCGCGCCGGATTTCGGCGGCAGGAAGCCCGCGAACAGGAACCGGTCGCTCGGAAGGCCGCTCGTCACCAGCCCCGCCAGCATGGCCGAGGCCCCCGGCACGGGGATCACCCGGTGCCCGGCTTCCAGCGCCTCGTGCGCCAGCTTCCAGCCGGGATCGGAGACCAGCGGCGTGCCCGCGTCCGAGACCAGCGCGATCCGGGCGCCGCCCGCCAGTTTCCGCATCAGTTCGGGCCTTCGTTCGGCCCCATTGTGGTCATGATAGGGGCTGAGCCGGGCTTTAATGCCGTAGGCGGACAACAGCTTGCCCGCAACGCGCGTGTCCTCGGCCAGCACCTCGTCGGCGCCGGCCAGCACGTCCAGCGCGCGCAGGGTGATGTCCCTGAGGTTGCCGATCGGGGTGGACACGACATACAGGCCGGGCGCCAGCGCCGCAGCGGGTGAGTGGGGCGGTTGCCCGCCCGGCCCGGCCCCCGTAGAGTCGGCCCGGCCGGGAATCGCCTCAGCGTTGGATGGATCAGGAGATGACATTGCTGCAACCATTGCTCAGGACGATCAAAGCGCCAAGCCTCCTTCTGGTGTCCTTCCTGTTCGCCACCGCCTGCGCCACCGCGCCCGCGCGTCCCCCGGTCCGCATCGGCACGGGCGAACCCCGGGTCGAGCCGGTGACCGGCGAGCATGGCAGCGCAACGGCGGAAACCGGGCTTCCCGGCATCGGCGAGGGCGAGAACGAGAGCACGGTGCGCGGCGACGGCGGCCTGACGCCCGCCTTCATGGCCGGGCGCGAGATCAAGCGCGCCGCCGTGCTGCTGCCGTTCTCGCACCCCAATGCGCAGGTCCGCGCCGAGGCCGAAAGCATGCTGGCCGGCATTGAACTCGCCCTGTTCGAATATGCCGGCGACGATTTCCTGATCATCCCGATGGATACCGCCGGCAAGCAGTCCGTCGCCGAGGCGCGTGTCGACGAGGCGATCCAGGACAAGGCGGACGTCATCCTCGGCCCGCTGTTCGGCACCAATGTGAAAGCCATCCGCGAACGCGCCCTGCAGAAGAAGATCCCGGTGATCGGCTTCTCGAATGACCGCAGCGCGGCCGGCGGCGGGGCCTATCTCGCCTCCATCCCGCCGGAGGAGGAAGTTTCCCGCATGGTGAAGTATGCCGCCTCCAAGGGCGTGCGCAGCTACGTCTTCCTCGGGCCGGACACCGCCTATGGCCGCCAGGTCGAGACGGCCCTCCGCGCCGATGCCTTCATGAATGGCGGCACGGTGCTGACTTCGGCCTTCTACGACCCGGACAGCGGCGCCTCGGCCGAGGCGCGCTCGGTGTCCAGCGTCCTGAAGACCGAACTCGCCCGCAACAGCCGCGCGAAGATCGGCGTCTTCATTCCGGAACGCGGCGTGAAGCTGCTCTCCGTCGCCCCGCTGCTGCCCTATAATGGCGTCGACCTCGGCCGGGTCATGCTGATGGGCACCAGCGAATGGGACGATTCGTCGATCTGGCGGGAACCGACGCTTTCCGGCGCGCTCTATGCCCGCACGGATCCCGACAATCTTGCTGCCTTCACGGACACCTACAACCGCATCTACGGCCGCAAGCCGACGGATCTTGCCGCCGAGGCCTATGACGCCGCCGCGCTCACCGTCCGCCTCGCCGCCGAGGACAACCTCCGCTACAACGGCGTCACCAATCCGGACGGCTTTGTCGGGGTGAACGGCCTGTTCCGTTTCCGCCTCGACGGCACCACGGAGCGCGGCCTCGCCGTCATGCAGATCGGGCCCGAAGGGGCCCAGGTGGTCGAGCACGGAATCAGCCAGTTCCCCTCCGGGCCGAGCTGATTCAACCATGCGCGGGGCTCAGTCTTTCTCTTGCACCTTTGTAAGGTCCGCACCACATGACGACCCAAGGCGGGTACTCAGAGTGACGGCGGCCAACCGATGAACAAGCGCGATTACTACGAAGTGCTGGGCGTTGCGCGGGACGCGGACGAGAAGGCGTTGAAGTCCGCCTACCGCAAGCTGGCCATGAAATACCATCCGGACCAGAACCCGGACAACAAGGAAGCCGAAGAGAAGTTCAAGGAAGTCGGCGAGGCCTATGCCGTG
Source organism: Hyphomonas sp. (assembly GCA_020638455.1). Classification (GTDB taxonomy): domain Bacteria; phylum Pseudomonadota; class Alphaproteobacteria; order Caulobacterales; family Hyphomonadaceae; genus Hyphomonas. The sequence goes on along the minus strand of JACKIK010000001.1, from coordinate 36,792 downwards.
CTGTCGGATGCCGACAAGCGCGCCGCCTATGACCGCTTCGGCCACCGCGCCTTCGAGAATGGCGGCGGGGCAGGCGGCAATCCCTTCGGCGCCGGGGTCAATCCCGAAGACATCTTCCAGGACCTGTTCAGCCAGGTGTTCGGCGCCAGCGGCTTCGGCGGCGCCCGCCGGCGTGCCGGCCCCCAGCGCGGGGCGGACCTGCGCTACGATCTCGAAATCACCCTCGCCGAGGCGTTCGCCGGCAAGGACGAAACCATCCACGTGCCCCAGGCCGTGCCCTGCAAGACCTGCGACGGCTCCGGCGCCGCGCCCGGCACCGAGCCGGAAACCTGCGACATGTGCCACGGCGCCGGCCGCGTGCGCGCCCAGCAGGGCTTCTTCACCATGGAGCGGACCTGCCCGCGCTGCAACGGCAAGGGCAAGTCCATCAAGAAGCCGTGCAAGGACTGCAGCGGCTCCGGACAGGTGCGCGAGGAGCGCAAGCTGAACGTCAAGATCCCGGCCGGCGTCGAGAGCGGTATGCGCATCCGCCTCGCCGGTGAGGGCGAGCCCGGCACGCTGGGCGGCGGCCGCGGCGACCTCTACATCTTCGTCGACGTGGTCGAGCACGACATCTTCGAGCGCGACGGGCCGAACCTCTACTGCCGCGCGCCCGTGCCGATGGTCACCGCAGCCCTCGGCGGCGAGATCGAGATCCCGACCATCGACGGCGGCCGTGCCCGCGTCGTGGTGCCGGAAGGTGCCCAGACCGGCCGCAAGCTGCGCCTCCGCGGCAAGGGCATGCCGTCTGTCCGCCAGTCCGGCCATACCGGCGACCTCTATGTCGAGATGTTCGTCGAGACCCCGCAGAACCTGTCGCAGCGCCAGAAGGATATCCTCCGCGAATTCTGCGACTGCTCGGGCTCCGAATGCCACCCGGAAAGCGAAGGCTTCCTCGGCCGTATCAAACGCTTCTGGAACGGCGACCACGACGACAAGCACCCGAACTAGGGCAGCCGGATCTTTGTGTCCGGAAGTTCATTTGAACTGCTGGACCATGCGGTCCACAACCTGCCCATGTTCAGGCCCATCGAAACCGCCCCGCCCGGGATTGTCGCCTTCAGCGCCGAAGGCAGGATCACCGATTCCGACTACAAGTCTGTCCTCATCCCCGCTGTCGACGCGGCGGTGAAGGCGCACGGCAAGGCGCGCATCCTGATCCGTTTCGGCCCGGAATTCGAAGGCTACACCGCCCATGCCATGCTGGACGATGCCGTCTTCGGCACGGCGCACTACACTGCCTTCCGGCGCATCGCCATGGTCACCGATGTCGACTGGCTGGCCAGCACGATGCGCCTGTTCGCGCCGTTCATCCCGGGAAAGATGCGCGTGTTCCCGCTGGCCGGGCAGGACGAAGCCATGGCCTGGGTGGCGGCCGACTAGCGTCCACGCTGCGCGGCGCTATGCCGTCTTCCATTGCCGCGCCGCCCGTCCCAGGCTGGTGCGGTGGAGCGGAGGGCGCCCATGTCGGACCTGCTGGTCATCAAGACCTTTCACCTGCTGGGCTTTGCCGGCTGCCTGTCGGCGAGCTTCTTCAAGAACCTCCTGCTGAGGCGCCCGGCGATCGAGGGCCCGGCGCTGTCACGCCTAGTCGGCCTCGACAAGCTGTCCGGCGGCTCGTCCGTGGTCATCCTCGCGACCGGCATCCTGATGGCGGGCTGGTTCGCCAAGCCGACAGGGTTTTACCTGCACAGCCCGCTCTTCTGGGGGAAGGTCACCCTGTTCACGCTCGCCTCTGCCGCCATCCTCACCACCAAGCCGCTTCTGCGCCGCGCGAAAGCCGAGGGGGTCTTGAGGCCAGCCCCGCGCGAGCGGCTGGTCATGATGTTCGATTTCGGCTCGATCCTGGTGATCGCCATGCTCGGCCTGTGGCTCGCCCGCGCGCTGGCCTAGCGGCATCCCTCCGCCCAGTCCTTCACGGTGTCGATCAGCGCCTCGCGCGACCACGAGAAGGAATGATCGCCGGACAGGATCACGCCTGTCGTCTCGATGGCCGGATCGGCCTTGTAGGCGGCAATCAGGGGGCTGATGATCAGATCGGCCGGCACGGACTCGTCCCTGTCGCCGCCGATCACCAGCACCCGCTTGCCCTCCAGCTTCGGCGCGAGCCCGGCGAGCGAGAACGCTTCGCGGTTCGCCGCCACTTCCGCCACGATCCTTTCCCCGGTCACGCCATGCAGCATCTGCAGCGTGTCGCTATAGGCGATGAAGCCCGCCTTCGCGTCCGGGTCGGCGTCCAGCACCTTTGCAAGCGCCCCCATATCGCCCGGCGCGATCGCGGCGACACAACCGATACGCGGGTCTCGCGCCGCACCTTCCAGCGCCGCAAAGCCGCCCATCGAGTGACCGACCAGCAGGACCTTGTCCGGGTCCGTCCGGAACTTTTCCGCATTGGCGCGCAGATAGTCCGTGGCCGTTGCAACATCCTCGATCACATGCGTCAGCGTATAGACGCCCTCGCTGCCCCAGGCGCCGCGATAATGGAAGAACAGAACATTGAAGCCGTCGCTGCGGAGGTCCTGCGCGAGGTCGAGATTCTTCTCATTGCCCGGATAGCCGTGCAGCAGCACCACCGCCGGGTGCGGCCCCGGCCCGTCGGCGAGATAGACAAGGCCGTTCAGCCGGTCGCCATGGCTGTCGAAGGAAATCTCCGCCAGCGCAGGCGGAAAATCCGCGTCATAGGCGGGCGCGGCGGGTTCGGCAGCGGTCTCCGGCACGGCCGTCGCGCAGGCGGCCAGAACGGCGGCGCAGCCAAGTGCTGCGGCGATGTAAGCATGTTTCATGAGTGTCCTCCCTTGCGCCAATCCTAGGCCCGAACCCCGCCCCGCGCCAGCAGTGCAGGAAGACAAAAGGGGGATGCGGCACGAGGTTCTCCCCCTCTCCGCTCACCCCGGCGTAAGCCGGGGTCCAGGGCCACACGCTGAAATGCCTGCGGTTTCCGGCTCCCGCCCTCCGCCGGAATGCGCGGAAAAGGAAATCCAATCCGACCGATCCTTGCCCCCGCCCACACTGCCCGCACGATGGAACCGAGTCTCAAACCCTATTTCGACCATGTCTGGCCGCTGCTGTGGCCGTGGCTGGTATGGAACCTGATCCGCTTCGCCCGCTGGCACCTGCGGACCGGGCAGGACGCACTGCTGGCCGTCGACGGCTTCGGCAATATCCGGATCACCCGCCTCTGCGATGCGCCGCAGGCGGAGGATGTTTATGCCTATGAGGTGCCGAGGGTGACAAGCTGGGAACGGCTCGCGCCGGGCTTCTGTCTGCCCGCGGAAATGGGGTCGGACTCCATTTCGGACCAGTCCGGTCTCCTCCGGACCTTTCCGGTCCATCTCCGGTCTTCGTTCGGATCGCTTCCGGACCTCTCCCCACAACCCCGCGCCCCACCGTAGCGACAAGCCCCCCGTGAAACGGGGGAGGATGAAATCCCCAATCCATCCTATTTCACCGGACGGCGCCCGCCGCTCCGGCCGCACGTGCTGGACGAAACGTCAGGCGCCTTCGGCCCAGCGGCGGATGAGGTTGTGATAGATGCCGGTCAGGCGGATGACTTCCTCGTCCTTGTGGCTGCGCTCGGCGGCGAGGCGCTGGATCGACTGGTCGAGGTCGAACAGCAGTGTCCGCTCGCCCTCGTCCCGCACCATGCTCTGCAGCCAGAAAAAAGATGAGACGCGCGCCCCGCGCGTGATTTCGCTGACGCTGTGCAGGCTGGTCGACGGGTACAGCACCAGGTCGCCCGCTTCCAGCTTCACTTCCTGTGCGCCGAACTGGGTCTCGATCACCAGTTCGCCGCCATCATAGTCTTCCGGCTCGGTCAGGAACAGCGTGCAGGAAAGGTCCGTACGGATACGTTCGGGAGAATTCTTCACCGACCGGATCGCATTGTCCACATGCGCCCCGAAACGGTCACCCACCACGTAGCGGTTGAACAGTGGTGGGAACACTTTCTGCGGCAGGGCCGCGGACAGGAACAGGGGATTGTTGCCGATCGCCACGCTGACCAGCTGCTGTGCCTGCCGCGCGGCGGGGCTGTCTTCCGGCAGCTGGGTGTTGCGTTTAGCTTCGGCCGACTGGATGCCGGCCGTCGTGCGCCCGTCCACCCATTCGGCGGCATCGATCAGCTTGCGGATATCCTTCACCTGCGCCTTGGTCAGGACTTGTGGAATGCAGATCAGCATGTGCGTCGTCTCCTGGAAGTGAAGGGCGGCCGGGCGTCTGGGAGGAAACGGCCGCCCCTCTTTCCACCGCTCAGAAGTCGATGTCCAGTGTCACCAGGGCCGAACGGCCCGGCGCGACATAGCTGAACGGCGTGCCCGACCGGTAGAGCGCGTCATAGTAGAGCTCGTCTGTCGCATTCAGGATATTGAAGGTGACTTCCATGTTGTCGGCAATCTGGTAGCCGCCGAAGAAATCGAAGCGCCAGTAGTCCGGCACGAAGGTGGAACCCGCGGCGACCGTGCCGCCGAACTTCTCGGAATTGTAGCCCGCCGTGCCTCCAAGATGGAAGCGGTGGGTGATCTGATAGCGCGACGTCAGCGTGAAGCTCTGTTCCGAGACGTTCGGGAACATCTCGCCGATCTGCGTCGCGTCCGTGCTGTCGGTGATTTCGGTCTCGAACAGGGTGAGGCCGCCGAACAGGCTCCACTTGTCGGTCAGGTTCCCGGCGACACCGAACTCGACGCCCTGGACTTCCTGGTCCTGCGACCCGGCCGTCGTGGCGCCGCGGCCATTGGAGATCGGTACGCCGTCCCGCGTGATCTGGAACACGGCGGCCGTCAGGTCGAGATGACCGCCGAGATTGTACTTGGCGCCGAGTTCGAGGGAGTTGTTCTCCACCGGGTCCATCGCCGCGACCAGCGCATCGCACCCGCCATAGTCGAGGGCGAAAGCATCAAGCTGTTCGCAGGGCGGATTGGAGGCGGACGAGAAGCTTCCATAGATCGAGGCGTTCTCGATTGGCTTGTAGACGAGGCCTGCATGCCAGTTGACGAAGTCGGAGTCCGAGTTGCGTTCCGGCGTCAGTCCGCTCGTATCTGCGCTGTAGCTGTCGGCGCGGATGCCGACAAAGGCTTCCCATTGCGGCGAGAAGGTCAGCGTGTCGAGCGCATAGAGCGCTGCGGTTTCCGTCGTGATGGTGGGCCGGCCGGTGACCTCGGTGTCGCTGCCCCACGGAATCGTATTGTCCGGATGGTCGAGGTCCAGCAGCGGGTTCGATGCCGTGCCGATGCAGGGCAGCGTCGCGCATTCGGTGAAGGCGCGCGTCCGGTTCAGCGTTTCCTCGCGCGACAGTTCGATTCCGGTGACCAGCGTATGGCCGATTGCGCCGGTGTCGAAGCGGAAGGTGAAGCGGCTCTGATTGGTCCAGTAGTCGGTGACCGCATCGCGGCGCTTGGCATTCGCGCTGACGGTCCGGGCCACCGCGTCCGGCCGCTCCGGCGCGGAGGCGGTGTAGGCATTCTTGCTCTGGCCATAGCGCAGGATCGTGTCGAACTCGATGGCGGGCGAGATCACCCATCTGGCGTTCGCCGTGTAGACGTCGGCGAAGGTCTCGCCGAAGTCGCGCGACAGGACGCCGTAGAAATTGTCGCGCCGCACCGCGAAGGGTCGGTTGTTCTCGACGTCATAAGGGTGCCCCCAGTCGGGCAGGTAATCGGTGGACAGATGGTAGTAGTCGAAGCCGAAGGTCAGCGCGTCGGTCGGGGTCCACTCGGCCGCGGCGGCGATGCCCCAGCGGTCGTTGAAGACATGGTCGCGCCCGGCAACTTCGGAATCGTGCGTCATCGCATTGATGCGCACAGTGAGCGTGTCGCTGATCTCGTGGTTTACGTCGAGGGTCGCCCGGCGGGTCGCGTCGGAGCCGAGCGTGAATTCAACGTCGCCCCAGTCGCCCTTGCCGGGCTTCTTGGAGACGAGGCTGACCGCGCCGCCGGTCGTGCCGCGTCCGCCGAAGGCCGAGGAGGGGCCTTTGAGGATTTCCACCTGCTGCACGGCGAATGTCTCGCGCGAGCCGACGCCAGGATCACGCACGCCGTCGACATAGACATCGTTGCGCGCATCGAAGCCGCGGATGAAGATCCGGTCGCCAAAGGCATTGCCGCCCTCGCCGGTGCCGAGCGTGATGCCCGGCTGGGCACGGAACAGGTCGCGGAACGACTTGGCGCCAAGGTCGTGCAGCGTCTCGTCGGTGATGACCGTGATGGATTTGGGCGTGTCCAGCAGGTCTTCGGTGAACAGTCCGCTCGCCGAGCGGATGGCGCGATAGGGCGCATCGGGGTCGCCGTAGGGATTGGTGTCGGCGGTGACGTCGGTCACGGTGATCGTTTCGTTGCGCAGTTCCGGTTCGCCCGAATCGTCGGCAAGCGCCGGTGTGGCCGCACCGACGACGATGGCGGCACACATCGTTACCGGCATGCGAAGGCTTCGCGGCCGGCGAATGGCTGGTCTCATGATTGACTCCCTGAGGACCGCCCCGCGCGGCCTTTGACAGGGGGCTTAGTGCAAATGAGAATAACTCGCAATAGCGAATGAGAATTATTCGCACATGATTCCGCGCCGCGCGCAGCACGCGCCGGAATCGAATCGCCCGGCCCAAAGGGGAAGGCCGGGCGTCCGTTGCTGCAGCGGTGTTCTCAGGCCGCCACTGGCATCACTTCGAGGCGGTCAGCTCCCGTCCGTCGATCCCGGAATCCCGGAATGGTTCGTAGAAGGCGTCATTGGTCACCACGAACGTGTCGTCGTTCAGCTGGAAGGCGCGGTCATAGCCGGACGGCAGCTCGATCTGCCCGGTCGGTGTGTCGGCGTCATAGGTCTCGACATCGCGCAGCCACTCGCTGGTTTCCCGCGCGGTCCGGTCGGAACTCTCGTTCTGCTTGCGCCAGCTTTCCCTGCTCATGTCGGAAATGTCCGAATAGGTATCGGAGATGATTTTCGAGATGTTCCTGTTGGTTTCCGCATTGTCGCGGGCGATGGCCGCATTGTGCTGGTTCATCCGGGCCTGCCATTCCTGTCCGGGCTGGTAGTTCTTGAGGAACATCAGGAAGGCCGGGACCTGTTCGGCAAACTTGTCGGCCGGTGCGGCCATGAGGACCTGGACAATCGTTCCGCCATTGCCGGACTCCATCGGCTGGCCGAAGCCATAGGAATGCCCGCTCATCATGTAATTGTGCGTCGTCATCACGATCATTGTGCCGAGATAGGGTTCGCCGCCCCGCGTGTAGGTGAAGGTGACCGAGGCGGCGTCCCACCACGCTTTCACATAGGGGTCGCCCGGCATTTCGTAGGAGAAGGGCTGCTGTGCCAGGGCCTGCGAGAGTTGCGGGTCACGTTCCACGTCGACAATTTTCGCATTGTCCAGCTGGCCGATGAAGCCGCTGACATACTGGTCTGCGGAGTTGATGGCGGCCGGGATACAGTCGTTTGGCACCGGATTGCCGGAATTGTTGTAGCGCCAGCCGACCGCAGGCGGCAGGCGGATGATCGACTTGCCGTCCGGCGAGGTCGCGGTCCAGTCCGTCGCCGCGCCGAGCGTGCACTGGCCGTTGACGCGCCAGACGATGCCGCCCGTCGCCGTCCAGTCGGCCGGAATGACCGTAGTCCCCGCGACCAGCGGCCGTTCGAAGCCGGTCGGGTCCATGATTTTCGTGAGTTTCACGCGCATCTGGCCGGGCGGGGCAGCCGGCGGGTCGGCGAGCGCCAGTCCTGCTGACATGGCGGCGGCGAGGCTCGCGGCGAATACCCTGAAGTCGGTCATCTGCGTCTCCGGAAAGTGCCTTCTGGTTCAGAAGGCGCGGTTTCCGGCGAAGTCGGGTCATGCAGACAGAAAAAGGCCCCGCCGGGCAACCGGCAGGGCCAATGTTCAGATCAGGCCGTGTGGCCGGGATCAGGCGTCGAGGCGCTCGATGATGATGGCCGGAGCCATGCCGCCGGCAGCGCACATGGTGACGAGGCCATAGCGGCCGCCGGAGCGTTCGAGTTCGTCCAGCGCGGTGCCGATCAGGATCGACCCGGTGGCGCCGATCGGGTGGCCGAGGGCCATGGCGCCGCCATTGATGTTGACCTTGTCGCGGTTGAGGTCGAGGTCGCGGATGAACTTCTCGGCGACGACCGAGAAGGCTTCGTTGATCTCGTAGACGTCGATGTCGTCCTTGGAAAGGCCGGCCTTGGCCAGAACCTTCTTCGCCGCCGGCACGGGCGCGTTCAGCATCAGCGTCGGGCAGTCGCCCATATTGCAGGTGGCCACCACGCGGCCGCGCGGCTTCAGGCCGTGCTTCTTCATGTAGCCTTCGGAGGTCATCAGCACGGCGCCGGACCCGTCGACGACGCCGGACGAGTTGCCGGCATGGTGGACGAACTGCACCTTGCCTTTCAGCTGCGGGTAGACCTTCTCGATCATGTTGCCATAGGTCAGGCCCTGGTCATCGACCGGGATGTCCCAGAACATGTTGAACACGGTCTTGAGGCCCGCAAGCGTCTCCATCGTGGTGCCGGGGCGCGGGAATTCGTCATGGTCGAGGGCCAGCGTGCCGTCGCGATTGTAGACGGGCACGACCGACTTCGAGAACCGGCCTTCCTTGATGGCGCGGTCGGCGCGTTCCTGGCTGACCATGGCAAGCCGGTCGACGGCTTCGCGGTCAATGCCTTCCAGCGTCGCGATCGCGTCGGCGCAGCAGCCCTGCTGCGACTGAGGATGCATCTCGCGCAGGTGGAGGTTGCCGGCGTCCATCATCGGCGGGTTCTTCGGATCGGCGGTTGCGGCCGTGTAGCTCATCATCTCGCAGCCGCCGGCCACGATGCAGTCTTCCATGCCCGACATGATCTGCGCCGTGGCAAGAGCGACCGAGGTAATGCCCGAGCCGCAGAACCGGTCGAGCGTCATGCCGGACGCCTTGATGTCGTAGCCGGCATCGAGGGCGGCCATCCGGCCCATATCCGCGCCCTGCGCGCCGCGCTGGCTGGACGTGCCCCAGATCACGTCGTCGACGGTCGCGGTGTCGAGCTTGTTGCGCTCGGCAATCTGGCCGAGCACAGTGGCGGCCAGGTGCTGCGGGTGAAGGTGCGCGAGCGAGCCCTTGCCGACTTTGCCGATTCCGCGCGGCGTGCGGCAGGCGTCGATGATGAAGGCGTCAGCCATGATGTGTCTCCGGTATTCCTCTTCTTCGTGTGATTGGGGTTTACGCGAACGTAAGGGGTGCCGGAAGTCGTGACGCCGGGTCAGCCGGTTGTGGCCGGGCGATTTGTAGCCGGGCCCGAACTGTGGGATATTCATCGCATGAAAGGGACATGGAAGCGCCGGGCCGCTGTCATTGCGTCGAAGACGCGCAAGGCAGGCGCCGCCCTGATCGGGGCAGCCCTGCTGGGCGGCCTGCCGGCGCTTGCGAGCGAACGCCAGATCATCCCGTTCGAGCTGGACGACAACAGCCACATGATCATCGAGATGGAGGTCAACGGCTCGGCCCGCGTCGAGGGCGTGATCGATACGGCGGCGACCTTCCCGATGATCGATGGCGAGACAGCGCGCACGGCCGGCCTGCCGGACGTCGGGGAGAACCCGAGGCTTGTGAATGTTCTCGGTGTCACCGGGCCTCAGATCTATCCGGTTGTGCGGCTCGACAGCCTCGTCGCCGGCAATGTCGCGCTGACCGACGTGCCGGTGGCGCTGAATGTCCGTCTCGATGTTCCGGGGGCGACCAATGTGCTGCCTGCAAACTCGCTGGACGGTGACATCATCGATTTCGATTTCAAGAACCAGCGCCTCATGGTCTATGACGGCCGGCCCGAGCGCAATTCGCGGCTGTCGACCAGCGCGCTCCGCATTTCGGAGGAGTCGGGCCTCCTGTTCGTGGACATCCGCATCAACGGCAAGAAAGGGCGGGCGCTCGTCGATACGGGGTCGAGCGTCACCTATATCAACAGCCGCTTTGCGATCGACTCCGGCACCACAGCGAATGTCGACAAGACACAGAAGCTGTTCGGCGCAACCGGCGGCGACCAGTCCCTGCGGATCGCCACGGCAAAGGCCATGGCGATCGGCGATTTCCGGATTGCCACCGTCGACATCCTGGTGACCGATCCGCCCCTGTTCGACTATCTGGGGGTTGCCGAAGAGCCCGCCATGGTGCTGGGTCTGGATCTCCTGTCGTCATTCCGTGTTCAGATAGACCGGCGCCGCAACCGGCTGATCCTCAGCATGCCGACTGAGAAGAATGTGCGCACGATCAACATGAATGCGCGCGACACCCATATTCCGGCCTACTGACGGGTACGCCTAGCCAAAGGCGCCATAGGCGTGCGTGATTGCCAGGCTGATGCCGTGCAGGGTGCGGTCGATCTCGTCGAGCGGGCCGATGATATCGCGATGGATGCGTTCGTATCCATAGGAGGCACCGCGAACGTCGCCGCCAGGCTCGGTCAGCGCCTTGAGGGGCGTATCCTCGTCGCGGGCGCGCGGAAAGATCTCGCTCAGCAGGCTGACCGCTTCGCCGATACGGAGCTCCGCCACCATGCGCACCACGTCTCGTGCGCTGGCATCGTGGCGTTCGGAAAGGCGCGGCAGGCCGCCGACCAGCGTGAAGGCGCGCATCAGCAATGCCTGCCGGACGGCATGCAGCACATGCAGCGTCAGGCGGTCTTCGTGGCGCTGCTCCGTAGACGGGGCATTCTTCATCTGCGCGGTCAGGCGGTCGAAACGGCGGAGGTCCACAGTCAGGAGGTTTGCAATGCGCTCGATCGAAGTCGTCGTCTCGTCCGCCCGAAGGGCATAGTAGACCGCACGATACGCCGCCGCGGCGGAATCCGTCGTCATCATCCGCGCATGGGCGATCCAGACGCTCGGATCATAGACGCGGGCATAGCCACGCAGCGCCGGTATACTGGTCAGGTCGCGGGCCTTCTGCGCCAGCAGGATCAGGTGGCGCATCCGGGAACTCGTATCGATCAGCTGCACCAGCCGCTCGGTTTCCCGTTGCAGGGAGGAGCCGATGCCCGCGGCCGTGTTCACCGGAATGCCGAGCTGCTGCAGCGTCGCATTGTGTGAAATGGCACGGAGCGAGCGGGGCCCTGCCGGGCCGGCGGCGCGGCGCTTCGGGCGGGAGCCCGCCTTCACCGTCAGCGCGCTGGAAAAAGCGCCGAGCAGGCGGCCATAGTCGGCATTGACGAACAGCCGCTCATGCCAGGCGCGCAGGGCGCGGTAGAAATCCCAGACAAGGTCCGTACGCGTATAGAACGGGTCGTTCTTGGATTCGTCGCCCGGCTGGAAAGTATGCAGCGCCCAGGCCGCCATGGTGGCGCCGGCAAGGTCGGGCGTTGCGAAATGGAGATAGCCGTCGCCGCCCTGGAAGCTGACTTCGTGGCGCAGTTTCAGGCCGCGCATGGAGGCGCCGCCGCGCGTCCAGGGGGTCAGCAGGTGGTCGAAGCGCTGTTCGAACGTGCCCGGCCAGGCGCCCCGGCCCATGGATTCGCCGTGCGTGTTGAACAGGAGAAGATCGACCCCGGTCTTCTTCGCGGCCAGCGCCCGGGCGATGAGATTGTGAATGCGCTCGATCGCCATGTCGGCGGCGACCTGTCCGATGAATCGTCCGGCATCGGAGAAGCCGAGCTGGATGGAGAGATAGCCGCGCTGTTTCACATAGTCGAGGAATTCAGGCTCTTCCAACAGCCGCTCGACAAACCGGCCGCCGGTCTCCAGTGCTTCGGGCGTCTCGAACAGGGGCGAGATATCGAGCATTCCGTCCACGCCATATTGGCGGGCGAGGTAGAGCGCGCCCATCACGGTCGCCGGGTTTTCACTTTCGGCGATCAGGAAACGGATGACGGAACCGGAATCGATATGTTTCAGGATCTGCGCGCACATCATGAACTGGCGCCGCGCCGTGGACTGTTCGAGGAACAGGTCCCCGAAATTCACTTTCACTGGCTTCGACTTGCGGGCCTTCTGGGCGAGCTCTGCAAGGGCGACCCGGCCGAGTTCGCGGTCTTCAGTTTCGAGGCCGAGGTCGCGATTGATGACCGTGCGGACCTGGGCGGCGTTGACCCTCAGGTGGATGCGCGCCGTGCCGAGCTGCTGGGCCTCCACTTCGGCGCGGAAGGCGATCAGCGCCTCGGCAAGGTCATCCTCCGCAGACGGAAGGGCACGGTCCAGCACGTCGGTGATCTCGCTCGCGCTGAGGATCGTGTGTTCCGAATGGGCGGTCAGGGCGTTGGCGGCGTCGACAAGGTTGTCGGCGTCGGTCAGGTCTGTGCCGAACAGGCCGGCATGGTGCCGGGCTTGTTTCGCCGCTGCCCGCAGGCGCCTGGCAAGGCCGGTCAATGCCGGCGTCCTGCCGCGACGGGCGGCGATTTCCTCGGCGCGGTCGGCATACCGGTCCAGCTGCCCGGCCTTTTCGCTGAGGCGGAAGGTCAGCGATTGCGACCAGTGGATGTCGGCGCGCCCGTCAAGGTCATAGCCGACCCAGCTTGCCAGCGTCGGCAGGGCCGGGCGCAGCTGTCGCCAGCTGACCGGAAATTCGCGGCGCGCCACTTTCAGCACGGTTTCCGCCATTTCGTGCTGCGCACCGGCGGCGTGGGCAATGGCGTCCTGTGCTTCGGCGTGCTCGCCATACAGGCTGATCTGTTCGTTCCAGGGCCGGGAGTCGCTGCGCACCTGCTTCAGCAGCACAGCGCGGCTGGCCCTGGTCGGTCGGCACACGTGCGCCGCAAAGGCGGCGCGCAGGTCCCTCGACAGGGCAAAGGTCGGGTGGCCGGTGAACACGATACCGCCGCGCGGCCGTTCAACGGCAGCCCGGAACGCCTCGAAGCCTGCCCCGGCGAGTTCCTCCAGCCGCGCTTGCAGCGTCTTCCAGGCGGTCTTCTCGTGGCCGCCGGAATGCTGCGCCCGGAACCGGTCGGCGCGCTGTTCGATCAGGTCGAGATGCACTTCGCTGGCAAGCTTCGCGAGATCGCCTAGGCCGGCCTTCCCTTCCTCGATGTCGCGGAACAGGGCTTGCGCGAGGGCGAAGACCGAGTTGGTCATCGGGTCTACATGGATGCGCTGCGCCTGCTCGCGCAGAAATTCCTGCGCGGTTTCAAGGGACAGCGGGGCCTGGTGCGGGCTGGCGCTCATGAGCGCCACTCAAACCGGCCTTTGCGGTGAAAGTCAAAGGCAGTCGCCCCATGGGGGCGCCCGGCGCTGCGGCCTGCTGCCTTTTCTAGCGGCGGCGAACAAACCTCACCGCACCGAACAGGCCTGCGAGCACAGAACCGACGCCGCCGAGAAACACGGCCAGCGGGTTTGCCTGATCGGCAAAGGCGATCGCCCGGTTGAGGCCGGTCACCTGCACGGTCACTGTATTGTGGAACGTCCGCAGCGGCACGGCGGGGCCGTCATCGATGGCGTAGATATCGAAGGTCAGCTCCTGGCTGCCGGCTGTCAGCGGGGTGACCGACCAGCGCCAGGTATTTTCCGTCAACGGCGATATGGTCTGCTGTTCCGGCGTCATCGCCTTGATGGCAAAGCCGGATCCGGAGAGGCGCGCTTCCACAAGCTTCGACACTTTCGCCGTGCCTTCCTCGATCACGCCATGGCCGGGCAGGGCATCCGCTGCCGTCGAGTCGCCAGTTGCGTCGATAGCCAGCACCGCTTCGAAGGGGCGTTTGTATTCAGCTGTTGCCGGTGTTTCGTGCGCCACCTGGACTGTCTTCAGGCTGTCGACAAAAGCTGCCGTCGCGTCGACGGCTGCGGCAGGCGGGGCGGAGGCCATGATCTCGGGCGAGACTTCCGGCGAGAACATGGGCTCGTCCATCGGTGCGGATTCGCCGTTGAACACCTCGCTGTCCAGCGTCGGGGCCGGCAGCGACCGCGCCATGCTCTCCGGCTTGGGCGCCGGGACCTCGGCTTCGGCGGGGGGCGCAGCCTCCATCGCCTCGGTCTCGCTCGCGCCGGCCATCTCGGTCGCTGCATCGTCCGGCGGGGCGGCTTCATCCATTGCGGCCGGCGCCGCGGCGAGGCCCTTGGCCTGCGGATTGTAGATTTCAAGAAGGCGCGAGCCGCCATATCCGGCAACCAGAAGCCCGGCGAGCAGGAGGAGGATGGAGAACAATCTCATCATGGCGGCGCAGCACTCCCTTGCGTCGTATCCGGGCCTGACCCTAGCAGAGGATCAGCCGCCGGGAAAAGCGGCTCGGGCTGCTTCATAAAAGGCAATTGCGGCAGCATTGGAGACGTTCAGGCTCTCCATTTCAGGCCGGATGGGTATGCGGGCGAGTTCGGCGCAGGCCTTTGCCACGCCGGGGCGGAGGCCCGGCCCTTCGGCGCCCAGCACGATCGCCAGTTTCGCTGCACCCGATACAGCCCTGGCGATGTCCGCTGCGCCTTCGCCGGCAAGGCCGACCGTGTGGTAGCCAGCCTCTCCCAGCTGGTCGAGGGCGCGGGATATGTTGACCACACGGGCTTCTTTGACGGTTTCGACGGCGCCGGCCGCGCTTTTCGCGACGATGCCGGTGATCGGCGGCGCATTGCGGGTCTGCAGCACAAGCGCACCGAAGCCGAAAGCGGCCGCAGAGCGGTAGATGGCGCCCAGATTGTGCGGGTCCGACACCTGGTCGAGCACGGCGATGCGGTCGATGCCCGTATCGATCAGGTCCTCGAGCGCGGCGGGCTCCAGCGGTTCGGCATTGAGGGCGAGACCCTGGTGCACGGCGCCGGGGGGCAGCCGCTCGTCGATTTCCTTTGCCGTCACGAGCCGAGGCTTGAGCGAGCCCGGGGGCAGGCGGGCAGCAGCATTCTCCGTCGCCAGCAGTTCGGTCAGCCTGCGGTCCGGATTGGCCAGCGCCGCCTCGACCGCGTGAATCCCCCACACCCAGGTGTCCGCGCTGCCACTGTCCTGCGGCCGCCGGTCATGGCGGCGACCGGCCTCGTGCGGATGCCCATGCCGGGCGTGTGTATTTCGCCGTTTTCCATGGTTGCGCGCCATTTGCGGTTTCCTTATAAGGCCGCTTCCGGCGTGGATCGGCGGCGTTTGAGCCGCTCTTGTGAAACCCCGGCGCGGCGGCGTCAAACACTGCGTGGTCGCGGGTCCCGTGGAGGGATGGGAGAGTGGTTAAATCCACCAGACTGTAAATCTGGCCGCTTTGCGTACGCTGGTTCGAATCCAGCTCCCTCCACCACCCGGCCTGCCGGGATTTCAGCGGAAAACAGGGATCAGGGCTGTGGCGTCTTGTGCCGGAACAGGAACATGTGTCGTGCAAAGTCGGCGATGATGCCGGGCAGGCGCCTCGTATTCGAGGCCCTGTTGCACCATTTCCGGACGAGCCGCGCATACAGCGGCTGCTCGAACTTCGTATGCACGGTCCAGGCGACGCCGACGGCGAGCGCCACGATGACGAGCAGGCCGGCCCAGTAGACGATCGGCTGGCTTCCCGGAACGAAGGCGGCCGGATGCGGGAACACTTCCATGACGATCCGCTCGATCGGCCAGTGCACAAGGTACAGGGCGAACGAGATGTCCCCGAACAGGCGGATGCGCGACAGCTGGCTGAACCAGAACGCGCCGGGCTGAGCGATCAGCAGGACCAGGAGCGCATAGAAGGGGATGAACAGGAAATCGCCATGGCTGCTTTCAGGCAGGTAGAAGGAGGCGAGGAAGACGGCGAGCAGCAGGCCGACCAGCCAGCCGGCCTTGTCGGTTACGCGGGCGAGCTGTTCCCTGCGGGCAAGGTAAAGGCGATAGGTCAGGATGCCGATCGGGAAGTCGAGCAGGCCGCGCATCAGCCCGATATTCAGGAAGCCGTAGGCAACGCCCGCATTGTCGTTCAGGCCGGCGGGCGTGGAGAAGGCAACCGCGCCGCCGAAAAGGGCAAGGGTCAGCAACAGCAGGGCATTGAGGAACCGGTTCGGAACTGCCAGCAGGACCAGGCCGACGATCACGTTAACCGCAAGTTCCACCGACAGCGACCAGGACGGCGCATTGAAGGCCAGGGCCGCATCGCCGAAGCCGAGATTGTGGATCAGGAACAGGTTCAGGAGAAAATCGTCGAAGCGGAATTTCTCATGCGCAACGAAAAGGGTGCCGACAACCACCAGCAGCGTCACCACGTGCAGGGGCCAGAACCGGAACACGCGCCGCTTGAAGAAATCCCAGAAGTCGAAACCCGGCCGCTCATAGAAGGCGTGCGCCAGCACGAAGCCCGACAGGACGATAAAGAAATCGACCGCAAGGAAGCCGCTGGACCGGCCGATCAGCGTCGTATGGTTGATGTCGTTCCAGACGAACAGGTTGTAGTGGAGGATCACGACCACGAGCGCTGCAATGCCGCGCAGCGCATCAAGTCCGACAAATCTGGGTAAGGACACACGCCCGGAAGGGGCGGTCGAGGACAGCTCAGGGGCTGCCTCCTGAAGCGCGGTGCTCATGCTTTCTGCATCCGAAAGGGGCCGGAGGTATGTGACAACTTTGTAAAAATTGCAAGCGATGTGCCATCGCGCAATCGGTGCGGCTGCGGGCTTGACGAGAACGGAATTTGGCGCCTAAGCGGTTGCCCGGCGCGGGTATAGCACAATGGTAGTGCAGCAGCCTTCCAAGCTGAGTATGTCGGTTCGATTCCGTCTACCCGCTCCAGCCCTCTTCCGTCTTCACAATCACGCCATGCCGGACCTGCACGCGCCGATACCCGGTTGCGCCGGAGGTGGCCGGATGACACTAATCGGCCTGAGCCAAGCCACAGGGAGATTCTCGTGAAAAGGACTATACTCGTCGCCACAGCACTCGGCCTCGCCTTGTTCGCCGCCGGATGCGCGAAGAAAGAGGTCAAGAACCCGATCGTGACCGCGCGGCATGAGAATTACGAACAGGTAAAGCAAGCGTTCCGTGCAATCGGCGACGAATTGAAAAAAGAATCGCCGTCCTTCGAGGTGATCGACACCAATGCCGAGAAGCTGGACGCGCTGGCCAAGGACCTGCCGAGCTGGTTCCCGGAAGGCTCGGGGCCTGAAACGGGGGCCAAGACAGAGGCGCTGCCCGTGATCTGGGAAAAGTGGCCGGACTTCGAAGAAGCGGCCGGGAAGCTTCAGACGGCTGTCGGTGGGCTCGTCGCGGCATCCTCGGCGGAGGATCTCGGCCTGACCGGTGAGGCCGCGAAAAACGTCGGCGGCGCCTGCAAGAGCTGCCACGACACATTCCGGAAGGAAGACGATTGACGCGCACCGGCGGGCCTGAAGGGCCGCAACCAGCGGGTTCCGCACCGGCGAAAGTCAGGGTGTGGGACCCGTGGGTGCGGCTGACCCATTGGTCGCTGGTGCTGCTGGTGCCGGCGCTCTGGCTGACTGCGGAGAAGGGCTTCCTGAGCGTTCACCGGACGCTCGGCGAAGTGGTCGTCGGCCTCCTCCTGTTCCGCATCTACTGGGGCTTCGCCGGGAGCGAGACGGCGCGCTTTGCGTCGTTCGTGAAAGGGCCGGGTGCGGTGGTCGCCTACCTGAAGGGGCTGGGATCGAAGACCGCTGGCCATGCCGTCGGCCACAACGCGGCGGGCGGATGGAGCATCCTGCTGATGCTGCTGGCGATCGGCGTGCAGGTGAGCCTCGGCCTCGTCGCGCAGGACAAGGACGGCCTGACCGTCAGTCCACTGACCCATCTCGTGCCGTACGCGGCCTCCGAAGCAGCGCGCGAATGGCATGAGCGCGTATTCTTCGCGATCGTCGCCGTGGTCAGCCTGCATGTCGCGGCCATTGTCTACTACGCCTTCGCGAAGCGGGAAAACCTGGTTCGGCCGATGATTTGGGGCTGGAAACTGGTCAGCGGGCCGGTCGCTCCGCCAGCTGCGGCGCCTGCGTGGCGGGCGCTGCTTGGTGCGGTCCTCGCAGCCGGCCTGACATGGTGGGTGGCGCTCGGCGCCCCCGGCGTTCCGGCGCCCTGAGCGGGCCCGGCGCTTTGCGCCCTCAGTGCTGGTCCGGCATCGCCAGTGTGACGGTACAGCCCTTGCCGATGGCGGAGTCGATGGTGAGCGTCGCGCCGAGCTGGCGCGCAAAAGCGCTCATCAGTCTCGAGCCAAGCCCCTTGCGAATGGAGACGCTGCCGGCGTCGAAGCCGGCGCCGTCATCCGACACGGTCAGGCGGGTCGTGTTGTCTGCCTCTGTCTTCAGGGAAATCGAAATCGTGCCGCCCTCGGGCCCGAAGGCGTATTTCGTGGCATTGGTGACCGACTCCACCAGGAATAGCGCAATCGGGATCGCGTCGTCGGCCGGCCGCTCGATTTCGTCATAGACCTGTTCGAGACGGATATGCGATTCCGCCATGCCGAGCGCTTCGGACAGGTGGTCGATCAGTCCGTTGAGGAATGGCCGCATACTGACGAGTTCCAGCCGCTCGTGCTGGTACAGCGTCTGGTGCACGATGGCGAGTGCGTCGATGCGGTGACGCGCGGCGGCGATCGCGGCCTGCGCTTTCGGATCCTGCAGCTGGCGGCCCTGCAGGTTGAGAAAGCTGGTGACGATCTGGAGATTGTTCTTCACGCGGTGGTGGATCTCCTTCACTGCGGCGTCGCGTACGGCGAGGGCGTCTTTCAGCTTCGTGTCCCGTTCATCGATGTCGGTGGCCATGTCCTCGATCGCGCGCGCAAGTTCGCGGATCTCGCTTGGAGCCTTTGCGAAAGCACGGCTGGGCCGGAATTTGTAGCGTCCGGCGGCGTACATCCCGACCGTGCTTCCCAGCCTGCGCAACCAGTGCAACACCAGTCCGTCCATCGCGAGGTAGGCCGCGAGCAGTGCCACCGAGAAGGCAAGCAGTGGCAGGCCGAAGGATGAGAGCGGCTGCAGCGTGAACTCGCTCCAGACGCCCGGAGAGCTTCTGGAGATCACGGCAAACACATTGGCCGGACCGATGGGCTTGATCACAACGTCCAGCGCATTCCTGTCCGGCCTGCGAAGCACGAACAGCTTTCCCTCGCCGGACCGTTCGGCGGATGCAATCCAGGCCGGGTTGAGCTGGCTGAACCGCTTGCTGCCGAAGACGCGTCCGTCGAGGTCCACGATGGCCACCTCGACACCCTTCGGCAGGATCTTGGTACGGGCCAGTCCCGCCAGTTCCAGCGAGCGCAGGCCGATCGACACGGACCCGTCGAAGGAGCCGTCCGGCTTGTCGACGCGTGAGAAGATCGCGAAGATCCAGTCGTCGCTTGCCGCGCCGTAGAAGGCATCCGTGCGAAGCTCGGGCGTCTCGTGCTTCAGCGTCTCGTGCCATTCCGGGTTCGAGGAGTGAAATCCGGACTTGCCGTTGGACGCGCACAGGGCAACGCCGTCCGCATCGAACCGGATGAGACCGGATAGCGCCGGAATGTGGCGCTCCATCTCATTATAGACTTCCCGGCACTGCGAATTGCCGACCTGCGGCTTGTAGATATCGAGTAGCAGCTCCGCTTCGTCGATGGACTGCTCGACACCGTCAACAGTGGCATCGGCGACCAGCATCAGTTCGTTGCTGCGCGCCTCGACCGCTTCGTGCGCGTCTATCACAGCGCTGAGGGCTCCGAGGAACAGGACCGGCGTCAGGGCGATGGCGAGCGTGATGACCAGCCGGCGGCGGAGCGGGCCGGACGGGGGCTTGCTTGCAGGCGCGCCGGTATCAGTGGCCCGAGGCGATATGATCTGCCTGATCCATGATGTCATCGAAGGCCTGGTCGGCACGGATCCCATGATCGCTGCTGAATCCCGTCTTGTTGGTCTCTAGCAGGTCCGTAACCGCCTTGCGGGCGCGCGACACGCGGCTTTTGATCGTCCCGACCGCACAGCTACAGACCTCTGCAGCTTCTTCGTAGGAGAGACCGCCGGCACCGACAAGGATAAGGGCTTCGCGCTGATCGGCCGGCAGCAGGCCGAGCGCGTTGCGCAGGGCGAGCAGGTCGAGCCCGTCGCCCGGATTGCTGGCCGAGACGAGAGTCGATTCAGCCACTTCCGGATCGAGCGGCTGGCGCCGCCAGGCGCGCCGCTTTTCGGAATAGAAGATGTTGCGGAGAATGGTGAAGGCCCAGGCCTTCATGTTGGTCCCGGCCTCGAAGCTCTCGCGGGCATTCCAGGCCTTCAGCATGGCGTCCTGGGCGAGGTCGTCGGCGAGCGTCGGGTCGCCGCACAGGCTGCGGGCAAAGGCGCGCAGGTGCGGGATCAGGTCTGTCAGCTCTCGTTTGAACGCGGCGTCATCGAGACGAGCGGCCGGCTTGTGCATGCCGTCACCTATGCGTCCGGATCCGATGCGCGTGGCGGGTCCGCGCGGTCGGCCTCTTCCAGCAGGCGCAGGAAGTCGTCAGGCACGTCTTCCTGCGTCACGTCGTCGTAAAGCCGGCGGAGCTGTTCGCCCAGCCGGTCACCGCGACGCTTGCGGTCAGGGTCGGCAGAGACCTTCCCGGTCGGTTTCCTGTCGGCCATCATCATTGCCCTGGCGGCTTCTGAGGTCTGTATGTTTGCCATTATGAACCACAAAACCCTCCAATTCGCTAAAAGTTCCCCCTAGGTGTATAAAATGTCATCTTTGCAACCATTCGGATTTCCATTGGTTTGTTACATTGGATCGACAAGGGAGTTCCCATGAGCCTCGTTCAGAAACTGGCGCCGCACCTGCCTCTGCTGCGTCGCTATGCCCGGGCGCTGACCGGAACGCAGGAAAGCGGGGACGCCTATATCCGCGCCTCGCTGACCGCGCTTGCGGCCGATCCGGGCAAGCTCGAGTCCGATATGGAGCCGCGGGTGGCGCTCTACCGCTTCTTTCACGTGATCTGGGGCGCGACCGGCGCGCAGCTTGAAACGGACGCGATAGCGACCGATGCCGCCGGCCAGCACTTGCAGCAGCTGGCGCCGATCCAGCGCCAGGCTTTCCTGCTGACCTCGCTTGAAGGCTTCTCGCAGAATGATGCTTCGGCCATCCTGGGCATCTCCACGGCTGAACTTGCCGACCTTGAGGCGGAGGCGCTGGCGGAGATCGAAGCCGAACTGTCGACGCGCGTGCTGATCATCGAAGACGAACCGATCATCGCGGCAGACCTCGAAAGCCTGGTCGAGGAGCTCGGCCATGAAGTGATCGGCAATGCGACCACGCACACCGAAGCCGTCGCCATGGCAAAGGCGGGCCGCCCAGGTATCGTGCTGTGCGACATCCAGCTCGCGGACGGCTCGTCCGGGATCGATGCCGCAACGGAAATCCTGCGCGATTTCGATGTGCCGGTGATTTTCATCACCGCCTTCCCGGAACGCCTGCTGACGGGGGAACGGCCCGAACCGGCCTTCCTGATCCCCAAGCCGTTTCAGGAGAACACGGTCAAGGCGACGATCGGCCAGGCCCTGTTCTTCCATCCGGCGCGCGAAGCGGCCTGATACGCGGGCGGCCGGCGGCGCCCGCCCATAAGCGGGCCGGCCGTGACGCTTCCGGATGATTTCCATCCGCAGGACTTTCGCGTGTGATAAAACGCAAGGCCGCCAAATCTGCGGATCGGTAGATTTGCCGGCGAGCGCTACGAAAGGAGCTTATCCCCATGGCAAGAAATGCTGAGACTTCGGGCAGCGGCGCTGCGGAGAGTGCCTCGTCCGCCAAGGAAGACATGGACCTGCTCAAGGAGGATCTCGCCAGGCTGCGCCAGGACCTCCAGGCCATCATGAAGGATGTGCGCGGCTTCGTGTCGGACCAGGCGAAAGACAGTGTCGAGAAGGGCAAGGTGTTCGCCCGCGACGCAGGCGAGCAGATCGATTCTGCCCGCGATGACGTGCAGGAGCGGGTGCGGGAGCATCCGCTTACGGCGATCGGCCTTGCCTTCGGTGCCGGCGTGCTGCTGGCGATGCTGAACCGGAAATAGGCAATGGATACGACGAAGCTGCGCCTGCTGGCGGCCGTTGCGGGCCTCCTGATGGGCGGCGGCGGTGTGATCGCCCTGTTCGTTGCGATGACGCTGGCGCTGGCCGAGGTGATGGGGCTGATCGCGGCGGCCTTCGTGGTGGCGGGCACGCTGCTCGTGCTGGCTGCGGCCTGCCTGCTTTATTTCCTGAAGCCCTACCGGTCTGTCGAGACGGAAGCCGAACAGGTCGAGGAAGCGACGGCGGAGGCGCTGGCGGACCTGCCGTTCGACACGATTCGCACCATGATCCGGCGCCGCCCGCTGACCGTGACGGCGCTGGCCCTCCTGATGGGATACACGCTCGTGCGCAATCCGCAGGCGGCCCGGCGGCATGCCGAGCGGTTTATCATGTCGATGCTGTGAAGCCGGGGCGAGACAGACTGCGCGGGCGCCCCTACATTCAGTCCATGGGTGCCCCGTTCGTGATCCTGTCCGCCGTCGCGGCCGGCCTGCTGGCCGGGCGAAAGGCGCTGGGCCGCGAGATCCACGGGCGCAAGAACAAGGCCATCGAAGCCGCCGCCGTGGAGACGCGCCATCGCATCCGCGCCGACGCGCTGATGTTCGTGACGCGCAGCTTCCGCAACTTTGCCGTTGCGACGGCGATCAAGCTGTCGGTCCTGTCGTCGATCTGGGCAGCGCACCATTTCGGCCTGATCGGACGGCCGGTGTTCCTGGGGCTCGCCTCGGCGGCACTGGTCCTGTTCCTGATGCGGGATGTGTGGGTGAACTTCCCGGTCGCGCGCGTCGGTCTTGCCGAATTGCGCCGGCATGGCTGGCACCCGAAGCGGGCGCTGACGGAATCAATCGCCGCGCGGGTCTTCGCCGAAGTGCTGGCCGGGGCGAATGCCCAGCCGCAATCCCGCACCAGCAATGTCATGCTGGCGCTGGCCGGAGAGAACCGCGACCGCATGCATGAAGAGATCGCGACAGCCGTGGCGGAGGTCGCGCGCCAGACCTCATGGGACGATATCCGCCCCTATGTGCTGTCCGCGGCGATACGGATGGGCGCGCTGGCCCTGCTGTACAGCGCCAGCGTCTGGGTCCTGATGCGGGTTGCCTAGTCCTGCGGCAGGCCGAGTGCTGACTCAATATCCGCCCAGGACACGATCTTGAAATTCTGCTCGTATTCCTTGATCGGGTTGGCGTCGTCCTGCACCACCATGGCGCCGCGTGGCAGGCCCGGCAGCGGCGCGGAGGTGATGTCGAGCCCGTCGGTGTGGCTGACGCCGTCGATGCCGATGGCTGTATTGTCCGCGATGCGGAAGACGCCACGGGGCGTGAAGGGCGGCTGACGGTCGTAGACCACGAAGCGGTCCGCCGCCTGCGCCGAGGCGACGAGGTAGCCTGCGCCGTCCTTGCCCTGCCAGAGGCCGATGCCCTCGACATCGGCAACCAGGCCGTGGCCGCCGGCGATGCGATCGACGGTCACCGGCTTTGCATCGGGATCCGACAGGTCGAAGGCCCAGATGCCATAGTCTTCCTCGTCGACGAACAGGCGGTCCGATTCGTCGTCGAAGACACAGCCTTCGATCTTGGTCGGCACATTCATCGTGCGTTCGAGGACGGGGTTCACCGTCTCGATGGTTTCCCAGTTGCCGGACCAGAGCTGGATCGTGCCGTCCTTGTAGGTGACGGCGACGCGATAGGTTTCGCCGCTGAGGCCGCTGCAGATGCCGTAGGGCTCGTCCTTGCCGGTTTCCGAATTGCCGAGCTCCTTCACCGTCAGCGTCCGGGGATCGATCTCGAACCAGGAAATGGCGTTGAGCTCGTCATTCGAGCCGACAGCGATGTTGCCCCGCAGGTCGACATTGTTGACGCGTCCGACCGGCAGTTCCTGCAATTCGCCGCCGTCGAGCGCGTAGACATAGACCCCTTCATCCTTGTTGGTGCCGAGGATCAGCGAGCTTGCCGGGTCCGAAGCATTGACCCAGATCGCCGGATCGTCGGCGAGGTCCCCTTCGCCATTCATCGGCGCGGTCTCGTTCATGGCGAGGACCGTCGCGACCGGGCCGGCATATTCGACGGGGCCGGTGGCGCAGGCGGCAAGGCCGGCAAGGGCGGTAAGCGAAAGTGTCAGTCGCATGAATGTGGAGTCCCGGTGCTTGAACTGATTGGCCGGCCGGTCCTGAACCTGTCCGACCTCCTTTGCGGACCGCTTCTAGCGGAGGCGCGCGGGCAAGTCAGCCTTGTTTCAGACATTGATCCAGGCCGACCCGCGCCGGCCCGACCTATTTTCCGTGTAAAGATTAGATTTTCCGGGCGTGCTGCGACATCCTGCCTCGTGTGGTGAATCGACAACAGTGGCCGCAGAAATCGCGCGCGGGCTCCGGAAGATGGCATTCGGTCATCCGGCTGTCACGACTTCCGCCTAAGTGCGGCGCTGCGGGATCGAAAACTCAGTACACAAATGGGGAATGGTCATGAACCTTTCATATTTCTGCCGGCGCAACCGGAAATTTTTCGTCACAACAGCCATTGCAGCCGTGTTGGCCAGCCCGGCCATAGCGCAGACGGCAACCACGCAGCCGGTCAGCGCGGCGGACGAAGAGGTCAAGACGATGGACACGGTCGTCATCGTCGGCCAGCGCGCCATGATGGAAAGCGCGATCAACCAGCAGCGCGCATCCGACACGGTTGAAAGCGTGCTGACGCGCGACGGCATCGGGCAGTTCCCCGACCAGAACGTCGCCGAATCCATCCGCCGCCTGCCAGGCATCAATATTCTCGACGACCAGGGCGAGGGCCGCTTCGTGTCGGTGCGCGGACTCGACCCGACGCTCAACGCGTCCTCGGTCAACGGCGTCCGCCTGCCGGCACCGGAAGCCGACACCCGCGCGGTGGCGCTCGACGTGCTGCCTTCGGAACTGATCCAGTCGATCCAGGTCAAGAAGACGCTGACCGCCGACATGGATGCCGACACGATCGGCGCCTCGATCGAGATCGATACGACCAAGGGCTTCGACCGCAAAAAGCCCTACATTTCGGCGAACGTGGAAGGCTCATATAACGATCTCAATGGCGAGACGTCGCCAAAGGGCGCAGTGGACTTCACCCTGCCGGTCTCTGACACGTTCGGCATTTCCGGCGGCCTCTCCTATTACGACCGCAAGACCTCGACCGATAACCAGGAAATCTCGGACTGGACCGAAACGGATGACGGCCTCGTCTATGCCGAGGAAGTCCAGTATCGCGACTATGATGTCGAGCGCGAACGCTTCGGCGCGTCGCTCTCAATGGACTGGAAAGTGGGCGACAGCTCGACCTTCTACGCCCGCGGCATCTTCAGCCGGTTCGATGATACCGAAAAGCGCCAGCGCCTGATCTTCGCGATGAGTGGCGAACCCTATGCCGGCGACGACAACACGGCGAGCTTCCAGTCCGACGATGGCCGCATCCGTGTGCGCCGCGACCTCAAGGACCGCTTCGAGGGGCAGACGATCCAGTCATACCAGATCGGCGGCGAGACCGAGACGGGCGACTGGAAGCTGGACTACAAGCTCGCCTACTCGCAAGCCGAGGAACACGAGCACCGCACGCAGGATCCGACCCGCTTCCAGCAGGACTTCAAGAAGGACGGCGCCCTGGCCGTCACGTTCGACTATTCGAACCTCGAGACCACGACCTATGACGTCACCACCGGGCTGGCGGACTTCCTGGATCCCACCGGATATGAATTCACCGATCTCGAAAATGTCGACGGCCTGTCCACCGACAAGGAATGGTCGGCCAAGTTCGATGCGGCGCGTTCGATCCCGTTCGACGCCGGTGATCTGGAAATCAAGACGGGCGGCAAGATCCGCCTGCGCCAGAAGGACTATGCGCTCACGCTGGACGTCTACGACGAACTCGACGGCTACACGCTGGCGGATGTGCAGGGCAGCCAGACCTATGGCCTTGCCGATCTCGGCCCGCTGCCGGACCTCGGCCTGGTGCGTGCTTACAACCGCGCCCATGCGGGCGAGTTCGTGCTGAACCAGCACGACACGGACTATGAGTCCAATGCTGCCGACTATTCGGTGGATGAGGATATCTACGCCGCCTACGTGCAGGGCAAGGTGACGACGGACAACACGACGCTGATCGCGGGCGTCCGGGTGGAGCACACGTTCGACGATCTCGGCGGCAACCAGATCGGCGACGATGGCGACACCATCACCGTCATTCCGCTGTCGTTCAACAACGACTATACGGACGTGCTGCCGAGCCTCAACCTGCGCTACAATCCGACCGACAACTGGGTCGTCCGCGGGGCGTTCTACCAGAGCGTCGTGCGTCCGGGCATCGGCAAGCTGGCGCCGCGCTTCTACCTGAATGAAGACGATGAGGGCGAGTTCGGCAATCCGGACCTCAACCCCTATCGCGCCACCAACTACGACCTCAGCGCCGAATACTATTTCGCCGAGGGCGCCGTGATCCAGGCCGGCTTCTTCTACAAGGACATCCGGGACTTCATCGTCGACCAGTTCTATACCGATCCGGGCACGTATCGCGGCATCGACTACCAGGAAGCCACGATCCCGGTGAACGGCGACTCGGCGAGCGTGAAGGGCCTTGAGTTCAACTACCAGCAGGCGCTCGAATTCCTGCCGGGCCTGCTTGACGGCATGCTGGTCGGGTTCAACTACACCTACACCGACAGCGAAGGCAAAGTGCCGAATGGCAATGGCGGCACGCGCTCGATCCCGCTGCCGGCGTCTTCCGAGAACACCTACAACGCCATGATCGGCTATGACAAAGCCGGCCTGGAGCTGCGCCTGACGGCGGCCTATCGCGACGGCTACCTGGACGAACTGGGCAGCGATGCGGAGACCGACCGCTATGTGAAGGACCACCTGCAGATCGACTTCTCGGCGAAGTACCGGATCAATGAGCACTTGCAGATCTATGGCGACCTCGTGAATATCAACGACGAGCCGTACCTGGCCTATCAGAAGGGCCCCGGCCGCGACCGTCTGTTGCAGTACGAGACCTATTCCTACACGGCCAAGTTCGGCGTGCGGTACACCTACTAGGCGCCTGAGCCCAACGGACATGAGGCCGGCCCGGAGCGATCCGGGCCGGCTTTTTTCCATTGCTGTTCAAGGCATTGCGGGCGGCGCGCCGATGTGCAGATTTGTCACTTGCGGAATATCACTTTACGCTTATGTAAAGTGTAAAGTGAGCACCGTACGGACGTGCTATCCGACGGCGCGGCAATGAGAGGAGACTGGCCGATGAATCGCGACAGCCGAAACATGGAGCCGCTTGTGAATCAGGCGACAGGCCTGCTGAAATCGCTGTCGCATTCCGACAGGCTGATGATCTGCTGCCAGCTGCGCGGCGGGGAAATGTCGGTCGGGGCGCTGGAGGCCGAGCTTGGCATTCCGCAACCGCGCCTGTCGCGGGAGCTGGCCAAGCTGCGCGAGGAAGGCGTGCTGGAGGCGCGCCGGGAGGCGCGGGCCGTCTACTACACCCTCTCGGACAAGCGCGCGCACGCCATGGTGGATGCAATCTGCTCGGTCATGCTGGGAAAGCGGGCCGATCCGGACGTACGTATACAGAAAATATAAGTGAACGGAGAGAATGATGTCGAACCCCGAAGTGATTGCCTTCTTTGACGAGCCGACCTTCACCGTCAGCTATGTCGTGACCGATCCGGAAACGAAGACCTGTGCCGTGGTCGATTCCGTGCTGGACTACGATCCCGCATCCGGCCGCACGAAGACGGACTCCGCCGACGAGATCATCGGCTATATCCAGGCCGAGGGACTGAAGCTGGAATGGATCCTCGAGACCCATGTTCATGCGGACCATCTGTCGGCGGCGCCGTATATCCATGAGAAGCTGGGCGGCAGGATTGCCATCGGCGCCGAGATCACCACGGTGCAGAACGTGTTCGGCAAGGTGTTCAACGAGGGCACGGCGTTCCGCCGCGACGGCAGCCAGTTCGACACGCTGTTTGTCGACGGCGATACGTTCCGCATCGGGACGATCGAGGCAAAGGCGCTGCACACGCCGGGCCATACGCCGGCGTGCATGACCTATGTGATCGGTGATGCGGCGTTCGTGGGCGATACGATGTTCATGCCGGACTATGGGACAGCGCGGGCCGATTTCCCCGGTGGGGATGCGCGCACGCTGTATCGATCCATACAGAAAGTGCTGAGCCTGCCGCCGGAAACCCGGCTGTTCATGTGCCATGACTACAAGGCACCGGGCCGGGATGAGTTTGCCTGGGAAACCACGGTCGCTGAGGAGCGGGCGAAGAACGTGCATGTGCATGAAGGCGTGAGCGAGGACGAGTTCGTGGCCATGCGCGAGGCGCGCGATGCGACGCTCGGCATGCCGCGGTTGATCCTGCCCTCGATCCAGATCAACATGCGCGCCGGCCAGATGCCGGAGCCGGAAGAGAATGGCACGCGCTATCTCAAGATTCCGCTGAACGCGCTGTAGGGCCAGGCTTGCCGGGGGCTGATGGCATGAAACTGTCCGATTACCTGCCCATCCTGCAATGGGGGCGGCAGTACAATGGCCAGACTTTCGCCAATGACATGATCGCCGCGGTGATCGTGACAGTCATGCTGATCCCGCAATCGCTGGCCTATGCACTGCTGGCCGGCCTGCCGCCGCAGGTCGGCCTGTATGCGTCGGTCCTGCCGCTGGTCGTTTACGCGATCTTCGGCACGTCGCGGACGATGGCCGTGGGGCCGGTGGCGATCCTCTCGCTGATGACGGCGGTGGCGGCTGGGAAGGTCGCGCAGCAGGGAACGCCGGAATACCTGACGGCGGCCATCGTGCTGGCGGTAATTTCGGGCCTGATGCTGGTCGTGATGGGCATCTTCCGGCTCGGCTTTCTCGCCAATTTCCTCAGCCATCCGGTGATGTCGGGCTTCGTCACGGCGACGGGCATCCTGATTGCCGTCAGCCAGCTGAAATACCTGCTGGGCATCCCGGTGAGCGGGCGCGGCATGATCGATACGCTGACCAGCATTTTCAGGCATCTGGGCGAGATCAACTGGCCGACTGCCGCGATTGGCGGGCCGGCGGTGGCGTTCCTGTTCTGGTCGCGCAAGGGGCTGAAGCCGTTGCTGCTGGGACTTGGCCTGAAGGACAGTCTGGCGAGCATGCTGGCGCGCAGCGGGCCGGTGCTGGCCGTCGTGCTTGGCGGCGTTGCGGTCGTGGCCTTTGGGCTCGAGGCGAAGGGCGTGCGGGTCGTCGGCGAGATTCCGAAGGGCCTGCCGGGCCTGTCGTTGCCGCATTTCGATGCCGGCCTGTGGCAGGCGCTGCTCGGTTCGTCCGCCCTGATTGCGATGATCAGTTTCATCGAGTCGGTCTCCATGGCGCAGACGCTGGCGGCGAAGCGGCGCCAGCGGATCGACCCGGATCAGGAACTGATCGCGCTCGGCGCGGCGAGCCTCGCGGCGGGCGTGTCCGGCGGCTATCCGGTGACCGGCGGATTTGCCCGTTCGGCCGTGAACTTCGATGCCGGGGCGGAGACCCCGGCGGCCGGCGCCTTCACGGCGGTCGGCATTGCGCTGGCGGCGCTGTTCCTGACGCCGCTGCTCTACAATCTGCCGCAGGCCGTGCTGGCCGCGACGGTGGTGGTGGCGGTGCTCGGCCTTGTCGATATCAAGGCGCTGCGCGGGACATGGAATTATTCGAAGCGGGATTTTGCCGCCATGGCCGCGACGATCCTGGTGACGCTGGTGGCGGGCGTGGAGCTGGGCGTGACGACCGGCGTCGTGCTGTCGCTGCTGCTGCATCTTTACCAGACCAGCCGGCCGCATTTCGCGATTGTCGGGCAGGTGCCCGGCACGCACCATTTCCGCAATGTGAACCGCCACGCCGTCGTGGTGCCGGAGCATATCGTCACGATACGGATCGACGAGAGCCTGTATTTCGCCAATGCCAGATTCCTGCAGGACATGGTCTACAATGTGCTGAGCAACCGGCCTGACCTGAAGCACATCATCCTGATGTGCCCTGCGGTGAACCATATCGATGCAAGCGGCCTGGAAAGCCTGGAGGCGATCAATGCGCGTCTCAAGGATGCGGGCGTGACGCTGCACCTGTCGGAGGTGAAGGGCCCGGTGATGGACCGGCTGAAGCGCACGCACTTCCTCGATGAGCTGACCGGGAATGTGTATCTCGACCAGTTCGATGCGATTGCGGACCTCGATTTCGAGTGCGCCAAGTCGGCGATAGAGAAGACCGGCCGGCTGACTGAACCCGGCAGCGATCCTTGCCCCTCGCAGGAAATTGCCGGCGTGCGGGAAATGGGGGGGTAGGCGCCCGCGTTGTCCGCAGCCTGAAGCGGTTTTCGCCGGGGTGAGCGGCTACGGATACGGGCATTTATCCGACAGGGATTCACTAGCGCCATATTCGGCGCATGATGACACCAGGCGACAGACCGAAACGGATTTCTGAGCGGGAGGGGCGGCTGATGCGGCTCCTGTTCCTGCAGGGCTATGGCGTGAGCGCGATTGCGGCGCGGATCGGCAGGACGCGCGAGGCGGTGTGCCGGTACATGGCGTTGCACGACCTCAAGCGGCCGGAGACGCCGCTGGAGCGGCATGTGCTGGCGCTGGAGGTGGCGGCGGACCTGCAGATCGATGCGCTGCTGAATGCGAAGGATGCAGGCGAAGCGAGCGCGGCGGCCGCGATGAGCGTGCGGCTGGCCGGGGAGGCGCGCCGGATGCGTGCGGCAAGGGGGGATACGGAGGATGTGGCAGCAGAAGCCCTGGCGGAGCAACAGGCGCATGTACGAGGCGTCATTGCCGGTCTGGTGGGAGGATACGAGACGAAGAGTGCAGGACTGGGCGAGGTCGGGGCGGGCCTGGCCGCTGGGGGAGCTGGAGGCGGTGGTCAACCAGTATCCGTTCCTGCTGACCTGCCGGACGGCGCAGGTGAACCCTCCGGGGACGGACTGGCGGACATGGCTGTTCCAGGGCGGGCGTGGGGCGGGCAAGACACGCGCCGGGGCGGAATGGACGCGCTGGTCGGCAATTGCGGCGCGCGGGGGGCGGATCGCGCTGGTCGGCCCGACGTTGCAGGATGTGCGCGAAGTGATGATCGAGGGCGAGAGCGGGCTGTGCCGGGTGGAGCCGGTGAGCGCCCTGCGCCCGGTCTACCATCCGTCGCGGCGGCTGCTGGAGTTTCACAATGGGGCGGTGGCCCATGCCTTCTCGGCGGAGGACCCGGACAGCCTGCGCGGGCCGCAATTCGATGCGGCCTGGTGCGACGAGGCGGGGGCGTGGGCCCATGCGGAGGCGACGTGGGACATGCTGCAGATGGCACTGCGGCTGGGCCCGCACCCCGCCGCGCTGGTGACGACCACGCCCCGGCCGACGCCGCTGATCCGGCGCCTGCATGCGAGCGCGGACACAGTGGTGACGCAGAGCGCGACGCGGGAGAATGCAGGCAACCTGTCGGAAGGATTCCTGGCGGCGGTGGAGCGGGCCTATGGCGGCACGACGCTCGGCCGGCAGGAACTGGACGGCCAGCTGGTCGAGGATCCGGAGGGCGCGTTGTTCCTCCGTTCCCGGATCGAAGCGGGGCGCGTGGGCCATGTGCCGCCGCTGGAGGATGTTGTGGTGTCAGTCGACCCGCCGGCGACGAGCGGGCCGGAGGCGGATACGTGCGGCATCGTGGCGGCGGGCCGCGCCGGAGAGGCTGCCTATGTGCTGGGCGATGCCTCTGCGCAGGGATTGCGGCCGCTCGACTGGGCGGGGCGCGTCGTGGCGCTGGCGCGCGCGGCCGCGGCGCGGGAAGTGATCGCCGAAGCGAACCAGGGCGGGGAAATGGTGCGGCAGGTGCTGGAGACGGCGGGCTGTCCGGTGCCGGTGCGGCTGGTGCAGGCGCGGCTGTCGAAGCGGACGCGGGCGCTGCCGGTGGCGACGCTGTACGAGCAGGGCCGGGTGCACCATGCCGGCGCGTTCACGGCGCTGGAGGACGAGATGTGCCGCTTCGGCGCGGAGGGCATGGCGGGCTCGCCGGACCGGGTCGACGCGCTGGTCTGGGCCGTGTGGGCGCTGATGCTCGACGTCCGCGCCGTGGGCGTGCGGCAATTGTGAGGGCTCAGTTCCCGGTGCGGAAGCTTTTGCGGCCGAAATAGGCGTTGGCCGGGGGCGTGGCGGGGGCCGGCGGGGCCTCCTCCGCGGTGGCTTCCGGCACAGGCGCTTCGACCGGTTCCGGCGCCGCTTCCGGGGCGGCTGCGACGGGCGCGCCGTCCATCAGGCCACGGATCCAGGCGCAGGCGGCACCCGCGGTTGAGACTTCAAGCTCCGGCACCGTCTTGTCGAGGCGGCGGGCGAGCAGGCGGGCCTGGTGCCCGGTCAGGGATTTCAGCTGCGTCTCGAAGATCGTTTCGCCGACCGCCTCGCGCAGCGCCTTCATGTCGCCCAGCGTCTGGCCGGCGGCCAGCATCAGCTTTTTCGTCAGCAGGCCCGCAGCGGCAGCAAGGTCTTTCTCGTGCAGGGCGCCGAACACGCTGTGGTCGAGCAGCGCCGACAGCGCCTCGGCGGCGCGTGGGTCCGCCGCCTCGCTCATGCCAGGGCCGCCTTCACTTCCACCAGCAGTTCCTTGATGATCTTGTAGGCCTCGCCCGGCCATTTCGCCTCGATCGTCGGGTCAGGCCCCAGTTCGATCGGGTTGGTGGCAAAGCCCGGCATCATCGGGATGACAGTCCTGAACATGTCGAATTCGGCTTCCTTCGCGGCCGCCGCCTCGCGCATGGCGTTGAGAATCACCTGCTGGTGCGGTGAGCCATCATAGCGAGTCGCCAGCACCATGGGGAGCTTCTTCACGTCGCGATCGCGAAGACCCTGCATGACGTCGCCGGTGAACAGGTCGAGACCGAGCGTGGACATGAAGTCCGGAATGGTCGGCACGATGACCAGGTGGCTGGCCGCCAGCACCGATTCGGTCATGGTCGAGATGCCGGGCGGGCAGTCGCACAGGATGATGTCGTACTTGGCCTTGAGGAGGTCGAAGTCGTCCCGCAGGCGGCGGCCGACCTGGTTTTCCAGGGCCTGCATGGAATAGCCCTGGCCGGTGAGGTGGTAGATCAGCTCTTTTTCGGTCTTGCGGAGGCGCGGGCTGGACGGGATCAGGTCCAGCGGCAGCGGCTTGTCGCCGGAGGTCACGTCGGAAGCGTCGGTGACGATGAATTCTTCCAGCCGCTTCTGCTCATTGGCCTCGAAGTTCTCGAGCAGCCAGTCGGAGATGGTGGCGTAGTCGTTGATGGCCTGGAACAGGTGCTCGTCGCCCTCATGGCCGAACACCAGCAGCGAGGCATTGGCCTGCATGTCGAGGTCCACCACCAGGGTGCGGCGGCCCTCTGCGGCGAAGGCCTCGGCAAGGCTGACGCAGGTCGTCGTCTTGCCGACTCCCCCCTTGGAGTTGGCAATGGAAATGACGCGTGCCGACATTCTTTCAGCTCCTCCCGACCGCTCTGGCCCTTTTTCAGACTGAGGGACAAAGCAGATTTGCGCCCCTGTGGCTACGCCTCAACAGCTGAAAGCGGTGGGAAAAAACAGCGCACAATCCCCTGTATTTGCCAGAGATTCGGTTGATAAATATCAAGTTTCCCAAATCAAATCCGGCAGGGGGCCGGTTGCCTTAACTCTTCGCCATCAACGAAAACGGGGATGGCGCGGCATGGCGTGGAACTGGAGATGGCGGAAAGACGGGCGCGAGGCGAAGTCGGCGCCCCCTCTGGTTGCCCTGACGGACCCCGGCGGGCCGAACTGGGGCGGACGTGACAGCGGGGCGCTGACCCGCGACGGATACCTGCGCAACGCCGTGGCCTATCGCTGTGTGCGGATGGTTGCCGAGGCCGCGGCGAGCGTTCCCCTGATGACGGCGCACGAGGCGGCGGCGCGCCTGCTGCGCCGGCCGGCACCGGACCTGCCGGCGGCGGGCTTCCTGGAGGGCGTCTACACCCAGCTGCAACTGGCCGGGAATGCCTTTGTCGAGGCCGTGCGCCTGTCGGGCGAGACCGGCATTGCGGCGCTGTACCTGCTGCAGCCGGGGCGCGTGCGGCCGGTGACGGACGGGCGCGGCTGGGCGGAGGCCTGGGCGGTGCGGGAGACGGCCGGCGAACGGACGATCCGCCGCGAGGAGACCGGATGGAGCCCGGTTCTGCACCTCAAGCTGTTCCATCCGCAGGACGATATTCTCGGCCTGCCGGCACTGGCCCCGGCGCGGCGCGCGCTGGACCTGCACAATGCCAGCGCCGACTGGGCGAAGTCCCTGATCGACAATTCTGCGAAGCCTTCCGGGGCGCTGATTTACTCCGGCAGCGGACGGATGCCGCCGGACCAGTTCGACCGCCTGAAGGCTGATCTCGACGCCCTGTATTCGGGGGCGGCGAATGCGGGCCGGCCGTTGCTGCTGGAGGGCGGGCTCGACTGGCGGCCGATGTCGCTGTCGCCGGCGGACATGGATTTCCTTGAGGCGCGCAACAGCGCCGCGCGGGAGATTGCGCTAGCGCTCGGCGTGCCGCCGCAACTGCTCGGCATTCCGGGGGACAATACGTATGCGAACTACAGGGAAGCGAACCTCGCCTTCTGGCGGATGACGGTGTTGCCGCTGGCGCAGAAGATGGCAGGCGCCCTGTCGGCCTGGCTGGACGAGCCGATGGGCGGGGAGGTCGAGGTGCGGTGCGACCTCGACGGCGTGCCGGCCCTGTCGGCGGAGCGGGAGTCGCTGTGGGCACGGCTGGAAGCGGCCTCCTTCGCGACGCCGGAAGAGAAGCGGAAGCTGGCGGGGCTCGGCTGATGGAGATCGAGAAGAAGGTCACGATCAGCCTGATCATGGCGATCCTGATCCAGACCGGCGGTGCGCTGGTCTGGGCGGGCGCGGCGGCGGAACGCATCAGCAATGTCGAGGCGGAGCTGAACGACCGGAAGTCCGTGTCCGAACGGCTCGTGCGCGTGGAAGCGCAGCTGGAAGACGTGCGGGCACAGCTGGGCCGGATCGAGCGGCGCGTGGAGGCGGGCGATGAGTGAATTCAAATACACCGCTCATCCCGGCGCAAGCCGGGAACCGGATCGGCGAAGTGCAGATCTTGCCGCTCCGAGCCCCGGCTTCCGCCGGGGTGAGCGGAGGCAAAGAGAGCTGCTGATCGAAGGCTATGCCGCCCTGTTCGGGATACCGGACCAGTCGGGAGACGTGGTGCGTGCGGGGGCGTTCGCGCACTCGCTCCGGTCCGGGGCCGCCCTGCCGATGCTGTTGCAGCACCGGCAGGGCGCGCTGGCTGGCCGCTGGACCCGGATGGTGGAGGACGGGCGCGGCCTGTTCGTCCGGGGACTGATCGGGAAGGCGGGCGTGGAGAAACTGGTGCGGGGCGGGCTCGACGGCCTGTCCATCGGCTTCCGCCCGCGCCTCTGGAAGGCGCTGGCGGGCGGCGGGAGAGAGCTGATCGAGGTCGACCTGGTCGAGGTGTCGCTGGTGGCGACGCCGATGCAGGCGCGGGCGCGGTTCGCGGTGCTGGGGATGGAGGCGGCGTGAAATCAAGGCTCCGCTCATCCCGGCGAAAGCCGGGATCCAGCACGGCACGGGCTGCGCTCTTTGGCTCTGGACCCCGGCTTTTGCCGGGGTGAGCGAAAACAATCAGCCTTCGCAACGTCGAAGGAAGAACGGGAAAAGACTTCAAAAGGAGAAGGCATGACCAAGGAAACCAAGATGGCAGGCGGCAGCAGGGTCGCCGAGGCGGACCTGATGGCCGCGTTCGAGGCCTTTCGCGAGGCGAACGATGCGCGCCTTGCGGAGATCGAGGCGAAAGGCGCGAGCGATCCGCTGACGGATGAGCGGCTCGCCCGGATCGACCGGCGGCTGGAGGCGCTGAGCCTCAAGATGGCGCGGCCGGAAGCCGGCACAGCGCCGGCGGCTGAGCCCGACGCGCGGACGGAGGCCTGGGGCCGCTACCTGCGCGCGGGCGATGAAAGCGGTCTGGCGCGGCTCGACGTCAAGTCCCTGAATACGGGCACCGAGGCGCAGGGCGGCTATGTCGCGCCGCCGGAACTCGACCGGCTTATCGAGGCGCGGCTGATGGCGGCAAGCCCGATGCGCCAGATTGCGACGGTGCGGCAGACGTCTGCCGGGACGTATCGCAAGCCGGTGAGCCTCGGTGCGGCAGCAAGCTGGGTGAGCGAGACGGGGTCGCGTACGGAGACGGCGCATTCGGGACTTTCGCTGCTGGAATTCCCGGCGGGCGAACTCTACGCCATGCCGGCGGCGACGCAGGCGCTGCTGGAAGATTCCTATGCGGACATCGATGCCTGGCTGGCGGATGAGGTGGAGAATGCCTTTGCGGCGCAGGAATCGGCGGCCTTCGTGACTGGTGACGGCAGCAACAAGCCGAAGGGCTTCCTCGACTACGATATCGTCGCCGAGGCGAGCCATGTCTGGGGCAAGGTCGGCTCTGTCGCAGGGGACTTCACGGCCACGAATGCAGCGGACCAGCTGATCGACCTGATCTACACGCCGAAATCGCAGTTCCGCACGAATGGACGGTTCGTGATGAACCGGCGCACGGTGGCGGCCGTCCGCAAGCTGAAGGATGTCGACGGGCGCTACCTCTGGCAGCCGGGTACGGGCGGCGACCCGGCAACCATCCTCGGCTATCCGGTGACGGAAGTGGAGGACATGCCGGATATCGGCACGGGCAATGCGGCCATCGCCTTCGGCGACTTCCGCCGGTTCTACCTGATCGCCGACCGGCAGGGCGCGCGCGTGCTGCGCGACCCGTTCAGCGCCAAGCCTTACGTGCTGTTCTACACGACCAAGCGCGTCGGCGGCGGTGTCCAGAACTTCGACGCCGTGAAGGTGATGGTTTTCTGAGTCTTTTAGCTGCTCGGGCGCGGTTCCTCGCTGCGCTCGGGCGCCCTGGGCCTGCGCGTTGCTTGTTGGCGTCGTGTTCCGCTCATCCCG